>NZ_JACONZ010000001.1 GCF_014287275.1 Anaerofilum hominis
CCGTTCTAATTATAGCAGGCAGGGACGGCTTGTCAAGAAAAATCGACAAAGCGGACGGGGCACGCTTATTTCATATACAGCCCGCACAGCTGCAGCCCGGTATCCAGGCTGATGGTATAAGTGAGACTGCCGTTTTCATATTTAGAGGTCACTACCACCACGGCCAGACCGTCTTTTTCCGCGACGGCGTCCCGGGTGAACGAGTCAAATGCACCCAGCTGCCCGGCAATGGGTTCCCAGACCTCCGCCAGTTTATCGGCAGGCAAAACTTCTTTCATCTCGCCGTTCATGGTCGCGGCAACGGCGTCATAGTCCTTCGCGTTGAGGCTTTCGATCACCGCATGGGCCTGCGCGATGGCCTCTTCCTCGTCGTACTTGTCCGACAGGCCGCCGCAGCCGGCCAGCAGACCAGTGCACAGCAGGGAACAGAGCAGCAGACAGAACAGCTTTTTCATGGGACAGGTCCTCCTTGAGTTTGCTCGTTGGGCATTCTTACCCGTGCACGGCCCGCTTGCCCGGCATGCCGTTGGGGGAAAGATGGGTGCCGGAAAACTTCTGATCGGAAATGGCTATTTTGCCGCTTTCGCAGCGGCTTTTTGCTGCGCCTTGTAGGTATCGCAGAGATCGCGGACGCAGCATTCCTCGCAGCGGGGGCTGCGCGCGCTGCACACCGCGCGCCCGTGCAGCACCAGCCGGTGGCAGAAATCGTTGCCCTCTTCGGGAGGGATGACCTTCCACAGCGCCATCTCCACCTTTTTGGGTTCTTTCATGTCCTTGACGATGCCCATCTTGTTGCACAGCCGGATGCAGTGGGTGTCGGTGACGATAGCGGGCTTGCCGAACACGTCCCCCATGATCAGGTTGGCGCTTTTGCGCCCCACGCCGGGCAGCGTGAGCAGGGTGTCAAAGTCATCCGGCACTTTGCCGCCAAAGTCGCTCATCAGCCTGCGCATGGTCAGGCTGATGTCCCGGGCCTTGCTGTGGCCCAGCCCGCAGGGCTTGACGATCGCCTCGATATCAGCGGGGTCCGCTGCCGCCAGCGCCGCCACCGACGGGTATTTGGCAAACAGGTCCTCGGTGACGATGTTGACCCGCGCATCGGTGCACTGGGCTGCAAGGCGGACGCTCACCAGCAGCTGCCAGGCGTGGTCGTAGTCCAGCGTGCACTCCGCCAGGGGATAGGCCTCTTTCAGCCGTTCGATGATCGCGAGCACCTCTTTTTTTGTTTTCAAACCCGGTCCCTCCTCAAAGCGCCCGCACAGGCAGGCGCCGGTCATTACATGATCACCGCCATTATAGCACAGGCGAAAAAGATTGCAAACGGGCGAAAAAACGCGCGGGGCCCACCTGTGCGCGCGCCGGCGGGCAGGATGACGGAAAACGCTTGTGCCCGCGGGGGAAAGACAGTGGGGGCGCAGGGCTGTTCCCGCTCAAAACCACCTTGTGTTTTGCGCCCGCGGCGAGTATAATTTCTTTGTATCGGTCCCATGACTGCCCGCGGTTTGGCGGCGCGCAGGGGCTGCAAAAAAGCGGAGGAGTTGACGAAATGTTTGGAGATGTACTGGACACGATCGGCTTTGTCAGGGAGCGCGACCCCGAGGTCGGGGCTGCGATGGAACGTGAGATGGGCCGCCTGCGCGGAAACATCGAACTGATCGCCTCGGAAAATGTGGTCTCCCCGGCTGTGATGGCGGCCATGGGCAGCATCCTGACCAACAAGTATGCCGAGGGCTATCCCGGCCACCGGTATTACGGCGGCTGCCAGTTTGTCGACGAGGTCGAAGAGCTGGCCCGCAAGCGCGCCTGCGAACTGTTCGGCGCCGACCATGCCAACGTACAGCCCCACTCCGGCGCACAGGCCAATCTGGCGGTGTATTTTGCGCTGCTGCAGCCCGGGGACACCGTGCTGGGCATGAATCTTTCCCACGGCGGCCACCTTACCCACGGCAGCCCGGTCAATATGTCCGGCAAGTATTTCCGCTTTGTGCCCTATGGCGTGGACGCGGACGGCTTTCTTGACTATGACGCGCTGCGCGAGCTGGCCCTGGCCGAAAAGCCCAAGCTGATCGTGGCCGGCGCTTCCGCTTATGCCCGCACCATCGATTTTGCCCGCATCTCGGAGATCGCCAAAGAGGCGGGCTGCCTGTTCATGGTGGATATGGCTCACATCGCCGGTCTTGTCGCGGCGGGGCTGCACCCGTCCCCCGTGCCCTATGCGGACGTGGTCACCACCACAACCCATAAAACCCTGCGCGGCCCCCGCGGCGGCATGATCCTGTGCAAAGAGCAGTATGCCAAAGCCATTGACAAAGCCATTTTCCCGGGCACCCAGGGCGGTCCCCTGATGCACGTCATCGCCGGTAAGGCCGTCTGCTTCGGCGAGGCGCTTGCCCCCGAGTTCAAAGAGTATCAGCGCCGTATCGTGGAGAACGCCAAGGCCCTCAGCGAAGCGCTGCTGGCAAAGGGCGTGCATCTGGTTTCCGGCGGCACCGACAACCACCTGATGACCGTAGACCTGCGCGGGACCGGCGTCACCGGCAAACAGCTGGAGGCCCGGCTGGACGAGGTGAACATCACCGCCAACAAAAACACCGTGCCCAACGACCCCGAAAAGCCTACCGTCACCAGCGGCGTGCGCATCGGTACGCCGGCGGTCACCACCCGCGGGTTCGGCGTGGCGGAGATGGAGGAGATCGCTGGTTTCATCGCGGACTGCGTCTTTGATTTCGAAAGCAAAAAAGAGCATATCAAAGCTGGCGTCGCGTCGCTGACCGCCCGTTTCCCGCTGTACGAATAAGCTTTCCGGGCTGCGGCGCGGTTCGCAGCGTCGGCCTTTCCCGGCGGCGTTTTCCGCCCGGCCGTGGCCGGCGCGCGGGCGCGGCGCCGGGGGCCACGGCGGCAGATCACAAATGAAGGCTTTGGGGTGAAACAGGATGGCATACATCAATGCAAAACTGCGCAGTCAGGTATTGCTGCGCACGGTGGACGTGGCGCTCTATTATCCCAACGACTATCCCGAGGAGGTCGTGCCGGGCATCCGCGGCGTCTTTACGCTGCTGCACGGCTTCAACGGCTGCGGGCAGGACTGGCTGCAGCTTTCGGCCGCAACGCGGTATGCTGCGGATAACGGGCTGATCCTGGTGGCGCCCAGCTGTGAAAACAGCTTTTACTGCGATATGGTATACGGCGACGCGTGGTATACGTTCCTCACCGAAGAACTGCCTGTGCTGCTGGAAAAATTTTTCCGGGTGCCCACCGCGCGGGAGCAGAATTTCATCGCGGGCCTTTCCATGGGCGGGTATGGGGCCATGCTGCTGGCGATGACCCACCCCGAGCGGTATGCGGGCGCGGCCAGCTTTTCCGGTGCGGTGGACCTGGCCATGATGCTGCAGCAGCAGGGGGCCCAGCTGCCGGAACTGCGCCGATCTTTTGTCCCCATTTTCGGCGAGCAGCTGGCCCTGCCGCAGGACAGGGACCTCCGGGCGCTGGCCGGGCGGCTCAGCGGGCTGCCGGCGGAACAGCAGCCGCGGCTGCTGTTCACCTGCGGCCTTGAGGACAACGAGCCCTATTATATCCATCTGCAGAACCGTTCGCTCTACGACAGCATCCACGCGCTGCCCTTTGCCGGCTACCGCTATATGGAGTGGCCGGGCAACCATGAATGGAAGTTCTGGGACCGCAGTCTCGTATACGCCATCGATTGGTTCCTCTCGCCCGGATATGCCCAGGCAAAGCACGGCGACTGGCGCAGCGAGGCGCAGATCATCCTCTGACAGGAGAGAGAATCTATGAACAGCCCTCTGGCAGACCGTCTCCGGCCCAAAACGCTGGACGAGGTGTTCGGGCAAAAGCAGCTGCTGGCGCCGGGCACGGTGTTTCGGCGCAATATCGAGGCGGGCCGGGTGCCCAATATGGTTTTTTACGGCCCGCCTGGGGTGGGCAAGACCACGGTGGCGCGCATCATCGCGGAAAACAGCGGCATGCGGCTGCACAAGCTCAACGGCACCTCCGCCTCTACGGCAGATATCCGCACCGTGATCGGTGAGATCGGCACGCTGATGGGGCACGGCGGTATTTTGCTGTATCTGGACGAGATCCAGTATCTCAACAAAAAACAGCAGCAGAGCCTGCTGGAATGCATTGAGGACGGCAGCATCACGCTGATCGCCTCCACCACTGAGAACCCCTATTTTTATGTGTACACGGCGCTGCTCTCCCGCTGCACGGTGTTCGAGTTCAAGCACCTGTCGCCGGAGGATATCAAGGAAGCGCTGGCCCGGGCGCAGGCGATTCTGGAGCAGGAAGAGGGCTGCGGCATCTCTATCGAGCCCGCGGCGCTGGACCTGATGGCCACGGCCTGCGGGGGCGATGTGCGCAAAAGCGTGGGCAGCCTGGAGCTGTTGGCCGGGGCGGCCCAGCCGGAGGACGGCGTGCGCCGCATCACGCTGGAAATGGCGCAGCAGGTGGCCCAGCGCAGCAGCATGAACTATGACCGGGACGCTGACAACCATTACGATACGATCTCAGCGCTGCAGAAAAGCATCCGGGGGTCCGACCCGGACGCGGCGATCCATTATCTGGCGCGTCTGATGGAGGCGGGGGACCTGCTCTCCGCCTGCCGCAGGCTGCTGGTCATTGCCGCCGAGGACGTGGGCCTGGCCTATCCGCAGGCCATCCCCATCGTCAAGGCCTGCGTGGACAGCGCCCTGCAGCTGGGTCTGCCGGAAGCGCAGCTGCCGCTGGCGGACGCCGTGGTGCTGCTGGCGACCGCGCCCAAGAGCAACTCGGCGCACAACGCCATTATCGCCGCGCGCGAGGACCTGCGCCGCGGCCGCAGCGGCCAGGTGCCGCGCCAGCTGCAGAACAAGCACTATGACGGAGCGGATGCAAAGGTAAAAGGGCAGCGCTATCTCTATCCCCACGACTACCCGGATCACTGGGTCGCCCAGCAGTATCTCCCAGACGAGCTGGTGGGCACGGTCTACTATGAATTTGGTCCCAACAAAACAGAGCAGGCGGCAAAGGCCTATTGGGACAGGATCAAGGGGCGCGGATAGCGCGGCGCGCAGGGAATAAAAAAGCAGGAGGGCCGGAGCAGTCGTGGATCAGCGACCCTCCGGCCTTTTCAGGACAGGGGCGCTGCAAAAAGCGCGCGCTTCATTTGAAAAGCAAGGGGGACACAACGGATGGACGAGACGAAAGCACAGGTGCCCAAGCGGACCAGGTACAGCTTCGGCTTCGGCTGCATCGGCCGGGATGCAGCCTACACGCTGGTGACCAATTTTATCATGACCTATCTGACCCTGGCCGTGGGACTGAGCAACTGGCAGCTGGCCTGGGTCGGCGTCATCATGGTGGCGGCCCGTGTCTGGGACGCGGTCAATGACCCCATGATGGGCGCTATCATCGACAACACCCATACCCGCTGGGGCAAGTTCAAGCCCTATATCATCACCGGCGCGGTGCTCAACAGCATTTTCATCGTGCTGCTGTTCTCCGACTTTGCCGGTCTTGGCAAAACCGCGTTTCTGGTGGTGTTTGCCGTGACGTATATCCTCTGGGGCATGACCTACACGATGAACGATATCTCTTATTGGAGCATGCTGCCCAGCCTGACCGTCAACCCCAAAGAGCGGGAAAAGGTCTCTTCGCTTGCCCGCATCGGGGCGAACATCGGCCTGTTTGTGGTCACGGCGGCGGTGCCGGTGGTGACCCAGATGGGCAAAATGACCGATATGTACCGCGCCGTCGCCATCGCCATCGCAGTGCTGTTCATCGGCTGCCAGCTGCTGGTGGTGCTGGGGGTGAAAGAACAGAAGAACGCGGTCACGGCGGCGCAGAGCCACACCACGCTGCGCGGCATGGTGAAGATCATCCTCAAAAACGATCAGCTGCTGGCCATCATCATCTGCATGCTGCTGTTCAACATCGGCTATTTCACCACCACCGGCTTTGGCATGCAGTTTTTCTATTTTGACTACGGCGTGTACGGCGGCATGGAGTTTACGATCTTTGCCATCTCGATCGGCGTGGCGCAGATCGTGACGCTGGCCCTTTACCCGAAAATTTCAAAAAACCTGGACCGCAGGCAGCTGTTCGGTCTTGCCATCCTGCTGGTGGTCCTGGGCTACCTGGGCTTTATGCTGGTGGGTTATCTGCTGCCCATGAATATGGTGGTGCTCTGTGTGATCGGGCTGGTCCTGTTCGCCGGGCAGGCCATCATCCAGCTGCTCAACCTGGTGCTGCTGGCCGATACCATCGAGTACGGGCAGTGGAAACTGGGGACCCGCAACGAAAGTGTGATCTTCAGCCTCAACCCGTTCATCACCAAGCTGGCCAGCGCCATCCAGGCGGCCATTTTTGCCTTTACACTGGCCGTTTCCGGCCTCAATCAGTACTCCAACCAGATCAGTGAGCTCGAAAAGAGCACCTCGCTTTCCACTGTGGAGATCAAGCAGCAGGCAAATGCTCTGGTGGCCACCATCCCCGGCAGCGCCACCCTGATCATGCGCGCCTCCATGATCGTGCTGCCGCTGGCGCTCATCCTTGCAAGTTATGGGATCTATCGCAAATACTATAAGATCGACGACAAGATGTACCGGCAGATGGTGTGCGAGCTGGAACAGCGCGCCGGCGCGGACGGGGAAGAGAGCGTCTGACACAGCGGGCCCGCAGCCGCAGTTATCCTGGCCCGGCAGGCCTTGGCCGGAAAGCTGCGGCCGCAGAAGCGGAGAAAGGACGGACCCTGAATGGATCAACAAAAGATCGAAGCGATACTGAAGACCCTGACGCTGGAGGAAAAAGCTTCGCTCTGCTCCGGCCTGACCTCCTGGACCACCAAGCCGGTGGAGGGCAAGGGCGTGCCGTCGGTGTTCATGGCCGACGGCCCTACCGGGCTGCGCAAAGAGGACCGGGAGCACGAAGCGGAGAACGGGGGCCCCAGCGTGCGCGCGACCTGTTTCCCCACCGAGGCGACGCTGGCCGGCTCGTGGGACCCGCAGCTCACCCGCGCGGTGGGGGAGGCCATCGGGGCAGAGTGCCGCGCCCACGGCGTTTCCACCCTGTTGGCGCCCGGGGTCAATATCAAGCGCAGCCCGCTCTGCGGCCGCAATTTTGAGTATTACGCAGAGGACCCGCTTCTGGCAGGCAAGCTGGCGGTGGGTTTTATCCAGGGCCTGCGCAGCCAGGGCGTCGGCTGCAGCCTCAAGCACTTTGCCTGCAACAGCGAAGAAACGCTGCGCATGTCCATCAGCAGTGAGGTGGACGAGCGGGCCCTGCATGAGATCTATCTGCGGGCTTTCGAGATCGCCGTCAAGGAGGCCCGGCCCAGCACCGTGATGTGCTCGTATAACCGCGTCAACGGGGTCTATGCTGCCGACAACAGGGAACTGCTCACCGGCGTCCTGCGGGAAAAGTGGGGGTTTGACGGCCTTGTCATGAGCGATTGGGGCGCAGTGAACGACCGGGTGCAGGGCATCCGTGCAGGGCTGGACCTCGAGATGCCGGGCAGCGGGGGCGTGAACGATGAATTGATCGTGCAGGCTATAAAGGACAAAGCCCTGTCGGAAGAAGAACTGGACACGGCGGTGCGCCGCCTGCTGCGCTTTGTGTTCGACTGCGCTGAAAGCTGCACGCCCGTCCCCTGCGACTATGAGGCGCACCATGCCCTTGCCGTGCGCGCTTTGGAGGAGTCGGCCGTACTGCTGAAGAACAACGGCGTGCTGCCGCTGAAAAAAGGGCAGAAGATCCTGTTTGTAGGGGATATGGCCGAGCATCCCCGCTATCAGGGGGGCGGCAGTTCCATCGTCAACGCCCGGGCGCTGGAAAGCCCGCTGGCGGCGGCCCGCAGGCTGGGTTATGAAGTCTCGTTCGCGCGCGGCTGGCCGGGCGGCGACGAGGACCGGCAGGATGCGGGCCTGCTGCGCGAAGCGACAGCCGCCGCCGCGGCTCATGACGTGACGGTGCTTTTTCTCGGCCTTACCGACGTGTACGAGTGCGAGGGGTACGACCGCACCCACCTGTCCATTCCGCCCAGCCATACGGCCCTGCTGTCGGCGCTGCGCGCCGCGGGCAAGCCGGTGGCGGTCGTGTTTTCAGGCGGCAGCCCGGTAGAACTTCCCTGGCTGGACCAGGCGGATGCGCTGCTTGCGCTTTATCTCGGTGGAGAGGGCGTGGGTCAGGCGGCCTGCCGTCTGCTTTGGGGCGAGGCGGACCCCTGCGGCAAATTGGCAGAGACCTGGCCGCTGTCGCTTTCGGACACCCCGGCCTTTCACCATTATCCCATGGGGCCGCGCTACGTGAGTTACAATGAGAGCATCTTTGTGGGCTACCGTTACTACGACACGGTGAAAGCGCAGGTGCGCTTTCCGTTCGGCTACGGTCTTTCCTACACCAGCTTTGCCTATTCCGACCTGTCTGCGCCGGAGTCTGTCGGGCGGGGAGAAGAGCTGGCCCTGCGCTTTTCCGTGACGAATACCGGCGGCAGGGCCGGCGCGGAGATCTGCCAGTGCTACGTCCACCACGAGGCCCCATCGGCGTTCAAGGCGGAACAGGAGCTGGCGGCCTTTGCCAAGGTGTTTTTGCGCCCCGGTGAGACCCGGCAGGTCGTTCTGAAGCTGCCGGCGCGGGCGTTCAGCTTTTATTTGCCCGCAGAGCAGGATTTCGTGGTGGAGCAGGGAAGATATGAGCTTCGTGTCGGCCCCTCCAGCCGGGAACTGCCGCTGCGCGCAGTGGTAACCGTGGCGGGGGAAACCTCCCTGCGGCTTCCCGCCGCGCAGTTGGCCTCTTCCCCTTACGGGTCCATCCGTGACAACCGCTTCCCGGACGACTGGTTCGAGACTTTGCATCCGCTGCCCGCACGGGAGAACAGGCCGGCACAGCGCGGGGAGTTCGACCGCACCACGCCGCTGGGCGAACTGGCCGTCACCTGGCCGGGCAGGCTGATGCGGCGCATCGCCTACCGGGTGGGCGGAGCTTCCATCCGTTTTGTCAGATCTCCCAGGGTCAACCGGCGGATCGTGCGGCGGATGACCTCCGAGTTCCCGGTCAAAAACACTGTGCTGATGTCGGATGGTCTGATAGACTATGAAACGGCGGACGCCCTGTTGGACGTCTGCAACGGCCGCGGCGGCTGGAAACGACTGCTGTGCGGTCTTGGGGCGGCGCTGAAAAAGCTGGGCAGGGGCGGCTGATACAGCTTAGCAAAGCTTTTGCAGCAGATTTAAGTATAAGGGCGAAAAGAGGAGGCAGCCTCTTTTCGCCCTTTGTCAAAAATCATCCTCTTCAAAGGAAAAGCGGTCGTTCTCATTGGTACCTACGCCGTTTTCCGTGCGGTCCAGCGGGCGCTCAGGCCAGCTGGGCGGCACCAGCTCATCCGTCTCAAGGGCGGCAAAAATCCGCTCGTTGATATTGACGGTGGAAGGATGATCTTTTTTGACCGCCTCGCGGCGGTTCTGTGCACGTTTTTCTTTGCTCATCAGTGTTTACACCCCCATTGGTATTATATGTGGGGAAAGGCGGTATATTGAGACGCAGCAGCTGGAAGTTTTTTGAAAATTTCTGTCGAATCATCTCGGGGGCCGCCGGGAGGCAAAAGTGGGGAGGAGAAATTTTTTGGCAAGAAATGATTGACAAAAGTTTTGGCGTTCAGTATAATAATAACGCTGCCTCTGAGAGGCGGCATCGTTATCCGGGTGTGGCGCAGTTGGTAGCGCGCTTGACTGGGGGTCAAGAGGCCGCATGTTCAAGTCATGTCACTCGGACCAAAATCGAAACTTGTCGAAAGACAAGTTTCGATTTTTTATTTTGTTTATTTTTTAATATTTTGTATGTTATTATAATCAGAATACAAACAATGCTGATTTGAATTTATTGGAGGGGAACTAAGTGAAACAGATCAGAGTAAGGTTTGAGCCAGATACACCAGAATCCTATAAGGAAAAAACGATAAAGAAAATCGTAGAACTTGGGTGGGTTCAAAATAGCCAAAAGGTCCAACTCATCCCTGCTAAAGATGACCCTAATCAGAATGCACGCGATATAACATTTTTCTTTGATTGGACGCATGATTCCGATGTTGTATATCCAGAGGAAGTGGAGTTTGCAATCCTTCCATAGTTTGTTTGAGACCAGCTTCTCCTGATTGATCATGTGAACTTCTACAAATCCTAAAATATGCTCCGATTACTGCGAAGGCCCCTCGCGTAGTCATAAGGACAAAAACAGCTTTGGCAAACGGCCAAAGCTGTTTTTGCTCTCCTAAATTACTATACATACGACCACTATTCGACGTTTTATGAGATCGTTTAGGAAGGGCAAACCATATGAATTATTATGAAGAAGAGAAGCGCAACGCCTTTAAAGCAATTGAGGAAAACCCTATCGTATTAGATTTTAAAGGGTGCAGGTATTTGGGAGAAGTTCACCTGATGCTCAAACAAAAATTTGGACTGCCCGAATACTATGGAGAAAATTGGGACGCGTTGTGGGATTGTCTAGATGGGTTGTTCATCGGACAAGGCAATTATTTAGTGCAGATAAAAGGCTTTTCTTCCATGCCGCAGGAACTGCAGCAGGAGTGCGTAAAGATGCTTGAAGTTTTTGACGATGTTCATGCAGAAACACCCTCTATAACCTTTCAATTCTTATCATAAATGCGCAAATCCGATAGGATGATCGTCTGCTTGATGCCATAAAGACTTTGTTTTATGAGGGTCTGCGAGTTACTTGCACCAAAGAAACCCCCGCAGATTGGCTTTCATCGCCGGTCTGCGGGATTTTCTTTTATTGAGGTAAATTATGTGTCAACATTTCTGTGCTGGTGTACCCGATCAACCCTAATTTGTCTTTGTTAGGGGTGTTAACAAGCTTCATGGTGCTTTAAGAACCGCGGGATAAAAGATACCAGAGGAAAAGAAAACAGGCGCTGTTTCTGCGACGATTGATGTCTCCCGGGAGACCCCACTCCATACGCCCAAAGCGTCTTCGCATACGACAACACCTGTTATGGATATCAGTATATCACCAAGAGGAGAAAACGCAATAGAGGGGAAGGTTCCAGTGAAGGACAACGCGATGATTTCGGATATGGGCTGCGCAGGATAGCAAATAAATGCTCTCATGAAGGGGGAACTCAGCGGTGACACTGAAAGAGTTGTCGGAGATGATAAACAGGATTCCTGGCGGGGTGTGTATCGACGCGGACGGGATGTACATACCGGAGGGAGTGGAACTGACGGAGGAGCAGTACGAATACTGCCTGAAAGAGATGGACGAGCTGAGAAAGTGGGAGGAGGAATACGGCGAGACCTCCAAAGACTAAAAAGCGGCGGGGGGCAATACAGCCTGAACGCGGAGCGGAATACCGAAAGCACGCTACCCTGGCTGGAATATGCCCGGCAGAGATATGCCGGCCTTATGGAGGGAAGAACGACTAAAGACCACAAAAGACATAAAAAAACAGGGCAAGCAAACCTTGTCAGCTGCGTGCACAGCTTATTTAGGCCTTGACACGGGTCCGCTTTCCCTCACCCAAAAGCGGGCATGGTTTACAAACCCCGGGCCCGGTGGTATAATACCGGACATCACAAGAAAGGCCGACGATGAGATGTTGGCTGTTTTTTTGTCTTTTTGAGTAAAACCTCAAGGGGGTGGGACGATGCCTTTTCAAGCGGTGTTTGCGGGGACCGGCAGCGTGGTCAAGAGCGTTTTTGTGGTGCTTTCTTCCATGGCGCCTTTTGTGGAGAACCGGGGCTCTATCCTGTTGGCGGCGGCGCTGGATGTCAAATGGTATCTCGCCTATGTCGGCACTTCCATCGGCTCTTTTCTTCCCGTGCCCTTTTTGCTGAGAGCGGGGGAACGCGGCATGCGGCAGCTGCGGCGGTTCAGCCCCGCTGCGAAAGCGCTGGACCAGGTGGAAGCGTTCTCCCACCAGCACGAGGCGTTTTTGCAGCGCCATGGGTATCTTGCCCTGGCGCTCATCATCTCGGTCCCTTTTACCGGGATCGGCAGCTGGGCCGGGGTGCTGCTGTCAAATATGCTGGGCCTGGACAAAAAGCATTCTACGGCCGCAATTTTGGCCGGTATCATCGTCTCCGGCTTTTTCACCACCGCGGGGGCTTACGGCCTGTTTCTTGGAGTTCGCAGCCTGATCCGTTTATGGTGACATGGTCTCGCGCCGCTTCCTCCGTTTGGTCCCCTTGGGCCGGACGGAAGAAGCGGCGTTTTCCATTCTTTTCTTGCTAACAGGTCACAAAAGTACTATAATTGTGCTAATTAAAGACGCGTTCTGTTTCCCATGCAGGAAGAGAACGCTGTGGGAGGCAAAAATGAAAAAGCTTTTGTCAGGCCTGCTGGTCATCGCGATGGCCGCCGGCCTTTTTAGCGGCTGCGGGGCAGGGGGAGACGCCCAGCGCCCCAGCAGCAAGAACCCGGTCACCATTACTGTCTGGCACTATTACAACGGGGCGCAGAAAAATGCGTTCGACCTGCTCGTCAAAGAGTTTAACGAGACGGTCGGCCTGGAACAGGGCATCATCGTCGAGGCCATCAGCCAGGGCGATGTGAACAGCCTGGAGAGCAGCGTTCTGGATTCGGTCGAAAAAAAGGCGGGGGCGGCCCCGGTGCCCAACATCTTTGCCGCCTATGCGGACAATGCATATCAGGTGGACCAGATGGGGCTGCTGGCAAACCTTGAGGATTATCTCAGCGAAGAGGAGCTCAGCGAGTATATCCCCTCCTATATCGAGGAGGGACGCATCGGAAACGACGGCGGGCTGAAGATCTTTCCCACCGCAAAATCCACTGAGATCTTTATGCTCAACAAGACCGACTGGGATAAATTTGCGGCGGAAAACAACGTGTCTCTGGACGATCTGTCCACGATCGAGGGCGTGGTGCAAACCGCGCAAAAATATTACGAATGGACCGACGACCAGACGCCCGAAACGGCCAATGACGGCAAAGCGTTTTTCGGCCGGGACGCTATGGCGAATTATCTGCTGATCGGCTGCCGTCAGATGGGGGTCGAGATCTTTTCGGTGAAAAACGGCAAAGTCTCGTTCCAGGCCGACGAAAGCGCGCTGCGCCGTATCTGGGACAACTATTACGTCCCTTTCATCAACGGTTGGTTCACCGCGGCGGGGAAATTCCGCTCGGACGACGCCAAAGTGGGCAACCTGATCGCACTGGTGGGGTCGACGGCCTCTGCCTCTTACTTCCCCTCTGAGGTGACGGTGGGGGATGCCGACCCCTATCCCATTGAGACGCTGGTGCTTCCGGCGCCGGTCTTTGAGGGCGGCGAGCCCTATGCGGTCCAGCAGGGGGCGGGCATGGTGGTCACCAAATCCACTCCCCAGCAGGAATACGCCAGCGTGGAATTCCTCAAATGGTTCACAGAAGAGGATCGCAATCTCGTTTTTGCAAGCCTGGCAGGGTATCTGCCGGTCAAACAGGCGGCAAACGACCCCAAAAAGTTGGAGACCGCCAGCATCGAGGGCGTGCAGACGGAATACACGGATCTCATCAAACAGACCCTTGCCGTGGCCCTGGAGACGACCGGCACCCAGCCGCTCTACACCAGCAAGGCGTTTGCAGGCGGCGCGGATGCGCGCAAGGTGCTGGAATACGCCCTGCAGGACAAGGCGGCCGCGGACAAAGCGGCCGTTGACGAACTGGTGGCACAGGGAATGAGCCGCAGCGAGGCGGTGGCGCAGTTCGATACGGATGAAAATTTTGCGGCCTGGTTTGCTGACTTTTCTCAGCGGCTGGAGGCGACGCAGAAGGGAGAATAGCCCATGAAACGCGCAAAGGCGTCTCTGTTTAAAAAGATCGTTTTCCCGATCCTGCTGGTCATGCTGTTCCAGGCGGTCCTGCTCTACGGCACCACCATCCTGGGCGGCGCGGTGACCCAGCTGGAAGCCAATGCCTACGACATCTTTTCTGAAAAGGTGCAGGGACGGAAGAACGATCTTCAAAGCGAGATGCTGCAGCGCTGGTCTAAAATACAGGAAATGCTCACCGGCCTGCAGGAGGACACCGAGTCCCTGCTGGCCGAGCGGGGAGGCACGCTGGAAGAGCTGATGGCGGACCCGGACCTCAGCCGCCGCCTGCTGGCAGAGTATACCGATGAACTCATCTATACGCTGCGAAAAAACAGCGTTACCGGGGTCTTTGTGGTGCTCAACGCGCCGGTGGGGGAGAAGTATCCGGGCATCTACCTGCGGGACACGGACCCGGAGTCAAACCCCAGCGGCTATTCCGACCTGCAGGCGCTCTGCGCCCCGCCCGCCATCACCCAGAAGCTGAATGTCGCACTGGACGCTTCCTGGACATCCGCCTTTGTATTCGAGGGCGGGGAGGAAGAGGCCTGCAACCGTTTTTTCTTCCGGCCGCTGCGCGCGGCGCAGCAGTATCCGGGGATGGACGCGGAGGATCTGGCCTACTGGAGCCCGCCGTTCTATCTGGGCAACAACCGGGATTATGCCGGCAACCAGGTCATCGCCTATTCAGTGCCTCTGATCGGGGCCGACGGCACAGTCTACGGTGTGGCGGGGGTGGATATCTCCTCCGACTATCTGATGAAAAAACTGCCCGGCAAAGAGCTGAACAGTGAGAACAAGGCAGGCTATCTGCTGGGCATGACTACCGACGAGAACACTGCCGAGATGACCTACCGCGAGCTGCTGGCCAACGGGGCCGCGCTGCGCGGCATGATCGGTGACGGCGAGGAAGTGACTGTCACAGCCGCGGCGGGCGCGTCCGGCTTTTACCGCATCGCGGCGGGAAGCGGCGCCGGCGACAGCGAGGTCGTGGCCTGCGTGCGGGAGATGCGGCTTTACAGCAGCAACACGCCGTTTGAGGGCGAGCGGTGGGCGGTGCTGGGCGTAGTACAGAAAAACGACCTGCTGGCCTTTTCTTCCAGCTTCCGCCTGCTGCTGTTTGCCGCCCTGGTACTCTCTTCGGTGGTCGGGGTGATCGGCATCGTCTTCGTGGCCAGACGCGCCACCAAGCGCATCAGCGTGCTCGCGGCAAATCTGCGCAGCGCCGATCCCCGGCAGCCCATCCGCCTTGCAGGGGTCGGCGTAGCGGAGATCGATCAGCTCAGCGAGGCGATCGTCTCGCTGAGCAGTCAGGTGGCGGACAACGCGCAGAAAATGTCCCGCATCCTGGATATGGCGGGCATTGAGATCGGCGTTTTTGAACAGGATGAAGAGGGACCGGGCTTTTATTACACCGATAAGCTGCCGGGTATGCTGGGGATACGGCCGGGCGAAAAGTTCGACCGCGACATCTTGCACCGCCGGTTGTCGGCGCTGCCCTGCCAGGCGGAGCAGGGGGAACAGAATCGCTATTTGTTCACCCTCAACGCAGAGGACGGGGTACACTGGGTCCGGCTGCAGACGGTGGCGCGCGGGGCAAGCACCCTGGGCGTGCTGAGCGACGTCACCAAGGAGATCAGCGAAAAGCAGAAGCTGGAGCATGAGCGGGATTACGACCTGCTGACAGGGCTGTTCAACCGCCGCGCGTTCCAAAGCAGGATCGAGCAGATGCTGACGCGGCCCGGGGAGGTCGGCACCGCGGTGCTGGTGATGATGGACCTGGATAACCTGAAATATGTCAACGACACCTACGGGCACGACTTTGGCGACGGTTATATCCGGGCGGCCGCCCGGGCCCTGCGCCGCAGCACGCCGGACAAGAGCCTTGCAGCGCGTCTTTCAGGAGACGAGTTCGTGGCGTTTCTCTATGGTTATGAGAGCGTGGATGCCGCAAGGGAGGCCTGCCGCGGCATTGAAAAAGAGCTGCGGCGCAGTATTCTGGCGCTGCCGGACGGCAGCAGGCTGCCGGTGCGGGCTTCCGCGGGCCTCGCGTTTTACCCGAAAGACGCGGCGGAATACACGCCTCTGCTGCAATATGCCGACTTTGCGATGTATCAGGTCAAACACACGGATAAAGGGCAGTTTACCGAGTTCAATATCGCGGCCTATAACCGGGACGCCTATCTGCTCCAGTGCCGGGAAGAACTCAACCTGCTGATCGAAAAAGAGCGGCTGGATTATCAGTTCCAGCCCATTGTGGATGCCGTGAACGGAGGGGTGTTCGGCTATGAGGCGCTGATGCGCCCGGCGACCGAGAACATCCACAGCCCGGCACAGCTGCTGGAGCTGGCCCGCTCTCAATCCAAGCTTTCGCAGATCGAGCGGCTGACCATGTTCCGCGCCCTGGAGTGCGCCGTCGCGCAGGGCGTGGTGGCCACCGGGAGCCGCATTTTCATCAACTCGATCCCCAACCAAGTGTTGTCCGACCCGGACCTGGCCCGCATGGAAGAGCGCTTCGGCTGTTATCTGGACCGGCTGGTGATCGAGCTGACCGAAGAGGAGCGGATGGACCCCGAAAAGACGGCGAAAAAGCAGGCTTTCGCCCGAAAATGGGGCGCTTCCCTGGCCCTGGACGATTTCGGCGTGGGGTACAGCGGCGAGGGCATCCTGGTCGACCTTGCCCCGCAGTTTGTCAAGATCGATATCTCGCTGGTGCAGGGCATCGAGCGGGATGAGGACCGGCAGGCGCTGCTCTCGAATCTGGTGCTTTACTGCAAAAAACGCCGCATCCGCCTGATCGGCGAGGGGGTAGAGACCTTTGCCGAAATGGAGTATCTGATCCGCGCGGGCGTGGACTATCTGCAGGGCTATTATCTCTGCCGGCCTGCGCATACCCCGCCGGAGGGCCTGCCCTGCAAAAAAGAGATCCTGGAGATCCGCAGCAGGATGTGAGGGGGAAAGGACGCGGCGGGCCACGAGGAAGCGAAACGAATATCCTCCCTGCAGTCACAGACAGCCGCAGCGCTGTCTGTGACTGTTTTTTTGAGGCGGGGACCGTCTGCGCAGCGCGTGCTTTGTGCCGCAATAAAATTTTGCGCCGAACAGAGTAAAAATGAGTTTTTCGGAGCAAATCGGAGAATTTCCGGCATCCTCTACAAAAAATCTCGGTTCTTTACGGTCTTTTCCAAAAAATCGAGAAATTTGCGCAAAACTATTGACAAACGCTGCCTCCGCCTTTATAGTACATATTGTGTGTTTGCATCTAAGGTGCACTGCGGGGTGGTCAGTTCCATCCTGTGCACCGGGGGCACGGCGCTTTCCACCCGCCGGCCCATCGCAACATGGGCGTTGTATGTACTGCTGTAGCCGCCGCCACGTGCGGGGGTGTAACAAACCTTTTGCGGGGTAGTATAATTGGCGCCTGCCCGGCAGGCCGAAAGCCGCCGGGACCAATACCGCAAAGGGGGATGCAGGATGGATAATAATACGATCGTTGCACTAAAAGACATTGTGGTAGATTTTGACGGGGAAGCGGTCCTTACCGGCTTGTCGCTGGACATTCACGATAAGGAGTTCGTCACCTTGCTGGGCCCTTCGGGCTGCGGCAAGACGACCACCCTCAGGGTGATCGGCGGCTTCCTTGAGCCAAAGTCGGGCAGTGTCTTTTTTAATGGCAAGGACATCACAAGGCTGCCGCCGTACAAGCGGCAGGTGAACACGGTCTTTCAGAAATACGCGCTGTTTCCGCACCTGAACGTTTACGAGAACGTGGCGTTCGGGCTGCGGCTGCGCAAGGTGGAAGAGAAAGAACTGAAAGCCCGGGTGCTGGAAATGCTGGAGCTGGTGGGCCTGCGCGGCTTTGAGCGCCGCGACCCGACCACCCTGTCCGGCGGTCAACAGCAGCGGGTGGCCATCGCGCGGGCGCTGGTCAACCATCCCAAAGTGCTGCTGCTGGACGAACCGCTGGGCGCGCTGGACCTCAAGCTGCGCAAGGAGATGCAGACCGAGCTCAAACGCATCCAGCAGAGCCTGGACATCACCTTTATCTACGTCACCCATGACCAGGAAGAAGCCCTGACCATGAGCGACACCGTGGTGGTCATGAACGGGGGCTATATCCAGCAGATCGGCAGCCCGGTGGATATCTATAACGAGCCGCAGAACGCCTTTGTCGCGGACTTCATCGGCGAGTCGAATATCCTGTCCGGCGTGATGGAGCGCGATTTCAGCGTGGAGTTTGCCGGCCGCCAGTTCACCTGTGTGGACAAGGGCTTTGCGCCCCGCGCGCTGGTGGACGTGGTGGTGCGCCCTGAGGACATCCAGGTCGTGCCCGCCATCCAGGGCCAGCTGTCCGGCGTGGTCAAAAGCGTCATTTTCAAGGGCGTGCACTATGAGATCCTGGTCGAGCAGGCGGGCACAGAGTGGAAGATCCATTCCACACAGGCCCAGCAGCCGGGGGAGATCATCGGCATGAATATCGGCCCCGACGAGATCCACATCATGCACAAGATGGAGGATCAGGCGCGATGAAATTAAAATCCAAAGCATGCGCCGCGCCGTATCTTGTCTGGATGGTGGCGTTTATCGTTGCGCCGCTGCTGATGGTCATCTATTTTGCCTTTACGGACAAAAATGGAAAATTCACGCTGGACAATCTTTCCGGGCTCAGCCAGTATGCGCCGGTTTTTGTGCGCAGCATCCTGCTGGCGGCCATCGCCACGGTGATCTGCCTTGTCCTGGCGTATCCGCTCAGCTTTATGCTGTCCCGCCTGCGGGCGAACAAGCAGCGCATCATGCTGATGCTGGTGATGCTGCCCATGTGGATGAATTTTCTGCTGCGCACTTATGCCTGGATGACCCTGCTGGAGCGCAACGGCCTGATCAACAAATTTTTTGGCCTGTTCGGCCTTGGCCCCTTTAATATGATCAATACCCAGGGCGCGGTGGTGCTGGGCATGGTCTACAACTATCTGCCTTATATGATCCTGCCCCTTTATACGATCATGGTCAAGATCGACGACAGCCTGATCGAGGCGGCGGAGGATCTGGGCGCCGGGCTGTTCCACAAGGTGACCAAAGTGCTGCTCCCGCTCTCCCTGCCGGGCATCACCACCGGCATCACCATGGTCTTTGTGCCCAGCATCTCCACCTTTATCATCAGCCGTATGCTGGGCGGCGGCTCCAACCTGCTCATCGGCGACCTGATCGAGCTGCAGTTCCTGGGCAACAGCTATAACTATAACCTGGGCAGCGCCATGAGCTTGGTGCTGATGGTGTTGGTGCTTCTGTGTATGAGCCTGACCAATATGATGGACAGCGAGAGCAAGGAAGGGGGCGTTCTCTGATGAAAAAGATGGGAGCCCTTTCCCGGTTTTACATGGTCCTGATCTTCTCTTTCATGTACATGCCCATTGCGGTGATGGCGGTGTTCAGCTTCAACCAATCCAAAAGCCGCACGCTTTTCACTGGCTTCACGCTGGACTGGTACAAAAATCTGTTCCGCAATGAGATGATCCTCAGCGCCCTCGGCATTTCGCTGCTCATCGCGCTGGTGGCTTCGGTGATCGCCACCGTGCTGGGCACCATGGCCAGCATCGGTATCCATTCCATGGGCCGCACCACGCGCGGCGTCATCATGAACATCAGCTACATGCCGGTCATCAACCCCGAGATCATCACCGGCGTCTCCATGATGCTGCTGTTTGTGGTCTTTAAGAGCTGGATGGGCGGCAAGGTGTTCGGTATGCCCACGCTGTTGATCGCCCACATCACCTTTTGCGTGCCCTACGTCATCTTCAACGTATCGCCCAAGCTGCGCCAGATGGACGTGCGGATGTGGGAAGCGGCCTTGGACCTGGGCTGCACGCCCGTGCAGGCGTTTTTTAAGGTGGTGCTGCCCGAGATCATGCCGGCGGTGCTGTCCAGCTTTTTGATCTGCCTGACCTATTCCATCGACGATTTTATCATCAGCTATTTCACCAGCGGCACCGTGCAGACGCTGCCCATCGCCATTTACAGCATGACCCGCAAAAAGGTCAGCCCCGAGATCAACGCACTGTCCACCATTATCTTTGTGGTGATCCTTTCCATTATCCTGATCATCAACGCCAAGGACAGCCACAGCGAAAAAAAAGAAACCGTGCGCGACTGACACGGCCAAAATCTCAAACAGAGTGTTGAGGCAACGAGAGGAGAAAATAAAAAATGAAAAAAGTGGTAAGCTGCATCTTATCTGTCTTTCTGCTGGCGCTGACCCTGGCGGCGCCGGCGCAGGCCGCGGTGACGGTCGAGGACAACGGCTATGACTGGGAGAGATTCCAAGGGCAGGACATCACCCTGAACGTGTACAACTGGGGCCTTTATATCTCGGATGGCTCGGACGGCGGCATGGACATCAACAAAGAGTTCGAGGAGCTGACCGGCATCAAGGTCAACTATACCACCTATGACACCAACGAGAGCATGTATGCCAAGATCAAATCCGGTGGAGCGGACTACGACGTGGTGGTCCCCAGCGACTATATGATTGGCAAGATGATCAAAGAAGGCCTGCTTGCCGAGCTGGATTTTTCAAATATCCCCAACATGTCCCTGATCGGCAGCCAGTACAAGGGCCGCGACTACGACCCGAACGACGCCTATTGCGTGCCGTACACCTGGGGCGTGGTCGGCCTCATCTACAACACCACCATGGTAAACGGCGAGATCGACAGCTGGGACGCCCTGTGGGACCCTGCCTATAAGGGCAACGTGCTGATGTTCAACAACAGCCGGGACGCCTTTGCCATCGCCTCCAAAAAGCTGGGTCTGAGCCTGAACCCCTCCAGCGCGGAGGAGATCCAGCAGGCGGCGGAAGAGCTGAAAAAGCAGAAAAGCGTCGTCCAGGCCTACGTCATGGACGAGATCTTCGACAAGATGGAGGGCGGAGAGGCCGCCCTGGCCCCGTATTATGCGGGCGACGCCATCATCATGATGGACGAAAATCCCGACCTGGCTTTCGCTATCCCCAAAGAGGGCACCAACTATTTTGTGGACGCGATGTGCGTGCCGGCTACCAGCACCCATAAAGAGGCGGCCGAGATGTATATCAACTTCATGTGCGAGACCGAGGTGGCCCTGGCCAACTGCGAATTTATCGGTTACTCCACCCCGCAGGTGGAGGCTGAGGCCCTGCTGCCGGACGAGCTGAAAAACAGCCCGATCATGTACCCCTCTCAGGAGGTGCTTGCCAACACCGAGACCTTCAACGTGCTGCCGGACGAGCTCAACAAGGCGATGGACGAGGCCTGGAGCAACGTCAAAAGCTACGATGAGGGCGGCAGCGCCTGGCTGATCCCCACCCTTCTTGCGGTGGCGGTGGGCCTGATCGTGATCATCCTCTGGCGCAAGAGCGTCAAGAAAAAGCGCAACGACTACTGAGTTGAAAGAGCAGGGCCCGGAAACTTTTTCCGGGCCCTGCTTTGTGTGTTTCCTGTGAAAAGGGAGGCTGCAGCGGAGGCGGCGGTTTACATTTTTCGTCTTTTGGGATAAAATGATAAGGTCTTGATTTGACTTTTCCGGCCGCTGCCGCCCGGTTTATCCCTGGACCCGGCGCGGGGCGGATATTTTAGATAGAAACGGGGCGATCTCATGCCACAGGAATGTCTGCGGATGGAACATATCTGCAAAGCCTATACGGAGGGCTTTGTCACGATCAAAGACGCCAGCCTCACCCTGATGCAGGGGGAGATCCACGGCCTGCTGGGCGAGAACGGGGCGGGGAAATCCACCTTTGTCAAGATCATCAGCGGGCTGCTCGCGCCGGACGGCGGGACCTTTGAACTGATGGGGAAACCGGTCGCGCCCCAAAGCCCGGTAGAAGCGGCGGGGCTCGGCATCGTCAAGCTGCAAAAGCGCTCAGGGCTGGTGCCCTCGTTGACGGTGGAAGAAAACATGCTGTTGGGCAGGCAGAAAAACAGCTTTTCCCCGCTGGACCGCAAAAAGATGCGGCGGGAGGTCGGCGCCCTGCTGGAAGAATTCCACATGGACCCGGGGCCCGGCGACCTCGCTTTGCATCTCACTGCGGAGGACGCTTTGGAGACGGAGGTGCTCAAGGCGTATTATGCGGGCGCCCATCTGATCATACTGGACGAGCCCGCCTCTTATTTCAGCCTGGCACAGACCGAAGAGCTGTTCACGCTGCTGCGCAGGGTCGCGGCAAAGGGCGTCGCGATCCTTTATGTCTCTAACCAGGTGCGGGAAATGCTGGAGCTGTGCGATAAGATCACGGTGATGGAGGGCGGCGTGACCACGGCCACCCTGGCCGCGGCTGATACCAGCCCGCAACAGCTGCAGCGCCGTATGGTGCAGGAAAACAAGGCCCCCAAGGTGCGCAAGACCCGCGCCAAACTCGGGGACACGGTGCTCAAGGTGCGGGGCCTGTCCACCTTTGGGGACGCCCAGCGGCCGGTGCTGAACAAGGTCAGCTTTTCGGTGCGGGCGGGGGAGATCCTGGCCGTGGTGGGCAAGCCGGACAGCGGCACGCGGGAACTGTGCGAGGTCGTCGCCGGCCTTGCCAGCGCGGTGGCCGGCAAAGTGCTGGTGTTTGACGACGACATCACCGGCGACAGTGTGCACGGCACACGGGAGCTGGGCGTCTCCTTTTTGATCTCCACCCCGCAGCGCATCGGCGTAGCGCCTGCGCTGAGCATCCAGGAGAATCTTTTGCCCTATCAGTACACCAATCCGGCCTACCGCAGCCACGGGCTGCTGGACAAGGAAAAATTAAAGGCGGAGGCCGACCGGCTGATCGAGGAATACGATATCCGCTGCGCGGATGCGCAGGAGAACGCGGCGGTGCTCTCCACCTCCTCGGCGCAAAAGCTGCTGGCGGCGCGGGAATTCTCCAACGAACCGGTGCTGCTGGTCGCCTACCGGCCCACCTTTGGTACCAGTGAGGAGACGGCGGCCTTTCTGGAAAAGAAACTGATCGAACTGCGGGACGAGGGAACGGCGATTTTGCTGGTGCCCACGGATTGGGACGAATTTGCGACCCTGGCGGACAGCGCGCTGGTCCTGGATAAGGGCCAGGTGAGCGCTTATCTCCCCAAAGTACAGGGCGGGGAAGAGCTGGACGCCTATATCAACGGCGAGAGCCGCATGAGCGCTGAGGAATTGGAGGCGGTATGTTTTGAATAAATTCAATGAAAAGTTTCCGCCCAGCGCCCAGCGGCGTCTGACCGCCTGCCTGGCGGGACTGGCTTTTTGCCTGCTGGTGATCCTCTTGACAGAACCCGCAAAGGGCGCGGCGCTAAAGACCTTTTTTGCCGGTCCGTTTTCTTCTCTTGCGGCCTTTGGCGGCCTGATCTCCGCGGCAACTCCCGCCGTCTTTCTGGCGCTGGGGGTATCGGTGGTGTTTCAATGCCGCCGCTACAGCTTTGCAGTGATCGGCTCTTTCTTGCTCTCCTCCGGCCTGGTCACGA
Organism: Anaerofilum hominis; assembly: GCF_014287275.1. GTDB lineage: Bacteria > Bacillota > Clostridia > Oscillospirales > Ruminococcaceae > Pygmaiobacter > Pygmaiobacter hominis. The sequence goes on from NZ_JACONZ010000001.1 coordinate 23,279, forward strand.
TGTTTTTACTGCGCGGCAATGAAAAGCCGGGCTGGTATCTCATTCCGGCGGCGCTGGTGATCGCCGTGGCAGCAGGGGCCGCCGTGGCGGTGATCCCTGCCTGGCTGGCGGTGCGGCGCAGGGTGAATGTCACCCTGTCCTCGCTGCTGCTCAACTATCTGATCCTGCAGGCGGTCAGCTTTCTGCTCATGTACAGCATGAGAGACCCCGCGGCAGGGCAGGCGGCTTCCTTTGAGATCCCGCAGCGGATGTGGCTGGCAGAGATCATCCCGTCTACCGGCATACGTTTCGGCACGCTGCTGGCGGCGGCGGCAGCGGTCATCCTTTACCTGCTGCTCTACCACGGCCGTCTGGGATACGGCATCCGGGCGGTCGGCGCAAGCGAGAGCCTGGCGGGCTATGTGGGCCTCTCCGCCGGGGCGGTCGCGATGACGACGCAGCTGCTGGCAGGCGCTCTGGCCGGTCTGGGCGGCGCTGTGGAGATGATGGGGGTGCAGCCGCGCTATATCTGGAACGGCGCATTCCCGGCGATCTCCTTTGTGGGGGTGCTGGCGGCCGTTTTGGTGGACTATAATCCGGCCTGGGTCCCTCTGAGCGCGCTGTTTTTCACCTATTTGTGGAGCGGGGCTTCCGCCCTGTCTGCACAGTCTGGCTTTCCCGCTGAACTGGCGCTGGCGGCCGCCGCGGTGGTGGTGCTGGTCCTGTTTGCACTGCGGGACGCGCGGGTCGCGGACAGCACAGTACGCTTTTTTGAAAAGCTGGCCCGCGGGCGCAAAGCCGCGGCTTCTTCCGCTGATGCCGGGTCAGAGAAACCTGCAGCGGAGCAGCGGGAAGGGGAGGTAGAGTGACATGACTGCACAGCAAAACCTTCTGTTTTCCGCTTTCAGCGCTATTTTCAGCAATGATTATCTCGCCTCCGTGCTGCTGGTGGGCACATTTTTGATGTTTACCGTGATCGGGGTCATCTTTGCCCGGCGCAGCGGCGTCTTTTTTCTGGCCGCGGAGGGTGTGCTGGTCTTCAGCGCCACCGCAGGCTACTTTGCCAATGCCGCGGTGCGCGCCGCTCTGTTGGGCGGCGCAGCGGAGGGCACCGACGCCTACGCGGCCGCGCTGGGGCGGGCAAATGCATTGGGGTGGATGGCGGGCCTGCTCTGCGGCCTCGCGGGCGGCATGGCGTTCACACTGGTGTTCTGCTGGTTTCTTCTGCGGGTCAAAAGCAACGTGCTGCTTACCAGTTTTGCGCTGAATATTTTTGCGTCGGCAAGCGCCGGCGTGCTGGTCCATCTTGTAAACCGCGGGGATGGGGCGGTCTCTTCCGCCGTTGCCGCCGCCCTGCCCTCCCTGAAACTTTCCGCACTGTCAGAACTCCCTGTGCTGGGCGGCCTGCTGGGGAATACGGGCTGGTTTACCTATCTGGCATTGCTGCTGCCCCCGGCCGCTTTTTATCTGCTCAACCGCACCGGCTTCGGACTGCGGCTGCGCGCGGCTGAAGAGAATCACATCGCCCTGACGGCCACGGGCCTCAGCGCAAGCCGCACCCAGCTGTACGGCATGCTGTTCGCCGGGGCCGCGGTGAGCCTGGGCGGCGTGACGCTGGTGATGGCCGGCCCCGCGCCGGTGTTCTCGGCCCTGCCTCAGGGCGAGGGATATCTGGCCCTGGCGGCGGTATGGGCCTGCGACGGGCGGCTCTGGAAAAGCAGCATCGCAGTGCTGCTGCTGGCCCTGGTCGGGGCGCTGACCCATGTGCTGCAGGGCTTGCCCCTGCCCATTTCTCTCATCCAGGCATTGCTCTATGCCGCCGCACTGGCAGGTCTGCTGCTCCACTCCCACAACGATAAACACCGGCACAAGGTAAGCCTGCGTGCCCAGCGGCGCATTGTGGAGGGAAAAGAGACCGTCAAAAAGAAAAAGAGACGCGCCGGACGGCCGGAAAAGAAGAAATAAAGACCCCATTCTCCCCGGGAACAGCGCCCGAAAAGAGCAGCTTTTGGTCAGGCCCTCCGGCGAACGGGATGGCCTGAAAAAGACCCAAAAAACGCAGGACGCCTGCCCAAGCAAAGCTGAAAGAGGGTCAAGGAGCAGTAAAAGCTGCTTTTTGCCGCAGCGCCCGGCCCAGAGGGTGTAAACGGGCGCTTTCGGCGCGAATTGCAGCCCGCGTGTTGTAAACGCTGCTTATTTTCCGCTTCGTCCGATACGAGGCGAGGTGCAGAAGCGTTTTTACCCGGCCCGGCAGAGCTGAGGACGCTTTTCTCCCGTGCAAACAAAAAACTTCCCGCCGCTGGCGGGAAGTTTTTTTGTGTTTCATACGATCTCCGGGACAGATGGGGCCACAGCGGCGCCATTGATCTCCCAGCCCCGGGGCTGGGAGATCGCAGGGCCGGTCAAAGACGCCCCAAAGTCCCCCGACCGCCGCGGAGACCAACAGAGACGCAGCCATTTTGAAGCGGAAAAACAGAGATCCGGGCAGAGGGGACCGTCCCTGCGCCCGCCCTGGCAGAGCGCCGTCCGGGCCCCAGCCTGACGCAGACGCTTCTGCCGGAGCGCGGGAGACATGGGACACCCCGAGCTCTCACTCTTTTTCCGGTGCGCTGGGCAGAACGGCAAACCGCAGAATACCGCGCCAGGCAAAACAGGAATTGAACAGCCAGAGGATGGAAAAACCGCCTGCCGGGACCAGAAAAAGCGTAAAGGGAAGCGCTGACAGCACCGCCAAAGCGCAAAGAACGCTTGCCGTGCACAGGAAAAGGCTGTTTTCCCAATCCAGAAAAAAGAGAAGAAAAGCGTTTTTTAGGATCTGCGGCAGAGAAAGCGCCAGATTGGCCGCCATCATATACGCGTAAAAAGAGGAGAGAAAGATCGCCAGAAAGAGAAAAAGCGACAGCCAGCCGCACAGGAGAAAGAGCGGCGAGCCCTGGGGGCTGAAGAAGTAAACGCAGGCGGCAAAGCCGGCCAGCGCAAGCATCGATTGATAAAAAAGCCCGAGCAATGCCCCGTGTTTGATGTTTTCTCGAAAAGCCGGCCAGAAGCGTCCGACCGGTGCACAGGCGCGGCCGCATTGCCAATCACAGAACACACGCGCCATTGCGCAGCCGGCAGGGCCGGACAGCAGGGCGGCAAGCGCAAGACAGAGCACGGCGGCCAGCAGGGCCCCGGCAAAAAAGAAAAACAGCCCCGCTGCGGCGAACGGGAGCACGCAGCTGCAAAAGCAGAAGTTGAGCAGCAGAAGATCCCAGAAATTTTCCCGTAAAATCACAAGGGGCGGCACGAAACGCGGCGGCTGTTTGGGCGGGAAAGAGGTCCGACGGCCTTTGGAAAGGAAAAACGACATGATGCTCCTTTTTATAAAAAAGACGGGGTCTCAGGTGCGGTAAACACCCTGGTCGGTCACCACAATGGGCGCGGTCACATCCCAGGGCTCCACGGGTACGGCGGGGACAAGCAGGGCTTCGGGGCAGACCACGGTCCACGGGAAAAGAGCGTGCTCAAGGCAGCGGTCATAGTAGCCGCCTCCGTGGCCGAGCCTGTGGCCCTTTCGGTCACAGCACAGGCAGGGCACCACGGCAAAATCGATCTCCTGCAGGGCGAGCCGGGGCGCGTCGGGCGCAGGTTCCGGGATGCCGTAGGCGCCGCGCGCCGAAAGCGCGTCCAGATTGGGGATAAGGCGCGCTTCCATCCGCCCCGGGCCGGTACACAAAGGGACCGCCACGCGGCGTCCGTGCTGCAGCGCATGCCGGAGCAAAAGAAAGGTGTCCGTCTCATGTCCCGTGCCCACAAAGCAGAACAGGGTACGGCAGGCCTGATATTCCGGCAGAGATATCAGCCGGGTAAAAATTTCGCGGGAAGATGCGGCACCGTGCCGGGGGTAAAAATCTGCCGCAGCGGCGCGAACGGTACGGCGGAGAGACTTTTTCTGTTCCAGAAGAGCAGGCTCGGGCATGACAAACTTCCTCTCTGCCGTTTTCAAAATCGCGGCTTTGTGATATTATGGACCGTGGTGATTATCTTAGCACAGTCAAAGGGAAAGGAAAAGAGAAAAAATTTTCTCAGGGATGAAAATGATCCGATTGATCGCAAGCGACATTGACGGGACCCTGCTGCAGAACGGCGCGCGGGACCTCAGCGAAGAACTGTTTGACCTGATCCGAAAGCTCCACCGCAGCGGCATCCTCTTTGTCCCGGCCAGCGGCCGGCAATATCTCAACCTGCGCAGTCTGTTCGCGCCGGTGGCGGATGAACTGATCTATCTGTGTGAAAATGGGGCACTGGTGATGGAAAAAGACCGCGCCCTGAGCAAGACGGCTCTGGAACGCGACGCGGGGCTGGAGCTTATCCGCCAGATTCAGGAATATCAGCCGCTGGAGGTTCTGGTCAGCGGTGAGCGCACCTGCTACGTCTCGCCGCGCAGGCCGGACTATGTGGACCATATCCGCTATTTTGTGGGCAACCGCACCACGGCCGTGGAAGATTTCTCCGCGATAGAGGAGCCGTTTCTCAAGATCTCAGCGTGGTGTCCGGACGGGGTGACCCCAAAGATCGAACGCTTTTTTGAGACCCGCTGGGCGGACCAGGTCAGCGTTGCGGTGGCAGGGGAGTGCTGGCTGGATTTCACCCTTGCCAACAAGGGCACCGGCCTGCAGGCGATTTCAGAGCGTCTTGGCATCCCCCCTGCGCAGATCGCCGTCTTTGGAGATAACTTTAACGACCTGCCCATGATGCGGTTCGCCGGCGTCTCCTATGCAATGGAGGGGGCGTCCCCGGGCGTGAAAGCCCAGGCGGATCACACCTGCCGCCGTGTGGAAGAAGTTTTGAAAGATTTTATTTGAAAAGTAGTATAACTTTACACCAAAAAATGACTTCATATGGCTTTTTATTCTGCGATGGAAGTCTTTAATCCAGGTGGAGGAGGGGAGCCAGACCGCATTTGGGCGTTGCCGCAGAAAGATTGCGGGAGCCTTGTCGACCTCTGAAGGTCAGAAAAGCAGATTTTGAAAGAGCAAAACGGACAAATTTTCGCCGCGCTTTTTTGAAAGAGCTGAAAGTGTCCGCCCGAACCAGTCGGAATGGCCGCTTACGGCAAAACCGACACCAGAGGAGCGCTTTCAGTCCGTTATTGTGATCCCATAACAGCGTGTAAAGGTTTCCGGCTCGTCATACACCACAGAGGTCCCCACGACCAGATACAGCTCGTTTTGCAGCTCAAGATCCGAAAGCCTGCGCCTTTTTCCCGCTTCGTCCCGGATCTGGGTGTCTTTCTGCAGTGCGACGCGCTTGGGGCCTGCCTCGGTGGCGAGGAGAAGAAGCGCATGTCCGCCGTCATCGATATCCAGTTCTTGCAGAACGCCGCACAGATATATTCTCGGCTCCATCTGCTCTACACGCAGAGCATGCAGGCGCAGGAGCAACAGGATATTGGCAAAGCAGAGAAGTGCGATCATAACGGCCGGCAGGGCGCGCCGTATCTTATTCATCCTGTTTCCTCCCCGGTTTCTCGTGTTCAGGCGGAAAACGCCTCGGCAATTCTTTTATTCGTTTTCTTTTATTATATCATATCCCCGGGTGAAAGCTGCGCCGCCGCCTGAAAAAGTCAAATCCCCCGGCTTAGCCGTGGGGGCAGGGGCTCTATAAGGGGCCTGTCACCAGACAGCCTCTAAAGAGGCACGAAATTTTTTCATTCACATCACTTGCCTCACTTGCCCTGCAAGCCCGTAAACAGGTTTATTATTCCTTTATTCGATAGCCATTCTGATCTGCAGGATGGTTTGCAGCGGCTCGCTGCACCTGACGCCGGAAGCCAAAGCTTTTTTACGCAAAACCTCCGCCGCCATAGCCGGCGGTCGCTGTGACAATAAAAAATAGCCGCGCAGCGGCTATTTTTTCGGCCATCCGCCCGGTTGCCGCACCAGCGGCGAGGGCGGAGCAATAAAAAACACCGCCAGGCCGCTTCGGCCTGACGGTGTTTTGACTTTGAATATCTTTTATCGGGACTGAAGTTCTACGCCGCCTCTGAACAGGGCAGGCAGGGAAGGCGGACGGCCCGCTGCCGCGCGCGGCAAGTGTTATTCCACTGTCACGCTTTTTGCCAGGTTGCGCGGCTTGTCAACGTCGCAGCCCCGCAGCACCGCCATGTAATAGGCGAAAAGCTGCAGAGGCACCACCAGCAGCATGGGCATGAAGATCTCTTCATACCGTGGCAGTTTTACCACATAGTCCGCCACGTCCTGCGGCACCTCGACGCCCTCTTTGCAGAACAGGATCACCCTGGCGCCCCGGCTTTTGGTCTCTTTCACATTGCTGATCGTCTTTTCAAAAATCGCGTCCTGGGTGGCCAGGGCAATGACCGGGGTGCCGTCCACGATCAGGCTGATGGTGCCGTGCTTGAGCTCGCCGGCCGCATAAGCCTCGGAATGAATGTAGCTGATCTCTTTCAGCTTCAATGACCCCTCCAGGCTCAGGGCATAGTCGAAACCGCGCCCCAGATAAAACAGGTCCTCACAGTTCATAAAAAGAGAGGCCAGATATTTGATATGCTCCGTGTCGGCCAGAAGCCCCTCCAATAGCTGGGGCAGGCGGTCCAGTTCGCCCACATAGCGGCGGGTCTCCTCCTTCGTCAGGGTGCCGCGGGCCAGGGCCAGCCGCAGGGCAAAAACATACAGGACCGCCAGCTGGACGCTGTAAGCCTTGGTGCTCGCCACGGCGATCTCAGGGCCCGCATAGGTGTACATGACATAATCCGCCGCACGCGCGATGGATGAGCCGACCACGTTGACGATGGCCAGCGTCCTGGCGCCTTTTTCTTTGGCTAGCTTGAGCGCGGCCAGCGTGTCCAGCGTCTCACCGCTCTGAGAGACGATGATCACCAGATCGTTTTTGTCCACGATGGGGTCCCGATAGCGAAATTCAGAAGCGATGTCCACCTCGGTCGGCACCCTCGTCAGGCGCTCGATGGCGGTTTTTCCCACCATGCCCGCATGCATGGCAGTGCCGCAGGCCACGATATGGATGCGCTCGATGCCGCGCAGCGCCTCGTCCGTCAGCTCCGGCAGATGAAGCTCCGGCAGCCCGTTTTCCAGCCGGGAATTGATGGTGCTGGCCATGGCGCGGGGCTGCTCGTGGATCTCTTTGAGCATGAAGTGCGCGTAACCGCTTTTTTCCGCCGCTTCCACATCCCAGTCGGCGGTGAGCCGCTCTTTTTCCAGCGGCTTTCCGAATTCATTGTAAATGCGGATCCCAGCCTCGTCGATCTCGGCGATCTCGCCCTCTTCCAGAATGCTGTACTCCCTTGTATATTTGAGCAACGCGGGGATATCGGAGGCAAGAAAATTCTCGCCCTCGCCATAGCCGACGATCAGAGGGCTTTCTTTGCGCACGGCATAGATGCGGCCGGGAAGATCGCGGAAAAGGATGGCAAGCCCGTAGCTGCCCCGCACTTTGGCAAGGGTCCTGATGATCGTGGAGAGCGGATCGCCGTCGTAATGGTAGTCCAGCAGCTTTACCAGGACCTCGGTATCGGTCTCGCTTTCAAAAGTATAGCCGTTCTGCAGCAAAAATTCTTTCAGTTTGAGATAATTTTCGATAATGCCGTTGTGCACGATGCTGATGCGCGAGCTGGATTGGGGATGGCTGTTGACGTCAGACGGCGCGCCGTGGGTGGCCCAGCGCGTGTGCCCGATGCCGCAGCGGGACTCAATGGGCGCCCGCCCGCGCAGTTTCTCCGCCAGGATCTTCAAACGGCCGGTCGCTTTGACCACCTCGATCTCGCTGCCCTCAAACAGGGCCACGCCCGCCGAGTCGTACCCGCGGTATTCCAGCTTGCTCAGACAGTCGATCAGGACCTCCGCGGCCTCGCGGCGGCCGACATAGCCGACAATTCCACACATAAAAAAATCTCCTTTATCAAACACAGTATAGGCTGAAAAGACAAAATAAAACCAGAGGTAGTCCCCAGGGGGAGATACCGTGTTTTGTGCGTCTTTTCACTTTTCAGAAAAAGCCGTCTTTTCGGCCATTTCCGCTGTACGCCGTCTGCGGCATACGTTTTTTTTGCGCGCGCGGGACCCAACCTGCCGCGGCGCGATCACCATAACCGGCTGTGAGGGGCCACTTCAAAAGAGCTGCTGCGCTTTACGCGGCAAACCCCTCAAAAGCGACACCACACCCCGGCTTCGCGCCCTCTGGGCGGGCCTGCGAAGCGGGCAGCCGAAAAAACTGCAGGGCGCTAAAAGCCGCTGCAAAAATCCATTTTTATCCCGTAAAGACGTCTCTGTTGCGGCATTGCTGCCGTTTTTTGTGCGTCTTCTTACGACCCATCCGGGAATCGGGCCGGCGAAGCATCCGCCGAATCTTTCGATGGAGGCCGCTGTCTTTGGCCGGAAAAACATCCTGCCGGGAAGCGGTCCCGCAAACTTCGCACCTCGTCACCCCACGCTCTTGTGCGGGCGGGGGCCCGGCGCTTAGGGCTGCATGGCGATCAAACCTCCTCTGCCGTTTACGGCGTTCTCGGCGCTTTCCTATCTGCCCCGGCCAAAAACCATCGGGCGCAGCCGATAATAATAGACCAGCCTGATCTTCACCAGAGCCAGGTCGTATACGATAAAGGCAAAATTGCCGAGCAGCACCAGCCCCGCCAGAAACAGGTGTGAAGAGCCGCTGAACTCCTCGACGATCTCGCCGATAGGAAACACGAACAGGATCAAACTGTACATCACAAAGACCGACAGATCAAACACTGTCATCTTTGCCAGCCATTGTATCGCCTTTTTGTGGATTTTGTCAAGTTTTCCCTTTATCATGGGGTAATATCCGAGAAGAAAAATAAAGATCAGGCTCATCTCTTTGTCGGGGACGACAAAAAAGGAGAGCGCACTCACCACAGCCCAGGCCATCAGCCCGCTCTGCAGGTTAAACTCCAGCGCCACCGGCCACAGCAGGATACCGGCGAGGGCAGGCGCTGTAAAGGTGGCCAGCGGAAGCATCCCGCCCAAAAACATGATCACGGTGGCGAGGGCGGCAAAAACGCCGCACAGCGCGACCCTCCTGGTTTGCGAATGCATCTCAGCAGCAGCCTCCCCGTCCAAAACCGCAGCAGAGATCCACGCACATCAGCGCAGTGCACATATCGCAGCAGCTGCAGCCGGCCACACCCTGCGGCGTCCCCGCATAGGGGTTGCCCGCCATATTGCCGGACGCAGAATTTTTCAGCCTGCTGCAGGCGGCGGCGTATTCGCGGTTATCGGGGCAAAGGGAAGACGCCTTTTCAAAATAGGGCAGGGCCTGCCCCAGCCACCCCTTATAATAATAGGCGCTGGCGCACAAAAAGTTCCACTCTCCGCTCACAGCGCTCTCGTCCTGCTCCTGCAATTTGCGCAGAGCCTCGTCCGCCTTTCCCTCGTTGATCAGGCGGCGGATCTTGGCATAGCGGCTGTCCCTGCCGCCGGAAGCCCCCGCGCCCGCGCCGGTGCGCAGCGTCCCCATAAGCGTGTCAAAGGCTTCGTTGATCTCCGCCATCTGCCGGTCCGCCTCCTCCGCAAGGGGCGAGGCGGCATAGTTTTCGGCGCTGTATTTCTGCGCCAGGGCTTTGTAGGCGGCTTTGATCTCCTCTTCCGTGGCGCCGGGCTGCAGATGCAGTACCTCATATGGGTCTCTCATGGCGGTTTCTCCTTTTGTCCTTTTGACTTTCCCCGATCCTCAGGATGCTCTGGGGCAGCCCAAGGTACATCACATTATCTAAAAGCGCCCGGTTTTCTTGAAGCGGCAGGAGATTGTAGCACAGTGTCGCCTCACCGGCGCACATGTTGCACAGCGCCCGGGCCTGGCACAGCATTTCCTCCCGGCAGACGCCGGCCCGCAGGAATACGTTGTAGCGGTCCTGTGCGGCATCGCGCTCAAAATCCTCCGCCGCGTCGAGAAAATAGATGACGCGGCCCAAAAAAAGCCCATATCGTTCCAGGATGGGACGCTGCTCATCCTTTGCGGCACATGCGGCAAAAAGGCCGCTCAGCAGTTCCGCGCTGGGGGCCGCGGCCTCGTCCGGCAGCGCGCATCCCGCGGCTTCCAGTTCAGCCTGACGCGCCATACAGCGGGAAAAAAGCGCATCCAGCTCCGGCCGCCGCCGTGTCGCTTCGCCATAGCCGCTTTTGAGGGCGAGGCAGGCCGTGCCGGAAACCACCCGCCGCAGCGCGCCCTCGTCTTCAAGGTCGTCTCTCAGCTTGTACCAGCTGAGCAGCAGCAGGGCGTCCGCCGCAAGGGCAAGGCCCGGGGTGGGCCCGCTGATGGGATGCCGGGCAAACGGCCCCGCAATGCAGCGCTCCGGGGAAAGCTGCGGCGGCACTCCCGCAAGGCCGTCCGCCGCAAGGGCGATCAGCACCAGGTCATAGTTGAGCAGCAGACGGCTGGCCTGACCATAACGGCGGCCCAGCTCCTTGCACAGGCCGCAGTAAACGCCGCGGTAGGCCCTGTATTCCCGTATCCGCAGCTCGTCGTTCAAAGGCGTCAGGTACCCGAACACGGCGCAGCTCCTTTCCCGGAGATTTAACAGTATTACTATACACTATTTGCACCGTGTTTACAAACTTTATTCAGGCCCGCCTCACGGGGCTGTGGGGGCCTCTGCCGCTTCGGGAGAGGCCGAGGGCGTGGGACTGGGCTCCGGCGTGGGCAGCGGATAGTTTTGGACCGTGTCGAACGTATACCCCATGCTTGAAAGCTCGCGGATGATATCCGGCAGGGCCTCAGCCGTGGTTTTGGTGGCGCCGGTATCGTGCATCAATACGATAATGCGGTCGTGCCCTTTTGCCTCCTTGAGCACATGCCCCAGGATCGTGGAAGCGGAGGGGTGGCCGCCCACGGCGTCGTAAGCGCAGACGTTCCAGTCAAAATAGCGGTATCCCCGCTCGGCCGCCTGCTTTTTGAGCGCTTTCATGATACCGCTGCCGCCGTATTTGTGCGATACCGTGTTGGTGCTTCCGCCGGGAAAGCGCAGACAGTTGAGCTGCTGATCGCCGACATAGGGCTTCAGCTTTTCTTTTTCCTCCTCGAGATCTTCCCAGAACCCGCCGGTGCTGGAATAGATGGTGCGGTAGCGATGGCTGTTGCTGTGCAGTGCGATCTGGTGCCCCTCCGCCGCGGTGCGGGAGAGCAGGGGCAGATACTTTTCGTTGTTTTCCGCCGTACAGACAAAAAAAGTAGCGGGGACCCCGAACTCCTTCAGGGTGTCCAGCACCTGCTCAGTGGTTTTGCTGGGGCCGTCGTCAAAGGTGAGATAAGCCACTTTCTGCGCGCCGTCCGGGGCGGCGTCGGGGGCAGGGCTGACGGCGGGCAGGCCGGCCGCAACGCCGTCGGAGGCGCCCCCGGCCAGATCTTCATTGGTGCAATAGGAAACACCGCCGCGCAGCGCGTGCAGGCCCAGGCCGCCGGCAAGGGCGAGGAGAAGCACAGCTGCAATGATTTTTTGTTTTTTGCTGATGATAAGGGTATAGAACATAATTTACCGGCCACCTTTTGAGTTGATTTGGAGTGGAAGAGCACTTATACTATACCTATGAATCGCTGCTGCGGTTTATTTCCCGGAAGCTGCCGGAAGGAGAAACACGGATGACTGACTTTCAATTTTATCTGCTTGTGGGGCTTGCGGTGGTCAGCCTGGCGCTTTCCTTTGCCGCCCTGCTGCGAAAGGGCGGCGGCCGGGGCGCAGATGAGGCGCTGCGCCGCGACCTGAACGACGAGCTGCGCGCCACCCGCACCGAGATGGCCGCCTCGATGAACGGCGCCCTGAAAAATTACGGCGCAGTGCAGGCCGCCACCCTCAAGCAGATCGCAGAGCTGCAGGACAACCGCCTGCAGGGCCTGGACGAGCGGTTTAAAACGCTCTCCCTGCAGACAGAACTCAAACTGGACGCCGTGCGCCGCACCATGGAGACCCGTCTGTCGGCCCTGCAGGAGGACAACGCAAAAAAGCTGGATCAGATGCGGGAAACCGTGGACGAGAAGCTGCAAAAAACGCTGGAGGATAAACTGTCCAAGAGTTTTGGGCTGGTGAATGAACGGCTGGAACAGGTGTACAAAGGCCTGGGAGAGATGCAGAATCTGGCGGTAGGAGTGGGAGACCTGAAAAAGGTCCTCTCCAATGTCAAAACGCGGGGGATCTTGGGGGAGATCCAGCTCGGGGCCATCCTCAAAGAGATCCTGACGCCCGATCAATACGATGAAAACGTCGCCACCCGCAAGGGCGCCAGCGAACGGGTGGAATTTGCCGTCAAGCTGCCGGCAGGGGAAGCGGGAGAGTTTATCTATCTTCCCATTGACGCCAAGTTCCCGGGCGACTGCTATGCTGACCTGATGGACGCCTATGACAGCGGGGACGCGGTCCGCGTGGAAGCCGCTGGGAAGATGCTGGAAAACCGCATCCGCAGCGAGGCGAAAGACATCCGCGACAAGTATATCCATGTGCCCGACACCACCGAGTTCGGCATTCTGTTCCTGCCCGTGGAGGGGCTTTATGCGGAAGTGGTCCGCCGCGGCATGGTAGAGCGCCTGCAGAGCGACTACAAGGTGAATATCGCCGGACCCACCACCATGGCGGCGCTGCTCAACAGCCTGCAGATGGGGTTCCGCACCCTTGCGATCCAGAAGCGTTCCAGCGAGGTATGGGATATTCTCGGCGGGGTGAAGTCCGAGTTTGAAACCTTTGGCAAGGCGCTGGCGCAGGCTCAAAACCGGCTGCACCAGGCCTCGGATGAGCTGGAAAATCTGGTCGGGGTGCGCACGCGGCAGATCCAGCGGCGTCTGCGCGGGGTGACCACTTTACAGGACCCGGCTGCAGAGGAAGCGGACGGGGCTGAGGCTGAGGCACCGCATGTGGGGCGCGGCGAGGATAAAAATAATTTACCTGGATATTGACTTTCCCGCGCGTACTGTGCTAGAATAAGTTTCGCGGCAAAGAGATGCGCCGCGAGATAAGCGGAAGTGCTGGAATCGGCAGACAGGCACGTTTGAGGTGCGTGTGTCAATGACGTGTGGGTTCAAGTCCCATCTTCCGCACCAGAAAAAACGACCGGCCCTTTTTGGGGCCGGTCATTTTCTTTTATCGCCGCTGTGTCGGGGGGCCGCCGCGCGCTGCTCGCTCTCAGCGCGCGGCGGGGCCTCTGATTGCGGCCCCCAGATTGCCACAGGTGGGACAAAAAGATATAATTACTATATAAAGCGCGCGGGCGCCTGTTTTTCTGTATGCAGGCGGCGGGGGATCGTCCTCCTTTGCCGCTGCTCTGCATTTTTCTATTGATCTTGATCACAGGATACCGTAAGGAGATGAGCGTACGGCATACAGCGAGCTGATCAAAAACTTCAGCCATATTCGGGACTATCTGCGTGAATTTTATGTGTACGGCTTCAAGAGCCGCGATGAATTTACGCACAAGAGCGCCCGCTCTTATGACGACGAACGCCGCCGCGTGGAAAGTTGGCTGGGCGACTATATGCGCTTTCGGCAGATGGCGGACGGCAAACGCGTTTCGATCTCCATCGACAGCCGTATCTCTCGTCACGATCCGCTTTATCAGGCATGGAAAGCCAAAAGCTTTACAGACGGAGACATCACTCTCCATTTCCTGATTTTTGATTTTCTGCACGACTCTGATACGCAGCTGTCGCTGAACGAGATCATGGACGAAATCGACAGGCGGCTTTCGTGTTTTGACGCGCCAAAAACTTTTGATGCATCCACTGTGCGCAAAAAATTAAAAGAATATGTTTCGCAGGGGTTGCTCCGCGCCGAAGCGCATGGGAAAACGATACTGTACCGCCGATCCGACACCGCCAATTTCCCCTGTACAGATGCGCTGGATTTTTTCTCTGAGGCCGCGCCCTGCGGGGTGATAGGCTCCTTTTTGCTGGATAAAGCTGGCGCTCATGAGGGGCACTTTGCTTTCAAACACCACTATATCACGGGGACGCTGGACAGCGAGATCCTGTGCGGCTTGTTTGAGGCGATGCGCGGGAGGCGATTTGTCCAAATCGAAACGGTAAACCGCCGCAGGGGACGTACCGCCGTGCAGAGAGTCGTTCCTCTGCGCCTTTTTATCAGTGTGCAGAACGGCCGCCAGTATTTGATGGCCTATGTCCCGCGAAACAGACGAATCGATCCCGTCCGGCTTGATAATATTTTGTCGGTCAAGGCAGGGGAGATGTGCGAAAACTATGAAAGATATAGGCAGAAGCTCGATCAGATGCAGAAACATATTTGGGGCGTCAGCACCGAAGGCGGCGCAGATCAGTTGGAGCACGTACAGTTTACGGTGCGATATGGCAGCGATGAAGAACATATCCACCGCCGTCTGGAACGGGAGAAGCGCTGCGGAAAGATAGAGCGCGTGGACGCGCATACCAGCCGCTTTTCTGCCGATGTTTATGACTCAGGCGAATTGATCCCGTGGATCCGCACCTTTATCTGCCGCATTGTTGAGATCCATTTCTCCAACCGAGAACTGGAAGTCCAGTTCAAAAAGGATATGGATGCGATGTATCGTCTGTATGGGCTGAGCGGAGGCGATGAGGGATGATTTTCAGCGAGCTTTACGGCGCCTATTACAACACCGTCGCAGCAATCCTGCAGCTGGCGGTAAAGCGCCCTGTCACCAGGGAAGAGCTGCGGACGATGATCGAGAGCCGGGCGTTTTCAGAAAGCGTTTTGACCATCGAACCGGCGCTCACAAGCGGAAAATGGCAGTTGCTGCGGCCGGACGGTACAACGCCCCTTGAATATCCGCCCACTATGCCGCTTACCCTGCTGCAAAAGCGCTGGCTGAAAGCGATTTCGCTGGACCCACGCATTCGGCTGTTCGATTTTGATGATTCCGGTCTTGAAGATATTTCGCCGCTCTTTACGCCCGATGATGTTCATATTTTTGACCGGTGCGCGGATGGCGATCCGTTTGAAGAAGAATGGTATATCCAGACCTTTCGCCTGATATTGGACGCTGTCAAAAACGGTTCTCCACTTAGTATCGATGTAAAAAGCCGTCGGGGGACCCGCATCCATTTAGACGTCATGCCGGAGTATTTGGAGTATTCCGAAAAGGACGACAAATTCCGGCTCGTCACTTTCGGCTCCCGATACGGAAAATTCATTAATCTCGGGCGGATACTGTCCTGCAAGCCGTTTCAGGGCCATGCTCCGCCCGGTTTGGAAGATCCCGCTGCTGCCATTGACAAAAGCGTGGTGTTGGAATTGTATGATGACCGCAATGCGCTGGAGCGGGTACTGCTGCATTTTGCGCACTTTGAAAAGGAAGCGCAGCGGCTTTGCGGGGAGCGTTACCGAATCAAGCTTTTTTATCGTCAAGAAGACGAGACGGAAATGGTGATCCGCATCCTTTCCTTTGGCCCCCTGATTCAAGTGACTGCGCCGGAGGCCTTTGTGGATCTGATCAAAGAACGTCTGAAAATGCAAAAAAGCTGCGAACTCAATTAGCCGGGCCCAGCCCCGGCGTTAAGTTCGCAGCTTTTTTTCCGTGATAAAAGAGGATATCTTTAGTATTCTATAGCTGCGCACCAGCTGATGCAGATGTTCAAAATTTCTTTCACCGCCGTGCAGAGGGAGACGCGCACAGAGCTGTTTATGGGTTTGATGCGCAAAAAGCTCTTTCCCGAACGGCAAATCCCAAGCCAGAAGCGCACACATTCCGGCTTTACGCAGAAAGGAAAACATCATGATCGAAATCAAGGGGAAATTCAATACCGCTCTGTGCTATACATCCGAGTTGGAAGAAAGAGCAGCGTCGCAGATCTGCGCGCTCTGTGATGAAGAGGCGTTCAAGGACAGTAAAATCCGCATTATGCCGGATGTTCATACCGGCAAAGGCTGCACTATTGGGACGACCATGACGATCACCGACAAAATCGTTCCTGGAATGGTGGGTGTGGATATCGGCTGCGGCATGGAGACGGTAAAAATCGCGCAGCGGGACGTCGACTTCGAAAAGCTGGACGCGCTGATCCACCGCGATATCCCCTGTGGACGAGAGATAAGGCACCTGCCGCACGAGTACAGCGCGCAACTTGACTTAACAGAACTTCGCTGCGCGCCCCATGTAAACCTGGACCGGGCGGCGAAAAGCATCGGCACTCTGGGCGGCGGCAATCATTTTATTGAGGCGGACCGCTCTGACACTGGCGACGTTTATGTCGTGGTCCATTCCGGCAGCCGCCATCTGGGCCTTGAGGTGGCCAATTACTATCAGGAGCAGGGGCGGCGGGCCCTATGGGGAGGCGCGCACTATCAAATCGGGCAGCTTATTGCGTCCCTCAAGGCAGAAGGCCGTTTTCAGGAGATCCAGCCCGCGGTGACCGCCCTTCAAAAAGAGCATCGTATCGCCATGCCCAAAGACCTGACCTATGTGCAGGGCAGGCTGTTTGAGGATTATATCCATGATATGCGCATTGTGCAGCGCTTCGCTGTGCTGAACCGCAAGGCGATGATGGACGTGATCCTGCGTGGTATGGGATTTTCCGCGGTGGAAGAATTCTCCACTATTCACAACTACGTCGACACTGACGAGATGATCCTCAGAAAAGGGGCGGTTTCCGCCCAGAAAGGTGAAAAGCTGCTTATTCCCATCAACATGCGCGACGGCAGCCTCATCTGTATCGGCAAAGGAAACCCCGATTGGAACTTTTCCGCGCCGCACGGAGCAGGGCGGCTGATGAGCCGGAGAGCGGCGTTTTCCTCTCTTTCCATGGAGCAGTATCGGGAGGAAATGAAAGATGTCTATTCCACCTGCGTCCTGCCGGATACGCTCGATGAATCCCCCATGGCATACAAGAGCATGGAGGATATCCTTGCACAGATCCAAGCCACTGCGCAGATGATAGAACACATCAAACCCATCTATAATTTTAAGGCGGCCGAATGATAAAAAGCCTATTTTCTCCATTTAACCAGCAAAATGGAAGACATATCATTCTGATAGACCTGTTTCCGCCAGGCCAGCGGCAATTAGGCAATTGAAAGAAATGGCAAAGGAGCGTCCCGCCGCCGCTCTTTTGCTTTTTTCTTCTCCTTGTGATAAGGATATGATATAATAATAAAAAACAGCCTGTCGGTTTTTCTTTCCCCCATTTTTGTACCTGGGGATAAGAGCCGCCGCTGGAACCAGCTGACTTGGATGGAGGAAAGCACCGATGCGAAAAGAGCGCGCGCCCTGGCCGGAATGTTATTATGAGGAGACCGACCCTTTGAAACGCAGGGCCCTTTTGGAAGAAGCCGTTGAAAAAGGGGAGGGGGACCCCGCTGTAAATGAGCTGCGTCAAAAGCTTTGGGCGCTGCGCTACGGCGAAAAGACGAAAAAAAATGCGCCGCCTGCCGACGGTTATGTGGCGCTGTGGGTGACGATGAGTTTCCGCCGCAAGGACGTGGATTCCCGGTTCCGGGTCCGCGCCGCGGAAAAAGAGCTCAGCGGCATGCTGGTCAAGCTGGGGATCGATTCCCCCGAAGCCGGCGAGGAAGAACGGTTTCTGGTCTATCGCGAGCTGGTGCACGCAATGGGCATCTATCTTTCCACCTGCACCGAGGGCAGTTACAATACCCAGATCTTCGGCCTGATGCGCCTGAAAAAAGAACGCCTGGTTGAAAAGATCGTCTATGACCTTTACAGCGTGGCCTATGAACTGCCGGTCAAGCTGGGCATGGAAGAAAAGTTTGAGCCGCTGCGGCGGGCAGCCTACGAGGCGTTTTCGGAAGCTTACCCCGACGATGTGGAGCTGCTGGACAACGTCATCTTCGGCGGTGGGGAATCGTGAACCGTACCGTGCTCGTCACCGGCGCTTCCCGCGGGATCGGCCGCGCCGCGGCAGAGCTGTTCGCCCGGCGGGGATATAATGTCGTTCTCGGCTGTAACCGGCACAAGCGGCAGGCGCTGGCGTTCAGCGAGCAGCTGAACGCCGCGGGACTGCAGACGGCGGTGCTGCAGGGAGACCTTTCCCAGCCGCAGGAGGCGGAAGCGCTGGTACAGGGGGCGGCAGAGCTTTTCGGCAGCCTGGACGTGCTGGTCAACAACGCGGGTATCTCCCGGACCGGCCTGTTTACGGACTTTACGCCCGCACAGTGGCGCGAAGTGCAGGCGGTCAATCTGGACAGCGTGTTTTACTGCGCCCGGGCGGCGGCAAAGCTGATGATCCCCCGCCAAGCGGGCAGCATCATCAACGTTTCCTCGATCTGGGGCGTCACGGGCGCTTCCTGCGAGGCGGCTTATTCCGCCTCCAAAGCGGCCGTGATCGGCCTGACCAAGGCGCTGGCAAAAGAACTGGGACCCAGCGGCATCCGGGTCAACTGTGTCGCCCCGGGCGTGGTGGACACTGAGATGAACGCGTCTTTGGGAGAAGCGGTGCTGGACGGCCTGGCCGAGGAGACGCCGCTGGGCCGCATCGGACGGCCCGAGGAGATTGCGGCGGCGATATTTTTTCTGGCAGGGGAAGAGGCCTCTTTTATCACGGGCCAGATACTCGGCGTCAACGGCGGGTTCCTGATCTGAGCACGCTTTCAAAATAAATTTATTTTTCCGGTTGCTTTTTTGCCTCTCTTTTACTATAATGAAGCTGTGAAGTGCGAAAGTAAAAATTACAGAGCAGAAATAAAGGAGCGGTGCTGATGGCAGCGAAGGATATTCTGCGGAGTCCCGAGACAGAACGGCTGTTCGAAGCGATATTATCATTGGAGAGTTATGAGGAATGCGCCTGCTTTTTGGAGGACCTGTGTACCATTAAAGAGCTGCGCGACATGGCCCAGCGGCTGAAAGCGGCCCAGATGCTGCTCTCCGGGTTTACCTATGACCAGATCCAAAAAGAAGTGGAGATCAGCACCGCGACCATCAGCCGGGTCAACCGCTGTATTCAGTACGGACCGGGCGGTTATGAACAGCAGCTGCGCAAGATCGGCGCGCTGAAAGAAAAAGAAAAATGACCCAGGCAGGCCGGGACGTCAAACAGACTGTCCCGGCCTGCTGCAGCTGCGGCGCAAGGGCACGGCAGAACGGCGCAAAAAAGGCGTCGTTTTGCAGTTTTGCCGCAAAGCGACAAAAAATGAAAAAATTTCAAAATCAATACTTGACATAGGGCGTATTTTGCTGTAAAATAAATTTCGTCGCCGCGGGTCAGAACATGACCTGAAGACAGAACATCTGCGGCTTTAGCTCATCTGGTAGAGCGCCACCTTGCCAAGGTGGAGGTAGCGAGTTCGAGCCTCGTAAGCCGCTCCATCACCGTTTTGCGGTGAAAATGATCTGGATATCCCGGTTGACTCGCACCGTCAATTGTGATATGACGATTGTCTGATCAGGTGCGGGAGCATAGCTCAGCTGGGAGAGCACCTGCCTTACAAGCAGGGGGTCACAGGTTCGAGCCCTGTTGTTCCCACCAGAGTTGGCCCGGTAGTTCAGTTGGTTAGAACGCTAGCCTGTCACGCTAGAGGTCGTGAGTTCGAGCCTCATCCGGGTCGCCATTTGCCTCTGTAGCTCAGTCGGTAGAGCAGGGGACTGAAAATCCCCGTGTCGGTGGTTCGATTCCGCCCGGAGGCACCAAAACAAAAAGTCCTGGCCAAATGGCCGGGACTTTTTGTTTTGGTCGGGTTGGACAGCGCCTGACGGTAAAAGTCCGGCAGGAGCGCTCTTTTTACCATCTGCGGCGCGCTTTTGTGCGCAGCGGTCCGTTTTGCCGCCCCGCCTTTGTTGTACCGCACAGTAGAAAGCAAGGAGAACTGTTTTGTCCGGAACGCCTCCGCTGTGCCGTCGGCCCTCGCTGCACCGTGAAAAATGTCCGCGGGGCGTTGCTCCGCCCGGCCGGAACGGTCGCTTTCTGCCGCGCACCGCGGCGGGGCGGATACGCCCTGTGTCCAACAGAACACCTTTGCTTTTTCTGCGTCCCGGCTGAAAATAGATGTCCTGCTTTTCAAAAGACCTATAAGGTAAAAAAGGACGGCCTCCGAAAGATCGCATTTTTCGGGGGCCGTCCTTTTTGTGGTTCTATCGGTGGACAGGTCTCAATATATTTTCTGGTAAGGGGGGCTTGTCTGATGTCTGAACGTTTTTTTGAGGCGGCGGTCCAGCTGCCGCAATTCCTCAGCACTGTGCTGATGCGGGTGGCCGAAAGGAAAGCGGCAGAAGTCACCGAGATCCGCCTGCGCAGCGGGAGGCCGGTACTGCTGACGCTGCCCGAGGGGAGCAGATATCTGCTGCGGGACGGCTCGCTGGAAGAAAAAGAGGGTCCAAGATCGGTGCGCCTGACGCACGGGCAGCTGGGAGAGTGCTTCCTTGCCCTGTGTCAATATTCGGTGCACAGCTATGAACGCGAGATCGCCGAGGGCTTTTTTACCATCAGCGGCGGCCACCGGGTGGGGGTCGCAGGCACGGCGGTGCGGGATGCGCAAGGCGGGATCTTGCAGATCAAATGCCCCACCTCCCTGTGTATTCGCGTCGCGCGCACGCCAAACGCCCTTTTACCGCAGCAGCTGTCCGAGCTGCTGCAGGAACCTGCGCTGGGCCTTTTGATCGCCGGGGCGCCTGCCAGCGGCAAGACGACGGTGCTGCGGGCCTGCTCTCTCGCGCTGTCTGAGCTTGGCAGGCGCACGGCAGTGGTGGACGAGCGCCGGGAGCTCTGGCCTGCCGGGGAACGGGGTTTTACAGATCCTCCCCCGGACAACTGCGATGTGCTGTCCGGCTATCCCAAACATCTGGGGATCCTGCAGGCGCTGCGCAGCCTCTCGCCGCAGGTGATCCTCTGCGACGAGGTGGGCGGGTCCGGCGACGCGCAGGCGGTCGCGGCCGGGGCCAACGCGGGCGTTGGGCTGGTCGTCACCATCCACGGCCGAAGCATGGAGGAATTGCGGCGCAGGCCGCAAGCGTGGGAGCTGCTGCAGACCGGGGCCTTTTACCGGGTGGTATTTCTCGCAGGGGCATCCTCCCCGGGAAAGGTGGCTTCGATCTGTGATGTGGACGCTGTTTTTTAAGCTGGCCGGCGCGCTGGTGATCGTGGCCTGCGGCTGGCTGGCTGGCAGCGGCGGCGCCTCCTCGCTGCGGACGAAGCGGATGTTTTACGAGGACATGATCGAACTGTGCGAACTGCTGCAGAACAACGTGGCCTATCAGCGGGACCCGCTGCCGGTATTCTTTGCAAGGGAGACGCAGGGACGGCAGTTCTCGGTCCTGCGCTTTGACACCCGGGGCCTGGAGGAATTTGCCTCCTGGAGGACACGCTTTTTGTCCGACACTCTGGCGCGGCTCTCGCTCTCCCCGCATGAGCAGTCTGTTTTTCACGAGTTTTTTCTGGGGCTCGGCAATGGAAGCGCCCAGGAGGAATGCGGCCGACTGCACTACTACGGCGCCCTTTTTGCCTCCGCGCAGGAGGAAGCGCGAAAAAAGGAGCGCGAGTGCGCAAGGCTTTACCGCAGCCTTGGCGTCTGCGCGGGGCTGACGGCCGCGATCTTACTATTTTAGCTTTTCGGGATGGAGAAAAACATGGATATTGATTTTGTGTTCAAGATCGCCGCGATCGGCATCATTGTCGCGGTGCTCAACCAGGTGCTGATCCGCTCGGGACGGGAAGAACAGGCCATGATGACCACCTTGGCCGGGCTGATCGTGGTGCTGATGATGATCGTGGGGCAGATCAGCGAGCTTTTCAGCACCATTAAATATCTTTTCAACCTGTGATGGGAGAGCTTGTCAAGATCGCCGCGATGGCGGTGGTCGCAGCCGTTCTGATCAGTGTGCTGAACCAGTACAGCAAGACCTATGCGGTGGTGGCGACCGTGGCGGTATGCTGCCTTTTCCTGCTTTACAGCGTCCGGATGCTCAGCCCGCTTCTCGACATGCTGGCCAGGCTTTCGGACACTTACAGCAGCGCTGATTTTGGCTGCGTGGTCAAGGCGGTGGGCATCGCCATCGTCACACAGGGGGCGGCGGATATCTGCGCCGATGCAGGACAGGGCGCTGTAGCCGGGCGGGTGGTGCTGGCGGGGAAGATCGCCATCGTGGCGGTGACCCTGCCGCTGTTCCAAAGCCTTGTCGAGCTGCTGGCAGAGCTGCTGCGATAAAAATGCGGCCGCGGGGAGAGCGCTCTTCGCTGGGCAAAAGCGCGGGGTTTGCGCCTGTCGTTTCCCGCCGGCGCGCCGGGCCGTAAATTTTCGAGGAGCAAAAGGATGAAAAAAATAGTGGCGCTGCTGATCCTGATGCTGATGCTGGCGGTCCCTGTGGCCGCCGCCTCAGACGAGAGGGAGGACTACGGCCTGCCCCAGCAGGTGAGCGAATTTTTAGACAAGTACGGCGAGGGGGCCGAAAAGCTGCAGGAGCTGACCCCGCAAGGCCTGTGGGAAGCGCTGCTCCGCGCGCTGAAAGAGCAGCTGCAGCGGCCTCTTAAAATGTTCTATCAGCTGGCGGCAGTGCTGGTGCTGGCCGCCCTGGCAAAGGCCATGACGGCAGACTGGGCCAACATGCAGGTGGGCCGGCAGGTGGATATGGCTGTCATTCTCGCCTCTTTTCTGTTTGCCTGCCGCCCGCTTTTACAGCTGCTCTCAGAGATCGGAGAAATGATATTGGAGTGCAAGACCTTTGTGGTCAGCTTTGTGCCGGTGTTCGCCACCGTGATGGCGACCTGCGGCCAGCCGGCGGCAGGCGCGGTGTACACGGGCTTTTTTCTCTCCAGCGTCGTGGTGGCGGCCACGCTGATCACCGGGGTGCTGCTGCCTTTTATGAAGATCTATATGGCACTTAATATCTCCGGCGGCCTTTCCTCCGCCGTGGACCTCGGCGGCCTGGCGGCCATGGTCTCCAAATTCATCAAATGGGGGCTGGGGCTCATCGCCACCGTGTTCGGTGCTGTGATCGGGCTGCAGAGCCTTTTGGCAGGGGCGGCGGACAGCGTCGCCCTCAAGGCGGGTAAATTTTTGATTGGCAGCAGCGTGCCGGTGATCGGCGGCGCGGTCTCGGATGCCATCGGCACGGTCTATGCCGGGCTCAAAGTGGTCAAGGGCACGGCGGGGGCGGCGGGCATCTGCGCCATCGTGGTCCTGTTTGCGCCCCTGCTGCTGCGCTGCCTTGCCTACTATTTTTCACTCAGCCTTGCCGCGGCCGCGGCCACGGTGACCGGCAACGGCAAGGCTTCCAGGGTGTTCGGGGGATTTTGCGAGTGCCTGGAACTCTACATTTCGATCCTGATCTTCTTTGCAGTGATGATCATCCTGTCGACCGCTCTGATGATCTCACTGGGAAATTGAGGGGAGGCAAAGCAGATGGAGTTGATCCGCAAGTGGGTGCTGGTGCTCTGCGTCAGCGCGGTGCTCGTCTCGGTGCTGCAGAGCGTACTGCCCGAGAAGGGCTCTTTTTCAGTCATAAAGCTGGTGCTGTCCCTATATATTTTAATAACCCTCATCTCGCCGGTCAGGGAGTTTTCCGCCGCGGATCTCAGCCTCTCGCTGGAACAGTCGCAGCCTGCTTACGTGCAGGCCGACCTGACGGAAAGTATTCTGGGGCAGGCGGGGCGGCAGCTGGAGGCCACGGTCACACGCGGGCTGGAGGGGGCCGGGTTCGAGCCCGGCGAAGTATCGGTCGAACTTGCACTGAATGAAAGCGGGGAAGCGGTCCTGGCCTCTGTGACCGTGGTATGCAATGGGGACGCAGAAACGATTCGGGAAACGGTGGACAGTGCGCTGGGATGTGAGGCGCCGCTCGTCCTTTCCGCCCGGGATGGAATGGAAGAGACATGGAACTGAAAAAGCTATGGGAACGATTCAAGGCCCCGGAGGGGAAAAAGAAAAGGACCAGCGCCCTGTTTCTTCTCGGTCTGGCTGGCATCCTGCTGATCTTTCTCTCGGATCTGGCGGGACAAAAGACAAAGGCGCCGGCTGAGGCGGAGGGCGAAAACCTCGAACTTTACGTCCAAAAGCTGGAAGAGCGGCTGCTGGATACCGTCAAGGTCGTCCAGGGCGTGGGGAAAGTAAAGGTCATGCTGACGCTGGAGGGCGGAGCCGAGACGGTGTACGCCTTTACCGAAAAAAGCTCAAAAACGCAGACCGTTTCCGATTCGGGAGCGAATTCCAGCCAGCAGAGCAGCTATGAGAATGAATTTGTCCTTGTGGACGCCGGGTCCGGCCGTCAGGCTCTGGTAGAGACCGCGCGCGAACCGGAGATCAAAGGGGTGGCCATCGTATGCGAGGGCGGCGACGACGTTGCCGTGGTCAAACGCATTACCGATGTCGTGTCGGTAGTTCTGGGCATACCAACGAACCGTATCTGTGTAACAAAAATGACATAACGGAGGAAATATGTATGAAAAGCATGCTCAACCGAAAGAAGATCACCCTTTTGACCCTTGTCGTCGCGCTCGGCGTTGCGGTCTATCTGAACTGGGAGTACGCCAAGACCGGATCAGCGGATTTTGGGCTGACGACGGGTTCTTCCGCAAGCACGGTGCAGACCGCCGCCCAGCCCAATGGCGACGCGGGTCTGGAGGTGCAGGGCGAGGCCGAAAGCCAGCCGCCGGCAGCGGATAAAAACTATGGCGACGCCCAGCTGGTCTCTCTTTCCACCTCGGGGGATTCGAAATATTTTGACGAGGCGCGGCTCACCCGTTCCAAGACGCGGGACGAAGCTCTGGACACTCTTCAGAAATCGCTGAAAAACTCGAAACTCAGCGACGAAGAGAAAAAGGCGCTGACCGATCAGCTCTCGGGCATCATCACCAGCATTGCGGCCGAGGGCGAGATCGAAAATATGGTCAAGGCCAAAGGCTTTGTGGACTGCGTCGCTTTTCTGGACGGGGATAAGGCGAACATCACGGTAAAGACTAAAAGCGACGCGCTGACCAAGAGCGAGGTGGCTCAGATCAGGGATATCGTGATCGCCAAATCGGATATTTCAGCCAAAAACATCACGGTGGTCGAGGTGAAATAGCGCGCGCGGCGTTTGTTGCATGCCAAAGAAATAAATGGTATAATAATCGCAAGTGATACCATTTATGCGCAGCGCCTCGCCGCGCATGCAGCCGCACACACGGCAACCCGCTTTGGATGCGCGCTGGTATCACGGCCACCGGCGCGGCTGCTGTCGTATAGCCGCAGGCGGTCAGGATATCGCTTATTGCGGCGCTTTGGGCTCTGCCTTAAAAGCGGAAAGCGGTCGGGATGCGGCGACAGCTGCAGCGCAGCTTCCAGCCGGCCTTTTCCCCGGTCGCGGGGCCATGCGCCGGATGGTCCGGGCAGACACCTTACCGCTATGGCCGCAAAGCGAACAAAGATCAACGACCGGGCCGGCGATCTTTCCTGCGGGGCTTGTTTTCGCCCTGGAAAGCAGACGGCCACAGATAAAAGGAGGCACTTTCATGGAAGTGAAAAGTTCTGATATGATGGGCGGCAGCCTGCAGATCTCTACCGACGTCATTGCAAAGATCTCCCGCCTCGCGGCGCTGGAGATCGATGGGGTCAAGGCGGTCTCCTGCGGCAACTCCCCGGTAAAGGGCATGTTCGCCAAAGTCAGCATCCAGAAGCCGGTGACCGTGAAACTGACCGACGAGGTCGCTGAGATCACGGTGGATGTGGTCGTGCGCTATGGGTACCGCATCCCCTCGGTCAGCGAAGCGCTGCAAAAGAACGTGAAAGCGTCGGTGCAGAACATGACCGGCATCACCGTCTCAAAGGTGAATGTCGTGGTCACCGGCGTCTCGCTGCAGCAGCCCTCCGACGAGGACGCGGCAGAAGAAATTTGAACGACCAAAAAATAGCCGCCGTGCGGCTATTTTTCGTGTCTCCGGCTTTGCGGACGGCTTTCCGCAAACCGGGGACGTGAGTGTTTTTTGGCTCTCCCGCCCCGGCAGGAGGGCAAATTTGTGCAAAAGGGGTATCCGATGAAAAGACGTACAGCCAGAGAAAACGCTTTTATCGCCGCGTTTGAGGAGTCCTTCCGGCCCGGCAGCATGGAGGAGATCATCGCCTATTCCCGCGAAGCAGGCGAGTTGGAGGTCGACGCTTTCGGCGAAACGCTGCTCACCGGCCTGGTCCTGCACCGTGAAGAAGCGGACAAGCTGATCGAGCCCAAGCTGAAAAACTGGAAGATGAACCGCATCCCGCGGGTCTGTCTGGTCGCGTTGGAGCTGGCGGTGACCGAAATGTTCTTCGGCGCAGAGGAAGATCTGGACAGTGTGATCATCAACGAGGCGGTCGAGCTGGTCAAAAAGTTCGGTGGAGAAGAGGACTACCAGTTTGTCAACGGCGTTTTGGGCTCTCTGGCAAGGGAGCGTTCCGGCGCGGAGCAGGCGCAGGAAACCGCCGAGGCCGCCCCTTTGACGGAGGAAGACCGGGCGTGAGTACGTTTCTGGGCATCGATACCAGCAATTACGCCACCTCTCTGGCTGTCTACGATGCGGCAAGCGGCCGCGTGCCGGTCATGCTCAAGCGCTTTTTGCCGGTGCGGGAGGGGGCGCTGGGGCTGCGCCAGAGCGACGCGGTATTTCATCACACGGCAGCGCTGCCGGAGATGATCGACGAGCTGAAATCAAAAACCGATTGCAGGGAGCTTTCTGCCGTGGGCGTGTCCGTCAAACCGCGCCCGGTGGAAGGCTCCTATATGCCTTGTTTTCTGGTGGGGCGCGCCATCGGCAGCGCGGTGAGCGCCGCTTTGGGCATCCCTCTGGTGGAGACCACCCACCAGCAGGGACATATCGCCGCGGCGCTGTACGCGGCGGGGGGCGACCTGTATGAAAAACGGGCGCTGGTGTTCCATATTTCCGGCGGCACCACCGAACTGCTCCTGGTAGAGCGGCTGCAGGTGCTGCGGGTGGTGGGCGCCTCACAAGATCTCTACGCGGGACAGGCTGTGGACCGCTTGGGCGTAAAGCTGGGCTACGGCTTTCCCGCAGGGGCGGAGGTGAGCCGCCTTGCCGCCTCCTGTGCAGAGCAGCCCGACCCGCGGGTGAGCGTGCAGGGGACCAACTGCAGCCTGTCCGGCCTGCAGAATCAGTGCGAAAAGCTGCTGGCCGAGGGCCGGGACCCAGCGTATGTCTCAAAATACTGTCTGACCGCCATCGCCAAGACCGTGACGCGGATGCTGCAGGCCGCCCAGGCGCAGGAGGGCCGTCTGCCCTGTGTCTGCGCGGGCGGCGTGATGAGCAGTGGTATCATCCGCGATCATGTCACGGCCCGGGTGCCGGGCGTTCGGTTCGTACCGGGGGAATTTTCCTCCGACAACGCCGCCGGCGCGGCGATCCTGGCGGCAAGGAGCGGGGAGGGGACACATGGCTAATATCATCACGGTCACGGCGCTCAACCGGTACGTCAGATCCCTGCTGGAAAGCGACGCGGTGCTCACCGACGTGGCGATCCGCGGTGAAGTCCAAAATTTTGTGCATCACCGCAGCGGGCATTTCTATTTTTCTCTCAAAGACGAGACCTGCTCGGTCAAGGCGGTCATGTTCCGCAGCAATGCGGCCAGGCTGAGCTTTGAACCCGAAAACGGCATGAGCGTGGTGGTGCGCTGCCGCGTGAGCCTGTATGAGCGGGACGGCGCCTTTCAGGTCTATGTGGAAGATCTGTTCCCCGACGGGCTGGGCGCCGCGCAGATGGCATTCGAGCAGCTCAAGGCACGGCTGGCGAAAGAGGGGCTTTTCGCGCCGGAGAAAAAAAAGCCGCTGCCCGCTTTTCCGCACCGGATCGGCCTTGTCACCTCCAAAAGCGGGGCCGCCCTGCACGATATCCTCTCGGTGGCGCAGCGCCGCTGGCCCGCCGCCCGCTTTCTTCTGGCGCATGCGGGCGTGCAGGGACGGGAGGCGGAGGACGAGCTCGCCGGGGCGGTGCAGCGTCTGGATGCAGAGGGGCAGGTGGATGTGATCATCGTCGCCCGCGGCGGCGGCTCCCGCGAGGATCTCTGGGTCTTTAACGGGGAAAAGCTCGCGCGCACCGTATATGCCTGCCGCACGCCGGTGGTCAGCGCGGTGGGGCACGAGATCGACTACACCATCCTGGATTTTGTGGCGGATCTGCGCGCCGCGACCCCGACCGCGGCGGCCGAACTGGTGCTGCCGGACGGCCCTGCGCTGCGGGCGCAGGTGGTCCAGCTGCGGGAAAAAGCCCGCGCCCTGGTTTTGCGGCGGCTGCAGATGTGTTATAATGAATATCATGCCCTGTCGTCGCTTTCCGCCTATGCGCGCCTGCCGCGCAGGGTGGAACAGGCGCAGCAGCAGCTTGCCGCCGCAAAGGAAACGCTGCGGGGCGCTGTGGGCCGGTCCGCGGCGCAAAAGTCGGAGCAGCTCTCCCGGGCGGCGGCGCTGCTGGACTCACTGAGCCCGCATCGCACGCTGTCCCGCGGCTATTGCGCCGCCCTGAAGGACGGACGTGCCGTGCGCCTCAGGGAAGAGCTTTCCCCGGGCGACCGCCTCACACTGCTGTTCAGTGGTTTTGGGGCGCGCTGCACGGTGGACAAGATCACGGAAGGGAGCTTGCCGGATGAAGAAAAAACAGAGCTTTGAGGAGATGCTGGACGAGCTGAACGGGATGATCGCCCGGCTTTCGGACGACGACACCCCTCTCGAAGAGGCGCTGAAGCTCTACGCCCAGGCGGCGGAGAAGATCGCCGCCTGCAGCGGGGTGCTGGAAAACGCCAAGGTGCAGATCGAAGAGATCGGCAGGACGATGGAACAGCAGACGGAAGGCGGTCAGGATGAAAAGCTATAGCGAACAGTATGCCGCTTATGGGAACGCGCTGGAAGAGCAGCTGAGGCTGGAGTGCGGGCGCAGGTTTGTCCCCGGTTCTGCGGTGGGCGAAGCGGCCCGCTACAGCCTGATGGCCGGCGGCAAGCGGGTGCGTGGCGTCCTCACCCTGGCGTTCTGCGACCTGCTGGACGGGGACAGAAATACGGCCGCTGCTTTTGGGGCGGCCGTGGAAATGCTGCACTGCTATTCGCTGATCCACGACGACCTGCCCTGCATGGACGATGCGGCTACCCGCCGCGGACAGCCGTCCTGCCACAAAAAATTCGGCGAAGCTACAGCCCTGCTGGCGGCGGATGCGCTGCTCACGGAGGCCTTTGAGGTGATCGCTGCAAGCGGTGCGCAGAACGCGCAGGCGGCCGCCGCCGTCGCCTGTCTCGCCCGCGCTGCAGGCGGCCGGGGGATGGTCTACGGCCAGGAGCTGGACCTCGCTTTTGAACAAAAGCAGCCCTCCGAGCAGGAGCTCACCCTCATCCACACGCACAAGACCGGGGACCTGATCCACGCGGCGGGGCTGCTGGGCGTATTGGCCTCGGCCCACACGCCGCAGGACGAGGAGGAATGCGGCGCTTATACCCGCGCCGTGGGGCTGGTGTTCCAGATCGTGGACGACGTGCTGGACTGTACCTCCACGGCACAGCAGATGGGCAAGCCGGTGGGCAGCGACGCCGCGGCGGGAAAGATCACCTTTGCGACCCTCAAGGGACCGGCAGCTGCCATGCAGCAGGCGCAGCAGCTTACAGAGCGCGCCTGTGAGCGGCTGACCGGCGTTTACGGCGGCCGCGCGGAGTTCCTTGTGGAGCTGGCGCGTTCGCTGGCGGCACGAAAAAGCTGAAAAGAAGGGCGGATCAAATGCAAAAGTTGTGTGGATTTCTGGCGTGCAACTATATTCTGTACGTCCCGCTTCTTTCCTGGCTTGCCGCGCAGATCTGCAAAACGATCATCGATTTGTTCCTCACCGGCAAGCTGGACCTGGAGCGGATGTTCGGCGCGGGCGGCATGCCCAGCGCCCATTCGGCCCTGGTCTGCTCCATGACCATTGCCACCGCGCGCAAATTCGGGGTGTCCTCGCCCTTTTTTGCTTTTGCGTTTATCCTTGCCGCTATCGTCATGTACGACGCGATGGGGGTGCGCCGCGCCGCGGGCGAGCAGGCAAAAGTGCTCAACCGCATCGTGGACGACTGGATGAACGAGGAGGACGACGAGGAAAATCCCCTGCGGGAAAACGGGAAGCGCCTCAAAGAAAAGGTGGGCCACACCCCGTTCGAGGTGCTCAGCGGCGCGCTGCTGGGCATCCTGATGGCAATGATCTTTCCCGTTACATGATAGGAGTTGGAAGACATGCAAAACATCCTGGATAAGATCCTATCCGGAGAATTGCAGTTGAAAGGACTTCCCGCGGACCGGCTCGATCAGCTGTGCGCCGAGATCCGCGGCTTTTTGATCGAACACGTCTCCAGAACAGGCGGCCATCTATCCTCCAATCTGGGCACCGTAGAGCTGACGGTGGCGCTGCACCGGGTTTTTACCACCCCGCAGGACGCCATTGTCTTTGACGTGGGGCACCAGTGCTATACCCACAAGATCCTCACGGGGCGGGCAGGGCGTTTTGATACCCTGCGCCGCGCGGGGGGGCTTTCCGGCTTCCCAAACCGGGAAGAGAGCCCGCACGACGCCTTTATCGCCGGGCACGGCAACACGGCGCTGTCGGCAGCCGTGGGCATTGCCCGGGCAAAAAAGCTGAAGGGGGAGCCGGGCACCGTGGTTGCGGTGATCGGGGACGGCGCCTTTACCGGGGGCATGGTTTATGAGGGGATGAACAACATCGACACCCTCGACAATCTGGTGGTGGTCCTCAACGACAACAAGATGTCCATCTCCAAAAATGTCGGCTCGGTCTCCCGCTATCTCACCAGCCTGCGCACAAGTCCCTCTTATCACACGGCCAAGCACCGCACGGAGGATATTCTGGACAAGACCCCCGTGGTTGGACGCTACATCAAAGAGGCGCTTGTCTATTCCAAATCCGTGCTGCGGCGCAGCATCTACAATTCCACTTTTTTCGAGGAGATGGGGTTTCAGTACCTGGGCCCGCTGGACGGCCATGATCTGGAGGATCTCATCGCCGCTTTTTCCAGCGCCAAAGAGTATGACAGCCCGCTTTTTCTGCACATCGAAACTGTAAAAGGAAAAGGCTTTACACCGGCGGAGCGAAATCCTGCCGCTTTTCACGGGGTGGGCGCTTTCGATACCCGGAACCTGCCGGACCCGGACGAGCCGATGAACGATTCTTTCTCCGAGGCGATGGGCAGCACGCTGGCCGATTTTGCCGATACGGACAGCCGGGTCTGCGCCGTTACCGCCGCCATGAAATACGCCACCGGGCTGCATCATTTTTCAAAAAAGCACCGGGACCGCTTTTTTGACGTGGGCATGGCGGAACAGCACGCGGTCACCTTTGCGGCAGGGCTGGCGGTGGAGGGGATGCGCCCGTTGGTGGCGCTGTATTCGACCTTTTTCCAGCGCAGTTACGATCAGTTCATCCATGACGTCAACCTGCAAAAGGCGGACGTGCTGTTCGCCATCGACCGGGCCGGGCTGGTGCCGGGAGATGGAGAGACCCATCAGGGCATTTACGACGTGGCTTTTTTCAGTCAGTTTGAGGATGTGCCGCTCTACGCGCCCTGCAACTATGCCGAACTGCGCTTCTGGCTGCTGCGCCTGCTGTCGCCGCAGTGCTCCGGCCCGCGGGCCATCCGTTACCCCAAGGGAGCGGAATGCCGTGAACTGGCGGCGCTGGGCTGCAGCGGCGAACCCTTTGACTGTGTGCTTCACAGCGGCGCCGAAGCCCCGGTCGCTCTGGTAAGCTATGGCCTGCTGACGCGGGAGGCGCTGGCGGCGGGCCGTGCGCTGACGGCGGAGGGCCTGCCGGTGGACGTCTACAAGGTCACCCGTCTCAATCCGCTGCCGGAAAAGCTGGTCTTGCTTTTGTGTGCTTACAGCCGGGTGTACACGGCTGAGGACGCCATCGTCTCCGGCTCGCTGGGGGCGCATCTGGGGCTGGCGCTGCAGCGGCGGGACTATGCGGGCCGTTATCGCAGCCGCGGGCTGCCGGCAGGACATATCGACCACGCTGAGGTGCCGCAGCTGCAAAAAATGTACGGTCTTGACCGGGACGGCATAATCAAATGGATAAAGGATGATGGAAAGCGTGGGTAGCAGGCTGGATCTTTATCTCACCGAGCACGGCATGGTGCAGAGCCGGGAGCGCGCCAAAGCCCTGATCATGGAGGGACTGGTCTATCTCAACGGCGAGAAAGCCGACAAGGCGGGCATCACAGTGCCGGAGGGCGCCAGGGTGGAGCTGCGCGGGCAGGACATCAAATATGTCAGCCGCGGGGGCCTGAAGCTGGAAAAAGCGTTTGCGGAATTCCCGCTGGAGCTGAACGGCCGCGTGTGCATGGATATCGGCGCTTCCACCGGGGGGTTTACCGACTGCATGCTGCAGAACGGGGCGGTAAAGGTCTACTGCGTGGATGTGGGCTACGGGCAGCTGGCCTGGAAGCTGCGCTGTGATGAGCGGGTGGTCAACCTGGAGCGCACCAATATCCGTTATCTCACCAGTGAAAAGGTTCCCGACAAGATCGATTTTTTCAGTGTCGACGTCTCTTTTATCTCCCTCAGGCATGTTTTCCCCGTTGCCGCGGCCCTCACAGCCGCAGACGCCGCCGGCGTCTGCCTGGTAAAGCCGCAGTTTGAGGCCGGCCGGGAAAAGGTCGGCAAAAAGGGCGTGGTGCGGGAAGCCGAGACCCACCGCGAGGTCATCCAAAACGCGGTCGGGTATGCGGCGGCAGCGGGCTTTTGTCCGGCAGGGCTGTCGTTTTCCCCCATCAAAGGGCCGGAGGGGAACATCGAATTTCTGCTTTTTGTCACGCGGGGCGGGCAGTCCGCGGTGGGGGAAGCGCGCATCTGCGAGGTGGTGGAACAGGCGCACGCCGCCCTGGCGGAGGAAAAAAAATGAAAGTGCTGCTCATTGTCAACGCCGCAAAAGAGGAGGCTGTGCGCTGCGCGCGCCGTGCCGGCGAGATCCTGACGCGGGAAGGCGCGGAATGGTCCGTCTCTCAGGCAGACCTGCCCACGGGAGACGACGCCTGTGCGGAAGCACAGGCCGTGCGCAGCTGCGACGTTGTGGTCACGATCGGCGGCGACGGCACGCTGCTGCACGCTGCCACGCAGGCCGCGCGCTGGCAAAAACCCATCCTTGGCATCAACGTGGGGCGGGTGGGCTTTTTGGCCACCGTGGAGGCCTCCGAGCTGGAGCTGCTTGCGAAGCTGGTCAAAAACGAATATACTTTGGATAAACGCCTCATGCTGGCCGCGCGGGTGGACGGGACGACCCGCTACCGCAGCGACGCCCTGAACGATGTGGTCATCAGCAAGGGCGCCGGCACCAACACCATCCGGTTTGATATCTACTGCGACGGCACCCAGGTGAGCAGTTATCGCGGCGACGGGGTAGTCATCGCCACGCCGACCGGGTCTACCGCCTATTCGCTGTCCGCCGGCGGCCCGATCCTGGACGCGCAGATCGGCGGCATCCTTGTCACCCCGATCTGCGCGCACAGCCTCAACACGCCGCCGATGGTCTTTTCCGCCCGCCGCAGCCTGCGCATCGTCACCGCCGAACACCGCGCGGGCGGGGCCTATCTCTCCACCGACGGCCGCGACTATGTGGCGCTGGACCCAAAAGACGACATCCTGATCGGACTTTCGCAAAAGCATCTCTCGCTGGTCAGCTTTTGTGAAGCGGACCAGTTCCGTGCGATCGACAAAAAACTGAAAGGGAGATGATGCGGAAGTGAAAAACCAGCGGCACCAGAAAATATTGGAGCTTATCCACACCTATCCGATCGAGCGGCAGGAGGACCTGCTGACCCGGCTGCGGGAATCGGGCTTTGAAGTGACCCAGGCGACCGTCTCGCGGGATATCCGCCAGCTGCGGCTGGTCAAAGCAGCCACCGGCGACGGACACTACCGCTACACCACCCCTGCGGGACAGCAAGGGCAAGGGGAGAGGCCCAGCCGCTTTGAGACGATCTTCGGCGAGAGCGCCATCAATATCGAAAGTGCCGGCCACATCGTAATGGTGAAATGCCACAGCGGCATGGCCAGCGCGGCGTGTGAAGTGTTTGATCTTGTCACCTGGGAGGACGTGGTGGGCAGCCTGGCGGGCGAAAACACCTTTATCATCCTGATGCGCAGCGAGGAAGCGGCGAACCGTCTTGTCGTGGAACTCACCAAATATGTAAAGTAGAGGGCAGCGCCATGCTGAACGAACTGAGCATTGAAAATGTAGCCGTGATCGAAAAGGCCGAGGTGCGCTTCGGCGCGGGCCTCAACGTGCTGACCGGAGAGACCGGTGCGGGCAAATCGATCCTGATCGATTCCATCAACGCCATCCTGGGCAACCGCACCAGCCGCGAACTGGTGCGCAGCGGCACGCCCAAAGCAGCGGTCTGGGCCACCTTTACCCAGCTGCCAGCCGAGGCGCAGGCAGCGCTGGAAGCGGCCGGCTATGAAGCGGACGAAGAGCTTCTGCTCTACCGCGAGATCGGCGCGGATGGCAAGACGAGCTGCCGGGTCAACGGCCGGCCCGCGACGGCGGCGATCCTGCGGGAGATCGGCGCTTCGCTGCTCACCATCCACGGGCAGCACGATAACCAGAGCCTTTTGAACCCCTCAAAACATCTGGGCATTCTGGACGGTTATGCCCAAAACGAAGAGCTGTTGGAGGAATACAGACACGCTTACCGCGCCCTGCGCGAGATCGAAAAGCAGATCGCCGCCCTCTCGATGGACGAGGGAGAAAAGCAGCGCCGGCTCGACCTGCTGCGCTATCAGGTGGACGAGATCGAAGCCGCCGGCCTTGTCGAAGGCGAAGAGGAGCAGTTGACTGAACAGCGCAATAAGATCCGCCACTCGCAGAAGATCCTCGACAGCCTGGGGGCAGCTTACGCCGCGCTGCAGGGCGGGGAGGATCTTCAGGGCGGCGTGGACCTGCTGGGCGAGGCCGGCGGCCAGGTGGAGGGGATTGGGGACCTGTCGGAGGAATTTTCCTCTCTGGCGGAAAAGCTGAACGACCTTTATTATTCCGCCCAGGACCTTGCAGCCGAGATCAAAAACACGCTGGACGGCTTTGATTTTGACCCCTCCCAGCTGGAGGAGATCGAGGGACGGCTGGATCTGCTTTACGGCCTCAAGCGCAAATACGGCCAAAGCGTGGAGGATATCCTGGATTTTTATGAAAAAGCCCGCTCCGAACTGGATACCATCGAATTTTCAGACCAGAAACTGGCGGAATTGACTGGGCGGCGGGAGGAATCGTATCGCGGGGCGGCGGCGCTGGCGGACCGGCTCACCCGCACCCGAAAAAAAGCTTTTGAGGCCTTTAGTGCCGAAATCGCCGCCTCTCTCCAATTTTTGAATATGCCGGGCATCCGCCTGACCCTTGCCCTGGAAAAGGCCGCCCTGGGTCCCGCGGGACAGGATGATCTTGAATTTTACATCTCCACCAACCCGGGCGAGGCGCCAAAGCCCCTGGCAAAGATCGCTTCCGGCGGCGAACTTTCCCGCATCATGCTGGCCATCAAGAGCGTCATGGCGGAAAAAGACCACATCCCCACGGTGATCTACGACGAGATCGACACCGGCGTGTCGGGGCTTGCGGCCGGGCGCATCGGGCAAAAGCTGAAAGAGACCGCCGACAGCGGCCACCAGGTGATCTGTATCACCCACACTGCCCAGATCGCGGCCTATGCAAAAAGTCATCTGCTGATCGAAAAGGCGGTGGAAAACGATCGCACCTATACCAGCGTGCGTGCGCTGGGGGAAGAAGAGCGCGTGCGGGAGCTGGCCCGCATCATCTCCGGCGATCGGGTGACCGAACTGGCGCTGGCCAACGCCCGCGAAATGCTGCAGCTGGCGGATGCTTGACAAGTACTGTCAAAAAGGATATAGTTATAAAAATGCGATGAAAAGACCCAGTAGCCACGGAATGGCGGCGCAGAGAGGTCCCGGCTGGTGCGAGGGACCGCGCGTTCCGCAGGTGAATTACCTCTTGGAGCAGCAGGCTGAACAGGGAAGTAGGCCGTGCCGGGGGCGCCCGTTAGCGCGCAGTTGTTCTCTTGAGAACACGCAAAGGCCCCGCCGCGTGAGCGGCAGGGCAAACAGAGGTGGTACCGCGAATCGTTCGCCCTCTGCCAGATTTTGATTTGGCGGAGGGCGTTTTTATATTCCCCCTGCCAGGAACTGTTGGAAGGAGAATCATCATGCAATTGTACGAAGAACTGGTCGCCCGCGGCCTGATCGCCCAGGTGACCGACGAGGAGACCATCCGCGAGATGATCAACACCGGCAAGGCGACCTTTTATATCGGGTTCGACTGCACGGCGGACAGCCTGACTGCCGGCCATTTTATGGCTTTGACCCTGATGAAGCGCCTGCAGATGGCAGGCAATAAGCCCATTGCCCTGATCGGCGGCGGCACCACCATGATCGGAGACCCCTCGGGCCGCACCGATATGCGCAAGATGCTGACCAAAGAGGACATCGACCACAATGCGGCCTGTTTCAAACGCCAGATGGAAAAGTTCATCGAGTTCGGCGAGGGCAAGGCCATGATGCTGAACAACGCAGACTGGCTGTTGGGGCTCAATTATGTGGAACTGCTGCGCGAGGTCGGCGCCTGCTTTTCGGTCAACAACATGCTGCGGGCCGATTGCTATAAGCAGCGGATGGAAAAGGGGCTCTCTTTTCTGGAATTCAACTACATGATCATGCAAAGCTACGACTTTTACTACATGTTCCAGCACTACGGCTGCAACATGCAGTTCGGCGGCAACGATCAGTGGTCCAACATGCTGGGCGGCACAGAGCTCATCCGACGCAAGCTGGGCAAAGACGCGCACTGCATGACCATCACGCTGCTCACCGACTCGCAGGGCAACAAGATGGGCAAAACGGCGGGCAATGCCGTCTGGCTGGACCCGAACAAGACCAGTCCTTTTGACTTTTACCAGTACTGGCGCAACGTGGACGACGCCGACGTGATGAAATGCGTGCGGATGCTCACCTTTTTGCCGCTGGAGCAGATCGACGAGATGGACGCCTGGGAGGGCGAAGAGCTGAACCGGGCCAAGGAGATCCTGGCCTTTGAGCTGACCAAGATGGTCCACAGCGAAGCGGAGGCCCTGAAAGC
Source organism: Anaerofilum hominis (assembly GCF_014287275.1). GTDB lineage: Bacteria > Bacillota > Clostridia > Oscillospirales > Ruminococcaceae > Pygmaiobacter > Pygmaiobacter hominis. The sequence continues at coordinate 60,271 of NZ_JACONZ010000001.1, forward strand.
ACAGCAGACTGCGCGCGCCCTGTTCAGCGGCGCTGCCGACCAGGAAAACATGCCCACCGCTGAAGTGGGCCCCGCGGTCCTGCAGGACGGTGCTGCGGGCCTGCTGGACCTGCTGGTCGCCGCGGGGCTCTGTTCCTCCAAGGGAGAGGGGCGCCGCCTGGTGCAGCAGGGCGGCATCGCGCTGGACGGTGAAAAGGTGGAAGACCCCCAGCAGACCGTCGCCGCCGAGCGCCTGCAGCAGGGCGTCGTCATCAAAAAGGGCAAAAAAATCTACCAGCGCGTGATCTTGAAATAAAAACCTTCTGCGCATTCAGCCGCCCGTTGGCTGGATGCGTTTTTTGTGCATATGCCTCCATGAAAAATTTTTATGCGCGGCAACTTTTTCAAAATATAAAAAAGCAGGCAGCGTTTGCTGCCTGCTTTTTTGCCAATACAATAGACCGTTTTTTTCTTATATGGAATCAAAGGGAATCAAAGAAATTCTTCCGGCAGGTTTTCAGCGACCACTGCGTTGATATACTCGAGCCCAAAGACGGGATAATCCGTCCGCACGCCATGCCCCTGGGCAAGATCGGCGGTGTAGTCGCTTAAAAAATAGACCTTGACGTCGCTGTAGCGGCTGCCGTAATGGGTGACCGTTGGATGAAAACGGACATTGCTGATCGCGGAACTGCCGTCCCCGGTCTTGGTAAAAGTGCAGCTGAGGACCGCGCCGATGAGTTGATCCGGTTTGCTCTGGGCGGAGACAAAGTTGCCCAGCGAATAGGCCACAAAGCTTCGCCCGCCGTCCTCCCGGTCCAGCCATTCCGCGCTCTGCAGCACATGGGGATGGGTGCCGATGATCAGGTCCGCCCCCCAGTCCGCCATCTGCCGGGCCAGCGCGCGCTGGCCCTCTGTGACGAGGTGGCTGTCCTCGTTGCCCCAATGGACCGAGACCAGCACAACGTCCACCAGCGACCGCGCCGCAGTGATCTGCCGCTCGATGGTCTCGGTGTCCGAGGTCAGGATGACATGGGCTTCGCTCCCCTGGGGGGTGGGCAGACCGTTGGTGTACTGGGTATAGGCAAGACAGGCAAAGGTGACGCCGTTGTTTTCATAAAGCGGGATATCGTTCTCTGTGCCGTTCTCCCAAAGGCCGAAAGCGAGCGCATCGTCCGGCATGGACGCCCAGAAACGCCGGGTGGCGGCGATGCCTGCGGCCCCCAGGTCGTAACTGTGGTTATTGGAGGTGCCGAACAGCCGGAACCCCAGCTCATAAGCGGTGCGCCCCACTTCTGCGGGCGAGGAAAACAGCGGGTAGCTGCTGGGTGGGATCTCGTCGTTTACCAGGGTCTCCTGGTTGATGAAGTTGAGGTCCTGTCCGGCATAAAAAGAAGCGACCTTTTCATAAAGCGGCATAAAATCATAGCCGCCGTCTTCCGCCCTGCGCTGTGCCTGCAGATAGAGCTGGCCGTGGATCAGGTTGTCGCCTGTGGCGGAAAAGTCCACGGTGGGCTGCGGCGTAGGGGTCGGCGCGGGCTGCTGTGTCGCGGCAGCCGCGGGCGCCGCGGTGGAGACCGGGCGGTCCGTCTGGCCGCAGCCGGACAGCAGCAGGGCAAAGCATAAAAGCAGGGCGGAAAGTCGTCTCATTTTTTAATCAAATCCTTCATATTATACAGTCCCGGCTTTTGGCCGATGAGATAACGGGCGGCAGCCAGCGCTCCCACCGCAAATACGTCCCGGTTAAAAGCGGTATGGCTGATGCGCAGGATCTCGTTTTGTCCAGAAAACTGGACTTCGTGCTCTCCTGCAAGATTCCCGCCTCGCAGAGAATGGAGAACGATCTCCTCTTCCTGGCGGGGCACGGTACTTTGAGCCTCGGTGCAGATGCTGTAGTCTCCGCCCCGGTTCATGGCGTCCGCCAACGCCAGGGCCGTACCGCTGGGGGCATCCAGCTTGGCCCCGTGGTGCTTTTCCACTATGTCGACGGCATAGCCGGTCCCCAGCACCTCCGCCGCCATGCGGCAGAGTTCCTGCATCAGATTGACGCACAGCGACATGTTGGCGCTGTTGAACAGTGGGATCTCCTGGGCGCAAAAGTTCATGGTGTGCAGTGCGGACGCCCCGAGGCCCGTGGTGCAGATCACGCAGGGAAGCCGCGCCGCGGCGCAGTAGAGCATGGCGCGCTGCGCGCAGAGGGGCGAGGAAAAATCGATCAGCACGTCCGCGCTTTGGGGCACTTCCTTGATGTCGGAGTAGATGGGGAAGGGGAGGCCGGGCGGCCGCCCGCCGCGGTCGACACCGGCGGCGACCGTGCAGTCCGGCTGCGCCGCCACATAGTCTGCAAGGCAGCGCCCCATCCGCCCCAGCGCGCCGTTCAATAAAATTTTCATAACTGAGACGGGGAGAGAAGCCCCAGCCCCTCCATCGCCTCGTCCACCCGGCGGCAGACCTCCGCGGCGGGGGACACGAGCGGGAGGCGGCACGGCCCGGCCGCAAAGCCAAGGCGGTTCAGCGCATACTTTACCGGGATGGGGTTCACGTCTGCAAAAAGGGCTGTGATCAGCGGGGTGGCTTTCAGCTGCAGGGCGGCCGCCCGCGCGGTGTCCCCGGCAAGACAGGCGGCGCAGATCTCTTTTGTCAGCGCCGGAGCCACGTTGGCCAGCACCGAAATGACCCCCACTCCGCCCAGCGACATCACCGGCACGATCTGGTCGTCGTTGCCGGAATAGACCCAAAGGTCGTCGCCGCAGAGCTGTTTTGTGCGGGCCAGTGCGGCAATGTCCCCGTTCGCCTCTTTTGTGGCTGCAATGCGCGGATGCCGCGCCAGCTGGCGGTAGGTCTCGGGCTGGATGTTGAGCCCGGTGCGGGAGGGCACGTTGTACAGGATGACCGGCAGCGAGACGCTGTCCGCGATCGCGGTGAAATGACGGACCAGCCCTGCCTGCGAGGTCTTATTATAATAAGGTGTCACAAGCAGCAGCGCGTCCGCGCCCAGCGCTTCGGCCTCACGGGACTGGGCAATGGCGTGGCGGGTGTCGTTGGACCCGGTGCCGGCGATCAGCGGCACCCGGCCATGCACCGCCTGCACGGCGCAGCGGATGACGTCCATGTGCTCTTTTTGGTCAAGGGTCGGGGCCTCGCCGCTGGTGCCGCAGACCAGGATCGCGTCTGTTCCGTTTTCGATCTCGAATTCGATGAGCTGCTTTAAAACATCCAGATTGATTGAACCGTCCTCATTCATGGGCGTCGCCAAGGCGACGCACGATCCTGTGAAGACGCAGGTTTTCATGCAGACCTCCCACTATTCAGTTTTCAGATTATTTCGTGCCCGATCATGTACCGCGCGATCTGCACCGCGTTGGCGGCGGCGCCCTTGCGGATATTGTCCGCCACGCACCACAGGTTGAGGCCGTTTTCCACGCTCTCATCCCGGCGCAGGCGGCCCACATACACTTCGTTTCTGCCGCAGGCAACGCTGGCAAGGGGGTAGACGTCGTGGGCCACATCGTCATACAGGACAAGCCCTTCCATCTCGGACATGGCGCGGCGCACGTCCGCCAGATCATAGGGCTTTGCCAGCTCCACGTTGATGGATTCGCTGTGGCCGTTGAACACCGGCACCCGCACAGTGGTCGCAGTGATACGGATCGAGTCGTCTCCCAGAATTTTATGCGTCTCGTCGATCATCTTATGCTCTTCCTTGGTATAGCCGTCCTCCATAAAAACATCGATGTGGGGGATGCAGTTGGAAAAGATGGGATAGGGGAACTTTTGAAGCTCCGCCCCCTCTTTGCCCTCTGCAAAAGCCCGGGCGCCGTTTGCCAGATCATCCCAGCCCTTGACCCCTGCGCCGGACACCGCCTGATAGGTGGAATAGACCACGCGGCGGATGCCATACCGGTCGTGCAGCACCTTGAGGGGAAGCATGGCCTGTATCGTGGAGCAGTTGGGATTGGCGATAATGCCGTTGTGCCATTTGAGGTCGCCGGGGTTGACCTCGGGCACCACCAGCGGCACCTTGGGGTCCATGCGCCACTGCGAGCTGTTGTCGATGACCACACAGCCATGGGCGGCGGCGATGGGCGCAAACTTTTTGCTGATCCCCGCGCCGGCGGAGAACAGCGCCAGGTCAAACCCCTCGTCAAAACTCTGTTCGGTCAGCTCTTCCACAGTGTATTCCTGTCCCAGCAGGGTCAGCTTTTTGCCGGCGCTGCGCGCGGAGGCAAAAAGCTTGTATTTTGACACCGGCAAATCGAACTCTTCCAGCACCTTGAGAAAGGTGCGGCCCACCATGCCCGTGGCGCCCACGACGGCGATCCGATACTGTTTCATCTCACATACTCCCTTTTCCAACATTTTGACCCTCTCTATCGCAGCCCCGCCGCGCTGTGCAGTGGAGCAAGCGTCAAAAATAAAAGCCCCGGCCCGCAAAGAAAAAACGGGTCCGGCCGGGCCCTGCGCGGCCGCGGCTTGAAAACCGGAGCCCGATGCAATATAATAATGTAGCCGCGCAGACCGGGGACACCGGCGGCGCGGGCTTTGCGCAGCAGACGGCCTGCCTGCGCAGAGCCGGCGGCTTTTCTTCCCTACTATAGCATCGAGCCAGGGGACGTGTCAATGAAAAAAGCCGCAAAACAGGCAAAATTGTCGTTTTGTACAGAATAAGTGTTCGCTATAGAAGTACACAAAGAAACGCAAAAACAGGAAAGGTCGAATAAAAAGATGCAGAAAAGTGACTTCTACTATGACCTGCCAAAAAGCCGCATCGCGCAGGAGCCCGCCGAGCCAAGAGATTCCGCCCGCCTGATGGTACTGGGGCGCAGCGATGGGGAGATCAGCCATCATGTGTTCCGCGAACTGACTACTCTATTAGATGACGGCGACCTGCTGGTTGTGAACAACTCCAAGGTGCTGCCTGCCCGGCTGCTGGGCGTCAAAGAGGGCACCGGGGCCGCCTGCGAGATCCTGATCCTGCGGCCCCGGGGCGACGACGTCTGGGAATGTCTGGCCAAGCCTGGTAAACGGCTGAAAACCGGCGCCAGGGTCGTGTTTGGGGACGGCGTTCTGACAGCCGAGATCCTTGAGACCACCGAAGAGGGAAACAAGATCGTCTCTTTTACCCATCCGGACCGCAGCTTTTACCAGGCGCTGGAGCTGGTGGGCCGTCTGCCTCTGCCGCATTATATTGAAAAAGAGATGGAGGACGATTCCGAATATCAGACCGTTTATGCCAAAGAACCCGGCAGCGCTGCAGCCCCCACAGCGGGACTGCATTTTACCGGGCGGCTGCTGGAGGAGCTGAAGCAAAAAGGCGTGCGGGTGGCCGAGGTCACGCTGCACGTGGGGCTGGGCACTTTCCGTCCTGTAAAGGTGGACGACATCACACAGCATCACATGCACACCGAGTGGTATTCTGTGTCAGAAGAGACCGCGGACCTCATCCGCCGGACAAAGGCCGCGGGCCGCCGGGTGATCGCAGTTGGCACCACCAGCTGCCGTACCCTGGAATCCGTCTATCAGGCGCATGGAGAGGTCTGCGCCTGCCAGGGAGACACTGACATTTTCATGTATCCGGGGTTCACCTTTCGGGTGATCGACGGCCTCATCACCAATTTTCATCTGCCGGAAAGCACGCTCATCATGCTGGTTTCGGCTTTTGCCGGTTACGACCATACCATGGCCGCCTACCGCACCGCGGTGGAAGAGGGCTATCGCTTTTATTCTTTCGGCGACGCAATGCTGATCCTGTGAAGCCGCCCCTCGATAAAAAAACAGGCGCCATGACAGCGCTGATTTCTTGCGCTGTCATGGCGCCTGCTTTGTCCCCGATACTCTTTTTGAAAAGGCCCGCGCCCCTGCGGGCAGGCCGGCGCAGCTCAGGGGCGCCGTTGATCTGCGGCCAAATTGGCCGACGCTTTTTTGAGCCGTTCCAAAAACAGCTCTGCGGGTTTGGAAAAGATCTGATATTTCTTCCAGACGATATCCAGCCCCACCTCCAGCCGCGGCTCCAGAGGGCGAAAGCAAAGAGAGGCGTTGCCCGAAGTGCCCACCAGCTTGTCCAGGCAAAGGGCGCATCCCAGGCCCTCTTCCACCATCAGCGCCGCATTGAAGATCAAATTAAAGGTGCCGACGATGTTCAGGCCGTCAAATTCCTGTCCGAACCATCTTGAAAATTCGTTTTTTATCATGCTGCGCCGAGAGGAGAAAAGCGGGATGCCTTTCAGGTCCTGCGGCCGGATGCTCTCCCGCTGTGCCAGGGGATGGTCCCGGCGCATCAGCACCCCCCAGGTATCGGTGACCGGCAGTTTGAAGCAATCGTACTTTTTCATGTCAAAGGGCTCGATCAAAACGCCAAAATCCAACAGCCCTTTGTCCAGCCGTTCCGTTACGTCGTCGGCGTTGCCGCTGAACAAATGATAATGCAAAAGCGGATGATCGGCCCCGAGCTCTTTTGCCACCCGGGCGATCAGACGCATCGCCTGCGTCTCGCCTGCGCCGATATAGACCTTGCCTGCAACGCTCTCGCCCGGCTCTCGAAATTCTGCCTCGGTCTTGTCCATCAGCTCCACGATCTCCAAAGCGCGCTTGCGCAGCAGGATACCGTCCTCCGTCAGCGTGACCCTGCGCTTGCCGCGAATAAAAAGCTGCTTGCCGAGCTCCGACTCCAGCTCCATCAGCTGGCGGGACAGGGTGGGCTGGGTGAGATGAAGCACTGCGGCGGCGCCGGTGATACTTTCTTCCCGGGCAACAGCCAAAAAGTAGCGCAGCGTGCGGATATCCATAAAAATTCCTCCCCGCGTTTTCTCTCATCCTATCTCTTTCAGCCATACCTGTCAAGCATGGAAAATCATCTGATATAAGTATTTGTGGCTTGCCTGAGGGCGTGATAGAATAAGGATGAAATAGGAAAAGCAGCATGCATCAGGGGAGGGGAAAGTCAATGGCGGAAATGGAGTATAGAAAACTTCCGCATGGGCCAGAACGGATCAGCGTGATCGGGCTGGGGATGGGCTCTATCCATGAAGGGGACGAAGCGGAGATCGAAAAGACCGTGCGCCTTGCCCTGGATGCGGGGATAAATTACTTTGACATGGCCGCGTCGGAGGGCAAGCCTTATGCCTGCTATGCCCGCGCTCTGGACGGCCGCAGGCAGGCGGCTTACCTGCAAATGCATTTCGGCGCCGTATACGACGGGGGCAAATACGGCTGGACCCGCGATCTGTCCAAAATCAAACAGACCTTTGAAAACCAGCTGAAGACCCTGCACACAGAATATGCGGATTTTGGGTTTGTCCACTGCATCGACGAAGAGGATGATTACCACAAGATCATGTCCAGCGGTATCTGGGATTATATGAAAAGCCTGAAAGAGGACGGCGCAGTCCGGCATCTGGGGCTTTCTTCTCATGATCCCGGCATCGTGCGCCGTTTTTTGGACACCGGGCTGGTGGATATGATCATGTTCAGCATCAACCCTGCTTATGACTATTCCACCGGCGCTTACGGCATCGGCACGGCGGCGGACCGAAGCAGTCTTTACCGGGAATGTGAAAAAGCGGGGGTCGGGCTCTCGGTGATGAAGCCCTTTGGCGGCGGCCAGCTGCTGCAGGCTGCCACCTCTCCCTTTCGTCAGCCGCTGACCCGGGTCCAGTGTATCCAGTACGCGCTTGACCGGCCGGCAGTGCTCACGGTGCTGCCCGGCGTGCGGAACAGCGCCGACCTGCTGGAAGTGCTCGCCTACCTGGATGCAGGGGAGAAAGCGCGCGATTATTCGGTCATCAGCGCGTTCACGCCGCAGAATGCCGAGGGGATCTGTGTTTACTGCAACCACTGCCAGCCGTGTCCCCAGGGCTTGAACGTGGGGCTGATCAACAAATATTATGATCTGGCGCTGGCCGGCGACGTGCTGGCAAAGGGGCACTATGGCAAGCTCCGCCTCAAAGCGGACAGCTGCGTGCAATGCGGTCACTGCGAATCCCGCTGCCCATTTCACGTCAAGCAGGAAGCGCGGATGCAAAAAATCGCCGCATATTTTGGTGGCTGAGCCGCCGCGGTCACGCGGCTTGCCGCACAGTCTGCACAGAGGACAGAGAGGGAGGAACTAAGATGATCTATAAGGCGTTTCGGGATGTAAAGCTCTCCGCGCTGGGGATGGGGGCGATGCGCCTGCCCCTGCTGGCGGGAAAAACCAGTGAGATCGACGAAGCGGCTTTGAATGATATGGTAGCCTGCGCAATGGAACAGGGCGTCAATTATTACGACACCGCATGGGGGGGTATCACGACGGCCGGTCGGAAGCCGCGTTGGGCCGCGTACTGAGGCGGTATCCCCGGCAGAGTTATTTCCTGGCCGATAAGTTCCCGGGCTATGACCTTGCCAACATGGACAAGGTGGACAGGATCTTTGAAGAGCAGCTGAAACGGTGCGGGGTGGAATATTTTGATTTTTACCTGTTCCACAATGTCTGCGAGATGAATATCGACGCCTATCTGGACGAACGCTATGGGATCTTTGCCTATCTTCTGCGGCAAAAAAAGGCCGGGCACATTCGCCATCTGGGTTTTTCCGCCCACGGCAGCGCCGCCGTTATGCAGCGCTTTTTGGAGGCTTACGGCTCTGAGATGGAATTTTGCCAGATCCAGCTGAACTATATCGACTGGACTTTTCAGGACGCAAAAGCCAAAGTGGAGCTTTTGCGCCGTCATGAGATCCCGGTATGGGTGATGGAGCCCCTGCGCGGGGGCAAACTTGCTTCTCTTGAACCCGACAATGCGGAAAAGCTGCGTGCCCTGCGGCCGCAGGAATCGGTCCCCGCCTGGGCTTTCCGCTTTCTGCAAAGCGTGCCCGGGGTCACGATGATCCTGTCCGGCATGTCCAACCTGGAACAGCTGCAGGAAAACATCGGGACTTTTTCAGAAAACCGGCCGCTCAGCGCACAGGAGATGGAGACATTGCTGCAGGTCGCCGACGATATGGTGCAGCGCATCGCGCTGCCCTGTACGGCCTGCCGCTACTGCACCAGCCACTGCCCGCAGGGGCTCGACATCCCGTCGCTGCTGGCGCTTTACAACGAGCATTGCTTTACCGGCGGAGGATTTCTTGCGCCGATGGCTCTGTCCGCCCTGCCTGCGGAAAAGCAGCCGGGCGCCTGCCTTGGCTGCAGAAGCTGTGAAGCGGTCTGCCCCCAGCAGATCAAAATCGCACAGGCCATGGCGGATTTTGCACAAAAGCTTTCCCAGTAGTGGCGGTTTTTATTCCCGGCTGTTTTGGATCTGAAAGGCAGGTCTCCCAAGAAAGGCTGTTTTTGCCGGTACGCAGAGGCAAAAAGCGCGATACCTGCTCTTTCCTCCCATCGGCAAATACGAGAAACACAGCGGGCAAAAGATCTTGTTTTGCTGCCGCAGGATAAACAAAAAGACAGGGATGAGCGCAGCGCCCATCCCTGTCTTTTTGTTTATCGTTTGGAGCCGCGCGACGGTCCGCTTTTTCCAGTCAAGCGGACAGTTCCATCCCCAGCTTATCGGCGATCTCTTCCAGCTTCATGCCCGATTTCTGCGCGGATCTTACCAGCTCTTTTATCTGCTCCGCTTTGCTCTTGTGGGGCTTTTTCTTTTTGGGGGAAAGCAGGGATTTCTTTTTGCCGCGCAGCCCGGCGATCCTCTTTTGTATAACGGCTATTTTGGCGTCATACTCCTGACAAGCTGCCGTTCTTTTTACCTCCAAAGCTTTTATATGTTCTTCCTGCTCTGCGATCCGGACGTCGAGATCCGCAGCGATCTGCTCCGGCGTTCTCCTGATCCGCTTTTGTTCCGCCATAGGCCAACGCTCCTTTATGAAAGAAAATCTGTACTTTTAATATAGCAATGAGCGATTTGTAAGAATTACAGGATTTCTGACAGCGCTTTTTTAAACGGAAAAGTTTCGTTCTTGGTCCGCTTGCTTTCCGTCTCTGCGGTCCTGTCATAAATGACCGCAATAAAGCAAGAGCGCTTTGTGGTACCGATCTGTTTTCGCGCCGGAAAAAGGCAGGGCCGCCGCAGGATCGCGCGGCCAAAACAGGGCCGCGCAGCAAAGGCGTTTTTTGCGCCGCTCCTTCCCGCCAGATCCGATTTTTTTCATTCCCCTACATTTTTTAAAGGGGAGGGGAGATACTTTCTGCTTTGGGCCTCCTAAATGTGTGCCTCATCTCCTCTTCCAGCGGCGAAAGGGGATTCACCGCAGGCCCGGGCCCCTGCGTGCCGGCACAGCTTTCGAAGCCCTTTTCTCCTCGCGGGCGCCGCGTGCTCTTCTTCGCGCGATAGATATAGATATTGATAACGGGCTTCAACAGGGAAAGGGACTTCGGGCGCAATGCCGATTTCCTGGATGCGGATGGCCGGCGCGCTCTTTGGGAAAGATAGACCAAGGACAAAACCGCGCATGCCGCAGCAGCCGGAGGACGCGCGGTTTCCTCCCAAGCCGTCCCGCGTCAAGGCCGAAAAGCCAAGCTGAGACCCGCGGCGATGAGACCGCCGGTGCGGCCCCGCGCACAAAGACGTCACCCGGCAGGAAATGCTCTTTCAGGGAAAACTTCTGCCCCGTAAAAACCAGACCGGGCTTTGCGGGCGACCGTCAAAAAGGAAGCGCAAATATATACTATTTTTGTATATATTAATATAAAATGTGTTTTGCTATTGAAAAGGCACAAGATATCGTATATTATTGAGATAATTTCCTGTTTGTGCCAGAGGGAGGGCCAAAATGCAGATCAAAAAAAGAAGCGGCGCGCTGGAGGAGTACGATCCAGCCAAAATCACGCAGGCCATAAAAAAGGCGTTTTTCAGCGTGGGCGAACAGCCCGGGGAAAGTTTGCTGGCAGGCCTGCTCACCGATGTGGAGGGCCGCCTGGCAGACGGTGAACTTTCCGTGGAGCGCATTCAGGATCTCGTGGAACGGGTCATGATGGAGCACGGACATTTCAACGCTGCCAAAAGCTATATCCTTTACCGGCAGAAAAGGGCAGAGCTGCGCGGCGCGCGTCAGGCTTTGGCGGGCCAGATCGGGGTCGACGGGCTGGAGGAATGTCTGTCCCGGATCCAGGCTGAATTTGACCCCGCGCTTTACCCGGTCACCGCTTTGTCCGCGCAGTTTGCGGGTTTTGCAAAGCCCGATATGGACCCGGCGGAACTGTTGGCGGTGCTCACCAAAGCCGCGGTGGAACTGACCAGCCCCGAAGCGCCTCAGTGGGAGCTGATCGCCGCCCGCTTTTTAAATCTCGGCTTCCGCCTGCAGCTGCAGGAAGAATGCTGCCGCCGCGGTATTGGCAGCTTTTATGAAAAGCTGGTCTATCTCACCCGGGAAGGCCTTTACGGCGAATACATCCTGCAGAACTACACAAAAGCGGATCTCGATGAGGCCGCAGGCTTTATCGACGAAAAAAGGGACGACCGGTTCACCTGGTCTGGCCTTGATCTCCTGCTCAAGCGCTATGTGATCCGCACCCGCCAGCACGTGGCGCTGGAAACGCCCCAGGAGATGTTTTTGGGCATTGCGCTGCATCTGGCCATGAATGAAAAAAAGGACCGCATGGTCTGGGTACGGCGGTTTTACGATATGCTCAGCCTGATGCAGGTCACCATGGCGACGCCGACCCTCTCCAACGCGCGCAAGCCCTATCATCAGCTTTCCAGCTGTTTTATCGACACCGTGCCCGACAGCCTGGAGGGGATCTATCGCAGCGTCGACAGCTTTGCCAAAGTGAGCAAGTTCGGCGGCGGCATGGGGCTGTATTTTGGCAAAGTGCGGGCCACCGGCAGCAGCATCCGCGGCTTTGAAGGGGCGGCGGGCGGCGTGATCCGCTGGATCAGGCTGGTCAACGACACCGCTGTGGCAGTGGACCAGCTGGGCATGCGCCAGGGGGCGGTCGCGGTCTATCTGGACGCATGGCATAAAGATCTGCCGGAATTTCTGCAGCTGCGCACCAATAACGGGGACGACCGCATGAAAGCGCATGACGTTTTTCCGGCCGTGTGCTGGCCGGACCTGTTCTGGAAGCTGGCGTCCCAGGACCTGGACGCCCCCTGGTATCTGATGTGTCCCCACGATATCCTGACGGTCAAGGGATATGCGCTGGAGGATTATTGGGGCGAGGAATGGGAGCGGCGTTACCACAGCTGTGTGGAGGACCCCCGCATCCCGAAACGCACCGTGACGGTAAAGGAGATCGTGCGTCTGGTCCTGAAAAGCGCGGTGGAGACCGGGACCCCTTTCACCTTTAACCGCGACGCGGTGAACCGCGCCAACCCCAACGGGCACAAGGGCATGATCTACTGCTCCAATCTCTGTACCGAGATCGCGCAGAACATGGCCCCGGTCGAGACCGTGAGTACCGAGGTGCTGACGCGCGAGGGTGATACCGTGGTGGTGACCACCACCCGCCCGGGTGAATTTGTAGTCTGCAATCTGGCCAGTCTCTCCCTGGGCAACCTGCCGGTGCAGGATGAGACCGCGATGGGCGAGATCGTGCGCACGGCGGTGCGGGCGCTGGACAACGTGATCGACCTCAACTTTTATCCGCTGGCCTATGCCCGCCTCACCAACCAAAAATACCGCAGCATCGGCCTGGGGGTAAGCGGCTATCACCACATGCTGGCAAAGCACGGCGTCCGCTGGGAAAGCGAGGAGCATCTTGCCTTTGCCGACCGCGTGTTTGAGACCATCAACCGCGCCGCCATCACTGCAAGCTGCGAACTGGCCGAAGAAAAAGGCGCTTACAGCCTGTTTTCCGGCAGCGACTGGGCCACCGGCGCCTATTTCGAAAAGCGGGGCTATACCAGCCCTGCCTGGCAGGCATTGGCACAGCGGGTGCAGCGCAGCGGGATGCGCAACGCCTATCTGCTGGCCGTGGCCCCCACCAGCAGCACCAGCATCCTGGCGGGCACTACCGCAGGCGTTGACCCGGTGATGAACAAGTTTTTTCTGGAGGAAAAAAAGGGCAGCATGCTGCCCCGGGTGGCGCCGGAGCTCTCTCCGGCCACCTATTGGTATTACAAAAACGCCCATCTGATCGACCAGCGCTGGAGCGTCCGCGCCTGTGGCGTGCGGCAGCGCCATATCGACCAGGCCCAAAGCATGAACCTGTATATCACCAACGAGTACACGCTGCGCCAGGTGCTGGACCTGTATCTGCTGGCCTGGGAACAGGGTGTAAAGACGATCTATTATATCCGCAGCAAATCATTGGAAGTGGAAGAGTGCGAGAGCTGCTCTTCCTGAAACGGAGGTAAAAATGGCACAGCTGATCAAAAAGCCGCTCTTCAATCCGGGCGGAGACACCGATGTGCGCCTGCGCCGCATGATCGGCGGCAACACCACCAACCTGAACGATTTCAACAACATGAAATATCCCTGGGTCAGCGATTGGTACCGGCAGGCGATGAACAATTTCTGGATCCCGGAAGAGATCAATCTGGCGCAGGACGTGAAAGACTATCCGCAGCTGACGGCCGCTGAGCGCACCGCTTATGACAAGATCCTCAGTTTTCTGGTGTTCCTGGACTCCATCCAAACCGCCAATCTGCCCAATATCGGCGAATATGTCACCGCCAACGAGGTCAACCTCTGCCTGTCGATCCAAACTTTTCAGGAGTGCGTCCACAGCCAGAGCTACAGCTATATGCTGGACACCATCTGCAGCCCGGTAGAACGCAACGATATCCTTTATCAGTGGAAAACCGATGAACACCTGCTGCGGCGCAATACCTTCATCGGCGATCTTTACAACCGCTTTCAGGAGAAGAAAGACCCTGAGACCTTTCTGCAGGTGCTGATGGCCAACTATATCCTGGAGGGCGTCTACTTTTACAGCGGCTTCATGTTCTTTTACAACCTGTCCCGCAACGGAAAGATGCCCGGCTCCGCACAGGAGATCCGCTATATCAACCGGGATGAAAACACGCATCTCTGGCTTTTCCGCAGCATCCTGCTGGAATTGCAGAAAGAGCAGCCGGAACTGTTCACGCCGGCCAATATCCAGACATTGAAAGAAATGCTGGAAGAGGGGGTACGGCAGGAAATCGCCTGGGGCAGCTATGTGATCGGCGACGAGATCCCCGGCCTCAACAGCCGCATGGTCACCGACTATATCCGCTATCTGGGGAACCTGCGCTGGTCGGGCCTGGGCTACGGATATCTCTTTGAGGACAACCGGGAAGAGCCGGCCAGCATGGGCTGGGTGAGCCAATATTCCAACGCGAATATGGTGAAGACTGATTTTTTTGAGGCAAAAAGCACCGCCTATGCCAAAAGCACGGCCCTGGTGGACGATCTGTAAAGAGCCGGGTGGTTCCCCGTGCCCCGGGAGGAAAATCGCTTGGGGCGCCTCGCCCTGGCCCCGCAGCAACCGTGCCGTCTTTTCTGCACAGGGACGGCATGGCGGCAGGATTTGCACCGCAGACAAAAACGCTTTCAGAAAAAGAGGCTGCCACTAAATCCGGCAGCCTCTTTTTCCTGTCTTGAAACGCTGCCGGACAGGGGAAAGCGCTGCGGGGCAGGGGGTTGTATTTTTCTTTCAAAGAGCGTATACTAAAAAATACACAAAGTTAGTTGTTGCTAACCTTATAAAAATTGCCATACTACTTTTGTACCGCAATTTTCAGGCTGCGGATGACCGAAAAAAGGAAGGATGGGTTTTATGGATCGTTTTTCAATTGAACGCGTGCTTGGGCGCGAGATCATCGACTCGCGCGGCAACCCCACTGTAGAGGCCGAGGTGGTCCTCTCCACAGGCGTGTCCGGCAGGGGAGCGGCGCCCAGCGGCGCCTCCACCGGCGAATTTGAGGCGCTGGAACTGCGGGACGGCGACAAGAGCCGCTTTGGAGGGAAAGGTGTTTTAAAGGCAGTGGAAAACATCAACACCGTGATAAACGAGACGCTGTCCGGAATGGACGCCTCCGACATCTACGCGGTCGACAGCGCCATGCGGGCGGCGGACGGCACGCAGGATAAATCCCGGCTGGGGGCCAATGCCATCCTTGCGGTCTCCATTGCCTGCGCGCGCGCGGCGGCACAGGGGATGGGGCTCCCTCTCTACCGCTATCTGGGCGGTATCAGCGGCAACAGGCTGCCGGTACCCATGATGAATATCCTGAACGGCGGCGCGCACGCTGCAAATACCGTAGACGTGCAGGAGTTTATGATCATGCCGGCCGGGGCCGGAAGTTTTCACGAAGGGCTGCGCTGGTGCACCGAGGTGTTCCACGCGCTGTCCGCCCTGCTGAAAGCCAAAGGGCTCGCGACCTCAGTGGGGGATGAGGGCGGCTTCGCCCCCGATCTTGCCAGCGACGAAGAAGCGATCCAGTATATTCTGGAAGCTGTGCGCCGGGCCGGGTATCAGCCGGGAAAAGATATTGTCCTGGCCCTGGACGCCGCGTCCAGCGAATGGAAAAGCGGGACAAAGGGAGAGTATCTGCTGCCCAAAAGCGGAACGCGTTTTCGTTCCGCCGAACTGGTGGCGCACTGGAAAGACCTCTGCGAAAAATATCCCATCTACTCCATCGAGGACGGCCTGGACGAAGAGGATTGGGAGGGCTGGCAGCTGATGACCCGGGAACTGGGCAAAAATGTCCAGCTGGTGGGAGACGACCTGTTCGTGACCAACACAGAGCGCCTGGACAAGGGCATCCGCCTTGGGTGCGGAAACTCGATCCTCATCAAATTGAACCAGATCGGCTCGGTGTCGGAGACGCTGGAAGCCGTCAAGATGGCGCACAGGGCCGGGTATACCGCCATTGCATCCCACCGCTCGGGCGAGACGGAGGACACGACGATCGCCGACCTGGCGGTGGCGCTGAACACCTGCCAGATCAAGACCGGCGCCCCCAGCCGGAGCGAGCGGGTGGCAAAATACAATCAGCTGCTTCGCATCGAGCAGGCCCTGGGGTCAGGCGCCGTCTATCCCGGTTTCAGCGCTTTCGGGGTCCGGCGGTAAACGCGGCGAGTCCAAAAGCGGGCGCGGCGGACGGCATTTCTTAAGGCCCACACCGCCCGCGTTGACTTTCGGCCGTGAAGCAGCTATAATAAACAAAAGATAAAAAAGGCGGTGCTGAGGAAGTGTTCCCCGGCGCCGCCCGTTTTTTGGCAGAAGGGCCTATGCCCGGCGCCTCTGATAAAAAGAGGGGGTTCAATGGATGTATGAACTGATCAGGACGGAACACGCGGCGCGCAGGGGCCGCTTCAAAACGGTACACGGCACGGTGGAGACACCTGCTTTTATGAACGTGGCCACTGCCGCGGCCATCAAGGGCGGGCTTTCTGCATTTGATCTGAAAGAGATCAAATGCCAGGTAATGCTCTGCAATACCTATCATCTTCATCTGCGCCCGGGCGACGAGCTGGTGCGGGACATGGGCGGTTTGCACCGCTTCACGCGCTGGGACGGGCCGATCCTGACAGATTCGGGCGGCTTTCAGGTTTTTAGCCTTGCCTCGCTGCGCAAGATCCGGGAAGAGGGCGTCACCTTTAATTCCCACATCGACGGGCGAAAGATCTTTATGGGCCCCGAGGAGAGCATGCGCATCCAGGCGAACCTGGGCTCGACCATCGCCATGGCGTTTGACGAGTGCATCAAAAACCCGGCGGAACACGGGTATGCCAAGGATTCCTGCGCCCGCACGGTGCGCTGGCTGAAGCGCTGTAAAGATGAGATGGCCCGCCTCAAACGGGAGGGGCTTGCAGTCAACCCAGACCAGCTGCTGTTCGGCATCAACCAGGGCTGCTGCTTCGACGATCTGCGGGTGGAACAGATGAAAGAGATCGCAGAACTCGATCTGGACGGTTACAGCATCGGCGGCCTGGCGGTAGGGGAGCCGACGGAAGAAATGTATCGGGTGATCACGGTAGTGGAACCCCACATGCCAAAGGATAAGATCCGCTATCTGATGGGGGTGGGCACCCCGGGCAATATCCTGGAGTCCATCGCGCGCGGCGTGGATCTTTTTGACTGCGTCATGCCGGCGCGCAACGCCCGTCACGGCCATTTCAACACCTGGGGCGGCATCATCAATATCCGCAACGCCAAATATGAAAGGGATGAATCGCCCATCGACCCGCAGTGCGATTGCCCGGTCTGCCGCAATTTCAGCCGCAGCTATATCCGCCATCTGTTCAAGGCCGACGAGATCTTGGGGCTGCGGCTGGGGGTCATGCACAACCTTTATTTCTACAACACGCTGCTGGAGCGCTGCCGGGACGCGCTGGATGCGGGCAATTTTGAGGGATTCCGTGAAAAATACAGCAAAATTTTGGACAGCCGTATTTGAAATGGGGGAAAAAGCTTGCAAGCAGCCCGCGATGCGGCTATAATGGATATTGTATTGTAATCGACCAAACTTTAGGAGGAAGATTTTAGATGTTTCCAATTTTTCTGACCACCGGTTCTGACGCTACGTTTGGAATTATCGGCACGATCCTGCCGTTTGCCCTCGTTCTGGTTGTGATGTATTTTCTCATGATCCGTCCCCAGAAGAAAAAGGACAAGCAGCTGCAAGATCTGCGCAACGCGCTGGAGATCGGCGACAACGTCACCACGATCGGCGGCATTGTGGGCCGTGTCGTGGCGCTCAAGGACGACACCATCGTGTTGGAGACCGGCACCGAGCGCAATAAGGTCCGCTTCAAGCGCTGGGCCGTGCAGGATGTGGAGAAACTCGTCGTCGAGTAACCAAACATAAACGCAAACACCTCTGAATACACTTTAGCAGTGTATTTGGGGGTGTTTTTGATATGGTGAAAAAAACGGCTGCAATAAAAAAGCAGGAGCGTTCTTTTGTCCCGGCGCTTATTTTGGCATTCTTGACCGCCGTGGGGCTGACCTTGGTGCAGTTCGCACTGGTGAGTTCGGTGATGTGCCGGGTGGACGTGGCCCCCAGTATGCTGGGCCCCCTCTCAACGGTGATGGTCTGCATCTCCGCACTGGCGTCCGGTATGGCGCTCGCTTTCTGCATCGGCAGCAAGGGGATGCTGCTGGGGTTTGCGGGCGGCGCGGTCCTTTATCTCATCCTTATGGCCGCAGCGTTCCTGCGCGGGGATTTTGAGCTTTCCAGCATGGCGTTCATCAAACTGATCGCAATGTGTGCCGCAGGCGCTGTTGGGGGATATCTTGGCGTGAGCCTGGCGGAGCGCAGGCGGCGCAAGCACTGAACGGCAAAAGACGGCAGAGCGGCAGAGCCGGGACACACGTCCCACAGGCCCGCCGTGCGTTCCCGTTCGACCTTGCAGGTCCGTCCAAAGTCCCGGCCGGCAAGAGGCCGCGCTGTGGGGCAAAGGCCCCTTGGGGACTTTTTGCAGAGGACGGCGCGGTTCCTCTGCCCGCTGCGTGCTTTTCCTGTTGGAAAGGCACGCATTTTTTTGAACGCGATCTTCTGCGCTGCATCCTGCGGCGGCAAAGCATAAACCCCGCTTTTGCGGAATAGGCTTGTACTGTGATCATCGTAAAAAGTACAGGCTGTTGGCAAAGCGAGGTTTTTTCGTTGAGAAAAAGAGTGGATCTTCAAAACAGGCTCGTCACCTACACGGTTTTTGGGCTTTACTATCTGGGCCTGATCCTGGGCGCTGTCTATGCCGCCGGACACAGGGGAGAGCAGAACAACTATTTTTGGTACTATATCGAAAGCTTCCTCCAAAATCACAATGCAGGCAGCTTTTTGCCCGTGTTCTCCGTCTCGTTTCTCTCGGTGCTGGGGCTCAATCTGCTGCTTTTGATCTGCAGCTTTTCCTGCCTGGGCGCGCCGTTTATCCTTATGCTGCCGTTATTGCGCGGCATCAGCGCGGGGATGGTCAGCGCAGTGCTCTATCTGTCCTATGGCCTGAAAGGCCTGCTGTTTGAACTCTTTTTGCTGCTGCTGCCCACTGTGGTGCAGGCCCTGGAGCTGCTGCTTTTTGCGGCTGACACCTTCGACACCTCTGTAAAGCTTTTTCGCTGTGCACTATTGCACCGCAGCAGCGTGGCTCTGATCGATCCGCGCAAAGCGCTGCAGGGCTTTGTCCTTTACTCCTCAGCGGGGCTTGCCGCCGCGATTTTGGAGGGTTTTTTCGCGCTGCTGCTGGGCCCGGTCTTTCGATTTTAAGATTTACTGTAAGTCCGCCATCGCCACGCCGTCCTCGTCCTGCGGCTGCGGAGCATCCTCCTCCTTTTTGGGCGATGCCTGTTTTTTCACCCTTTTGATGCCTGCAAGGGGAGAAGACTTTACAGCTTCGTCCAACTGGGTCCGGGAAATGTGGGTATAAATTTGGGTCGTGGAGACATTGGCGTGCCCCAGGATCTCCTGCAGCGCCAGCATGTCGACCTGTCCGCTGCGGTACATCAGCGTGGCCGCGGTATGGCGCAGCTTATGAGGGGAATACCCCTTGCCCGCAAGGCCCGCCTGCGCCAGACATTCGGCGACGATCTGCTCCACCCTGCGGGCGGTAAGGCGCTTTCCCGTCCGTTTTGAGACGAACATGGCATTGCGATCCTTTAAATTGGTCAAAGCTGCCCGGGCGGCCAGGTAAGGTTCGATGGCGGCCTGACAGGCCTCGGTCAGATAAACGGTGCGCTCTTTATTGCCCTTGCCGACAATGCGGATGGTCTCTTCCTTAAAATCGGTCAGGTTGATCCCCACCAGTTCGGACAGACGCATGCCGCAGTTGAGAAACAGGGTGATGATGCAGTAATCCCGCTCTGTAAATTCCGTCTGGATACTGCGCAGCAACTCAAGACATTCCTCCAAAGAGAGATAGCGGGGCAGGGCTTTTTTAAGCGAAGGGGAGTCCACATCCAGGGCGGGGTTGCTCTCCAGCAGATTTTTTTTGTTGACATAATAACGAAAAAAGGCCTTGATGCTGCATAACTTGCGTGCCCGTGTATTCGAGGCGTTGCCCCGCTCCCGCGTGATATAATACATGAACTCATACACTTCAGCCTTGGTGACCGCCTGTACAAAATCGAAAGAGAGCTCCTTGATGGAGATCTCCTCCAGCATCAGCTCATCCTGTACCTCGCCGCGAAAACGGCGCAGAAAGCGGAAAAAAGTGCGCAGATCAACGGCGTAGCCGTCCACTGTGCGCGGCGACAGGTTGCGGATAGAGAGCGCATAGTAGAGAAAATCGCGCAAAAATCCCGGGCAGTCGGCATATTCGTCTTTTTTTATTCCGGCGGAACTGTTTGCCATTGCTGAGCACCTCGTCACTTTCGTCTTTTTTATAGTTATTTATGGTTAAAAATGCGGAAGTCAAAAAGCCGCAATTAAGAGGGGGGCGTCGAATTCCTTCCAAACCGCTCAAACCACAGTCGTCTTCTACCCGCTGCGTCTTTAGTGAACGCTTGTTTTTGGACCGCTCTTTTGATCGCTTGATCGATTTGCCCGCTTAGCGCTGTTTCCATTTGCTGCAGAAGCTTGAGATTTTCAGATTCCCAAAGATAAAGGGCGTGTGCCTTGAGAGATCAGCAGGAGGCAGGGCATTGGCTGAGATCTTCATCAAGGTCAAAGGAGTGACGCTATTTCGCTAAATGTAAGTTTAGCGAAATATGGGGAAGTGATTGACGCTATTATACCTTTTACAGTCTGATTTGTCAACGATCGGACCTGTCGCGATCTCGAGCTTTATCCTTGGACTTAAACGACGAATAAAATGATTTTTAATCTTTAAAATAAATCCAGCAGCCAAAAAGCAAACTCCCGCCGAGCCTGACCAGGACTCGCGGGAGTTTGCCGCATGCGGAACTGTTTATCTCCGCCTGTGTTGGACGGGATTTTTCTTCCTCTTATTTTATTCTTTTTCCGCAATGACCAGCCATCCGCCAATGTCCTGCATGGGCCCGGAGATCAGGCTCACTGGTTCCACATCAAAGCGCGATAAAAATTTTCTGATCACCTCGTGCTGGCTCAGCGCTGTAAAATCGCCGCAGAACGCCAGCTGCGATGCACTGAGCTTGCCGCAGCAGCCGCCCAAAAAGCCATATTGATACCCGCGCAGCTGGATGCCCGGTTCCGGCTGCAGCTCCAGCACTTCCAACCCGGCGCCGCGGGCCGCGGCGGCAATGCCTTTATCCGCAGTCATCAAAGCGTTTTCGGTCACCGGCACAATGGAACAGCGCGCATAGCCCTGGCGGACCTGAAGCGCCTCCAATTTATTTGTTTCGAAACTCTTCAGAGCAGAAAGCGCAGTTTCTCCCCCGATCAGCGTTTTTCCCACCACCGCGGCATTGAGGGCCGTTTCAAACGGATAGCCGGGCTTCAGCCCATCAAAGCGCACGGTCTCCACACCGCTTTTTTGCAAGCGCGTGTGCAGTTCCCGCTGGTCGGCAGCTAAAAGCAGCTTACCCGCCCTGGGAGAAAACGCCAGCATATCCGCATGGCTCGCCACCGGCGCGGAGAGCGCCCGGGACGGGCGGGTTATGTAGCAGGTAAGGCCGCGCTGCTCCAATGCGCGGATCACCTGTTTGTTGCTGCCGGATACCACGCACAGGCATGCGGCGCCCTGCGGCAGATTTGGCCTGCTGAATTTCATCGCTTCTACTCCCCTCTCAACGCGTCCACAGGCTTCATGCGGGCCGCCCGCAGCGCTGGAAAAACCCCGAACAGGATCGATAGCCCTATTGTAGCAAAAATGCCGCCGAGAAGCAAAGGCAGATCCATCTGCAGCGGCAGACGGAACATGGCGAGCAGCAGCCAGCAGAGCAGGCCGCTGATCAGGGTGCCCAACAATGCGGCCCCGAGAGCGGTGAAAAGGATCTCTGCCAGAAACTCCTTTACAATTACCGAGGGCGGGGCTCCCAGACTTTTTTTGATGCCGATCTCCCTGCGCCGGGTGTGCACCGCCGTGCCCACCGAGCTGCTGACCGCCAGCCCGCCCACCACCAGCGAGATGCCGGCGATCAGGGCCAGCGCTGCGGATGCGACCGTGACGATGCGGTCTATGCTGTCCCGCTGTGCCGCCAGATCATTGAGCACAAAGGTGCTCTCTTCGCCCTGTGTGAGGCCGCGCAGGGCGGCGGTAAGCGCCTCTTTGACCTCATCCAGCCCCTCCGGCTGAAAGGCGGTAAAAATGATCTGGTCAAACCCCTCTTTTGCGCTGAAAAAGGACAGCGTCGAATAGGGCAAGTAGACAAAGTTCGGCATCACACTGCCGGTAAGGCCGTTGAGCAGGCTGCTGCCCGCCTTGACCACGCCGATCACCGTGTAGCCGTCTGTTACGCCGTTGATGGTCAGGCGGATCGTTTTCCCCACGATATTAGTCCGCTGGTAAGCGTCTTGGGCGATCTTTTCGTCCACAATGCAGACCTTCCTGGCCCCCAACACCTCTTCGCTGCCGATCATCCGGCCGTGCAAAAGCTCCAGCGTGACGATGTTTTCCGCTTTGGGCGCGATCCCCCAGAAAAAAGCGTTCCCTGTTTTGGCTCCCAGTTCATAAGCGCCGCTGTCCATCACGACAGGTGTGCTGTCTTTGACGCCGGAGACCGTCTTCAACTGTTCATAGAGCGCCGCGGTCATCTGGTTCCTGTCGGTCTTTTCCGCGGCCGAGAGCGCTACGCCGTCCAGTCCCAGGCTGGAAAGTTCAGTGTCGATCAAAGAAGAACCCACGCCGGAGATCGCCGAGACGATGACGATGGCTGTGATGGCGATCGCGATGGAAAGCGCGGCCGTCCGGTAAGGGGCAAACTCGCTTTTGAGTTCCGCTGCAAACAGGCCCAGCTTTTTCTTCAAGCCGCTTTCTCCCCTTTCAGCCGCACCAGCTGCCCTGCGCTGCGGATCAGCGAATGGTCCTCCACGATCGACGCCCCCAGCTCGAGTCCGCTTTGCACCTCCACGGCGTCCTCCAGTTCCTGCCCGGTGACGATATAAGACTTCACGGCGCGTCCATTCTCGATGCGATATACATATTCGCCGTTCTCGTCCTGACCGATCGCTTTATAGGGTATCGTCAGCAGCTGCTGCCGGTCTGCGATCAGCACGGTGGAGGTGACCGTCAGCCCATTTTCCAGATACTCGTCGCCCGCTTCCACCGTCGCGTAAACGTCCGCGACGCTGCGATAGCCGGTGGTAGTCAGCTGGCGGCGGATGTTTGCGGGGGTGTTCTCCACCACCGCGTAATATTCGCGGTCATCATAGGCGACAGGGCGAAAGCGCACTGCGCTGCCCACCGGGATATCGCCGAGGCGGTCCTCCGGCACAGTGAGCTTGAGCCGGTGCGCGCCGCCCGAAGAGACGGTACAAATGCCGGTGTTGGCCGGGACAAACGCGCCTTCTTCCAGGTTGAAGCCCTCGATATAACCGTCGTTAGAGGCGTAAATGGCCGCCGGGATCTCTTCCAGCGCCGAGGCCGTCCCTTTGTCGAGAGACGCGGCGGCGGCCACAGCTTTTTCCAGATCCGCCGGTTCCAGCTGCGAAAAGTCGTCGCTCGCACCGGCGGCAGCGAGCGCGAGCAGTTTTTGCCGGTCCACGTCCAGCAGTTTTTGTCCCCGCACCACATAACTGCCGTTCTGCACATACAGCTTTTCCACACAGATCGGCATTGCGGCGCTGACCACCGCGATCTCCGACGCGATCACCGTGCCGCTGCAGTTCAGCGTCCGGGTATAGGACGTAAGCATTGGGGCCGTCAGCCCGCAGACCGGCAGGGCACCGTAAAAAGCCGCCGGGGCGGCGGCGCTGAAAAGCAGCAGCAGAACACAAAGGCTGGCGTAGATCCTTTTTTTGACCATAGACAAAATCCCCCCGGCAAACTAAAAATCACTGCATTCTAGTTTGCCAAAGGGGGATGGTTTTATGAGTTTTGCAAAGAAAAAGCCTTTTTGCAGGACGCGCGTCCGCACAGCGCGCGCAGCTCACAGCAGGGTGATCGCGCCTCGGATGGAAGAGACTCCCGCCAGTTCCAGGCCCGGGTAGGCCGCCGGGTCCAGCTGCGACAGGCTGTGTTTGGGGGCGATCACCCGGGAAAAGCCGATCCGGGACGCCTCTCTCAGGCGGGTGTCCAGGTTGCTGACGCTGCGCACCTCACCGCCCAGCCCCACCTCGCCTATGGCGACTGTGCCGTCCGGGATGGGCTTGTCCAGCAGGCTCGACACCACGGCCAGGATGACCGCCAGATCACAGGCTGTCTCGTCCAACCGCAGGCCGCCCACGATATTCAGGTAAACATCCAGCGTGCCCAAAAAATAGCCGCCCCGCTTTTCAATGACGGCCAGCAGGAGATTGGCGCGGTTGAAGTCAAAGCCGGAGGTGGTGCGCCGCGGGGACGGAAAGCTGCTCTTGGTGACCAGCGCCTGGACCTCGGAGAGGATGGGCCGGGTGCCCTCCATGGTGCAGGCCACGCAGTTCCCCGAAACCCCCAAAGGCCTGCCCTCCAGCAGCAGCTTGGAGGGGTTGACCACCTCGCGCAGGCCATCTCCCGTCATGTCGAACATTCCGATCTCATTGGTGGACCCATAACGGTTTTTGACCGCCCGCAAGATCCGGTACGGGAGCATCCTGTCCCCCTCAAAATACAGCACCGTGTCCACGATATGCTCCATGACCTTTGGGCCGGCAATGGCGCCGTCCTTGTTGACATGGCCCACAATAAACACCGGGATCTCCAGCGTCTTTGCGGCGTTCAGCAGCTGTCCAGAGCACTCTTTTACCTGGGAAACGCTGCCCGCGGACGAGGAGACCGCCCCTGAGTGCATCGTCTGGATAGAGTCCACCACCACCAGGTCCGGGTGCACGGAGCGGATGAGCTCCACAACGGACTCGATCTCCGTCTCCGCCGCCACCGTGACATTTTCACCGCTGACATTCAGGCGGTCGGCACGCAGCTTGATCTGACGGACCGACTCCTCGCCCGTGACGTACAGCACGTGCAGTCCGGGGGGGATGGAGGCGCAGATCTGCAGCAGCAAAGTCGATTTGCCCGCCCCGGGCTCGCCGCCCAGCAGTATGACCGAACCGATCACGATGCCGCCGCCCAGCACCCGGTCCAGCTCAGAAATGCCGGTGACGATGCGCGAGCGCTCGTCATTGGTGTCGATATCATACAGCCTGGCAGAGCGCACCTCGCCTGCCAGCACCGGGGCCTTGGCGGCCTTGACGCCGCCCGCGGGCTGGCGCACCACGTCTTCCACCATGGTGTTCCACTCGCCGCAGCTCGGGCAGCGCCCCATCCAGCGCGGGCTCTGCTCCCCGCAGGCATTGCAGACATAAATGGTTTTGAGTTTTTCCTTTGCCAAGAAATCATCCTCCGTCAAACGAGCGCGCGTCCACCGCATAAGCAGCCGCAGGGCGGGCCGCATTCAGCAGCGCCCTGCCCGTCAGGCCGTCCGCTACCCGGTAGACAAGCAGCCCCAGGGCCAAAAGGATCAGCGCGATCAAAAATTTTTCTCTCAGTTTCACGGCATTCACCTCATACTGCAATCATATGAGCGAAAGCCTTTTTTTACCCCTGAGCTTCTTCCCGCTTGACATAATCCGCCGCATGCAAATGATAGGCTTTGTTGCAAAACTGGCATTTCATCTCCACCGTTTCCTGCTCGGTGGCGATCCTGCGCAGCTCCTCCTGCCCCAGGCTGATATAGGCGCGCTCCACCCTGTCGCGGCTGCAGTCGCAATGATACTGCACCTCGCTCTCGTCCAGGACGTTGGGGGAAAAGCCCTTTAATATTTCTTCGATGATCTCGTAAGGCGTTTTTCCATCGCACAGCAGCTCGGTCATGCTTCTCATGCGCCCCACGTTCTCCTCTAGCATGCTGATCTCCTGCTCGGTGGCGCCCGGCAGCAGCTGCAGCAGATAGCCGCCGGCCCTTTTGATGGTCAGGTCGCGCTCTACCAGCACGCCCAGCGCACATACGGTGGGGATCTGCTCGCTGGTGGCATAATAGGAGGTGAGGTCCTCGGCGATCTCACCGGAAACCAGCGGCACCTGCCCCACATACGGCTGCCCCATGTCCTTGATCACAGTGAGGGTGCCGTCCCGGCCGACGGCGCCGCCCACATCCAGTTTGCCGTCCTCCCGGGGCGGAAGCTCCACGATGGGGTTTTCCACATAGCCCTTGACATTGCCGCGGCCGTCCGCCACGGCGAGCAGCAGGCCCGCCGGCCCGTCTCCCTTTACCCGCAGCGTCAGCGAATCGTCCCCGCTTTTCAGGTTGGCAGCCATCAAAACGGCGCCGGTGACCAGACGCCCCAGCGCCGCAGAGACCACCGCGCTGGGGTGATGCAGCCTTTCCATTTCCGCGACGATCGCGGTGGAATCCAAGATCGAGACCACCGCGCCGCCATTTTCTGAGATCGCTCTTATCAGCTTTGACATTGTCTCTCCTTTTCAGCCACAAAAAGCAGGCGCTGGCTGTCTGGCAGCGGCGCGCAGAAGCGCTCGCCGTCCACGATCTCCAGTACCCGGAAGCCGTGCCTTTCGCACAGGGCTTCCAGCTCCTGCGGCGTGCAGTAATATTCGTAAAAACACTCTTTATAGTGGACGGGATCCCCTGTGTAGGCGATGTCGATCGAGATGCGGGTGCGGCGCTGCGCCTCCTGCAGTTCGTTGGTCCAGACGCAGACCGCGTCCTCATCCTCCAGTATAAAGGTCTCATTCCCCAATATTTTGCAGTGCTTATAGGGGGTATTGACGTCAAAAATGAACAGTCCGTCTTTTTCCATAAAAAGGCCCGCCTTTTCGATGGCGCGTCCCATCGTCTCCAGCGGCCCCAGATGGTTGAGGGTGTCAAACGTACACACAGCCCCGTGGATCGTCCCGTAAAGGTCAAGGCAGGTCAGGTCCTGTTCCAGCAGCAGCAGGCCCTGCCTGCCCTCTTCCGCCAGTTTTTCGCTGAGCATCGCCAGCATATCCGGCGAACCGTCTACCGCGATCAGATCATAGCCGTCTCTGGCAAGGCGCAGGGTCAGTTCCCCTGTTCCACAGCCCAGGTCGGCCACGATGGGGCCGGGCAGCCCATGGCCGGAAAACCGTTCCCGGATGAACGCATACAGGGCATCGTAGTCGGCTTCCCCGTTGAACTCATCATAAAAATAGGCAAAATCTCCATACCCTGCCACCGGTCTTTCGCCGCCTTTCTCTTTGGCCTGAAAAAGGGAGGGTTTTCAAAAGGCCTCGGCCGCAGCCTCGATGACCCGCTGCAGCTCTTCCACGCCCCGCCCGTTCTGGGCGCTGGTAAGTATGACCCCTTTACATCCATACTCCGCACAAAGCGAGGCAAATTCCCCGGCTGCGCGCTCGGCCTCCGCCTTTTTGAGCTTGTCGGCCTTGGTGAGCGCCGCCACAAAGGGAATGCCGTGATGACGCAGATATTCCAGCATCATCCTGTCATCGGCAGAGGGGGCGTGCCGGCTGTCCAGCAGCTGCACCAGCAGGGTACAGCGTTCAGACACGGCAAAATAGCTGTTGATCAGATCGTCCCAGCGCGCCCGCTCTGAGGCGGACACCTTGGCGTAACCGTAGCCGGGCAGATCCACCAGATAGGCGTCCCCCAGATCATAATAATTGATGGTAGCGGTCTTGCCGGGGGTGGCGCTGACCCGGGCCAGGCTCTTGCGGTTGCAGAGCTTATTGATCAGGGAAGATTTTCCCACGTTGGACCGGCCCGAAAAGACGATCTCGGGCCGGTCGTGGTCGGGCAGCTGGGAGGAAAGCCCGTAGGAGGCCTTGAAAGCGGCCTGACTGTATTTCATAAGCGAAAACCTCATCCTTCCTTTTTCGGCAGCAGGGCGGTTTTCAGCACCGCCTTGAGGTCAGTCACCGGCTCAAAACACAGCGCTTCCCGGACCACGTCGTCCACCTCATAGAGATCGGACATATTGTCTGCGGGCACCAGAACGGTGTGCATTTTTTCACGGTAGGCTGCCATGGTCTTTTCTTTCAGGCCGCCGATGGGCAGCACCAGGCCGTGCAGCGTGATCTCGCCGGTCATGGCCACGTCGCTGCGCACCGGGCGGCCGGAAAGCGCGGAGATCAGCGCGGTGGCCAGGGTGACGCCCGCCGACGGGCCGTCCTTGGGGATCGCGCCCTCCGGCGCGTGGATATGGATGTCGATGGTCTTGAACACCGTGCTCTCAAAGCCGTATTCCGACGCGTGTACTTTGGCATAGGTGATGGCCAGCTTAGCGGATTCTTTCATCACTTCGCCCAAAGAGCCGGTCAGTTCCAGACCGCCGTTCCCGTTTTCAATGATCTGCACCTCGATGGGCAGCAATTCGCCCCCCACGGAGGTCCAGGCCAGACCGTTGGCGATGCCCACGGCGTTGGTTTTATTGGAAAAATTCGGTTTTACCCGCACCGGGCCGATCAGCGTTTCAATGCTTTTCCCGGTGACGGAGAGATCCCCCTCTATCTCGCCCGAAGCGATAGATTTGGCGCATTTGCGCAGCACCTCGCCGATGACCCGCTCCAGCCCGCGCACGCCCGCCTCCTGCGTATAACCGTCGATGAGGGCGGTGACGGCGGAATCGGTCAGGCGCACCCGCCCCTTGAGGCCGTTTGCAGCCAGCTGCTTGGGGATCAGGTGACGTTTTGCGATGTTGAATTTCTCCACCCGTGTATAACTGGGCAGCTCAATGACGTCCATGCGGTCCAGCAGCGGACGCGGAATGGTATCGGTCGTGTTGGCAGTGGTGATGAACAGCACCTTGCTCAGATCAAACGGGATGTCCAGATAAAGATCCTTAAAAGCGACATTCTGCTCCGGGTCCAGCGCTTCCAGCAATGCCGCCGAGGGGTCGCCGCGAAAATCGGCCGCCATCTTGTCCACCTCGTCGAGAAGAAGCACGGGGTTATTGCTCTTTGCCGTGGCAACAGCGCTGATCAGCTTGCCCGGCATGGCCCCGATATAGGTGCGGCGATGGCCGCGGATCTCCGCCTCGTCCCGCACGCCGCCCAGAGAGACCCGGGCGTACCTGCGGCCCAGACAGCGCGCGATCGAATTGGCGATCGAGGTCTTGCCCACGCCCGGAGGGCCCACCAGGCAGATGATCTGGCTTTTTACAGAATCCGAGAGCTTGCGCACCGCCAGGATCTCTAAAATGCGCTCTTTGACCTTTTTCAGGCCATAGTGGTCCCGGTTCAAGATCGCCTCCGCCTTATTGATATCGATATTTTCCGGCGTGGACTGGTCCCAGGGCAGGTCAAGGCAGGTATCCAGATAGGTGCGGATGACCGAGGCCTCCTGAGAGTTCCCCTGCATCTTGTACAGGCGGTCCGCCTCTTTGTTCAGCTTTTCCCGCGCTTCCTCCGGCAAAAGCAGTTTTTCAATGCGCTGTTTATATCCATCGGCCTCGCGGCGGGTATCTTCTTCCTCATCCAGCTCGTCCGAAATGGCGCGCATCTGCTCGCGCAGAAAATAATCGCGCTGGTTCTTGTCCATCTGCACAGAGACCTTGTCCTGGATCTCCTTTTCGATGGAGAGGACCTTATTCTCCTTGCTGAAAACGGAAAGCAGGGTCTCCAGCCGCCCCAACAGGGTGCTCTCGTTCAAAATGCGCTGTTTGTCGTTATATTTGAAGAGCAGGTTGCTGGGGATATATTCGCTGAGGAAAACAGGGTCCTCGCTGGACAGGATGGTATAAACCACATCCTTGGGGATGCGGGAGTTGAGGCCCAGATACTCTTCAAACGCCTCGCGGATCGAGCGCACCAGCGCCTCTACCTGCACATTGTCCGCGGACTTGGCCCCGCGCACGGGGGCGGGCTTGACCGAGGCCTGCATAAAGTGGGATGCGGTGTCCATTTCCAGCAGGCGGGCGCGGAATTTGCCCTCAACCAGAACCTTTACCAGATCGTCCGACACCCGGAGCGCCTGCTTGATCTCCGCCACCACGCCGTAAGCGTGCAGATCAGCCAGCCTGGGCTCTTCCTGATCCATATCCTTTTGAGTGACCAGAAAAAGGCTGGTATTGTTTTCCATCGCCCACTCCACGGCGGCAATGGACTGAGGGCGTCCCACTTCAAAGTGGATGACGTTGTTGGGAAACACCACCAGCCCGCGCAGGGCGATGGCGGGCAATGAGATAACTTCGTTCTTGTGGTCTATTTTGAGCTTTACCTTGACCGGCA
The DNA here is from genome assembly GCF_014287275.1 of Anaerofilum hominis. Lineage (GTDB taxonomy): Bacteria > Bacillota > Clostridia > Oscillospirales > Ruminococcaceae > Pygmaiobacter > Pygmaiobacter hominis. The sequence continues at coordinate 90,307 of NZ_JACONZ010000001.1, forward strand.
TAAAGCAGTTCCTCCCTGATAGAAAATCAGAAAGCGGCAAAACAGCCGCTATCCATATTATTATAACCATTTCCCTTTCGGGGTGCAACTTTTCGCTGTCCTATTAAAAAAATATTGACAATTTGTCCATATTTGGGTATCCTATTAAAAGTGTATGCGGCAAAACAAACTAGAGGGGTGTTGCGGGATGTTGCTGCCTGGGGCAAAAAGATGCTTTCTGCCCGGGCTTTTTATTCCCTTTTTCACCTGCAATAGCGTTATGGAAAATTAAGCTGTTTTCAGCTTAATTTTTTTTTGCGCTCTGCCGTGTCAAACTGTGAGGAGGAATGTGTCATGAAGTCAGAAAGCCCGATCTGGGACGCCAAAAAACTGGGTATCCCCAAAATGCTGCTGCTTGGCCTGCAGCACACTTTTGCCATGTTTGGCGCCACGGTACTGGTGCCCATCATCACCGGCCTGAACGTCTCCACCACCCTTTTGTTCGCCGGTCTCGGCACCCTGCTGTTCCATCTGATCACCAAGGGCAAGGTGCCCGCCTTTCTGGGTTCTTCTTTCGCTTTTCTGGGCGGCTATGCCATGGTGGCGCCAAAGCTGGCCGACGGTTCCCCCAACGCGGAGCTGCTGCCCTACGCCTGCGGCGGCGTGGTGGCTGCCGGCCTTGCTTATGTGGCGCTCTCTGCGCTGATCAAGGCCTTTGGCGTCAAAAAGGTCATGCGCTTTTTTCCGCCCGTTGTGACCGGCCCCATCATTATTTCCATCGGCCTCATCCTTGCCCCCACCGCGGTCACCAGCGCCAGTGAGGACTGGCTTCTGGCCTTTGTGGCGCTGGCCATCATTGTGGTCTGCAATATCTGGGGCAAGGGGATGGTCAAGATCATCCCCATCCTGCTGGGCATCGTGGGCTCTTACCTGCTGGCCGTCTGCCTGGGCCGCGTGGATTTTACGGCGGTAAAAGAGGCGCAGGTCTTTGCCCTGGCGCCCATCACCATGGCCAAGTTCAGCATCAGCGCCGTCTTTACCATCATGCCCATCGCTCTCGCGACTATGATGGAGCACATCGGTGACATTGCCGCGATCGGCGCCACCACCGGCAAGAATTATATCAGCGACCCCGGCCTGCACCGCACCCTGTTGGGCGACGGCCTTGCCACCAGCCTTGCCGGGCTGTTCGGCGGCCCGGCCAATACCACCTACGGCGAAAACACCGGCGTTCTCGCCCTGACCCGCGTCTATGACCCCCGCGTCATGGAGCTTGCCGCCGTCTTTGCGGTCGCGCTCTCCTTTATTCCCAAATTCGGCGAGATCATCCATTCCATCCCCAACGCCATCATCGGCGGCGTCAGCTTTATCCTCTACGGCATGATCAGCGCCATTGGCGTGCGCAATGTGGTGGAAAACAAGGTCGATCTGACCAAGTCCCGCAACCTGATCATCGCTGCGGTCATCCTGGTCAGTGCCCTGGGCTTCAACAGCATCGGCGGGCTGTCTTTTGCGGTCACCGCCGATATTACCATCTCGCTGTCCGGCCTTGCCATCGCCGCGATCCTGGGCATCGTCCTCAACGCGGTCCTGCCCGGAAACGACTATATCTTTGACGATGAAAAACCGGACGACGGGAAAACGTCCGTCTCGTTCAAGGTCTGACGGGCGGAACGTCCCTCTTCCCTGCGTTATCCCGTCAAAATCCCGCATCCCTGCCTGCCGCGCGGACAAGCCGGCGCGCAGGGGAAGTGCAAAACATGCACTGATTTGATAAAAAATAGCCGCAAGGCTATTTTGGGGGCCATTCGCCCGGTTGCCGCGCAAGCGGCGAGGGCGGGCTATCAAGATAAGATGTTTTTTATTGCGGAGCAATAAAAAAATCGGCCTCCCGTTCCACGCCCGTTTGGGCTGGTGCGGGAGGCCTTTTTCTTCCACTCTCCTGATAAAGTAAAAAATTTGCACGCAAACGCATGAAAGCATGAAAAAACGCGGCGAAGCCATCGCTTCGCCGCGCACTAAAATTTATGGAGATAACTTGCCTCAAATGGAACTCAATGGATGAGGGTATTGACGGTATTTTTATACCGTTTGCGCACCGCGCCGTATTCTAGCTTCGGTTTGCCCCCCAGCACCGCGTCTGCGTCGACGGTCACCTGGATGATGGTCGGATCGCTGGGCACCTCATACATGGTCTCCATCAGCGTCTGCTCTACGATACTGCGCAGCCCCCGCGCGCCGCTTTTGAGCTTGATGGCTTTTTTCGCCATCTCGTGCAGCGCTTCGTCGGTGATGTCCAGCTCCACATTATCCAGCGCAAAAAGCGCCTTATACTGCTTTACGATAGAGTTTTTCGGTTCTTTGAGGATGCGCACCAGAGCCCCCTCATCCAGCGCGTCCAGCACCGTGACGATGGGCAGACGGCCGACCAGCTCGGGGATCAGGCCAAACTTGACCAGATCATGCGGCTCCACCAGACGCAGCATCTTGGCGTCGTCGGCATTTTTTTTCGGCTCTTTCAGCTGGCTGCCAAACCCCAGACCAGAGCTGTCGGTGCGTTTTTGGATATGCTTTGCCAGCCCGTCAAAAGCGCCCCCGCAGATAAACAGGATGTTTTTGGTGTTGATCTGGATGAACTCCTGCTGGGGATGCTTGCGCCCGCCCTGAGGGGGCACGTTGGCGACGGTTCCCTCCAAGATCTTCAGCAGCGCCTGCTGCACGCCCTCGCCGCCCACATCGCGGGTGATAGAGGGGTTTTCGCTCTTGCGGGTGATCTTGTCGATCTCGTCGATATAGATGATACCTTTTTCCGCCCGCTCCACGTCAAAATCAGCCGCCTGGATGAGCTTGAGCAGGATGTTTTCCACGTCCTCGCCCACATAGCCCGCCTCGGTGAGGGTCGTGGCGTCAGCGATTGCAAATGGGACTTTCAGCATCCGGGCCAGATTCTGGGCCAGATAGGTCTTACCCACGCCGGAGGGGCCCACCAGCAAAACGTTGCTCTTCTGCAGCTCTACATCATTGCTGTAGTCCCTGGCAAGGATGCGCTTGTAATGGTTATAGACCGATACCGCCAGCACCATCTTCGCGTCGTCCTGCCCGATCACGTACTGGTCCAGCCCCTCTTTGATCTCCTGCGGGGTCAGGATCTTGAAATCGTTCTGCGGCGCTGCCGGAGCGGGCTTTGCACCCGGCCGGGCAATGCGCTGCGGGGCGTGCTGTGCCGGTTTGGGCCGCACCCCCTCTTCGGAAAGAAGGGTGCCGCACAACTCGATGCACTCGCTGCAGATGTTAACGCCGGGGCCGATGATCATGCGTTCGACCGCGTCCTGGCTTTTTCCGCAAAAGCTGCAGGTGATATCCTTCTCTTTATTTGCCATGTTTCACCAACTTACTTTTATCGCTTTGTGGTCACGGCGTCGATCAGGCCATAGTCCGCAGCCTGCTGTGCCGTCAGAAAATTGTCGCGCTCCGTGTCCGCCTCGATGCGCTCCAGCGGCTGTCCCGTGTACTGTGCGTACATCTCGTTCATTCTGCGGCGGATGCGGATGATGTGGTCGGCATGGATCTTGATGTCGGTCGCCTGGCCCTGCAGGCCGCTGAGCAGCGGCTGATGGATCATGATCTCGCTGTTAGGCAGTGCAAACCGTTTGCCCTTGGCGCCGGCCGCCAACAGGAAAGACCCCATCGAGGCGGCCATGCCGATGCAGGTGGTGGAGACGTCGCACTTGATATACTGCATGGTGTCGTGGATCGCCATGCCCGCGGTGATGGAGCCGCCCGGGCTGTTGATATAAAGGCTGATGTCCTTGTCAGGGTCCTGCCCCTCGAGATACAGCAGCTGCGCGACTACCACACTGGCCGTGGCGTCGGTGATCTCCTCTGACAGCATGATGATGCGGTCGTTCAGAAGCCGTGAAAAGATGTCATAAGACCGCTCGCCGCGGCTTGTCTGCTCAACGACATAAGGGACCAAACTCATTGCAAAACCCTCCGAATGTGGAAATTTTAGTCGTTCTTTTCCTCCGCCTTTTCCTCTTTGGCGGCCTCTTCAGTCACCACGGCGTTGGATTTGATAAAATCAATGGCCTTGTTGAAAGCCAGATCTTTCTTGACCTCGTCGACCGGGACGACGCTGCGGATCTTCTCCTCCTCCATCTGGTAGGCGGCGGCGATGCGCTTGATCTCGGCGTCAAATTCCTCTTCGCTGGCCTCGATCTTCTCCAGCTCTACGATCTTTTCCAGCGCAAGACGGATCTTGACCTGCTTTTCAGCCTGCTCGCGGAAACCCTCGCGGAATTTTTCCATGGTGCTGTTGGTGTACTGCAGATACATCTCCAACTTGAGGCCCTGCTGCTCAAGGCGATACTCAAAGTCGCGCACCATCTCGTCCACACGGTTCTCCACCATGCAGCCGGGGACCTCGACTTCCATGCCGTCCACGACCTGGTCCACCAGGGCGTTTTCGACGTTGAGCTCATCCTCTTTGTCGGTCTGCTCCTGCTTGCGCTTGAGAATGCTGTCTTTCAGCTCGGCCAGCGTGTCGTACTCGCTGACGTCCTTGGCAAACTCATCGTCCAGCTCCGGCAGCTCTTTGGTCTTGACCTCGTGCAGCTTGATCTTAAAGGTGGCAGCCTTGCCCGCCAGCTCTTTGGCCTGATACTCTTCCGGGAAGTTCACCTCGATGTCGAACTCCTCGCCGGCCACATGGCCCACGACCTGCTCTTCAAAGCCGGGGATAAACTGGCCGCTGCCCAGCGCCAGAGAGAAGTTCTCACCCTTGCCGCCCTCAAAGGCGACGCCGTCCACAAAGCCCTCAAAATCGATCACTGCGATATCGCCGTTCTCCGCCTTGCCCTCGCGGGTGATGGTGCGGGCGTTGCGCTGCTGCATCTGGGCGATCTCAGCGTCGGCCTCGGACGCCTCTACAGTATGGACGGTCTTGGTGGCCTTTAAACCCTTGTATTCGCCCAAAGCGACCTCGGGCTTGACGGTGACGGTGACCTTCAGCACGGCGCCGTCCTCCAGGCTGGTGGAGACCAGCTCGGCTTCCGGGGCGGCTACCGGCTCGATCCCGGCCGCCTTGACAGCCTCGTCATAGACCTCGGGGAAGATCTCGTTGACGGCGTCGTAATGGAAAACGTCCTTGCCGTACATCTGCTCGATCAGGTGACGGGGAGCTTTGCCCTTGCGAAAGCCGGGGACGTTAAAGTTTTTTGCATTTTTTCTGAACGCCTTGGAGACCGCATCGCTAAAAGCGGCGGCATCGACGGCGATCTCCAGCTCCACACGGCTGTTCTCGAGCTTTTCATTTTTCTTGAGTTCCATTTTCTTTCCTCCATAAAAGACATTACATTTTATTATAGCATACCAGCTATGAATTTTCCATTAATTTATCAGGCTTTCAGGCAAACAAAACCGCTGTTTCAGCGCACCTGTACCGGGCAGAAGCCCAGTGCGTCGGCGGAGATGAGCTTGTAGCGGATCCCGTCCACTTCTCCCTGAATGGCGCCGCGGATGGAGGGGCCGTGCAGATGGCCGTACCAGCACTCCCGGACGCCAAATTCATGCAGCAGCGCCAGCACCTCGTCGGCGTTTCCGGCGGGGTAAAGGGGCGGATAGTGCAAAAACACCAGTTTTTCCGCATCCCCCGCGCTTTGCAGCGAGGCGCGCAGACGGCAGAGCTCCCGGTTCATGACCTTGGCGTCATGGGGTTTGCCCACGTCGAACAGCCAGCTGCGGGTGCCGCAGACAGCGGTCTGGCCATACCAGCAGCAGTTGTTGTTGAGAAACTGGATGCTGGAAAAGCCCTGGGCGGCGCAGAATCCCTCCATCTTGGCCATGGTGGCCCACCAGTAGTCGTGGTTGCCTTTCAGGATGATCTTGCGGCCGGGCAGGCGCTCGATAAAGCGGAAATCCTCCACTGCGTTTTCCAGCTTCATCGCCCAGGAGATGTCCCCCGGCAGCACGACGGTATCTTCCGGCCGGACCAGACGGTTCCAGTTGGCCTCAAGGCGTGGGACGTAGTCTTTCCAGCCGCCGAAAATATCCATCGGCTTGTCGGCGCCCAGAGAGAGATGAAGGTCGGCAATGGCGTAAAGTGACATGGCGCCTCCCCTCAGAGCGCGCGGGCGGCCGCCGGGATCCCCTCCGGGCGGATCGTCGCCTCAAAGCGCACCGGCTTTTCCCGCAGGGCCCGCAGTGGGGCCGGGGCAACGGTGCCGGTGAGCTGCTCCAGAGCAGCGAGATCAGCAAAGTCGTCCTGCTGTGCCCGGCCGCCCAGCGCGCCGAGCACCGCGCCGGAAAATTTGTAGGGATTTGCCGTGGACAGCACCACGCAGGGCGTTTTGCCGTCTGCCTCAGCCCGCGCCACGGAAAGGGCCACCGCCGTGTGCGGGTCCGCCAGGTAATGGTCCTTCTCCCATGTCGCGGCGATCTCGGCAAAGCAGCGTTCCTCGCCGGTACAGCCAAAGGCAAAGCTTTCCGCTATGCGCTGCCCCAGGCTGCGCGGCACCTGATATTTTTTGTTTTCGGCCAGCGCGTCCATCAGCTGCGCGATGAGGTCCGCATCGCCGCTCTCGTGATACAGCAGCCGCTCCAGATTGGAGGAGACCAGGATATCCATCGAGGGCGAGGCGGTCTTGTAAAACGGGCGGTCGGCGTCGTATACGCCGCTGGCTCCAAAATCAGTGAGCACATTGTTTTTGTTGGAGGCGCAGAGCAGGCGGCGGACCGGCAGGCCCATGCGGCGGGCATAATAGCCCGCCAGGATATCGCCGAAATTGCCGGTGGGCACGCAAAAGTCCAGCGCGTCGCCCAGCTGAAGCTCTCCCTGGCGGACCAGCTCAAGGTAAGAGGCAAAATAATAGACGATCTGCGGGGCCAGACGGCCCCAGTTGATCGAATTGGCACTGGTCAGATGCTTGCCCTGCGCAGCGCACTCGGCTGCAAAAGCGGCGTCGGTAAACACCCGCTTCACGCCGGTCTGCGCGTCGTCAAAGTTGCCCTCGACCGCAAAGACATGGACGTTTTCGCCCTCCTGCGTGGCCATCTGCAGCCGCTGGGTCTCACTGGTGCCGTGGGCGGGATAAAAGACGGCGATCTCGATGCCGGGCAGGTCTTTATAGCCCTCCAGCGCGGCCTTGCCCGTGTCGCCGGAGGTCGCCACCAGAATCGCGGTCTTGCTGTTATCCCGGTTGATGCGCTTGGCCTCCACCAGCAGCAGAGGCATCAGCTGCAGCGCGTAATCCTTAAAAGCGCTGGTGGGGCCGTGCCACAACTCCAGGCTGTACAGGCCCGGCTCCAGTTTTACGGTCTTTGCCGCCGCGCCCTCAAAGCGCTGCGGGCCATAGGCCTGCCGCGCGGCGCGCAGCAAAAACTCCTCGCTGTAATCGGTCAGATAAAGCCCCAGCAGCTTTGCCGCCAGCGCGCAGTAATCCAGTCCCTGCAGCGACGCAAGGTCCACCCGGGGGATCTCCTGCGGGACGAAAAGGCCGCCCTCCTCCGAGATCCCCTGCAGGATGGCCTGAGAAGCGGTGCGGCGCAGCGACGTGTCCCTTGTGCTGTGATAATTCATCCTCTGTCCCCTCTCATGCGGTAAATGCGTTTTCGATCTGTTCCACGCGGGTGACGGCGTCGCCGCTGTAATAGACCTCGACCACGTCAAAGCGGACCGGCCTGCCGCTGTCCCCGAATTTTTCCAGATAGCCTTTGGCAGCTGCAACGATGCGCCGCTGCTTTGCGGGAGTGACCGCCTCCCGCGGGGAGGCGATGCCCCCCTCCGCCCTTGTCTTTACCTCGGCAAAGACAAGGCAGCCGGCCCCTTCCGCCACCAGATCGATCTCTCCCTGCCGGGTGCGGAAGTTGGAGGCCAGCAGGCGATAGCCCGCCTTTCGGTAAAGTTTCGCCGCCGCGACCTCCCCCATGATCCCCGCTGTCTTTCTGTCCATCAAACGATCCCTCTCTTTTTGAGAAAGCTCTTGCGATAAAAATCCTGAATGCCGTACTGCGCGATCAGCTCGTAGTGCAGTTTGGTGGGATATCCCTTGTGCTTTTCAAACTGATACTGCGGATACCTGCGCCCCAGCTCCGTCATATAGCGGTCGCGGGTGACCTTGGCCAGGACCGATGCCGCCGCGATGCAGGCGGACGTCGCATCCCCTTTCACCACGGCGCGCGCGGGCATCCCGAGCCCCTCCGGGCAGCGGTTGCCGTCGATCAGCACCAGGGCCGGCGCCGGGTCCAGCCCGCCGATCGCCTCCCGCATGCCTTTCATGGTGGCTTGCAGGATATTGATCTCGTCGATGACCTCCGGGCCCACGAGCACGATCTTGTAGCTGACGGCGTTCTCGATGATCTTGGGATACAGCGCCTCGCGGCGTTTTTCGGTCAGTTTTTTAGAGTCGTTGAGTTCTTCAAACACCGTGCCCTCGTCCAGAATGACCGCCGCCGTGCAGACGGGGCCGGCCAGGGGGCCGCGCCCCGCTTCATCCACGCCGCAGACAAGGCCGTGGCGGGCGATCAGCGGCCGGTCAAACTCATAAAGCGCGCTCATCCCTGCTCCACCTCTTCCCCGCAGACGCGTTCCGGCGGGCTTTCCAGCGAAAGATTTCCCAGCTTGCTGGCGCGGAACTCGTCCACTACCGTGACCGCCGCGCGGGCAAGGTCCACCTCGCCGCCCGAGATCAGCATCCCGCGGTTGCGGCCGATCTCGGCCAGCAGATCATACCGCTCTTGTTCCATCTGCTGCGGTTTCAGCCGGTAGCGCTCCTCCAGCTTTTGGGGGTAAAGGCGTTTTACCTCGCTCAGCAGTTCGGCCGCGATCTCCTCCATATCGAGGATCTCGTCCCGGATGGAGCCGATAAAGGCGAGATTCACCGCCGTGCGGCGATCCTCAAATTTTTTCCAGAGCACGCCGGGCATATCCAGCAGATCGTAATTGCCCGCCGTGACCCACTGCTTGCCCCGCGTCACGCCGGGCCGATCTTCCGCCCGGGCGCGCTGGCCGCCGGCAAAGCTGTTGATAAAGGTGGATTTGCCCACGTTGGGGATCCCCACCAGCATGAGGCGGATATGCGCGCCCGCAATGCCTTTTTGCGCCCGTCTGGCAAGCAGGGGCGCCAGTGCCCGCTCCACCTCTGCCTTTGCGCCGGCCGCCGCGCCGCGCCGTTTGCTGGACAGCGCCACGCAGGCGCTGTGCTCACCGCGAAAATGCGCCACCCAGCGCCGGGTCACAGCCGGGTCGGCAAGATCGCTCTTGTTCAGGATATAAACGCGCGGCTTGTCGCCCAAAAGCGCCTCGATCTCCGGGTTGAGGCTGGAAGCCGGGATGCGCGCGTCCAGCAGTACCAGCACAGCGTCTACATTTTTCAGCTCCGCCCCGATCAGGCGCAGCGTTTTTGTCATATGGCCGGGAAACCACTGGATCTGCCGCCCGCTGAAAGAATCGTTCATCGGATCGCTCCTATCGAGGAAAAGGGAAGGACGCGGAAAAACACCTTGCCCAGGATATCGCGGCTGTCGATAAAGCCCACGTCGGTATAGCGGCTGTCGAGAGAGGCCTGGCGGTTATCGCCCAGCACAAAGACCATGCCCTCGGGCACCGTCAAGGGAAACTCCACGTCCCCCCGGCGCTGCGTGGGGGTGCCGAGATAAGGCTCGTTCAGGGCCTCGCCGTTCACCGTGACGGTGGCGGTCTCAAAGTTGATGTCCACCTCGTCGCCGCCCACCCCGATGATGCGCTTGACAATGGGCTCGCCGTAATTGATGTAGCCGTCCACCACGATGACGTCGCCGCGGCAGGGCTGGTAACCCACGCCCTGCACGATGATCTTGTCGCCCCCATAAAGGGTGGGGATCATGGAGGTGCCGGACACCGTCACCGCGCGGAAAAGAAAAATGAACACAAGGATCAGCAGCGCCGTGGCAAACACCAGGCTCTCCACCCACTCGATGGCGGTCTGCGCGCCGCTTGGCTTTTTTTCGGTCTGTGCCATCTGCCCGGCCTCCTCTTTGGCCCCCGCAGGGGCGGTGAATACAAAAAAGAGGAACAGACCCCCGGCCGGCCCGCGCCGGGGCCGCACTGCCGGCCTGCCCAATCAACAGCAAGGTGCGGGTCCGATCCTCTTTTTGTGTCCTGTAAGCAAAAAAGGGACAATCCCTTGTCCCTTTCGCTGCACTTATCTGAGCTGCTCTTTGACCTTGGCGGCCTTGCCGACGCGATCGCGCAGATAGTACAGCTTGGCGCGGCGCACGCGGCCGTGACGGACGACCTCGACCTTCTCCACAAATGGGGAGTTGACCGGGAACACACGCTCTACACCGACGCCATAAGCGGTGCGGCGCACGGTGAAAGTCTCGGCAACGCCGCCGTGGCGCTTGGCGATAACGGTGCCCTCAAAGGCCTGGATGCGCTCCCGCTCACCCTCTTTGATGCGCACGGAAACGCGCACGGTGTCGCCGATGTTGAACTCGGGCCGCTCGGCTTTGACCATGCCCTCGGTCATGATTTTCATAGCATCCATAAATTGTGATCCTCCATTTTTTGTCGACATTCATACCCGCAGCATTGCGGGCCGCGGCAGAGGACTGTCTGTTTAATGATTGTCATTATCCCGCTGGATGGTTACCAACGGCACACTAACGCTTAAATATTTTAGCATACCGCACAGGCGTTTGCAAGCTTTTTCGGCGTTTTATTCAAACTTTTCAAAGCCCGCTGTCAGCACCTGGGTGCGGCAGACCTCCGCCCTGGGCGCGGCGGCGCCCATTTCCGCCTCCATCGCGCCCAGCAGCAGGTCCGGGTTCAGGTTCAGCGTGCTGCCTGCGGGGAGGGTCAGGTCCAGACAGGCCTCCTGCGCGAGGGGGAGCCACTCCCTCTTCGCGATATGGGGCGCCAGGTCCACCTGCTTTGTGCCGCCCCGCTTGGTGCGCTTTTCCACCACGATCTCTTTTTGCGCCAGAAACGCGTCCACCGTCCGGCGCGCCTGCTCCGGGTCGCCCGCAAAACGGACCAGATAGCGCGCCCAGGCGATCTCGCTGGGGCCCATCTTCGCCCCGGTGACGTCGTAGGCCCGGATGCCCCGTGGCAGGACCCGGTTCAAGTCCCAATAGATCGCCTCGGTGTCGATGATCTGCCTCTCGGTCTTGAAATCAAAGCTCTCGGCGATGCTCTGCTGGCCCAGCGGCAGCGGCAGCGCAAAGGTCAGATAGATATGGGGGTTGAAGCCCTGGGTGTACCAGACGGGCGCCCCGGCGCATTTGAGGGCGCGCTGCACCACCCTTTGCAGGTCCAGATGGGAGATATAGCAGGCTTCGCCCTGCTTAGAGAACCACACTCTGATCGTTTGCAACGCATTTCCCTCCCCCCATCAGCTTGTTTGCGCCGCAGCCGCTGCATCTGCGGCTGCAGGGCATCGTCGTCTCCGCGCGCTGGGCGCGCTGATACTCTTCAATAAGAAAACGCTTGTCCACGCCGTAACTGAAATGCTCCCACGGCGTGATCTCGTCGGTCGGGATCGGGCGATTGGCAAAAAAGGCCATATCGATGCCGCACTTTTGAAAGCATTCCACCCAGGTGTCAAATTTAAAATGTTCGGCCCAGCCGTCAAAGCAGCATCCGCTTTTGTAAGCCTCCTCCAGCACCCGGGAGAGCCTGCGGTTCCCCTTGGCAAAAACGGCCTCCAGAAAACTGATGCGCGCGTCGTGATAACTGACCGAGATCTTCTTTGTGCGCACACAGCTGAGCAGATATTTCTGTTTTTCCTGCAGCTGCTCCATCGTGTCCTGGGCCGCGAACTGGAACGGCGTAAAGGGCTTGGGCACAAAGCAGGCCACGCTGATGGAGACTGTGACGCCCTTGCCCTTGGGGCGCTGGGGCAGGCTGTAGTACAGATCGACCACCGCCTGCGCCGTGTCCGCGATCCCCTTGATATCCTCCATCGTCTCGGTGGGCAGGCCCATCATGAAATAGAGCTTGACCGCAGTGTAGCCGTTTTGAAAGGCGAGCGTACAGCTTTTGAGCACCTCTTCCATCGTGACGTTTTTGTTGATGACGTCGCGCAGCCTCTGGGTGCCTGCCTCCGGCGCAAAGGTCAGGCCGCTCTTGCGCACCCGGGTGGTCTTTTCCACCAGGCTTTCCGAAAAATTGTCGATGCGCAGCGAGGGCAGGGCCAGATTGACGTGTTCGCCCTCTGTCCAGGTGAGCAGCTTGTCCAGCAGCGGCTCCAGCTGGCTGTGATCGCTGGTAGAGAGCGAGGTCAGCGACACCTCCTCATAGCCGGTATTGCGGCACAGGTCGCGCGCGGCGCTGTTGAGCATATCGGCGTCCCGCTCGCGCATGGGGCGGTAGATGAAACCGGCCTGACAAAACCGGCAGCCCCGGACGCAGCCGCGCAGCACCTCTATCATGGCACGGTCATGCACCGCCCCCACCATCGGCACGGTGAAATGGGTGGGCAGCGGCTGATGGCGAAAGTCCGGCAGGATCGCCTTTTCCACCACCCGCGGCGCGCCCTTGTGCGCGGTCACATGTTTTACCGTGCCGTCTTTGTTGTACTGCACGGTATAAAGCGAGGGCACATAGACGCCCTTGATCCTGGACAGGTTGAGCAGCAGTTCCTCCCGGGAGAGGCCGCGCCGTTTGGCGTCGATGACCGCGTCGCAGAGCGCGGGCAGCTGATGCTCCCCCTCTCCCAGCATGATCGCGTCAAAAAAATCAGCCACCGGCTCCGCATTGCAGGTGCAGGGGCCCCCGGCCACGACCAGCGGGTGGTCCTGCCCGCGGTCCTTTGCGCGCAGCGGGATGCCGGCAAGGTCCAGCATGGCGAGGATGTTGGAATAGGACAGCTCGTACTGCAGCGTGAAGCCGACCACGTCAAATTCGGCCAGCGGCGTCTTGCTCTCGATGGAAAACAGCGGGATCTCTTTTTCCCGCATCTGCTCCAGCATATCCACCCATGGCATGAACGCCCGCTCGCACCAGATGTTTTCCCGCGCGTTCAAAATCTCGTAGAGCACTTTCATGCCCAAAAAGGACATGCCCACCTCGTAGGTGTCGGGAAAGCAAAAAGCAAACCGGCACTCCATCTTTGCCGGGTCCTTGTAAATGCTGCCCGGCTCCCCTCCCGTGTACCGACCGGGTTTTTGGACCTTCATCAAAACCTGTTCAATCTGTTTTGGGATAGACACCAGATCACCTCTGCCCTTATATAATCGCCGCCCCGCGGCCCGCCGCTTATCTTTGCGTCCGACCCGCCCCTGTGCGCTTTTCCGCCCGTGCCGGGACCAGACAGCGCCAGGGGGGGGCGTTTTCCCTGCGGACGCGGACCGCAGGCATCCTGCTTTTCCCCGTATCGTCCGGCAGTACGGAAAGCGGAAGTCTGCCGCCGGTCCCTATTATAACATACCTCCCCGGTCCCGACAAATAGCAATGCGGCAAAGCCGTATCCCGCTTTGCCCTTTTTACCGCCTGCGTTCTCCCATAGTTTTTTCAATCCCGATCGGCGGGGCCCAGCAAAAAAGAGAGACAGGCGCTGTGCCCGTCTCTCTTTTTCGGCGTCCTGCTGGGACAAGACTTTGCATCCTGCCCGGATGAAAAATGCGGCGGCCTGCAGCCAATGCTCGTCTTTTGCCCGCCGCTCCCGGCCAAAAAAGCAGGTGTCTTCCCGCTTTGGACGACCTGCGCGTTCAAGGATGCGCAGGCCGTCTGGCACCATGCGCACCGGGAGGCCTGTGTTGGGACCGGCCCGCCTGCGCCTCTCCCCGTCTGCATCGTATGGACCGCCGCGGCATTCCGATGCAAAGGGGCTTCCTTCCGCACGTCTTTACAGACGCCTCACATCTTCGCGGACGCTCTCTGCCCCCTGGACGTCCATACGTGCGGTCCTGTGCCAGGGCGTCGTCCGAAAAAGCGCGCCGCCAGCGGATCCTCCCTCCCCGGCAGCTTTTTTCCGCCGCGGCGCCGCTTTCGGGTGAAGCTCAGCGCCAGCCCCGCCTTATCGCGCTTCCTCCGCCGCTTTGTTGATGCAGCTGATGGCGTTCAGGCTGCGGGGATAACCGATATAGGACAGGCATTGGGAGACCACCCGGATCAAAAACGCTCTGTCGTTGCCCAGGTTCATATTGCCTCGTGCATGAGAGACGAGCTGCGGCTCGCAGCCTCCCTGGGCCGCCAAAAAGCAAAAAGTGATCATCTCTCTCTGCGCCAGATCAAGGCCGGTGCGGGTGTAGTAGTCCCCAAAGCAATTGGCCGCCAGCCAGCGGTTGATATGTCCGGCTTTCCAGGCGTCTTTCATGTGTTCGCCAAAAATTTCCGCCTGGGCCGCCGCGCCCTTTTCCAGCCGGTCTTCAGCGGTAGTTGTGGCCTGTCCCGGCAGAGGCAGTTCTACGCCGCGGGCTTTCAGGACTTCGTTTGTCGCGTTCAAAAACGGCAGTACCCGGCCGATGCCCAGATAGTCCACAGCCTGATAAACGACTTCTTTCACCGCCGTTGGGACCACGCCTGCGTCCAGCGCGCGCGGAAGCGCCAGTCGGAACGCCTCCACGCCCTGGCAGCCGAGCAGGGCGGCAAGGATCGCGATATGGCGCGTTGTTTCCGCCAGCTGCTGCCCCTCCTCTTTGACCACCTCTTCCAATGCAAAGGCCTCAAAGCGTTCCATAAATTCAGGGTCGGTCTGATGCAGATCCATACTCGTATTCTCCCCCTATGCTGCTGGTTTTAAATTTTCTGGCAGCCGGGCGACCAGACCTGTTTCTCTTTGGCTGCGGCCGCCGTATTCTGCGCCATCACCCCCACCAGCGGGTGCGGCACGTACAGTTCTTCCAGATAGGCGATCTCTTCGGGCTGCAGCGTCAGCTCCACAGCCCGGGCCGCCCCCTCTATATGGGAGAGTTTGGTCGCCCCTACCACAGGGGCCGACACTTTGGACAGCAGCCAGGCAAGCGCGATCGCGGTCATAGACGTCTGCCGCCGGTCCGCCAATTCCGCCACGCGGCGGATGACGGGTTCGTCCTGCTTTGCCATGCCGTCATATTTCAGCCGGGCATAATCGTCCTCTGCCCGCCGTTTGGAGCTCTCCCCCGGGCGCTTTGCCAGCCGGCCTCCCGCAAGGGCGCTGTACGGCGTCATGGCGATGCCGTCCTCCCTGCACAGCCCCGCCATCTCGCGCTCTTCCTCCCGGAAGATCAGATTGTAATGCCCCTGCACCGAAATGAATTTTGCAAACCCCTCCCGCTCGGCCAGGGCGTTCGCCTTTGTGAGCTGCCAGGCAAAACAGTTGGATATGCCGATATAGCGCGCTTTTCCGGCTTTCACCGTGCGGTCCAGCCCCTCCATAATGTCATACAGCGGGGTCTGATAATCCCACATATGGTAAATATACAGGTCCACATACTCCATCCCCAGGTTTTGCAGGCTGCTGTCCAGCATGCGCAGAATGTGCTGCTGCCCGCTGACGCCCGCGCTGATCTCCTCCTGTGTGCGCGGCAAAAACTTGGTGGCCACCACCACCTGGTCCCGGCGGGCAAAACTTTTTAGGGCCCGTCCCAGATACTGCTCGCTGCTGCCCCCCTGATAGGCGGACGCCGTGTCGAAAAAATTGACGCCCAGTTCCAGCCCGCGCCGGATGATCTCGCGGGACGTCTTTTCATCGACCGTCCAGGTATGCTGCCCGCGCGCAGGGTCGCCGAACCCCATGCAGCCCATGCAGATGCGGGACACTTTCAGATCTGAATTGCCCAATTGGATAGATCTCATTCAAACTGCACCCCTCTCTCATTTTCTTATGATGCCCTGTTACCGGCCGCCAGCCGCCCGAAGGCCCAGGCGTTTTGGTTCAGTCCGTCTCTTCCGGGCGGCGGCTCTCCTCCGCGGCGCAGGCGGGCTGCTGGCCGCCGGAAATCGTCCGGCCCGCTTTTTGCCCGGTCCTTTGCTCTGCTCCCGGCCGGCTTTTTTGTATCTTGTGGCGCAGGCAGTCAAGGCGATCGAGCTGCCGCTCCCTCACATGGATCTCCTCCAGCAGGGCCGCCCGTTTTTTCGCCAGCATCCGCAGACGTTCTTCTTCGCTGTGCGGGCTTTCCAGCAAAAGGCGCATATAGGCCTCGGTCTCGTCGCCCGTAAACCCCATGTCCCGCAATCCCAGGATCATGCTGAGCCGTTCCAGATCCCGCCCGTCGTACTGCCGCGCGCCCGGCGCGTCCCCGCAGGCGCCGCACAAACCCCAGCTCTCGTACTCCCGCAGCACCTGCATGGGGATATGATAGCGCTCGCTTGCCTGCTCCGCCGTCACATCAAACGCCTCCCGGCGATAAAAATATAGGTGTCCCTTTTCGGCCGCGCCGGCCTTGAGGGGACACCTATATTTTAAACCCATCTTCCTGTAAGGTCTAATGCTTATTTTTTATGCCGGGCCATAGCACACGGGCATTCTTTGTCTTGTCCCGTAGCGCCCGCCTTGCGGGCAAAAGGCAGGCGCTGCAGAGCCGTCACTCCACGAGGATATTATACGGGAACTGCGCGTCCCCCAATTGAAAGACAAGGCGGTAAGTGCCGGGCGCGGTGCCCGCGGGCACCGTGACGGCGGCCGCGGCGCTGCGCGGATCATCGCCCGCAGCGCCTGTGACGCGCGCCTCCCACTGCGGCGCGAGGCTGACGTAACCGTCGGCTGTTTTGCGCTGGGGATCGACCGTGATCTCTCCCGGCCCTCTGCCGGTCAACTGAAAGCGCAGCTCTCCCCCGGCTTCGCCATTGACCACACGGCTTTGACCGTCGGACAGTTCCACCTTGAGGGCGTATTCGTACACATTCACCACAAGCCCTGCGGCAGCCGCCTCGCTCACGCTGTCCGCCAAAGGATAAGACGGATCTTCCGGCGCGCTGCAAAGGTCCGCTTTCAGCTGATAGTCGCCTGCCGGCAGACCGGTGACTGAAATGGTATGGCTGCCGTTTTTGATGCCGTCAAAAGCCGCAAAGCTGCTGCGCACCGCGCTGGGCATGCGCCCGTCCAGCGTGATGCCAAGGCCTGCCGGAAAATCGATGCGGCTGCCGCTGCCGTCCAGCAGGGACAGCGCTATCACGCTGTTGTCCGCAGCGCCGGACACCGCCGCGGCGGCTGAGATCTCTCCCTGGCCCGCTTGCGCGGTCAGGGAAAGGGCCCCGGCGGAGCGGGGCGCGGTCCGCGTGACGGTCACTGCCGTCTTGTCAATCTCCGCGCCGTTTTGCGTCAGCCGGATCACAAGGCCGGAGGAGGCAGCGGCCTCCTGCGGAAATTCCACGCAGAGCTGATACTGGATCTCCCGCGCGGTCTGGGCGTTTTCATTTTCAAAAGTTCCGTGCACAACCGTTCCCATTTGATAAAAGTCGGTAGAGCGGACGCTTGCCGCCCCGACCTCCGGCACGATATAGTAAAAAAAGCGCGGTTTATCTGCGTGGCTCGGGCAGATGTCCAGCATAGTCAATTTTGTCCCCTTGGGCAGAGGCTCGGAAAATTGCAGGGTAAGCGGCGTCTCGGCGCTGTTGGGGATATAAAAGAACCCGTAAGACACGGTGAAAGCCCCGTTTGCCGCCGTTGTCACCGCTGTCGAGATCGGCACGCCGTCTTTGGTGCTCAGCCGCTCCAAAATCTTGCCCTCAGCGGAATAGATGACGGTGGTCTCAATGGTGAAAGGGATGAGATCGCTCTCCAGCCTGTCATAGTTGCCGGTCTCTTCTACCACAGCCTTTACATAATAGCTTCCCGCCTCCGTGGGCTCCGTTGTGAGAGGGCTGCTAAGATCAGCCGCCGTATAATAGGAATAGATGACTTCTCCCCACTTTGCCTGGGCATTCGGCCGCAGAGCCGTTCCATACTGGACGCTGGGGCAGGTCAGGTCGGTGAGCCACTGGTTCGTCCCTTTGGTCACCGCAAAGGTGTTGCTTCCGCTGATCTCCTCCAGCCCGTCCGCGGCGATCTTCCAATAGATGGTCGAGCTGCCGACATCCGTCCTGACGGGCGGACTGTCCTGCCAGCGGACCTGATCGGTGCTGTAGGAGACCTTTGCCCCCTCGGCCGGATAGGCCACCGTTACCCGGAAGATATGCTCTTCGCCCGTATACTCCGCTGCATAATCGGCGGCCCTGTAGGAAATGGCCCCCTCTTTTCCCAGCGTAATCTCCAGGCTGCCGTGCGCGGCGGCCGGCATGATGAGGAGTGCTTCGGCCGTCCGTTCATACTCCCCGCCGCCCAGCGGCGTTCCGTCGCGCTTCACAGTCTGTACGCCGGTGTCCGCGGGAAGCGTGATGCTCAGGCCGCCGTTTTCAGAAATGGCATATGCCGGGGCCTGCATATCACTGGGAAGCAGATAGCTGACCGCGCAGGCGGTAAAGACGGTTTTTGCGGACACCGAGTGGGCCGCGTCCGCCGCCGTGAGCCTGCTTCCGTCGTGGTAGCCCGCCAGCGTCCCCTCCGTCAGCAGGACCGAATAGGGCAGTGCGCCGCTCAGCGAGCTTGTCGTATAGGTATAGCTTTTTGCCGTGATCTGTTTGTTCTCTCCCCCCGATAAGGTCAGAAAACCGCCGTCTTTGGTGATGTTGACCGCGCCGCTGCCGCCGATAGGAGAAAAACGGGTGTCGGAGGAACTGATCTCCAGAGAGGCTGTGCCGCTGACCGACAGATCCAGCTCCGCCCCTTCCTGCACCAAAATGGCAGAGTGGCCCGCAGACGCAAGGTTATTATTAAAGCTGGACGCAGTGACGCTGAGCTTGCCGCCGTCTATCTGTATCACATTGCCGCTTCTCTGGGCGACCAGCCGGTCGATCATGACCGCATGCGTTCCGCCTGTCACAACAAGCAGACGAGAGGTGGGCAGGCCCCCGGAGGTGAGGAAAAGATCTCCCGTATATCCCGACAGCTTGTAGCCGCCGATGGTGACGCTTTCACTGTCTACCGCCGCGTTGGCGGTAGAGATATCCAGCGACAGGCGCGGCGTTGCGCTTCCCGCCCGGGTGACGAACAGCAGCTCCGTATTGGAAGTGACGGTCAGCCCATAGGCATAGCTGCCGCTTTTGGCGCTTTCAGCAGGTAAAAGAGTCATTGAGGTATCTGCAGAGCGGTAGGCGTCCACCGTATAGCAGTGCCCGCTGCCGTCATATGTTTTTGCCTGTACCCAAAAGGACAGCACATCGCCTGCCGGCACGGTCTGGGTCCCCATAAGCGGGATCGTCATGTCCGCATCGGCGTACACCGTAAAACGGTCGTCATAGGGAAAATGTACGGAATAATAAACCTTTGCGGAGTTGTATTTCAAAATGCCCGCATATTTCGCCAGGACGCTGCCCGTAAATCCATTGCCGCCCGCGCTCGCCCCCGTCAATTCTGTATTTTCCGGCAGCCATAAATACAGGGTACCGCTGCCGTCGGTGCGCACGTCTTTCATTCCATAGCCGGCCACGCTGATCGTGTCCACGGCGGTGTCCGCCATCCGCCGGTCCGCGTTGTACAGGGTGGCGCTGGTGAGATAAACATTGGCAAAACCGTTCGTGGGCGTTTTGGACATCATGGCGTTGAGGCTGCCGCCGGTCACTGTGATCGCAGCGCCCGCGTACCCCATCGTCTCGGAAAACCCGCCGCCGATCGCGCCGTTGGACGCCACGGTGCCGCCGGAGATCGCGACCTCGGCGCCGCCCCCGGCCACGTCGATGGAGTTTCCGCCGCCGATGCCGGTGCCGCCGGTGACAGTGGCAAGGATGTCTCCCCCCGATATCCGGACCTTCGCATATCCGCCGGCCTGTCTTGAAGACCCGCCTGCGCCGATGGCGACCCCGGAAGAGCTTATGTTTTCCGCCTGCACGATACCGCCGGAGATCGTGATCTCCGCGTCAGCGCCCACAGCCACGGTACCGCTGCCGCTGCCGATCGCGGGCGCGTTCCCGTTCTGGGTCGCGCTGATCTTGCCCCCGGTGATAAAGATCTCCGCAAAGCCGTTGCTGCCGCCGCCGATGCACGCTTCCGCGCCGCTGTTTCTGGTCGTGATGGTGCCGCCGGCGATGGTCAGCCCCGTGGCCGTGGACTTGTCTCCGGTGGCGCCGATGCAGCTGAAGCGGCCTTTCTGTGTGGCGTCGATGGTCAGCGAGCCGTCCAGCGCGCCGTCTCCCGCCGCGCTGGTGATCTTCAGCGTGGAGGCCGACCGCCCCGCTCCCGTCCCATGGCTATCCTCATTGATCGTATAATAGCAAATGGTGTTCAGCCTGTTTTCACCGCTTAAATAAAGCGTGACATGCTTTTCGGCCCCGGGGTAGGCGGGGATGTAAATGCTGCTGTCCACATCGCGGTTGTCGTCGTTGCCCGTGTTGTGAAAAGTTCTGTCTACATTGATGGAGTCCAGCACGACCTGAAAAGTCAAACCATTTCCCTGGAATGTGATGGTATT
Organism: Anaerofilum hominis; assembly: GCF_014287275.1. Taxonomy (GTDB): domain Bacteria; phylum Bacillota; class Clostridia; order Oscillospirales; family Ruminococcaceae; genus Pygmaiobacter; species Pygmaiobacter hominis. Next base: position 110,689 of record NZ_JACONZ010000001.1, read on the forward strand.
GGTCGTTGCGCTGACGGCAGAATCGCTCTGCCGGATGATATAGCAGGTCTGCGGGTCGTGCGTCCCGGTCACCGGCTGCCCCGCGTCGTCCGTGCCCGAATAGGTCTCTCCCAGCACGACCGGTCCTTTTGCAAGGTCAAAGAGCACGGTGCCGCTGGTCAGATCGGCGCTTGCTCCGCTTTTCACCTCGCCGGTAAAGACATAGATGCCCGACCGTGCCGCCGTGACGGCGACATTATCCGGCAGCCAAAGATACACCGTGCCGGTCTGATCGGTCTTTACATCCGCCGCGCCGTAGACCGCGCCGGACGACAGGGTAAACGAGTCGACGGCCAGGCCTGCCTGCGGCGCGCCGTTGCTTTTCAACGTGACCGCGGTGCGCTGTACCTGCGCTGCACCGTCACAGGTCGGCGTGCCGGTCACCGTACCGTCGACGCTGCCGCCGGTGATGCGGACCGAGGCGGCGGCATAGCTCTGTTCTTTTTCACTGTAGCCGCTGCCGATCGCCTTTTTACCCCCCGCTGTCGCGATGACCGTGCCGCCGCTGATGGAGATATCGGCCGTTCCGGCGGCCGCATCAGTCGAGCCGCCCGCGCCGATCGCGACGCCGCCCGCCCCCTGATTGGCCGCAGCGACAGTGCCGCCGGTGATCACGATCCTGGCGTCCGCGCCCGCAGCGGTGCCGCCGCTGCCGCTGCCGATCGCGGGGGCGTTGCCGGTGGCCTGGGTCGCGGTGATGAAACCGCCGGTGATAAAGATCTCCGCATACCCGTTGCTGCCGCCGCCGATCGCGGCTTCATACTCGTTGTTGACGGCGGTGATGGTGCCGCCGGCCAGGGTCAGCCCGGTGGCCGGAGATCTTGTGCCCGTGCCGCCGATGCAGGTGTAACGGCTGCGCGCCGTCGCGTCGATCGTCAAAGAGCCTTCCTCTGACCCGTCACCCGCCGCGCTGGTGATCTTCAGGGTCGAGGCGGAGACCTGCGTTCCGCTTGTATTGTCGGCTGAATGCGTATAGTAAGCGATATTGTCCAGGACGTTGCTGCCGCTCAAATACAGGGTGACGTGCTTTTCACAGCCCTCATAGGCCGGGATAAAAATGCTGCTGTTCGCCTCGATGTCAGCGTCAGTCGTATCCTTACCGGCAAACGTCCTGCTGATGTTGACGCCAGCCAGTTCCACCCGGAAACTCAGGCCGTCCCCCTCAAATTTGATGTTGTTCTCCGTGGCAGCCGCGCCGCTCTGGGTCACGACATAGTAATTGTCCGCCTGATGCGCCCCGGTCACCGCCGCCCCGCTGCTGTCCCGGCCCGAATAATTCGCCCCCAGCGTGACGGGTCCCTGAGACAGATCAAAAACGATCGTCTCCCCGGCTGCGGCTTTTGCGGCAATGTAGAGGGAAAAGCTCTCAGCGGCAAACTTTACCGTGTTTTCCGCCAGGCTTTGAGGTGCAAGGGTCTCCACAAAATCAAACCCGCTGGTCTGGTCATTCTCTTTCAGGTGAAGTATGCTCACATCCCCGCTGGGCAGGTTTTCCACGTTGCGGATATTCACAGTGACACTTTCACCGTATTCTTCCGGCTGGTACTTCTCGCCGTCCACCAGCACAGCGATATCCAGCGCAAAAAAGATCTCCGGCGCATCGCTGCCCAGAGCCCCTGATACCAGCTCCAGCAGGTCCGGCGTCAGTTCGGCTTCCTGCGCAAAGATCTGGGCGCTTTCCGGCAGGCTGCCGCTGATCTCCACCAGCTGTGTGCCTGCGGTGCGGGAGATGGTCTGCTGTTTCAAACTGCGGGGCAGCGTCTCCCACTGTGCGGCCAGACCGTCCTGCGGCAGCGCGCAAAAACTGTTGGCGGCCAGCACCGCCGTCTCGCTGCCCTCCGCTTTCCAGCCTGTAAAGCGATAGCCGGTCCGCGCGTCTCCCGGCTTTTTCAAGCCGGTCTTTTCATAAGCGGGCAAAAACGCGCCTTTCCCGGTGACCGGCATCGCATACGCGGCGCGATTCCCGAAGCCGTCGTCAAGGGGAACGACCGTCCAGGACAAAATTTCCGCGTAGCCTGCGCCGGCCGCCGCCGCAATAAAGCTCTGGTTGCGGCTTTCGGCACATTCAAACACACCAAGCCGGCCGGGATAAAAGATCTCTTCCCCTATCTCCTGCTGTGTCACGGGGGACTTTGCCGGTTGGGGCCCGGCGCCTGCCGGCGCCGGCTCTGCGGGGATGTCAAGCCCCTGAGGCTCCGCATCTGCCGCCGCAGGCGCTGCGCCAGCGTCCTGACCCGGCGCCGTACCGGCATCCGCGCCCGTGCCGCCCTGCGGGTCCGCGGACGGGGCCGTCTGCGGCGCTGTTTCCGGCGCATTTTCGGAAACAGACGGCGTTTCCTCCGGCAGTGCCATCTCCGCCCCCGCCACGGCGGTCGGCTGCGGCAAAGCGGTCGGTTCCGCCACGGCGGTCGGCTCAGGTACAGCGGACGGCTCCGGGGCTGCCGTCGGCTCAGATGCGGTCTCGTCCTGAGAAGAACTGTCCATCGCGGTAAAGTGGTTATAGACATAGGTGAAATCCGGGGCTGCGGCGGCGCTGTCCCCGGAAAACGCCTTTTCGCCGATGCGGACGACCGAGGCGGGCAGTATCAGTGTATCGGACAAATTTTCGCAGTTATAAAACAGATAATCGCCGACCGAAGCGACGCCATCAGCGATCTCGATCTGCCGGATGAGCTGCCGCTCTCCATAAAACGGCGCGCGGGCGCCATCGGCATCCCGGTAATCATAGGTATCCCCGGTACCGCGGACCGAGAGGGTCCCATCGCCGGAAAGCGAAGCCGTCACATGATCGCCGATCTGATAGACCGTTTGCGGGTTCAGGGCGTAAGAGGTAAAAATATCCCACTGGAAAAAAGACAGAACAACGAACAGCGCCGTCAGAAACGCGGCGCCTCTTTTTAACTTTTTGTGATATGCTTTCGGCATCGTATCACCTCCCGGCTGCGGAAAAATCAAGGATCGGCAAGCGCAATGGAGCCGCCCTCTAAGAGCTTTTCGCCGACCGCAGGATGATCTGCAAGCGTACTTTCAAAGAAAACAAGAGAGTAATGGGCGTGGGGAGAAAGCCCTGACAAGGTCCCGCTTTCGCCTGACGTCCAGCCTGCCATCAGTTCGTTTGTGCTGTCAGGTACAAGATCTGCGCCGTAAATGATGGTAATGTCCTGGACCTTCGCCCCGATATAGAGATCCAGCACGAGATAATATCCCTGGTCGGTGATCCTGTATACCGTGTTTTCTCCGGGGTCCTGAAAAGTGAAAGAGGCGGACAAAGTCTTTTGATAGGGGGAAGCTGCGGCGGCAAAGATAGTCTTTGTCTCCCCCGCAGTCCCGGACAGGTCATACTCATCGCTGCTCTGCGCGCCGCCCTTTAAAGTGCGCGGCTCGGCACTTCCCTTTTCGCCAATGGTATAGCTGATATCCGCGCCTGTGGCGTTCAGCCCGTCATGATTGGCCACCCGGATATTGACTGAGCCGGTGTACACCGTATATGCGGCCCCGCCCTCTTTCAGGTAATCGCTCTCAAAATAAAAATCAGCGGCCGTCGCGATCTGTCCCTCTTCCCGCTGCAGCACGTAGCGGGAAAAGGTGACTGCGCTGCCGGACAGCAGCAAGATGCCGATGATCACCAGCACGGCGGGCAGCCGGTGATCCCTCTTCTTTTTTTTGCTGTGAAACTTATATCTGCGGCGTTCCATCGGGCCGTGCCTCCCCTCTGCCGTCGATCCTCTCAGGCCTGCGCCGGAAGAGACTGCTTTGCATTTATGACCAGCGTCACCAGATCGATCTCCCGGGCGTAATCTTCAGCCGTCTTTTCTTTCGGCCAGCTCACAGTCAAAATATAGGTGTGAGCGGTCTGCTGCGCCGCGGGGAAAAGACCGCCCGTCCACACGCGCACGCCCTCACCCGCCTTTACACGGCCTGCCTCTTCGCCTCCGTCGGCAGCCAGCGCATAGGTGAGGGGCAGATTTCCCGTCGTCTCCACAGCGATCTCATACTCCTGGGCCACTTCACTGACGCGGCCGCCGGAGTAGTTGGCCACCTGAAACGAAAACGTTCTCACATCCCCGGGCTTCATGCCGCTGACATCGATCGCCTCCTGCGAGGTGAGATCCAGCGCAGCGGCGGCGACTGCCGCTGTGCCGCTGCCGGACACCGGGGCGGAAAAGCGGGAATAAGAGAGGCCGCCCACAGCGGCGAACACGGCGCTGAGACAAAGCGCATAGCCCAAAAGCCTGGCTGGTGTCAGATGTTTCTTCATTTTTCCCGCTCCTCTCCTTTCCTTTGTCGCTTCTGCCGCGGCCCGGTCAGCAGCAGGGCTCCAAGGCCCGCAGTCAGCACGAGCAAAAGTCCCGCAGGGGTGCGCAGGAAAAGAACGACCCTGCCCGCTGCAGGCAGCCTGCACACCACCCGCCCCCTGATCTGCTGCGGCCGCAAAAGCGCCCCGTCCGCGGCGCTGTTCGCATCTCCCTTTGTGCGAAACCCATCCTCCTCGCGGCCAATGATCCGATGGGTGATCAATACGCCCCCGTCGGAAAAGGTGACGATATCTCCCGGCTCATAGCGGTCCTCCTGGCGGATGACCAGCAGATCCCCGGCTGAAAAAGCCGGCTCCATGCTGCCCGAAAGGACGGTCACCGCGGCATATCCGAACAGGGCGGGAAGCGGTTCTTTCCTGACGAACCTTTCATAGAGAAGCCACAGAGCCGCTGAAAGCGCCAGCAGCGCGATGCCCACGGCAAAGCCGCGGCTGATTTTTTTCAAAGCGCCCCGCCTTTTGACGCCCGCCCGCTTATTCCGCATGGATCTTCAGGCTCACTTTATAAGTCCGGTCCTGTGCAGCGCCCGCGGCTGTGTCGGCGCTGTCATCGCCGCCCTCGTACGACCATTCCCATTCGATCTTCAGGACTGCCGGTTCCTGCCCGATCGTGCCGCCGCCAAGGCGCAGGGCCTGCCCCTTTTGCAGGGTCTGCCACCCACCCGCAGCGCCGTCCGGCAGGACAAGCCGAAAACGCATGGGCAGATGGAAACTGGATTCTGCGACCGTGATCGTATAGGTCAAATCAGTCTCGCGGCTGTTGACGAGCCGAAACTGGTAAGTCCCGCGCGCCCCGGGCTGAAGATCGCCGTTTTCAGCCGTGCCCGTGCGGTCGCGGAACAGGTCGATCTCACTTGCGCTCTCCCACGGGCTCCAGCCGCCGGGGGCATCCTGTTCCGCTGTCAGCTTTCCCTTGCCGTCGTCCTCCGGTTCCGAGGAGGAAGACGGCGGGACCGGCGTCTGGGCCGGAGCAGAAGAAGATGTGTTGGAGGAGGACGAGCCCGAAGACGACGAGCCTGAAGAGGACGAGCCGGCGGAAGAGGATGTACTGGAAGAGGAACCACCGCCGGAGGGCCCCGGCCCCAAACCGCTGCCCGGCGCGCCGGCGGAGCCGCCGCCAGGGCTGCCATCAGGCTCTCTCTGTCCGCCTGGGCGGCTCTGCGCGCCCCCCTCGGGGGCCGGGCCGCCCGCGCCGATCTGGTAGGGCGTCTGGGACGAAACGATCTCGCCGTCCGGCAGGCGGATGTCCCCCGCCGAGATCACTGTCCCGTCCGGCAGGCGAACGCCGCCCTCCGCTTCCACCCGCTCCCCGCCGCCCGCTTCCAGCCCGTCGGCGGGGATGGGGGCGGCCGTGTTGTCCGGCAGGACCAGCCATCCCGATGCGACCACCGTGCCGTCGGTCAGGATCACGGTGCCGGAGGGCAGAACGATCACGCCCTTTGCAGCGTCTATCCCGTTTCCATCTGCAAAGAGCGTCCCATCGTCTTTCAGCGCCGCGGCGGTTTTGGGGATGAGCTTCAGCTCCTCCCCGTCCCCGCGCAGTTCTATGGCCAGCTCAACAAAGCGCACCTCTGCGGAAAGCTGTACTGCATACCGGTCCTCGCCGGCCAGCGCCACCTCCACAGGCTGCGCACCGCCCCGGCTGACCGTGACGCCGCAGGAGGCAAGCACGGCTCCCTCTGCGTCCAGCACGGAAAAGGTGTGCTCGCCCAAATCGACGTTATCGTAAAAAAAGCGGCCCTGGGCATCCGTCCGGGTCATGCGCGGCTCGCTGTGCAGCTCGACCACGCTGTCCGCGCAGGCCGTGCCGTCCGCATACCGCACCTGCCCCGCAAGGTGGACGGCCCGGCCCCCATCCTGCCCGATGACGATGGTATCAAGGATCTGCCCGCGGTGGGGGTCCGTGTTGCGGCCAATGAGAAATCCGACAAGGACCGACGAAAAAACCGCCAACAGCGCCAGCACAAGCAGCAGAAACCAACGCATGCGCGCATTGCCTTTTGTCTTTTCCGGCGAAGGGCCGCGCGCGTCCTGTTCTTCCTCTCTCATCGTTGTCCCTCCTTTCGCGGATGGTCTTCAACCGTTTGCAGGGCGCGCGGCCAGCCGCCGCGCGCTCTGCAAAGGGCTGAAAAGCCCTTGCTGACCCCGCCTGGCACAGGGGCGGGAAAATAGATTTTAAGCCGTGGGGGTATCCGTGGGGACGACCTGTTCCACCTTGCAGGTGATATCCAGCTTTGCGGTGTCCAGAGTTTCCTTGACGCCAAGCGCGGTGTCAGCTGCGGCGGCACTGTCAGGGTCCCATCTCCAATGGAGATAGAACGTCTGGGCCGCGCTGCCCACCGCGACTTCCGTATCCGTCGGCTTCAAAGCCGTTGCCGCTGCCCATGCACCGTCTGCTGGATCGCTAGCATCGGTCGTGATCGCGTACTGCAGCGGAATATTTCCAGTATTGGTTTCCGCGATTTTGAAAGTAGGCTTGAGGGCGACCTCACCATTATTCTGCAGTGTGATCGCAACCTTGCCGCTGGTGCCGGGCGCCACGACGGCGGATGAGGCGCTTACTTTGTCGTTGTTATAAGCCTTACTGAAAAGGGCGGAAAGATCGATCTTCTGGCTGCCAGTTTGCTCGGTGGCGCCGTTCAAATCAAAGGCGAATTTTGCGACGGTGGCCGTCGCATCGCCGGTGACATCAGCGGTGTACTTTGCCAGCGTCCCGCCCATCAGGCAGGTGCTGATCAGGGTGAGCGCCAGGGCCAGAACACCCAGGCGGCCCGCAGCTTTTTTCATCATGAAGGGTTCCTCCTTAATAAAAAGAATCGGGTTGGGAAGCGTGTTTTCTGCTGCGGAACGCGCTTCCCACTTGCCCGCAGCGTTTACCGGGCGGCCCCGGCTCTATGGGACATCCGCGGCATACTGTGCCTGTACCGCGAATGAGACCATCCAGATATCATTGCCGCCCACCGAGGGGCGGCCAAAAACAGAGAGGCGGGCAAGAGGCGAAAAGGCCGGCTTTTGCGTCATCCGCACTCTTTGGGACCTGCTGCCTGCAGAGAAGTGGGCGCCGAGGCGCTGGATATTACTCTTCTCCCGCGCGGTCCCGGGCCGCTTTCAGGGCATTCAGCTCCGCTTCCAGCGCGTCGGCCCGGCTTTTTTCCTTTTTATCAGCTCTCCAGCGCGCAGCCATGTCCCAAAAGATCAACAGCAGGACGGGACAGACGATAAAAACGACCATGCCGGTGGTGCTGGACAGAAAAAGTACAAAATTACCGGCCCCACCGATGCGGCCGCCCCGCCATATTCCCTGTACCTGCTCCGGGCGGACCGTTTCTCTGTCCTCGACACTGTTGGCGTCGCCCCGCGTGACGTATCTTATTTCGCCGTTCTCATCCTGCTCCAGCCGCACGACCCGGTGGGTCACCGCCTGCCCGGAGGCCAAGTAGCAGATCACATCCCCCTCTTTCAAGGTCTGGGGGTCTGCTTTATGTAAAAAGATCAGGTCCCCCGTCATAAAGGTATCCTCCATCGACCCGGAAAGGACCGCCACCGGCTTGATGCCGAACGCGCCCGGGATCTCCTGAGGATGCAGATAAGTATTGGCAATGATGATCACATTGATCACGATGATCGGCAAAAGCAGGACGCACAGCAACAGGTTGAGGACCCGAAAAAGGTTTTTGGCCTTTGTGGGCGTTTTTGTCATCCAGCTCCCCCCTTTTGATTCAGAATAAAAGCGAATGTCCGGCAGCCGGCCTGCACGCCCCGGGCCGTTCCCTCAGGCTGTGGGCCGCCGGCTGCCGGCACTTCAAGAAGTCGTTCCCTCTGGTCTCGCATCCTTTGCAGCGGCTTCGCTTTGCGGCGGGTCCCCCGCATGTTTCCGCGCGTCCGTCTTTTGCCGGACGCATCTGCGCAAAGCGTGCCCGGGGCACACCATGGCCCCGCGGCCCGGTCGCCTGCCCGCACCACATAATTTGTATTATGTAGTACCCCTAAGCCCGGTGGCGGCGGGAACAATACATAAATGCCAAAATGAGGAAAAAAATATGGAACAAAAAATTTTGGGCCGTTTTTTGCTCTGCAGGCGAGGCAGCAAAAACAGAGTCAGGACCCCCTGGCTCTATTGAAGTTTACATTTCAGGTCATATTTCACATCATGATCTCACTATAAACTTGATTTTTGTACCCATTTCATGCATAATATATAAAAAAGCGAACGCCCATCCGGGAAGATACACCACATAATACAAATTATGTGATTGTCAGGTGCTGCGTGCCAGAAGCCCCAGTCGGGAGACCAGTCTTTTTTCTTCCCTGCCGGTGGTCGCAGTATAGATCCTTGTCGTCTCCACACTGGAATGTCCCAGCACATCGGCCAGCCGCACGATGTCTTTTTTCAGCCGGTAATAGGTCAGGGCAAACAGGTGTCGCAGGTTATGCGGGAATACTTTTTGCGCCGCTACCCGGGCCTGCAGGCAAAGGCGTTTCATCTCCGCCCAAATATTGCTGCGGTCCAAAACGCGGCCGGTGCGGGTGACAAAAACCGGCCCGGCACTGATCCGCCGCCGCGCGCAATAGTCCCGCAGCTGCCGGATAAGTTCAGGAGGCAGAAAGACCACCCTCTCCTTGCCCTTGCTGCGCACACGGACAGCGCCCTCACGCAGGGCCTGCGCCGTGACGAACCGATGTTCGCTCACCCGCAGCCCGGTGCTGCACAGCGTCTGCATCAACAGATACAGGCGCTCGTTTTTTTTGTTCTGCGCCGCTGCCAGCAGGCGGCGGTATTCCTCTTTCGACAGTTCTTTCTCCGCATGCCGGAAATTGGCGCGCTGTACCTTGAGCAGTTTTACCTGACAGTCGCCGCAGCCCAGAAAGGCCAAAAAGCGATTGACGGCAACCAGCATCGAGTTGGCGCTTGCCGTTTTATAATTTTCCGTCACATGGGCTTTATAGTCCATCACCCGCTCTTTTGTCAGCCATTTGTCCGGGGGCAGAAAAAAATAAAAGGCGCGGGCGTCACGCACATATTTTTCCACCGTTTTCGAACTGCGCTCCTCACGGACCAAATGGTCGCGGAAGCTTTCCAGCAGCGCGATATCCAGCAGTTGTCCATTCATTTTGCAGCCTCCTTTTCTTTTGCAGTTAGTATGCGCGGCGTCCCGTATTTTTATTTTTGAGAAAGGTCGGCACGCGGCGGTTTACCCGTTCTCACTCTCCTCCCCGATTTTTTCCATCAAAAAACCCGCGCAGGGACGAAAGCCCTGCGTGGGTTTTTTAATTTGTTCTGTAAAAAAAGATCTGTTGCCCCGGCGGCGGTTTTCCCTGTGGGCGCTTTTCGCCCGGGCAGACCTGCTCTTTTGCTCCGGCGCCGGACGGCAGAGGTGTGTGTGTTTCCGCAGGCCCTGCGCCCGCCCGGCGGGGACGGGCGCCGTCTGCGGACGCCCTGCATCGGCCGCTGAAAAACCCGGCGCGCGGCAGAGCGCCGCCGGGCTGCGCGCAAAGGCGCCGGAGAAAAAAGGACAAAACAAAAATCAGCGAAAACGCCGCAAAATGCCGCCCCGGGCGCACGCGTAAAAAAGCGATTTTCCCGCCGCATCACCCGCTGCAAACATGCCGCAGGACGCCGTCGTCTCGTTCCCCATCGTTGCGCGGAAATTGAAAAAGGGAGCTCCCAAAAATGATCTGCGGCTGTTTCTATTACGGTGCACAGCAGCGCGGCAAAAGCGCCGCCCCTATCCAGCCCCGGGCGGCAATGCTACTGCAGCGGCGTTTTAACACTATATTATCATACAACTTTTCTATTGTGCAAAAAATCTTTTATTGTGACAGCTTCTGCCTTTGCTGCGGAAGCGGCAGCCGGGAACACGGCCGAAAAAACGACCTGCGCGTTGTTGCGCGGCAACCGGGCGATCAGCCAAAAAAAATAGCCTTACGGCTATTTTTTTGTTGCTCTGCAATAAAAGCTTTTTAATGGTCCGCCCCTCGTCCCTGTAGGATAACCGGGGCAATGGCCGAACAATAAGCCGCAAAGCTATTTTTAAACAATGACTTATTTCTATTCGCCGCGGCCTGAGGACAGGCCGCATGGCTACAAACAATAGCCTCCGGCTATTGTTTACAACTCCGTTCTGCCCCCGTCCACCCGCTCCAGGCCCCAGGTGCGCCAGGCCCAAGAGGTTGTCTCGCCCTCACGGGTCAGGATGTTCAACCGGCCCGCTTCCAGCGACCATTGGCGCACCTGCGGCTGCAGGGCGGAGGACATCCATACCGGCTGCGGCAGGCCGTCCGCCCAGCGGTAAATAAAGATGTGCTGCGAATAGCCGCCCCCGTCGCTTTCTACCCAGAAAGGCCGAACCGGGCCGTAGCTGCCCCGCTTCCACACCAGCAGCAGCAGTTCCTCCGCACCGTCTCCGTCGAGATCCCCGTGCAGATAATCCTCTACTTTCCAGTCCCCGTCCGTGCCCCACAGCGTCTCCCCATCCCGCAGCACCGCAAACGAGCGCCGCTCCAATAGAAACGTTTCCTGACGGCCGTCTCCGTCCGGGTCAAACACTTCCGTCCTCTGCTGCCAACGGGCGAGAAAAGCCCCGTCCAGCCACAGCAGCCCCAGGATAAGCGCGCCGCAGAACGCCGCCGCCAGCACGCCCCATCTAAGACGGCCCGCCGTGCCTCTGCTTTTCACCATCCGCGGTCCGACGCGGTGAGAAACGAGGCCGTCCATTCGGGCGGGGGTACGTCAACGCTCTCATCCACAAAATTGCCGTTTTCATCAAATCGGTCGATGCCCAGCATCTTGCGCCATTTCTCGTCGGTAAGGCGCTGGTCCAGGGGCTGGGCAAACTCATAGAAAGAGAACACGCCGCCGCGCGCCAGACGCAGCACGCCGTCCACACTGACGATGACAAAGATGCTGTTCACCTGGCCGGTGCCCACCTCCAGCACCCGCCCGCCGTCCGGGTCGGTGGCCACATCGGTGATCACTGCCGCCGGGTGGTCTGCGCTGGTAATGACGCCGTCGCTGGCTTCATCCGCCAGCGCGTCATACCAGAAATGTTCCAGCTGGCCGCCGAAACTGAGGATCAGATCATATTCCTCATCGCTCAGCAGCTCATCCTGCAGCTCTTTTTCCGAGATGACCGTCAGCTGCCGCGCCAGCTCCGTCATGCGTTCCAGATTATCAGCATCCGCGTCCCGCAGCACGCCGTACTGCGCAAGGCCGTCGGCGGTGGCGCGGGCAAGACCTGCCAGGCGGGAATAGAGCACCGGCTCCGGCTCCACATATCCCCGGTCGTCCTTCTCTTCCATAGGGCCGCCGCCCATCTCCCCGTAGACCTGTTTTGCATACAGCACGGTATCGTGTTTGAGCTCTGTCCAGCTGCCGAGAAAGCTGTTCAGATTTTTGCGCGTCCACGCCTCGTTCCGCATGAATTGGGGCCAGCCCGCGCCCTTTTCGGCAAGCAGAGGGCGCAGGGTGTTCAGCCATCCGCCATAGAGACTGGCAGTCCACAGCTGCTGCGGCGGGTCGGACAGATAGTCCTGCAGCTTCGCCAGATTTGCGCCGTAACCCTCATACTCCATGGCCCCGGCTGCCGTCAGCAGCTTTTCCGCTTCAGCGGACCCCAGCGCCGCCGGAAAGTCCAGCGCAGATGGCAGCATGCGTCTCTCCCCCGCGGGATTCTGTCTCACCTGCCGATAAACCAGCTGCTGAAAAACAGAGGCGTCCAGCGTGAACCGCTGCCCCAAAAAGCGGAAACCGGCGATCGCTTCCTCCTGATCGGGCTGGATATCCTCGTCGAAGATGGGGATCGAGTTGATGGCGGGCGGGTCCAGCTTTTCCGCCGCCTGCCGGAACGCCTCCCAGGCATCCCCGTTTTGCGGCAGATCTTTCACCTGGGGCCAGCCGCCATAGGCCTCCTCGATCAGGGGCGCATATTCATAGACGCCGGCGTCGTCGCTGTCGCCCACAAAAAAGCTGGTGACGGTATAGATCTTTTCCCATTTCTCCCATGCCCCGCTGCCGGCCAGCGCCAGTGTCATCAGCAGCGCGCTGCGGCTCTGGTCCTCGTCGCTCTGCCGGAAAGTCAGCCGCCCGTACCACATCATGGCTTTGAAATAGCGTCCCAGCTCTTCCGCTGTCGTGTAATAGCCGCGGGGGATGTATTGAGAGTAGTCCTCCATCTCCTCTATCTCTGTCCCGCCGCCCAGATTCATTACCGGGGACACGTCAATGCCCTCCGCTTTCCCGATCAGGTCCAGTTCCCGCTGAACGGCGTCCCGCACCTTTGCCGGTATCTCGGCGTCGGGCTGCTGCAGCGCCAGCCCCACGGAAAAAAACGCCGCGTTCCGCAGGGCTGCGTTCTCCCAGCCGGTGCCCTTGAGCGCTTCCGCCTGGGTCAGGCTCTCGTCCCGCAGGACGGCGCTGACGGCGGCCAGATCGTCGCAAAAGTGCTCCCGCTCGACATTTTTCAGCAACCGGCTGAAAAACAGATGATAGGTGTGCATCATGGCGTCGGTGGTGACAAAATTCGGCGTGAGGGAATAGCGGTTGTTTTCATAGAGGCTGAAAAACTCCTCCATGCCGTCCTCCAGCACCACAAAGCCGTTTTGCGCGAGCAGCTGTTTTGCCTCATCGGTGAACACGCGCTCCCAGTCGCCATAGTTGATCACATTGCTGAAATCCTCCGCCACCGCGTAGGCCGCCGCAGAGGGGACCAGCGCCGGATCATACAGGTCCTGCTGAGACGTCAAAAAAGCGCCGCGCTCACCTGTTATGACGCCCGGCCCCCACGCCGGCGCTGCCCCCTGCGGCGCTTCTCCGCAGCCGAACAGCCCCATCGCCATCGCCCCTGCCAGAAAAAAAGCACAGATCCGCTTCTTCATTCACGTCACCCTCCTTTTGCGATGCGGGGCGCCCCTGCGCCGCACCCGCATCCTGTCCCTTTTATTCAAGGAACGCCTCCCGTTCCCTTTATCATACACAGACAGGCGCCGCCGCGCAAGCTGCAACAGCAGCACGGCCGGGACAGCCGGCCCGGCCATCTCAAAAAGAGCGGGGCGCAGCAGCCTCTTCCTGCTGCGCGACCGACCCGGGCGCTTTTGGGCAAGGCAGGCAAGGCTGTGTCTCTCAAGGGCATGGGCCCATGCGAAAGGGACCCCGGTACTGTGTACGGGGTCCCTTTTTTCAGTTTGATATCGCCTTTGCGCGCTGAAAAAGCGGCGCTTTCAGCCTTGTCTTGCAGAAAGCGCACTGCCGCCGCTTTCGCGCTTTTGACCGGAAGTCCGCGTCCCGCCCGCGCTTTTTTCAAGACGCCGTCGGCAGGGCTGCGCGGAAAATACAGGCGAAACCGGCTTTTTTACGAGCGCAGGCTTTTGGCGCACAGGGCCAGCACCATCAGGCAAAAACCCAGAGACAGAAGAAAACCGGCGCCGCGGTATCGCAGCAGAACGCCGCCGAAAATGGCCAGCAAAAAGCAGCAGCAAAGGGTCAGTGCACGGAACAGCACCCCGTCCATGAGCCCAAAGCAGTTGGAGAGCAGCCGTCCGCCGTCCAAAAAGCCGATGGGTAGCAGATTGAAAAGCGCCATGCAGAGATTTTCACACGCAAAAAAGTAGCGCAGATACGAGGCGCGGTGCTGGATCAGCAGATAAGCGGCCAGCGCCGCAGCGAGATTTGCCGCCGGCCCGGCCAGCAGCAGCAGGTTTTCTTTTTGCAGCGAAAGCCGCACGCCGTCCATCTTCATCGCAAGGCCGGAAAGCGAACAGGTGACGTGTGGGAAATGCCCGGTGAGGGCGCAGAACGCCAGAATATGGCCGCCCTCATGCAGCGCGGCGCAGAGCAGCGACAGCTTGGCAAAGCCGGTCGCGTCCCACATCAGCAGCAGCGTCAGGGCGGCGAGCAACGGCACCGGCGCCCTGACCGAAAAAAAGCGTTTCAAAGCCCCAGCGCCGCGGCCGGGTCCACCCGCACCCCGTCGATCAGCAGCTCAAAATGCAGATGCGGCCCGGTGGAAACACCGGTGCTGCCCACCAGCCCCACGGTCTCTCCCCGCTTGAGGCTCTGGCCCGTCTTTACCGATATCTGCGACAGATGATTGTAGGTGGTACAGACGCTGCCCGAATGGATCACCTTGACGTAGTTGCCGTTGATGTCGTCGAAGCCGGTCTCCGCGACCACTCCCGGCCAGACAGCGGCCGCCGGCGTCCCCAGCGGCGCGGCCAGGTCCACGCCGGTGTGGAAATCGGTCTTTCCTGTAATGGGGTGGACGCGGTAGCCAAAGGGGGAGGTCAGCGTCCCCTGCACCGGCATGGCGGGCTTGTCGCTGAGCACATAGCCCGCCAGCGTCACTGTTTTCAGGTATTCCGCGTGGGTGACTTCATACTGTCCGCCCTGTCCCAGCGCACTGTCGGGCTTTTCTGCCCCCAGCTGTTCCACGGCGCGGCGCAGTTTCTCCTGCAAACTCTCGACCCCTGCGCTGGCAAAGCGGAACAGCTCCCCGCTGCTGGTAAGAGACACGCCCTGGGTGAGCATTTCCCCATACCGCTTGCCCATCTGCGCAAAAAAATCAGGAGAGGCAAACCGCATCACCAGCACAAATGCCACCACACAGAGGCAGAACAGCAGCTGCACCGTCAGGATGGGGCTGACCTTGTCCTCTCCCCCTCTGCCGGTCTTTGCACCCGCCGCGCGAAAGATCTGTTTTTGCCCCGCCGCCTGTTCCCCGCTTTTTTTCTCTTCCTCTCCCTCTTTTACCCACGCGTCCATTCTGCCAGGCACCTCCCCGCTCTGCGATCCTCATTCCCTGCAATATATGCGGGGGCAGAAAAAAAGAGAACCACGTGTAATGCTGATCAGCTTTACATATGGTTCTCTCAAAAAACGGAAAGAAACGGTGCAGAAGATCACACCGCAAGGCCCGGGCTGCTTTCGCTCATTTCCCCTGGAGATAATCGCAGATGGCAGCGGCGGCTTTTTTGCCCGCGCCCATGGCGGAGATGACGGTGGCAGCGCCGGTCACCGCGTCGCCGCCCGCCCAGACCCCCTCCTTGGAGGTGTGCATCGACTCGTCCACCACAAAGCAGCCCCGACGGTCTGTTTCCAGGTCTGGCGTCGTGTTTTTCACCAGCGGGTTCGGGCTGGTGCCGATGGCCATGATCACCGTGTCCGCCTCCAGCTCGAACTCAGAACCCGCCACCGCCACCGGGCGCCGGCGGCCCGAGGCGTCCGGCTCGCCCAGCTCCATCCGCGCGCACCGCAGCGCCCGCGCGTGCCCCGCTTCGTCCCCCAGGATCTCCACCGGATTTGTCAGGGTGCGGAACACAATGCCCTCTTCTTTGGCGTGTTCCACCTCTTCCCGCCGCGCAGGCATCTCCGCCTCGCTGCGCCGGTACACGATCGACACTTCCTCCGCGCCCATCCGCACCGCGCACCGCGCCGCGTCCATCGCCACGTTCCCCCCGCCGATCACCGCCACCCTGCGCACCGTCGCAAGCGGCGTCTCCGCCTCCGGCCGGTACGCTTTCATCAGATTGATCCGGGTCAGGTATTCGTTTGCCGAATAGACCCCCAGCAGCATCTCCCCGGGGATCCCCATGAAATTCGGCAGCCCCGCGCCCGTGGACACAAAAACCGCCTCATACCCCGCCGCAAACAGTTCGTCCACCGAGTGCAGCTTGCCGATCACCTCGTTGGTGCGGATCTCCACGCCCAGCGCTTTCAGCCCCTCGATCTCCCCCGCCACGATGCTCTTGGGCAGACGGAACTCCGGGATGCCGTAGCTCAGCACGCCGCCCGCCAGATGCAGCGATTCGAACACCGTCACCCCGTGCCCCTGCCGGGCCAGCTCGCCCGCGCAGGTCAGCCCTGCCGGGCCAGCGCCGATCACTGCCACCCTCCGCCCGCTGGGCTCCGGCCGCTCCACTTTTTTCTCTGCCCGCGCGTTGTGCCGGTCCGCCACATACCGCTCCAAACGGCCGATCGCCACCGCTTCTCCCTTGATCCCCCGCACACAGTTCTTTTCGCACTGGCTCTCCTGCGGACATACCCGCCCGCATACCGCCGGCAGGGACGAATGCCGCGCGATCGACTCGTACGCCGCTTCCTCCTGCCCCGCGCGCAGCTTGGCGATGAAATCCGGGATGTCCACGTTCACCGGGCATCCCGCCACACAGGGCCGTGTCCTGCAGTTCAGGCACCGCTGGGCCTCCGCCGCCGCCTGCTCCGCCGTATATCCCAGCGCCACCTCTTCAAAATTGTGCCGCCGCTCCTCCGGCGCCTGCACCGGCATGGCGTTCTTTTCCATTGCCATATCCGCCATTTATTCCACCCCCAACAGCCGGCATACATGCCCTTTTTTCTCCGCTTCCTGCTCCCGGTAGCTGCCGTTGCGCTTCATCAGCTCGTCAAAATCTACCTCGTGTCCGTCAAAATCCGGCCCGTCCACACACGCGAACCGCACCTTGCCTCCCACCGTCACCCGGCAGCCACCGCACATCCCGGTCCCGTCGATCATGATCGGGTTCAGGCTCACCGTGGTCGGGATGCCGTACTCCTTTGTCACCCCGCACACCGCCCGCATCATCGGCACCGGGCCGATGGCGATCACCCGGTCATATCCCGCCCCGACCTCGATCTGTTCCCTCAGAATATCCGTCACAAAGCCTTTCTGCCCGTAGCTGCCGTCGTCCGTCGCCAGCAGCAGCCGGTCGCAGGCGCGGCGCATCTCTTCTTCCAAAATCACGATCTCTTTGCTGCGGAAACCCGCGATCAGGTCCACCGGCACACCCTGCCCGTGCAGGTGCTTTGCCTGCGGGTAGGCGATCGCGCATCCCACGCCGCCCCCCACCACGGCCACTTTCCGATATCCATCCAGATGGGTCGCCACCCCGAGAGGACCCGCCACGTCGGTGACCATCTCCCCCTCTTTCAGCGCCCCCAGCAGCAGCGTCCCCGCTCCCACTTTCTGGAATACGATCTGGATCGTCCCCGCCTCCCGGTCATAATCCTCTATCGTCAGCGGGATCCGCTCCCCCAGCTCCCCTGTGCGCACGATCACAAACTGGCCTGGCTGCGCCTTTGCCGCGATCTCCGCTGCCTCCAGCTTCAGCAGCACCGTCGTGCTGTTCAATTCCCGCTTCTCCAGTATCCTGTTCATCTCTCTATTCTCCCCTCTGGCAGAAAGGCCGGCCCCGGCGTTTTGCGCCGGGCAGCGCAAAGCGCGCAGCGTCTTTTGAAAGCTGCCGCTTTTTCTTTCTGCGGCCTTGAGCAGCCGGCCGGACCATGCCCGCGCGGGCTTCGCTTTGGCGCGCAAAAGGTCCCGCGCCGGGGAACGGCCATCCCCTCCTGAAAGGAGAGAACGCCTGTTCCCGCCGTTTGCCCGCAGCGTTTTCCCGTGCCCGGCAAGCTGCTGTCTATCATTATATATCAATGCCCCGCCTCACCGCAACCCAAAGCGGGGGCAGGCCCCAAAATTCACAGCAAAAACCCGCCGGTGCGTTTTGCACCGGCGGGCCTGCCGAAACCCCGGTCATCCTGCGCTGCCGGGGGCGCTTCGTATCTTACTCGGCCAGCGCGTCCACCGCCACCTGGGCATAAAGGGCGACCCCGATCTCAAAAGCGCTCTCGTCGATCACAAAATGGTCGCTGTGCTGGGGGGCGTCGCCGCCGCCGCCCAGCATGCAGAACGCGGCTTTGGCGTGGGCAGTGTACTCCGCAAAATCTTCCCCGCCCATCTGCAGCCGGTCGGTGCGCATGACCAGCGCATTGTCTGCGACCTTGCGGGCGGCGTTAAAGGCGAGGTCCGTCATCGCGGGATCGTTGATGAGCACCTCGGTGATGCTGTTGTATTCCACCTCCGCCTCGGCGCGGAAAGTGGCGGCCGTCTCCTGCGCGATGCGCTCGACCACTGCGGGCAGCTTTTCGTGCACCTCGCGGCTGAAGCTGCGGATGGTGCCCTCCAGCACGGCCTCGCCGGACACGATATTGAAACGGGTGCCGGAATGGAACGAGCCGACCGTGACGACAAGCGGGTCCACCGGAGAAAATTCGCGACTGACCATGGTCTGGAGATTCATGACCAGGGCGCTGCCCGCCACCACGGCGTCCACGCCGGTGTCCGGCATGGCCCCATGGCAGGCCTTGCCTTTGACCACGATCCTGAACTGGTCGGTGGCTGCGGCGCTGGGACCGGCCTTGCCGGTGACCAAGCCCACGGGCGCCTGGGCCGCGATATGGATGCCGAAAATGCCATCCACGCCCTCCAGCGCGCCCTGCCGGATGGCCAGCTTTGCGCCCTGGCCGATCTCTTCCGCCGGCTGGAAGATAAAGCGCACCGTGCCGGCCAGCTGGTCCCGGATGCCGTTCAGCACCTTGACCGCGCCCAGCAGCATGGCGCCGTGGGTATCGTGCCCGCAGGCGTGCATAAAGCCCTCGTTCTCGCTTGCAAAGGGCAGGCCGGTCTTTTCCGTGATGCTCAGCGCGTCGATGTCGCCGCGCAGCGCCACAGTCTTGCCGGGCCTGGCGCCCTTTACCTCCGCCACGATGCCGGTGGGGTCCAGGCGGCGATAGGAAACGCCCAGCTTGTCAAGCTCTTCCGCGATGCGGTCCGTGGTGCGGAACTCCTGCAGGCTGGCCTCGGGATGCTGATGCAGGTCGCGGCGGAAAGCGACGACCTCGGGCTGTACTTCATGTGCGAGTTTGCGGATATCCAAATTGACGGCCTTCTTTCCAAAAGGATTATTTTGCTTTTAACCATACCACAAAAAAGGGCCGCAGTAAACAAAAACCGTCGAAAACGGGCACCGGGCTCCTAAAAAATCATTGTTGCAAAAAACGCCGCGCCCCAAAACCAAAAAGCCGGGCGCGCCTGTGGTCCCCGGCGCGCCCGGCTTTTTGATCCTGTCTTTTTGCGTCTTTCTGCCGGGCCGCTGTGCGGCGGCCCGGAACGGCAGAGCGCTGTTTCCGCTCTTCCCCCTGGGGCGCGAAAGGTTTTAGGTTTTATTCCTTTTCGCTCTTCTTTTTGCCGCCCAGCACCCCGCGCAGCCGCTGCAGCAGCGAGGGCCGCTCTGCTTTCGCCTCGGCGGCGCGCCGCTCCCGCAGCTGTTCCGCCGCACCCGACAGCCGGCGCGGCGCGGTATAGGCGGTGTAGTAGTCGGTCCAGCTGTTGGCAAAATAGTTGTACATTTCCATCTGGCTGTCCACGGCCGTCTCGTTCTCGGCCCTTTTGACCTTTGTATAGGTGCCGTCCGGCTGCATCTGCCGGGCGTTGACGTTGTCTGTGAGCTGGTAGCGCAGCATATTGACCAGGGTATTTTTGATGGCCGGGTCCTCCACCTTGACGCCGATCTCCACCCGCCGTTCCGTATTGCGGGTCAAAAAGTCGCCGGACGCGATATAGACGCGGCGATTCTGGGTGCCGCCGAAAGAATAGATGCGGCTGTGTTCCAGATAGCGGCCGACGATGCTGCGCACCTCGATGTTCTCGGTCAATTCCGGCACCCCGGCCCGGAAGCAGCAGATGCCGCGGATGATCATTTTCACCGGCACGCCCACGCAGCTTGCCTCAGACAGTTTGAGGATCAGGTCGCGGTCGCTGATCGAGTTGCACTTCAGGGTGATGGCGGCCTCCTGTCCGGCGCGCTTTGCGTCGATCTCGCGCTGGATCTCTTCCAGGATCACCGACTTGAAACGGCAGGGCGCCACCAGCAGGCGGCTGGTCTCAGTGGTGGTGCGCTCTACCGCCAGATCGTTGAAGACCTCCGCCACCTCCTCGCCCAGGGCCTGGTCGGCGCTGACAAAGCACAGGTCGGTGTACAGTTCGGCTGTCTTTTCGTTGTAATTGCCGGTGCCGATCTGCGAGATATACTGGTACTGGCCGCCCACCTTGCGGGTGATGAGGGTGAGCTTTGAGTGCACTTTATAGTCCTCAAAGCCGTAGATCACGGTGCAGCCCGCGCTCTCCAGCTGTTTGGACCAGTCGATGTTGTTCTGCTCGTCGAAACGGGCCCGCAGCTCGACGATGGTGACGACCTCTTTGCCGTTTTCAGCCGCGTTGATCAGCGCTTCCACGATCTTCGAATCGGTGGCCATGCGGTAAAGCGTCATCTTGATCGAGATGACGGTGGGGTCCGCCGCTGCCTCATTGAGCATATTGATAAACGGGCGGATGCTCTGGAACGGATAAGCGATCAGCACATCCCGCTTGCGCACCGCCCGGGTAAGGCTGAACTCCGGCACAGGCAGCATGGGGCGCACCGGCGTGTAAAAGAGCTGGGTCAGCCCCTCTTTGGCCATGCGGCCCATCAGCGGGCGCGCAAAGCCCATGTCCAGCGGCGCGGACTGCGCAAAGCTCTGTCGCCGGTCCAGCACCAGCTTGCGGCAGAGAAAATCCACGATCTCGTCCGACGCGCGGGGGGTGATCTGCAGCCGCACCGCCGCCAGCTTGCGCCGTTTTTTCAACAGCTCGCTCATCACCGCGCGATAGTCCAGGTCCTGGTCCTGCATGGCTTCCTGCAGGTTGATGTCCGCGTTGCGGGTGACCCGGAAGATGCAGCTCTCCGTGACGGTATAGCGCCCAAAAGCGAGATGCGCAAAATGGCGCACCAGCTCTTCCACCAGGGCAAAACGGGTCACCCCGTCCATCTTCATGCAGATCAGCCGCTCGAACTGGCTGCTGACCGGGATGAGGCCAAAAGCTTCCGTGCCGTCGTCTTTTTCCTTGACCCGCGCGCCGATATAGATCTCCAGGTTGCGCAGGAACGGAAAGGGGTGGCGGCGGTCGATGATCTGGGGCGAAAGCACCGGGTAGAGCTCAGAGAGAAAATATTTTTTCCAGAAATGCTCTTCGTCCTTGGTGAGCTTGGAAAAATCCACCTTTTGATAGCCGTAATCCGCCAGGTGCGAAAACAGCTTTGCGATGATCTTGTCGCAGTGCTCCTGCAGTTCGCCGGCGACCGGCATGATCGCGCGCAGCTGGGCGGTCGGGGTCATGTTGGTCTTGTTTTCCTTTTTTTCCTCTTTCAAGAGGGTCTGGTCGTAGAGAGAACCCACCCGGATCATAAAAAATTCGTCCAGGTTGCTCGCGTAGATGGAGGCAAAATTGAGCTGTTCGGCCAGGGGCACCCCCTTGTCTTTTGCCAGCTCCAGTACCCTGCGGTCAAATTCCAGCCAGCTGAGTTCCCGGTTGATGAAGATCGCATTTTTTCCTTCTGCGCCGCTCATAAAAACTACTCCATTTCTTTTCAGATACACACATGAGCCTTTAAATCCGCAAAGAGCTTCTCACCGATGCCCCGGACCTGCAGCAGCTCCTCCACCGACGAAAAGCCTCCATGTGCCTCGCGATAAGCCACGATGGCCGCGGCTTTCACTTCCCCGATGCCCGGCAGGGCCTGCAGGTCGGCCGCGGCCGCGGTGTTGAGATCGAGCCTGCCGTCCTGCACAGCATCCCAAGCCCCGCCCTGCGCCGCAGACCGCGGCGGCCCGCCCTGCAGCGGCGGATAATAGGCCAGCGCCGCGGCCGCCAGCACCGCGGTCAGCACAGCAAACAGCAGCGCCGTTTTCGCCGCGCCGCGCCGCCCCTCACCGCTCATAACGCCGGATCAGCTCGTAAAGCAGTTGCGCCACCCCGCCGTCCCGGCAGGGCAGCACCTCGCCCTCGCACAGCAGCTTTACCTGCGGCACGGCGTTTCCCACCGCCACCGCGTGGCCTGCCGCCTCCAGCATCCCGATATCATTGTAGTGATCTCCCACCGCGATGACATTTTCAGGCGCGACCCCGGTGAGGGCGCACAGCTCGCGCAGGGCGGAGCCCTTGTCGGCCCCCTGCGGCATCAGTTCAAGATAAGTGGGGCTGGTGGCTGTGAAATAAGCGCCCTCCCACTCCTGCCCGGCGGCAAACTGTTCCAGACGGCTGAGAACCGCCGGGGGCGCGCCGAACAGCACCTTGTACCACTGGCCGGGGATATCCTCCAGCTGGGCCGCCACATAGGCGAGCCCCTCGCGCTCCGCATGCCGCTGCACCGCCGCACCGCAGACGGGCATATACATGCGGCCGTTGTCCGCCAGCACCTCTACCCCCGCTTCGGGCGCCTGCGCCGTCAGGGCGCGGATCGCCTCCAGCGCCGTCTGCCGGGGCAAAAAGTGCTCGGCGGCCGCGGCGTCCTTTTCATAATCATACAGCATCCCGCCGTTGAACACAATGGCCGGCGCGCCCAGCGGCAGACCGTTCAGCGCCCGCCGGGCGGATGCGGGGCTGCGCCCTGTGGCGATCGTAAAGCGGCCGCCCAGGGCGCTGAACAGGCGGATCATCGCCGCATTGCAGCCCGGCAGGCCCTCTGAAGAGGTGAGCAGAGTGCCGTCCAGATCGCTGACGACGAGCAGGTCCTGAAGGCTTTTGGTCATACGCTTTCTTCCCTTTGCAGTTTATGTAAAAATTTCGTAAAATACTCCGGCAGCGGTGCAGTGAACTCAAGATACGCCTTTGTGCGGGGATGGCGGAACCCCAGCACCCCGGCGTGAAGGCACTGCCCCCCCAGCTCGTCGATGACGGTTTTGGGCCCATAGACCGGGTCGCCCGCCACCGGGTGGCCGATGCTTGCCATGTGCACCCGTATCTGATGGGTGCGGCCGGTCTGCAGTTTCAGTTCGATATGGGTAAAGCCGCGGTACCGGCCCAGGACACGGTAGGCCGTGACGGCTCTTTTGGAATTTTTTTCGGTGACCGCCATCTTTTTGCGGTCCTTGCTGCTGCGCCCGATGGGGGCGTCGATCACCCCCTCGTCCTGCCTGAGCCGCCCGTAAACCACCGCCTGATAGACCCGCGTCATGCTGTGCACGGCCAGCTGGGCCGCCAGCCCCTGGTGGGCGGCGTCGTTCTTGGCCACCACCAGCAGCCCGCTGGTGTCCTTGTCGATGCGGTGGACGATGCCCGGCCGCAGTTCTCCCCCCACGCCGGAAAGACTGTTCCGGCAGTGGAAAAGCAGCGCGTTGACCAGGGTGTTTTCATAATTTCCGGGCGCCGGGTGGACCACCATCCCCTTGGGCTTATTGACCACCAGCAGATCGGCGTCCTCATAGACGATCTGCAGCGGGATGTCCTGGGGCAGGACCGTCGTTTCCCGCGGGGGCGGCAGGACGCAGGCCACTTCATCCCCGGCGTGCAGCCGGGCGCTTTTTGGGGCCGGCGCGCCGTTGAGCAGCACGTTGCCCGCCGCGATCAGCTGCTGGGCCATGCTGCGGGTAACGCCCTCCAGCGCTGCGGATAAAAAGCTGTCCAGTCGCGCCCCCTCGTCCTGTTGGCACGCGGTGAACGCTTCTCTCTTACTGTCCATCCCCGCTCCCCGGGGCCTGTTCCCCCTGCGCTTTCTGCCGCGCTTTTTTGGCGGCCGATTCGCTGCGGATATAATAGACGGCAAGCAGCACCACGCCCACGCTGACAAAGCAATCCGCCACGTTGAATACCGCAAACTCCACAAAGGTGGTGGCGAAAAAATCCACTACATAGCCGTGCAGGACGCGGTCGATGAGATTGCCGATCCCGCCCGCCTCGATGAGCAGCAGGGCCGCATAGCCCAGCCGGTCCAGCCGCGCGCGCTGAAAGAACAGGATATAGAGGACCGCCAGCAGCGCGGCCGAGGTCACGGCGATCAGGAACCACTGTCCCCACGCCTTGCCGGAAAACACGCTGAAAGCCGCGCCGTCGTTGAGTACATAGCGCAGCTCCATAATGCCCGGCAAAAAGGGGGCGGTCCTGTCGGGGGCGAGCGCAGCGGTCGCCCAGTACTTGGTGAACTGGTCCAGGCCGACCATTGCGGCGATGGAAATGATGGTAAACAGCATAGGATCCTTTGCCTTTCCTTCCCCTTTCGGGGATGTGATTTGAGAGGGCGGTCCCGCCGCCCTGAATTGCAAAATAGCGGTGCATCTGGCTGCACCGCTATTTTCAGCGCGGAAAGACCGCTTTATCTTCAGGACTCGATGATCGCGGCGCAGCGCGCGCAGAGGGTGGGATGGGCCGCATGGCTGCCCACATCCTCCGTATACATCCAGCAGCGGGCGCACTTTTCACCTTCCGCCCGGCTCACCGCCACGGCAAGGCCCTCAAAGTCTCCCCTGCGGCCCTCGTCCCCCTGCTCGACACAGACTTTGGAGACGATGCACAGTTCTGCCAGCTGGTCCTCCAGCGGCTTTGCAAAAGCATAGACTTCACCGCTGCAGTTCAGGGTGACCTTTGCCTCCAGCGAGGCGCCGATCTCCTTGGCCGCGCGGGCGTCCTCCAGCGCTTTGCGCACGTCGTCGCGGATGGCGATGATCTCATCCCACTTTGCCCACTCTTCGGCGCTCAGCGTCCACAGGCCCGGCTGGTCGATATCTTCGCAGGCCACATATTTCTGCTTGCCCGCAAAGGCGGGGATCGCCTCCCAGATCTCCTGGGAAGTGAACGCCAGGATGGGGGCGATGAGCTTGGTCAGCGAAACGAGGATGCGGAACATCGCCGTCTGCGCCGCGCGGCGCCCGACATTGTCCGCCTTGTTGATATACAGCCGGTCCTTGATGACGTCCAGATAGAAATTGGACATATCCACAACGCAGAATTTGTGCACCGCGTGATAGACCTTGCTGAAGTCATAGGCGTCATATCCCGCCCTGCACTCGGCCACCAGGCGGTCCAGCGAGGCCAGCGCCCAGCGGTCCAGATCTTCCAGACAGCCGTCCTCCACCTGGTCCTCATCCGGTGTAAAGCCGTTAAGGTTGCCAAGGATGAAACGGGCCGTGTTGCGGATCTTGCGGTAAGCCTCAGAGAGCTGTTTGAGGATCTCCTTGCTGATGCGCAGGTCGACCTGGTAATCAGAGGAGGCGACCCACAGGCGGATGATATCCGCGCCATAGTCTTTGATGATCTCCTCGGGGGCGATGCCGTTGCCCAGCGACTTGTGCATGGCGCGGCCCTGGCCGTCCACCACCCAGCCGCAGCTGATGACATTTTTGTAGGGGGCTACGCCGCGCACCGCCACGCTGGTCAGCAGCGAGGACTGGAACCAGCCGCGATACTGGTCGCCGCCCTCGATGTACAGGTCGCAGGGCCAGCACAGCTCGGGCCGCGTCTCCAGCACCGCCATGTGGGAAGAGCCGGAATCGAACCAGACATCCATGATGTCCCGGTCCTTTTCAAACTCGGTGCCGCCGCAGGCGCAGGTCTCGGTGCCGTGCAGGATCTCGTCGGCGGAATACCGGTACCAGGCGTCGCTGCCCTCTTTGGCAAAGAGTTCCGCCACCGTGTTGATGGAGGACTCGGTGATATGATATTTGCCGCACTTTTTGCAGTAGAACACAGGGATGGGCACGCCCCAGGTGCGCTGGCGCGAGATGCACCAGTCGTTGCGGTCGCGCACCATGCCGGTGATGCGCTCTTTGCCCCAGGCAGGCAGCCAGTTGACGCTGTCGATGGCGTGATAGGTCGCTTCCTTGAACGCCTCCACGCTGCAGAACCACTGCTCGGTGGCGCGGAAGATGATGGGCTTGTGGCAGCGCCAGCAATGGGGGTACTGGTGGGTCATGTGCTGCACGCCCAGCAGGTGGCCGCTTTCCCGGATATGGGCCAGAATGACCTTGTTGGCGTCTTCCAGCACGTTCAGGCCCGCAAACGGGCCGGCCTCCTCGGTCAGATAGCCCGCCTCGTCCACCGGGCAGATGACGGGGATCTGGGGATAGTGGTTCTGGCAGACTTCAAAGTCCTCAACGCCGTGGCCCGGGGCGGTGTGGACGCAGCCCGTGCCGGAATCCAGTGTGACGTGGTCGCCGACGATAAGCAGGGAGTTGCGGTCAAGGAACGGGTGCTTTGTCTCCATGAGCTCGAACTCGCGGCCCTTGAGGACCGTGTCCTGCACCTCGTACTCGCTGATGCCGCAGGCTTTCATGGTGGATTCCACCAGCGCCTCGGCCATGACATAATAAGTATCGCCCACCTTGACGAAGACGTAGTCAAAATCCGGCCCCAGGCAGATGGCCAGGTTGGCGGGCAGCGTCCAGGTCGTGGTGGTCCAGATCACAAAGCGGGTCTTTTCCATGGGGATGCCGGCCCGCGCCAGAGCGCCGTTATCCTTGACGACAGGGAACCCGACGTAGATGGAGTCGCACTCGTCGTCGCTGTACTCGATCTCGGCCTCGGCAAGGGCGGTCTTGTCAGTGGGGCACCAGTAAACGGCCTTTTGGCCCTTATAGATATACCCCTTTTTCGCCATCTCGCCGAAGATGCGCACCTGGGTGGCCTCAAACTCCGGCGCAAGGGTCAGATACGGGTTTTTAAAATCGCCCACGACGCCCAGCCGCTGGAACTCGTCCGACATGATGTCCACATGCTTGAGCGCAAAATCCCGGCAGGCTTCGCGCAGCTCCAGCTGGGTCACGTTCGCCTTGTTGTCGCCCGCCGCCTCCAGGGCTTTCAGCTCGATGGGCAGGCCATGGGTGTCGTAGCCCGGCACATAGGGCGAGCAGAAGCCCGCCATATTTTTATAGCGCACAATGATATCCTTGAGCACCTTGTTCATCGCGGTGCCCATATGGATCTTGCCGTTGGCGTACGGGGGGCCGTCGTGCAGCACATACAGGGGCTTGCCCTCGTTGCTCTTGACGATCTGCTGATAAAGGTCGTCCGCCAGCCATTGGGCCAGCATCACCGGCTCTTTTGCGGGCAGCCCCGCGCGCATGCTGAAATCTGTTTTGGGCAGATTCAGGGTCTTGTTGTAATCTTCCTGCACTGATAATCCTCTCCTCAATCTCCGTCTGTTGGTCTACCGGTCGCCCGGAGGTTCAGTCCGCGTCCCTGTTGAGCACCGCATCCTGGTAGCTGTCCACAATAGAGCCCGCGTTCTCGATCGCAGATGCCTCTACCGGCTCAGCGGTAATCTCTTCCCCCTCCTCGGGGGCGCTGCTCTCCTCCTGCGCCGCGGCCTCCTCGCCGAAAACGGCGGTGTGGACGTCGCCCACCCGGCGGTCCAGCTCGCTCAGCGACTCGATATGCTGCTGATACAGGCTGAGGATACCGCCCTTGAAAGAGGCGATCTCCGCTTCCAGCTGGCGCAGCTTGTCCTTTTCTTCCCGCTCGCGTTCCGCCGCCGCCTCCAGGATGCGCTGCGCTCTGCTGGTGGACTCCCGCACGACGCTGTCCGCCTTGGCCTTGGCCTCGTGGATCACGTTTTCGCCCAGGCGCTGCGCGTTGATGAGCGCGGATTTGAGGGTATCCTCCTCCGCGCGGTATTCCTCCACCTTTTGGGCAAGGATATAAAGTTTTTTCTCCAGATCCGCTTTCTCAGCGGCCAGCTGGTCCACCCCTGCCGCCACCTGCTCGAGAAACGCGTCCACGTCCTCGGTGCGGTAGCCGCGCATGGCTTTTTCAAAGGTCACCGATCTGATTTCTTCCGACGACAGCATTTGAGTGATCACCTCAGTCAATATTTGATGCAGGTCACGAAAACACGGCCCTTTCTGGTCTGGCCGCCGATCTCTTCCAGTTTAAAGCGCCCCACGCCGCGCACGGTGAGGATATCCCCCTCGCTGAGCTGGGCGGCGGGCCCGGTCTTTGGCACATGGTTGACGAGCACCCGCTCAGAGCGCACCAGCGCCGAGGCGTCGTCCCGGCTGACGTGCAGCAGCGCGGACAGCACGGCGTCCAGCCGCGGGGACGCCACGCTGGCGCGGACCGTCTCCCCCTGCTGCGGCGCAAGGTCTGCGGGCGGGGCACAGATCGCCGTTTTTACCGCTTCCCGGCCCACTTCGCGCAGCTCTGCGGCGATGAGCGCCGCGCTGGAGGACAGCGCAAAAAGATAGGCGCCCTCGCTGTCGGGCAGGATATCCCCCACGCATTCCCGCTTGAGCCCAAGGGCCAGCAGCGCGCCGAGATGATCCCGGTGCGTCAGGCCCCCGCTGCGGCAGGAGACCCGCAGGCAGCACAGCGGAAACGCCTCCCCGTTTGGGGGCTCGTCCGCATACACAGCAAGCACCTTTCGCTCGGCGAGAGGATAGCCGCCGAAAAAAAGGTGCTCCGGCCATTTTGTTTTAGACAGCTGCGCGCCGGCAAGCGCCTGCTGGCGCTCGTCCAGAAAGCCCAGATACTGAGGGCGGCCGGACGCCTCGCAGCGCCGGATCATATCCGTCACCCGGCGGCAGAAGATCTGTTCCGCCGGGGTGCTCGGGGGCAGATAACCGCTCAATTAAAAGAACACCCCATTGCTCTCCAGCTCGTCCAGCAGATCGCCCATGATATCCACATTATAGGGGGTGATGATGAAAGTGCTGTTCGCCACCCGCTTGATCTGGCCGTTGTTGGCGTAGGCCACGCCGGACAAAAAGTCGACCAGACGGCGGGAGATGTCCTTGTTGGTGGACTCAAGGTTGAGCACCACTGTGCGCTTGGCGTTCAGGTGATCCGCGATGGCGCTGGCGTCGTCAAAGCGCTCCGGCTTGACCAGCACGACCTGCAGCTGGGTGGTCGCATTGATATTGACCACCTTGTTGCGCTTTTGCTGCGCGGCCTGAGCGGCCTCGGACGCCTCATAGCGCTCTTCCTGCTCCCCGCCCGCATAAGCAGACTGGTTATTGATGAAATCGATATCGTCCCCGTACTCGTCGTCGTATTCCTCTTCGGGTACGCCCATCAGGTTTCCAAGTTTCTTAAACAGTCCCATAACTTTGCCCTGCCTTTATCATATTTGTCCTGCCGCCGCACCGTTCCTTGCCCGCGCGGCGCTTTTCAAGCATTGTTACTAGTATTATCACTTTTTTTTGCGGCAATGTCAACAAAAGCCTGAAAAATAGTTCTGCCGGCCCGCCCGGCGCCCTCAAAAGCAGGCGTCGGGGCGCAGAAAGGAAAATTTTCCCGGCCTGCACTCACAGCAGCTTGCCGTCGTACAGGTCCTTGCCCGAGGTGATGATCTCGTCGTAAAGCAGCACTTCGTTTTTCAGGCTCCGTTCGTCTGAGCCGATCTGGATCTTTGCCGGCACAATGACATACTGGTCATTTTCAAATGTCGGGTCGATGCGCTTGAACTGGACCACATTGCCGTATTTGACAAAGACCCCGCGCCGCTGAACGCCGTCCTCATCGGTCACGATATGCACGGCCGACTGCTCGATGCGCACCCCCGCATACCGCCGGAAAGAGATCTGCGCCGTACCCGCGCGCAGGTTGACGGTCTCGGCGTTGATGTAATCGCACATCAGCTTGATCTTGGCCGGGCCCCCGGCGGGGTCGCGGTCGACGCTGACCACCCGGGCCGGTATCTGTTTTGCGCCGGTGTAGTCAAAGTCGATCTCCACCTCCACAGGTCCCCCGTCATCCACAAAACGGTCGGCCGCCGCATCCTCCACCAGGCAGTAATAATACCACTCATAGCTGCCGATGAGTTTGCCCGCGGAAGCCGTCATCTCCCCGCCCGGGGCTTCCGCCAGGGCGGACAGCTCGGCAGCGCTCATGGCGTCCAGCGCCTCGGGCGTCAGCACCTGTTCCAGCCCGTCGGTCATGGAAGAAAAATAGCCGCCGGGAGAGGGCGCGTACAGATATTCCACCGCACCCGCCGCGGCCAGGGCCGCGTCCCTCTCCTGGGTCAGGGAGGCGATGCGCGCTGAAAAATCCACCGCAGCGCCGGTGGCGGCCTGCAGGCGGTTCACGGCAAGGGTGACGGCGTTCTTCGCCTGTGTCAGCCCCTCATAGCTGCCGCTGTCGATGACCTCCAGCAGGTCGAACAGCCCCTGCTGCTGCTGTTTTAAGATCTGGTCCACGTCGGTGCCGCCGGCCAGCCCCTGCGACTGCGACTGCTCCAGCATGGCCAGCTCTGTGCTCAGCCGGGCGGCCCTGGCGCTGCTCTGGGCCTGCGCCTCCCCGGCAAAGATCTCGCCCACCGCAGCGCCGGGGGCCACGCGCTTGCCGTCCTCCACCAGATAGCCCAACACGCCGCCGCTGTGGTCCAGCGGATATTCGGTGCGCACCGCCACCCCGCGCGCCGGCACTGCGTCTGCCAGCGTCGCCTCCACGGCAGTCTGCGTCTCATAGCCGCGAAACAGCAGCGGCACCAGCTGCAGCGCAAGATAGACGACCGGGACCAGCAGCACAAGAAAGACGGCCCAGCGGACAGCGCGCCGCTTATCCATTCTGACCCTCGTCTACCACGAGGTTGACGCTGCGGGCGGGGATGATGGTGGACACGGCGTGCTTGTAGACCATATTCTGTTTGCCGTCGCAGTCCAGTACGAGGACGAAATTGTCAAACCCGCGCACCGTGCCGCGCAGCTGATAGCCGCTGAGCAGATAGACGGTCACCGGCGTGCGGTCCCGCCGCACTGTGTTGAGAAACAGATCCTGCAGATTTGTGGCCTTCATGGCAATCTTCCTTTCCCGCCGCGCGGGGCGCGGCCGCGGGCGGCGGGGCCGCCCCTTTTAAAAATTTGATGAAAGTTTCCTGCGGGCTGCGTCCAAAAACGCTTGCGCCCCGGGCGGCAGACACGGCCGGGCCGCGTCCATCCAGCACACGTCCGGCATGCGCCGGAACCAGGTGAGCTGACGCTTGGCATAATTGCGGGTGGCCTGCCGCAGCCGGTCCGCACATTCCCCGAGAGCAGCCTCCCCCTCAAAAAAGGGGAAAAGCTCTTTGTAGCCGATGGCCTGGGCGGCGGTGCGCCAGCTGTGCCGGTGGTCGTATACCCGGCGCGCCTCGTCCACGAGCCCCCCTTCCAGCATGCGGTCGACCCTCAGGTCAATGCTGCGGTAAAGGGTCTCCCGGTCCGCAAAATCCAACCCCAGCACCAGTGTATCGTAGGGGGGCTTTGCAGGGCGGGAGGCCGCGCGCTGCCCGGACATGGTGCGGCCGGTCTTTTCGTACAGTTCCAGGGCGCGCAGCACCCGCTTGAGGTTGTTGGGGTGGATGGCCGCCGCGCTCTCGGGGTCGACGGCGGCAAGCCGCTCATGCATGGCCGCACCGCCCAGTTCAGCGGCTTGCCGGGCCAGGCGGGCGCGGGTGCCGTCGTCGGGCGGCTCGTCGGAAAAGGTCAGCCCGTCGATCAGCGAAGAGAGGTACAGCCCCGTTCCCCCCGCCAGGATGGGCAGCCTGCCCCGGCCGGCGATCTCGCGGATGGCCTGCGCCGCCAAAGCGGTGAAATCCGCTACGCTGAACAGCTCTTCCGGGTCCCGGATATCGATCAGGTGATGAGGCACCAGCGCCCGCTCCTGCGGCGTGGCTTTGGCGGTGCCGACGTCAAGGCCGCGGTAGATCTGCATCGAATCGGCGGAGATGATCTCCCCGTCCCAGCGCTGGGCCAGCCGGATGGCCAGCGCCGTCTTGCCTGCGGCAGTCGGGCCCAGCACCACCGCCAGCTTTTGTCTATTCTCTTCGGCCAAACTGTTTTTCCAGCTCCTTCCGGGACAGCCTGATGAGCACCGGGCGCCCGTGAGGGCAGAACGGCGGCACCTCGCCGTCCAGGATCTTCTTTGCCAGCGCCAGCAGCGTGGGGGCGGGGTCATGGTCGCCCGCCTTGATGGCCGCCCTGCAGGCGATGGAATGCAGCACCCAGTCGGTCTTTTCGCTGCGGGTGTCCCGGCTGCCCGAGGCCAGCTTTGCGGCGATCTCCTCGGTGAGCCGCTCCACGCTCTCCACCGGCACATTGGCGGGCACCGCGCGCACCAGCACGCTTGCCCCGCCGAAGTCCTCCACCTCAAAGCCCGCCTGGGTCAGCAGTTCGTCGTCTGCGAGCAGGGCGTTTTTTTCCGCCGCGGAGAGGGTGACGCTCACCGGGGACATGAGCAGCTGGCCGTCCACCCGGCCGTATCCCGCCGCCAGTCTCTCGTATAAGACCCGCTCGTGGGCGGCGTGCTTGTCGATCAGCACCAGCTCGTCCCCGTACTGGGCGAGAATATAGGTGCGAAAAGCCTCCCCCACATATTCTAACGGTTCCGCGGCGCTTTCCAGCTCGTTTTCTGTCGTTTCCGGTGCGGGGACCGCCGCTGCCGTGTGCGCCGGGACGGCAGCCGCCGGGACGCTGTCCCGCAGGCCGCTGCTCCGGCTTTCCGGGGATGCTTTGGAACCGGCGCCTGCGGCAAAATCCTCCTGCGGGGTCTTTTCAATGTCCAGCAGCCGCGCGGTCCGGCGGGTCTCATAGGTCACCGCCGCCGTCTGGCGCAGCAGCTCCCCTGTCTCTTCGCCCTCCGGCGCCTGTGCGGGAGCGGGCCGCAGAGGCCGCGCGGCGCCGGGCATCTCCAGCTGGGCGGCCAAGGAGGGGCCGCGCCCCGCTGAGGCGGCGCTTTTTCCCTCCGCGGGCGCGGGGGCGGCGGAGGCAGGGGCGGCGGGAGCAGCGCCCTCCGCCCGGGAAAGGTCCAGCCGCTTCTGCGGCGCGTCCGGCCGCGATACCGTGCTTTTGACGGCCTTGTACATCAGGTCGAAGATCTCGCCGGTATTGGCGAAACGGACCTCGGTCTTTGCCGGGTGCACGTTGACGTCCACCCGCTCCAGCGGCATGGTGACGTTCAGCACACAGCCCGGGAACCGGCCCTGCATGGCCATCCCCTTATAGGCGGTCTCAAGGGCCGCCATCAGGGTGCGGTCCTCCACCTGGCGGCCGTTGATATAAAAGAACTGCATCGAGCGGCTGCCGCGGCAGGCGATGGGCGCGGTGACATAGCCCTCCACCCCCAGGACCCCCTGCCGGTAGGAGACCTGCATCAGATTTTTTGCGAACTCCCGCGAGAGCACGGCATAGATCGCGCTCATCGCATCCCCATCGCCGGGGGTGTGGAACTGCTCCCTGCCGTCGCGGACAAAACGGAACGAGATCTCCGGATGCGCCAGGGCCTGGCGCAGCACCACATCGCTGACATAGTTGCCCTCGCTGGTGTCTTTTTTGAGGAATTTCATGCGCGCCGGGACATTGTAGAACAGATCCCGCACCGTGATGGTGGTGCCCACCGGGCGGGCGGCCGCCTCGGCGGAGAGCTCTTCCCCGCCCGCCTGCCGGTAAAGGCAGGCGTATTCGTCGGCCTCGGTGCGGGTGAGCAGGTCCACCTTTGCCACCGCGGCAATGCTGGCCAGCGCCTCGCCGCGAAAGCCCAGCGTGCCGATGGCGGCCAGGTCCTCTTCCCGCGCGATTTTGCTGGTGGCGTGGCGCACAAAGGCGGTGGAGATGTACTCCGCTTCAATGCCGCTGCCGTTGTCGCTGACCTCGATGCTGCCTACGCCGCCGCGGACGATCGCAACGGTGACGGCGGTGCTGCCCGCGTCGATGGAGTTCTCAATCAGCTCTTTGACCACCGAGGCGGGGCGCTCGACCACCTCGCCGGCGGCGATCAGCTCCGCCGTATGCTTGTCAAGTACATGGATCACCGCCATGGCGGTCACCTGCCTTTTCTGAGGATGAGGATAAAGAGAAAGAACAAAGACACAGGCGGGCGGACGGCCCGGCCCGTGCGGCCAAGACCGCGAAGCCCCCGCTGTGCCGGGCTGCGCCCCTGCGCAGAGGGCCCTGCGCGCCTTTGCGCTCACGGCAGCTTCCCCGCGCCGGAGAGGAAGCCCGCGCACCGGCAGCGGCGCTGTGCGCGCCCTTGCGCTCACGACAGCTGCTGCTTGATCTCATACAGGGTGTTCAGCGCCTCCAGCGGCGTGAGGGTCTCCACGTCCAGGGCCCGCAGCCGCTCCATCAGGGCGGGCGGCGCCTTTTCCTCCTCAAACCGCTCGTAATTGTCAAATCCCAGCTGCATCACCGGGTTGGGGGTGGTGGTGCTGTTCTCCAGCACCCGGAGCACCTCTTTGGCCCGGGCGATGATCTCGTCGGGCAGGCCGGCCAGTTTCGCCACCTCGATGCCGTAGCTGTCGTCGGCCGGGCCGCGCACGATGCGGCGCAGAAAAGTGATGTCGTCGCCGCGCTTCTTGACCGCGATATTGTAATTTTTTACCCCGTCGATGGCGTTTTCCAGGTCGGTCAGTTCGTGGTAATGGGTCGCGAACAGCGTTTTGCAGGCAAGACGTCCCGATTTTGCAGCGATGTGCTCCACCACCGCGCGGGCGATGCTCATGCCGTCGAAGGTGGAGGTGCCCCGGCCGATCTCGTCCAGCACCACCAGGCTTTTGGCCGTGGCCGATTTGAGGATCTCCGCCACCTCGGTCATCTCCACCATAAAGGTGGATTTGCCCGCCGACAGATCGTCGGAGGCCCCCACCCGGGTAAAGATGCTGTCCACGACCCCCACCCTTGCCGCCTTGGCCGGCACAAAACTGCCGATCTGCGCCATCAGGCAGATCAGGGCGTTCTGCCGCATATAGGTACTTTTGCCGGCCATGTTGGGGCCGGTGATGATGAGCATGCGGTTCTCATCGCAGTCCAGCACCGTGTCGTTGGGCACGAACAGCCCTTTGCCCATCTGCTCCACCACCGGGTGGCGCCCCTCGGTGATGACCAGCTCGTCGCCGCCGTCCACCGCGGGCCGAACGTAACTGTTTTTGACCGCGGCCTCTGCAAAGCCCGCCAGCACGTCCAGCTTCGCCAGCGCGGCGGCCGTGGCCTGGATGCGCACCAGCTCGGCCGAGACCTGGGAGAGCAGGCCGTCGAACAGCTCGCGTTCCAGCACGATCAGCCTTTCGCTGGCCCCTAGGATCTTATTTTCCAGCTGTTTGAGCTCGTCGGTGATATAGCGCTCGGCATTGGCAAGGGTCTGTTTGCGCACAAAGTGCTCGGGGACGGGGGTGGTGACCGCGCGGGAGATCTCTATGTAATAGCCAAAAACCCGGTTATAACCGATCTTCAGTTTTGGGATGCCGGTCTCCTCCCGCAGTTTTGCCTCAAGATCGGTCAGATATCCCTTGCCCCCGTGCATGATGTCCCGCAGTTCATCCACTTCCGGATCGTAGCCGGGGCGGATGACGCCCCCGTCTTTCAGGGTGGAGGGAGCTTCCTCGTCCACCGCCGCCTCAATCAGGGCGCGGATGTCCTGCAAAGGGTCGATGCCCGCCTGCACGCCGCGCAGCGCATTGCTCTCGCAGCCCGCCAACAGGGCCAGCAGGTCGGGCAGCCTGGCGCAGGTGGAGGCCAGCGAGAGCAGCTCGCGCGGTGTGGCGGAACCGTAGATGACCCGGGTCATCAGCCGCTCCACATCAAAAACATGGGACAGGGCGTCCCGCAGATCAGCGCGCAGCACGTTCTTTTTATAGAGCTCCTCCACCCCGTCCAGCCGCTCGTTGATGGCCTCCGGGTCCAGCAGCGGCTGTTCGATCCAGCCGCGCACCAGCCGCTTGCCCATGGCGGTCTGGGTCTTGTCCAGCACCCACAGCAGCGTCCCCTTTTTCTCGCGTCCGCGCATCGTCTCGGTGAGTTCAAGGTTCGCGCGGGTGACGGGCGAAAGCTGCATATACTGGCTGCCCGAGTAGACGTCCACTGTTTTCAGCCGTTCGATGCCGCGCTTTTGCGTGCCCGCCAGATAAGCCAGCAGCGCGGACAGGCTGTAAAAGGCCGGGCTGTTTTTGCGCACCCCGGCCGTGTGCTCATAACCGGGCCCAAACTGCCCGCGCATGCGCTCCTCGGCGGCTTTCGGCTCATAGTCAGTCTCGTCCAGAAGTTCTACCGAGCAAGCCATATGGTCTTTGACATAGCCGGTGACCTGTTTGTGCTTCAAAATCTCGCTGTTGAACAGCAGCTCGCTGGGGGCAAAGCGGCACAGCTCGCCGATGATGCCCCCGTCCAGGTCCCCCTCGGTGAGCTGCGTGACGTGGCACACGCCGGTGGACACGTCTGCAAAGCAGACCCCCGCTTCCCCGCCGCGCAGAAAGATGGAGCCGATATAGTTGTTTTTCGCGTCGTCCAGCATGCTGCTTTCAATGACCGTGCCCGGCGTCACCACGCGGATGATGTCCCGCTTGACCAGCCCCTTGGCCTTGGCCGGGTCCTCCATCTGCTCGCAGATGGCGACCTTGTAGCCCTTGGCGATCAGCCGGGCAAGGTAGGTCTCGCAGGCGTGATAGGGCACGCCGCACATGGGCGCCCGCTCGTCCTGTCCGCAGTCCCGCCCGGTAAGGGTCAATTCCAGCTCTTTGGACACCAGGATGGCGTCGTCAAAGAACATCTCGTAAAAATCCCCAAGGCGGAAAAACAGGATCGTGTCCTTGTACTGCTCTTTGATCTCAAAATACTGCTTCATCATGGGAGAAAGCTCTGCCAAACCGCGCACCACCTGTCAGAATGCAGGCAGCCGGACCCATCGCGCGTCCCGCCGCCCTGTCGGAAATTTTAAAATGAAAAAAAGGAACCGCAGGAGCGCCCCGTGAAACTGCCGCGGAACGCCCCTGCGGCGTCGTTCTGGTCAAGATCCGCCGCGCCTGCCGCGCAGCAGGGCCGCACCGCTCCGGCGGGACGGTCCCCCTGCTCTTTTTGCCGCCGCGCCGCTGTTTATCAGTGGCAGCCGCTGCAGCCGCTGCAATCGCCGCCGCAGGAGCTGGGCTCCTCCACCGTCATCGGGTCGCCCCCGTTCACCGCGGTGGTCAGGATGGCGTTGATATACTGCATCAGGCTATCCATTTCATTTTTGGCCTCGTTGTATGCCTGCATGCTCTCATTGTTCATGACGTCCGTGTAAATGCTCTGTATTTTCTCATTGAGCTCCGTGATGCGCTCTGCGTTTTTTTCCTGCTTGCTCACCTCGTTGTTGAGGTCGATGCGCGCCAGGTTGAACTCGCCGATCTGCTGCTGCAGCTCCTCGTCGGCGTCGTTCATGCGGCGGGCGTTTTCCAGCACCAGATAGCGCTGGTCCTTCTGCAGCTCCAACGCGAGCGCCCTGACCTGATCAATGATATCCATATTCGATCTCCTTTACATGAAATAAAATTTGAAAGCCGCGGACCGAAACAGCCCGCAAACTGCTTTTTTGCCAAAAATGCAGCAAAAAGATCTGCACGCGGCGGGCTTTGGCCGGCAGTGCAGCCGATCGCGCCGCCCCGCTGCATTTGCCCAAAGACGTTTTTACCGTCCTGCGGGACCAGGCCGCCAAAAACCGGCGCACGCTTTTCCCTGCCCCTGCCGAAAGCGCCGGGCCGGCGCGCGCTCACCGCGCCTCAAGGCCGCCCTGCAGATAAATGCCCTTGCTGCCGGTGACCTTTACCTGTGCAAAGCTGCCCACCAGGGCCGCATCGCCCTCAAATTCTACCACCAGGTTATTGTCCAGCCGGCCGGCCAGCTGGCCCGGCTGACGCCCGGGCCCCTCCACCAGCACTTTGAAGCTGCGCCCTGCCAGCGCTGCGGCCTCCTCGACGGCGATCTCCTCCTGCAGCTTGATGAGCCGGTTGATGCGCTGCGCCTTGGCCGCATGGGGGGTATCGTCCTCCAGCAGCGCCGCTTTGGTGCCGGTGCGTTTTGAAAAAATAAAGGTAAACAGCTGGATATAGCGTACTTCCCGCACCAGCTGCACGGTCTGCTCAAAATCCTCTTCCGTCTCCCCCGGAAAGCCCACCATGACGTCGCTGGAAAAGGTCATCTCAGGCACGGTGCGCTTGGCGTAGTCGATCAGCCCCTTGTACTGGGCGACGTCGTATTTGCGGTTCATCTGCACCAGGATGCGGTCGGAGCCGCTCTGTACCGGCAGATGCAGGTTTTTGCAGATCTTTTCGTGGGAGGCGATGGTGTCGATCAGCTTGCGGCTGGCGTCCTTGGGGTGGCTGGTCATGAACCGCAGCCGGAAATCCCCCTCCTGCTCTGCCAGCAGGGCCAGCAGGTCGGAAAAATCGATCTTCTTCTCCAGTCCCTTGCCGTAGCTGTTGACGTTCTGCCCCAGCAGGGTGATCTCCCGGTACCCGCTCTGCACCAGGGTGCGGAATTCGGCCAGGATGTCCTCCGGGGTGCGGCTGCGCTCCCGCCCGCGCACAAAGGGCACGATGCAGTAAGAGCAAAAATTGTCACAGCCGTACATGATGGGCAGCCAGGCCTTGAACGTGCTGTCCCGGTGGATGGGCAGATTTTCAATGATGTCATAGCGCTCCGCCGGGTCCATGAGCACCCGCTTTTTGGCGCGGATGCGCTGGGCCAGCAGCCCGGGCAGCCGATCGATGGCGTTTACCCCAAAGACCACGTCCACATAAGGGTAGCTCTGCTTGAGCTTGTCCACCACCTCACGCTGCTGCACCATGCAGCCGCCGATGGCGATGAGCAGCTTTGGGTTTGCCGCTTTGAGGGGCTTGAGCGCGCCGATGTTGCCGTAGACCCGCTGCTGCGCATGCTCGCGCACCGCGCAGGTATTGAAGACCACAAGGTCGGCCCCCTCTGCCCGGTCGGTCAGGCTGTAGCCCGCCTGCTGCAGCACGCCCTTGATCTTTTCGCCGTCGTTGACGTTCTGCTGGCAGCCGAAAGAGTGGACGTAAGCCGCGGGAACGTGGTCGTAATAGTTGCCGATCTCGTCGATCACGCGGTCGAGCTCTGTAAAATCCTGATACTCCAAAGCTTCACCTCCATCATTTGATTATACACCTTTTTGCGGTTTTGCACAACTTACCCGTCCCGCCCGCCGCGGCGGGCGCCCGCTACTTTTTTGCCAGCATGGGCTTCAAATACTGCCCGGTATAGCTGTGCGGGTTGGCAGCCACCTGCTCCGGCGTGCCGGTGGCGACGATCTCGCCGCCCGCATTGCCGCCCTCCGGCCCAAGGTCGATGATGTGGTCGCTGACCTTGATGATGTCCAGGTTGTGCTCGATGACGATCACCGTGTTGCCCGCGTCCACCAGCTTCTGCAGCACCTTGATGAGCTTGTGCACGTCGGCGGTGTGCAGGCCGGTGGTGGGCTCGTCCAGGATATAGACCGTCTTTCCGGTGCTTACCCTTGCCAGCTCCAGCGCCAGCTTGACCCGCTGCGCCTCGCCGCCGGACAGCGTAGTGGCGCTCTGGCCCAGCTTGATATATCCCAGGCCCACGTCCACCAGCGTTTGGATCTTGCGCTTGATGCGCGGGATGTTCTCAAAAAACACCACCGCCTCCTCGGCGGTCATATCCAGCACATCGTAAATGTTTTTGTCCTTGTACTTGACCTCCAGCGTCTCCCTGTTGTAGCGCCGGCCCTTGCAGACCTCGCAGGGCACATAGATATCCGGCAAAAAGTGCATCTCGATCTTGATGATGCCGTCGCCCTCGCACGCCTCGCAGCGCCCCCCCTTGACGTTGAACGAGAACCGCCCCGAGTTGTAGCCGCGCATCTTGGCATCGGTGGTCTGGGCGTAAAGGTTGCGGATATCGGTGAACACGCCGGTATAAGTGGCCGGGTTCGAGCGCGGGGTGCGGCCGATAGGCGACTGGTCGATGCCGATGACCTTGTCGATCTGCTCCATGCCCTCGATCTCCTGAAAGCTGCCCGGGCGCAGTTTGGCGCCGTTGAGGTCGGCGGCCAGCTTTTTATAAAGGATATCGTTGACCAGGCTGGATTTTCCGCTGCCCGAAACGCCGGTGACGCAGGTCATGACCCCGAGCGGGAACTCCACCGTAATGTCCTTGAGGTTGTTCTGGTTCGCCCCCACGATGCGCAGACGCCCGCCCGTGCCGCTGCGGCGCTTTTCGGGCACCCTGATCTTTTTTTTGCCGGACAGATACTGCCCGGTAATGGAGCGCGGCTCGGCCATGATATCCTCCACCGTGCCGCAGGCCACCAGTTCCCCGCCGTGCACGCCCGCCCCGGGGCCGATGTCCACCACATAGTCGGCGGCGCGCATGGTGTCCTCGTCGTGCTCCACCACGATCAGCGTGTTGCCCAGGTCCCGCAGCCGCTTGAGGGTGGCGATCAGCTTGTCGTTATCCCGTTGGTGCAGGCCGATGCTGGGCTCGTCCAGAATATACAGCACCCCCACCAGATAAGAGCCGATCTGGGTCGCCAGGCGGATGCGCTGGCTCTCGCCGCCGGACAGGGTCTGGGCGTTGCGGGCAAGGGTCAGATACTCCAGGCCCACGCTCTGCAAAAAGCCCAGCCGTTCCCGGATCTCTTTGAGGATGCGGTCCCCGATCAGGTGCTCGCGCTCGGTGAGCGCGATCCCGTCCAAAAAGGCGAGCTCTTCCTTGACCGACATCTGGGTGAAGCGGCTGATGTTGATGCCCCCCACCGTGACGGCCAGCGAGGTCTTTTTCAGCCGGTCTCCGTGGCAGTCCGGGCACTCGACACCGGTCATGAACCCAGCGATCTCGTCCTTCGTCCACTCGCTGCTGGTCTCGCGGAAGCGCCGCTCCAGGTTGTTGACGATCCCCTCAAAATCAGTGGTATAGCGCCCGGTGCCGCTGTCCGTCTCCCGGTAAAGGGTCAGTTTTTCCCCTTTGGTGCCGTAGAGCAGGGCCTGCACCGCCTCTTTGGACATCTCCTTGATGGGGGTGTCCAGCGTAAAGCCGTACTTTTGGCCCAGGCCTTTGTAGTACATCTCGCCGATCGAGCCGGCCGCATAGTACCAGCCGCTCGCCTTGATGGCCCCCTGCCGGATGGAGAGGTTTTTGTGGGGCAGGATCAGCTCCGGGTCCACCCGCATAAAGGTGCCAAGGCCCGTGCAGGTCTCGCAGGCGCCGAAAGGGTTGTTGAAGCTGAACATGCGCGGAGCCAGTTCCTCCACCGAGACCCCGTGCTCCGGGCAGGCATAGTTCTGCGAAAAGGTCATCTCCTCGCCGCCGATCACATCCACGGTGACGATGCTGCCGGTAAGCCCCAGCGCTGTCTCAAGGGAATCCGCCAGACGGCTGCGCACGTCCTCGCTGATCACCAGGCGGTCCACCACGATCTCGATGGTGTGCTTGATGTTTTTTTCCAGCTTGATCTCCTCGTCCAGCTCGTACATGTTGCCGTCCACCCGCACGCGCGCAAAGCCGCTGCGGGCCGCGGCGTCAAACTCTTTTACATGCGTGCCCTTGCGCCCCCGCACCACCGGGGCCAGCACCTGAAAGCGGGCGCCCTGCGGCAGCTTCAGGATGGCGTCCACCATCTGGTCCACCGTCTGCTGATGGATCTCGCGCCCGCAGATGGGACAGTGCGGGATGCCGATGCGCGCGTACAGCAGGCGCAGGTAATCGTAGATCTCGGTGACCGTGCCCACAGTGGAGCGCGGGTTGCGCGAGGTGGTCTTCTGGTCGATGGAGATGGCCGGCGACAGCCCCTCGATGGAGTCCACGTCCGGCTTGTCCATCTGGCCCAAAAACTGACGCGCATAGCTGGACAGGCTCTCCACATAGCGGCGCTGGCCGTCGGCGTAAATGGTGTCGAACGCCAGGCTGGACTTGCCGCTGCCGGACAGGCCGGTCATGACGATCAGCTTTTCGCGCGGCAGTTCCACGTCGATATCTTTCAAATTGTGTTCTCTGGCGCCCTTGATGATGATCTTATCTCTGCTCAAAATTATTTGCCCTTTCTCAGTTTTTCGATGCGGTCGCGCAGGAAAGCGGCCTGTTCAAACTCCAATATCTTGGCCGCCTCTTTCATCTCGCGGGTCAGCCGTTCGATAAGCTTTTCCTTTTCCGCCTTGCTCATGCGGTGGCCGCGGTTCTCCTCGTCGTCGGTGGTCGAGATGCCGATGCTGTCCCGGATCTCCTTTTTGATCGTGGTCGGCACGATGCCGTGCGCCTCGTTGTAGGCCATCTGGATGCGGCGGCGGCGGTCGGTCTCGGTGAGCGCCCGCTCCATGCTGGGGGTGACGGTGTCGGCGTACATGATGACCTTGCCCTCGGCGTTGCGGGCGGCCCGGCCGATGGTCTGGATCAGGCTGGTCTCGCTGCGCAAAAAGCCCTCTTTGTCCGCGTCCAGGATAGCCACCAGCGTCACCTCGGGCAGGTCCAGCCCCTCGCGCAGCAGGTTGATGCCCACGATCACGTCGATGGCGCCGGTGCGCAGGTCCTTGATGAGCTCCATGCGCTCAAAGGTGTCCACCTCGTGGTGCATATATTTCACCTTGACCCCGTGTTCGGACAAAAAGTCGGTGAGGTCTTCAGCCATCTTCTTGGTCAGGGTGGTGATGAGCACCCGTTCGCTCTTTGCCACCCGCTCGTTGATCTCGGACAGCAGGTCTTCGATCTGCCCCTCCACCGGCTTGACGATGACTTCCGGGTCCAGCAGGCCGGTGGGGCGGATGATCTGTTCGGCGATCTGGACCGAGCGCTCCCGCTCATAAGGGCCGGGGGTGGCGCTGACATAGATGATCTGGTTCAGCTTGTCCTGTACCTCGTCAAAGGTCAGCGGCCGGTTGTCATAGGCCGACGGCAGCCGGAAACCGTAATCGATGAGGCTCTGCTTGCGGGCATGATCGCCGCCGTACATGGCCCGCAGCTGGGGTAGCATGACGTGGCTCTCGTCCACAAAAAGCAGAAAATCGTCGGGAAAATAGTCCAGCAGCGTGCAGGGGATGCTGTGCGGGGCGCGGCGGGACAGCACGCGCGAGTAGTTCTCAATGCCCTTGCAGGTGCCCACCTCCTGCAGCATTTCGATGTCATACATGGTGCGCTGGGCGATGCGCTGCGCTTCGATCAGCTTGCCCTGATCCGTAAAGGCCTTTACCTGTGCAGCCATCTCATCCTGAATGTCCCGGATGGCCTCCTGCATCTTCTCCTTTGGCACGATGTAATGGCTGGCCGGAAAGATGGCCACGTGCTTGACCACGGCCCGGCGCTCGCCGGTGAGGGCCGTCACCTCGCTGATGCGGTCGATCTCGTCGCCGAAAAACTCCACCCGGATGGCCACGTCGTTTGCATAGGCCAGGTTGATCTCAACGATATCCCCCCGCACCCGGAATTTGTTCCGGGTAAAGTTGATGTCATTGCGCTCGTACTGCAGGTCCACCAGACGGGAGAGCAGCTCGTCCCGCTTCATCCTCATGCCCGGCCGCAGCGAGATGACCATGCTGCGGTAATCGATGGGGTCACCCAGGGAATAGATGCAGGAGACGCTGGCGACGATGATGACGTCCCGCCGCTCTGACAAAG
Source organism: Anaerofilum hominis (assembly GCF_014287275.1). GTDB lineage: Bacteria > Bacillota > Clostridia > Oscillospirales > Ruminococcaceae > Pygmaiobacter > Pygmaiobacter hominis. Next base: position 153,975 of record NZ_JACONZ010000001.1, read on the forward strand.
CGGCGGTGGCCGAGTGGCGCAGCCGGTCGATCTCCTCGTTGATGGCGCTGTCCTTTTCAATGTAGGTATCGGTGGAAGGAATATACGCCTCCGGCTGGTAATAATCGTAATAGCTGACAAAATATTCCACTGCATTTTCCGGAAAAAATTCCCGAAACTCGGTGCAGAGCTGGGCTGCCAGCGTTTTGTTGTGCGCCAAAACCAACGTGGGCCTGTTCAGATTTTGGATGATATTGGCCATGGTAAAGGTCTTACCGCTCCCGGTGACCCCCAGCATGGCCTGCTCCCGATACCCTTTGAGCACGCCCTCGGTCAGCTTGGCGATCGCCTGCGGCTGGTCCCCCGTCGGCTGATAGGGCGCGACCAGTTTAAAGGGCTTGTACTCTTCGTCCATTGCCCCGCCTCCCTGTTCCCCCCGGCGGGCGGCCGCGGCCGTCTGCAGGAGAGATCTATAAAATTTGTGTGGATCAGGCTTTAAAAGCGTCCTGTGTCATGCTACCATTAGGATGGTACGGATCCCGTCTTTAAATTCGTATTCTGCGAACGCATCGCCCCGGCGGGCAGACAAGACCCCAATGTTATATTATAGCACGATAGGGCTGGTTTTTAAAGCTCTGTCCGCGTAAAATAATTGCCGCCGGGCCGGTTTCCGCCTGCAAAGCCTCGGCCTATGGTCAAAAAGGGGATAACCGCAAGGTTATCCCCTTTTTGATCGCGGCGCAGGGCCGGGGACGTCCCCCGCTCCCTGTGGCCCCGGCTCCTGTGTTTTTTCAGTGCTGTTTTTCCGGCCCGCGCGGCGCCGGGCCCGGCGCTCCCGTTTTTTTCAGCCTCCGGCCCCTGCGGCGCAAAACGGCCGCGGCCAAAGCATCCGGGCGCGGCGCGTCCCGCTGCGCCCGTCGCTGACGGAGCGCTTCTTTCTTTTTCAGACGCGGAACCGGTCGTACTGACGGCAGCAGTCGACGCACAGCTTTTTGCCGCCCCTCAGCCTGATCCAGTTTGCCCCCGCGGTCTCGCCGCAGCTTTCACAGACATAGGAATCAAAGATCCGGGCCTCTTCCGGCAGGTCGATGCGGGTCTTTTTTACCTCGAACAGCTCGGCGGGCCTGCGGCTCTGATAGTATTGGAACGACTCCTCCCGGCTCATTTCCCGAGGCTTATTTTTCAATACCAGACGAACAGAGCGGCCCGATCTACGGTCATAGAACGAGAACGCCTGTTTGCCCGTCATGTGAAACAGCAGATTGCCTTTCCCGATACTGCAGCCCAGGAGCACCTGGATGGCGTCCACGCCGCAGGCGTCATTTTCCGAGATGCAGACGACCTGTTCGTCGCTGGAAAAGGTGAGGCCGAGCAGTTCTGCCGCATACAGGGCCGCCTGATAACCGATGGTCAGGCCGCCGCATTCGTGCCCGTGAAAAGCCACGCATTTTTCCCAAAGTTTGTTGCTGTCCATTTTTTCATTCTCCTTATCTTATTGCACAATGGCCGGCAGGCGTTCCGGCCGCCGGCCTTTCCGGATCTCAGCCGCCCAGGACGACCCGCTGAAATCCGCCGTAATACTGTGCGGCGATGCGTTCATAGCAATCGATCCCCAAGAAGAACGCCGAGAGCTCGTCAAATTTTTCAGCAGGGTCCACGTCGGCGAACTGCTCCGGGTATAGCACGCTGCCGATGTAATAGGCGTCCGCCAGGGCGATCTCCAGATTGGTGGTGTAATAGTTGAACGGCATCTGCAGATAGACCCTGCCGTCTTTGAACGCGCTGAGCGCCTTGTAGAACTCGGGATCGGCGTCGTAGTCCTCCTGCAGCAGCGACAGGCCGCCGGCGTCGATGACGATCACTTCCGGGTCCATCTCCAGCAGCTTTTCCTTGTCAAGCATCGCATACCCGCTGATGCCGGCTTCCTTGACGACGTTGACGGCATTGAGGGTATCAAAGATCGCATAATCGCCCGTCGTGCTTTCGATCCCGTGAGAGCCGCGGCTGGACTGGCAGCCGAGATATACCGAGGGCTTTTCCGCGACGCCGGCCGTCCGCGCGGTCAGGTCGTTTTTGATCTCTTCAAAATAATCGACCACCACCGCGGCGCGCGCCTCATTGCCCGTGATGCGCCCGATCAGGGACAGCGAATCATATACCGACTGGTCGAAAAGGCGCCCTGCGCCATAGCTGAGGGCGACCACGGGGATACCCGTTTTGGCCTGCAATTCGTCGACGGCGGACACATCAGCCGTATAGCAGGTGAAAATAACGTCCGGCCCGGCGGCGAAGAGCAGCTCCGCGTCGGGCGCGTTTGCCGGGCCGCCGGGGCCGATGAGAGGCTGCTGCGCCGCGTCGGGGATGGACATGGCGTAGGGTCTCCCGTCCTGGCCGGACCGCTCGATCTCCTCCACGCCGACCAGCTGCGCGTCGTCGGCTATGTAACAGTAAAGCCGCAGCGCGCCGGGCCCGATGCAGGCGTAGCCGGAAGTTTCGGCCGGTATCCTCACGCTGCGCCCGAGCAGGTCGGTGACCTCATAATCCGATGCGGAACTGTCCGCACCGCCGCTCTGTGCGGCCGGGGCCGAACTGCCGCCCGCCTGTGCGGGCGACGGGCCGCCGCAGGCGCAAAGGCTCAGCGCCAGCACCGCCGTCAGAAGCAATGCAATTGTTTTTCTCATAAAAAATATCACCCATTCCGCCGCTTTGCGCGGCACCGATTTAAATTATTTTCTCTTCCCGCCGTGCAAAGAGACGCGGGACAGGACGCTCTTGCGCCCCGGGGCAGCTGCGCTCCCGGCATGCAGGCCGCCCCGGCGGGCCGGGGAGCTGCGGCGCAAAGTCGCGCCGCCGTCCCCTTTGCGTTTACTCGGGCACCACCACCCTGCGGCCGCTGCATTCCATCACCGCGGCCCGCACGCCGTACACCTCGCGGATGGCGGCGGTATTCACCGCTTCGGCCCCGCCGTCGGCGTAGACGCGGCCCTCTTTCATGATCAGGAAGCGATCGGCAAAGCGCAGGGCCAGATTGAGGTCATGAATGGTCACCACGGCGGTCAGACCTTTTTCCCGCACGATGGTCCTGATGGTCTGCAGCACCTCCAGCTGGTTCTTCAGGTCCAGGTTGCTGGTCGGCTCGTCAAAAAGAAGCACCGGCGTCTGCTGGGCCAGCGCCCGCGCGATGGCCACTTTCTGCCGCTCGCCGCCGGACAGCTCGTTGACGCTGCGCATGGCGTACCCCTCCAGCGACAAAAGGCCCAGCACCTCCTGCACGATCTCCAGGTCATGGCCCGTCACATCCCATTGAATAAAGGGCTTTCGCCCCAGCAGCACCGCATCGAACACCGTGCTTTCGGAAAATTCGCAGTTCTGGGACACATAACCGATGTGCTTTGCCAGCGTGGCCCCGTCCATTCGGGCGACGTCTTTGCCGCCCACCGTGATCTTGCCGGAGCGGGGCCGGTTGATCCTGTTGATGCAGCGGAGCATCGTGGACTTTCCCACGCCGTTGATGCCCAGCACGGCCAGGATCTGTCCCTCCTCCGCTTCAAAGGAGACGTTCTGCACGATCTCGTGTGTCCCATAGGCAAAACACAGATCTTTGATCTCCAGCTTCATTGGCCTCGTTTTCCTTTCAGCAGCATATAAAAGAACATCGGCGCGCCGAGAAGCGACGTGATGGCCCCCACCGGCAGGATGACGGGCGAGAGGATCGTTCTGGCGCAGGTGTCGGCCAGCAGCAGGATCACAGCGCCCATCAGCGCGGAAGCCGGGATGAGAAAGCGGTGGTCAGAGCCCACGGCCCGCTTCATGATCTGCGGCCCGATCAGGCCGATAAAGCCAATCATGCCCATAAACGACACCGCCACGGCGGTGAGCAGAGCGGAAACCATCAGGCCCCAAAAGCGCACACGGAACGTCTTTACACCCAAACTTTTGGCCGTTTCTTCCCCGTTGGCCAGCGCGTTGTAGTCCCAGCGCATCAATAAAAAGTAAAGGATCGCCGCAGCCGTGACGGCCGTCAGGATCGCCACCTCTGTCCAGGAGATCCGGCCAAGATCGCCGAAAGTCCAAAACAGGGCCGCCGCGATCGCCACGTCGTCCCCAAAATATTGGATCAGCGTGGTGCCGGCGCTGAACAGCGAGCTGAGCGCCACGCCGGCCAGCACGATGGACTCCGGCGAAAACCCTTTCAGCTTTGAGAGGGCCAAAATCAGCAGGATCGCCGCGAAAGAACAGGCAAATGCGCAGATGGTGACCAGATACGGATCGCGGATGGCCACGGCGTCCGACGCGGTGTTCAGCACAGCGCCCGCCCCCAAACCGACGATCGCCACATTCGCGCCAAACGTCGCCGCTGCGGACACCCCGAGCGTGGAGGGGGAAGCGAGCGGATTTTTCAGACAGGTCTGCATCACGCACCCCGCGATGGAAAGCCCCGCCCCGGCGACCACCGCCGCCGCCACGCGGGGCATGCGGATGCGCCAGACGACCACAAAGCCGCGCTCATCCCCCGCCCCGATCACTGTTCTGAACACCTCCCACGGGGATAACGCGGCAGAACCGGCGTTTACGGAAAAGATCATAAATAATATCATTGCGGCAAACAGGCCGGCGATGACCGCCCACTTGCGGCGGATGGCGGTGTGGTATCCCCTGACGCCCCCGCCCGTTTCTCCGGCCCCGTTTTTCAGCCGCCGCTGCTTTTTTGTATTTGCTCTCATACTGCACCTCAGCGGGAAGAAGCCCCGAATAAGGCGTGGGCTTTCAGCGCGATCCTGCGGCCGAACAGATCGCAGAGTTCTTCTTTTTCGGGGATATTTTTCCTCACCACTGTGGGCCCGATATGAATAAAAGGTCTGCCGAACTCGGTTCCACTGGAGTAGACCAGCATGCCTTTGACCAGCAGATGGGTGACCACGCTCAGGATGGCCGCTTCCGCCCCGCCGCCATTGGGGGAATTCTCGGTGGCAAATACGGCTCCCAATTTGCCGCCCAGCCGCACACCCCGATCCGTATCAAACCATTTTTTCATCTGCCAGCACATGCCAGCGCAATAGGTGGGAGTACCAAATATCACAGCGGCGCAGTCGTTGACAAAGTCCGCATCCACTCCACTCTTCAAATTGAACAGACGCACCTCCGTGTCCCCTGCCGCACGGGCGCCGCCCGCGATAAACTCTGCCACCCTCCCGGTGCCGCCGGTCTCGCTGAAATAAATGACGCTGATTTTCATCCATCCATCTCCCAAAAAAAATTGACGAGCGTCGTCTCGGTCCTCTCGGTCACAACGCCGTCGACGCTGATCTGTTCCAGATAGCGCGCGATCTCCTCTTCTGCCGCAGGGGTGAGGGTGCGGAGGCCTTTCAGCCGCCCCAGATACCATGTCTGCGCCTCGGCGACCGTTTTTTGAGACTGCCAGACAGTCCTGCAAAAGGTGACTTCCGGGTCGCAGCCATGCCCCCATACCGTGTCAAAAATGTAGGCGACAGCGGCGTCGTCCCCGCGTCCCGCACAGCCCGCGATCTCCCGCAGGCGGTCGAAAACCCGGTCGGTGCGGCGGGCAGGCCTGCACAGCGCGCAGTATCTTGTCGAGGCCCCCATCATCTTCACCAGCGTGTCGTAATCCGCCACGGCCGGGGTCGTGTGGGCAAACGCCAGATCAAATTTTCCCCTGAACTCCTCCTGTGGGCAGCTGTGCCAGTCCCTCTCCAAAAAAGAGACGTTTGTCCGCTGCGCCCGGGCGGCGCTGCGCCGGGCGGCCTCGATCATTTTTGGCGAAAAATCCACCCCCACCACCTGCTCTGCCTGCGGCGCCAGGGCGATAGCGTAAGCGCCCGCGCCGCAGCCGACGTCAAGGATGCGCGCCGTCCCCGTCAGCGGCACCTTTTGCCGCAGGTAACGCAAAAATCCGTCTTCTTCCATCCCCGCGCCGTCCTCCCGCACATAATCCTGCGCCACGCTGTCCCAGGCGCTGATGCTCGCCGACAGGTCGCCCGTCCTCTCATGACGCCATTTTTTCTGCACATACTCCAGATCCATTCTCTGCTGTCACATCTCCTCGCTGTGAAACCGCCCCCGGCCAGCCGGCCGTGGTCTTCCCCGCCTGCAAAGGCCCGTTTTCAGACAAAAAAAGCCGCTGGAATTGTATTCTTACAATTCCAGCAGCTTTTATAAACTGCGGTTATCTGTTTTCACTATTTTTAGGGCATGGTAGGAATTTGACTTCAGTCAAAAAGCGCACTTCTTATGCGCTTTTCAAATGATAGCATATCGGACGCCGCTTGTAAAGGGCGCGCAGCAAAACGCGCGCCGCGGGCGGCCGGAGATGGGAGAGGGCTTTTTCCCCCCGCGGCAGGTCCGGCTGCTTTTGCGGGCCCGGCTGTGCGCGCGGCGGCCCCGGCCGGCGGCCGCTTTTCGCATTTTTCCGTGCCGCTTTCGCCCCTCCTGCAAGGGGGGGCGTTTTGCCGTCAGGGCCCGGCGGCAGGCAGCAGGCCGCTGTCCGCCATCGAGGTGAACTCGCCGTCCGAGACGATGATGTGGTCCAGCAAACGCACGCCGATCAGGGCCAGCGCCTGCGCGGTCTTTTCAGTCGCCGCCCGGTCGTCTTTTGAGGGCAGCGGCAGGCCGCCGGGGTGATTGTGGGCCAGAATAACGCCCGTGGCGTTTGCCGCGACCGCCTCCTCCACCACTTTCTTGACCGTGATGGGGGCCGCGTTCACCGTGCCCTCGAACAGCTTTGCACAGCGCAGCACCCTGCGCCGGTCGTCCAGCAGCAGCAGATAGACCTCCTCGTTGCGGCTGCCCAGGAACCGGGGGGCCAGATATGCGCCCGCCTTGGCGCTGGAGGTGATGGCCTCGCCCCCGCGGGCGCGGTCGGCGGCATAATAGCCGGCGCAGGCCGCCACCAGCTTGAGCAGGCAGGCGGAGAGCGGGCCCATCCCCTCCACGCCGCAAAGGGCGTCGTAGGGCGCGTCCAGCACCCCGGAAAAGCTGCCGAAGCGCTGCAGCAGGCGGTGGGCGATCTCGTTGGTATCACACCGCCTGTGCGTAAAAAACAGCAGCAGTTCCAGCGCGTTCACCGGCGCAAAGCCGGAGAGTCCCTGATCCAGAAAGCGCTGGCGCAGCCGCTCCCGGTGGCCGTCGTGCACGCTCAAAATTGACACCCCCTGCAAACTGCATTATACTGTTGCCAGTGTTTTTCGGCCCATTGCCCGCGCGGCGGCCCGCTCACCGGCGGCTGCCGTCCCCGCGCGGCAGGCCGTCCAATTTTATTTATTATATCTGAATCTTCTGCAATTTAAAAGAGATCGCGAGGGACCGTTGTGAAAAGTTTTACCGCCGGGCCGAATGAAAAAGGGGTCCGCCTTTCCCGCTTTGTGGAAAAGGTCACCGCCGGGCTGCCTGCCTCGCTGCTGCACAAGAGTTTCCGCAACCGCCGCATCAAGGTAAACGGCAAGCGGGCGGCGGCGGAATACCGCCTGTGCGAGGGGGACCTGGTCGAGCTCTACCTGAACGACGAATTCTTCCCCTGCGCCGCAGAAAAAAAAGCGGCGTCCCAAAAGCGTTCGCCGCTCAGGATCGTTTACGAGGATGAGAACATCTCGCTGCTCTACAAGCCCGTGCATCTTCTCTGCCACCCGGACCGCACCGGCGACGCCAATCTGGTGGACCGGTTTGTGGAGTATCTCAAAGAAAAAGGGGACTATGCGCCCGCCGGGGGCAGCCCGTTCCGTCCGGCGCTCTGCAACCGCCTGGACCGGGGCACCGAGGGTCTGGTGCTGGCCGCCAAGACCTATGCGGCCCTGCGGGACGGCACCGCGCTGGTGCGGGAGGGGCTGCTGCACAAGCAATATCTTTGCATCGCCTCCGGCCGTCCGCCGGAGGGGACGCACACCGCTTATCTGGTAAAAGACGAGGCCAAAAACCGGGTGCGCGTCTTTCGCCGCCTGGCCGAGGGCCGCAAGGAGATCGTCACGGGCGTAAAGGTGCTGGAAGAAAGCCAGGGCCTTTCGCTGTGCGAGATCACCCTGTTCACCGGGCGAACCCATCAGATCCGGGCGCATCTGGCCTTTCTCGGCTGCCCGCTGCTGGGCGATAAAAAATACGGCGATCCACAGCTGAACGCCGGTTTTCCCTCCCTGCAGGATCAGGCGCTCTGCGCTTTCCGGCTCGGCTTTGCCGAAACCATCCCGGCGGAAAATACGCTGCACGGGCTGGCGGGCAAGCGCTTTGAGCTGGAGGACTGCCGCGTTCTGCAGCTTTTCCGGCAGCTGAAAACAGGGGCCGCCCTTACCGGCGGACAGCCCTAGCCGCCGCGCGGCAGCCTGCGGGGGCGGCGGGGTGGCCTGCGGGGCGGCGGGGCGGTCTATGAGGGCGGCGGGGTGGCCTGCGGGGCGGCGGGACGGTCTATGAGGACGACGGCGTGGCTTGTGAGGGCGGCGGGGCGCTTTCAGCGCACGACGTCCCGGGCCTTCTCAAAAACTTTTCCCCGCCGGACACAGGCGCCGCCCGGCCCGATCTTGGCGGCCAGAACCTGTCGCCGGCCGTTCCCCCAGGCCGGTCCAGGAGCTCTTCCTCTCAGCAAAAAGCAGCGGCAGGCCGGATAGCGAAAGACCTCGCAGCCGTCCGGCGCGGCGCTCCGCAGGGGAAAGCCCACCATATTGTCGTTCTTTCCCTTCGCGTCAAAGCCAAAGCAGAGCCCAAGCAGCGGGCTGTCCGGCCCAGCCAGGTGCCGGAGCGCTTTTAGGCCGCCGTCTGCTTTGAGCTGCGGCCAGACGCCTCCGGCTTCGGGCGTGACCCCGCGGACGCCCGCCACGGCAAAGGCGTCCCTGCACACGATCTCGTATTCCAATCCGACGACCTCCCCGCTTGCCGATATGTGCGCTGCCCGCGCCGGCCTGCCGCGGCCCGCGCTTTACCCGCGGTCCGCCAGCGCCTTGACGTCCCGGGCCAGCTGTTCCAGCTCGATGCCGTTTTGGCGCTCCAGATACGGCAGATACTCCGCGGGCATGGAACCCGCGCCGTTCAGCGCGCCCAGAATGCCGCCGATCATGGTAGCCACTGTGTCGGTATCGTCGCCGATGTTCACGCCGCCGCAGATCGCTTCCAGCGTATCCCCCTTGGCGGCGACCATCAGGCCGAACACGGCCGGTACGGCTTCCGCGGCCATCAGCCCGGAGCCGATATAAGCGCCGATCTGGTCGATCGCCTCGTCCATGTCATGGGCGAACAGCCCGATGGCGATCGCCATCTTCATCCGTTTTTCCACGCTGGCCCCGGCGTTGGTGTGCACAGCGCCGCCCAGGCGCTCTCCCTCCCGCGCGCCGTAGAGGCCGGCCTGCACGACGTCGAAAAGGGTTGCTCCCTCCCGCAGGGCGGCGGCGGTGGCGGCGGCCACGGCCGCTGCGCCCGACAGCGCGATCTGGTTGGAATGGGTGAGCCGGCACACCGTGAGTGCGTCCGCGATGGCTTTGTCCAAATCCCCGCCGCTGAACAGGGCGATGGGGGCGGATTTCATGGCCGCGCCGTTGGTGGACTGGCCGTTCTCATTCACTGGCACAAAGCCGTCGGCAGCGGGCACGGCCTCCCCTTTCAGCGCGGCCACATGGGCGCGGGTGGTGGGGCCGGCAAAGCGGGCGAACCATTTTTCCACGCCGGACCACTCCAACAGGGCCTGCTTTGCGACCTCCCCGGTCACCGCGCCGCCGTTGTCGGCAATGGCGCGGGCGGTCACATACGCCACGGAAAAATCATCGGTCACCTGTCCCGGCTCGCTCCCGCGCGCAAAAGTGTCCTTGGGGGGCTTTTCAAACGTCCTCACGTCCCCGCCGAACAGCTCGTGGATCTGCGCCCGGGTGCGGATCTCGGTGGCAGCCCCCATGGCGTCCCCGGCGGCCGCCCCTACCAGGCAGCCCAGTATTTTGTCATATGCGATCATTGTGATCTACCTCCTTTGTTGATCGGTACACAGCGCTTCCCTGCCCAGCAGGTCGGCGTTCTGCCTCATAAAATCCCGCACGTTCTCTTCACTGGTGATGCCGCTGCGCGGCCCCTGGGCCATTACAGCCATGTTGGCCGCCGCAGTGGCAAAGCCGGCGCTCTCCCGCAGCCCCCATCCCTGGCTGAGGCCAAAGACAAAGCTGCTGTTGAAGGTGTCCCCGGCGCCGGTCGTGTCCACGACCGGCACGTCGTAGGCGGGCACTGCAAACCGCCCCTGCCGCGTGACGACGGCACAGCCCTCCTTGCCCAGGGTCTCCACCACGATCTGCACCCCCATGCCGAACAGCCGCCGCAGCAGTTCATCTTCGCTGCCGCCCGCCTGGAACAGCGCCAGGCTGTGTTCGTTGAAAAACGCGGTGTGGACGTGCCTCATGTACTTTTCCCACCCCTCCACATAGGTGGAGGGCTCGTTGTCCAGCACGATCTTCACGCCGTGGGCTTTCATCTCGCAGAACAGCCCCGGCGCATCTTCAAAGCGCTCCATGCACTGCAGCGTGGTGTAGACGAACCCCGCCCCGTTTAAAAAACGCCGCTGCTCATCCTCCAGCCGCAGGCGCCGCTCTTCCCCCTCCACCACAAGGATGGTGCGGTCGGCGCGGCTTTGAAAGATCACGCACTTGCCGTCGTGATGGTCTTCCAGCAGGATCATGCGGGAGACGTCCACCCCGTGGGCTTTCAGATCGTCCAGCAGGAAATCGGTGGTCCCGCCCCTGCCCATCCCGTAAAAGCAATAGGTCTTTGGCCCGTAGCCCGCAAACACGCAGGCGGCGTTGGCGATCATACCGCCAGGCACATTGCCCGCAAACCGGCCGACAAATTTGTCCCCCTCGCGCGGCCAATGCTCCACGGTGTAATACTCGTCGATGCAGGGCCCTCCGATGAACACGACGTAATCTTCGCGTTGCTCCATGACGTTCGTTCCTCTTTTCGAAGTTTGCTCGGGTTCAGCCGGTGACCCGGTCGACCTCTTCCACCGCCTGACGGATATCCATATCATTGACCTCGCTCAGAAACGGCAGGTGCTGCGGCGGGATCTCGCCCGCCCCGGAAAAAGCCCCGCAGAGCGCGCCGGTGATGGCGGCCACCGTGTCGGTGTCGTTGCCGCAGTTCACGCCCATATAGACGCCGTCCATCACCCTGCCCTGCGCCGCCACAAAGAAGCCGAACGCGGCGGGGATGGCCTCGTTGGCGTTGAGGCCTGTGCCCACAATGTCGGTCATCTCCTGCAGCAGCCGGTCAAAGTCGTGCGCATAGCAGGTGCCGATGGTCACGGCCATGCGGATGCGCTGCTCGACGCTGGCGCCCGCAGAGGAGCGCGCGAACCGCCAGGAGCGGGCATAGCCCTCCCGCGCTCCGTACAGGCCCGCTTTCACCACATCCGCCACAGTGGAATTCTGCGCCATGCCGGCCGCCACGCCGGCCGCCACCGCGCAGGCCGCGGACAGCGCCACCGGGTTGTCGTGGGAGACCTGACACATGAGGATAGCGTCGTCGATGGCCTTGTCGAGATTGCCGCTGTTGAAAACGCCTGCGACCCATGCTTTCATGCCCGCCCCGTTGGTGGCCCAGGCGTTGCGGCAGCAGGCATAATCCTGTGCATCGTCCACCGGCTCCCCCTTGCACAGGGCAATGGCGCGCTTGCTGGTGGGGCCGGAATGGTTGATGTAATAGCGGTCGTAGGACGACCACTCAATGAGCGCGTCGGTGGCCGCCTGGCGGGTGATCCCCCCGGCACGGGCAAAGGCGCGGGCGCTGAGATAGCTGACTGAAAAATCGTCGGTAAACTGGCCTTTGGGCTGGCCCGCGCTGAGGGTGTCGGGCAGCGGCAGGCAATAATCCCGCACATAGTCCCCGCCCCCCACATGCTCCTTGATCAGCGCGATGGGCCGCGTCTCGGTGGGGGCGCCCATGGCATCCCCGATCGCACAGCCCAGGAAGGCGCCCATGATCCGGTCATACTTTGTCGTCATCTTCTCATTCCTCCCTACTTCAGCAGCGCGTCGATGCCGAGCGCGAGTTTCTGCAGCTCAAAATCATTCATCTTTTCGATCATCTGCAGGTACCGGGCGGGGATGCGTTCCACCCCGCACAGCGCGCCCACGATATAACCCGCCATACAGGCCACGGTGTCGGTGTCGTCCCCGGCGTTGACCGCCATGTGGATCGTCTGCATGACGTCGCCCGCGGTGGCGGCGATGTAGCCGAACGCCGCCGGCACGGCCTCGTTGGCCGGCAGCCCGCCGCCGATCTCCTCTGAGATCACCGTCATGGCTTTTTCAAAATCGCCCTGATACCGCAGGCCGATCTCCACCGCGCGGCAGATGCGTTTTTCCACGCTGGCCCCGGCGACCGGGCGGGCAAACTTTTCAGCCCGCTTAAACCCCTCGGCTGCGCCGTAAAGGCCGGCCTGGATGACCTCAAAATAGCTCACGCGGCTGTCCATCGCCCGCGCCGTGGCGGCGGCGATGGCGGCGGCGCCCGACAGGGCGATGGTGTTGTCGTGGGTCACCCGGCACATCACCAAAGCGTCGTCGACGGCTTTGTCCACGTCGCCGGCGTCGAACAGGCCCACGCAGCCCACCTTCATCGGCGCGCCGTTGGAGGCGCGGCTGTTGTGGCACAGCAGCCGGTCGTGCTTGTCGGGCGGCAGCGGGATCCCCCTGATCTTGGCGATGGCGGCGCGGGTGGTCGGGCCCGCGCACTGGGAATACAGCGGGTGTTCGCTCCACCGGATCACCGCCTGCGCCGCGACCTCTTCGGTCACCACGCCGCCGTTTTTTAGAATGTCCTCGGCGGAAAAATACGAGACGGAAAAATCGTCGGTCACCATGCCCGCTTTGGCCCAGTGGGCCCAGGTGTCCTCCGGCGGCTGCACAATGTCGGTGACGTAACCGCCGAACCGCTCTTTGATCATGCCCGTGGTGCGGATCTCGGTCGCCGCGCCCATCGCGTCCCCCACGGCGGCCGCAAGCAGCCCGCCGAGGATTTTAGATTGCCGTACAGTCATGCCTTAACCTCCTAAATAGTGACATATTGATATTTTTGCCCCGCCGCAGCGCAGGCGCGGGCCCTCCTCCCGGAAACGCCGCGCCCTTGCCGCTTTTGCGGCAAAATACCGCCCTGCATCCGGCGCGCGGAAAACTCCGTCCCCGCAGCGCCGGGCTGCCGTTTTTTCAAGCCCCGCGGGGCCCCGCTCACGACGCCTCAAAACGCCCAAAGCTTTTGATGTTCTTCAGGTGGGTGAGGAACAGGACCAGCAGCACGGCCAGATAGGGCAGCATGCTGATGACCTGGCTGTAGACATCGAAGCCGGACCAGGTCAGGGTCAGCGCGTCGCAGTAAGCAAAGATAAAGCCGCAGAGCATCGCCTTGAGCGGATTGCCCCCCGCCACCATCGCCGAGGCCAGCACCATAAAGCCGCGCCCGCCCGTCATGTTTTCTGAGAACATGGCCAGCGAATTGAGCGAGATAAAGGTGCCGGACAGGCCCATGCAGGCCCCGGAGAGCAGCATGGCGATCCAGGAATATTTCATCACGCTCACCCCCGCCGTCTCGGCGGCCCGCCGGTTGAGCCCCACCGCGCGGATGCGCACGCCAAAGGGGGTCTTGTACATCACGACCCAGGCGATGAGCATCAGCAGCGGCCCCAGATAGACCAGGATGGTCTGCTGATTGAAAATTTTGCCAAGATACGGGATGTCCCGCAGGATGGGCACGTCGATGGGAGAAAAGCTGACCGCGCCCACATTGGTCGCGCCGCGGGTGTGGAAGATCGCCACCAGCAGCATGGTGGTCAGGCCCCAGCCGCTCAGGTTGAAGCCCACGCCGGTGATCAGACCGTTCGCCCCGGCGTGAAATACCAGCACCCCGTACAGAAACGACAGCACCGTGCCTGCGACCACCCCGAACAGCGCGCCGATAAAAGCGCTGTGGAACAGATAACTGCCCAGCAGGGCGAAGAAAGCCGAGATCATCATAAAGCTTTCCAGCGCGATGTTCATGATGCCCGCCTTGTTGGAAAAGCAGTAACCGGCCAGCCCCAGCAGCAGGGGGGCGCTCAGGCGGAAAGTCGCGCTGAGGGTGATGGTGGAGTACATGGCCTGAATGTATTCCATTTTTTATACTCCTCCTTTCGCAGGGACCCGGGCCCCGCGGGCAAGCGGCCCCCGCCTGCCCGCCCGGCCGCCCGGGCTGGGGACGCAGCGCCGTCCTGTGCGTGTTTCAAAGAGATGAAAATCAGTTTTCAAGCTTCCGCGCCTCCTCTTCCACCATTTTTTTACGCGCCCGCCAGCCAAGATATTTGCGGTAGAGCATGCCGTAATCGATCGAGATAAACAGCACGAACAGCGCCTGCAGCAGATTGATGATATAGCGGTTGAGCGTGGTGGTGCGCTCCATGTGCAGCGCGCCCGCCTTAAAGGCCGCCCAGATCAGGGAGACCACCAGCACGCCCAGAGGGCTGTTGGAGGCCACGCGGGTGATCATGACGCCGTCCCAGCCCAGGTTGGAGCTGAAGCGGGAGATAAAGCGGTTGTTGACCCCGATGGTCTCGGCGGAGCCGCACAGGCCCGCGATAAAGCCGGACACCAGGAAGATAATGATGAACATCTTGTTGGCGTTGACGCCGCCCACCCGGGCAAACTTCAGGTTTTCGCCCACCTGCTTGAGCTCGTAGCCGGTCAGCGTGTACCTGTAGAGCAGATAGACGCACAGCACCACCGCCACGGCCACAAAGATGCCCGTGGTGGCCGACGTGCCCGGGATGAGCGGGGTGAGCTTGGCGCTGTCGTGGATGAGCGGGGTCATGATGCTGTTGGTGCCCAGCGCCTTTGCGCCCGAGATCACCAGCAAAGTGAGCAGCTCGGTGAAAAAGATCGCGACATAGTTCAGCAGCAGCGTGGTGATGACCTCGTCCACCTTGAACAGCAGTTTGAGAAAAGCGGGCAGCATGGCCCAGAGCATGCCGGCCAGGCCGCCGGCCAGCAGGCAGAACAGCGGGTGCAGCACCGGAGGCAGCGAGACCATATAGCCCGCGCAACCGGCCACAAAGCCGCCCAGATACAGCTGGCCCTCCAGCCCCAGGTTCATGACGCCGGATTTGAAAGCCACCAGCGCCGCCGACCCCACCAGCATGCAGGGCACCGCCCAGTGCAGGGTGTTGCCGATCGCCGCCCGGGAGCCGAACGCGCCGCGGAAGATCTCCACAAACGCGGCGGCGGGGTTTTCGCCCTGCAGCAGGATCATAACAGCCCCCACCGCCAGCGTCGCGACCAGCGACAGGCCGTATTTCATCAGGCTGATCTTGCCGTCCTCACTCAGTGTAAACCTCAGTTTTTTCATCCCACTTCACCGCCCATCATCAGCAGTCCGATCTGTTCTTCGGTGAGCTCCCCGTGCCCGCCGCCGTCCCGCAGCCGCCCGTCGTACATGACCAGTATCCGGTCGGACAGCTGCATCACCTCGTTCAGGTCATGGCTTACCAGCAGCACCGCGGCGCCCTCGGATGCAAACCGGATCAGCTTTTCCCAGATGTACTCGATCGCCCCCACATCGATGCCGCGGGTGGGGTCTTCGATGAGCAGGAGCCGGTTGTTTTGAGAAAACTCGCGGCCCACGATCAGCTTTTGGATGTTTCCGCCCGAGAGCGAACCGATATGGTTTTCCAGGTTTTGGACTTTCACGTCAAAGTCCCGCACCACCCGGCTGGTGAATTCCTGCGCCTGCCTGCGCGGGATCAGCCATTTGGGGTGAAAGCCGGTGGCCCGGTGATAGCCCATAATGGCGTTTTCCCAGATGCTGGCCGCCACGTTGCAGCCCATGCCGATGCGGTCCTGGGGTACATAGCCCACCCGGTCCGCCCGGTGGGCGCGGGGCGATTTTCCGGTCACCTCATCGCCGAGATAGCGGATCACGCTGCCCGCCTCCGGCTTTGCCAGGCCGAACAGGGCCTCCACCAGATGCTGCTGGCCCGAGCCGGCCACGCCGGCGATGCCGACGATCTCCCCTGCCCGGATCTCAAAATTCGCGTCCTTCACCCGCTCGATCCCATCCGCGTCGCGCACCCGCAGATCTTTTACCTCCAGCACCGGCTGGCCCGCGCTGACGGGCAGCTTGTGGGCCTGCAGGATCACCTCGCGGCCCACCATCAGGTTTGCCAGCTTCTGCTGGTCCACTTCCTGCGGCTGATAGGTGCCCACCAGCTTGCCGTCCCGCAGCACCGAGATCTCGTCGCTGACCCGAAAGACTTCTCCCAGCTTGTGCGTGATAAAAAGAATGGTCTTGCCCGATTCTTTCAGCACCCGCATGGCGTCAAACAGCCCCTCGATCCCCTGCGGGGTCAGCGTGGAGGTGGGCTCATCCATGATGATCAGATCCGCGCCCCGGTAAAGCACCTTGACGATCTCGATCTGCTGCAGCACCGACACCGGCAGCTCGTCGATCAGTTCGTCCAGCGGCAGCGCAAAGTGGTAGCGCTCGCAGATGGCTTCCACCCTTTCGCGGCATTTTTTGCGGTCCACAAAGACGCCCTTTTTCTCCTCAAAACCCACGATGATGTTTTCAAACACCGTGAAACGAGGCGCCAGCATAAATTCCTGATAGATCATGCCGATGCCGTGATGGGCCGCATCCATAGGGTTTTTGAAGTTCATCTTCTCCCCGTCCAGGATGATGTCCCCCATATCGGGCTTCACGACGTTGGTCAGGATCCCCATCAGCGTGCTCTTTCCCGCGCCGTTTTCACCCACGATGGCGTGGATGGTGTTGCGGCGCACTTTCAGCGAAATGTGGTCGTTCGCTTTCAGAAGCGCGTAATTCTTGCAGATATTGCGGGTCTCGAGCACATAGTCCTGTCTTTCATTCTCCATTCACAGCTCCGTCCTTTCCCTGCGAAGCAAAACCGGGGGCTCAGCGTGTCCCGGCCTGCGGCCGCCCAGGCGGCAGCGGGCCGGGACGCCGTTTTCTCTTTAAAAATGGGGCGAAATTTATACTTTCGCCCCATTTGCACAGAATCCGGCTTCGCCCCCTGCGCCCTTACGCCTGATAGCGATAGTCGTCGTAGCCCTCATAGACGTCGACGTTCCCCGCCGCGATCTCTTCGGTCAGGTCAAGCACTTTCTGCTGCAGATCCTTATCGAGCAGGTCGAAGTCGCGCTGGTCATAAACCTTGGCGCCGTGGGCAAGATCGTAATAGAACATATTGCCCTCCCACTCGCCGGCCTGCGCGGCGCGCACGCACTCGTTGATGGCGTCGTTGATGGGCTTCAGCGCGCTCCAGAACACGGTCTCCTGGCCGTATTCGCCGCCCTGCCACATATCCACGCCGATGCAGTGGATGCCGGCCTCTTTGCACTCCAGGATAACGCCCAGGCCGGAGGTGTTGGCCGCCTGGTAGATGGTGTCCACGCCGTAGTTGGCGATCATGGCCTTGGCGGCCTCCTGCCCCTTGACCGAGTCGTTGGAATCGCCGGTATAGGCGACCACGACCTCCTTGCCGTTGCCGGCATATTTGACACCCGCCTCATAGCCGTAGCGGAAACGGTCCTGGGTGGGGCTGTCCGTGTGGCCGATCCAGCCCACCACGTCTTTTTCCGTGGTCATGGCCGCCACGAAGCCCGCCACGAACGAGGACTCCCACGGGTCGCAGATGATATTGGCGCAGTTATTGGTGCTGGAAGAGTCCACGTACGAGTCGTTCAGGAAGATCTGCAGGTCGGGATACTGTTCCTCCAGCTCTTTCGAGAGCTGCACAGCCACCTCGGCCAGCGCGTCGAACTCGGTGACGATGACCGAATATCCCTCAGCCGCCATGGCCCGGATCTGGTCGGGGAACTCGGTGGTCTCGGCGACTTCCATGCATTTCACTTTCCAGCCCTCCTCCTCCAGCGAGGAGACGCCCTCCCAGCACATGGCGGTGAACGGTGCGCTCAGGCCGTACTGGGTGATGTAGCAGGCCGATTTGGGCTGCTCGCCGGACGCCTGGGATGCAGGCTGGGAGGTGCCCGCGCCGGACTGGCTGGCCGGGGCCGCCGAAGAACTGCCTCCGCCCCCGCAGGCGGCCAGGCTGGCAGCCATTGCCAGCGCCAGGATCAGTGATAAAACTTTCTTCATTTTTTAGTGCCTCTCTTTCCTTTTTTTTATTTTACGGCTCCCCCTGCAAAGCGCAGGAGGGCCCGCGTACCGGATCATGACCCGCCGGGTCGTCTTTTCCCTGTGCGGCGGCATGGGACGGGGCGTTTCGACTTGTCCCCCTTTAAAGCCCGGCGCTCCGCGCTGAGGCGTTCCTTCGCCGCCGCAGACGGGCGTATCTTGGGCGCTGCGGCGGATATTTTCCTTTGCAGTACAAGATATATGTACCGCCGCAGCCTGAAAGAACCGTCCCCAATCCGTTCTTGTCCCTTTTTTTAGAGAAAGGCCGCAGCCCCGTTTTTCCGTAAGCTTGGGACCTCTTGCGGCGGGCCGCCGGCCCGCTGCAAAAACGAAGGAGAAACGGAGCGGCTGCTCTTTCCGCTCCCCCCCGCCGCAACGGCGCAGGGAGCAACTGGTTAAAAAACGTTTGTGGGATATATCCCACATTATCACATTTTACTTTGTGGGACAAGTCCCTCAAAGCAAATTTGTACACTTGTTACAATATGTTGGACATATCGTACAAATCATGCACAAAACAAAAACGGGAGGCATTCATATGAATCTGAAAGAAGCGACCGCCTGCCGGATCAGGGAGCTCTGCGCTGAAAGGCGGCTGAATGCGAGCAGCCTTGCCTATCTGTGCGGCATGGACCGTTCCACCATTTACAGCATTTTGGGGGTGAAAAGCAAAAGCCCGGAGGTGGCAACCATCAAAAAGATATGCGACGGGCTGGAGATCACCCTGGGCCAGTTTTTCAGCACCCCCTTATTCGACACACTGGAACCGGAAATCAAATGATCGCCGCAGGCCTTTTGCCCTGATCTGCAGCAAAGCCCCCCGCCCCGCGGCAGTTTTAGCTGTCACGAGGCGGGGGGCTTTGTCTCTGCGCTTTATTTCTTTTAATAATAAAAAGCAGCCGCATCCGGCTGCTTTTTTCAGCTGTCTGCTTGTGCGCCGCGCGGGCGGCAAAATGGGGGACCGACCGACGCTGCCCATAAAAAAATCCGGCCCCCGCGGGGGCCGGATGTAAAACGACCAAGATAACGCGCAGATCAGCCCTTTGCGGCCTGATCCAGCTCGTACAGTTTTTTGATGGCTTCGCAGCCCAGCAGGGACAGGGTCTTGATGTTGTCCTCGCTGTGGTCCAGCGCCTTTTCGGGCTCGTACTCGCGGCCGCCCTGCTCATCCTCCTGCGATTCGATGATATTGTCCAGGGTGACGGCCATGGCGCCGCCGCGCAGGCCCCAGATGCGGGTGAGCACCAGCACGATGCTGGTCTCCATCTCGCCGCCCATGACGTTCAGGCGCTTGAGGTCAGGATAGAACTCCTTCCAGCGGGACTGCCAGAAACCGTTGAAAGAACTGCCCGGGTCGGGATAATTGGCGTAGAACGTGTCCTGCGTGCGGGTGGTGCCCACGTGGTAGGGCTTGTTCATGCCCTTGGCCGCCGCGATGCAGGCCTCGATCACCTCGTGATCCGCCACTGCGGGGAAAGGCCCCGGCGCATAGTGGTAAGAAGTGCCGTCATACCGGCAGGCGGAGTCGAAAATCTGGATATCGCCTTTTTTGACGTAATCCTGAAAAGTACCGCAGGTGCCGATGCGGATAAAATTCTTGACGCCGCAGCGGGCCAGCTCTTCCATGGCGATAGCGGTGGAGGGGCAGCCCATGCCGGTGCTGGTGCAGGAGATGGGCACCCCTTTATAAACGCCGGTATAGGTGACATGCTCACGGTTGTCGGCCACAAAATGGGCCTCATCCCAGAAACTTGCGACAATGGGCACCCGCTTGGGGTCGCCCGGCAGCAGGACATAGGGCGCCACGTCGCCTTCCTGAATTTTCAGATGGTATTGCAAAGACATTGGTCTTCCTCCTTGAAGGTTGTTATTCCAGACGGTCGCCCGCCTGTTTTGCACGAACAGCGGCGCTGCGCGCCGGATGGTCGTCCTTCTGCTCTAATCATAGCCGCTGGGGGAGGATTTGTAAAGCCATATTCTCCGCGGGCGGAAGAAAAGAAACAAAAACGCGCCCCGGCAGAGCCGGGACGCGCGGGCGCCGCTCTAAAAAGTGTTTTCTCAGTCGAGTTCCACCGGAATATAGTAGGTATCGCCCAGAGTTTCGTCCTCGAACTTTTCTATAAACACGATGGAAAACTCCTCGCTGCCTGCCGGGACCTCATAAAGATAGGTATAAGCAGCCTCTTCTTTCGGCTCCAGCTCGTATTCGAGGGGGACCATCTCGTCGTTGAACGCCTCCATCGGCACTGCACCGGCGCCCTCGCTCCATTTGATCTGGAAATCTTCGTCCAACATCCAGATATTCTCTTCCATCGTATTGGTGACGCTGATCACCACTTTCAGAAAAACACCGCCCTCAGTGGGGGTCTTGCCGTCGTATTCGTCCAGCAGCTCGGCGCTGACGATGTGCGCGTCAAAGAAAGCGGTCTTGGTCTCCTCTTTCGGCTCCTCGGTGGGCGCCGGAGTGGCAGCCAGGGATGAGCTGACGTCGGAACTGACAGGCTCGGACAGGGACGAATCATTGCCGCAGGCAGCGAACAGGCCGGTCAGCATCATCAGGCAGCAGACCAGGGCGGCAATTTTGATTTTTTTCATGTCGTTTCCTCTCTTTCTCCTACTCAACTTCGCGGCAAGCCGCAAGTAAGGATCAACCTATGACACTATCATAACACAGAGTCACAGCTTCATGCAAACCCAGAAAAACCGTTATCTGTGACGGAAAATGTGACTTTCATCCCCGCTCACAGGCCGCCCTGCAGATAGCCGGGCCGGGGCTTCTCGGGCGGCCCCGCCCTTTGCCGCGCTTTCTCAGCCGAAAAGACTGATCTGGCTGCTCTTGGGCAGATTTTGAAAGACGCCCGCCGCGTCCAGCGATTCAATGACCGACGAGGACACCCCTGAAATGGATTGGAATTCATCCACCGACAAAAAGCTCTCGTTCTGCCTGCAGGCCTCCTCCATGGCGATGGCCGCAGACTCGCCGATGCCTTTCATGGAGAGGAAAGGCAGCCTTATTTTGCCGTCCTCCACCATATACCGCTTTGCCTCCGACCTGCCCAGCTCGATGGGCAAGAACTCGTAGCCGCGGGCCAGCATCTCGCTGACGATCTGCAGGCTGGTGAGGATATCCTCGTCCTTGGCGTTTTTGTTTTCTTTGAGGCGGGCGGTGACCTCTTTCAGTTTTTTGGTGGCGATGCGCTTGCCGCCCACCGCCGCTTCGTAATCGATATCCTCGCCCCGCACCGTGAAATAGGTGGCGTAGAATTCCAGCGGATGATAAACCTTGAACCACATCAGCCGGATCGCGGCGATCAGGTAAGCGACCGCGTGCGCTTTGGGGAACATATACTTGATCTTGCGGCAGCTGTCCAGATACCAGTCGGGCACGCCGTGCTCTTTGAGCATGGCCTCCGCCCCCTCGGGGAAGCCGCCCTTGGCCACCTTGCCCTTGCGGGTCAGCTCCATGATGGTGAACGCCTGCTTGGGCTCCACCCCCTTGTGCAGCAGATAGGTCATAATGCTGTCGCGGGTGCCGATCACCTCGGAAATGGTACAGGTGCCGTTTTTGATCAGGTCCTGGGCGTTGCCGTTCCACACGTCGGTGCCGTGAGAGAGGCCCGAGATCTGGATCAGGTCGGAAAAGCTTTTGGGCTGCGCCTCGATCAGCATCTGCCGCACAAAGCTGGTGCCCAGTTCCGGGATGCCGAACGTGCCCGTCTCACTGGCGATATCCTCCGGCTTGATCCCCAGCGCCTCGGTGGAAGTGAGCAGCGAGATGACCTTGGGGTCGTTCATCGGCACATCGTCCATGCGGATACCGGTCATGTCCTCCAGGTGCTTGTACAGGGTCGGCACATCGTGGCCCAGCTCGTCCAGTTTAAGCAGCGTATCGTGCAGGTATTTGAACTCGAAATGGGTGGTGAACACGCCCTTGTCCTTGTCGTCCGCCGGGTGCTGGATCGGGCAGAAATCATACACTTCGTGATGGCCGGGCACCACCACCATGCCGCCGGGGTGCTGGCCGGTGGTTTTTTTGACCCCGGTGCAGCCGATCGTAAGCCGGTTTTCCTCTGCGCGGTTGACCACTCTGCCCCGCTCGTCCAGATACTTTTTTACATAGCCATAAGCGGTCTTATCCTTGAGCGCCGATACCGTGCCGGCCTTGAAAACGAACTCCTTGCCGAACAGCTCCTCGGTATAGCGGTGTACCTGCGACTGGTATTCGCCGGAGAAGTTCAGGTCGATATCCGGCTCTTTGTCGCCGTCAAAGCCCAAAAAAGTCTCAAACGGGATATCGTGCCCGTCCATCGTCAGCTTGGTGCCGCAGACCGGGCAGTTCTTGTCCGGCAGGTCGAAGCCGTCCGCCACCGAGCCGTCGTCAAAGAATTCGCTGTATCTGCACTTGGGGCAGAGGTAATGGGGCGGCAGGGGGTTGACCTCCGAAATGCCGGAAAAATTGGCCACCGCGGAGGAGCCGACGCTGCCCCGGCTGCCCACCTGATAGCCGTGCTCGTTGGAATAGGCCACCAGTTTGACCGCAATGACGTACAGCACCGCAAAGCCATGCTTGATGATGCTGTCCAATTCACGCGTGAGCCGCTTTTCCACGATCTCGGGCAGCGGGTCCCCATAGCGGCTGCGCGCGTTTTCCATCGTGGCGGTGCGCAGCATCTCGTCCGCCCCCTCGATGGTCGGCGTATAGGTGCCCCGCGGGATGGCGCGGATATCCCCGTCGATCATGTCCGCCACCCGGCCGGGGTTGGACACCACCAGCTCATAGGCCTTTTCTTCGCCGAAATAGGCGAACTCTTTCAGCATCTCTTCGGTGGTGCGAAAATAAAGGGGCGCCTGGTTGTCCGCGTCCTTAAAGCCGTTGCCCGCCTGCAGCACAGCCCGGTAGGCGGCATCCTCGGGTTCCAGAAAATGCACGTCCCCCGTGGCCACACAGAGCTTTCCCTGCTCCTCTGCCAGCCGCACCACCGTGCGGTTGAAATTCTGGATATCCTCCTCGCTGGACACGATGCCCTCGCGGATCATGTACTCGTTGTTGCCCACGGGCTGCACTTCCATAAAGTCATAGAACTTTGCAATTTTCAGCAGCTCCTCGTAGCTCCGCCCCTCCACGATCGCTCTGTAAAGCTCTCCCGCCTCACAGGCGCTGCCCACCAACAGTCCCTCGCGATACTGGATGAGCAGGCTGCGCGGGATGCGCGGCACCTTGAAAAAGTGGTGGATATGCGCGAACGAGACCAGCTTGTAGAGGTTTTTCAGACCCACCTGATTTTTCACCAGCAGGATCATATGAAAGTTCTTTTTGGAGAGAGCGCGCGTGCTGCCAAGGCCGGTGTTGATCTGCTCCACCCGGAAGATCTCCTTGAACTCCAGGTCGTCGATCATTTTGATAAAGATATCCGCCAGCACCTTTGCATCGTCGCTGGCGCGGTGATGGTTAAAGGGCGGCAGTTCCAGATGGTTGGCCACCGTGTCCAGCTTGTAGTTCTTCAGCTTGTACAGCGCCTGCGCCAGCGGCAGCGTGTCGATATAGGCGTTGTCAAAAACAAGACCCGCATTTTTTGCCGCGACACGGATGAAGCGGATGTCAAAGCCGTGGGCGTTGTGGGCAAGAAGAGGCAGGCCGCCCGCAAACTCGAGAAAGGCCCTGACCGCCTCGCCCTGGCTGGGGGCGCCGCGCACCATCTCGTCGGTGATGCCGGTAAGCTGGGTGATCTTGGCAGGGATGGGCATCTCCGGGTCGGCAAAGGTGTTAAAGACCTCGGTGACCTCGCCGTTTTCGATCCGCACCGCGCCGATCTCGGTGATGCGGTCGTTTTTGGGCGACAGGCCGGTGGTCTCGATGTCAAAGGAGATAAAGCTGCCCCGCAGCTCCCCCTCCGCCCGGCCATAGACCACGTCCACCATGTCGTCGACAAAATACGCTTCGCAGCCGTAGATGAGTTTAAAATCCGGATTCTTTTTTTTCACGTCGTCCGCTGCGGCCATCGCCTCGGGAAAGCCCTGTACCACGCCGTGGTCGGTGATGGCGATCGCCGGGTGGCCGAACCGCGCGGCCAGCCGCACCGCGTCCCCCGGGTCGTCCATGGCGTCCATGGAGCTGAGCTTGGTGTGCAGGTGCAGCTCGATGCGTTTTTCAGGCGCGCGGTCCTCCCGCTTTTTCCGCTCCACCTTGAGCACGTCGAAGGGGGTGATGACATAGTCGTTCTCATAGCGGTCATAGTTGCACACGCCTTTGACGATCAGGGTATCGCCGGGCCGGATATTGTCCCAGCGATCGGTGTTCTCGTCCAGCTCCGCGCGGATCTTCAGGTTGATGGAGGAGGTCTTGTCGGTGAGGGCGATGCTGTAGACCTTGCGGAAGCTGCCCTTGAGCTCGTTGGAGAACACGTCCCCCCAAATGGTCACCTTGCCGCTGTCCTGCCCCAGATCCTTGATGCGCACCACGTTGTTGACCTTGAACGAGCGGCCGTTCACCAGCCTGGGCGGCGCATCCGTGAGTTCAAGGCCGTCCACGCTGATCTCCGCTTTTACGCTGCGCGGCTCGCCCCGGCGCGCAGCGGGCGCCTGCGGGGCGGGCTGTTTTGCCATCATTTTGGCCTCTACCTTTACCGGGTCCGGCCGCCGCGAGCAGGTCAGCGTTACCTGGGGGCGCACCCCGGTGGATTTGAGGATGCGCAGGGCCAGCTTTTCCGCAAACCCCATCTGGGTGAGCAGCGTGTCCCCCTGCCGCACGTCCACGGTGACGGCGCCGTCCGCGACCGTCACGCTGCATCCCTCTAAAAATCCGTTGATGGGCAGGCCCTCCTGCTTGAGTTCCTCCGCCAGGGCCAGCACGCCCGTCTCGTCCAGGTCCTCATAGGTCAGGGCGTTGCGCACCGAGACGGAAAACCCCTCGAACCGCCCCCGCAGCAGCATGCCCAGCTGGGCGCACTCTGCAGAGGTGAACGGCGTCTGCGCCCGCAGGGTGAGGTAAACTGCGCTGCGGGCGCGGTCCACCGCAACGGCCTCCACGCCCGCGCCGTCCAGCTTGTCCCCGATCTGTCCGGCCACCTCCGGCCAGAGCTTTGACACCAGTGCCTCCAAACCGCTTTCACGCTCCCCCTGCTCGATACTTCAGACATCTTCGCCTGCGCGCGCATTTCGCGCCGCGCACACCCAAAGGGCCCTGCGCCTTAGCCGCGCGGCCCTGTTTTACAGACGGCCGATCTCCTCAATCAGCTGTCCCACGATATCGCCGCGCAGGGTGCGCACCTGCCGCCCTTTGACAAAGAGCACCGCAGAATCCACACCCCCGGCAATGCCGATATCCGCCTCCCGCGCTTCGCCCGGGCCGTTCACGACGCAGCCCATGACCGCCACCTTGAGCGGCTTTTTGCAGCCCTTGAGCTGCCGCTCCACCTCCTGGGCGATCTCGGCCACCTTGATATTGGTGCGCCCGCAGGTGGGGCAGCTGACCACCTCCGGTCCGGGCACCTCAAAACCGGCCGCGCGCAAAATATCGAATCCGGCCTCCACCTCTTTTTCAGGCTCGTCGGTCAGGGACACCCGCAGGGTGTCCCCAATGCCGTCCAGCAGCAGCCCGCCGATGCCCATGGCGGACTTGATCAGCCCCATGCGATAGGTGCCCGCCTCGGTCACGCCGATATGTAACGGATAATCGCAGCGCTCCGCCAGCAGCCGGTAAGCGGCGATCACGGTGGGTACATGGCTGGACTTGATGCTGATGACGATATCCTCAAAATCGTGCCGCTCCAAAATGCGCACGTGCCGCAGCGCGCTTTCACAGAGCGCTTCCGGCGTGGGGCTGCCGTACTTTTGCAGCAGATCTTTTTCCAGGCTGCCGGCATTGACCCCGATACGGATGGGAAGGTTTCTCGCTTTACACGCTTTCACCACGGCGGCCACCCGCTCGTCGCCGCCGATGTTGCCCGGGTTGATGCGGATCTTGTCCGCACCGGCCTCGGCCGCAGCGATGGCGGCCCGGTAGTCGAAATGGATATCCGCCACCAGCGGCAGCGCCACCTGCTCTTTGATCGCCGCCACCACCCGCGCGTCCTCTGCCGAGGGCACCGTTACCCGGATGATCTGGCAGCCCGCTTCCTCCAGCCGCCTGGCCTGGGCCACGTTGCCCGCAAGATCGCGGATGGGGACATTGAGCATGCTCTGCACCGCGACGGGGTTTTCGCCGCCGATCGCCAGCGGCCCGATCTTCACTTCTCTGCGCAGCTTTCGCATTTTGGCACTTCCCTTTTTATTTTACCCGCCCCAAAGGCGGTCTCAGCCGGTGATCAGCCGGGCGATGTCATTATAGGTGACAAAGAGCATCAGGCACATCAAAGCCGCAAACCCCACAAGATTGATGACGATCTCGTATTTTTCCGGCAGCGGCTTGCGCCGGATCGCCTCGATGAGCAGCAAAAACAGCTTGCCGCCGTCCAGTGCGGGAAAAGGGATCAGATTGAAAATGCCCAGATTGACCGTGATCATGGCAAGAATCATCAGAATGGGCTGCCAGCCGATGGAAGCCGCCTCGCTGATGACCGTGACTATGCCCACCGGGCCGGACAGATTGTTGATAGCCACCCGGCCCGTAACCAGATCGATCAGGCTGAGAAAGATCATGCGCGAGAGCGAACAGGTCCACAGCCCGGCCTCTTTGACCACGTTAAAGACGGTCTTTTCGATCGGCAGTACCTTGAAATCGATCACCAGGCTGGTGGTCCCGTCCTCCTGCTCCTGGGTGGTGAACCGCACGTCGGGCAGTTCCACCTTTTTTCCGTCCCGCAGCACGGTCAGGTCGGCGGTGCCGTCCTGGGTGCGCACGAACTCATAGACCACGTCGTCGGCGATAAAGCAGCGGCGGCCGTTGACAGCCAGGATCTCGTCGCCGATCTGCAGGCCGCTGGCCTGGGTGGAAGCGTTTTCGGCAAACTGGCTCACCGTACGGCTGGTGATCGCCGACTGCTGAGAGACCAAAATCACCAGCACCAGAAAGCCCAGCACCATATTCATCACCGCGCCGGCGACCACCACGATGATCCGCTTCCACACCGGCGCCCGGGTGAAAGAGCGCTCGTCATCCGACGCCTCGTCCTCCCCCTCCATGCTGACGAACCCGCCGATGGGCAGCAGCCGCAGCGCGTAGGTGGTCTCCCCCTTTTTGAGATGGAACAGCGTGGGCCCCATGCCGAGAGCAAACTCATTGACCTTAATGCCGCAGAGCTTGGCGGTGGTGAAATGGCCCAGCTCATGGATGAAGATCACGGCCCCAAAAACGAGGACAGAGGCGAGGATGGTAATAAATAAAGACATGGCTTCTCCTTAAAAAAACCGGCCGGCGCGGCCGAAGCCGCGCCTTGCCGAAAATTTTGCGCTGCGGTCAGGACGCCTGTTCCTCCACCATGCGGCGCGCCTGGGCGTCGCAGGCAAAAACGTCCTGCACTGTATAAGTGCCGGTGGCGGACGCGAACCGCTCCACTGCCAGCTCGGCCATGCGGCCGATCTCCAAAAAGCCGATCCTGCCCTGCAAAAACAGCTCAACGGCTTTTTCATTTGCCCCGTTGAGCGCCGCCGGCACCAGCCCGCCCAGCGCGATGGCGCGCTTTGCGGCTGCAAGACAGCGGAACGCCTCTTCATCCGCCACATCAAAGGTCAGTGTGCCCAAAGTGGTAAAATCCAATTCAGGCGCGGGGCCCGGCGTCCTGTCCGGCCAGGTCAGCGCGTACTGGATCGGGATGCGCATATCCGGCACCCCCAGCTGGGCAAGCACCGAGTTGTCTGCAAACTGCACCATCGAGTGGATGATGCTCTGCCGCTGCACCACGATCTGGACCTTTTCCGGCGGCAGGCCGAAAAGCCAGACCGCTTCGATCAGTTCCAGCCCCTTGTTCATCAGGCTGGCGCTGTCCACGGTGATCTTGCTGCCCATGCTCCAGTTGGGATGCCGCAGCGCGTCGGCGGCCGTTACAGACTGCAGCTGCGCCGCCGTCCTGCCAAAAAACGGCCCGCCGGAAGCAGTGAGCAGTATTTTGGTCAGCCGCGCGGCCGAGTGCCGGTCCTGCAGGCACTGAAAAATGGCCGAGTGCTCGCTGTCCACCGGCAGCAGCTGGACCCCTTTGCGGCGCACCGCATCGGTCACCAGCGCGCCGCCGGTCACCAGGCTCTCCTTGTTGGCCAGGGCCAGGTCCTTGCCGCTCTCAATGGCGGCAAGGGTGGGCGCCAGACCGGCCACGCCCACAACGGCGTTCAGCACGATCTCCGCGCCCGGCATGGCGGCCAGTTCTGCCAGCCCCTTTTCGCCCTCCAGCAGCAGCGGCGCGCCGCTCATGCCGGCAATGCCGCTTTTCACCCGCTGCGCGGCGGCGGCGTCCACCACGGCGACCGCCTTTGGGCGGAACTCCGCAATCTGCCGCAGCAGCAGGTCCGCGCTGCGGTTTGCCGCGAGCCCGAAAACCTCATATCCCTGGGCGCGGATGACGTCCAGGCTCTGGGTGCCGATGGAGCCGGTGGAACCCAGCAATGTAATTCGTTTTGACATAGGGACCCCCCTCCCGCTTCAGCGGGTGATAAAGGGCAGTACACGGGAGACCAGCGAGACAAAGGGCATGACTAACAGTACGCTGTCAAACCTGTCCAATATGCCCCCGTGGCCCGGAAAGATCGAACCGTAATCCTTGATGCCGCACTGGCGCTTGATGGCCGAGGTGAACAGATCGCCCATGATGCCCAGCACACTTGCCACCGCGCCGACGCCGCAGACCATCAGATAGCAGCGCGCGTCGATCGCCGCCCCCGCGGACGGCCCCTCCACCAGCGGCAGCAGCAGCGAATACAGCCAGGTGAACAGGCAGCCCAGCGCCATGCTGCCAACAATGCCGCCCACGGCGCCCTCAATGGTCTTGTTGGGGCTGACCTTGGGGGCCAGCTTGTGTTTGCCCAGGGCACGGCCGGTAAAATACGCCGCGCTGTCTCCGCCCCAGGCAAAGCCGAAGCCGAGCAGGATCAGATAGAGCGCGTCATAGTGATACTCGCCGAACGGAAACAGGATCTTGAACGAAATGATGGAGTAAAAGCCGAACATCACGATGCCGCAGAACAGGATCACCTCGCTGACCTGCGCAAAGGTGAGTTCTTTGAACTCAAAGATCACACAGACCGCGATATAGACGATGAAAAGGAACAAGATCAGCGGCACGAAGCGGCGGAACGTGTGCCGGTCGCTGAGCAGCAGGATCAGCTCCATCGGCACGATGGCAAGATAGAGCCAAAAAGCGTTTTTCACCTTGAAAGCGCTGATGATCTCGTAAAAAGCGATCACGCAGATGGCAGCGATGAGGATATTAAAAAAGAAGGTCTGGTAAAAATAAAGGGCGAGAAACAGGATTGGGATGCCCACCAGAGAGGTGATGATCCTTGTTTTCATCAGTAAGACCAACCTTTCGCTGCGAACTTGAAATTTTGTGCGCTTCGGCCCGCGGACGTCTCAGACGCCGCCGAAACGCCGGTTGCGGCGGCGGAACTCCGCGATCGCCGCATCCAGATCCCTGCGGGTGAAATCAGGCCAGAGCACCTCCATATCCACAAACTCGGCGTAAGCGCTCTGCCAGAGCAGAAAATTGGACAGCCGTTTTTCCCCGCTGGGGCGCAGGATAAGATCCGGGTCCTTTTGCCCCGCCGTGTACAGCTGGGACGCAAAGCGCGCCTCGTCGATCTCCTCCGGCAAAAGGGTCCCCTGCTGTACCTGCCGCGCCAGGGCGCGGGCGGCGTGGGTGATCTCCTCCCTGCCGCCGTAGTTGATGGCCACGTTGATGGTCATCCCGCGGTTTTCCCGGGTGCCGTCCTCGATCTCCGCCATCAGTTTTTTGATGTCGTCGCTGAGCGGCGTCTTGTCCCCCAGCACGATGATGCGGTTATCCTCTTTTTTGTAATCGAACGCGCGGGTCAGATACTCCCTGAGCAGTTTCATGATCGCGTCCACTTCGGTTTGGGGGCGCTTCCAGTTCTCGGTGGAAAAGGCGTAAAAGGTGACCGCCTCCACCCCCAGCTGCTTGCAGTATTTGACCATGTCCTGAAAGACCTGCGCGCCTTTGGTGTGCCCCGCTGTGCGCGGCAGGCCGCGCTTTTGGGCCCAGCGGCCGTTGCCGTCCATGATAAAGCCGATGTGCAGCCCCTGCGCACTGTTTTGCGTATCCGCCATTTTGTCCTCCCGGTCGTCTCTGAAAAGGCCGAGCCGCGGCTCGGCCGGATGGGGGAGGTTTTCCGCCTCCCCTCCGGCCTGCGCGGCCCGGCGTTTCTATCCGTCCACAACGGTCAGATCTCCATGATCTCCTTGATCTTCTCTTCACAGACCTTGTCGACTTTTTTGACAAATTTGTCGGTGATCTTCTGCATCTCTTCCTCGAGCTGCTTCTGGTCGTCCTCGGTCAGCTCGCCGGCCTTTTTCTTGGCCTTGAATTTGTCCATGGCGTCGCGGCGCACGTTGCGCACCGCGATCTTGGCCTCCTCGGCCATCTTCTGTGCCTCTTTGGTGAGCGCTTTGCGGCGCTCCTCCGTGGGGGCCGGGAACACCAGCCTCATCAGCCGGCCGTCGTTGGTGGGGTTGATGCCGATATCGCTGGTAAGGATCGCCTTTTCGATGGCGTGCATCATCGAGGCGTCCCAGGGCTGGATGGTGAGGATGCGAGCCTCAGCCACCGCCACCGCCGCCACCTGATTGATGGGGGTCGGGGTGCCGTAATAGTCCACCGTCACCTTGTCCAGAATACCCGGGTTCGCGCGGCCTGCGCGGATGCCCTGCAGCTCTTTGAAGAGATGGTCGACGGCGCCCTCCATTTTCGCTTCGTACTTCTGGGTCATCTCGCTCATGTCATTCATCCTCCTTGACTAATGTGCCAACGTCCTCGCCGCAGAGCGCGCGGACAATATTTTCCGGGTCGGAAATGTCGAACACCAGCAGCGGCAGGCCGTTGTCGCGGCACATGGTGGCCGCGGTGGAGTCCATCACCGCGAGCTGGTCCGCCAGCACCTGGGAAAAGCTGAGGGTGTGATAGCGCTTGGCGTCGTCAAAGCGGTGCGGGTCCTTGTCGTAGACGCCGTCCACCATCGTCGCTTTGAACACGATCTCCGCGTTGATCTCCGCGGCGCGCAACGCCGAAGCGGTGTCGGTGGAAAAGAACGGGTTGCCGGTGCCGCAGGCCAGGATCACCACCCGCCCCTTTTCCAGGTGCCGGGTCGCCCGGTTGCGGATATAGGGCTCTGCGATCTGCTGCATGCTGATGGCGGTCTGTACCCGCACCTCCAGGCCCAGATGCTCCAGCGCGTCGGCCACGGCCAGGGCGTTCATCACGGTGGCCAGCATGCCGATCTGGTCGGCGCGTGTGCGCTCCATATCGCCGCTGGAGCGGCCGCGCCAGAAGTTGCCGCCGCCCACCACGATCGCGATCTCGGCGCCCAGGGCCTGCGCCTTCTGGATACTCTTGCAGATATTCAGCACCACGTTGTAATCAATGCCCATCTTCTGATCGCCCGCCAGCGCCTCACCGGAGAGTTTCAGCAGGATCCGCTTATATTTCAGTTCCAAAAATAAACCACCGCCCAGTTTTTTTCTCTTTTCCGCCGCCGTGACAGGCCCGGCCTGTCTTTTTTACCCGGAGGCCATTGCTCACTCTATTTTACAATAGTTGGACTTTCTTGTAAAGCGCAATCGCGGGCCAAAAAGAAAACAGACACGGAAATTTCCATGTCTGTTTTGTGAACCCGGCGCCGCGACGCGGGCACGGTCACTGCCCGGCGTCCCTGTAGCGCAGTGTGCGCCACAGGCTGGTCGCCATCTCCAGCACAAAGGCAAAGAGAATGATCGCCACCAGAAAAGCGCCGAAATGCTGCAGCACCCACCCGGCTTCATTGAGATGGATGCCCGCGGCGGCCAGATCCTGCGTCATGTGAGGGTTGAAGATGCGCCCATCCAAAAACACCGCGGCGGACAGCAGCAGCGAGGCGGCGTCCGTGCCCAGCGTGACCCACATCAGGCGCAGCGTATAGCGGCCCTCCATCAGCTCGGCGATCTCCTGGACAAGCCCCAGCGTGAAGCTGAGGAAAAGCAGCGGCAGCCGCGCGTTCAGCACCGCCGCGTCAAATATCGGCACGACGCGCCAGCCGTCATGGGGCAGCCATGCCCCCAGCAGGCCGGGAAACCAGCCGAACAGGATCATCACCAACACCGTAAAAATGATGCCCGCAATGGGCCCTGCACGCGGGATGCGCGATTTGCCGGGCGGCACCGGCGGCAGCTCGCTCAGCTTCCAGTCCTGATGTATCAGCTGCCGGCGCAGCCTGCCGCCCTGCCGCTCGGCCAGGGCAAAAAACAGGGTGACAAAGCCAAACGCCACGGCCGTCCCCACGCAGAGGTTTGCCAGCCACTCCGCAAAAGCGCCGATGCCTGCCGTGCCGCCCAGCACAGCGGTAAGGATCGCAGCCAGCGTCAGGCCGGCGATCTCCGCCGCCAGCACGATCCGCAGCACCAGCCAATATTTGGGGAACAGCTGCGGCCCGATCAGATACCGGTCCTGCGCGATATACTTCTGCGCCAGATCATAAGGCGCGCCCAGCTCTGCCAGCACCACGTCCAGATCTTTGGGCGACGGCTGCCCGCCGCCCGCCCGCTCGGCCAGCATGTCCTCGATCAAGCCCCGCAGCTCTGTCTCGATATCCGACCTCCCCTTGGCGGGCAGGTGCTTGACCACGGCCCAGATGTATCGGCCCGTCATCTCCGCGATATAGCTCTGGTCATCCTTCATTTCCCGATTCCTCCCCCAACAATCTCTCCATGTTCTCCACCACCGTTTTCCAGTGCTGGTGCAAAACGCCGTATACCTCATCGCCCAAAGCTGTGCGCCGATAATATTTGCGCGGCTTTGCGCCTCCCGTCTCCCAGCTCGCCTCGCAAAGGCCCTGCTTTTCCAGCCGCCGCAGCAGCGGGTACAAGGTGCTGGCGTCTATGCCGACCCCCCGCTGTTCCAGTTCCTGCACCAGACTGTAGCCGTACTGCGGGCTGGAGAGGCGGCTGAGGACACTGAGCACCAGTGTGCCGCGGCGCAGTTCCTGATCGAGTTGGAGTACCAGCTCCTGTGCCGAATCCATCTCCCCCTCACCTCCTTATCCACATTATACTGTATGTTACACATTATTGTCAATAATTTATTATTTAAATTTTAACTTTATTCTTTTTTGATAGGAAAGTGTTGCCCGCCGGGCGCTCGACGATCGGAGAAAACGCCTGCAGCGCGGTGCAAAAACGGGGTCAGGAACAGAGGGAAAGCAGAACCGCACTACCGCGCTCAAAAAAGTCAGCAGCGCGCAAAAGCCGGATCGGGACAGGGAAACGGGAGTCGGGCCATTCGATTTTGGCGCAGCACAGGTCCAAACCCGCGGGGCGATCCATACAGGATCGCGTCCTTGGGTTTCGCCCACGCTGCATCCAAAATCGTGAGGCTGAACCGCGCAGCGCCGCAAAGTCGGCAATTGGGGATGCAGTGCAAGGCAAACCCCTGCAGGCATCCTGCATGGCTGGCAAGGCGGTTTCAAAAGCGTTTTGTCCTGTCCGGCAAAGCCCGGCTTTGCCGGGCTTGCCGGGCCGGCCGCTTTCCATCAGCGTGGGCTGCGCTGAGGGCCGGCCCCGCAATGCGCCCCCATTGCCTCCTTTGCTGCCTTTCCTTATTCGGGCCCGACTAAGGCCCAGGCGGCCGTTTCACACCGTTTTTGCTTTAATTGCCCTACCTCTGCGCACAAAACCACCGGCAGCGCAGTCGAGAGCAAAATGTCTTTGACGACCGGGAGCGGAGAAAAGCGGTTTTTCTGCGGAAGTTCTTCTTGGGACCGCCAATTTCGTTTCGTCCCCGGCTCTATCCATTTCTTGGTGAGGGAAACAAGGGTGCGGGAGGCCCGGTGCCCTGAACCGTTCGAAAAGCCCTGCCGGCACGCGGCCCTTTCACGGCTCATTCCTGCCCGCACTTTGCCGGGCGTTCGCCGCAGTTGGGCGGAAAGCTGCAGCAAACTTGGGGCGCCGTTTCGTTTTCTCTGTTTTGAAAAGCTCTGCGGGTGAGAACCGAACGTTCAAGACAATAAAGAAGAGAGGCGTTCCACTAAAAACGCCTCTCTCTTTGCCTCGTATGCTTTTGGGGACCGCGGGTCCCAAAAAAGCCTCCCTTTACCCCGCCGCCGCACTCCGCGTCGCCCAGGCGGCACCCTCCTGGGCGATCTGAAAGGATATGCACAAAATCAAACCCGTATTTTTTAAAGCGCCCCTCCTTTTCCAGCCTGAAAAACAAAAGAGAGGTCGAATCAGAAATTTTTCAGGAAGACCAGGAAAATAAGGGCGGGTGCCTCCCCAGGATAGGTCCTTGTCAGCTTTAATGCGTCCCAGAAATGAAAACAATAAGCCGAGTTCTCTCCTGAGAAAAGCCAAAGACGACCTCTGAACCTTGCGAACGCCGTCGCCCCTCCCGGACTCCGCCCTCTTGTAAAACGCCCTTAAAGCTGCATCGTGGCCGAACTCCCCGCCTGCCCTCGAAGCATCCCGCAGCGCAAAAACCCGCCTCTCTTTACAGCCAAGGCCTTTGAGCCCCTCAAAACACATCTCCTTTCTTCAAAGGGACTTTTACATCCCCCTGACGAGACTTCGCAAGCGGTCTGATTTTCCCTAAACCTGCTCCGTTTTCCCCCAAAAGGCTTTCTATTCCCCTAAGGAGGCTTCCCGTCCCCCTAAAAGCTCTCCGGTTTCTTAGGAGTTCCCCAGTCCTCCCGTCGGAGCCTCCCATTCCCCTGAGAACGCTTCGCGGCAAAAAAAGAGCTATATCAACGCGATCTATGCGTTGATATAGCTCTCCCGCTTTTTTCCGTTTTGGAAATGATGACCCGCTTTATGGAAATTTTAGAACGTATCGGTACAAAACAGGCTTATTTCACCATGCTGGCGATCTCGGCCGCAAAGTCTTCCTGTTTCTTCTCCAGCCCTTCGCCCTTCTCATAGCGGACGAACTTGACGACGTTGATCTTGCCGCCCTGCTCTTTGGCGCAGTCGGCCAGATAGGTGCTCACGGTGATCTTGTCGTCCTTTACGAACGGCTGTTCCATCAGGCAGTTCTCTTTGTAGAACTTGCCGATCTTGCCGTCGACCATCTTCGCTTTGACCTGCTCCGGCTTGCCGGCCAGTTTCGGATCGTTTTCGATCTGGGCCAGCAGGATCTTTTTCTCGTTTTCGATCACCTCGGCGGGCACGTCAGCCTCGCTGACATAGCCGGGGTTGACTGCGGCGATCTGCATCGCCACGTCCTTGCCGCAGGCCTCAAATTCCGGCTTGCCGGCAAGATCGGTGTCGAACGCCACCAGCACCGCATGGGTGCCGCCGCCGTGGATATAGGCGACGCAATCGCCCTCATAGCGGGTAAAGCGGCGGATCTTCATGTTCTCGCCGATGACCAGGATGCGGTCCTGCAGGGCGCTTTCGACAGTGCCGTCCTCCATCTTGCACTTCAGCAGTGCATCCACATCAGCCGGGTCCTCGTCGATGACGGCGCGCGCGATGCCGTAGACAAGGGATTTGAACTTATCATTCTTGGCGACAAAATCGGTCTCCGCGTTGACCTCAACGACCACGCCGACCTTTTTCTCTTTGTCGACCTCGGCATAGACCATGCCCTCGGCCGCAATGCGGCCGGCCTTTTTGGTCTGCGCCGCGAGCCCCTTCTCGCGCAGCAGCTCGACCGCTTTGTCAAAATCGCCTTCCGCGTCGGTCAGCGCCTTTTTGCAGTCCATCATGCCGCAGCCGGTCTGCTCACGAAGTGCTTTTACGTCCTGTGCAGTGAAAGCCATAACTTTTTTACCTCCTACTATTCAATCAACAAGCCCCGCCCGGCAGCCTTTCAGGCGTTGGCGGTCTGTTCGGCGGCCTCGGCAGAGGCGGCCTCAGCCGCGTCCGCAACGCCCTGACGGCCCTCGAGCACCGCGTCGGCCATGGCGCCGGAAATCAGGCGAACGGCGCGGATAGCGTCGTCGTTGCCTGGGATCACGTGATCGATCTCATCGGGATCGCAGTTGGTGTCCACGATGGCGATGATGGGGATATGCAGCTTGCGGGCCTCGGAGACGGCGATGCGCTCCTTGTGCGGGTCGACGATGAACATGGCCTTGGGCAGTTTGTTCATGTCTTTCACGCCGC
This sequence comes from Anaerofilum hominis, assembly GCF_014287275.1. Taxonomy (GTDB): domain Bacteria; phylum Bacillota; class Clostridia; order Oscillospirales; family Ruminococcaceae; genus Pygmaiobacter; species Pygmaiobacter hominis. The sequence continues at coordinate 190,333 of NZ_JACONZ010000001.1, forward strand.
CGAGGAATTTTTCCAGCTTTTCGATCTCCAGTTCATGCTTGACGACCTCTTTTTTGGGCAGCAGGTCAAAGGTGCCGTCTTCGCGCATCTTTTTGAGCTGCTCCAGGCGATCGATCCGCTTGCGGATGGTGCGGAAGTTGGTCAGGGTACCGCCCAGCCAGCGGGCGTTCACATAATACATGCCGCAGCGCTCGGCCTCCTCGCGGATGGAATCCTGCGCCTGCTTTTTGGTGCCCACGAAGAGCAGCGTGCCGCCCTCGGCCGCGAGGTCGCGCACAAAGCTGTACGCCTCATCCAGCATCTTGACGGTTTTCTGCAGGTCGATGATGTAGATGCCGTTGCGCTCGGTGAAGATATACTTCTTCATCTTGGGGTTCCACCGGCGGGTCTGATGACCAAAGTGGACGCCGGCTTCGAGAAGCTGTTTCATTGATACGACTGCCATAATTTTTTGTCCTCCTAAAAAATTGTTTTGCCTCCGCATTGCTTGCATGCCTCGCCACCCAAAACGGCGTTTTGGGCACACGCGGGCAAAGCAATGCGTGCGTATTGCCGAATTAGTGTATCACATTTTGTAATACATTACAAGTTTTTTCTCAAAATTTCAGGAACTTTTTCAGCTTGCGCTCACGCGGCGGCAGTTCGGTGTTCACCAGCACCACGTCGCTGCCGATGGTGACGATCTCCTCCCAGGGGATCGAGAGATCCTCTTCCCTGCCCAGCAGCCCAAACCATTTCAGCCTCCCGTAGATCACCAGCGAGTGTACCCGCGCCGTCGTCTCGTCCACGCGCAGATCGTCCACCCGGCCCAGGTTCGCCCCGTTTTTGACGCTCACCACATCCCGTTCGCACAGCTCATACAATGTGAACACAAAGCATCACGCCCCTCTGTCAGATCGGTACTTCATATTTACGGCGCACAGGGCAAAACAAGAACCCGGGCACGCGGCCCGGGTCTTGAAAAAGATCTTTTCACGCGCCCCGAAAACGGGACAAAAACTGGCGGGTGCGCTCTTGCTGCGGGTGATCGAAGATCTGCTCCGGCGGCCCCTGCTCCACAATGACCCCGTCCGCCATAAAGACGATGCGGTCGGCCACCTCGCGCGCAAAGGCCATTTCGTGGGTGACAATGAGCATCGTCAGGCCGGTGTCCGCCAGGTCTCGGATGACTTTCAGCACCTCGCCTACCATCTCCGGGTCCAGCGCGCTGGTGGGCTCGTCAAACAGCATGGCTTCCGGCTCCATCGAAAGGGCGCGGGCAATGGCCACCCGCTGTTTTTGCCCGCCGGACAACTGCCGCGGTTTGGCGTTGGCGTACTGCTCCATCCCCACCTTGGCCAGATACTCCCTGGCGGTCTGCTCCGCCTGGGATTTCCCTTTCCGCAGCACCCTGAGCTGGGGCATCACACAGTTCTGCAGCACCGTCAGGTTATCGAACAGATTGAAGCTTTGAAACACCATGCCGAGCTTTGCACAATAGGCGCGGCGCTCTTTGCCCAGTTCCAGGACGTTTTGGCCGCGAAAGCAGATCTCGCCCCCGGAGGGCGTCTCCAGAAGATTGATGCAGCGCAGCATGGTGGACTTGCCGCTGCCCGAAGCGCCGATCAGACAGACGACCTCTCCCCTGCGCACGGAAAAGTCGACGCCTTTCAGGATCTCGTTGGCGCCGAACGATTTGCGCAGGCCCTGGATGCGGATGACTTCCTCCATCAGTCGGTGACCTCCTTTTTATGCGGCAGCTTGATCGCCGCATCCGCCGCCGAACCGGAACCGCAGATGGTATAGCTGTCCGGGCCGTCCATCTTTTTTTCGATCAGCCGCAGCAGACGGGTGGTGGTGAACGTGAGCACGAAATAGACGACCGCGCAGATCAGGAACGGCTCGTAGGTGCGGGCCAGAGCGCCCTTTACCGTCTTGGTCGCAAAGAACAGCTCGGTGACGCTGATGACGTTGAGCACCGATGTGTCCTTGATATTGACGACGAACTCGTTGCCGATGGAGGGCAGGATGTTGCGCACCGCCTGGGGCAGGATAACGTTGGTCATCGTGTCCCAATGAGAAAGGCCCAGCGCGTGGGCGGCCTCGTACTGCCCGGGGTCCAGCGACTGGATACCGCCGCGCACGATCTCCGACATATAGGCGCCGGTGTTGATCGAAACGATCAGCAGGCCGGCGGACAGCGGCGAGAGATCGATGCGGAACGCCTCCATCAGACCGTAAAAGATGACCACGGCCTGCACCATCATCGGCGTGCCCCGGAAGATCTCCACATAGGCGTTGAGCAGAAAGTTGACCACTTTCAGCAGGCCCCGCTTCAGCTTTCCGTCTTTGGGGCCGACCGGGACGGTGCGGATACAGCCGATCACCAGCCCGATGGCAAAGCCTGCGACGGTCGCCACGATGGCGATCAGCATGGTAGTGCCCGCCCCTTTCAGGATATCCGGGCCATACTTTTGCAGGATGTAAACGATCCAGTCGAAAAAGCCGCGTTCCATGGGCTTCAGCTCCTTTTTTCAGATAACAAAAAGCCTATCCGGGCCAGGGACACCCGGATAGCGCCTTTTAAAAGCTCAGTGCCGCCGCTGCGGGCCTACTCTGCAGCGGGCTGGTTGGCGATGGCGTTTTCCATCATGGACTGGCGCTCTTCCTCGCTGATGCCGCTGAGCGCCTTGTTGATCTCCGCGGTGAGCTCGCTGCCCTTTTTGATCCCCACGGCGATGGAACCCTCTTCGACGCTGTAGTCAAAGCCCTTGCCCTCGTCAAAGACCACATAGGTCAGATCGGGGTTGGACAGCTGCGCGGACATGGCGCCCGGCCGCTCGGAGACATAGCCGTCGATCTTGCCCGACTGGAGGGCCACGATCATGGTGGGGAAGTCCTCCATGGCGGTCTGTTTGTCCACACCCGCGATCTGGTCGACCACAGTGTAGTGGAACGTGTTCAGCTGGGCGGTGATCTTTGCGCCCTCAAATTCCTCCAGGGATGTGGCCTGCGCATAAGGGCCGTCCTTGCGCACCACCATCACCAGATCGGAGACATAATAGACGTCTGAAAAATCAATGGACGCCCGGCGCTCATCCGTGGGGGACATGCCCGCGATGATCAGGTCGATCTTGCCGGAGGTCAAAGCCGGGATGAGGCCGTCCCACTCCATTTTTTCGATCAGGAGTTTTTTGCCCAGGGCGTCGGCGATCTTCTGTGCCACCTGCACGTCATAGCCGCCCGCCCAGCCGCCGCCGTCGATCTCGGCCGCGTTGTTGGAATCGTCGGTCTGGGTATAGTTGAACGGCGCATAGGCGCACTCCATGCCCACCTTGAGCACGTCGCTGCCGGCCCCGTCATCCTTGCCGCCGCATGCGGTCATGGAGACCGCCAGCGCAGCAGCAGCCAGCAAAGCCAGGATTTTTTTCATGCGAACCACTCCCTCTTTTTTCTTTGATCTTCCGATCGGCGCGTTTGCGCACTCTGCCCCGCCTCCAAGCGCTTTAGCAAGCAGAAGTATCATTTTTATTTTAAGGCATGCACCAGGATTATGCAACATTTTTAAATTCAGGCAGTATTTTTTGTCTGATTTTTCCTCGAAAAGCGCTTGACAACGCTTTCTTTTAGATGTTTTGTCAGTTCCATATCAAACTTTTTAGATATTTTTTATTGCTCCGCAATAAAAAACGACTTATCCTGATGGCCACTCCCTCGCCGCTTGCGCGGCAACCGGGCGGACGGCCGAAAAAATAGCCTCCGAAAGCGGCTCGCAAAATCAAAACCGCGCAAAGGGGGTTCGATTTCGAAGCGAAGAACAGCAGAATAACTGCGCGATGAGCTTTGCAATAAAATAAAAAAACTCGTCACAAGCGTCATTATCGTTTGTGACGAGTTGGTACGAACGTTCATAACTACAAACTCGTAAAGCGGGATGAAATAAGGAAAATCGGTAGAAAGCAGACGAATATTAGTATAAATATATCCTCTAAAAACTTATTCGCGCTCTACAGTTTCTTCTATTGATATTTGATAAGGCTCTCCCATAGATTTTTTGTATAGTCTCGCAAATTCATTCCAGTCATCATTAGCTTTCATTAATGCCATTTCTTGCTGAAGAAGATTATCTAGATGCTTTGCTCCCGTATCTGCCAGATATTGATGATGTCTGGATCTTCTGTGACCGGAGGTGTTTTTCGGGTTCTTTGTCCTTAATTCTTCTAACACCCCCTCAGGTAGATAATTATAAACAAATTCGTTTGTAAGTTTTCCAACTAAAGGAGACTTTGCTCGACCTTTGTACTCCCACTTCTTCAAACGAAACATTTGCTTGTAAAATTCATCGGGGAAACGTTTGGTCCATGGCATTAGTTCTGCACTAATATATTTTTCTAGTATTTTTTGAAGTTCACTTCGATTTCTATTGTCTTGATAGCCGGTAACCTCATCAATAATTGCAACTAACCCAACTTTTGCAAATGCCACCATTATCGCATATACACGTTCTGTTATTTCTCGTTGCTTATTAGTCAACCTATTGGTTTCACCCATTATGGCAGCTGAGTACGCTTTGCATACATCCATGAATGTAGTTGCCTAAATCGGGGAAAATTTAGTGCCCTTATCAGAGATGTATTCCGGCAACTCATTTCTAGAAGCAAGAGAGAGCCACGCTTTCAATTCTTCACTGAGATATGGAGCAATCCATCTTGCACTTAGGCTTCTAACCATTGCGGTACTTCCGCCGCCAACCAATCCGATTGCCCGAGAAGACCCGCGTAAAGATAATACCCGTTCTCCGTTATCCATAACATAACTAAGTAATAAAAGACTACAAAAAAATATCGACTAATATACACTAGCCGATTTTTCTCGTTATGACCAATCAGGCCATTCATAATGGTGCCGCTGACCGGGTTTGAACCGGTACGGTGTTTCCACCGAGGGATTTTAAGTCCCTTGTGTCTGCCAATTCCACCACAGCGGCCTATATCATGAACAATGGACGTTTATTATATTACAATATTGCCGCTAAAAAGTCAATTTGCCCCGCAGCGCCCCCACGGAGAGCCGCGCCGCCGCTGCACGGTTTTGAGGCCCGCCGCATATGGTGGGCTGACAAGTGCTCTTGTCAAATTCATTTTTTCGGGAGGAACATATGTGCCATTCAAAATGTAATCCCCGTGTCTGCGGCTGTATCATCGCCGTCGTGGCGGTGTTGGCGGCGATCGCAGGCGGGCTGCTGTACGCATTTCTGCCCCTGCCCTATCTGCGCTTTGCGGTGGTCGCCATGCTGGTGCTGGCCTCTGCCGCCCTGCTCTGCACCGGTGCGATGCTGACCCGGGTATGCACCTGTGGATGTTCAACGCCCTGTCTGTGTCCCTGCGGCAAAGCGATCCCCATCACAGCGGCAGGCACCATCGCCGTCACCCTGTTCATGCTCGCACGGGAGATCGAGCAGTCCGGCCCCGTGGCGACCGCGGCCGCAGCCGCGGTAAACGTCCTCAACGCCGTGCTTGCTGCGCTGGCCACCGGCTTTTTTGCCGCGCTGCTGCTGGCGCTGGTGTGGTACATGGTCTGCGTTTTCAAGTTGATCTCGTGCCGCCCCCGTCCGCAGCCCTGCTATAACGACGGTTCCAACAGCTGAACAAGTGCCCGGCATGGGGCGGACCCCGGTCCGCCCCTTTGCTTTGCCCGCCGCCCTGTGTTATACTAAAACGGCTACGAGCTGCCGGGTAAAAGGAGGGACAGTCCATGCAGGAACACCGGGTGAACGCCGCCAAGCCGCTGCGGCTGGCAGACTATCTGCCCAGCGTTTTTCCACTTTTGACTTCCGGCAAGGTATATCGCTTTGCAAAGGAGAAAAAGATCCGCTGCAACGGCGTGCATTGCGATGGTTCGCACCGGGTGCGCCAAGGCGATCTGTTGGCGCTCTACCTGCCGGAGGAGTTTTTCCCCAAGGCGGGAGAGCCCGCTTACCTGCGCGCCCGGGACGTGCTGCAGGTGGTGTACGAGGACGCGCAGCTGCTGGTCGTGGACAAGCCCTCAGGGCTGCTGGTGATGGACGAGACGGGCGGCGAGGCCGACACCCTGCTCAACCGAGCCCTGCGCCATCTGGCTGCAAGCGGCGCCTGGAAGCCGCAGGACGCCTTTCTTCCCTGCCTTTGTCACCGGCTGGACGCAGGCACCAGCGGGCTTGTAATGATCGCCAAAACTGCCCTTTGCCGGGATGCAATGTTGGAGGCGATGCGCCGGCATCAGCTCAAAAAGACCTATCTGGGCGTCACTTTTGGCCGCCCAATGCCTCCCAGCGGGACGCTGCGCGGCTATCTGTGCAAAGATCCGTCGCGCGGCTTGGTGCGGGTCTCGAATGTCCCCAGTCCCCGCGCCCGTGAGATCGTCACCGGTTATCGAACGCTTGCGGTGAGCGGCCGGCTGGCCCTGTTGGAGATCGACCTCGTCACCGGGCGCACCCACCAGATCCGTGCTCATCTGGCCAGCATCGGTTGCCCGCTGCTGGGCGACTCCAAATACGGCAGCCAGGCCGCCAACCGGGAACTTCACGCCAAATATCAGCTGCTGACCGCCTGGCGGCTGCAGCTGCCCCAATTTGAGCCCGGCCCCCTGCAGCAACTTTCCGGCAAAACGTTTACTGCACAAAAGCCCTGGTATTACGCGCAGATCCTGGATCATACCCTCCAATAAAAAATAGCCGGAGGCTATTTTTTAATAGCCATGTGGCCTGTCCTCAGGCCACGGCGAATTAAAATAAATCGTTTTTTTATTGCGCAGCAATAAAAAAATAGCCGCATGGCTATTTTTTAGCAGCCATGCGGCCTGTCCTCAGGCCGCGGCGAATTAAAATAAGTCGTTTTTTATTGCGCAGCAATAAAAAATAGCCGGAGGCTGTGTTCTGCGGCCCTGCGCTTCAGCTGCCGTGCAGCGGCGGGAAACAGGGACAGAAAATAAGGTATCTGCTATAAAAAAATAGTAAAAACCGCTGCGCGCGGCAAACGCTGTTTTGGGCCCCTGTCACAGCTTTCGCACCGAAAGTCGAAAACAGGACCCTTACCCCCAAAATACACGGGAGGAGAAATTTTGATGAATGTTCTGTCTCTGCCCGCGGGCTACCGCAGGATCGGCGGCGTCGACTTAGTGCGGGACCGCCGGGCCATGCTGGCCGTCAACCTGGCCGCGCTGCTGCTCATGGCGCTGCTGTTTGTGCTGGGGATCTTTTGGGTCCCTCTGTCCCTCCGCTTCCGGTCCGGGATGGGCGCCCTTGTGGAGGGCATCCTGCTTTTGGGCGCTGCCGCGCTTTATATGGTCCTGCATGAGCTAGTGCACGGGGTGCTGATGCGCCGCTACAGCGGCGCCCGTCCCCGGTACGGCTTCAACGGTCTTTACGCCTATGCGGGCAGCGACGCCTATTTCGATAAACACAGCTACCGCATCATCGCCCTGGCGCCGGTGGTGCTTTGGGGGCTCGTGCTGCTTTTGCTCAACCTTTTGCTTCCGCGCAGCTGGTTTTGGCTGGTCTATCTCATCCAGATCCTCAACCTGTCCGGCGCCGCGGGGGACCTGTACGTCTGTTTCCTGCTGCACCGGCTGCCCGCCGATCTTCTGGTACAGGACACCGGCGTGGCCATGAGTTTTTTTGCCGCGGAATCCTGAAAGCGCATGATGTGGGGAATATCCGCGGGTGTATCTTCAAAAGGAACTTTTCTCCGCCAATTCAAAAAAACGCCGTCCCATCTGAGGTCCAGATCAGATAAGACGGCGTTTTTTTGTGAGAGATGAGCGCTTTCAGGAAACAATGACCGGGGCGTGCAACAAGCGTTCCCCAGCCGATCTATTTTTTATTCCGACAAATAATTATTATCCTGCATTTCAATTTTGGTGTTCCCGCCCAATGCTGATGACAATACTCCTCCGACAATACCCACAGCAGCTACTCCAAAAAATGCCATAATTGCAAGAAATTTTTTGTTTTCAGAATCTTTATCGCCTTTCATTTTATTTATTTCCATCATTTTATCAATGATGTGCTTTCTTTCTTCAAATGTCTGGTCAGTCCTCTCCAGTTCTTTTTGCAAAGAACTGATTATTGAATCGCAGGAATCATAAAATGACTTAACACTCTCAGCATTTGCTTCTTGTGCCTTATCCAGAGACTCCTTATAGTCATGAAGAATTTCTTTCATCGTTTCAGAAAAATTTGGGAACTGCTCTATTGCTTTTTTGGCTACATCAGGATCCATTTTATCCAGCATAGATGCCATGGAAATAACTTTATCCTTAGTAAGGTGGCGGAAATCCTCTATTCCCAATTTCTTCAAAACTTTTTGTTCTGCTAACAGCTTGCTCATTTCTCTACCCCTTATAAATATAAGTTAAAGCTTATCTTAAACTGGCTCTCCGCTTTTGCCGGGTCAGCGGGATGGACACTTTCTCCGCTGCAGGGGTGCTTGCCCAAAAGTGATCTTCACTTTTTCTGATAAAGGAGAAAATCAAATTCGATCTCTGTCTGCAGCGCGTCCAGCTGCTCCAGCTTTTCTGCGCCCGCCCGCGGCGTTTTCCAGTAATAGGGGGTCATGGCAAAAAGGGCGCGGATCTCCTCTCTGCCTGACAGAGTTATCCGCCCTGCCACCGGGACACGGCGGCAAAAGCGGAAACCGGGGTATTCTGTCTGCCGCACCGGATTTTCGTAGGGCTGTTCATAGAGAACGCTTTTGAGCCCGAAAAGATGGCGTGGGCCGGGCACGGCGTAGAGCAGAAAACCGCCCGGCCGCAATACCCGCAGAAACTCCGCCTGTGCCATGGGGGCAAAAATGTTGACTAGACAGTCCATTGCACCGTCTGCTGCCGGTATATCAAAGACCCCGGCCACCGCAAACTCCACGTCCCGGTACCGCTGCGCCGCCAGGCGCACCGCTTCTTTTGAGATATCAAACGCGGCAATGCGCGCCCCAGGCCTCAGCGCCTTTGCCAGACGGCCGGTGTAATAGCCCTCCCCGCAGCCTGCATCCAGCACGGCCGGCGTTTTTATATCTTTTAAACAGGCCGGTACGATGCGGCAAAGCGCCTCGCTGAAAGGCGCATACCAGCCCGCTTCCAGAAAAGCCCGCCGGGCCGCCACCATTTCTTTGCCGTCGCCCGGCGCCGCAGAATGCTTTTTGTTGGCGGGCAGCAGGTTGACATACCCCTGCGCCGCCAGATCAAAGCTGTGCCCTGCGGCACAGCGCAGCGCCCGGCCGGCACGCAGCAGCGGACCTCCGCAGACCGGGCAGCAGAACAGGCTTTTGTCCCGCACCTCTTCTCCGCTCATGGTCTCACGCCCTCTCCTCTGTGACACTTTTATCCTCTCTGCACCGGTTCAGGGCAAAAGTTCCAGCAGACCGGTGAGCTCGCTGCAGCAGGCGTCTGCCCGCGCGTCTGGCGGGCTGTGGACCAGGATCGCACCCAGGCCGGCGCCTTTCGCCCCCTCGATGTCGTCGCCGAGGCTGTCCCCGATCATGATGGCCCGCTGCGGCTGTCCGGCCAGCTTTTGCGCCGTTTCAAAGATCTCGCGCCCCGGCTTGTCCCAGCCCACCTCGCCCGAGACGACATGGCCGCTGAAGTACGGGGCCAGGCCCAACTCCTGCGCCACCTCCCACAGCTCGGGGAAATTGTTGGACAGCAAAAAGCAGCGGTAGCCGCGCCGCTGCAGTTCCGCCAGCACCGGAATGGCGTCCGGGTAGAGGCGGTGGCGGCTGGGGTCCCGCAGTGCCGGGCGCAGCGTCGCCACGGCGCGCTCTGCAGTGCGGCTGTCAAAACCGCATTCCTGCAGCAGTGTGCGGAAACCGTCTTCCACATAGGCCCACCAGGCGTCCCCCGTGGGGGTGGCGCGGCCCGCCATGGTCCACCAGGGCAGACAGGCGTGTCCCAGGCGGCGGTGCAGCGCATCTTCCGCACAGACGTTGTGCGGAAGCACCTCCCACAAGGCGTTGAACCAATCCGATTCCGGCCGGGTGAGCGTGCCGTGAAAATCCCAGAACAGCACCGGCTTTTTTTCACAGATCGCCGCCAGTTCTTCATAAGTATATCCGGCGTCCAGCGTTTCCAGCAGCGCTTTCTTGGACAGCCGCAGCGGCAGGCCGATGGCTGCCAGCAGCTCGCGGCGGCGGACAGCGCTTCCCGCCGTGCCCGAGATCCCCAGCTGGTAGAGGTCGGTATAGGTGAGGCGCCGCCCGGCGCGCGGGGCCTCCTCCGTGGCGCCCGCCCGGCGCAGGGCCGTCAGCAGCACCTCTGCGGGCAGCCCCTCCACCCCCAGCGTCCCCTCGCTTGAGGGACTTTTTTTGCGCTTTTCCTTGCCTGCGACAGCCGGGATATATGCATTTTTGATCTTTGCCCCGCGGGCAAAATTCTGGATATAAGTGCGCAGCTGAAAACCGGCTGCGTCGGAATCCGTCAGAATGATGATGCCGCGTTTTCTCCCCAGATCGCGGATGAGCGCCCGCTTTTCCGGGTCGCGGTAGATAGAAAAACCGCCGGTGGTGAGGATGAGGCCGTCCACCAGGCCCGACAGCTTCGCAGCGTCGTATTTACCCTCCACGATCAGCAGTTCACGAATGCGCATATTTCAGTTCCCCTCTGCCCACCAGCAAAATTTCACCCAGCGCCATCTGCAGCAGGGTGCCTTTATCCACGGCACTGCCCTTGAGGCGGCGGTCCAGCCTGTCCAGCACCTCCAAAAAGGCGATGAGCTGCTGCATTGAAAAGGGGCGCGCAGTCTCAAGGCTTTTTTTGTAGCGGTAGTCGCTGCCCTTGTTGCCCATGGCCTTAAACGCCTGCTGATAGCCCATCCCCTGTGCAGACGCCGCTTTGACCCGCGCCATATCCACAAAACTGCCGTTGATCGCCGCTGCAATGGCGATCGGGTCGTTTTGCAGATAGAGCAGTTCACCCAATTTGGCAAATGCGTCGCGGCTGCGTCCCGCCATCAGGGCGCGCACCATCTCAAATACATCCGCTTCGATATTGCGGGCCGACAGCGCCCGCACGGTCTCCAAAGTGATCTCGCCGTAACCGCTGGCCGCAGCCAGCTTTTCCACCTCGCCGCTGAGCAGAAAGAGGTCGATGCCGCAGCGGGCCACCAGCTCTTCGGCCGCCCCGGGCGCAAAAGAAGCGCCCAGCTGCTGCGCGCGGCGGGAGACGAACCGGGCCGCAGAGGCCTCTCCCGGCTTGTCCAGGCCAGCCGCCACGCCTGTCTTTTCCGCCGCCGCCAGCAGCGGCTTTGCCGCCGCCGGCACCGTGAGCTTTGCCGGTCCGCGCCAGCTCTTTTCCGGCTCCTTGACCAGCATGGTCAGCAGCAGCACCGCGTTCTCGCACTCCTCCATCAGCTCGCACAGCAGCTTCACATCGTCCGCTTTCATGGCCGTGGGCTCGATCCGTTTCAGATAGACCAGCCTTTTGGTGCCGAACAGGGAAATGGCCCCGGCTGCGGCCACCACTGCGCCCATTTCCGGCTGCGGGCCGGGGATCACAGTGGGCTCTTCCCCCTCGGTGGCGGACAGCATCCGCAGCAGCCGCTGCGCAAATGAGTCGAGCAGATATTCGTCGGGAGAATAGATAAAATAGACCGGCGCCTTTTTTTCGGTGTCGATCACCCGGTTGAGCCCGGCCAGGTCAAGAACCGCCATCTATCCCACCCCCAAAAATTTTATCGCCCCGCCCCGCCGCAGCCAGGCTGCCGGTTCCTCCCCGCTCAGCAGGGGGATGCCGCAGTCTTCAGCCCAGTCCGGCTCCCTGCCGCCCAGCAGCACCGCCTGCGCCCGCAGGGACGCCGGCAGCTGGGTGCCGGCCAGAAAAACATCCGCCTCGGGCCAGCCCGCGAGATCGGTTTTGCCCGTGGCGCACAAAAAGCGCGTGCCGGCCGCATCGATCAGGAACAAGTCCCCCTGCCCCTGGCGGCGCACTGTCAATATTATATCATCAAACGGAGAAAAAGTAACGCCTGTCACGACCTCCTGCTTCACATCGCAGCAATCAAGAGGGGCGCAGTCCCGCAGCAGCTCGCCGGCGGAGCCGTCCCCGCTCCCGTCCACCAGCAGCGTCACCTGCCGCACGTTCTGGCGCTCGAGGTAATTTTTTACCGCCGCCGTGTTGGTCCGGCCGCCCCGCCAAAGCACTGCGGCCTGCCTGTTCCGGGTGATCACCACAGCGGGCTGCCAGGTATATCCCACCAGCGCCACCCGCACCGTGTTTGCCGAGAGCAGCCGCCCTACCAAGGCGCCGGCCAGCAGAAAAATCGCTGCAAGCGCGGCAAATCTGCGCCGCCGTCTGCCCGCGGGCAGACGCAGCAGGACCGCCCCCAGCACAAAGCCGCACAGGACCACCGCAAGCGGATAGAGCCCTTTCAGGTAAACGAAACCAAACGGCAGGGAGCTGACCCAGCCGGTGACGGCGTTGAGCAGCCGGATCAAAAGGCCGCAGAGCAGCGCCGCCGTGCGGCTGAACACCGCCAGCCACGGGACCCCCGCCGTCAGCGCAGCAAACAGCCCCAGCACCAGGACGGGGGCCAGCAGCGGCACCGTCACCAGATTGGTGAGGACCGAAAAAACAGATATGCCCCCGCCCGCGGCTGCCAGCACCGGCAAAACCGCCAGACCGGCGGCGGCGGGCACTGCCAGCAGTTCGGCGAGACGTGCGCTGAGGCCGGGCCGCCGTTCCTCTTCCCGCCGCAGCAGGCGCCTGCGCTGCAGCCAGGCGTTTGCCATCAGAATGCCCAGGGTTGCGCTGAAAGAGAGCAGCAGCCCCACATCCGCCGACGCCGCCGGGTTGACCGCTGTGAGCAGCAGCGCCGCCACCCCGAGGGAGGTGAGCGGGTCCGCCGACTCACTGAGCAGCTCCCCCACCGCAATAAAAAGCGCCATCACCCCGGCCCGGACCACTGAGGGAGAACCGCCGGTGAGTGCCATAAACGCCAGAACGGCGCAGATCATGCCCGCCCCGCGCAAAAACCTGCGCCTGCGCGCAAGCAGGCCTCCCGCCGCACCCGCAATGAGGGAGAGATGCAGGCCGCTCACCACCAGCAGATGAGAGACCCCTGCGCGGCGATAAGCGTTTTGGACCCTTTCCGGCAAAGCGGTGCGGTCGCCCAGACAGACCGCCGCGGCCACCCCGCCGATCTCCCGCGTGAAAAAGCCGCGCAGGCGGAGGCTGAGCGTCTGCTGCAGCCGCACAAACAGGTACTGCGGCGCATTGGACCGCCCCGTGCGCTCAAAGGGGGAAACCGCGGACGCCCGCAGCAAAAAGCCGCGGCCGCGGTCGTACCCGCCGGACAACGAAAAGCGCAGTTCCCCTGTTATCCTGTCCCCGGGCTGCCGCAGCGGCAAGCTTGACACCTTGACAGTAATAGACGGAAAGATCTTTTCGCCGTCCAGGCTGTATACCCGGAGATCCGTCTGCGCGCGCTCGCCCTCCCGCACCTCATAGGTGCGCAGGACCACCGCCTCCACCCGCGCCGTCCGCCCCGCCAGAGCCGCGGCCGGGCCTGCGATCCAGACACGCCAGCCCGCCTGCCAGCACAGGGCCAGCGCCGCCGACAGCAGGACCACGGCGGCCCGCTGAAACGCCAGATCCCTGCGGCGCAGCAGCAGACCCGCGCCGCAGAGAACAAAAACTGCCGCCAGGGCCAAAAAGGCCCAAAGCGGCAGTTCCGACGCAAAAAGGGTACAGGCAAGCTGGGCTGCCAGCCAGGCAAACCCAAACAGTGCCAGCGGACGCTTCACTCAGTCGTGAAAAAACAGGGGCAGCTCTTCCAAAAAGATAATATCAGTGCGCTGTGCGGCATCGCCCTCGGCGAGGACGGCGGCGCGCGCCACGATATTGCCTCTGCTGTACCCCACCAGCGTCTCCAGCGCGTGCAGCGAACCGCCGGTGCTGATGACATCGTCCACGATCAGGATGCGCTTGCCGTCCATGCTGACCAAGTCCTTTTTGTCGATGACCAGCCGCTGCTGCGCTTCGGTGGTGATAGACTTGTCCTCCACGATGATGGGCTCTTTCATGTAAAGCTTTGGGCCTTTGCGGGCCGGGATATAGTTTTTACCGCTCTGACGGGCCATCTCATAGGCGAGAGGGATGCCTTTGGCCTCTGCGGTCACGATGACATCGAACTCCGGCACTTTTTTGAGCAGCGCCTCGGCGCAGGCCACCGTGAGCTCCACGTCGCTGAACATCACAAAAGCGGCGATCGACATCTTATCGCTGGCCTTGCAGATAGGAAGTTCTCGGGTGAGACCCGCGACCTGTAGGGTATAGGTATTTTCCATCATGGCTGATACTCCTTATTTCAGCGGCGGCGCTGGCCGCCGCTCATAATACTTCTCATCTCTTTAGCAGCCCGGCACATCGGATGACCGCGGCCCGGCGGCCGTGCCGCGGCGTCTTTTGCCCCGGCACGGTTTGCGGGCATGCGCGGGCATCCGCCGGCCCTGCGCCTGCAGGGCCGGACCGACGTCTGCGGCAGACTGCGGCCAAAACCGCCCACAGGCGTCCCGATCAGCCCGGGGGCCACGCCAGGCTGCGCTTTGCCAGCACGTGGAAATGCAGATGGGGCACGCTCTGGCCGCCGTCCTCCCCCACGTTGGTCACCACGCGGTAGCCCTTTTCGCAGCCGTTTTCCGCGCAGAGCCGTGCGATCACTGCAAAGATATGTCCCAAAAGAGGCGCTTGCTCTTCCGTGAGGGCGGCGGCGGAGGTGAAATGCTTTTTGGGAATGACAAGAAAGTGGAACGGCGCCTGAGGGTCGATATCATAAAAAGCCAGGATATCGTCGTCCTCGAACAGCTTTTTGGAGGGGATCTCCCCTGCCGCGATCTTGCAGAACAGGCAATCTTCCATCTTTTTCTCTCCTTTCCGCCGCTTTATACCGGCGGCGTGACAGGCGTTTATTTCATCAGGCTGCGCACCAGCTCGGGCACCGCCGCAAGGGCTTCGTCCACCTTGGACGCGTCGCGCACGCCCGCCATGGCGAGATCGGGCTTGCCGCCGCCGTTCCCGCCGGTGACCGCCGACGCCAACTTGGCCAGCGCGCCGGCCTTTATGCCACGCGCCTGCGCCTCTTTGCCCACGGAAACCGCCATGCCGCACTTGCCCTCGCTCTCGCCGCAGAGGACCGCAACGCCCCCCGGCACCTCGTCCCGCAGCCGCTCAGCCATGCTGCGCAGCGTATCGGTGCCGGTGCCGCCGAAATAAGCGGTAAAGATCTTGAGGCCGTCCACCTCGCGCGCGCTCTGGAAAAGGCCCTCTACCTTCTGGTTCGCGGCCGCGGCCTTGGCCTTTTCCAGCTCAGAGCGCAGCTCGTGCAGTTCGGCGTTCAGCGCCGCCACCCGCACCGGCAGATCGGCGATATTGCCCACTTTCAGCTTGTCGGCGATCTCGGCCAGCTCGTCGGTACGCTCGTCCAGCAGGGCCAGCAGATTGGTGCCGGTAACGCCCTCGATGCGGCGGATCCCCGCGGCGGCGCTGCTCTCGGACAGGATCTTGAACCCGCCCAGCATGGCGGTGTTGGTCACATGGGTGCCGCCGCAAAGCTCGGTGGAGAAGTCGTCGATGGAGACCACCCGCACCTCGTCGCCGTATTTTTCACCGAACAGCGCCATCGCACCCAGGGCCTTTGCCTCCCGGATGGGCATCACACGGGTAACTACCGGCAGCGCGTCGTAGATCCGGGCGTTGACGATCTTTTCCACCTGGCGCAGCTCTTCGGCCGTGACGGCGCCGAAATGGGTAAAGTCAAAGCGCACCCGCTGCGCGTCCTCATACGAGCCCGCCTGATGCACATGCATGCCCAGCACCTCGCGCAGCGCCGCCTGCAGCAGATGGGCGGCGGTGTGGTTGCGGGCCGTGGCCATGCGCAGTCTGCGGCTGACGGTGGCGACCAGCTGCGCGCCGGTGACCAGCAGGCCGCTTTCCAGCGTGCAGGTGTGGACATAAAAGCCCTTGGGGGTCTTTTTGCAGCCGACCACTTTCAGCTTTACGCCGTCCGCCGTCAGATAGCCCATATCCCCCACCTGTCCGCCGGATTCGGCATAAAACGGGGTGCGGTCCAGCACCACCAGCACGCCCTCTTTGGGGCCGTCGTCGGTGGACACAGCCTCTGTCAGCTCTTCGCCGTCAGAGAGGGCCAGCACCCTGGCGTCCGCCTCCAGCTCGTCATAGCCGACAAAGACGGTAGGCTCTGCCTCCAGCTCGCCGAACAGATCGCCGGACCAGCCCGAAATGTCCTTTTTGCGCCGGTCCTCCCGCGCTTTTTCCCGCTGCTTCTGCAGCTCGGCGCGGAACGTGTCCTCGTCCACCTCGATGCCCGCCTCGGCCGCGATCTCCTTGGTCAGGTCCAGGGGGAAGCCGAACGTGTCCTGCAGCTTGAACGCCTCGATGCCGGACAGGATGCGCCGCCTGCCCTCGGCCGCTGCCTTGGCGACGTTGTCCATCAGGTTGTTCAGGATGGAAAGGCCCTGGTCGATGGTGCGCGAGAACCGCTCCTCCTCGGCGCTGATGACCTTTTTGATATAGTCTGCATGCTCGCGCAGCTCGGGATAGGCGCCGCCGTTTTCCTGGATGACCGTGTCGCACAGCTCTGCCAGGAAAGGCCGGTCCACCCCCAGCATACGGCCATGACGCGCCGCGCGGCGCAGCAGGCGGCGCAGCACGTAGCCCCGCCCCTCGTTAGAGGGCAGGATGCCGTCGCTGACCATAAACACGGTGGAGCGGATATGGTCGGTGACCACCCGGATCGAGACGTCGGTGCGGTGATCGCCGCCGTATTTTTTGCCGGTGATGCGCTCCACATGGTTCAGGATGGCGCGCACGGTGTCCACTTCGAACAGGTTGTCCACGCCCTGCAGCACACAGGCCAGCCGTTCCAGCCCCATGCCGGTGTCGATATTGGGATGCTCCAGCAGCGTGTAGGTGCCCTTGCCGTCCGAGTCGAACTGGCTGAACACAAGGTTCCACACCTCCATATAGCGGTCGCAGTCACAGCCCACCTTGCAGTCCGGCTTGCCGCAGCCGTGCTCGGGGCCGCGGTCAAAATAGATCTCGCTGCAGGGGCCGCAGGGGCCGGAGCCGTGCTCCCAGAAGTTATCCTCTTTCCCGAAACGGACCATGTGATCCTCCGGGATGCCGATCTTCTGGGTCCAGATATCATAGGCCTCGTCGTCGTCCAGATAAACCGAAATGTACAGTTTTTCCGCGGGGATCTCCAGCACCTGGGTCAGATATTCCCAGCCCCAGGCGATCGCCTCGTCCTTGAAATAGTCCTGAAAGCTGAAATTGCCCAGCATCTCGAAAAAGGTGCCGTGCCGGGCGGTGATGCCCACCCGCTCGATATCCGGGGTGCGGATGCACTTTTGACAGGTGCAGACCCGGTGACGGGGCGGCTCCTCCTGGGCGAGAAACCATTTTTTCATCGGCGCCATGCCGCTGTTGATCAGCAGCAGGCTGTTGTCGTCCTTGGGCACAAGGGGGAAGCTGTCCAGCCGCAGGTGCCCCTTGCTCTCGAAAAAGGAGAGAAAGGACTCGCGCAGTTCGTTGAGACCAGTCCATTTCATTTTGATCCACGTACTCCTTCCGTGTTGTCTTTCACAGCAGGGCGGGGCGTGCGCCCCTTAAAAAAGGTTAAGCCTCCGCCCCTGGTCAGGGACGAAGGCTGTGAAACTCCGTGGTACCACCCAAATTGCGGCGCAGTGCGCCGCCACTCTATGCCCGCCTTAACGGGGCGGCCGCGCCCGGGGATTCGGCCCGGGAGCTCGGGGGTGGCGCAGACCGGTGCCGCTGGGGCCCTTGCAGCCAGGGGGCCCCTCTCTGGAAACGGCGGGCCGGCCATGGGCCCCGTCATCGCTTTTTTCCTTTTTTGAACAGAGCGTCCGGCCAGCTTTGCAGAAACATGTCTGTGCTGCCCGTACATACCAATTATAGGGAACGCCGCCGTGGTTGTCAAGCAAAAACAGCCTTTTCCGCGCCGGCGGGCGGGGTTGCCCGGGGCGGTCAGTCCGGGCTCTCCCCGCTGTTTTGGGACAGCGTGAGCGCGTCGCACAGGCGGGCAAAAACCGGCGCCAGCGTCTCGCCCGCCTCGTGGGTGGAGTCCTTGAGGATAACGATGGTATAGCGCGGGGCCTCCGCGGGATAATATCCCGCAAACCAGCTGTCCAGCAGCTCATTGCCGTCGCTGTCGGTGCGCCCGGTCTGGGCCGTCCCGGTCTTGCCCGCCGCGCCCCCGCGGGCGGGCTCCGCCTTGCCGGCAATGCCCTCTTCCACCACCCCGCGCAGCATCTGCTGCAGCTTGTCGTTGATCTGCTGGGGCAGCACCCGCATGGTCTCCTGCGCGGGCGCCTCTTCCACCACCCTGCCGGTGGCCGTCTCCACCTTGCCCCGCACCAGGGTGGGCCCGATGTAGACGCCGTCGTTGGCAAAGGTGTTGAAGCAGGCCGCCAGCTGCACCGGCGTCGCCAGCAGCCGCCCCTGCCCAAAGCTGACCGAGGCGAGCTGGCCGCTGTTTTTCAGTTCCTCCGCGCCGGGCAAATTGCCGCTGGCGCCATAATACCCCTCGGCCAGCGGGGTCGCCCGCCCAAACCCCTCCAGCGTGGCAAGCTCGCAGATCGCCTCCCCGCCGAGCTGCTGCCCCAGCCAGATAAAATAGCAGTTGCAGGATTGTTCCAGCGCGGACTGCATGGTCATCTGCCCATGCGCCTTGTTGTTGTTGCAGTGGTACAGGTGGCCGTCCACCTCGATAACGCCCGTGCACTCGTATCCCGCATTTTCGTCAAAACCCGCCTTGAGCGCCGCCGCCGCCACGAGCGGCTTGAATACCGAACCCACGCTGTAGGCGCTGATGGCCCGGTTCAGCAGCCCCGTGTCGTTTGCCTCAATGCTCTTTGCCACGTCGTAAGGGTCGTATCCCGGCGTGCTGACCACAGCGCGCAGTTCCCCTGTGCTGACCTCCATCACCACGATGGCCCCGTGCGGGATCGCCTCCAGCGCGATCCCCTCGCACACCCGCTGCAGGTCCCGGTCCAGCGTCAGCTGGATCGAAAACCCGCTCCCGCTCCGGCGCACCAGCTCCGGTTCCGTGCCCGCCATCAGCCCGCCCGCCGCGGTGGTGACGCAGCGCACATAGGTGCTGTCCCCGCCCCCGGCCAGCAGCCCGTCATAGCAGCGCTCGATGCCCGAAACGCCGCTGCCGTCCTGCCCCAGATAGCCCAGGGTGTGCACTGCGATGGGCGCTTCAAAATAGCGGCGCGGCTTGTCAAAAACATAGACGCCGAGCGCTTCATCCACTTCGGAGGCCAGCCCCACCAGGGACGGCTTGGCCCCCTCAAGGCTGTAAAGCCGCGCCGCCGTGTCCTCGGTAAGCGAGCGATAAAGTTTGGCGTAGCTGTCGTCCCCCGGCAGGGCCAGCGCGACCTGTTCGGCCCCCACCCCTGTCAGCGGCCGCATGCGGCAGTCGTAAATTTCTGCCCGGCCGCCGTACAATGGCAACAGGCAGCTGCTCTGCACCGCTGCCGCCTGTGCCGACTGGGTATTCATTGCCAGCCCCACCAGCCGGGTCTGCAGCACTGCAAACAGCAGCAAAAAAGACGCCACCACCGTGACAAAGCGCTTATCCCTCACCCGATCTCCCCCTTTTTTCCTATTCTGCGCTTCTGCCCGCGGCTTTAAGCAGCCCGGCCGCGTGTTTCGATTGAATCGCCGTTCCCGGATATGGTAAAATGTCCCTGAGGGCAGAGCAGGGCTTATCCCCGCGCCCGTCTTTGCCCCCGCCGGGCTGCCGGGCGCAGGGCGCGCTTTTATGCCTGCCCTCTGTATTCCCCGTTCCCGCAAAGCACCGATATCTCTGGAGGAAACGCCGATGAATCTGCTTGTCACACTGGACGTAAACTATATCCCCGTTCTTCGGGTGATGCTCTATTCGCTGCTGAAAAACAACCCGGGCGAACGTTTTTTTCTGTATATCGCCCACAGTTCGCTCACCGGCGAGCATCTGTCCGCCATCCTGCGCGGTCTGGACGGCTCGCGTCTGACGCTGATGCCGGTGGAGGTGGACGACAGCGCCCTGGCGGGGGCCCCCATTGAAAAGCGCTATCCCCGCGAGATGTATTACCGCCTGTTTGCCGCCCGTCTTTTGCCCGGCGATCTCGACCGCATCCTTTACCTTGACCCCGACCTGGTGGTGCTGGGGCAGGTGCGCCCCCTGTATGAACTGGAACTGAACGGGGCCTGGTTTGCGGCGGCCAGCCATGTCAAGCGCACCTTTCAAAAGCTCAACGAGCTGCGCCTGGATATCCCGGAGGGCGGAGCTTATGTCAACAGCGGCGTGATGCTGATGGATCTTGCCGCCCTGCGCGCCGGGCAGGACCCGCAGCAGGTGCTGGATTATATTGAAGAAAACAGGGCCAGGATGATGCTTCCGGACCAGGATGTTCTCAATGCGCTCTATTATGACCGCATCTTCCAGCTGAACCCGCTGGTCTACAACCTCTCGGAAAAATTTCTTGCCCACCACAATCTGAACCTGAAAAACCAGCCGGTAGATCTGGACTGGGTAAACGCCAACACCGTTTTTATCCACTACTGCGGCCGCAACAAACCCTGGAAGCCGGGGTATCTGGGGGTGCTGGACTCTTTTTATCATCGTTTTCAGGAGGAACTGGCCGCGCGTGAAAGCTGAACGGCGACAGCGGCGCAAAAGAGCCTTTCCCGCCTGCTTTTTTATGGATAAAAGCCACAAAAGCCGCCTCTGACAAAGGGCGGCTTTTGCCGTTTGTCATCAAACTGTAAATCTTTTGTGTAAATTTTTCCCTGCCGGAAGACAAATCGCCTCCCTTATCGTATAATGGTCAGGGCGGCGGAGAAACTCTGTTTAGGCCCCCGGATGCACCATTGGCCCGGGCGGCGCGGCGCCCGTTCAAACGCTGCGGCCCTTGCCCGTTTAAAGCCGGCATTCCCCGCAGAAATGCGCCCAAGCGGGGCCATTATTTTTATTTGGAGATGATCCCCATGTGGAATGAAGAAAACAGGGCCGCTTTCCGCGAGCTGATCGCGCCCATGCTGCAGGCCGAGGAAGTCCAGGCCATGCGCGGGATCTCGCAGCATGCGGAGGGCATCAGCTGCTATGAGCACTGCGTTTTCGTCTCTTACGTCAGTTTTGTGCTGGCCCGCCGTCTGGGGCTGGACTGCCGTGCCGCCGCCCGCGGCGGCCTGCTGCACGACCTGTACCTCTGCGACTGGAGCAAAACCGATATCGGCCGGTTCGAGCGGCTGATCGTCCATCCGCTGATGGCGCTGCAAAACGCGGAAAAATTTGGTCTGAACGACCTTGAGCGGGATATCATCGTCAAACACATGTGGCCGTTGACCCGCGCTTTGCCCCGTCACCGCGAGAGCTTTGTGGTCAGCCTTGCCGATAAGCTCTGTGCGACGGCGGAGATGCTGCATGTATACAAGGCCGCCCGGGTGGGCCAGCGGCTCGCCTTTGCGCCCGCCGCTGAAAACGCCTGACACCGGCGGCAGGCTCCTCTGTCCGCAGCGGGCAGGCGTCTGACAAACAAAAAACAACAAAAAGGAACCGGCTGTATCCGGTTCCTTTTTTTGTTATCGATCTTTTTCTTTATTCGTACAGGGCCGCGCCGTCCGGCATTTCCTGTCGTTTTTTGAGTATTTTACCAATGACCAGGGCAAAAACGGCGCTGCTGATCAGGCCGCCGGTTACATCCGCGATGGGTTCCGCAAAAAAAGCGGCCTTTGCGCCAAACAGAGGCGGCAGCAGCAGCGTCGCCCCCAAAAACAGCCCCTTGCGCAGCAGCGAGAGCGGCACGGCGATGCGGGCGATGCCCAGCGCCGTCAGGCCGTCTACAAAGGTATATTGAAAAGCAAGCACCAGAATACCGCAGGTAAAGACCCGGATGCCCCACACAGAGAGGGCCGTGTACTGAGGGTCCTGGGTGAAAATGCGCACAAACACCTGCGGGATCACCTGCGAGATCAGTAGCATCACACCGTTGAACGCCGCACAAAGCGCCAGAATGCTGCGAAAACCGCTGCGGATGCGGTCGATCTTTTTTGCGCCGTAGTTAAAGCTCAGCACCGGCTGGGTGCCGCCGGTGATACCGCCGAGCGGCATGGTGATCAGCTGCATATAGCTTTGCACGATGGTGGCGCAGGTGATGTACATATCCCCGCCCTGCGGGCCGCCGTACCGCTGCAGCACGCTGTTGAGGGCGATGAGGATCACACTGTCCGAAGCGGTGATCAGGAACGGGGAGACGCCGAAAGTGAGTACCCGACGCATGATGCGCAGATCGTAGCCCTGGAACGTGATGCGCACCCGTGTGCGCCCGCCGAACAGAAAGATCAAGGTGAAAGCGCAGCTGGCCGCCTGTGAGAGCACGGTCGCCGCGGCCGCGCCCGCGACCCCCTGGTCCAGCACAAAGATAAAGACCGGGTCCAGCAGAATGTTGGATATCGCGCCGATGAGGACCGTGGCCATGCCGATCGTGGAAAAGCCCTGGCAGACGATGAATTGGTTGAGCCCCACCGACAGGATCGAAAACACAGTGCCCAGCAGGTAGACAGTGAGATAGCTGTTCGCGTAGGGGTAGGTGGCCTCACTGGCCCCAAACCAGTGCAGCAGCGGCTCCTTTGCCGCAAGAAAAACCGCTGTCAGCAGGACGGATAGCCCCAGCAGCATAAGAAAACAGTTAGCCAGGATCGCCTGCGCGCCCTTGCGGTTCCCCTCCCCCATGCGCATGGCCAGCAAGGGTGCGCCCCCAACGCCCACCAGAAAAGCGAAAGAAGAGATGAGGCTGACGATGGGGCCGCATACCCCTGCCCCGGCCAGAGCCAGACCACCCACCCCGGAGATATTGCCGATATACATGCGGTCCACAATGCTGTACAGCACGTTGACGAACTGCGCCAGCATGGCGGGGATAGCCAGCCGCAGCACCAGCCCGCCTACCTTGTCCCGCCCCAGGTCATTGAGTCGCGCCATTCCACTGCCCCTTACAAAAAAATCCGGCACCGCCGCACGGCGATGCCGGAACTGATTATAGCAAACAGTGCCGGAAAGAGCAAGAAAAATCTTTTTCCCCTTTCACCCAGAAAGCCCCAAACAGAAATGGAAAAATTTTTAAATCAAGTGTTGACAACCGGGAGGCAAGTTTGCTATAATAATCGAGCAGTCAAGAGACCGCAAGACCCGTGGGGGTGTAGCTCACTTGGGAGAGCGCTTGAATGGCATTCAAGAGGTAAGGGGTTCGATCCCCCTCATCTCCACCACTGAAAACCCGCTTAAACAAATGTTTAAGCGGGTTTTTTCTTGTTTTAATTGCCCCAATACGGCGCCCTACAGCTCGGTGCTGATCTTTGCAATAGTGGAAATCTCTCTTTTTTCTCTGCCTCTTTGGGGAAACCTCGCTGCGCGACGCTTTTTTCTCCGTCCTGCCCGGATTTTTTCGCGGGGCGGCTGCGTCTGTTTGTTTTATAAACCATTACAAAAAAGGGCTGTCGGGCGTTTTGTCTGCCTTTGCGCCGTTTTGTTCTGCCTGCGGTCTTCCAGCTTCTTTTTGCGCGTCATGCTGCGATGGCGCGTTTTTCTTTTTATAATCCTCGCCCCAGCTCCACATGGCGTCCAGGATGGGCTTCAGGCTGTAACCTGTGTCGGTGAGGGTATACTCCACCCGCGGGGGCACCTCGGCATAAACTTTGCGCAGCAGCAGGCCGCTTTCCTCCATGGCGCGCAGCTGTGCGGTCAGTACCTTTTGGCTCACCTTGCCGATGGAGCGCTTCAGCTCTCCAAAACGCCTGGTGCCGCCCATCAAATCGCGCAGGATCAGCACTTTCCACTTATCGCCGATCAGGGTGAGGGTGGTTTCCACCGGGCAGGCCGGCAGATTTTGGGTTTCCATGGACTGTCTCCTCCGTCCAATAGTTTCTTTTAGGTAACTACAGCACAAAATTGTGCTTACTTTACAATTCATCTGTACGCTCTTATTATGAACACAGGGACAATCAAACGCAAGCCCCAAATAAAAATAGGGAGGTCATCCCATGAATGAAGCCGTAAAATTTCTCACCGAAAATCCTGTGCAGTATCTGGCGACCGTCGGGCGCGACGGCAGGGCAAAATGCTGCCCCTTTATGTTCTGCTTTGAGCGGGAGGGCAAGCTGTGGTTCTGCACCAACAACACCAAAGAGGTGTACAAGGACATGCAGGCCAACCCCTATGTGGAGGTCTCGGTCTCCAGCCCGGCTTACGCCTGGATCCGCCTGTCCGGCAAAGCCGTTTTTGTGGATGACCCTGCGGTGAAAGAGGGCTGCATGGCAAACCCCATCGTGAAAAGCCAGTACGGCGCCGCCGACAACCCTATCTTTACGGTATTTTATCTGGAAAACGCCCACGCCGTGATCGCCGATTTTTCCGGCGACCCGCCGCAGGAATTTGACTGGTAAAAAGCTTTGTCCGGCGGGCGGCCCTTTTCGGCTTTCCCCGCGGGGACACCCTCAAAGCGGGACAAGGAGGCATTTTATGACAGCAGCGGAGATCTTGGAGATCCTGCAGCGGGACGTCCATTCTGTCGTTTTTGCCACAACAGATGAAAACGGCCTGCCTCAGACCTGCGTGATCGACCTGATGCTGGCGGATGAGGGCGGGCTGTACTTTCTCACCGCCAAGGGCAAGGCCTTCCACCGCCGTCTGACCGCGTCGGGATTTGCCGCGCTCAGCGGCATAAAGGGAAGGACCACGCTGTCCGCCGCGGCGATCTCTGTGCGCGGCGCGGTGCGCAGCATCGGGACCTCGCGGCTGGAAGAGATCTTTCAAAAGAACCCCTATATGGCCCGCATCTACCCCACTGCCGCGAGCAGACGGGCCCTGGAGGTCTTTCAGCTCTACAGCGGCGCGGGAGAATACTTCGACCTTTCACAACAGCCGCCTTTCCGTCAGGCTTTTTCGTTTGGAGGATGCCGGGCCGCCCCAGGCGGATACCGCATCGACAGCTCACGCTGCACCGGCTGCCGGGCCTGTCTCACCGTCTGTCCCTGCGGCTGCATCAGCGCAAAAACGCCGTGCAGCATCAACGCCAGCCACTGCATCCACTGCGGCAACTGTCTGCAGGCCTGCCCGGCGGGCGCTGTGTCGCAGCTGGGATGAACCTTTTGGGGAGGCACAAAGATGGACAGATCAGACCGGGTGGAACAACTGCAAAAACTGAATGCGATGCTGCTGAAAGACCTGCCG
The DNA here is from genome assembly GCF_014287275.1 of Anaerofilum hominis. Taxonomy (GTDB): domain Bacteria; phylum Bacillota; class Clostridia; order Oscillospirales; family Ruminococcaceae; genus Pygmaiobacter; species Pygmaiobacter hominis. The sequence goes on from NZ_JACONZ010000001.1 coordinate 215,591, forward strand.
CAATACGCCGCAGAGGCACAAGCTTTTCCGCTGGAAGAGACGGCCCAGCGGCGTCTGCTGCGCAGCTTGATGAACCTGCGCCCGCCCCTGCCGCTGCAAAAAGACTTTTTGGCGCTGCAGGATGCGCTTTTAAGCCGGGAACGGGATGAAAAAGGGATCGTCAGCGCCCTGTCTCTGCCGTGTACCGCCGCAGACCCCCGCCTGTGCCTGTGGCGCGGGGATATCACCCGGCTTGCCGCCGACGCCATCGTCAACGCGGCGAACAGCGCCCTGCTGGGCTGTTTTATCCCCTGCCACGGCTGCATCGACAATGCCATCCACTCCGCCGCAGGGCTGCAGCTGCGCGACGCCTGTCACCGCCTGATGCAGGCACAGGGCCGGGAAGAGCCGGTCGGCGGCGCAAAGATCACACCGGGCTACAATCTGCCCGCCCGGTTTGTGCTGCACACGGTGGGGCCGGTCGTGACAGGTGCCGTCGGCGCGCGGCACCGGGCGCAGCTGGCGTCCTGCTACCGCTCCTGCCTGACCCTGGCGGCGCAGCAAGGGCTGGAGAGCGTGGCCTTTTGCTGTATCTCCACCGGCGAATTCCATTTTCCCGCCCCTGAAGCGGCTCAGATCGCCGTGACTGCCGTGAAAGAATTCTTGCAAGACCAGACCTCCGTCAGAAAGGTGATCTTCAATGTCTACAAAAAGACCGACGACGACCTCTACCGCAGCCTGCTGGGGCCCGATCGCGCGCCTGAAAGCTGAGCTGCAGACAGCCGATGCAGTGGTGGTGGGCGCGGGCTCCGGCCTCTCCTCGGCCGCCGGGCTGACCTATTCCGGGGAGCGGTTTGAAAAAAACTTTGCCGATTTTATCGCCAAATACCACTTTCGCGACATGTACTCCGCGGGCTTTTATCCTTTTCCCACCTCGGAGAGCTATTGGGCTTACTGGAGCCGCCACATCCTCTGCAACCGTTACGACCGCCTGCCCGGACAGCCCTATGCTGACCTGCGGGCGCTGCTGGAGAGAAAAGAGCACTTTGTCCTCACCACCAATGTGGACCACTGCTTCCAGTCCGCCGGGTTCGACAAGCGCCGCCTGTTTTATACCCAGGGTGATTACGGCCTGTGGCAGTGTTCCCTGCCCTGCTGTCAAAAGACCTATGACAACGAGCCGGCCGTGAGGCGCATGGCGGCGGAGCAGCGGCAGATGCGTATCCCCTCGGAGCTGATCCCCCACTGCCCGGTCTGCGGGCGGCCCATGTCGATGAATCTGCGCTGTGACGAGACCTTTGTCCAGGACGCGGGCTGGTACGCGGCCCGCGGCCGGTATGAGGAATTTCTGCGCCGGCACGAAAACGGTCGGGTGCTGTATCTGGAGCTGGGAGTCGGCGGCAATACGCCGTCGATCATCAAATATCCCTTTTGGCGTCTCGCGCTCCAAAACCCCGACGCCGTTTATGCCTGCGTCAACCTGGAAGAGGCCGCAGCCCCGCGCGAACTTGCCGGGCGCAGCATCTGCATTGGCGAGGACATCGGCGCGGTGCTGGCCCGGCTGCGTGCCTGAGACCGCCTCGCCGTAAAAAAGCAGCGATCTTTACAAAAAGAAGAAAACATTGCGTCCGGCGGCAGCACCGCAAAAGAGGCCATGGGGCCTCCCTGTGCCGCCCCCTCAGCGGCGCTTTTCGCGGCGCTGCGCTGGTAAACCGGCTTTTGCACCGCGTCTTTGTCCATGCTCACAATGGCGCCTTTCGCGGCGCGGCGCGGGCAAACCGCAGCATCCGAAAATGCCGTGCGGGGAAAAACCGCGGCATGCAGTCCTGCATCCACATGCCCCAGGGCCGGGCCGCTATCGCGCAAACCGCATCATTGGGTGACGCCGTGCAGGGAATAGCCGGGGAACGGCCCCGCATCCGCATCCCGCAAAGCCGGGCCCCTCCCTTTATCGCGCCAAAATCGTGTGATCCCGCTGATCCTGTGCGGATTCTGCCCAAACCCGCCTGAACGCGCCTGTTTTGTGACAACAGGCGCGTTTTCTGTTTCTTCAGCAAATTGCCGCCCTGCAGCCCGTGCGACCTAAAAGCAGTACTTCCTATCGGTCAAATCCGACTTGTTCTTTTTTTGTATCGGTACAGAAGTGAAAAATCTCTTTTTTAGAAAGAGCTTTCTGCTTGACAGAAAACCGTATCAGTCCTATAATACAGTTAAACCGTATTAATTGAATGATACAGTTTATGATTCAAAGTGGAAAGGGGTTGGGACCGTGGTCTCCTTCGACCGCTTTATCCTGCAGGACGGCATCCCCCTCTATCTCCAGATCGTGCGCTATCTCCAGCGCGGCATCGTTGCGGGGACCATCCTGCCGGGGGACGAGCTGCCCTCCCGGCGGGTGCTGTCCGCACTGCTGGGGGTCAACCCCAATACGGTGCAAAAAGCGTATCGCCTGCTGGAGGACAGCGGCGTCATCTCCTCCCATACCGGGGCAAAAAGTTTTGTCTGCGCCAGCGGGGAGGTCGTCGCCCGCATCCGCGCCCAGCTGCTGGAAAGCGACGTCAAAAACGCCGTCGGCGCACTGCGGCAAAGCGGGCTTTCCAAAGCGGAAGCGCTGGCTCTGGTAGATCGTTTTTGGGATCAGCTGCCCGGAAAGGAGGAAAAATGAAACGTCATCTCTCGGTGCTGATGCTTTTTGTCCGCAGCACCATTTACAAGGCTGCCGCCCTTGCACTGCTGTCCGGCGCCGTGGAAGCCGCTCTGTTCGCGTTCGCCGCCTGGCGGCTGCGCGGCGGCCCTCCGGGGCTGGAAACGGTCTTTGCCGCCAGCTTTGTGCCGCTGGGGAGCGCGCTCTTTTTTCTGCTGCTCTGCGCGCTGCTGTGTTTCACCGGCTGCGACGCCCTGGGCAGCCGGCCAGGGTACACGCTGCGGCGGCTGCGTATCAGCGAGCGGCAGACCGCGGGCTGGGCCATCCTGTGCAGCACGGTCTGCTTTTTGGTGTTTTGGGCGGCGCAGCTTTTGACCGCGCTGCTCCTGTGCCGCTTTTACCTGGCATCTGCTGAGCCCGCCCTGCGCGGTCAGACGATCTTTCTCGCTTTCTATCGCGTTCCCTATCTGCACAGCCTGCTGCCCCTGCGGGACACAGGGCGGGCAGTGCGCAACCTGGCCCTGCTGGCGGGGCTGGGCGTCACGACAGCCTGTTTTCCTCTGCGGCAGCGCCACGGGGAACAGCGGCTGGAACCGCTGCTGCTGGCGGCCGTTGTCTGCGTGGCGTTTGCCCAGCCCATGGCGAGTTTCGGTTCCGATCTGCTGCTCACGCTGATTGCGCTGGCCCAGGGCGCCTGCGCCCTTTTCAGCCTGTGGAAAGGAGATATGGATGAAAAACGCGCTTGATGCATGGACGCCGCCGGGCATCCGTGCGGCGGCCGAGATCAAATGGATCGCCGCCGGGCTCTCGCTCAGCTTCCTCTACAGCCTTAAATTTGTGTTCCGCTTTCTCTCGCACCGCAGTGAGCTGCTCTGGATGGTGGAAAACGTTCCCCCGCCGCAGATGCCGGAGGTCTCCATGCCCGGGTTCTTCGCTTTGCTGGATCACGGGCTCGCCGGCTTTGCCGCTGTGGCGGTGTGTATGGCAGGCCTTGCCCTCTACCACTGGTTTTACCACTATCAGGGCAGCAAAAGCATCTACCTGATGCGCCGCCTGCCCCAGCGCTGGGAGCTTTTGCGCCGCTGCGCCGCGCTGCCCGCTCTGGGGGCCGCGGCCTGCCTTTTCACCGCGCTGCTTCTGCTGGCGCTTTACTGTGCGATCTATCTGCTGTTTACGCCGGACGGCTATCTTCCCCTGCAGCCGTGGCACTATTATTTTTGAAAGGCGGGCCGAGACGATGCTCAAACTGGAATCAGTAAGCAAATCCTACGGGCGCAGGCAAGCGCTGGACCGGGTAGACCTGGAGCTGCGGCCCGGGGAACTGGTGGGCCTGTTCGGTGAAAACGGCGCGGGCAAGACCACCCTCATGAAATGCATTCTGGGTTATCTGGACCACCGAGGCAGCATCACGCTGGACGGCGCGCCCGTGACGCGCAAAAATATCGGCCGCCTCTCTTTTGCGACCAGCGAGCACTCCTTTTTCCCCACCCTGCCCGCAGAGGCCCACCGCGAATTTTACCGGCTGCATTTCCCCCACTTCCGCGAAAAGCGCTTTGAGCGGCTGATGGACTTTTTCGAGCTGCCGCGCAGCAGAGAGCTGCGCCGTTTTTCCACCGGGCAGCAGAATCAGTTCGAGGTGATCCTGGCGCTTTGCCAGGGCGCGGATTATATCCTTATGGACGAGCCCTTTGCCGGGAACGACATTTTCAACCGCGAGGATTTTTATAAAGTGCTGCTGGGCATTTTAGAGCCGGGCGAGACCGTGCTGCTCTCCACCCACCTGCTGGAAGAGGTGGAGAACTTCATCAGCCGCGCCGTGCTGCTGCGCAGCGGCAAGATCGTGGGAGATATGCCGATGATGGAACTGGAAGAGTCGGGCCGCAGCCTGATGGATTTTGTCAAGGAGGCCTATCAGTATCGGCCGGACCGGGTCAGCCGCGCCCTGTCCGATCTTGCCCCGGAGGAGGAATGATCTATGCGCAGAAGCCTGACCCTGGCCTGTGTCCTGCTGCTGCTCTCCGCCGGCGTCCTGCTGGGCGCCTTTGCCCTGTCCCGGGGCTGGGAAGCAGGCGTTTTGATAGACGCGGACACGCTTTCCGGCGACCCCGCCGCGGCCGAGGGCATCGCCGTACAGGTGCGCGCCGGGTGCGGCGGTCACCTGTTCTGGGACACCGCCTGCCGCGCGGGCAAAAACCCATCGGCCCAAACGGACTTCTCTTTTTCCGGCACAGAGCGCCGGGAGACACGGCCGCGCTCCCCCTCCCTCTCGCTTTACGTCAGCTGCGACGGGGGCGTCAGCGGCAGTGACATCGACCTTTTGAGCGACGATCAATGGGGGCTGACGGTGCGGCCCGCCGCCGCGGTGGCAGAGCGCACCGCGCCGGGAGAAAAGCGCACCGAGACCCTCCCTCTCCGCGATTATTACGACGTGTATCCCCTCTTTTTGGACCTCTCTTTCCCGGACTGTGTTTACAATGGCACCGAAGAGTTGCAGAAAGCGGTGCGGGACTATTTTCAGTTCCCCGTCCCCGAGGATCACCTGGTGCAGGTCACGGTGCAGAAAGACGGCGGCGGCAGCGTCTCCAACGTGGAGATCTCCTCCGTGGGGAGCATCGGGGCGCTGTCCACCGCGTCGGTCGTGACCGAAAGCGGGTGTTTTCTCGCCTTTTCCGGTTCTTTCACGGACCGCGCCTCGCTGGATTTCAGCCGCGTGCCCGGCGGCTACGGCCTTTACTATCTTCCACTTGAGAAAAGCCAGTCGCAGGATTGCGTCGTCACCCTGACCGCCGGCGCGATCACAAGGGTCTTTCCGATAGACGAAAAGGCGAGCGAAGTTTACGCCCTGGCCGCCAGTGCGGACGGAGAAGAACTGTTTCTCTTCACCCGCGAGGCGGACGCCTTTTGGTTGACGGTCCTCGACGCCTCCGGGACGCGGCAGCTGCAAAAATTCTCTTTTATGCCCGCCGGGGAGGGCAGCATCTTCTGGAACCAGTGGTTCTACCCGGAATTTATGGTCATCCAGACCGGCGAGGGAAACTTTGCGCTGATCCGCTCTGACGGGGAGGGCGGCTATGAGACCGCTTTTACCTGCGACGCCGGAGAGGACGGCTTCAAACTGCTGGGACACGACGCGGTCTTTGCCTATGACGGAGTGCGTCTGGTGGCGGCCACGCCGCAGGACTATTCTCTGTGCAGCTTTTATCTCTCCGTGTTTGAAGAGGGCCGCCTCGCCTACGCCGGTCTCTACCGGCACAGTCTGGATCTCTCCCCTCCCGCCGACTACGCTTACCGCTGCCGTCTGGCGGAAGCCGATCCTCTGGAACTCAGTTTTTTGCCGTCCTGAACGGATTATACACCCTGGCGCGCCAGCTCCCGCTTCCCCTGCCCCGCCGGTCCGGGAGACGGCTGCGGCGCGCGGGCGGGCGCGCAGTGACCTCTCCTTTAAAAAAGCGGCGGCCCGCGGCCTCTGCGACGGCCGCAGCGGGAACCGGGTGCGCGCCCTGCCTCCAGGTCTGCTGTGCGGCGGGCATCCCGCGCGCTCGGCGCGGCGCGGAAGAACTTCTGCTCGTCCCCCGTACCGCCGCCGGCCCCCCACACCAGAACCGGCGGTCCGGCAAAAAAAGAGAGGCAGCCCTCAAAGGCTGCCTCTCTTTTTGCTGCTTTTAAATGGAAATGACCTTGGACATCTCATACAGCGCGGTGTGGATGCTCTTGTGCATATTCAGCGCTTCGGTGATGTCAAAGTCGACGATATCGTTGCCGCGGGTGCCCACCACGCGGTTGAACTTGCCGTCCAGCAGCAGCTGCACTGCGTGATAGCCCATCTGGCTGGCGGAGACGCGGTCGCGCAGGGTGGGGCTGCCGCCGCGCTGCACATGGCCCAGAACGGTGGCGCGGCTCTCGATGCCGGTCTTTTTTTCAATGATCTCTGCAAAGTCGTGCGCGCGGCCAACGCCCTCGGCCACGATGATGATAAAGTGCTGCTTGCCGGTGCGGCGGGTGTCGTTCATGCGCTGCACGATGTCCCGGTCGATATCAAACGGGACCTCCGGGATCAGGGTCGCCAGCGCGCCCACGGCGATGCCGGTGTTGAGGGCCAGATAGCCCGCATTGCGGCCCATGACCTCCACCACGCTGCAGCGGTCATGGCTCTGGGTGGTGTCGCGCAGCTTGTCGATCATTTCCACCGCGGTGTTCATGGCGGTGTCATAGCCGATGGTATAATCGCTGCAGGCAATGTCGTTGTCGATGGTGCCGGGCAGACCGATGCAGGGGATCCCCTGGGCCGCCATATCCTTGCAGCCGCGGAAAGAGCCGTCGCCGCCGATGACCACCAGCGCGTCGATGCCCAGCTCGCGGCAGCGGTCCGCCGCTTTTTTCTGGCCCTCGAGGGTCTTGAACTCCAGGCAGCGGGCAGTGTAGAGCATGGTGCCGCCGCGGTGGATGATCTCAGAGACGCTGCGCACATTCATCTCCTTGATATCGCCGTTGATCAGGCCGTTGTAGCCGCGATAGATCCCCATGACCTTCATGCCGTGATACAGGGCGGTGCGGGTGACCGCGCGGATCGCCGCGTTCATGCCCGGCGCGTCGCCCCCGCTGGTCAGAACGCCAATGGTTTTGATCTCTTTTGCCATGTGATGTGGCCTCCCTAAAATTAGTCTCCAATTCCTCTCTGGGCCGCGCGGGCGATGCCCCGGCGATAATTTCCCAATTACTCATTATAGAGGGTTCCCGATTTGGAATCAAGCGCCGGTCTGAAAGTTACATCAATAGTCCATCCTTACTTGACAACAACACATTCCCGGCCCAGCAGTTCGGACAGTTCAGACAGCAGCCGCGGACTCTGCAGCGCCCACAGCTGGCGCGGCGCAAGCACCACCTTGCCGGTGTCCTCAAATTTGATCTTTACCGGCATATCCCCGGAAAAGATCTCCAGCAGGTCTTTTACCCGCGAAAACTCTGCGCCCTGCATGGAGGCCAGCTTCAGGTACAGCGTGGCCGCATGCTCCTGCCGGGGCGGCGGGGCGGCCGGGCGCTGGGGCCCTCCCGCCCGGGGGGGCTGGTACTGGTCCACGGCGCAGATCTCGTCCGCCACCAGCTTGGCGCCCTCCTCCTCTTTTACGGACACCCTGCCCCGCACCGCGACCACCGCGTTTTCAAAGATGGCCGGGCCGCACTGGGTGAGCACCTTGGGGAAAACCAGCAGTTCCAGCGTGCCCGTCAGGTCTTCCACCGTGACAAAGGCCATCATGGAGTCAGAGCGGGTGGTCAGGTATTTGATGCGCACCACGGCGCACACCAGTGTCACCTGCCGGTTGTCCATCTGCTCGGCCTCTTCGCCCGAGAGCGAAGCGATGGTCGCGGTCGCAAAGCGGTCGATCTTGTCCCGGTACTGGTCCAGCGGATGGCCGGACAGGTACAGGCCGCTGATCTCCTTTTCCATGCGCAGCAGCTCGTTGTGGGGGTATTCCGGGGTCTTGGGCAGATCGTAGCGATTCTGCTTTTCCTCCTCGTCAGTGCCGCCGAACAGGCTGATCTGTCCCTCAAGGTTGCGGCGGTTTTCGCCCTCGATGCTCTTCAGCATGCTCTCCAGGCTCTCCAGCATGGCGTGCCGGCTGTCCCCAAACGCGTCAAAAGAGCCGCTTTTGATAAAGCTCTCGACGGCGCGGCGGTTGATCTCGCGGCCGTACATCTTGCTGCAGAAGTCGTACATGCTGGTGTAGGGGGCCTCGCTCCGCTTTTGGATGACGGCGTTGATGAGATTGCGCCCCACGTTTTTGAGGGCCAGCAGGCCGAAGCGGATATCCTCCCCGTCCACCGTAAAGCCCAGGCCGCTCTTGTTGATGTCCGGCGGCAGCACCCGGATGCCCAGCCGCTGGCACTCGGCGGAGTACTCGATGACCTTGTCAGTATTTTCCAGCACGCTTGTCAGCAGTGCGGCCATGAACTGCCTGACATAATGGCATTTGAGATACGCGGTCTGATAAGCCACTACGGCATAGGCGGCGGCGTGGGATTTGTTAAAGGCGTAGGAGGCAAAGCTGGACATCTCGTCAAAGATATCGTTTGCCGCCTGCCGCGGGATGCCGTTGGCCACACAGCCCGGGCACTCCTTGCCCGGCTCCTGGCAGCCGTCGATAAAGTGCGCGCGCTCCTGCTCCATAACGTCATGCTTTTTCTTGCTCATGGCCCGGCGCACCAGATCGGCCTGTCCGTAAGAAAAGCCCGCCAGCTCCCGGCAGATCTGCATGACCTGTTCCTGATAGACGATACAGCCGTTGGTGACGCCCAGGATATGCTCCAGCTGGGGCACTTTGTAGCGCACGGCCGACGGGTCGTGCCGGTTGTGGATATAGGTCGGGATCGAGTCCATCGGGCCGGGGCGGTACAGCGAGATGACGGCGATCATATCCTCGATGCCGGTGGGCTTGATCTGGGCCAGCACCTGGCGCATGCCGTTGGATTCGAACTGGAACACGCCGTAGGCGTCGCCTGTGGACAGCATCTCAAAAACTTCCCGGTCGTCGTCCGGCACCTCGTCCAGGCAGAAATCCGGGTCAATGGTCTCCCGCACCATCTTTTCGGCGTCGTGCAGCACGGTCAGGGTGCGCAGGCCGAGAAAATCCATCTTCAGCAGGCCCAGCTCCTCGATGGTGGTCATGGTGAATTGGGTCACGATCTGCCCGTCGTTGCTGGAAAGCGGCACATATTCATTGGCGGCCTCGCGGGTGATGACCACGCCGGCCGCGTGGGTGGAGGCGTGGCGCGGCATGCCCTCGATCTTGAGGGCCATGTCGATCAGCTCGCGCACCTTTTCATCGCCGTCATAGAGATTTTTCAGCTCATGGGAGACTTTCAGCGCCTTGTTCAGCGTCATCTTCAGCTCAGAGGGCACCAGCTTTGCGACCTGGTCCACAGACTGGTAGGGCATCGCCAGCACCCGGCCCACATCGCGGATGGCGGCGCGCGCCGCCATGGTGCCGAAGGTGATGATCTGGGCCACGTGGTCGGCCCCGTACTTGCGCACCACGTAATCGATGACCTCCTGCCGCCGCTCATAGCAGAAATCCACGTCAAAGTCCGGCATGCTGACCCGTTCGGGGTTCAAAAAGCGCTCGAACAGCAGATTGTAGCGGATGGGATCGATGTTGGTGATACCCATGCAGTAGGCGGCCAGACTGCCCGCGCCGCTGCCCCGCCCCGGCCCCACCGGGATGCCCTGGCTGCGCGCGTAGTTGATAAAATCAAAGACGATCAGGTAATAGTTGATATACCCCATGCGGTCGATGACCGAGATCTCGTACTCCAGCCGCTCGCGGATGTCCTGCGGCACCGCAGGGCCGTAATGGCGCTGCAGGCCCGCCTCGCAGAGGGCGCGGAAATAAGCGCCGTTGTCCTGCCCGTCCGGCGCTTCAAAATAGGGCAGCTTGGTCACGCCGAACTCAAAGTCGAAATCACACATCTCGGCGATCTTGTTGGTGTTCTCGCAGGCCTCGGGCGCCATGGGGAACAGCCCGTACATCTCCTCGGTGCTCTTGACATAGAACTCGTCGGAGCCGAACTCCAAAACGTCGTCGTCCTCCACCGTCTTGCCGGTCTGGATGCAGATCAGGATGTGGTGCATCCTGCTGTCCTCTCTGGTCAGATAGTGGCTGTCGTTGGTGGCCACCAGGGGGATGTCCAGCTCCCGCGCCAGCCGGATGAGCTGCGGCAGCACTTCCCGCTGTTCCCGCAGGCCGTGGTCCTGTATCTCCATATAGTAGTGGTCGGGGCCAAAGAGCTCCTTGTAAAAAAGAGCGGTCTCCCGCGCCTTGTCCAGATCTCCCGCCAGCAGGGCCTGCGGGATCTCCCCCGCCAGACAGGCCGACAGGGCGATCAGCCCCTCATGGTGCTGCCGCAGCAGGTCGTGGTCGACGCGCGGTTTGTTGTAAAAGCCGTCCACAAACCCCGCCGATACCAGCTTGATCAGGTTTTTGTAGCCCGTCTCATTCTCGCACAGCAGCACCAGATGATAATTTGCCGAGTCGATGCGGTGCACCTTGTCAAAGCGGGTGCGGGGCGCCACGTAGACCTCGCAGCCGATGATCGGCTTGACGCCGGCCTTTTTCGCGGCCTTGTAAAAGTCCACCGTGCCGTACATCACGCCGTGATCGGTGATGGCCACCGCGGTCTGGCCCAGCTCTTTGACGCGCTCGAACAGCCGGTCAATGCGGCAGGCGCCGTCCAGCAGGCTGTACTCGGTGTGCAGGTGCAGATGCGTAAATTGTCTGTTTGTCTCACTCATGCGTTTGTTCCCTGTTCTTTTTACTGATTTCTTCCGCCAGGCCCGTGAGCTTTTTCATCCGATGGCAGACCCCGGCCCGGCTGAGCGGCGGCTCCAGCAGCTTTCCCAGCTCCGCTAAAGAGTACTCCGGGTACTCCTCCCGCAGGCAGGCGACCGCCTTGAGTTCTTCGGGCAGCGTCTCAAAGCACTGGTTCTCCCGCAAGATCCGCACCGCGTCCAGCGCGCTGCCGGAAGCGGCCACGATCTTGTCGATATTGGCGTTCTCACAATTGGTGATGCGGTTGGCTTTGTTGCGCAGCTCTTTGTAGACCTTTTCCTCCATCACCGCCAGGCTGGCGCTGGTGGCCCCCATGGCGGTGAGCAGGTCCTCCACCTGCTCGCTGGCCTTAAAGTACAGCACCTGCGCCGACCGGCGCTGCGCCCGCCGCGGCTCAAAGCCCCGCTCCCGCAGCTGCGCCTCCAGGTCCGCCATCAGGTTGCGGCGGGTGCTGACAAATTCCAGGCTGTACTCCCGCGCGGGGTCGGCCACCGTGCCGCAGCAGAGAAAGGCCGACGAGAGAAAATGATAAAAACAGGCCTCGCAGGCAAAAACGGCGGGGTCGATGCGCAGGCTGGGCTCCCTGCCGGTGAGGTCGTACTCGGCCAGCAATCTGCGGGCCATGGACGGGTCTTTGACCGCAAACTCGTACACCACGCTCTCGGAGCGCTGCTTTTGGATCACTTCGCCCCGCACCCCGATGCGCCGGAACAGCTTTTGCGCCGTCTGGGCCACCAGCGCCCGCTCGGTGTGCAGCACCACGCCCTTTTCGTCAAAATATTTGGCAAAGCACGCAAAGCCGCAGCAGGCCGCGCGCAGGCAGCAGGGCCGCTGGACGCTTTTTTTGCACAGTTCGGTCTTTACTCTGCCGGAAAAGCTCATCCGCTCACACGTTCCTCTCCACATCCCGGTGCAGGATCGACGCGCGGTAGCCCGCCGCGCTCACCGAGGCATACAGCTCCCGCGCAAAGGTCACCGAGCGGTGTTTGCCGCCCGTACAGCCCACCGCGATGGAAAGCTGGCTTTTGCCCTCTTTGACATAGAGGGGCAGCGAATATTCCAGCAGGTCCCTGAGCCGCGCCAGCAGCCCCTGCGATTCCTCAAACCCCAGCACATAATCCCGGACCTCCTGGTCCAGGCCGGTCTTGTGCTTGAGCTCGGGGATATAAAAGGGGTTTGGCAGACAGCGCACGTCAAAAACCAGGTCGGAGTCTTTGGGGATGCCGAACTTGAACCCGAACGAGATCACGGTGACCGCCATGCCCTGGCGGATGTCCTCGGTGAAAAGGGAGACCACCCTGTCCCGCAGCTGGGCGGTGGAGAGCACCGAGGTATCGATGACAAAGTCCGCGCTCTCGGCGATGGGGCGCAGCATCTGCCTCTCGCGCCGGATCGCCTCCTCAATGGAGACGCGGTTTTTGATGCTCAGGGGATGGGTGCGGCGCGTCTCTTTATAGCGGCGTTCCAGCACCTCGTTCTGCGCGTCCAGAAACAGGCACTGAAACGGCACGCCGCTTTTGTGCAGCTGGCTCATCGCCTCCGCCAGGCCCCCGTACTCCTCGCCGCCGCGCACATCCATCACCACGGCCAGCTTTTCGATCTCGTTGCCGCTCTGCATCGAAAACTCAACGAACCGGCACAGCAGCGCGGGGGGCAGATTGTCGATGCAAAAATATCCGATATCCTCCAGCGCGTGCACGGCAAGCGATTTTCCGGCCCCTGAAAGGCCGCTGACGATCAACAGTCCCATCCTTGACTTCCCCTCTTTTGCGGGCCCTCAGCGAACGACCCTGATCTCCTTTTCCAGACGGTAACCGGTCTTTTCCTCCACGACGCGGGCCACCTCGTCGGCCACGGCCAGCACGTCCCGGGCGCTTGCGCCGCCCAGGTTGACCACAAAGCCGCTGTGCTTTTCGCTCACCGCGGCGCCGCCGATGCGAAAGCCTTTCAGCCCGCAGCTTTCGATCAGCGCCGCCGCAAAAGCGCCCTGCGGGCGCTTGAACGTACTGCCCGCGCTGGGCTTGTCAAGCGGCTGTTTTTCGGTGCGGCGGCCCATGAACTCCTCCATTTTCGCGCGGATCTGTGCGGGTTCGCCCTGGGTCAGGGCAAAATCGGCGGCCAGGATCACGCCGCCCTGCTGTTCAAAACGGGAGGTGCGGTACCCAAGTCCCAGTTCGGCCCTGTCCAGCTCTCTCAGCTCGCCCTCCGCCGTCAGGCAGCGCACCTGTGTCAGCACGTCTTTCATCTCGCCGCCGTAAGCGCCCGCGTTCATGTACACAGCGCCGCCGACCGAGCCGGGGATGCCATAGGCAAATTCCAGGCCCGACAGGCCCTTTTTTGCCGCAAAAAGGCAGACCTGGGCCAGCGAGGCCCCGCAGCCTGCCCTCAGGCAGCCGTTCCCCTCCGCCCGGACGCCGTCCAGCCCCATGCCCAGGGAGATCACCGCGCCCTCAAAGCCCTCGTCGCTGAACAGTGTGTTGGACCCCTTGCCCAGCAGATAAACGCGGCAGCCCGCGGCACGGCACAGCTCCAGCGCCGCTATGAGGGCGTTTTCGGAGGCGGGCAGGCAAAACAGCCGCGCCGGGCCGCCGATGCGGAAAGTGGTGTGCCGCGAAAGCGGTTCCTGCAGGCGCGCGTGCACCCCGGCCGCTTCCATCTGGCCCGCCAGTATCTGGTAATCGATCATCCGTTTCCTCCTGTAACGCAGTGATGCCTACACAAAAAAGCCGCACAGCGCATCCCCGCCGGGATGCGCCGCGCTTGCAGGGCGGGCCTGCAGGCCCTCTCTTCCAGTTTACTCACTGATGTCGTTTTCCAGTCCGAGTTTTGCCATCAATTCTTCCGCGGCGTTGTAGCCCATCTTTTTCTGCCGGTTGCAGATGGCCGCGGTCTCCAAAATCACCGCCAGGTTGCGGCCGGGGTGCACCGGCACGACGGTATAGGGCACTTCCAGCCCCAACAGCTCGATGGTCTCGGACTCCAGCCCCGTGCGGCTGTAATTTTTGGTCTTGTCCCAGGGCTGCAGCTCCACCACCAGGTCCACCCGCTCGGACGCCTTGACCGCGCCGGAGCCGAACACCCGCGCCACGTTGATGATGCCGATGCCGCGCAGCTCGATAAAATGGCGGATATTTTCGGGCGCAGTGCCGACGATGGTGCGGTTGGAGACCCTGCGCAGCTCCACCGCGTCGTCCGCGATCAGACGATGGCCGCGCTTGACCAGCTCCACCGCGGTCTCGCTTTTGCCCACGCCGCTCTCGCCCAGGATCAGGATGCCCTCGCCGTAGACCTCGACCAGCACGCCGTGACGCGTCACCCGCGGGGCCAGCTCCACGCCCAGGATGGAGATGATGTCCGACGTCAGGCGCGAAGTGCTCTCTGCCGCCGACAGGACGGGCACGCCGTACTGGGTGGCGAATTCCAGCATGGAATCATAGATATAAAGGCTGCGGGAGACCGCCACGGCTACCGGCTTGGTAGCAAACAGGGTGTGGATGCGGCTGCGCCGCTCGTTTTCGGGCAGCGCCTCTAAAAAGGACATCTCCACCTTGCCGCAGATCTGGATGCGGGTGGGGTCGAAATACTCGTGATAGCCCGCCAGCAAAAGGCCGGGGCGGTTGACGTCGGCCGAGGTGATCCTGATCTTGTCGACATCGCAGGGGGTATAGACGACCTCCAGGCCGAGATCGTTGACCAGCTTGGAGAGACTGACTGAAAATTCCATTTTCACAACCTCTTTCTGCGCGCGCCGCACACCGGTGCGGATAGAGGCGCGGTACTGACAATATTATAGTATAGAAAGGCCCCTCAGTGCAACAAACGGTTGCACTAAAATGCAGGTCTGTTATAATGGGCTTGTCGGATTTTTCTGTGGCGCCGCGTTTTAGCCGTATCCGAATAAGGAAACATGACCGCAAAGGGGGCAATTGGGGCGCATTGCTGCGTTAAACCACTTTGCCAGCCATACAGGATGCCTGCAGTGGTTTGCCTTGCACTGCATCCCCAATTGCCGCCTTTGCGGCGCTGCGCGGTCGAGCCCCACGATTTTGGATGCAGCGTGGGCGAAAACCAAGGGCGCAATCCTGTATGGATTGCCCCGCGGGTTTGAACCTGCGCTGCGCTAAAATCGTATGGCTCGACTCTTGTTTCCTTGTCCGGATCCGGCTTTATGGAAAAAGCGGGCTGTTTTGCGGCGGAGTTTTCTCCGTTTTCAGCCCGCGCAAGAGTAAAAAGTGAGGTGCGATTCATTTTATGAAGATCGCGATTTTTGCAGAGACCTATTACCCGTTCATCAGCGGCGTCGTCACCCATATCGAGACGCTGAAGAACGGCCTGGAGGCCCAGGGGCATCAGGTGCTCATCGTCACCATGAACCCCAAGGCCAGCCACCATTATCTGAAGGACGGCATCCTCTACTGTCCGTCCATCCCGCTGAAAAAGATCTATGGTTACGGCGTGGCCAACCCCGTCAACCTGAGACGCCTGTCCTATCTGCGCGCTTTCAACCCGGACGTCATCCACATCCAGACCGAGTTCACCATGGGCCTGTTCGGCCTGTTCTGCGCCCGCCAGCTGAAAAAACCGGTGGTATACACGCTGCACACCATGTACGACGACTACCTGTTTTACGTGGCCCCCAGCGAGCGGATGCAGAAAGTGGTCAAGCCGGGCGCGCATTGGTACTTTAAAAACGTGGCCAAAAAGGCGACCGAGATCATCGGCCCGTCCCCCAAGGTGGTGGAATTCCTGCGCCGCTGCGGGGTGGAACGCCACATCAACATCATCCCCAACACGGTGGACCTGAGCGATTTTATGGTGGAAAACATCGACCCGGCCGCAGTGCAGCAGGCGCGGGAAAAGCTGGGCATCCGGCCCGGCGACGTCTCGATGCTGTTCGTGGGCCGGCTGGGCAAGGAGAAAAGCCTGGACGTGCTGGTGGACTTTTTCAGCGAAAATTTTGCCGGCGAAGAGCGGTTCAAGCTGTTCCTCATCGGCGACGGGCCCGAGGCCGAGGCCCTGCGCGCGCAGATCGCCGCCCGCGGCGTGGAAAAACAGGTGCGCCTGCTGGGCCGTGTCGACCACGACCTGCTCCCGCCCTATTTTCAGGCCTGCGACCTCTTCACCACCGCTTCCCTGTCGGAGATCAATTCCATCTCGATGCTGGAGGCTATGGCAAGCGGCCTGTATGTGGTGCAGCGGCTGGACCTGTACAACCGCGAGCAGATCGACCAGGGCAAAAACGGCGACGTGTTTGTGGACGCTTCCGGTTATGCCAAGATCATCCGCGATTGGGACGCGCTGAGCGACAGCGAAAAAAGCGCCCTGCGCGCGGGGGTATCGGACACCACTCGCCGCTATGGTGAAAAGGAGTTCACCCGTTCGGTGATCCACGTCTACCAGCGCGCGGTCTACGAATACAGCATGAAAATCAAATGACGGGAGTATTGCCATCTATGAAACAGCACTATGACGTCGCCATTGTCGGCGGCGGGATCGGCGGGCTGATGTCGGCCCATCGCCTTATCACGCGCGACCCGGGCCTGAAGATCGCCCTGTTTGAAAAAGGCCATGACTTGGAACACCGCAGCTGCCCCATCGTGACCGGCAAAGCGGACACCTGTGTGCGCTGCCCCTCCTGCGCCATCATGGAAGGGGTCGCGGGCGCAGGCGCTTTTTCGGACGGAAAATACGTCATCTCCACCGAGTACGGCGGCTGGCTGCCCGACCTGCTGCCAGCCAAGACCGTGCTGGAGTATATTGAGGCCGCCGACGGGGTGCTGATGTCGTTCGGCGCCCCAAAGGACCGTTTTCAGCCGGACGACGAACTGAAAAAGCTTTGCCTGGAACACGATCTGCATATGTCCCAGGCGCAGCTCAAACATCTGGGCACCGACGCAAATTTTGAGACCATGCGCAGGATGAGCGAATTCCTTGCCCAGCACATCGACCTGTACACCGATACCAATGTCACCGATGTGGACAAGGACAGCCATACCCTCACCGTGGAGGGCAGGGAGAACGGCGCCGTCACGGCGGACCGCATCATCCTTGCCGTGGGCCGGGTGGGCTCGCGCGGTTTTGCCGACTGGTGCCACAAAAACGGTATCCCCCTCACCAACAACCAGGTGGACATCGGCGTGCGGGTAGAGCTGCCCTCGATGGTATGGGAAAATTTTTCCAAGAAAATTTACGAGCCAAAGATCTGGTACCGCTCCAAACAATACGGCGACGTGACGCGGATGTTCTGCTTCAACGAGCGGGGCAACGTGGTAATGGAGAACACCGCCGGGGTGCTGACGGTCAACGGCCACTCGTATAAAGACGAATGCCGCAAGACCCAGAACAGCAATTTTGCGCTGCTGTCCACCATCCGTTTCACCGAGCCTTTTAAAGAGCCCATCGAATACGCCCGCTATGTGGCCAGCCTCGCAAACCTCATCAGCGGGGGCGGCGTGCTGGTGCAGCGGCTGGGCGATCTGCTGGCCGGGCGGCGCACCGACGACAAGCGGCTGGCACAGAGCACCACCCGCCCCACCCTGAACGCAGTGGCCGGCGATCTGAGCCTCTGTTTGCCCAAGCGCCAGCTGGACAATATCCTGGAAACATTGGAGGCGCTGGACAAGGTGGCGCCGGGCACCATGAATTATGACACGCTGCTCTACGGTATCGAGTGCAAGTACTATTCCGCCCGGCCCGCCTGCGACGACTTTGAGCTGCAGGGCTGCCAGGGTATTTATGCCGTGGGCGACGGCACTGGTTTTACCCGCTCGCTCTCCCAGGCTGCGGCCCACGGGCTGTATGTGGCGGATAAGATCCTGCGCTGATTTTTTAGCAGCCATATGGCCTGTCCTCAGGCCACGGCGGATCAAAACGACTTATTTCTATGGCCTCGCCCTCATTGCTTACGCGGCAGCCGGGCGATTGGCCCTAAAAACAGCCTACAGCTATTTTTTAGAGACGAACAAAAAACATCCGGCCCCGCAGCAGATCGCGGGGCCGGATGCTTTTTGTTTTTTGTCCGCTGCGGCCTGAGGGGTGGCCGCAAGGCTGCCCAAAGACGGCCGCGCGGGCGCGGCACGCCTACGGCTGTTTTACGAGAATGGCTCCCACCCATTCGGGGAACGAGGGCGTATAAAAAAACAGCAGCTGCGCTGCTGTTTTTTCGTCTATGCCGTCTTTGCGGACAGCGGCGATCGTCATCGCCCCCGGCGTGCGCAGGGGGGCTGATCCACGCCGCTCTTGCGGGCGGCGGCATCTGACTAACTCCCCTTTGGAGCAGCGGCTTTATTCCAACTCTCCCCGCTCCTGCGGGCGGCGGCGCGGCCTGCCAATATGCGCGGCTTTGAGCCGATTTCCACCCTTACAGCTTGGGCAGGGCGTTATAGATAAAAACGCAGGTCAGGACGATGCAGTACAGCGAACACATCCCCACATAGAGCTGCTTTTTCTTTTTCGCTTTCACCTTGCCGGAAAAAAGCGCGATCAGCCCGCAGGCGATCGCCACCCCCAGCACATCCACAAAGCAGCGCACCAGATAAAGTTGATTGCCGGGCATCATATTGTTGACCAGGCTCGCCACCGGCCAGCCCAGCACGTTTGCGGCGGGCACGATCAGCAGCGGCAGGGTCGCTATGGCATAATCCGCGTTGCCGCTGCGCACAAAAACGATCAGGATGCAGATCGTGATCCCAAAGATCGCCGCGCTCTCTACTATCATCCCGTCTCCTCCTCCCCTTTTCACGGGTTTATTTTACCCCAAAACAAAGTTTTCGTAAAGCATTTCTTGACTAAACCGTGAAAATTGGTATAATAATAATTGCCGCGCCGTTCGGGGCGAAAAAAAGGGTGCTGGAATAGCTCAGTTGGTAGAGCAGCTGATTCGTAATCAGCAGGTCGCGTGTTCGAGTCACGTTTCCAGCTCCAGAAAACCGCACAGCTGCTTGAGAAAGCGTCTGTGCGGTTTTCTTTTTTCAGCGGTCTCCCCCTTTCAGCTCTTTTCCACCCCGCTGCAAAGCCGGCAGAGAGACCGCCGCCCGCGCCGCCGCAGCGCAGCAGGCGAGCCTGTGCGTCTTTTGTTTTTCAATCCGCCCCCACGGCGACCTTGTAAAAAGGGGTGCGCGAGGGGTTCCCCTCGCAGAGAAAGGCCTGTTGCCTTTTGGGCAGGTAGAGCGCCGACCAGAGCGTGTCCGCCCCCAGCGCGCGGTCATACTGGCATAAAAAGCCCTGTTCGCCTGCCAGCAGGCTGCGGGCAAAAGCCGCGTCGCAGTCGCACCGCGCCGCCAGCGCGCTGCACACGGTCCGGCGGCGTTGGTCCGACAGCATCATATCCCATGCCGGCGCATAGGGCTGCATGGCGCCGGAGCAGAACCCATTCACCGCCGCTACAAAGTGTTCCCCCGCACGCGGGCGCAGCACCTCCACCCGCGCGGCATTGCACTCCACCGTGGCCATATCCCCCTCGGCGTCCGCCAGCGTGATGGTCTGCGCCGAGGAGATGGTCAGCCTTTTCAGCGCGGCGATCCCCTCTTTGACAGTGCGGCATTTTTGCAGCAGATAGCGCACCAGCAGCCCCGCGTTGAGGCCCGGCCGCTTTACGACAGGCCAGACAAAAGTGAGGCCCGCCGCCAGGCCGTGGCTGTTCATCCCATCTTCCAGCTGCACCGGCGCGGTGGCGTTGCCCCAAAAGCAGAAGCCCGCTGCAGAGCGGTATTCCAGGCTGAGGCAGTGCCCCTCCATCTGTATCATAAAATCACTGTTGCGGCCCAGCAGCACGCCTGCGCCGCTGCGGGCAGCAAAACAGGTGCAGCCCTGAAACGGCGGATAATTATAAATACAGAAGATCTGCCTTGCCAGCGTTTCCCGCGGCAGGGAGAGGCCGTCCGCAAGGCCGTACAGCTCCTGTACCGCCTCGGGGAATTCCTCGGCGCAGATCTCGCCGCAGCGGCGCGCAAAATCCCGTTTCTCTTTTGTCATTGCCGCGGCCGGCAGGTCGCCGGGTCCCTGTCCGCACCGGCGCAATTCTTCTCCCAGCCGCCGGCCCGCTTCATACGGTGGGCCGGACACGATAAAATGATGCATTCGATCGCTCTCCTTTGTTTTTTAAGAGAGCCGGCGCCGGCCCATGCACCGAGGATAACGGAATAAAAATTTAATGTCAAGCAAATAAAAAACGGCCGCGGGAAAAGCCTTTTTCCCGGCCGCCGCCCTGTTCTGCGCCTGTTTTTTGCCCCGCGTATTTTCAAAATCTTTTCGGCCTGCACCAAAAAGGCATTCGATTTTTCTGTCTTATATGGTAAAATAACCGCAGATGCGCACCGCACCGCCCTTTGCGCTGGCGCGCGCCGGGCAACCGGCTCTGGATGTGCAATGGCGCTGCTGCCGAGGCTGCGGCCCGTATTTCTCATCTATCTGGTATCCTGGAGTCGAAGCCGGCAGCTGCCGCAGGGAGGGATCGGAATGATTTTAAGCGTCAGCCGCCGCACGGATATCCCCGCTTTTTATGCGGACTGGTGGTATCGCCGGGTGGATGAGGGCTTTGTGCTGGTGCCGGATCCCTATGACCCGCAGCACATCAGCAGGGTCACCCTTTCGCCCTCTGCCGTCGACTGTATCGTCTTTTGGAGCAAAGACCCTGCGCCGATGCTGCCCCGCCTGTCTGAATTGGACGCCAGAGGATATCTTTACTATTTCACTTTCACCATCACCGGCTGGGGAACCGCACTGGAGCCCGGCACGCCCGATACGGCCGCTGCCATCGACACGTTCCGCACCCTCTCCGGCCTGTTGGGGCCCGCAAGGGTAGACTGGCGTTTTGACCCCATCCTGCTGGGCGGGGAGCGGACGCCGAAACGGGTGGTAAAGCAGTTTGCGCGGCTCTGCGCGCAGCTGGCGCCGCTGACTACCCGCTGTATCCTCAGCTTTGCCGATCCCTATGCCCATCTGGACAAAAGCCTGCCGCGGCCGCCGGACGACGGGCAGATCAGGGACACAGCCGCCCTGCTGGCCCCGGTCGCAAAGCGGTACGGCCTGCCGCTCTTCACCTGCGCCGAGCGCGCTGATCTATCGTCTTTCGGCATCCAAAAAGGGGCCTGCATCGACCCGGACAAGATATCCCGCCTGCTGGGATGCGCGCTGGAGGCGGTCAAAGACCCCGGGCAGCGCAAAGCGTGCGGCTGTGTCCAAAGCGTGGACGTCGGCGTCTATGACACCTGTCCGGGCGGCTGCAGGTATTGCTACGCCACACCTCATCCCGCTGCGGCAGCGCGGCGATACCAAGCTCATGACCCCGCCGCCCCCATGCTGACAGGCTGGCCCCGCGGGGACGAAAAGATCACCGACCGGCCCATGCCGCCGCTGAGCGGCGGGCAGCTCACTCTGTGGTGAGACGCTTTTCCGGGCCGCCGGTCAGCCAGCCGCAGCGCTCCAGATCCACCCGGCCGTCTGGCAAAAAGAATACGCCCTCCGCTTCCAGCAGGCGCCGCTGTTCCCCCTCGCCGCCAAAAGCAAAACCGCTGCAGAGCGAGCCGTCGCGGAAAACGACGCGATGGCAGGGGATGACCCCCTGTTCCGGGTTGCGGTGCAGCGCAAACCCCACCCCGCGCGCGCCGCGCGGATTGCCCGCCAGCATCGCCACCTGCCCATAAGAGGCCACGCTGCCGCGCGGGATCTGTTTCACCACCTCATAGATGCGCTGCGTAAAGGCTGAAGCCATAAAGATCCTCCTCTTTTTGCAGCGGCCGCCCCTGTCCCTGCGGCCGCCGTCAATTTTCAGTATATTCAAAACAGCAGATCAACTGTGGAAAGGCAGCGAAAACCATGGAATACAAGGTGGACGACCGACAGCTCAGCGCCGCCCTTTTTATCCCTTTTGCGAACAGGGTATGGCCCGGGGAATATGACCCGGAGCAGACCCAGGCCGCGTTGTCGAGGACCATAAACCTGACCGCTTATGACGGCAAGGCTCTCGTGGGCTGCCTGCGCATCCTCTCCGACGGGTACTATTTTGGAACGATCACAGAGCTGCTTGTCCTCCCCTCCCATCAAAGGCAGGGCATTGGAAGCGAACTTCTCCGGCTTGCGCGGCAGCACGCGCCCACCCTGCTGTATTTTGGCGCGCAGCCCGGGGCGGAAGCCTTTTATGAAAAAAACGGGTGTCAAAAAGGCCTGCAGGCCTATGTGATAGAAAAAGGACCCAAACCCATCCCGCCTGCAGGCGGGCGGGACAGCGGAACATAAAACGAAACAGATTGGATGGATCAGGAATGAAAAAGACGCTTGTCATCGGCTCCACCGTTGCCGACGTGATCGTGCGGGTAGACCACCTGCCGCGCACCGGCGAGGATCTCGACATTGACGCTCAGTCCCTGTCGCTGGGCGGCTGCGCTTACAACGTGTACCATGCGCTGGAGCTGTTCGGCTCGCCCGCGCTGCTCTTTTCGCCGGTGGGCACCGGCATCTACGGGGATTTTGTCTTTCACAGCCTGGCCGCCGCGGATATCCGCAGCGCGGCGCCCCGGGTGACGGAGGAAAACGGCTGCTGCTACTGCTTTGTTGAGCCGGACGGCGAGCGCACCTTTGTGTGCCGCTACGGGGCGGAATATCTCTTCCGGCGGGAGTGGTTCGACGCCCTGCCCCAGCAGGAGATCGGCGGGGTGTATCTCTGCGGGCTGGAGGTGGAGCGGTCCAGCGGCGATCTGCTGATCGATTATCTGGAACAGCACCCGGAGTTCGACCTCTATTTTGCCCCCGGCCCCCGCATCGGCAGCATCCCCGCCGAACGGCTGGAGCGGCTGTTCCGCCTGCGGCCGCTGATCCATCTGAACGCCGGCGAGGCGCTGACGGTCACCGGCTGCAGCAACCTGCACCGGGCGGTAAAAAGCCTTTGCGCCGCCACCCGCGGCCGGGTGGTGGTCACGCTCGGGGCGCGCGGCGTGATCTGCGCCGAGGGCGAAACGATCACCGAGGTCCCCGGCAGGCCAGCAAAGGTGCAGGACACCATCGGCGCCGGCGACTCCCATATCGGCGCGATGATCGCCGGCCTCGCGCGCGGGCTCTCTTTTGCGCAGGCAGCCTCCAACGCCAACGTTTTTGCCGCCGCAGTCGCCTCGAACCCCGGCGCGATCTTGCCCCGTGAAGTGTTTGAAAGTCTCTGTTTTGAATTTTGAACCGTCCTGCGCCGGCCGGACGCGTGGAAGCGGGGCCCTTTTCCGCCTGTTCCTTTGAGCCGGGGCGGACAGACCGCACCCGCCGCAAAAAGCCTCTCCCAGCCAAAACAGCCGCGCTGCGGCTGTTTTTTATTGCGGAACGCAGCGGAACATCAGGCGCTCTGTGCGCATCCGGCTTTCCGCCGCCGCCCCGCCGCGGTGATTCTGATTTTTGGCATACAACGCGGTGAAATGCAAAAAAGCGCCTGATCGGACTGAGTTGGCGGCCGCGCTCCGCTGCGGGGCGTCAAGACCGCCGGCGTCCGGGGCGACGGCAAAAAGCGGCTGAACAGGGCTTTCTGCGTCGGAGGCTGCGCAGGTTCACCGCGCCCGCCTGCGCCGGAGGGCAGACAGGCGAAACAGCCCGTTTTCTGAAAAGTCTGCCGGGGAGAAAAGCCGCCTCTTTGGGACCGGCCTTTCTCCCCTCTCAGGTGCGGGGCTGGTCCCCTGTCTCTTCCGGGCCGTTTTTCATCTCCGCGTGGATCATAAAGCTCAACAGCGCCCGCAGCAGGATGATGGCCCCCAGCACCAGCAGCTCCTGAAAACTGCGCACCTGGACAGTCTTTAAGATCTCCGCCGCCATCTTGAATTCCAACCCCGTGGCCATCCCGTTGGCCAGCTCAAATTTGACCGCGTACCGCTTGCCGCGGATGCCCAGCAGGGTGACCAGATAATGAAAAAAAGCTTTCAGGACCGCTACCGTGACGACAAAAATACCGATCAATTCCGTGGCCGCAATGATGGGCGGCAGGACCAGTTCTATCAGATTTTCCAGCATAAGCGCTCCTTTACCGCCCGGCTGCGCCGGGCACATGGGTTTACTGTCGTTCTATCTTACCCCATTTTTCGCGTTTTGAAAAGCCCTCTCCCCGCGCCAAAACGGAAAAGCCCTCTGATGCTTTTTCTTTTGAGGGGCCGGTGAGGGGCCGGAAGAGCGCAGGAACCAAAGATTTGGCCCTTTTTAAGGGATGCGCCCTCCCCCTTTTTCTCTCACCCCTGCAGGGGGGAACCCAGTCACCTGCCCGTACAGCTCCTTACAAAAAAACAGCCCTGCGGAAGCTGTTTCCCGCAGGGCTGTTTCACTTTTTCGACGCAGGAACATTACCGCACGCAAAGGCTCTCTTCCCTTTTTGCGGCGCTTTTCGCCGCAAAAGTACCGGGACATATTCCCGAGATCACATAGGCCCCAGCTCCCTCTTCTCTGGGACAAAGGGGGGACGCTCTGGCCCTGAACGCTTTTAATCCTCGACGCGCGCCACACTGCGGGCCATTTTCAGGATCTCTTCTTCCGTGAGATGGCCAAACAGCATAAACGCCCGGTCTCCATTGTCCCATATCAGGGTCGCGCGGCCATTTTTCAGGGTGAGATAAGCGGGGCTGCCGTCCAGTTCCAGCTCTTTGTAAACCGCGTCCTCGGTGTCAAAGGCGACCACCCCTTCAACGGAACGCTGCTCTTCAAACATCAGGAACGGGCCATTGTAATAGATGCGCTCCTCCTCCGGGATCGCGTCCTCGGTGCCCCATTTCTCGATCAGAGCCTGACGGCGCTGCTCAAACTCCGCATACGCCTTTTCGTCCACATACTCCAGGTGGTAAAAAAAGTCGTATTCTTCTTTTCTCTCCCGCAACACGAATCCGCGCGGCACAAAAGACGGCTCGTAGTGATAATCCCCTTCCGATATCATGCGCCCGCGGACTTTCTCGTCCGCAGCGGTGACCTGCACCTGGGTGTACTCGTCGTTGTGGGTGACAAAATACTCGTACAACTGGGCCCGGACCCCTTTTACTGAAAGCGCCGCCGTGAGGGCGGTGATCACCACGATCAGGATCATGGCCGCCCGCTTGGCCACCCGGTTCCAGAAGAGAAGCCTTTTTTGGCGTTCCGCGTCCCGCCCGATCTCTTCGATGGAGGCCAAAAACGCCTGAGAGTACTCGGGTCCGGGCGCGGCTTCATACTTTTTGCGCACCTCGGCCGCCTGCTCTGCGGCGATCTGGCCGGCCGCGCGGGCCAGCAGCGCCTCAAAATCGGCTGCGCTGTTATTCTGTGGTCTGTGCAAAACCGGCACCTCCCTTCTCTCTCAGCATGGGGATCAATTTCTGCTTTGCCCGATGGATGCGCACCGAGACATTGGACACCGTCATGCCCAACGCTTTTGCGATCTCTGCCTCTGTGTAGCCGTTGGCATACTTGAGCAGAAGCGGCGCCTGATACTCCGGCTTAAGGGTGCGGATGGCGGCAAGCAGCGCCTCATAGCTGTCCTGGCGCAGCACCGTCTCCTCCGGCCCGGGGGCGGAGTCCTCCAACTGAAAAAGCGTATCCTCATCGTCGATCTCCACCACCTGCGCCCGTTTGTGCTTGCGCAGGGCGGAGATCGCGGTGTTTTTCACGATAGTAACGAAATAATTGAAAGATTTGTTACAATCTATCTCCCCTATTTTATCCAGATTTCTGGCAAGGGAAAGAAAGGCGTCGTGCAGAGCGTCCTCCGCCAGGGCGTCGTCGTGTAAAATTTCCCGGGCATAGTAAAAGCCCATCTTGTTATACTTGAGATATGCCTCTTCAAACTTGCTCTTTTGTTCCGGCGTATCGAACACCATGATCGGCAGCACTGCCCGCCCCCCTTTTGCGCCCTGTTCACCCGGCTTTGCCGCGCCTCAGCGGCCGGAGACCTGTCTTGTGGCGATCTTTTTCCCGTAGCAGTCCTTATAGACGGGGTTCTCCCGCTGCGCTTTCTCCCGTGCCCTGCCGCGCAGCGGCCGGCGCAGTAAGATCTGCGCAATGGTCTTTTTTTCCTGTTCCATTGATCCGCTCCCATGCGGCGCAGACGCGATACCCGGCCGCTTGCCGGGGCCGTTTTTTCTCCGCGCGGCCGCCCTGCGCCCCTGACGATAGTTTGGGTTATTATAGCATAGATCCGGCCCTGCCGCAACCGAAGCGCCGTTGAAATGCGCGCCGATCCGTGCTATACTGACAAAGCATACTGCCCGCGCGGCGGGCAGGCGCAGAGCCGCACGCACACCTGTAAAGCTCTGCCACTATACAGAAAAGAGGTATCGTTTTTATGAGCGAAGGCTGCACCCATAACTGTGAGACCTGCAGCGAAGCCTGTGCTTCCCGCGAGGGGGGCGCGCCGCAGGACCTGCACGAGGCGGCAAATCCCAACAGCAACATCAAAAAAGTGATCGGCGTTGTCAGCGGCAAGGGCGGCGTCGGCAAAAGCCTGGTCTGCAGCATGCTGGCGGTGGAAATGCGCCGCCGCGCCTGCAATACGGCCATCCTGGACGCGGACATCACCGGCCCCTCCATCCCCAAGATGTTTGGGCTGAAGACCCGTGCGGTGGGCAGCGAACTGGGCATCCTGCCCGTCGAGACCCGCACCGGCGTAAAGGTGATGTCGGTCAACCTGCTGCTGGAGCATGAGACCGACCCGGTGGTATGGCGCGGCCCGGTGATCGCGGGCACCGTGACCCAGTTCTGGACCGACGTGGTCTGGGGCGATGTGGACTACATGTTCGTGGACATGCCCCCGGGCACCGGCGACGTGGCGCTGACGGTGTTTCAGTCCCTGCCGGTCGATGGCATCGTGATCGTGGCCAGCCCGCAGGATCTGGTATCCATGATCGTGGAAAAGGCCGTCAAGATGGCCGGGCTGATGAACGTGCCGATTTTGGGCCTGGTCGAAAACATGAGCTATTTCACCTGCCCGGACTGCGGCAAAAAGATCTCGGTCTTTGGGGAATCCCACATTGATGAGATCGCCGCCGCTTACAAGGTCCCCGTGCTGGGTAAGCTTCCCATTGACCCGGGCCTTGCCAAGCAGTGCGACATGGGCGTGATCGAGGCCTTTGAGGGCAATTATCTTGCCGACGGCGTCCAGGCGCTGGAAGATCTGCTGAAAAAATAAAAGCTCCGTATAAAAAAGAGACGGCCAAACAGCGATCGCTGGGGCCGTCTCTTTTTTATACGGAAGCGCAGCGGAACAGTAAAAACCCATCCGCTTCCAGCTTTTCACGGCAGCTGTGCCGCGGCAGCGCCCAAAGGCTGCTTTTTATTGCTGTATCGAAAAAAGGACTGGTCCTACTGGCCCCGGCCTTTCATCTCCGCGGGACGACCGGGGCAATGGCTGAAAAACGGTCCCCGCTTTTCACTCACACCACTTTCCAGTCCGCCGCGGCTGTTCACTCAACACGCCAATAGGCCACGCTGTAGGGCGGCAGTTCGCTGCCGCCTCCAAAGTCGTGCATCGCGCCGCTGATGAGATCGACTGCCCGGCCGGCGCCCGCGTCAAAATGCATGGTCGCCGGCGCGCTGTCGGCGTTTACCGCTACCAGGACCCGCTCTCCCTGCGCCTGCCGCTGGAAGATGAGCTGCCGGGGCATGATCTGGATGTTTTTGTAATCCCCGCAGGTGAGCGCCGCGCTGTTTTTGTGCGCTGCGCTGAGCCTGGCCAAAAAGGCGGTGAGTTCGTTTTTCTGCGGTGCGTCAAAAGCCGGGCGCAGGTTTTCATCCCCGCCGGGGCGCTTTTCCCCCTCGGCGCCCCACTCGCTGCCATAGTACAGGCAGGGAATGCCCGGCATGGCGAAAAGCAGCCCATAAATGCAGGGCAGCTGCCGTTTATCGCTCAAAAGGCTGGCGATGCGGGACACGTCGTGATTGTCCACAAAGTTGAACAGGTGCTTGCCGCGGTAAAGCGTCCAGTTCTCCGGCCCAAACTGCCGCGCCAGCGAGTGCGCGATCTCAAACATATTGCCGCTGTTGAAGCTGGAATGCAGCCCTTTATAACACTCGTAGTTGGTGGCCGAGTGCAGCATATCCGGCTGCACCAGCCGGTTGTAATCCCCGTGGATCATCTCTCCCACCAGGAAGAAATCCGCCTTGCGCCCGTCGCAGAACGCCCGCAGGCGGCGCAGAAAATGCTCCGGCAGGAGATAGGCCACGTCCAGGCGCAGCCCGTCGATCTCAAACGCGCTGATCCAGCCCTCCACACATCCCAGCAGGTGATCCACCACCTCCGGGTTGTCGAGGTTCAGCTTGACCAGATCGTAATTTCCCTCCCAGCCCTCGTACCACAGACCGTCGTGATAGGGGCTGTCGCCCTCAAAATTGAGATGGAACCAGCTCGCATAGCGGGATTCCCGGCGGTGCTGCAGCACGTCCTGAAAAGCCCAGAACCCACGGCCCACATGGTTAAACACGCCGTCCAGCACCACCCGCACGCCCGCGGCATGCAGCGCCGCGCAGACCTGTGCAAAAGCGTCATCGCCGCCCAGCCGGCAGTCGACATGGGCATAATCCCTGGTATTATAGCCGTGGGTATCACTTTCAAACACCGGCGAAAAGTAGACTGCGTCCGCGCCCAGCGCGGTCAGGTGGGGGATCCAGTCCCGCACTTTCAGGATACGGTCCCGCGTCACGCCGTCGTTCTGCCAGGGCGCTCCGCAAAACCCCAGCGGGTAGATCTGATAAAAGACGCTCTTTTCATACCAGGCCATGAAATTCCTCATTTCCGGGGCCCCAAAAGGCGGGCCGCTGTTTTCTTGTTATTCAGTATACCACACTTTTTACCCGCTTCATTCCCCGCAGGGGAGATCCCCGGCAAAATACTATCCCTGAAAGCCGGTGTCCTGCTGCGCCGGGACGTCGTTTTGTCGCCGCTCCTCCCCGCGGGGAAACGCCTGGGCAAGGCTGTGGCGCGCGGCGTGGGAAAGTGCTTTCAGTATCGAGGACATGGCCTCCCGGGTGGGCTCGTCGATCCCCTTGAGGGTCCGCGCCAGGGCTCCGGCGTTTTTGAGCCAGCCCAGGCTGAGCTGCCCCACCGTCTGTGCCCCGCTGGCGTCCAGCAAACCGAACAGCACGTCTACAAAGGTCTCGCGCTGGGCGGGGGTCATCGAGGAGATCCACTCTTTCAGCGCCCGGTCCACCATGCGGCTGCCCTCGTCCACGCTCTCCAGGCAGACGAATCCGGTGCGGCGCACCTGCCAGGAGTAAAGATCGTGCTGCATCAGCCCAAGCTGGGTGCTGTGCACCACGGTGTAAGCCTCTTCGTGTTCCAGCAGCATACCCACCACAGAGGACTGGGGCACCATCGTGCGCACCCGCGGCGCAATGCGCCGGTAGCCCGGCTGCGCTGTCACGGCCGCCTCAAAGCCGGGGCCGTCGTTGTTCTGCACTTCCAGGATGCGCCCCTGGGTCTCCTCGCCGCAAAAGGCGGCGGCGAACACAGCCAGATTTCCGCCCTTGGAGTGCCCGCCCACCCGCAGCGGGCCGGGCTTTTCCGCCGCGCGGGCGCGCAGATATTCCGCCGCCGTCCGCTGCGCGGGCACCGGCGTGGTGAAAGCCATGTTAAAATCTTCTTTCCAGCCCACCAGCGTGCTGTCGGTGCCCCGGTAGGCCACATACCGGGAGCCGTCCCCCAGGCAAACCGTAAAAGCGGAAAACTGTTTTTCTTCTTCCGGGTCCAGCTCGCTGACATAGCTTTCCAGCAGCATGCCGGAAAAGCGGCCGCTGTCCATCAGCGCCGCCAGCAGCTCCGCATCCCCTTTCCAGAGCCCGCTCACCACGGCGCGGCGCTCCGGCGTCTGCTGCGCCAGCAGGACCCGGGCAGCCCCACCGATCGTCGCCGTCCCCTCGCCCGGGCCGGGCGCGATGCCGTCAAAAGGCACGTAGGCCAGCCGGCAGAGGATGAGGCCGTCCACCGGGTTAAAGGGCGCCTGCTGCAGTGTCAGATCGCCCCGCCATTCGAGATAGTCCAGGATATTCGCCATTTTATCCATCCTTTTCGGCCAAAAGTTTTTTTCGCAGCTCTGCGAGCAAAGCGGCCCGCTCATTGGGGAGCGCGCCATCCACCACCTGCTCCAGCAGCGCCTGCAAAAGCGCCCCCACCCCGGGCCCCTGGGGCACGCCCAGGGCCAGCACATCTCTGCCGTCCACCGCCAGCTGTCCCAGGTCCAGACAGGGACGCTGGCGCAGCACCGCGTTCAGGGCCGTTTTTATCTCTTCCTGCGCCGCCAGGCGCTCTGCCCTGCAGCCCGGCGCCTGCCCGCACACATCCGCCCGCTGCAGCGCCAGCAGCTGTTCTATCCGCTGCGGGCCCAGCTGTGCCAGCCGTCTTCGCAGCAGGCGCGGGTCGGCGCTGAAAGGCAGATCATGCTGCAGCACCAGCCCGGTGACGGTGCGCAGCGTCTCGCCGTCGCAGCGCAGCCGCTGCAACACGGCGCGGGCGATCTCGGCGCTGCGGGCGGCATGGCCATAAAAATGTCCCACGCCGTTTTCGTCTTGTGTAAAGCATTTCGACTTGCCAATGTCGTGGAGCAAAGCGGCAAGCCGCACGGTCAGGTCATCTGCGGGGACAGCTTCCAACGCCGCCAGCGTGTGCCCCCAGACGTCCCGGTCATGATAGGCGTTGTGCTGCAAACATCCCCGCATCGGCCCCAGTTCCGGCAAAAAAACGCAAAAAACATCCAGGTAACCGTCCAGCACCGCAGCGCAGCCCGGGCCGCAGAGCAGCCGGAAAAACTCTTCCCGCAGACGCTCGGGGGCGATGCGGGAGAGCGCGGCGCGCTCTTCACGGACGGCACGGGCCGTCTGTTCTTCCAGCTCAAACCCCAGCGTGGCGGCAAACCGCAGCGCGCGCAGGATGCGCAGCGCGTCCTCTTCAAAGCGGTCGACGGGGCGGCCCACGCAGCGGATACGGCGGGCTGCCAGGTCCGTCTGTCCGCCATAAGGGTCCGCCAGGCCGCGCTGCGGATGCCATGCCATGGCGTTAACGGTAAAGTCTCGCCGCGCCAGATCCTGAGTCAGGCTGCGCACGAACCGCACCTGCGCCGGCCGCCGCCCGTCCTGATAGGCGCCGTCCACCCGGTAGGTGGTCACCTCGTAGGAGCAGTGATCCACCCGCGCGGTCAAAGTGCCGTGCCGCAGGCCGGTATCGATGAGGTGAAGCCCCGCAAAGCAGGCGCGCATCTGCTGCGGCGTGGCCGAGGTGCAGAGGTCCCAGTCGTGCGGCGCACGCCCAAGCAGAGCGTCCCGCACACAGCCGCCCACGGCCCATGCCTCAAAGCCCCCGCGCTCCAGCCGTTTTATCAGTTCCAACACGCCCGCCGGCGGTGCGGCCGCAAACTTTTCCATCCGCTTCTCCCTCCCGCCCTCTCTTCTCAGACCTTTTCAGTATACCACAACAGCACAGCCCCCGGCACGAAAAAGGTTCCGTGCCGGGGGCTGTATCGTCTTTTCAGATGCAGTTCGCAGGTTTCGGGATCAAAAAGCGCCCAGGATCTCACTCACGGTGGGGTGGGGCCACACGGTCCCGCGCAGCTGCTCTGCCGTCAGCCCTGCGTTGACGGCAGCGGTCAGGCCGCCGATCATCTCCCCCGCATGGGGGCACATCAGCTGAGCGCCCAGCAGCCGGCCGTCCTGCGCGTCAAAAACCAGCTTGGCAAAGCCGCGCTCCGCCCCCTCCAGCACCGCCCGGCCGTTGGCGGAGGTGAGCGATTTTTTCACTGTTACGGCCCGGCCCGCGGCTTTTGCCCCGTCTGCGGTCAGGCCCACACAGGCGATCTCCGGGTCGGTGAAAACGCAGGCCGGCAGGGCGGAAAGCTCTTTTGCGCCGCCTGCGCCGAACATGGCCCGCACCGCATTTTTTGCCTGCGCCTCCGCCACATGGGCCAGCTGGACGCCGCCCAGCACCAGGTCCCCCACGGCCCAGACGCCCGCAGCGCGCGTCTGAAAGCATTCGTCCACCGGGACGTACCCGCGCTCAAGGCCCAGGTCCACCCCTTCTCCCAACAGGCCGGCGGTGCAGGGCGCGCGCCCCGTACAGATCAGCACGCGTTCGCCCTTGGAAAAGCGCTCCTCGCCTTTCACCTCGTAACGGCAGCAAAGGCCGCCCTCTGCCGGGGCGATCTCTTTCACCGAAGCGCCGGTGACGATCTCAGCGCCCCGTTTTTTCAGGATCATGGCCAGATTCTGACCGATCTCCCGGTCCAGCGTCGGCAGCAGCCGGGGCGCCATCTCCAGCACCGTGACCCGCCGCCCCAGGGCGGTATAGATCTCGGCAAATTCGGCGCCGATGACCCCGCCGCCCAGGATGACCAGGCTGCCGCAATCCGCACCGCGGCCCGCCAGCAGGTCGTCGCTGGTCACCACGCCCGGCAGATCACTGCCCGGGATGGGGGGGGACGCCGGGCGGGAGCCCGCGGCCAGCAGGACGTGTTCCGCCGCATAGCGCTGCCCGTCCACCCGCACGACCCTGCCGGCTTCCAGCTTTGCAGTCCCGCGCAGAAGGGTCACCCCGCCGCGGGCGAGCAGCTGGCCGATCCCCTCGCGCAGGCGCGCGGTGGTCTCTTCCACATACTGAAACAGGGAGGTGAACTCACAGCGCAGCCCCTCTGCCCGCACGCCGACCGCCGCGCCCTCCGCGGCCGCTTTATAGACGTGCGCGGCGCGCAGCAGCGCCTTGGTGGGGATGCAGCCCCGGTTGAGGCAGGTCCCTCCCACTTCGTCTTTCTCGCACAGCGCCACCCGTTTGCCCAGGGCCGCCGCCTCGAGAGCGGCAGTGTAACCGCCCGGCCCCGCGCCGATCACGATCAGATCAAACTGTTCCATCCATTCCCTCCAGCAGTGCGGCGATATCCAGCGCCATCGCGCGGCGCTCCCCGCAGTCTTTTTTCCGTCCGGCCAGCGCCCGGACTGCACCGGCCAACGCCGGCGCCGCAAACGGAAGCCCCACAAGGGCCGTCTCCAGCTCCGCCGCCAGGCCGGCGTCCATCGCGTCGGTATAGACGGCCGCCGCCACCACCCGGCCCCCGGCGGCCGTGAGGCAGATCTCCGCCCCGCCCCAGGGCCAGCGGCCCGACAGCGTGCAATCCGCTTTTGGCTCCCTGCCGAAACGCCACGCTTCCGACCCGAACTTTTCTTCCAGCGCGCGCAGCCGTTCCGTGTCCGGCGGCCCTGTAAACGGCCGGGGCGTTTTTCCATAAACGGCTCCAAACGCGCCGATCAGGGCCTGCCGCAGTTGTTCCACGGTCAGGCCGGGCACATATTCCCGCAGGCCGCAGACCCGGGCGCGCACGGAAGCCACTCCTTTGGAGCGCAGTTTTTCGGGGTCTACCGCAAGGTAACGGGCCATTTTTTCGCCGTCCGCCGACAGCAGCAAAGTGCCGTGGTGATACCGCCTGTCCCCTGCCCGGTAAAAGGCGTTGCCGGAAAATTTGCGCCCCTCCGCCGTCAGGTCGTTGCGTCCGGTCTTTTCCGCCGGGACGCCCAGCCCCTGCACGGCCTGCAGCACCACCTGCAGCTGACGGTCCAGATCGTAAGCATCCCCGCGGGCAAGAAAGGTAAAGTTCAGGTTTTCCAGATCGTGATAGACCGCGCCGCCGCCCGACAGCCGCCGCACCAACCTGCCGCCGTCCGCCTCCAGCAGGTCAAGGCGGCACTCTCTGCGGCTGTTCTGATTGCGGCCGATCACCACCGTATTGCGGTTCTGCCACAGATAGAGCAGACACTGCCCCGGCTGCACCGTCTCCAGCAGCAGGGCTTCCAGCGCCAGGTTGCGCACCGGGTCGGTGCAGTCGGTGACAAGGTAAAGCAGTTCACAGCGTGTCAAAGCGGTACCTCAGTTTGGGGGCGCGGGCCGCGGCGACTTCGTCCGGCCTGCCCACCGGCGTGGTGCAGGGGGCGGCGTGCAGCGACTGCGGGTCCTCTGCGGCGCGCCGGAGGATGCCGGTGATCTGCGCTGCCGCCCAGTCCAGCGTCTCCTTGGACTCGGTTTCGGTGGGCTCAAACATCAGCGCCTCATGCACGATGAGGGGGAAATACATCGTCGGCGGGTGGATGCCGCAGTCCAGCATGGCTTTGGCCACATCCAGCGCCGTGACCCCGGTCTCCTTTTTGAGCCGCTCCAGCGTCACCACGAACTCGTGCATGCAGACGCCCGCACAGGCAGGGGGCGCATAGGGCGCCAGCAGCGCTTTGAGATAGTTGGCGTTGAGGACGGCGTTTTCCGACGCCTCGCTCAGGCCGTCGCCGCCCAGTGTGAGGATATAGGCCAGCGCCCGCACCACCACCAGAAAGTTGCCGTAAAAGGCTTTGACCGTGCCGATGCTCTTGGGCGGCGTTTCAAAGGCATATCCTCCGCCGGCGGCGGCCGCGCGAGGCGCCGGCAGAAACGGCGCCAGCAGCGCGCCTGCGCCAACCGCGCCGGAGCCAGGCCCGCCGCCGCCGTGCGGGGTGGAAAAGGTCTTGTGCAGGTTGAGGTGCACCACGTCGAAGCCCATGTCGCCGGGCCGGGCCACGCCCATCACCGCGTTCAGGTTTGCGCCGTCGTAATAGTTGAGGCCGCCCGCCTCATGGACGATGCGGGTGATCTGCAAAATATTTCTGTCAAACAGGCCCAGCGTGTTGGGGTTGGTCAGCATCAGGCCCGCCGTGTCCGGCCCTACCGCCGCGCGCAGCGCCTCCAAGTCCACGCAGCCGTCCGGGGCGGAGGGGATGTTGACCACCTCAAACCCGGCCATGGATGCCGAGGCGGGGTTGGTGCCGTGGGCGGAATCCGGCACGATGATCTTGGTGCGCGCCGCATCGCCCCTGTCCCGGTGATAGGCCTTGATGAGCAGCAGGCCGGTCAACTCGCCGTGCGCGCCCGCCGCAGGCTGAAAGGTCATCTGTTCCATGCCGGTGACCTCGCACAGCAGCGCCTCGGCCCGCGCCAGCACCTCCAGGCAGCCTTGTACCGTGTGCTGGGGCTGCAGCGGATGCACGCCGGCAAAGCCCGGCAGGGCCGCCAGCTCCTCGTGCAGCGCGGGATTGTACTTCATGGTGCAGGAGCCCAGCGGATAAAACCCGTCGTTGACCCCGTGCACGCGGCCCGCGAGCGCGGTGTAATGCCGGGACAGGTCCACCTCGGACAGTTCCGGCAACCGGGGCGGGTCTTTGCGGGCAAAGCGGCTTTCGAGAGGCCGCACCGGCACATCACAGGCCGGCAGCAACGCACAGCAGCGCCCGGGGACGCTCTTTTCAAAAATCAGTTTCATGCCCGTGCCACCTCCTGCGCGATCTCGACCAGACGGTCGATCTGTTCTTTTGTGTTTTTCTCGGTGACGCACCAGAGGATGCCGTCCTCCACCGGCAGCCCGCCCAGGATGTCCTGCTCCTCCAGCGCTTTCAGCAGCCGCTGCGGTTCCACCGGCGTGCGGGTGACAAACTCGTGGAAGAACTCCGCTTTCGGGTAGGCCAGTTCAAACCCCGGCGTCTCGCCCAGGCGCGATGCCAGATAATGCGCTTTAGAGGTGCACAGCTGCGCCGCCTGCGCCATGCCCTGCGGCCCCATGGCGGCCATGTAGACCGCAGCGGTCATGGCGCACAGCGCCTCGTTGGAGCAGATGTTGGAGGACGCCTTTTCGCGCCGGATATGCTGCTCGCGCGCCTGCAGGGTGAGCACAAAGCAGCGCTCTCCCCTGCTGTCCGTAGTCTCGCCGACGATGCGGCCGGGCAGCTTGCGGAACAGCTCGTGCGTGCAGGCCATGAAGCCCAGATACGGCCCGCCGAACGAGAGCGGCATGCCAAGCGGCTGGCCCTCTCCCACCGCGATATCGGCCCCGCACTCGGCCGGGGTTGCCAGCGCCGCGGCCGCGATGGGATCGACCCCCATGATGAACTTTGCGCCCGCCGCATGCACCGCCGCCCCGAAAGCGGCCGCATCCTCAAGCACACCGTAAAAGTTCGGCTGCTGCAGATAAAAGCAGGCGTCGCCGGCGGCCAGAAGTCCCTGCAGCGCCTCCAGGTCGGTGCGGCCGTCCCGCACCGGCACTTCGGCCACTTCCACCCCCGCGCCCTCACAGTAAGTCCGGACCGTGCTGCGCACGGCGGGATGGGCGGCGGCCGAGACCAGCACCCGGCTGTGCCGGCGGTCGCGGCACATGGCCGCAGCTTCCGCCGCCGCAGTGGCTCCGTCGTAGACCGAGGCGTTGGCCGCGTCCATGCCGGTGAGCTCGCAGATCATGGTCTGGTACTCAAAAATGGACTGCAGGATGCCCTGGCTGATCTCCGCCTGATAAGGCGTATAGGCGGTGACGAACTCCTCCTTTGCGGTCACCCGCTTGACGATGGAGGGGATATAGTGGTCATAAGCGCCTGCGCCGCGAAAAATGCTGCTGAAAACATGGTTTTTTGCCGCCATGGCGCGCAGCTCTGCCGCGACCTCCAGTTCCGACCTGCCCGTGCCCATCTTCAATTCGGGAAAGCGGATCTCCTGCGGCACATCTGCATAGAGCGCCTCAAACGACGGCACGCCGACCGCGCGCAGCATCTCTTCGCGCTGTGCGCCGGTGGACGGGATATAACTGCCCATCTGCACCCTTCCTTTCTGTCCCTCTGCGGGGGACGGGTCATTTTTCCTGTTCCGCCCGGCAGTGGGCCTCGTAGGCTGCGGCGTCCAGCAGCTCGCCGAACGCCTCGATCTCCTCCACCTCCACAAACCACGCCTCATAGGGGCTCTCATTGATCAGCTGCGGGCGATCCAGCAGTTCCTCGTTGATCGCCGCCACCGCACCGGTGACGGGGCTGTAGACGTCCGACACCGCCTTGACGCTCTCCACGTCCGCAAAGGCTTCCCCGTCGGTCACCGGGTCCCCCGGCTCGGGCAGATTGACAAAGACCAGATCGCCCAGCGCGTCCTGCGCATAATCGGTCAAGCCCACCCGCGCGGACGTATCGCTGATCTTTTCGACCCATTCGTGGGATTTGCTGTAGAGCAGATTCTCCGGAAAATTCATAATATTGCCCTCCCTGAAAAAATTGATGCTGTCCTGTGTTTCGTCTTTCGCACCGGGCGCGGCGGGCCGCCCTCTGCATTTTTATATGGTCTCGCCCCCGCCGCTTATGCGGCAACGGGGCGGATGGCCGAAAAAATAGCCTCCGGCTATTTTTTATTGCTTTGCAATAAAAAACAATTTATTTTGATTCGCCGTGGCCTGAGGACAGGCCACATGGCTACTAAAAAATAGCCTCCGGCTATTTTTTATTGCTCCGCAATAAAAAACAATTTATTTTGATTCGCCGTGGCCTGAGGACAGGCCACATGGCTATAAAAAATAGCCTCCGGCTATTTTTTATAGAACGGCAGCGGCACGACCTCCGCGGCGACCCTGCGCCCGCGCACGTCCACCTCCACCGATGTACCCACGGACGCGGCGTCCCTGTCCAGATAGGCCATGGCGCAGCTTACCCCCACGGCGGGGCAGTGGGTGCCCGAAGTGGTCACACCCACCTTTTTGCCGCCGGAATAAACGTCCTGTTCCTCCCGCAGCACGCCCCGGCCGGTGACCTTCAGCCCCGCGCGGACCTGTTTGGGCTCGCCTGCGGCCAGCAGCGCACCTTTGCCGATAAAGTCCGTTTTTTCCAGCTTGACCGCAAAGTTCAGCCCCGCCGTGATGGGGTCGATGACGGGCGACAGCTCATGGCCGTAAAGGGGCATCGCCGCCTCCAGCCGCAGCGTATCCCGCGCGCCCAGGCCGCAGGGGACCGCACCCGCGACGACCAGGGCGTCCCAGACGCCCGGCGCGTCGGCCGGGTCGAGATACAGTTCGTAGCCCGCCTCGCCCGTATAGCCGGTGCGGGAGACCATGCACCGCGCGCCCGCCACCTGCATCTCGGGGACAAAGGTGTAGTATTTCTGCGGCAGCTGCGCCGCGTCTGCCACGGTGGAGATCAGGGCCTTTGCCTGCGGCCCCTGCAGGGCGATCTGCGCCACGCGGGGCGACAGGTCCTGCAGTTCCACCTCCCCTTTCAGATGCGACCGCAGCCAATCCAGGTCCTTTTCCGTGTTGGCCGCGTTGAGCACCAGAAAAAACTGCTGCTGCGCCAGCCGGTAAACGATCAGATCATCCACCACGCCACCGTTTTCATACAGCATCAGCGTGTACCGCGCAGCGCCTTCCGGCATGCCGGTAAATCTGTTGGACAAAATGCGGTCGAGGTTCTCCTCCGCGTCCCTCCCGGTCAGCAGCGCCTCCCCCATATGGGAAACGTCAAACAGCCCGGCCTGCCCGCGCACCGCCATGTGCTCGGCAATGACCCCGCTTTTGTACTGCACCGGCAGCAGATACCCCGCAAAGGGCACCATTTTGCCCCCCAGTGCTACATGCTTTTCGTACAGAGGCGTCTTTTTCTCCAAACCGATCCCTCCTTTTTTGTGCCGCCGCCTGTGCGGGCCGCGGCCTTGACATTGGATAAACAATAAAAAACGGGGCGCACAGACATCCTGCGCGCCCCGTCATCCAACCTGAAAGATTCTCCCCGCCCGCGGCGGGGATTGCTTCTTCGGTGCCATCCATCTGGCTTTTCGGAGTTTTGTCCGCTGCCGGTCCCTTTGCCTGAGAGTTTTCGGCGTTTCCCCTTCGGCGCCGCATGACGCGGTCTCTCCCGGCAGCTTCATCCAGTGATTTACTTTTCTTGGGGTGTGAAAGCGCTGCTCCCACGCCATCCCTATATCCAGTTTCAGTATAGAAAAAACTTCCTATCTCGTCAACTGTAAACCCGTCTTTGCGAAAATTTTGAGCACTTCGCCCGTTTTAAATGCCAAATTTTAGTTACTTTTCCTTTTCCGCCGCTTTTCTCTGTTCCCGCTTCCAGGCCTCGATCTGTTCTTTGCGCTGTTTTACCCGGGCTTCCGCCCCCTCTTCTGTCGGGCGGTAGTAAACTCTGCCCTCCAGGGAATCCGGCAGACACTGCATGGCGCTGAGTTTTTCTGCGGTGTCATGGGCGTAGATATAGCCCTCGCCGTAGTGCAGGTCTTTCATCAGCCTTGTGGGCGCGTTGCGGATCTGCAGGGGCACCGGCTCGGCCAGCATCTTCTGCGCGTCCCGCTTGGCGCTCTCATACGCTGTGTACAGCGCGTTCGACTTGGGCGCCAGGGACAAAAACACCACCGCGTGGGTGAGGTGGACGCTGCATTCCGGCATGCCGATGAAATGGCAGGCCTGGTAAGCCGCCACCGCCACCTCCAAAGCCCGGCTGTCCGCCATGCCCACGTCCTCGCTGGCAAAACGCACCACCCGCCGCGCCACATAGAGCGGGTCCTCGCCGGCCTCCAGCATCCGCGCCAGCCAGTAGACCGCCGCGTCGGCGTCGCTGTTGCGCATGGATTTGTGCAGCGCCGAGATCAGGTTGTAGTGCTCTTCCCCATTTTTGTCGTAAAGCAGCGACTTTTTGCTCACGCACTGCTCGATGATCTCTTTTGTGACCCGGGTGCGCCCGTCCTCCAGCTCGCCGTTGAGCACGGCCATCTCCAGCGTATTCAGGGCAGTGCGCGCGTCGCCGTTAGCAAAATTTGCGATCATCGACAGCTCGTCGTCCCCGATCTCCACCGGCCGGCTGCCAAAGCCGTGCGGATCAGCGACGGCCCGCCGCAGCAGCCGGGCCAGATTCTCGGGCGCGAGGGCCTGCAGCACAAACACCTTGCAGCGGGAGAGCAGCGCCGAGTTGATCTCAAAAGAGGGGTTCTCCGTCGTGGCGCCGATCAGCACGATGCTGCCCTTTTCCACAAAGGGCAGGAAAGCGTCCTGCTGCGCTTTGTTGAAGCGGTGGATCTCGTCCACAAAAAGGATGGTCTTTTCTCCCATGCGGCGGTTTGCCTCCGCCTCGTCCATCACCTTTTTGATCTCTTTGATGCCGCTGGTCACGGCTGAAAAATCAATAAAATTTGCCCTGGTGCGCCGGGCGATGATGCGGGCCAGGGTGGTTTTTCCCACCCCCGGCGGCCCCCAGAAGATCATGGACGGGATCTCGTCCCGGTCGATGAGCTGGCGCAGCACCTTGCCCTCGCCCAGCAGGTGCTGCTGGCCCACAAAGCCGTCCAGCGTCTCCGGCCGCAGCCGGCTGGCCAGGGGGTTGGTCCTCTCCCGGTCGTCAAACAGCGAGCGCTGCTCCATCTGTGTTCCCCTCCATCCCGGCCCGCCCGGGGGCCGCTCTTCCGTTCTCGATCTGGCCGTTTTTTTCATTGTACACTTTTTCCGGCGCGAAAAAAAGAGCTGTTTTGTCCCGCCGCCTGTGCCCGGACGGAAGAAAACAGCCCTCATCTTTTTAAAGTTCCTTTGCAAAAGCGCCTTTCCACAGCCCCAGCAGGAGGAACGCCGCGCCGGCGGAGGAGAGCGCCGTTTGCAGGAGCCCCCACTTTGCGGCCACATCCCGCGCAGTCGGCGTCAGAGAAAACCATCTCTGCACCCCCTCTTCCATCTGCCGCCAAAGCTGTCCCCAAAAGGAAAAATCGCTCCAGCGGGCGGGCACAAGCGCGGGCGGCAGCAGCCGCAGCAGCGCGGGCAGAGCCAGGGCCAGGGCCAGCAGCAGCGCAAACCCCAGCAGCTGCCTTTGCGCGGGAGAAAGCGGGCGGCACACCTGCCCAAAAAGCCGAGCGGCGCACCACAGCGCCCCCACGGCCGCGGGCAGCAGGGCGGCCAGCGACGCCGCGGCCGCCAGCGCCGGGCCGTCTGCCGCCGCACTGGGGACAAGGCCCGCGCCCTGGGCAAAGCGCTGCGCCTGTTCCAGCGAGGTGTTCTGTCCGCGCGGCAGCAGCTCCACCGCCGTAAACGGGGTCTCGCCCCGCTCCTGCGGCTGCTGGCGCACCACACGTGCGGTTTTATCCGCAAACACGCCGCGCACTACACAGTGCCGGCCATCCAGCTCCAAATCCATCCCCACCGCCTGCCCGCTGCCCCAAAGCTTCCAGGCAAGGCTGTCGGAGACAGCGCAGCCCACCAGGTCTTTCGCCGAGGGCCAGCCGCCGTCGGTCAGCTGGCCCGGCGCCGCGGCGCCTGCCGGTTCGCCCCACACCAGCAGCTCTTCCGCCTGCACACAGCGCAAACCGCCGTCCGCTGCCGCCCCCTGCCGCAGGCCCCAAAACACCGGCTCAAAATCGCCCTCTGCAGCGGCTTCCCTCAGCGCGCGGGCCTGTGCCGCCGTCACCGGGGCGGCAAAGCGCAGAGAATAGCCCGGCAGCAGGCGCTGCAGCGACGCCGCGGCGCGGAACGCCAGCGCGGTCAGCAGCAGGTAGCACAGCCACAAAAGCAGCCGGGTCAGCTTTTTCCGTCGGGACCTGCTCATGTGTCCAGCTCCCGCACCCGGTCCCCCTCTGACACCGGTTTGTCACTTTCCGACACGATCCTGCTGCCCGGAGCGATCACGCCCTCGACCGCCGCCAGCTCCCCGCCGCTCTCGACCACCTCCACCGGGACCCGCACCAGGATGTTCTCAAACCCCAGCACGGTCTGCCTCTGTTCCATGGCCAGCACATAGTCGCCGCGGCTGTCGCTGCGGATCGCCCCCACCGGCAGGCAGGCGGTATAGTTCTGGCGGCTCAGCTCCGCTGTCACCAGCGCGCTCTGCCCCGGCCGCAGGGCAGAGCCCCCTTCCAGCGCGGCGCGGACGGTCACCATGCCGTTTTCATCCGCCGCGGCCAGCGAGGCCACGGTGCCGTTTATCGTTTTGCCCGCGCTTTCCGCCCGGACGGCAGAACCCGGCGCCATTTTTTTGGCCTCCTTTTCCGTCACCTGAAACACCACTTCAAAGCCGCTGTCCTCCGGCGCCAGCCAGGCTGCCGGAGCCTCCCCGGTACGCGTCCCCGCCGCCGCGTCCAGGCCCACCACCGTGCCCGCCCCGGGGGCGGCCAGGATCCCATCCGCTTCCCGCAGGGCCCGCAGCGCTCTGGCCGCGTCTTCTTTCTCCCGGATGTCCAGGCGCAGGGCCGCGGCGCTGATCTCGTTGTCCCTGCGGGTGTAGCCCGCCTGTTTTTCCGCCTCCCGCTGCGCTTTCGCCGCCGCGTCCCAGGCGCTTTGGGCGTCGCTTACCGACCGCCCGGCGGAAAGGTCCGCCGCGGCCGCCTGTTCTTTTGCTTCTTTCAAGGCGCCGGCGGCCTGCTCCCTGCGGGCGTCTGCCTCGGCCAGCGCCGCCTCCGCGGCCGCCAGCTGTTCCCCGCTCGCCGGCGGGTCCTGCTGGGTGCGCAGGGCGTCCAACTCCACCGCCTTTGCCGCTGCGTCCGCCGCCGCCGCGTCCAGCGCCGACTGCGCCCCTGCCTGTGCCGCCTGTGCCGCCGCCCGCTGGCTCTCCGCGTCTGCTTTGGCCCTCTCCAGTGCCGTGGCCGCGCCCGAGAGGGCGCCGGTGTCCACCTGCACGCCGTCCAGCAGTTTTTGCAGCTCCAGGCGCATCCGTTCCAGTTCCAGCTCGGCCCTGGCCAGCGCTTCGGCCGCTTCCTCCCCGTCCAGCTGCAGCAGCGGGTCTCCCTCTTTTATTTTTTGTCCGGGCTGCGCCAGCCACTTTTTTACTGTAAGCCCCGCCGGCGCCGCGACCCCCAGCGGGTCCGCGGCCTGCACCGTGCCCCCCGCCTGCAGAGCCTGCACGATCTCCCCCGCCGCCGGGCGGGACAGGCCCACCCGGGGCAGCGTGGCCGCCGCGGCGCCGCGCGCCACCAGCGTAAACACCAGCATCAGAGAGAAGAAGCGCAGGATGTTGCCCAGCGCCCGCCGCTGGCTGTCCTCCGCCGGGCGGGGCAGCCGCGCGGCCAGCGCCCGCGATCTTTCTTTGAATTCAAGCCATTTCATAGAGGGTCACTCCTTGAGTCCGCTCGACTGGATGCCAAGCTCCAGATATTTTTGCCCAAACAGGAAAATGAGTACCGACGGGGCCAGCATCAGCAGGCTGGACACCATCGCCAGCCCCAGCTTTTCGGCCGCGATCTCCGGCAGATAAAGAGAAAGCGGCCACAGAGACCGGGTCTTTAAAAAGGTCATGGGCTGTTCGATGGCGTTCCAGCACTCAAGAAAGCCCAGTACCAGAGCCGAGAGGATGCCCGGCATGCCCAGCGGCAGGCCGATCCTGAAAAAGGTCTGCAGCGGGCCCGCGCCGTCCAGCGCGGCCGCCTCCAGCAAAGCGTCAGGCACCGCGTCAAAGCCTTTCGCCATGATAAAAATCGGAAAAGTCGAAAACATGCCGGGCAAAATGACCGCCCAGAGAGTGTCCATCAAGCCCAGGCCGTCCGCGACCAGATAGCTGGGCACCATCGTCACCTGGAAAGGCATCAGCATCAGCACGATGTAGACGGTGAAAAGCAGCCTGCGGCCCCGGAACCGGAAGCGGGAAAAAGCCCAGGCCGCAGGCGCGCCCACCAGCAGCTGCCCCAGCACGGTGGGGAACACCAGCTTGCAGGTGTTCCAGAACATGACAAAGAATTGCGGGGTGTCCAGCAGCAGCTCCGCCAGCGGCTGCAGTGTGGGCCAGCTGGGCAGCAGCGGCCAAAATGCCTCTCCCTCCCGCCCGGCCAGAACCGGCCCAAGGGCCGCGTTCAGTTCGTCCAAAGGCATCAGCGCGCCCTCCGCCATGGACCAGAGCGGCCACCACACCAGCAGCGCCAAAGCCGACAGCAGGCAGAACAGAAAAAGGCGGGAGAGCGCTTTTGCGCGTTTTCCGGGCCGGTTCACAGCTCATCCCCCCTGTTCAGGACGCGCTGAAACAGCAGGATCACCGTCAGCAGCACCGCCGCCACCAGCACTGCGGCAGCCGACAGCCGGCCCAGGTCCAGATCTGCAAACCAGTTGTTGAACAGATGCTGCAGCAGATAAATATCGGTCTGCGGATAACTGCCCGCCACCAGGTACGCCTCTCTGAAGACCTTGAACGTGTTCAGCAGGCTGAGCACCGCGGTCATGAACAGGGTGGGCAGCAGACCGGGCAGCGTGATGTGGCAGAAGCACTGGAAATTCGACGCCCCATCCACCCGCGCGGCCTCGTAAAGGCTCTGCGGGATGCCGTCCAGCCCCGCCATCCAGAGGATCATGTCGTACCCGCTGTTTTTCCACAGATAGGTGAAAATCAGCACCCAGAAAGCCGCGCCCGTGCCCATGAAATCCACCGGCCGGCTGCCCATTGCGGACAGCAGGCTGTTCGCGATGCCGTTCTGGGCGAACAGCGCCTGCCACAGCAGGGCGATGCTGGCCACCGGCACCGCCATGGGGACGAGATAGGTGGTCCTGAACAGCCGCCCGCCGCCCTTTGCCGCCCGCACCATCAGCGCCAGCGCCAGGCTGAGGACCAGCAGCAGGGGCAGGCAGACTGCGATAAAGCGCGCAGTGTTTTTTGCCGCCAGGCGGAAAGCGCTGTTTGCCAGCACCGACTGGTAGTTCGCAAGCCCCACAAAGCTGCCGCCCATGGGGTCAAAAAAGCTGCGGCGCACCGTGTCTGCGAAAGGGAACAGCACAAAGA
Source organism: Anaerofilum hominis (assembly GCF_014287275.1). Lineage (GTDB taxonomy): Bacteria > Bacillota > Clostridia > Oscillospirales > Ruminococcaceae > Pygmaiobacter > Pygmaiobacter hominis. Next base: position 259,985 of record NZ_JACONZ010000001.1, read on the forward strand.
GCAGCACCCCGGCCAGACTGGGCGCGAGAAACGCCCAGGCGGCGCGCGGGGGCGCGGCGCGGTCAGCGCCGCTCTTCGAAATAGAGCCGCGTCGCCTCCATGGCGTTTGCCACCGCCTGTTCAAGGGTACAGCTTTTGTCGTAAAATTTTGTCGCCTGCTCATAGATGGTTTCCTTTAACTGATCGTTGGATTTGCTTGCCGCCCCGGCCCCGGAGAGCAGCGCAGCGCTGTCGAACACAAGGCCCGCCGGGTAGCTGTTTTCCGGATGCTGCTCCTGCCAGTGCCGGATGCTCTGCCGCAGCTGCTCCTGCAGCGCGGCCAATGCCTCCCGCCGCACCGGCAGGCCCTCATAGTAATTTTTTGCAGCCTGCACGGGCTGGGAGAGCAGCGCCCCGACAAATTTTTTTGCCAGCTCTTTCTGCGCCGCGTTTACCGGCACGGCGGCGCTGATCCGGGGCAAAAAAGCGCCGCCGGGCATCAGGGCGACCTGGGTGTCGCGCAGCCAGAAAGGCCCGTTCAGATTTGCGAGATCCTCCAGCAACACCGCGCACTGGCATGCCGCGCCGTACTTGTACGCCTCGATCTGGAGCGGAAAACAGTACTCCTGCCCGCCGTCCAGGTCCATGACGGTACCGCTCACCCTGCCGCTCGGCTCCGCCGCCAGGCCGTATTTTTCGCTGATCGCCCCGGTGGCGGAAAACAGTTCGGTCAGCGCCGCCTCGTCGCAGCCCTTGTCGGTCAGCAGCCGCGGCGCGGCCGCCGCGTAAAACACGTCGAACAGGGCCCTCCAGTCGTCAAAATACAGCAGCGGCTGGTCCGCCCCCGCAAAGCCGGTGACCTCTCCCGCCGCGGGCAGGCCCCTGCCGGCCGCTGCCGCTGCGGCCAGGGCGGAAAGGCTGCCGTTTTCAACGCGGGTGCCCGCCTGTGCCAACAGCACGGGCAGCTGCACCCTGGCCGGATAGGCGTAGGTTTTGCCGTCCAGCGTCCAGGCGGTAAACAGATTTTCAAAATAGTCCGCTTCCTCCACAAGGCCGGTGAGATCTTCCAGCAGCCCCTTTTCCATCAGGCTGTCCGCGGGCAGGCCGTCCAGGATCAGCAGGTCCGGGGCGTCCCCGGTCAGCAGCGCGGCGTTCAGGCTGCGGATGATGTCGGCGTCCGACAGACCGGCGTCCCCGGTCTCGTGCCCCAGCTGCAGCACCACGTCCACCTGCGGATTTTCTTCTTTGAAAGCGCTGATCGCGGCGTTGAGGGTCAGGCTGCCGCGCAGGGACCAGACGACCAGCGAATTCTCCCCGCGCACCAGGGCGTCGGGGTCGTAGGCGTACAGGCACAGGGCGCCGCCCCCGCGCGTGTCATAGGCCACGCAGAGGGCGCCGTCCTGCAGCGGCAGCACCCCGCGCAGAGAGGTGTCCGGCGCCTGGAAGCGGTTGCCGGTGCCGGCAAAAAGATCTTCCGTCACACTGCCCCCCGCTGCGATCAGGGAAAGCCCCTCCGCCGACACGGCCCACACGGCGCCGTCCGGCCCCAAAGCGCCAAGCGCCCCGGTCCCCAGCGGGCGGCGCGCAGTTTCCTGCCCGCCGGTGAGGTCGTAGGTCACCTGTTCGCCGCCCGCGGTGAACAGCTCCAGTTTTTCCCCTCTGACCCCAAAATCAGCGCCCGGCTCTACGGAGAACTGCTGTTTCACCTGCCCCGAAGCGCCGTCGATCACCAGCATGACGGTCCCGCCGCCGGAGAGGGCCAGCACAAAAACGCTCTGGTCCGCGCCGGTCCGCAGCTGCAGGGGGCGCGCGCCGCTTTCCGCCCCGGCGGTCCCGATCTGCCGCAGGCCATCCTCCCCTTTGTAAAACAGCCCTATCCCGTCCTGCGCGGGGGCGGCTGCCCAGACCGCGCCGTCCCCGTCCAGGCAGAGCGCGATCTCCCGGCTGCCCGCCAGCGCGCAGAGTTCCTCATACCAATCCGTATTCTGCGGCTGCCAGGTGGCGCCGCCGTCGCCGCTCTCATACCAGTCCAGGTCGCCTGCAAGGTAGCACAGCCTGCCGTCGGCAAGCTGGAACAGGCCGCGGGCCCGTTTTTCCTGCGCGCCGGGGGGCGTGATCTCCCGCTCCACATAGCGCCCGGCCGCCTGCGCCGCCGCGGGGATCCTGCCGCAGCCCGCGGCGCAGACCGCCAGCGCACCGCAGAGCAAAAGGGATAAAAAACGCTTCATCGTGCATCGCTCCTTTTTTCAAGATACCCGTATGCTATCAGCCGTTTCTTAAATTAAGCTTTAAACCCTGTCGTCCATGGCAGGTTTAAGGAAAAGTTAAGACTTTTTTGTTACTTTTAGAGCGGGTGGTTCGTTTTCCGAACAGGAGGGTCCTGCCCTGCCCATTCAATAAAACGGCTGAGAGTGAAAAAAGGAGCCATGAAAATGCGTATCTTGCTGATTGAGGACGACGCGCCGCTGCGGGAGGCGGTGGCGGCCAAGCTGCGTGCCGAGGGCTTTGAAGTGACCTGCTGCGCCGACGGGGACGAGGGCGGCTGGCAGCTGAGCCAGGACGCGTGGGACCTGGTGCTGCTGGACCGCATGCTGCCCGGGCAGGACGGTCTTTCCCTGCTGCGCGGCCTGCGCCGCCGGGCCAGCCAGACGCCGGTGCTGCTGCTCACTGCGCGGGGCACGGTGAGCGACCGGGTAGAGGGGCTGGACGCGGGGGCGGACGACTATCTTGTCAAGCCCTTTGATCTGCGGGAACTGACCGCCCGGGTGCGGGCCCTGAGCCGCCGCCCTATCCTGGCGCGGGACAGCCTGCCCGGGGCGGGCGGGCTGTCGCTGGACGAGGCCGGATGTGTGCTGACCGGGCCGGCGGGGCGCTGCACCCTTTCGCGGCGCGAGTGCGCGCTGCTCTCCCTGCTGCTGCAGAACGCGGGCCGCACCCTGTCCCGCGAGACCCTGCTGGCCCGGGTATGGGGCCCGGATGCCGAGGTGGAGGGCGCGGTGCTGGACACCTATATCCACTTTGTGCGCCGCCGCCTTGCCGCGGTGGGCGCGCGGGCGGAGATCCGCAACCGGCGCGGCGTGGGCTATCTGCTGTGCGGGGAGGAGGCGGTATGATCAAAAAGCTGCGCCGCCGCCTGACGCTGCACTACGCCGCCCTTTCCGGCCTGGTGCTGCTGGCCACCTGCGTCTCAGGCTTTCTGCTCTCTGCGCGGCAGCAGCGGGCCGCCGACGAACTTCTCTTTCAGACACATCTCTCCGACCTGACCGGCCGCCTGCAGTTTGACCGGCGCATCAGCGGCGACTGGCTGGCCCGGTTCGAGGCAGAAAACCGGCTGGCGGTCTTTTTGTGGGACGCGGGCCAGCCGATGAAGTTTGAGGGCGCGGCCTGGCTGCCCACCGACCGGCGCGGCGCGCTGGCCCGCGCGGCGCGGGAGAGCGCTTTTGCTGCGGGCTTCCGCCCGGAGGACCGGCCCCTGCGCTATGCCGCCGCCCCCGCTGCGCTGGAAGAGGACGATCTGCGCTTTCGCGGCGTGGCGGCGGCCTTTCCCCTGGAGGACGGCGGCTGGCTCCATCTGCTTTTGCTGCGCGACCTTGCCCCGCAGCGCGCCGCACTGAAAATGCTGGCCCTGCGCTGGACAGCGCTTTTCTTTGCCGCCGGCGCGGCGCTGACGCTGGCCGGGCGCTGGCTGTCCGGGCGGGCGGCTGCGCCAGTGCGGGACAGTCTGCGCCGGCAGGCGGAATTCGTCGCCGCCGCCAGCCATGAGCTGCGCGGGCCTTTGGCCGTCATCACCTCCAGCGCCGACCTGATGGCCGAAGGGATGCAGGGGCCGTATCTCGCCAATATTTGCGGCGAGGCCCGCCGCATGGCGGGCCTCGTCGAGGATCTTCTCACGCTGGCGGGGGCTGAGGCGGCCGCCGCCCCGCCCGCCGTGCCGGTGGAACCCGACACCCTGCTGATCGAAGCTTACGACCGGTTTGCCCCCGTCTGCGCGCAGCGCGGACTGCGGCTGTGCGCGGCTCTGCCGCCCTCCCCCCTGCCCCCGGTCGCCGGGGACCCGGAGCGGCTCATGCAGATCCTTTCAGCCCTGCTCTCCAACGCCTGCGCTTACACTCCGCCGGGCGGAACAATCAGCCTTTCCGGCCGGGTGCAGCGCGGGCGGGTGCTGCTGCAGGTCGCGGACACCGGGCCCGGCGTGCCCGGGGCGCTGCGGGAAAAAATATTCGAGCGCTTTTACCGCGCCGAACCGTCCCGCACCGATAAGGCGCACTACGGGCTGGGCCTGCCGGTGGCCCGGCAGCTGGCCGCGCTGTACGGGGGCCGTCTCACCGCCGGCGAAGCGGAGGACGGCGGGGCCCTGTTCACCCTGTCCCTGCCTGTTCCCACCTGCCGCACGGCGCCGCGGCGGGACGAAAAGCACCGCGCGGCGGGCCCTGGTCCCGGCAGCGGTCAGCCGCGCTCCGCCAGATAAAGCGCCGTCTCGCTTTTGATCTGCTCCAGCGCAGCCTCCACCGTCAGCTCGCCCTTGCAGCAGGCCTCGGCTCCCGCGCTGATCTTTTCCTTTAACGTGGCGTCTGCCAGCATCGGGGTCTTCAGCCCCGCGAGCAGGGCGTCCATGTCCGTGCCGGACAGCTGCCCGGCGCTGAAAGAATATTTTACATCCTCCTGGGCGGCGGCGCGGCGCAGCTGGGCGTCCAGCCCGGCCCGCAGCGCGGGCAGCCCGTCGCCGACAGAGTAGTCCTGCACCTCGTGGGAGAGCATGGTCTCAAGAAAAGCCGCAGCCAGCTCTTTTTGCCCGCTCTTTTCGCTGATGCCGGCCAGGGCGTGCGGCACCCACGCCCCGTCTGCAAGCCCCGGCAGCAGCCGGGCCTGTGTCCCCTCCTCAATGCCCGCGGCATACTGGGCCAGCATCAGATCCATCATCTCGCCGCAGCCCGCCAGGGCGCGCCCGTTGCTGTAGCCCATCACGCTGCCCGGGATATTGGTGAAGCCGCCGCCCGTGCCGCCGGAGATCACCAGGCCGCCGCTCCAGCCGCCGCTCTCCCCGCCCAGGCCGCAGCGGTCCGAGATGGTCTTCAGCGCTTCCAGGAAAGTGCGCAGGTTGGTCTCGTCCACCCCGTTTTCCCGGTTGGCAAGGGCCGAGGCGTTGGCGCTGTAGAACAGCTCGAACAGCTCCTGCCAGCTCTGAAAGGAGAGCACGGGGCGCTGCCCCTCCGGCAGCGGGGAGAACGCTGCCTCCTGGCCGCCGCCGGCCGGGCTGCCGCTGCCAGCCGCCACCGCCCCGGCCAGCTGGGTGAGGGTGTTCCAGTCCGTGCCGCGCCCGGAAGCGGTGAAGAGTGCCGGGATGCCGAACCGGGTGGGTAGCGCAAAAAGCCCTTTTTCCGTCTCGAAAGACTTTACCAGCTGCGGGATGACGCCGCTGGTGTCCAAAAGGCCCGCAAGGTCTGCCAGCACCCCTTTGTCGATATAGGACTCAAAGGGCAGGCCGTCCAGGATGAGCACGTCCGGCCCCTGTCCGGCCACCAGCTCGGTGTTCAGGGCACGCAGCGCATCCTCCCGCTGCTGGCTGCCCGCCCCCTCTTCCAGCGCCACTTCATAGTTCACCTGTACGTCCGAATGCGCCTGCTGAAACGCCGTGATCGCAGCCCTTGCCGTGGAGGAATCGGTAAGCGAATACACCGTCAGCTCTTTATCCGGGCGGCTGAGCATCTCGGGGTCGTAGACATACCGCATCAGCCGGCTGCTGCCATCCGGCAGGGACAGCGCCGCGAGAAAATCTCCCTGCGCGGTGCGCGCAAAGGCGTTGATCCCATAGGTGGGGGAGCCGAAGCTGTAACGGCTGCCCTCCATCAGGGCTTCTGACAAAGTGCCGCCCGGTGTGAGCCGGTAGACTCCCTGGGTGTTGATATAATAAAAGTTGCCCTCGCTGTCCGCCGCCGCGCCCAGCGCCATTTCGGGGCTGCCCTGGCCGCCGTGAAAGCCGCTGTCCCGCGCCCCGTCCTCCAGGCTGTAGGCGCTCAGGCCGCCCTCATAGTCGGAAACCAGGAATCTGTCTCCGGCAAGGGCCACCTGGTAGACGTCCTGCCCGCTCAGGTCGGTGAGCAGCGCGCCGGTTGAAAGATCGAACACCGCATTGGCGATGCCGTCCACGTTAAAGGCGCCGGCGGGGGCGCTGTCTCCGTCCTCCGCGTCCTCCGCGCCCGCCTCTGCGGCTGCAGCCGCAGAGGCCTGGACGCCGCCTGACGCCCTTTCCCCCATATACTGCAGGTAGAGACGGTCGTCCGACAGCAGCTTTGCGTCTATGACCGTGCCCCCTGCGCCCAGCCTTTCTTCCAGCTCAGGCAGCGCCAGCTGCACTTTCTGTCCGTCCTGCGCGACTTTCCAGCAAGAAAAGCCCTGTTCCTCTGTTTTGACCATCAGCAGCAGGCTGCCGTCTGAGAGGGCCAGGGCCGCCTGCAGCCCCTCAAACTCCTGCTGCCACGAGACGTCCAGCGCCTGCCAGGTGGCCCCGTTGTCCTGCGATCTGCTGTGATGCAGGGCGGGCTCGCCCCCCTGGGCCGGCTGGTCGTACCACAGATAATCGACGCTGCCGTCCGGGTGGGCATACAGGCCCGACGGCAGGCCCGCTCCGCTGCCCTCCGGGGTGACGTTGCTCTCCACAAAACGTCCCTTTGCCTGTGTCTGTGCCCCGGCGGCCCCGCTGCTCCCCGCCCCGGCGCTGCAGCCTGCGGCCAGCATCGTCGACGCCGCCAGAAGCAGGCAGGCCAATCGTTTTTTTATCTTCAAGATGATCGCCTCTCTCTTTCCTGTCATCGCGGGAGCCCTGCCCCCGTCCATGTCTCAAACTATACCGCCGCCATCCTTGAAAAATCCTTAAAAAGCAGAGCGGGCGGACCGTTTTCACAGTTTTTTCATCCCCCGCACCTGCTTTTCAGGACCTTTTAAGGTAATATAAGTTAGACTGGCTGCAATGGCCGGAACAAAGGAGAGAGCTCAGATGAGGATCTTGATGATCGAGGACGACCGCGAACTGTGCGAGGCCTGCGCGCCGCAGCTGCGGGCAGCCGGTTTTGAAGCGGATTTTTGCCACGACGGAGGGGAGGCGCTCTATTATCTGCGCCAGCCCATCTACGATCTGTGCATCCTGGACCGCATGCTGCCGGGAAGCGATGGGCTGGCCCTGCTTGCCGCCGCCCGCGCCGAGGGGGTGCGCACGCCGGTCCTGATGCTCACCGCCATGGGGCGGGTGGGCGACCGGGTGGACGGGCTGGACGCGGGGGCAGACGATTATCTGACCAAGCCCTTTGATATGCGGGAACTGCTCGCCCGGGTGCGGGCGCTGGCGCGCCGCCCGGGGACCCTGGCCGCGCCGGACCTGCTCTGCTATGGGGACCTTTCCCTGGACCGCGGCTCGCTGGCGCTGCGCGGCGGGAAAGGCGCCTGTGTGCTGTCAAAAAAAGAGGCTGAGGTGCTGGCGGCATTGCTGCAGGGCGGCGGGCGCACCCTGTCGCGCGCGCTGCTGTTCGGCCGCGTATGGGGGGCCGATACAGAGGTGGAGGAAGCCAGCCTGGACAGCTATATCCACTTTGTGCGCCGCCGCCTTGCCGCGGTGAGCGAACGGGTGCGGGTGGCGACGGTGCGGGGCGTGGGTTACCGGCTGGAGGATGCGCGGGATGCGCCGTGACCGGCACGCCGGCGGGCAAAAGAGGGGCGCGCCCGCCATGCTGAAGCCCCTGCGCCGCCGCCTGACCCTGATCTTTACCGCCCTTACCGGCTCAGTGCTTGCGGCCATGCTGCTGCTCACCCTGATGCTGGCGCAGCAGCAGGCGCGCACGGCGGCCCGCGGGCGGCTGTCGGATATCGCGGACACCCTGATCGAACAGATGCGCTCCGGCCGGACGATCAGCGACGACTGGCTGGCGCGCATGGAGGCGGCCTCGCGGCTTGTCATCGGCATCACGGACCAGGGCAGCCCGCTCTTTTTTTCCGGCTCCTGGACGCCCGCCACAAGCCGGGAGACTCTGCTTGCCCGCGCGCGGGAAAAGGCCGAGGCCCTCGGCCTGCCGCTGGAAAAAGCGCCCGTCTCTTCCCTGTACGCCGTCCGACAGCAATTTGAACTCAGCGGCGACAACGGGGACGCCTATCTCGCCGAGGCGGCGCTCATCCCCGCAGGCGAGGGCTGGTACAGCCTGATCCTGCTGCAGGACACCCGCCCCCTGCAGGGCGGCCTGCTGCGCCTGCGCCTGCTTTACGGCGGCATCGGCGCCGCGGGGGCGGCGCTTTTGCTGGCGGTGAGCTGGTTTTTGTCCGGCCGCGTGCTGCGCCCCACCGCCGAGGCGATCCAGAAACAGCGCGATTTCGTCGCCGCCGCCAGCCACGAGCTGCGCAGCCCGCTGGCGGTGATCCGCACCAGCCTGTCCGCCATCCCGGCGGACCCGGCCGGGGAAAAGCGCTACCTCAAAAACATCGAGGGCGAGGCGCAGCGGATGTCCCGCCTGGTGGACGACCTGCTGATCCTGGCGGGCAGCGACGCAAAAAACTGGAAGCTGCGCACGGAACCGGTCGATCTCGACGCGCTGCTCATCGACGCGTTTGACCAGTTTGAGCCGCTGGCGCGCGCAAAGGGCCTTTCCCTGCGCCTTTTGCTGCCGCAGGCCCCGGTGGGCGCCGCCGAGGGCGACCGCGGCCGCCTGATGCAGATCCTCTCGGTCCTGTTCTCCAACGCGGCGGATTACGCGCCGCAGGGCAGCGCGGTGACGCTGGAGGCGCGGCGCGGCAAAGCGCGCGCCCTCATCACGATCTCCGACCAGGGGCCCGGGGTGCCCGACGCGGAAAAGGAGCGCGTTTTTGACCGCTTTTATCGCGCCGACGCGGCCCGCAGCGGGAAAAGCCATTTTGGCCTGGGCCTTTCGGTGGCCCGCGAACTGGCGGCCCTGCACGGCGGGTCCCTCACCGTGGGAGACGCCCCGGGTGGAGGCGCGGCCTTTACCCTCTCCCTGCCGCTGCGCTGATCTCCCCACCGCGGCGTCCGGCCCGTTTTGCAGAATGCCGCGGCCTTAAAAGTGACAAATTTGATCTTTTCCTCTTTTGTCTGTGCCCTGCACAGAGACAAACCACGGAGACACAAAAAGCGGGACCTCTGCGGGAGGGGCCGGAGTCCCCGCCGGGGCAGGGCTTCTGATCGCTCCCATTTTCCCCGTTCGGGACAGGCCCAAAAGCTCTTTTGAAACAAAATGCGGAGCGGAAGCCCCGTTTTCCCTTTTCCCCATTGCCGCACTGCCATCAAGCCCGCCGGGCATGATACCGCAATTTTCAGAAACTTTTTTTAAATGCGCTGCGCCGCTGCCGGCGATCGCGGGATCCGGCCCCGCGCCCGGACTTCTCTTGGAAAAAGGGGGGCACACCGCCGCAGGAACTTCATTTTTTGACGATTTTTGCGTTTTGTATCTTCCCCTTTTGGCGCCGCTGCGGTATGATTAAGGCAGAAGATTCCTGCCAAAAACAAAAGCGTTCCGGCCCCGCCGGGACGAAAGGGGTTGCTGTCACCAATGAAAAAGATCCTGAACGAATACGCGTATTCCTCCCTGGCGGGCGTGGTGTTGGGGCTGGTGCTGCTGATCTGGCCCTCCCTTTCGGGCAAGCTGCTCTGCTATGGTCTGGCGCTGGCCTTTCTGGCCTACGGCATCTACCGCATCGTCTGCTATTTTATCCGGGACGCGGTGCTCACCATGCTGCGCCGCGACCTGGCCGTGGGCCTGATCGCCATCGCCGTGGGCGTCTTTATCTTCGCCCGGCCGGAGCTGCTGGTCTCACTGCTGCCGGTGCTGTTCGGCCTGCTGCTGGTGGTGGGGGCCATGAGCGAGGTACAGACCGCTTTTGATATGAAGCGGATGGAAGACGGCCGCTGGTATTTTTCCCTGATCGCCGCCGCAGTGCTGGCGGGGCTGGGGCTGGTGATCCTGGCGAACCCCTTTTCCACCGCGCTGGTGCTGATGCGGTTTACCGGCGCGGCACTGGCGGTGGAGGGGATCTGTGAATTTGTCTTTTCCATCCTGCTCACCAAGCGGCAGCGGCTCTATTATCCCCCGGAGGACGGCGGAGACTTTTTCAAACAAAACTTTTAAAAGCGTGCCGGCAGGCCTTTCTGCCGCAGCTGTGGGGGTGGCCGCGTCCTCCGCCCCGGTGGCCGCGAGGGCTGGCAGACGCCGCAGCCATGGACACCGGCTGAGCGGGCGGCCGAAACGATATCGGGACAATTTTTCAGCGGCAGGCGGCCGCAGACGCACCAGATGCTTTTGGGCTGTCTTTCGCTTCCCTCTGCCTGCAAACGGGCCCGCTGCCCGATCTGGCGGCTTCCGTCTTTCCCGGTGGCCTGTTGATCAGCGTCTCTCTTTGCCTTTCCCCTGCGGCCGGGGCTGCTGTTGGCGGCCCGTGCCGGCGCCGCAGGCCCCTCAATTTAAAATTAAAAGAATTAAAAGACGCGTCCTGAAACCGGCCCAAAAGGCCATTTCAGGACGCGTTTTTTCTGTCCGCTTCGGCTTGCTCGGAACCCTGCGCGGGGCGTCAGGGGCGGATATAGGCGTATCCCGCCTGCTGCTTTTGCGCCAGCTCCACCACGCCGGCGGGCACCGTCACCGCAAACGGAGCCAGCGCCTCCGGCTCGATCTGCTGTGCCCGCAGGGCGTTGCGGCAGGCTGCAAACACGACGCCCTTTTCCGCCAGGGCCGCCATCCGCTGCAGCAGCGCCGCGTCGCTCCCCTCAGCTGACAAGGCGCGCACCGCAATGCCGTTGGCCAGCAGCTCGATCTTTACAGCCTCGCCGCTCTCCTCACAATAGGCGAGCATATTCTCCGCATTGCCTAATGCCAACCCCCACTTTTCCAGTTCATCGACATGAAAGATCGTCTGCATAACGCATCCCTGCCTTCCGTTTTTTTCTGATGATAGGTCATCCGGCAGCAAAATGCAAGCCCCGCCCTTACAGCAGACGCGCCAGATTTGCAAACAGCCCGCAGACAACGACCCCCGCCAGCGTCGGCACCAGAAACGACACTGCCGTCCACTTGACGCTTCCGCTCTCCTTGCGGATGGTCATGCAGGTGGTGGAGCAGGGCCAGTGCATCAGCGAAAACAGCATGGTGCTCACCGCCGTGATCCAGGTCCAGCCGTTGGCCACCAGCAGACCCTTGAGCGCTGACAGTTCCGCCAGATCGGTCAGCACGCCGGTCTGCGTATACGCCATGATCATGATGGGCACCACGATCTCGTTGGCGGGCAGCCCCAGCACAAAGGCCAGCAGGATGACCCCGTCCATGCCCAGAAAACGGCCAAAGGGGTCCAGAAACCCGGAGCAGAGCGCCAGCAGGGTGTGCTCCCCCACCGTGACGTTGGCCAGCAGCCAGATCACCAGCCCGGCCGGGGCGGCCACCGCCGCGGCCCGCCCCAGCACAAACAGGGTGCGGTCGAAGATGGAACGCACGATGACGCGGCCGATCTGGGGACGCCGGTAAGGGGGCAATTCCAGCGTAAAGGAGGAGGGCACCCCCTTGAGCAGGGTCATCGACAGCAGCTTTGAGACCAGAAAGGTCATCAGGATACCCAGCAGGATGATGCCGGTGAGCAGCAGCGCCGACAGGATCGAGCCGGAAAGCCCGCCCGCCGCGCCGAGAAAAAACATGCTCAGGATCGCGATCAGGGTGGGAAAACGTCCGTTGCAGGGCACAAAATTGTTGGTGATCATGGCGATCAGCCTCTCGCGCGGCGAGTCGATGATGCGGCATCCGACAATGCCCGCAGCGTTGCAGCCAAATCCCATGCACATGGTGAGCGCCTGTTTGCCGCAGGCACAGCACTTTTTAAAATATTTATCCAGGTTGAACGCCACGCGGGGCAGATAGCCCAGATCTTCCAGCAGGGTGAACAGCGGGAAAAAGATGGCCATGGGCGGCAGCATCACCGAGACCACCCACGCCAGGGTGCGGAACACGCCGTCCACCAGCACGCCCCGCAGCCATTCCGGCGCGTGAAAACACACAAAAGCGCGGCTGAGCTGGTCCTGTACCCAGAAAAGCCCCTTTGCCAGTAGCTCGGAGGGCAGGTTGGCGCCCGCGATGGTCAGCCAGAGCACCGCCGCCAGCAGCAACAGCATCAGCGGGTAACCAAACCATTTGCTCGTAAGCGCGCGGTCGATCTTGCGGTCCCTCAGCTCCTGCCGGGTGGGCTGCGCCAGCACGGCGCCGCGGCAGATGCGCTCCGCTTCCCGCACCAGCGCGGAGACGATCGCGTCCTCCAGCCCCTCTCCCGTAAGGCCGGCCTGACCCAGCAGGGCCCGCGCCCGGGCCAGGGCCTGTGCCACGTCGGCCTGTTCTTCCAGCTGTGCGCCGCAGAGGCTTGACAGGGAGCAGCGCAGCTTTTCATCCCCGTCCAGCAGACGCAGCGCGGCCCAGCGGGCGGGCAGCCTGCCGGCACAGAGCTTTTCCAGCGCGGGTTCCAGCAGGGCCACCGCCTGCTCTACCGGCTTGGGATAGCGGATCAGCCGCGTCTCCCGGCGGCTCTCCCGCGGCAGGCCGGCCAGCGCGTCCATCAACTCCTCCAGCCCCTCGCCGCTGCGGGCCGCCGCCGGGATCACCGGCACCCCCAGCCGCCGGGACACCAGCTCCAGATCCACCGAGATCCCCTTGCGCCGCGCCTCGTCCATCAGGTTGACGCACACCACCACACTGCCGGTGATCTCCAGCGTCTGCAGCACCAGGTTCAGGTTGCGTTCAAGACAGGTGGCGTCGCAGACCACCGCCACCGCGTCCGGCGCGCCAAAACAAATAAAGTCCCGCGCGACCTCTTCTTCCGCCGAGTGCGCCATCAGCGAATAACTGCCCGGGATATCCACCAGCACAAAGCCCCGCCCCTTGTGGGTGCAGTTTCCCTGCGCATTCGCCACCGTTTTGCCTGGCCAGTTGCCGGTGTGCTGGTTCATGCCCGTCAGTGCGTTGAATACCGTGGATTTGCCCACGTTGGGATTGCCCGCCAGGGCCACCACCATGTGGGACTCCTGCTGTTTTTTCACGACCAGTCTCGTGTCCACCGCGTGGATCCCGGTGGAGCCGCTGGTCAGACCCAAGCCCCATCACCTCTTTCGCCTGTTCTGTTTTTGCCCGCGCCGTTCAGGGGCAGGCGATCATCACCCGCGCCGAATCCTCTGAGCGCAGGGCGATCAGCGCGCCGCGGATCAGATAAGCCACCGGGTCGCCGGCCGGGCTTTTCTGCACGCATTCCACCTCGGTGCCCGCGATCAGGCCGATGTCCTGCAGGCGGCGGCGCATGCTGCCGTCCGATCGCAGGGCGGTCACCCGCGCCCGCTGCCCCACCTTGAGATTGGTCAAACTATTGCTACCGGTCATAACCGATTCCTCCTCGCCATATGTTAGGGACAGGAAACTTTCTTTCCTGCTGCCAATATATGCGGCCCGCACGGATGTGTGCCGCGGGAGGAGGCGCGGAGGATGGACGGGCCGTCGCATTTTCACACGCAAAAGGGCTATGAACTGGCCGGCGGCAGCCCGCTCACCGCCGCCATGGAGGATTATCTGGAAATGCTCTGCCGCCTGTGCGGCACAGAGGGCTTTACCCGCGTGCATCTGCTGGCCGAGCGGCTCAACGTCCAGCCCTCCTCCGCTTCTAAAATGGTGGACGGGCTGAAGCGGGAGGGGTTGGTAAAAGCGGAAAAATATGGTCTGCTGCGTCTGACGCCGCGCGGGGAGGAAGTGGGCCGTTATCTGCTTTATCGCCACGGCGTGCTGCACCGGGCACTCTGCCTGCTGAACCACACCGAAAGCGAGCTGGAGCAGACCGAGCGCATCGAGCATTTCATCGACCGGCGCACGGTGGAAAATCTGGCCCGCCTGCTGGAGCGGTATGATCTCCCGCCCCGCTGAGGCGCAGGCGAAAGAACGCCTTTCCCGCCGTGTTGGCCCGTCTTTCCCCGTGCGCTGCACCGCGTATGACAGTGAGAGGAACCGGGTGCCGGTGGCGTGTTGGTCCGTCTCTCTCCGCGCACCGCGCCGTCCCGGCCGCTGCCGGAGCGGCCCTTTCACACCGCATTACACCGCAGTGTCCCCCACCACAGGAAAGCGCTTTTCCCGCTCTCAAAACAGCTGGAGCGGCCTGAACAGCCATCCCGGCGGGCGGGACAAAAAGCCCCGGTCGGCGGCTGTAAAAATCGTTTGGCGCCGGGCGGCTTTGAAGCGCGCACGGCGGAGCTTTTTCGCTTCTCGTTTCCCGCGCCCCGCTGCCGTCCAACGGCCGTTTTGCCCATCCGACCAGCATTTTTGTCCCTGCGACGGCCCGGCGGCGGCCCGGTGACGGCCTGTTTATTAAAAACTGCTTTGCCTGCCGCCGGCAGCCAGGTTCTTTTCCCGCTGTCCGCGCCGGGGCGGCCCCTGTAAAGCCATAAAAAAGAACGGCACGTTTCCGCGCCGTTCTTTTTGCCGTTTTTGCAGGTATTTTGATCTGCCTGCCGCGCAGCCGCGGCCGCCGCAGGGCTTACTTCGTCAGCCAGTCCACCAGGTTTTTCCACAGCGGGGCATAGCCCTGCCAGGTGCAGAACTCCACCGGGGCCCAGTGGGGCGCACAGTCGGTGGCAAAGGCGCAGGTGCGTCCTTTGCCGTATTCGCCCAGCACGACCAGCGGGTCGCCGTTCACGGTCACGGGCACCTCGGCCTCCTCTTTCGGGATCAGTTTATTGTAGCCCAGCAGCACCGGCCATTCGCCGGGCAGGCCCTGCACTGCGGGGTGCTGCGGCTGGCAGACCTCGGGGCGCACGCCCTGGCTTTTTTCCACCCGGTCATCCCCCGGCAGCAGTTCCACCGGCAGCAGTTCTTCGACCGGGGTGTTCTTGTAGGCGCCCCGTGCCTGAATGCCCTGGAAAGAGAGATAGCCGCCGATCATCACAAAGGCGCCGCCCTGCTCCACATACTCGCGCAGGATCTCCAGCTTGTTGGTGGTGGGATGCAGCCGCATAAAAACGTCCATGGGCAGGTTCATTGTGTTTGCGCCCACGTCGCTGAACATCACCACGTCGTACTGCGCCAGCTCCGCCGCCGTTTTTGGGAAACTGTACTCCACCATGTGGGAGGGGATGTGGACAAATTCCATGCCCACGCCCTCCAGCGCCGCCTTGATATAGCCGGTGGCCTCTTCGTAATAATCATAGCTGAACACGTCGAACCCTTTTGATTCCGTGGTGTGTACATGCCAGCTCTCTCCCACCAGCAAAATCTTTTTCCGATCGCCCATAAAGACCTCCTTGTCTTATACCGCGCTTTGCCGCGCTCCATCATTTTTATATGAAAATTATAGCATGCACTCTTCCTCTCCTGCAAGGCCAAAAAAGCCTTTGCCGCTTTCTTTCGGCCCGGTCAGCCCTTTTGCGCATTTTGTATTATTTTCACTTTTTTCATGTCTTTCTGCCGCTTTATATCCCATTTATTGACATTTCACGGATTTCATGATACGAAATACCTGTTCCATTCTGTCTTTGAGGGGCGGGGATGGACGAATTTGTGTCTGGAGGATTCAAAATGAAATGCCAGGTCGTAGCGGAAGAATGCGTTCAGGACGGGATCGCGGTGCCGTGTTACGGGATCGCCTGTGAGGGGGACTGCATCCACGCGGTCTCCCGGGACCGGGGCTTTGTGGAGGAGCTGACCGGCAGGATGGAGAGAGAAAACCTCTCCCCGCTCCATTTCAGGGATTATATCGAGGACGCGCTGCTGCGCCGCAGCCTGCCCTGAGCGCGCCGCGGGTCCGGCGTTTTCCAAAAGCAGCCGCAGCGGAGGCTGTTTTTCCCGGCCGTTGGCCAGCTGCCGCGCAGGCGGCGCGGGCGAGCCGCCAAGATAAATGTGACCATATGGGACACAGAAAACGGACGTGTTCCGGTGTGAACAAAGTGGAATGGACAGTGGACCCTCCTGCTCAGCGAAATCACTCCAGTAGAATGGTACATCAGTTTTAAAATCTGCTCTTGTTTTACCCCTTATTTTTTAATCAGCAGCTTCAAATCCTGCTTGACCTGTGTATAAGTCACGGCGGGAATCGGAAGTACAATGCCGGAAATCAACTCCACTTCAAACCGCCGCAGGGCGGTGATGTACAGCGTATTCACAAGGTAGCTGCGGTGCAGCGGATAAAACACCTCCGGCAGTTGTTTCGCAAGTTCCCCGATAGAACTGTTGCAGGAGATGATCTTGTCCACGCCGACAAGCTCCGTCCGTTTCCGCTGGCTCTGCACATACAGGACGGTATAGGGATTGATAAATACGGTCTGGCTGCCGCTTTGTATGGCAAGATGCTTGCCGATCGGACGCTCCAAGAGCAGACTGCGTACAAACTGGGTGGTGCTCATATCCATTTGGAGAACACCTCGTTCCCCCCGCGCCTCCGGCTGTGTGTACTCATAGGAATTGTGCTGATGTACCATTTTTAGTTCGTCGTTTATCAGCCGCCAGCTCATTGTAAAGTGCGTGACAGCAATAAACGGAACGCCCTTGTTTTTTACGGCAATATTTCCGCAGACCTGTGCCGCCGTGTCGCTGAGCGGAATGGGATAGTATTCCTCTTCGACCACTTCTGCCGTTTGCCCTTGAAAGGCTTTGAAATGCGACTGTATGGCGTCTCCGCCAAAGAGCATCGGCTCCCCGGTGCCGATATAAATACTGTCCGGGCAGAGATAGGAAAACCACCGTTCCAGATCACCCGCATAATAGGCATGGAACATTTCTTTTGTTAAGGCGGCGACTTCTTCTGGATCGATCTTTTTCTTTGCCATCGGTTTGCCCTCCCGTTCTTTATCCTATTCTAACAAAACTCAAAAGAAAGGGTAATCCAAAGCACACGATTCGTACCCCAAAACACACGATTAGTTTCCAACCTGTTGCATAAAAATGGGTGTGCGCTATACTATATCCGTGTAAATTTATCCAATTTAAATATTACCGAAAGCAGGGCGAAAAATGACTTGACCGATCGGCAGGGAACGTGAAAATATGCGATTTTTGAAAAAAAGACTTGGCAAATACAGCGGACTTCCGCAAGATCAGACAGGCAGAGCATCCCTCTGTCTTTTTCTGCTATACAAAACATTTGTTGGGCGTGTTCCGCTCGTGGTTTGCACGAGGGCGAGATGCGCCTTTTTTGACTTTATCCACGGTCATAGATGATGCGCCCATTGCGGCAGAAGGGACGATAAAATGAAACTGAAAAGATCACTCGCGGCTTTGCTGACGCTGTGTCTGCTGTTTGGTATGCTGCCGACGGCGGCATTGGCAGCAGGGATTGAAAACGGGATACCAACGTTGACCGTAAACAGCAGTAAGGTCGCCTTTGCCGGACATGAATGGTGGGTCATCGGCGACGGGTCAAGCGGCGTATATCCGCAGACGGGGCATATCACCCTGCTTGCGGCAAACAATGATTTGGGAACAACGGCGTTCCGCACAGGGTCAAGCAGTAGCTTTTCAGATTCGAGTCAGTATAGCGGCGATAATTGGTATTATGCAAATAATCCAAGCGCTCTTTCAGCCTGGACAGCCCCGAATGAGTATGCGGGAAGTACATTGCAGCAGAAGATGGAGGAGATCGCAGAAAATATTCCGTCCAAAGAACAGGCAGTCATCACGGCAAGAAGCCTGACCACTTCAGACGGTATCACCGGACAGGGCGTAGAGAATAAAAAGCTCTGGGCTCTATCCGAAGTTGAGTGGGCTACAATAAACGACAGTACAGTACGTTACTTCGGAATGCCCTGGTGGCTGCGTTCTCCCTGCCTGACCAATGGCGGCAATGCAATGGTTGGCGATCATACGGGCGCCCGCACGGACAACACCTATGTCAACACCTACGATCTCGCCGCTCGACCCGCTTTAAGTTTGAATCTGGGTGATATATTCTTTACCACGGATGCGAATGCCTCTACAGGCAAATCTTCTGCGGCCGCAGGTGGCAATCTTGTGCCTGCCTCGGCAACCTCAGATACTGTGAAGTTTACCATGCGCGATACCAGTCAAGCTCTGACTATATCCGATATGCAGACGAGCTACAATGTGACTGGGAACGACAGCTTGGACTTTAATTACTCAGGTGTGACTGCCGGCACAAATAGGTATGTTTCTTGCGTGTTGGCAGATGCCGATGGGAATATCAAATATTATGGCAAGCTTGCCGACTGTTCGAGTTCTTCCAGCGGAACAGTGAGCGTTCCGTTTAACGGCGTTCCTGCCGGAACATATACGCTTGCCATTTTCTCCGAAGAAGCCAACGGGGATATGTATACCGACTTTTGCAGTGACCCGGTAACCACGAGCGTGACGGTAAGCGCTCCCCATACCCACGATTGGGCAACCGCATGGAGTAAAGATAGTGCTCATCACTGGCATGAGTGCAATAATACTAACTGTCCGATTACGGAAAACAGCGAAAAAAACGGTTATGCGGAACACGTCTATGATCAGGAAGTCGTTTCCGATATGTACAAGGTCAGCGATGCGGATCACACAAATCCTGCAATATATTATAGATCCTGTGTCTGTGGTGCGGCAGGAACCGAGACATTTACATCCGGCAGTCAGCTTATGCCGCCTATTTCTTATCTGACCTGTGATAGCAATGGGCAAAACTGGAAGACAGCGGAATGCTTTGACTACACCATAGTCGATACGAGCAGCACAAGCTGGGGCGCAGATGATGGTGCGGAGCATTGGTATGTGGTGAATGGTGAGGTGGAAATATCCGACCGCATTACCGTCAGCGGCGATGTCTATTTGATTTTGAAAGATAACGCCTGCTTAAATGCCGCAGCGGGTATTACGGTGCAGGATAATAGTAAAACCGATCCCAATAAAGTGAACACAAACAGTTTGACTATCTATGCGCAGTCTGCGGGGAACAGTATGGGCAAGCTGACTGCCAACGGCGACAGGACTGCCGCAGGTATCGGCGGCGAAAATGGCGGAAATGGCGGCAGCATAACCATAAACGGCGGTACAGTTACAGCCAAAGGCTACCGTATTGGCACTGGTGCAGGAATTGGCGGCGGAAGCGGTGGACACGGCGGCAGTATAACCATAAACGGCGGTACGATTGTAGCTAACAGCAGCAGCGAAGGCGCGGGAATCGGCGGCGGCGGTGGAACCGTCGGCGGTGACCAAGGTGCAGGCGGTAATATCACCATCAACGGCGGAAATGTTACAGCCACAGGCGGCAGCACAGGCGCGGGAATCGGTGGCGGCTATGAAGGCGCAGGCGGCAACATCACCATCAACGGCGGAACAGTCACAGCCACGGTCGCTGGTGAGGGCGGTGCAGGCATCGGCGGCGGTGATAATGGTGATGGCGGCAACATCATCATAAATGGCGGAAACGTTACAGCCACAAGCGGCTACTGCGGCGCAGGGATCGGCGGCGGTAAAAGAGGTGCAGGCGGCAGTATTACCATAAACGGCGGCACGGTTATAGCTGGAGCCGATATAGATGGCGCAGGGATCGGCGGCGGGGGCAGTGGAAACGGCGGCAGCATAACCATAAACGGCGGAACTATTACATCTACCGGCGGTAGTGCGGGTGGTGCAGGCATCGGCGGCGGTTATAATAGTGATGGTGGCAATATAACCATAAACGATGGCACGGTTATATCCAAAGGCTGCAGCTCTTCTGGTATAGGAATTGGCGGCGCAGGCATCGGCGGCGGTTATAATGGTGATGGCGGCACTATTGCCATAAAAGGCGGAACCGTTACATCCACCGGCGGCTACAGATGTGCAGGCATCGGCGGCGGTGAAGGCGGTGCAGGCGGTACGATCGCTGTTAACGGCGGAACAGTTATATCCACCGGCGGCGACGACGGAGGTGCAGGCATCGGCGGCGGTGACCAAGGTGCAGGCGGTACATTCACCACCGGCGAGGGCGGCAGCGCCGTCGTTATAGCCACCGGCGGAGGCAATGCCGCAGCCATCAGCGATATCAGCGGCAAGGACAGTAGTTGGAGCGGCATTATTTTAGAGGGAGACAGCGGTGCAGTTTACGGCAGCCCCACCATCAGCACTGATGCGGAAATTCCAAGTGGCTGCACGTTGACTGTCCCGGAGGGCGGCACCCTTGCCATTGGACACGGTGTGCAGTTTATCAACAAAGGCACGATAAAAAAATACGGCACGATCAATGGTACCATTACAAACAGCGGCGACGGAAAAATCATTTCCGCCAGCAGTGTGACAGTCACCTTTGCGGATAAGGACGGCAAGGCACTTCAAAACAATACTGCTGCCTACGGCGATACGATTATCGCCACTGCCACAATATCCGAGGGGAACGGCAAGGATAAGCTGCTATCTCAAGAAGCAGAAGCCAATACTGTGAATTTTTATTACTGGAATTCAGGTTATAGTGACAAGCTGAATGATACGGCAATTCCTGTAGTTAACGGCAAGGCTACACTTGAAATAGAGTTGTTGGATAGTAATACGTTTAGTTGGACGCCGAGCGAAATTCCATACGAAATTATTGCCGAGTTCAGCGGAACGGATTTACTTTTTAGCAGTGAGGGTTCAAAGGAGCTGACGGTAACAAGAGCCAATCAGACTGCACCGGGTGCACCAACAGTAGCAAGCAAGACGAGTAAATCCGTTACCCTAAACGAAATACCAAACAATAACACGACGGCACAGTACGCCATGAATACGGTGAATACAGTTCCAAATGACGGATGGGAAAACACCCCGGCCTTTACCGGCTTAACTCCCAACACAACCTATTATTTCTTTGCCCGCTATGCTGATAATGTGTATTATAACGCTTCGCCTGCAAGCAGCGGCACAAAGATCAAAACGCTTGCTGTCTACACGGTAAGCTTTAACACAAACGGCGGAAGTGAAATTGCCGCAGTAACCGTCGAGCAGAATTCGGTGCTTTCAAAGCCTGACGCCCCTACCAAAACAGGCTATACTTTTAAGGGTTGGTACAAGGAAAGCACCTGCACCACGGCCTGGAATTTCGCAAGTGATACAGTGACAGGCGATATCATCCTCTATGCTAAGTGGGTTGATGAAACCGCTCCGACAGGCGAGATCACGGTAAAGGGCAACAGTTGGAAATCTTTTATCCATACGATCACTTTCGGATTGTTCTGTAAAGATAAGTATGATGTAACGATCACTTCTGATGACACTGGTTCAGGCGTAAAAAGCATTGAATATCTCCTGTCTGATACAGCAATTTCCGAGGATGATATTGCAAATAAAACAGGGTGGACTGCATACAGTGCATTCCGCCTTGAAAACGAGGGCAAATATATCATCTATGCCAAAATCACCGATAATAGTGATAATGTTACTTATATCAGTTCCGATGGTATGGTGATCGATAAGACCGCTCCTGTTATCAGCGGCATTGAAAACAACAAGACCTACTGCTCTGCTGCCACGGCAACAGTTTCCGATGATTACGTTGGCAGTGTGACAGTAAATGGTACTGCTGCTGCGTTCGATGGCGGCAAGTTCACTGTAGATCCTGCACAGGGAGCACAGACGATCGTTGTTACCGATAAAGCCGGAAACAGCACGACCTATACGATCACGGTAAATAATGGACACACCTTTACCAATTATACATCCGACAATAATGCGACTTGCATCAAAGACGGAACGAAAACCGCCAAGTGCGATTATTGTGATGTAAAAGACACTGTTCCTGATATAGGCTCGGTAAAAAGCCATACCGAAGTGATAGATCCCGCCAAAGCGCCGACTTGCACCGAAACAGGACTGACCGAGGGCAAGCACTGCTCAGTATGTAATACAATACTTGTAAAACAAGAGGTCGTCAATGCAAATGGTCATACTTGGGGCGATTGGACAACAGTAAATTCACCGAGCTGCGAGGATAAAGGCTCTGAAAGCCGCAAATGTTCCGTTTGTCTTATTACCGAATCAAGAGATTTAGACAAGCTTGGACATGAATGGGAAACGGACTTTACGATTGACAAAGCGTCGGCTTGCACAGAGGATGGCAGTAAGTCCATTCATTGTGCGAAATGTGATGCCATAAAGGACAGCACAGTGATTCCGGCAACAGGTCACTCTTTCGGTGATTGGAAAGTCACAAAAGAACCTACTGAAACAGCAAAAGGCGAAAAAGAACGCAAATGCCAAAACTGCAGCTATAGGGAAACTGCTGATATTCCAATGCTCACAGCAGATACTTCAGAAAAGCCGGATACAGATAGTCCGCAAACAGGCGATAACAGCAATGCGATGTTGTGGGCGGCACTACTCTTTGTTTCGGGCGGTGGATTAGCAGCACTTGCAGCAATGAAAAAACGCAGAAAACATACAGTAAAATAACTTTGTATCCAGGAAAGCGGGATATTGAAATTTACCATAAGGCTGTCGGTATTATCAATATTGCCGACGATGCGGGCGTTGCTCTCGACGGCCGAGTCGGTATGCAAAACCGCAAGAGAAAAACAGCTCGACAACGCAAAACGGCACCGCGGCCTGCCCTGAGCGCGCCGCGGGTCCGGCGTCTTCCAAGAGCGGCCGCAGCGGAGGCTGTTTTTCCCGGCCGTTGCCCAGCTGCCGCGCAGGCGGTGCGGGTGGGGCCGCCAAAATAAATGCTCTCATAGTTATACAAAAAGAAAGTCTTCTTTTCCATCTGCCGGGATGGTATACTGGGAACGAGGTGATCGGAATGGAAAAACGTACAGCCCCCCTGCCTTTGATCGCGGCTCTTTTCTTTTTTGCAGGCGTTGCCGCCGGTTTTCTGCTCGCGCCCATCCGGCATGGCATCCATATCCAGGTGTGCAATAACGGCAATCAGGCGCCTGATCGGGCAAACTGCCGGCCCTAGGCATTTTTAAGCCGCAGACGCAGGGGCGGCCGGGCCGTGGTATCAAAAAAAGGTTCCTCCGGGCCGCAGGGAGTCGAGGGGCTTTGTTCTTTGCGCAAAAAAGACGGCCCCTGTCTGAAAAGCCGGTGGGGTGAAATGCAAAAGGCCGCGTTCCCTGGTGGCTGCTGCCGACGGCAAGGCAGGCAAAGGCTTCCCCGTCAATGAAATGGAAAAGCCAGAGCCGCATCGGTCTGTGAACTGTTTTGAGTTTTCCCGTTTGCCCTTCCCCGCGCTGTCTGCGCGGTCGCTCTTGTTGATGAAAAGAAAAGCGTTTTATCCTGTCCCCCGGTGCCTCCGGGACAGGATAAGGCGCTTTTTTGATGGGCTCCGCGGCGCGGCCCGGCGGGAAGCTATCGCTCTCTTCGCTGCGTCACGAGAACAGGCCTCAGCCCGGCAGCCCGCAGGCGGAACAGGCGGCGGGACGTCCGCTTCACCCGTCTTTTCGCCGGTCTGCGGTTTCCAGGCTCGCCGCAATAAATTCGCGGAACAGCGGGTGCGCGCGGTTGGGCCTGCTCTTAAACTCGGGGTGATACTGCACCCCGACAAAAAAGCGGCTGCCGGGGATCTCCACCGCTTCCACCAGTCTCCCGTCCGGCGAGGTACCCGAGATCACCAGCCCGGCCTCTGCAAGCTGCCCGCGGAACTCGTTGTTGAACTCGTACCGGTGACGATGGCGCTCGCCGATCTGGGCGGAGCGATAGGCCCGCTCCATCAGGGTGCCGGGCGCGATGTTGCAGGGGTAAGCCCCCAGGCGCATCGTCCCCCCTTTGGGCAGGTTTCCGTGCTGATCGGGCATCAAATCGATCACCTTGTGCGCCGAATCGGGCGCAAACTCGCTGGAATTGGCGTCTGCAAGCCCCAGCACGCTGCGGGCGTATTCGATCACTGCGATCTGCATGCCAAGGCAGATGCCGAAGTAGGGGACGCCGTTGACACGGGCGTAGCCAGCGGCCAAGATCATCCCCTCGATGCCCCGGTCCCCAAAGCCTCCGGGCACCAGGATACCGTCGCAGCAGGACAGCCGCGCGCCGACCGTCTCGGGCGTCAGCTGCTCGCTGTCCACCCACTCGATCTCCACCGCCGCCCCGTTCTCATAACCGGCATGGGCCAGCGCCTCGTTCACCGAAAGATAAGCGTCGTGCAGTCTGGTGTACTTGCCCACCAGCGCGATCCGCACCGGCCTTGCGGCCGCGGAGACGCGCTGCAGCATGGCGTTCCAGTCGGTGAGGTCGCAGGGGCCGCAGCGGATATCCAGCTCGCGGCAGACCACCTGGGCGAGGCCGTTCTTTTCCAGCATGAGGGGAGCCTCATACAGCACCGGCAGGGTCAGGTTTTCGATGACGCAGTCCGGCTTGACGTTGCAGAACAGCGCGATCTTGCGGCGGATGGACTCCTCTACCGGCTCGTCGCTGCGCATGACGATGATATCCGGCATGATGCCAAAGGACTGCAGCTCTTTTACCGAATGCTGGGTGGGCTTTGACTTGTGCTCGTCGCTGCCTTTCAGATAGGGCACCAGCGTGACGTGGATGAACAGGCAATTCTGGCGGCCCACCTCGTGGGCGACCTGACGGATGGCCTCCAGGAACGGCTGGCTCTCGATGTCGCCGGTGGTGCCACCGATCTCGGTGATGACCACATCCGCACCCGTCTTTTGCCCCACCGAATAAACAAAGCTTTTGATCTCGCCGGTGATGTGCGGGATGACCTGCACCGTCTCGCCGAGATACGCGCCGCTGCGCTCTTTGTTGAGCACGTTCCAATAGACCTTGCCGGTGGTGAGGTTGGAATACTGATTCAGATTTTCGTCGATGAAGCGCTCGTAATGGCCGAGGTCCAGATCGGTCTCCGCGCCGTCCTCAGTGACGAATACCTCCCCGTGCTGATAAGGGCTCATGGTGCCCGGGTCCACGTTGATATAGGGGTCCAGCTTCTGGGCCGCAATGCGCAGCCCGCGCGCCTTGAGCAGCCTGCCAAGGCTGGCCGCGGTGATCCCCTTGCCCAGCCCGGACACCACGCCGCCCGTCACAAAAATATACTTTGTCATACCGTCTGCCGTCCTTTCCTTTCGCCCTGAGCCTCCGGCGCCGCGCTGCCCTGAACAGCGGACCCGCCCGCGCGGCTCATGCCTCATAGGTGTTCAGTATCCCCTCCGCCACGCTGCGGCGGGTGGCGCGCCGGTCCATCGCCTGCTTCTCGATGCAGCGGTGGGCCTGCTCTTCCGTGAGGCCCAGATGCTCGATCAGCACGTATTTTGCCCGCTCCACGATCCGCAGCTCCTCCATCTTCTCCCGCAGGCGCCGGTTCTCCTCCAGCAGATGCTCCACCCTGCGCCGCGCCGCCTGCAGCAGCCTGACGCTTTGATGGAAAGCCGTGCGGTTCAGCGGGCGGGGCAGCACAAGGACGCCGTAGTCCTCCACCCGCTCCGCCGCTTCCTCCTCCAGGCCCGCGCGCACCAGCATCAGCACCCCTGCCCCGCCCCGCGCCGCCTGCACGGCAAGCTCGTGGCCGAACTCATCCCGCAGGGGGGCGTTCACCAGCACCAGATCGTATTCCGCGCCCAGCAGCATCCGCCGCGCGTCGCCGCCGCCCGCCGCCATCGCCACTGTGGGCAAAGGCGCCTGGGTGAACAGCCCTGCCAGCTGCCGGCGCGACTGTTCGCCGTCCGAGACGATCAATATCCGTTCCAAAACCCGCCCCCCTCTCTGCGCCGCGCCGCTCAGAGCCGGTCGAAGTAGAGGGCGTGCTCCCTGGCGGCGCGGTCCGGGCCCCGCCCGATCTTTTCCGTCTCCGCCCGCTTGAGCGCAAAGTATTTGTCCCGCGTGGCCTGGGGCACCACCCGGGCCACCAGGGGGCTGCGCTCGGCCAGCCAAAGCGCCTCGTCCAGGCTTGCGGGCAGGGCGGGCAGGTCCCCGGCCGCGCCCGCTTCATACAGATCGCAGTCGGTGGGCGCAGGCAGTTCCAGCTGTTCCCCGATCCCCTCCAGGCCGGCCTCGATCAGCAGCGCAAAGGCAAGATAGGGGTTGCAGGCCGGGTCGGGGCTGCGCAGCTCCATGCGGCTGAAGTCCCCCTCTGCGGCCGGGATGCGCACCAGCTGGCTGCGGTTCTGGCGGGACCAGGTCAGGTAACGCGGCGCTTCGAACAGGCCGAACCGGGCATAAGAGTTTGTGGTGGGGTTGAGGAAAGCGGAGAGCTCCGCCGTGCGCGCCAGGATGCCCGCGATGAACTGTCTCGCCTCGGGCAAAAAGCCGTCTGCGTCCCCCAGAAAAAGGTTGCGGTCGTCCCGGTTATACAGGCTCATGTTGATATGCATGCCGCTGCCGGGGGCGCCGGCCAGCGGCTTTGGCATAAAGCTGGCGTGCAGCCCGTGCTGCGCGGCGATGGCCTTGACCGCCGATTTGAACGTGACGACATTGTCGGCTGCCCGCACCGCCGTGCTGTAGCGGAAGTCGATCTCGTTCTGGCCCGGCCCCTGTTCATGGTGGCTGGCCTCCGGTGTGAAGCCCATCTCCTCCAGCGCCAGACAGACGTCCCTGCGCACATTTTCGCCCTTGTCCAGGGGCGCGATGTCAAAATATCCGGCCCTGTCCAGCGGGCGGTCGGTGGGCTCGCCCTCTTCATCCAAGTGAAAGAGGTAAAACTCGCACTCGGGCCCGAATTTGCACACATATCCCCTTTGGGCCGCGCGCGCGGCGGTCTGCCGCAGCAGCCTGCGGCAATCCCCCTCAAAGGGCGCGCCGCCGGGGCGGCGGATATCGCAGAACAGCCGCACCACCCGCCCGTGGTCCGGCCTCCAGGGCAGCACCGTGAGGGTGCCGGGGTCGGGCACCAGCAACAGGTCGGACTCCTCCACGTTCATAAACCCGCTGACCGCCGAGGCGTCAAAGGAGATCCCTTTCTCAAAGGCGCGCGGCAGCTCTGAGGGCTGGATGGCGATATTCTTCTGCACACCGAAAATGTCGCAGAAAGCCAGGCGGATAAATTTGACGTCGTTCTCTCTCACATAATTCAGGATATCCTCAGCGCTGTCGTACATACCGCACCTCCATGATTTTTTCTCAAACGGCCCTGCCGTTTTTCTGCTCCTGTTTCGAACCGCGCGGTCCCTGCGGGCGGCGTCCGGCCGCTCTGCAGAACCGGGACCAACGGATGCTGTTTCGATCCTCGCTGCTCCTGCAAATGGTGGCAATGCGTGCAGTTGTCGATGATAGTATCCGACGAATTTTAATCCTCGCCGCTCCTGCAAACGGCGGCAGGTCCACGGCTTGGCAAGCGCCCTTTCGAACCCGCTTCGGTCCGGCCGCCGCACGTTTTTCAACCCGCTCACCCGCGCAGCACTTCTCCCTTACCCTCCGCGCCGCTGCCGGAGGGGTTCGCCCGCCGGGGCCGGCCAGAACCCAAAAGTGAAAGCCAAAAAAATCAAGGGGTCCCGCCAAAGAGTCCCCCGCACCCGCGCGGCGACCCTGACGGACCCCTTTGTCCACCGCCCGATTATACAATAGCGCACCGGCCCCTGTCAACGAAAAACGCAAAATTTTTACCTGTTTTTGGAGATACCGCTTGACAAACCGCGGCGTGCAGGCATATAATGCGGCCTATAGACAGCAAAGGCGCTGTGGACATTTTGTCCACGGCGCCTTTCTTTTATGTCGATCGAGGGAGGATGAGAGAAGTGAACAGCGTAACGGAGATCTTTGGAAGCATGGTCTTTAACGAGCACGTGATGAAAGAGCGCCTGCCCGCCGAGACCTATGCGGCCCTCAAGCGCACCATCGAGCAGGGGCGCAGCCTGGACCGCGGCATTGCCGACGTGGTGGCCAACGCCATGAAAGACTGGGCCATCGAGAAAGGCGCCACCCATTTCACCCACTGGTTCCAGCCCATGACCGGCGTCACGGCGGAAAAACACGACAGCTTTCTCTGCCCGCAAAAAGACGGCACCGCCATCATGCGCTTTTCCGGCAAGGAGCTGATCCGCGGCGAGCCGGACGCCTCCAGCTTCCCCTCCGGCGGGCTGCGCGCCACCTTTGAGGCCCGCGGCTACACTGCCTGGGACGCCACCTCTTTTGCCTTTATCAAAGACGGGACGCTGTGCATCCCCACCGCTTTCTGCTCTTACGGCGGGGAGGCGCTGGACAAAAAGACGCCCCTGCTGCGCAGCATGGAGCTGCTGAACCGCCAGGCCCTGCGCATCCTGCGGCTGTTCGGCGACACCCAGACGGCAAAGGTGAACACCACCGTCGGCCCCGAGCAGGAATATTTCCTTGTGGACCGCGAGCTGTACGAGCAGCGCCGCGACCTGATCTATTGCGGGCGCACCCTGTTCGGCGCAAAGCCGCCCAAGGGACAGGAGCTGGATGACCACTATTTCGGCAACCTCAAGCCGCGGGTCGCGCAGTTCATGCACGACCTGGATCAGGAGCTGTGGCGTCTGGGCATCTTCGCCAAGACCGAGCACAACGAGGTGGCCCCGGCCCAGCACGAGCTGGCCCCCATCTTCACCACCACGAATATCGCCACCGACCACAACCAGCTCACCATGGAACTGATGCAGAAAGTGGCGGCGCGCCACGGTCTTGTGTGCCTGCTGCATGAAAAGCCCTTTGCGGGCGTGAACGGCAGCGGCAAGCACAACAACTGGTCCATCTCCACCGACCGGGGCGTCAACCTGCTCGAGCCCGGCGACAGCCCCCGCGAAAACGCCCAGTTCCTGCTTTTCCTCGCGGCGGTGATCAAGGGCGTAGACGAATATCAGGACCTGCTGCGCATCTCGGTGGCCTCGGCGGGCAACGACCACCGTCTGGGCGCCAACGAGGCGCCGCCCGCCATCGTCTCGATGTTTGTGGGGGACGACCTGGACGAGGTGCTGCGCGCCATTGAGACCGGCGCCGACTGCGGCCCCCACGACAAGGTGGAAATGCGCATCGGGGTGCACACCCTGCCCCATTTTACCCGCGACAACACCGACCGCAACCGCACTTCCCCGTTTGCCTTTACGGGCAATAAATTCGAGTTCCGCATGGTGGGCTCGGCGCAGTCCATCGCCGACTGCAACACGGTGCTCAACACCATCGTCGCCGAAGAGCTGTCCGGCTTTGCCGACCAGCTGGAGGAGGCGGACGACTTTGAGGCCGCCCTCAACGATCTGGTGCGCCGCACCATCGCCGCGCACCGACGCATCATCTTCAACGGCAACAACTACGCCCGCGAATGGGTGGAGGAGGCGCGGGAGCGCGGCCTGCTGAACCTGAAGACCACCGCCGACGCCCTGCCTCATCTTGTCAGCGAAAAAAACATCGCTCTGTTCGCAAAAAACAGAATTTTTACCGAGGCTGAACTGCGCTCGCGCTATGAGGTCCTGCTGGAGGGCTATTGCAAGACCCTGCACATCGAGGCGCTGACCATGCTGGAGATGGCACGCAAGGACATCCTGCCCGCCGTGCTGCGCTACACGCAGGCCCTGGCCGACACGGCTCTCAAAAAAAAGCAGCTCTGCCCGGCCCTGAGCTGCGGCGTGGAGGAAGAGCTCGCCGGCAGGCTGTCCACCCTTGCCGGCTGCCTGTACGACGGCGCGGCGGGGCTGGAGGCCCGGCTGCTGGCCGCAAAGGAGTGCGGGGACAGCAGGGCGCAGGCCGATCATTACAAGGAGACCGTCTTTCCTTCCATGCAGGGGCTGCGGGCTGTCGCGGATGAACTGGAGGGGCTGGTGGCCAAAGAATTCTGGCCTTATCCCACCTACGGCGAGCTGCTGTTCAGCGTGCGCTGAGGCCCGCGCCAAAAATCCCCTAAATTTCATGCCTGCGGAACGTTTTGCGACTTGACCCTGATGGCAGTTCTATTATATAATAGGTATGTTAAATAGTTAACATACCTATTTTTTTTGCTCTTTTTTGTCTAAAGTACCCAAAAATCACGAAAGAAGGGGTTAGTTATGAATATTTATATCTGCGTGGGGAGCTCCTGCCATCTCAAGGGCTCTTACAACATCATCAATCTGATGAAAGAGGCTCTGGAAAAAAACAGCCTCTCCGACAAGGTCAACGTCTCGGCCGCGTTCTGTCTGGGCCGCTGCACCGACGGCGTGACCATCAAGGTGGATGACGAGATCATCACCGGCGTCTCGCCCGACAATTTCAACGATATCTTTGACAAATATGTCCTGAAGGGGAATCTGTAAATGAGCGACTTTCTGGGGCTGAAAAAGTCCAACTGCAAAAACTGCTATAAGTGCATTCGCCACTGCCCGGTCAAAAGCATCAAATTTGCAGACGACCAGGCGAACATCGTGTCGAACGAATGTATCCTGTGCGGCGAATGCTTTGTCAACTGCCCGCAGAACGCCAAGGTCATCCGGGACGACCTGCCGCAGGTGAAAGAACTGATCGCCTCCGGCCGGCCGGTCATCGCCAGCGTCGCCCCCTCGTTCATCTCTGAATTCGGGGCCACCAACTTCAGCCAGGTCAAGCGGGTGCTGCAAAAGCTGGGCTTTGCCTCGGCCGAGGAGACCGCCATCGGCGCCGGCATCGTCAAAAACCGCTATCAGGAAATGATCGCAGACGGGCAGCACCCGCTGATCATCTCCTCCTGCTGCCACACCATCAACACCCTGATCCAGAAATATTATCCCGGCGCGCTGCCCTATCTGGCCGACGTGCTCTCGCCCATGCTGGCCCACTGCCAGCTGATCAAAGAGCAGAACCCCGGCGCGGCGACAGTCTTTATCGGCCCCTGCATCTCCAAAAAAGAGGAGGCCAGCATTTACGGCATCTGCGACGTGGTGCTCACCTTTGAGGACCTGGAGAGCTGGATGACCGAAGAGCATCTCGTCATCGAGCCCGACCCCGCCGACGAGAGCGGCAAGCGCCCGCGCTTTTTCCCCATCCCCGGCGGCATCATCGCCAGCATGGATACGGCCGACACCGGCTACAGCTATATCGCCATCGACGGCGTGGAAAACTGCAAGGCGGCGCTCAAGGAGATCGAGGCCGGCGGCCTCAGCGGCTGCTTTGTGGAGATGAACGCCTGCGAGGGAGGCTGCATCAACGGACCCGCCACCACGACGCGTCACCAGCGCAGCATTGCGGGCGCGGTCAAGGTGCGCTCGTTTGCCGGCAAAGAAGAATTTGACGCCGAACTGAAAGCCCCGCTGGAGAAAAAGATGGACTACATAGGCGTGCGCGCCCAGATCCCGGGCGAAGCGGCCATCAAGGAGATCCTGTCCAAAATGGGCAAGACCAGCCCGGAAAAAGAGCTCAACTGCGGCAGCTGCGGCTACAACACCTGCCGCGAAAAGGCCATCGCCGTCTATCAGGGCAAGGCCGACCTGTCGATGTGTCTGCCGTTTTTGAAAGAGAAAGCGGAGAGCTTTTCCGACAAGATCATCAGCAACACGCCCAACGCCATCTTCGTGCTGGATGAAGATCTGAACATCCAGCAGATCAACCAGGCGGCGCTGAGTCTGTTCAACATCCCCGCCGGCGCCGACCTCAAGGGCACGCCGCTGGTGCGCATCCTCAACCCCACCGACTACCTCAACACCATGGTCACCGGCAGGAACGTGCTGGACAAAAAGTACTATCTTGCCGAGTACAAAAAATATGTGGCCGAGACCATCATCTACGACAAGGAATACCACATGATCTTCAGCATCATGCGGGACATCACCGACGCGGAGACCAAGGCCTCGCAGGAGGACGATCTGCGCCGCGAAACGGCCGAGATCACCGACCAGGTCATCGAAAAGCAGATGCGGGTCGTGCAGGAGATCGCATCCCTTCTGGGTGAGACGACAGCCGAGACCAAGATCGCGCTGACAAAGCTCAAATCGACGATCCAGAAATAGGGAGGCTGCATATGAACAACCTGTGGACCGACACCGGCTACGTCAGCATCAACAAAAACGGCGAGCAGCTGTGCGGTGACAAGGTGGAGATCATCGGCACGGCGGACGACTGCCTGACCCTTGTCCTGGCGGACGGCCTGGGCAGCGGCGTCAAGGCAAACATCCTCTCCACCCTGACCTCCAAGATCCTGTGTACGATGATCGATGCGGGCATGTCCATCGAGGACTGTGTGGACACCATCGTCAAGACCCTGCCCGTCTGCCAGGTGCGCAAGGTCGCTTACAGCACTTTCACCATCATCCACATCGAGCACAACGACACCGCACGCATCATCCAGTTCGACAACCCCAACGTCATCTTTCTGCGGGACGGCAAAAGCGTGGACTACCCCATCGTCAGCCGGATGATCGGCGACAAGACGGTACTGGAAAGCACCGTCTCGCTGCAGCTGGACGATACCTTTATCGCCATGAGCGACGGCGCCATCTACGCCGGTGTGGGCAAAACACTCAACTTTGGCTGGCAGCGCGAGAATATCGTCGACTTTTCGGAGGCCATTTTCGACTGGTCGATGTCCGCCAAGACCATCTCCACCATGATCGTGGACGAGTGCAACAGCCTGTATGAGGGCGAGCCGGGGGACGACACCACCATTGCCTGCGTCAAGATCAAAAAGCGTAACCCGGTCAATCTGATGATCGGGCCGCCTTCGGACCCCAAGGACGTAAACATGATGATGAACCTCTTCTTCTCCAAAGAGGGCGCAAAGATCGTCTGCGGCGGCACCACCAGCACCCTGGCGGCCCAGTTCCTGGGCAAGCCGGTCAACACCAGCATCGACTACTGCGACCCCGAGATCCCCCCCATCGCCTATGTGGAGGGCATCGATCTGGTGACCGAGGGCGTCATCACCATCAGCCGCGTGGTGG
This sequence comes from Anaerofilum hominis, assembly GCF_014287275.1. Taxonomy (GTDB): domain Bacteria; phylum Bacillota; class Clostridia; order Oscillospirales; family Ruminococcaceae; genus Pygmaiobacter; species Pygmaiobacter hominis. The sequence continues at coordinate 292,665 of NZ_JACONZ010000001.1, forward strand.
AGTACGCAAAAGCCTATCTTTCCAGCAATGACATCTCGGCGCCCTGGGCCAACCGCAAGGACGGCGCCGCCCAGATCGCCCAGATGCTGTTTGAAAAAGCCACCGACATCAACTTCTTTGTCGGCAAGGCCATCAACCCCGCGCACCAGAACCCCAACCTGCCCATCAATTTCGGCATCAAGATCCGCCTGATCCAGGAACTGGCCGAGTGTCTTGAAAAAATGGGCAAGCACATCAAGGTCAGCTATTTCTGATAAACAGGAGCCGCGCTGCGCCCTGCCGGACCCAAAGCGCGCCGCGGCGTTCAGGAGAGGAAGGAATCTGCAACGTGAATGGAAGAATTTTTGACACCCGCGTCCAGTGGCTGAAGTACAAGGTCCTCAAAGAGGTCGCCAAGCACGCCTATGCCGACACCCTGCAGGACGCCTACCGGGAGATCCCCAAGGCCATCATCCCGGACGGCGCCAAAGCGACCATGCGCTGCTGCATCTACAAAGAGCGCGCGGTGCTGGGCGAGCGCGTGCACAGCGCTCTGGGCGGCGACCCGGAAAACCCGAACGTGATCCAGGTGCTGGACATCGCCTGCGACGAGTGCCCCGTGAGCGGCTACACGGTGGGCCCCGACTGCCGCGGCTGTATCGCCCACCGCTGCGAAGAGGTCTGCCCGCGCGGGGCGATCACCGTCGAGGGCCAGCACGCCCAGATCGATCACTCCAAATGTGTGGGCTGCGGCAAGTGCGCGTCGGTGTGCCCGTACAACGCCATCAGCAAGCACACCCGCCCCTGCGAAAACGCCTGCAAGGTGAACGCCATCCACATGAACGAGGAGAAAAAAGCCGAGATCGACAACGGCAAGTGCATCTCCTGCGGCTCCTGCGTGTACATGTGCCCGTTTGGGGCCATCGTGGACCGCAGCTTTATCGTGGACGTCATCAAGCTGCTGCGCGCCAGCAAAAACAACCGCAATTATAAGGTGTATGCGGTGGTCGCCCCCTCGGTGTCCAGCCAGTTCAATTACGCCAAGCTGGGGCAGGTCATCTCGGGGCTGAAAACGCTGGGCTTTTACAATGTGATCGAGGCGGCCCTCGGCGCGGACATGGTCTCGCTGTCCGAAAGCCGCGAGCTGGCGGAGCGCGGCTTCCTGACCAGCTCCTGCTGCCCGGCGTTTGTCGATTACATCAAAAAGAATTTCCCCGCCATGACCGACAAGATCTCCTCGAACCTCTCCCCCATGGGCGCGGTGGGCAAATTTGTCAAGGCGACCGATCCCGAAGCCAAAGTTGTCTTTATCGGCCCCTGCACCGCCAAAAAGATGGAGTTCCAGCTGCCGGAAGTCAGCCCCTATGTGGACGGCGTGCTCACCTTTGAAGAGCTGCACGCCCTGTTTGAGGCCTGCGAGATCGACCTGACCGCGCTGGAAGAGGACGTGCTGGACAACGCCTCTTACTACGGGCGCATCTTTGCGCGCAGCGGCGGTCTGTCCGACGCTGTGGCCCAGGCATTCCGCGAGCAGGACATCAAGGACTTTGAGGCAAAGCCGGTGGTCTGCAACGGCATTGAGGAGTGCAAGCTGGCGCTGCTCAAAGCCAGCCGCAACCTGCTGCCCGGCAACTTTATTGAGGGCATGGCCTGCATCAACGGCTGCATCGGCGGCGCGGGCTGCCTGACACACGGCCCCAAGGACAAAAACGAGGTGGACGAATACGGCCGTCTGGCGCTGGAAAAGACCATTGAGAGCGCGGCGGGCATCACCTTCGGCGTCAGCCCGGAAAAGGAATAAGACCTACAAAAAAACTGTGCGTCCCCCGGCGGCGTCCGCCGCCCGGAGGGGCGCACTTTTACTACGGGAGTGCTTTTATGGAACTGTTGGAGCAGCGCATTTTAAAGGACGGCAAAGTCAAAGAGGGCAATATCCTGAAAGTGGACAGCTTTCTCAACCACCAGATCGATATCGCCCTGATGAATGAGATGGGACGGGAGTTTTTCCGCCTGTTCCGCGGCGAAGCCATCACCAAGATCGTCACCATTGAGGCCAGCGGTATCGCCATTGCCGCCATTGCCGCCCAGTATTTTCATGTGCCCATCGTTTTTGCCAAAAAGGCCAAGAGCAAAAACATCGACGGGGACGTGTACACATCGGTCATCCGCAGCTACACCCACGGCAATGATTACACCGCCATGCTGGAGAAGAAATTTTTGACCCCGCAGGACCGCATCCTGATCCTGGACGACTTTCTCGCCACCGGGAAAGCGCAGCTGGGCCTGCTGGACATCGCCCGGCAGGCAGGTGCGGCCGTGGCAGGCATCGGCATCGCCATTGAAAAGGGGTTCCAGGGCGGCGGCGACAAGCTGAGAGAGGCGGGCTACAACCTGCACAGCCTTGCCGTCATCGACCGGATGGACCCGGAGGGCATTGTGTTCCGCCACATCTGAGGCGGTCGCAAAGCGCTGCGGCATTTTGCCGCTGCGGGACAAAAACGGCAGGCGTTTGGAACGCGCCTGCCGTCTTTTGCTGCGCCGCTTCCCCACCGTGCGGGCAGTGCAGACAGAGGTTGATCCGGCTCCGGCTGGTCGTGCGCGGCAACGGCGCCTCTCCCCCCCACCGTGCGGGCAGCGCAGAAGGGTGGCGCAAATCCGCTTTCCTCGTGTTTTTGCATAAAGAAAAACCACTCGCCGGACGAACGGTTCAAAAAAGTCTCATGGCGATGATGCAGAGAAAGTAACGCCCTTTGCTAAAATAGAAATGAGGTCTGTCAACTGCACAAAAAAACAAAGGGCGTTTCTCCAAAGAATGACCTAAAACGGTTTATCTCATAGGGAATCAGGCATTCTGGTGTCGAGGATACTGCGCAGATACAGCGAAAAATGCAAAAAGAACAGAAAAGTCCATACGACGTCCGCTGGAACAAGATGGAGCAGGCGGGCCTCTGACAATAAATTTTTTTAATAAGCCCGTTTACGGGCGGCAAGCGGACGCTCCCCTGCAGCCGGCAGGGCGCATCAACGTGGGGGCGCGGCGCGCGTGCCGGTATTCCAGGGGCTTACCCGTCTGTAAAAAGCCGCCGGCCTTGCCGGGGAATTTTTATTGTCCTGCCGCCGCGCGGCGGGCCGTCTCACTTTTGAAAACCGCTGAGGAAACGTTTGATGCGGTCGTTCTGCTGACTTTCAAAAAACTCCGCGGCGGAGCCCCCGGCGATGATCTCCCCATCTTCAAAAAACAGGATGCGGTCCGCCACCGTGCGCGCAAACTCCATTTCATGGGTGACGATGAGCATCGTGATATCCTGCTGCGCCAGCTTGGCGATGACCGACGTGACCTCTGCGGTCAGTTCCGGGTCCAGGGCGCTGGTGGGCTCGTCAAAAAGCATGATCTGGGGGTCGATGGCCAGCGCCCGGGCGATCGCCACCCTCTGCTGCTGCCCGCCCGACAGCATGGCCGGATAGCTGTCGGCCTTGTTTTCCAGCCCTACCAGCCTCAGCAGGCGGTCGGCATTGGCGATCGCGTCGGCCCGGTTCTGTTTTAAGATCTGCAGGGGCGCGATGGTGATGTTTTCAAGACAGGTCAGGTGCGGAAACAGGTTGAACTGCTGAAAGACCATGCCCGTTTTCATGCAGATGCGGCGCAGCTCCTTTTCAGGCGGATACTTCACAGCGCCGTCCACCGTTTCCACCAGCGTGTCCCCATCGATGACGATGCGGCCGCTGGAAACGCGTTCCAGATCATTGATGCAGCGCAGCAGCGTGGATTTGCCGCTGCCGGAAGAGCCGATGATCGCCACCGCCTCCCCGCGCTCCACCGTGAGTGAAACGCCCTTGAGAGCCTCAAAGCCGCCGAACCGCTTCGTCACGTTCTCCACTGTCAAAATAGGCACGGTTCAGGCCTCCTTTTTTTGATGGCGGCTGAAATATTTCTCCAGCCGCTCATACACCATGGTCATGACAAAAGTAATGGCCAGATAGATCACTGCGGCCACCACGTACGCGGTGATATTCACATCCCGGTTGACCGCCCCCTGGGCCGCTTTCAGCAGCTCGCCCACGCCGATGGCCGTCACCAGGGCGGTATCTTTCACCAGTGTGATCGTCTCGTTGCAGACGGGCGGGATCACCCTGCTGACCGTCTGCGGGATGATGATGAGCCGCATGGTCTGCCAGGGCGTGAACCCCAGCGTCTTTGCCGCCTCGTGCTGTCCTCTGTCGATGGACTGGATGCCGCCGCGATAGATCTCGGCAAAATAAGCCGCGTAATTGAGCACAAAGGTGAGCACCGCGGCCGGGAAACGGTCGAACGTCAGCCCCAGAAACGGCAGGCCGTAATAGACGAAAAAGAGCTGCAGCATCAGCGGCGTGCCGCGAAAGATCCAGATATAGCCGCGTGCCAGCCAGCGCAGGGGCAATACCCGGGAAATGCTGCCCAGCGTGAACACCAGCCCCAGCGGCAACGAAAAAACCAGGGTCAGTGCAAATATTTTCAGGGTCTGCCACAACCCCTGCATCAACGCCGGCATCAACGCCGCGATATAGGAAAGATCCATCCGCTCTCCTCCACCTTTGCTGCCGCCTGCGCGGCTTTTTTGCGGTCAGACAGCAAAGCCGGCGGACGCTTTTCCCGCATCCGCCGCCTTGCCGGTCACAGACCTGTTTATTTTACCACATTGCGGGCTGGCGCGCCAGCCCCTGTCACTGCACCATGATGTCGGCACCAAACCATTTTTCAGAGACCTCGGCCGCCTTGCCGCTCTCGATACAGGCCGCAATGGCGTCGTTGACCGCCTGGGTCAGCTCCGTGTCCCCCTTGCGGAAGCCGATGGCATACAGATCGTCGCCGAAGTCAAAAGAGGCGACGCCGAAAGCGTTGTCCATCTGGGTGTTCTTGTACTGGCCCAGCACCTCGTCGACGATCATCGCGTCCAGACGGCCGGCCTGCATATCCATGATCACCTGGTCATAGGTATCGTATTCTGTCAGCTGATCTTTGATGGCGTCATACACAGAGTCCGCCTTGATGACCTCCAGCGCCGAAGAATCCGCCTGCGTCCCCAGCTTGTAGTTGGCCAGATCCTCTTTGTCGGCGATCTCCACGCCCTGGTTGGTCATGACGATGATCTTGTTGTTCAGGTAGGGGTCCGACAGGCTCATGGTCTGCTGCCGCTCCGGCGTGATGGACATGCCGTTCCAGACGCAATCGATCTTGCCGGTGGAAAGTTCCATCTCCTTGGCTTTCCAGTCGATGGGCTGGAAAACAGCCTTGACCCCCAGCTCTTCACAGACCGCTGTGGCAAGGTCGATATCAAAGCCCACCAGATCATTGTTTTCGTCCCGGAAGCCCATCGGCGCAAAGGTGTCGTCCAGACCAATGACCAGTTCCCCCTTGGCCTGGATGTCGGCCAGCGTGGTGGAATATCCCGCCGCACTGGAAGAAGCGCTTTGAGCCTGGGAGCCAGAACCCCCAGACGGCTCCCCGCTGCCCGCGCCCGAAGCTGTCTGATAACTCGTATCGCCGCCGCAGGCCGTGAAGCTCAGGGCCAGCGCGGCCGCGAGCAGAACCGATATCGTCTTTTTCATCTTGGATCCTCTCCTCAATTCTTTTCTCTCTTGTGCGGCTGAGAGCCGCCTGCTCTCTCGAGTACAGGCTTATTGTACTTCATTCTGATAAAGCTGTAAAGTGCTAATTTGATAAAATTTTGATTTTTGTGCAGGCGGGCACTGACAGGCCTTTTAGCGGTCAACATTTTATGACATTCTCACAAAAAATATTTTTGCTTTTTGTTCTTTTCTTTCCGCCCACACTTACTGCCCGTCTTTTTTCCATTTCCCATAAAAAGTAAAATTTATCCTTGACAAACCCCCTGCTCCTCCCTTATAATAAATAAGGCTCATCAGTCAAGTGGTCACAGTTGCTATAAAAAGCTCCTGTTCCGGGCACAATAAATGCGGCTTTAGCTCATCTGGTAGAGCGCCACCTTGCCAAGGTGGAGGTAGCGAGTTCGAGCCTCGTAAGCCGCTCCAATACGGTGCTGTAGCCAAGTGGTAAGGCAAGGGTCTGCAAAACCCTCATGCGACGGTTCAAATCCGTCCAGCACCTCCAAAAAAACGCGGACATCTCAAGGGATGTCCGCGTTTTCTGTTTGCATCTGCCATGCACCCCGGCAGCCCCGGCACGGCCGCGCGGCTGCGCCGAATAAAGCCGGCGTGCGGCCGCACACACACGCGGGCAAAACAGGAGGCAGACCGTTCCCTGCCGGCCTGTGTCTGGCCATCAGGTCCCTGCAAGGCTACCCGCCCTCTGCAGGGTCTCCTGCCTCCGTATGGCCGTCTCCTCCGCGCGGCTCCCCTGTTAGAAAACTTTCTTGCGATCTTTTTTATTTTCCGATCTTTTCCTTTGGGGGGAACCGTCTCTTTTTGTGAGGCCTGCCTTTTTGGGAGAAAACGGCTTCCTTATGGGAAAGAGGCCCCTGTGCGGGAGATCCGTCCTTTTGCGGGGGAGCCCATCCCTTTGGGAAACTCGTCTCTTTAAGAGAGCCATTCCTTGCAAAGACCCCATTCCTTCTTTAGGGAGCCTCGTTCCCTTGGAGCCCCCCCCTTTGCGGAAAATCATTTGTTTAAAGTAAACATTCCCTTTGCAGGAACCCGTCCCTTTAGGGGACCTCTTTCCCTTTCAGGGATCCCATCCCTTTGGAGGCAACCCGGGCAGTCTCTGCCTGCCTTCGTGGGACTTTAACAGGCCTTTGCCTATCCGTTTCCCTCCCCCGGGACGATCTGGCGCTGGAAATGGCAAAATGGGGAGGGCGGCAACCTCTGGTTGCCGAAATGACAGAAACTGTTGGTGGCGCCGCCGCGACTCTTTCTGGTATGATAAGCTACAGATAAAGGAGGTTTTATCATGACGATCGGAGAGCGGATCGGCGCCCTGCGGCGGGCCGCAGGGCTGTCGCAGGAGCGTCTGGCCGAGCAGCTGGGCGTCTCCCGGCAGGCTATCGGCAAGTGGGAGTCAGGGTCCTCCCTGCCCGGCGTGGACAATTTGCAGGAACTGGCCCGCGCACTGGGCGTGAGCTGTGACGAACTGATCACCGGCGAGAAAGCGCCGTCCGGCGAAGATGCGGAGCCCGCAGAGGGCACTGTGGCCCTGGAGAGCGTGCGCGCGCTGCTGGACGGGCAGGCCGAGGCGCAGCAGCGCACTGGCCGGGCACACCGGTGGGTCGCCGCTGCGCTGGCCTTTCTCGCCTGCGCGGCTGCCGCCGCCTGTGTCTTTATTGCCGTCCACACCAGCGGCCGGCTGAACTATTTTTCCAATAAAATAGGGGGACTTGAGGCCGCGGTCGCCGGCCTTGACAGCACCATCGACAGCACCATCGACGCCCGGGTCGCCGGCATCGAAAACAGCCTGCAGCAGCAGGCCAGCCTGATCGCCAGCTTTGATTTTCACTATGGCAGCCCGGGGTGGAACGCCGCCTGGGTGCCGCTGTCCGTCAGCGTGCTGCCAAAAGCGTACCAGCCCGGCATGTCCGCCGCGTTCACCCTGTTCCCCTCGGGCGGCGACGCCGTCATCGTACAGGGCAATCCCGACGGGGGAAACGGCTTTGGCGGCGAGCTGAAGATCCCGCTGGAGGCGGACTATTCCGATTTCATCCTCTCGGTGAGTTTTACCGGCCCCGACGGCAGCGTGCAAAGCGAAGAGCTGCTGCGGGAGACGGACTTTGTCCGGGGCTACCGCGCTCTGGTGCAGGTCGCCCCCAGGGAATTCACCATCAGCCACTCCGCCCTCGGCCCCGACACAGACCAAGTGTGGCGTGTGGGCGGCGAATTTGAGCTCAGCATCGAGCGCGGCTATCAGGACACCTCTCCTTACCCCGTGGCTGCACAGGCGGATCTGGTGGTGGGCGGCAAGGTGGTGCAGACCGCAGAGGTGGACGTTTCTCTTTTCAGCGACTTCGCCGACCAGCCGTCTCAGGATGAACCGGCCACATTTATGTCCGGCGGCTCCTTTTACGCCTCCTTTGAGATCGGCTCCTATGAAATCGCAGGCCCCGACGAGGTGGAGATCATCGCCCGCGTCACTGAAAACACCGGCAGTGTGATCACTGCGTCCCATCATTTCTGACCTTTTTCCGGGGCCATTCCTCCTGGCGCCTTACAGGGCCGCCAGCACGGCCAGAAGCCCCGACAGACTGCTGAGGGCCGTAAGCCCCAGCACCGCCAGGCAGAGCAGCAATACCGCGGTCTTGTGTCTGGTCATTCCCTGTCCCCCCTTTTGTGATGTGCTGTCTCTCATTTATTCAACGAAGTTCCAGCCGCCGCGGCTTCAGCTGCCAGGATCTTCTTCTCGCCGCGGCGCTGTCCGCAGTGCCAAAACGGGTGGTCTTGCGCGCCTGTGGGGTCTTTCACCGCAACAACAGCGGGCCGTCCTCCTTTTGGAGGACGGCCCGCTGTTGTCTTTGCCGTTCCGCCGCGGTTTGGGGCTTCAAAGCCCGCGCACGGCGTTTTTTACAGTTTTTGGATGGCCTCGATGACCATATCCCGCAGAGTGGCGGGGTTGCCCTGGCCGCGGCTCGCTTTCATGCATTGCCCCACCAGGAAGCCCGCGACGTTCACCTTGCCCTTTTTGTAATCCGCCACGGCCTTGGGGTTGTCGGCCAGCACCTGATCCACGATGCCCGACAGCGCCGAAGCGTCGCTGATCTGGGCCAGGCCTTTTTCCTCCACCACCTGCGCCGGTTCCACATCCCGCCGCATGATCTCTTCCAGCACGGTCTTGGCCGCCGTGTTGGAGATCGTCCCCTTGTTGATCAGCACGATCATGTCTGCCAGATGTTCCGGGGTAAGGGCGGTGTCGGTGATCTCGATGCGCTGTTCGTTGAGGATCTTGGCGATATCGCCCAAAAGCCAGTTCGCGGCGATCTTCGCTTCGCATCTGCCCAGTGCGGCGCAGGCGTCAAAGAAATCAGCCCGCGCCTTGTTGACGCTGAGCAGCTGGGCGTCCACTTTCTGCAGCCCGAAATCCTTGACATAGCGCAGCGTCCTGGCGGTAGGCAGCTCCGGCAAGCTGGCCTTGAGGGCCGCGATCTTCTCCTCGCTCACCACAAAGGTGAGCAGATCGGGATCGGGGAAGTAGCGGTAATCCTGCGCGTCTTCCTTGCTGCGCATCAGGATGCTCTTGCCCTTGGCGTCATCCCAGCGGCGGGTCTCCTGCTGGATGGTCCCGCCGGAGGCCAGCACCTCCATCTGGCGCTCGGCCTCATAGACGATGGCGCGGTAAACTGCGCCAAAGCTGTTGACGTTTTTCATCTCGCACCGGGTGCCGAACTCGCTGGCGCCCCGGGGCCGCACCGAAACGTTCACGTCGCAGCGCACGCTGCCCTCCTGCATCTTGGCGTCGCTGATGCCCAGATACAGCAGTATGGTGGTGATGGTCTCAAGATACGCTTTTGCCTCGTCGGCGCTGCGCAGGTCCGGCTCGGAGACGATCTCGATCAGGGGCACGCCGCAGCGGTTGTAATCGCAGAGAGTGCCGTCGAAAGAATCGTCGTGGATCAGCTTGCCGGCGTCCTCCTCGATGTGGATGCGGGTGACGCCGATGCGGCGCACCTCGTCCCCCACCAGCACGTCCAGATAGCCGCCCTCACACAGGGGCACGTCGAACTGGGATATCTGATAAGCTTTGGGCAGGTCGGGGTAAAAGTAGTTTTTGCGGTCCTGCTTGGTGACGCCGTTGATGCGGCAGTTCAGGGCATGGCCCATGCGCACCGCGCTTTCCACCACCTGGCGGTTCAGCACCGGCAGGGTGCCGGGCAGGCCCATGCAGATCGGGCAGCAAAGGGTGTTGACCTCGGCGCCGAAGCGGTTTTCGCAGCTGCAGAAGATCTTTGTTTTCGTATTCAGCTCGGCGTGTACCTCAAGGCCGATCACGGTTTCAAAGTTGTTGTTCATCTCTCGCTCACATCTCCTTTACTGCAAAGCCGCCCACGGCCGTCTCATAGCATTTCGCGATCGAGAGCAGCCGCGTTTCGCTGAACCGGGGCCCGATGACCTGCATGCCGATGGGGAGGCCCGCAGCGTCGCTGCCGCAGGGCAGGCTGACGCCCGGCAGGCCGGCAATGTTCACCGTGACGGTGCACACGTCGGTGGCGTACATCTGCACCGGATCGTCGCACTTTTCCCCCAATTTGAACGCGGTGGTGGGATTGACCGGGGTGACGATGGCGTCACACTTTTCAAATGCGTCCGCAAACTCCTGCCCGATAACGCCCTGCAGCAGCTTGGCCCGCTTGTAGTAAGCGTCATAGTAGCCTGAGCTGAGCACGTAAGTACCAAGCATGATGCGGCGCTTCACCTCCGCGCCGAAGCCCTGGCTGCGGGTGGAAAGGTAAAGGTCGTTCAGGGTGCCCTCCCGGTTGCCCGAAAAGCCGTATTTGACCCCGTCGTACCGGGCCAGATTGCTGCTGGCCTCGGCGGAGGAGATGATATAATAGGCGGCCAAGGCATAGTCGGTGGAGGGCAGGGAGATCTCGACCACCTCTGCCCCAAGCCCTTTCAGGCGCTCCACGGCGGCATAGACCGCGGCCTTGACTTCCGGGGAGATGCCCTCGCCGAAATATTCTTTGGGCACGCCCAGACGCAGGCCCTTCACCTCGCCCCGCACCTCGCCCAGCGCGGCGTTTTTGGAGGTGGCGTCTCTGGGGTCGTGGCCGCAGATGGCGCCGTACAGCAGGGCCACGTCGTCCACGGTGCGGCCAAACGGGCCGATCTGATCCAGAGATGAGGCAAAGGCCACCAGACCGTAGCGGCTGACTGCGCCATAGGTGGGCTTCAGGCCCACAATGCCGCAAAAGCTGGCCGGGCAGCGGACCGAACCGCCGGTATCAGAGCCCAGCGCCAGCGGCACCTCGCAGGAGGCCACCGCCGCCGCACTGCCGCCGGAAGAGCCGCCCGGCACCCGGCTGGTGTCCCAGGGATTTTTCGTCTTTTTGAAATAGGAGTTTTCACAGCTCCCGCCCATGGCAAACTCGTCCATATTTGTCTTGCCGGTCAATACCGCGCCCTGCGCTTCCAGCTTTTCCGTGACAGTGGCGTCATAGGGGGGCACGAAATTTTCCAGCATGCGGGAGGCGCAGGTGGTGCGCACCCCTCTGGTGCAGATGTTGTCTTTCACCGCCACCGGGATGCCCGCCAGCGGGGCAAGCTCCTCCCCCGCCGCGATCTTCGCATCCACGCGTTCAGCGGCTGCACGCGCCTCGTCGGCAGTGACGGTCAAAAAGGCGTCCACCTGCCCCTCCACAGCCTCGATGCGGCCCAGCGCGGCCTCGGTGATCTCGGCGGCGCTGACCTCTCTGCCGCGCAGCAGGGAGGAGAGTTCGGTCGCCGAATACTCATACAGCTTTCTCATTTTTTCTTCCTCCCTCTTTTTATTCTACGACCTTGGGCACCATCAGGCAGCCTGCCGCGGTGTCGGGCGCATTTTTGAGCATCTCGTCCCGCGGAAAGGACGGCTGCACCACGTCCGGGCGCAGCTCCATCGTGTTTTCCGGGTCGAGCAGGCTCTCTTTGCTGGCCAGCTCGGGAAGTTTTTCCACCATACTCACAATACTGGAAAGCTCCTGCTCCATGCGGGGCAGCTCCTCCTCGGGGATATCGAGCTTCGCAAGCCTGGCGATATGCCGCACATCGATCTCCATACTGGACACTCCTTTTTTCTTTCTTCTATTTTTTCAGTTCCTGTGAATCATTTCTAAAAACGCAGCCTCGTCGATGACCGGCACGCCCAGGTCGTTCGCCTTGGTCAGTTTGCTGCCGGCCGCCTCGCCCGCCAGCACATAGCTGGTGCGTTTTGACACCGACCCGGTGGCTTTGCCGCCGTTTTTCCGGATCAGCTCCTCCGCCTCGTCCCGGGAGAGGGTCGGCAGGGTGCCGGTGACTACGATGGTCCTGCCCGCCAGATAATCGGTCTTTTCCTCGCCGGTATACGCCATGTTGACGCCTGCCGCGCGCAGTTTTTCCACCAGATCGCGGCTGCCGGGCTTTGAAAAAAACTCCGCCACGCTTTTGGCCATGATGCCGCCGTAGCCGTCGATCGCAGCGATCTCCTCTTCGCCCGCCGCCATAATGCCGTCAATGGTGGAAAAGCGCTCGGCCAGCAGGGTGGCCGCCGTATCGCCGATATTGCGGATGCCCAGCCCGTTGATGAGCCTGTCCAGGTTATTGGCCTTGGACGCTTCGATGGCTGCCAGCAGGTTGGAGGCCGATTTCTCTTTGAATTTATCCAGCGTCAGCAGCTGCTCTTTTGTCAGATAGTAAAGATCAGCCGCGTTGGACACATATCCCCTGTCCACCAGCTGTCCCAGCACCGCCGGGCCGCAGCCGTCGATATCCATGGCGCCCCGGGAAGCAAAATGGATCAGGTTGCGCATCGTCTGGGCCGGACATTCCGGGTTGAGGCAGCGCAGCGCGGCCTCGTCCGGCAGGCGCGAGACCGGCTCGCCGCAGGAGGGGCAGACCGTGGGCATCTCAAAGACCGGGGCGTCCGACCGGTGGGCCGCCACGCCCAGAACTTCCGGGATGATATCCCCCGCTTTGCGCACCTGGATCACGTCCCCGATGCGGATCTGCTTTTCCCGGATAAAATCCTCGTTGTGCAGCGACGCGCGGGCCACAGTGGTCCCGGCCAGAAAAATGGGATCAAAGATGGCCGTCGGGGTCAGCACGCCGGTGCGCCCCACCGAGATCTCGATCCGGCGCAGCTCCGACTCTTTTACCTCCGGCGGATATTTGAAAGCCACCGCCCAGCGCGGAAACTTGCTGGTGCTGCCCAGATTATTGCGCAGCCCGAAATCGTCCACCTTGACCACCGCGCCGTCAATGCCGTAATTGATCTCGCCACGCGTGTTGCCGATGCGCTCGATCTCGGCGCGGATCTCCTCTGCGGAGGACGCGGTCCTGAACCCCGGCGAGACCTTGAAGCCCAGGCCCGCCAGATACTCCAGGCTCTCCGCATGCCCCTGAAAGCTGCGCCCCTGGCACTGCTGCACGTTGAACACAAAGATGGAAAGGCCCCGCTTGGTCGTCACCGAGGGGTCTTTTTGGCGCAGGGAGCCGGCCGCGGCATTGCGCGGATTTTTAAAAGGCCGCTTGCCCTCGTCCTCCTGCTGTGCCGCCACGGCGGCAAAGACGTCCTTCGGCATATAGACCTCGCCCCGCACCTCAAGAAAAGCGGGCGCGTCTTTCAGCCGGCTGGGGATATCGCGGATGGTGCGCAGGTTTTCGGTCACGTCCTCGCCCACCACGCCGTCGCCGCGGGTGGAGCCGCGCACGAATACGCCGTCGCGGTATTCCAGACTCACTGACAGCCCGTCGATTTTGGACTCCACCACAAAGGAAGCCTGAGGCGATTCCTCCCGCACGCGCCGCACAAAGTCCTCCACGTCCTCAAAGGAGAACACGTCCTGCAGGCTCTCCATCTTGACGGCATGGACCACCTTTTCAAAGGCGGAGGAGGCCGCCGCATCGATCTTCTGGGTGGGGGAGTCCGCTGTCACCAGCTGGGGAAACTCCCGCTCCAGCTGTTTGAGTTCCTGGGTGAGCCGGTCGTACTCATAGTCCTCCAGCTCCGGGGCGTCCTGATTGTAATACAGGTCGTCGTTTCTTCTGATCTCAGCACGCAGTTCCTCTATTCTGGCACGCGCCTGATGTTCTTCCATGCACTCACCGCCCTATCTAATTTAGTATAGCACAACTTCGGCGCTTCGGCTATATTCTGGGCGGTATTTTTGTCTAAAATTCATGATGGACAGCCCTTACACCAACGGGTCTCCCACTGCGTAAAACTGCGGCACATTGCCTACGATCAGGGTGTCTGCGATGCTGACCTGGGTGTTGACGGTCACGCTGGTGGTATAGCCCGGGATGATGGCGCTCATCTCCACCTTGAACTGCATCAGGATCTTGTGCTGGGTCTGATTGATGCCCGCGGCCTCCAGCGTGCTGGTGATATCGCTCTCCACAAACGACGCCGGCACGACCTGAAAGCGAATGGACGGGCCGCGCCCGGCAAAGATCTGCCAGCCCAGCAGCGTGCCCAGCGGCACCTCCACTTCCTCCAGCTGCAGGGCGGCCAGCCGGGCGCTCACCGCGCTGGTCAGCCGCGCTTTGAGGCGGTTGATGGCGGCCGCGTCCGCCTGGATAGAGGAAACGGTGCCGTCTTGCAGCCGGTCGATGGTCACCAGGTCGTCATAGCCGATCTCCTCTTTTTCCAGCTCGTCGAGCACCGCTTCATTGATGGCAAGGATGCTGCTGACCCGCGCCTGGTATTGCGCCATCGTGATGACCACCGGCCGCACCTCGTTGTCCAGCGCCGCCAGCAGGCCGACCGCCGCAGCAAGCACTGCGGCCAGCCGCAGCGCCCAGGGCAGCCTGCGGCGTTTCCGCCCCGTTCTTTTCTGCCGGTAACGCATCCCGCCACCCCCCTGCTTTCTTCTTTTCACTATATGCGGGCAGGGCAAAAAACGTCACTTTTTTCGCTGCAAATCAAACAAACCCGGGCCGCAAAGCGCGCATAAAGCAGCGCTGCGGCCCGGGTTTGTTTCAGATAGGAAAAACAGAGTTGCAGCGTCTCACAGCGGCTTGCCCGCCAGGACCTCTTTGAAATCCTGGTAGTTGCGCTGCAGCAGCGCGGGGGTGTCCAGACCATAGGGGCATTTCGCCGCGCATTGGCCGCAGCCGACGCAGTCCTCGATCTTTTTCATCATCGCCTGCCCCTCCTCCGACAAAAAGTTGATCGCCGGGGCGCGGCGCATCATGACCGAAGCCCTGGCGCAGGAGTTGATCTTGATCCCCTGCGGGCAGGGCATGCAGTAGCCGCAGCCGCGGCAGAAATCTCCCTCCAGTTCCCGCCGGTCCTGCTCGATGACGGCACGCAATTTGTCGTCCAACCGGGGCGGCGTGGGCAGATAGGACAAAAATTCGTCCAGCTCGCGCTCGCGCTGGATGCCCCAGATCGGCAGCACGCCCTGGTGCTGCGCCACCCACGCGCAGGCCGCCGCCGAATTGGTGATCAGGCCCCCGCAAAGTGCTTTCATGGCAACGAACGCCATCCCCTTTTCAAGACAGGCGTCGGCGACGGCCAGCTCTTTTTCGCTGCTGATATAGCTGAACGGGAACATGAGCAGGTCGTACAGGCCGGAGTCGATCGCCTCGTGAGCCACGTCCAGACGATGGTTGGTGATGCCGATGAACCGCACCTTGCCCTGCCGCTTTGCCTCCAGCATAGCGTCGTAAAGCCCGCTCTCATCCCCCGGTCTGGGGCAGAAAGACGGGGTGTGAAATTGATAAACGTCCACATAGTCGGTGCCCAGCAGCCGCAGGCTGGTGTGCAGATCGTCCCAAAACGCGTGGGCAGTCTGAGCCATCGTCTTGGTCGCGATAACCACCTTGTCCCGCATGCCTGCAAAGGCCGCGCCCAGCTTTTCTTCGCTGTCGGTATAGGCCCTGGCGGTGTCAAAATAGGTCATGCCCCCCTCCTGCGCCCTGCGCAGCAGGCGGACGGCCTCCTCCTTGGAGATGCGCTGGATGGGCAGCGCCCCAAACCCGTTCTGCTCCACGGTCAGCCCGGTGCGTCCCAATGTCATCTTTGCCATGATTTTTCCTCCCTTTTTTTCACTTGCCCAAACCGGCGCAGCGGCCCGCGCGGCTCACAGCCCCCGCGCTTTCAGGCCGCTTACCAGCTGCACATAAAATTCCCGCACATCAAAATCCGGGATATTCTCCCGGTTGAGATCGATCATGTCGGCGTGGGAGACCCCGCGTTTTTTAGTGCGCACCAGCCGGAACGCTTCCCCCCAGGGCATGGACTCCACCGCCACCAGGCCGTCGTTTTCCCCATCAAAATGCCGCACCAGCGGATAGGTCATGTTGAGCGGGAATTTGCCGCTGGCCGCGCGGCGCATCACCGAACCGACGCTCTGGTAAAGCACGCCCGGCAGGTCCGGGGTCTGCTCGTTGAAGCGCGCACAGGAGGAGGCCGTCAGGTCCTGGACCGCACGCAGAAAATCCGGCTCCCGGTCTCCCAGCAGCCGCGCCGCCCGGTTATATCTGCGGGCAATGGCGTTCTGCACCCGGGCGGAGATCCGCCCCAGCAATTCATCCGCGAACAAACAGCCCCGGTGCGGGGTGTTGACAGTGGTCAGCGACGCCACCAGCTCGCCGGCCCCCGCATGGGTGATGGCGTAGCGGCAGTCAAGGCCGCCCTTGGAATGGGCGATCAGATTCACCTTTTCACATCCGGTCTCACGCACAAGCTCGCGGATGCGCTCGGTCAGCTCCGCGCCGCTGTCCGCCACTGAGGCGGCGGACTGCTGCCCGCCGTAATAGACGGCGGCGCCATTGCGCTTGAGTTCTGCGGGGATGCGGCCCCAGTAATCCAGCAATTTTGAATCCCGGAAAAAGACGCCGTGTACCAGCAGGATGGGGTATCGGGTCGCGCAGATCTCATTTTCAGCCCGCACCGCGTTCAGTTCCAGCCGGGCCCGCTCAAAGGCCACCTCCCGCCCGGTGATGCGCAGGATCCGCCCCAGTGCCCAGAGATGGACCAGCGGTATCCAGCCGCAGAGCGCGCCGATCACTCTCCATTTGATGCCCAGCTGTACCGAGGTGAGATAGACCCGAAGCATCCCGTTCCAGAACAGGAGATTTTCCAATACCAGCACGCTCAGCAGGTGCAGCAGCACATTTGCCGTGTTCAGCGGACGGCAAAACACAAAAAACAAAATCGAAAACACGATCTCCGCCGCCGTGACGGCCAGAAACTGCTTCAGCAGCTCACCGCCGCTGTCCAACACCTCAATGCGGCGCGAGGACGCCCCCTTTTGCGGCAGGCGCAGATTCGCCGCAAAAAACAACAGCACCAGCAGCACAAAGCCCCAGCCGCTGAACGCCCGTCCTGTCCAGACCGACAATGCATAAAAGTTGATCGTCACAAAAAAGAGCAGGGCCGAGCCGGCCCGCACCGCAAATTTTTTCATGGTCTCCCCCGGTCTTCGGCAGCTTCTTTTTTTCTATGTTACCACGCCTTGGCCCAAAAAGGAATCCTTTTGTTTCCTCCGAACCGCCCGCGGCCCAGAGGCCTTGCACTTTTTTTAAAGAGATGAGCCCCGAACGCCGCGCAGCCAAGAGGACCCGCCTTTTTCCCCGCACAAGCTCAGGAAGGACTCCCATCCGGCGCGAAGAGAGCGCCGGCGCCGCACTGCCGCGGGCCGCCCGCTCCCCTCCACTGAGCGCAGGGCCGCAAAGCGCGCAAAACCGGGGAGGACAGACGCGCAAGGACCTTGTGTCCGGCATCTCTTCCCCGGCCCTGCACGCCCTTATCGGGCAGCCTGGTGCCTTTGCACGGCGTCCCGCATGCGCAGCAGGCCTTTTTCCACAATGGTGCGGGGCATGGCCAGATTCAGCCTCACAAAGCCTGCGGCGCTGCCCACAAACAGGCTGTCGCTGCCCTCCCAAAAGGCGCGCATCAGCGTTATCTTTTTTCAGCGTTCCAACAGGGCTTCGCAAGGCGTGCGGAGATGGAGAGACTGCCGGGAGCGGCTCCCGCATTCGTCATCTCGTCACAGAGCCATAAGGCTGTCCGCAGTCTGAGAGAGGTGCAGCATGAGTTCTTTCAGGGCAGCGTAAAAGGCGGGAGCGTCGCCCGCCTCCAGGCTGCGGGCCAGAGGCCGGACCGCAGGGGCGTCCGTCCGGCCTCCCAGAAGAGGCAGGCCCAGCAGAAGAGCCTCATACAGCTTGTCCCCTATCCCCTGAAATCCAGCCTGCCCGTGCAGCAGGTAACGCATGCAGGTGAGAAATGCCGTGGGACCTTCTGTGTCGTCCAGCTGGTTGAGCCGAGCGGCGCAGACATCGAGTTCCTCCGTCTGCAGAGCGACCCGTTCCACGATGGTGTTGAACGAAATGCACAGGATCTGCAGGACCTCCTGCAGCGCTTTGAGGATGCCCTGTACACTCCTATCCTGAACATGGTCGGGGACCCGGGTCATCTCCGTCACCCTGGTCCCCGCGCCGCGGGAGGTCGCGACGACGCCCAGCTTCTCCAGGAGGTCCATGGTCCGCCGGATGGTGCTGAAAGAGGCGCCATAGTGTTCTGCCAATTCCCCATAAAACGGCAGAGTATCTCCCGGGCGGTATTCCCGCTCAACAAAGATGCGGTTTATCATCTGCGCCGCCACCGAGTAGCAGAGCTGGGGATGATCCCGGTAGACCTTCCATTCGAAAGGAATTTGTTCCGGCGCCGAAATAAATTTGCCTGCGTGCGGGATATAGAGGCAAAGGATCTGGTCCATCAACCCCTGAACCTCCATATAAATGCGAAAAAGGCCCTCCCGGTCCTGGCGGTCACAGGCGGCGACAAGGCTTTCCGACAGCGCCTGCAGACGCTGTTTATCCACCGTATCTCCCCAGCGCCGGAGCAGGGTGTGAGGAAACTGATAGAACGAGACGACATCGTTAAAAAGGTAAAGAGCAAGCCTGTTTTTGAGCGCCAGAAACATAGCGCGCCCGCAGAAGAAAGAAACGTAGAAATCCCCGTGCCCCAGTTTGGCCGCCATCTCTTTGATATGCCGCATTTCCGGCGGGCCAAGCCTGCGGCACCCCTCCCGCATAAGAGGTGTGAACAGGACCTGAAGCGTCTCCCGCAGCGACTGAACGGCATCTCGGCGGGCCAAGTAGTAGGTCCGGCAATTCCGAATACACTCTTCCTCTGTGATCTGGTAAACGACCGTGGTCCTGCGGCCGGCAGATAAGCTGAT
This sequence comes from Anaerofilum hominis, assembly GCF_014287275.1. Lineage (GTDB taxonomy): Bacteria > Bacillota > Clostridia > Oscillospirales > Ruminococcaceae > Pygmaiobacter > Pygmaiobacter hominis. The sequence continues at coordinate 311,450 of NZ_JACONZ010000001.1, forward strand.
GTATCCGTCCTGCTGGAGCTGGGTATAGGCGCTGTGTACGGTCCGGGAGGAGGCATGGTAGATTTTGGTCAATTCCTCAATGGAGGGCAGGCAGTCGCCTGTTTTGTAATAGCCAAACCGGATTTGGGCTGCAAAAAATTTGTAAATAAGGCTGTACCGCACACTTCTCATATGTTGCCCTCCTTTTGCTATCCCTCACCCGAAGTATAACATCAATAAACAAAACAGTCCAGAAAGGCCGAGGGGGATCCCCTCGACCTTTCTGGACTCTCCGGCTATCCAATGATCTTTTCAGCCAGGGTCTTGTAGAGCAGCGCCGGATCAATGGGCTTTGCCAGGTGTCCATCCATACCCGACTCGGACGCCCGGGCCACATCTTCCCGGAAGGCATCAGCGGTCATAGCGATGATGGGGATGCTCCCCGCCTTGGGATGCCCGGATTTTCGGATGGCTCTGGTCGCCTCGTATCCGTCCATGACCGGCATCTGCACATCCATCAAAATGAGATCGTAGTCCAGCCCATTGGCCAGGAACAGCTCCAGCGCCTCCCGGCCGTTTTTAGCGCAGTCCGCAGCCACATCCGTCATTTTGAGCAGTTCCAGGGCGATCTCCCGGTTGAGCTCATTGTCCTCCACCAGCAGGACACGGCGGCCGGCAAGCTCAGGCCGTTTCAGCCCCGCGCTCTGCGTGGAGGTCAGGACTGCCTTGTGGGCTCCGGTGGCGGAAAGGAGGGCGTTGTAAAGCGTGGAAGCAAAAACCGGCTTGGACAAAAACGCGTTGACGCCGGCTGCCCGGGCGTCTTTTTCAATGGAGCTCCAATCATAGGCGGTCATAATGATGATGGTCGCCTCCGGCCCCACCCATTCCCGGATGCGCCGGGTCGCTTCGATCCCATCGATGTCCGGCATCTTCCAGCCGATCAGGCACACGTCGAAGTCCTCGCCGGTCTCATGGGCGGCATGGACTTTCTCAACGCACTCTTCCCCGGTGAGCACCCAGTCAGACCGGATGCCCAGGTTTTTTAGCAGAAGAGAGGCATGGATGCAGCTGTCCCGGTCTTCGTCTGCGATCATTATCCGAAAGGATCCCAGGGCAGGCTGCCTGGGCGGCTGCCCCAGCTCTTCCCCGGGCAGATCAAAGTCCAGCTCAACGGTGAAAGTGCTGCCCTGCCCCTCCTGGCTCCTGACGGAAATGATCCCGCCCATCAGGGTGACCAGATTTTTGGTGATCGCCATGCCCAATCCCGTGCCGCCGAATTTCTGGCCGGTCTCAGCGCTCTCCTGTTCAAAGGGCGCAAACAGACGGTCCATAAATTCACGGCTCATCCCGATCCCAGTGTCGCTGACGGTGAAACGCAGGCGAATCCGCCCCTTTTTCTTTTGAATCTGTCGGACCTCCAAACGGATGGAACCACCTGCCGGGGTAAATTTCAGGGAGTTGGACAGCAGGTTCAGCAGTATCTGGTTCAGCCGCAGGGGGTCGCCGATGAATGTTGTGCCGGTCAGGTCCACCAGCGGCACGGTGAAAGTCAGCCCTTTTGCGGCCGCTTGAGGATAGATGATGGAGGTGACGGACTCCATGACCGTCTCCAGATCAAAGAGTTCATGGGCGATCTTCATCTTGCCCTCGTCGATTTTGGACATGTCGAGGATGTCGTTGATGAGGGTCATCAGGTGCTTGGATGAGTAGCCGATTTTTTCCAGGCAATCAGCTACCCGCTGCCGGTCCTCTATATAAGCGGCGGCAATGGTGGTCATTCCGATGATAGCGTTCATGGGGGTGCGGATCTCGTGGGACATGCGGGAGAGGAACTCGGATTTCGCCCGGTTGGCGTGCTCGGCCACGGTGAGGGCGTCTTTCAGCGCATCGGCCTGCTCGGTCAGCTTTCTCTGGATCTCCCGCAGTTCTGTGACATCGGTGATATCGATGAAAATGGCAAGGTAAATCGGACAGCCGTCCTGCCAGCTCACGCAGGAAGCGTTGACCTGGAGCCACAGAGTCTTACCCTGGCGGCTTTTTACGTTCATCACAAACTGTACCGGCTCGCCCGAGAGCAAACGGTCTCGATTTTCCATAAGGACAGTCAGGTTATCCTCAATATTCCTCTGATGCAGGATATGGCCGCTGCCAGCACCTTCATCAAAATATTCCATAAACCGGCTGTTGGCCTCCAGCAGGGTGAGACCGAGATCCCGCTCCACCCGGTACTTGGCAATAAAGCCGGGCAGGCTCTCATAAGTGACAGACTGCTCCTTTTGCATCCGGATCACGTCGTTGACGTTGGTGAGCACGGTATAAGCCACCTGATAGCCGTCGATATACTCATCGGCAAACTGGGCGGAAAATTGGATCCAGATAAAGTCGTTGTTCTTCCGCCGGAACCGCGAAAGCAGCTTGTAGCTCTTCTGCCCTTTGCTGAGGGCATCCAGCACCGCATTGGTGAGCTCCTGCCATTCCTTGGGATCATCCTTATAGTAGAGATCCGGCCGGTTGTGGAAGGTGGATTCATACTCCTCTTTGGTCCAGCCGGTAAACTCGTAGTAGTACTCGTTGGCCCAAACCAGGGTAAAATGCTCGTCTAACAGATGTTTGCTGACACTGACGCCCAGCAGATGCATCAGCGTCGCGTACTCATAGTCGGCAGGTGTAAACTGCGGCTCTTTCCCCATTGCCATTTCTTTTTGCCGATCACTCATAAGATTTTGCTCCTCGCCCTATCGCAATCCTCTGCCCTTATGGACGCGCGCTCAACATTGTTCATATGGGTTATTTTCGATTATAGTGCAGAAGCGAAGAAAACTCAAGCCTCTGAGCCGTATTAGAAGATGCTGCCGTAAGAATTTATCAGGGTATCCTGTGAAAGAGTCCGTCCCGGCGCTGCAGCAAGCGGGTGCCTGAAAGAATGGCTCCTCAAAAACCGGTCTTGCTTTTGCCGATCGAACATCTATTTAGGCATCAGAACATCTCTTTGATATCCTGAAAACTCAGTGTATCAGGAAAGTTTCTGTGAAAAACGGATCGCTGTCACCTCCTCTCTTTGTAGGCTTTCATAGTTGTGTGTGCTTCGGTTTTATGATATGCTGAATTTGCGAGATACGATATCAGAAAACCGAAATAATCAAGTTTTCCGAGGCGAGGTAGAAAGCGCCACGGGTTTATCAGCTCGTCAATGTTAAAAGCTATCGGTTTGGCTGAGAAGAGCAAAAGCTCTTAAAAAATATCTATACGTATATCACGCCGCAGTAAATCATCCCTATTTAGAAAGCGTGTAAAAGGAGAAGTGTAAAATGCGCAAGGAAAAAACCAAGCTGCCCGGTTTAATGTCCCTTTTTACAGTTACCCTGATATTGGGCCTGTTGACTGCGCTGGGGAGCACCTACCAGATGTTCGTTGACTATGACGCTTTCTGGGGCACCGAATATGCGAGCCTTGCCGTGATCGATATCGGGCTGCGCCTTATCGAGCTTGCAATGTATGTGGGGATGCTGGTCTTTATCGCCCAGCAGAAACGCACCTTCCTTATCTGCTTTTGGGTCGATTACGGCTGCCGGGTCGCCACTTTCCTTTTTGTTCTTGTGATGGGCGGGTCCGCCCCCTCTTTCCTCACGCCCCTGGTGCTGCCGACGATCTGGGCTGCTTATTTTTATTGGTCCTCAAATTTTGCTCACGCTTTTACGCCATATAAACCTCCGCTTTTCTCTTCCGAGGGTATGGCGCCTGTCACCCCCGCCGAGAGCCCGGCCGTGGCAGCCGATGTCTCTTCTTCTCCTCAAACACCCGATGCGCCGGCCGCCGCCGAAAGTGTGTCGCCCCCATCCCCGCCGGAAGCCGTAACGCCCCAGCCTGCACAGGAAGAGTCTTCCGCTTCAGTTCAATGACCGCTCCCATCGAGTCAAGCACTTCCACATCCGTTGTGACTTCCTCGCCTGCGGAACCGGGGCCGCCTTCTTCCCCTCAGCCCAGGTTTTTCCAATACTGTGGAGCAGAATATGGGCCAAAAGATACTGTTTGTCCAAAATGCGGAAAAGGATAAGATACTTTTCCCGCCACGATCCGGAGAGGAAGATCCGGCCCGTCGCCGGCCACCCAAAAAGCATGGACGTTTTCGGTGTCTGCAATCATCTTCTCACCGGCGAAGCCCGGCAAACCGCCGAGGATTTAGGGGCAGTTTTTGACAGGATCCTTACTCATGCCTGAAAGTGTGGTCAAAAGTGTGGTTTTTGCAGGTTTTTACAGGCATAAAAAATCCCACAGAACGGCTGTACAAGCCATTCTGTGGGATTTTCTCTTTGGTGGAGATGACGGGAGTCGAACCCGTGTCCAAAAAGAGTTCTGTCAGAGTATCTCCGGGTGCAGCTTATCATTGAGATTCCCCCGCCTGGCCGCCGGTAAGCAGGCTGCCAGGGTCGGTAGCTTCATGAGTTCATGACGGTCCGCAAAGCTTAGGGCCGTTCACGTGCACCGCTCATTTAATGCCCAAACACCACCCCGCGGTAAAGTGGGAAGGACAGCAGCCTAAATTTAGGCTGCGACTGCTAATTTATTGTTGTTAGCTATTTTTTTGCGGCTTTTTAAGTGGGTCCGCACCACTACCCGCTGCTCCGGCTTCGCTCTCCCTGTCGAAACCTTTACATCCCCATATTCTGCCCGGCCTGCGCCGGGCGTTTTGGATAAAAATACTGCCGATACCGGCGCATTCAGCCGACGCTGTGCGACTTCATGGCGCGGTCGATATCCCGTTTGGCGTCTTTCTGGGCTGCCGTGGCGCGCTTGTCATACAGCTTTTTGCCCTTGCACAGCCCGACCTCTACCTTGACCCGCGAGCCCTTGAAGTAAAGCTTGAGCGGCACCAGCGTGAGACCGTTCTGCTTGACCTGCGCCGCAAGACGGCGGATCTCCTTTTTGTGGGCCAGCAGCCTGCGCGGCCGCACCGGGTCCCGGTTGAAGATATTCCCCTTTTCATAGGGGCTGATGTGCATGCCCAGCACCATGAGTTCCCCGTTGACCACGTCCACCCAGGAGTCTTTCAGGTTCACCGACCCTGTGCGGATGCTCTTGACCTCGGTGCCCACCAGCTCGATGCCGGTCTCCATCGCCTCGAGGACGAAATAGTCGTGCCGCGCCTTGCGGTTGTCTGCGATCGTCTTGAAATTTTCGGCCGTTTCGTCCCCCTCCTTTCGGTCTGTGCTGGACTAATACTATACCCGTTTTGCCAGCCGCTGTCAAGGGGAACCGCGCGCCGCAGCTTACAACTCCCCGCGGGAAAGCAGGCTGCGCCCCAGTGTGGTGGGGTCGGCATATTCCAGGCTGCCGCCCACCGGCAGGCCGTAAGCCAGGCGGCTGACCTTTACCCCCAGCGGCTTGATGAGCTTTGCCAGATACATGGCGGTGGCCTCCCCCTCCACGGTGGGATTGGTCGCCATGATGACCTCTTTCACTTCATCGCCTGCCAGGCGGGCGATCAGTTCCTTGACGGTGAGCTGCTCCGCCCCCACCCCGTTCATGGGGGAGATGAGGCCGTGCAGCACATGGTAAACGCCCTTGTATTCGCGGGTGCGCTCAAAAGCGGAGACGTCGCGCGGGCTTTCCACCACGCAGATGGTGCTTTTATCCCGTTTTTCACCTGCGCAGATCGGGCAGACCTGGCCGTCGGTAAAGTTCTGGCAGACGCTGCACCGATGGATCTTGGTGTGCGCGTCGGTGATCGCCTGCGCAAACTCCAGCGCCTCGGCCTTGTCCATGGCCAGCACCTGATAGGCCAGCCGCGACGCTCCCTTGCGGCCGATGCCCGGCAGTTTGGAGAACTCCTCTATCAATTTTTCCAGCGGGGCGGCGTTTGCTCCCATCAGGCAACATCCTTCGTCACAAAAATTACAGGCTCAGGCCCGCGGGCAGATTGAACCCGCTGGTCAGGGTATTCATCTCGCTCTCCTGGGTCTCCTTGACCACCCTTACCGCCTCGTTGACGGCGGCAGCCAGCAGGTCCTCCAGCAGTTCCACGTCCTCGGGGTCGACCGCCTCCGGCTTGATCTCCACCCGCTGGACCTCATACTTGCCGTTCATGGTCAGGCTGATCTGTCCGCCGCCGGCGGTGACGGTATGCTCCCGCGCCTCCAGCTCAGCGGTGAGGCTCTCCATATCCTGCTGCATCTGCTGATACTGCTGCATCAAAGCGTTGCGGTCGACCTTGCCATAGCCCTGGGGTAATCTTGCTTTCATTGTGAACTTCCTCCAGCTTCAATATTCTTTGCTGCCCGCTCCCGCACAGGATAAAAAATCAAGACGGGGCAAGGTTCAGCGATATTCCACGGGCACGCCCGCGTCCTGCAATTGTTGAAAAGTCTCCTCCGCCCGGCTTGGCGCCGGCTCTTCCGCAGCCGTCTGCTTCTGATAGGGGCCGATGGAATACCGCTCGCCGGTGACCTGCGCGATCAGCCCCTTGAGCCGCTCGGAAGAATCCTTGTTGGTCTTCATAAACTTTAAAAACAGCGCGCTGCCGTCGATGAGCACCCGCCGCCCCTGCAGATAAGCGCTGCTGCCCACCAGGAAACCGTGCACCATGGGGTCGCTCTGCTCCGACAGGGCGATCACCTGGGGCCAGAACGCGCAGGGCTGCGCGGCGGCCGCCTGCGCCCCCTCGCCCGGGGCCGGACGCGGCGGTGGGGCGGGCGGCACGGCAGACGGCTCCTCTCGGGCGCTCTGCGGCGGTGCGGCGGGGGCCGGGACGCTTTTTTCCGTGACCGGGGACGCCGCCGGGACGCCGCAAAGGGTGAAAAGGGCGAGTTCCAGTTCAATGCGCGGGTCGGTGCCCCGCCCCATGCGGTCCAGGCAGTCGCCCAGCCCCCGCATCGCCGTGACGGCCGCCGCCAGCGGCACCTGCCCCGCCTCCGCCCGGTAGCGTTCCCGGTCGGCGGCGGAAAGGCTGAGCCCCAGTTCGCCCGCACCCGCGCCCAGCAGCATGATGGTGCGGTAATGGGCGATCAGCTCCTCGCACAGCCGCTTCATGTCGATAGAGCTCTCGCGCAAAGACGCCACCAGGCCGATGGCCCGGGTCGCGTCCCCCGCGGTGATCGCCTGTGAAAAGCTGAAAAGATAGCTCTTGTCGGTGACGCCCGCCATGCGGCGCACCAGAGCCTCATCCACTGTTTTTTCCGCCGACGCGCAGGTGTCCAGGATGGAAAGGCCGTCCCGCAGCGCGCCGTCCGCCAGCTGGGCGATCAGGGCCGCGGCGTCGGGGGAAAGCGTGATCCCCTCTTTTTCCGCCACCATCTCCAGCCGTTTCTGAATGGTCTCCTGCCGGATGCGGCCGAAGTCGTACCGCTGACAGCGGGAGAGCACGGTGGCCGGCACTTTCTGGATCTCGGTGGTGGCCAAAATAAAGATGACGTGGGAGGGAGGCTCTTCCATGATCTTGAGCAGCGCGTTGAAAGCGCTGTTGGAGAGCATATGCACCTCGTCGATGATATATACCTTATATTTGCAGTTTGCAGGCGTGTAGACGGCCTCGTCCCGCAGGGCACGGATGTCGTCGATGCCGGTGTTGGACGCCGCGTCGATCTCGACCACGTCCAGGATACTGCCCTCTTCCAGGCCGCGGCAGATGTCGCACTCGCCGCAGGGCTCGCCGCCGCGGGGGGAAAGGCAGTTGACCGCCTTGGCAAAGATCTTTGCACAGGTCGTCTTGCCGGTGCCCCGGGTGCCGGTAAAGATATAGGCGTGCCCCACCCGGCCTTTTTCGATCTGATTTTTCAGTGCGGCGGTGATGGCGTCCTGGCCGAACACATCGCCAAAAGTCTTGGGCCGGTATTTGCGGTAAAGCGCGTGATACATGGCAGACGCCCCCCTCCACGAAAAAACAGGACCCGGAAAAAGGGCCTCATGCCCCCGATACGAAGCGCAGGCTTGCTGCGGCGCACAAAGGAAACCACTTAATGCTGCTCGGTTCCCCGCCTGACATGGTTCATGGCCCTTCATCGCACAGGGCCAACGCTTCGTATCCGGGGCACGCGGCCGCCGCCCCGTGTCCATTAACAGAATAATTATAGCCGAAAACGGCGCAAAGCGCAAGAGGGGCGCCTCTCCTTTTTATCCCGGACGCCGCCGATCCCCTTCCGCCCGCCCGCCCGCGCCGCCCGGCTGCATGCCGTGTGATGGGCGGGGTGCCGCGGCCTATGGGATAGAATGGGGCGCAAAGGCGGCAATTATGCTTTTGTCCGCCCCGCGCCCCTCCCAAAACCGGCCGCCGGAAAAGCGGCGGCGGGTGAGGCCCTGACGGCGATCCTACCCCGGGCATCCTCCAGCGGCCGGTCCCGGCAGACAGATGCCGGGCAGGCCCGGGTCAAACGGAGAACAAAGCGGTCTCCCCCGCTCTGGATGGCCGTTCCCGGACACGGTCAAAAGGCGTCCCAAAACGGAAAAGCAGGCTCGCGGGGCTGTTTTCGCGCCCTCAGCGGCAGCAGTCGAAAATCATCTTTTTGAAGCGCTCCGCGTCGATCTTGGTCACCAGCGCGCTGTTCTCCGGCTCGCCGCCGCGCCTTTCAAAATCATAAACCAGCTCTCCCGGCGCCAGCACGCTCTGCAGCTCGCAGCGGGTAAAGGCGGGCTTTTTTTCCAGCGCCAGCCCCGGCTCAAGATAGCAGGCCATGGCGGTGGGGTCGGGCATGATGAGTTCCTCATAGCCGTATTTTGCCAGCGTATAGTCGATCAGCGTGCGGTTACAGTCCACAAAAAAGCGGGCTTGCGGGGTGCCCAGGGCGTAGAGCGCGTCCAGCTCCTGCCGATCAAAGGCCGCCGCTCCAAAGCAGACGTCGAGCGGCACAAAGGTGATGTGGATGCCCGCTCCCAGTAGGATCTGCGCCGCCTCGGGGTCCACCAGGATATTGAACTCGCTGCAGGGCCAATGGGGGTTGAGCTGACGGTACTGGCCGCCCATGGCAGTGATGGAGCGCACTTTGCTCATCGCCTGCGGGTAAAGGCGGACAGCCATGGCAAGGTTGGTGAGCGGCCCCAGCGTGACGATGTCGATGCCCTCGTTCTCCTGCACCAGACGGGCGATGGCGTCGGCCGCGTGCTCCCGCTCCAGCGGGATGCCGGGGTCCGGGTATCCCCTGTCCCCCAGCCCGTCCTGGCCATGGACCTGCTGGGCTGTGATCTGCCGCCGCCACAGCGGCTGGCCGCAGCCCCGATAAACCGGCGGGCGATAGCTGTCCGCCATTGCGATCGAGACCATGGCGTTGCGGGTGGCCGCCTCCACCGGCACGTTGCCCGCCACGGTGGTGACGGCCTCCACTTTCACATCCGGGCAGCGCAGGGCCAGCACCAGCGCGATCGCGTCGTCCGACGCGGTATCGGTGTCAATGATCAGCTTTCTCACTTTGCGCCCTCCCCTCCCAATGTTTTGCACAGGCAGGCGGCCAGCGCCCGCCGGTCCAGCGCAGTGACGACCCGCGCCGTTTTTTCCTCTTCCGGCGCCTTGCCGTCCAGAACGGTCTGTCCCAGAGTAGCTGCCCCGGAAACATCCGCCCGCACCTTGCAGCGCAGGGAACCGAGGATCCACTCGGGATGGGCGAGGCAGGCGGCCGCAGCGGCCTCCGGCAGCGCAAAAAACGCCTCGCCGTACCGCGCCCTGTGATACTCCGCCTGCCAGGCGCCGCCCTGCACGCAGAGCTCCGCCGCCGGGTCACCAGAAGCGCGCAGCGCCGCCAGCTCCGCTTCTTCCAGGCGCGCATCCGCAAGGCCGGTCTCCGCGGGGAAGAGCAGCAGCGGCACCCCTGAGCGGAAGACGGCGTCGGCCGCGTGGGGGTCTGTAAAGACGTTGAATTCCGCAGCCGCGGTGTGGGAGGCGCGGGAGAGCCCACAGCCTGCCACCGCCGCGATGCAGCTGATATTCCCGGCAATGTCCGGGGCTTTGCGCAGCGCCAGTGCCAGGTTTGTCATCGGCCCCAGGGCCAAAATCGTGACCTCCCGCTCTGCGCGCAGGATGCGGATCAGCGCGTTCACCGCGTGTTCCGGCCCGGCCGCAGGGCCGGGCCCGGCAAACGCGTTCCCCGACAGCCCGTCCGCGCCCCACGGGCCGGGCTGCGCCGCAGCCGGGCGCACCAGCGGCCGGTCGCAGCCCGCATACAGCGGCGCGCCGCCTGCCCCCGCCCGCCCGATCGCCAGCGCGCTGTTGCGGCAGGCACAGGCCAGCGGCACCGCGCCCGCCACCGCGGTGACCGCCAGCACCTGCAGCTGCGGCGTCCGCAGCGAAAACGCGATGGCGGACGCGTCGCCGGACGCAGTGTCCGCGTCGATGATCAATTTTTGCAAAGTTTCCAGCTTCCTTCCCCTGTGTTCTCTTTCCCCCTCATGGTACCACATCCGGGACTGGTTGAAAACCGGCAAACGGCACAAAGATGTCTTTTCTGTTCCGCCGTCAGGAACCGCCCTTTCCACGGCCGCGGCCCGGGGCGTGGCCCGCGCCGGCCTCCCGATCGGAAAAATCGATCTGTTTTTCTGGGACGCTGTTTTCGGCCGCCGCGTTTTATTTTTGCGCGAACTGTGGTACAATAATGCGGAAATACACTTCTACAGACAACTGACAAGGGGGATCGCCCATGACCTGGGAGGAATTGAAAAGCGAATGCCTGACCTGCACCAAATGCGGCCTTTGCGAGACCCGCACCAATGTGGTTTTCGGGGACGGCGTCGCCGATGCGGAGGTATTGTTCATCGGCGAGGGGCCGGGCCAGAATGAGGACGAACAGGGCCTGCCCTTTGTGGGGCGCAGCGGGGCGCTGCTGGACACGTTTCTGCGCACCATTGATCTGGACCGCAAAAAAAACATCTTCATCACCAATACCGTCAAATGCCGCCCGCCGCAGAACCGCGACCCTCAGCCCGACGAGCGCGCAGCCTGCCTGCCCTGGCTGCGGGAGCAGTTCCGCATCCTGAAGCCCAAGATCGTGGTCTGTCTGGGACGTATCGCCGCCCAGCAGATCATCCGGCCCGACTACTCGGTGACCCGCGAACACGGCCAGTTCACCGAAAAAGACGGGGTGCTGTTTATGGGCACCTTCCACCCCGCCGCGCTGCTGCGCAGCCCGGGCAACAAGCCCATCGCCTTTGAAGATTTTGCCGCCCTGCGCGACAAGATCCGCGAGGTGTGCGACCACACCTATGACTGAACCGGAACCCAAAAATGCCGCGGCTTCTGCCGCGGCATTTTTGATCTGCAGGGCCGGCCCGCGCCTGTCACACGGCCGGACAAAGCCCCCCTACTGCTTTTTTTCAAATCTTTCGATCAGCTGGCCGACGGTCATCGGGCGGCCGAACCAAAAACCCTGGATGTAATCCGCCTGCGCGGCCAGCACCAGGCGGTACTCGTCCTCGTCCTCTACCCCCTCCTGGCAGACCTCCGCCCCCACCTGGTGGCAGAGCAGAGAGATAAACTTTAAAAACACCTCGTCAAATTCACTGCGGTTTTGGCTCTGCACAAAAGAGCGGTCCACCTTGACCACGTCCACCGGCATCTGCTTGAGGATGCCCAGCGCCGTATAACCGGTGCCAAAATCGTCCACCGCCACGCCCACGCCCAGCTGGTGAAAGCGCTCCATCAGCTGCGCGGTCTCTTCAAGGCGGTCGATGACGCAGGACTCGGTCAGCTCAATGATCAGCCTGCCGTCCCCCAGCGGAAAAGCCTCCAGCTCCCGGCGCACAAAATCCAGCAGATTCTCCTCCACCCCACCGTCCAGATCGACAAGCTGTTTATAGGAGACATTGACGCTCATCGACAAACCGGGAAACACCTGCTGCAGCCGGTGCGCCTGCAGCACGGCCTCATGCATCGCCCATTTCCCCACCCGGCGGATCAGGCCGCAGTTTTCCAGCACCGGGATGAACTCGGCCGGGCCGATGCCGGGAAATTCGGGGCAGTTCCAGCGCAAAAGCGCCTCCACGCCGTGCAGCTCTCCCGTCTGCGCCCGCACCTGGGGCTGATAGAGCAGGGTGAACCCGGCGCAGCCATGCTCCACGCTCTCCTGCAGGCGCAGGATGAGCTCGCTGCTCCGCTCGCTGTCGTCCAGCACTTCCTGCGAAAAAAAGCACAGCCGGTTTTTGCCGTGTTTCTTGGCGTAATCGTACGCGCACTCGGCGCGCCGGTAAAGCTCTTCATAGCCCAGAGCGTCCTGGGGGCAGAGCGCGCAGCCCGCCGAGACGGTGCAGTAATACTTTTTGCCGTCCAGTTCCTGCTGATGGTCCAGCTGGCGCTGGAGCTTCTCGTAGAGGGCGGCGATCTCCGCCGCGCCGCAATGGCCCACCAAAAGGCCGTACTGATCGCCTGACAGCCGGTAAAGGGAGGCGTTGCCGGGCAGGCTGGACAGCAGCTTCTGGGTGACGGCGCGCAGCACCTGATCGCCGAACTGCCGGTCATACCGCTCGTTGATCTGGCGGAAATTGTCCATGCCCAGCACCAGCAGCCCAAAGGGGGCGTCCTCCGCCTCCCGCAAAAGGGTCTGGGTCTGATATTCAAACTCCACCTGGTTGTAAAGGCCGGTCTGCTGGTCCACCTTGTTGCGCCGCCCCATATCGGAGATATAACCCGCAAAAAGGGCCGGCTCGCCCGAGGCGTCGCACAGTCGGATGCCCCTGCACTGCAGCCAGACCCACTGCCCGCGCCGGTTTTGGGCGCGGTATTCCACGATGTGGTAGTTGACACGGCTGTAGTCGTAGGGTTCGGTATTGGCCTCATAAAAGCGCTGCCAGTCCTGCGGATGGATGATGGGCTTCCACTTCGGCACCGGGTCGTGGATCACCTCGCCGGGCAGCGCGAACTCTTCGATCATGCGCGCGGGATAGCGGATGGTGTTGGTGTGCAGATTGCACACGTAAACATATTCGTCGGTGCTGCCCACCAACGCGTCGTATAAAAGGCTCTCGTCATAGGCAAACCGCGCCGCGGCCTGTGCGATCTGCCGGGCACTTTCGATCTCACGAGACATGTTCCATCGCCCCTTTCGCCCTGCCGGGCCGGCTGAAATGCGCGCTTTCCCTGTTACAAGATATAGGATAACACACCTTTTGCGCCCGCGCAATTGGTTTGGCGATTTCGGGCAAAAAAAGTCACCTATTTTTTGTTGTTGTCGGTTTTATTTTGATATAAGACTCATTTATCTCCAAAAAAAGGCGGATAAACCGGCGCAGCTGCACCGGTTATCCGCCTTTTTTTATCTTTTGCAGCCGCGCCGGCCGCCGGTCAATCCAGATCTTCCCTGCCCGCGTTGGCGTCTTTGGGCCAGACCAGCTCCGCCTTGAACAGGTCGCCGTCCACATGCACGGCAAAGCGCCCGCCCTGCAGCTCCGTAAAGCTCTTGGCAATGGCCAGCCCCAGCCCCGAGCCATCGGTGTTGCGGGACTTATCGCCGCGCGCAAAGCGCTCGACGATCTCGTCTTCGCCAAAGTCCAGCTCTTCTGCCGAGACGTTTTTAAAGGTCACGGTGACCGCATCCTCCTCTTCACGCAGATCGATGTAGGCGCGGGTGTGGGGCATGCCGTACTTCGTGATATTGACGATCAGGTTTTCAAAGATGCGGCAGCTGCGCTGTCCGTCCAGCCGCAGCGGCACCCGGTGGTCGGGCAGGTTCCAGCGAAAGTCGATGCCGCTGGCCCCGATCTTGTCCTCCAGCTCATACTCGACCTGCTTGAGCAGCGCCGCCAGGTCCACCTCGGCAAAATGCAGCGTCACATTGCCGCTGGCTGCCTTGCTCACCTCAAACAGGTCCTCGATGAGCCGTTTGAGCCGCTGAGACTTTTTATCCAGCGTTTCCACATAGCTTCTGCGCTGTTCCTCGGTGAGGGAATCATCTTTGAGCAGGTCCACATAGGTGATGATGGCGGTGAGGGGCGTTTTCAGATCATGGGAAACGTTGGTGATCAGCTCAGTTTTCATGTTACGGCTGCGCACCTCGGTCTCCACCGCCTTTTTAAAGCCGCTCTGCACCCGGTTGAGTTCTTCTTTCAGCGGGTCAAGGATGCCCAGATCCTCTTCGATGCGCAGGTCCAGATCGCCCTGCGCCATCCGCCCGGTGGCGTCCAGCAGAGTCCGATAATCCTGCTGGATGCGGCCGACCCGTTTGCGCAGCACAAAAAACAGGATCGCGGTATAGGCCACCAGCCCCAGGATGCCGAAGACCCAGACGGTGCAGCAGAGGGCCAGGATGACAAAATTCACCGCCAGCAGCCGCAGCAGAGTTCTGGTGACGGAATCGGTCAGATCAATGCGGGTGGCGGCTTGCCACAAGCGTCTGAAGCCGCGCCCCACCCGGCGGCAGAACCGCACGATCAGGCTGCGCTGCGCAAAATAGGCGGCCGGACCCTGAAAAAAGATATTGGAGAGGCTGAGGGCGCAAAAGACCGCCAGCCCCAATATCGCAAAGAACACGGCGCACAGCAGCAGATTCGACAGCCCGCCCGCCAGGGCCGGGTCGTCCACCGAGGCGACCTCCTCCAGCCAGCGGGGGACCGTGCCGCGCACCACGTTAAAGGTCAGCTGCACTGCATTTTCTATGGCAAAAAGAACCGCAAACCCGCCTGCTATCGCCAATTCAAAGGGCAGCTTTGCAGCGATGCCCCGCCCCAGCCCCCAGGACCGCTTGAGGGTGAGCAGCAGCGCAAAACCCGCCGCCGCAAGCGCCGCTGTGAGCGCCGCGCCGCCATAGCCGGTGTTTATAAAGTTGCGCAGGTCGCTCCAATAGGCCAAAGCGCCGATGCCCGCGCCGCCCACCGTGCGGGGCACGGCATAGAGGATGGTGAGCTCCCGGGGCGGCTGGCAGCCAAAGTCCTCCGCCGCCAGCTGGTCAAGGCTGTACTCTCCCAGACGGAAGCGCCACAGGATGTCCTGATGGCCGGCCAGGACATAGTCCCCGCCCTCCCCGTAAAAGTCGGCGGGCATCTGCGCGCCGGCTGCGTCGAACTGCATCGCCAGAAAATACTGGTACTCCTCCCCGGCAGCCTGGGTCACCCGGCCGTCTTTCCAAAAAGCGGTCAGGTCCTCCCGGCTGTTGGTGTAGATCTTATCGCGCTTCTCGTCGATCACGGCCCAGAGCATCCCATCCAGCTGATCGCCGACCTGCGCGTCCCAGTTATAAAGCGTCTGGTCAAAGGTGCTGCGCTCCTCCATCCCGGCAGAAGCGCCGTCCGGGTCCTCCTCGTCCTGCGCCTGCTGCGCAGGGTAATAGACGTCGCTGGGCAGCAGGCTTTTGCCCTGCCACGACTCCTCCGCGCGCCAGTACAGGGTATAGTTGCTGGCCGCCATCAGCCAGACAAAATATTCCTGGTTAAAAAGCGCCTCGTCGCCGGACCAGCGCTGCTCATAATAAAGCGGGGCGGCCCCTGTCAGCCCCACGGCCGCCGCCGCGGTCATCAATACGCACAGCAGCACGGCCACCCA
This sequence comes from Anaerofilum hominis, assembly GCF_014287275.1. Taxonomy (GTDB): domain Bacteria; phylum Bacillota; class Clostridia; order Oscillospirales; family Ruminococcaceae; genus Pygmaiobacter; species Pygmaiobacter hominis. Next base: position 326,874 of record NZ_JACONZ010000001.1, read on the forward strand.
TCTATTCCTGGTCGATCTTGTATCCAATCCCCCATACCACCTTTAAATATTTTGGCTCCCGGGGGTTGATCTCGATCTTCTCCCGGATATTGCGGATGTGCACCATGATGGTGTCGGTCGTGATCGCCTTTTCGTTCCACACCCGTTCATAGATCTCCTCGGCGGAAAACACCCGCCCGGGATTTTTCATCAGCAGCGCCAGGATCTTGAATTCCAGCGGGGTCAGCCGCACCGGGCGGCCGTCCACCGTCAACGAGACCGTGTCCTCGTTCAGCTCCAGACCGCCGATGGCGTAGACATGCTCTTCCGGCTGGGCGGGCTGCCCGCCCGCGAGGGCCAGATATTTTGCATACCGCCGCAGCTGCGAGTTCACCCGCGCGATCAGCTCCATGGGCGCAAACGGCTTTGTCACATAGTCGTCCGCCCCGATATTGAGGCCCGTGATCTTGTCGATGTCCTCCGACTTGGCAGAGAGCATGATGACCGGGAAATCATAGCTTTCGCGCAGCTTCATGGTCATGGTGACGCCGTCCATCACCGGCATCATGATGTCCACAATGGCGAGGTGGATCTCGTTTTCGCGCAGGGCGGTCAGCCCCTCTTCCCCGTTGGCCGCCTTGACGACCTCATATCCCTGGTTCTTCAGATAAATACCGATGCCGTCCCGGATCTCCCTGTCATCCTCGACGACCAGAATGCGATACCCCATAACTTCCTCCCGGCGGGTGTTTCATGCCCATCTCCATTTTTTATCTATTATACATGGAAACGCCGTGAAAAACATCCCCGGTCCCAAAACCGGGGCGGGAGGGACCGGCGGGGCGGCTCACGCCACCTGCGCGGCCAGCTGGCCGCGCAGCATGCTCTTTGCGCGGTAGAGCTGGGTGTTTATCGTTTTGTGAGGCCGCCCCAACAGCTGAGCGATCTCGGCGACAGAATAATTCTCCAGAAAAAACAGGGCTGAGACCTCTTTATAGGGGGCGCGCAGCCCCTCGATGCCGCCGCGCACGGTGCGCAGCGTTTCCTGGGAGGCGACGGCGTCCTCCGGCGATACTTCCTCCGCACAGGCCTGCCCCTCCAGCCAGTCGCCCGGCCCTCCGGCGGCGGCCACCCTGCGCCGGTAAGCGCTTTTGAGGCAATCCTTGGCCTTGTTGGCGGCGATGCGGCAAAGCCATGCCTTTTCCGCCCCCTCCGGGCAGCGGTCCGCGTGCAGCCACGCGGAGAGGAACGTCTCCTGTGCCAAGTCCTCCGCCTGGCCCGCGTCCCCCACCAGCTGGTTGCACACTGTGAACACCAGCCGTCCGTACTGCTCCACCATCTCTTCAAACCGCTCCTGCGTCATGTCCGTCTCCTCCGTCTGGGTGTTTTCCCCGCTTCACTGTCTCCTATCTTACCCGGTAAATCTAAAAAGCCCGGACATAAATTTCCAAAGAATTTCTAAAGAATCCCTTTGGATTTTCGGTAGCGGTTGGTATAATGGAGAAAACAGAGGGCTGCGCCCGGAGAGGACGTCTTTATGAGTGATTGGAGCAAGCTGTACCCCGCAGACCGCAGGCCCGGCCCCGGGGCGATCAGCGCCCAGGCGGCCACACCGCTTTGGGATCAGCTCTGCGGTTACCTGGAGCAGGCTTACGGCGTCGCCCCATCTGTCGAATACAGCCGATGAGGCAGCCTGCCGGGCTGGAACGTCAAGTACAAAAAATCCGGCAGGGCCCTGTGCACGCTTTATCCCGGCTGGCCCGCGCCCGGCAGCTTTACCTGCATGGTGGTCGCGCGTGAAAAAGACGAACAGGCCGTCTCTCTCGCCCTCAGCGGCTGTACGCCTGCCGTGCGGCAGCTGTTTGAAAATACCGCCTATCTCAACGGCGGCAAGTGGCTGATGATCCAGGTAGACTCGCCCGCGGCCCTGGACGACGTGAAGGCTCTGCTCGCGGTGCGGGCAAAGCCGGCCCGCGGGACGCGGTGAGCCCGGGGCCTCCCGGGCCAAACTTTGGGACGGCCGCGATGGGCTGAGGGCGTCGCGGGATGGACCTTGGACCTCTCACGATGAGCCGAGGACCTCGCGGGGTGGATCCTGGGCCGGTCCTGTTGGCCCGGGAGAGCCGGCCGCAGTGGGTCCGAGGGCGGCTGTGTTAGAGTTCTGCGCCGGACACGGGGCCGGAAGCGTTTTTTTATCCTCAATAGTGCGGAGGCGAATAAAATGGAATTATTGGATCAGATACGGGAACAGGCGCGGCGGGCCACAGAGGAACTTCTGGCCGAAGCGCGCCTTGAACCGGGCGACCTCTTTGTGGTGGGCTGTTCTTCCAGTGAGATCATGGGCCAGCGCATCGGCCAGGGGTCCAGTATGGAGGCTGCGGCCGCGGTCTGTGACGGCATCCTGCCGTTGCTGGAACAGCACGGCCTGTTTCTTGCCGCCCAGTGCTGTGAGCATCTCAACCGCGCGCTGATCGTGGAGCGCGCCGCGCTGCCCCGCTTTGCAGAGGTGGTCAATGTGGTGCCCCAGCCCCACGCCGGCGGCTCCTTTGCCACTACCGTCTACGCCAGGATGCGCCAGCCCGTGGCGGTGGAACAGGTGCGCGCCGGAGCCGGGCTGGACATCGGCGGCACCCTGATCGGCATGCATCTTCGCCCGGTGGCGGTGCCGGTGCGGCTGAGCCTTGCCCGCATCGGCGAGGCGGGGCTGCTCTGCGCCCGCACCCGCCCCAAATACATCGGCGGCAGCCGCGCGGCCTATCTGCCCGGCTCCGGCAGATAAGGAGGGTGGCAAAAATGACAGAGGAAAAGCGGAAGCTGCTGGAAGAAAACGTGGCGCGGGTGCGCCTGTCCATGGCCGAGGCCCTGCGCGCCGCCGGGTGCGCAGAGGGCAGCGTGCTGCTCTGCGCCGCCAGCAAAACGCAGGACGCGGCCACGGTGCGGCTGGCAGCTGGGCTCGACATCGACCTGTTCGGCGAGAACCGCGTGCAGGAACTGTGTGAAAAAAGCGCGGCCGCCGCCTACGGCGGCAAGCCGCTGCACTTTATCGGCCACCTGCAGACCAACAAGGTGAAACTGGTGGTGGGCAAAGCGCAGCTCATCGAGTCGGTGGGCTCGGAAAAGCTGCTGCGCTGCGTCGCCGCGCAGGCGGAGAAATGCAGCCTCTTTCAGGACCTGCTGATCGAGGTCAACATCGGCGGAGAGGAGAGCAAAAGCGGCACGGCGCCCGCCCAGCTGCCCGCGCTGCTGGAGACAGCCCATGGCCTGCCCTCGGTGCGGGTGCGCGGTCTGATGGCCATCCCTCCCGCCGCCGCGGTGCCCGGGGCCTCCCGCCCCTATTTTGCCCGCATGTATGCGCTGTTTGAAGCCGCCGCCCGGCAGGCAGGGGGCAATGTATCGATGGAATACCTCTCCATGGGCATGAGCGGCGATTTTGCCGACGCGATCCTGGAGGGTGCCAACATCGTGCGGGTGGGCACCGCCATCTTTGGGCCGCGGCCCCCTGTGACCGCGAAATAAGAGGATGCGAGGGCGGCATTTTTATGCCGCCCTTTTCTGCCGCCGCTTCGGCACAGCGCATTCGGTCCTGCCCCGGTCCGGCGCGCACGCCGCCAGCGCCCTGCAGCCGCCCACCCCCGCCGGGCGCATGGTCTTTGGCATCGGAAGCAAACAAAAAAGCAGCCGTTTGCGGCTGCTTTTTCTGTGTTTTCATTTTTTCATCCGGGCCGGCCCTTTTTCTTCCGCCGCAGGTCAAAAGCGCTTTTTACAGCGGGCCCGCGGCGGCAAAAGAGGTCTGCCGGCCTCCCCCGTCAACGCCCGCCGTCTACACGGGCAGGCGGCGGGAAGCCGCTTTGGGAGGCCGCTGTTCCGGGGCCGGCGACGCGGAACTGGCGGGCTGGGACCGTTATTTTTTGCCGCCGCGCGGCGGGCGTTTCAGCTTCAGCACCACCCCTGCGGCAGCTGCGGTCTCCCCCAGCAGCTGCACCGCCAGGGCAGCCCTCTCTTTCAGTTCCATCCCCGGCCCTGTCTCCCGCCGCAGCCGGGCCACGGCCGTGTGCAGGTCCTCCAATTCCAGCAGGTTTGCCGCAAGGCAGAAAAAAGACTTGCGCCTGCCGTCGTTATATCCCTGCAGCAGAAAGCGCAGCAGCTCCATCTTTTCTTCCAGCACGGCCTGATACCGTTCCAGCCCCCAGCTCTCCGCGCGCGCAAAGTCGCGCCGCACATTGCGCGCAGACACAAAGGAGTCGTACTCCGGCGGCGGTTCATAGCGCGCGCAGGGATATTCAGGACACTGAAAACAGTACGCGATGCCGCCATGCTCCCCCGCGCACCGCAGCACCGCACAGGAGGGCCGTCCCGCGCCGCCGCAGCCGGTACAGTGGTTTTCTTCACTGATGTGATACATGGGGCAAAGACCGCAGTTGAGGCCGCAGAGCGCAAAACAGGGATAACTGCGCCGATACTTTTCCATCTACCGGGCCGCTTTCTGAAGCACGCCGTACAGCCAGTCAAAAAACAGCTGCGAATCCGCCGAACGCGCGTAATAGCAGTTTTTGGGCATCTCCATAAACTTGTAGTTCCGCCCCAGCACCGTCTCGCCGTAAGCATAGCCGTGGCCCAGGTCCACATGACAGCTGGTGTACTCTACCTCGGTGAGCACCTCCGGGTGCAGCACCGCGCACACCGCCAGCGCGTCGTGGATCGCCGCGCCCACGCCGGTGCCGTCCGCGTCCCCCTCTGCGGCCGACGCTTTCAGCCGGTGTTCCACCAGTTCGGCGCAGAGCAGCGCGGGGGCGCTGCCGATCTCCCGCAGCAGCGCTGCCTGCCGGCGGTCCAAACAGGCGTGGGAGGTGGCGTCCAGCGAGACCATGGTCACCTTGACCCCGCTTTGCAGCACGATCTCCAGAGCCTCCGGGTCCGCCCACACATTGAACTCCGCCGCCTGGGTGGGCGGATAGGTATCGTGGGAGCCGCCCATCAGCACGATCTCACGGATCTTGGGCAGAATGCGGGGGTCGGCCCGCATGGCCAGGGCAATGTTGGTGATCGGGCCCACCGGCACCAGGGTGATCTCGCCGTCTTCTGCCGCCAGCAGCGTCTCGATCAGCCAGACGCAGGCGCTTTGCTGCTGCTCGCGCAGCGAGGTGGGCGGCAGCGGCAGATGGTCGGTGTGTACCGCCGTTTCCTGGTCGCGGCCCCCCTCGCGGCGGGGCAGCTCCTGCGCCTGCAGGCCCCAGGGCTGCAGGGTGGACGCCAGCGGCAGCGCCGCACCCCGATAGACCTTTACCTCCGGGCGGCCGCAGCACTCCACCACCCGCAGCGTGTTGTCGGTGGTGTTTTTCACCTCTACGTTGCCGCCCACGGTACACACGCCCAGCAGTTCCAGCTCATCGCTGAGCATGGCCGCGCAAAGCGCGATCGCATCGTCCGAACCCGTGTCCACGTCCATGATGATCTTTCTTCTGTCCATTCCAATGCCCTCCCTCATCCGGCCCCGGTCCGTTTTCCGCAAAAGTCCGGCAGGCCCTGCTTTTGTCGCTCCCAGTATACGGCAGGGGGATTTGGCCTGTCAAGGCTGCACTGCGGGCAGGCATCCAACTTTCCATGTGTTTTACACAGAAGTTGATCTCTGCTTCACTGAGCCTGCTTACTTTCCCCGCAGCAAAGACAGAGGCCACGCCCTCTGCAGACGTCAGGTCCCGACCGCCCTGGCCGCACCGTTTATCCATGCGATAAAGCAGCTGACATAGCCGGCACAGCATCTCTGCTTTTTGGACTGATTTAATCAGTATGCCGCACAGAAGGCCGGGAAGCTGTCTGGGCGGGGCGGCAAACGGGCCGGGGGCGTGTTTCTCCGCCGCCTCCAGCCCGCGCCGCTCTACTGCCGCGGCAGGGTCAGCGTCACCCGCGCGCCGCCGGCAGAGCCGTTTTCCAGCGTCAGGCTGCCGCCCGCCGCCTCGGCCGCACGCCGGCAGACATAGAGCCCCAGGCCGCAGTGCCCGTCTCCTGGCCGTGCGTCGCTGCCGCGGTAAAACAGCTCGGTCCCGCGCTGCAGGTCCTGCGGCGAAAAACCGGGGCCGTCGTCCTCCACCACAAAAGCCGCCTGCCGGGGCGACAGGCAAAGGGCCAGCCGCACGCTGCCGCCCGGTGCGGCCTGCGCTGCGTTTTCGATCAGGTTGAGCAGCGCCCGCCGCACAGGTTCAGCCTGCAGCCGCAGCAAAACGCCGGGCGGCGGCGTCCCGGCACACAGCCGCACCCCGTGCAGACGACAGACATCCTGCGCCGCCTGCCGCACCGCGCAAAACAGATCCGCCGCGTCCACTGGCTGCGGCTCAGGCTCCGCCGCCAGGCCATCCGGGGCAGCCGCCTGCCGCAGCGCCTCCAGATAGCGGCCGGCCCGCTCTCCCCCGCGCCGGATGGCCTCCACATATCCCTGCGCCTGCGGGGCGAGCGGTTCTTCCGCCAGCAGCTCGGCGTTGCCGCTGATCACGGTCAGCGGGTTCTTTAGATCGTGGGCCAGCGCCGCGATCTGCTCGGCGCGCTGCTGTTCCATGCGCCACTGGGCGCGCAGCGAGCCGGAAAGGTTTTCCTTTAACGTGCGCATCGCATCCATCGCGCCGTCCAGCTCGCGCACGCCGGTTGCCGTGAAATCGCCCTGTTCCAGCTCCCCGGCAGCGATCGTCGCGCCCGCGCGGGCCAGTTTGTCCGCCGCCCGCCCCAATCTGCGGCTGTAGTGGAAAGTGGTCAGGGCGACGATCCCCAGCGCCAGCAGCACGCAGAACGCCAGATAAGCCGTCTGAAAATCCGGCAGACGGCCCCGCAGCGCCGGATCGCCGTAGGGCACGCTGTAGTCGTACTGGATCAGGCACAGCCCGCCGTCTGCAAACTCCACGCTCTCATAATACCAGGCGGCACCCAGCAGGCTGGTCTTCTCCTGCCCGCGCAGCATGTTCTGCGCGTCCTCCAGCCGTTTTGGGGACAGATTGCTCTGCACCACCGCGCCCTCGCCGCTGAAATAGACATAACCGCACAGCGGATCCAGGTCCGACGCGTCAAACGCTTCCCGCTGGCGCAGGCGCGCGGCCGACTGCAGTGCAGCCTGCTGGCTGCTGCTGGCGGGCAGGAGGAAGCCGCTGTTCATCAGCAGGACGATCAGGCTCCATGCCGCCGCCGCAAACAGCGCCAGCAGCGCGCCGGTGGCCAGCAGATAGCGCGCCAGCAGCGCGCGCAGGCTCACACCTTTTCGCTTTTCCATCGGTAACCGATCCCCCATACCGTCTCCACGGGCAGCTCCTGCGCGCCGGCGACGCGGCATTTTGCCCGGATATTTTTGACATGCTCGGTCACAGCGGAGGCGTCCGCCCCGCCCTCATAGCCGAACACCGCTTCATAGATCTGCTCTTTGCCCAGTGTCTGCCCCGCATGGGAGGCAAGATGTTCGCAGATGGCGTACTCGCCGCGGGTGAGCCTGACCGGCCGGCCTGAAAACGACATCTCCTGTGCAGCGAGATCAAACTCATAGTCTCCCCGCCGCAGCCTGCGCGCCGGCACGCGGCCCTGCCGTCGCAGATGCGCCGCGACGCGGGCGCGCAGCTCCGCCAGGCGAAAGGGCTTGGTCAGATAATCGTCCCCGCCCAGCGCCAGGCCGCGCAGCACGTCCTGTTCCTCCCCTTTTGCGGTGAGGAACAGGATGGGGCAATCCGCCTCGCTGCGGATGCGCGCACAGGCCGCAAAGCCGTCCTCGCCCGGCATCATCACATCCATCAGGATGCAGTCGGCCCAGGCACAGTGCCGGGCGGTGACCTCGTCTCCGCGCCCCAGCGCGGTCACCCGGTGCCCGTCCTTTTGCAGCGCCGCCTGCAGCAGCGCGCGCAGGTCCGGCTCGTCGTCCACCACCAGGATATTCGCCATTTTTCTCCCCCGCTTTCCTTTCCGCCCCCCCAGACCGCCCCGCGCCGGGCGGCCCCTGTTTCCAAAGGGTCGCCGAGGGCAAAGCCCTGCCGGCGGCGGGATGAATTTTTCTTCCGCGCCGCTGCCCCGCCGCAGAACAGGCAGGGCTCAGCTCTGCCGGGCAAAAACATTGCGCGGCAGCCCTTTCCCAGCCAAGCCGCACAGCTTGTCAGTGCAGCCAGTCCCATACCAGACAGGAGAGGCCGAACAGGACGTAGACATGGGCGGGATAAAAGACATAAAAAAAGCTTTTGATATTTTTGCCCCGCTCCCCGTTATAGAATACCATAAACAGGGCCGAAAAAGCGCACATCCACTCAAAATAGGTGTTGAAAAACTCCGCCGCGGTGATGCCCGGCACCGACAGCGCCATGCCCCCGTAGACCAGCAGATTGAATACAAAATAGCCTCCCGCCTGCAAAAACCGGTTTTTGCGCAGCAGATAGAGCAGCAGACCTGAAAGCACGTACCAGGTCCCCCCGTCCATGACAAGGTTGTGCATCGGAAGCACGGTAAACCCCACCAGGGCCACCCAGCCGTTCAGCACCGGGAACAGAGAGCACAGCAGATAGAGGACGAGATAGGGCCACGCCATGGGCAGCAGCAGCGCCGCCAGCCCGCGCACCCAGCGCCGCTGCCCCAGCCATTCACAGCCCTGCAGCATGGGCAGCAGCACAACGAAATTTGCCATGATCTGGTTCAGGGGGACCATGCCGTCGCCCCGGGCGACGCCAAAGACCAGCATCCCGTACAGCGTCAGGCCCATGGCAAGCGAGATCAGGTAGATGCGCAGAAAATACTTTTTTCGGTTATGCGTGTGAACAAACCCCTCCACCACCGAAAAGAGAAAAAGCCCCGCTGAAAGCCGTCCCAGCTGGTTGAAGATCAGCGGCACCGCACCGGTGAACTCAAAAAAATAATGGATGTGATCCAGCACCATCAGCACCAGCGCGATGACCTTGAGGTCAAAGCCGGTCAGCCCTGCGCGGCGCTTTTGCGGCGCGCGCATCATTTGTAATTCCTGTTCCATAAAAAATCCTCCTTTTGTGATCGGTCTGTCTTTATCATAAAAGGAATTTCTAAGGAATTTATCAGGGCCGCCGTGTTTTTTGTCCTGCCGCCGGCGGGCTCCGGCGCGTTTCTTGAAAAAAAAGATGAAATCCTCTAAAATAGGGGTATCGGATGCGCGCCGAGCGGGTCGAAACGGCTGCAGGACGGCGAGCATTGCGGACGTGCAGGACCGCCGTCCGCAAGGGCGGCGAGGATTGAAACACGCCTTTGCAGGCAGTTTGCAAATGACCCGGCAGGCGTCGCTACCCCCAGGAACGGCGTGAATTGAAACTCGTTACAATTTGTAACGGTTTGTTAGACGATCTGGCCCCCGCTCGCAAGAGCGGCGCGGCTCGAAACAGGCCATCGCCCATACCCGCGCTGGCCGAGATGCGGTCACCGTCCGCAAGTCCAGCGTCGGTAAACCTGTGACAAAGCACAGACTTTCCCGGCCGCCCGGGCGGTCGACGGCCGCAGGGACGGCGTGATTTTCCCGCCCCCTCACCCGCCGGGCCGAAGAGACCGGCAAGGCTTGCCTTTCACGCCCGCGGCCGAGTCCGGCAAAAAAACAGCACTCTCCCGGGGCCGCGCTTTTGACCGCCGTCACGGCGGCCCGGCGGCCGCACGGCTGCAAAAAGCAGCCGGTCCGGGTGGGCGCGCGGGGGGACAAGCCCGCGGCAAGGCGGCAAAAAAGCTCTGCGGACGCTTTTTGCTTTTCCGGCAAGCAAAGGAGGATACTCATGGCGGATTCGGCCCTCACCAAACAGCGGCTGGCGGACGCGCTCAAAGAGCTGATGCAGACCCGGTCTCTGGCCCGCATCTCGGTGGGAGATATCACCGCGCACTGCGGCATCAACCGCCAGACCTTTTATTACCACTTTAAGGACAAATACGACCTGGTGGGCTGGATCTATTCCACCGAGACCCTGCCTTTTATGGGCAGTTTCTCCGACCGCGCCCATTGGACGGACGGCCTGCGCGATCTCTGCCTTTATGTGCAGCAGAACAAAAAATTCTATGTCAACGCCCTGAACACGCCGGGGCAAAACAGTTTTGAAGAATATCTGACCCAATTTCTCCAAAGCCTGATCAGCTCCCTGATCGAGACCGAGAGCGGCGGCCGCATCGCCAGAGAGGACCGCGCCTTTATCGCAGACTTTTACGCGTTCGCCTTTGTCGGTCTGGTGATGAAATGGGCGCGCGGCGGCATGAAAGAGGACCCCGCCTATTATGTGGGCCGCATCCGTGAACTGATCAACGGCAGCCTGCTGCGGGAACTGGAAAAGTACAAATAGCGCGCTCCGCCCCGGCCCGGGGCGTTTTTCTTTCCGCGGGTGGGCGGGCTGCTCTTTTGCCGCAAAGCAGAGCGCCGGCGGCAGGCGCAGGCGCGGGGCCGGTGGGCCCGCAGTTGTGTTTTTTGCAGAACAAGTCCGAGCAGCCGCTTTGCGGCTGCTCTTTTTTTATGCCGCCGCCCGCGGCATAAAAAGCGAAACAAAACTTTTTCTTTTCTATTGACAATGCGGAAACAGCGCGTTATACTGTGCATACAGTATATATACAGTATTCATTTCCGGAAATGAGGCAGAAGATTGGAGATCATCATTAGCAATTCCAGTGGTAAGCCCATCTACGAACAGATCACCTCGCAGATCAAAAACGGTATCCTGACCGGCGTCCTGACCGAGGGCGAGGGCCTGCCCAGCATGCGGCAGCTTGCAAAGGACCTGCGCATCAGCGTCATCACGACCAAGCGCGCCTACGAGGATCTGGAGCGGGACGGCTTTATCACCAACGTGCCGGGCAAGGGCTGTTTTGTTGCGGTCAAAAACCCGGAATTCTTGCGGGAGGAGTCCCTGCGCATGGTGGAGGAAGCCCTGCAGCGCGCGGTGGACGCGGCCAAAACCGGCGGCGTTGCCCTTGCGGAACTGCAGGACGCCCTTGCCCTGCTCTATGAAGGAGAATAAACGATGAAAAACGCGATTGAAGTGCGCCATCTCTCTAAACAATATCCCGGCTTTGCGCTGCAGGACGTCAGCTTTGCCGTGCCCTGCGGCAGCATCATGGGGTTTGTGGGCGAAAACGGCGCGGGCAAGACCACCACCATCAAGGCGATCTTGGGCCTGATCCGCCCTGACAGCGGCGAAAGCGAGCTGCTGGGCCGGCCGATGACGGATGGGGAGCGGGAGATCAAAAGCCAGATCGGGGTCGTCTTTGACGAGACCTATTTCCACGATAACCTGACGCTCCGGGGCATCGACAAAATGCTGGGCCGCATTTACAAAAAGCAGTGGGACAGCGGCGCTTTCACGTCCCTGTGCGGCCGTTTTGACCTGCCGCAGGGCAAAGAGGTGAAAGCATTTTCCCGCGGGATGAAAATGAAGCTTTCCATCGCCGCAGCGCTGGCCCACCACCCCAGGCTGCTGATTCTGGACGAGGCCACCAGCGGCCTGGACCCCATTGTGCGGGATGAGATCCTGGACGTCTTTTACGATTTTATCCAGGACGAAGATCACAGCATCCTGTTCTCATCCCACATCACCAGCGATCTGGAAAAGGTCGCCGACTACGTCACCTTTATCCACAAGGGAAAGATCGTATTCTCAAAAAACAAGGACGATCTTGTGTACAGCTACGGCGTGGCGCGCTGCACGGCCCAGCAGTTTGAGCGCATCGGCGCGGACGAATACCTGCGCCGCCGCCGTTCCGCCATGGGCGGTGAAGAGCTGCTGGTCGCGGACCGGGAAGAATTTTCCCGCCGCCACCCCTCCGTTGTGCTGGACAGCGCCGGGATCGACGACATCATGCTCTTTTATGTGAAAGGCGAGCAGGGCTGAGTCAGGGACCGGCTCTGTCCCCCCCTTTTTCCCCTCTTGCCCTGCAAGCCCTGCAGGATCTGCGCTTATTGCGAAAGGATGATGATTGAAATGAGCGGTCTTGTCTATAAAGACCTGATGAACATGCGGCGCTATCTGAAACAGCTGCTGCTGATCTTTGTGGTATTCGTTTTTATTTTCAGTTTTTCCGGCAACAACTACTCGTTTGTCGCGGCCTACGGCGTTATGCTGAGCGCCATGGTGGTGCTCAGCAGCATGGCCTACGATGAGCAGGCCAAATGGGACAAATACGCCCTGACCATGCCTCTCAGCCGCCGGTCTCTGGTGGGCGCAAAATATCTGCTGGGCCTGCTGACCGTGGGTGCGGGCGGACTGCTCTCACTGGCCGTTGTGGTGGGCACCGCCCTGTTCAGCGGCGGGCCCATGACAGAGGGCCTGGCCTCGGTGGGCGCCTGTCTGTGTGTTGCCCTGCTGATGCAGGCCGTGCTGCTGCCCTGCCTGTACAAGTTCGGCACCGAAAAGGCGCGCATGATGATGATCGTCATCTTCCTGCTGCCCACGCTGGGCATTCTGGCGCTGTCAAAGCTTGGGCTGCCCATGCCCGAGGAAGACTTCTGGATCGGGCTGCTCATCGCCCTGCCCTTTGCGGCGGCACTGGGATATCTGCTCTCTTATTTCATCTCGGTCTCCATCTTCCGCAAAAAGGAGCTGTGATGCGGTCATGAAGCAGAAAGGTGTTTGCCCCAAATGCGGTTCCCGCGCGCTGCTGCGCATCCCCGACCACCCGGGCCGTTATGCCAGCGGCAACAACATCTACACCACCACCTTTACGCTGGCCGGCAAGGTGCCGGTGATCCGCTATGTCTGTGCGGACTGCGGCTATGTGGAAAACTGGGTGGACAGCGCGTCCGACCTGGCAAAGCTGCGCCGGGCCTTTAGATAAACAAAAGGCCGGACCAGGCGTGAACAGCGTTTTTTCCAAACAGGAGCGAAACGGAAATGGCCGCCCCTGCAAACCGCCCATGACGATGTTGCTGTTCGCAGGAGCGGCGTGGACTGAACCCGAACCGCGGCGCTGTTGTTGCCAACTTTTCCGATCGTCGTCGCTCGCAGGAGCGGCGCGGGCTGAAAAGGGCCTGCGCGGGACGGCGGGCCGGTCTGCAGCTCTTGTCCTTTCAGGCCGTGCGGCCCCTCCCCCTGCCCGGGCTGGACGGAAAACCGCCGCGCGCCTGCGCGCTGCAAACGGAAACAGGGCCGGGAAGCTGTGTGTTGCTGCACAGCTTCCCGGCCCTGTTTTTTACCCGTCGACAGAACGAATTTTCGCTATAGCGCCGTGTCCCGCCCGTCCTCCGGCCAGTCGTAGCGGTCCGCGTCGGTCACCTGCCGCAGCACCCGGCAGGGCACGCCTGCGGCCACCACCCCCGCGGGGATATCGTGGGTCACCACGCTGCCGGCGCCGATGGTGGCGCCGCTGCCGATGGTCACCCCCATCATGACCGTCACATTGGCCCCGATCCACACGTCATCCCCCACTGTGATAGGGGCGGTAAGCACTGGATAAGCGCCCCCGTGAAAGCGGCTCTCGGGATGTACCGGGTGAGAAGCAGCGCAAAAGGTCACGTTGGGGCCGATCACGACCCGGTCCCCCATCGTCACCTTGTCCGCGTCCAGGATCACCAGATTATAATTCGCGTAAAAATTTTTTCCCACCCGGATATTTTTACCGTTGTCACAGTAAAACGGCGGCTCGATGAGCGCGTGCTCCTCCACCTCGCCCAGCAGCTCTTTGAGCAGCTGATATTTCTCCCACAGCAGTTCCGGGTCCATGGTATTGTACCGCCGCACCAGCGCCCGGTTTTTTCGGTCCGCCTGCCACCAGCCCTCGGTGTAGCCGCCCAAAAATTCTTTTTCCATCGTCTTTTCCCTCTCTTTTTTGTTTTCAGGTCTGCACACAACACGGCCGCCTCGGTTGGGGCGGCCGTGTTGTATATATGTCTTTGCCTGGAAAAACACAGCAAAAACAGGGCGCAGCGCCTGCACCGGGAAGCCCGGCGCGCGCCAAAGCCCGGCGCATGGGTCATTTTGCGCAGGCCGAGGCGCGCTGCCGCGCAGGAATTTTTATGACCTGCAGAGCTCTTCAAACAGCGCCAGCAGATAATCCAGCACCCGCTTGAAAGAGGCAAGGTCCATCCTCTCTTCAGGGGTGTGCGCACCGGAACAGGTGGGCGCCACCGTCATGATATCCATCTCCGGGAATTTGCCTTTGAATTCGCCGCACTCCAGCCCGCCGTGGGTGGCCTGGATCTCCATCTCGCGGCCGAACATCTTTTTGTACAGCGCCATGCCGCAGGCCCGCAGCGGAGAGGCCGGGTCATATTTCCAGCCGCAGAAACCGCCGGTGCGCACCGCCTCAAAGCCAAACAGCCCGGCCAGCGTCTCAAACTCGCCACCCAACTGATCCCCCAGGCTGTCCTCAGCAGTGCGGATGCAGTCGCACAGATAGATCTCATCCTGTCCCATGGTGAGGATGCCGATATTGCTGGAGCACTGCACCAGCCCCTCGATCTCCCGGCTCATGAAACGCATGCCGTCCGGCAGCAAAAACAGGAAATCCACCAGTGCGCGGCTGTCCTCCCCGGTCAGTGCCTGGGCCGGCAGTTCCGCCGCGCTGCCGCTGAACGCAAAGCCGGGGTCGCTGATCTTCAGTTCCTCCCGGATCGAAGCGGCCAGCTTTTCGGCGATCTCGAGCGCCTGCGCGCCCCTGCCCGCAGGCACGGTGATCAGGGCGGTGGCGTCACTGACGATGGCGTTCATCTTCGTGCCGCCCTCAAAGCGGACGATCCGCAGCTCCATCGCGGCGGCGACGGCGTGCAGCAGGCGCGCCATCAGCTTGAGGCCGTTGCCCCGTCCCTCGCCGATGGTGATCGCCGAATGGCCGCCCAGCAGGCCGGAGATGCGCAGCTGTACCGCCTCGCCGCTGGCAGCCTCCCAGCGGGGTCTCTTTTTAAAGTCGTAGACGATGCCGCCCGCGCAGGAGACCACAGTCTGATAGTCTTCACTGGCGCCGGAATCCATGTTCACCATCCGGCGCGCCGTGATGAGGGCGGGGTCCAGCGCTTTGGCCCCCAGCAGACCGATCTCTTCCATGCTGGTAAAGACGAATTCCAGCGGCGGGCGCACATAGTCGTCCCGCGCCATCAGGGCCATCATATGGGCGCAGGCAGTGCCGTCGTCCGCCCCCAGCGTGGTCCCCACCGCGGTCAGCTGGCCATCGCGGATCTCCAGCTTCAGCGGGTCCTTTTCAAAATCGTGGCTGCAGCCCGGCAGCTTGACACAGACCATGTCGGTGTGCCCCTGCAGCATCAGCGGCGGCTTGTCCTCGCAGCCCGGGGAGGCAGGCTTTTTGACGACCACATTGTTTGCCTCGTCCTTGTAGGCCTCCAGGCCCAGCTCCCGGGCAAAATCATAGATATACTGGGCCACCGCGGCTTCCTTGCGCGACCCGCGCGGGATGCTGGACAGCTCTTCAAAATAGCGCAGCGCATCGGCCGGCTCCAGCCCTTTGGTAACATAGTCCATTCTTCACGACCTCGCTTTCCTCTCAGTATGCAAAAATTATACCCGCTTTTGCCCGTGCGCGCAATGCCCGCGCGCCCCTTTTCTTCTGCGCCGCAGAAGAGGCGCCGCTCTGGAAAAAGCCGTTTTTGCTGCGGGCAGATCCAAAAAAGAGGCCGGCAGGACGCCGGCCTCTTTGCCATTGCATCTATCCAGAACCGCGGGACGGGGCTGTTCACCGCCTTTGGGAAAAGGCGCTTTGGTGCCGGCGCGCTGAAAACCAGACGGTTTTTCATCTGCCGGCAGCGGCGCTATCGCCCCTGCTTCCGTCGGCGCCCGGCGGCAGCCGCGCGCGTTACAGCGCGGCTTTCAGCTCCTCGGTGCGGTCGGTCCGCTCCCAGGCGACCCCCAGCTCCTCGCGGCCCATGTGGCCGAAAGCCGCCAGCGCTTTGTACTGCGGACGGCGCAGGTCCAGCGTGCGGATGATGCCTGCGGGCGAGAGATCGAACACCTTTTTCACCGCCTCGGCGATGCGGTCGTCCGGCGCCTTGCCGGTGCCGAAAGTGTCCACCAGCACGCTCACCGGCTGCGCCACGCCGATGGCGTAGGCCAGCTCCAGCTCGCATTTGCTGGCAAGGCCTGCCGCCACGATATTTTTTGCCACCCAGCGCGCGGCATAAGCGCCGCTGCGGTCCACCTTGGTGGGGTCCTTGCCGGAAAACGCGCCGCCCCCGTGGCGGCCGTAGCCGCCGTAGGTGTCCACGATGATCTTGCGCCCGGTCAGGCCGGAGTCCCCCTGCGGCCCGCCCACCACAAAGCGGCCGGTGGGGTTGATGAGGTATTTCGTCTCCCCGTCCAGCAGGTCCGCGGGCACGACGGGCTTCACCACCTGCTCGATGATCTCAGCGCGCAGCTGCTCGATGGGCACCTCCGGCGCGTGCTGGGTCGAGATCACGATGGTGTCCACCCGCACGGGGCGGCCGTCGTCATATTCCACCGTGACCTGGGTCTTACCGTCCGGCCGCAGATACTCCAGCGTGCCCTGGCGGCGCACCCGGCTCAGCTGTTTTGCCAGCCTGTGCGCCAGCGAGATGGGCAGGGGCATCAGCTCCGGCGTCTCGTCGCAGGCAAACCCGAACATCATGCCCTGGTCGCCTGCGCCGCCCACCTGGTCGTTGGTGCCCATGGCGATATCGGGGCTCTGGTCGTCGATGTTGGTGATGACCGCGCAGGTGTCCGCGTCAAAGCCGAACTTGGCGCGGGTGTAGCCGATCTCCCGCACCGTGTCCCGCACCAGCCGCGGGATATCCACATAGCAGGAGGTGGTGATCTCGCCCATGACGTGGACAAGGCCGGTGCTCACCGTGGTCTCGCAGGCGACCCGGCCCTCCGGGTCCTCGGCGAGGATGGCGTCGAGGATGGCGTCCGAGATCTGGTCACAGATCTTGTCGGGATGCCCCTCCGTCACCGATTCAGAGGTAAAAAAGCGTTTGGACATTTGGATTCGACTTCCCTTCCGTTTTTGTCCAACTGAATAACCGCGGGGCAGTCTCGCCTGAGGCGGCCTGGAAACGTGCAAAAAAAGGCCGCCGCCGGGCGGAATATCCTTTTTTCACTGGCATCCAGGCACGCCGGGGATAAGAAAAAGCCCCGGCAACAAACCGGGGCTATAAAAAGCTTATCTTCCGGTGTTACCCGCAGGATTTGGCACCTTGCGCAAACGCGCAGGTTGTCGGGCTTCACAGGGCCTGTTCCCTCAGCCGCTCTTGATAAGTGTTATTCAATTGTGAAAACAAGTGTACCTCTTTTTGGTCCTTTTGTCAAGGACTTTCGACGATATCCGCCCTGTGCGGGAGCTGCCGCGGGATAAAAGCGGCAGCTCAGGACCCGGCCCCGTGCCGCTCGCCAAAGACAAAACGGCTGATCGGCTTGTAGACCAAAAAGGTGATCACGCTGTTGATGCCCGCTTTCATCAGGTTGAACGGGGCGATGACCGGCAGCAGCATGGCGACCACCGACTGCACCGGCTGGCCCATAAACAGCGGCGTAAAGACCAGGTTGCAGCCGCACATCACCACCGTCATGGTCAGGGTGCCCGCAGCCAGGGCCAGCACCGCGCCGCTGCGGCTGCGGCGGCGCTGGTAGATCGTGCCCGCCACCAGAACATAAGAGCCGGTGGCAAGGATGTGCATGACGATGCCGATCCAGCTGCTGCCCGCGCTGACCGTGACCCCCTGGATAACGCTGGTCACCACGGTCAGGGCCAGGCCGGGCAGCGGGCCAAAGAGGAATGCCCCGATGAAGATGGCGATATCCGCGGGGTCGTACTCAAGAAAGGGCGCGGCCGGCAGCAGCGGAAAATGGATCAGCGCCACCAGGATGACCGCCAGGGCGGCCAGCAGCGCCATGGTCGTGAGCCTGCGGGTCTTGTTTGTGACATTGAGCTGTTGTTGCATGAGAAAGGCCTCCTTTAAAATGTTGGTCTGCCGACCGGCCGCGGGGCCCCGCGCCGGTCCGGGAGGCTGTGCCGCTCTTCATCCCCGCCCTGCCGCCGTCACCGGCGAAAAGGCACAAAAAAGCCCTTTTTGCATGCTGCTGCAAAAAGGGCGCATTGCGAATGAAAACAGCCGCAGTTTCTTTCATCCGGACTTTAACCGTCGGCTCTGGAATCTCACCAGATCAGCGCTTTCCGCATGGAAAAGCGGTCGTGGGCTTGGCCCTGGGGCCTCACCACCGGTGGGGACTTACACCCCGCCCTGAAACAGACTATAAAAAGTATAGCGCGCCGCCGTCCCCTTTGCAAGTTCCGGCAGCGGCAAAAAGGTCGTTTTTTCAGCCCTCAGCCCGCGCACTGTCCGCCGTGCGGGCGCGGGCGGGCGTTTTTGCCCTCTTGCTCCGTTTTCAGCGCCGGGCGGCTCTTCGCGCGGGCCATTGCGTGCCGCCGCCCGATATGGTACTATTCTAACAGGACAAACGACGCCATAAATTGAAAGGAGGAGGACGCATGGACGACGTAGCCTCCGTCATTGAGCGGCTGACCGGCAGCGGGAACCCGCTTTGGCAGTGGGCGTTCTGTGCGGCGGTGTTTCTCATCTTTCTGCTGCTCAGCCGCCTGTACAGGTATAAGGCGGTGTCTGTGATCCTTAAATTTGCAAAACGGCTGCGCGGCACCTCCTGGGAGGAGCTGCTGCGCGCGCTCTCCCGGCCCGTGGCCGCCCTGCTGCTGCTGCTGGGCGCCGCTTTCGCGCTGTGGAACCTGCCGCTCCCCGCCGGGGTGACCGGCCCGCTGCGGGCCTTTCTCTCCACGGCTTTGCAGCTGGTCTCCACCGGCCTGATCGGCTGGGCGGGCTGCGCCATTGTAGACACAGTGCCCGTCTTTGAGTTCAAATTTCTCGGCTCTGCCGAGGCCGTGCGGCGGATGCTGCGCCGGGTGGTAAAGGTGCTGATCGCCGCCTTTGCGGCGCTGGCCATGCTGGAGATCCTCGGCTTCCCGGTGGGCAGCCTGATCGCAGGCCTGGGGCTGGGGGGCCTCACCGTCTCGCTGGCCGCCAAGGACACGGCGTCCAACCTGTTTGCCGGGCTGGTGCTGCTGGTGGAAAAGCCCTTTGCCATCGGCGACTGGGTCACCTGTGCGGGCGTGGAGGGTGCGGTGGAGGATATCACTTTCCGCAGCACCAAAATACGCACCCTTGCCAACACCCTGACCGTGGTGCCGAATTCCGTGGTCAGCGCGGGGCTGATCTCCAACGGCAGCGAACGCAAGATGCGCATGGCGGAGTTCACGATCGGCGTGTGCTACGACACGCCCCGCGCTGCGCTGGAACAGATGATGGCCGATCTGCGCGCCCTGCTCACCGGCGATGCTGCGGTGCGGGCGGAAACGGTAGTGGTGCGCTTCACCGGTTTTTCAGCCAGTAGCATGGACGTGCTGGTGCGGTATTATACGGGGACCACCGACTACGGCGAATTTTTGGCCGTGGGCGAGCGGCTGAACCTGGCGATCCTGGACCTGATGGCCAAAAACGGCGTCTCTTTCGCCTTTCCCAGCACCACGGTGTATCTGGGGGACACGGGGAAAGACACGTCCCAATAAAACCCGTGCCGGGCAAAAATGTGCGGGCCCGCGGTCTCAACGCGTGACAACTACAGAACAAGGGGGCGATCCAGCAGGGTCGCCCCCTTGCTTTTTGCGCCCCCTGCGGCCAAAAGCGCAGCGTCCGGCCGCGCACCGCTAAAAAGATGGCATGGGAGATGCAGCGCAAAACGCCCCGGGAACTTCGGTCCGCCCCATACCCCGCGCGCGGCGGTCAGTGACCGCGGCGGGCATTCTGTCGGCCATGCAGGACGGCCGTTCAGGCGCTTTTCCTCACCCCGCAGAAACCCGGTTTTGCTGAACGGGCAAAGCTGTCCCCGCGCAGATGAGGCAGCGCCGGCCCCCCGTCCCCGCAAAGCGCTCCCGTACCCCCTGCGGGGCCTCCGCCTATCCGATTCTGCTCAAGGGCCAGCCTGTCTCCCGATGGGCTCGCTTCCTCCTCCAGGTGACAATTTTTTCCGCCGTGGGTTCGGGGCTCAAAAATCTCCAAGTCCCGGACCGCCGCTCGCCGGGGCTTTTTTCTTCAGTAAACCGGCGCCGTGCCCAGCGCCGGAAGCGGTGCCCTGCGCGCCCTGCGTCCCGCTGCTCTGGGGCACACGAAAACTCCCGGACCCATTTTTGGCGGGCCCGGGGGCTTTGTGTCGTGCAATTCTTTTCCGCGGCAGCGCCCGCTTCCGGCTCCCCGCTCCAAACGGGTCCCACTTCCCGGCGCTATCCGCGGTTCTCGATGCTGCCCACATTTTTGATCTCGATGGCGATGGTGCCGTCCGGGTTGTGAACAAACTCCAGAAACTCTGTGTTTTCCGCATAATCCAGAGGAAAGATGATCTCAATGCCCGTATCGGTTTTGATCTTCTGGCTGCGCGCTGTGCGCACCGCAAGCTTTTTGGGGACCGAGACCCGCTCCGGCACGCCGGCCGCGCTGGCCTGCCGCCGGAACTCCCGCTCCATTTCCTCGTTGCCCGCAAACACCTCCACCCCCAGATCAAAGGGCGCCAGGTTCTCGTTCTCATCCAGATGCTCCGCAATGCCGGCCTTGGCCCGGGTCACCGCCGCGGTCTTGTCCACCCCGTAGGTCTCCGCCACCGTCTCGGCGATCGAGCGGATCAGCTCCACCGTTTCCCCTGCCGACACGCCCGAAGTGCATTTCAGGATCCCCTTGGTGAAGAGGGGCCGCTCTTCCCCGTCGACGGTGCGTGGCTTTTCCGTAAAGCGCACAGCGCCTGTTTCCACCTCGATAAACGCCGCCTCATCCAGCTTTTGCCCCGTGCCGGGCAGGATATCGTACTGGTTGACGATGCGGCAGACCTGCTGCCCCTGCTCGTCCAGCTCCACCATATGGGTATACCCCAGCTTGCCGGTGCATTTGAGGATCGCGAGCATCTTCTTTTCTCCCTCAAAATACTCGGCCACCAGCAGGTCGGAGGAATCCGGCCGGTTGGAATTGGACAGGATCTCCCAGGCCTGGGCGGCGATCCAGGCGGAAAAGGGTTCAAATGCAAGCATCTCCCGGGCATACTGGCTCAGCTTGATCTTGAACTCATTCTCCACCCCGATGAACTCCCCGCTGTGCAGGCCCGGATCGCCTGCCGCTTTTTCCAGATGCTTGCAGACATAGCCATAGGCCGCGTCGTCCGCCAGATCAAGCTGCGCGGCCGAAATAACGGTCACGCCTGCGTTGCCGTCCAAAATATGTAAAATCGCTTTGGTGAGGTTGATCATCGCTATTACTCCCTTTTTTGCACACAAAAAGACGAACACCCGCCCGCGGCGAAGCGGGGACCCACTCGCACCAGTCCCCCCGCCGGATGCCCGTCTTTTGCTTTTTTTCAAGACGCTCTTGCAGTATAGCATTTTCCTGTGGTTTTTTGCAAGCGGCGGCCCGGCCGCTGGCTTTCAGCCGGCGGCGGCTTTCCCCGCCCGCCGGTGGAGATGCTTCGCTGCGCGCTCTTTCAGGCTTTCCCGCTGTTTTTCTCTCTTTTCAGACCGGAAAGATCCTGCAGGGAAACGCATCCCGTAAGCCAGAGAAAGAGAAAATAGACCAGCGCCATTAGCACCGCGCCGCAGAGAAAGGCCGCCAAAGGCGGCAGCAGCGGCGCCGCCCAGACCGCAAAGGCAAAGTAATAGGCCGCCCATGCCGCCCCCACGGAAAACAGCGGCTTTACCACCCAGCGCATCCACTGCACCTTTATCCCGGTTACCCGGATCAGCCGGTGCAGGTTCAAAAAGCCGGTGAAGATGTTGGAAAACAGCATCACGAACAAAAAGCCCTGCATGCCCAGACGCGGCACGAGCGTCACCACCAGCAGGATGCGCAGCACCGAGTCGCAAACGCTGTATTTAAAGGTGGAAAGCTGTTCCCCCAACCCTTTCAGGATGCCGTCCACCATGCTTTCAAGATACATAAAAGGCATTACAGGGCCCAGCACCCCGATATAAAAGCCGATCTCCGCAGAGTGGTAGAGCGTTTCGCCCAGCTCGGAAGAAAAGGCGCGGAAGAGGCCGCCCATCAGCACCGACAGGGTCACCGTGATCAGCACCGTGCGGCAGATCAGCGCCTGCAGACGTTCCTTTTTGCCAGCGCCGTGCGCCTCGGCGATCTCGGGCAGCAGCAGGGTGGAAAGGGTGGAGAGGAACGAAAACGGAAAAAACAGCACCGGCATCGCCATGCCTTTGAGCTGCCCGAACTGGGCCAGCGCCGTCTCCCGTGCCCCGAGAAAAGCCGCAAGGCAGCCGGGCACCAGGATGTTTTCCACCGTCACCAGCAGGCTGCCGACGCCCCGGGTCGCCGTGATGGGCGCCACGATGCCCCCATATTCGCGCAGCAGCCCCTGCGGCTTCTGTATTTTGCCGGATGCAAAGCGCTTCAGATCGCGCCGCCAGCTGAGCGCCATATAAAGACAGGACAGCGCCTCGGATACGGTGTTGCCCAGCACGATGACGGCGCAGGCCGTCTCGATGCCGCGGGGCAACGCCTTGCCGATCAGCAGGGCCACCACCCCGATGCGCACCGCCTGTTCAAAGATCTGGGCCCGGGAAGAGCTGCTCACATTGCGCCGCGCCATAAAATAACCGCGCAGCGTCGCACCCACCGCCATAAAGGGCAGGCTGGGCGCCAGGATGCGCAGCGACAGCGCGGCCCGCGCATCGCCCAGCCACAGGGTGCTGGCCGGCTGTGCCAGAAAAAATTGCAGCAGCCCGGCCGCGCCGCCCAGGCAGAGCGCATAAAACACCAGCCGCCGGCAGAGCGCTGTCGGCGCGCCCCGGTCCCGCGCCAGCCAGTCGGCGGTCAGCCGCGTGGCGGCCACCGTCACCCCCGAAGTCGCCAGCGTGATGGCCAGATTATAAAGGGTAAAGATGAGCTGATACAGCCCCATCCCCTCGTCGCCCACCTGCCCGGCGATATAAACGCGAAAAAACATCCCCACCGCCCGCAGCAGCAGCGCCGTGCCGGTGAGGATGACCGCATTTTTCAAAAAGAGCAGCTTTTTCAAACCGATCCCCCCGCCCTGATTTGCCGCAGAGAGTACGGGAGCCGCGGCTTTTGCCTGCCGCTCCGTTCGCCCGTGCGTTCCCTGCGGCCCGCCCCCGCACCGCGCGCAGAGAGCAGTCTTTTGACCGCTCCGCCCTGCCGGGCGGGGCAAATTCCTTTCTCAACTATATGGCGGAAGAACAAAAAATAGTATCGCGCGCCGCGATGTCCGAGCCGCTGCTGAAAGCCTGGGGGGAACAGATCTTCTGCTGCGCCGCTGCGCTTTGGCGTGTCGCAAAACATAGCCGCATAGCGGCTATGTTTGGGCCAATGCCCCGGTTGTCCCACAGGGACGAGGGGCAGGCCGTTAGGATAAATCATTTTTTATTGCGCAGAAATAAAAAATAGCCGGAGGCTATTTTTTAGTGGCCATGTGGCCTGTCCTCAGGCCACGGCGAATGAGAATAAGTCATTTTTTATTGCAAAGCAATAAAAAACAGCCACAGGCTACTGGAGGCATCTACCGGCCGCCGCGCAAAATGACCGGGCAGAGGCGTCGATTTAAAAAGTATGCGGGCAACGCGCAGCGGGTCTTTCTCCCAAACTCCTGCCGCGGGCGGATCTTCTGTCGCGCCGCTGCTTTTCACCCGTACCCGTCCCCGCGGGCACGCTCAACAAAGCTGAACGGCCCCTGGCGCAGGGTGTCTGGGAACTCGCTTTTCTGGTACCCTGTACAGCAAGCCGCTCAAAACCGGCTTATTTTCCCTTTGAGCCGCGGCCGAAAAAAGCTTGCATGTGACGCTGCGTCACATGTTATACTGCACAACAGGAGGGCGAGGCTATGGCAAACGGAGAACTGCTCACCGTGGGGCAGCTGGCAAAAAAAATGGGGGTCACGGTGCGCACCCTGCAATATTACGACCGGGTGGGCCTGCTGAAGCCCACGGCGCTCAGCGAGGGCGGCCGCAGACTGTATTCTGCACGGGACATGGTGCGGCTGCACCAGATCTTGTCCCTCAAATACCTGGGCTTTTCACTGCAGGAGATCCAGGGCCAGCTGTTCAACCTGGACACGCCGCAGCAGGTGGCCGACATGCTGGACCGTCAGGAGCAGCTGGTGCGCCGCCAGATCGACGAGCTGAACACTGCGCTGGAGGCGTTGGTCGCCTTTCGCGGCGAGGTCCTGCAGATGAATACGGTTGACTTTGACCGCTATGCGGACATCATCGCCCTGCTGCGGATGCACAACGAAAGCTATTGGATACTGAAGCTGTTCGACACCGACCTCAACGACCATGTGCGCCGACGTTTTGCCGACCGCCCGGAGCTGGGCACCCACATTTTGGAGAGCTATCACAGCATGGTGGACGAGATCCTGGCGCTGAAACAGGCGGGCTGCGCGCCGGAAAACGAGGAAGCGATAGACCTGGGCAGGCGCTGGTGGCAGATGATCCTGGAGTTTACGGGCGGCGACATGGACCTTTTGCCCAAACTGATGGACTTTAACCAGAGCAAGGCCGGCTGGGCTGCCGGGATGGCGGAAAAACAGAGCGAGATCGACGCGTATATGGGGGCGCTCCTGGGCGCTTATTTTGAGCGGGAGGGCATCCATATTCCCGAACTGGAGGAAAAATGATGGAACTGGCGGTGACGGTAAAAGCGCTGCGCAAAAGCTACGGCGGGCGCGAGGTACTGCACGGCATCGACTTTTGCGTGCGGCGCGGGGAGATCTTTGCGCTGCTGGGGGCCAACGGCGCGGGCAAGACCACCACGCTGGAGTGTCTGGAGGGGATCCGGCGCTGGGATGACGGCGCGGTGGAGGTACAGGGCAGGCGCGGCGTGCAGCTGCAGAGCGCCTCGCTGCCGGCCAACCTGCGCGCAGGCGAGGCGGTGGAGCTTTTTGCCCGCTGGGCAAACGCCCCGGTGGACCGCGGCCAGCTTGCCCGGCTGGGGGTGGACGCATTCCTGCGGCGGCAGTACAGAGAGCTGTCCACCGGGCAAAAGCGGCGGCTGCACCTGGCGCTGGCGCTGGTGGGCGGGCCGGAGGTGCTGTTTCTGGATGAGCCCACCGCCGGGCTGGACGTGGAGGGCCGCGCCGCGCTTCACGCCGAGATCCAGCGTCTGCGCGGGTCGGGGATGACGATCCTGATGGCCAGCCACGACATGGCGGAGGTGGAAGAACTCTGTGACAGCCTGGCCATTTTAAAAGACGGTTCGATCGCCTTTCTGGGCACTGCGGCCGAGCTGACCGGCCAATGGGGCGGCAGCCGCCGGCTGCGGATGCGCTTTTCCGCGCCGCCGTCGCTCGCGGGCCTGGCCTTTTGCCGTCTGTGCGGCGAAGAACAGGGCGAAATGATCTTTGAAGCCGACGATCTCAGAGCGGCTCTGGCGGAACTGGCAGCCAGAGCCGCGGAAAGTCAGGTCGAGATCCAGAACGTGACGACGGAGCACGCCAGCATCGAAGAGCGTTTTCTGGATATTGCGAGGGAGGAGACGGCATGAAAGCATTTTTGTACAGCATCGGCCTGCAGTGGAGGATGGACCTGCGAAACCGGGAGATCGTGATCCTTTACTACGCAGTGCCGCTGGTGTTTTTTCTCTTCATGGGCGCTGTCTTTTCCGCCGTGATGCCGGGCTCCGAGCATACGCTCATCCAGTCGATGACCGTGTTCGGCATCACGATGGGGGCGATGCTGGGCAGCCCGGCGGCGCTGACCGAGACCTACGGCGGGGAGATCCGCAAGGCATACCGGGTGGGCGGGGTACCGCTGTGGACCGCCGCCGCCGGCAATCTGTTTTCCGCCTTTCTCCACCTGCTTCTCATGAGCACGATCATTTATCTTGCGGCCCCGCGTCTTTACGGTGCGGCGGTCCCCCAGCGCCCGGCGGTCTTTTTTGCCGAGCTGGCGCTTTTTCTGTTCGCCTGCCTGTGTGTGGGCACCCTGCTGGGCCTGCTTGCCCCCAACTCTGCGCGGCTGACCATGCTGTCCCAGCTCATCTTCCTGCCCTCGGTGCTGCTCTCCGGCGCCATGATGCCGGTATCGTTTCTGCCGCGGGCGCTGCAGGCCGCAGGCAAGCTGCTGCCCGCGACCTGGGGTTACGGGCTGCTCTGTGCGGAAAGCTTTGACCTGCCGGCGGCACTGGTGCTGCTGGGGATCGCCCTCGCCTGCCTTGTGCTGAGCGCCTGGCGGCTGCGGCGGCTGGGGCAGGAGTGAGCATCCCTCCCCCGCGCTCGTTCCCACCGCCGGGCGTCTCTCCCCAGCGACAATGAGCGCGCCCTGTTTTTCTATTTTCAGATTTTCAGGGGGTTCCGGGTGCAGCCTGACGGGAATTTTTCAAAGCCATCTGCCGGGTGTCCCGCACTGCGAAGTATGCCCCCGAGGTATGTCCGGCAGCCGGACCGCGGCCCGGGCAGGGCCTGTAAAAAGCGCTCAGCAGCAGACGCCGCAAAAGACAGCCGCGATAAAAACGCTTTCGCCCAGCCCCCGCGTCTGCCTGTCTGCACCCAAATCTGCCGCCTGCGGAAGCGATCTGTCTGCTTCTCGGGCCGTTTTATGCGGAAAACACATTTCTCCTGTTTTAGCCGCGGGACCCTTTTGGGGGGCTGCTGCCGCGGCCAATCCCGCAGCTTTTCCATGCAATAAAAAAACAGTCTCCGCAGCTCGGAGACTGTTTTTTTATTTTCGTCCTGCTTTTTGACAGGCCTGCCAAAAAGGACAAGGCACGGCGGCCCTGACAAGCCGTTTTAACGGTCCCCGGCAGAGGAAAAAGCCGCGGCGATACCCGCTGCCTCCGCTCTGCGAAACAGCGGCTTTGTTGGCGGGGCGGCAGTTCGTCCCCGCCGTCCGCTTTTAGGCCGGGGGAAAATCCGGCGGCAAAAGCCCCGCGGCGCCCTCGCCCCCCGCAGGATGCGCTCGCCCGGCGCTATTTCTTTCTGCGCAGGATCGACCCTGCGGGCAGCGGCCGGGGCACGGGCAGGGTGAACTCCATCATGGCATGGGGCGTGGAGCTAATCTCCTGTCCATCGGCATCCCGCAGCCAGGCCGGCGCAAAGGGGAGCACCGAGCCGTCCGGCAGCAGCGCCTCAATAGTCTCTCCCAGTTCAAACTTGCCCCGCTGGGTACAGACGGCCGCAGCAGCGCCGTAGCGCTCCACCACCGCCACGATCTGCCAGCCCCGCTGGTAGCGGTCGTCGGTGACGTTCTGCACGGCAAATTCCCGCCCCAGATAAAAGCCCGGAGAATAGCGCCGATGACTGGACTTTTCCAGCTCCGCCAGGGTCTCTGGCGGGCAGAGGTAATCCGCCGGGTCTTCGCCGATCGCGTCGATGGCCCGCCGGTAGGCGGCGGTCACGCTGGCGACATAGTAAAAGCTTTTGGCCCGTCCCTCCAGCTTGAAGCTGTCGACCCCGGCGGCGGCCACCCGGCCGAGAAAGGGGGCCGCGCAGAGGTCCTCGGCGCTGAGGATATAGCTGCCCTCTTCGTTCTCGCCGATCTCAAAATACTCTCCGGGGCGCTTTTCCTCCACCAGGGCGTATTTCCACCGGCAGGGCTGGGCGCATTGGCCCCGGTTGCCGTCCCGGCCGGTCATGTAATTGGACAGCAGGCAGCGCCCCGACACGCTCATGCACATGGCCCCGTGCACAAACGCCTCGATCTCCAGACCTGCGGGCGCTTTTTCGCGGATGCCGGTAATCTCTTCCAGCGTGAGCTCCCGCGCAAGGACCACCCGCTTTGCCCCCAGCTCGTAGGCAGCTGCCGCTGCGGCCCAGTTGACGATGCCCGCCTGGGTGGAGACATGCAGCTCCAGCTCGGGCGCATACTTCTTCGCCAAGGAAAGCACCCCCAGGTCCGCCACGATCAGCGCGTCCGGGCCGATCTCCCGCAGGGCGGCGAGATATCCGGGCAGCGCGTCGATCTCCTCGTTGGTAGGCATGGTGTTCACGGTGATATACATCCGTTTTCCCGCCGCGTGACAGAGTTTCGCGGCGGTATCCAGCTCTTCCATTGAAAAATTCTTCGGCGCTCCCCGCATGCCGAACCGGTCTCCCGCCAGATAGACCGCGTCTGCGCCGTAGAGCAGCGCAAAGCGCAGCCGCTCCATATCCCCCGCAGGGGCCAACAATTCCGGGCGATGCCGCATCTTTCCGTTCTCCCCCTCAAAAAGCACCGGGCCCCTCTGCTGAAACCGGCCCGGTGCATCTGTCTTTTTTTAATTGCGGACCCCGCAGGACCGCAAAAACGGTCCGCTGTAAGGTCGCTGCGGCAGCCCGGCCGCAGCGATGCCGCCCCCTGACGGCATATCTCCCCCCTGTCCCCGCAGGGCAGCCCGGGCAGCGGCCTGGAACAACAGCCAAAGGCTGTTTTGTTTCGCTTCGCCGCAGCCCTGGGCCAGGCCGCAGGGCCGCTCACAAACGGCCTGCGGCTACTTGTGAGGGGCGCCGACATGGAACCGCCTCCCGGCGGGCGCTTTGTGCTGCACCCGGTTACAGGCTGCCGTTCACTTTCCAGGCCCGGTCCACATTGGCCTGGTGCTCGGCGGCCGTGGCGGCATAATAATACTTGCCGGTCAGGTCTGTCACAAAGAAATAGCAGGGGCTGCTCCCATTTTCACTCACCAAGGCGGTATTGGGCTCCACCGTGGCCTGGATGGCGTCCAGCCCGGGGTTGGAGATCGCGCCTGCGGGCAGGCCCACGTGTTCGTAGGTGTTATAGGCGGCGTACAGCTCGGCGGGGATATTCTCCCAGCCGCCGTAATAGGGCGCCACCCAATTGTAAAGATAATTGTTGTCGTCCGGGTTTTGCACATAACTGCTGGCGTTGCTCTCCAGCCGCGGGTAGGGCGAGCCGTCCGTCAGCCGGTTCAAAAAGACCTCCGCCACGTTTCTGTCCTCGGCGTTGCCCGCCTCTTCCTGCACAAAAGAGGCCAGAATGACCGCTTCGTCCAGGGTCATGCCGCTGTCTGCGATCTTTTGGCGCAGCCCGGCATCCACCCGGCGGTCGAACTCGCCGTAAAAGGTGTCCACATAGTTGTAAACGCTGTCGTCCACATGAAACTCATACGTCTCAGGGAACAGATAGCCCTCGCACTTCATGAAACGCGCGGTGTTCTGCGGGATCTGTCCCCAGAACTCATACTGGGAAAAATCGCTCCCGTCCTCTCCGTTGGCACAGGCCAGGAATTCCTCCGCCGTGCACAGGCCCGCATCCTCCATGCTCTGGGCGATCCCCAGGGCCGGCGTGCCCTCCGGGAAGGTCAGCTGCACCACGTCCCGCTTGGCCGGGGTCTGCAGCTCGGTGATGATGTCGTCATAGCTCATGCCCGGGGCCAGCGTAAAAGTGCCGTACTGCAGACTGGGGCCAGCCCCCGTCTGCTTCAGATAAAGGCGGAAGAAAAAGCCGGAGCCGATGATGCCCTCCTCCTCCAGGCGGTCGGCGATGGCGTTGGGGCTCTCTCCCTGTTCCACTACAAACTGCTGCCGCTGGCCGGGATTTCCTGTGCCGTCCGCCTCTGAGCGGTAATACAGATAGCCGCCCCCCAATGCCAAAACGCAGACCAGCATCAGGGCCGCCAGGATCGCGAGTACTTTTTTCATGAAAACTTCCTTCCTTTCCGGGGAATGCCGGTCTTTCGGCTGCGAACAGCGCAGGGCGCAGTGTTTTTCCGCGCCCGCCGCTTTTTTCAGATCAGCGAGCGCCTCGCCGCAAGGGTCACGGGGCGTTTTTCTGCGCTCTGCAGCGCCCCGGGCTTTAAAAATTGGGGTAGATCGACTGTTTTACCTTTTCCGCCGCCGCGTCGCCGCGCAGCGCGGCGATCAGCGCAAGCGCAAACTCCTGTGCCACGCCCGCGGCGCGCCCGGTGATGACCTTTCCGTCCCGCACCACCGGCTCGCCGGTAAAAGCGCCATGCTCCATGTGCTGGCTCATCGTGGGGTACATCGTCCCCTTTTTGCCGTCCAGCAGGCCGTTGGCGTCCAGCACCCAGGGCGCAGCGCAGATGGCGGCCGCAAAGATGTCCCGCCGCCGCGCCTCGGCCAGGGCTCGGGAGACCTCCGGGGAAGCGAGCAGGTTGGTGGTGCCCGGCAGGCCGCCGGGCAGCAGTACCATCTCCGCGTCCTGCGGCAGCTCAAAACCGCGTCCGTCCAGGTCGGCGCGCACCGTCACCCTGGCGCTGCTGGTCACCTCGGTCCCTGCAATGCCCACGGTGGTCACCTCGATCCCCGCCCTGCGCAGCAGGTCCACGGGGAACAGCGCTTCGACCACTTCGAACCCATCCGCCAAAAACTCATAAACCATGGTTACCGCTCCTTTATACAATTGTTTTCCGCTCCGCTGCCCTGCTCAGTCGCACATCAGCGACATCGAAGGCTCTTCCAGCTTTTTTTCTCCCGCCAGCCACTTGAGCATGCCGTAGGGCCGCGCTTCCCCCTCGCCCAGAAACACCTCTCCGTAACGGGGCAGTTCCAGCAGTGCCCGGTCGCAGGCGGTGTGCTGGCGCGCAGCTTCCAGGATGCGGGTCGCCGCGAGGTTTCCTGCGGCGGCCAGCTCTTTGAACACCAACGTGTCCCCCTGGGTAAAAAACACCCCATACCCATCTTCGGTCTCCACCGTGGTGGCGCCGTCCGTGTACAGGTTCTGCACCATGGCCGCGTGCGCCTGCGGCTCAAACGCCACATAGGGCGGCTCAAGAAAGCGCTGCCGCGCCGCCGCCAGCCGCTGCGCCGTCAGGGTGTCGAACTCCGCCTGCGCCCACAGGTTGGGCCGGATCTCCTTTTCCACCAGCCGGTGGTAAAAGCGCGTCTCATAGCCCAATCCGGCATAAAAGGAGAACAGCCGTTCCCCCTCCGGCACCAGCACTGCGAAGTCGCGCCCCCTGCGGGCGGCCTCGGCGTGGATGCCGTCCAGCAGGCCGCTCATGACCCCCTGCCCGCGCAGATCGGCGCGGGTATTGACCCCATACAGATACACTCCCCGCAGCTGCCCCATCGTGACCGGCACCGCGCAGGCGGAGGCGATGGGCGCGCCGTCCCGCTCTTCCAGCCAGACGTTTTCAAGACCGGCAAACCGGTCAAAGACAAAATCAATAAATTCGGGCCCGTCCCCAAACGCTTCGCGCCAGAGCGCGGCGAGCGCAGGACGGTCGCTTTCCGTTGCCGTGCGCATTTCTCTCATGCGTCCTTCCCTTTGCGGATTACAGGGACTCAGCCCCCGCTGCGCAGCACCGCGCAGAACTTCTTTTCCAGGATCGCCGGGTTATAGGAAAGCTTTGCCTTGCGCAGGCCCTCCTCCCCCAGGTCCTCCTCCCGGTTGATATATCGGTACGCCCCGCCAAAAGCCCGGGCATACTCCCGGTTGATGATCGGGTAAGCGCCGTTGACGTCGTGCCAGGCCTTTTCCACATGGGTGCCCAGCACCTCCGCGGATATCTTGCTGCCGTAGCAGAACGCCACCAGCTGCCCGCCGGTGCGGACCAGCCCGCCCACCAGGCCCAGTTCAAAATAGTGGTCGAACACCATCTCGATGGCCCGGTGCTCCCGCGCCAGCCCCTCGTCCGCGTCGCAGCCGTAGGTCTGGCACCAGCGGTTATTGAAAGCGCGCACCTCGGCCAGATTTTCCGGCGCGATGGGTTCAAACACATAATCCGGGTGATCCTTGCCGAAGCGGCTGATGTGGTTGCGCTTTTTTTGAAAGATCTTCCCCGGCAGCTCCTGCAGATCGGTGGACAGATAGAGATAATCCTCTTCGTCCCGGTCCTCGCTGAAAGTGAATTTCCCGGGGAACAGCGCCTCGACCACAGCGACCTCGCTTTCCGGGATGGAGTAAAACATCGGCTCTTTGCCGGCGGCCAGCGCGTCCTCCACGCAGGCGCTCAGCACCGCCTCCAGATCTTTCCCCCCGACCGGGTAAAGAAAGTGATGATGGGTGCGCCCGATGTTGCGCGCCACCACATAGTCCCGGTATTCGGCGATCTCGGTCCCGTAAACATGGCTCCACATATAGACATTGGCGAACGCGAACTCACAGGACCTAAAGCCCGCGCCCTCAAGGCGCGGCCTGGCCCATTCGCCGTCCGCCGCGGTGATCTCATGAAATTGCATAAACCCGTTCCCTTCTCAATTTGTTGCCTGGGCGCCCGCGCGCCAAAATCGCGCCGGCCGCGCCTTTTTTGAAACCGCACAGCGGTCCTTTTTGTTACAGGGCCTGCCGTGCCGCCGCCAGCACTTCGGCGGCGATCTCGTCCAGGGGGCGCATCGCGCCGTCCCTGCAGCAGCGGATGGAGCACCACCCCAGCCTGTCCGCGCAGTAAACGGCCGCGGCCCTGCTTTTTTCCAGATAAACCACGTCCCGCTCGTGGATGTCCTTTTTCTCTTCGCGGCCCCCGTAGCGGCCGCTCATGAGCCGCTGGCTGACGGCCGGGTCCACGTCCAGATACAGCACCGCATCCGGCGCCGGGATGCCGATCTTGCCGTACTCAAAATCAAACAGCCAGTCCAGATAGGCGTCCCAGCCCGTCCGGGGCAGTTTGGAGCACTGATGCACGGCGTTGGAGGTGGTGTACCGGTCGGCGATCAGCACCCCGCCACCCTCATAAAAGCCTCCCCAGTCGGTCTTGAAACCCGCAAAGCGGTCCACCGCGTAAAACGTGGAGGCCGCGTAGGCGTTTACATCGTCCGGGCGGCGGCCGAACTTTCCCCCCAGATACATTCTGACCAGCGCACTGGACGGTGATGCATAGTTGGGAAAGCTGATCTTCCGGCTGGCGATCCCCTCCCGCTCAAAAGCCTGCTGCAGCAGGGCGCTCTGGGTGGCCTTGCCGGAGCCGTCCAGCCCCTCGATCACGATCAGTTTGCCCATGTTTTATTTCACCAGCTCCTCTTTCAAAGCCGCATAGCGGTCCCGCACCTCTGCGGCGCGGCCGCAGCTCATCCTGCCCTCCGGGCAGGGGCCCTTGACGCAGGGCGGCCCGGCTTTGGCAAAAAGAGCCGGCGCGATCGGATAAACCAGCCGCAGCATCTCCTCCGCCAGCGCCCGGATCTCCCACTGGGCCCGGCTGCAGCACCGGTGCGCGAAAAAGTTGTAAAGGCTGCGGGCGTTCATCGTGACGATCATCTTGGTGTCGCATGCGTTGGGCAGCACAAAGCGCGCGTCTTCAATGGCCAGCTTCTCGGCTTTGCGGGCGGCGGACTTTTCCTCCTCCCCCGCTTCCATCAGGGCTTTTTTGTGGTCTTCTTTCAGCAGCGAGGCGATCTTTTCATAGCTTTCGGCCTCTGCGCGCATCATCTCGAGATAGGCCTCTTTCGCGGCCTCATTTTTTTCGATCTCCGGCGGCACCACATACTCAAAGTTTTCCAGCCGCACATAGCGCTGGCTCTGCACGCTGTACGAGGCGATGCGGTGGCGGGTGATCTGCGCCAGCAGGCTGCGGGACACCCCCTCGATGGCAAAGGTAAAGCTGACGTGTTCGACAGGGCTTTCGTGCCCCATCTCCGCGAGGCGCAGCACGAACTCGCGCGCCTTTTCGGCCGTCAGCCCCTCCAGCAGTTCATCCACGCCGCAGTGGGCATAGCAGAGCTTTGCCGCCGCTGCAACAATCTTTTCCGGTTCCGGCGTATAGGCCAGCAGCTGTACTTTCATGCTCGGTCCATCCTTTCTATCCCCTCTGTTCTGTCCCCGGGGGCGCACAGGTCCCGCGCCCGCGCAGGGCTCAGTGCGCCAGGGTCAGCGGCGCGTAGTTTGCCATGGTCTTTTTGACCCCCGCGGTATCAAACCTGATCTCAACGATCGTATCCCCGGCGATGGGGGTCACTTTCAGCACCGTGCCGCGGCCGAACACCTTGTGCTCGACCAGATCGCCCGGCTTGAACGCGATGCCCGCCCCCCGCTTGGCCGCGGCCGTGGGGCGCGGGGCCGTGCCGGTCAGGCCGCTGCGGGCGGTAAAGCTGCGGAAAGACTCCGCCTGCCGCGTGGTCTCCCTCTGGCGGGCTGCGCCGGCGCTGATGCGGGTGGTCGCCATCGCCGCGACAGGGCTCTCCTCCACCTGCAGCTCCCCCTCGCCGATCTCGGTCAAAAAGCGCGACTCGGGGTTGCGTTTGGTCTGCCCAAAGATCATGCGGGTGCGCGCGCAGGAGAGGTAAAGTTCTTTCTTTGCGCGGGTGATGCCCACATAGCACAGACGGCGCTCTTCCTCCAGGTCCTCGTCGGAATAGCGGCTCATCTCACCGGGGAAAACGCCCTCTTCCAGGCCCACCAGAAACACATAATCAAATTCCAGCCCTTTGGCCGCGTGCATGGTCATCATGACCACGGTATCGGCCTCTTCATCATAGCCATCGATGTCCGAGATCAGGGCGACCTCTTCCAGATAGCCCTCCAGGCTGGCCTCGTCGCCCTTTTCATCCGCATAGGTCTTTACAGAGGAGACCAGTTCGCCCAGGTTTTCCAGGCGGGTGCGTCCCTCTTCTCCCTGTGCCTCCAGCATCTGTCGGTAACCGCTGCGGTCGATGACGGTGGAGACCAGTTCATCCAGCGGCTGCTCCTGCGCCGCGGCCGTCAGGTCGTCACAGATGGCGCAGAAATTTTTCAGCGGCACCAGCGCCCGCCCCAGGGCCGGGTAATTCTGTGCCTCCGCGATGACCTCCATCAGACCGCAGCCAAGGCCCGCGGCGATGCCGGCGGCCGCGTCCAGCGTGGCGGCGCCGATCTTGCGCGCGGGTTCGTTGATGATGCGGCGCAGGCGCAGGTCGTCGCGCGGGTTCGCGATCACCGACAGATAGGAGATGATATCCTTGACTTCTTTGCGGTCAAAGAAGCGGTGCCCGCCCACGATCTTATACGGGATGCCCGCACGGGCAAAATAGGTCTCGATCGGGCCGGACTGGGCGTTCATGCGGTAGAGGACCGCATGGTCGCGCAGGTGCGCCCCGTTTTTCAGGTTCTGGCCGATGACCGAGGCGATATGCGCCGCCTCGTCCTGCTCATTGTCGGCGCGGTAAAGGCAGACCCTGTCGCCCTCGCCGTTGTCGGTCCACAGCGTCTTGCCCTTGCGCCCCACATTGTTTTTGATGACCCTGTTCGCAGCGTCCAGGATGCTGGTGGTGGAGCGGTAATTCTGTTCCAGCCGCACCACCTTGGCCCCGGGGAAATGCTGCTCAAAGCTGAGGATATTTTCGATGGTGGCGCCCCGGAAGCGGTAGATGCTCTGGTCGTCGTCGCCCACCACGCAGATGTTGTTGTGGCCGCCGGCCAGCAGGCTCACCAGCAGAAACTGTGCCACGCTGGTATCCTGGTATTCGTCCACCAGGATGTACTGCCAGCGGTCGCGGTAGTATTCCAGCACGTCGGGATGCTCCTGAAACAAAAGCACGGTTTGATAGATGAGATCGTCAAAGTCCAGCGCCCCGGCGGAAAAAAGCCGTTTTGCATATCCCTCGTAGGCGGTCGCCACCAGCTTGGTGCGGTACTCGCTGGCCTGCGCCGCCGCCGCGGCCGGGCTGACCATCTGGTCTTTCAGCCGGCCGATGGCGGAAAGCGCCGACTTGACGGGCAAAAATTTGTCGTCGATATTGTATTGCTTGTAGACCTCTTTCATGGCCCGCAGCGAGTCGTCGCTGTCGTAGATGGTGAAGCTTTTGGGATAGCCCAGATGCTCCGCCTCCCGCCGCAGGATGCGCACGCAGGCGGAATGGAACGTGCTGGCGGCGATGTCCTGCGCATCGCTGCCCAGCATGGCCTCCAGGCGCGTCTTCAGCTCGCCGGCCGCCTTGTTGGTAAAGGTGATGGCCAGCACATGCCAGGGCCGCACTGCGTTCACCGACAGCAGCGAGGCAAGGCGCGCCGTCAGCTTGCCACCGTCTTTCAGCAGCGCCTCCAGCGCGGCCACGTCCTCTTCCCCGGCGGTGCCGAAGATCTTGTCGCTGTCGTGGGCCGTGCCGTACCGCACCAGATTGGCGATGCGATTGACCAGCACCGTGGTCTTGCCGCTGCCCGCGCCTGCCAGGATCAGCAGCGGGCCGTTGACGGTAAAGACCGCGTCCCGCTGCACCGGGTTGAGCCTGCCGAAGCTCGCCTCGATCACCTGTTTTCTGAGAGATAAAAATCGTTTTTCCAATTCGCTGCTCATCCGACACCGCCTACACTCTTTTTTGACCCTGCGCCGTGCCAGTGATCTCTGCGCGCCGCGCCTGCCAATGCAAAATCAAGTTTATTATATCACAATCGGGCCCCGAGGAAAAGGGCCACGGCCCTCTCGCCCGCCCGGCGGGAGGGCAAAACGACAAAATTCCCGGACAGAAACTGTCCGGGAATTTTTCAGGCTGAAGATCAGCCCAGCATATTGATGAGGATACCTGCGGCCACAGCGCTGCCGATCACGCCCGCC
Source organism: Anaerofilum hominis (assembly GCF_014287275.1). GTDB lineage: Bacteria > Bacillota > Clostridia > Oscillospirales > Ruminococcaceae > Pygmaiobacter > Pygmaiobacter hominis. The sequence continues at coordinate 363,181 of NZ_JACONZ010000001.1, forward strand.
ACGTTGGGGCCCATGGCATGCATGAGCAGGAAGTTGGAGGGATCCTCCTGCTGGCCGACCTTCTGGGACACGCGGGCCGCCATCGGGACCGCGGAAACGCCGGCCGAGCCGATGAGCGGGTTGACCTTGCCGTGGGTGGCCCAGCACATGAGCTTGCCCAGCAGCACGCCGCCGGCAGTGCCGAAGCCAAAGGCGATGATGCCCAGCAGGATGATAAAGAGGGTCTGAGTGGTGAAGAAAGTGTCCGCGCTGGTCGTGCAGCCCACCGAGAAGCCGAGGAAGATGGTGATGATATTCATCAGCTCGTTGCCCGCGGTCTTGCAGATGCGCTCGACCACGCCCGACTCTTTCATCAGGTTGCCCAGCATCAGCATGCCCACCAGGGGGGCGGCGCTGGGCAGGATCAGCGAGATGAGGATGGTGCACATGATCGGGAAGATGACCTTTTCCGTCTTGGAGACCGGGCGCAGCTGAGTCATCTTGATCTGACGCTCTTTTTTGGTGGTGAGCGCTTTCATGATGGGCGGCTGTATGACCGGTACCAGGGCCATATAGCTGTAGGCCGCCACAGCGATCGCGCCCAGCAGATGCGGGGCCAGCTTGGAGGTGACATAGATGGCAGTGGGGCCGTCCGCGCCGCCGATGATGCCGATGGAGCCGGCCTCCTGGGCGGTAAAGCCCAGCATCTTGGCGCCGAAGTAGGTCATGAAAATGCCCAGCTGCGCAGCCGCACCCAGCAGCAGGCTCTTGGGGTTGGAGATCAGCGGGCCGAAGTCGGTCATGGTGCCGATGCCCAGGAAGATCAGCGGCGGATAGATGCCCAGTTTGACGCCTAAGTATAGCATGTCCGCAAGGCCGCCGTTATTGAGCACATTCAGAAAATCCGGGTGGCCCGACTCGGTCAGGAAAAACTCCATATGGATGATGCCGGACCCCGGCAGGTTTGCCAGCAGCATGCCGAAAGCGATGGGCAGCAGCAGCAGCGGCTCGAACTGTTTGACGATCGCAAGGTACAGCAGTACGCAGGCGATGACGATCATGATCAGATAACCCGGGTTCTCGATGATGCCCGCGAAGCCGGATTCCCGTGCGATACCGGCGACGGCGTCTAAAAATCCCTGCATGGTTAATCGTCCCCTCTCTTAAAATGGTTCAGTGTAGGAATACACTGCCGCAAGGCCCCAGCCGTTTTTCCGCGCGGGCGCCTTGGCGATGCTGCGCACGGCGACCGGCCCGTCAGATACGGCGGCCACGGCGGCGCTGATCGCAGCGACGACCTCGCCGGAGATGCCGGCCTGTACCACGGGGGCCGGGGCTGCGGGGGCCGCCTTTGCCGCGGGGGCGGGGACAGCCTTGGCGGCCTCCGTCTTGGCTTTCTTCTTGTTGTCGATGCTCACAAAGATCTTGCCCTGCAGGGTAATGATCAGATAGAGCAGTACCAGAATGGCAAAGACCAGAACCAAACCCGTGATGATCACGGTAGCAACACTTGGCTCCATTTCAGATCCCTCCTTAAAAAGCGATATCTTTTTGTATTATAATTGATTTGAGATTTTGTTTCAACAGGCAAAACCACAAATCGTTAATTTTTTGGCAATATTTTTTTAATCAAGATCCGGCGGGCCGCACACGGGGGCCTGTGCCCGTGCCCGGGCGGCTGCAGCTGCATCTACTCATCTCCGACCTGCAAGTACGGTGCCTGCCGACGCCCGCGCCCGGACGCGTAAAGCGCGGGCGAAAAAAAGAGCCCCCGGGCGGCCGCCCGGGGGAAAGCGTGAAGCGGCCTGCGCCGCGGCGCCCACAGCGGGACGCCCGCCCCGGCCAAGCCGCTTTGCAGCCTTTTTATCTTCTGCCGATGCCCGGCGTCGCGTCCCGGAAGCCGGATTCCAGCCGGTCCGCCATCGAAAGGCTCATGCCGGTGCCGCGCGCCACGCAGTTGACCGGGTCCTCAGCGGCCTGCGTCCGGATCTTGAGGCGGCGCGACATATACAGGCTCAGGCCCGGCAGCAGCGCGCCGCCGCCGGTCAGCAGCATGCCCTCGGTATAGATGTCTCCCGCCAGTTCAGGGGGCGTGCGCTCCAATACGGCATGGATGGCGGTCGCCAGTTCTTCCACACACTCTGTAATGGCCTCATAGAGGTCCCCGGTGGTCACGAGCTGGCGCCTGGGCAGGCCGTTTTCCAGGCTGCGCCCCTTGACCTCCATGGAGGCCGAAAAACCGGCCTCCGGCGCGCAGCAGCCCACGGTGCGCTTGAGGATCTCGGCGGTCTTTTCCCCGATCGCCAGCTTGAATTTATCCCTCACCACCCGCACGATGGCCGCGTCCAGCGTGTTGCCGGCCACCTTGATGGAGCTGGACTGCACTTTGCCCCCCATCGAGATCACCGCGATGTCGCTGGTGCCGCCGCCGATGTCCACCACCAGATGTCCCCGCGGGCGGGTGATGTCGATGCCCGCCCCAAGGGCGGCAGCGATGGGCTCATCGATCAAAAAAACCTGCCGCGCCCCCGCCGCCACCACGGCTTCCACCGCGGCGTCGCTCTCGATGCCGGAGATCGCCGCGGGCACGCACACCGCGACCCGCGGCTTCACCACCGGGGACTGGTAAGCTTTGACGAGAAAGCGGCGGACGATCTCGCGGGTGAGGACGTGGTCGGAGATGACCCCGTCCTTGAGCGGGCGCACCGCCATGATATGGGCCGGCGTGCGTCCCACCATGCGGTAGGCATCGTCCCCCACCGCCAGCACCTTGCCCGTATCGGTGTCCACCGCCACCACGGTGGGCTCGCTCAGCACGATGCCCTTGCCCTCTACATAGATCACCACCGAGGTGGTGCCAAGGTCGATCCCGATATCATTCTGTGCCATGCCTGCGTTCTCCTTTCCCTGCTTTGCGCGCTCCCGGCCGCGGCGTCGCCGCAAACACCACGGCCCACACCGATGCGGCGCCGCCCGCCCTGAGCATCTTTGCACATTCGTCCAGCGTGGCGCCGCTGGTCGCGACGTCGTCGCAGAGCAGCACCCTGCGCCCCTGCACAGCGGCGGTGCCCCGCAGGCCGAACGCCCCCAGCAGGTTGGCTTTCCGCTCTGCGAGCGGCAGCTCGTGCTGGCGCCTGGTCTCAAATTCCTTTATCAGTATATCATCCCAAAGCGGGATTGCAAGCGCCCCGGACAGCGCGCGGGCCAGCAGCAGCGGCACGTCGTACCCGCGGCGGCGGCGCTCTTTTTTGGTGGAGGGCACCGGCATCACGCCGTCAAAGGGCCCTCCCGGCTCCAGCTGCGCCGCCAGGGCCGCCATCTCTCTGCCATAAACTGCCGCCAGGCCGCAGGCGCCCTCAAATTTCAGCCGGCGGACCCCCTGCCGGATGGGCCCGGCATAGGCGTAACAGGCCGCGCCCCCGTCCAGAAACGCGAACCGCCGCCCCTCCCCGTCCAGCAGGGCCGACGGCCCAAAAAGGCGGCATTCCTCCACCCGCGGCGCGCACTCACAGCCGGGCGCAAACCCCATCACCTGCCCGCAGTAGGGGCAGCGGCGGGGGAAAAACAGATTTTTCAAAGCGGCAGACGCTTTTTCCATTTCGCGCTCCCCTCCCGCGCTCAGCAGACGCTTTCATCCTGCAGCAGCCGCGTCAGGCAGGAATAGCGCAGCATCTTGCGGTCGTTTTCGATCATCGCGTGCAGGGTGCCGCGACTGCCCGCCAACACCAGCAGCTGCTTTGCCCGGGTCACGCCCGTATAGATCAGGTTGCGGTAACACAGGCGCTTGGGGGTATCCGCCGCCACCGGCAGCACCACCGCCCCAAACTCGCTGCCCTGGCTTTTGTGGATGGTGACCGCATAGGCGATCTCCAATTCGCGGATGTTCTCGCCGGAGTAGGTGAGCAGCCGGTCGTCCGCGCGCACCCGCAGGCTGCCCGCCCGCGGGTCCACCGCCTCTATAACGCCGAGATCGCCGTTAAAAGCCCCCACGCCGCCCTCGCCGTCTTCCCGCTCATAGAGGATGTCATAGTTGTTGCGCACCTGCATGACCTTGTCCCCCTCGCGGTAGGTGACGCCAAAATAGGTCAGCTGCCGTTTGCCGGGCCCCGGCGGATTGAGCAGCTGCTGCAGCCGCGCGTTGAGCGCCGCGGTGCCCGTGGGGCCCAGCTTGCTGGGGCAGAGCACCTGGATATCCTCCACCGGGTCAAAGCCATAGGTCCTGGGCAGCCGCGCGGACACCAGCTCGCACACCAGCTCCTGACACGCTTCCCCGTCCGCCTGCAGAAAAAAGCAGTCTCCCTCGCGCGCGTTGGGCTCCGGGTCCTCGCCGGACACGATGCGGTGGGCCGTGCGCACGATCTGGCTCTCAGCCGCCTGACGGAAGATCTCGGTCAGCCGTACCACCGGCACCACGCCGGAGTCCACCACGTCCCGCAGCACGTTGCCCGGGCCCACACTGGGCAGCTGGTCGCCGTCCCCCACCAGGACGATCTTGCACTGGGGCCTCAGGGCACGCAGCAGGCTTTCAAACAGCTGCACGTCCACCATGCTCATCTCATCGACAATGACCACGTCGCATTTGAGCGGGTTCTTCTCATTATGGGTGAAGCGGATCTGGTCCGGGCCGCTGTAGTCCACCTCCAGCAGCCGGTGGATGGTCTTGGCCTCGCGGCGGCAAAGCTCGCTCATCCGCTTGGCGGCGCGGCCGGTGGGCGCCGCCAGGAACACCCGGTCCGCCTGCTGTTCAAACAGCGCGATGATGGCGTTGATGGCGGTGGTCTTGCCGGTGCCCGGCCCCCCGGTAAGCACCATGCAGTTGCTGGTGAGGGCGGTCGCTATGGCCTGCCGCTGCAGCGGCGCGTAGCGGATGCCCCCGGTAAGTTCCAGCAGGCCGATGGCCTTGTCCGGGTCTTTCATCTTCTGCAGCGGCAGGGACATCAGGGCTTTCAGATGCCCCGCCACCAGCATCTCCGCGCGCAGAAACTCGGGCAGATAGATATACTCGGCTCCGTCGTATTCCAGCGCGTCAAACTCCCCCTCCGCCAGGCCTGCATCCAGCGTTTCGCGCAGGGTGGGCTCGTCCACCCCCAAAAAGCGCGCCGCCGTGGGCAGCAGCTTAAAGGCCGGCAGGCAGGTGTGCCCGTTGCCGTTGTTGTGGCGCAGGATAAAGGCCAGGCCCGCCTGGATGCGGATCCTGGCCTCCCGCTCAAAATTCATCTCTGCGGCGATATCGTCGGCCCGGTCAAAGGGCAGATAGACCGGCGCGCCGCAAAGCAGGTAAGGATTTTCATGGATCAGGTCCAGCGTTGCGGGCCCCAGCGCCCGGTAAAGCGCAATGGCCGACGCGGCGGGGAGGCCCAGCCGCGCCAGGGCGGTGATCGCCTCCCGCACGCCGAAAACGCGCCGGAACTCCTCGCTGGCCGCCCGCGCCTTGGACGCGGTCATCCCCTTGACCTTTGCCAGCAGCTCCGGCTGGTTTTCGATGACAAAAAGCGTGTCGGCGCCAAATTCGTCCACAATGCGGCGCGCGGTGACGGGACCGATGCCGGGCAGCACGCCGCTGGCAAGATACCGCAGCACCGCCGCGGTGTCCTGCGGCAGGCGGCAGGTGAAAGAATTGACCCTGAACTGGGGGCCAAAGCTGGGATGGGTGACGAACTCACCCTCCAGATCGACCTCTTCGCCCTCGGCCACCCCCGGCATGGTGCCCACAGCGGTCACCAGCTCGCCCTCCGCGTCCAATTCCACCACGGCAAACCCGGTGTCGGTATTGGCAAAGGTGATATGCTCCACCGAGCCGGACAGATGCTCCATGCGCCCGCCTCCTTCCCGTCCCCGTCTTTCTACAGCCCCGCGGCCGTACCCTGTTATTATAAATCTTCGGCCGGGCTTTGTAAATGCAGCTCCCTTATCACGGCGGCCTCCAAATCGCAGGAAGCCGCAAAAGCGACCCCGCGCAGGCCCGCCGCGGGCATCGGGGCGTCCGGCACGCTGTCCCCCATGCCGGCGATCACCTGGCAGCGGGGCAGTTTCTGCCGCACCATGGCGGTGATCTCCAGCACCTGGGCGGGCGATACCGGCCCGGGCAGCACCAGCACCGCCTCTTCATTTTTTGGTTTTTCCATCCCCTCGGAAAACAGCTCCGCCAGATAATACGCCCCCAGCACCGCCATGCCGGTGATCAGGATCACGAGCAGACTGTTCACAAGACAAGCCCCCTTTTGGCCGCCGTTGGGCCGCCGTTTTTTATCTGCGCCATCTTATGCGCACAGGGGCGATCCTGTGAAAAGCGCCGCCTTTGTTTGACTTTTTGGCCTCTTTTCCTATACTTATTACAGAGAAGCAAAGCAAACTCTGTCAGGGAGGCCCCGCTGTGATCAACTATCAAAAAGAGCTGGAAAAGATCCTTGCCCGCCTGCGGCCGGAAGAAAACCGGCCGCGGCTGCTGCTGCACTGCTGCTGCGCCCCCTGCAGCAGCTACGTGCTCGAATATCTCAGCCGCTATTTTTCCATCACGGCTGATTTTTATAACCCCAACATCTCCCCCCGCCAGGAGCATGACCACCGCGCCGCCGAGCTGCGCCGCCTCATCGGCGAGCTGCCGCTCTCCTCGCCCGTGCTTTTTGAGGCCGTGCCCTATGAGCCCCAGCGGTTTGCCGAGATCGCGCGCGGGCTGGAGGACTGCCCCGAAGGCGGCGAGCGCTGCCTGCGCTGTTACCGGCTGCGGCTGGAACAGGCCGCCCGGCGCGCCAAGGAGGGCGGTTTTGACTGGTTCACCACCACCCTTACGATCAGCCCGCTCAAAAACGCCGCCCGCCTCAACCAGATCGGCGCGGAGCTGGCGGAGGAATACGGCGTGCGCTTTCTCCCCTCCGACTTTAAAAAGCGCGAGGGCTATAAGCGCAGCATCGAGCTGTCGAAAGAGTACGGGCTTTACCGGCAGGACTACTGCGGCTGCGCTTTCAGCCGCGCGGCGCGGGAAAGCGAACTTGCCGCGCGGGCCAAGGCGGACAGCCCCGCGGAAAATGCCGGCGGGCAGGCCGCCTCTCCCCCCTGCCCGCCGCCCCGCGGCGACAAGCTATAGAAGCCCGGCGCGCGCCGGGGCGCTTTTGCGGCGGCGCCGCATTTTCAAAGATGGGGCCCGCCCCCGCCTTTTCCGGCGCAAAAAAAGCGGCGGGACGCAGGCCCGCCCCACCGTCTTTTCTGCATACGCCGGCAGCGGCGGCCCCAAGCGGGCCGCCGCGTTTTTGTCTGCCGCGAACGCGTCTTGAACCGTTTTTTAAAATTTTAACCGCATTTTAACGCTTCTTTTGCCCATTTGCCTTTTTCTGTCTTTTAACCTTCTGCAAAAACGGCAATACTTTTAACTATATTGCTTTTTTGAGGAGGAACCAAAATGGAGCGTTTTATCACCGAGTCCCTGATCGACCGCTTTGCGCAGGAACTGCGTCAGCAGGAGAAAAGCCCCTCTACCGTCGCCAAGTATCTGCGCGACGTGCGCGCCTTTCAGCAGTTCGCAGCGGGCCGCGCTGTGGACAAAGAGCTGGTGCTGTGCTATAAGCGGCAGCTGCAGCAGAGCTATGCCACCGCCAGCGCCAACTCGATGCTGGTGGCCCTGGGCTGTTTTTTTCACCTTTTCGGCTGGGAGGGCTGCCGCGTGCGCCTGTTCAAATGCCAGCGCCGGGTGTTCCGCGACCGCGCCCGGGAGCTCAGCCGTGAGGAATACCTGCGCCTGGTCTGTGCCGCGCGCGGACGCGGCGACGCGCGGCTGGCGCTGCTGCTGCAGGCCCTGTGCAGCACCGGCATCCGGGTGAGCGAGCACCGCTTTATCACCGTCGACGCCGCGCGCACCGGCCGCGCAAGGGTGTGCAACAAGGGCAAAGAGCGGCTGGTGCTGCTGCCGCGGGAGCTCTGCCGCGCCCTGCGGGAGTACTGCCGGGCAGAAGGCATCCGCAGCGGCGCCGTCTTTGTGACGCGGCACGGCAACCCGCTGGACCGCAGCAACATCTGGGCCATGATGAAAGCGCTGTGCCACGCTGCACGGGTGGAACCGGGCAAGGTCTTTCCCCATAACCTGCGGCATCTGTTTGCAGTGAGCTATTATGCGCTGGACAAGGACGTGGTGCGGCTTGCCGATCTGCTGGGACATTCCAGCATCGACACCACCCGCATCTATATCGCCACGAGCGGCGACGAACAGGCCCGGCGCCTGTCCCGGCTGCGGCTGATCGCGTGACAAAAAAGCCCCACCACATAATACGGATTATGTGGTGTGTCCGCACCTTGAAAAAAGCAGAAGCCCGCCGTTTTCGGCGAGATCGCCTTTTATGGAAGCGGCAAAAGCGCGCCGACACGGCAAAGCCGGCCCTCAAAAAAGAGCCCGCAGTTTCGCGCTTTTGAAGTGCGCCCGGAACGACGACAGAAATCGCGCTTTTTCTTGATTTTTTATCCTCCATCGTGCATAATAATATGTAACAAATACATTGGTTCTACGTGCCCCACCACATAATCCGTATTCTGTCGTAAGGATGGTGACCTCTCATGTCCTGCTCCTCCCCCTGTCCAGACGCTGTCAGCGACCGCCTGCTGGACGACCTCGCCGCCCAGTTGGGCTGCTACGCCCTCTCTGAGCTGCATCAGCGGCAATGGTACCGGCGGCTGCCCCAGGTGCTGGAGGGGATAGAGGTCGGCGCCTATTCCCTGCGCGCCTGGAACGACGCCGTGTCCTATATCGCCGACCGCCGTCTGACCTTTGACGCCCCGCAGGACGCATGCGACTTTTTGATCTCCTTTGCAGAAAAAGAGCGGTAGCGGCCGGCTGCTTTTGCCTGCCGCTTTTCCCTGTTTAAAATTTTTGATTTTTTGTTTTGTCTATAACTGTTACATTTTGTGGAGAGCCTTTGCCAAGCAGCGCTCTCCTTTTTGTTTCCTCCTTAACACAAAAAAGAGCAGGGCCTGTACCCTGCTCTTTTTGCGCGCTGTTTTTGCCGTTTCTTTGCCGTTTTTTCAGGATCAGATCAGTTTTTTCAGCTCGTCCAGTGTGGCGCTGAACTCGGCCACTGTGTCCAGAATGGGCTGAGGGGAAGCCATATCCACGCCCGCCGTCCGCAAAAGCTCGATGGGATGGCTGCTGCTGCCGCCCGAGAGGAATTTTTTGTAATCTTCCACCGCGCCCGGCGTGCCGGCAAGGATGCGGTTGGAGATGGCGATGGCCGCCGAGATGCCGGTGGCATACTGGTACACATAGAAACCGCGGTAGTAATGGGGGATGCGCGCCCACTCGTAAGACAGGACGTCGTCCACCACCAGCTCCGGCCCGTAATAGTCCTCGTTCAGCTTTTTGTGGATGCCGCAGAGGGTCGCGGGCAGCAGCGGCTCTCCCGCCTCTACCCGGGCGTGGGTCTCGCGCTCAAAATCCGCAAACATGGTCTGCCGGTAAAAGGTGGAGCGCAGATCGTCCAGGTGTTTTGCCAGCAGCAGACGGCGCAGCTCCTGCGACTCGCAGTGGTCCAGCAGATAGTGGTACAGCAGCTGCTCGTTGGCGGTGGAAGCCACTTCGGCGCAGAAAATAGAGTAGTCCGAGTAGACGAAAGGCTGGTTTTCACACGAATACATGGTGTGCATCGAATGGCCCAGCTCATGCACCAGCGTAAAAACATCCTCCAGCGTTCCATCATAATTGAGCAGCATATACGGGTGGAAACCGTAGGTGCCGGTGGAATAGGCCCCGGTCTGTTTGTTCTGCTTGGGGTAAATGTCGATCCAGCGGTTTTCCAGCGCCCGGCGCATTTTATCCGCATAATCCGGGCCCAGGGGGGCGGTGGCGTCCATCACGAGACCCGCCGCCTCCTCAAAGGGATACGCGCGCGCCACCTCCTTTGCCAGGGGAACAAAAAAGTCATAGAAATGAAAATCCTCAATGCCCAGCACCCGCTTGCGCAGCGACACATACTCCTGCAGCGGCCCCGTGTGCGCCCGGGCGGTGGAGACCAGATTGTCATAGACCTCTTCGGGGATGAAATTGTCCGCCAGCGCGGCGGCGCGGGCGCTGGGATAACGGCGGCTTTTGGCCAGGTAGACGTCGGCTTTCACCTTGCCGTAATAGCTGGAGGACAGCGTGTTGATATGCCCGCCGTAAAGGCCCAGCAGCGCGTTGTAGTACCGGGCGCGAAACGGACGATCCGGGTTTTGCAGCGCGGCGCCGTAGCCCGCCTCGGTGACCTTGACCGGCGTGCCGTCCGGGCCCTCCACCTCCGGCGAGGGGGTATCGTTGATGACCAGGTCCTCGAACACCTGCCGGTAGGTGCCGCCCAGGTCGGCCATGCGGGTCAGCATGGCCTCGCCCGCGTCGTCCAGCACATGTTCCTTGCGGGCAAAAAAGTCTTTTGCCAGCTGGTCGTAAATCTTCAGCTCCGGGCATTCGGCACAGTAGCGCTCAAAGTCCGCATAGCTGTATCGCATCAACTCCGGCGCGAGAAAAGCCGTCTGCTCCCCCAGCGCCGTGAACAGGATCTCCAATTTGCCCACCATCTCTTTGCCCCGGGGCGAGGACATGTCGGTGTGAAAGCGGCACTCGGCGTATACCGCGCACTGCGCCCCCTTGCGGTTCAAGCTGTCGTAAAGGGCTGCGGTCTCCATCAGCGCCCCTGCGCTGTCCGCCGCGTGGCCTCTGCGCGCGGCAAGCTGCGCGCCCAGGGCGCGCACTTCCTCCATCTGGCGCTCCCACGCCGCGTCGTCGGGGAACATATCGGCCAGGTCCCAGGTGCTGTCACTGTTCAGCTTCAAAGCTTTCTCTCCTTTTTTCGCGGCGGCCCGCGGCGCTTTTGCCCGCCGGCGGGACCGCCGTCTCAATCATCTTTTACACGGTTATTGTAGCACGGCGCCGCTGCGAAAAAAAGGACAATTTTTTTCTGTTCGCCGCGCCGGGCCCCAGCGCGCCCGCTGATTTTCCCTTTCGCTGGATTTTCATTTTGCCCTATGCTACAATCAGGCTATATCTTTCTTTTTTCGCCGCGGCGTCCGGCGGGCCGTCCCCTTTTGCGGCAAAACGCCGCCGGAGACCCCGCTCCTCCCGCCGGGCGAACCGGGCCGGGGGGAAGCCCTCCGCCTCCCCGCCGCGCGGCGGGAGAAACCCGAAAGCGAGGCTGTTTTGCCATGAAGATCGAACACGTCGCCCTTTATACCTTTGAAATGGAAAAGCTGAAATATTTTTACACGGTCTATTTCAGCGCCGTGGAGGGCAAGCCCTATCACAACCCCGTCACCGGCCTTTCCACCTGTTTTCTCACCTTTCCCGACGGCGGCGGCCGGCTGGAACTGATGACCCGCCCGCAGCTGCAGCCGACGGAGCGGCCGGCCTTTTGCCCCGGATACGCCCACCTTGCCTTTTCCCTGGGCAGCCGTCCGGCGGTGGACGCCCTTACCGCCCGGCTTGCGGCGGACGGATATGCGGTCAAAAGCGGGCCGCACCTCACCGGGGACGGCTATTATGAGAGCTGTGTGCTGGACCCGGACGGCAACGAGGTGGAATTGACCGCTTGACCCCGCCGGCCGGTATCAAAAACAGGAAAGGGACGCAGATGAGAAAGACCATCGGTATTTTCGCCCATGTCGACGCGGGCAAGACGACCCTGTCGCAGCAGATCCTGCTGCTGACCGGCGCGCTGCGGGACCAGGCCGCCCCGGGTGGACGGGAGCTGCTGCTGGACGACGCCCCGCTGGAGCGCCGGCGCGGCATCACTATCTTTTCCAGCAACGCGCATTTTACCCACGGCGGGCAGGAGTACACGCTCATCGACACACCGGGCCATGTGGATTTCTGCGCCGAGGCGGAGCGCTGTGCGCCGGTGCTGGACTGCGCGGTGCTGGTCGTCAGCGCGGTGGAGGGCGTCCAGGGACACACGGAGGCGCTCTGGCGGCTGCTGGAACGCCACGGGCTGCCCGTGCTGCTTTTTTTGAACAAGGCGGACCGCAGGCAAAACGGGGCCGACCCGGAGCGCGTGCTGGGGGAGCTGCAGCGGCGTTTTTCCCCCAGCTGCCTGCCCTTTTGGGCCGCAAAGCTGCCGGACGCCGTCCCGCAGCCGCTGATGGAAGCCCTGGCGGAGCGGGATGACGCGCTGCTGGAGGCTTATCTCGAGGGCGCGGCGGGGGCGGAGGCGTTCCTTGACGCAGCGCGTCGTCTGACCGCGGCGCGGCGGCTTTTTCCCGTTTTCTGCGGCAGCGCCCTCACCGGCGACGGGGTCGGCGCGCTGCTGGACGGGTTGGATCTTCTGCTCCGCACCCGCTACGAAGCGCTGGAATCCGCCCCTTTTTCAGCCCGCGTTTACCAGATCCGTCACGATCAAAAGGGAAACCGGCTGGCCTTTTTGAAGGTCCTGTCCGGCCGTCTGCCAGTGCGGGCGGCCGTAGGGGAAGAAAAGGTCAGTGAACTGCGCGTTTATACCGGCCCCCGCTTTGCCCCCGCGCCCGAGATCCTGGCCGGACAGGTGGCCGCCGCGCTGGGGCTGTCCTGCCCGGCAGGCGCGCTGCTGGGCCCGGGCGGCGCGGCAAAAGCGCCGGTATTTGCCCCGGTGCTGGCCGCGCGGGTGGAAACCGGGGCGGCGGACGAGCCGGCGGCACGGCGGGCCTTTGCGCTGCTGGCCGACGAGGACCCGGCCCTGGGCGTCCGCTGGGACCCTGCGCTGCGGTCGCTGGAGGTGCGGGTGATGGGCCGCGTGCAGCTGGAGGTGCTGCAGGCCCTGGCGCTGGAGCGCTTTGGGCTGCAGGTGCGCTTTGGGCCGCCCGCGGTGCGGTATCTTGAGACCATCGCCGCACCGGCAGTGGGCGTGGGCCACTTCGAGCCTCTGCGCCACTATGCCGAGGTCTGGCTGCGCCTTTCGCCGGGCCCCCGGGGCAGCGGCATCACGTTTGAGAGCGCCTGTTCCACCGACCTGCTGGATGCGAGCTTTCAAAACCTCATCCGCACCCATATTTTTGAAAAGGAGCATCGGGGCGTGCTCACGGGCGCCCCGGTCACGGACCTGCGGGTGACGCTGCTCACCGGCCGCAGCCACCTCAAACACACCGAGGGGGGCGATTTCCGCGAGGCGGTGTATCGCGCTGTCCGCCAGGGCCTGGCCTCGGCAAAAAGCGTTCTGTTGGAGCCGTTTTACGATCTCATGGTCACTGTGCCTGCAGACGCGGTGGGCCGTGTCTTGTCCGATATCCAGCGGCGGCACGGCAGCTTTTCGCCGCCGGAAACAGCGGGTGCGTCCGCTGTGATCCGCGGCCGGGGGCCTGCGGTCTGCTTTTTGGATTATGCCGCCGAACTGCCCGCTTTCACCGGCGGGCGCGGCAGCTTTACCGCCGCTTTCGGCGGCTATGAGCCCTGTCACAACGCGGACGAGGTGATCGCCGCCGCGGGCTACGACTTTGAACGCGACGCCGAGGACCCGGCCGGCTCTGTCTTTTGCTCCCACGGGGCCGGATACCCGGTGCGCTGGGACGAGGTCCCTGCCCACGCGCACTGCGCGCCGTGAACCCGCGCCGCCCCGGGCGGCCGCGGCGCGGGGCGGGACAAAACAAGGAGGTGGGACGCCGGCATGAGCAATATCGGGTATGTCAACGTTTCTCTGGAAGCGAGCGGCTGCATCCTGTCCTTTGTCGTGGCGGTCTGCCTGCTTGCGGGCGGGCGCACCCGCGCCGCATTGGACCGTCTTTTTTTAAGGCTGCTGATCTGCAACGCCGCCATTCTGTTCTTTGACGCGGCCGCCTGGCTTTTTAAAGGGCGGCCAGGCAGGGTGAACTGGTGGGGGGTACGGGTCTCCAATTTTCTGGTGTTTGCGCTGGGATATGTGCTGCTGGCCGCCTTTACGCACTACCTCACCGCCTATCTGGGCCTGCGCGTCCGCGTCTCCCCTCTGCCGCTGCGGGTGATGCGGGCCATGTGCGTGTTCTCGGTCCTGCTGGTGATTTTCTCCCAGTTCAACCATATGTTTTATAGCATCGACGCGCAGAACGTCTATCACCGCGGGGCGTGGTTCTGGCTTTCGCAGGCGGGCGGCATTGTGGGGATGGGCGTAAACGCCGGCCTGCTGATCTGCTATCACAAAGCGGTGGAGCCGCAGGACCTCGCGCCGCTGTGGTCCTATATCGCGCTGCCGGTCCTCGCCATGTGCGTCCAGATCTTCGTCTACGGCGTGGCTCTTTTGAACCTGGCGGTCACCATTTCCATCCTGGCGATCTTTCTGTTTCTTCAGGTGGAACAGGCCCATCGCGTGAAAGAGCGGGAGCTGGAACTGACCGAACTGCGCATCTCAGTCATGCTCAGCCAGATACAGCCCCACTTCCTTTACAATGCGCTGACCACGATCAAGGGGCTGTGCGCGTCCGATCCGGCCCGGGCAGAAAAAGCGGTGGACAGCTTTTCCGCTTTCCTGCGCGGCAATATGGATTCGCTGACGGCCCGCGGGCTGATCCCGTTTTCACAGGAACTTGCACATTGCAAAAGCTATCTGGAGCTGGAACAGCTGCGCTTCGGCGGGCGGGTGAAGGTGATCTGCCAGCTGGGCGCGGCGGATTTTTGCATCCCCACCCTCACCCTGCAGCCCCTTGTGGAAAACGCGGTGCGCCACGGCGTGACGCGGCGCAGGGAGGGCGGCACCATCTGGCTGCGCACCGAGGAGACGGACAGCGGCTGGAGAATCACGGTGGCGGACGATGGCGTGGGGTTCGACCCGCAGCAAAAATGCGCCGACGGCCGCCCTCACACGGGGATCGAAAACGTGCGGGCGCGGCTGGCCGCACAGTGCAAAGGCTGCCTGACCGTAAAAAGCGCGCCCGGTGAGGGGACGGCCGTGGAGATCGATCTTCCAAGAGGAGGGCAAATGGAACATGAGCATGACGATATTGGCTGTGGACGACGAACCGATCGCCCTTGACGTCCTGTGCCGCGCTGTGCGCCAGGCCGTGCCGGGCTGCGCCCTGTCCGCTTTCACCGACCCCCGGGCCGCTTTGGAACAGGTAAAATGCGGCGCGCTTTCCCCCGACGCAGCCTTTTTGGACGTGGCGATGTTCGACCTGACCGGGCTGGAGCTCGCCAAGCTTTTGAAAGACGTCTGCGCCGGCGTGAACATCATCTTCGTGACCGGGCACGCAGAATACATGGAAGAAGCATTCCATCTGCACGCCTCGGGCTATGTCCTCAAGCCGGCGCAGCCGGAAGCTGTCCGCCGGGAGCTGGACGATCTGCGGCACCCGGTAAAGCGCGGGGAGGACAGCCGCCTGCGCGTGCAGTGCTTTGGCAGCTTCGCGGTATTTTGCGGGGACCGGCCGCTGGAATTTTCACGCAGCAAGACCAAAGAGCTGTTCGCCTATCTTGTGAGCCGGCGCGGGGCTGTCTGCACCGTACAGGAGCTCGCCGCCGTGCTGTGGGAGGACCGGCCCTGCTCCCCCGCGCTTCAAAGCCATCTGCGGCAGCTGGTCAAAGACCTGTCCGATACGCTGGCGGCCGTGGGGGCGTCCGGTGTGCTTTTTAAAGAGCGCGGCCGCCTTGCCGTGCTGCCGGACGCGTTCTCCTGCGATTATTACGATTTTATCCGGGGCGACGTGCAGATGGTAAACGCCTATATGGGCGAATATATGGCCCAGTACAGCTGGGCTGAATTTGTCGTCGCCTATCTGGACCGGCACTGACCCCCGTTCCTCCTCTCCAAAAGCCCCGCCTGAAAACTTTTTTCAGGCGGGGCTTTTGGGACCGCTGCCGATAAGACTGCCCCCCCGAAGCCGTCTGCGCCTGATCGGCACAGCTTTTACAAAGCTTCCCGCCCGCATGCCGGGCACCGCCTGTGGGTTGGATTCCTCCTGCCGGCAAAGCCGCCCCTTTTTTCTGCGGGCCCGTTATACCGCCGCCCCGTTTGTCACGCTTTTGTCACGGTCCACGGCTCATAATGACAGCGTATCCCGCCGCCGGCCGGACCGCCTTTGCGGGGCCGCTGCGGGTGGGCTGTCCCTCCGCTCCGGCAGGGCGGGCGGGACCCTATTGAGTGAGAGGGGGCTCTCTATGAGATCCATTCAGACAAAATTCATCGCCCTGATCCTGAGCTGCGTTCTGCTCTCCTCGCTGGTGATCGGCGGCGCGGGCGTGCGCATCGCCCACACGGTGGTGGACCGGGATTCCGCCCAGATCATGAACCTGCTGTGCAGCGAAAAAGCCGGCGAACTGGACGGACTATTCTCCCGTATCGAACAGTCGGTAAAAACGCTGGCGCTCTATGCGTCCGAGCAGCTGGACAGCCTGGACCGGCTGAAAAACGACGCGGATTACAGGGAGGCCTATACCGCGCGGCTGACGGACGTGGCCGTCAACGCGGCCGACAACACCGAGGGGGCGCTGGCGGTCTACGTGCGCTTCAACCCCACCTTCGCCCCGCCCACCTCCGGCCTTTTCTGGAGCAGGACCACGCGGAACGGCAGCTTCCAAAAGCTGGTCCCCACCGATTTTTCCACCTACAGCCCCAGCGACGACGAGCATGTGGGCTGGTACTATATCCCGGTGAACAACGGCTGCGCCACCTGGATGGAGCCTTATTACAACCAGAACATCGACGTTCAGATGGTCTCCTACGTCATCCCCCTCTACCGGGACAACGAGACGGTGGGCGTGGTTGGGATGGATATCGACTTTGGCGTGATCGAAGAGGTTGTGAACAATATCCGGGTCTATGACAGCGGCTATGCCTTTCTGGTGGACGCGCGGGGCCTGGTGATGTGCCACCGGGAGATCCCGATGGGCACCCCCATGGGCAGCGCGGATGAAAGCCTGATCCCCGTGGTGGCCGAGCTGGAGAACGGCACAACGGGCAGCGGCCTTTTCACCTATGGCTGGAAAGGGACCGAAAAGGAGCTGTCGTTCCGCACCCTGCGCAACACGATGCGCTTGGCCGTCACCGCGCCCCTGGCCGAGATCGACGCCTCAAGAAACGGGCTGGTCCGGCATATCCTCACGGCGCTGCTGCTGATCTCCGTTTTGTTCGTCGCGCTGACCGTGCTTTTCACCCGCCGCCTGGTGCGGCCCCTGAAAGAGCTCAATGTGGCGGCGCAGAAGATCGCCCAGGGAGATTACAGCGTCACCATCCGCAACCAGACCCGGGACGAGGTGGGCACTCTGGCCGAAAGTTTTCAAAAAACGGTGGACAGCCTGCAAAAATATATCTCCTACATCAACGGCCTGGCCTACCGGGACCCCCTCACAGGGGTGAAAAACAAGACCGCTTATCTGGAAGCAGAGCGCCAGATGGAAGAGCGGATGCGGACCGGGCAGCCGGAATTTGCGGTGGTGGTCATGGACATCAACGGGCTGAAAACAGTCAACGACACCTGCGGCCATGATTTCGGCGACATTCTGATCATCGACGCCTGCAAGCTGATCTGCCGCACGTTCAAGCGCAGCCCGGTCTACCGCATCGGCGGCGATGAGTTTGTGGTGATCCTGGAAAACGGAGACCTGGAGCACTACGCAGAACTGCTGGAGGAATTTGAGCGCGGGATGGCCGGCTGCTACAGCGCCCGCCCGGGGGAAGCGCTCTCGATCGCCCGCGGCATCGCCGTCTATGACAGCCAGACGGACTTGGTATTCGCCAACGTATTCAAGCGGGCCGACGACGCCATGTATCAGAACAAGGCCGCCATGAAAGCGCGGCCGGCGCAGAGCGCCGCACCCGGCGAACCTGCGGCCCGCTGAACGGCGGGCGCCGCAAAGACATGAGAGGAAAAGCCGGCGGGCCCTGAACTCCAAAAAAGTTCAGGGTCCGCCGGCTTTTTTGAGGGTGCTGCCGCACCGCGTCTCTTTTCCGCCCCGCCGCAAACCGCCGCGCCGCCACCGCTTTTACGGCAGCGCACAGCAGAGGTGCAGCAGCTTCTCCCCCGCGGCCGCACAGGACGCCGCCGGCATCCCGCACGCGGCCGGAAGAGCCGTTTTTTAAAGCGCTCCGCCACGTTTTGCGGACCGCGCGCATTTCAACTGGGGTACAGATCACACCCCAGTTCCCCGGGGCCCGTGCGGTCCCGCGGACCGGGCGCTTTGTTTGCGCGCACACACCGCGCACTGCGCGCGGCCGCCCCGTCGTGTGCCCAGGACGCCCCCTCACGGCGGGATCCCCCGCTCCCCCCTGCGCCCTTTCAGGCTCGGGGGAGGGCCGTTTCTTCGCCCCGCGCGCCGCTTTTTTCGGCCAAAAACTGTTTCAGTTCTTTTTCCGCCATCGGCCTGGCATAGTAATACCCCTGGATATACTGCACCCCCGCGGAGGCGATGGCCTCCTGCTCCGCCCGCGTCTCCACGCCCTCCGCCACAACCATCAGCCCGTTGATGGCCGCCATTTCCACAATGGACCTGAGCAGCGCATACTGCTTGGGGCTGGTCAGGATCTGTTTGGTCAGGGAGCGGTCGATCTTGAGGATATCCACCGGCAGATTCGACAGATAATTGAGGCTGCTGTACCCCACCCCAAAATCGTCCAGGGCGATGTGGATACCGGTCTGCCGCAGCTTGTCAAGGGCCTGCGCCGCCCGGTCAAGGGACTGGATCAGGACGCTCTCGGTGATCTCCAGCGTGATCCGGCCCGTGTCCGCGCCCGAGGCCTCGATCAGGGCCAGTAGGTGATCTGCGCTGTTGCCCACCAGAAGCTGCTGCACGGACAGGTTGACGCTGATCCGCCGCAGCCCCAGCCGTTCCCCCTGCGTGCGCATAAAAGCGCAGGCCCGGGAGAGCACATAGTCTCCCAGCTCCTCCACCAGGCCGTTGCGTTCCGCCAGCGAGATGACCTGGCCCGCGGAGAAGTAGCCGCCCCTGCCGTCGGGCAGGCGCACCAGCGCTTCGGCAGCGCTGTAGCCGCCGTTTTCCAGCAGCACGATGGGCTGATACCAGACCTCCAGCGTCCCCTGCTGTATCGACTCTTTCAGCCGGCGCAGGACGTCGGCCTCGGTCCGGATCAGTTCGTCCAGGCGCTCGTTGTAAATGACCGCCCCCTGCCCTGACTCCTTGGCATAGCGCAGGGCGGACTGGATGTGATCCAGCAGCGCGTTGGGCGTGTCGCCGTGCTGCGGATACAGGCAGGCCGCCACCCGGACCTGCAGCGGAAAGGAAAGGCTGCCCACCGTGATGGGCAGGGCGAACAGGTCCTCCAGCCGCGCAACAAAGGATTCCGCTTTTTCGTTGGAGAGCGAGATCCCCACAAACACGTCGCCGTTGATGCGGTAGAGATATGCCCCAAACGGGCGGGACAGCCGGTGCAAAACCTCGTGCAGGATCTCGTCCCCGATCTCCACGCTGAACAATTCGTTGTACTGGCTGAACGTGCAGACATCCACACAGTAAAGGCTGAACCGCCTTTTTTTGTCGTACGAGATCAGCATATTGGTATCGCGCAGGAATTTTGGGCGGTTGCCGACGGCAAACACGGGGTCGGAGTAGGCCAGCTGCTCCACCTGCTTGCGGTAGCGGTTGAAAGCTTTGGACAGCTCCATCATCTCGATATCCGTGTACTCGTCAAAGGTCACGTCGTTTTTCCCCTCGATGAGCTGCCGGCATTTTTCGGTCAGCTTGCGCACGGGGGATTCCTCCGCCACCCGCAGATAATACGCGCGGATCAGCTCTGCGACCGCGTCCTCGGCCCCGCCTCCGCCCGGCTGACAGAGGGCGTACTGGTAACGCGCCATCAAAAAGCTTTTTTCGCCGTTGATGCGCACCTGCAGCAGAAGTTCCAGCGCAAGGCCCTTGGCAAAGTCCTTGCGCTGCGCTTCGTCCATCTCTTCGCGCAGCGCCACGATATAGCTGCCCGCGTCCGGCCGCCCGGCGAGAAAGGGGCTGTGGATATATTCTTCCAGCCGGGCCGGGATGCTGCGCAGATACGCCTCCTCCGCCTGCGGCCCGATCAGGCGGGCGGCCTGGGCATATCCCTCGATGGAAAAGTAAAACAGCGTGACCGGGCCGCTGCCCGGCTGGGACAGCCAGCTGTCCAGCGCAGCCCGGAAGCCGCTGCGGTTATAAAGGCCGGTGGCCCCATCCAGCGTGGCCGCACGGCGCAGCGCGCGGTTCTGCCGCGCCGTCCTGTCCGCCAGGCAGGCCAGCGTCAGCAAAAGCGCCGCAAACGCCGCACACCAGAAAAACAGGCCCGCGCGCTGACCCCCGCTGAGCCACCCGCCCGCCGGCTGGATGCTGAGCGTCCACTGGGTAGGGAGATAAAAGACCTCTTTCTGCGCCTGGGAAAAGTCCGCCTGCGGGCGGGAGGTCGCCACGACCTCTTTGTTCCCGTTCTGCGGCTCCACGCGCCAGAGCTCGTAATCATAGCCCTGGGCGTACAGTTCGTCCAGGCCCAGCTGCTCCAGCACATAGTCCCGGTCCAGCGCCACAGCCACCTGGCCCAGATAGGCCCCGTCCTCCACGATTGGCTGCAGAAACAAAAAGACGCTCTGCAGCCCGGGGGCGTCGTCCAGGGCCACGGGGCCCTCGACTACCAGCTCTTTCACGACCTTTGCCAGGGTATAAATGTAAGAAAAATCCTGCAGGTCCTTTCCCACCAGCCCCCCAAAGCTCTCGGCGGGCAGGGCCGCGGCCATGACGTCCCCCTGAAACAGGCAGACCAGGCGCACCTCGTCCCGTTCCAGCAGGGGGGCCGCCGCGCGCCCAAACCAGGTGGCCGGTTCTCCCTCTCCCGCGCCCATCACATAGGCGGTCTGCGCCAGTGCGTCGGCCTCGTTCAGCGTCCCCTGCATCTGCAGCAGGATCTTTTCGCTGTAATACACCAAAACGTTCTCCGCCTCTTTCTGGCGGAGCCCGCGGATGGCATAGCGCAGCCCAAGGCCTGAGGCGGCCGACGCGGCAAGGATCAGCAGCAGGACCGCGAGCCAGGCCAGCCTCCGTCTGATGAGTCTGTTCATATGTCCCTCACTTCTGATGGATGTGATAATAGCCTTTTCCGTTCTGTTTTACATAATAGAGAGCTTCGTCTGCATCCGCGATCATCTGTTCCAGCTCCGCCCCCTGCCGGTAGACGGCCACGCCGACGCTGCACTGCACCGGGATGCCCTGGCCGCCGGACTGCACCTCTGTTTTCAAGCGGAGGACAAGCTCGTCCAGCACGCTGCGCAGTTCCTTTTCGTCGTCCAGGCTGGTCAGCAGCAGCACAAATTCGTCCCCGCCGTACCGGCCCACCACGCCGTCATATTTTTTCTCGTACTCCCGCAGGATATAGCCCACGCTTTTCAGCGCGATGTCGCCCCCCGCGTGCCCGCAGCTGTCGTTGATGTATTTCAGATTATCCATGTCCACAAAACACAGGGCCTGGACCTGGCCGGCATCCGCTTTTTTCATCAGCGAGGCGGCCTGGTTGAGAAAGACCGAGCGGGTGACCACACCGGTCAGGCTGTCGGAGAGGCCGTTGCTCGTCAGCCGAAGCACCTCCTGAAAGTCCACCTCTTCCGGCCGCTCGTGCTGATAGATCCGCTTTTCCAGCTCCTCTACAGAGTGGACCAGCGTATCCACGATCTTCATCTGGCCCGCGATATACCGCCGCACCAGCCACAGCAGCCCGATGCAGAGCAAAACCGACAGCCCTGAGACCAGCCCAAGGGTGGGAAGCACCTCCTGGAACGGCGTCCAGAAGCTCACCGAGCACAGGATATCCCAGCCCGTATTTTCCACCCGCTGGTACGACGTGTAATAGAGGCTGCCGTCCCGGAAACTCCAGTAATCCCCGGGCAGAGCCGCCAGAAGCTGTTCCTCCAGCCGGTCCGGGGTCGCGCCGCCGAAAAGCGCGCTGCTGCGCAGGACCTCCATCACCGAGTTTCCATAAGGCAGCCCTGAGGTGGAGGACATGACCTGTCCCTGTGAACCCACCAGTGTGATCTCCGCGCCGCCGGCCCCCGCCGACTGCTTTAAGATCTGCACCACCTCGTCAAAATAGATCGCGCAAAACAGGCAGCCGGTGATGTTTTTCTGCTGGTCGAACAGGGGCACCGCCACGGTGTAATTCAGCGTCGCCCCGTCCGCCCCCGCGGCAAAGCTGTCCGTCACCTGCCGCTGGCCGGTGGAGAACAGCCTTTGCATATAATCCCGGCTGGCAAGGCTGGCCGGTTCGGAACCGTCCGAATAAACGATGATGTCCGCATCCACATAGCAGATCATCATGTACCCAAAACCGGGGCTGATCTGATCCAGCTTTTTTACTTTCTCCAGCGGCGGGACCTCGGGGTCGTAAAACTCGGGCAGGCCCGCCAGCGATTCCAGCAGGTTGATCGCCTCGGTCACCCGCTGCGAGACCTGGGCATGGCCCGCGATCAGCGACGCTTTGGCCAGGGACCTCATCCGCACGGCCGAGAGGATGCCGCCCCCCAAAAACACGATGACCAGGATCAGGGCGCTGAATACGGCGCTGTAGCGAACGATCGGGGCAAACGAGATGCCCCATTTTCCATCTTTTTTTCTGCTTTTGTCTCTTTTCATAAAAATGACCGGCCTTTCTTCCGGTCCGCGGGGCGGACCGGACCCGCCAGAGCGGCGTCACAAGATGATTGACTTTGCCGGGCGTCCGCCCAGGCGCGTGTCACCGCCACAGGGCCTCCCCGTCGTAGACCTGTGCGGCTGCGTCCCAGTAGCCCAGCCGCCTGCACTCGGCGGCCACAAGGCTGCGGGTCTGCTCAAACATCTCCGCCGCCACTTTCGCGAACAGGGTGCCGTCGCCGCGGCCCAGGATGGCGGACGCTTCTATGCACCGCTGGTAAAGTTTACAGTTTTCAGCATTTTTGTCCGGGCTCACCAGTTTGGGGATGCTTCTGCCGATGCTGAAATTGCGGGTCAGCAGTTCATAGATCGCCCCCAGCGCCTGGTATTGGATATGGTCCGTGATAAAGCGCAGCAAAGTGCGCGGGATCAGCTGATGCTCATAGGGCTGCTCCCACTGGCGCAGGAGCTCCCTGTGCAGCCGCTCTGCATCCCCGGGTCCCACATGGGCCGCCGCGTGGGCGGCCGTCCGCTCCACCGTCAGGGACAGCAGCTCCAGACTGTCCAGGTATCGCCGCACGTGACAGGCGATGGATCCGGGCGTGATGCGGATCTCCTTGAGCTTTTCCAGGTTCATCATCACCACGATGCCGCGACGGGGCGCTGCCGTCACGATACCCCAGTCCTGCAGCATGCGGACCGCTTTGACGGTGGTGTCCCGGCTGACCCCATAATACCGCTGAAGCTGGTCGTGGGTCGGCAGGCGGTCGCCGGGCTGGTAGCGGCCGATCGCGATCAGCCCCAGCAGGTCCAGGCAGACCGTGGAATACCGCTCCTGCGCGGCGCTGAACTGCCGGACCAGTCCGTCCGCCTCAGCCAGCATGGGACAGGGGGAGCGCAGCTGGATGAACTGCGTCTCCCCCGCCTGCTCGGCAATGGCCCGGTACTGGGAAAAGATCACATCCAGCTGCTCCCTGCCCGGCGCGCCGCCGCTTTTTACCGTCTGAAACAGGGTCTCCAGATGCGAGCGGTAACGCGCCCGCTCCTCCCGGGAGCTGTGCAGCGGCTCTTTTTCCCGAAACCCCAGGCTGTCCACGACCCGCAGGGTCAGTTCGTTTTCATTTCTGGCGATAAAAAACCGCCCCAGCCGGCTGGAAAGATGCCAGAACTCCCCGCCCGGACGGTCCGGGTCCATCGCGGCCAGCAGCGTCTCCGGCGTGCGCCAGTCGCTGCCCGCGCAAAGGCGCAGCCCCCGCAGATAGATCGGGTAGCACAGCAGCTCCGCGGTCTGCATCAGGTCGTTGACCTGCGCCGCATCCGCTTTTTTGGTATCCTGCAGCGCCCGGCCCTCCGGCGAGGGGAAAGCCGAGATCACAACGGGCTTTTTTCTGGGCTCGATCCGCAGAAAACCGTCCTGTTCCAGCAGCGCGAGCGCGTGCCGGACAGTGCGCTCCGACGTCTGCAGTTCCCCGCACAGGACAGACCTGCCCGGCAGCCTTGCCCCCACGGGCAGAACGCCGCACTCGATCCTGCTTTTCAGCTGGCGGTACGCCCGCTCGTATTGAATGACATCGCCTTTCATCCCCGACCCGCCTTTTCGTCTGATATCCCGGTTTTCCCGCCGCGCCGCTCACTCAGCCCGTGCCGGCGCGGCCCCGGGCCAGCGCGGCGTTGCAGCTCTCGTCAATGGCCGCAGCCGTTTCCTCCGGGGACTGTTCCCCTGTGAGCAGAGCGCGTATCTGCGTATAAAAAACGTCCCGCACGCCCTGCCAGTTGAGATTGCTGCGGACATTATCCACCGTGTGGGCCATGTTGCCGCCGTATGCCCGCAGCATCCATATTTCATCCTGATAGCGCTCGATGATGGAACGGTTGACAGGCAGGGTGCCCAGCGTGTACTTCATCGATCCCTCATCTGTATAAAGAAAGCGGATAAAATCCTTCGCCGCCTGGATCCTGGCCTCGTCGCCGTTGTCGAACACGCACAGACCGTTGGTGGAGGTGGTGCAGTAGCCCCCCGACGGCCCCGGGAAATTTGCCGCAAAGACATCCATCCCCCTGTTCTCCGCCTCCCACAGGTTGGTCAGGTTGCCCACGCAAATCGCCAGCTGGCCGTTATAGAACAGGTTCATGCAATCCCGCAGTTCCAGGTTTTCGGCGCCCCGCGGCGTGATGCCCTCTTGGTCCATCTCCCGCAGCCAGGCAAGGGCCTGCACCCCCTGCGGCGTGTTGACCGCAAAGTTGCCCTGCCTGTCATACAGCGTCCCGCCGTAGGCCCGCAGCAGGGTCATGATATGGCTGTCGCCCTGGCTGTTGGCGGCGTACATCATGAACGCGAAGGTGTTTTCGTCTGCAAAAGCGTCTCTCAGCGCCCGGCAGATCAGGTCGAAGTCTTCCACGGACCAGCGCGCCACGGCGTCCTTGGGCGGGATATAGTCCTGCAGGCCGGCCGCCGTCATCATTTCCCGGTTCACCATCAGCGTGTTCTGAAGCTGATGGAACGGCATCGTGTAGACCTTTCCGCCGACGGTGTTCTGCTCCCAGATCGATTCGCTGATATCCGCGCGCAGTTCGTCATCGATCAGGTCGTCCAGCGGGACGAGCCATCCCCGCTCCGCATACAGCGGCACGTTCCAGGAGCCGGAAAAGAACAGGTCCGCAGACTCGGGCGTGCCGTATTTGTCCGCAAGCTGCGTCTGTTCGTCCAGATAATCATAGCGGCTGATGACGAACTCCACGTCGTAGCGGGTGTACTGCGCCCGAAAGCGCTCCGCCGCCGCGGTGAGCAGGTCGTAGGCCTCTGCATCGCCCACGCCGGGCACGTTTCCCAGCCCGATGGGCGGGGTCTTCAGGATGAGCGTCACTTTCTCCGGCTCCGCCGTGCCCCGCGCGCGGCAGCCTGCCAGTGAAAAGCACAGCGCGGCGGCAAGCATCCCGCACAGCAGGCGCTTTTTTCTCATGACAGTTCCTCCCCCTCCCAAAGCCGCTCGATCTTTTGGAGCAGCAGTTTGATATCCAGCGGTTTGGTGGCCACGTCGCTCATGCCTGCCGCCAGCGCCCGTTCGATATCCTCCCGGAACGCGTTGGCGGTCATCGCGATGATCGGCACCCGCCCCGCGTCCTCCCTGTGCAGGGCGCGGATGCGCCGGGCCGCCTCGTACCCGTCCATCCCCGGCATCTGGATGTCCATCAGGATCAGGTCAAAGCTGTCCGGAGAACTGCCCTCAAAGGCGTCCAGCGCCTCTTTTCCATCGCGGGCTTCGGTCAGCCTGCAGCCCAGCTCCTCCAGGATGGACACGACGATCATGCGGTTGATCTCATTGTCCTCGGCCACCAGAACGCGTTTTCCCCGCAGCGAGTGCCCGGTCCGCGCCGCCCCGCCCGCGCTGGGCTCCTCGTCCGGCGGGTCCGCCAGCGGGAGAGGGAGCGAAACGGTGAACGTCGTCCCCTTTCCCAACTGGCTCTCGACTGAAATGGAGCCGTCCATTTTTTCCACCAGGGTCTTGCTGAGAGTGGTCCCCAGCCCGGTCCCGTTTTGGGAGGCGATCCGCCGTTCCTGCTCAAACGGGCTCCAGATCCGCTTTAAAAACTCCGGGTTCATCCCGCAGCCGGTGTCCGCGACCCGAAAGACCGTAAGGGCCGTCCCGTCTTTGATCTCCTGTTCCACGGTCAGGCTGATCTCCCCGCCCTCGGGCGTGAATTTCACCGCGTTGCCCAGCAGATTTGTCAGGATCTGCTTGATCCGCAGCGCATCCCCCCACACGAAAGGCTCGGCCAGCCCCTGGCGGTCGACACAAAACCGCAGCCCTTTCTGCGCGGTCTGGTTTTCCAGCAGCACCCCCACCTCTTCCATAAGCGCGTTCAGATCCATCCGGCCCCGGTAAATTTCCATCTGTCCGCTCTCGATCTTGGACATATCCAGCACGTCGGTGATCACGTTTTGCAGAAAGGAGGCCGACACCTCCGCCTTTTTTAAATAGTTCTCCAGTTTTTCCCGGTCGTCCAGGTTCTGCCGCATCAGGTATTGAAGCCCCACGATGCCGTTGAGCGGCGTGCGTATCTCGTGGCTCATATTGGCCAAAAACGCCGATTTTGCCTGGGCGGAGGCACGGGCGACCTTCACCGAATTCATACTGTAATAAATAAAATAGGTGACGCCCAGGACCAAAAGGCCCAGCACCAGGAAAAACGGGACAGAGCGTGTGATCAGCATCCGCACCTGGTCCTCCGTTACCCGGGTGGAAACGCGGACCACCAGATACCAGTCGTTCCCGCCGTGGTGCTCCAGCGGCTGGAACATCGCGTAGTAAGAGCTGCCGTCCAGGCTGTATTCGGCAAACAGGCTGTCGCCGCGCTGGATCGCCTGCCGGCACGCCTCCAGAGAGCCTCCGTTTTTAAACTGCGCGCGCTCCAGCGGGGTCAAAAAGTTGTTGTCCGGCGCGCTGTACTGGCGGCTTGCAGTGATGATATCGCCCGAGCTTTGCATCACGGCGGCGATCCCCTGCCCGTCAAAGCTCTCCAGCCTCATCTGGCCGGCGATCTCGGAGATGGGCACCAGCCCCACCGCGCCGCTGATCTCTTTCTCCCCGCAGGAGACCGGCTGGGGCAGGCGAACGCCGTAAACAAGAAATTCTCCCCATCTCTCTGCGCTGGCCTCATCGTACCGCATCACAAACCTGCTGTCCGCCCGCCGGAACTCTTCCGCCCAGGGCATCTCCCCAAGCGCGTTTTTCAGATAAGAACTGCTGTATGCCTCGTCCTCCGCCGTGATCAGATAAAGCGTGTCGAAAGACGTTGTCCGGGCCTCTACGCCCAGATCATAGATCACGTCTTCAAACCGGCTGTCCCGCGATGCGCCGATGCGGCCGAGGATCATTCCCAGATATTCCGTCTTGCTGTCCATCTGGTTGGCGATGTTCAAATGGTCGTGATCCGCGATCTGCTCCATAAAAGAGTGGGTGGTGGAATAGACCGCCTCTTTAATACTGCGATAGTACAGCCAGTAGCTGCCGCCCAGGGCGCTGAAAGCGAGGAGCAGGACCAGTGTCCATACCCACCACCGGCGTCTCTCCCCGCCGCCTGCTTTGCCCATTGTTCCAACTCCTTTTCTGCCGCTGCCGTCAGCGGAAAAGCTGTCCCGCCGCACGGACGCCGGGCGCATCCCGCTCTGTCGGGCAGGGGTGACGCTGCGGATAAATCTGGGAACGTATACAGACTAATTGAACTAAAAAAAATGATCCGGCACCTGTTTCGTGTTCAGGCCGGCCGGGTGATTTTGTGATCTGGTGAAAATTATATCATCTGCCCGCCCGCATTGCAAGATTGGCAGGGCGGCTTTTCCCTGTCCAAAGAAAAAGAGAACGCATTTTTCCGGCCCGCAGGAAGCCTGCGGAACGCCGCCGCGCGGTGCGGAGCCGCTGAAAGCGCAAAACAGCGGCCGCGCCCCATTCTGGGAGATCTTTCCACCCCCGCCTGATTTTCAGCATCTTGTTTTTCCGGCCTGCAATTTGCTGTGAAAAGAAAAAGCCGCACAGAACTGCCACTTTTGGCTACTCTGTGCGGTCTGTTTTGGTGGACCCGAAGAGGATCGAACTCTCGACCTTACGGATGCGAACCGTACGCTCTCCCAGCTGAGCTACGGGCCCATTTACTGCCGCCCTCCCTGAGGGCGCTTTTATATTATAAGACATGATCTCGATTTATGCAAGAGTAATTTTTTATTTTTTTTGATTTCATCCCGGACCGGCTTCGGATTGCAATCCCGCCCGCGCGCGGGGTATAATAGAGGCAGTTGATCTGTGTTTTGCCGCCCGGACCTGCCGGGCGCATTTTGATGGGCGGGAGGAACAAAAAAATGAAAGACGGCTTCATCAAGGTCGCGGCTGCAAGCCCAAAGCTGCGGGTCGCTGACTGTGATCATAATCTCAGTGAGATCCTGAAAGCTGTGCGCCGCGCGGCCGATCTGGGGGTTCAGGTGCTGGTGCTGCCCGAACTTTGCCTGACCGGCTACACCTGCGGCGACCTCTTTTTTCAGGACACGTTGCTGGACGGGGCGCAGCGGGCGCTGGAGACGCTTGCGCGGGAGACCCGCGGGCTGGAGCTTCTGATCGTCGCCGGGCTGCCCTGGCGCCAGGACAGCAAGCTCTACAACTGCGCGGCCGTGCTCTGCCGCGGGCAGGTGCTGGGCCTCGTGCCCAAGGTCAACCTGCCCAACTACGGCGAATTTTATGAGCGCCGCCAGTTCACCCCCGCTTTTGAGGGGCTGCGCAGCACATGGGCCGCAGGTAGAGAGGTCCCCTTTGGCGCGGGGCTGCTGTTCCGCTGCCGCGAGCTGCCCGCCCTCTGCCTGGGAGTCGAGATCTGTGAGGACCTGTGGGTCCCCTCCCCTCCCTCGGTGCGGCTTGCCCTGGGCGGCGCGACCCTCATCGCCAACCCCTCGGCCAGCGACGAGACCACCGGCAAGGCGGCTTATCGCCGCACGCTGGTCTGTTCTCACTCTGCCCGGCTGCTGTGCGGCTATATCTACGCGGATGCGGGCGCGGGGGAATCCACCGGCGATATGGTCTTTGCCGGGCACAACCTGATCGCGGAAAACGGCGCGCTGCTTGCCGAAAGCCCGCTGTTCAGCGAGGGGGTCACGGTAAGCGAGATCGACGTGGCCCGCTTGACCGGCGAGCGGGCGCGCGCCACCACCTTTGCCGCCGGGCGGGACGCCGGGCTGCAGACGGTGGAATTCAGCCTGACCCCGCGGGAAACGGCGCTCACCCGCCCCATCCCGCCGCGGCCCTTTGTGCCGGACGACCCCTCTGAGCGGGCGCGCCGCTGCGAGGAGATCTTTTCCATCCAGGCCGCCGGCCTGTGCAAGCGGGTCGAGCACACCGGCTGCGGCTCGCTGGTCATCGGCATCAGCGGCGGTCTGGACAGCTGCCTTGCCCTGCTGGTGGCCGTGCGCGCCCTTGACCGGCTGCACCGGCCCCGCACCGATCTCATCGCCGTGACCATGCCCTGTTTCGGCACCACCTCCCGCACCAAATCCAACGCTGAACTGCTCTGCAAGGCGTTAGGAGTCACGTTCAACACGGTGGACATCAGCGAGGCCGTGCGGGTGCATTTCCGGGATATCGGCCACAGCGAAGCGGAGCGCGACGTGGTGTATGAAAACGCCCAGGCGCGCGAGCGCACCCAGGTGCTGATGGACATCGCCAACGACATGAACGGCCTGGTCGTGGGCACCGGCGACCTGTCCGAGCTGGCGCTGGGATGGGCCACCTACAACGGCGACCACATGTCGATGTACGGCGTCAACGCCGCGGTCCCCAAAACGCTGGTGCGCCATATGGTCGGCTATGCGGCCGACAGCGCCCGAGAAGCCGGGCTGCGGGAGGTACTGCTGGATATCCTGGACACCCCTGTCAGTCCCGAACTGCTGCCCGCCGACGGCGAGGATATCGCCCAGCGCACCGAGGACATCGTCGGGCCTTACGACCTGCACGATTTTTATCTTTACTATGTGGTGCGGTTTGGTTTTTCGCCCCGCAAGATCTACCGCATGGCCCTGCTTGCCTTTGAGGAACAGTTCAGCGCCGAGGAGATCCTGAAATGGCTGAAAATCTTCTACCGCCGCTTTTTCTCCCAGCAGTTCAAGCGCAGCTGCCTGCCGGACGGCCCCAAGGTGGGCAGCGTCTCGCTCTCCCCGCGCGGGGACTGGCGCATGCCCAGCGACGCCTGCTCCGCCCTGTGGATAAAAGAACTGGAAGAACTTTGAGCGCAGCCCCGCAGCCGGGCCGGAGCGCCCCGCCGGAACCTGCCGCTTTCGCCTTTCTGCCGGCCTCTGGGCCGGATGGGACACTGCGCACTCAACAGCCAGTCCCCGGGGAAGCGGCGGAGCCTAGAGAAAGGCCGGAAAGCGCCTGAGGCCGGAAAATCCCCCTGAAAGCAACACACTTTCTTACCCCTGCGCCGCCCGTCCCGAGGCCCGCAAGCCGGCGCCCGCTTTGCCCCTCTCTGCTGCGATAAGGACATTGCGTGTCTCCTGTTTTGCCCGCACCTGTGCAGAGGCTCTTTGGGTCGCCCCGGCTGGCCGGGCAAGTCTTGCCGCTCAAGATAAACTCAAGATAAAAAAGAAAAAGGCATACCTTCGGATATGCTTTTTTATTGCGATCGGCCGCGGCCTGAACGCAGTCCGCATGCTGCTAAAAAAGGACTTACATCTTCTCTTGACTTCTTATGAGAAAGCTCACAAAGCCGCATAAAATCAGACTTTCTTTCGAACTGAGGTTCAAACTCTTAACCCTCTTTACCAGACATTGGGACAAGTTGGGCACCACAGTCTTTCTTTTCAGCCGATACACATGGATCACTTAAAGCGTATTTCGGGAGTGGTGGTATAAAGTTACGGCTGCGATTTTGTTGTTCCCCAAAACAGGCCCATATGCTCCATTTCAGGACATCAAAATGTCCACACTTAAACCACAAGCAAGTGCCCCTTTGCCTTAGCTCCTGAAAGAAGCGCAGCCGCCCTGTCAGGGCGTTCATAGAGGATCGGGGATATTCCCAACAAGCTGTTTGAGTGATGTGTGTACGCTCAAACACTGCTCGCCTCTATTGAATCGCCCATATTTGTATCTGCGCATTATATCAATAAGACCTGTTCATTAACATCTGTAAAACTTCTTTTTTGTTCTGATGTATTCTTTCCATTTACAGCAATCATTTAAATGAAGCATTACATCCCGAGTGGGCGGCATAAGCAAAAGACCCGCGACATCTTTTTTACCCCAAAAATCCAGCAGCCATTTTGAATTTTCCTGCTGTGTAACTCCTCCTGCCCAAAGTATGATATCTAAATCAGCCAAGCGGACTTTTCTCTTGAGATCAACTGCGTTTAAGGCATTGACAATTTCTCTTGTCCTCCGCCCGACGGCGTTTCTGTAATGATGCAATTCACCAATATTGATATCTCTGCTTAACTCCATGATTTCATCATCAGAGAGGGCATTACCGGTGTCAGTAATCGCAATATTCAGCCGCTCTTTCCACTCTTGATTAAATATCTGTTCTTTTTGGGCGACCAATATATTCATTGTCAAATCTTCAAGTCTTGCGATGTGCCATAAAACCCACGCTATTGTTTCATCTTTGCTTGTCGGCATAATAGCATATTCGTTCCTATCCAAATCGCACAATAGATCATCGACTTCGTTTTTTTCTGTATTCGAAACGTTGGAAAGATGCAGCTTCGCATGAATTTCTAAAAACAGAGCCTTTGACCGTTCCAACTGTGCCGCTTTTCGGATCATATGATTTAATTCTTTGTGCTGTTCACTCAATCCATTTCCAAAATACTTCATATATGTTCTTCCCGTTTGCTAAAGGGCACCTTTTTCGCCTAATGTGCATTAACCCTTTGCCATTTGTTTCATTCTACGATTTCAATCCAATTCTGTCAAAGCGAGGTATATCGCCTTAGGGCTTCTTACAAACTTTTATTTTATTGGGGCTCCAAGCAGGGCACCATTTTGCGCTTTCATATAGGTTCATTTTATCAAAAGTCCAATAACCATACCTTTTTTCAGCTTGTAAAGAAACCGTAACCAGATGGAATGGCTTATCTCAATGGCCCTGCCCTCGCTGTTTGCGCGGCAACCGGGCGTATGGCCAAAAAAAATAGCCTTACGGCTATTTTTTATTCCCTGATCCCGCAATACTTCCGCCCCGCCTGAGAAGCCTTATCCCAAAAACCCGGCCTTTCACGGCCGGGCAAACACTCTTTGACGCGGCTCCGACGCGCCCCTCCGGCCTCGTCCGTTTTTTCTTAAAGCTGCGACATCTACTATTATAACAGCGGACATTTGGGGAGCAAGCAACTGATCTTAACATGCGGGAAATCTTCTGGGGACCCGCAGGCCCCGGAGGCGCGGGCTTCTCCGCGGCCATTTTTTTCAGGATGGGGGCGGCGGGTACGGATACGCGCAGGCGCCGCCACGCCGTTCTCGCTCTGTCCCGCAGCGCAGGGTCCGCGGACGGGGCCGCACCTGCCGGCAAATTTTTGACAGCCCCGTCGGGCGGGCGCCGCACGCCTGTTCCGGCAGGGCGCCACACAGGGGGCAAAATGCGAAAAAACCGCTCAGCACTTCACCACAGCTTTACGCCGTCCTGTTTCGGGGTAAGGGCCGCGCGGGCGGTCACGGGCAGGATCGCCTTGAAAAACAGAAACAGCAGCACCGCTTCCAGCGGCCACATACCGATATTTTTGATCAGGCTTTTGGCCAGATAATAGTAGTAGCCCTTGCCGTAGAGGATCGCGCTCCACAGCGCGCCCAGCCCCACGTTGATGCCCAGATTGACTACCAGCTTGGCCAGCAGCACCCGCAGGCCGCTGATCCTTGCCCTGTAAAAAAACAGGCCGTAAAAGAAAGACCCCAGCATGCTGGTGAGCACGTACCCGGGGAAAAACGCCCCTGTGGGATGAACGATAAACCCCAGGATATCGGTACAGAAGCCGGAGACCAGCCCCAGCAGAGGGCCATAAATGGCACTGCCCAGGCCATTGATGAAAAAGCCGAAAAAGATGTGCAGGTTATCCCCCAGCGGGATGGGAAACAGCCCCACCACCACCCGCAGCGCCACAAACAGCGCGGTCAGGGTCAGCATGCGCACCTTTTTGGCCTCCGCTGCGGCGCTGCGCCAGTAAGCGGCCGAAAACGGGGACAAAAAGACCAGATCATTTCTTGTTTCGGACATAAAAAAACACCCTCCTTTTGTGCATCGGTTTGTACCAACGCACCCGGCGGGATGCTCTTCTCGGGCCGCAGGGTCCTGCGGCGGCCTTCGTTTTTTGGTACAGCGGGATGCGAGAACTGCACCGCGGGGGATGCGGATAGGACCGTTCCCCTTTCGTCCCGCCGGCAACTCCCCGTCCGGCGGGCACTGGCGGCCGGGAGATCTCCCGGCCTGACGCGCAGTTCCCTACTCTGTGTGATGGGCCAGCGGCCCCTGAACGTCACGATTATAGCACGACCGCAGCCGTTTGTCCACTGGTTTCCGCGCACCGCCGCCCGGCATGCTCTGCGCGGGGCGGCCGCGTGGTTTTTCGGGGTGCGGACACAGCCCCCTTTTTCCCTTTTTTCTGTTGACAGGGCGACGCAAAAGGCATATACTTTCGAAGTAACTTTTGATAAAACTTATTGAAAGTGAGTTGTTTTTTGTGCTATCCATGAATTTTCACAATACGCGGCAGCTGAAAAAGCTGAATACCGAGCAGGTGCGCGCAGCGCTGCGGGCCTGCGGCACCGCCACCAAAGCCTGGATCTCCCATCTCACCTCGCTGAGCATCGCCACCTGCGGCACCATCCTGGACGAGATGGTCGCGACCGGGGAAGCGTTTGAGTCTGAGCCCGCCCCCTCCGACGGGGGGCGTCCGGCGCGGCGCTTTACCTACAACCCGGATTTTCAGCTGATCTTTGCGCTGGTGATCGAGCACAGCGGCCCGCGGCTGCGCTGTCTCAGCCGGGTGGTGAACGCTGTGGGCGACGTCAAAGAAGAGCGCTCCGGCGCGCCCGAGGGCGCCATCACTTATGAGCTGCTGCGCACGATGGCGGAGCAGGCCGCGCACCGTTACCCAGCGATCCGGGCGGTGGGGATCGGCCTGCCCTGCGTCGTCCAGAATGGCGTTGTTGAGGGGGGCGTACTGCCCGCACTGGAAAATCTCCCGCTGGGCAAAAAGCTGGCGGAGGATCTGGGGCTGGAGGTGCTGGTGGACAACGACATGCTTTTTACCACCTACGGCTTTTATGCCCGCCAGGAGGGCAACTGCGGCGACACCGTGGCAGTGCTTTACTTCCCCAAAAACTCCTGTCCCGGCAGCGGGGCGGTGGTGGATGGGCAGCTGCTGCGCGGGGCCACCAATTTTGCGGGTGAGGTCTCATTTTTGCCGGTGGGGCTCACCTGCAGCGAGCAGACGGCGCTGTTCAGCGGAGGCGACCGGGCAAAGCAGATCCCGGTGATCGCCCGCATGGCGGAGTGCGTCATCGCCCTGCTGAACCCCTCTACCCTGGCGGTGTGCGGAGATGCCATCCAGCCTGAAATGCTGGGGGAAGTCCGTGTGCTCTGCGCCGGACAGATCCCCGAAAAACATCTGCCCCGGATAGAATATCTGGACGATGTGGAAAGCTGTTACCTGTCCGGCGTGGTATCCATCACGATGGAAAGCCTGCGCTACCGGCTGCAGAGCGACCCGGCAAAATCAGAATATCGGAGGTTTTTATGACGGCCGTCAATTACAGACCGACCCTGAGGGCCTGTTATTTGGGCTATGTGACCCAAGCCGTGGTCAACAACCTCGCACCGCTGCTGTTCGTCCTGTTCCAGACGGATTTCTCCATCCCGCTGGAGAAGATCGGGCAGCTGATCCTGCTCAATTTCGGCACGCAGCTGCTGGTGGACCTGGCCTCGGTCAAGCTGGTGGACCGGCTGGGCTATCGCTTTTGCGCCTGCGCGGCGCATCTTGTCAGCGCGGCGGGACTGGCGCTGCTGGGGGTATTGCCCCGCCTGCTGCCGGACCCCTATCTGGGCCTTGTGATCCCTGTAATGGTCTGCGCGGTGGGCGGCGGCCTGATCGAGGTGCTTATCAGCCCCATCGTAGAGGCCCTGCCCGGCGACGCCAAGGCCAGCGCCATGAGCCTGCTGCACGCCTTTTACTGCTGGGGACAGGTGCTGGTGGTGCTGCTGAGCACGCTGTTCCTGCGCGTGTGGCCCGCCTGCTGGCCGCTGCTGACGGCGCTTTGGGGCTTGCTGCCGTTTTACAACTTTTTCCGCTTTCTGAAAGTGCCGCTGGCCCCGGTCATCGCCGGCGGCACAGCCATGTCCCTGCGGGAGCTCTTTTCCCGCCGCGTGTTCTGGCTGGCTTTGCTGATGATGATGTGTGCGGGCTCCAGCGAGCTGGCGATGAGCCAGTGGAGCAGCCTCTTTGCCGAGCGGGGTCTGGGCGTTCCCAAAATGCTGGGCGACCTGTTGGGCCCGTGCCTGTTCGCGCTGCTGATGGGGGCCGGGCGGACGCTTTACGGCATTTTCGGCGAGCGGCTGCCGCTGAAAAAGCTGATGGCCGCCAGCAGCCTCTTCTGTGTGTGCTGTTACTTGGTCACCGTCTTTGCACCTCACCCGGTCGTCTCTTTGCTGGGATGCGCGGCCTGCGGCCTTTCGGTCAGTCTGCTCTGGCCGGGGACTTTCAGCCTGTCTTCCGCAGCGCTGCCGCTGGGCGGCACCGCGATGTTCAGCCTGCTCGCCCTAGCCGGCGATCTGGGCGGCGCGGTGGGCCCCTGGCTGGCCGGTCTGGTCTCGGGCCGTTTTGCCGCCGCCGGGGCCGAGCAGGCGGGCCTGCGCGGCGGCCTGCTTGCGGTGACGGTCTTCCCGCTTCTCATGCTGGCCGGCGTACTGGTCTTTCACCGGGAACAAAAGCAGTGAACCCGCCGGCGCCGCCGTATTGGGAGCCGAGAGCCCGCCGCGCCCCGCGCTGTTTTTCTCACGGGGCGGGTCCTGTCTTTTTCCCACAGTGGCCTCGCGGAAAAGTATCGCGACCGTCTTTTGCGCTTTTGCCGCGCCGGGCCTGCACGCCGCGCGGCTTCCTTTCTGCGCGCACCGCTTTTTTTGCGGCGGGACCCAGCCCCCGTGGCACAGACAGTCGAAAGGTCCAAAACGTCTCCTGCGCGCCCGGCGGCAGCCGCCGGGCGTCTGCAAGCTTTAAAACCGGGCTTTTTTATTTTTTGACCGATGCAGAAAGAGAGGACGTCCCCCACTGGGGAGTGTCCTCTCTTTTTATCTGCCCGAGTGAAAAGGCCGTGCATTCTGCGCCAGTTCGGAAGTCCACCATCCATGCTCTTTTGTTATCTGCCCGAGTCAAAAGGCTGCCCCGCCCTGCCGGGACGGGTAAAAAACCTCTGCATCCAACTGTGGCGCAAAGCAGCCGACGAACAGCAGCCTTGCCGCAGCAAGGCTTTTTTGTTGCCCGCACAGAGCATTCGTCTGCGGGCTGCGGGGGGTAGGCAGCAAGAAAAGGAAGCTCCGCCGTCCACAGGGCCCGCGGGCATCCTGGCCCTTCTGTTCTTTCAGCCCATCGGGTCTTTCCTGTTCATCTGGTCTTTTCCGTTTATCCTGCCTTCCCGATCTATCCAGTCTTTTCCCTCTATTTGGTCTTTCCCCTCCATCTTGTTTTTCCCGCCTATCTGTTCTTTTCCGTTCATCTGCTCTTTCTCGGTCGTCTGTTCTTTCTCGCCCCTCTGCCCCTTTCCCTCCATCTACTCTTTCTCTGGCCCCGTCTCCCGGATATCCGGCCGCTGCCGGTGCACGGATCTCTGCTGCATTTTTTCATTTTCCTCCCCGCCGCCAACTATTTTTGTACAGTTCACTTGACATTTTATGTAAAGCAAGCTATACTTTTATTGTAAAGTCGACTTGACACTTTGAAACAGGATTTAAGGAGTATTTGTGTGAAAAACCAGATACGTGAGCTGCGCAGGGCGCTGCGGGTCAGTCAGGGAGAACTTGCGGCCCGCGTCGGGGTGACTCGCCAAACCATCATCAGTCTGGAAAATGAAAAATACACGGCCAGCCTGGCGCTCGCCTACAAGATCGCGCGCTTTTTTGGATGCAGGATCGAAGATGTTTTTGATTTTGCTGAAATCGAGGAGGAATTTCAGAATGGAACAATTTAAACACAAACTCGCGCGGCGCGTCCGCCTGTGCCAGGCCGGGGCGATCCTTGCCCTGATCGGCTTTTTTGTGGGCAAATTTCTAGGCACGCCGGACGAATTTTCTTCCGGCTTTCGGATGGGCGTTCTGCTGGGACTGGAGCTGTGCATGGCTTTTCTGGCTATCCGCACCCGGCGCGCCCTCTGCGATGAGGCTGCGCTCAAAGAGCTGTATATCAAGGAGACCGATGAGCGCAACTGCCAGATCAAACTGATGGTGTTTTCCAGCGGGTGGTTTCTGCTGCTGTTCTGCCTTGGCCTGGCGATCCTGGCCGCCAGCTTCTTCAACTTTACTGTGGTCTTTACCCTGCTTGGGGTCCTGCTCTGCATGTGTCTGCTCAAGCTGGGCTGCACGATCTATTACCGTCAAAAATACTGAGCAGATGCCGGGACGCACACCCGGCAGAAAGGAACCTGAGATGAAAAGGCTAAAAACCGGCGCTGCGGTCCTGCTGCTTGCGGGTCTGCTGGGCATGGCTGTAAACCGCCTGGCCGTTCCTCTGCCGGACTGGGCCGTCCGGGCTGCGGGCATCGCCGCTTTGGCGGGCGCAGGGCTTCTCGTTTTTACGGTGGCAAGAGGAGCGCTCGGCCGCGCAGGCGGGGATAAAGAAAAGTAAAATAAAACAACACCGGCGGCCTTGTATCTGCGCAAAAGCAGACGCAGGGCCGCCGGTGCTTTCACCCGTAATCCGCATTTTTCTCGCACTCTGCTGCATTTCAGCGCTTTGCGCCTCAAAAGCCCGGCCCTCATGCCCTTTGCAAAACATGATCTTCCGCTTTGGCCTCTGTGTGCCTTTTTCTCTCAAAGGAGAACGGCTGCTCGCGGTCCCGTCCCTGCTCCATGCGATCCGGCCGCTGAATCTCAGCCGCAGAGCCGTTTTTTCCCGTCTCAGGCCTTGCCGGCCGCGCCACGCCGCGGCTTTTTCCTCCCCGCGGCTGCCTCCGTTTACTTCTGTCCATCCAGGCGTCCCTGCAGTGCGGCGTCCCTGCACCGCCCCTCCAAAAACGGCGGCAGAAAAGGCAGAAAAGTTCGAAAAAAAGGAATGCCCGCGTTGCGGGGACGGTGCCCCCGGCCGCTGAAGTCTCCCCCCGGCTGAACGGCAGCTCTGACAGGCCCCTCAGTGCCCTTTCGGCGGCGGACCCTCCAAAAGCAGCGCATGATCTCTTGGCCGCACTCCGAGCCCCTTCCGTCGGCAGACGGCAGGGCCACCCAGCCAACGCTTTTGCCCACGGGGTGGGCGTTTTGCGGAAACCGGCTTTATCGGCTTCCTGCTGCCGCAGCTTTTTTTGCACCGCCTGCGGCAGGGCCCGAGCTTTCACAACGCAATAAAAGGGACCGATGCGCTGCATCGGTCCCTTTTAAAGTCGATCTATTTTCTGGATAGGATCCTTTTTTAGTACATGCCGCCCATGGAGGGGTCGCCGCCGGCCGGCATCGGGGGCTCTTTCTCGGGGATATCGGCGACCAGGCTCTCGGTGGTCAGCACCATCTCGGCCACGGAGGAGGCGTTCTGCAGCGCGCTGCGGGTGACCTTGGTCGGGTCAACGACGCCAAAGTCCTCCAGCATCATGCCGTAGGCCTCGGTCTGGGCATTGAAGCCGTAGCCCACCTTGCCGCTGTTCTCGATCTTGTCGACCACCACGCTGCCCTCCAGGCCCGCGTTTTTGACGATCTGACGCAGCGGCTCGCGCAGGGCGTTGATGACGATCTTGGCGCCGGTCTTTTCGTCGCCCTCCAGCGCCTCGGTGGCTTTCATGACGTCGGGGATAACGTCCACCAGGATGGTGCCGCCGCCCGGGACGATGCCCTCTTCCACGGCCGCCTTGGTCGCGGAGAGCGCGTCCTCGATGCGCAGCTTCTTCTCTTTCATCTCCACCTCGGTGGCAGCGCCGACACGGATGACCGCCACGCCGCCGGCCAGCTTGGCCAGCCGCTCCTGCAGCTTCTCACGGTCAAAGTCAGAGGTGGTCTCCTCGATCTGGGCGCGGATCTGCGCCACGCGGTCGGAGATAGCGCCCTTGTCGCCGGCGCCGTCCACGATAACGGTGTTCTCTTTGGTGACCTTGACCTGCTTGGCGTTGCCCAGCATGTCAATGGTGGCGTCTTTCAGCTCAAGGCCCAGCTCTTCGCTGATGACCTGGCCGCCGGTGAGGATGGCGATATCCTGCAGCATCTCCTTGCGGCGGTCGCCGAAGCCCGGGGCCTTGACGGCAACGCAGTTCAAGGCGCCGCGCAGCTTGTTGACGATCAGGGTGGACAGGGCCTCGCCCTCCACGTCCTCGGCGATGATGACCAGCTTTTTGCCCATCTTGACGATCTGCTCGAGAATGGGCAGCAGGTCCTGGATGGAGGAGATCTTCTTGTCGGTGATGAGGATATAGGGCTCATCCATGACAGCTTCCATCTTCTCGGTATCGGTGGCCATATACGGGGTGATATAGCCGCGGTCGAACATCATGCCCTCGACCACCTCAGAATAGGTGTCCGCGGTCTTGGACTCCTCAATGGTGATCACGCCGTCGGCGGTGACCTTTTCCATCGCCTCAGAGATCAGGGTGCCGATCTCCGCGTCGCTGGCAGAGATGGTGGCGACCTTGGCGATGTCGGCGCTGCCGCTGACTTTCTGGCTGTTGGCCTGGATGGCGGCGACGGCGGCGTCCACTGCCTTTTTCATGCCGCGCTTGAGATCCATCGGGTTTGCGCCGGCCGCCACGTTCTTCATGCCCTCATGCACCAGCGCCTGCGCCAGCACAGTGGCGGTGGTGGTGCCGTCGCCCGCCGCGTCGTTGGTCTTGGTGGCGACTTCCTTGACAAGCTGTGCGCCCATGTTCTCAAACGGGTCTTTCAGCTCGATCTCCTTGGCGATGGTCACGCCGTCGTTGGTGATGAGCGGAGAGCCGAACTTTTTGTCCAGCACCACGTTGCGGCCCTTGGGGCCCAGGGTGATCTTGACGGTATCGGCGAGCTGGTCAATGCCTTTTTCCAGAGCCTTGCGGGCGTCCTCGCCATAGATGATCTGTTTAGCCATAACTGATCTGCTCCTTTTATTATCTTGATTTTACTGCTCTTGTAAAAACGCTCTTACTCGACAGTTGCGAGAATATCGCTTTGACGGACGATCTGGCACTCTTCGCCGTCGACCTTGACCTCGGTGCCCGCATATTTTGCGGCGATGACCCGGTCGCCGACCTTCAGGGTCATCTTGACCTCATTGCCGTCCACCATGCCGCCGGGGCCGACCGCTACGACCACCGCGACCTGCGGCTTCTCTTTCGCGGAGCCGGTCAGGATGATGCCGCCTTTTGTGGTCTCTTCCGCCTGTTCGGCCTTGATGACGACTCTGTCTGCCAAAGGTACGATCTTCATACGTGATATCCCCTTTACAAAAATTTTATTCGTTGACGTTTTTATGTTTAGCACTCTTTATTCTTGAGTGCTAATACTATTTTAGCGCATTTTTTCCGAAATGCAATAGCCCAATTGAAAAAATTTTATGAACAAAAGGATTTTTTACGATTTTGAAACCGCGTTCTCTGCAAAATCCCTGCCTTTCAGCCGTCCGCAGCAAACAGCAGCCGTGGCGGGCGCGCAAAAAAGGCCCGCCGTGCGGCAGCGCAGCATCGGTACTGCAATTTTCCCCTCACCCTCTGTTTTGCGGGGCCGCCGTCCGCCGGAGACCGCCGCCTGCCGGACGGTTTTGAAGAAAAAGCGCCCGGTCCGCGGGCGCCGGGCGCAAGAGGTGAAAGAGCACGGTGGGAGGAAGCTCCTTTCGCCCGTGTCCCGTACTATGTGTCCCGTACTGTGTACTGTGTCCC
Organism: Anaerofilum hominis; assembly: GCF_014287275.1. Classification (GTDB taxonomy): domain Bacteria; phylum Bacillota; class Clostridia; order Oscillospirales; family Ruminococcaceae; genus Pygmaiobacter; species Pygmaiobacter hominis. Next base: position 404,194 of record NZ_JACONZ010000001.1, read on the forward strand.
GTGTCCCCGCTGTGCCCGCGCCCGCCTCCACGGTTTAAAAACGGTATCCCGCTGCAGACAGGGGGGCGTCCAAAAAATATCCTCCAGCAAAGCCGGGGGGTTCACGAACGGGTAAAGCCCTGGAATACCTGCACACGCGTCCTACTGCGTTGGTACGGCCTGTCAGCCGCGAGAGATCGTGATACAAAAAAGAGGCGGCCGGGCGGCCGTCCCTTTTGTCCTTTTGTTCGGGTGCTCCCCGGCGCGTCGGCAGACGCGGAAAACGCGCCTTTAGGCATGAACGCCGCCTTTCTCCACAGGGGGATGAGTGCTAAACCGATCCTGCCAGCCCCACCAGCGGGGTATATGCCTCCGCGAGCCGGGCGGGCAGCACAAAGCGCGCGGCCGCGGGCAGTACCCGGATGGAGACCTGCGGGCGCAGGTCACATTCGCCGTCAATGTTGGTGACGATCTCTTTTTCCGGGACGATCTGGACCTCCCGGCCGCGCACAAACGTGATGATCTGCCGCAGCTCCGGGATGATCTCGTCGCCGCTGAAATGCCGGCCCGCCTGATATTTTGCGATCACGCCCGCCACTTTCAAGCGGCTCACCTTGTTTACCAGCAGCACGTCCAGCAGGCCGTCGTCCATGCGCGCCCGCGGCGCGGCGCGAAAACCGCCCCCATAGGTAGTGCCGTTCGCCACGGCCGCCAGCAGAAAGTTGCCCGTAAAGGCCTTGCCGTCCACCGACACGGTCATGCGGTTGCCCATGGGTTTGCAGATATTCTCCACAATGGAGATGTTATACGCCATCTTCCCCCCGCAAAAGGGGATGCGCCGGTATTTGGGGATGTTGTAAGCGACCGCGGCGTCCAGGCCCGCTGAACAGATCGCGGCCGAGATCTGGTCCTCCCCCACCTGCATCAGGTCAACGGGCACCGCCCAACCGGAGATATTGTCCTCCAGATCGAGAAAATCCTCCGCAGTGCCGAAGTTTTTCAAAAAATCGTTGCCCGAGCCCAAAGGCACGCAGGCGACCTCCGCCTCTGGATAGCGGAACGCCCCGGTCAGCACCTCGTTGAGGGTGCCGTCGCCGCCGCAGGCGTAAAAGCGCACCGGCTCGCGCGCCATGGCATACTGCTTTGCGATCTCGGTGGCATGACCGGGATACGCGGTGATCTCCACGGCATAATCGAGCTTCAGGGGGGCGACGCGCTCGATCAGGGCCGGCACAAAAAACTGGCTGGCGTCGGCCTTGCCTGATTTTGGGTTGACGATAAAAACATGTTTCATCCTGATGCCACCTCGCTGGGGGAAGTTTGGTCCTCTCTCATCATACCTCATTTCCCTGTGAGATACAACAAAATCCTGCTTTGGAGACGATTTGTTTTGTTTATTTCGCGCAGTTCCGCTGTTCTGACCCGCATCTGCCGCAGCGGCGGACCGACCGGGCGCGCATAAGCGGCATCCGCCTTGGCAGACTAATGCCGTAAAGGCGCATGCCATCACCTTAAAGGAGGTCCCCCCGTGGAAATACTTCACATCACCCTTACCAGCCTGGGCTCTGTCGTGGCCCTGTTTCTTCTGACCAAACTGATCGGCAACCGGCAGATGAGCCAGATGAGCCTGTTCGATTACATCAACGGCATCACCATCGGCTCGATCGCGGCGGAAATGGCCACCAGCCTGGAGGACGATTTTCTCAAGCCGCTGACCGCAATGGTGATCTATGCCCTGATCGCGGTCTGCATCTCGCTGTGCACCTGCCGCTCGATGGCACTGCGCAAGTTTTTCAACGGCAAGCCGCTGGTGCTGTTTGAGCACGGCAAGCTGTACAAGAAAAACCTCTTTTCCGCAAAAATGGACATCAACGAATTTTTGACCCAATGCCGGGGCGCGGGGTACTTTGACCTGAGCCAGCTGGAGGCCGCCGTGCTGGAGACCAACGGCCAGGTAAGCTTTTTGCCCCTGTCCGAACAGCGTCCCGTCACCCCGCACGACCTGGGCGTCACGCCCCCGCCGGAGACCCTCACCGTCAACGTCATCCTGGACGGAAAGGTGCTGGAGGAAAACCTCAAATACACCGGCAGGGATCAGAAATGGCTGATGACCCAGCTGCATGCGCAGGATATCGGCCAGATCAAGGACGTCTTTCTCGCCACCGTGGATGCGCAGGGCCAGCTGGCCGCCTATCGCATCCTGGACAAAAAAGTTTCTCACGAGATCTTTGAATAGCACTTCTGCGCACCGCTGTCCCAAAAAGGCGACGGCGCCCGGCAGGTATCAACCTGTCTGGACGCCGCCGCCTTTTTTGTCTGAATCTATTGGAGGTAGAAACTATGCTTTGCTCAGCCGAAATAGCGGGCCAGCAGGCCCTCAAAAGCCTTGCCGTGACGGGCCTCGTCGCGGGCCATCTCATGTACGGTGTCGTGGATGGCGTCCAGGCCCAGCTCTTTCGCTTTCTTTGCCAGCTCAAACTTGCCGGCGGTCGCGCCGTTCTCGGCGTCCACACGCATCTCGAGGTTCTTCTTGGTGGAGTCGGTCAGCACTTCGCCCAGCAGCTCGGCAAACTTGGCCGCATGCTCCGCCTCTTCATAGGCGGCTTTCTCCCAGTAAAGGCCGATCTCGGGGTAGCCCTCGCGATGCGCCACACGGGCCATGGCCAGGTACATGCCCACTTCGCTGCACTCGCCGTTGAAGTTCTCGCGCAGGCCCTGGATGATCTCGGGGTCAACGCCCTGAGCGACGCCCACCACATGCTCGGCGGCCCAACTCTTCTCGCCGCTCTGCTCCTTGAATTTGGAGGCAGGAGCCTTGCAGACCGGGCAGAACTCAGGGGCGGAATCCCCCTCGTGGACATAACCGCAGACGGTGCAAACAAACTTTTTCATGTTCATAACTCCTTATCTTTTATGTTTTTTTACAGGTCTTTTTGTTTTTGTTTGGTTTTTTCGACGTTTAAACTATACCATATCGGTGTAGTTTTGTCAACACCTTTTTTCTAGATTTTCCCTTTTTAAAAAATATTTCCAGCCCTGCCTCAACGCGAAAAATGCTGCGGCGTTTTTTTGCGCAAAAACGCGCGGCCGCAGCCGCGCGCTTCCCTCTTTTCCGGCCGCCCTGCCTGGATGCCCCGCAAGATCACCGCTGCTTTCAGCGCCGGTCCGGGTCGTCCCTCTCTTTTTGGCGCATGAGGCCTGCGCGCTGCAGCGCTGGCAGCAGCAGGCGCAGCGAGATCGAGGTCACCGCCCCCATGCCGATGCCCGACACGATCAGCACCGGGGCATAAGCAAGGGAAAAGGCGGTCTTCAGCCACAGAGAGGCCATCAGCAGCTGACCCATATTGTGGGCCACCGCCCCGGCCACCGACAGCACAAGATAAGAGGGCTTTTCTTTTGGCAGCAGAAGCAGCAGCATCACAGCCAGGCTCAGCAGCCCTCCGGCCAGGCTCAGCGCGCCCGCGGAGAGGCCGCGGGTCAGCATGGCGAAAAAGCTTTTCAGCAGCACCAGCGTCAGCGCCTGCCCCCTGCCGAGAAAGAACAGCGCGTACATCACCACGATATTGGCAAGCCCGGGCTTGACCCCCGGCGGCAGGCCCAGCGCCGGGGCCGCCATGCCCTCTACAAAGCTGAGCAGGACGGCCAGGGCAAATAGCATGCCGCCCATGGCCACCGCGCGCGCTTTTCCATTTTTCACTTCTCCGCCCCCTCTTTTGGCAGTGGATATCCGGCGCGGCCGCCGGCCATACTAATCCTGCCAGTATTTCCCGCGCACAGCGCCCTGTTCGCGCCCCGCGGGCCGTCCGCCGCCTGCCGGTCTACAAGCTTATATAAAGGTAACGCGATAGCCCCCTCCCTGTTCGCTGAGGCGGAAACTGTCCTCCAGGGCGCGGGAGACCAGCAGTTCGTCCTCCTCCGTGAGCAGGATGACCGCCACATCGTCGTGGCTGCGCATGAACGCCTTGGTCTTTTCGCTCCCCCACACAAAAAGGGTCGTGGACAGAAAATCCGCCCGGGTGCCGTCTTTACAGATGACCCCCACCGAGACGATGTCGCTTTGGGCGGGATACCCGGTGCTGCCGGACAGGATGTGGTGGTAGCGCGTGCCGTCCTCCGCTTCAAAATACCGCTCGTAGCCGCCCGACACCGCCATGACCTGATCCTCCAGCGCCACCGAGGCAATATAGGATTCGTCGGCCTTTTTAGGGGTGCGGAACCCGACCCGGAACTGCGCTCCGTCCGGGTTCCTGCCCAGCACATACACGTTGCCGCCGATGCTGAGCACCGCCGCCCGCACGCCGCGCTCCTCATAGATCTTCTGCGCCAGGCTGCAGGCGTTGCCCTTGGCGATGCCGCCCAGGTCGATGGCCTGCCCTGCCCGGGGCAGAAAAACGGTGCGGGCCTGCGGGTCAAGCTGCACCTCCGCGTCGCCGATCAGCAGCAGGGCGTCGTCGATCTCCTGCTGGGAGGGCACCCGCGGATGGTCGGTGGTGACGCCCCACAGCTGGGTGAGCGGGGCGATGGTGATGTCGAAAGCGCCTTCCGAGGCAGCGGAGAGCGCCAGGCTTTGCTGCAGCAGTTCAAAGGTGGCCGCGCTCACCTCCACCGGATGGTCCCCGGCCGCGGCGTTGATCGCCGCGATCTCGCTGTCCGGGTCAAACAGGGAAAGTCTCCCCTCAAACTCCCGCAGAGCGGCCTCCACCTCCCGCATCGCCTGTTCGGCCCGCAGGCCGTAGACCCGCTGGGTCACGACGGTGCTCATCACATAGGTGCTGGCGTTATGCGGCGTGCGCTCCAGCCCGCGCAGCACGCCCACCGCGACGAGCGCCGCGGCCGCCAGGCCCCCCGCCACCAAAAGGATCCTGTTTTTTCTTTTCATCGTCCCATCCTGTCGTTAAAAGTGATGCGGCCCGCAAGCCTGCCAGTCATCGGCGGAGCGGCGCTCTGAGAGTTCAATTTTAGGAGGAAAGCGCCCCTTTGTCAAGCGCCGCCCCTTATGCCGCCCCTTTATAATGTGTACTTGCCGTCACAAATGCTCCGTCCTGTGACAAAATCCCGCCAAATTTGACAGCATGGCCAAATTTTATTATAATGAGTTGCGCATATGCGGATGGGAGGTGAAATGCGAATGAAAAAAACGGCGTCTGTTATTGCGGCGCTGCTGATGGCGCTCTCACTGTTTGCCGGCTGCGGCGCCTCCTATCAGGACGGCGTCTACCATGCCGAATTCAAAGATTACGACAGCCACGGCTGGAAAGAATATGTCGACGTACAGGTGCAGGACAACAAGGTCACCATCCTCACCTTTGACGGCGTGAATGCCGACGGGGACAAAAAGTCGGAGGATGAGGACTACCGCGCGTCGATGGAGCCGGTCAAGGGCACCTATCCGGCCAAATTTTACGCCGATATCACCAACCAGTATCTGGAAAAAGGCGATTTGAAAGACGTCGCCACCGTGGCGGGCGCCACCCTGTCCACCGACAACTTCAAAGCGCTGATGACCGCGCTGGAGTCCAACATGAAAGACGGCGTCACCGACCCGGTGATCGTGGACTCTTCCGCTTCGCAGAAATAACGGCAGCTCTCTGCCGCCGTTCTGTGCCCCGGCCTTTGCGCCGCGGGCTTCTGGCATTCAACCGCACAGACCGGAGCATCCCGGTTTTCAAGCCCGCGCAGGTCCGCGGGCTTTTTTACTGCCTGTTTTCGGCCGCGGCGCTTTTGCCCCTTTCTTCCCCGCGGGCGAAACCGTGAATAATTGGTAACTTTTGTGCGAACACTAAGGATGCCTCTTGAAAAAACACCTTATTTCAGTTAGGATATACTGGTATGAGATGAAAATTCTGGAGAGGTTGTTTATGAAAAAGACTGTTTTGCTCTTCGCCGCTTTTTCTCTGTTTTCCTGCCTGCTCTGCGGCTGCGGGGCTTCCGGGCAGGACAAGACTTACGACCTTGACCAGGTGGCCGCGGCGATCTCCGCCGTCGCGCCCGTCCCCTATCCCGCCGACATGGACGACGAGTATCTCACCGGCATGTACGGCCTCGACCCCGCCGACGTCGAGGAATACCGCGGGCAATACTCCAACACCAACACGTTCACGGACGAGCTGCTGCTTGTCCGGGCCGCCGAGGGCAAAGCGGACGCGGTCTGCGAGGCCTGCGAGGCCCGCCGGGCCGCAAAGCAGGAGCAGGCCGCCATGTACGACGAGGTGCAGGCGCAAAAGGCCCAAAACGGCCGCGTCGTCGTCAGGGGCGACTATGTGATCTTTGTGGTGGCCGGCGACGACGGCCGCATTGCCGACGGCGAGGTGAACGAGGTCTATCAGGAGATCGACAAGGCCATTGAAGATGCCCTGGCATAAAAGGTGATAAAAGTGGCGTCCGCCCCGGCGCTCCCGCTTTTACCATAAGCGCAAAGCTGTAGAATGAAAAAATCGGAAAGGACTTTTCAGCAACATGAAAAAACTCTGTTCTCTTCTGCTCGCACTCTGTACTCTGGCGGTGCTCGCCACCGGCTGCGGCAAGGACGCCGAAACCAAACAGTATAACCTGGGCGACGTGATGGACGCGATCGAGGCCGTGGCCCCCGTGGCCATGCCCGCTGATATGGACGACGAATTTCTCACCAGCATGTACGGCCTGGACATGGCGGACGTGGAGGAATACAAGGGCAAATATTCCAACGTCAACATCTCCACCGACGAGATCCTGATCCTCAAAGCCGCCAAGGGCAAGACCGATGCCGTCAAGGAAGCCTGCGAGGCCCGCCAGAAAGCAAAGGCCGACCAGTTCGCCATGTATCTTGAGGACCAGGCCATCAAGGCGCAGAACGGGCGCATCGTGGTCAAGGGCGACTATGTGATCTTTGTCATCGCCGGAGACTCGGTCCGCATCGCGGACGGCGAGGTGGACGCGGTCTATCAGGAGATCGACAAGGCCATTGACGACGCGCTGGCCTGATTTCTCAAAAACCGCTTGTGCGGCGCCTGTTTTTCCTTTATACTGGACCCGGGGCCGGCGTCATGAGGCGCCGGCCCTTTTGGTCTTTTTCCGCAAATATCCGGGCGGCAAGCCGCCCGCAGGGTTGGTGATGTGTTTTGGTCTTCAGCAGTCTGCTGTTCATCTTCCGTTTTCTGCCCATCGCGCTGGCGGTCTACTACCTGGCGCCACCGCGGCTCAAAAATCTGGCCCTGTTTTTGATCAGTCTGTTCTTTTACTCCTGGGGCGAGGTGCGCTATTTTCCCGTCATGGCGGCCTGTATCCTGGGAAACTACCTGCTGGCGCTCTGGCTCGGCCGGCTGCAGGACAGGCGCCGCGCCCGGCGGGCAGTGCTGGTGCTGGTCGTCGTGTTCAATATCGGCATGCTGTTTTTCTTCAAATACAGTGATTTCTTCATCAGCAATCTCAACGCGCTGCTTGGCACCTCCATCCCGCTGCTGCGCCTGACCCTGCCGCTGGGCATCAGCTTTTACACTTTCCAGACCATGAGCTACACGCTGGACGTGTACAAGGGCACGGTGCAGCCGGAGCGCAACATCATCGACCTGGGCGCCTACGTGGTGATGTTTCCCCAGCTGATCGCAGGGCCCATCGTCCTATACAAAGACGTGGCCGCCCAGCTCAAGGTAAAAAAAGGCCGCTATACGCTGGCGGGCATCAACGAGGGCATCGGCCTGTTTATTTTGGGCCTGGGCAAAAAAGTGCTGCTGGCCAACAACATCGGCGCCTTGTGGGAGGATATCAAGCTGCTGGGCTACAGCAGCGTTTCCACCCCCCTGGCCTGGCTTGGGCTGGTGGCTTTCACGCTGCAGATCTACTTTGACTTTTCCGGTTATTCCACCATGGCCATCGGCCTTGGCAAAATGCTGGGGTTCAATTTCCCCGAAAACTTCAACCTGCCCTATATCAGCCGCAGCATCACCGAGTTCTGGCGCCGCTGGCACATGACCCTTTCCGGCTGGTTCCGCGAATACGTCTACATCCCGCTGGGAGGCAACCGCCGGGGCCTGCCGCGCCAGATCTTCAATCTTTTTGTGGTGTGGACCCTCACCGGTTTCTGGCACGGCGCAAACTGGAACTTTTTGCTGTGGGGCTTCTATTATTTTGTGCTGCTGGCCGTGGAAAAGCTTTTTCTCTACGACAAACTGCAGCGCGGCCGGGTCTGGCCCCATCTTTATGCGCTGTTTTTCATCGTGGTGGGCTGGGGGCTTTTCGCAGTGGACAGCGGCATGGGGGACATCGCCGCCTTCTTTTCGCGCCTGTTCTGGCCCCAGGGCGGCGTCTCGGCCCTTTATTTTGCCCGCAACTACGGCGTGGCCCTGCTGGTGGGCATGCTTTGCAGCACCCCGTGGCCGCGCAGGTTCTACGCCTGGGCCTGTAAAAAAAGCGAGCTGCTGCGCATCCTGATGCTGGCGGCGGTGCTGCTGGTCTCGGTGGCTTACCTTGTGGACAGCACCTACAACCCGTTCATCTATTTCCGGTTTTAGAGGGGAGGCAGCACAATGAAAAACAAACTCAAGGCCATTTTGAAATATCCTGCCATCCTGCTCTTCTTCGCCTTTATCCTGCTGTATTCCGTGGCGGACAGCATGGTCAACGACCGCAGAGAGAGCGAGCTGGAAAACCGCAAGCTGGCCCAGAAACCGGCGATGACGGTCAAAAACCTGCTCGCCGCCAAAGAGACGGAAAAGTTCTCTTATCTGTACGAGCAGTACATCAACGACCAGTTTCTCGGGCGGGACGGCTGGATCAGCCTGAAGAGCCGGGCGGAGAGCGTACTGCTCAAAACGGAAAATAACGGCGTGCTCTATGGGAAAGACGGCACCATGTATCAAAAATTCTTCGTGCTGGACACGGCGGCCGGCGGCGGCACCCAGCTGGAGACCAATATCGAAAACGTGCGCCAGTTCATCGCCCGCCATCCCGGTCTGGTCAAGGTGATGATCGTGCCCTCCGCCGACATGGTGGTCACCGACAAACTGCCGCTTGCAGCCCCCTTTGTGGACGAAGCGCCCTGGATGGCGCAGATGGCGCAGGTCTTTGCCGGCGACGCGGTCTTTCTGGACCCCACCCAGACGCTGCGCGGGCATGCGGACGAATATCTCTTTTACCGCACCGATCACCACTGGACCACGCTGGGCGCCTATTACGCCTATCTCCAGTACGCCGGCGCGGCGGGCAGGGACGCGGCGTCCGCCGCCGGTCTTGTCCCCACCCAGGTCGGGGATTTTCTGGGGACCCTGTACAGCAAGACCAAGCTCTACAACGCCCAGGCCGACCTGCTCAGCTATTACCCGCAGCTGGATGGACAGATGACCATCGTGCAGCTGCTGGACAAGGCCGACCGGGACGCGGTGCAGCAGGCTTACGAGGCGGGACAGATGTCGGAGGAGGCCTATGCGCAGGTCGCGGATCGGGTAGTGGACCTGTACGAGACCGATAAGCTCTCCACCCGGGACAAATACGCCATGTTCCTGTACGGCAACAACGGTTTCTCCCGCATCGAGGGCGAGGGCAAGGGCAAGGTGCTGGTCATCAAAGACAGCTACGCCAACTGTTTTGTGCCTTTTCTCACCGCCGATTATGCCCAGATCGACGTGGTGGACCTGCGCAGCCTCAAGGGGACCACGGTGGACGCCCTGATCGCTGAAAACAGCTACGACGACGTGCTGGTGCTGTACAACTTCCAGAGTTTTTCCAGCGATACCAATCTGGTGCTGCTCAACAGGGGCAGCGGGAACTGAGGCGCCCCCGCCGGCGGTCTCCCCCGAAAGACCTGCCGCAAAACAGCTTCAAGGCAGAGACATCCCCGGCCGGGGAGCGCTTCTCCGCCCATTTAAAAAACGCCCTCCGTGTGGTTTTTCCAGCCAAACGGGGGGCGTTTCTTTGAGCAGGGCCCCGCGCCGGCACTGCGGGCAGACGCCGCCAGTGAAAACGTTCGCCGCCCAAAGCCGGAGTGGGACAGGAAAACAGGAGCCGAGCCATTCGATTTTGGCGCAGCGCAGGTCCAAACCCGCGGGGCGCTCCATGCAGGATAACACCCTTGGTTTTCGCCCACGCTGCATCCAAGATCGCGGGACGCGACCGCGCAGCGCCGCAAAGGCGACAATTGGGGATGCAGTGCAAGGCAAACCACTGCAGGCATCCTGTATGGCTGGCAAAGTGGCTTCAAAAGCGCTTTGCCATGTCTTGCAAAGCCCGGCTTTGCCGGGCTTGCCGGGCCGGCCGCTTTCCATCAGCGTGGGCTGCGCTGATGGCCGGCCCCGCAGCGCGTCCCAATTTTCCCCTTTGCGGTCACGTTTCCTTATTCGGATCCGGCTAAGACGCGGGGACAGTTTTCCCAAACAGGCCCGCGCAGGCGCGAAAGCGCGGGCTGCGCGGCCGCGCGCCCCCTTGCGGGCGGTGGGGCGCAGGGGGGCGGACAAAAGACCGCCGGAAGTTTTAAACATGCCTGCGCAGCGGGGGCCTTAGCAGCCCGGCCGCCCTCTCCCCGTCTCCGTTTCCGGCCTCTGCTCTGCCCGCGGCAGGGCCTGGCCCGAAAAACAGCTCCTTGGGGGAGCGCCCCGGGCGCCTCCGGTTTTACCGGCCCCGGTGCCTTGCCTTTTTCTTTTCGGTCCGCAGCGCATACCGCCGTTCCTGCTCCGCCTGCCGCCGCTGCCGGGAACCTGCCTTTCTCTCGCTCTTTTCTTCCTCCCGCTGCCGCTGCAGGGCCTGCTGTGCCCTGGTGCTCATCCCCCGCTGCTGCAGAAGAGCGCTGACCTGCCGCTGCACCCGCTTGGGGTTTGCCCTTTTCTCTTCATGCTGCTCCTCCCGGACTGCCGGTCCGAACCGCAGCTTATCCCAGCATCGCAGCACAAATGCATAGACCTCCGCCTCCCGGGGCTGAGCGCCAAAGACGACCCTGCACACCTCATAGCGGCCCTGCTCGCTGCGCTCGCACAGGCCGATCCAGAAAGGTGGCTCAAACAGCACGGTCAGGCTTCCGCGCGCCGTCATCCTGCATCCCCTCACTCCGCCGCAAAGCGGCGCTCAAAATCGTCCAGCCAGCTTTCCAGCGCGGCGTAGAGTGCGTCCTGCTGTTCAAAAACTGTCCGTCCCACCAGCGGGATATCCTTAAATTCGCGCGCGTATTGCCGGTTTTCGCCGGCGGAGGCCGTGAGGCTTTGCCGCAGCCGCGCCAACAGTTTCAGCCCCTCGTCTTTTTCCAGCTTGTTGAGGTTGGTCACCATCACATTCAGGTCCAGCAGAAAAGAGATCTGCCGGGAGGCGCACTCCTCCATGAGCTGCGCAAAATAGCGCCTGCCCTTTTCGGTGACCGTATAAACAGTCCTGCCGCCGGGGCGTTTTCCCGCGGCCGTCCCGCTCTCCAGATACCCCGCCGCCCGCAGCTGCAGCACCTTTTTATAGACGGACGGCACGCTGACCCGGGTCCAGCGGGAAAAATGATGCGCCTGCACGTCCTTTTGAAGCTCATAGGCGCTTTGGGGCCGTTCCATCACCATGCCCAGAACGATCAGGTCGATCGAAGACATGCGCTTCTCCTCCTCTTTTTACTATAATTTATAATACTATATATTATAGTAAAAATCAACCTTTATTTGCGCCGGGAGCTCTGCTTTGCGCCATCTGGCCAAGCCCTCGGCAACGCGCCTGCGCATCGGGCAGGCCGGGCGGGGCGGGAAGCCAGCGTCTCAACGCCCTTTTATCACAGCAGAGCGGTTTTGTCCGCGCAAAAAGCGCCTATATGCGGGCCGCCGGGCAAAGCGGTGCCGGTAGAAAAAGACGCGGCATCCCCCCGAGATTCCTGCCCCCTCCCCCTCTCGGCCTTTTTCAGCGGGCCTTTTTGAGCTCCGGGTTCTGGGTCAGGGGGGCGCTTTCAGCAAAGCGGCGGACGCAGCACAGCGGCCCCCGGGGCGGGACAGCAAAAGGGCGGGAACACACCGAGAGGTGCTCCCGCCCTTTTGTCTGCTTTTATTCCAGATATTCCCCGTGTTCTTCCAGCAGGCGCTCCCATTCTGCATAAAGCTCGTTCTGGCGAAAGCGCGCATCGTCCAGATCGTCGCACAGTTCGGTCAGGCGCAGGTGGTCGCTGGCGATCTCCGGCACCGAGAGGCTCTGCTCCATCTCCAGGATATCCGCCCCCAGGGCCTCGATCTCCCGCTCCAGTTCTTTGGCGCGGCTGCGCACCTCCGCTTTCAGGCGGCGCTCTTCTTTCTGGCTGCGCTGCGGTCTTTCGCCCGCCTCCGCCGCCGCTTTGCGCCTCCCCGCGCCCTGCGGGGCCTCCATGGTCGTGCGGGCCAGCAGCTGCCGGTAACCCGCGTAAAAGGTCGCGCCGCCGTTTTCCAGGTAGAGGATCGGGCAGGCGAGGCTGTTCATGAGATAGCGGTCGTGGGTGACCAGCAGCAGAGTGCCGGTAAAGGCGGCCAGCGCCTGGCTCAGGCTCTCGCGCATATAGATGTCCAGATGGTTGGTCGGCTCGTCGAGAAAAAGTAGGTTGGGCCGCTCCAGCAAAATTTCGGCAAAGCGCAGCCGCGACAGCTCGCCGCCCGACAGGGTGGGCACCTCTTTAAAGACCTCCTCGCCTTTAAAGCCCAGCCGCGCCAGATGGCTGCGCACCTCCAGCTCGGTCATGCGGGGGTATTTGTTCCAGATGGCGTCGATGACCCGCCCGCCTGCGCGGTGCTGCTGCTGTTCAAACGTGGAGAGCTTGACGCCGCTGCCCAGCCGCACGGCCCCGCTGTCGGGCTTTAAGCGGCCCGCCAGCACCCGCAGCAGCGTGGACTTGCCGGTGCCGTTGGGCCCGGCGATGACCAGCCGGTCGCCCCGCAGCACGTTCAGGTCCAGATCGCTCACCAGCCGGCCGCCCCCCGCGGAAACGCAGAGTTTTTTGGTGGTGAGCACGTCCTCATAGGGGTCCAGATCATACTCAAAGCGGAATTTCAGTTCATACCCCGCGCGGTGGGGCTGTTCGGTGATCTCCATCTTTTCCAGCTGCCGCCGGCGGCTTTGGGCCATGCGGGTGGTGCTGGCGCGCACCAGATTTTTGTCCACATACTCCTGCAGCTTTTTGGCGCGGGCCACATCGGCGTCGTGCTGTTTTTGCTGCACGGCCACGGCCAGCTCTTTCTGCGGCAGATAGGCGGAATAGTTGCCCTTGTAGCAGGTGATGGTGTTCTGCTCCAGCTCCCAGGTGCGGTTGGTGACGGCGTCCAGAAAGTACCGGTCGTGGGACACGGTGAGGATCGCGCCGGCATAGGTCTTGAGGTAAGCTTCCAGCCATTCCAGCGTCTCAAAGTCCAGATGGTTGGTGGGCTCGTCCAAAATAAGCACGTCGGGGTTCTGCAGCAGCAGCTTTGCCAGCTGCAGCCGGGTGCGCTCGCCCCCGGACAGCACCTTTACCGGCTTGTCGTGGGTGTCGGGGGGAAAGGCCATGCCCGCCAGCACCTTTTTGATCTGCACGTCCCGGTTGTAGGCGTCCTGGGCGTCGATGACCGCGCTGGCCGCGGCGTGCCGCTCCAGCAGGGCCGCATCGCCCGGGCGCAGCGCAAGGGTGCGGTTCACCTCTTCCAGCTCCGCCATTGCGGCCAGTGCCGGGGCGTAGGCGTCCTCCATCTCCTGCCAGACGGTGCGGGTGGTGTCCAGCGCGGCGTTTTGCTCCAGATAACCCCAGGTCAGATTATGGCTGTAGGTGACTTCCCCCTCGTCCGGCTGCAGCTCGCCGGTGATGATGCGCAGCAGCGTGGTCTTGCCCGTGCCGTTTTCACCGATGATGCCGATGCGGTCCTGCCGGTCGACCGCGGCGGTCACGTCCCGCAGCACCCGCTCGGCGCCAAAGCTTTTTCCTGTTTTCTGTAATGTGATAAGCATAAATGATTCCTTTGTCTATTTCTCTCAGGGAGCGTCCTCTATCCGATAGATCTGCACTTTTGCATTTTCATACACCAGCGGAAACTGTGCGAGTTGTGCTGTGTCTCCGGGAAACTGGAGCGAAAAGACCAGATAGCGCACCCCATTCTCCCGGGCCAGACGAACGACTTCCTGCGGCGTGGTATTCTCACTGAAAAATGCGGCGTTCACATCTTTCTTTTCCCTGACCACAGCTTCTGAGACCCCCATATTGGTGACGGCATAGGTGTATCCCTCCATATATGCCTGCCGCCCGGAAAGGGCCGTATAAATACACGAGACCCCTCCTCCCGTACCCGGCTGAGCGTCGATGCGATTGGTCGCGAACAGCTCGTCCGGCGCGGCGTTTGCCGCCAGCCATTCCATTGCCGCCTCATCCTCTGCACAGGCGACTGCAGCATACGGATATTTTGGAATGATATCGAGATTGCGCAGCAACTGCCGCCCGCCGCTGCCCACAAAGTTGATACAGAGCATCAGCGTGGTCAGCAGCCCGACGCCTCCCAGCAGAACCACCGCCGCCTTGAAAGGCCTGCTTGCCGGGCGCCCCACACGGTCTGCTGCCAGCAGGTTGACGCAAAAGATGGCGAACAGCACAAAATAGATCTGGCTGTAGGAGGGGTGCCAGAAAGCAAAATAAGCGATCGCCCCGCCGCAGACCACTCCGTTGGCCAGCAGACGTTCTGCAGGCAGCCGGAAAAGGCCGCGCACATCATCCCACATCCCCCGCAGATAGAGGGGGAATTGCAGCGGCTGCATACAAAACAGGATCAGCAGCGCAAAAAGAGGGAGCGACAAATACCAGAGATAGCGATTGTTCAGCAGCACAGCGTTGAAGTAATGGGAAAAAGCGCTCATCTGAAAAGTCCGGTCTCCCAGCCTCATGCTGGTATTGGCTCCTGAGGCATAAAAAGTCGTATATATCACAGCAAAAATACACGGCACACCGGCCAGAGCCGTCAGCGCCTTGCCGTAATGCGGCCGCCGAAAAAGCACGAAAACCATGGTGATCCCGAAGCTGCAGGCTGCGATCGCCGCCACCGGCCCCTTGGCAAAACAGAGCAGTGTAAAACTGCCCAAAAAAGCTGCGAGATAACGCCAGGTGACGGCAAATCCCCTGCGGGCCATGAGGGTAAAAAGAAGAAAAAAGATCGAGGCGAAGATCAGCGCCGTCCCCTGGGCATTCAGATTGGTGACCAGATAACTCAGGTTGTAGTTCCAAAACAGGCCTCGCCCGTCCGGCAATGCCGCACACATGCTGGCGCAGTTAAACAGAAAAAGCCCACAAATAAATGCTGCAGTCTTATTCCTGTCCCCCTTATAAAAGCCGTCTCCCAGCGCCCGCAGACAGCAGACAAGGGCCGCCAGCACAGCCGGCCCCATATAAAATGCCACCACGTTGTATGCGGAAAGACCGCTCACCAGCGAGAGAATGCCCTCTACCATCTCGGTGAGATAGTGGTATGTGAGCCGCACCTGTGAAAAGCGGATATCCTGCGGGGGAAACGCGATCTTAAAAGAGTTGGCGTTGCCGATGTTCCACAGCAGATCCTGATTGGGCAGGATCGCTCCCACCGCAGAAGGGCGGGCATTTTTTACCACCACGGAAAAAGCGAACAGGACCACCAGCCCTGCAGTCAATAAACCATAGAACAGCGCCGGGCCGTTGTGCCACAGCCTTTTTAGACGGACGCGTGCATCTGCCGGCCTCCAGCATAGAAGCAGCCAACTGACGGCCAGCAGCGGAGGCAGCAAACGCAGCGCCCACAAAAATCCCAGCCGCATACAAAAGCAATACAGCACGCAAAGAAAGCCTGTCCCCAACAAGATGGCGAGCGGCGCCCGCGCACCCGGCAAAGCCCGTTCCAGCCCTGCGGCCCGCGTCAGCAGCAGGCCGGGGAGATAGAGATAACCCAGCACACAGAGCCAGAAGCGAAAGGCCCCCATCAGTGCGCCGCCGGAGAGCAGCACCAGCAGCAGATAGATCGTCAGGCAAAAGAAAATAAGCGTTTTCTTTGTGCGTACCAGGCCGTTATAGGCTTGTTCCCATATTTTCTTCACGCCCGCACGGTCCTCCTCTTTTTAAACGCTGATAAGCGCAAAAATGCCGCGCCCCAAGCCAGTCAAGGGCCTTGGACGCGGCGGTCCTTTTTGATTTTATCACATACCGGCCGTTTTGCAAAGAGCCGTTCCGTTTACTTTTTGAACAGGCGGTTGAGCAGCGCAATGGCCACACTAATGACCCCCATAACGATAAAAATGCCGCACATGCCGAAGAGCATGGTGTTCAGCGACTGTAAAACTGCGCTCATATCCATCTTGTTTTCCTCCTTAGCGCGCGATAAGGTTGAGGATCAGGCCGCCCGCGATGACCGAGGCGATCTGGCCGCCCACGTTGACGCCCGCCGCCTGCATGAGGATAAAGTTCTGCGGGTCCTCTTTCAGCGCCATCTTGGCCACCACGCGGCTGCTCATGGGGAACGCGGAGATGCCGCAGGCGCCGATCATGGGGTTGACCTTTTTCTTGCTGAACAGGTTGATCAGCTTGGCGAACAGCACGCCGCCGATGGTGTCAAAAATGAACGCCACCAGGCCCAGCGCCAGGATCATCAGGGTCTGCCAGGTGAGAAACAGCTC
Source organism: Anaerofilum hominis (assembly GCF_014287275.1). Taxonomy (GTDB): domain Bacteria; phylum Bacillota; class Clostridia; order Oscillospirales; family Ruminococcaceae; genus Pygmaiobacter; species Pygmaiobacter hominis. Next base: position 420,715 of record NZ_JACONZ010000001.1, read on the forward strand.
CGCCTGCATTTTGGTTGCGACCGTGATGCCCAGCAGCAGCGTGATCAGGTTTGCCAGCACGTTCTGCGCGGCTTCCGACAGGCTGCCCAGCACGCCGCATTCCCGCAGCAGGTTGCCGAACATCAGAAAACCGACCAGTGCTACGCTGCGGGGCGCCACGATGCCGGCGATCACGGTGACCATGATCGGGAAGAGGATGCGCACCGTTTTGCTGGTCTGCTTTGCCTCGTAGGGCATGCGGATGCAGCGCTCTTTCCGGGTGGTGACCAGCTTGATGCAGGGCGGCTGTATGATGGGCACCAGCGCCATATAGCTGTAGGCGGCCACGATGATGGCGCCGATATATTTTGTGCCGTAATAGGTGCCCACAAAGATGGACGTGGGGCCGTCCGCCGCGCCGATGATACCGATCGAGGCGGCGTCAGTGATGGAAAAGCCCAGCAGGGTGGCCGCTGTGATGGTGAAAAAGATGCCGAACTGCGCCGCGGCCCCAAACAGCAGCAGCTTGGGGTTTTGCAGCAGCGGGCCAAAATCGATCATCGCCCCGATCCCGATAAAAAGCAGCAGAGGGAACAGCTCGTTGTCGATGCCCGCGCGGAACAGCTCGCTGAGGGCCCCCGGTTCCGCCGCGATGCCGGTGGCCGCGTCGATGCCCTGGTCGATCACGCCGGACAGCGGCAGATTGACCAGGATCGCGCCAAAGCCCATGGGCAGCAGCAGGGTGGGTTCCATGTCCTTTTTGATCGCCAGATAGATCAGCGCGCCGCCGATGACCCACATGACCAGCATCTTCGCGATCTCAATGCCGTTCATGGAGAGCAGGCTGCCCAGCAGCGACTGTACAAACTGGGAAAGTGCGTCCATTCTTGATTCTCCGTTTCCTTTTCAACTTGTCCGGCGCCCGTTTGGGCGCAGTAAGGATATCTTACCATGTCCGCTCCCCTTTTGAAAGAAGCGAATGTAAAATCCCTGTAAAATCGCCTGCGCCGCACCGCCGCAAAAGCGGGTCAGTCCGCCGCACCGCCGGCGGGGATCTTCTCGTCCAGCCAGGCGGCCACATCGGCGTAGACCTCGGCGCGGTTGGTCTCGTTGAGCACTTCGTGCCGCGCGCCCGGGTACAGCTTGAGCTGCACGTCCCCGACGCCCGCCTCCCTGAGCCAGCCGAACACCTTTTTGACCCCCGCGCCGTAGTCCCCCACCGGGTCCATGTCGCCCGAGATCATCAGCATCGGCGTGGATTTTTTCAATTTTGCCGCCCAGGCCGGGCTGCTCACGTCCCGCAGGATGGCCATCAGCTCATGAAAAGCGCTGACCGTGAAGATGAAAGTGCATTTGGAGTCCCGCGCATAAGCGGCCACGATCTCTTTGTCCCGGCTGATCCAGTCATAGGGCGTATCCGGCGATGGGATGCGCTTGAGATAAGCGCCGAACGCGAGCCGGTTGATGAACGCCGAGCGATGCTTTCCGCCGCGCACCGCACTCAGCACACTGGTCAGCGCAAGCCCCACCCCGCCCAGCGGGTTGGGGCCGCCGGTGCCGCAGATCACCAGGCCGTCGATGGTGTCGGGCCAGGACGCGGCGTACTGCCGCGCAAAAAAGCTGCCCATGCTGTGCCCAAACAGTACCAGCGGCAGCTCCGGAAACGCCTCGTGGGCAAGGCGGTTCATGGTGTGCAGGTCCTCCAGCACATATTTGCGCCCGTCGCGCTCGGCAAAATAGCCGTCGGTGCCGCTGTCGCCGGTGGCGCCGTGTCCCAGATGGTCGTTGCCGCACACCGCATATCCCCTGGCGCAGAGATAGGCGGCAAAATCGTCGTAGCGCCCGATGTACTCGCACATGCCGTGCGACAGCTGCACCACGGCGCGCGGCGCCGTCTCGCTGTCGGTGTAAAAATAGCCCACGACCGTGTCCTCGCCATTGGCGGAGTTAAAGCTGATATTTCTTTTTTTCACCGACATGGTCCAATTCCTCCTGTTCCAAAATCACCGTTTTGAGTTCTTCAAACCCCCGCACCGTGTAGGTGGGCTGGATCCCCGTGTCATTCTCCTGCTCCCGGAAATTGCACCAGCAGGTGTCCAGCCCCGCCGCCGCGCCGCATTTGATGTCCGCGGCCAGGCTGTCGCCCACCACCAGCACCTTTTTGCGGTTGCTCACACCCAGCTTTTCCAGGGCAATGTTGACAAAGCGCTTGTCGGGCTTTGCCACCCCCAGCTTTTCCGAGATAAAGACCCCGTCGGCGAACGCCCCGATGCCCGAGGCCTCCAGCCGGCCCATCTGCGCTTTCTGCGCCCCGTTGGTGATGATGCCCACCGTCACATAGTCTTCCACGTCGGCCAGGAATTCATCCGCTCCGGGCAGGATCTGGGCCCCTTTTGCCAGCTCGCCGAGGTAGTAGTCGTTGATCTTTGCCGGGCTGCCCTGCCTGCCCAGATGGTTCAGCAGCTTGGAAAAGCGCAGCGTCAGCAGCCGCTCTTTTTTGATGCTGCCGCGCTCGAATTCCCGCCAGAGCTTTTCGTTGATTGCGCGGTATTCCGCGATGGTCTGCGCGTCGCCCGGCAGCTCGAAATGCGCCAGCGTGGCCGCGATGGCCGATGCCTCGGCGGCGTCAAAGTCCAGCAGCGTGTTGTCCAGGTCGATGAGCATGCAATTGTAATGCGCCATTGACGGATTCTCCTTTTTTCACGCGCCGCGCCCGCATGCCGGGGCGGCGCGCCGTTCCTTCGATGTCTCTATCATTATCGGTTATTTGACGGCTTCTGTCAATGAAAAACCGGACAGGAGCGCCCCCCTGCCCGGCCGGGCCGCCCCTTTGCCGGGCGGCGTGCTCAGACGTAAAATTCTTCTTTCGCGCTGCGGAAGAAAAGCCTTTGAAACGCCTCCTCCGCTGGGACGCCCCTGTAGAGGATCGCATACACCGTCTCGCAGATGGGCAGCTCCACGCCGTGCGCTTCGCCCAGGCGCACCAGCGCCTGGGTCGTGGGCACGCCCTCCGCCAGCAGCGTATACTGCTCCCCCCTTGCCACCGCCTCGCCAAAGCGCCGGTTGTGGCTGTGCGGGCTGAACAGCGTGGCCTCGTAGTCCCCCAGATGGCACAGCCCATAGGCGGACAGCTCGTTGCCGCCCATGGCGCGGATGAGGCGGGCGATCTCACGTGCGCCGCGCGCCATCAGCGCCCCTTTCAGGCTGGAAAGCCCTTTTCCATCCAGCAGGCCCGCCGCGATGCCCATCACGTTTTTTGCCGCGGCGCCGATCTCGGTGCCGATCAGGTCGGTGCCGATATACAGCCGCAGCAGCTCGCTCTGGAACTGCTCCACAATGCGCCGTGTCAGCGCCCGGTCGTCCGAGTCGACGACCATGCAGTTGGGCACGCCGGCCAGAAAATCCTGGACATGCCCGGGGCCGACCCAGACGGCGAGCCCCACGGGCTGGGTCAGGCTCTCCCGCATCACCTGGGTCAGGCGTTTGCCGGTCTCCTCCTCCAGCCCTTTCATGCACAGGATAAAGGTCTTGCCCGCGATGGGATGACCGTTGAGACGGGCGGCAAAGCCGCGCAGCTGCTGGGCGGAGATCGAGATGATCACGGTCTCGCTGGCGGCCAGCGCCCTGCCCAGATCCTCCTCCAGGACGACCGCCTCCGGCAGGGTGAGATAATCGTTTTTCCGGCTCTCCCGCAGTGTCTCAAAGCTGCGCGAGCCGCTGCGCCCCCAAAGCACGACGCGGCCGCGCCGGCTGTGAAAGCTGGCCAGAAAAGAGCCCCAGCGGCCGCAGCCCAATACGGTACAATTCATCTGGATGTCCCCCTGTTATGTAAGAGATCCGCCGCTCTCCCCCGGCAGCGGGGAAGGCTGTGCGGAAGAAGCCGGCGCGCTCTCCGGCGCCGCTGTCCCCTCCGGGCCGGGCGCCGCAGTCTGTCCCGGCGCCGGGGGCTGGGAAGAGTCCGTCGCGGCAGGGACGTCCTGCTGCGGGGGCGCCGAGGCGGGCGGCGTCTCGGCGGGCAGCGGCGTTTCCGCGGGCTGCGGAGTCTCGGTGGGCTGCGGCGTTTCCGTGGGCTCCGGCGTCTCGGTGGGCTGCGGGGCCTCCTCCGCTTCCCCCTGAGACGAAGAGCTGGGCGCATAGGGCTCGTTTCTGCGGGTCGGCTGCGGCTTCAGCTCCGGCCGCCGGTCCTGTGCGTCATAGCTGTGGGTGCGCACATACTGCACAAAAGCCGCCGCTCCCCGGGCGGTAAAATGCATGCCGTCCTCTTCCACATAGGCGGTCTTCATATAGCCGTCCGACCCTTTGAGCGCTTCGGCGCTGTTGAGAAAGGGATAACCGTTCTCCTCGGCAAAGGCCGCCAGCGCCAGGTTGAAAGCGTCGATCCTTTTCTGGACCTTTGCCGCATCGGTCTTGCCCGCCCCCACCGGCGGCACCGCCGCGATGATGATGTCCGCATAGGGATATCCGGCTTCCAGCGACTCCAGCGCCTGTTCATAGGCTTCGAGAAACGCCTCGGGCTGCATATCGGTGTTGTTGGTGCCGAACATGACGATCATGCGGCGCGGCTGCAGCAGGGCGGCGGCTTTGGCCATGGTGACGGGCTCGGCATACTCCCTGAACCAGATGCACGCTTTTGTCGGGACGCTCTGCACCCCCAGGCCGACCGACCCCGCCATATTATTCATCTCGATCTCGCCGAACCCCGCCAGGCGCACCGTATTGGAATCCCCCACAAAGAGGCTCTCCTGCAGATATTCCTCGCCCGCGTCCTCGGTCTCCCGCAAAAACGCGTCCGAAAATTCGGCGACCTGCTGCTCATATTGGCGCTGCTCATAGGTCTGCTGCGGGGCGGCGGGCACCTGCTGCGGCGCCTGCGCCCGGCCGGCGGAAAAGGCCGCTGCCACGGCGGCGCCCGCTGCGGCCAGACATAGCAGCGGCAGGGCGCACAGCAGTACGGCGCGGCGCTTTTGCGCCGGCGCAAGCCGGCCAAAATTGCGCAGCATCGCCCACAGGCCCCCCAGCCAACGCCGCAGGCGCGCAAAAAGCCCGGGGCTTTTTTTCTTTTTTGGCTTCAATCTCTCACAACACCGCTTTCCAAACACGATTTTGCCGCATTTGCAAAAAAGGTCAATCCTCCGCGTGCAGAACAAACTCCATCACTGCCAGCGGGCTGTCCGCCAGCGCGATATGGGGATGGCTCTCCAGCTCTTCCCGGCTGCCATAGCCGTACAGCACGCCCAGGCCGTCGACTCCCGCCGCCCTGGCGCCCAGCAGGTCGTCCCGCCGGTCCCCCACCATCAGACAATCCTCCGGGGCAAAGCCCCCATCCCTCATATTCTTGCGGATCACAGCGGTTTTATCCATGACGCCCGCCGCCTCGTCAGTCCCGCCCACCAGGGCGAACCAGCGGGTCAGCTCGAAATGATCCAGCACGCGCAGCGCAGTGTCCCGCGGCTTTGCCGTGGCCAGGCACACCGCGACCCCCGCCTCTTTCAGGCGGCGCAGCGCTTCGGGGATGCCCTCGTAGATCTCCGCATCAAAAAGGCCGCCCCCGCCGTAGTACTCCCGGTAAATGCGCACGCCCTCCGCCACCTGTTCCGGCGGCAGGAAATCCGCGAACATCAGCTGCAGCGGCGGGCCGAGATATTTTCGCAGCTGCTCCTTTGTCGGATGCAGACCGAACCGGCCCAGCGCATACTGCATCGACCCCAATATGCCCGGGGCGGAATCGGCAATGGTGCCGTCCAGATCAAAAAAAGCCGCGCGATATCTCATTATTACACCTTCCTGTCCCATCTTGCCCGTCCCATCCTGCCGCCCTGATGTGCGGCCTCACAGATGGTTCAGTATACCACTTTTTGCCCCGGATGGCAAATTGGACCGCAGGACGCCCGCACGCAGCCGCCCGCGGGCATCCCCCTCCCCTGCATCTCGATCCGCCCGGCCCCGGCCCGCAGCAGCCGCGAAGGATCAGACGCGCATTTTTAGTCTGCGACAAGCGAAAAGACCCGCGGAGAAGCATGGATAGCAGCTTTTCTTGTTTGATCTCGCCGAAAGGGCCCGGCCGCGTTGAGCGGGCGCGCCGTTTTCTCCTCCCGGCCGCCCCCGTGAGCATCCCGCGTCAAAAGATCAGGCAGTGCGCAAAACCAACGGCAGGGGGGCCGCCCCGCAAAAGCACGCCCTCTAACGGCCCTGCGCCGGAGGCAGCCGGTCGGCGGCTGCCAGACAGAGGCGGCCGCCCCCCTGCGGCATGCCAGGACGTCACAAAACCAGACAGGCCCGCTTCCCCGGCATAGGACAAAGCCGGGGCGCGACAGTCTCTTTCCTCAGCCAGAGCAGGCGGACAAACTTGCCGCCTGCAATTTCTGCCGTCTATTTTTCCAGGTTGGCAGGTCCAAACCCGAACGGCAGCAGCTCGCCCAGCGTGCGTTCCACATAGTCCTCCGGGCTTTTCGCCATCAAAACGATGAGATCGTCGCCGCCAAACTCGTAAAGGGCCTGCCTGCAGACGCCGCAGGGACCGGTCACCAGCTTGTTTTTCTCGCCCTCCATGCTGCCGACGATGGCAATGGCCTCAAACTCGCGTTCCCCCTCGCTCACCGCCTTGAACAGGGCGGTGCGCTCTGCACAGTTGGTGGGGGTATATCCCGCATTTTCCACATTGCAGCCGGTGTAGACGCGGCCGCTTTTGCCCAGCAACGCTGCACCTACCTTGAAGTGGGAATAAGGGGTGTAAGCGTTTTCCCTTGCGGCAAATGCCTGCTCGATCAGTGCTTTTCTGTCCATTCCGCTGCTCCTTTCCGGCGTTTTGCGCCGCGGCGTGTGCCTTTTGCTCTTCTGTTTTCAGTATAGCATTTTGCTCCTCCGCGCGCCAGAGGCAGATGGGGAAATCATGCCGCCGACCTGATGCGGCGCCCGGAGGGCCTCCGCACGCCGGAGGCGGGCGGGGACAGCAGCCGGCCGCGCCCCGCAAAAGAGGGAAAAGGGCGGCAGAGCCCGGCCTTGCCGGTCTCCCTCGCCCTTTTCCCTCTATCTTATGCCCGGCCTTATGCCCGGCGCAGCGGGCAGAGACTACTTTTGTTCAAAGGCCAAATTGTCAAAGCCAGTGACCTCGCACAGGCCCGCGCCGTTATCCAGATATTCCACCCTTATGCTGTCCCCCTCGCGGGTGATGGCCAGCTCTTCCGACAGGGAGGCCGCAGCGGTAAAAAGCTTGTCCGGCCTGTTTTCCAGCACAAAGCGGTAGACGGTGCCGGAGGCGCTGTACTCCGCCGCGATGCGCTGCACTGTGCCGCTTACCGTTTTTGCCGTGGTCTCGGTGATGGTGGTGTCGCTGGACACGTTCTGCCGCAGCGCTTTTTCGTAGTTCACCTTCGCCTCAGGCACGCTTTCGCCCACGCCGACCACCAGATAGTCTTTCACCGACACATAGGCGTACTGCTTCAGCAGGCCCTCGTCGTCTTTCAGTGTCATAAAATAGCTGGGCGTGCCGTTGACGTTGACGATGATGGGCCAGCTGGCGTAATAGCCGAACTGCTGCACCTTGCCCTCTGCCGATTTTTGAGCGCTCTGCTCGGTCGCGCCGCTGATGCGGTAGATGGTGGGCTCTTTGGTGACCATATCCACCATCACAAAGCCGATCGCCGACTCGTCCGCGCCCACCGATGTGACGCCGGTGAAGAGATAGCAGTCCCCATTGTTGTAGACGATGATGTCGCCGGGGGAGGTCTTATATTTGTCCTTGTCGGCAAAATTCAAAAAGCCGTTGATGTATTCGCCCTTGTTGTCGATCTGCCGGATAATAAAATCCTCGGGCTGCACCCGGTCCACCCATTCGGGCAGATCGTCGAGGTCGTATTTCCGCCGCTCTCCCGTCTCGGCGTTGATGATCAGCGCGCCGGTCGCCTCCGGCAGGCGGAAGCCCCAGGTATTGCGGTAGGTGGAGATCACCCAGTAGGGGTTGCCCTCGTCGTCCAGCTCAAAGCTGTAATCGGTCAGGCCGGTAAACGGCGCGCCGAAAAAGCGCGCGTAAAAGCTGAGGTCGTCGAACAGATAGGCCCCGGGCTGGATCTTGATGCGGTGGCTGTCGACATAGCGCACATCCTGGGGGTTGGTGGCCGACACGATCACGTAGCCCTGAGAGCCGGACAGATTGGTCACCCATTTGAAAAAGCCGGAATGGTAGGTGGGGGCGACCCACACCAGCTCGCCGTCCACCATTTGTACGGTGGGCTCGCCCAGCACCACCTGGCTGCCCAGGCTGGGGTTTTCGCCCAGTTTTTTGTCGGCCAGCTTTTTTGCCATCTCCAGATCCACCACCGGCAGCTGCGTGGTGTCCACCAGCTGCACGTCGGCGTTGAACTCCCCCTCGCGGAAGTCCGGCATCTGGCCGCGGTAGGCGTTGACATTGAAGATGACGGTGGAGCCGAGGCTGACCACCAGATAAGCGCCCCAGCAAATACCGGCCACGATGAGCGCCCATTTGGGGATGGCCGAGCCGTTGCGCTCATAGTTGACGCTCACCGCCCCGGACTGGCGGCTGACGATAAAGCCGCCCATGCGCTGCAGGCAGTAAAGGGCCAGATAGGCTGTGACGACCACACAGTAGAAAAAGGCGGACTCCGGGTAGATGGGGTTGAGATTGATATGATTGAGCAGGATATTCCCCAAAAAGAACAGGGTGACGACCAGATACGCGATGCGGAAGAATTTTTTCATGCCTTTTCTTTTCCTCATTCCTCGATGCGCCGCCCCGCAGGACGGCTGGATTGAAAGGCCGAGACCCTGTCCCGGCCCTGGAACCTACTATACTAAAATCCCCCGCCGCTGACAAGAAAAAGGGACATTAATTTTGTATTAAGATTTGCCGGGCGCACCCTGTGGGGCCGCCGGGCCGGTGGACTCCCGCACCAGCAGCGAGGGGCGCAGCGCCAGACGGGAGACCGGCACGCCCTGGGTCAGATGCTGCAGCACCCGGAAAGCGCTTTTGCCCAGCTGCAGGCTGTTCTGCGAGATGGTGGTCAGGGCGGGCGAAGCGTATTCCGCCAGCGGGATGCCGTCGTATCCCACCACGCTGACCTGCCCGGGCACATCCACCTGCGCCGCGGCCAGCTTTTTCAGCGCTGCCAGCGCGATGCGGTCACTGCAGCACACCAGCGCGGTGGCCCCGCCCTCCACCAGGCGCAGCACCAGCGAGGGGTCGTAATCGCGATAAAAGCTGGCAAAGGAGACCCGTCCCTCCGCCTCGATCCCGTGCCGGCGAGCAGCGGCCTCAAAGGCGGCCAGCCGCTCTGCGGTGACGCAGCTTTCCTCCTCCCCGCCCAAAAAGCCAACCCGCCGGTGACCCAGCGAAGCCAGATGCGCCAGCGCCTCTTCCATACCCGCGGCGTTGTCGCTGCCCACATGGGCGGTGAGGGCAGAGTCATAGTCGTTGTCCAGCAGCACGGCCGGACGGCCCGCCGCCTCAAATTCGCTGATAAAAGAAGAGTGGGGGCGAAACCCGATAAAAAAGCTGCCCAAAAAGCGCGGCTCGGTCAGAAGCTCTTCATAGCGTGCCCGGAAATCCTCCCCCGGGCCAAGGGGCACGATGCGCACCCCGAAGCGGGCCTTGCTCGCCTCGGACTGAAAGCCCAGCAGGATCTCGTGCCCAAACTGGTCCACGTTTTCATAGTCCACGCCCTCGACAAAAACAGCCACGTCGCCGCCCGATGCGGCGCGGCGTTTTTTCATGTGATACCCCATGGCGGAAGCGCAGTGCAGCACCCGCTCCCGCGTCTCCTGGTTGATGTCCGTGGCGTCTGAGAGCGCCTTGCTGACAGTGCTCTTGGCCAGCCCCAGGCGGGCGGCGACATCTTCAATGGTCACTTTTTTACCCTGCATCTCTCAGCCCTCCCCGGCCGTTATCCCCCATCGGGGACGCCTTGCTCCCCCGACGGAAAAAGGGGCCACGGCTGTGGCCCCTGCTTATGCATCAGGCATTGTGCGGCAGCGTATAGAACAGGATGCAGAAGATCGTCTCCGCCACCAGCACCACCGGCACGGTGATGCGAAAGCGCGCGTCGCGGGTCTTGTGGCGGAAGATCAGCATGCCCGCCAGCATGCCGGCTGAGCCTCCCGCGATGGTGAGAAGCATCAGCAGCCGCTCCGGGATGCGGCGGGTGTGGTTCACCGCCGCCCGCTTGTCGCTCCAGCAGAGCAGCAGGGTAACAAGATTGATGACGATCAAAAACGAGATCGTGAAGATATCCATAGTGGTTCCCCTTTTTTCATCCAGATTTTCATTTCAAACAAGCAAAGTATAGCAGAAAAGCGCCGGTTTTCCAACCAGTTTTGAGGAATTGGCCGCCGCGCCCGGGCCGCGCGCCCGCTTTTTTCCCCGCTGTCAAAAAAAGTTTTCAAAGGCCTTGACTTTTGCCCAGGCGATATAGTATCATATAATACGCAGCTCGGAAGGGCACGGCATGCGCCCGTAGCTCAGGTGGATAGAGCAACTGCCTTCTAAGCAGTGGGCCAGGGGTTCGAGTCCCTTCGGGCGCACCAAATATGGTGGGTGTAGTTCAGTTGGTTAGAGCACCAGATTGTGGATCTGGGTGTCGTGGGTTCGAGTCCCATCTCCCACCCCATTTAAAAAAAGAAAGCGAATTCAAACCTTTGAGTTCGCTTTTTTCTTTACATGATCTCCCAATATTCTGGGCTGTCGCCAAGCGGTAAGGCACAGGACTTTGACTCCTGCATCCGCTGGTTCGAATCCAGCCAGCCCAACCAGAAAAAAGCACTTGCATCGCAAGTGCTTTTTTCAACTAAGTGCCCCTTTCATCACGACAAATGCATCTTTGGTGCGGGAAATATGCCTTTGGCGGGTGAAGTGCCTGTGGGCATAAAGAAAGATATCTTTTTTACAGCCGATCGACAGTTTACACCCGCTTTGGCGCAAAATCCCCGCCGGACGGCGAGGCTTTATGCCGGACGGGGTGTGTTTTCGTTTTCAGGCCGCACCTGCCCCGAGAGCTGCGGCCCCCGTTTTTGACCTATCCCGGCAAAACGCAAGCGCTCCTTTTGGCAAAAGTTCCGCCCGGCGGCGATGCTTTTGCCAAAAGGAGCGCTTCTTTCTCTTTCATGAGATACCTGCTCTGCCCCGCTTCCACAAAAGGATGGGCAGCCGAGAGGGACGAAGGCCGTGCCTGCCCGGCAGCAGCAGAGGTCCGGGGCCGTTTGATCCGGCGCCGGGCCCGCCGGGCGCCGCGCCTTAGGGCTGGGCTTCTCCCGCCGCGGGGCCTTTGCCCGCCCGCTCTGTCATCAGCACCATCAGCAGCACAAAGGCGAGCAGGTAAAGCGGATACAGGCTCAGGCCCGCCCAGCCAGCAAGCCAGCCGAAAACCGGCGGCATGAACGTGGAGCCCACATAAGCGCAGGCCATCTGCATCCCCATGACAGACTGGGAGTTCTCCGCCCCGAAATTGACCGGGGTGGCGTGCAGCAGGCTGGGATAGATCGGCGCGCAGCCCATGCCCAAAGCCATCAGGGCGCACAGCGTGACCGGGCCGCCCAGCGGCAAAAGCAGCAGCAGGGCCCCCAGCCCCGCAACGCCCTGCCCCAGGCGCACCATATTGTGGTCGCCCAGGCGGTCGGACACAAAGCCGCAGAAAAAGCGCCCCAGCGTGATGCCCAGATAAAAGAGAGACGCATATTTTGCCGCCAGGCCCGCCTCCACGCCCCGATACAGCACCAGATAGCTGCTGGCCCAAAGGCCGGCGGTTGCCTCCAGCGCGCAGTAACAGAAAAAAGCGGTCAGCAGCGGTTTTGCCCGCGGCAGGCGCACCGTTTCACGCAGGCTGAGGGCCCGGCGGCCGGCAAGGCCCCCGTCCCGTCCGCTGTCCCGCCCTTTCCAGAGAGGGAGCGAAAGCAGCAGACAGGCCGCCAGTACCACCTGGATCACGCCGATGGAACGGTACCCCGCATGCCAGGTGGCGCCGCCGGTGAGGCAAAGGCCCATGATGTAGGGCCCCGCCGTGGCGCCGATGCCCCAGAAACAGTGCAGCCAGCTCATATGGCGCGAGCGGTAGTGAAGCGCCACAAAATTGTTCAGCGCCGCGTCCACGCTGCCCGCCCCCAGCCCGTAGGGAACGGCCCACAGGCAGAGCTGCCAGAACGCGTGCGAAATGGAAAACCCGAACAGGGCCAGGGCGGTCATCCCCACGCTGACCAGCGTCACGGCCGCCGTGCCGAAGCGGCGGATGAGCCGGTCGCTGAACAGGCTGGAGACGATGGTGCCGCCCGCAATGGTCATGCTGATGATGCCTGCGCTGGACACCGGCACCGCGAACTCCCCGTACATCAGGGGCCACGCGGAACCGAGAAGCGCGTCCGGCAGCCCAAGGCTGATGAACGCAAGATAGATGACGGCCAATAAGAGTGAAGCCACGTTATTCCTCCCGGAGCGGCGGGCGGTAAACCGCTGCGCCGCAAAATCAAGACATTCGGTATCCATTAAAACAAATTCCGCCCGGCCACGTCAAGAGCGCCCCGCCCACCTGCGCGCTGTTCCGCGCGGTCTTTTTAGCGGCGGGACAGGTGCTCATTTGACCTGCCCTGCTTTTCATGTTATCATGATACTATCACTGAAAAAGAAATCCAAGCAATATCCTCTCATTTTTTATCACGATGCTACCGATATGATCGATTCCAAAAAAGGCGGCGGGCAATGCAGGTATACGACATCCAAACCGACGCGCAGAGGCGGGAAAAAATGGTGCACGGCAGCCCGGATTTTCCCTGCGCAGCTTACGACGAGCGGTTCAGCGCCTTTATCGGGCATGAGGTGCCCTGGCACTGGCACGAGGAGCTGGAGGCCGTGATCGTCTGCGAGGGCCGGACCCTTGCAGAGTGCTGCAGCCAGCGGTTTCCGCTGGGGCCCGGCGATGGCATCCTCATCAATTCCAACGTTCTTCACCGGCTCACCTGGCACAGCCGTGAGGACTGCCGTATCATCAATCTGGTCTTTCACCCCCTGCTGCTGGGCGGCACCGAGCAGAGCCTGGTCTATCGCCGTTACCTTTTGCCCCTGCTGGCGGACGAGGGCTTTGCCGCACTGCCCCTGTCGCCCGCCGTCTCCTGGCAGACCGAAGCGCTGGAACTGCTGCGCCGCGCTTTTGAGCTTCGCTCGCAGCCGGAGGACGGCCAGCCTCTGCTGGTACAGGCTTACCTGCTGGCTTTCTGGCAGCGCGTCACGGCAAACCTGCCCGCGGAGGTCCCGCCCCGCCCCGGCGGTCAGCCCCCGCAGGATCGGATCAAAAAAATGCTCGCCTATATCGCCGGGCACTATCGGGAAAAACTGGAGGTCTCTCAGCTCGCCGCAGCAGCCAACATCAGCCAAAGCGAATGCTATCGCTGCTTCCAGCGCTGCCTTGGCGTCTCCCCCATCCGCTATCTGCTTCAATACCGCCTGCAAAAGGCGGCCGGGCTGCTGCGCCAGACCAGCTTGCCGGTCACCACGGTCTGCAGCGAAGCGGGCTTTTCCCATCCAAGCTACTTTGCCCGGCAGTTTCAACTGCTTTACGGCTGTTCCCCCTCTGCGTTTCGCCGTCAGGAGCCATAAAACGCTTCGGCGCTTTGCACAACTATTTTACCCTGTTCGCTGCGCAGGCTGCACAAAGTTTTCTGTCCGACTGTCAGCCGTCTTTGCGCCGCCCGGGCACAAAATGGTAAAATTGAGGTGGGCAGGCAGCGCCGGAGGTACTTTACCCGCGGCGGAGATTTTTTATTGCTGCGCAAACAATTTATTTTGATTCGCCGCGGCCTGGGGACAGGCCACATGGCTATAAAAAAATAGCCTCCGGCTATTTTTTATCGCTCCGCAATAAAAAATAATTTATTTCGATTCGCCGTGGCCTGGGGACAGGCCACATGGCTATAAAAAAATAGCCTCCGGCTATTTTTTTACTGCAGCCGCCGTCTTTTCGTCAAAAGAGCAAGCAGGGCCGCGTCCAAAAACGCGCCGCCCTGTCTGCGCGTTTTATTGCCGCCCGCCGGGCGGCCGTTGCCCCCACAGGGGGCGGAACAGGAGGCTTTGAGATGTATCAGCAAGGGGACCTGATCGTTTACGGCAACACAGGGGTCTGCCGGGTGGAGGCGGTGGGGCATCCACAGGGGATCTCCGGCATCCCGGAAGATAAACTCTATTACACGCTGGCCCCTCTTTATTCCGCCGGCGTGATCTACGCCCCGCTGGACACCCCGGTCCTGATGCGTCCGGTCCTCACCCGAGAGGCCGCGGAAAAGCTGATCTCTCAGATCCCCTCTATCCGCGAGGACGAGTGCTGCATACGGGACCCCAAATTTTTGTCCGAACACTACCGCGGCTTTTTTGAAAGCTGCAGCTGTGAGGACCTGCTGCAGCTGATCAAGACGCTCTATTCCAAAAACCGGGACTCGCTCAGCAACGGGCGCAAGCCCGGGCAGATGGACCAGCGCTTCATGAAGCGCGCCGAGGAGCTGCTGCACGGCGAGCTGGCCGTGGCGCTGGGCATCCCGGCGGAGGAAGTAGCCGACTACATCTCCCGGCAAGTAGAGGCCTGCGGCGCTTCTTCCCCCCTCTCGTGACTGCTGGCACCCTTAAGCAGACGCCCTGTGCGGCGTCTGCTTTTTTGTTGGAAAAACAACATACAGTTTCCCGGATCTGTGATACGCTGAAGCTGTCGCAGAAGCCCTTGCCGCTCAGGGCCCAGCAAATGAGAAAGGATGGACCGGGATATGAAACGCAGGATCATCAAAATAGACGAGGAAAAATGTACCGGCTGCGGCCTGTGCGCCGCCGCCTGCCATGAAGGCGCGATCGGTATGGAGGGCGGCAAGGCCCGCCTGCTGCGGGAAGAGCACTGCGACGGGCTGGGCGATTGTCTGCCGGCCTGCCCGGCGGGGGCCATCTCGTTTGAGGAAAGGGAAGCGCCCGCCTACGATCACAAGGGGGCGGCCGCAGCCAAAACGGCGCGCACATCCGCTCCCCCGCCCTGCGGCTGCCCCGGCAGCCGCAGCGAGACCCTGCGCCGTGAGCCCGTCTCTTCGTCCGTGCGGGCGGACGCCGGCAGCGAGCTGACACAGTGGCCGGTACAGATCCGGCTTGCGCCGACGGCAGCGCCCTTTTTCAGCGGCGCGGACCTGCTCGTCGCCGCCGACTGCACCGCTTACGCCTATGGGGCTTTTCATCAGCACCTGATCCGCGGCCGGGTGGTCCTGATCGGATGCCCCAAACTGGACGCTGCCGACTATGCGGAAAAATTGGCCGAGATCTTTGCCCGCAATGACGTGCGAAGCGTCACGGTGGCGCGCATGGAGGTGCCCTGCTGCGGCGGGCTGGAAAACGCCGTCCGGCGCGCCGTCGAGGCGAGCGGCAAAGCCCTGCCCTGCCGTGTGGTCGTGATCTCCACCGACGGCCGCATCGTGTCTGGCTAAGGAGGGGACGCGTCATGAATACAGAGAAAAACGCTCGCTTCGCCCTGGAGGATCAGCTGACCGGCGTGCTGATCGCCCTGGCCCGGGCGGCGGAAAACGAAACGCCGCCCGCTTCCGCCCACCGCGCGATGCTCAGCGGCCTTGCCTATGAATTCGCCGCGGGGGACGCCGGCAGCCTGGAAAAGGCCGTCGCTGCAGTCCGGGCGGAAAAAAGCCGGCTGGCGCCCATGTGCGCCGCCTGCACCGCCGCCTGCGGCCGCACCGCGGAATATGGTCTCCGCGATCTGCTGGCAGAGCCGGACGCGCGCATCCGCGCCCTCAAGCTCTCTCTTCTCTTCAGTCTGCAGGGGCTGGCGCGCTGCGTGCGCGCCGCGCGTTCGGACGGCCTGCCGCAGCAGGCGACCCTCGCCTTTTTTTATCGCGGCCTTTTTGCGCTGGGCTATCCGTTCTCCCCTCAGCAGCTGCAGGCGCTGATCGAAGAGGGCGGACAGCTGGCGCTGCAGCAGCTGGAGTGAGGTTTTCCGCCTCTGTGCGCTCCATCCCCGCCCCGGCCGTCCGCGCCTTTTTCTTTTATTATGCAATAGCCGGAGACTATTTTGGGACCATCCGCCCCGTTGCCGTGCGAACGTCGAGGGCGGGGCCGATCAAAATAACCGCATGGCTATTTTTTAATAGCCATGCGGCCTGTCCTCAGGCCGCGGCGGATAGAAATAAGTCGTTTTTATTGCAAAGCAATAAAAAATTTTCTCCGCGCGTCCCGCCCGAAGCCCTCTTTTTGGCGGGACGCGCTTTATTTGCCCCGGTTCTGGAAATAGTGTATAGTAAAAGCGTGAAACGCCTTTGGCCGGGCGGTGCGGCCGCGCCGCCGCTCTTTTCGCCGGTCCGGGCAAAGGCCTGGCCAAAACAGAAACGGTCCGCAGCGCAGGGGCGCTGCGCTGCCAGCCCGGTCCGGGCAGCCGGCCGCCGTTTCGGCGGGAGAGGGGGACCTTTTTTATGACTTCGTCAGAGCTGGAGCTTCTCGCCCGCTGCCGCCTGTTCTGCGGCATCCCCGGAGAGGAGCTTCCCGCCCTGCTTTGCGGGTTAAACGCGAGGCGGACCGCGCACTGCGGGGACGAGCTGCTGCTGGCGGCGGAACAGGGCGGCAGGATCGGTGTCCTGCTACAGGGGCGGGCGCAGATCGTGCGGGAAGAATTTTCTGGCGCGCGCACCCTGCTCGCCTGCCTTTCCCCCGGCGAGCTTTTCGGCGAGGCGTTTGCCTGCGCCTCCCCCAATGCGGCGCTTCCGCACGTCAGCGCCCGGGCCGCCGGCCCCTGCGCCGTGCTGTGGCTCGATTTTGGGCGCGCGCTCTCCGCCTGTGTGCCTGCAGAGGAGTCCCGCGCCCTTGTCTCCAACATGCTGGCCGTACTCGCGGACAAAAACCTGCTGCTCAACCGCAGGCTGGAACATCTCTCCAAACGCACTACCCGGGAAAAGCTGCTCTCCTATCTGGCTGAACAGGCCCGCCTGTGCGGCAGCCTCAGCTTTTCCATCCCGCTTGACCGCCAGGAGCTGGCGGACTATCTCTGCGTCGAGCGCAGCGCCATGTCGGCCGCGCTGGGGCGGCTGCGGGACGAGGGGCTCATCTCTTTCCGGCGCAGCCGGTTCCTGCTTGCCCGGGACTTCCAGGAGCGTTTGTAACGGGCCTGCCCTGGTTTAAACGCCGAAAACACGCGGCCGCGCGGCCGGAGAGGAACACACAATGGAGTTTACGCTGTACAAGTTGGAGATCTTCGTCCCGGAAAGCCATTTTGAGGCGGTGCGGCAGGCCCTCAGCGACGCCGATGCCGGACATATCGGCCGCTATGACCAGTGCCTGTCGGTCAGCCGGGCAACGGGCTTCTGGCGGCCGTTGGAGGGCGCGCACCCCTATCAGGGCCGCGCCGGCGAGCTGTGCTGCGCCGAAGAGCTGAAAGTCGAGGTCTGCTGCCGCGCAGAGCGGCTGGAGGAGACCCTGCTGCTTGTCAAAAAAGCGCACCCTTACGAGGAGCCGGTGATCAACGTGCTGCCCCTGTGCAGTACCAGCCTGCAGATTTTGCACACGTCCTGAGGAAAAAATTCGACTTTTGTCTTTTCCCATGGTAAAATAAGGGAAATGATTTCCGGGACAGGCTCTCAGCAGCCGGAAGCAGGGATGTAAAAAACCGAAAACAGGCCTTTGAGGAGGTTCTCAATGAAAAAAATGATCCTGGTCACCTCGCCGCCCGGCTGCGGCAAGACCCGCCTTTCAAAACGGCTCGCGGCCGCCCTGCACCATGTGGTCTATCTGGATAAGGACACGCTGATCCCGCTCTCCAAGCGTATCTTTGCGGTCGCGGGGCAGCCCTATGACCGCAGTTCGGATTTTTTTGAAGAGAATATCCGCGATTATGAATACGACGTCATCCTGGTGTTGGGCTTTGAGGCGCTCAGTTACGACGACACCGTCCTCATCAACGCGCCTTTCAGCCGCGAAGTGCGGGACGCGGCCTATATGCAGGCTCTCAAAGAGAAACTCGCCGCGCAGGGGGCAAAGCTGGTGGTCGTCTGGATCGTCACCGACCCTGAGGTCTGTCATCAGCGGATGATCCAGCGCAATTCCGACCGGGACACCTGGAAGCTGACCCATTGGGACGAATATATCGCCGGGGTGGATTTCAGCATCCCGGACACGCTGGGAGATCCCGAGACCAGCGAAAATCTCCTGCTCTACCACAACTCTACCGACGAGATGGCGGACGCCTCTCTGGCAAGGATCCTGCCCCTGCTGGAGGACTGAGCCGCATCGCCCCCTTTCGCGCCCGGCTGCGGGAAAGGGGCGGCATATTTCTTCTTTTCTGTGCAGGCCAAACAAAGGCGGCGGACCTTGAAAAAGGTCCGCCGCCTTTGTTTTCCGCGCGGTTTCAGATGAGGCTGCCGGCGGCCTTTCACCGGGAAAGGCTCTGCCCGCGTTCTGTCTGCAGCTTCCCCTCCGCCCCCTCCGGCGCACCGGCAGAAGTTTCCTGGATAGACGGGGCGCAGCCGCAAAGCGGCGCTAGAGGGAGATCCAGTACCGCTGGATGACGCCGCTTTTGCTCAGCCCCACCGGGTCGGGGACCTCGTTTTCCAATACCCCGCCGTTTTTGACGATCGTCTTTTGAGAAGCCGTGTTCCACTTGTCGCAGGTCAACAAGACCCTGGTTTCCCCAAACGCGCGGCAGATGGGCAGCATCAGCCCCAGCATCTCCGACGCATATTTTTTCCGCCTTTCCGACGGGCGGACGCTGTACCCGATATTGCCCCCAAAGTTTTCAAGGAACTCTGACAGCGGGTGCCGAAAATCGATCATGCCGACAACGGCCCCATCGCTTCGCCTCACTGCCAAAAACACTTCCGAGGGCACATATCCGCCCTTGTACTTTTTCTTCAGTCTCTCTTCAAAATCGATCCACTCGTCAAACGACTGCACCTCTTCCAGGCCTGCGCAGCCATCAAAGGATTCTTTGCACCGCGTCATTTCCTCCTTATAGGACATGACCTGCCCCGCATAAAGCGCCGACGGTCTGACCAGCGCCAGTTCACACACTGCATTCCCCCCCTTGCCCTCAGGCGCGCGCGGCCGAGCTGCCGTTCACGCACGGCTTTTTGCGGACGGGAGAGCCATTTTCCGGCTTTGCCGTTTTGCAGACAAAACGGCGCCCCCTGCCTTTTGGGAGGAAGCGCCCCGGGCGCAAAGGCCTTTTGCCCATTTCCCTGCCGCTTTTTCTGCCGCCGTCCCGGCCCGGGAAAGATCATTCCGCGGCCCGCAGCAGTTCCTCCGGCGGCACGCCGTACAGCTTTGCCAGCACGCACAGGTTCGAGGTGCTGGGGTCGGAATCGCCGTTCTCCCATTTGGACACCGCCTGTCTGCTGACCCCCACTGCCTCGGCCACAAACTCCTGTGTCATTTTACAGCGCATGCGATGCTCCCGCAGCGCTTCCCCCAGCGATCTTTTTACCGCGGCCTTTTCCCTGCGCGTCTCCCCCGAGTGCAGATACTTTAAAAGTGCCCGCACAACGAGGGTGAGCAGGACGGCAAAGAGCGCGAGAAAAAGGATGCTGAAGATGGACATGAGGATGGTCACCTGCATGTTATCCACTCCTTTCCTGGTGCTGACTTTACTTTATCACATCCGGCCGGTTGCGCCCACCAACTATCGCGTAAAAACGGGTTGCATTCCGGTTGCACAGCCCTGCAGAAAGCCCAAAAACAGGCCCCGCCGCGCGGGGAAGTGCCGCGCGGGAGATCACCCCAGCAGGTCCTCCAGCAGGCCGCGGATCTTCTGTCTGCGTTTTTCGGTCTCGGCGGCATCGGGCAGAAAAACGCCGTCCACCAGGCGCCCCCAGTCGCCCTCCGCCGCGCCGGCGGGCAGCCGCTCTGTGGGCAGCGCGCTGCGGCGGCCATCCTCGCACAGCAGCACCGCCGTGCCCTCCTCTATGCGGTCAATGTTCCAGAGCATTCATCAGTCCCCGCTTTCCCGCGCTGTCCGCACGCTGACCTCGCCGTTTTTTGCCACCGAAAAGACCACGCTGCCCTGCTGATCGGTGCGGCAGATCTCAGCGCCGGTCTGCTCAAACCGGCGCAGCACCTCGGCATGGGGGTGTCCGTAACTGTTGTCCTGGCCGCAGGAGATCACGATATACTGCGGCCGCACCGCCGCCAGCAGTTTTTTGCCGTTGCTGGTGGTGCTGCCGTGATGGCCGGCCTGAAAAATGTCTGCCCGCAGGTTTGGTTCCACCGCCAGCAGCTCTTTTTCCACCGGGCCCTCGCCGTCCCCGGTAAACAGGCAGGACAGCCCGTCTGCGGAAAATTTTACGCAGACGGAAAGATCGTTGGCGTTGTCGGTCTCCACCCCTGCCAGCAGCACTTTCAGCGTCCCCGCGCCCACCTTTATCTCCTGCCCGCGCGCCGCGGCGGTCACGGTACAGCCGTTTTCCTGCTGGTCTTTCAGCGCCTCCAGCGTGCGCGCCAGCACGTCGCTGGTGGACAGGTTTTTCATCAGGCCAAGATCCGGCAGGATAAATTCGTCCACCGGAAAGTTCTGCAGCACCTCGGGCATGCCGCCGATGTGGTCCGCGTGGGGATGGGTCATCACCACGCAGCGCAGCCGCTGCACCCCGGCCGTTTTCAGGTATTCCACCAGCCGGTCCCCGCCGCCCAGGTCTCCCGCGTCGATCAGGGCGTATTCGTCCCCCTGCCGGATCAGCGTGGCGTCCGCCTGGCCCACGTCGATGAAATGGAGCTCGGTGTCCCCGTCGGTCACCGCCGCCGGGGCGTCCGCCACGCCGAACCAGGCCTCCACCTCGCTCCAGCGCGGGGTGGGCCAGCCGTAGTGCTCGCCCGCTGTCACGACACAGCAAAAAGCGAACAGCAGCGCCGCCAGCGCCAGGCCGGCGTACCGGCTCACCCTCTCCTGCTTTTTTGTGCGCCTGCCGCGCCGTCTCGCCATTGCTTTTTCTCTCTCCCTCTCCCACTGTTATATTTCGCCGCCGGCTTCCGCCCGCCGGGACGGGGGCCCCGCGCCGGCGCCCCGGCTTTGCGGGCAGCGTCCCCCTCCGCCCGCGCCCCGGGGCCATGGGGCAGCAGCTTCGCCATCAGGTCGCGTCTCCCGGTCAGCTCCAGCGCCTGGCGCACCTTTGCCCGGTTGCGCGGCTCATAATACTGCAGCAGCGCCCGCTGCAGCGCCTTTTCCTGCGCCGATCTCGCCACATAGACGGGCTTCATGGTGGCGGGGTCCAGCCCGGTGTAAAATATACAGGTGGACACCGTGCCCGGCGTGGGGTAAAAATCCTGCACCTGCTCGGGCCGCATGTGGTGGTCGCACAGATACTCCGCCAGAAGCACCGCGTCGTTCAGCGTACAGCCCGGGTGGCTGCTCATCAAATAGGGCACCAGATACTGCTTTTTGCCCGCCTCTTTCGTCAGCTCGTAAAACCGTTTGACAAAGCGGTCAAAGACCTCGATGCGCGGCTTGCCCATGGCGGCCAGGGTCGCGGGGGCACAGTGCTCCGGCGCGACTTTCAGCTGGCCGGAGATATGGTGCCGTACCAGTTCTTTGAAAAAGGTCTCGTCTTTGTCCAGCATCAGGTAATCATAGCGGATGCCGCTGCGGATAAAGACCTTTTTTACGCCTGGCAGCGCCCGCAGCCGCCGCAGGATCGAGACGTACTCGGTGTGGTCCACCAGCAGCCTGGGGCAGGGCGTGGGCGCCAGACACTTGCGGTCGGCGCAGGTGCCGCGGGTCATCTGTTCCCGGCAGCTGGGCAAGCGGAAATCCGCCGTGGGGCCGCCCACGTCATGGATATACCCCTTAAAATTGGGGCTGCGGGTGATGCGCTCCCCCTCTGCCAAAATGGACTCTGCGCTGCGGCTGGTGACCTGCCGCCCCTGATGCAGCGTAATGGCGCAAAAATTGCAGCCGCCGAAGCAGCCGCGGTTCTGGGCGATGGAAAACTCCACCTCCGCAAGGCCCGGCACGCCCCCCAGCGCATCATAGCTGGGGTGCCAGGTACGGGTGAACGGCAGCGCGTAGACCCTGTCCAGTTCCGGCCGGTAAAGGGGCCTGCTGGGCGGGTTCTGCACCAGATATTTTTCCCGCTGCTTCTGCACCACCGGTTTGCCGGTCAGCGGGTCCTGGTTGTCCATCTGGATGCGGCACGCCCTGGCGTAGGCGGTCTTGTCCGCCGCCACCCTGGCAAAGCCGGCACACTCCGCATAGCCCGCCGGCAGCCCCAGGCTGTCGGTGAGATAACAGGTACCCGGGATGTCGGTGAGGGCGTCGGGCCGCTCGCCAGCCGCCAGCCGCCGCGCGATCTCGGTGGTCTGGTGCTCGCCCATGCCGAACGTGAGCAGGTCCGCGCCGGAATCTTCCAGGATCGAGGGCATCACCGTGTCGGACCAGTAATCGTAATGGGCAAACCGGCGCAAGGACGCTTCCAGCCCCCCCAGCACCACCGGCACAGCGGGATACGCCCGCTTTGCCAGCCGGGCGTACACGGTGGCGGCCCGATCCGGCCGCCTGCCCGCCCTGCCGCCCGGGGTGTATTCATCCTCCGCGCGCCGCACCTTTGCCACCGAGTAGTGGGCCACCATGCTGTCCACGTTGCCTGCCCCGATGAGAAAGGCATAACGGGGCGGCCCAAACTCCCGGAAGCTCTCCGGGGTGGTGAAATCCGGCTGGGACAAAAAGCCCACCCGGTAGCCCTGGCTCTCCAGCAGACGGGAGATGATGGCCGGGCCAAAACTGGGGTGATCTACGTATGCGTCGCCGGATACCACCACAAAATCGCAGTACTGCCAGCCCCGCGCCCGCATCTCATCGCCCGTGATGGGCAGAAAATCGTTCATAGTCCTCCTCCTGTGACGTGCCTTTTTTCCGCGTCTGCGGCGTCCCGGGGCCGCCGCGGGCGCTCCGGCCCCGGCGCGGTCCCGGCGGTCGCCCGCCCCGGTCCCCCCGCGCCCCGCAACGGCGCAGGACTCCCGGCCCTGCCGGCCGGGAGCCCTGTTTTTTTGCCCCGGCCTACCCGCTGATCTCCTCGGACGAGCCGTTTGTGAACATCTCGATGAACTGCTGGCGGCTGATGAGCACCTCCCGCGGCTTGGAGCCCTCATAGGGGCCGATGACGTGCAGCTCCTCCATGGTATCCATAATGCGCGCCGCGCGGGCATAGCCCAGTTTCAGCCTGCGCTGCAGCAGCGAGGTGGAGGCCATATTCGCCTCGATGACCGTCTCGATGGCGGCCTGCAGCATGGGGTCGTGGGCGTCGCTGTCCTCCCCATCCCCGGCCGCCGTCCCCTTGCCGGAGGCTGCGGAGGCATATTTTTCCATATCCGAGATCATGTTCTCGTCGTACTGGGCGGCATTGTCCTGCTTGACGTAATCGATCACCGCCGTGATCTCGCCGTCCTTGACATAGGTGCCCTGGATGCGCACCGGCTTGTTCGCGCCCACCGGCATAAACAGCATGTCGCCCATGCCCAGCAGCTTTTCAGCGCCTGCGCCGTCCAGGATGGTGCGGCTATCGATCTGGCTGGAGACCGCAAAAGCGATGCGGCTGGGAATGTTGGCCTTGATCAGGCCGGTGATCACGTCCACGCTGGGGCGCTGGGTGGCGACGATCAGATGCATGCCCGCCGCGCGCGCTTTCTGGGCGATGCGGCAGATATAGTCCTCCACCTCTTTGCCCGCGACCATCATCAGGTCGGCCAGCTCGTCGATGACGATGGCGATATAGGGCAGATGCTCCAGCTCGCCGCTCTCCGCCGCCAGTTTGTTATAGCTTTTGATATCGCGCACATTGTTCTGGGCGAAGAGCTGGTAGCGGCGCTCCATCTCCGCCACCGCGCTGCCCAGCGCGCCGCTGGCCTTGCGCGGTTCGGTGACCACCGGCATCAGCAGGTGGGGGATACCGTTATAGTCGGACAGCTCCACCACTTTGGGGTCGATGAGGATCATCTTCACGTCCTCCGGGCTGCAGCGGTAGACGATGCTGATGATGATGGCGTTGATGCAGACCGATTTGCCGCTGCCGGTAGAGCCGGCGATCAGCAGATGGGGCATTTTGGTGAGGTCCGCCACCTGCACGCTGCCCGCAATATCCTTGCCCAGCGGGATGACGATGGGGCTTTTGCTGTTTTTAAACTCCGCCGAGCTGAGGATGCTGTGCATGTCCACCGCGCTGGCGTGCTTGTTGGGCACCTCGATGCCCACTGCCGCCTTGCCGGGGATGGGGGCCTCGATGCGCACCCCCGCCGCCGCCAGATTCAGGGCGATATCGTCGGCCAGGCCGGTGATGCGGCTGATCTTGACCCCCGCCGCGGGCTGCAGTTCATAGCGGGTGACCGAGGGGCCGCGGCTGATATCCATCAGCTTGGTCTGTACGCCGAAGCTGGCCAGCGTGTTTACCAGCAGGTCCGCGTTGCGCTTGAGTTCCGTCTCATCGGCGCCGCCCCGCGCCGGGCCGCTTCTCTCAAACAGCTCCAGCGGCGGATAGCGATAGGCGTTCTGCCCCGGCGCGCCGGGGGACAGCAGCACCTGCCCGCTGGGGTCGATCGCGGGTCTTGCGGGCTCGGCCGCCCTGGGGGCGACCGCTTTTTTGATGAGCTGCTCCACGTCGGGCGCGGCATGCTCAAACAGGCCGTCCGGCCCTTTCTCCGGCCCGGGGGCAGCGGGCCCGCTTTCCAGGTCAAAGGGCGCGCCGCCGGCCTCTTTTCCGCTCCCCTGGCCCGCCGCAGCGGGGCCGGGGTCAAAGGGCGCGCTCATGTCGATGCCCGGCGGCGGCGGGGCGGAGCCGTAATCCCTGGGGCCCGGCTTTTCGCCGTCCAGTGGGATGTCGATGCCGTCGCCGCCGAAGAGGGACGCGCCCGGCACGGCCGCCCCGCCGCCCAGCGGGATATCGATCTCTGCGCTGCGGGCCGCCGTGCGCGCGGCCTCCTCGGCTTCCAGCTCCGCCGCCGCCTCCGCCAATTCCCGGCGGCGGCGCTCCTCCCGCGCGGCGCGGGCTGCGGCCGCATTGCGCTCGTACTCGTCAAAGCGCCCCCTTGCGCCCGAAGCCTTTTCCCGGAAAAAGCGGTAGATGTCCACGGGTGTGGTGCTGGTGAGCAGCATGAAGAACATCACCACCACCACCACGATGATCACGTTTGCCGCCGGGCGGCCGCAGAGGGCCAGCAGCGGCCAGCCGATCAGCGCGGACAGCAGCCCGCCGCCCCGCAGCTCCTGCCCGGCCGCGCCCAGTGAGAGAAAGGTCTCCCACAGCTTGCCGCCGGAGAGGTCAAGGCGGGAAAAGATCAGCGCCAGTGCCGAGGCGAAGCAGAGCAGAAGCGCCCCCTGCCAGAGTTTGGCCTTGGCGGGCCGCCCCGCCGCGATGAGGACCGCCAGGTACAGCACCACCGGGGCCACCGCATATGTAATGACGCCGAACAGACCGAACAGCCAGCCGGACAGCGCGTTCCAGGCCGGCGCCCCTTTGATAAAAGTGAGCGCCAGCAGCACCGCCCCGACGCCGAAAAGCAGGATGCTCCAGGATTTGTTCACCTCGGGCTGCTGTTTTTTTGAGGGCCTTCCCCGTTTTTTGGTCGCCGTCCTGCCGTTTTGACTCTTCGCTGCCATTCGCTGATTACTCCTGTAGTTTTACTTCTGTTTTTTGTTTCGTCCCTTTTGAGCGGCCTTTCCGGTCCGCGGGCCGCCGGCCGTGACGCCGCTGTGCCCGCGCCCAACGCTTAAAAAAGCCGCGAGACCAGCTCTACGATGTTGCTGCCCCACACATGCTCCAGAATACCCGCTGCAAGGGTGACCAGGCCCAGTGCGGCGGTGTAATAGGAAAAGATGATGAATTTATCGCTGGCCACCAGGTATTGGATGAGCCGGATGCAGAGATAACCCACCACCGCGGCGGTGATGATGCCCACCAGCACCGGCGCCCATTCGATCTCCAGCCCCGCGGCAAAGGCGTCCCTGGCCTCCAGCACGCTGGCGCCCAAAATGGCCGGGATGCCCAGGATAAAGCTGAATTTGACGCAGTACTCTTTGGAAAAGCCCAGCAGCAGCCCGCTGGAAATGGTGGAGCCGGAGCGGGAGATGCCCGGCATGATGGCCGTGCCCTGAAACACGCCGACGATCAAGGCGTCCCGCACTTTCATCTCACGGGCGGTCTTGCGGCCCTTGACACATTTTGAGGCGAGAAAAAGCAGCGCCGCCGTCCAGAGAAAACAGAACCCCTCCACCACGATGTCGTCGTCCTCGGTGATGGCGGTGACCCAGTCCTTTACCAGCAAAAAGGCCAGCAGCGGCACACAGGCCATCACAAACATAAAGATCATGCGACGGTTTTCGTCTTTGGTTTTAAAGCTGAATTTTCCCCGGAAAACATCCCCCACCATGGAGAAAAAGGTCTTGATCAGCGCCCAGATATCCTTGCGATAGGCCACAAAGACCGCCACCAGGGTGCCCAGATGCAGCATCAGGTTGAAAAAGAGCGCGCCCTCGCCCGAGTTGCCGGTAAGGTGCTGGTAAAGGGTGAGATGGCCGTCGCTGGAAATGGGCAAAAATTCGGTCGCCCCCTGGATGATGCCTTGAAAAAGTCCGTCCCAAATCGACATATACGCGCCTCCGGCTGATATTTTTTCTCCCTCTCGCAGGATGAAAACGGCCCCTCCCGCCATTTCTTTGCCCGGGTGGGCCCAGATATCTTATTTTACCACCAAAACCAGCCCTTGTAAAACAAAAAGCGTCGACGCCCCCACGGGCAGGGGACGAAAAAAAGCGCGGCCTCCGGCTGGTTGCCGGTAAAACCGCGCTTTTTTTGATCTATGGCCTCTGCCGCTGCCGGCAAAAGGGATCATTTTCCTTTTCCCTTGCCCGTGGTCCGCCGGCCCGCACTGCCGCCCGCCTGCTTTTTCTGTCCCGGCGCCCCGGCGCTGCCTGCGGCGCGGCCCTCGATCTCGGCGTACAGCCAGCGCAGGGCGTTTTCCAGCGACCCCAGCTCGTCGATCAGTCCCTCGCGCACGGCCATCTCGCCGTCCAGCACCGAGCCCACGTCCATCACCATCTCGCCCGTCTTCATCATCAGCTCGGTAAAGCGGGCCTCGGGGATGCGCGAATGGCCGGTGACAAAGCCGGTGATCCGCTGCTGCATGCGCTCAAAGTAGCTCATGGTCTGGGGCACCCCCAGCATCATCCCCGAGTGGCGCACCGGGTGCACGGTCATGGTCGCCGTGGGCACGATAAAGCTGCGCCGCGCAGAAACGGCCAGCGGGATGCCGATGGAATGCCCGCCCCCCAGCACCAGCGAGGCGGTGGGTTTAGCCACCCCCGCGATCAGCTCCGCCAGGGCCAGGCCCGCTTCCACGTCGCCTCCCACCGTGTTCAGGATGATCAGCAGCCCCTCGATCTCCGGGTCCTCCTGTACCGCCACCAGCTGCGGGATAACGTGCTCGTATTTTGTGGTTTTCTGGGTAGGGGGAGACACCACATGCCCCTCGATCTGCCCGATCACGGTGAGGCAGTGGATGGCGTGCCGCCCCCGCGTTTTGAGCACCGACCCAGTCTCCAGGATATAGTCCTTTTCCAGCTGGGCGCGGTCGATCTCGGCCCCGTCCGGGGCCTCGCCCCCGCCCTTTTTCTTCTCTTCTTCCTGTCCAGCGCTTTGAAGATTTTCCTGCAACATGCCGCACCGCCTTTCTACCCCTTTAGTTTCAACGGTTTTGGGGGAATTATTCCCCCCTCCGCAACCTGTTAAAACATTGACAAGCGCAGTGAAAATAGATAGTATTAAGTGGTATAAATCTATCCGGCTGCGCGCGCGGCCCAAGCCGCCGGCGTTTTTGGCCCCGGCCGCGCGCCGCCGGCACAAGCGAGGGGAACACAATGGGAAAAAGCATCGCGCAAAAGATCATCGCCGCCCATCTGGTGGACGGCGAGATGGCCCCGGGCAGGGAGGTCGGCCTGCGGATCGACCAGACCCTGACCCAGGACGCCACCGGCACCATGGCTTATCTGGAATTTGAGGCCATGGGCATCCCCCGGGTCAAGACCGAGCTCTCGGTGGCCTACATCGACCACAACACGCTGCAGAACGGCTTTGAAAATGCGGATGATCACAATTTCATCCGCTCCATCGCAAAGCGCATCGGGGTGCGCTATTCCCGCCCCGGCAACGGCATCTGCCATCAGGTCCATCTGGAGCGTTTCGCCGTCCCCGGCAAAACGCTGATCGGCAGCGACAGCCACACCCCCACGGCGGGCGGCATCGGCTGCCTTGCCATCGGGGCCGGCGGCCTTGACGTGGCGGTGGCCATGGGCGGCGGTGCCTATTACATCCCCTGCCCCGAGATCATCCGGGTCAACCTGACCGGCCGGCTGCGGCCTTATGTGAGCGCCAAAGACGTCATCCTGGAACTGCTGCGCATCCTGTCGGTCAAGGGCGGCGTGGGCAAGGTGGTCGAATACGGCGGCGAGGGCGTCAAGACCCTCTCGGTGCCCGAGCGCGCCACCATCACCAACATGGGCGCCGAGCTGGGCGCCACCAGCAGCATCTTCCCCTCTGACGAGGCCACCCGCACCTTTTTGGCGGCGCAGGGCCGCGAGGCGGACTGGGTGCCGCTGGACGCGGACCCGGACGCCGAGTACAGCCGTGTCATCGAGATCGACCTGTCCGCCCTGGAGCCGCTGGCCGCCTGCCCGCACAGCCCCGACAACGTCAAGCCGGTGCGCTCACTTGGCCTGATGAAGGTGGACCAGGTCTGCATCGGCAGCTGCACCAACTCCAGCCTGGCGGACCTTTTGACCGTGGCCGCGATGCTCCGCGGCAGGACCATCGCCCCGGATGTGGAGCTGTCCATCAGCCCGGGCTCCAAGCAGGTGCTGACCATGCTGGCGGAAAACGGCGCGCTGGCCGACCTCATCGACGCGGGCGCCCGCATCCTGGAATCCGCCTGCGGCCCCTGTATCGGCATGGGCTTCTCCCCCAACAGCAAGGGGGTGTCGCTGCGCACCTTTAACCGCAATTTCGAGGGCCGCAGCGGCACGCAGGACGCCAGCGTCTATCTGGTCAGCCCGGAGACCGCGGCCGCCAGCGCGCTGTCGGGCTATTTCACCGACCCCACCACCCTGCCCCCCATCGAAAAACCGGCGCTGCCGCAGCGCTATCTGCTGCACGACAACATGATCTCGATGCCCGCCCCGGAGGCGGAATACGAGCAGGTGGAGATCCTGCGCGGCCCCAATATCCAGCCTTTGCCCAAGGCCATGGTGCCGGAGGACCGCATGGCGCTGCCGGTGCTGCTGAAAGTGGGCGACAACATCTCCACCGACCACATCATGCCCGCCGGCGCCAAGGTGCTGCCTTTCCGCAGCAATATCCCCAAGATCGCCAACTTCTGTTTTGAAAAATGCGACCCGACCTTTCACGACCGGGCGCTGGCCGCAGACGGGGGCGTCATCGTGGGCGGCTCCAACTACGGCCAGGGTTCCAGCCGGGAGCACGCGGCCCTGGTGCCGCTGTATCTGGGCATCCGCGCCGTCATCGCGGTCAGCTTTGCCCGCATCCACAAGGCCAATCTGGTCAACGCCGGCATCCTGCCGCTGGAGTTCGCCGACGCCGCCGACTATGACCGGCTCCAGCAGGGGGACGAGATCGAACTGGACGGCGTGCTGGCCGGCATCCGCGAGGGCCGCATGACCCTGAAAAACCTGACCCGGGACGAATGCTATCCGCTGATCTGCGCGCTCTCTGAGCGCCAGTGCGGCATGATCGCCGCCGGCGGCCTGCTGGGCTACACCAAAATGAAAAGCGAGGGATAAAAATGGAGATCAACACCGCTGTCGAACATTTTAAAAAGGTATTGGAGAGCCAGGAGCGGCGCGCGGCTGAGATGCGCGCCCAGGGCGATTTCGTGGACTATGCCCGCCTGCCCAAGATCGTCATCGGCATCTGCGGCGGCGACGGCATCGGCCCTGTGATCACGCAGGAAGCCGAGCGGGTGCTGCGCTTTCTGCTGGCGGACGAAGTCGCGGCCGGCAAGGTGGAGTTCAAAGAGATCGGCGGCTTGACCATTGAAAACCGTGCCGCCTGCGGCAAGGCCATCCCCGACGACGTCATGGCCGAGCTGAAAGCCTGCCACGTCATCCTGAAAGGCCCCACCACCACCCCGCGCGCCGGCGACGGCTGGCCCAACATCGAAAGCGCCAACGTGGCCATGCGCAAAGCGCTGGACCTGTTCGCCAATGTGCGGCCGGTGAAGATCCCCGAGGAGGGCATCGACTGGACCTTTTTCCGCGAGAACACCGAGGGCGGCTATGCCCTGGGCAGCCAGGGGCTGGAGCTGGACGACGGCGTCGCTTTCGACTTCACCGTCACCACCACCGAGGGCACCCAGCGCATTGCGGAGCTCGCCTATGATTACGCCAAAAAGAACGGCAAAAACCGGGTCTCCATCATCACCAAGGCCAACGTCATCAAGACCACCGACGGCAAGTTTTTAAAGCTCTGCCAGGAGGTGGGCAAGCGCTACCCCGACATTGTCACCGACGACTGGTACATTGATATCCTGACGGCAAAGCTCATCGACAAGCAGCGCCGCGGGGATTTTCAGGTGCTGGTCCTGCCCAACCTGTACGGGGACATCGTCACCGACGAGGCCGCAGAGATGCAGGGCGGCGTCGGCACGGCCGGCAGCGCCAACATCGGCAAAAAGTACGCCATGTTTGAAGCCATCCACGGCTCTGCGCCGCGCATGGTGGCCGAGGGCCGCGCCAAATACGCCGACCCCTGCAGCATGCTGCGGGCCACGGTGCTGCTGCTGTCCCATATCGGCCGCCAAAAGCAGGCGGACGCGCTGGAAAAAGCGCTGGACACCTGCATGTTCACCGAAAAGCGCCTGACGATCACCGGCCGCGACACCGGCTGCACCTGCGAGGAATTCGGCGATTATGTGATGGCGACCGTGAAAGCGGCGGAATGATCCCGCCCTTTCCGTAAAATTTAAGGATACAAGGTGACAAAAGCAATGCCCACTCAGAACAAGCCCTCCCTGCCGGTCATCAAGCGGCTGCCAAAGTATTACCGTTATCTGGGCGAGATGGAAAAAGAGGGCGTGACCAAGGTCTCCTCTTCCGAACTGGCGCGGGTGATGGGAACGACGGCTTCCCAAGTGCGGCAGGATTTCAACTGCTTTGGCGGCTTCGGCCAACAGGGCATCGGCTACAATGTCAAGCTGCTGCACGAAGAACTCGGCAAACTGATCTTTGCGCGCCATCCCGTGCCCACGATCCTCATCGGCGCGGGCAACCTGGGGCATGCGATGGCAAACTATTTCCGCCAGGACACCCAGGGCTTTGAACTGCTGGCCGCCTTTGACGTGAAGCCGGAGATGATCGGCCTGACCCTGTGCGGGGTGGCGATCCGGGATATGGCGGAGCTGGAATCCTACTGCGCCGAGCACAAGCCAAAGGTCGCAGTCATCTGCGTGCCCCGCGAGGCGGCAAAGCAGGTGGCCCAAAAGCTGATCGACCTGGGGATCCGCGCTTTCTGGAATTTCAGCCACTATGATTTTTCCATTGAGTACCCCGACATCATCGTGGAAAACGTGCATCTGGGCGACAGCCTAGCCACGCTGAGCTACGAGGTGAACAACAATTTGTGACGGCGTCACGGCACGCCGCGGCGGCCTTGGTTTTTGACAGGGCCGCCTTTTTATTCCGGCCGCGTCCAGGCGGCAAAAGGAGGGTCTTTACAGATGGCAAAACTCTTTTTTCGATATGGGGCGATGAACAGCGGCAAGTCCACCGCGCTGATGCAGGCGGCCCACAACTATGAAGAGCGCGGCATGCGGGTACTGGTGCTCAAACCCCGGGTGGACACCCGGGGCGGCGGCCGCATCGTGAGCCGGCTGGGGGTCAGCCGCACGGCCGACCTGCTGGTGATCCCTGAGATGGACCTGCTGGCGGAGGTCCGCCGGGACATTGCCCAAAACGGCGCGCTTGCCTGCGTGCTGGTGGACGAGAGCCAGTTTTTGCGCCGCGCCCAGGTGGACCAGCTGATGGCGGTGACGGTGGAGCTGGAAGTCCCGGTGCTCGCCTATGGGCTGCGCGCCGACTTTGCCACCCGGGGCTTTGAGGGCAGCACCCGCCTGCTGGAACTGGCGCACACCATTGAAGAGATGAAAACCATCTGCGCCTGCGGCCGCAAGGCGGTGTTCAACGCGCGCAGAGTAAACGGCGAATACGTGTTTGAGGGCGACCAGATCGTCATCGACGAGGGCGACGCGGTGGAATATGAATCCCTCTGCGCCAGCTGCTACTATGCGGCGCGAAAAAAAGCGCTGGGGGGAGAACCGTAAAGCGGGGCGCGCAGCTGCCGCCCCGCCCCGTGCTTTGCCGCCGCGCGCAAAGCAAAACGGATAGACGGCGCCTTGGGGACGCCGCGTCCTTTTCCGTTGCCGTGTGCAGAAAAGCGCCGCCGGAGATTGGCCCTGGGGCCCGTCTCCGGCGGCGCTTCTTTGTAATGGAGGGCCGCAGGCTCTCCTCCGCACCCGCGGCTGCGGACGCAGAAAGGCGGGACGGTGGGGACTGATAAGATCTTCTATTTTGAAATATCGGCGGCATACCCAATACTCAAAAAATATGCTATACTCAATAAGCGCGCAAAAGTCGACTTTGTGCGTATCACTACCATGAAAGTTGGAATATGCGAATGTCTGAACTGCAAAAAATTGATTGCCACACTCATATTGTTAACCGTGAGATCTACTCGCAATATTGCCGGTCGTCCGGATGTGGCGACTATGCCTTGGTCATGGAATTTCTGCCCCATATGGCCAAAGAAAATATGCCCGATAAATCCTGGTCTCTATGCGACGGCAGCGAACGCCTATTTCTCTGCCCCTCTGTGGATATCCATGGCGATATCCCCAAACAACTAAAAGAAATAGAAAAGAAGATGCTGGCACATCCCGGTTCCCGGGTCGTAGGGCTGAAGATCTTTCTCACCTATCAGGCGGGCAGGGCCGATGACGAAAGGATGTCACCCATTTATGATTTTGCAGAAAAACACGGGTTTTCTGTTACCTTTCATACGGGTCTGCCCTCTCTGCACCTGCCCAATGATTATGATATGGATGGTTCGAATGCCCGGTATGTAAAAAATGTGGCTCTGAAATATCCTGCGGTCAACTTTATTGTCGCCCATATGGATGACCCGCGTTATGACGCCTGCCTGCAGCTGATGCACGATGTACCGAATATGTTTACAGATTTTTCCGGCGCCTTTGAGCCGGGTACAAAAGTGGCCGAGGACGAAGAGGGAACAATAGCTGAATTCTCTCATGCCATCCACCAGTTTCCAGACAGCTATAAACAGATCATCTACGGCACGGACTTCTGTCCGCCGATACTTTTAAGCGAAATTGAAAAATACGATGATACGATCAAAAAAATATTTGAAGAAAAACAGTTTAGAGATATATATTGGCACACCCCTCTGCGTGCTTATCCCAAAGTAGCAGAATATCTGAAGAAGAAAGGCTGATCCTGATGTCCCGAATAAAATTGCCAAACATCGTACGATTTTTCAGATCGTTTACAAAGCTGGAGTCCTGTTACATGGCTTTCGTCATTGTCGTAGCGCTTGGAATGGTGATACTGTTCCCCGAACTTATGCTGACAAATACCAGCAGCACCTTATTGCTGTCTTGCTCGGTCATCAACGTGATCGCCAATCCAATGTGTGAGATCATGGTATCAAAACAGTTTCGCGGCAACTTTATATTCGATATATTTGCCATTGAACTGACCTATATCATCCTGGCCTGGAATTTGGGATGGTATACTCTTATGCTGAGCTGTATCTTCTTTTGGATCCCTGTCGATGTTTTCAGTTTTATAAAATGGAGCAAAAATATAGACCGCGAGGACGAAAACATCACAGTGGTCAAGCGCTTATCCTGGAGAAAGTCGTTTGTACTTTTGACCATTGTGGTAATTTTCAGCATTGTTATGGGCAGCATCATGTCCAGCATCCCCGGCTCTCAGGACTCTTACCTGGAAGCTTTCGCTACCGCTATGGGGATGGTGAACGGGGTATTGCTCATGCTGCGCTACAGTGAACACTGGTATGCATGGATCATCACCACCACTTTATATCTGGTGATGGATATTTCCGCCGGCGCCTATGGCCTTTTGATTGACGATTTTGCCATGTTGGCGGTGACCTTTTACGGCGTATATAAATGGTTCACCTATACCAAAGTACACAATACGATCCAGGATAAGATCGTGTTTTAGTTAAAGAAAGGCAGCGCATCGCCCATTTCCATTGGTTTGCGGTCTGCCGTTATCGATGCACATAACGGTCATCTTCTCACCGGCGAAGTCCAGCAGACCGCCGAGGACCTGGGAGACGTTTTTGACAGAATTCTTACTCACGCCTGAGAGTGTGGTCAAAAGTGTGGTCTCTGCAGATTTTTACAGGCATAAAAAAAGCTCCCGGAATGACTTTAAAAGTCATTCTGGGAGCTTTTTCACTTTGGTGCGGATGAAGGGACTTGAACCCATATGAAGTTGCCCTCACTAGAACCTGAATCTAGCGCGTCTGCCAATTCCGCCACATCCGCATGTGGTCGTTTGTGAGAGGTTTCTCTCTCGGCGACGTTATTTATTTTACCAAAGGCAACTCAAAATGTCAACAGTAAATTCCAAAATTTTTAAATTTTTTGAAAGACGATTTTGCCGGCTCCTTTGCGCGTTTGCAGGAGAGGTAAAACCGGCGGCCGCGATCCGGCCGCCGATCGCTTTTTCAGGACGCGTGCAGCGCTTGACCGGCCCAACATCTCAGCACCGCCGCGCTGCCCGGGGGAAAGGCGGCCTGCGCTCCCCGTCAAAAACAGTTCGCTTTTGCGGCAGCGGCGGCCAGAACCACCTTTTTCCTATGTCCCTCTGTTGCCCCCTGGGCTTATCCCGCCGCAGGCAGTGTCTTTCCCACGCGGCGGTGTTTTCTTCGCGTTTTTTGGCGTGCCTGTTTTTCTCTCAGCCGTTCGTCATGCCCGCGCAGCCAGAGCACCGTGTCATGGACTGTTTCGCGCAGGTCCCGCGGGCGGTATCCCAGTTCGGCCGTCGCCTTGTCATGGCTGAAGCGGTCGTTGCTGGACAGCGTATAAAGGGAATACCGGGTGTACAGCGGCCGCCTGCCACGCCGGCGTGCGTACCATTCCAACAAAGGTGCGGCTGCGCGCGCCAGCCAGAGCGGCAGCACGGGCAGACGCCGTGCCCCGCCCTCGCGCCGCGCCATGTCCAGCACCTCGCGCACCGCATAGTGCCGCCCGGAAAGGATATAGCACTCTCCCCTGCGGCCCCGGCGCGCCGCCGCGAGACAGCCTTCCGCCACGTCCCGCACATCCACGAAGTCATATCCTCCGCGCACACAGGTGGGCAGCCGCCCGCCCAGATAATCCGCGACCATCTGCACCAGATGATTGCCTTTTGCCGCATACGGCCCCAGGATGCCCGAGGGGTGGACCACCACCGCATCCACATCTTCAGTCGCCAGCACGGCGCAGGTGGCCTCCGCTTTGGTCTTGGCATAACCGCCCACCACCGCGTCCGCCGAAAAGTTTCTTGTCTCGGCGATCACGCCCAGAGGATCTCCCTCCGGGATGGCATGCACCGAGCTGACGTGCACCAGGCGCGCCACCCGGTATTTTTCACACAACTGCAGGATGTTCTTCGTCCCCTGCACATTGACCTGTTCCATCGCCTCGGTCACCCGGTCGGAAGAAATATCCACCACCCCCGCCGTGTGGAACACGATCACCCGCCGTCCCTCGGCGCCGCTGAACAGCGCCTGCAAACTCTGTGGGTCCAGCACGTCCCCGTGGCAATAGGTCGTTCCGTCCCCCTGTGGGGGCTGCTCGCCCGGCAGTACCAGACCCCGCACTTCTTCCCCCTGCGCGCGCAGCAAACGGACGATCGAGCCCCCCAAATGGCCTGTGGCGCCGGTCACGATATAAAGTTCATTCATCTTTTTCATCTCCAATTTCCGACACCATGTTGTTTTACTTACCCCTCTGTATTATAATATAAACAGGCATACTGATACAACGAACACTCTGCCGCCTGATGCCCGGCAAACCGACACAAACCACAGACTTTGTGGGAAAGCGAGGCCTGTTTTGAAAAAATTAACAAATGACCACCGCACCCGCGTGACCCGGATGCTCATCCGCCGCGCGCTGATGTCCCTGCTTGCGCAAAAACCGATCCAGAGCATTTCGGTGAAAGAGCTCTGCGAGCTGGCGGGGATCAACCGCAGCACCTTTTACGCCCACTACACCGACCTGCACGACCTGCTGCAGCAGATCGAGGACGAGATGTTCGCCGACTTCGAAAAGGCGCTGGAGACCCTGTATCAGCCGGGCACGGCAGGTCCCGAGCCGGTGGCCGTCACCACCGAGGTCTTTCAGTGTCTCAAGGACAACTCCGACCTGTGCACCGTCACCCTCAGCGATTACGGGGACAAAGCTTTCGCGCTCAAGCTGCTGCAGCGCGGGCGGGAGTGCTGTGTGGAAAATTATCTGCAGTATTTCAAGGGCGCCTCACCGCGGCAGGTGGAATATTACTACGCCTTTGTCAGCGCGGGCTGCATCGGGCTGCTGCGGCGCTGGCTGGACGACGGCATGCTGCTGCCCGCAGGCGAACTGGCCGAGATGGCGGAAAACATCATGATGCGCGGCCTTTCCTTTCTGCAGGAGGAGCGCTGAGGGACCCGCGCAGTCCTGACGGCGCGCTTTTCCTCCGCAAAAAACGGATGCGCCCTTGGGGACAGGCGTTTTTTTGCACTCCGGCTTTCCGGGAAAGGCACCAGGATCTCGGGGAAAGCAGCGGGGCGAAGCTCCTGTTTTCCGCTCCCCGGCCTCCCGGAAAAGAGGTCGGCCGCGGCATACGCAAAAAGATAGGGACAGAGGTCTTGACTTTTACTTATGACAATTGTAATATAAACACAAAAAGCAATTACATTTGTCATAGATAAAAGGAGGGATGTTCTGTGAGATCACCCATCGCCCATCTGCCGGACTCTGAACTGGCGGTCATGCAGGTGTTTTGGAGGGCCGGGAAACCGCTTACCCGCCCTGAGATCGACGCGGGGCTGGCCGGACAGAAAAACTGGACGGTGAGCACGGTCGTGGCGCTGCTGATCCGCCTGGAAAACCGGGGCTTCGTCTCCCATGAAAAGCAGGGACGCGGCTATCTTTACCGCCCTCTTGTCACACAGGAAGAGTACCTTGCGGCCGAGAGCAAAACGCTGCTGGGGACCCTTTACGGCGGCGATCCAAAAAATTTTATCGCAGCGCTGTACGGCGGCGGCGCGCTGAGCGGCGAAGATATCCGCGAGCTGCAGGAATATCTGGACAGAGCAAAGCGGGGTGATGGGTGATGACGCAGCTGTTCCTGGCTTTTGCCCGCACCGGCCTGTCCACCGGCGCGCTTGTCCTGTTTTTTGCCCTGCTGACCCCCCTGATGCGCAAAAAATATACCGCGGGCCTGCGCCGCGCGGTCTGGCTGCTGCTGGCCGTGCGGCTGCTGCTGCCGTTCTCACTTTTCCCGGCGTTTCTGTTCCCCGGCAAAGAAGCCCCTGTGCAGATCGAGCTGCCCGCAGCTGTCGCCGAGACGGTGGCCCCTCTGCGGCACCCCGGCGACGAAGCCGCTTTGGACCTGGGACAGCCACCTTCGGAGGTAGGCCACGCTCTCCCTGCCGGCGAGGCCCACCCGGAAAATGCCGATGCCGCAGCTGGCGGGCAGCCGGGCGCTGTGCCCCCTCCAGGCTCCCCGCAGGCGGAAAACAGCGGCGCCCTGCCGGCGCTGCTGCCGCAAAAGCCTGCCTCCCCCGTCCCCGCGCCGCTCTCGCCGCTGGGGATCGCGGCCCTGGTGTGGTGCTGCGGTATGTTGCTGTTTTTGCTGGATCAGCTGCTGCGCTACGCCCTGTGGCGGCGGCAGCTGCGCCGCTGGGATCTGCCGCTCTCCCCCAAGCTGGAACAGGCGGTGGACCGCGCGGCCCAGGTCGTGCGGCTGCGCCGCCCGCCGCCCGCTTTCGGCAACGACCGCATCCACACCCCGATGCTGACCGGGCTTCTGCGCCCGGTACTGCTGGTGCCGCCCCAACTGGCGGAGGACCCCGGCCTGCCGCTGATGCTGCGCCACGAGCTGACCCACGCGCTGCACCGCGATCTGTTTTGGAAAGGGCTGCTGCTGGCGGTCCGGGCGCTGCACTGGTATCATCCGGCGGTCTGGCTGCTCTGCCGCGAAGCGGAGCAGGATATCGAGTACGCCTGCGACGAGGCGGTACTGCGCCGCAGCAGCCCCCTCACCCGCGCAGCCTATGGCGGCGCTCTGCTGGCTGTGGCCGGCATGAACGCGCGCGTCCCGGCTTTGACCACCCATTTTTCCGCAGGCGGCAGGTCGATGAAACGCCGTCTGGAGGCGCTTTTTTCTCAGCAGGGCAAGCGGCGCGGCGGCGCGCTTTTCCTGTGTGCAGCGCTGCTGACCGGTCTGCTGGGCGGCATGGTGGGCTGCGGGGTGGAGGAAGAGACTGCTCCGCTGTCCTCCTCGGCATCCTCTCTCTCCGATCTGCCCCTCTCTGCACCCACGGATGCCGAACCGTCTTTTTCTTACTACGCTTCCACCGAACAGGGACTTTTCCAAACCATCCCGCTGCGGGACCAGACAAATGCCCCGCTCAACCAGCTGATCTACTCTGATTTTTCCAGCGGCACGACGGGCCCGCTTTGCCCGGACCCGGACTGCGACCATCTGCATGCGGGCTGCCCCGCCCTTTTCCCCGCCACAGATATGCTTCTGATGGGGGTCGTTGCAGACCGGCTGGTGCTGGCGTACAGTTCTCAGTGGCCGCAGGATCCCTCTCTTTTGTCTGACTGTGAGTTTCCTCCTTATACGCTCTGCGTGGAGACGATGGCGCTGGACGGCTCAGATCGGCGCCCGCTTGTCACCCTGCGGCCGGTGGAGGCTGAGCCGGAAACCGGATACGCTGCGACGCATCTCTACTTCCCCTATACGTTTTCAGACGGCTCTTTTCTCTATCTGTGCGCCAGTCCCTCTTTTGCTCAGCCTGGCCATGCGCTTTTTACACTGTTGAGGGTCTCTCTTTCCACCGGGGAGACGGAACCGCTGCAGGACGTGTTTGAACCATGCCTTGGAGTCTATTCCGGCCATCTGCTTTTGGGCGGTATCGACTGGCAGCGGGGCGAACTTCGCCTTGAGGCCGTACCGCTGGAGGGGGGCATGCGGCGCCAGGTCTACTGCGACTACTACGGACAGGACAGCGGCTATTTTCGGGACGGCAGCACCCTTTACCTCACCAATTCCGCTCTGGGCACCCTCAAAAAATTTGACCTCCTCACCGGGGAGGAAACGCTGATCACCGACCAGCTGCCGCCCCTGCCGGATAGAGCCTCTCAACGATGCTATTTGCCTACTCAGGTCATCGATCAAAAGCTGCTGTTTTCTGTCTCATTCGATGATAGTTCCAGCCTCTCCCTAAATATCAAGCGCTGGGCTGTAGACCTTGAGACCGGTAAAGTCAGTGAGTTCGTTTTTCTTCCGCCTGAACAGAGCCATATGGAGCCTTTCTGGCACCAAACCATTTTCGCCGCAACTGCAGATGCGCTCTGTTACTCCGTACCCGAAGAAAGTGGCTTCTCTTCCCATCTGGTCCTTGCCGACAAGGCCTCTTTCTGGGCCGGCGAGCCCCAGCTGCGTTACCTGGCAAATGCGCCGGGCAAGTAAATTCGACATCGCGCCGGTTTTGTGTTAAACTTTTTAGGTCAGCACTGCGCTGTCCTGACTGCCTCACACGCCGGAAAACGGGAGAGCCTGCCCGTATCGGGGCGTTTGCGGAGGATGGTGCCGTGCTGCCCTGGCCGACACGGCAAAACACAGCAACGGAGGGATGCGGCATGGCGTTCACCCTGCCTTTTTATCACGAGCCCGACTTCACCCAGCCACGGCTGGAAAATGCGCCGGACGCGGCGCTGGCCCCCGCCCCGCGGGACGGCATCGCGCCGGCAAACTACCATTCCACCAGTATGTACCCGGAATACTTCAAACTTGGCGGCCGCTGGCTGCTGGCCGAAGAGAGCCGGATGGACTGCACCGCGGTCTTTCAGGACGGGGAGGTCCGCATCGTGGAGTTCCGCAACCTGAAACAGGGCGACCTGGTGGTCACCGGCCGCAGCGAAGACGGCAGCGAGGGCATTTATCTCTGGACCGGCGGTTTTGAGGAGGAGGGCGACGCCCGGGACGCTTTCGCCTTTCGCCAGGGACGCTCGCGGGAGACCGGGTACACCCGCGACTACAACGAGCTGGTGGAGCTGCTGCGCCATGAAAGGCAGCACGGCAATATCCTCTGGGTGATGGGCCCAGCCTGCGCCTTTGACGCGGGCGCGCGCAAAGCCTTTGCCGCGCTGGTGCGGGCCGGCTATGTAAACGGCCTGATGGCAGGCAACGCCCTTGCCACCCACGACATGGAGGCCAGCTATCTGGGCACCGCGCTGGGCAGCGACATCTACACCCAGCAGCCCCGCGAAAACGGCCATTACAACCATTTGGACACCATCAACAAGGTGCGGGAGTGTGGTTCCATCCCCGCCTTTGTCCGGGCCGGGCATGTCACCGACGGCATCATGTATGAATGTGTGCAGAACAGCGTGCCCTTTGTGCTGGTGGGTTCTGTGCGGGACGACGGGCCGCTGCCCGAGGTCTGCGGCAATGTCTATGAGGGGCAGAATGCGATGCGCGCGCTGGTGCGCAGCGCCACCACCGTCATCTGCATGGCCACCACCCTGCACACCATTGCCACGGGCAACATGACCCCCAGCTATCGGCTGGTCGGCGGCACGGTGCGCCCGCTCTATTTCTATTCCATCGACGTCTCCGAGTTCTCGGTGAACAAGCTGCGGGACCGCGGCAGCCTGTCGGTGCGTACCATCGTGACCAATGTGCAGGACTTTGTGGGCAAACTGGCCGGTGCCCTGGGCGCCGTGTGATCCGGCGCGCGAAAGTGCTTTTTGTGCTTTTTTATTGTTCCTCCGCCGGGGCAAGCAAAAGAGGGTGCCCCAGCGAAACGGCCCCCAAATAGCCCTGTTGCCTGTTCTCAGGCCGAGGCGAATAGAAATAATTTGTTTTTTATTGCAAAGCAATAAAAAACAATACCGACACAGACCAACGCACCTGAAAAGGGGCCAGCGCCCCCTCTTTCAGGTGCGTTTTTTATCAGCTTTTTGTCTGCACAGCGTTTTCTCTGCCGCCCGCGCTGCCGGTTTCCGGCACTGTCCGCTCTTTTTTCAGCCTCCCCGCCGAACCGGGAGGAGGCTCTCATTCCATATCCCCTCCGCCCTCTGGCCTTTTTTCGGTCCTGACCCGCGTCAGTTTTCGCATCTCCCGGCGCAGAAAGTTCTGCGCCGCCGCAAAATGACTGCAACTTTTTTGCGGCCCGGCCGCACGATAGAAGTGAAGGCGGTGAAATAAATGGTCGACCACGCATCCATCACCTTTTTTGAGCAGCTGTACGAAGACACCTATGCCTCTGCCGTTCTCTTTGTCACCCGCCGCTGCGGCGACCCGGCCCAGATCCCCGATATCCTGCAGGAGACCTATGCCGAGGTCTACCGTGTGCTGCTGCGCAAGGGGCGCGCCTATTTTAAAAACCCACAGGCCCTGGTGCTGCACATTGCCAAGACCCGTCTGCACCGATACTACTCCTGGAAAGAGCGCCTGCGCTGTCTGGTCCCCCTGTTCTGCGGCACGCCGCAAGACGAAGAGGAGTATGAAAACCTGCAGATCGATCTGGACGAGCGCTCGGTGGAAGAGCAGTCGGAGGACCGGGCCCAGCTGGCGGCCATCCTGGACTGTGTGCGGCGCAAACCGCCCCTCACCCAAAAGATCTTTTATCTGTACTATTATCTGGACCTGACCACGCATCAAATCGCGCTGGAGCTGGGGATGAACGAATCGACGGTCAAGAGCAGGCTTTACCGCACAGTTGCTGAACTGAGAAAACTTTACGGAAAGGACGGAACAGAAAATGACTGAAAGGGAACTGTTCAAGCGGGCGATAGACGAAAACTTTCTCGACAAAGACGCGATCTTTGCCCACGCCCTCCGCTCTGTGCCCGTCCCTTGCGCAGCATCAGGAGGTATCCACATGAAAAAAAGAATTTCCGCCCTGCTGATCGCCGCCGTGGCGATCTGTCTGGCCGCCGGCACCGTGCTGGCCGCCAACTATCTGCTCACCGCCGGCGAGGCCGCGGCGGAGCTTTCCGGCAGCGCGGTGGCCCGCGCATTTGAGGGCCAGGACGCGCTGTCCGTCAACGAGGCGCGTACCGCCGGCGGGTATCGGGTCACTTTTCTCGGCGTCGCTTCCGGCGCGGCGCTGGAGGACGCCGCCGGCGCCGGGACCGACCGCAGCAAGACCTATTCCGTAGTCGGCATCGAACGCGCCGACGGCACGGCCCTGCCCGAGGACGCCTTTGCGGAAGAAAGCTTTTTCGTCTCCCCGCTGGTCAAAGGCCTGGACCCCGCAAAATACAATATCGCCACCATGAACGGCTCTTATGTGGAAAAAGTGATCGACGGCGTGCTGTACCGCATGACCGAATGCGACAATGTGGAGATCTTTGCCGACCGCGGCCTTTATCTCTGCGTACAGCAGGGAACGTTTTACGACACGGACGCGTATCTGTGGGATCAGGACACCGGGGCGATCACCCCAAACCCCGCTTATGAAAAGCTGAATCTCCTGTTTGATCTGCCGGTGGACGCCGGTCTGGCCGACCCGCAGAAAGCCCAGGCTTATCTGGACGGCATGTGGCAGGAGCCGCAGCCGGATCTGCCGGAAAGC
This sequence comes from Anaerofilum hominis, assembly GCF_014287275.1. Classification (GTDB taxonomy): domain Bacteria; phylum Bacillota; class Clostridia; order Oscillospirales; family Ruminococcaceae; genus Pygmaiobacter; species Pygmaiobacter hominis. Next base: position 463,576 of record NZ_JACONZ010000001.1, read on the forward strand.
GAAGAAGAGCGGGCCGCCTGGAAAGCGATCGCCGAATATGAGGACAAGAGCGCCGACGAGCTGGTGGCCGCCGGCAGGCCTGTGAGCGGCTCCGCCCTCACGCTGCGGAGGAATGAAAATGGGGATTATCTGGAAAACGGGGCCACAACGCCCACGGTCCTGGCAGAGCAGGCCGCAGGCTATCAGCCCGGCGACCGCTGGGTATACAGCTTTGGCGCAGGCGGCGCGGACGGCATCGTTACGGTCCAGGCCACGATCTGCACCTTGAACGGCGACGGTACCCTCACCCTGGAAACCTATCTTTTGGATTGACAGCCCGCTGCAGAGGGATCCTGTTCCCGCTTTCTCCCCGCTGGCGTTTCTGCCCTGCATCCTCTGTAAGCGCCGCGCATCCCCCTTTGCCTGCGGGCCAGTACTGCAAGTTCGCCTGCGGCAAGTTTTGAGAACTTTTCTCTTCCGCTTTGCCCTAAGTGCTCCGCCCCCCTTTTTCCTGCCGGTCGGTGCTGCAAGCTCGTCCGCGGCAAACTTCGAGAGCTCTTTCTTTCACTGCCGCCCGCGCCGGCGTGCGGCCGGGTAACGCGCTTTTCCATAGACTGAAAAAAGGTGCTTCGGCTTTTGTCGAGGCACCTTTTCGTCTTTTTCTCTTTCATCCGTTTGCACAGTGGGCCGATCAAACAGTCCTCCCCCGCCCCTCGGGCTGTTCCCGACTATATGGCCTTGCCTGCGCCCCAAGCGGCACAGGACGCCGTGGGCTTTTCTCCGCGCCCGCTCATTCAAATACGAAGATGTCCTCTATCGGCGCCTGTACCGCGCGCGCGATGTCGATGGCAAGCTTCAGCGAGGGGTTGTAGCGTCCCGCTTCCAACCGCACGATCGTCTCCCGCCGCACATCCACCTGTTCGGCCAGATCTTCCTGCGTCAGGCCCGCCAGCAGCCGATATTTTTTGAGATAGCTGGTAAAGCTCCCCATCCTCTTACCCCCTGCGGTCCAGATACCAGGTGAGAGCCGGGGCGGCAACAAAGCAGCCCGCATACCCCAGCGACCCGGTCAGCAGCACCGTATCCGGCGCGACGCCCCGATCCAGCAAAAAGATCAGCAAAAAACTGAGCATCGCAAACAGAGCGCCGATGAGCCGCATCGCCCGGTTCTGATTTTCCACCAGCCGCTCGTCCACCTTTTCCATACAGAGCAGCCCCCAGAAAAACCAGGAAAAAAAGGCAAAGAACACAAAAAACAGATAGTTGTGCCCGCCCCCGTGTTTGGGCAGGAATCCCAAAAATCCCAACAGCCCCAGGGCCCCCATCCAGGGACGAAAGCGCGCCGTTTTCTTTTTCATTTTTTCCTCCTCACCCGCCTTACAGCACGGTTTAAGTGATATATTTATCTCTTTCAGTGATAAATATATCACTTAAAGGTAAAACCGTCAAGTCTTTCCCTGCTGAGAGATCCGTCCCATGCGCGCAAAAGCGCAGGCGGCCGCCCCAACCCGCGGGGCAGCCGCCTGTTTTTTTATCTGTTTGATCCCCTCTGTTTTTGGGGCTCCGATCACGCGTTGAAAACGTATTTGTCCAGTCTTTCCAGCGCTTCCCGCAAAAGGCTCTCGGGCAGCGCCAGGTTGAGGCGGATCCCATACGGGTGGTGGAACGGCCTGCCGTCCTGCCAGATCACGCCCACAGACGCCCCTGCTTGCAGCAGCTCGTCCAGGCTCTTGCCATGGGCCTTGCACCACTCCTCACAGTTCAGATAGAGCATATAGGTCCCCTGCGGCTTGAACAGGCTCACTCCGTCAAACTTTTCACAGATGTATTCATACGCATAGTTGACATTGGCGCTGAGCACGCCGCACAGCTCGTCCACCCACGCTGCGCCCTCCTCGCCGTAGCCGCCAATCAAGGCGTGCATCGAGAGCACGTTCATGTGGTTGTAGCCCGGTTTGCTGGCGGACGCGTTCAGCCGGTCTCTGAGATACTCGTCATAAACGATGTGGTACGACCCCACCAGACCGGCCAGGTTAAAGGTCTTGGAGGGCGCATAGATGGCGATCGTCCGCTTTTTGGCATCTTCCGAGACGGACTGGGTGGGGATATGACGATTGCCGTTGAGCACGATGTCGGACCAGATCTCGTCCGAGATGACGACGCAGTGGTTTGCCGCATAGACCTCCATCGCCTTTTCGATCTCCCAGCGCTCCCACACGCGTCCGCAGGGGTTGTGCGGGGAGCAGAAGATCGCGACGTGGATATGGAACTCCTTGAGCTTGCGGTCCATATCCTCATAATCCATGCGCCAAACGCCGTCCGCGTCCTGCACCAGGGGGCTGTGGACCATCTGATAGCCGTTGCGGGCCAGGCTGCTGGTAAAACCGATATAAGTGGGGCTGTGCAGAAGGACCGCGTCCCCCTGGCTGCAAAAGGCGTTGACAGCGCTGATCATGCAACCCAGCACACCGTTTTCATACCCAATGCAGTCCCGCGTCAGCCCCACGGCCCCGTTGCGCGTTTCCTGCCAGCGGATCACAGCGTCATAGTAGGCGTCCGAGGTGGGGAAATACCCAAACAGCGGATGGTCGATGCGCTCCTGCATTGCCCGGATGATGGAGGGAGCCGTCGCGAAGTTCATATCCGCCACCCACATCGGTATAAGGGAAAACTCTTCTTTCACGATGGAACGGTCGTAGGGGATATTGTCGATCGCGGTCGCGTCCTTGCCCCGCCGGTCCATCACTGTGGTAAAATCATAAGTCATTGTTCCCGCCTCCATTTTTTATTATAGCTTTTGCTTCAGCAGCTCTTCTTCGGCTTTTTTATGCCTGCCGGCAAGCGAGATCGCCAGCGCGCCCACGACCAGCGCCCCCACATAAAGCGCGATCGCCATGATAAAAGCCCCGGTATAGCTGCCTAGTTTATCATAAAACAATCCGATGGAAGAGTAAAGCCCTCCGCCGATCAGGCTGTTCGCCATCATCATCAGCGACCAGATCTCCGAATAATGCTTCACGCCCACGATGCTGCGGGCAAGCAGCGGGCACTGCACCGTGTACATGCTGGACCCCAGCCCCACCGTAAAGGCCGCGGGCAGCACCAGCAGCGGGTTCGCCTTGCTCACCAGCATCAGCACATAGCCCAGCGTGGTGGTCACGGCCCCCCACACCAGGCCTGCGCGCACCCCCAGGCGGTCGTTGATCCAGCCGAGGATCAGGCTGCTGACGATCGTGCCGATGCTCAGGGCGATGCCCGCATAAGCGCCGAAATTGATCGACTGGCCCAGCTCCATCGTGGCGTAGGTGGCCGTATAGCCCGACACGCCGCTGCCGTAGCTGTACATGATGCATGCCAGCCAGGCGACATACAGAAACAGAGAGCTGAATGCCTGCCTGCGCGTGAGGCCCCATTCGGAAGCCGCCCAATCCGCGCGTTTCTCCGGCTCGTCGCTGCCCGCCTCTTCTGCGCCATAGGGCAGGCATCCCACCTCTGCCGGGCTTTTGATGATAAGGAACACCGCGGGCAGCGTGATCACCGCGCCGATGGCGGCAAGCACCAGATAGGCGGTTCTCCAGCCGAACGCCGTGATCAGCTGCGCCGACAGCAGATTATAAAGAATACCCGCCGCGCCGCTGACCGCCACCACCACGCCCAGCACCGTGCCGGCCTTTTTGCGGAACCACATATTGAGCAGGATGGGGATAGCCACAAACCCGGTAAAAGCCTGCGCCACGCCGATCAGCAGGCCGGAAAAATAAAACATGGGGACCGAGCGATAGGTCGACATCAGCGCCAGACCGCCGAGTTCCACAATGGAGGCGATCCCCATCACCCGGCCGATCTTTCTGGTCGTCAAGATCTTGGATGCAGTGGTATACATCAGCGCCATCGCCACCGCCTCAATGCTCACAAAGGTGGTCAGCGCGCTCACCTCACACCCCAGGTCCCGCACGATGGGGGTGATAAAATTGCTCATGGCCGCCGCCACCGCGGCGCTGGAGCCGATCTTCATGCAGATACAGGCGATCACGATCCACCATGCATAGTGCAGCCCGCCCGTTTTGATTTTCTTCATCATTTCCACCCTTACGGCTCATATTTTTTCAATGTTCCAGGACATAAAAAGAACGGCCCGCCTTTTCCGCCCGGCTAAAACGCGGCGGTTTTGAAAAGGCAAGGCCGCCCTAAGGCCGAAGCCCCGCGCTGGAAAAGCGCTTTACAGGAAGCACCGCGCCCGCACGGTTTTGCAGCGGCCGGGCGGCGCTTCAAAAAATGCGCGCCCTCAGCTTTTTTCCTGCGGCCCGCCCCGCCGGACAAGCCCTCGCCGGAAACCTCCTCTGCTGCAAAGCGTGCAAAAAGCACCGCTTCCCGTCAGGGCCATCCAGACGGCACCGCGCAAAAGCGTCCCGCGCCTTTGCAGGCGGCATCCTCCACAAAATTTTGCCTGTTTTGACATTGAAGTCCTACTTTTTATCATATTACGCTTTCCTCTTTTTTCAATCTTTTTTACTTTAAAATACGAAAACTGCACTATTTGTTCGTTTCATCTGTTCGTTTTCTTCAAAATTGCACAAAGGACCACGGCGCTATTTTGCTATTCCGACCAGGCCCTATCGCCCGCCGCCCGCCACTGCCGTCGTTCCCCGCCCCGCGGGCTTCCTGCGCGCGTTTCCGGCCGGCGCGCTCCCCGCTGAAAAGCCTCTGCCGCAGCGCCCCGGTCCCTCTCTTTTTCTTCTCCTCTCAAAAACGGCGCCTTTCAAGGCATCCATGGCGGCGGAACACATCGGCTCGCTGTTGTTTTTTATGTTCTTTGCCTTTATCGTTTTGTGTGTGTTGTTCTTTTCTGTTGACAAAAAGAACAAACCTGACTACGATAGAAATAATTCAGGATGTGCTTTCGCATCCCCTTTGCCGGGAGGCTGCCATGAACAACAACAGGGTGGAACAGATCTACAAGCTGCTGCAGATCCACGAACAGGTCTCCGTACAGGATCTGGCCGACCTGATGCAGGTCACCAAAACGACGATCCGGCGCGATCTGCTCTTAATGGAAGAAAAAGGCCTGGTGCGGCGGCGGCGCGGCTATGCGCTGCTGCCCACCCGGGACCTGCTGACCAGGTTCAATTCCAGCGATCTCTTTCAGGAAGAAAAAATGAGGATCGCAAAAAAAGCCGTCCGCTATGTCACCTCCAACACCTCTCTGGCGCTGGATTCCGGCTCCAGCGTCGCCGCGCTGGTCAAGTGCCTGAAAGACGACCCCACCATTCAGGGGCTGGATATCGTCACTTCCTCGCTGGATATCGCCATCGCCACCTGTGAACAGTACCGGGTGGCGATCCCCGGTGGGTTTGTGCTTGCGGGGGAACAGTGTGTGGGGGGCGTCGATGTGACGGATTTCTTTCACAAGATCCATGCCGACCTTGTTTTTCTGGGCTCCACCGGCGTTTCCAACAGCAGCGGGCTCACGGTGTCCTATCCCCTCATGTGTTCGGTCAAAGAGGCCCTTGTGGGCTGCGCCACCACCAGGATAGCGCTGCTGGACTCCTCCAAATATCACTCCCGCGGGCTTTACACTTTCTGCGATTTCGATGCGCTGGACGTTCTCATCACGGTGGAAAATGAAGAAAATGCGCCTGTGCTGGAAAAGATCGCCCGGCACCATGTCGAGATCGTGCTGGTCTAGCTTTTCGCGCGGCGTCGTTGCCGGCATTTTTGTGCGCGCACCGACGCCGCCCTGCAAGCGTCTCCCTGCTGAATCGGTGTGGTGTAGAGAAAAGAGACAGAAAAAAGAAAAGCCGCACGTAGAATATCAAAGGATCAGACCGTCTGGCTGCGTTTTTGAAATGGAGTCAGACGGTATTTTAATTGAAAACGCTCAAAATCGCAAAAGTAAATGGAGTCGTCAATGAGTCGTCCGGCATGCTCAAAGGAGCGAAGTTTCCGCCTTGAGATGCATTCTGCTTTTAGCCTTTTAGAGCGGAGAAAAAATTCTCCGCCACAGCATTGTCATGGAGATCTCCGCGTTTTGACATCGACGGCGTAATGCCTTATTCCTGAGTGATGCACGGGGGAAGTTTCTACTGTTTGCAGACGGTCTTTCTCCTCTTTCCCCGTTTGTGGTGAAAGACAGCGGGCGCCGTGTCTTTATTTGTCCTGCGCCTCCCGGGCCCCCGGCCGATTTGCCCTTTGGGAAACGCGCTTCGCCCCGGGCCCAAACGCCGCAGCGCCTGCTGTGGACTGCCGGTCGCTGCGGGAGAGGGCCGCGCTCTGTGCCGCTCCCTGGTTTTTCATTTGCTTTAACCGATAATAAAAAATTTTTTGAACAAAACCTGAGTGAGATCTGTTCTTTCAAACGAATAGAAAAGTGAAAGGGGGTGCGAATGTCATGAAAAAGGATCCGGCTACCGAAGACTCCAGGCTGGCTGCTCTGATCAAAAGCGATCCTCAGCAGGGACTGGCGGAGGCGATCCGCCTTTGGGGCGGAGCTGCGCGCACCCTGTGCCGCGGACAGCTGCGTGGCCTGCCCGAAGAGGAGATAGAAGAGTGCGTCGCAGACTGCTTTGCCGCCCTCTGGCGCGATATCGGCCGCTGGCAGCCGGAGCGCGGGCCGCTGAAAGGCTGGTTTTACGGCCTCTGCCGCCACCTTGCGGCTGACCGCCGCAGGGCCGCCGTCAGGTCCTGCAGCCTGCCGCTGGAACAGGACCTGCCGGACGATGATGCTCTGGAGGACCAGGTGACCGCACGGCTGAGCGCAGCCGCAGTGCAGCAGGCCGTGGATGCACTGGACGAGCCCGCGCGCACGGTTTTTCTGCACCGCTACTACGCCTGTCAGACCGTGCCGGAGATCGCCCGGACGCTGGGCCTTTCCCAAAAGCGGGTCGAAAATCTGCTGTTCCGCACCAAACCCAAGCTGAAAGATCTGCTCTTGAAAGGAGGTCTTGTCCCATGAAGTGGAAAGATCTGATCGCAACGTATGTTCCACAGGATGAAGCGCTGGATGAGCCGCCGCTCCCTGCCGCCGAGCAGGACGCGCTGCTGGAACGCACTCTGCAAAAGGCCGGGCTTCCCGGCCGGGAGGCGGGCCGCAAAAGAAAACTGTTTTTCCCCCGGCGGCTGGCCGGCGTCTGTGCGGCCGCCGTGCTGCTGCTTTTTGTCTTTGGCGCCAGCGCCGCATTTTTGATGGACGGCCGTCTGCTGGCGCTGTGGAGCGGCGGCGACCCCTCCACGGTCGCCGCTGTGCAGCTGGGCCAGAGCAGCGAAAACGGCGGGTACACCGCAACGCTGGTCGAGGCTGCAGGCGATGACAATCTCGCCTATTTTCTGATCGAACTCCAGGGGCCCAACGGCGAAGCGCTGGCACAGGACCTGGGATTTGCCCGCGTCACTGTGAGGATGGAGGACAGCGTGCGCATGGGATGGAGCTGTGAGCAGCTCCCCGACGATGATCTCTCCGACAACCGCACCAGTTTTTTGCTGGCTTTTGACAGTTCTGAAAAGATGTCCGGCCGAAAGCTGTCCATCACGCTGGAGGACCTGTACCGCTACCGTGACGAGGGCGAGGTCCTCGCGGCAGGCGGCAGCTGGGAGTTTGAGACGGCGGTACAGCTTTCCGGTGTCAAGAGGACGTTCCGGCCCGGCGGCTCTTTGGATCAGGCGAATGGGACGCTGCACCTGAGTAAGGTCACCGTGACCCCGGTCTCCGTGTCGGTAGATCTCTGGCGCAACCCCCTGCCGCTGCTCTTTGCCAAAGACGCTCCCGATTACGTGTTCCCGGAAATGTGCGTAGAATTGGCCGACGGCACGCTGCTGACCGAAGAGGACCGCCTTTCCGGCGGCGCAGGCGGCGAGGACGCGTCCGTCACACTGCGGGCCAGTTACCGGCGCATCCTTGACCCGGACGAGGTGACCGCCGTGATCTTGGACGGCGTGCGGTTCGAGCTGAAATAAGCCCGCTGCAGGCTCTCCCACAAAAAGTCCCCTCTCCCGGCAAAACTGGGCTTGAGAAAATCCGGAAAAGTCTTGCAGACAGGACAAAAGCACTCCCCCAACGGCGTCGGCCGTTGGGGGAGTGCTTTTGCTGAAGCCGGGATCCCTGTGCAGGGGCCGCCGGCCTCCCAGCCTGATAAAAAAGGGACTTGCACAAAGGCAAGTCCCTTTTTTGAGCTCTAACACATCAAAGATTACTCGTTGATGGTGGAAACAACGCCGGAGCCAACGGTGCGGCCGCCCTCGCGGATAGCGAAGCGCAGGCCCTGCTCGATGGCGATCGGGGTGATCAGCTCAACGTCGATGGTGACGTTATCGCCGGGCATGCACATCTCAACGCCCTCCGGCAGGGAGATCACGCCGGTAACGTCGGTGGTGCGGAAGTAGAACTGCGGGCGATAGTTGTTGAAGAACGGGGTGTGACGGCCGCCCTCATCCTTTTTCAGAATATAGACCTGGCCGCCGAACTTGGTGTGCGGGTGGATGCTGCCCGGCTTGGACAGGACCTGACCGCGCTCGATCTCGTTGCGCTGAATGCCGCGCAGCAGGGCGCCCACGTTATCGCCAGCCTGGGCAAAGTCCAGCAGCTTGCGGAACATCTCAAGGCCGGTGATGGTGGTCTTGCGCTTCTCATCCTGCAAGCCGACGATCTCAACTTCCTCGCCGACTTTGATGGTGCCGCGCTCGACACGGCCGGTGGCGACAGTGCCGCGGCCGGTGATGGTGAAGACGTCCTCGACCGGCATCAGGAAGGGCTGGTCAGCCGCACGGTCCGGGGTCGGGATATAGGAGTCAACGGCATCCATCAGGTCGAGGACGCACTTGTACTCGGGGGCGTTGATGTCGGTGGAGGTGGACTCCAGAGCTTTCAGCGCGGAACCCTGGATGATCGGGGTGTCGTCGCCGGGGAAGTCATAGCTGGACAGCAGGTCGCGGATCTCCATCTCGACCAGCTCAAGCAGCTCGGGGTCGTCGACCTGGTCGACCTTGTTCATGAAAACGACGATATAGGGCACGCCGACCTGACGGGAGAGCAGGATGTGCTCGCGGGTCTGGGGCATGGGGCCGTCGGCAGCGGAAACGACCAGGATCGCGCCGTCCATCTGCGCAGCGCCGGTGATCATGTTCTTGACATAGTCGGCGTGGCCCGGGCAGTCGACGTGGGCATAGTGACGGGTATCGGTCTGATACTCGACGTGGGAAGTGTTGATGGTGATGCCGCGCTCGCGCTCTTCAGGAGCCTTGTCGATGTTGGCGTAGTCCATGAAGTCGGCGTCGCCTTTCATGGCCAGGACCTTGGTGATCGCAGCGGTCAGCGTGGTCTTGCCGTGGTCAACGTGGCCGATGGTGCCGATGTTAACATGCGGCTTGGAACGGTCAAATTTTGCCTTACCCATTGTAGTATCCTCCTTAAATTCAAAAAATGGTCACTTGGCCCTATTTTAGCAATTAAGGCCTTAAAAATCAAGAGTATCCGCGCCCGCAGAGGACTTTTAGCCCTCTTTCTTCGCGCGGCCCGCCATGATGGTCTCGGCGATGCTCTTGGGCACCTCCACATAATGGCTGGGCTCCATGGTGTACTGCCCGCGGCCCTGGGTCTTGCTGCGCAGGTCAGTGGCATAACCGAACATGCTGGACAGGGGCACAAACGCATCGATCTGCTGTGCGCCGCTGCGGCTCTCGGTGCCCTGGATCTGCCCGCGCCGGGCATTCAGGTCGCCGATAACGTCGCCCATATACTCGTCCGGCACGATGACCGAAACTTTCATGATGGGCTCCAGGATGACGGGGTCGGCCTTGCGCATCGCCTCTTTGAACGCCATGGAACCGGCGATCTTAAAGGCCATCTCGGAGGAGTCGACCTCATGATAAGAGCCGTCGTACAGGGTGACCTTGACGTCGACAACGGGGTAGCCCGCAAGCACGCCGGCCTGCATGGCCCCCTGGATGCCCTGGTCGATGGGGCCGATGAACTCTTTGGGGATAGCGCCGCCGACCACGGCATTGACGAACTCGTATCCCTTGCCGGACTCGTTGGGCTCGATGTTGATCTTTACATGACCATACTGGCCCTTACCGCCGGACTGACGGGCGTATTTGGTCTCCTGATCGACCTTGCGGCGGATCGTCTCACGGTAGGCGACCTGGGGCTTGCCCACGTTTGCCTCGACCTTGAACTCGCGCAGCAGGCGGTCGACAATGATCTCCAGATGCAGCTCGCCCATGCCGGCAATGATCGTCTGGCCGGTCTCCTCGTCGGTATAAGTGCGGAAAGTGGGGTCCTCCTCGGCCAGCTTCGCCAGCGCGATGCCCATCTTCTCCTGGCCGGCCTTGGTCTTGGGCTCGATGGCCACGCGGATGACGGGCTCGGGGAACTCCATGCTCTCAAGGATGATGGGGTGCTTCTCATCGCACAGGGTGTCGCCGGTGGTGGTGTTCTTCAGGCCCACGGCGGCGGCGATGTCGCCCGCATAGCACACGTCGATATCCTGACGGTGATTGGCGTGCATCTGCAGGATGCGGCCCATGCGCTCGTTGTTGTCCTTCACCGAGTTGTAAACGGTGGTGCCGGCCTTGATCACGCCCGAATAGATGCGGAAGAAGCACAGCTTGCCCACAAACGGGTCGGTCGCGATCTTGAACGCCAGCGCCGCAAACGGCGCGTTGTCGTCCGAGGGACGGCTCTCCTCTTCGCCGGTGTCGGGGTTCATGCCCTTGATGTCCTCGATATCGGTCGGGGCGGGCATATAGTCCACGATGGCGTCGAGCAGTTTCTGAACGCCCTTGTTCTTATAGGAGGTACCGCAGGTGACCGGCACGATGGTATTGGCAATGGTCTCCTTGCGCAGCGCCTTTTTGATCTCCTCTTTGGTGAGCTCCTCACCATCGAGGTACTTCATCATCAGCTCTTCGTCGTTTTCGGCGACAGCCTCGATGAGGGCATCGTGGTACTCCTGTGCCTTGGCTTTCATATCCTCGGGGATCTCCTCCACGCGGATATCCTTGCCCAGGTCGTCATAATAGATATCGGCCGTCATGTCGATCAGGTCGATGATACCTTTAAAAGTATCCTCTTTGCCGATCGGCAGCTGGATGGGCACTGCATTCGCTTTCAGGCGCTCTTTCACCATGTCCAGGACATGATAGAAGTTTGCGCCCATGATGTCCATCTTGTTGACGTAGATCATGCGGGGCACATGGTACTTGTCCGCCTGATGCCACACCGTCTCGGACTGGGGCTCAACGCCGCCCTTGGCGCACATGACGGTGACAGAACCGTCGAGAACGCGCAGCGAGCGCTCGACCTCAACGGTAAAGTCCACGTGGCCCGGGGTGTCGATGATGTTGATGCGGTGCCGGTTTGCCAGCGCCTTTTTCGGGTCATTCTGGAGCTCGGTATGGCTCCAATAGCAGGTGGTCGCGGCGGAAGTGATGGTGATGCCGCGCTCCTGCTCCTGCGCCATCCAGTCCATCGTCGCGGTGCCGTCGTGCGTTTCACCGATCTTATGGTTGATGCCGGTGTAAAACAGAATACGCTCTGTTGTCGTGGTCTTACCCGCGTCGATGTGCGCCATTATGCCGATGTTTCTGGTCATTTCCAGAGAAACGTCTCTTGGCATAGTTACCTCCTAAACTTTTTGGGAACGCCGTGTGGGTCCCAGATATATCTTGTGCTTTGCGGCAAGGGAAACGGACACGGCCCCCCAAAGACGCAGATTAGTATCTGTAGTGTGCAAAAGCCTTGTTGGCCTCGGCCATCTTGTGGGTATCCTCACGCTTCTTGACCGCGTTGCCGGTGCCGTTGACGGCGTCCATGATCTCGCCTGCCAGACGCTCGCGCATGGTGCGCTCGTTCCGGGTGCGGGCATAGGCGGTCAGCCAGCGCAGGCCAAGGGTCTGGCGGCGCTCCGGGCGGACCTCCATCGGCACCTGGTAGTTGGCGCCGCCGACGCGGCGGGACTTGGTCTCCAGCACGGGCATGATGTTCTCGAGTGCTTTCTCGAACATCTCCAGCGGGTCGTTGCCGGTCTTTTCTTTGACGATGTCAAACGCGCCGTAGACGATCTTCTGGGCAACGCCCTTTTTGCCGTCGTACATGATGCTGTTGACCAGACGGGTGACCATCTTGGAATTGTAAACAGGATCAGCCAGCACGTCGCGCTTTGCAATGTTACCTCTTCTGGGCATCTTTCTTCCCTCCTTCACATAATGATATCATCGGTACTCGAAAGCGTCAGCTTCCGACAGTGTCCGCAAAGAGGCATATCTATATCAATACGCCTTCTTTTTGGCGACTATCAGATCAACTTTGACTACTTCTTCGCGGCACCGGCCTTGGGACGCTTCGCGCCGTATTTGGAACGGGCCTGGTTGCGGCCGGAAACACCCTGGGTATCGAGAGTACCGCGGATGATGTGGTAGCGCACGCCGGGCAGGTCCTTGACACGGCCGCCGCGGATGAGCACGACAGAGTGCTCCTGCAGGTTGTGGCCGATACCGGGAATGTAAGAAGTGACCTCGATACCATTTGTGAGCTTGACACGGGCAACCTTACGAAGTGCGGAGTTCGGCTTTTTGGGGGTCATGGTGCGCACCGCGGTGCAGACGCCGCGCTTTTGCGGGGAGTTCTGCTCGGTGTACTGCTTCTTCTGGCTGTTATAGCCGCGGAGCAGCGCGGGAGCGGTGGACTTTTTCACCATCACCTCACGACCTTTGCGAACGAGCTGGTTAAAGGTGGGCATGATTTTCCTCCTTTCCTGAGAATTTTTTTTGGGGCAAAGCCCCCTTTATGTTGTGGCGGCAAGCCGCCGGACAACCGTAAAACAGGCGCTGGGCAACGCAAAACACGCCCTTGGCGCAACATTTATATTTTACACGTTTCTTTTTGCGCTGTCAACAGAAAAGCGGCGTAAAATTCAGCATTTTGCCGATTTTTTACAGCTTTTCCCCCTGCGGGCTTTTCCCGGTCTTTCCTGAAAAGAATGGGCCAAAAACCGCGTTCTTATGCGGGGGGCAAAGCCTTTTCATAAAGAGAGGGGGCCGCATACTGTTTGCCGAACATCAGATCATACTGCAGCATGGCCTGCGCCTGGTACACGGTTTCCTGTTCCTGTGTCATCTGTGCGTTTCTCTTCTCCTCATCTGCAAAATAGAGGTCATAGGAGAGGTCGCCCAAAATCGGTTTTGAAGCGTACAGCCAGTCCATCCATGCAGGGCGGATGACTTCTCTTTCCATCTTCGCAAAAGTGCTTTTGTTTTCTCCATTTTTCCGACCATCCGTTCTACGCCGGTCCAAAAACGTTTCAGCCTTTTCCGGACCGCATTTTGCTTTCTCATTACTGGCTCTATTATATCATTTTACCTTTTGCTGACAACAGCTTTCCCCGCCGGAAAGCGCAAATATCTCTTTTCGTGCGCGGCTGCAGCATGTCGATCTTCTCTCCCCCGCCGCGCCCTGTGCCGGGCGCGCAAAAAGAAAAAGCCGGCAAGCCGGCTTTTTCTTTTTGCGTTTTGTGCTTTTAACCGTTTCTTCCGGCAGCTCAGTCCACTTCGGGGCTGGATTCCTCCGCCTCGAACGCAGCGGCTTCCTCCTCGCCAAGGCCTGTGCCCGCGGGGATCAGCTTGCCGATGATGACGTTCTCTTTCAGGCCCAGCAGCGGGTCGACCTTGCCCTTGATGGCGGCCTCGGTCAGCACGCGGGTGGTCTCCTGGAAAGACGCCGCGGACAGGAACGAGTCGGTGGCCAGCGACGCCTTAGTGATGCCCAGCAGCACCGTGGTGTACTTCGCCTCTCTGAGATCGGTCTCCCCATCTGCGATGCGGCGGCGGATCTCGGCGTTTTTCATCTCGATCTCCTGCTTGTCGGACAGCGCGCCGCCGATCAGGCTGGTGGAACCGGCGTCGTCCACCCGGGCCTTGCGCATCATCTGATGCACGATGACCTCGATGTGTTTATCGTTGATATCAACGCCCTGCATTCGATAGGTCTGCTGCACCTGCTGGATGATATAGTCCTGGGTGGCGGCCGCGCCCTTGATCGCCAGGATATCCTGCGGATAGGCGTTGCCCTCGGTGACCATGTCGCCCAGTTCCAGCACGTCTCCCTCCGCCACGCGCACGCGCTGGCCAAACGGGATCATATAGCTCTTTTCCAGCGGAGCGCCGTTCTCATCCACGCCGGAGACCACGATATGGCGGTTCTTCTTGGTGTCGTCCACATGCACCGTGCCCGCGATCTCGGTCATGATGGCCAGAGATTTGGGACGCCGGGCCTCGAACAGCTCCTCGACGCGGGGCAGGCCCTGCGTGATATCCTCGGCGTTGGCGATGCCGCCGGTGTGGAAAGTACGCATGGTCAGCTGTGTGCCCGGCTCGCCGATGGACTGTGCCGAGATGATGCCGACCGCCTCGCCGATGGTGACCGGGCGGCCGTTGGCCAGGTTGGCGCCATAGCACTTGGCACAGCAGCCATGCTGCGCGCGGCAGCCCAGCACGCTGCGGATATGCACCTTTTTGATGCCCGCCTCGACGACCTTTTTCGCCTCGTCCTCGTGCATCATGGTGTCCTTGGAGACCAGCAGCGCGCCGGTCTCGGGATCAAGGATGTCGTTGACCGGGTAACGGCCCAGCAGCCGCTCTTCCAGCGGCTCATACAGCTCGTTGCCCACCCGGATATCCTCCACCCAGATGCCCTCGGTGGTGCCGCAGTCCTCCTCGCGGACGATGACGTCCTGCGAGACGTCCACCAGACGGCGGGTCAGATAGCCCGAGTCGGCGGTGCGCAGAGCGGTGTCGGCAAGGCCTTTGCGCGCGCCGCGGCTGGAGATAAAGTACTCCAAAATGTTCAGGCCTTCGCGGTAGTTGGCCTTGATGGGGATCTCAATGGTCTTGCCGGCGGTGTTGGCGATCAGGCCGCGCATGCCCGCCAGCTGACGGATCTGGTTCATCGAGCCGCGGGCGCCGGAATCCGCCATCATGAAGATGGGGTTGCGGTCGGACAGGTTCTCGGTGACGGCCGCCGACACGTCGTCGGTCGTCTTGTTCCAGATGTTGATGATGCTGTTGTAGCGCTCGTCGTCGGAGATCAGGCCTTTGTTGTACTGCTTGTGGATTTTGTTGATCCGCTCCTCGGCGGCGGCCAGCAGCTCCGCTTTTTTGGGCGGGATGACAGCGTCGGAGACCGAGACCGTGATGGCGCCCTTGGTGGAGTACTTGTAGCCCTGCGCCTTGATGGCGTCCAGCATCACTGAAGTGCGCTCGGTGCCGTGGATGTGGATGCAGCGGTCGATGATCTGGCCCAGTGTCTTTTTGGTCACCAGGAAATCGACCTCCAGCTTGAAGAGGTTCTCCGGATCGCTGCGGTCCACATAGCCCAGGTCCTGCGGGATGGGGTTGTTGAAGATGATGCGGCCGATGGTGGTGTCGATGATCTTGGTGCGCATTTCGCCGTCGATTTCCACCTCGCGGCGCACCTTGATGCGGGCCTGCAGGGTGATGACGCCCTCCTGATAGGCCATCATGGCCTCGGCCTCATCGCGGAACACTTTGCCCTCGCCCTTGTCCCCGTCGTTGACCATGGTCAGGTAATAGCTGCCCAGTACCATGTCCTGGGTGGGCACCGCCACCGGCTTGCCGTCGGAGGGCTTGAGCAGATTGTGGGAGGCGAGCATCAGGGTCTTGGCCTCTTTCTGCGCCTCCGCGGACAGCGGCAGATGGACCGCCATCTGGTCGCCGTCAAAGTCGGCGTTGAACGCGGTGCAGACCAGCGGGTGCAGCTTGATAGCGCGCCCTTCGACGAGCACCGGCTCAAATGCCTGGATGCCCAGACGGTGCAGAGTGGGCGCGCGGTTCAGCAGCACGGGATGGCCTTTGATGACCGTCTCGAGGGAATCCCACACCTGCGGATGGACCCGCTCCACCATTTTGCGGGCGGATTTGATGTTGTTGGCGACGCCGTTTTCCACCAGATCTTTCATGACGAACGGTTTGAACAGCTCCAGCGCCATCTCTTTGGGCAGACCGCACTGATACATCTTCAGCTCCGGGCCGACGACGATGACCGAACGGCCGGAGTAGTCCACGCGCTTGCCCAGCAGGTTCTGACGGAAGCGGCCCTGCTTGCCTTTGAGCATGTCGGACAGGCTTTTGAGCGAGCGGTTATTGGGCCCGGTGACCGGGCGGCCGCGGCGGCCGTTGTCGATCAGGGCGTCCACCGCCTCCTGCAGCATGCGCTTTTCATTGCGCACGATGATATCGGGCGCGCCCAGCTCCAGCAGGCGCTTGAGGCGGTTGTTGCGGTTGATGACCCGGCGGTACAGATCGTTCAGGTCGCTGGTGGCAAAGCGGCCGCCGTCCAGCTGCACCATGGGGCGGATGTCGGGCGGGATGACCGGCACCACGTCCATGATCATCCACTCGGGCCGGTTGCCGGAGAGGCGGAACGCCTCCACGACCTCAAGGCGCTTGAGGATGCGCACCCGTTTCTGGCCGGACGCGTCCTCCAGATCGGCGTGCAGCTCCTCCGACAGCTTATCCAGATCGATGCGGCTCAGCAGCTCCTTGACGGCTTCGGCGCCCATGGACGCCTTGAACTCATCCTCATAGCGGTCCCGCATGTCGCGGTACTCTTTTTCGCTGAGCAGCTGCTTCTCCTCCAGCGGGGTGTAGCCCGGGTCGGTGACGATATAGCTGGCAAAGTACAGCACTTTTTCCAGCAGGCGGGGCGAGAGATCCAGCATCAGGCCGATGCGGGAGGGGATGCCCTTGAAATACCAGATATGGCTGACCGGCGCGGCCAGCTCGATGTGGCCCATCCGCTCGCGGCGGACCTTTGAGCGGGTGACCTCGACGCCGCAGCGGTCGCAGATCTTGCCCTTGTAGCGGATGCGTTTATACTTGCCGCAGTGGCACTCCCAGTCCTTGGTCGGTCCAAAGATGCGCTCGCAGAACAGGCCGTCGCGCTCCGGCTTGAGGGTGCGGTAGTTGATCGTTTCGGGCTTTTTCACCTCGCCGTAGCTCCATGCGCGGATCTGGTCGGGGGAGGCAAGACCGATTTTGATCGAATCAAAGACGTTAAACTCCATTGAGCGAATCCTTCCTTTACTCTACAAATTGCCGGACGGCCGGGGCGGGACACGAGGCCCGCAGGCCGGCCTCACTTCGTTATTCGTTCGATTCGTCGCCTTCCGGCTCAGTCTCCAGATCCGAGAAGAGGTCGTCGGTCTCGATCAGATCTTCCGAGTCCTCCTCTTCCTCCGCAACGGGAGCATCGCCCTCTTCGACGTCGCCAATGGTGTAATTATCCAGCTCGCTCTCGACCAGCACGTCGTCGCCCAGCGGCAGCGAGGAGGAATCGAACCCGACGTCGTCATCGTCGAAGTTCTGTTTCAGATCGATCTCGTTTTTCTCTTCATCCAGCACGCGCACATCCAGGCCCAGGGACTGCAGCTCTTTGATGAGCACGCGGAACGACTCGGGGATGCCCGGACGCGGCACGTTTTCGCCCTTGACGATGGCCTCGTAGGTCTTGACACGGCCCACCACGTCGTCGGACTTGACGGTCAGGATCTCCTGCAGGGTATAAGCCGCCCCGTAGGCCTCCAGCGCCCAGACCTCCATCTCGCCGAAGCGCTGGCCGCCGAACTGCGCCTTGCCGCCCAGAGGCTGCTGGGTGACCAGGCTGTACGGGCCGGTGGAGCGGGCGTGGATCTTGTCGTCGACCAGGTGGTGCAGCTTGAGGAAGTACATATAGCCCACGGTGACGGGGTTGTCGAACCGCTCGCCGGTGCGGCCGTCATAGACATAGGTCTTGCCGTCCTCGCGCAGGCCCGCCTGCTTGAACATCTCGCGGATATCCTGCTCGTGCGCGCCGTCAAAGACGGGGGTGGCGACCTTCCAGCCCAGGGCCTTGGCGGCCATGCCCAGATGAACCTCCAGCACCTGGCCGATGTTCATACGGGAGGGAACGCCCAGCGGGTTCAGGCAGATGTCCAGCGGGGTGCCGTCGGGCAGGAAAGGCATATCCTCCTGCGGCAGGATGCGGGACACGACGCCCTTGTTGCCGTGGCGGCCGGCCATCTTGTCGCCCACGCTGAGCTTGCGCTTTTGGGCGATATAGCAGCGCACGACTTCACGCACGCCGGGGTTCAGCTCGTCGCAGTTGTCGGGCGTAAAGACCTTCACGTCCACAATGATGCCGTACTCGCCGTGGGGCACCCGCAGCGAGGTGTCGCGCACCTCGCGCGCCTTTTCACCAAAGATGGCGCGCAGCAGCCGCTCCTCGGCGGTCAGCTCGGTCTCGCCCTTGGGGGTCACCTTGCCCACCAGGATATCGCCGGCGTTGACCTCCGCGCCCACGCGGATGATGCCGCGCTCGTCCAGATCTTTCAGGGCGTCGTCGCCCACGTTGGGGATATCGCGGGTGATCTCCTCGGGTCCCAGCTTGGTCTCGCGGGCTTCCAGTTCATACTCCTCGATGTGGATGGAGGTGTAGACGTCCTCGCGGACCAGTTTTTCATTGATGAGGACCGCGTCCTCGTAGTTGTAGCCCTCCCAGGTCATAAAGCCGATCAGGGCGTTTTTGCCCAGGCTGACCTCGCCGTTTTTGGTGGCGGGGCCGTCGGCCAGCACCTGGCCGGCCTTGACCTGCTCGCCCTTTTCGACGATGGGCCGCTGGTTGACGCAGGTGCCCTGGTTGGAGCGCATGAACTTGATGACGTCGTACTCTTCGGTGGTGTTCTTGCCGGTGCGCAGCACGACCTTGTCCGCGTCCACGTGCTCCACCACGCCGTCGTGTTTCGCCAGCACGCAAACGCCGGAGTCGCAGGCCGCTTTGTACTCCATGCCGGTGGCCACGATGGGCTGTTCGGTGACCAGCAGGGGCACCGCCTGCCGCTGCATGTTGGAGCCCATCAGCGCGCGGTTGGCGTCGTCGTTCTCAAGGAACGGGATCATCGAGGTCGCCACCGAGACGACCATCTTCGGCGAGACGTCCATAAAGTCGGCGCGCTCGCGCTCCACCGACAGGATCTCGTCGCGGCAGCGGGCGTTGACGCGCTCGTTGACGAACCAGCCGTTTTCGTCCAGCGGCTCGTTGGCCTGTGCGACCGTGTAATTGTCCTCCACGTCGGCGGTCATATAAACCACCTCGTCGGTGACGCGGTGATTTTCCTTGTCGATGCGGCGGTAAGGCGCCTCGACAAAGCCGTACTCATTGATCTTGGCAAAGGTGGCAAGATAGGAGATCAGGCCGATGTTCGGGCCCTCAGGGGTCTCGATGGGGCACATGCGGCCATAGTGGGTGTAGTGTACGTCGCGCACCTCGAAACCGGCGCGGTCGCGGGAGAGACCGCCGGGGCCCAGGGCAGACAGGCGGCGCTTGTGGGTCAGTTCCGCCAGCGGGTTGGTCTGGTCCATGAACTGGGACAGCGGCGAAGAGCCGAAAAACTCCTTGATGGCCGCCACTACCGGCCGGATATTGATCAGCGCCTGGGGGGTGATGACCTCCATGTCCTGCGCCTGCAGGGTCATGCGCTCGCGGATGACCCGCTCCATGCGGGCAAAACCGGTGCGGAACGCGTTCTGCAGCAGCTCGCCCACGCTGCGGATGCGGCGGTTGCCCAAATGGTCGATGTCGTCCACGTCGCCCACGCCGCTGCCCAGGCCGTTGAGGTAATTGATGGAGGCCAGGATATCGTCCACCGTGACATGGCGCGGGATCAGCAGGTCGCGGTTTTTGTCCAGCATGGCCTGCTGCTCCGCGACGTCCTCCACCTCAAGGATCTTCTGCAGCTCGCCGAAGCTGACCTTCTCGTCGATGCCGTACTCGGCGGCGTCAAAGCTGAGAAAATCATTCGCGGCGACCATGCCGTTGGAGACCACTTTGACCTCGCGGCCCTCGATGTCCAGATAGACGACCGAAACGCCGGAGCGCTCAATGGCCTCGGCGACATCGGCGCGGATCACCTCGCCCTTGGCGGCCAGCAGCTCACCGGTGAGAGGCGCGATGACGTCGCGCATGGGGGCAAAGCCCCGCACCCGCGGGCCGATGGCCAGCTTTTTGTTGATCTTGTAGCGGCCGAACCGGGACAGGTCGTAGCGGCGGTCGTCAAAGAACAGGCTGTTCAGATGGCTCTGGGCGCTCTCCACCGTCGGGGGCTCGCCGGGGCGCAGCTTGCGGTAGGTCTCCAGCAGGCCCTCTTCCTCGTTTTTCGCCACATCCTTGGTCAGGGTGGCCTCGATGCGCTCGTCATCGCCGAAGAACTCGCGGATCTGCGCGTCGGTGCCAAGGCCCAGCGCCCGCAGGAAAGTGGTCACCGGGATCTTGCGGTTTTTGTCGATATGCACATAGAAGATGTCGTTGGAGTCGGTCTCATACTCCAGCCAGGCGCCGCGGTTGGGGTTCAGCGTGGCGGTGTACAGCTTCTTGCCGGTCTTGTCGTAGCTGAAGCCAAAGTACACGCCCGGAGAGCGCACCAGCTGGGAGACGATGACCCGCTCGGCGCCGTTGATGATGAAAGTGCCGGAATCGGTCATGAGCGGAAAATCGCCCATGAAGATCTCCTGCTCTTTCACCTCGCCGGTCTCCTTGTTCAGCAGCCGGGCGCGCACCCGCATGGGGGCCGCGTAGGTGACGTCCCGCTCCTTGCACTCTTTGACCGTGTACTTGGGCTCTTCGTCGAGACGGTAATCGATGAACTCCAGCACGAGATTGCCCGTGTAGTCCTCGATCGTGGAGATGTCCCGAAAGACCTCTTTCAGGCCTTTGTCCAAAAACCACTGATAAGAATTTTTCTGCACCTCGATGAGGTTGGGCATCCCGACGACTTCGTCGATCTGGGAAAAAGTCATTCGTTCGGTTTTTCCAAGCTGTACCGGCTTGACCTTCACCATAAGTTGCGACCACTCCTGTTCATCTGTAATCCAGCACCAAAAAGGGAAATGCAGCGGTCCGTCGGCCCGAATTGACATTGTGCGTTTTGCACAAAAAATAATATAAAATTTCGTCAATAAGTGCAAACGAAGCCATTTTGATACAGTTGTTTATTATAGTTCATCGCTGTCAAGATGTCAACCATTATTTCATTTGACGAATTTTGAATCATTTTTTCGCCATTTTGCCCTGAAGCAGAATTTGTCAAGGCAAACCGCTGTATCTTCCCTCCCCCGACGCCGGAAAGCGCAGAAGTTTCTTCTTCGCCCTGCGGCTATTGGCTTTCCACAGAGCCGGTGATAGAATGACAATAGAAAAAGAGCCGCGTTCTCCTTTCAATAAATAATAGGTTAAAGTTTTTGAGGCCAATTCCTCCCCGCAGCCTTTTTTCTATCCGGTCCGGTGATGAGACGATAAAAGGCACCGCCTGCTGCCGTGCCTTTCACCGCAAATTTATTACAACAGGAGAATAAAAAATGAAAACAAAAGCAAAGCTGTCGGTCTTTCTTTTCGCCGTTCTCATCGCCCTGACATCCTGTGGGACCGGCGCCTCTTCCTCCCCGGAAAAAGTGCCTGCGTCTTCTTCCTCCTCTGCGGCTTTCCGCGCCGACAGCTCCTCCGCCCTGCCACAGGAAGCGCTGCCCTCCGTTTTCGCCTCTTTTTTCCAGCGGCAGTGGCCTGCCGTGGAGGGCGCCGCGGATGCGATGGCCCTGCCGGAGGGAACTGTTTTTTTTGCGGATCTGGACGGCGACGGCACGCCTGAGCTCTTTCTCACCTACAGCACCGGCGGCGGCAAGCAAACCGGGCTGCTGGCTTATAACGTCAGCGGCGAGACGCCGAAAGAACTGGGCAGCGCTTATCTTGCCGTAGCGCCGC
This sequence comes from Anaerofilum hominis, assembly GCF_014287275.1. Classification (GTDB taxonomy): domain Bacteria; phylum Bacillota; class Clostridia; order Oscillospirales; family Ruminococcaceae; genus Pygmaiobacter; species Pygmaiobacter hominis. The sequence continues at coordinate 485,351 of NZ_JACONZ010000001.1, forward strand.
TGGGTTCGCAGCTGGAATTTTCCCTCTGGGAAGAGGGCGGGCAGCGTGTACTCTATACACAGGGGGAACTGCCTGTTGGAGCGGCTGATCCCACACATTATCATATCGAAAGCTTTTTGAGCCTTTCAGACGGCCGCCTTGTTCTGGCGGAGCTGAACTACTCTGAAACAGAGGGGAGATCTCCAGTCTATTACAGGACCCCGCAGAGCAGCGAGACGGTTTCCGCGGCTGAATACGAGGCGCTGCGGTGTGCGCTCCTGCCGGGCGGGGAACCGCTGGAGACCATAGACGCGGGAGAGCCGTTGGATTTTCTTGAGGACCTCCCCGCGTTTGAGACTGCTGTCCGCGAGGCATGGGAACGCTGGACGCAGGGCCACGGCTGAACGCCAAGGTTCGCAGACTGCTTTTTTCCTTTTCGCGCGGCCTCCCCCGTCAAAGCCATCCCGCTCCACGCGGATGCATTCTGAGAAAAGCAGCTTGTTCAAGGCCCGGGGCCGGGGGAACGCGCAGACGGGCAAAGGCGAAAAACTGGCCAATAAAAACGGACGGGGAGAGCCCCGTCCGTTTTTTATTGGTTTTATACCTGCTGCCCTGAGGCCTCCCTCTCGGCGTCATCCGCCACCATATCGGCAAAGGTCACCGCTGAGAGCCGAGCGTTCACCTCCCGGGTCACCTCCTGCCACACCTTTTGAAAGCTGCAGCAGCCCGACACACCGCGGTTGCACCCGTTCTCCGGGTCAAGACAGCGGCTGATGGCATAGGCTTTCCCCTCCACTGCGTCGACCACCTGTTTGAGGGTGATCTGGCTGGCGGGCCGCGCCAGCTCATAGCCGCCTTTAATGCCCTTATAGCTGTTTACCAGACCGGCGCCTGCCAGCTTGCCCAGAATTTTGAGCGAAAAGCGCAGCGTGACGCACATCGCCTCACTGATGCTGGCCGCATCCATGCGTCGGTCATTTTTTGCCAGGCAAAAAACGATGCGCATGGCATAATCCGTCTCCTGTGTGAGATGCATCGGCGCCGCCCCCTTAAAGTATACTAATTTTGTGTATATTAAGTATAACACCGGCCCGGCAAAAGTCAAGAGGAGGGGGCAAAAACGCCCCCTCCTCTGTGGCAGCGCCGCAAAGCGCCGCGCCCCGTGTCTGCCCGGCCCAAAGCGGCGTCTGCCGCGCAGCCGTTGTTTTTCAGCCGCAGGCCGCAGGCCATAGGCCTCCGCCCGCCGGACGGCGACCCGTCCTTACAGCGCTCCGGTCCTTGTCATCCCTCTGCCCTGCGCCGGCGGGCGCGCGGCCTGCCCTCGCGAAAAAACAGCATGACCGGCAGGGCCAGCAAAAACCAGAAAAAGCTGTACAGCGGGCAGATCTGCCCCAGCAGGTTGAGGGGGCGATCCGCATAATCCCACACCGCCCAGCCCAGCCAGACGTTCACCACCAGCCCCACGGCCAGTTCGATGGCGGTCACTGCCCCGGCCGCCGTCAGCGCCTGCAAAAAGACGCTGTGCCGCCCCAGCCGCCTGCTGATGCCGAACATCAGCAGCAGGCAGGTGCCCCCGGCAAGGGCCATGCTCCAATGGGTGTATCCGCGGCAGATGATCTCGATGCTTCCGTACCCCACCGCGCCGAACAGAAAGATCCCGATCTTTTGTTTCACTTTCATCACCGGTGTTTAGTGTGACCGGTGAACCGCCAAATATGTCCCCGGGGCGCCAAAGATCTTCTGTCCGCGGCCGGCTGACAAGCGACAAAAAGGTCAGCGCGGTTCCCCTTGCCGCTCGTACTGCCGGCGGTTTGCCATGCACAGCAGAACGCTGATAGCAAAGGCGGCGGCAGCGCCGATAAAGGGCAGCTCGGGGAGCAGCCCATAGGCAAAGCCGGAAAGCAGGGGGCCTACCATCATCCCCAGCGAGCGGGCGGCGTTGAAGAGGCCCGCCATCTCCCCCTTAGAGCTGCCGTTGTCGTTTTTGACCATCAGCACCTGCAAAATGGGCAGAAACACTGCGCTGAAGGTGTAATAGAGCATCGCCGCCGCAAGGAACATGGGCACCCCCGCAGCCATCACCATTGCCGTGAGGGACAGCGAACAGAGCGCCAGCACCGCCGAGATCGCCTTGCGGATATCAGTCTTTTTCACGATCCACATATTGATGGTCATATTGGCGGCCAGGCCGACCAGCCCCACCGCCGCTTTGAACACGCCGTTGTAAGAGGTGGGGAAATCCAGCTGCATGCGCAGGTAATAGTTGAAGGACTGGTCATGGGCAAACGTGGCGGTATTGCTGAGAAAAACGATCAGCAAAAAGGTCGCCATGGGGCCGGTGGCCCTTTTTGCCGAGGCGCACAGGCTGGAAACGGGGTTGATCTCCTGCAGCTGCAGTTTTGCCCCGTGTGCAGGGGGGACCGCTTCCCCCAGCGTAAAAAGGGTGACAAGGCCCGCCGCCGCCGCCAAAATCACCTGCACCACAAAGACCAGCTGCATATCTCTGTCGCCGATCAGCCCGCCGATCAAAAAGCCGGCTGCCGTCGTGAGGGAGCCCAGGGCCGCATAAACGGACAGATACTTTCCCCTTTTTTCCTGATCCTCCGTATACGCCGTGATGTAGGCCATCGAGTTGACCATGGTGGAGCAGGCAAAAAAGCCTCCCACACAGCGGGCTGCCAGGATCATCCACGACGTCGTTGCCATGGAAAAAAGGGCCTGCCCCACGCAATACCCGAACATGCCCAGCGCCATGCTTTTGCCGTAGCCCACCTTATCGCCGACCCTGCCCCAGAACGGGCTGGCCAGAAAGTTGCACAGCGCCATGGCGGCAAAGGCCAGACCGAACATATAATCGGGGCAGCGGATGCTCTGCAAGAATGCGGGCGTGATGGGGTGGACAAAATTCGACACCATAAAAAACAGCGAATACAAGGTCATCATCCACACGATAGAACGCTTTTTCATTTTTTTGACTCCTCTTCCCTGCCGGCCGCCCCACACGGAGATGCGCAGGGACCGGCCGCCCTCCTCCTGCCGGAGGGCGGCCGGTCCCTTTTGCCGCCGGTATCTTTCTGTCTTATGCCGCGCTGGAGGCCCATCCCCTGGGACCTCAGTCCAGAAAATCCCGCAGCTTTTTCGAGCGGCTGGGGTGGCGCAGCTTGCGCAGCGCCTTTGCCTCGATCTGACGGATGCGCTCGCGGGTGACGTTGAACTCTTTGCCCACCTCTTCCAGCGTGCGGGGGCGGCCGTCCTCCAGGCCAAAGCGCAGGCGCAGCACCTTTTCCTCCCGCGGGGTCAGGGTCTTCAGCACGCCGGAGAGCTGCTCTTTGAGCAGGGTGTGGCTGGCGGCCTCGGCCGGCACCGGCGCGTCCTCGTCGGGGATGAAATCGCCCAGATGGCTGTCCTCCTCCTCGCCGATGGGGGTCTCCAGGCTGACCGGCTCCTGCGCGACCCGCATGATCTCGCGCACCTTGTCCACCGGCATATCCAGCTCGGCGCTGATCTCCTCCGGCGTGGGCTCATGCCCATTGCGGTGCAGCAGCTGGCTGGAGACCTTTTTCACCTTGTTGATGGTCTCCACCATATGCACCGGGATGCGGATGGTGCGGGCCTGGTCGGCGATGGCGCGGGTGATGGCCTGCCGGATCCACCAGGTGGCATAGGTGGAAAACTTGAACCCCTTGGTGTGGTCGAACTTTTCCACCGCCTTGATCAGGCCCAGATTGCCCTCCTGGATCAGATCAAGAAACTGCATGCCGCGGCCCACATACCGCTTTGCGATCGAGACCACCAGACGCAAGTTGGCCTCCGCCAGCCGCTGCTTGGCCCGCTCGTCGCCCTGCAGGATGCGCTCGGCCAGTTCGATCTCCTCCTCGGGGGTGAGCAGGGGCACCCGGCCGATCTCTTTTAAGTATACCTTGACCGGGTCGTCGATGGCCACGCCCTCGGCGGCGAGGGCGCCCTCAAACTCGTCGGTGTTCTCCTCCGTCAGCTTGAACTCCTCGATCTCCGGGTCAGGCTCGTCCACGACCTCGATGTTGTGGGCGTCCAGCGTCTCGTACAGCTTGTCCACCTGATCGACGTCAAAGCCGATCTCCTCCATCGCGTCGCTGATCTCCTTGGTCGTCAGCTTGCCGTTCTTTTTGCCTGTCTCGATCAGTTCCCGGATCACGGTCTTTTTGTCAGCCATAGTGTGCATTCCCCTTTATTTATCTTCCCCCGGCGCGCCGGGTCGTCTTGTAAAAACAGTTTCACTTGCGCTTCTGCTTGAGCCGTTCCAGATATCCCTCCAGCTCCTGCGGGCTCATCCCCGCCGCCGCCGCGGACTTGGGCACGCTCTCTTCAATGCGCTCCATATACAGCGTCACGTCCCGCGCGGTAAAGCCCACGTCGTAGTTCTGCGCCAGCACGCGGGAGAGCAGGGACACCGTCGCCTCCGGCAGCTCGCCGGAGAGCTGGGTAAAATCGACATATTCGCCCCGCTGCTGTTTTTGCAGCAGGAGCTGAAAGACCTCGGCCATTTCCGGGGTGATGAACTGCCCGGGCGACAGCCGCGCGGCGATGGTCTTGAGGTATTCGGGGTCCTTGATGGCCGCAGCCATCAGCTGCTGCTCGGCAAAGGCCACCCCCAGCGCCTTTTGCCCTCCCTGGGTATAGGGCACCTTGATCTGGGCGGCCGCCCCCTCGCCCAGCAGCGCTTTCTCCCGCTCTTTGGCGGCTTTGCGGCTCTTGGCCCGCAGGCGCGCCTCCAACTGGGTGAGCACCGTCTTTTTCTCCACATCGGTCTCCTCGGCAAGGCGGCCCGCATAGACGTCCCGCTCGGTGGGGGTCACCCTGCCCGAAAGGATCTCGATGGCGTCCCGCAGATAGCCCACCCGGCCGTCCGGCTTTGCAAGATCATAGTTTGCCCGGGCGCGGGCCAGCTCGTACTCGATGGCGTTGTTGCAGCCGTCCAGCAGCATCTGAAACCGCTCGGCCCCATACTTTTTGATGAACTCGTCCGGGTCCTTTGCCCCCTGCACGGTCAGGATAGAGACCTTGACCGGCTCGTTGGCCAGGATGCCGATGGCCCGGCGGGTGGCTTTTTGCCCGGCCTCGTCGCTGTCGTAGCTCAGCACCAGCTCGTCGGCGTAGGTGGACAGCAGCTTTGCCTGTTCCGGCGTGAACGCGGTGCCCAGCGGGGCCACCGCGGTATCGAAGCCCGCCTGATGCAGGGCGATGGCGTCCATATATCCCTCGCAGAGAATATAGCGCTTGCTTTGAGAGCGCTTTGCGATATTGAGGGCGAACATGTTGCGGCTTTTTTTGAATACCGGCGTGTCGCCGCTGTTGAGGTATTTGGGGCCGCCCTCGTCCCCCATGCGGCGGCCGCCAAAGGCGATGACGTTGCCGCGCAGGTCGATGATGGGAAACATCACCCGGCCGTGAAAAAAATCATAGGTGCCCCCGCGCTGGCCGCGCTTGATGATGCCGCCGGCGAGCATCTCCTCTTCGGTATAGCCCTTTTTGCGCAGATGGTCGCTGGTGGCGTGATAGCCCTCGGGCGAATACCCCAGCCCGAACCGTCTGATGGTGCCGTCGGACAGGGCGCGGCCGCGCAGATACCCCCGCGCCGCACGCCCCTCGTCGGTGTTCAGCTGTTCAAAGTAAAAGCGGGCGGTATCCTTATTCATTGCCAGGATACGGCGTTTTATTTTGCCCGTGTCGTCCCGGTCGTCAGGCAGCGGCATCCCGGCCCGGGCAGCCAGAAACTTCACCGCCTCTATGTAGTCCAGGTTGTTGATCCGCTTGACAAAGGTGATGGCGTCCCCCCCTGCCCCGCAGCCGAAACAGTAAAAGCTGGCCGTCTCAGGGTAAACCACAAAGGAGGGGGTCTTTTCGCTGTGGAACGGGCAAAGCCCGGTATAGGTGCGCCCCCTGCGGCGAAGCTGGACATAGCCGCCCACCAGTTCCGCGATATCGGTGCGCTGGGAAAGTTCCTGCAGATAATCCGGTGAGATCGCCATGTCCCCGCCTCCTCTCCCGCCCGCGGGCCCCGTCGGCCCGGCAGGCGTTTTTTATCCTGTTTCTCTCAATACTGCAGCGACCAGCCCCTGGGCACGAACAGATCCTCAAACGTGCGGATGGCAAATTCGTCGCTCATGCCGGAGATATAGTCGGTAACGGCCCGGTCGGCCCCCTCTTCCGCAAAGATCTGCTGGAACTGGCCCGGCATGCGGTTGGGATGCGCCTTGAAGTAGCCGTAAAGCTCTTCGATCAGCTTGTCGACCTTTTTTTCCTCTTTTTTGGCCCGTTTGTCCACATACACCGTGGCGTACATAAAGCTGTGCAGCGCCTCGTACTGCTCGTAGACCTGCGGGGCCATGCGCAGCGCGCCGTCGGCGCTGTTTTCCACCAGGGAGGAGATCAGGGTGGTGATGCGGCGGCTTTTGGTCGCCCCCAGCACCCGCACCGCCTCGCGCGGCAGGTCCTGCTGGTGCAGCACCCCGGCCGTGACGGCATCTTCGATGTCGTGGTTGATATAGGCGATGTGGTCCGCATATTTGACCACCTGCCCCTCCAGCGTGAACGCCTCGGGCCCGCGCGTGTGGCAGGCAATGCCGTTGAGCACTTCTTTGGAGAGGTTGAGCCCCTCGGGATATTTTTCCAGCATCTGCACCACCCGCACGCTCTGCAGATAGTGGGCGAAGCCCTGCGGGCACAGGCCGTTCAGCGCCCGCTCCCCCGCGTGGCCGAACGGCGTATGGCCCAGATCGTGCCCCAGCGCGATGGCCTCGGTCAGATCCTCATTGAGCCGCAGGCTGCGGGCGATGGTGCGGGCGATCTGCGCCACCTCCAGCGTATGGGTCAGGCGGGTGCGGTAGTGGTCCCCCTCCGGCGCGAGAAAGACCTGCGTCTTTTGCTTGAGCCGCCGGAAGCTTTTGCAGTGGATGATGCGGTCCCTGTCGCGCTGAAAGCAGGGCCGCAGCGGGCAGGGCTCTTCCGGCCGTTCCCTGCCGCGGCTGTCCTGAGACAGGCAGGCATAAGCCGAGAGGGTCTGCCGCTCGATCTCTTCCGTGCGTTCCCGTACCGTCACCTAAGGATCACCTCCGCTGCGCCCCGTCCAAACCCAACGCGTACGGGCGAGCAAAAATAACTTCCATATATACTATACGACTTTTTTGCCTAAAACCCTTTTCTTTCACAGAAATTTCCAGAAAAATTTTCTTCACGCTGCAAAAAAGGGGCAGCGTGGTCAAAGCCCCGCAAAAGCCGGGTCCTGCCGGCATGGAAACCGCCGCTGCGGCACAGCGTTTTTCCCGGCTCTCTGGCGGAGGCGCGGCCGTCTCCCCCTTGCAGCATACGGCGCGGGCAGGGATGCGGTTTTCACAGAATATCCGCCGGCCGCCCTCAAAAGACCCGGCGTTTTTGCGCTTGTACTGTCTTTGGCCCGCGCGGGCGGCCCTCAAAACGGCGCATAATAGGGCTTGCCCACCTGGGCGCGCAGCTTGCCGCGGCAGAGCTCGGAGAGCTGTTCCAGCAGCGGTGTTTCGGCGCCCTCCAGCAGGGTCAGCTCCAGCGTCACCTCGTCGGTAAAGCGGGTGTCCCGCACCTTTGCGCCCGCGGCGGCGGCAAGCCGCGCCCCCTGCTCGTAAAGCGCATAGGGCAGCACCGCCGAAAGATCGACGCAGGGGCGCACCGTCACCCGGCGCGCCTGTTCCAGCGCCGCCTGCGCCGCAGAGGTATACGCCCGCACCAGCCCCCCGGTGCCCAGCAGCGTGCCGCCGAAATAGCGGGTGACCACCACGATCAGGTCCGTCAGGCCGGAGTGCCGCAGCACCTCCAGCACGGGCAGGCCCGCCGTTTTTTGCGGTTCGCCGTCGTCGGAATAGCGGGTGCGGCTGTTCTCCCGCAGCAGATAGGCGTAAACATTGTGGTTGGCCGTGCGGTGCTCCGCGCGCACCTCCTCTAAAAAGCGCAGCGCCGACGCCTCGGTGTCGGCAAAGGAGGCGGAGGCGATAAACTCGCTCTTTTTTTCCACGATGGTCGCGGCCGCCGTCCCCTCGATGGTGGTATAGCTCTCCAAATTCTGCTCCTCCTCTGCTGTTTTTCGTCCCTTTTGCCCAAATGCCAACGCGCTTTCCCGGGCCGGGCAAAGCGCTTTCCCCGCGCCCTGCTCCCCGCTGCAGCCGGCTGCGGCGCGCTTGTTCCGCGCCCCGCTTTGGGACGCTTTCCATACCCCTATCCTAGTCCGTTTCCGCGCGCTTTCGATCTTTTCCGGCGCGGCCGCCCGCAGCGCGCCCGGCGCGCCCCTTTGGTCCCCTCTGCCGGCGGGCCGGGGGAGGCGCTTTTTCGGGGCCTCCCGGCGCAAAAGGTAAAAAAGGCGCGCGGCAGGCCTTTTTATAACACAAAAAGGCCTGAGAAAGCGCTGCCCTCTCAGGTCTCTTTTTCTGTTAACTTTTGCCTTAGTCCTCGATGCCGAAACGCTTTTTAAAGCGGTCGACGCGTCCGCCGGAATCTACCAGCTTCTGCTTGCCGGTGTAAAAGGGATGGCATTTGGAGCACACGTCCACGCGGAGCTCTTTCTTTGTGGAACGGGTATGGATCACCTCGCCGCAGGCGCAGGTGATGACGGCGTCCTCATACTTGGGATGGATACCTTCCTTCATCTTCGTTCACCTCACTCTGGTTCTGATTATTAGCGCATGTGATTTGGCATACGCAGCATCACAACCTGATCTCACCGGGGCTTGGACACCGGAATACACGATTGCTATAGTAGTCTACCACAACCCGCACAAAAAAGCAACTGTTTTTTCGCGCTCAAAAACCCAGCATGGTGTTGACCGCCGCGGCCAGCTTCTGCTGCAGGGCCGCAGCCGCCTCGCGGCTCTCGCCCTTGGCCGAATAATAGGTCTTGATCTTCGGCTCGGTGCCGGACGGGCGCACGATGACGCTGGCGCCGCAATCCAGATGATAGGTCAGCACATCCGCTTTGGGCAGGTCGATGGGGGCCACTTCGCCGGTGGCGGTGTCGGTGGACGTGCTGCGGGCATAATCCTCCACCCGCACGACCCTGTACCCCGCGATCTGGGTGGGGGCGCCTGCGCGCAGGTCGGCCATCAGCTGCTTCATCTTGTCCATGCCCGCCAGGCCCTCGAACTCAAAAGAGTCCACCTTGTGCAGATAGGTGCCGTAGGTCTTGTAAATGCGGTCCAGCTCCGCCTTGAGCGAAGAGCCCCCCGCCGTGTAATAAGCCGCCATCTCGCAGATCAGCATGCTGGCGACCACCGCGTCTTTGTCCCGCACATAGCTGCCTGCCAGATAGCCGTAGCTCTCCTCGAAACCGAAGATAAAGCGGTTCTGTTCGCCTTTCTGCTCCAGCCGCAGGATCGTCTCGCCGATATACTTGAAGCCGGTGAGCACCTGCACCGGCGTGACGCCGTAGGTCTTGGCCACCTCGTCGGCCAGGGCGGTGGTCACGATGCTGCGCACATAGACCGGGTCCCGGGGCATCGTGCCCGCCTCGGTGCGGCCCTTGCAGATATAATCCAGCAGCAGCACGCCCACCTCGTTGCCGGAGAGCAGCAGGTAATCGCCGCCGTCCCGCACCGCGATGCCCACCCGGTCCGCGTCGGGGTCGGTGGCCAGCAGCAGGTCCGCGCCGGTCTTTTTGGCCAGTTCCAGCCCCAGCTGCAGGGCCTGCTTGATCTCCGGGTTGGGGTAAGGGCAGGTGGTAAAGTTGCCGTCCGGCAGCTCCTGCTCTGGCACAACAGTGACGTCCTCGATGCCGATATCGGCCAGGATGCGGCGCACGGGCAGGTTGCCGGTGCCGTTGAGCGGGGTGTACACCAGTTTCAGGCCGGAGCCGCGGCAGACGCCGGGGCGCACGCTGCGGTCTTTGACATGGTCGTAATACCGCTCGATGACCTCGCTGGAAATGTATTCGATGATCCCCTCCTGCATGCCCTTATCGAACGGGATGCGGCGCACATCGCGGAACACATCGGTCTTCTGGATCTCAGCGTAGACCGCGTCGGCGCTTTCGCTGGTCATCTGGCAGCCGTCCGGCCCATAGGCCTTGTAACCGTTGTACTTTGCCGGGTTGTGGCTGGCAGTGACCATGATGCCGGCGTCGCACTTCAGCTTGCGCACCGCATAGGACAGCATGGGGGTGGGCATGAGGGTCTTGTACAGATAGGCCTTGACCCCGTTTGCCGCCAGCACCTCCGCCGCGGCCCGGGCAAACTCCAGGCTCTTGTTGCGGCTGTCGTAGGAGATGGCTACCCTGGGATGCTTGTTGTGCTTTTTCAGGTAGACGGCCAGGCCGTGGGTGGCCTGACGGACGGTGTAGATGTTCATGCGGTTGGTGCCCGCGCCGATGACGCCGCGCAGGCCTGCCGTGCCGAATTCCAGGCTGACCGCAAAGCGGTCCTCGATCTCGTCCTGTTTGCCCTCGATCGCGCGCAGCTCGGGGATCAGGTCCTCGTCCTCTGTGGCGTGCTTCAGCCAGCGGCCATACTCTTCCATAACCATTTCATGCACCTGCCTGATTCAATTTTTTGCGGGCAGCCGCGACAGGCGCCGCCGCACCGCGGATGGGGCTTTACCATTCTTTTACTTGTTCCCTATTATAATCCTTTCCTCAAAAAGAGTAAAGTTGCAGTTGTGTTAAGAATTCATTTTGCACAACAGAAGAGGCCTATTTTTTTCAAAAAGAGGGGCCCCGGTCCCCGCCGCCGCTCCGCGCGCGGCAAAACAGCGCTTGCAATCCCGCCGGGGCGCAGGTATCATGAAAACAGGACGATCCTGCGGGATCGCGGAGAGGGGGCTTTGCGCATGTACGCAAAAATCACCAGTCTGGGCGGTCTGGCGCTGGAGGGGTTTCCGGTCACGGTAGAGGCGGACCTGTCCGGCGGGCTTCCCGCATTCGAACTGGTCGGTCTGCCGGACAACGCGGTCAAAGAGGCGCGGGACCGGGTGCGCAGCGCCCTGAAAAACAACGGTTTCACCTACCCGGTAAGCCGCATCACGGTGAACCTTGCCCCTGCCGACATCAAAAAGACCGGGCCGGTATACGACCTGCCGGTGCTGCTGGCCATCCTGGCCGCGTCGGGCCAGCTGCCGGCGCCCGCGCCGGACGCCGCGTTTCTGGGAGAGCTGGCGCTGGACGGCACGGTGCGCAGCGTCAACGGGGTGCTGCCCATGGCGCTGGCCGCCCGCGCCCACGGCGTCAGGGCGCTGTTCGTGCCCGCGGACAACGCGCCGGAGGCCGCGGTGGTGGAAGAGCTGCAGGTCTACGCCCTGCATACCGTGCGCGAACTGGCGGACCATCTGCGCGGCGGCGCGCCGCTGCTCCCGGTGCCTCCCACCGGGTTTTCCCTTTCCTGCGGCGGCACTCTGCCTGATTTTGCCGACGTACGCGGACAGCCGGAGGCGCGCCGCGCGCTGGAGATCGCCGCGGCGGGCCACCATAACCTGCTGCTCATCGGGCCGCCGGGCACGGGCAAGTCGATGCTGGCCCAGCGCCTGCCCTCTATTCTGCCGCCCATGACCCGCGAGGAGGCCATCGAGACGACCGAGATCTACTCGGTGGCCGGCCAGCTGCCCAGGGGCAGCGGCCTTGTGACCCGCAGGCCTTTCCGCAGCCCGCATCATTCGGTCTCCTCCATGGGGCTGGCCGGCGGCGGCAGCGTGCCCCGTCCCGGTGAGATCAGCCTTGCCCACAACGGCGTGCTGTTTCTGGACGAACTGCCCGAATTCCGCCGCGACGCCCTGGAACTGCTGCGCCAGCCCATGGAGGACGGCCGCGTCACCGTCAGCCGGGTGGCGGCCAGCGCCACCTTTCCCTGCGGCTTTATGCTGGTGGCGGCCATGAACCCCTGCCCCTGCGGCTATTTCGGCCACCCCACCCGCCAGTGCACCTGTACGCCCTCCGCCATCGACCGCTATCTGCAGCGCATCTCCGGCCCCCTGCTGGACCGCATCGACCTGCATGTGGAGGTCCCCCCGGTGGAATACGGCGCCCTTTCCGGACAGGAGCAGGGCGAGACCAGCAGCGAGATCTTGGCGCGGGTGACCGCCGCCCGCAGCCGTCAGCAAGAGCGGTACGAGGGGGCCGGCATCAGCTGCAACGCGCAGCTGACCCCCGCTCTGCAGCGGCTCCACTGCCCGCTCACCCCCGCGGCCGACCGGCTGCTGGCCCGGGCTTTCCAGCGCATGGGCCTGTCCGCCCGCGCCTACGGACGGGTGCTTCGGGTCAGCCGCACCATCGCCGATCTGGACGGCGCACAGCAGATCGACGCGCCCCATGTCAGCGAGGCGATCCAGTACCGCAACCTGGACCGGAAATACTGGCACAGCCGGTGACCGCCCGCCCCTGTGGCGCGCGGGAGCGGCGGCACAGCCCAAGCCAAACAAAAAGGCCGCCGCGGCCGCGCGGCGGAAAGCAACGCAAAACAGAACGCCCCACCAACCGGCGGCAAAAGCGCGGGGCGTTGTCCGGCCGCGCCCTGTCCCGCGCAGTGAGGCATAAAGCCGCAGCGCATCCAAAACAAAAAAACCACCGTCTGCTTTTAAAGCAGGCGGTGGTTTTTTCGCCTTACCGGGCCGCAGAGGACGGAGCGCGCAGTTCACAAACCGCCGTTCCCGCTCCGCAAGCCACGCATCCCGGGCTGCGATGGCCCGGGACGGGCACAAACAGTGCTGCGTACCGGCTTTTTCCAGAAAAATTTTTCGAGGGGGCCCGCAGGCCTTTCAGAAAAAGGGCCGCCCTGCATCCCGATAAAAAATAAGGACCTTTCTTTTTTCGTGCAGTCCCACAGCGCGGCCATCCTCCGGCAGGATCTCTTCAGAAATCCGAAACTTCTTTCCTCAAGGGCACAAGGGGGCGACAGCGCAGCGGAAAGCTGCATTCCTGCGGGCGCTCACCGGCGGTCTGTGCAGAATTTTGCGCCATCCGCTCTCCCTCTGTACGCCCGGACCGCGGGCCCCTCCCTGTCCCACGGGGGCCTGCGTCAGTCCCCGCCGCTTTTCGCCTTTTGCTTCGGGCGGTAAATGCTGAACACCGCTTTCAGCAGCGGCGCCTCGGGCTCCAGCAGCGCCGCCAGCGTGCGCCGGTCTCCCCGGCGTCCGCCCGCACAGTACCAGGGGCTTTCTATGCCCTGCGGGCGCCGGCAGGGCAGCAGACGCGCGGTCAGGGAATTGTAGAACCGATAGACCGTCTCGCCCTGCGGGGTCTTTCCCACTCCGCCGCTGAACGCCACAAAATGGGCGCTGGGGTGCTTGCCGCGCAGATAATAGACGATGTTCGCGTCCGCCCCGGGGGCCTGTTTTTCCGCCCCCGCCAGCGTAAAGCTGACCGCGACGCGGCAGCCGCGCTTTAAAAAAAACGCCGGCAGGGCCACGGTGCGGGTGCCCATGCGGCCGCTCAGCACCAAACTGCGCTCCAGCTCTTTGAGCACGCTCTCCGGGCGCTGCCGCCCGCCCAGCAGCCGCAGCGCGTTATAACAGGCGATCCAGCCGCAGCCGCAGGCCGCGGAGTCCGTGACCCCCATCCTGTAACCCGCCAACAGCCGCTGGTCCACGATCATCCCGTCCCCGTCCACCGGCAGCTGCAGGCCTGTCCCCCAGGGGGCGGTCTGCAGCTCCAGACACAGGGAATGGTTGTGAAGATAGTTTGCCACCGGGCTTCTGCTCTGCCGTCTCTCCGCCATGGCGTCCGCCTCCTCCCGCCTTATTTGTGATACCGCGTGCCCGCGTTGATGGACGCGGCCCGGTAGATCTGTTCCAGCAGCATCAGCCGCGCCAGCTGATGCGGGAACGTCATCCTGCTCATGGACAGCCGCAGGGCGGCGCGCGCCTTGACCTCGTCGGACAGGCCGTGGGAAGAGCCGATGACAAACGCCACATCCGCGCGCCCGGAGAGGGCTTTCTGCTGAAAAAAGTCCGCCAGCTCCTCACTGCTGAGCTGTTTTCCCTCAATGCACAGGGCCACCAGCGAAGCGCTTTTGGGCACTGCCGCCAGGATGCGCTCCCCCTCTTTCTGCAGCGCGCGGCGGATCTCCGCATCGCCCGCGGCTTTTTCGCGGATCATCTCCTCCGGCAGCTCCACCAGCTTCAGATCGCAGAAAGCGGAGAGCCGTTTTGCGTACTCCGCACAGCCCTGCTGCAAAAAGGGCTGGCCCAGCCTGCCCACGCCGATCACAGTCACCGTCTGCATGCCGCCGTCCTCCTTTGCCCAAAGGCCCGCATTAAAAGTTGATCGCCGGGGTGACCGAACTGCGGGAGAGCACCCGCAGCAGCCCATCCCGGCCCGGCAGGGCGCCGGCGGCCAGAAACGCGCTGGTCACCGCGCCCAGGGCCAGCTCCGGCGTGTTGTTCTCCTGGCTGAGATGGCACAGGGCAAACCGCTCGCAGCCGCACTGCAGCAGCTTTGTCAGCGTCTCGCCGGTATCCGCGTTGCACAGGTGGCCCCGCGGGGAGGCGATGCGGGCCTTGAGATAATAGGGATAAGGGCCCGTGCGCAGCCGCACCGCGTCATAGTTTGCCTCCAGCACCACCAGATCCGCCCCCGCAAGCCCCTGCATCACCTCATCCGTGATGACGCCCAGGTCGGTGGCCAGGGCCGCCGTGCGGCCGGAGGGCGCTGTGACGCGAAAGCCGCAGCAATCCACCGAGTCGTGGCTGGTGTGAAACGAGCGCACCTCAAACTCTCCCACCCGGCCGCAGCCCTCCAGCACCTGCAGCTGCGCCGTGGGCGGCACCATCCCGTGATCCGCCAGATATGCCAGCGTCGCCTCGCTGCCGTAGACCGGCACGGGATAGTGCTTGAGGAACACCCGCAGGCCGCTGACGTGGTCCGAGTGCTCGTGGGTGATGAGGATGCCGTCCAGATCCGCCACCGAAAGGCCCGCCGAGTAGAGGGCGTTGATGGTGGTCTTACAGTTTTTCCCCATGTCCACGCACAGGTACCGGCCGTTTTCGCCCACCAGCGCGCAGTTGCCGGAGGAGCCGGAATAGAGGGAGAGGAAGGTCGCCATGATATGTAAACTCCTAAAAAATGATTTTTCCGCAGCGGGGCGGTTTTTATAAATAAGGGCCGTCCCCCGCGGGACAGCCCCTTTTGCATCCTTATCACATTGTGCGGGGGGCAAAGCCGCTCACAGCGCCTGGCGCAGCCGTTCCCCCGGGATGTCGATGCGCTTGATGTCCGCCCCCAGGCCGCGCAGCTTGCCCACCAGGTCCTCATAGCCGCGCTCGATGTGGCTGATCTCTTCGATCTCGGAGACCCCGTTTGCCGCCAGCGCCGCCACGACAAGGGCCGCGCCCGCCCGCAGGTCGGTGGCGCGCACCGGCGCGGGCTGCAGCTCCGGCACCCCCTCGATGACCGCGACCCGTCCATCCACCTGGATATTCGCGCCCATGCGGATCAATTCATCCACATAGCGGAAGCGGTTCTCCCAGATGCCCTCGGTGATGATGGAGGTCCCCTTGGCCACGCTGAGCAGCACCGCCATCAGCGGCTGCATATCGGTCGGGAAGCCGGGGTGCGGCATCGTCTTGATGTTCAGCGGCTCGATATCGCCCACACAGCACACCCGCACGGCGTCGTCGAACTCCTCAATGGTCGCGCCCGCCTTTTCCAGCTTGGCGGTGATGGGCTCCAGATGTTTGGGGATGACGTTGCGGATCAGCACATTGCCCCGCGTGATGGTGGCGGCGGCCATATAGCTGCCCGCCTCGATCTGGTCGGGGATGATGGAATAGGTGCATCCGTGCATCTCGCGCACGCCGCGGATCTTGATCACGTCGGTGCCCGCGCCGCGCACGTCGGCGCCCATGGTGTTCAAAAAGTTTGCCACGTCCACGATATGCGGCTCTTTGGCGACGTTTTCCAGGACCGTGATCCCCTCCGCCATCACGGCCGCCAGCATGGCGTTGATGGTGGCCCCCACCGAAACGGTGTCAAAAAAGATGTGCTCGGCCGCCAGCTTGCTGGAGCTGACCCGGATCATGCCGTATTCCACATTATAGCTTGCCCCCAGCGAACCGAACGCTTTCAGGTGCTGGTCGATGGGGCGGGTGCCCAGGTCACAGCCGCCGGGCATCGAGACGCAGCCGCGTCCGAACCGGCCCAGCAGCGCCCCCAGAAAATAATAGGACGCGCGCATCTGCCGGCTCATCTCCGCGGGCACATCGGTGACCACGATGCGGGAGGTATCCACCTCCAGCGTGGCGCTGTCGATCATGCGGATCGACGCCCCCATGGCGTGCAGGATCTCCACCGAGGTGGCCACGTCGCTGATGTTGGGCAGGTTCTCGATCACACACTTGCCCCCCGCCAGGATAGTGGCGGGCAGGATGGCAACGGCCGCATTCTTGGCGCCGCTCACGGTGACCTCGCCCACCAGAGGCGCGCCGCCGCGTACCACAAACTTCTCCAATATTCTAAACTCCCCTTTTTTCAGGCAGGTAATCTCTCTAAATCTAAAAGCCCTGTAAAGCCTGTATTATTATAGCACCTTTGCGCGGGGATGAAAAGTAACAATTTCATGAGAAAACCCGCATGGATATTTGTTGCCGATCCGCCGTGCCGGACGCCTTTTTCGCACTTTAACAGGGTTCCCCAAACAAAGCTCAGAAAAACAGCCGGAAGAAAATTCTTCCGGCCCCGGCGGCGCGCCACAGAACAGGGCCTGCAGGGGTCCCGGCGGCACGCTGCCGCAGCGTTTCCCGCCGCCCCGGTGTTTTCCCTCTCCCACACCAAAAGAGGGCGCGGGTCCCTGTCCAGGCCCGCGCCCTTTTTACTATGGCCGTGTCTGCGCTGCGGGCCCCGGCCCGGCGGCGCGCACGCGGCTTTCTTTTTTGGGGCATGCTGCCGGCGCTTTTGCCTCAGATGCCCACATAGGGGGCACCGTTGACCCGCGCGCCGTTGAGGATGACTTCAAAGTGGCAGTGGTTGCCGGTGGAATTGCCCGTGCTGCCCACGTAGGCGATCACCTGACCCTGGCTGACCGACTGGCCCGCGCTGACCGCAAGGCCGCTGCAGTGGCCGTAAAGAGTGCGCACCCCGCCGCCGTGGTCGATGATGACGTGGATGCCGTAGCCGCCCGCGGTGGCGCTGGCGTAGGTGACCACGCCGCTCTGCGCCGCATAAATGGGGGTGCCATAGGCCGCGCAGAGGTCCAGGCCGTTATGCCCATAAGCGCCGGTGAAGCCCCGGCTCATATACTTAAAGCCCGGCCCGACCGGGAAGATCATCCCGCCGCTGCCGCTTGGGACGGCGCTGTAGCCCGCCTGGGAGATATAGGTGCCCACCGAGATGTGTTCCTCCACCGGCTCCTGCAGCACCACCGCGTCGCCGATCTGGGCCTTTTCCACCATGCGGCCGTCGATATAGGTGTACTGGTAGGTGACCTCCTGCAGGCCCTTGACCCCCTCCTGGGTGGTCTTGGTCTTGCCGCGGTCCAGCGAGCCGTCGTCGGTCTTGACCGTCTGAAACGGGATCTCCTCCTGCTCGACCTGTGTCTTGACCACCTTGACCTGCAAAAAGGACACCGACTCTCCGATGATCAGCTCCTGTCCCACCGGCATATTGCTGCCGTTTTCCAGCACCGGGTTCAGGGCGTAAAGCTCGTCCAGCGTGATGTCGTTGGCGCCCGCGATGACGAGCGGGGTGTCCCCCGCCTGGATCGTGTAGGTGCGCTGGCCCTGCACCGGCTCGTCAAAAAGGGCCTGCAGCTCGCTGTAATCCCGCACGCTCTCGGCCAGATAAATGCCCTGGCGCAGCTCGACGTTTTTCACAAACTCGATCTGTGCGCCCGGGTTTTCCGCCTCATAGGGCGCTTTGATGGCCGCGATGGCGTTTTCCAGCCGCGCCCCATCGGCCGAGGCGCCGTAAAACTGGCCGTCCACATACAGGCCCACCGCCTCGGTGATCTCTTCGCCCGAGCTGCGCAGGATCGCGTCCGCCAGCGTCTGGGTGTCGCTGATCTCCTCCGCCCGCGCGGCGGAGATCGTAAAGGTGGGGTTCAGCGTCCAGCGCTGCTCGTCGCCCGTGTAGATGATCTGGTCCTGCACCATGCGGGCCGCCTCTTCATAGACGGACTCCTGCTGCACATAGCCCACCACCTGGCCGCCGTTTTCCACCGCCAGCACATAGGGCACGCCCAGCACGCTGACCACGGTGAAAACAAAAACGGCCCCGGCCCCCAGCGGCAGCAGATAGTACAGCAGATTTTTTCCCAGATAGGCATAGCGGCGCACACCGCTGCCCAGATACCGCAGGGCCAGCCGGGCCGCGTGTCCCGCCCCGTTGCGCTGTTCGTCCGCGATCAGCTCGCGGATATGCGACACGCCGCTGTGGGCCCGGTGAAAGGGGGCGGTGAGATCGGCCCAAAAGCTTTTCAGCCCGCGCCCCGCGGCGTGCAGCAGGCCGCGCAGCGGCCGCCAGAGCAGCCGCGCCAGCAGCCGGCCCGCGCCCTGCAGGGCGCGCCAGAAGCGGACGCCCTCCAGCTCGGCCGCCGTGCCGACCTTGTAGAACAGCTGGCCCAGCAGCGCTTTGAGCCGCCAAAGGCGCACCGACGCGCGGCTTTTAAACGGCGGGGGCGTCCCCGGCCTCACCGCTGTTGCCTGTGCCATTTTTTGCGCCTCCCCTCGCACCGGCCCGCCTGCGGGCCGGTAACGACAGCGCGGGCCTTCTGCATCCGTCGGGGCGGTTTTTCTCCGCGCCGACAGACCATGGGCCCGCCGCTGTGCTGTTTTCCGTTTTCAATTATACTCAGTTTCGCGCTTTCCCGCAAGGATTTTACAAAACTTTCATGGTTTGCGCGGCCCCGCCGCGGTCAGCCCAGATAGTTCATGGGGTCGCGGCGAACGCCGTTTACAATGACCTCAAAGTGGCAGTGCGGGCCTGTGGACCAGCCGGTAGACCCCACATAGGCGATCAGCTGCCCCTGCTCCACCACCTGCCCCACGCTGACCGCAAGGCCGCTGCAGTGGCCGTAAAGGGTCTGCACCCCGCCGCCGTGGTTGAGGATGACGTGGATGCCGTAGCCGCCGCGCGTCTGGCCCGCATAGGTGACCACACCGCTCTGCGCCGCATAGATGGGGGTGCCCACATAGCCGCGCAGGTCCAGGCCGTTGTGGGCGGGCAGCAGCGGGCCGCTGTAACCGCGGCTCATGCCCTTGTAGCCGCTGTAGTCCACCGGGAACATCATGTTGCCGTTGCCCGGCTTGATCATGGTGCCGTCGCTGGTCATGTACGCGCCCATCTGCTGGATCTGGGTCACCGGGCCGGTGATCACTACCGGGTCTCCCACGGCCCTGCGCTCGGTCACCTGCCCGCCCACATAGGTGGTCTCATAAGTGACGTCTTTCTCGCCCTCCACGCCCTCCTGCAGGATGCGCTGCATGCCAAAGGCCAGGCCGGTGCTGTATTCGGTCTCGGTCTCGTAGGGAATGGGCTCCCGCTCCACCGTGGTG
Organism: Anaerofilum hominis; assembly: GCF_014287275.1. Taxonomy (GTDB): domain Bacteria; phylum Bacillota; class Clostridia; order Oscillospirales; family Ruminococcaceae; genus Pygmaiobacter; species Pygmaiobacter hominis. The sequence goes on from NZ_JACONZ010000001.1 coordinate 504,797, forward strand.
ACGATGGCTTTGACCTGCAAAAACGGGACGGCCTGACCGATGACCAGCTCTGCGCCCACCGGCATATTGCTGCCGTTTTCCAGCACCGGGTTGAGAGCGTACAGGTCGTCCAGCGTGACGTCGTTGGCGCCCGCGATCTTCCAGGGGGTGTCCCCCGCCTGGATGGTATAGGTGCGCTGGCCCTGCACCTCCTGGTGCAGCAGCGCCTCCAGCGAGGGATAGTCCTGGACGCTCTCGGTCAGATAGACCCCCTTTTTCAGGTTCAGGTCCTCCACAAAACTGATCTCCGCGCCCGGATACTGGGCCCGGTAGGGGTCTTTCAGCGCCTCGATCGCCGCCTCCAGGCGGTCGATCTCGGTGGTCGCGCCGTAAAACCGGCTGTTCACATACAGGCCCACCGCCTCGGTGATCTCCTCGCCCGAACTGCGCAGGATCGCGTCCACCAACGTCTGGCTGTCGGACAGCTCGTCCGGCTTCGCCGCGGCGATACTGAAGGTGGGATGCAGCTCCCACTCCTGCTCATGCCCGGTATAGACCAGCTGGTTCTGGACGATCTGGGCCGCTTCCTCGTAGACCGACTCCTGGTCCACATATCCCACGACCTGACCCTCATATTCCACCGCCAGGGCAAACCGGCTGTCCAGCACATTGACCACCGTAAAGACAAAGATCGCCCCGGCCCCCAGCGGCAGCAGATAGTAGACCAGATTTTTGGCCAGATATCCGTAGGCCCGCACACCGGACCAGAAATAGCCCAGCCCCAGCTTCAGGGCGTGCCACAGGCCGTTTTTCTTTTCATCGGCCATCAGCTCGCGGATATGGGACGCGCCGCTTTTTGCACGGCGCACCGGGGCCGCCAGATCCTCTTTTACGCTGCGGGCCGCCTGCGCCGTCCTGCCCGCCAGCGGGGCCAACAGGCGGGCGAGGCAGCGGCCGAAAAACAGCGCCGCAGCCTTCAGCCGGCGCCCGGCCAGCACCGCGTGGTATTCCGCCTGGACGCCCACCCGGTAAAACAGATCTCCCAAAAACGTTCTCAGACGGAACAGCCGCCGCCTGGCTCTTGACCAGGCGCCGTCCGCCGTCTGTCTCTTTCTGCTCTGCGGCGCATGCGCCGTGTTTTTCGCACTGTCCAGCTTGCCGCACCTCCCTGTTCTTCTCTCCGGCCCCTGGGGGCTTTATCCCGGGCCCGCCGCGGCGGCCCGCACATGTTCCTGTTTCCGGCGCAGGTCAAACGGCCTGCGCCGACACTTCACATTATACGCGCCGCCGCCGGTTCTGCAATCATTTTGTAACCCTTTTCACGTTTTTTTCACGCGGGTTTCCTGATTTTGTCAAATATTTTCCATCTTTTTCAGATCAGAGCGGGCTGCGGCAGCCCTGTTTTTTCCAAAAGCAGAACCAAGTCCGGCGGCAGGGGTGACGTCACCGTGACCTCACCCTCCGCCAGCGGCGGGGTGAAAACGATCCTGCCCGCGTGCAGCGCCTGCCGGGCGATCAGGCCGCGGCTGCCGCCATAGAGGTCGTCCCCGGCCAGGGGATGCCCCAGGGCGGAAAAGTGTACCCTTATCTGGTGGGTGCGCCCGGTGACCGGCACCGCGCGCAGCAGCGTATGCCCCCGCGCGGCAGCCAGCACCGTGTATTCGGTGCGGCTGGGCTTGCCCCCGCCGCCGGTGCGGCGGCAGATGATGCTGCCCTCCGCCCGCTGGATGGGCAGATCGATCGCCCCGTCCCCGGGGGGCAGCTCCCCCTCGGCTACCGCCCAATAGGTCTTGCGAAAGCCGCGGGCCAGCAGCGGGGCGGCAAAGCTGTTTTTTGCCGCCAGCACCAGGCCCGAGGTGTTGCGGTCGATGCGGTTCACCGGCCGGAATGGGCAGGGCGTGCCGCGCGCCTCCATCAAAAAGCGCCAGCCGTTGGCGAGCGTGCCGCCGCAGCCGGGGGCCGAGGGATGGACCAGGATGCCCGCGGGCTTGTCGATCACCGCAGAAAAGTCGTCCTCGTACAGGATCTCCAGCGGCACCGGCTGCGGCGGCACCGCGGTCTCCGGCTGGGGCGGCAATTCCACCTCCACCGTCTGCCCGGCGGCGAGGCGCAGGTCGGTGCGGGCGGGCAGGCCGTCCACCCGCAAGCCGCCGGGCAGGTATTTCACCGTCTTGATGAGCCCTGCGGTCAGCCCCCGGCGGCGCAAAAAGTCCGACAGCCGCCGGCCCTGCGCGTCCCCGTCCACCTGAAAGGTCAGCCGCAACCGCGCCGCCCCCTTTACAAAACAAAGATCCGTGCGCCCGCGGCGTCGCCGCCCGGCACACGGACCTTATTATAACAAATTTTGCGCGTTTTTGCTACCCCGGGTCAATAGGCCACGCCCTGGGCCAGCATCGCGTCCGCCACTTTGAGGAACCCGGCCACGTTTGCCCCCACCACCAGGTTGCCCTCGCAGCCGCACTCCCGGCTGGCGTCGTAAGCGTTGTGGAAGATGCCGGTCATGATCTCTTTGAGCCGGGCGTCCACCTCTTCAAAAGTCCAGGAAAGGCGCAGACTGTTCTGGCTCATCTCCAGGCCGCTGGTGGCCACGCCGCCCGCGTTGGCCGCTTTTGCGGGGGCAAACAGCACCCCCGCCGCCTGCAGCGCCCTGGTCGCCTCAAGGGTGCAGGGCATATTGGCGCCCTCGCCGACGGCCATCACGCCGTTGGCGATCAGCGCGGCGGCGCTCTCCTCGTCCAGCTCGTTCTGGGTGGCGCAGGGCAGCGCGATGTCGCAGGGGACGGTCCAGATGCCCCGGCAGCCCTCGTGGTACTGTGCGCCGGGCACCTCTTCCAGGTACTCGCGGATGCGGCCGCGGCGCACCTCTTTGATCTGCTTGACCACATCCAGCCGGATGCCGTCCGGGTCGTAGATATACCCGTTGGAATCGCTCATGGCCACCACCTTTGCCCCCAGGCTCTGCGCCTTTTCACAGGCGTAGACGGCCACGTTGCCGCTGCCCGAGATGACGGTGGTCTTGCCCGCAAAGCCGTCCCCTTTCATGCAGGACAGCATCTCCTGCACCAGATAGCACAGCCCATAACCGGTGGCCTGGGTGCGCGCCAGGCTGCCGCCGTAGGACAGGCCCTTGCCGGTCAGCACCCCGCTGTATTCGCCGGTGATCCGCTTATACTGGCCGAACAGATAGCCGATTTCCCGCGCGCCCACACCGATATCTCCCGCGGGCACGTCGGTGAACTGCCCGATGTGGCGGTACAGCTCGGTCATAAAGCTCTGGCAAAAGCGCATGATCTCCATGTCGGACTTGCCCTTGGGGTCAAAATCGCTGCCTCCCTTGCCGCCGCCCATGGGCAGGCCGGTGAGGCTGTTTTTAAAGGTCTGCTCAAATCCCAGGAACTTGATGACCGAGGCGTTGACGCTGGGGTGCAGCCGCAGGCCGCCCTTATAGGGGCCGATGGCGGAGTTAAACTGGCAGCGGTAGCCCCGGTTCACCTGTACCCTGCCCGCGTCGTCCACCCAGGAGACCCGGAACTGCACGAACCGCTCGGGCTCGCAGATCCGCTCCAGGATGCCCCATTTTTCCAGCTCCGGGCGGCGTTCCACCACGGTTTCCAGCGATTCCAGCACCTCGCGCACCGCCTGCAGAAACTCCGGTTCCCCGGCGCTGCGGACAGCCACCTCCCCATAGACCTTTTCCAGATACGCATTTTTGAACATTGCTTTCCCCTCCCCAAAAATTCTGCGCGGGGCGTTCAGCTTCCCTTCCCGGAAACGCCCGCGCACGCCGCCGGCAGCCGGCCGCGCCAGGGCTGCGCCCCTCCGCGCAGCCGCCCTTTCGCCGCCTTGACAAACCGGTTTTCGAATGTACTTATTATAAAATCAATTGTTTTTGATTACAACCATTTTGTACAAATTTTCCCGATATTTTTTACGGTTTTGCACAGTAAAATCAGAAAGGCAGCCCTGTGCGGGGCGGTTCTGCGCACGCCGATCTCCCGCCGGAAGCGATGCTGCGGCCCGTTTTCAAAGCGCTGCATGCGCGGCGCGGGAGCACGGCGGCTGCGGCTGCTCTGCCGGGGAGCCGGCGCGGACCGGCGGCAGCGCTGCGGCCGCTGCTTTTCCGTCAAAAAAGCGCTCTCCCGGTTGCCCGCACGGCCGCTTTGTGTTATACTGTCTCTCGAAGCCGCAATCTTTCGTCTGCGGTGAGAAACCAGCGACGGGGAGTGTGGATCGTATGTTTTGCCGAAACTGCGGCCGTGAGATCGGGGAGGGAAACACCGTCTGTACCGGCTGCGGCGCACCCGCGGGCAGCGGTTACAAATTCTGCCCGCGCTGCGGCCACCCCACCGACGAACTTGCCGTCTACTGCACCAACTGCGGCGCGCCGCTGACCAACATCCAGGGGCAAAACGCGGCGGGCGGGCGGCCTGCAGGGCAGAAAAGCCGGCTTGCCGCGGGTCTGCTGGGCATTTTTCTCGGCGGTCTGGGCATCCACAACTTTTATCTGGGCTACAACGAAAAGGGGATCTGCCAGATCGTCCTGTTTGTGCTCTGCTGCGGTATCGTCAGTTCGATCTGGGGCTTTGTCGAGGGCATCCTGATCCTGTGCGGCCACATCGACACCGATGCTTTCGGACAGCCGCTTACTGACTGAGAGCGCACACAACCAACCATATCTTTAAACGCGAGCAGCCCATACGGCGGCGCGGTGCGGCTGTTTACCGCCGCACGGTGAGGAAAGTCCGGGCTCCACAGGGGAATGGCAGCTGCTAACGGCAGCCGGGGGCGACCCCAGGGACAGTGCAACAGAAAGAGACCGCCGCCCTGCGGGGCGGTAAGGATGGAAAGGCGAGGTAAGAGCTCACCAGCGGTGCGGCGACGTACCGGCTATGTAAACCCTGCCAGGAGCAACACCCGACATGAAAGCGATACGTGCCCCGCGTGCTTTCAGGAGGTGGCGCGAGCCCCGCGGCGACGCGGGGACAAGATAGATCGTCGTTTAATACAGAACCCGGCTTACGGACTGGTCGCTTAAAGAATAAAAAGAGGCTGTTTCACTTTGTGAGACAGCCTCTTTTTTCTCTATCCCGCATCCGGCCGCCACGCTTCAGACGAAAAAGATGCCGCGCAGCAGCAGCAGGGTGACAACGCCGGGCACCCCCAGGGCCACCGAGACCAGCGCCGTGCCGTAATTGAGCGCGATCGCCACCCCGGTCGAGCCCGAGAGCAGGTTGACCGCGCCCAGCCCCGCAATGCCGCAGAACGCCGAGAGCAGCCCTGTGCGGAACGGGTGCTTTGATCTTGAGGCCGCCGCCGACACACACAGCAGCGCCGCAGCGCCAAGCAGGATCGCCAACACATCCACCGTCATTTCTTTTTACCCACCTTTTTCGGGCGGCAAGCGCCCGCGTTTTTGCTGCCGCGGGCCCGCCCGCGGCCGGTGGATGATCCTGTGTATTGCACTGCCCGCCGCAGGCCCGCGTTATCCTGCGCTGGCCGCTTTTGCCGCCGCGCGTTCGGCGCGCACCCTGCGCAGCAGATACTGGTACCGCGCCAGCAGTGCTTCCCGCTCGTAGATGCGGCAGTCGATCAGCTCGTCGTCGCTCTCCATGTTGAACAGCATTTCATTTTTGCGCAGCAGGTATTCGCACTCTTTGAGCTGTCCCACCGTATCGGCGGCGCCGTAGCGCTCGGCAAAGGCCGCGTCTTCCCTTGTTCCGACTTCCTTGCCAGGGGCTTTGCGCCCCGTCAGGATCGCAGTCAGTTCCAATCGCTCCACCTCGCTTTCAGTCTATGCGGCAAGGATTGGCAGCCAGAACCGGTTTTAATCCATCCGGGGGATTTTTTCTGCCGGCGGATTGCCCGCCGCCCGGCAGGCGGAGTATAATGGAGCGGAAGGCCGGGGCGTTCCCCGCCCCGGCGTCTTTTCTGTAAAGGAGGTCCAGTATATGAAGACCCGTATCATCCGCGGCGACGAGGTGCGCCGGCTGCTCACCATGGAGGACTGCATCGAAGCCATGCGCGCGGCGCTGCGGGACGTCTCCGCCGGGGACGGCGCCATGCTGCAGCGCTGTATGCTGCCCCTGCCGCAGGACAATAAATTCGCCCTCATGGGAGGCGCCGACCGCAGGGAGCGGCTCTGCGGCGCCAAAGTCATCGTTTTCCCCGGGGCTGAGGCCGCGCGCCGGGGCACCAGCCAGGGGATCATCCCTCTTTTTGACTCTGAGACCGGGGCACTCGCCGCCATTGTGGACGCAGAGCAGATCACGGCTGTGCGCACCGCCGCCGCCAGTGCCGCCGCCACCGACCTGCTCGCCCGCAAAAGCGCGGCCTCCCTGGCCATCCTGGGCGCCGGGCGCATCGGCAGCCTGCACATCGACGCCATCCGCCGGGTGCGCCCCATCCGCACGGTCTATGTCTGGAACCGCACCTTTTCCCGCGCACAGGAGTGCTGCCGCCGCGCCGCGGAACTGGGCCTGCGGGCCGTTCCCTGCGCCTCGGCGGAGGAGGCCGTGCGGGAGGCGGACATCGTCTGCACCGTCACCCAGGCCCGTGAACCTATCCTGCTGGGCCGTTGGCTGAAGCCGGGCGCCCACATCAACGCCGTGGGGGCCTGCAGCCCGCTGGCGCGCGAGCTGGACAGCGAGGCGGTGCTGCGCAGCCGTATCTATGCGGACCAGCGGGAGGCCGCGCTGCGGGACAGCGGCGATCTGGCGATCCCCCTGAAAGAGGGATCGCTGGATGCGCGAAAGATCTGCGGAGAGGTGGGCCAGGTGCTGCTGGGAGAACTGCCCGGCCGGCAGAGCGAGGAGGAGATCACGCTCTTCGAATCTGTGGGCATCTCACTGGAAGATCTCTGCGCGGCGGCGCTGGTCCGCCGCAAGGCGGAGGCGTCAGGGCTCGGCCTGGAGGTCGAATTTTAAGCCGTTTGCGCTTTTGGGCTTCTCCCTGTCCCCCATCCGCACTGTGCCGCAAGGCGCGCCTTTGGCCTACCGGCATGAGAGTCCGGCAAAATTTCATCCACCGGCCCAGCCGGTGGATCTCGCTGCAAACAAGCCAAAAACCGCCGCCGTGTAAGCGAATACACGGCGGCGGCTTTTCGTATTTATCCTCAGGCCAGCGCTTCCCCGGCTGCAGCGCCTGCCCGGCAAAGTTCCCGCGGCCCGACGGTCCCATAGGTCCGCGCCCTCCGGGGAAGGCCTTGCGGGCACCGGCGTTTTTATGCGTTCTGCCCCGCCGCAGCCTGTTTTTCCCGTTCCGCCCGGCGGAAAAAGCGGCTCAGCACCACGCAGGCAGCCACGGCCAGCACCGCCTCCGCTGTGGGCTGTGCATAGGGGATGCCATACAGGGGGAACACTGCGTTGAGGAGGTAGAGCAGCGGCAGCTCCAGCGCCAATTTGCGGGCAATGGCAAACAGCAGCGACTCCCGGCCCATGCCCACGGCCTGAAAGGTGCCCACCGCCAGAAAGTCGACGCACAGCAGCGGCAGCGCCAGGCAAAACCCGCGCAGGAAGCGGATGCCGTACGCCACCGTGGCGGCGTTGGCGATAAACATCTCCACCAGCCCGTCCGCACAGGTAAAGAGAAAGATCGACGCCAGCGCCGAAACGGTCACACCGATGCGGGCGGTGAAGAAGAACGCCTTTTTCATCCGCGGGATGTTGCCGCTGGCATAATTATAGCTGATCAGGGGCATGATCCCCTGCGCCACCCCCATCACCACGTACATGGGCACCATGTTGATCTTGGTGCAGATGCCCATCGCGGCCAGCGCCTCCGCCCCATAGACAGCGGCCAGATTGTTCATGATCATGCTGCCGGTCACATTGAGCAGGTTCTGCACCGAGGCCGGCACGCCCACCGCAAAGACACCGGATACGACCTGCCGCTTCAGCTTGAAATCCCGCGGCGAGATGCTGACGCTGGTGCGGCGGCGGCGAAGATAGAGATAGAGCAGGAAGTAGGCAAGGGCCACACAGTTGGACAAAAACGTGGCCAGCGCGGCCCCCTCCGCTTTCATGTTCAAACCCCAGGGCAGGATGAAGATGGGGTCCAGCACGATGTTCAGCAGGCAGCCGCTCATCGTGCCGATGCTCGCATGCAGGGCCGCCCCCTCCGAGCGGATCATGTAGGCCATCACCACGTTCAAAATAGCGGGCACCGCCCCCAGTGAGACGGTCCAGTTCAGATAAGCGGAGGTGGGCGCGGCGGTGTTTGGCCCCGCCCCCAGCAGGCCCAGCAGCGGAGCGCGCAGCACGGTGCACAGCAGCGCGAACACAGCGCCGCAGATCAGCGCCCCATAAAAGCCGAACGCCGAGCTTCGCCGCACGGTCTCTTCATCCTTGCGCCCCATGGCCCTGCTCATCATGCTGGAGCTGCCCACGCCAAACAGATTGTTCACCGCGTTGAACGCCAGCAGCACCGGCGCCGCCAAAGTGACCGATGCGGTCTGGATGGGATCATTGACCATACCGACAAAATAGGTGTCCGCCAAACTGTAGAGAACCGTCACCAGCGAGCTGAGCACCGTGGGCACTGAAAGGACCAGCACCGCCTTGGGGATCGAATAGGTCTCGAACAATTCTTCTTTCGTGCGTACTCTTTTTTCCGCCATTCCACGCAACTCTCCTCTGCTCTTCTCTTGCGCCTTTGACCCCGGCCCGATATAATAAGAAAAAGTAAAGCGCTCCCCTTTAAAAGCGCATTGCCCGCCGCAGGGCGGACAGGCCATATGTCTTTTATTCTAGTACCCAAAACGCTGTCCGGCAAGGGCGCGGAGCTGTGCCTGCCGATATCTTTTATCCGCCCAACAAAATGGTGCAGACGATGACCTGAACACAATTCTAGGCAATTGGAGATATGCAATGATGAAAGAAAATACAAAACGAGGTCTGACGGCCGCGCTCTTGCTGACAGCTGTCCTGATCTGCTCGGTTTCCCTTTTCTGGCCGGGAGTCCCATTTGGACATGACTTTTCTTTTCATCTGTCCCGCATCAATTCCATCTGTGAAGGAATGCGGCACGGACACTTCTTTCTGAAAGTATATCCCGACCTCTATAATGGCTACGGGTATGCCTGCGGCCTTTTTTACGGGGATTTTTTCTTGAACATTCCCGCTTTTTTAACCCTTTGCGGTGTGGACCTGATCACCAGTTATAAAATTTTTCTTGTTTTGATCATCGCCGGCACCGCTGGAAGCGCTTACTACGCTTCCAGCCGCATTTTCCGTTCCCGCCTGGCGGGTCTTATTTCAGCTCTTTTGTATGTTTTCTCTTCCTATTTTATCTTCGATCTCTACTTAAGGGCTGATTTGGGAGAAGTTCAGGCATGGATCTTTTTTCCTCTGATCCTCCTGGGTATTTATCGTCTGCTTTTCGGTGAATATCAAAAAAGCCTGCCGTTGATTGTCGGTTTTGCGGGGCTGCTTTTATCGCATTTGTTAAGCTTTGCAATGGCCCTGGCATTTGCAGCGCTCTTTTTCCTGATAGGCCTTTTTCGATTTTTGGCCGAACCCAAACGTTTTATCGCGCTGCTAAAAGCAACGGGGATAACATTACTGGTGACGGCATTTTTCCTTTTTCCTCTTTTGGAACAAATGCTTACGGGGCGGATCTATTCCCATCAGGTCAATGAAGTGCTGATTTTATCTGAAAGTGCGGTGAGGATCCGCAACCTCTTTTACAATTTCAGCGGCAGCCCCATCATGTCTCCCGGAGTAGTATTCCCGGGCATCGGGTTGCTCTTTCCTCTCGTCTATCTGGGACGTCCTTTTATTGCGCGGAAACGGGAGATGTCGGTGCATTTTTGTGACTTTTGCCTGGTTATGGGCTCGTTGGCCTTATTTGCTTCCACCTCCGTGTTCCCTTGGGCTTTTTTGAGCCGGTATCTTTATTTTCTGCAGTTTCCCTGGCGCCTTTTTCTCCCGGCCTGTGCCTTTCTGTCGATTGCGGGCGGTTATGTTTTCAGTCAATTGGCGCGTAGATCCCCTAAACTAGTGTTCCCTCTTTTATGTTTTTGCCTTGTGGGCGCCAGTATGGTGACTTTGAAAGAACAACGCACGATCTATCTTGCAAGCGCCGCCCAACCCAGTCCTGAAAGCAATTATCAAACAGCGCGCACAGTGGAAGAAGGCGGAATGCTTTATTTTTCAATCGAGCAATGCAAATTTATCGACAACAATTATTTTCACGAAAATCATCAGGGAGAATTTTTCAGTCCGCCCCCTGACGCCGAACTAATGGGGCAAGCCCCCGTCCCGTGCTCCATCAGAAGGGAATACGGTAAAATTTATTTGGCTTATGACAATCCGAATAAAGACGCAGCCGCTGTCACTTTGCCCTTAAACTACACCAAGGGGTACAGCGCCATTGACCTCACTACGGGGGGAGAATGCGCTTTGACGCCCGGAAACAACGGCTTTGCAGAACTATCTCTTCCCGCCCGATCGTCCGAGGAAATACTGATCCGTTATAGCGGCACCTCTCTACAACATTTCACCGCGGGGCTGAGCATCCTCACGCTTTTCATCTTCCCGGTCTATTTATTGGGGATCAGACGCAAAAAACTTTTTTAAACGATAAAAAGCAGCCTTAGCTTAGGCTGCTTTTTATCGTTTTTATCTTTGAGTTACAAAAAAGCTATTTTTCCCCAACGCTTTTTCTCCGCCGTCTGAAATATGCCCCCATTAAAGCGACTGCTGCCAAAAAGCTCACCCCGGCGCTCACAAACTGGATCGCCGTGCCCCTATAGTGGACCTTGACCGTTCCCTCTGTCGTCGTGTTCAGCACGATCTGTAAAAATCCATCAGCACTTTTCTCACACATCAGCCGTTCTCCCGTTTCCTGCAAAACCGCTTCATATCCCGGATAAAAGTATTTGGGCACGACCAATTTGTTTCCTGGCTGTTCCGCTTTAAATATTACCTTAAGATTTCCTTTTTCGGCAAATATTTCTCTGGTCAGACCCGCTTCTTCCGGTACTGTGATGCCATCCCACGGCTGAAGCGCTGATGCCGGCAAATAGTGAGAATCTACAAAGGGTTTGTCCGTTACCTCATACAATGTCTGATGCAATTCTTCCTGGCGGACAAAATTATCGCGAAACGCTGTTTGAAACTGTAGAATGCAGAGTGCGGCAATCAAAATCACACACCGCCGTTCCCCAGCGCGGTCTGGATATCTTTTCTAAAAAATGCTCTGCCGCCATAGCGCCTCCGATCGCCAAAAACAGCGTGGCAAAAAGGAGGAATCTCCACGGGAACTGTATCGCATCCAGGCCTGGCAGCTTCTCAAAAAAGGACCATGGAAAAAGGCTTGTGCAAGCGAAAAGGCACGCAATCCCCATGAGATAAAACAAATCTCTTTTTTTGGCTGCCTGCGTTTTAGGCGATCCACAAAAAAAGCGTAGGGCCAATACCCCCAGAAAGGTCACACCTGCTACAGGAGCGTACAGTTCCGGAGGAGAAACCATAAAAAACAGATTGCGCAGCCGCATGGTCCTGTTTTGAGCATATTCTCCATAATGGGTCGCCTTTCCGCGCAGCAATTGAGCCGACATCTGTTCTATAAGAGGAAACAGAAAAAATGCAGTCAATAGAACCGTAATTACCGCCGCTTTAAACAAATTTTGAAACCTCTTTGGCTCAAGAAAGAAACGGCGAACAGCAATTGCACAGACAAAAGCCCCCAACAAAAACGCCAGAAAAAATGTGAGCAAATGGGACAAAAGCAGTCCTCCAAAGCCAATAACAAGAGGACTGATATTTTTTTCGTCTCCCCACAATATTTCATAAAACCCCACCACAACAAGAGGTAAAAACACAAATGCCTGCGTTTCTCCCAATGCGGCTCTGGAATACAAGTCTGTTTCAAAATAGGCGCTTCCAATATATAAAAAAACGGCAAGAAGCGCAGTTCTTCTGTTCTGCGATATCTTATAAACAGCATAAAAACAGGTAAACATCGCACTGCAAATGATCAGCACGAGAAAAAGTTTATAAGAAGTGATCACAGAAAGCCCACATGCAGCTAAGGCGGCGGGTATCAAAAGGAAAAAACCGCTGTAAAACAGATTGACAGGATATCCGTATCCTTCGAGAGCTTCCGGAATTATTTTGAGAAAAAACTGTCCGTCTTTGAGCCCCTCTTTTATAAATTCAATCCGCCACAAATGAAACGGAAGATCGTTCCCGTAAAACATCCCCGGGCGCAGAAGTCTCCAACAACAACCGACTAAAAGAGCAAAGGCCAATAAAAGATACCAGGACTTTTCTTTTTTCAGCTTCTCCATTACTCTTTCTCCCTTGCGATATAAACCGGCCTTCTCTTTGTTTCCAGATAAGTCTTGGACAAATATTGCCCCAGCACGCCGATAGAAAAGAGCTGAATGCCTCCTACCAGCAAGATGATGCAGACCATCGACGGCCAGCCCGCGACCGGGTCGCCCCACGCCAGCGCGCGGACAAAGATGAACAGAAGCGCCAAAAAGGCGAGCCCGCAAAAAAAGAGACCTGCAACGGAGGCAATGGCCAGCGGCGCGGTGGAAAATGCCACAATGCCGTCAATCGAATAGAGGAACAACTTCCAAAACGACCATTTGGTCTCGCCTGCCACCCGCTCCACGTTTTCAAATTCGATCCATTTCGTCCGGAACCCCACCCATCCGAAAATGCCTTTTGAAAAGCGGTTCACCTCTGACATCGAGAGGATGGCGTCCACCATCTGCCTTGTCATCAGGCGAAAATCCCGGGCCCCATCCACGATCTCGGTTTTGGAGATACGATTGATCAGGCGGTAAAAGCAGCGCGCAAAAAAAGAGCGCACCGGCGGTTCCCCCTTGCGGTCCACCCGCCGGGTGGCGGCGCAGTCATACTTTTCTTCTGTGACCGCCCGGAACATCTCGGGCAGCAACTCAGGAGGATCCTGCAGGTCCGCGTCCATCAGGGTGACGTATTCACCGCGGGCAGCCTCCAGCCCCGCATAGATCCCCGCCTCTTTGCCAAAATTGCGCGAGAAAGAGACATAGTGGACCCTGCTGTCTGTCGCGCGCAGCTCTTTTACCAGCTCCAGTGTCCGGTCCCGCGAGCCGTCGTCCACAAACCAGTATTCCGTCTCCAACTGATATCGTTCTTTCAGCATCTCAGAAATTTGTGTGATCTTCTCGTAAAAAAACGGCAGTGCCTTTTCTTCATTGTAGCAGGGCACCACCACAGACAACAAAGCCATTTTTCTTGCACCTACCCCCATTTTTGTCCGGTCAAACGCATGTTCTGTTTTTGATTATAACATATTCATTGCAGGAAAATCCATTTTCTTCTATAATAGAGAACAACAAGTTTGTCCCAGAGTTGTCGGGGCATTGCCGCCAACAAAATCAGTTTCAGATGAGGATGTAGATAAAAATGCCTTTGACTAAAAATATCCGCTATCGGAAAATTTTTCTGGTCGCCGCCGGCGCGCTGCTGGGCGCCGCTGTTTTTTTGCTCGTGAATACCGGCGCATCCCTGAACGTGATGAATGACGCATGGATCCGCTCGGGTTATGTGGAAAAAGACATCATCCAGCACTATACCGGCTGGCTGTTTTACAGGCAAAGCCCGCTCTCTTTTCCGCTGGGGATGAGCTCTGCCATCAACTATCCCCAGGGCGCGGCGGTGACCTATACCGATTCCGTTCCGCTGTTTGCGATCCTGTTCCGCCTGCTCTCCCCTATTCTGCCCGCGACTTTCCAGTATTTTGGGCTGTATACGCTGTGCTGCTATATGCTGCAAGGGGCCGCAGCGGCGCTGCTGCTCACCGTATTCTGCAACCGCGTACTGCCGGTCCTGCTTGGCAGCTGCCTTTTCCTCTTCAGCCCCATCATGATCGAACGGGCTTTCCGCCACACCGCGCTCGCCTCTCACTTTTTGATCCTCTTCGCCCTTTATCTCTATTTTTGCAACAGACAAAAAGGCTGGCGCTATCGGCCCGGTTATCTGGTGCTGGCCGGGCTTGCCACGGCGATCCATCCCTACTTTCTGCCCATGATCTTTGCCGTGCTTTTCGCCGATCTGCTCGAACACGCCGTCCGCACCAAAAAGCCGCTCAAGCCGCTGCTTTTTCTCCTCGCCGCGTTCGCTGTGGTCGGCGCTGTGGGATTTTCCATTGGCGCCTTTTCGACCCCCTCTTCCGGCGGGTCCACAGGATACGGCTATTTCTGCATGAATCTCAACAGCCTCTTCAATCCGCTCAGCTGTTCCGGCATCGTCTGGTCCCGCGTCCTGCCCACTCTGCCCCAGGGGCTCGGCAGTTACGACGGGTTCAACTATCTGGGGTTGGGCGTGCTGGCCGCGTTCCCCATCGCCGTTTTGATGTGGCTTTTGCAAAAAGGCAGGCGGCAGCGGCTGCTTTCGTTTTTAAAAAATTACTGGGGGCTTTTGTTCGCCAGCGCCTGTCTGACGGCGTTTGCCGTATCGAACACGGTCCTCGCCAACACCCGTGTCCTCTTCACCATCCCCGTGCCGTCCTTTCTGCTGAAGCTGGGCAGTATCTTTCGCAGCAGCGGCCGGATGTTTTATCCCGTCTACTATCTTATCCTTTTGTTTACGGTCGTCTTTTTTGCCCGCCGCTGGGGGGCAAAGATCGGCAGCGCACTTCTGGTCGTGATATTGGCTGTGCAAATTTGGGACATTTCTCCGGCTTTGAAAGAGAAGCGCGCTTATTTTACCTCGCCCTCCCCCTCCTTTGAAAACCCCATGAAAAGCGAATTCTGGGACGCGATCGACGGCAGATACGCTCACATGTTCTCTCTGGACGATACGCTGGTACAGGCGCTTTATCCGGCGCTCTATGCGGCCGACACCGGCATGACCACCAACGACGGCTTTACCGCCCGTTTTGATATCGACTATCACCACACGGTCGTCGACCAGGAGCTCGAACAGCTTTTGCGCGGAGAAACGGCCTCCGACACTCTGTATATCACCAGCAACCGTACCCTGTTCTTTCAGCTTGCGGAGGCTCTAAAAGACACTGCCGTCTGTGCCCAGGTAGATCACATCTGGTATGTGTTTGCGCCGATGGGGGATGCATCGGCGCTCCCCGCGCCCTCTGAGGATCTTCTCCTTTATCCCCACTTCCCTCTGCGATTGGAGGATCTGACCGATGGAGCCTGGACGCAGGGTGTCCTGAACGAAAATAAAAGCATCTGTACTGTGCTGGACAACCCCTTTACCCAACGCTTTTTTGACAATGCCGAGTACGTAGTCTGCGAGGGGATCTCCTACAAAATTTTGAAAAAAGACTACAAAGACGCCGGCTGGCTGATGCTCACGCTGGATCTGGAAGATGCCGGCATACTGGTCGGCAAAGACCTTACTACCCGATAGAGATCGCAAAAAAGCGTCTGGGGCCCCCTCCCGGACGCTTTTTTATAAGGCGGATCTCCAGAAAACAAAGTGGTATGCGCAAGCCATCGTCTCTGTCATGGAAAAGACCTCCTCGACATTTTTAGTTGGATTGGCAGACCTTAACCTTAATCTATCGGGGAGTTCCTTTTTTGTCCATAGCTAAAGCTTTTTTATCTCCACTGGCAGAACCAGTGGTTGTCTTTTACACAATAAAAAACGGCGGCTTTGACCTCTCAAAAGCCACCGTCAAGCTGACGCAAAAATGCAACTGGTGCAGAACAGCTTTTTGGCTGTTCTGCACCAGTTTTTGCGGTATAATGTATCGCCCTCCTACAAAGAGGGCTTTACTCCCACTTAAAACATTTCACCGCGGTCCCGGTACAGAGAACGGTCACAGCCCCCATTACGACAATGGGAAGCCAGACGTTGCCGACCGGCAAGCCAAGGGAGGTTTCTTTCATGAGCTGTATGCCCTGGGTCATGGGAAGAACACGGATGATTTTCTGCATCATTTCCGGCATGACCTCAAACGGTAATGTCGCGCCGGAGAAAATCAACATGGGGAAATAGAGCGCACAGGCGATCACACTCGCGGTCTTTTCATTTTTCGCTATGCCGCCCACCATCATTCCAATGCTCAAGGTAGACACCATCGTCAGCAGCCAGCTACCCAAAAACGCCAGCGGGGAGCCGTGAATGGTAACATTCCAAAACAGCTTTGCCACAAGGAACAGGGTCAGCATGGAGACAGCGGCGTAAATCACATAAATCATGAACTCCACAGCCAGCAGCATAACGGGACTAACCGGGGTCACTTGAAAGCGTTTCAGGATCTTGCGCTCCCGGTATTCCGCCACCACCAGGGGCAGGCCCATCAAGCCCCCCGCGCAGATGGAGATGGTACAGAGCGCACCAAAGGACTGATCCATAAAGGTGTACGCCGCGCCAGCGGCGGCGGGCTTTGTGCCATAAAGGAAACCGAGGATGACCAAGACTACCAGCGGCATAATGATGGCGAAAATCACCATGTTCATATTTCGTATGTTGAGCTTCAACTCATTTTTCAAGAGCGTTCCAAAGGTTCTCATTCGTCCATTCCCTCCTCGCCGGAAAGCACCAGATAGGCATCCTCAAATTTTCCGCAGCCACATTGTTCTTTTGCCTGGGCCACCGTCCCGTAGAAAACAGCTCTGCCCTTTTTGAGTATGCAGATTTCATCGCACAGGGCCTCAACCTCGTCCATGAAGTGTGAGGTCAGAAAGATGGTCAGTCCTTTGCTTTTCAGTCCCTCAAGTATTTTCCAGACATCCCGCCGCGCTTTTGCGTCAAGCCCGGTTGTCAGCTCGTCAAGAAAGACAAGCCGGGGATCTGGAATTAATGCCAGAACAATGAAAAGCCGCTGGCGCTCCCCGCCGGATAGACTTTTAACCGCCCGGCTCACCTTGTTCCCGATCCCAAATTGTTCACATAGAGATTTCCAGTCGGCAGGGCTTTTGTAGAGGCAAGCCGTTTCCTCGCATAGTTCCGAAACTTTGATTTCCGGCTGATAGTCTCCCTCTTGAAATTGAACGCCTACCTCTTGGAACAAATTGCGGCGGTCTTTTTTGGGATCGCGGCCAAGGACGGATATCGTGCCGCTATCGGCCTTTCTCGTCCCTAACATACATTCGATGGTCGTACTCTTTCCCGCACCGTTTGCCCCCAGCAAACCGAAAACCGTATTTTTCCGGACGCATAGGTTTAGGTTGTCCAACGCAAGCTGATCGCCGTATAACTTCGACAACCGCTCGACTTTGAGTGCTTCCTGCATACGCACGCCCTCCTTTTCGTGATGGCAAAAGAATACCACCAATGAAAACATTGGTGGTAAGATGGAGGGTTTATGAGTACTGCCGTTTCATTTTCTGCAACATTTCCATCAGAATAATGGCGTTTTTTTCCGCCGCAGACAGGGAGCGGATCAACTGGTCACAAGCCGAGATAATATCGTCGGATGGCCTTGGCGTATTGAGTACCGTCTTAATATCCACGTTGGGATTTTTTGATACTTGCTGCAGCATCCGCAAAATGGCCTCCAGCGAGTAATTGGCACAGCGCAGGGCGCGAATGATTTTCAGCCGTTTGATGTCGTCATCCGTATAGATGCGATAGCCGTTTTCTTTCCGCTTGACCGCTAGCAAGCCGTTCATTTCCCAATTCCGCAGGGTGTCCATTGAAACGCCTAAATACTCAGATACTTCTTTCCGCTTCATAAAAGCCCTGTTCTCTTGGTTTTCGCCGGATATGATTTGTTTCACAATGCGGATCGCATCCTCCGCATTGTCACGCTCTTGACGCAGCCCGCTTAAATATGCCTGCGTAAGGGAAAATGCTTCATCAAACTTCCCCGCCGCCGACAGTTTGACCATCTGAAATATTTTCTTTCGCAGGCCATTTTGCAGGATTTCAATTTGAAAGGCGGTACGAGCAAGCCGGATTTGATCAATGTGAAAATCCGTAAAGACGCGATACCCATTCTCTTTCCGCTCCGGCCTTGGAATAATACCCCATTCTTCATACAGCCGCACGGTGTTTGGATGTATCCCGATCACGGCGGCGACCTGGGAAGTCTTGTATGTGTTCACGGCAAACCACCTCCACTCTACTGTAATATATCTCATTTTAAAAGTCTGGTGTTATAGTGGAGGGTTCTTTTTAAAAGATATCTGCATTTTGAATACAAGTATACGGACAAAAAACAAATCGTCTTATTAAATCGGCTCTATTTCTAATGTCCGGCACGACAACCAAAAGGGGAAACCGAAAAAAAAACAGGCTGCGCCGAATGCGCAGCCTGTTTTTTATTCTTGACTTACTCCACGTCGCCGCTGGTGGCCACAAACTCGTCGTCGCCGGCAGGGGCGTCGTCCAGCAGGGCCTTCATGGACAGGCCGACGCGGTGCTTTTCAAAGTCAGCCTCGATCAACTTGACCTCGACCTCGTCGCCCACTTTCAGCACATCGCTGACCTTTTCAACACGCTCGTTGGAGATCTCGCTGATGTGTACCAGGCCGTCGATGCCGGGCAGCACCCGCACAAAAGCGCCGAACTTGGTGATGGAGACCACCGGGGCCTTGAACACGCTGCCGAGAGGGAACTCGCTGCGCAGACGCTCCCAGGGGTTGTCCTCCGCCTTTTTATAACCCAGCGAGACCTTACCGTTCTCGCGGTCCAGGCTTTTGATATAAACTTCGATCTGGTCGCCGACCTTGACCACCTCGCTGGGATGCTTGATGCGGTCCCAGGAGAGTTCGGAAATATGGACCAGACCGTCCACACCGCCGATGTCGACGAACGCGCCGTAATCAGTCAGGTTCTTGACCACGCCGTCATACTGTTTGCCCTCTTCGGCCTCGGCCCAGAAAGCTTCTTTCTTGGCCTCCAGCTCCTCAGAGAGGACCGCGCGGATCGAGCCGATCACACGGCGGCCGCTGCACTCGATGATCTTGATGCGGGTCTTCTGTTTCACCAGACCGGTGAGATCCTCGCCGCGGCGCAGGGAAGCCTGCGAAGCGGGGATAAAGACTTTCACGCCCTTGACATAGGCGACAAGGCCGCCCTTGACCGCCTCGGAGACGGTCGCCTCAAGGATGGTGCCCTCTTCCGCCGCCTTTTCGACCTCCGCCTGGCCGGCCTTGGCCTCAAAGCGCTTTTTGGACAGGGCAACGGTGCCTTCCTGGTCATTAACCTTGATGACAACGAGTTCCAGCTCGTCACCCTTTTTCACCGCATCTTCCAGCTTCACGGTGGGATCGTCAGACCACTCGGACGCGGCGACAAAGCCGGTCTGCTTGGTGCCGATGTCCACGGTGATCTCGCTCGGCGAGATTCCGGTGACGATACCGGTTACGACCTTGCCGTTGAAGACCGGCTTCAAGGACTGATCGATCATCTCCTCAAAGCTCATCTCTTCGTTTTGTACTACCTCGCTCATCTTGTTAAGTACCTCCTCAATTATAGACGATGGCGTAGAAGCCCCCGCCGTGACGCCGGCACGCCGCACCCCCGCAAAATCGCCTGCGGTGATCTCCGCTGCGGTCTCCACCGCCAGCGTTCTGCAGTACCTGCCCGCGACACGGACCAGCTTCTGGGTGTTGGAGGAATGGCGCCCGCCGATGACCACCATGAGGTCGCATCTGCGCGCGAGTTCTTCCGCCTCCTGCTGCCTCGCCCACGTTGCACTACATATTGTATCAAAAATTCGCGGGCTTGTATACACTTTTTTTATAAACTTTGTGCTTTCTAACCATTTTGTAACTTCAAAAGTCGTCTGTGCTACAACAAACGCCGGTTTTTCCCGTATTTCCGGGGTGGAACAGGCTTCCAGCGCCTCCAAACCGGCAAAGACCCGCACCTCGCCGCAGGCATGGCCCACGATGCCCTGCACTTCGGGGTGGTCCTCATCGCCCGCGATCAGCAGCACAGCGCCCACGCGCCCCGCCTGGGCCGCAATGCGCTGGATCTTTGCCACAAAGGGGCAGGTCGCGTCGTGGACCTCCGCGCCCCGCGCGGCCAGCGCGGCATAAACATCCTCGCCGACGCCGTGGCTGCGGATGACGACCTCATACC
This sequence comes from Anaerofilum hominis, assembly GCF_014287275.1. Classification (GTDB taxonomy): domain Bacteria; phylum Bacillota; class Clostridia; order Oscillospirales; family Ruminococcaceae; genus Pygmaiobacter; species Pygmaiobacter hominis. Next base: position 524,770 of record NZ_JACONZ010000001.1, read on the forward strand.
CCGCCGGCACAGACTCCACCGAATCCGCCGTGACGACGCCCTGCGCCTCCAGCGCGGCCACACATTGGGGGTTGTGGATCAGCGGCCCCAGCGTGGCGACCTTATGCCCCTCGCGCGCCAGCTGCTCGGTCATGCGCACTGCGCGGTCGACGCCAAAGCAGAAGCCCGCGGTCTCGGCCCGGATGATCTCCATAAAACTCCTCCCGGAACAGGGGCCGCCCCGCTCAAAAAGCGCCCCTCTGTCCGCTCATTCGTATTGTTTGTTCTGTTCGTACAGCTCGCCCAGCCTGGCTGCCAGGACCGCTTTGGCGGCCCTCAGCTTGCTGGCCGCGTGCTCGCCGCCCAGATTCAGGCTGTCGATGGGGATGGGCGCGCCGAACACCACCGTCACGGTGCAGAACAGATGCTGCCTGCCGCCCTTATAGAGCACCCGGCAGGGCACGATATCCGCGTGGGCCGACTCTGCGACCACAAAGGCCCCGCTTTTGAGCGGCAGCAGCCCCTCCCCCTTTTTGTTGCGGGTCCCCTCGGGGAAGATGAGCATCGAGCGGCCGTTTCGCACCGACTCGATGGCATTGTTCAGCACCGTCTTGTCCCCCTTGCCCCGCTCGACCGGGAAAACGCCCACATGGCGGAAAAACCAGGCCACGAACCCGTTGCGGAACAGCTCTTCCTTTGCCATGACCCACATGGGTTTGCCAAACCCCCGCGCCAGCACCACGAACACCGGGTCAATGGCGGACAGGTGGTTGGGGCAGAGCACATAGCCCCGGTCCCTGGGCAGGTTTTCCCGCCCGATCACCCGGATGCGGTAGGGCAGCCGGAATACCACCGAGGCGAGGATGAAACAGAGGTGATAAAACCAAAACATTTCAGCCAAGCCTCCCCTGGATCAGCCGGTACAGCCTCTGGTACGCGGCCTCAAAATCGTCGTTGCTGGTGTCCACCAGCACCGCATCCTCCGCCTGCCGCAGGGGCGCGGCGGCGCGGTGGCTGTCGTTGTGATCGCGCCGGCGGATATCCGCCAGCACCTCTTCGTAATCCGCCGGCTGGCCCTTCTGCTGCAGCTCCCGGGTGCGGCGGCGGGCCCGCTCCTCGGCGCTGGCCGTCAAAAAGATCTTGATCTGCGCGTCTGGCAGGATGACGGTGCCGATGTCCCGGCCATCCATGAGCACGTTGTTTTGCCGCGCGATCGAGCGCTGCGTCTCGGTGAGAAAATCCCGCACGCCCTGATGCGCGGACACGCTGCTGGCAGCCATCGAGACCTCCTCGCGGCGGATCTCCTCCGACACGTCCTCCCCGTTGAGGAACACATGCTGCACGCCGCCGAGGTGCTTGAGCTCCAAATGCACCTCTCCCAGCCGGGGCAGCACCGCCGCCGGGTCTGTGGGTTCCACACCCGCGCGCAGCATGTACAGGCCGATGGCCCGGTACATGGCGCCGGTGTCCACATACAGATAGCCCAGCTCCTGTGCAAGGCGCCTGGCAAGGCTGCTTTTGCCCGCGCCGGACGGGCCGTCGATAGCGATCTGGATCATAATCGGTCTCCTCACTTTTCTTCCAGAATATGGGTCCCTGCGGCGTAGCCGGTGGAAAAAGCGATCTGCAGGTTGTAGCCGCCGGTATAGGCGTCCACATCCAGCAGCTCGCCCGCAAAATGCAGGTTTTTGACGAGCTTGGACTCCATCGTCCGGGGGCTGACCTCGCGCACGGACACGCCCCCCGCCGTGACCACGGCCCGCTCGATGGCGTCCTTGCCGGAGATGGGCACCTCGAACCCCTTGAGCAGGCCGGTCAGCCTGCGCCGTTCTTCCCGGGTGATCTGGTTCACCTTTTTATCGGGCGGCACGCCCCAGCGGGCCAGTATCACCGGCACCATGCCCGCGGGCAGCAGGCCCGAAAGGCTGTTGGCGGCGTCCCGGTTGGCAAACTTTTCAAAATCCCGGTTCACACGGGCATACAGCGTGGGCTCGTCCAGCGCCGGTTTGAGGTCGATCACGGCGCGGGTCTCTTTTGCCGTCTCTGTGCGCAGATAAGCGCTGGCGGACAGCACCAGCGGCCCCGAGATGCCGAAATGGGTAAACAGCATCTCCCCCTGCTCCGCGTAGAGGGGCTTGTCCCCCTCCAGCAGGGTCAGCCGCATATTGCGCAGCGAAAGGCCCATCATGGCCCGGCACTCCGCCCTGGCAGGGCCGGCGGCCGTAAGGGCCACCAGGCTGGCGGTGGTCGGCACGACGCTGTGCCCCAGCTCTCTCGCCATGCGGTATCCTCCGCCGGTGGAGCCGGTGCCGGGATAAGACAGCCCGCCGGTGGCAAGGAGCACCCCGTCCGCCGCCAGCAGCCGCCCGTCCGCCAGCAGCACCCCGGCCGCCGCGCCGTCCGTCACCGTCACCGCCCTGGCCTCGCCAAAGACGACTTTGCAGCCGCCGGCATAGCGGGCCAGCGCGTCGGCGATATCCGCCGCCCGGTCGCTGACCGGGAACACCCTGCGCCCCCGCTCGGTCTTGAGCGGCACGCCCAGCGACTCCATCAGGGCCATGGTGTCCGCCGGGGTAAACGCGTTGAGGGCGGAATAGAGGAACTTTGGGTTGCCGCGCACATTTTTGAGCACTGTCGCCGGGTCGCAGTCGTTGGTGACGTTGCAGCGCCCCTTGCCTGTGACCAGGATCTTTTTGCAGGTGCGCTCCATATGCTCTACCACGGTCACCTGCAGGCCGCGCCGCGCCGCAGTTCCCGCGGCGAGCATCCCGGCAGCGCCGCCGCCCACCACAATGATCTTTTTCAGGCGTTCCGCCCTCCTCTGCACAGAAGAAATGCCGGACCCAAAGCCCGGCATTTTTAATTTTTTATCGTCCTGCGGTCCAGCGGCCGTTCCCCTGCGGGACCGTCCTCCCGCCCCCGGCGCTGCAGCCAGAAAAGGCGCATCCGGCCGCGCCGCAGGGGGATATCGCCCGCAACGAAAGGCGTCCCGCTTTCCTGCTGCGGCCGGGATGCAAAGCCCGCAGAGCCGCCCCGCGCCACAGCCTGAAAAGCGGCTGCCGCCGCGGCGCAGCGCATCCCGCCGCGCCGCGCAGAGCTGGTTTTTCCTGTTTTTATTTATACCACAAATGTGTCAAAATGGCAACATTTTTGCTCTGCGGCGCGCCCGCTGCGCATCCGGCGGGGCCCGCGCGCCGCAGAGCCCCCCTGTCCCTCCAGGGCGGGACAGGGGCTCAGAAAAAGATCGGCTGGATCTGGCGGCCCCGCAGGGCGGATTCCACCGTGGCGGACAGCTGGCTGAAGTCCGCCACCAGCGAGCTGGGCTTTTTCAGCCAGTCGTCCTGCTCCAGCGGCACAAAATAATAGTTTTTGGTGTTGAGCAGCCGTCCCAGGTTCTGGGCGCTGGCAGAAAGGCTGTCGTTGGACGCCAGGGCCAGCACCACCGGCCGGCCGCAGCGCAGATGGCTTTTGCAGGCCATCGTGATGGGGGTGTCCGTGATGCCGCAGGCCAGCTTGCTCATCGTGTTTCCGGTGCAGGGCGAGATCACCAGCAGGTCGCAGAGCTTTTTGGGCCCGACCGGCTCCGCCGCCTGGATCGTGTCGATGATCTCGTGCCCGGTGATCTCGGTCAGGCGGCGCCGAAACTCCGCCGCGGTGCCAAACCGGGTGTCCAGGCTGCCCGCGTTAAAGGACATGGCCGGGATCACCTCCGCCCCCTGGCTCACCAGCTCCTCCAGCGCTTTGAGGCTGCGCTCAAAATTGCAGAAGCTGCCGCTCAGCCCATAAATGATCGTGGTATTTCTCATGGTCAATCCCTCTCCTCCATCATCTGTAAGACCGTGTCGGCAACAAACCGCCCCGCGGTCACCGGCGCGCATTTTGCCGGCAGGCTGAGCGCCCATACCGCCTTGATCCCGGCCGTGCCGGCGGCCGCAAGGTCGATGCCGCCCGGCGCGGATGCGAGATCGAGCAAAAAGGTGTCGTGCCCCATCGTGCCGATCATCTCCCGGTCGATCAGCGGCGCGGGCACCGTGTTGACGATGACGTCAAAGCCGCGCACGGTCTCCCGCAGGGCGTCTATGGTCTGGGTGCGGCAGCCCAGGGCCGAGGCCAGCGCCCGGTCCCGCGGCCTGCGCGCCGCCACCGTCACCAGCGCCCCAAACCCCGTCAGCCGCTGGCAGAGCAGTTTTGCGATGCGCCCGAAACCGGTGATCAAAACCCTGCTGTTCCACAGCGCGGCCTGCCGCTCCCGCAGCAGGATCTCCACCGCGCCCTCGCAGGTGGGGATCGCGTTCATCACCGCCAGTTCTTCCCGCTGCAGATAGTCGTCCAGCTCGACGCCCGCGGCCTTTGCCACCGCCGCCGCCTCATCGCTGACCTTGCCCGCATAAGCGACCGCCCCCGGCTTTGCCGCCCGCAGCAGCGCCGCCAGCTGCGCCCGATCCGCCGAGAGCGGCATGGGCAGCAAAATAATATCCGCTGCCGAGATCTTCTCCGCACCTACGACCCGGTAGCCCAGCTGTTTGAGATAATCCGCGGCGGCGCGCTGGCGGCCGTCCTCCCCGATCACCGCGAAGCTTTTTTCCTGCAAAAGATCACCCCCGCCTTGATATCGCGCGCCCATCCCCCCGCCGCGCTGCGCGCCGTGGACAGGCCGTCAGAAGATCAACGCCTCCCCGCAGGCAGGGCGCGCCTAAACTTCTGGCTCATCCTATGTGGGGCGGGAAGCTTTTGTTCCCCCAGCGCCGGGGCGGGCCCGGCCCTTTCCGCCCCGCCTCCGCCTCTGCCGGGTCGCAAAGCCATCTTGTGAAAAATGGAAAAAGCAGGTATACTGAAAGCAAACAGAAAGCCGCGCGTCCCGCCCCTGCCTCCTGCGGGGAGGTGCAGGGACGGCGGCTCTGAAACGGCGTCTTTGGACAGGACGCCTGAAAAGAGGGATGTGTCAATGGAATATCGGAAACACGCCGGCGTGGAAGTGAGCGCCCTGGGGTTCGGCTGCATGCGCTTTCCCACCCGGGAGGACGGCAGCATCGACGAGGCGGAGACCTTCCGCATGCTGGACCGCGCCTGGGCCCGCGGGGTGACCTACTACGACACCGCCTACCCCTATCACGACGGGGAGAGCGAGCGGGTCGTGGGCCGCTGGCTCGCCACCAAGCCGCGTGAAAAGGTCGTGCTCGCCACCAAGCTGCCCATTCACCTGGTCAAAGAGCCGTCCGACGTGGAGCGCATCTTCCAGGAGCAGCTGGACAAACTGGGCACAGACTATGTGGATTTTTATCTGCTGCATGCCATGGGGGCCGAGCGCTGGGAGATCGCCAAAAAGAACGACGTCCTCGCCATCGTCTCCCGCCTGAAAGCCGCGGGCAAGATCCGCAAACTGGGCTTTTCCTTTCACGACGAGTACCCGGTCTTTGAAGAGATGGCGAACGCTTTCGACTGGGACTTCTGCCAGCTGCAGCTCAACTACATGGACGTGGACGATCAGGCCGGCCTGCGCGGCTGCGAGCTCGCCGCCGCCCGCGGCATGACCGTCTCGGTCATGGAGCCGGTCAAGGGCGGCAGCCTGGCCGCCCCTCCCCGCGAGATCATGGACCGCTACCAGGCCCTGCAGCCCGGCTGGAGCGCGGCTTCCTGGGCGCTGCGCTGGGTCAGCGAGCTGCCCGGCGTGGCGGTGGTGCTCTCCGGCATGACCACCATGGCCCAGGTGGAGGACAACCTGGACACCTTTGACACCCTGCGGCCGCTGACAGAGGACGAGCGCGCGGCGGTGGCAAAGGCGGCGGAACTCTACCGCGCCCGCACGGTCGTGCCCTGTACCGGCTGCCGGTACTGCATGCCCTGCCCCATGGGGGTGGACATCCCCGGCATCTTCAAGATCCGCAACGAGGGCGCTGTGTTCGACGCCCCGGCCTCCGCAAAAGGGGCCTATGGGCGGATGGCGGAGCAGAGCCGGCAGACCGCCTGTGTGAGCTGCGGCCGCTGCGCGTCTCTCTGCCCCCAGCACATCTCGATCCCGGAGAGGCTGGCGGAGGCGCACGCTTATCTGACGGCCGAATAAGGCCCTTTCGCGTTTTACTTCGAAAAAAGCCCGCCCGGGCAAGCGCATCCACACGCTTGCCCGGGCGGGTTTTTGTTTTTTGAGAACGGAGGTCTGCTCAGCTGGACGCAGCCTCTTCTTTTTTCCTGCCTCTCTTCAAGATCCAGCGCGCGCAGGGGCGCTCGATGAGATAGGTGCAGGCGATGGCGGCGCCGAACGCGGCCAGATGGATGACGGCGGTATAGCGCCATTGCCAGGCCCGGTCGCCGGTCTGGTTCGGGGGCAGCTCCCCGCTCCAGACGGGGATACGCCACCGCCATTTGAGCTGGACCGCCAGATATTGATGCCAGATATAAAGGTTGAAAGAGATGGCCGACAAAAACCGCATCACCCGGTTGGAGAACAGCCGGCGCAGCGGCCGCGAAGCCAGCGCCAGACAGGCCAGCAGGGCCGCGAAGAGCGCGGAGAGCGGCAGGCGGATCAGCACCTGTCCAAGCTGCAGGTTTGGGGCGCGGCCCTGGCGCTTTACCAGTTCCGCAACGCCCCAAAGACAGGCCAGCGCAAGCGCGGAGAAGAAGAGCCCGTCCCACTTTGCGCGCCGCTCCCTCCTTGCCAGCCGCACAAAGCAGAGCGCCGCCAGCATGCCGTCGGCATAGGTACACAGCTGGAGCGGCAGCTGGTTGATCCACATCCACAGATCCGGCCGCAGCAGGACCAGCGCCCCCACCGCCGCCAGGGATATCCCGTTCATCACCGCCCAGGCCCGCAGCGGCGCGCGCGCGAACCAGCGGGCCAGCAGCGGAAAGATGAGATAAAACTGCGCTTCGATGCTCAACGTCCACAGGGCGCCGTTGAGCTGGGTGCCGAGATAGGACGCCCTGAAAAAAGAATGCGTAAAGGTGAGATGGCCCAGCAGATCGGTCCAAAAATCGCCCGCCGAGGCATAGGGCCAGTCCGGCAGGATGCGGAAGAGGAGGATGACCGCAAGGCAAAACAGATAGCTGGGCAGGATGCGCGCGGCCCTGCGGCGGTAAAAGTCGCGCGCATCGATGCGGCCCGCGTCCGGCCGCCTTTCCTCCACAGCGCGGGCGACCGGCAGAAAAAGGCAGAACCCGCTGAGCATCAGCAGCGCGTCCACAAACAGATAGCCGCTGCGCGGCAGCCATTCCAGATCGATGGAGGCGATGCCGACCGGCGCGAGGAAAGGGGTCGCGATCTCCGGCCGCAGCCAGTTCTGCTGCCAGAAGTGAAACCAAAGCACCAGCAGTGCGCTGAGGGCGCGAAAGCCGTCAGCGACGTCCACATGGACGCAGTCGGGCGCAGCCCTGTCTCTGGTCTTCAAAAGTTTCTCCTCCTCTGCGTCAGCGGCGCCAGCTCTGTCGCCATCTTCGCCAGCGTCTCATACCGGTTCAGCGCCGGCGCGCGGATCACCGCGTCCAGCAGCAGCTCCCGCACCGGGCCGACCCGGTCTCCCGGCAGGCCCAGGGCCCGCAGCGAGGCGGGGCGGATGGCCAGCATCTCCAATGTATAGGCTTCCCCGCTGGCTTGCAGCCGCTCCAGCAGCGCGCAGCGCTCCTTAAACCGGGGGTCCAGGGCGGCAAAAGCCGTGTACAGCTCCTCCGCAGGCTGCGGCAGCGGCTGGCGCAGCTGTTGTTTCAGCTCCCGCAGAGAAGCCGGCTGCGGGGCAAAATAAAGCTCGTCCAGCCGCTCCAGATCCCTTTGAAACGAGCGGGAAAACCCAAACCCCTGCACCACCTGTGCCGGGCGGCCGCCGCACGCCCGGATCAGTCCCCACCAGCGCAGCAGCATCTGCGCGGGCAGGGCCTGCAGCGGCAGCTCAAAACGGAGCTGCCGCAGGCCAAAGCGGGCAAGGCGGCCCGCACGCACCGGCAGATAGACCGCCTGCGGCCGGCAGGCCAGCAGCGCCGCCTGTACCGCGTCCCGCACCCGGCGCGGCGGCAGCGCGGCAAAAATGTCCGCCCCGCCGCAGGCCGCCGCCAGCTCTTCGTGTGCTGCCTCGTCTCCCTCCGCTGCGCGGCGCAGCAGTTCCAGCACCTTTGCCGCAGCTTCCATCCGCCGCACCTCCCCCACTTTTTTCGTCATGGTCCCCGGGGCCGCCGCATGGTACCCGCGCAGGCCACCCCGCCCGCAGCCGGTCTCCGGCCTGGGGCGCAGGGGCGCCGGCCCGCAGTCCATCTGCCCGCTTTGGGCGTCACCCAGAGGCCCCGCGCGTCCCCTTTGTCCCTTTATTATATCAGACTGCGAAATTTCGGCAAAGGTGTTTCTTTCCCCGACAAAAAATACTATAATATTAACCGTGGTTTTGGCGCGCTCCTCCGCCGCCCGCCTGCTGCTGCGGGAAGCTTTTTGAGGTTTTTGGGGCCCTTTTGACTGCGCAAAAGCTGCGATTTTGTTTGGAACGCACCGGGCGTGCCCACCATAGACTGGTGGCAGAGTGAAAAATAGGAAGCGGGGAGACTGTATTGAACGAGTTTGACGCCGGACTGTTAGAGGGTAAAAAAAGACTGCATTTCGTGGGCATCGGGGGCAGCGGCATGTTTCCGATCGTGCAGATCCTGCACGCTGCCGGATACAGCATCACCGGCAGCGACGTCAACGAGGGGGACATCATCAACTATGAGCGGGCGATGGGCATCACCGTCAGGATCCCCCATGCGGCTGAAAATGTGGAGGGGGCCGATCTGGTGGTGTATACCGCGGCCATTCTGCCGGGCAACCCCGAGATCGGGCGCGCGCAGGAGCTGGGGATCCCCTGTGTGGAGCGCAGCGTGATGCTGGGCTATGTGCAGCGGCTGTACGCCAGGTCCATCTGCGTTTCCGGCACCCACGGCAAGACCACCACCACCGGCATGATCACCCAGATTTTGGAGATGGCCGGCAAAGACCCCGCCGCGGTCATCGGCGGCAAGCTGCCGCTGATCCACGGCTACGGCAAAGCGGGCAAAGGGGAAAACATCGTGGTGGAAAGCTGCGAATTCTCCAACACCTTTCTGCACCTCAGCCCCGACACCAGCATCATCCTCAACATCGACGCGGACCACCTGGACTTTTTCAAAACCATGGAAAACCTGAAAGCCAGCTTCCGCAAATTCGCCGAGCTGACAGACCGGCGCATCATCGCCAACGGGGACGACGCCAACACCATGCAGACGCTGGCCGGCATCGACCGCGAGGTGGTCACCTTCGGCGAGAAGGAGGGCTGCGATTACGCCGCCAAAAACATCCGCATGGTCCGCCCGGCGTTTTACGGTTACGAGGTCTGGCACGGCGGCGAGCGCCTTGCGGAGGTGACGCTGTCGGTTCCCGGCCGGCACAACGTCCTCAATTCTCTGGCAGCCTTTGCCGCAGCCACGCTGGCGGGCTGCACCGCCGATGAGGCGGTGCGCGGCATCGGCGCGTTTTCGGGCACCGGGCGCCGCTTTGAGGTGTTGGGGCACACCGCCTCCGGGGCCACGGTGGCAGACGACTATGCCCACCACCCCACCGAGCTGGAGGCCACCCTCTCCGCCGCCAAGCAGATGGGGTTCCAGCGGGTGATCGCCGTGTTCCAGCCTTTCACCTACTCGCGCACCAAACTGCTGCTGAAAGAATTTGCCCGGGTGCTGCAGATCGCCGACCAGGTGGTGATGAGCGAGATCATGGGCAGCCGCGAGACGAACGACGCCTTTCACATCTATACCGCCGACCTGGCGGCCCTCATCCCCGGCAGCGTGTGGTTCCCGGACTTTGACGGCATTGTGGAGTATATCGGCAAAAACGCGCAAAAAGGAGACCTCGTCATCACGCTGGGCTGCGGCGACATCTACAAGGCCGCCAAGCGGATGATCGTCTGAGCGCTGAAAAAGCAGAGATGCGCAGCGCCGCCCCCCGCTGACCGGCGGTGCGGGGATGCGATAAAATGCGATAAAAAAGCAGGAACAGAGGCGCAGTTTTATGCCGGCGCTCCTGTTCCCGCTCTTTTGATCCGTGATGATCTGTGGCTTCTGTCCCCGGGGCAGAAGCCACTTTTTTGCGCCGTTTCAAAAGCGCTGCCGCTTTTGCCGCCGACATTTTCAGCGGAGGCATTTTCGACGACGGCATTTTTTGCCCGCGGCATTTTCGGCGGCGGCGCGACAAAAGGCCCCCGGACACAGCGGCGCAGGACATGGGGGCCGCCGGCACGTTCTCCAGCCCTGATCGCTGGTTTGGAAAACTGCCGCCTGGGCGCTTCGCGCCCGGGCCGGTGAAAGGCGGCCGCCCGGTCTGTGGGCGGCCGCCTTTCATTTTTTTCTGTATGAAAACCTGTTATCCCGGCGGACAGGCGCGTTCAGGCCGGGGATTCCCCCTGAAAATGCAGGCCCGCCACCTCGTCTACCGGCAGGGAAAACACCAGCCCCTGCGCCTCGCTGGACAAACCGGCCGCCGCGTTGACTGCGGCCAGGACCGCATGGCGCAGCGATGCCGGCACCAGGATCGCCGCGATCTCCCGCTCCGGCGGCAGCGGCACGCCCAAAAAGCCCGCCGCGTCCCCGGTGCCGCGCCCGTGCAGCAGCGTGCCGCCCCGGGCGCCCGCAGCGGCGGCAGCGTCCACCGCAAGGTCCGTGCAGCCCGCGTTGACCACCGCCAGGATCAGGTCGTAATGCATCTGTTCGCCCATCGCTTTTTCACTTCCCTCTTCTGTGATCTCAAAGTCGCCTTCCTCCGCCAGGCGCACCGCCCGGCTGCTCGCCCCCGAAAGGGGCAGCGTAAAGGCGATGCCCCGGCCCGGCCGCGAGAGCTCCATCCCCTGCGCTAGGCGCGGCAGCGCCGTCCGGGCCGCCCCCGGAGGCAGCAGCCCCAGCACCAGGTCTTTCGACGTGCGGGCCAGCCCCAGAACGTCCAGCATCTCGCTGTTTGCCGTCCCCCGCGCCGGGCAGATGGTGTGGGGGGCTTTTTCTCCCCCGCACAGGGCAGCGGCCTTTTCACCCTTTCCCCTGTCCACAATAGCGATCATCAGGCAGGCGCCCTGCCGCCGTTTTCCCTCACTCATACTGCACCTCCCCGCAGTCGTATTCCACGATATCGTCCCCATCCGCCTGCGCGGCCAGGCGCTTTGACCTGCGGCTGTAGGCAAAGCCCATCAGCTGGATGGTGACCAGCGGCGTCATGGCCACCATGGCCACCACACCGAACGCGTCGGTCAGGATATTGCCGCCCAAGCTCTCGCAGGCCCCCATGGCAAAGGGCAGCAAAAAGGTCGCCGTCATGGGGCCGCTCGCCACACCGCCGGAGTCGAACGCGATGCCGGTGAAGATGGGCGGCACAAAGCGCATAAGCCCCAGCGCCAGCGCATAGCCGGGGATCAGGAACCAGAAGATCGAAACCCCGGTGAGCACGCGCAGCATGGCGATCGTCACCGAGGCGGCCACGCCCACCGACAGGCTGCGCAGCATCGCCCGGCGGGAGATCGCGCCGCCGGAGATCTCCTCCACCTGGTGCGTGAGCACATGTACGGCCGGCTCGGCGGTGACGATGAACCAGCCCACCAGAAAACCGACCGGCAGCAGCAGCCAGCGCAGCGGGGACGCCGCCAGCTCACTGCCGAGATAATGGCCCGCGGGCATGAACCCCACGTTGACGCCGGTCAAAAACAGCACCAGCCCCAAAAAGGTGTAGACCAGCCCCACCCCCGCCTGCGCCAGCTGCCGCCGGTGCAGGCTGCGGCTGATCAGCTGGAACAGCGCAAAGACCGCCGCGATGGGCAGCAGCGCCAGCCCCACCTCTTCGGCGTAGGCGGGCAGCCCGGCTGCAAACTGCCGTGCGACGTCTTTTGTGGTAAACACGTCCGGCACCGCGATGCCCGCATAATTGGCTGTGGACGGATCATAGCAGATCCCCAGCAGCAGCACTGCCAGGATGGGGCCGATGCTGCAAAGGGCCACCAGCCCAAAGCTGTCCTCCCGCGACTGCCGCTGCCCCAGCAGGGAGGCCATGCCCACCCCCAGCGCCATCAGAAACGGCACGGTGATGGGCCCGGTGGTCACCCCGCCCGAGTCGAACGCCACGGCGATAAAATCGCCCGGGGCCAGAAATGCCAGCAAAAACACCAGCGGGTAAAAGATCGCCAGCAGACGCGACAGGGGCCAGCCCCGCCGCGTGCGCAGCAGGGCAAGCACCAAAAAAGCCCCCACCCCTGCCGCGACGGTAAAGATCAGCACCTCGTCCGGGATCGCCGGCACCTGGTTTGCCAGCACCTGCAGGTCCGGCTCGGCCACCGTGATCAGCGCGCCCAGCGCCAGGCTGACCAGCGCCGCCAGCGGCCAGCGGCGGCTGCCGCCCAGCCCTGCCCCCATCGCCTCGCCCAGCGGCATCATCGAGATATCTGCCCCCAGCGAGAAAAAGCCCACCCCCACCACCAGCAGCAGCGCGCCGGCCAGAAACATCATGAGGGTGCCCAGCGGCATCGGCGCCACGGTGACGCTGAGTACCAGCACGATGCCGGTGATGGGCAGGACCGAAGCCACCGCCTCGCGGATCTTTTCTTTTAATATCTTGTTCATCTCTCACCTTCCTCTCCGGGCCGGCACCGGCGCCCGGCCAAATGTAAACTTTTATTTATAATTATAGTATACCAGATTCTGTGGTCCTGTTTTATGAATTTTTTGTAAACTGTCGCCCTCATCTGCCCTGCCGGTCCCCGTCTTTCAGTTTATGAAAAGCCGGATCTTTCTATGCAAAACCATTCCCTGCAAACAGAGATGCGGCCGGGCTCTCCCGCCCGGCCGCATCTTTAAAAGACCATGATCTGTGACCTTTCCCGCCCGCTGCGGGTCATTCCCCGTCCTCCGGTTCATAGTATTTCAGCAGGGCCTGGGTGCCCAGATCTCCCATCCCCTGTTCCTCCAGCTCCTCGTACATCATCAGCACGTCCGAAAGGATGCCCAGCTCCAGCCCTGCGCTCTCGGCCTCTTCCTCGGCGATCTTCATATCCTTGATAAAATGCTTGATGTAAAAGCCGGGTGCAAAATCGCCTGCCAGCATTTTGGGGCCGTTGCCCGACATCTGCCAGCTGCCCGCCGCGCCGCTGCCGATCGTAGCGAGCATCCGGTCCAGGTCCAGCCCCTGCGCCCGGCCGTAGGCCAGCGCCTCGCAGACGCCGGACACCGCGCCCGCGATGGCGATCTGGTTTGCCATCTTGGTGTGCTGGCCGCTGCCCGCGGGGCCCTCGTACACCACATTGCTGCCCATGGCCTCCAACAGGGGCTTTGCGCGCGCAAAGGCGTCCTCGTCGCCGCCCGCCATGATGGCCAGCGTCCCTTTCTGCGCGCCCACGTCGCCGCCCGACACCGGCGCGTCCAGCGCCTGGGCGCCCGCCTCCTGGGCATGTTTATAGATCCGCTTTGCAAGCCGCGGGCTGGTGGTGGTCAGGTCGATGAGCAGCATCCCTTTTTCCACGCTCTCAAAAATACCGTTTTCCCCGAAATAGACCTGCTGCACATCCTGGGGGTAGCCCACCATGGTCAGCACCGCGTCCTGGCCCGCGGCGCAGGCGGCCGGGGTCTCCGCCCATGCCGCCCCTGCCTGCAGCACGGCCTCGCACTTTGCTTTGGTGCGGGAATAGACCGTCAGCTCATATCCCGCTTTCATCAGGTTCTGCACCATGGGGGCGCCCATCACGCCCACGCCGATAAATCCGATCTTTTTCATCTCTCTGCCTCCCTGTATCATCGGGCTTCCCGGCTGCCGGGGCTGCGGCCGCACCGGGCCGCCCGCTCCGCTTATCGGTAAAGCCCGCTCTGTCCTGAAAAAACCGGCGCCGGGTCCACGCTCTGGTTGCCGATCTTGATCTCATAGTGCAGGGTGCCGGCCGCGTCCAGCGTACCGATCTGCTGCCCTTTTTCCACCGTCTGCCCCCCGGTCACCGCGAGACTGGACAGGTGATAAAGATAGCTTTTTACCCCGCCGCCGTGCTCGATCACCACCGTGTTCCCCGTAAGCGCCAGATTGCCCGCATAGAACACCTCGCCCCCGCCGGGGGCGGTCACCGGCGTATTGTCCGCCGCGACGGTGTAGTCGACGCCGCTGTGCCGCTGCGAGACCGAAGCGCCCGGCAGCAGGCTGCCCATGCCGTACTCGTATTTTACCAGCCCCTCCACCGGCTTTTGAAAGATCCCCTGCCAGAGCACGCTGGGGCGCATGGCGTCGTAAAGGGGCCAGATCGCGTCCCTGTACTGGCTGCTGGCCGCCGCGCTCTCCTGTGCGGCGTCCGGCAGATCGGCCGCGGAGGCGAACTCTTTTTTCTCATAGGGCTTGTATTCCACCGCCACGGGCAGGCTGGCCGAAAAATCGCCGCAGCTCACCTCAACGGTGTAATCCCCCGCCTCCCGGTTATAGGCCACCGGGACAAAGGCCACCCAGCCGTCCTCGCCGGAGGGGATAAAATTGACCGGCCCCAGCGCGCTTTCCCCAAACGGCTGGATGCCGTCCAGGTTGTTTTCGATCCGCACCGCCAGGATCTCGCCCTGTTTTACCCTGTCCTCGGAGAGAAAGGCGTTCAGCTCCACCGAGACCTTGACCGTGAATTTATAGTTCAGCACGCCGTGCGCGCGGGCGCGCTCCCCCTCGCCGGCGGGCGGGGCCTCCGCCTGGATGCGGTACAGATAGCGCCCGTTGCCCGGATAGGTGAAAGCGCTGTACGCCTCTTCCGTGCCGGAGAAAAGGGTACCGCCGGTGCCGTCCACCTGGATGGACAAAAAGCGGTATCCCTGCGGCAGGGAGAGGGGCGCTCCCTCCAGCTGATCCCGCTGAAGCTCCTGCTCCGCCGACGGGTCCGCCCCCTCAAAATCGCGGTAAAGGACGCCGCCCAGCACCGGCACGCGCAGCGCATAACCCACCGGCGCGACGAACTGGTGCTCTGTCGACGCGCCGCCGTCCGCGCCCGTCTGCACTGTGAGCGGCGCGTCGGCCGCCTCTCCCGGTTCTGCCTGAAAATAAAAATATCCCACTGCGCCGCCTACCACCAGCGCCGCCAGCACCGCCACCATGAGCAGCCAGAGCAAGATCTTTTTAAGTGCGCGCATCCCGTCTCACCTGTTTCTTTTTGTACTGAAAACCGCCGGAAACTGTCCGGCCGCAGTTCTCCCCGGCCCGCAAAAGCGCCGTTCCCCTGCGGCCTCCTCCGCCGCCCGCCGGCGGGCCTGTCTTTTCCATGCCTACAGTATAGCAAAAAAAGGCGGATTTTGAAAGTTCCCGCACGAGAAAACGCCGCGGGAGGGCTTTTGCTGCCCCTCCGCGGCGTTGATGCAAAGCTGAAAAGGAAAACCGTCCCGCCACAGCAGGGCGCGGCACAGGCCGCAGCACGGCTTGGGCCCGCGCTGGTTTTCCCCGATTTTCCTTTTGCCGCTCCGGCGTGTATACGACGGCGGCTCGGGGCCTGCGCTGCGCCGGTCTCCCCCGGCCCCGCGCCCCTGCCGCCCCCGCCGGCGTCTTTGCGGCTTTTTGGTTTTCCGCCGCTCCCGCTGCTCTGCGGGTCAATAACTGGTCAGCCCGAAGCTGACGTTCAGCGCCTCGTCCACCCGGCGCTGGTCGGTCTCGTCGATGCGCCCCGTGCACTCGTGCAGACGGCGCTTGTCCAGCGTGCGCACCTGCTCCAGCAGGACGATGCTGTCCTTGGCAAGGCCGCACTTTTCCCCCTTGATATTGATGTGCGTCGGCATCCTGTTTTTGTCCTGCCGCGAGGTGATCGCCGCGGCGATCACAGTGGGGCTGTACCGGTTGCCGATATCATTCTGTATAATAAGTACCGGCCGGGTCCCGCCCTGTTCGCTGCCCACCACGGGGCTCAGGTCCGCGTAAAAGACCTCTCCTCGTTTCACTTCCATCTTGACGTTCCGCCCTCCTGTGCAAAATAGGTGAATTTATTCTCTGCAAGCCTGCACCTTTATTTTGCACCAGGGAAAGCCGGTTTAAACATCCCTTTTTATCTTTTGCCCGAAAGGCCGGGCCCCGGGCGCCCGGGGCCCGCTATTCCCCGCCCTGCGCGGCCCGCCATGCGTCCAGCTCCGGCAGGATCGCCTCCAGCTCTGCGCGGTACTCCCTGCGGATCACCAGACAGCGCACCCCCGCCCGGCGGCACTGCTGCCGCACCAGGCGGTTGGCCTCCACAAAGCAGGCCAGCTGCCGGTCCTCGGGAAAACGCCGCCGCTCCGCCGCGTTGCGGTGCGCCAGCAGGCCGGTCTCAAAATTGCTGCGCAGGTACTCTTCCGACAGGGCGAGATAGAGGGCAAAAAACGCGCCCGGGGCCTCTTTCTGCAGCAGGGCCGCCGCCTGCGGGGGAAAATAGCAGCCCTCCAGGATCAGGTCCTGCTCATTCTCAAGGCAGGTGCGGGCAATGCCGGTCAGCACGGGGGCCAGTCTGGCCGCGATCTCGCCGTCGGCGCTGCAGGCGGTGAAGCCGCAGTCCGGCCATCCTCGGATCAGGCCCATCTTCAGATGGTCCTGTGAGAAGGCCGAGATCCCCCAGCGCCTGGCAAGCCGTCCCGCCAGCAGTGTTTTGCCGGTACAGCTGGCCCCGCCGATCATCAGGACCATCCCCTCACCTCCCCGGCTGCAGCAGCACACAGGCAAAGGCATAGCCCCCCTCGTGGGAGAGGGAGACCTCCGCCGTCAGGCCCAGCTGCTCCATCCGGCCTGCCAGCTCGCCGCTGAAAGCAAAGCAGGGCGAGCCGTCCGGCCGCCGCAGCACCGCCGCCTGGCGCAGGTCAAAGCCGAAAATACCGCAGCGCAGCGCCTTGCCCAGCGCCTCCTTTGCGGCAAAATGGGCCGCCGCGGTCTCGGCGGGGCGCAGCTTTGCGGCGATCAGCGCGTTCTCCTGCGCCGAAAACACCCGCTCGCAAAAGCGGGGGTTCCTCATGCTCTTTTCCAGGCGGCTCACCTGCGCCGCGTCGAAACCAAGCTGTATCATCCTGTTTTCCTCCGTGGTCGGGCTCTTTTTCTCCCCGCGCGCTTGTCCCCGCCCCGGGCCAGCCGCCTGTTTCCCTCAAAGCACCTGCTGCGGCCTGTTTGCGGGCCCGCCCGCCGGCAGGTCTTTTCCGTGTGGCGTGCCGCGTTCCGGCGCCGCCCGCTCTTTTGCAAATCGCAAAACGCCCGCATGTCCGGCGCAGCGGCGCTTTGGCCCGGCGGCCGCCCTGCTGCGCCCGAGACCGGCGGTCCCAAACCATAGCCCCGGGACCGGGCTGCGGGCGGCAAAGCGGCTGCCGGGGAGTCTGCAGGGCCGCGCTGCGCCGTTCCGCTTTCTCTTTTTGTCCAGTATACCACAAAACGGTCTTTTTTGAACGCCCCGCGCCGGTAAAAGCGCTTGCAAAAGCCCGGCAAAGGTGCTATCATGACAAAAGATAACTCGATGAACGGGGAAAGTAGGCTTTTCCTCCCCTCTCTCAGAGAGCGGCGTACCGCTGTGAGCGCCGCAGAGGGGCAAAGGCTGAAGTTCCCCCGGGAGAGGCCCGGCTGAACGCGTCCAAGTAGGCCGGGACGGCCCGCCCCCGTTATGCGGCGTCAAAGTGCCCTGCCGGAGCCCCGCTCCGTCCGGGAAGCTGGGTGGTACCGCGGAGTGTCACGCTTCGCCCCTGCATGTTTTTGCAGGCGGCGGGGCGTTTTTTGTTGCCCTGCGCCTTCCCCGACGATCAATTTTATTTGAGGTGAGAACGAAGATGAAGGAAGCACTGGAAAAGATCCGCCAAAGCGCGGAAGAGCTGCTCGCCAAAGCGGACAGCGAAGCGGCGCTGGAAGAACTGCGGGTGCGGTTTCTCGGCAAAAAAGGCGAGGTGACCGCGATCCTCAAACAGATGGGCGCCCTCACCGCCGAGGAGCGGCCCAAGATGGGCGCCCTGGCCAACGAGGTGCGGGCCGCCATCGACGCCGAGCTCCGCCAGCGCGGCAAAGAGCTTGCGGACAAGCTGCTGGAGCAGCGCCTGGCCGCCGAGCGCATCGACGTGACGCTGCCCGGGCAGCGCCCGCAGCAGGGGCGCCGCCATCCGTTCCAGCAGGTGCTGGACGAGCTCAAAGAGATCTTTCTGGGCATGGGGTTCGAGGTCAAGGCCGGCCCGGAGGTGGAATACGACCACTACAACTTCGAGATGCTCAACATGCCCAAAAGCCATCCGGCCCGCGACACGCAGGACACCTTTTACATCACTGAAAACATCCTGCTGCGCACCCAGACCAGCCCGATGCAGATCCGCACCATGGAGGCGCAGAAGCCCCCCATCCGCATCATCTGCCCGGGCCGCGTCTACCGCAGCGACGCGGTGGACGCCACCCATTCCCCGCTGTTCCACCAGATCGAGGGTCTGGTGGTGGACAAGGGCATCACTTTCACCGACCTGAAAGGCACGCTGGAAGCGTTCATCAAAAAGCTTTACGGCGAAGAGACGCGGGTGCGCTTCCGCCCGCACCACTTCCCCTACACCGAGCCCTCGGCCGAGATGGACATGAGCTGCTTCAAATGCGGCGGCAAGGGCTGCAGCCTGTGCAAGGGCGAGGGCTGGATCGAGATCCTGGGCTGCGGCATGGTGCATCCCAAAGTGCTGGAAAACTGCGGCATCGACCCCGAGGTCTACAGCGGCTTCGCCTTTGGCGTGGGCCTGGAGCGCATCGCCATGATGCGGTACGGCATCGACGACATGCGGCTGTTCTACGAGAACGACCTGCGCTTCCTCAAGCAATTCTGACCCTGACATTCACACAGCCGTGCGCTGATTTTGGAGGTTTTAGAGATGAGATTACCCTTGAACTGGGTGCGTGACTACGCCGATATCGTGACCACGCCCCATGAATATGCGGAAAAAATGACCATGAGCGGCAGCAAGGTGGAGGGCTATACCTGCGAGGCCGACGGGATCGAAAAGGTGGTCATCGGCAGGATCTTAAAGCTGGAGCGCCACCCCGACTCCGACCATCTGTGGGTCTGCGCGGTGGATGTGGGCCAAACGGCGCCCCTCACCATCGTGACCGGCGCGCAGAACCTGAAAGAGGGCGACCTGTGCCCCGTCGCCCTGGACGGCAGCACCCTGCCCGGCGGGGTGAAGATCCGCCGCGGCAAGCTGCGGGGCGTGGAGTCCTGCGGCATGCTGTGCAGCCTGGGGGAACTGGGCCTCACCACCCACGACTTCCCCTGTGCCGTCGAGGACGGCATCATGGTGCTGGACGAGGAGGTGCCGGTGGGCACCGACGCGGTGAAAGCACTGGGCATGGACGATGTCTCGGTGGAGTTTGAGATCACCCCGAACCGCCCCGACTGCCTGTCCATCCGCGGCCTGGCGCGCGAGTCCGCCGCCACCTACGGCGTGCCTTTCCGCGACCACGTGCCGGCAGCGCCCGGCGGCGAGGGCGATATCCGCGACTGGCTGAGCGTGGAGATCACGGCCCCCACCTGCAGCCGCTATGTCGCGGCTATGGTCACCAACGTGCGGGTGGCACCCAGCCCCCGCTGGCTACGCGAGCGGCTGCGGCTGTGCGGCGTGCGCCCCATCAACAACATCGTGGACATCACCAACTATGTGATGCTGGAATACGGCCATCCCATGCACGCCTTTGACCACGCCTATGTGGGCGGCAGGCAGATCCACGTGCGCATGGCCCGGGAGGGCGAAAAGATCGTCACCCTGGACGGGGTGGAGCGCCCCCTGGATGCGACCATGATGGTCATTGCCGACGACAAGGTGCCCATGGCGGTGGCGGGCGTGATGGGCGGAGAGTTCTCCGGCATCTACGACAGCACCAAAACCATCGTCTTTGAGGGGGCCTGCTTCGACGGCCCCTCGGTGCGGGTCACGGCCAAAAAGGTGGGCCTGCGCACCGAGGCCTCCGGCCGCTTTGAAAAGGGCCTCAACCCCGAAAACTGCCTGCCCGCCATCCAGCGCGCGCTGGAGCTGGTGGTCCAGCTGGACGCGGGCGATGTGATCGGCGGCATCATCGACGTCTACCCCCAACCCCGCGCCGAGCGCCGCATCCCGCTGCGCCCGGGCGCGATCAACCGCCTGCTGGGCACCGAGGTGCCGGTGGAGCAGATGATCGCCATCCTGAAGCCGCTCGGCTTCGGCATTGAGAAAAAGCCCCTCACCGCCCTGGTGGAACACGAGGAGAGCCCGTATGTGGTGGTCGTGCCGCCGGAGCGCTACGACGTGGAGCGGGACTGCGATATCGCGGAAGAGATCTGCCGCTACGTGGGCTACAACCGGGTGCCCAGCACCATCATGAAAGGCGTCGCCACCGCGCGGCCCAGCGAGCTGCAGACCTTCCGCAGCCGCATGATCGAGGCGCTGGTGGGCTATGGCCTGTACGAGTGCGAGACTTTCAGCTTCTACGGCAAAAAGGCGTTCGACAACATCAACCTGCCCGCGGACGACCCGCTGCGCCGCGGGGTGGTCATCTCGAACCCGCTGGGCGAGGACACCAGCATCATGCGCACCACCGCGGTGCCCAGCCTGCTGGAGGTGGTGGCCCGCAACTACAACGCCCGGGCCGCCGAGGTGGCGGTATTTGAGAACGCCACCGAGTACCTGCCCGCCGGCGATCCGGAAAAGCTGCCGGTCGAAAACGAAAAGCTGATCCTTGCCGTTTACGGCCCGGGCCGCGATTATCTGAGCCTGAAAGGCATCGTGGAGCAGCTGCTGGAGACCGCCCGCATCACCGGCGTGACCGTGACGCCCAACACCGAGGGCACCACCTATCACCCCGGCCGTGCCGCCTGGCTGATGCTGGGCGACGAAAAGCTGGCGGTGATCGGCGAACTGCATCCCAAGGTGCTGGCAAACTACGGTCTCAAACCGCGGGTCTGCGTGGCGGATATAGATCTGGACCTGCTGTTTGCCCATCGCGGCCCCATGCCGGAGTTCCGCCCCCTGCCCAAGCACCCGGCCATTACCCGCGACCTGGCGCTGGTGGCAGGCGAGGAGGTGCCGGCGGCCGAGATCGCCGCCCGCATCGAGCAGGGCGCCGGCAAGCTGCTGGAAAGCCTTTCCCTGTTCGACATCTATCGCGGCGAGAACATCGGCGCGGGCAAAAAAAGCCTGGCTTACAGCCTGGTGCTGCGCACCGCAGACCGCACCCTCACCGACGAAGAGGCGGACAAGGCCGTCGCCAGGGTGCTGAAAAACCTGGAGCAGCTGGGCGTCGTCCTGCGCAGCTGAGAGCGCCCGCCTGGGCGGATTTTCCTCCCTGACAATTTTGTCCCGGCATTTTTGGCAAAAGAGTCACAAACTGACACTTGAAACCGCCTCCTTTTTTGGGTATAATGAAAAACAACAAAGGAGGTTCCGAAATGAGCGAGCCTACGACGATCTTTTCGATTTACGAGGACAAGGACCGCGAGATCAGGCAGATCCTGACCGAGGTCTACGACGCGCTGAAAGAAAAGGGCTACAACCCCATCAATCAGCTGGTCGGATATATTCTTTCCGAGGACCCCACCTATATCACCACCTATGGCGGCGCACGCAGCAAGATCCGCAAGATCGACCGCGATGATCTGCTCGCCGCCCTGCTGAAAAATTTTCTCGGCGAGTAGTCTTTTCAAATCGGGCAGCACACGGCGCAGCGTCTTTCGCTGCGCCGTGTTTGTTTTTTGTCCCGGCCAAAACCGCCGCTTCCGGCCGGGCGCCCTGTTTTTGTTTTTATTGACATCATGCGGCCAATTTTTTATAATAACTTTAATGCTTCAAAGGGGTAAACCCCTATTGGTTAAGGAGTGGAGAATATGACAGCAAAAGAAATGTCCGAAAAGGTGGAACAGTACGTCGTAGACATGCGCCGCGAGTTCCATATGCACCCGGAGCTGAGCCTCAAGGAGGACCGCACCCGCGCCCGCATTGCGGAAGAGCTGGAAAAAATGGGCATCCCCTGCGAGATCGTGGAGGGGCACAACGTGGTCGGCCTCATCGACAGCGGCAAGCCCGGCAGATCCATCGCCATCCGCGCCGATTTCGACGCCCTGCCCCTGGTGGAAGAGGTGGACGTGCCCTATAAGTCCCAGATCCCCGGCTGCATGCACGCCTGCGGCCACGACGCCCATGCGGCCTGCCTGCTGGGCATCGGCAAAGCGCTGCTGGAGATGACCGACAGCTTTTCCGGCAAGGTGTATCTCTGCTTCCAGGCCGCGGAGGAAGCGGGCCGCTGCGCCGACGAGATCGTCGCTTACCTGAAAGCCAAAGGCGGCGTGGACAGCGCCATCGGCATGCATGTGGCAGGCGCCCTTGATCCGGGCTATGTGGAACTGCGCGAGGGCGCCCGGCTGTCCGGCGCCGAGATCTTCTACATCGACATCAAGGGCGTGGGCGGCCACGGTTCCCGCCCCGATCTCACCGTAGACCCCATCAAGGCCGCCGTGGACGTCTACCAGCGGCTGATCACCATCCCCACCAACCACCACAGCATGTTCGACACCTGCGTGGTCAGCCCCTGCTGCCTGAAAGCCGGCGAGCGCTTCAACATCATCCCCGAGACCGCGCATATCGAGGGCACCATCCGTTATTATAAGATGGGCGACGGCGAGGTCGTGCTGGAGAAGATCCGTCAGGCCGCGCAGTCCATCTGCGCCTCCCACGGCTGCACCGTGTCGGTGACCAACGCTTCCGGCGCCAAATTCCCGCTGATCAACGACGCGGCCTCCATCGCCATGGCGCGGGAGATCGCCCTTGAAGTGGGCCTGAAGCTGGAAGACGACCTGGACCCCAGCGCCGGCTCGGACAACTTCGCAGAATTCCTCGAGGCGTTCCCCGGGTTTTACATGAACCTGGGCACCCATTCCAGCCGCCCCGGCACCTCCGGCAACCACCACAACCCCACCTTTGACGTGGAAGAGGCCGCGCTGAAAAAGGATGTGGAGTTCTTCCTCACCTACACCCAGCGGTTCCTCGCCTGACCTTATCTCACGATCCCCAAAAGGGCTCCCGGCCGCACGGGAGCCCTTTTTTTATCCGGCCGTCCGCCAGCCCGTCTGTTCCCCCCCGCGGCGCTTTTCTTCTCCAGCCCTCTTCCCGCCCTTTTTCGGGATGTGGACCAGTGTTTTGGGAGCCCGCCTGGAAAGCGTTCTCCGCGGCCTGCAGGCCGCAGCGGCTTTCCCGTCCCGCGCCTCTCCACAACCGTTCTATCTCCAAAAGGAGAAGTGCACAAGCCGCCGCTGCGGGGCGCATTTATCTTATCCGCGGCTTTTCCGCGGCTTTTCTCTCCGCCCCGTTCTGCCGCCCAGTTTTGGCCGCAGAGGCAAAGCGCCGCAAAGAGAAACGGGAGATCTGAGAAATTACGTCGCCTTTCTCCCCCGCCCGTTGTATTGACCGGCGCTTTATGGTATACTACTTAGGAAACTTATTCTATTTTTTATCTTTTACGGAGGGATTCAAGCATGGCATATACTGCGCCTTTGACATATAAGGGACGTCCCCTGGTTCGCTGCAAAAACGAGATCTATTACGGCAGCCTGGAAGAACCCTTTGTGGTTTTTCTGCAGATCCTGACCACCAAAAAGGAGGGGGAAGAAGAGGTGGCCGACCGGGTCCATCTGACCCTGCTCTCCACCGACACCACGCTTTCGCCCAAAAACCGCATCATCAAGCAGACCGACAAAAACGGGCTGTACAATGCGCTGGACTTTGCCACCATCCTGCTGGAGCGTCAGCTGGCGGACGCAAAGAGAAACGCGCCCAAAAAGGACGCGGCAAAAAAATAATTTCCCGGGACCAACAAAGGGGAGGCGCACTGCGCCTCCCCTTTTTGTTCTCTCTCAGACTGCCTGCCACAGCAGGCGGCCGTCCTCAAACCGGGCCTGTATTTTTCCCGTGTCGTGCAGCCACGCCAGATAACTTTTCACCGTGCTGCCCACCAGCGCGTACTGGGCAAAATCCATCTTCAGATCATAACTTTGGAACACCTGCCGCAGCACCTCTTCAAAGGTCTGCGGCGCGCGGCAAAGCGCCGTGATGCGCGCGGCCACCTCGCAGACCTTTTCCCGGTTGGCGCGCACCACGGGCCCAATGTCCGCCGCAGCCGGCGCGTGGGCGGGCACGAACATCCGTGCCTGCATCTTCTCCACCCTGTCCAGCGTTTCCAGATACGCCGCCACGTCATAGATAAACGAGACATGATACTTTTCCAGAATATTTTCCCCGGAAAGGCAATCCGCCAAAAAGCAGACCCCGTCGTCGGTGGCAAAGCCCACCATCCCGAAAAAGTGTCCCGGCAGCGAAAAGCTGCTCATTCCCGGCGGCAGCGTTTCCGGCGTCAGCGGCTGCGGGCTGCTGGGCTGCGCCATCAGAAATTTGCTCCTCAGCTCTTTGGGCGGATATCCCCCAAACAGAAAAGAGGGTTCCAGCACAGGGTCGCGGGTAAAGGCGTTTTCGATCTCCGCGCCGTAAACGGCGCAGCCGGTGCGGTCGGCCAGCAGCCGGTTCCCGCCGATGTGGTCGGCGTTGGAATGGGTGTTGTAGATCGCTTTCAGCCGCCAGCCCTGGGCGTCAAAAATTTTGAGCACTTTTTTGCCCGCTTCCCTGTCGTTTCCGCTGTCGATCAGCACCGCCTCGTCGGGCGCGACGCGATAGACCCCCATTTTTGCAGGGCAGTCAATATAAAAGGAGTTTTCCCCCACCTGGTACAGTTCGTACATCCGCTTTGCCTCCCCTTTTTTCTGTCCCGGACGGCTGCGCCCGCCTTTGTCGGGCCTTTGCCTGCCGTCTCCCGTTTTTGCCGAAGATACCGCCGGCCCGGGCGCTCAGATGATCTGCGAATCGGCTTTACCGGTTTCGGTGAACTGTTTGAGCGCTTCAAGCGCGATGCGCACCTCGTCGCTGACCGCCTGATCTGTGTAAAACGCGTAGTGCCCTGTCAGCAGCACATTGGGCATCGCCTCCAGGATCGCCCGTTCGCGGCAGACGATGCGCCCGCTGCGGTGGTCGGCAAAGGTATAGGCCTGCTCCCCCTCCAGCACGTCCAGCGCTGCGCCGCCCAGCTTGCCGCTCTCCAGCGCGTCGATGAGGGCCGCCGTGTCCACCAGTTCCCCCCGCGCCGTATTCACCAGCATTGCGCCGTCTTTCATCCCGGCGATGCTCCCGGCGTTGATCATATGGCGGCTGGACGCCTGCAGCGGCGCGTGCAGGGTGATGATATCCGCGCGGGCGAACAGCTCCTCCAGCCCAACATATTCCACCCGGTCCCGCAGGGCGTCGTCCGGGCGGAGGTCATAGGCGATGCAGCGCGGGCCGAACCCGGCCAGGTCGCCCAGGACGGTGCGCCCGATGCGGCCGGTGCCCACCACCCCCACGGTCAGGTTGTGCAGCTCCCTGCCCTGAAACCCGTCAAAGCCGTAATCCTGCGCCAGCGCACGGCGCTGGATGGTCTTTAGCTTGCGGGTCAGCATCAGCATCAGCATCACGGTATAGTCGGCCACGCTGTGCGGGCTGTAGGGCGCGTTGGCAAATTTGAGCCCCAGCTCCCGGCAGGCCTCCACGTCCAGATTGTCAAATCCGATGCTGCGGGTGGCGATGTACCGGACCCCCAGTTGTGCCAGCCGTTTCAGGTTTTCGCGATCCAGCTGGCTCATGGCATTTACCGCGATGGCCTCGATCCCCTCCGCCTGTGCAGCGGTCTCCCGGCAAAGGTTTTGCCGCAGGTAAACCGGCTCAATGCCCAGGCGGGCGGTAAACTCCTCAAAAGCCGCCTCTTCGTCGGCCCTGTAGCCATAGATCAATGCTCTCATCTCGTCTGCTCCTTCTGTCGTGAATTTTCCCCGCGCAGCGGCGCAGGGGCAGGATAAAACATTTCAGTCCCGCCGCACGCCTTTGCCGCCCGCTGCGCAGGCTGCAAAAAAAGCGGCGGGCGCCACGGCCCGCCACCTCATTGTGGATGCTCCCATTATAGCGCAGCCGCGCCGCGATTTCAATTTTTTCAGAGACGTTTTTTAGTTCGGCAATAAAAAACGTCTTATCCTGAAAGACTTGCCCATCGTCCCTGCGGGACAACCTGTGCAATAGCCCTAAGATAGCCTTGCAATCATCTTTTATTGCCGATATCGCTGTTCCTACAGTCACAATGCGGCACCATTTTCAGGATAAAAGGCGAAAAGCAGCTTGGCGTATTCTGGTATCCCTGCAAAACGGGAATGGGAAAAAGCAAAAAACCTCGCCGGATTTACGTCGTTCATCGTGAATTGCGGCGTATTTGCTATTTATTCTTCAATTTCTCCTCTATTTGTTCTTTGATAAAATCAATGCGGTCAAATACAGTCGGTTTAAAATAGCCGGAAACCGCTGCTACCAATCTATTTTTCGGATTGATATAAATAACATTTCCACTATTTCCGATGGCCGCATAGCTTTTCTCCTTTTCATCAATTATCCACCACAAATACCCGTACTTCATATCGCGAAATTTTTCGCCGCAGCACAGCCTGGCGCTTGTGCTTTCTTCCAGCCATTTTTCAGAAACGATGCGCTTGTTATGAAAAACGCCCTTTTTCAGACACAGCAGCCCTATCTTTGACATCTCTTCAGCGGACAAACAAAGGCCGTATCCGGCGGCCCCAACACCTTTGCCGTCAGAGAACCAAATATTGCCTTTGGGGGCCTTTCCCACTGTAAAAGCCTTGTGCGCCTCGGCATCGGGGGCGACGTACATCTTTCTCGGTGCAATCGTCAGCGGCTCAAACAGATATTTATTTGCAAAATCCACCGTCGTCATTTTGCTTTCTCTTGCGATGATACCTGTGAGGATATGGATGCCCAGGGTAGAGTATTGAAATTCCCCCGTCATGCCGCGCCTGCCGCCCAAAAAATCCAAAGCCGCAATGCTCCAATCTTCCTGTACGCATATTTTTGACCAGGGTTCTGATTTATACTTATAGGGCGCGGTCATGGTGAGAAGATTTTTCAATGTGACTTTTTGAATCGTCTTTTCTCCACGTTTGATCTTGTAATCCGGAAAATAGTCCAGTACATAATCGTCGATACTGCCGATCAGACCTTGTTCGACGGCGATGCCGGTCAATAAAGAAACAACGCTTTTTGTAACGGACATCGTGTGCACCGTGTCGTCCTCTTGGTAGCCGTTCCAGCTATCGTTTATCATTGTCCTGTCGTGGTGAACGACCGTCACCTGACAGATATTCGGCTGGTTCTCTGCGACATAACGGTGAAATTCTGACAAATTTATCATTGCTGCTCCTTTTATGCGATATCCATATTTATAGCGAACCATGGCGCTATAATCATCAGGAGGGAAAGCGCAGTCTGCCGGCTCTGCAGCTTTCTGTTCCGCGTCCTCTGCTCTCAGTCTCCGTGACGGGTTCGAATTTATTTTTTTAATTCGGCAATAGCTCCATAATGCAAAACGGTAAATTCGGCGGGAGCGATTTTACGAAGCAGCTTCTTATGCTCCTGTTCCCACGCCGCAACTTCCGCGCCGGTAAGCGAGGCCCCGATCCCGCGGCAGGCTTTCATTCTCCCATTCCAGCTTTCGCGGGTAAAAGGAACGCGCAGCGGATATTCTTCATGATAAACCAATTCGAATTTTTCAAGATAGCGATCCGGGATCAATATGGGCCGGATCATTTCTCCCG
Organism: Anaerofilum hominis; assembly: GCF_014287275.1. Lineage (GTDB taxonomy): Bacteria > Bacillota > Clostridia > Oscillospirales > Ruminococcaceae > Pygmaiobacter > Pygmaiobacter hominis. Next base: position 552,369 of record NZ_JACONZ010000001.1, read on the forward strand.
CGCCGCTCCACTGCGGACTATATTTCAGCACAAGTTCTTCACTGGCGCCGGCAATTTTATCTTCATAAGGCAGCCAGGCCATATACAATACAAGGATGCGCCCGCTGGGTCTAAGCATGCGATAAAATTTTGAAACGGTTTCTTTGTGATCGAAGTACCAAAAACATTGACAGGCCGTAATCACATCAAAAGACTCGTCCGGAAAATCCATATTTTCCGCCGATACCGCGCAGTAATCGATCTCCATCCCCTGTGAAAGGATTTTTGCCTCTTCAATTTGATTTTCCGATATGTCCGTACCGGTCCATTTTGCTCCATAGCGATACATATTTCTGGGCAGAACGCCCGTCCCTGTGCCGATATCCAGCACCCTCTGACCATTTATGCATAATCCGCGGCCGATGATCTTATCATAGAATTCCTGCGGATAAATATCCCGGTATTTTGCGTAATCGGACGAAGTTTTTCCCCAGTCAAAGGCTTTTCCGCCGTCAATATTTTTATCTGTTATATCCATGGTCGTCACACCTCCAAATTCCGGGTCATCTTACGGATGGTAAAGAAACAGATCCATAAAAAGCAAGTATTGCTCCGCCTTTTCAGCGGTCCGCACCTTTGGATGACCCCAAAACAAATACTATTTTTATTTTAACCGGCCCCGCCCTCGCCGCTTACGCGGCAACCGGGCGGACGGCCGAAAAAATAGCCGCGCAGCGGCTATTTTTTACAAAGCACGCCCCCTCTCCCCCCATAGGAAAAGGGGCGCGGAAAGCCCCGCGCCCCTTTCACTGCCTTTCGGCAGATCCTGTTCACTTTTCTTCCTTGTCGTCCCCACAGCCGGCGCAGCCCTCGCAGGCGTCGCCCTCGCCGTCAAAGTCGATCTCGAATTTCTCGCCGCACGCCGGGCAGGACAGATCGTCCGAGAGCAGGGTGTCCTCGTCCACGCAGACGGTCTCGCCGCAGGACGGGCAGGTGATCTCATACATATCCTCGTCGTCCAGGTCCTCGTCGTCCTCATCGTCCTCAAAGACCGCGTCCTCGATCTCGGTCAGGTCCTCGTCGATGGCATCCAGCTCATCATAGACCTGATCCACGTCCTCGTCCAGATCGGTCACGGTGAGGGCCAGATCCTCCACCAGATCGACCAGCGCCTTGATGACCTTGACCTCCTTTTTGTCGGAGTCCAGGTCGAGCCCTTCCATCAGGCCCTTGATATAAGCGGATTTTTCAGTCAGGTTCATGGGGTAGCCCTCCTTTTGGCTAAGACAGGGGCGCTCAGCGCCCCTGTCGTTTTTATGCTCACGCCCTATCGGGCGATAAAGCCGTGATGGGAAGCGGCGCCTTACGCGCGCTCCATGTACTCGCCGGTGCGGGTATCGATGCGGATCATCTCGCCCTCGTTGATGAACAGCGGCACTCTGACCTCTGCGCCGGTCTCCACGATGGCGGGCTTCAGGGTGTTGGTGGCCGTGTTGCCCTTGACGCCCGGCTCGGTCTTTGTGACCTCGAGCACGACGAAGTTGGGGGCCTCAACGCCAAAGACCTTGCCCTTGTAAGACAGCACCTTGACCATCTCGTTCTCTTTGACAAACTTAAAGGCGTCGCCCAGCTCGCTCTCGTTAAGCGGGGTCTGCTCATAGGTCTCAGTGTCCATGAAATAGTACAGGCCGCTGTCCTCATACAGGTACTGCATCTCGCGCCGCTCGATGTACGCGGTGGGGAACTTCGCGGTGGGGTTATAGGTTTTTTCCAGCACAGCGCCGGTGATGACATTTTTGGTCTTGGTGCGCACGAAAGCGGCGCCTTTGCCCGGTTTTACGTGCTGGAACTCGACGACCTGCAGCACGTTGCCGTCCTCTTCAAAAGTCACGCCATTGCGAAAATCACCAGCAGAAATCATAAAAACATCCTCCAAAATATTCAGACTGCCCGCGCGGGCCAAACGCCTGCGCAAGGCTGTACATTTACCTTATCAATTTTATCCTAAAACAGTCTGCAATGCAAGGGGCGCAGCGCCGAAAAAGGCTATTTTTCCGTCATTTTCCCTCTGTCTGCAGGCGCCGGGGCGGGGTGTCTTTTGCCGGGCTTCCCCTGCCCTCACAGCACGATCAGATTTTTGTCAGACCTGCCCAGGATCTCACAGCCGTCCTCCGTCACGACCACCGCGTCCTCGATGCGCACGCCGAACTGTTCCGGCAGGTAGATGCCCGGCTCGATGGTCATGGTCATGCCGGCCCGCAGCACGGTGTTGTCCCGGGGCGAGCAGCGCGGGTCCTCGTGGATCTCAATGCCCAGCGAGTGGCCCAGACCGTGTCCAAACCGCCCCGCATAGCCCGCGCCGTCGATGACCTCCCGGGCGATGGCGTCCACTTCGCGGCCGGTCATGCCGGCCTTGATGGCTTTGCAGCAGGCGAGCTGCGCGCGCAGCACCGTGTCGTAGACCCGTTCCATCTCCGCGCTCAGGCCCCCCACCGCCACGGTGCGGGTCATGTCGGCGCAGTAGCCGCCCCATTTTGCGCCGTAGTCCATGGTGACGAGATCCCCCTGCTCGATCACCTTGTCCCCCGGCTCGCCGTGGGGCATGCTGGTCTTGGGCCCGCTGACAAAAATGATGGGGAACGCCAGCGCCCCCGCGCCGCGGCTGCGCATAAAGACCTCCATCTCCAGCGCCAGATCGATCTCGCGCACGCCGGGCCTGATCTTGCCGCAGATATAAGTAAAGCAGTCGTCGGTGAGCTTCTGCGCCTGTTTCATGCGCTCGATCTCCTCCGGCTCTTTGATCACCCGCAGGGCGCGGATGGCCTGGGAAAGCACCGGCGAAAGATCCACCTCCACGTCCGGCAGCGCGGCCCGCAGGCGGCCCGCATACGCCACGCTGACATCCTCCTCGGCGTACAGGCGCTTGACGCCGCGCTTTGCCAGCAGCTCACGCACCTGGGCCAGGCCGTCCTGTTCTTCCACCACCCGGGCGTTTTTTGCCGTCCGGCCGGCCACCTCGATATAGCGCGAGTCGATCAAAAAAATGCTCTCATCGGGAAAGATCAGCAGCGTGCCCGCATCGTCAGCGTCAAAGTCCAAAAAATAAAAACGGTTGGCCACTGTGGTCACAAGGGCGGCCTCGAACCCCTCCGGCATGGAGAGGGCGAGCTTTTGGCATCGGTTCAGCATTGGATGTCGCTCCTTTTCATTTTTTTGCGCCCGGCGCGCCGAGCGATTCATAATACAGCTTCATGGCCTGCGCGTCCACCGCCTGGGTGCCCGCGGACTCACAGATCACCGTGGGGGTCAGCCCCCGCTCATAGCACAGCTCAAAGAACGGCTCAAAGTTGGGACCGTACTCGGTATCGGCAAAGGTGAGGTGGCACTTTTCGCCCCCCTGCGTGTACTGGATCTTGGAAAAATGGACGTGGAAATTTTTGGCCCGGTCATCCCCCAGCGTGTCGGCCATCTCGTCCAGCACCGCGGCGAAATCCGCCTTGGAGGCAAGGCCCCCCAGCGTGCGGGCGTTGAGATGCCCAAAGTCGATGCAGGGCACGATGCGCCGGTCCACGCCGCACAGCGCCAGCACCTCGCTGAGGGTGCCCAGCTGGTTGATCTTGCCCATGGTCTCGGGGCAGGGCACGATATCGGAAAATCCCTTTTCATCCAGCGCTTCTATGGCCAGGCGCATGGTGTCCAGGGCCTTTGCCAGCGCCTCCTCCCGGCTCTGCTTGCCGCAGGAGCCGGAGTGAAAAATGATGCGCCTGCCCCCCAGGGACCGCACCGCCGCCGCGCTCTCGAGCAGATAGCGCACGCTGCCCACCCGCTTGGGTTCCTCCATGCTGGACATGGAGATATAATACGGCGCATGGACAGAAAAGCGGATGCCTTTTTCAGCCCCCAGGGCCCCCAGCTTCTGTCCGTTTTTCTCCGTCAGCCGCACGCCGCGGCCGCACTGGTATTCAAAGGCGTTCAAGCCGTAAGAGCACAGGTACTCCGGCACCTGGAACGCCGTCCTGTAGCCCAGCTCTTCAAAATCATCGGCGATGCCCGCCGTGCCGAAACGCAGTTCACTCATGCAATTTACCGCCTTTTTTGTAATAGCGGGCGAGGAAAGGCCGCTCCAGCACCCTTTTGAGCCGAATGTTCCACTTAGTGTCCGGCGCCACCGGCTGCACAAGCAGCATCGTCACACCGTAGAGCTTGGCCGCCAGGGTGTCGGTAAAGATCTGGTCTCCCACCAGCGCCATCCGCCCCTTTTCCACCCCAAAGGCCCTGCGCGCCAGGCGCAGGCCGCGCGAGGCGGGCTTTAGGCTGAAAGAGACGAAAGGCAGCCCCACCTTTTCTGCAAAGGGGCGCACCCGCCTGGCGACATTATTGGAGCTGATGCGCATCTCTATACCGCTTTGCCGCATCGCGTCCAGCCAGCGGGCCACGCCGGGGGCCAGCTCCTGGCTGTCGTGGGCCGTAAGGGTGTTGTCCACGTCCAGCACCAGGGCCGTGATGCCCTGCTGCCGCAAAAACTCCGGTGTGATCCGATCCACGCTTTTGAAGATGTAGTCCGGGCAAAAAACACTCAACAGGGCTGCACTCCTTTTTTTCGCTGAGGCGCCGGGCGCGCAGGGCCCGGCAAAGTTCTGGAAAGTGGCAAAAAAGCGGACCTCCGGGGCAGGGTCGCCCTCAGGTCCGCTTTTAGTTGCTGTCACAGCCGCGGCAGCCTGCAAACTTATTTGAACTTGCGCTTGCGGGCGGCTTCGGACTTTTTCTTACGTTTCACGGAAGGCTTTTCATAGCACTCGCGCTTGCGTACTTCGGCAAGAACACCCGAACGCGCGCAGGAACGCTTAAAACGGCGCAGTGCACTGTCAAGTGATTCATTGTCCTTCACTCGGATTTCCGACATCTTTGTCCCTCCCTTAACACTTGAGGTAGGAGTATGACGCCCGGGAGGAAGCTGCGGAGCAGTTCATCCGCCCGCTCCCGCCAGAGAATCAACATTAGAATTATACTCTATTTGCAGTGCCCGTGTCAACCTCAAAGTTGACCGGGGCGGCAGAAACCGGTCCGGCGCAGGCATATTTTTCCCGTTTTGCCGCGCAGCGGGCCGAAAATCCGCCCGCACTTTTTTAACCTGTCCCAAATGGAAGAGCCGTTCCCAGCGTCAGCATCTGCCGCGGGCGCCGCCATTTTTCTGCAAAACGGGGCGCAGGGCAGGGCCGGGAGCCCTTCCCCGCCGGTGCGCGCCGGCGGTGGTCCCGCAGCGCGCCGAAACCGCCTGCCGCGCTTTCCCCGCGCCTGTGCTCAGCGGACCACCAGGTTGACCAGCTTGCCGGGCACGTAGATCTCTTTCACCACGGTCTTGCCCTCCAACAGGGGGGCGATGCCGTCCGCCTGCTTTGCGGCGGCGATCGCCTCGGCCCCGCTGACGTCCGCCGCGGCCATAAAGCGGCCGCGCACCTTGCCGCACACCTGCACGGCCAGCTCGATGCGGGCATCCCGGCACTTGGCCTCGTCGTAAACGGGCCAGGCGGCATGGGCGATCTGTCCCTCAAAGCCCGCCTTTTCCCACAGCTCTTCGGTGATGTGCGGGGCAAAGGGGTTGAGCAGCAGCAGGAAAGTGCGGTACTCCTCCCGCGTGATGCCGCCCGCGGCGTCCAGTTCGTTGAGCAGGCTCATCAGGGCGGCGATGGCGGTGTTCATCTTGAGCTGCAGAATGTCTTCGCCCACCTTTTTGACTGTCTTGTGGAAGCTGGTCTCCAGCTGCGGACGGTACCCCTCGCCGGGCAGCAGCTTTTCCGACAGGTCAAAGACCCGCTCCAAAAAGCGCTTGCAGCCCTTGATGCTGGAAGAGGACCAGGGAGCCGCCTTTTCAAAATCGCCGATGAACATCTCGTACAGGCGCATGGTGTCGGCACCGTACTGGTCGACGATATCGTCCGGGTTGACCACATTGCCGCGGGATTTCGACATTTTTTCGCCGTTCTCGCCCAGGATCATGCCGTGGCTGGTGCGCTTGGCATAGGGCTCGGCGGTGGGCACCACGCCGATGTCATACAGGAATTTGTGCCAGAAGCGGGAGTACAGCAGATGCAGCGTGGTGTGCTCCATGCCGCCGTTGTACCAGTCCACCGGCATCCAGTAGCGCAGCGCCTCGGGGCTGGCGATGGCCTGGTCGTTGTGGGGATCGCAATAGCGCAGGAAATACCAGCTGGAGCCCGCCCACTGGGGCATGGTGTCCGTCTCGCGCCGGGCCGGGCCGCTGCAGCAGGGGCAGGTGGTGTTGACCCAGTCGGTGAGGTGGGCCAGGGGGCTCTCGCCGTCCTCGGTGGGCTCGTAATTCTGCACCTCGGGCAGCTTCAGGGGCAGTTCGCTTTCGGGGAGAGGCTGCCAGCCGCATTTTTCACAGTGGACCATCGGGATGGGCTCGCCCCAGTAGCGCTGGCGGCTGAACACCCAGTCGCGCAGCTTGAAGTTGGTCTTTTTGACCCCTTTGCCCTCTTTTTCCAGCCACTCGGTGATGGCCGTCTTGGCGTCCTCCACCGTCATGCCGGTCAAAAAGCCGCTGTTCACCATCACGCCGGTGGCACAGTCGGCAAAGGCCTCCCGCGAGATATCCCCGCCGGCGACCACTTCCACGATGGGCAGGCCGAACGCCTTGGCAAAATCGTAGTCGCGCTGGTCATGCCCGGGCACGGCCATGATGGCGCCGGTGCCATAGGTCGCCAGCACGTAATCGGAGATAAAGATGGGGATCTGCTGCCCGTTTACCGGGTTGACGGCCATGACCCCCTCCAGCTGTACGCCGGTCTTGTCCTTTGCCAGCTCGGTGCGCTCAAAATCGCTCTTGCGGGCCGCAGCCTCGCGGTAGGCGCGCACCGCATCGATATTGGTGATCTTGTCCGCCCACTTGTCCACAAATTTGTGCTCGGGCGCGATGACCATATACGTGACGCCGAACAGCGTGTCGGGGCGGGTGGTGTAAACGATCATATCGTCGCCCTCGGTGGTGCCGAAGGTGACCTCGGCGCCGTGGCTGCGGCCGATCCAGTTTTTCTGCTGGGTGGTGACGCGGTCGATGAAATTGACCGTGTCCAGATCATCGATCAGGCGGTCCGCGTAAGCGGTGATGCGCAGCATCCACTGGCTTTTCACCTTGTGCACCACCGGGCTGTGGCAGCGCTCGCAGGTGCCGTTGACGACCTCCTCGTTGGCCAGCACCACCTTGCAGCCGGTGCACCAGTTGACGCTCATCTCCTTTTTATAGGCGAGCCCCTTTTTGTACAGCTGCAGAAAGATCCACTGGGTCCACTTGTAATAGCTGGGGTCGGTGGTGTTGACCTCACGGTCCCAGTCAAAGGAGAGGCCCAGGCTTTTGAGCTGGCTTTTGAAGCGGGCCACGTTGTTCCTCGTGACGATCTCGGGGTGGATATGGTTTTTCATCGCAAAGTTTTCAGTGGGCAGGCCAAAAGCGTCCCACCCCATCGGGTAAAGGACGTTGTACCCATCCAGCCGCTTTTTGCGCGCCACGATATCCAGCGCGGTGTAGCTGCGCGGGTGGCCTACGTGCAGCCCCTGGCCCGACGGATAGGGGAACTCCACCAGGGCGTAGAACTTGGGCAGGCTGAAATCCTGCTTTGCCGCAAAGGTGTGCTCGTCCTCCCACTTTTTTTGCCACTTCGATTCAATGGCCTTGAAATCGTACTTCACAACGCATTCCTCCCACACAATTTGCCGCCCGGGCCGGGCGGCTCCTCTCAAAAACGCCCGCCGCGGGGCGAAAAGAAAGCCTTAAAACTCGATCTCCACCGGGGTCGCGTCGGCCCACAGGTGTTCCAGATCGTAAAAATCCCGCGTCTCGGGATAAAAGACGTGCACGATGACGGTGCCGTAGTCCAGCAGGATCCAGTTGCGGGCGTCCATGCCCTCGCGGCGCAGCGGCTTCACGCCCGCCTGCCCCAGCTGATATTCCACCTCGTCCGCCAGCGCCTTGACCTGGGTGGCGCTGGAGCCGGTGCAGATGACAAAATAATCGGTGAGGACGGTCAGGTCCTCCACTTTCAATACCCGGATGTCTTTCGCTTTTTTGGAATCCATCGCTCTGGCGGCGACGGCTGCAAGTTCTAAGGATGTCATTGCTCTCCTGCCTTTCTCATTTTGTAGGGGGCCGTGCGGCGGCCGTTCATGCCGCCGGGGCGGAGGAGCTGCCCCCCGCCGCCGCGTTCGGGTCCACATTGCCCTGTCCCCACTGGGCGGTGCCGCTGTCGATACTGTCCATGGTCTGGCCGGTGCCGCTGTCCACGTCCGGCACCGTGTTCTGCAGCTCGATCAGGCTCAGCTCTGCGGCGGGCACCGGGGCGGAATAGGGTCTGAAATAGCTGTTGAGGATGTTGGCCGTGGCCTCGAGATGCACGGTGAACACGCTCTGGCTGCCCACCATACAGGCCTCTCCCGGCACCTTGAACATGACGATGTTTTCGCTGGGGACCTTGACCACCTTGGTGGCAAGCGAACCCATCTTTGCAAGGTTGATGTCGGTTTTTACGTACTGGATATAGGCCGGCATCACCTTGAGGATGTCTTTGATCGGGAAACTCTTAAAGGTCTTGAGCAGCGCCGAGTACATATAGCGCTGCATCTCTAGCCGGCCGATATCGGCATTGCCGTAGTTGTGCCGCTGGCGCACCATGAACTCCGCGGTGGCCCCGTCGATGAGCTGGGTGCCCGCGTGCAGGGTGTTGCCGTAATCGTCGGTGATGTCGAAGGGCACCGTCACCTCGATGCCGCCGATGGCGTCTACAATGGCCTTGAAAGCATCCATGTCGATGGTGACGTAATAGTCTACCGGCAGCTTGAACTGCTGGTTGATCAGGGTGGCCAGCGCCGCAATGGGGGGCTCGCTTTTCCCCTGCAGGGCCACGGCGTTGATCTTGCCGGTGGTGGTCGCCTCGCCGATATAGGTGTCCCGCGGGATCTGCAGCATCGAGATCTTATTCGCTTTCATGTCAAAGCTCACATAGAGGATCACATCGGTAAAGCCCATGCCATTGGGATATTCGCGTCCCTCTTCAAAATCGATGCCCGCGCACAGGATGTTGACCACATCCCCCTTGAGGGCGTCCTCGGTGCCGATCTCGCCGGGCAGCACGCCGCCGCCCCCGGTGACCAGGTTGTTCAGCAGGTTATACACCGCTACGCAGAGCACCGCGCAGGCCAGCAGCACGGCGGCGAAAACAGCCAGCCGCCTTTTGCGGCGCTTGGCCTTTGCCGCCTTTTTGCGGCGCGCCGCCGCGGCGCGCTGCTGGGCCGGGCTGGCCGCCCGCTGGTCGCTGTAGGGAGAAACGGGCCGCGGCGGGGCGCCGCGGCGCTGCTCTTCGGGATGATAATAAGGGTTCGTGGGTTTCTTTGCCATAGTTTCAGATTGCCTTTCCTGGGTCTCAGACGCGTCAGGCGCGGTGATATCGCTCTTCCAGCCAGCGCAGGGCGAGCAGAGAGTCCTCGTCGATGGGCTTGCGCTCCTCCCGCAGCCACTGCACGCTGTACTGCAGCGCCCGCAGCAGCGCCCTGTCCATATCCTTTTTCAGCAGTTTGCGCAGCTCTTCCGCCTCCGGGTAGCCGCGCTCCTCGCTGCACATATCCGCCATATAGATCACCTTTTCCAGCATGGACATGCCCGCCCTGCCGGAGGTGTGGTACCGGATGGCGTCCAGGATCTCGCCGTCCTCGACGCCCAGTTCCTGCTTTGCGACCACCATCGCGGCGGCCGCATGCCAGACGCCCTGCGGCTTTTCGGCCGCATTTTGTGTCATTATAGCATTATCCCGCACCATCTGCAACAACTCGCCCTTGGGGCGCTCTTTGCAGATATCGTGCAGCAGGGCCGCGATCTCCGCCTTGTCCTCATCCGCGCCGTAGCGCTTTGCCAGCTTGACCGCAAGCCTGCGCACGTTCAGCGTGTGCTGATAGCGCTTGGCGCTGAGGTTGCGCTTGGCAAGCTTTTTACAAAACTCCGCAGTGACCATTTTTGCACTTCCCCCCGTGGGATCAAGATAAAGCCCGTGCCGCCGGATGACCCGGAGCGCCTCCGGCGGCACCAGGGCGCTGATGTCCTCGCCCGCGGCGCAGCGCGCCCGCACCTCGGTGGAGGACAGCAGGCAGACCGGCTGCCGCAGAAAAAGCACCCTGCCGCCCTGCCGCCGCAGGTCCTCCACCGCGGGGCCCATGGCGGCGGTCTCCCCCTCGTCCCTGCTCTGCGCCACCAGGGTGACGTTCTGCAGCAGCCACCCGCTGCAGTACCAGGTGGAAAAGGAGAGCAGCATATCGCTGCCCACCACCAGGAAGATCTCACACCCCGGCCAGCGCGCCTGCAGGTGCCGCACCGTGTTGGCGGTGTAGCTTTTGCCCGGCTGATCCATCTCAAAGCGGGAGCGGTGGACCCGTCTGTCCACAGACAGAAAAGCGCGGCACATCTGATAGCGCAGCTCTGCCGGCGTGCCGTAAGCCTCTTTGTGCGGGGGCACCCCCGCGGGCATGACCAGGGCCAGGTCCGGCTGCACCGCGCCGATCGCGTTTTGCAGCAGCGCCAGGTGCCCGGTATGCGGCGGGTCAAAGGTGCCGCCGAACAGCAGGATCTTCATATGCAGCCAAATCCCCTTTCACGCGCGGGCGCAGCGCGCCCCCGGCGCTTTTTTGGACGCGCGCCGCCCGCCGCTATCTCGGCAGCAGCGGCGCGTATTTGGAATCTTTCTTTTTCTGAAGATAGAGCACAAAGCGGGAGCCGATGACCTGCACCACCTCGCTGCCGGTGGCCGCGGCAAGCGCCTCCGCCGCTTCCCTTGCGGTATAGGCGCTGGTCTCCAGCACCTTCATTTTGATCAGTTCCCGCGCGGCAAGGCAATCGGCGGTGGTCTTGATCAGCGCCTCGTCGATCTCCCCCTTGCCCACCTGAAACACGACTTCCAGGCCGTTGGCCTGTGCGCGCAGCACTGCGCGCTGTTTGCTTGTCAGCATAATTTCTCCTTTATCTGTTTTTGTGTGCGCCGGCCGCCCGCGCGCCCCGGCCAGAAAAGCCCGGCGGCGGCCCCGGTCCGCAGCCGGCAGACGCGGCCGGGCAGCGGTTTTCTGCGCCCGGCTCCGAACGTATCCGGGTGGGCTGTGACCGGCTAACGCGTGGCCCGGTGACATTTTTCTGCCCGCCGCGCCCCCCTTTTGCCCTGTGCGGCCGCGCGGCCGCGGCGGTTTTGCCGCCGTTAAAAAAGCGCGCTGTTCCGCCCCCGGCCGGGCCGCAGCGTTCTACTCCCCGTCCCGGATCACGATCTGCGCACCCGCGGGGCCAAAGCCCTGCGGGTCTTTCAAAAACTCCGGCAGCGCCCTGCCCAGCAGCGCCAGCGCCTTGCCCCGGTGGGAGAGCCCGTCCTTCTCCCGGTCCGCAAGCTCGGCATAGCTGCGCTCGCCCACATAAAAGATGGGGTCGTAGCCAAAGCCGTTTTCCCCCCTGCGCTCAAAGCCGACCCAGCCCGGGCACTCGCCCATGGCGGTGAGGCTGCGCCCGTCCGGCATACACAGGCAGACCGCACTGACAAATTTTGCCGCCCTTTTTTCGCGCGGCAGGCCCTCCAGCTCGGCCAGCAGCTTGTCGTTGTTGGCCTCGTCGTCCCCGTGGCGGCCGCAGTAGCGGGCCGAGTACACCCCCGGCGCCCCGCCCAGCGCCTCGACGCACAGGCCGGAATCATCCGCAATGGTGGGCAGCCCGGACTGCACGCAGAGCGCGCGCGCCTTGAGCAGCGCATTTGCCTCAAAGGTCGTGCCGGTCTCTTCCACTTCAAGGTCGAACCCCAGCTCCCGCTGGCTCTTCGCCTCGTGCCCGGCAGCGTCCAGAATACGCTGGATCTCTTTGATCTTACCGGGATTGTTGCTTGCAACGGCAAAAATCATGCTGCACCTCGCTGATCTTATCAAAAATTTTTGACGGTTTTGTTGTGATTTTCTTAGGATTTTCTGTACGCGTCCCCCGCCGCCCCCTTTCACCGGGCCCGGCCTGCGCGGCTTTCGCGCCCCGCAAAGGCCGCGTTTATCCCTGTTCTTTCAGGAACAGCGCGTCCACAAAGCCCTGCGGGTCAAAGGGCATCAGGTCGTCAATGCCCTCGCCCACCCCGACAAACCGCACCGGCAGGCCCAGCCTTGCTTTGATCGAGATGACCGAGCCGCCCTTGGCCGTGCCGTCCAGCTTGGTGAGGATGATGCCGGTGGCGCTGGCCGCGTCGATAAACTGCGCCGCCTGCTGGATGGCGTTCTGCCCGGTGACGGCGTCCAGCACCAGCAGCGTCTCCACATCCCCCTCGGCCCCGGCCTTGGCCGCCACCCGGGAGATCTTGGACAGCTCGTCCATCAGGCTTTTTTTATTGTGCAGCCGCCCGGCGGTGTCGCAGATCACCAGATCGCAGCCGCGGGCGATGGCGGAGGACACGGCGTCGTAGATCACCGACGCCGGGTCGGAACCCTCGTCGTGCCGCACCAGCGGCACCCCCGCCCGCTGCGCCCAGACGCCCAGCTGCTCCGCCGCCGCCGCCCGGAAAGTGTCCCCCGCCGCCAGCAGCACCTTTTTGCCCTGCGCCGCGTACAGCTGCGCCAGCTTGCCGATGGAGGTGGTCTTGCCCACACCGTTGACGCCGATGACCAGGATTACCGCGGGCTTTCCCTGCGGGTCAAAGGGGCGTTCCGCCGTCAGCATCTCCACCAGCAGCTCTTTCAGCGCCGCCAGGGCCTCGGCCCCTGTCTTGAGGCGGTCTCTTTTCACCCGCTCTCTCAGCTGGTCCACCAGCTCTTCCGCCACCTGCGCGCCGGTGTCGGCCAGGATCAGCTGCTCCAACAGTTCCTCATAGGTCTCCTCGTCGATGCGGTCCGCGTTTTCCAGCTCGCCGATGGAGCCGAAGATCGCGTCGCGGGTCTTGGCCAGCCCGCGTCCCAGTTTTTCAAAAAAGCCCATATCTGCACCTCATAAAAAGTTGATCCCGCGCCCTCTGCGGCGGGGTCGTGTCCGCACAGCCTGTCCCTGGACGCTCACGAGATCAGCTTCGCGTCCACCTCGTTGACATCCAGCTTCAGCAGCTTGGAGACCCCGTCCTCCTGCATCGTCACGCCGTAGAGGACGTCAGCCTCCTCCATGGTGCCGCGGCGGTGGGTGATGACGATGAACTGAGTGTGGGCGGTGATGCGCCGCAGGTAGCTGGCGTACCGCACCACGTTGACGTCGTCCAGCGCGGCCTCGATCTCGTCCAGGATGCAGAAAGGCGCGGGGTTGACCGCCAGGATGGCGAAATAGATGGCGATGGCCACCAGCGCCTGCTCGCCGCCCGAGAGGGCCGACAGGTTTTTGATGATCTTGCCCGGCGGCGACACCGAGATATCGATGCCGCTCTCCAGCACATTGTCCTCGTCGGAAAGGGAGAGCCGGGCGCTGCCGCCGCCGAACAGCTCGGCAAAAATGCGGCTGAAATGGGCGTTGATCTGCTCAAAGCTCTTTGAAAAAAGTTCTTTCATCTCGCCTGAGAGCTCGGCGATCAGCTTTGTCAGCTCCGCCTTGCTCTTTTCCACATCCGCCACCTGGCTGCGCATGAATTCATACCGCTCGCGCACCTCGGCGTACTCCTCGATGGCGCCCACGTTCACATTGCCCAAAGCGCGGATCTGCCCGCGCACCTCCGCCACACCGCGGCGCAGCTCGGTGACGCTTTCAAACGGCACGCTGAGGGCCGCCGCGTCGCTGAGGGTGAGCTCATACTCCTCCCACAGCTTGGCGGTGGTGGCGTCGTACTCCGTCTCCAGCGCCGTGCGCCGCTCGTCCAGGCGGGTGATCTCGCGCGAGAGCTCCTCCCGCTGCGCGGTGAGCTCGCGCATACGGGCGTTCTGCCGGGTGATGGAGCCCTCCTTTTCCAGCCGCCGGTCGGTGGCAGCGCGGATGGCCTCCTCGCCGGCCGCGATACGGGCGGCGGCGTCCCGCTTGCGCTCCTCCACCGCCGCGATGCGCTCTTCGTTCTCGCGGATAGAGGCCTCCAGCCGGGCGATGGAAGCGCGCAGGCCCTCCACCCGCTGGGCGGATTCCCCGCTGCGCCCCTCCAGCGAGGCGATGGCGGCGCGGGCGCTCTCGGAATCCTTTTCCAGCGCCAGCCGCGCCAGCTTGCACTCGGAGATCTCGTCCGAAAGCCGCGCCCGCGTCTCAAGGAAGCTGTCGTCCCCGTCCGCAAGGCCGGTGAGCTCCGCTTCCAGAGCGGAGATCTCCTGCGCCACGCGTGCGCTTTCGGCCTCGCTCTGTGCAATGGTGTCCCGGGCGGCGGCCATCCTCTGTTCCAGTTCCTCCCGCTCCGCGTCCATCAGTTCGGCGGCGGCGAGCCCCTGGGTGAGGGCGGTCTCGATGCGGCTCTGCTCCGCCTCGGCGCGGATCTTGTCCCCCGCTGCGGTGATGGCCTCGCTCTCGGTGGCCGCCAGTTCCGCGGCCAGCTTCTCCTGTTCCGCTTTGGCCCCATCCAGCGCCTCCAGCCGCTTGCGCCGCTGGGCGGAAAGCTCCTCCACCCTGCGGTTCAGCTCTTCGATCTCGGTGCGCCGGGTGAACAGCCCCGCCGAGCGGGAGGCCGAGCCGCCGGTAAACGAACCGCCGGCGTTGACCACCTGGCCGTCCATCGTGACCACGCGGTAGCGGTAGTCCAGGCTTTTGGCGGCCCGGCCCGCGTCGTTGATATTCTCCACCACCAAAATGCGTCCCAGCAGGTTGGAGACGATGTTGGCGTATTTTGCGTCCGCCTGCACCAGATCGGCGGCAAGGGATGCCCCGGCGGGCAGGCGGCCCCGGTCAAAGCCGGAGGGGCGCACGGTGTCCAGCGGCAGAAAGGTCGCCCGCCCGGCGCGGTCGTCCCGCAGCAGGGCGATGGCGGCCTTGGCCGCATTCTCGTCCTGCACCACGATGTTCTGGGCCGCAAAGCCCAGGGCGGTCTCAATGGCAAGTTCGTACCCCGGCTGCACGGTGAGGACCGAGGAGACCGGGCCGATCACCCCCCGCAGGCGGCGGGCCTGCGCCGCCTTGACGACATGCCGGACGCTCTGGTTGTAGCCGTCCATGCTCTTTTCCAGATCTTTGAGGATGCGGATGCGCTCCATCGCGGCCTCGCATTGGCTCTGGGCCCGGCGCGCCTCCTCTGCGGCCGTGTCCAGCGCTTTCTGGCGGGAAGCCAGCTTCAGGGAAAGGCCCTCCTTGATATTGCCCAGCCTGGTCAGATCCGCGCTGCAGCGCGCCAGGTAATCGGCATTTTCCGCCTGCTCCTGCCGCAGCTGCTGCAGCCGTCCCTCCCCCGAGGCGGCCTCGTCCTGCAGCGAGGAAAGCCGCGCCCCGGCGCTTTCAGCGGCGCTGTCGGCACCCGCCGCGGCCACTTTCAGGTCGGTGGCGCGCTGGGTCAGGCCGGCCAGCCGCTCGGTGAGCACGCCGCGCCGCTCGCCGGTGGCCTCGGCGCTGGCGGACAGCTCGTCCAGCATCGCCGACAACTCGGCGATGCGCGCTTCCTGTCCGCGGATCCTGCCCGCGTTTTCTTCGATCGCAGCCCGCTTTGCCGCGATCTCGTCCGCCACGGTGGCGTCGTCCTCCCCCGCCGCGGCGATCTCGTCCCGCAGGCTGGCGATGGAGGCCTCGCTGTGGGAGATGTCGTTGCGCAGCACCGCGATGGAGGCGTCGGAGCCGGCGATCTCCTCGGTGATGCTGCGGATCTCCGCGTTGGTGCGCTCGATCTCCATGATCAGCTGCTCGATCTCGGTGCGGATCTCCTCGGTCTCGGCGTCCACCCCGTCGATCTCGGCGCTGGCGCGGTCGTAATCGCCCTGGGCGGCTTCCCGCGCCCGCTGGGCCTCCCGCACGCTGTCCTTTGCCTTGCGCAGCGTGTCCGCCCAGAGGGTGACTTCCAGCGACTTTCTGCGTTCCGACAATTCCAGAAATTTTTTCGCCTTTTCACTGTCCCGCTCCAGCGGGCCCACCCGGGCGGTCAGTTCATCCAGAATGTCCCGCAGCCGCACCAGATTGTCCTCGGCCCCGGCCAGCTTGCGCTCCGCCTCGTTTTTGCGGTAGCGGTACTTGGCGATGCCGGACGCCTCTTCAAAGATCTCCCGCCGCTCGCCCGACTTGGCGCCCACGATCTCGGCGATGCGGCCCTGGCCGATGATGGAATAGCCGTCCCGGCCGATGCCGGTGTCCAAAAACAGCTCGTAGATGTCCTTAAGGCGCACATTCTGGCCGTTGATGCCGTACTCGCTCTCGCCGCTGCGGTAATACTTGCGGGTAATGACCACCTCGTCCTTTTCCACGTCCAGCCGGTGGGCGGAGTTGTCGATGTACAGCGATACCGACGCAAAGCCCATGGGGCTGCGGGTCTGGGTGCCGCCAAAAATGACGTCCTCCATTTTGCCCGCGCCGCGCAGCTGTTTGGAAGAGGTCTCGCCCAGCACCCAGCGGATGGCGTCCGAGATATTGCTCTTGCCGCTGCCGTTGGGCCCCACCACGGCGGTGATGCCGCCCTCAAACGTGATGCGGGTGCGGTCGGGGAAAGATTTGAACCCCTGTATCTCAAGTGCTTTCAAAAACACGGTTTCGTCTCACATCTCTTTCTGGAAAAGTTGCCGCCGCTCACAGCGCCCTCAGCCCGATCTGCCGCCCGCTGAGGGCGGGTTCCTCCCGCACTGCCAGCTCGTAGCCCCGCTCGCTGAAATAGCGCAGATTTTCTCTCCGCTGCCCCGCGGCGGCGCTGTGCCCGCCCGGCGGGACGCTGAGCAGATATCTCCCGGCGGGCAGACCGCGCAGCGCGGCCTCTGCCGCCTGCCGGTAGAGCCGCGCCTCGCACAGCTGGCGAAAAGCCGGATGATACGGCCCGGCGACCAGGTTTTGCCGCAGGGGGCCGTCGTCCTGCAGGCCCACGCGGATGACCCGGACGCCTTTGCGCTCAAACAGCTCGATCAGCGGCGCGGTGGCCTCCACGGCCTGCTCCACCGTCAGCGGGCGATAGCTGCCCTGCCGGGCCAGCTCCGCCAGCGGCGTGCCCCGCAGCACCAGCGTGGGGTAAATGCGCACCGTGTCCGGGCCCAGGTTTGCCAGCGCAATGGCGGTGTCCCTTGCCGCGCGGGCCGGGTCGTACTCGCCGAACAGGCCCACCATCATCTGCAGCCCCAGCGAAAAGCCGCTGTTTTTCACCAGCTGGGCTGCGAACCGGGTCTGCAACGAGGTGTGTCCGCGGCCGTTGAGCCGCAGCACCGTGTCGTTCATGCTCTGCGCCCCCAGCTCCACCGCGGTCACGCCGTAACGGCGCAGCTCGGCGAGCACGGCGGCGTCCACCGCGTCGGGCCGGGTGGAGACCCGGATGCCCGCGGCGCGCCCCGCCTCCACAAAAGGGGCGGCCGCCGCCAGCAGGGCGCGCCGATAACCGGCGTCCACAGCGGTAAAGCTGCCGCCGAAAAAAGCGATCTCCACCCCGCAGCCCTCCCCCGCGGGGGGCAGCAGGGCCGCGCAGCTCTCAGCGACCTGTGCGGGGGACGGCCCCGCCGCCGCGCCGGAAATGGAGTTCTGGTCGCAGAAACTGCAGCGGTGCGGGCAGCCCGCATGCGGTATAAAAAAGGGCAGATTGCGGTGGCGGGCCCTCACAGCCGCCCGCCGTCCTCGCCAAACAGCTTCAGCGCCTCTCTGGCGGCCTGCTGCTCGGCCAGCTTTTTGCTGTGGCCCTCGCCCCGCCCGATGACGTTGGAGTTCAGGTGCACCTCCACCACAAAGCTCTTGTTGTGGTCCGGGCCGGACTCGTCCACCACCACATAGCGCAGCCGCTCTTCCGGGTTTTGCTGGATGATCTCCTGCAGGCGGGTCTTGTAATCCTCCGGCACCGCCTGCTCATCCCGCACCAGGGGCAGGATGAACGCGCGGGCCGCCTCCAGCCCGCCGTCCAGATACAGCGCCGCCAGCACCGCCTCAAAGGCGTCGGCCAAAATGGAGGGCCGGGTGCGGCCGCCGCTGTTCTCCTCGCCTTTGCCCAGGCGCAGATATTGCCCCAGGCCGATCTTCTTTGCAAATTCATAGCAGCTGGTCTCGCAGACCAGCGCCGCGCGGATGCGGGTGAGCTCCCCCTCCGGCAGATGCCGGTGCGAGATGAAGAGCTCTTCGCTTACCACGATGGAGAGCACCGAGTCGCCGAGAAACTCCAGCCTCTCGTTATACTCGGTGCCGCGCCGCTGCTCGTTGGCAAAGCTGGAGTGGGTGACCGCTGCGGACAGCAGCTTGATATTGCTGAACTGATGGCCGAGCGCCCGCTCAAGCCCCTGTAGATTTTCCATGGAACCGCCCCTTTCTTTGCCCGGGAAAAGCGCCTTTTCGGCGCCGCCGGGGCGGCCCCGCCCCGGCCCGAAACGCCTGTTTTACCGCCTGATGTTCTCGCGGATCGCCTCCACCATGCCGTTTTCACAGCAGAGCTTCGCCTGGCGCACCGCATTTTTGACCGCCTTGGCATTGGAGGAGCCGTGGGCCTTGATGACCACCCGGCTGATGCCCAGCAAAGGCGCGCCGCCGTGCTCGTCGGCGTCCAGCTTGGCCTTGAACTCACGCACGCCGTTTTTCATCAGCAGCGCCGCCAACATGGTGCCGGCATTTTTTTTGAACATCGCTTTCAGCTCCCCGGTGAAAAAGCGGGCCAGCCCCTCGGTCAGCTTGAGGATGACGTTGCCGGTGAAGCCGTCGCAGACCACCACGTCCACCGCGCCGTCGGGCACCTCCCGCGGCTCCACATTGCCTGCAAACCGGATGGCGGGATTCTGCTTCATCAGCTGGTGGGCTTCCACATAAACGGGCGTGCCCTTGCTCTCCTCCGCCCCGTTGTTGACCAGGGCCACCTTCGGCTCCCTGCGGCCCATCACCTTTTCCATGTACACGCTGCCCATGGTGGCAAAACAGTCCAGCATTTCGGCCGGGCACTCCACATTCGCGCCCGAGTCCAGCAGCAGATAGGGCTGCAGCCGGCCGGGGATGACGGTGCCGATGGCCGCCCGCTTGACGCCGGGCAGCCGCTTGGCGATCAGGGTCGCGCCCGTGAGCAGCGCCCCGGTGGAGCCGGCGCTGACCAGCGCGTCGCCCTCCCCCGCGGCCAGCAGCCGCAGCGCCACCACCATCGACGAATCCTTTTTGTGCCGCACCGCCGAGGTGGGGTCGTCGCACATCTCGATGGTCTGCGAGGCGTGCTTCACGGTGATGCCCGTCATCTCGATGCCGTTTTCCGCTGCGCAGGCGGCGATCTTCTCCTCGTCGCCCACGGCGATGATCTCCACGCCCAGCTCTTTTACCGCCGCGGCCGCGCCCAGCAGCATCTCTTTCGGGGCGTTGTCGCCTCCCATGGCGTCCAAAATGATCTTCATGCTTCCATCCTCCCCTGTTGTGCGGCCGGATCGCTTTGCCGCGTCCATCCGCTTTTGTTTTTCCTTTTTCAGCGGGCCGGCAGCGCGCCCTGGCTGCGCAGGGCCTGCTCCATTGCCGCGAGCGCCCGCTCGGCCAGCTTCTGGTAGCGCAGGCGCTTGTCCTTTACGCGCTCGGGCAGGGGCGGCAGCAGGCCCATGTTGCTGCCCATGGGCTGGTAATCCGCAGTCTCGGCCGTCACATGGGCCATCAGCGCGCCGCACATGGTCTCGGGCGGCAGCGCCAGCGGCGGCAGCCCACGCAGCCTGCGCAGCACCTGATGGGCGGCCAGCAGGCCGCAGGCGGCGCTTTCCATATAGCCCTCCACGCCGGTGATCTGCCCGGCAAAGTAAAGGCCGGGCTGCCCTTTCAGCGACAGATCCGGCCCCAGCACCTGGGGCGCGTTGAGAAAGCTGTTGCGGTGCATCACGCCATAGCGCACGAACTCCGCCTGTTCCAGGCCCGGGATCATCGAAAAGACCCGCTTCTGTTCGCCGAATTTCAGGTTGGTCTGAAAACCGACCAGATTGTAGCGGCTGTTCTCGCGGTCCTCGCTGCGCAGCTGTACGTTCGCCCAGGGCCGGTGGCCGGTGGCGGGGTCCACAAGGCCCACCGGCCGCAGCGGGCCGTAGCGCAGGGTGTCCGCGCCGCGCCGCGCCATGATCTCCACCGGCATGCAGCCCTCGTAAACGTTCACCCGGTCCGCGTCGTGCAGCTCGGCGCGCTCCGCGTTCACCAGTTCGGCGTAAAACGCCTCGTAACCCGCTTTGTCGAACGGGCAGTTCAGATAGTCGTCGCTGCCCCGGCCGTAGCGGGAGGCGGCAAAGACCTTGGACCGGTCGATGCTCGCAGCGGTGACGATGGGCGCCGCCGCGTCGAAAAAAGACAGGCTGTCCCGGCCTGTTTTTTCGCGGATGGCCTCTGCCAGCGCCCCCTCGGTGAGCGGGCCGGTCGCGACAATGACCGGCAGCGCATCCTCAAAGTCCAGGCTGGCGACCTCTTCCCGCCGCACCGTGATGTTGGGGTGGTTTTCCACCATGCCGGTGACCGTCTCGCTGAAGAGGTCCCTGTCCACCGCCAGCGCGCCGCCGGCAGCCACCCGGGCTGTCTGGGCGGCGTCCAGCAGGCGGCTGCCCAAAAGGCGCATCTCCGCTTTCAGCAGGCCGCTGGCTGAATCCAGCCGGTCGGCCTTGAGCGAGTTGGAACAGACCAGCTCGGCAAAGCCCTCCTTTTTGTGCGCGGGTGAAAAGCGCAGGGGCTTTTGCTCATACAGCAGGACCGGGACCCCCGCGCCGGCCAGCAGCAGCGCCGCCTCGCAGCCGGCGAGGCCCGCCCCCACCACCCGCACCGCGGGCGTCAAGGCTTGAGCGGCTTTCGAAAGCCGCAGCCCTCTGCCAGGCAGACCAGTTCGCCGCTTTTGCCGCCGTGCTTGAACAGGGTCTTGCCGCACTCGGGGCACTTCTCGTCGGTGGGTTCATCCCAGCTCATAAACCCGCAGGCGGGATTTTTTTCACAGCCGTAATAGATGCGTCCCTTTTTGGACTTGCGCACCAGAATGCGGCTGCCGCAGAGCGGGCATTCGCCCGGCGCGGCCTGCACCAGCCGCCGGGTGTTCTTGCACTCGGGAAAGCCCGGGCAGGCCAGAAATTTGCCGTAACGGCCGGTCTTGATGACCATCTTGCGGCCGCACAGCTCGCAGACCTCGTCGGTCTCCTCGTCGGGGACCTTGATCTTTTTGCCCTCCAGGTCCTGTTCCGCCTTTTTCAGCGTCTTGTCAAACGCGGTGTAAAAATCATCCACCGTTTTGACCCATTCCGCCCGGCCGGCCTCCACCTTATCCAGGTTTTTCTCCATCTGGGCCGAAAATTTGACGTCCACGATGTTCGAAAACTCATCCATCATCAGCTCGTTCACCGTCAGCCCCAGCAGGGTGGGCTTGAGCTTTTTCGCCTCCCGCTCCACATAGCCGCGGTCAATGATGGTGGTGATGATGGGCGCATAGGTGGAGGGGCGGCCGATGCCGTTTTCCTCCAGCGCCTTGATGAGGGTCGCCTCGGTGTAGAGCGAGGGCGGCTGGGTGAACTTCTGCTCCGCCGCCAGGTCTTTCAGCTTCAGGGTCATGCCCTCCTCCAGGGGGGGCAGGGCGGTCTCCTTTTTTTCCTTTTCGTCGGTGGCCTCCTCGTAGAGCGCCGTAAAGCCGTCGAAAGCCACGGTATAGCCGCTGGCTTTGAACAGATAATCCCCGGCCGCCACCTCCACGTTCATGGTGTCGTGGATGGCGTCCGCCATCTGGCTGGCGGTAAAGCGGCTCCAGATCAGCCGGTAGAGCTTGGCGGTGTCGCCGCTGATGCTTTTTTCCACCTCGTCCGGCGTGAGGGCCGGGTTAGAGGGGCGGATCGCCTCGTGGGCGTCCTGCGCGGCGGTGGCGTTTTTGCTCTTGTAGGTGCGCTTTGCCTTGTTGACGTACCTGTCGCCCCAGCGCTCGCTGATGAACGCTTTCGCCCCGGCCACCGCCTCGTCGGACAGGCGCAGGCTGTCGGTGCGCATGTAGGTGATCAGGCCGGTAGTGCCCACCCCGGCGATATCCACGCCCTCATACAGCGTCTGGGCCGCCCGCATGGTGCGGGTGGCTGTGAAGCCCAGCCTGCGGCTGGCCTCCTGCTGCAGGGTGGAGGTGATGAACGGGGGCGCTGGCACCTTTTTGCGGGTTCCCTTTGTGATCTTGGAGACCCTGTAATCCCTGCCCTCCAGCGCCGCGAGGATGCGGTCCGCCTGCTCCTTGTCGGTGACGGCGATCTTCTCCCCCTCTGCGGTGGAGGCCAGCCGCGCGGTGAACTTTTTGGCGCTGCCGGGCGCCGAGAGGGTGGCGTCCAGGTTCCAGTACTCCTCGGGGACAAAGGCGTCGATCTCCTTTTGGCGGTCGACGATCAGCCGCACGGCCACC
The DNA here is from genome assembly GCF_014287275.1 of Anaerofilum hominis. Lineage (GTDB taxonomy): Bacteria > Bacillota > Clostridia > Oscillospirales > Ruminococcaceae > Pygmaiobacter > Pygmaiobacter hominis. The sequence continues at coordinate 574,745 of NZ_JACONZ010000001.1, forward strand.
GACTGCACCCGGCCCGCCGAGAGGCCCCGGCGCACCTTGCGCCAGAGGAACGGCGACAGCTTGTAGCCCACCAGGCGGTCCAGCACCCGGCGCGCCTGCTGGGCATTCACCAGGTCCAGATCGATGCTGCGCGGATGGGCCATGCCCTCGGTGACCCCCTTTTTGGTGATCTCGCCGAAAGTCACCCTGTCCGGGGCTTCCACGTCCAGGCCCAGCAGATGGGCCAGATGCCAGCTGATGGCTTCGCCCTCCCGGTCCGGGTCGGTCGCAAGAAGCACGCCCTCGCTCTGCTTTGCAGCGCTCTTGAGCTCTTTGATGAGCTTTTCCTTGCCCTTGATGTTGATGTACTGGGGGTTGTAGTCCCGCTCCACGTCGATGCCGAGCTGGCTTGCCGGCAGGTCCCGGATATGGCCCATGGAGGCCATCACCTCATACCCGTCGCCCAGATATTTGCGGATCGTCTTCGCTTTCGCGGGGGACTCCACAATGACCAATTTAGACATATTGCACCTCGTTGTCGGTTCGGATATCGTCAGCGCCGCCGGGACGCCTTTTTTTTCGGCGCGCCCGCGGCGCGGGATCGTCTCTAGTATTTACCGCCCGCCGCCGGATCACACACCGGCGGCAGGCGCCGCCCTCACTGCCCGCGCACAAACTGCCGCCCGGCCAGCTGCCGCGACAGGCCGGCCAGTTCCAGCTCCGTCAGGGCCGCCATGGCCGCGGCGGGGGCAAGCCCGCTGGCCGCGCACAGCTCTGCCAGGCCCTGCGGCCGGGCGGAAAGCGCGGCGTTGAGTGCCGCGGCCGCGGGGCTGAGCCCGGCCTCCGCCTCCGCGCCGTGCTCTTCTAACGCGCGCTCCGCTGCCGCGGCGTCCCCGCCCAGGCCGTACTCCTCCAGCACGTCACGGGCGGAGAGCACCGGCTTTGCGCCCTGCTGCAGCAGCCAGTTGGTGCCCTCGCTGAGCGGGCTGAAAATGCTGCCGGGCACCGCGAAAACGTCCCTGCCGCCGTCCAGCGCATAGCGCACCGTGCTCATGGTGCCGCTGCGGCGGCGCGCCTCGGTGACCACCAGCCCGCGGGAGAGCCCCGCGATGATGCGGTTGCGCAGCAAAAAGTAATGTCCCTGCCCCGCCGTGCCGATGGGATACTCGCTGACCACGGCGCCGTTTTTCGCGATCAGCTCCCGCAGCGTGGCGTTGCGGGCGGGATAGGTGCGGTCGACGGCGGTGCCCAGCACCGCGACGGTGGGCGTGCCCGCGGCGACGGCCGCCTTGTGGGCCTCGCTGTCCAGACCGTCGGCCAGACCCGACACCAGCAGCGCGCCCGCCTCCGCAAGGCCCTTGCCCAGAAAGCGCGCCGCCTCCATGCCGTAAGCCGAGGGCCGCCGGGTGCCCACCATGCCCACAAGCAGGCCCTCGCTCAAAAAGCGGGCCTCGCCCTGCAGATAGAGCACGGCGGGGGGATCATCGATCTCCCGCAGCCGGGCCGGGTACTCCTCATCGCCGTAGCACAGCACCCGGTAACCGGCCCGCAGGTGGAGGCCCAGCCGTTCCTGAAACCCCTCTGCGCGGGAGGACGCCAGCGCCCGCTGCTGGCCGGGCGTGACCAGCCCCTCGCGCAGCAGCTGGGCGCGGTGCGCATAGACGCCCGCCGCGTCCCCATAGGCCGACAGCAGGGGCTGCAGCGCTCTGGGGGCGAACCCCAGCCCGGAGGCAAGCCACAGCCAGGGCAGCCGCTCATCCATCGCGCCTGCCCCCAAGCTCCCACATGAGCACCGAGGCCGCCACGGCGGCGTTGAGGGATTCCATCGCCCGGATGGGGATCCTGACCACCGCACTGCAGGCGGCGATCACCTCGGCGGACAGGCCGTTGCCCTCGTTGCCCACCGCCAGCGCCAGCCCGCCGCCGCTGCGGCGGATCTCCCGCAGGTCCTGCGCGCCGCGCAGGGCGGCGGCAAGCGTCTGCGCGCCCTGCGCCCCCAGCCGCCGCAGCTCGCCCGCCAGGTCCGCCGTCTCAAAGACCGGCAGCTTGAACACCGCGCCCATCGAGGCCCGCAGCACCTTTTGCCCAAAGGGATCGGCACAGCCGGGCGTCAGGATGGCGCCGGAAAAGCCGAACGCCGCGGCGCTGCGCAGCACCGCGCCCACGTTGGCGGGGTCCTGCACATCCTCCAGCGCGATATAGCGCCCCGCCGGGTCGGCTTCCGCCAGCCCAAACTCCGGCATTCTGCACACGGCAAAGACTCCCTGCGGCGTTTTCTGGCCGGACAGCTTTTCCGCCACCGGCTCGCTGATGCGCAGCTGCTCGCAGGGCAGTTCCAGCAGCTGCGGCCACCGCTTTTCGGCCTTATAGGTATAATATACTGTTTCCATAGCCAGGCCGGAGCCGGCCGCGTCGAGGCACAGCTTTACGCCCTCTGCGACAAAGCGGTTCTCCGCCCTGCAGAAGGCTGGCTTTTGCATCAGCTTTGCGGTGTATTTCACCCGCTCATTGTCCCGGCTGGTGATCTCACCCGTCGTTTTCCTCACCCGGCCTTTCCGGTCCGTCCCGATTTTTGCACCTGGGAATAAAACAAAGGGACGCCCGCGCGCGGTCGCGTACGGGCGTTGTTTGCAAACTTATTTTGCAGTCTTTGCAGTCTCCACCAGCTTCGCGAAGGACGCCGAGTCGTTGATCGCCATCTCGGAGAGCATCTTGCGGTTCAGGTCGATACCGGCTTTTTTCAGGCCGTTCATAAAGGTGGAGTAATTGGTGCCCTGGGCGCGGCAGGCCGCGTTGATGCGGGCGATCCACAGGCGGCGGAAATCGCGCTTTTTCGCCTTGCGGCCGACAAACGCATAGTTGCCGCTTTTCATGACCTGCTGTTTGGCCATTTTAAAATGCTTGGATTTGCTGCCCCAGTAGCCCTTGGCCAGCTTCAGTGTTTTCTTTCTTCTCTTGCGGGTCATCATAGCGCCCTTGATACGAGCCATAATTTATTTCTCCTTTATTTCACGAATGGTGGCGGGCGGGCACCGCCGCGCCCCGGTTTGATTTTTCGGGCTGCGAAGTGCGCCTTTTACGCGTAGGGCAGCATCTTTTTGACGGTCGCCTCATTGGCCTCCGAGACATAGCCCGGCTTGCGCAGGCCGCGCATCCGCTTTGTGGTCTTTTTGGTCAGGATGTGGCTGCGGAACGCCTTGCCGCGCTTGACCTTGCCGTTTTTTGTGAGGGCGAAACGCTTTTTCGCACCGGAGTGGGTTTTCATCTTGGGCATTTTATTTTTCCTCCTTGTTTTGGACCTTTTCCTTGGGGAGCGGAGCAAGGAACATCTGCATGCTGCGTCCCTCCAGCTTGGGCTGTTTTTCAATCGTGGCGAACTCGGACATGACCTGGGCAAAGCGTTTCATCACCTCGTAGCCCAGGTTGGTGTGCGCCATCTCGCGGCCGCGGAACCGGATCGAGGCCTTGACCTTGTCGCCCTCTTTCAGAAAGCGCTTGGCGTGGTTGACCTTTGTGTTGAAGTCGTTGGTGTCGATGTTGAGAGACAGCCGGATCTCTTTGATGTCGACGATCCGCTGGTTTTTGCGCGCTTCCTTTTCCTTCTTCTGCTGTTCGAAGCGGAATTTGCCGTAATCCATGATCCGGCAGACGGGCGGCGTCGCTGTGGGCGCGATCTTGACAAGGTCGAGATTTTTTTCAGCCGCCAGGCGCAGCGCGTCCCGGGAAGACATGATGCCCAGCTGCTCGCTGTCACTGCCGACCACGCGTACCTCTCTGTCACGAATCTGCTCGTTCAACTCAAGTTCTCTCTTGCCGCTAATTGTAAAACACCTCCAAATAAACTAGTATCGATGTGGTTCTCTCTGTCAGCGGACCGCCCGGGGGCCGCCCGTTTTTCAGCCGCCGCGCAGCGGGGCCGCAAAACAAAAAAAGCGGAGGCGCGCCGCCCCCACTCTCACATACGCACAGACAGGCCCATGGCCTGAAAAACGTCTGTTGACCCGGCGCCCGGAGGGCACACAAGGTGAGTGCGGCAAAGCGCAGCTTCTTTACTGACCAGACTAGTTTAACACAGCGCCCCGGCGCTGTCAAGCCCTAAACCATATTCCGCAGGCGCCGCCGAAAAAAAATGCAGCCCCTCCAAAAAAACTTCCCGCCGCGGGCCGGGCGGGTCCCCAAAAACGTTTTTGGCCAGCGGTGGCCTGCCCACCGGAGAGGATTTTCCCCGCCCGCACGCGGGTCAAAGCAGGCTGTCCGCAATCACCCGGATGCCCCACGCCGGAAGCTCTTCCCCGCCCGCACGCGGGTCAAAGCAGGGGTTTTGGGCGGGCTTATTATCCTTTATTTTGGACTCTGCTCCCGCCCGCGCGCGCGGGCCAAAACGGGAAGGGCAAAAGCGTGATCGCCGTCTGCCCCAAGAGGCCCTCCTCTGCCCGCGCGCGGCCAAAGTTCCCGCCGGGACAAAAGAGAGCCCCGCGAAAAAGCGCCTCATCCGCGCGCGCCGGCCCCGGGACGGCGGCCCCACACGCAGCGGTCGTTGCCGCCAAGGTCCCTCTCGCCGCCTATCTCCTCATATCCGCTGCGGGCCAGGATCGCCTGCACCGCCTCCCGCTGGGCGGCGCCGATCTCGAACACCAGCGCGCCGCCCGGGGCCAGCCGGTCCCGATAGCGGGGCGCGATATAAGCGTAAAAAGCAAGGCCCTGCTCCCGCGCCACCAAGGCCTCTTTCGGCTCGAACAAAAGCTCCGGCTCAAGGCGGGCGTATTCCTCCTCGGTGACATAGGGCGGGTTGCAGACGATGCAGTCAAAGCGCTCCGCTTCCAGCGCGCGCTCGCAGCCAAAGACGTCCGCCGCCATCACCCGGGCCGCCTGCCCCGCGTTTTCCCTGCAGTAGCGCAGGGCGTCAGGCGAGCGCTCCACCAGCGTGGCCCGGGCGTCCGGCCTCACCCGCCCGACGGCCAGCCCGATCGCCCCCGTGCCCGCGCAGAGATCCAGCACCCGGGGGGCCGGTACGCCCTCCAGCAGCTTCAGCGCCCGCTCCACCACCGTCTCGGTGTCGGGGCGCGGGATGAGCACGCCCTCCCCCACCGCCAGCTCCAGGCCATAAAAGGGCCAGCGGCCGGCCAGATATTGAAGCGGATACCGCCCGCACCGGCGGCGCAGCAGCGTCTCAAAACGCCTTTCCTGTTCTGCGCGCAGCGGCGTTTCAGCGTCCTGTTCCAGATGCCCCCTGCCGGTAGCCAGGCGCAGCAGCTGGTCCGCCTCGAAAGCCGCCTCCTCGACGCCGGCCCGCTGCAGCGCGGCCCGCGCCGCGCGGTACGCCTCTCCCGCTACCACCGGTCGTCCTCACCCTCTGCGGGCAGCACCGCCTTCACCGAGGCGATCGCCACCTCGATCATGGAATCATCCGGCTCTGCGGTGGTCAGCCGCTGCAGCCAGAGGCCCGGGGCGCAAATGATGCGGGTGGCCAGGTTGTCGTGGCGGCCCGCGAACTTGATGAGCTCATAGCTGAACCCCATCACCAGCGGCAGGAGCAGAAGCTTCAGCCCCACCCGCCCCAGCGTGGAATGCCAGGGCACAAAGCTGAACGCCAGGATGCTGACGACGAGCACCAGCAGCAGAAAGTTGGTGCCGCAGCGCGGGTGGAAGCGGGAATTGCCGCGCACGTTTTCCACCGTCAGCGGCTCGCCCGCCTCATAGGTGGCGATGGTCTTGTGCTCGGCGCCGTGATAGCGGAACAGGCGGTTGATCTCTTTCATGCGGGAGATCAGGAAGAGATAGAGGACAAAGAGCCCCAGCTTTACCGTGCCCTCCACCACCGCCCTAAAAGAGCCCAGTTCCACAAAACGGCCCAGAAGCCCGGTGAAAAAGGTGGGCAGCACCATAAACAGCACAATGGCCAGCAGGCCGCCCGCAAGGGCGCTGACCGTCATCAGCGCGCTCATCCCCTTTTCTCCCAGATGCTCCTCCAGCCAGCGGTCAAAGCCGCTCTGCTCCTCGGCCTTTTCCTCCTCGGTCATGCTGATCTCCGCCGAGCGCATGATCGCCCTGTAGCCCACAAGAAGCGAGTCGATAAAGCTGACCACGCCGCGCAGGACGGGGACCCGCGCCACCGGGTTGGGCTTGACGTCGGTGGTCTCCACCTGGATCTCCCCCGCCGGGTCGCGCACCGCGATCGCCAGCTTGCTGGGGCCGCGCATCATGACCCCCTCGATCAGGGCCTGTCCGCCCACCGAGGTCTTGAATTTTTCTTTGAGGTTATGTCTGCTCATGGGTCTTCCTTCCGGGGGGCGCGCCCCCTCTCTTTTTATTAAAAGCAAAAAGCCTATCGCTTTGCGGGCAGCCACAGGCGCACCAGCGTGCCCGCGCCCGGCGCGCTCTCGATCTCCAGGCGGCCGCCGTGCGCGGTCATGATCTCGTCCACCACGGCCAGCCCGATGCCGCTGCCGCGCACCGAGCCCCGTCCCTTGTAAAATTTGGTTTTGATGTGCGCCAGGTCCTCCGGCTCAATGCCGGGTCCCTCGTCCTGCACCTCCACCACGGCAAAGCCGCCCCGCAGGCACAGGCCCACCCGGATGGCCCCGCCGGACGGGGAGTATTTCAGCGCGTTGTCCAGCACGTTCAAAAGCACCTGCCGCAGGCGGTTCTTGTCCGCCATCACCGGGCAGGGCTGCTCCGGCTCGCTGAATTCCAGCCGCACCCCCTCGCCCTCGGCCCGCTGGCCCATCATCAGCAGCACGTCGGCCGCCTCGGCGCCCAGGTCCAGCAGCTCGGGAGAAAGGGAGAGCCCGCCGTTCTGCATGCGGGAAAAGTCCAGCAGCTCCTCCACCATCAGGTAAAGTCGGTCGGTCTCCCCCATGATGATGCGCAGCCCCTTTTGGTAATTCTCGTCCCCGGGGTCGTCCACCCGGGCCAGCGTCTCCGTCCATCCCTTGATGGAGGTGAGAGGGGTGCGCAGCTCGTGCGAGACCGATGAGATGAACTCGTTTTTGAGCTGGTCGGTCTTGGACAGCTCCTCCGCCATGTGGTTGATGGTGTCGCACAGGCGTCCCAGCTCGTCGTTGTAGACGTTGTCGATCCGGGCGCCGAAATCCCCCGCCGCGATCTTGGTGGCCGCCTGCTCGACCTTGCTGACCGGCAGCACGATGGAACGTATGAAATAGGTGCCCGAAAAAAGGGAAAAGAACAGGATCGCCAGCACCACCGCCCCCGAGACCGTCACCAGCAGGGCGATCTGATTGTCCACCCGGGAAAGGCCGGTGACAAACCGCACCGCCATAATGCCGCCCGCGGGCTTCGGCACCAGATAGGTCACCGCCATGATGTGTTCGCCGGTGCTGTCGGTGCCCACGAATTCCCCAATGCCGTCGGCGCTCTTTTTCGCCTTCTCAAAATCGTCCAGGCTCTCGAGATAATCCGGCACAAAGCCGCTGGAGGTGGACACCACCCGCCCCAGCGTGTTGATGAGCATAAACTCAAACTTGTCTTTTTCGGTGAACTCCTCCGCCATCCGCCGCAGCGTGGAGCTGCGCTCAGAGTCGCTGGCGGAGGACAGCGCCGACAGCTGGCCGGTGAGCGTGTTGACCCGGGTCATGATCGCGGTGCGCGCGCCGGAATAATAATAGCTGTTGAGATAAAAGACAAAAGCGCCCTCGGCGATGAGCAGTACCAGGATGGTGACCAGCAGGCTGCCCCGGACCCAGCGCCGGGTGATGGTGCCCTCGCGTTTCTTTTTCGCCAAGCCGCGACCTCCCTTTCCCTTTCAGCTTTTACCGCCCCGGCAGGCCGGCAAGCGCGCCCAAAGCCGCGCAGCCGGCAAAATGCGCGCCGCATCGGGGCGGGCAGGGCCCCGGCGCTTCCCAGCGCTTAAAAAACAGCCTCACCGCCCCGCTGGGGCAGACGCTCTCCCTCAGGGCTTCCACCGGTATCCATAGCCCCAGACGGTGGCGATGTGCGCCGGGCTGCTGGGCTCGTCCTCGATCTTCATGCGCAGGCGGCGGATGTTCACGTCCACGATCTTCACATCGCCGTAGTAATTTTTGCCCCACACGCCCTCCAGGATCTTGTCCCGCACCAGCGCCACGCCGGGGTTTTGAAAGAAGAGCTCCATGATCTGGAACTCCACCTGCGTCAAATCGATGGGCTGGCCGTTTTTGTACAGCACGCGGCTTTTCTGGTCCAGCACGAACTGGCCGGAGACCAGGCGGCTCTCGCCCTGCTTTTCGGTGGCCTGCCGCGTCACGCGGCGGCAGAGCGCCTCCACCCGGGCCAGCAGCTCCGAGACGCTGAACGGCTTTGTGATGTAGTCGTCCGCGCCGATGGAGAGCCCGTTGATCTTGTCCTTTTCCTGCGTTTTGGCCGACAGGATAATGATGCCCACCTCGGCGGAATCCCTGCGGATGGTCTCGCAGAGGGAAAAACCGTTCATGCCGGGCAGCATCACGTCCAGCAGCGCCACGTCAAAGCCGTCCTGCTCCGCGCCCAGCAGCTCCAGCGCCCGCTCGGCACTGGCGGCCTCGGCGACGTCGTACCCCGCCATGCGCAGGTTGAGGGCGATCACCTCGCGGATCGCGTCCTCATCTTCCACGACCAAAATTTTTCTCATCGTTTGCCCATTCCTTTCCGGAAATCGTGCCGGCCTGCCGCGGAGAAAAGGTTTCCCCCGCAGCCGCCCCGCGGGGCGGGCCGGACGCATTTACAAAAGAAAGCGATCAGCTGAGCACCGTCACCCCGGCCAGGATCTCCGCTTCGTCGATGCCGGTATCCGGGCGGATGCGCACAAAAATGCGGTACCGCCCCACCGCCGCCACCTGGGTGTACTCCTCTGCACGCCCCAGCCGGACGCCGCCGCTGACCAGTTCCTCCTCGGGCCCCAGTATCTGTACCGCCAGCAGGGTCTCGCCGCTGGCCGCGTCCGCCAGATACCAGTTGCGGGACCCCAGCCGCTCCACCGCCACCCGGTTTTTCCAGCTCAGCGGCAAGCGCATATAATAACCGTAGCTCAGGTCCGCCAGGCCAAAGACCTTTTCGTTGGTGGGGGCGGCTTCTTCCGGCGGGGGGACGCTCTGGCTGTCTGCGCCCGAGGCCGGCTGCGAGGCGCTTTCAGGCTCGTCCTCCCCCGACGGGTCGGGGACGCCGCCCTGCCGGGACGAGTCCCCCCGCCCGGTGGGCACCGGCAGCACAGAGGGGATCTGCCGTCCCGGCGAGACGGCTTCTTTCTCAAAATTGTTCTGGTATTCGTCAATGGCCGCAAAGTCGTAAAAGCTCACCCACTGCATCCGCTGCTCGGTGGAAAACGCCGACACGTTGCCCAGCACCACCGGGATCTCCACCGCGCCGTCCTCGTCCACGTCGCGGCTGCGCAGGCTGGCCCCGACCCGGGTGGAAAGGGTGGGGATATTGGCCGTCAGCTTTGTGCTCATGCTGGCAAGGCCCCCGGTGCGGCTGTCAAAATAGAGCTGCTCGCTGACAAGGGTGCCGCCGGAGGTGTTGCCGTCCACCACCAGGCTGAACTGCCCGTTGGACAGGCTGGTATAGATGCCCGCGCAGTCCTGCAGCAGGCTGTCCAGCGAGATCGCCGTCACCGGCTGCAGTTCGCCCTCCCGCACCGTGAGCAGCGAGACCTCCATCGGGCCGGGCTGTGTGAGGGAGGACAGCACCACCAGATCGTCGGTGCCGCTGCCGGTAAAATCGGCCAGCGCGTATTCGGAATAGCTGCGCTCGTCCACTTTCTGCATGGTGTGCTCGTCCTCTTTATAGGTATAGACGGCGAGGAACTTGTCTTTCAGGTTGGCGCTGGCATAGCCCACGATCAGGGTGGCGGTGTCCGGCCCGTACATCGAGCTGAAGCTCACCGCCTCCACCTCGGTGCCCAGGCCCTCTTCATCCCACAGCACGGTCCACTTGCCGTCCTCCTGGGCCAACAGGGCCACCCGCACATATTTGTTTTTCGATTCGCTGCCCTCGTCCCCATAAAAGACGACGGCCTCTTCCCGCCCGTCGCCGTTGATGTCCTTGAAAACAAAGGGGGAGAGAAACTCGCCCCGGCGCGGATACTGCAGCTTTGCGCTTCCGCCGATATAGCGGTTGAGCTCCTCCATGACCAGGGTCTGGCTCTGGCTGAGTTTTGGCGCTTCCAGCAGTTCCTCCACGCTGCCCCCCATGGGGCCGGAGCAGGCGGCGCACAGCAGCGCCAGCAGCAGCGCCGCCACTGTCAGAACAACTTTTTTCATGCCTGCGCCCCTTTCCGCCCCGGCCGGGGCATGGCTGCCGCGCCCCGCTTGGGGAAACTGCCGGCCGGCGCTCATTTTAAAAACACCAGCGCTTTTTTCGGGATATTTTTCCAAACGCCCGCGCCGCGGCCGGTCTGCGCAGCCGGTCTTTGTGCGAAAAGCCGCCCGTCCTCTGCCGCGCCGCGTTCTCTGCCTGCGGCGCCCCGCCGGCCCGGGCTCTCTGTGCGCGTGCCGCGCAGACCCGGCTCTGATAGATTATTTTATCACATGCGCGCCCCCGAAACAAGAAGGCGCCCGCGCCGCCGCGCCGGCTGCCGGGGGCGACACCCCTTTCAGAGCAGATAGACCCCCAGGCTCATCACAAACAGCCCCAGGGACACCCCCAGCACCGCCCAGCCCGGCTTACCGTAAGAAAACCCGCCCGGCAGCAGTTCGCTGACCGAGACAAAACTCATGATGCCCGCAATGGTGGCCACCAATCCGTTGAGAAAAAGCGGGGTGATGGCGTCTTTAAAGAAAAAGAACGCGAGCAGCGCCCCCGCGGGTTCCGCCAGGCCGGACAGCAGAGAGGCCGCCAGCCCCTTGCCTTTGGAGCCGGTAGAATAGTACACCGGCACCGAGACGGCGATGCCCTCGGGGATATTGTGCAGCGCGATGGCCAACGTCAGCGTGAGACCGAACGCGGGGTTTGCATAGCCGGTAAAAAGGGTGAGCACGCCTTCCGGCAGATTGTGCATCACGATGACCGCGGTGGTGATGATGGCGCTTTTGGCCGCCAGGGCCAGCTGGCGCGCGTCGCGGCCGTCCCCCGGCTTTGCCAGCCGTTCCGCTTTCGGCTCCGGCAGGCAATGCTGCAGCAGCCAGGCGATGAGCATCCCCAGCAGAAAAAGGCTGATCGCCGCGCTCACAGCGCGGAAATTCGTCATCACCGCGCGGTAATCCCCCACCGCGTGGGGCATCATATCCGAAAGCGAGACGGTGAGCATCACGCCTCCCGCAAACCCCAGAGAAAAGGCCATCATCTGGTCGGTGGGACGTTTGCAGAGCAGCACGATCAGGCCGCCAATGCCGGTGGACAAGCCCGCCACCGTCGTCATCAGTATTGCAGTCAGCATACACAATCCCCCAAAGTTTAACACGCAGTTTTGTACAGTATATTAACTTTTTGAGAAATCATGCTGGCGGCCCGGCAGGCCCGGCCGCCTTTTGGCGGGCCCGCCGCGGTTTCTGCATATCTGCCGGACATCGGCAAGCCCGGCCCCGGTCTCTGAAGAAACCGGCGCCTCCGCTGTTTCCCGTGTGGCCGCAAAACAGCGCCGCGGGAGAAACGCGCCGGCGCGCTCCGCGGGCGTCCGCGCCTTTTCTCCCGCCGCCCTTTTTCTTGTGCCCGCATCGTTTTTTATATTTCCCCGGCAGGGAAAGCCCAGCGTCTGCGCGGCCGCTTCCGGGAGCCGCACGGTTTTTCCCCCGTCCCGTCCAGAGGATGCTGGCCTTACCGCAAAGAGGAACAGCAGTGTCTCAACAGTGCCTCAGCGCCGCCGGGACCCTGGCCTGACACTAAGACCGGGCGTCGCGGGACCAGCAGCCCCGTTGCTGCTCCGCTGCATTTTATAGTCATGACCTCCGGCTAAGGCGGAAGCCTGATCAAGCCCTGAAAGGGCATTTTACCGGCGGACATCTAAAGATGTACTGAATTATCTTTTTCTTGCATCAACTTCTCGGCCCCCCCGTAAGCGGACACAAGCCCATCTCCCCAAGCCGTTGCTGCTCGGCAGGCTGCTATGTCAGCAACTCGCTTCGCTCGATACTTGAAGCGAAAGCTTTTTGCGCGGCACCTCCACCGGCATAGCCCGTGGTTTCCCTAACCAATAAGAGACGGCCCCTGTGGGACAGGGGCCGTCTCTTGGAAATCCGCTCCGGCTGCCGGAAAGCTGTAAAAGCGGGTGATCATGACGATCATCAAGATGAATTTTCCAGTGCCACGACAGAGAACCGCAGTTCCGCGCCCCGCATCCACGCGGCAGGAAGCCCGCAGCAGGCCGATCTGCCCATCCCCCCACTGTGCCCGCGCTCAAGACAGCCGCGGGCCATTTCCAGAGGCCGGACGGCCTGCGTTCAGGACACTGAATAAAAATCAGCAGAGCAGCAAAAGCTGCCCCTCTCTTTTCACCTTTTCGGGGCCGCGCCCGCCGCCCGGCGGCTTCTCAATAGCCGTCGGACGCGTCCTGTTTGTCAAAAATTTTGATCGCGCTGCTGGTGCCCAGGCGGTCAGCCCCCAGCGCGAGGAAGCGTTCCATATCCTCCACCGTGCGGATGCCGCCCGCCGCCTTGATGCGGCAGCGCCCGTCCACGCAGCGGGCAAACAGCGCGATATCGTCAAAGGTCGCCCCGCCGGTGGAAAACCCGGTGCTGGTCTTGATAAAATCCGCCCCCGCTTCACAGACCACGTCGCACATGAGCACTTTCTCCGCTTCCGTCAGCAGGCAGGTCTCGATGATGACCTTGAGCACCTTGTCGCCCACCGCCGCTTTCACGGCGCGTATCTCCTCCCGCACGGCATCCACTTCTCCGGCCTTGAGCGCGCCGATATTGATGACCATGTCAAACTCCGACGCGCCGTCCGCCAGCGCCTGTTTCGCCTCAAACACTTTTGCGGCGGTGCTCATCGCCCCCAGCGGAAAGCCGATCACCGTGCACACCGGCACCCGCCCCTGCAGATACTGCGCCGCGCGCTGCACAAAGCCCGAATTGATGCAGACCGACGCCGTGCGGTTCTCCAGCGCCTCGTCACAGAGCGCGCGGATGTCCTGCCAGCGCGCCTCCGGTTTCAGCAGTGTGTGATCCACCCTTGCAAGGATCTCTTCCCTTGTCATAAGTGCCGTCCCCTTTCGTTTCGCCGCGCCCGGCGCGGCCTCTTTGTTCTCATTGTAATGCCGGCCCCTCCCGCGCGTCAAGCGGCCGTTGACAACCCTGCGGTAAACTGATAAACTGAAAACCGTCCGCGGGAGTGGCGGAATGGCAGACGCGCCGGTCTTAGGAGCCGGTACTTCGGTGTGTGGGTTCAAGTCCCATCTCCCGCACCAAAAAAGAAGGAATTTTGTCGAATGACAAAATTCTTTCTTCTTTTTTCGCAAGTTTCCGCGTTCTACTGCTCATGAACAAAAATATGGAAGGTTTTGTTATATCCGAAAACGCAATTGAGATTCTTAAGAAATACAGTACAAAATCAATTTAGTTCCATAAACCTTAAAGTCTTTGCATACTGCCGGGTTATCTTCAGCCATAAAGTGTAAAAAGAAAACATATTTCAAATGGATCAGAGGGTGGGGTATAATTAAGTAAAATCTATTTAATAAAATCTGAGTATTCCCTATAGGAGATTGGAATGAAAAGAAATAATGAGTTATTAACCGCAATAAACAAATACTTTTCATCCGAAGATGGAACAAACATATATTACCAGGGGGCAGGCACTGCAATAAAAAAATTTGCTAATATATTTCTATCTGGAGAACGCTTTATTGATGATGCTCCTGATTTGTTCATTTGCAAAAATAATACAGCCTTCATCACAGAGCATTTCGAATTTGATTGCTACAGAGTCACACGGAAAGGGAGTCAGAGCAGAAGAGAGCAAAGCCGAATAGACCGATTAGAGAAAAAAATTACTCCAACAGAAGCTGGTGCCTATTTTCACGATAAGATACAGGGTTTTTCTTCATACCAAGACTATGTTCAAAATGTGTGTCGCAATTTCAACGAACATTATCTACAAATCAGTACATACAAAAAGAACTTAAAAAATCGTGGTTTAATAAGTGATTCTTTAGCAGTTAAGGTTCTTTTTTTTATCGAAGATACCTCGCCGTTAGGGAGTATGGTCGTAGACTACAGTAATGACTCTCCGTTTATTCGGCCCATCTGCCTTGGACAATGTCGAGAATTTCTATCTCTTTTAGACAATAGTCCCGATGTCAACTATGTCCTTGCTTGCTCCATGAGCGGGTCGAACAAAATAGTCTGGTTCATTGATAGAAGTGAGATATCGGCGTATCAAAAGAAATCTATTGAGTATTCAAAAATGGAATTTCTTAATTCTGAGCCCCAGGTGTTAGGGTTTCGAATTCTAATCCCTAACGACTAATCTCTTGAGGTCTATCATTGCTAAATGCAGAATATCGATTTTAATCTCCTGCACCTAAAAAGAAAAAACTTGTCGTCGGACAAAATCCCTTTCTTTTTAGTTCCACACCGCATCGCGCCGCCTTATCCGACCTGCTTTTATCCTTAGCCGCGCAAAGCGGGTCTGCCCCGCAAAAATCCGCCGTCTGCGGCAGGTCCCGCGCTGCGGCGCTGTGTCAAAAGTCCGCTTGCCTGCCGCCCTTTTGCTTTCCGTCGGCAATTAAAAAACGCATCCTGCAGCCCGGAAACCGGGACAGATGCGTTTTTTTCTTTCAAACGGCCGCTTTTACCCTTTTGCGGGCGGACGCGCTTTCCTGTGCAAGATCTGTCCCGGGCCCTTTTCCCTATTCCCCTGCGTGCACAGCGCCTCTGCACCCGTCTGCGCGCCGGGCGATCTTTTTCAGGCTTTTTCCCCCGGTAAAAAGCTGGCGTCCAGCAGCGTTTCCAGCGGCACCGCAGGGCTGTACAGATATCCCTGGAAGACATTGCAGCCCAGTTCCAGCAGGGTATCGCGCATCTCCTGTGTCTCCACACATTCCGCGATCACCTGAAAGCCCAAGCTTCCCCCCAGCGCGGCGATGGAACCCACGATCTCGCGCGAGCGCTCGTTTTCCCGCACCTGGCGCACCAGCCCGCCGTCCAGCTTCACGTAGCGGAAGCGGTTGTCGCGCAGATAATTCAGCGAAGTCTGTCCCATGCTGAAATCATCGATGGCCAGATAGATGCCGTGCCTGCCAAACCGCTCGATATTGGCGGTGATATATGGCAGATGGTCCAGCGAGGTCTCCTCCGTCACCTCCAGCACCAGGTTCTGACACACGCCGGTGCGCTCGGCCAGGCCGATGATCCGCCCGGTCAGGTCCGGGTCGTTCAGCTGTTCCGCCACGATATTTGCGGACACGTGGATCTCCTGCCCAAAACGCCGCCGCAGGGGTCCGATATCCGCGCAGACCGTGGACAGGACGCACCAGGTCAGCTCCTCGTAACAGCCGTCCTCCTGTGCCAGCGCCACCACCAGGGGCGGATAAAGAGTTCTGTCTCCATATTGCCAGCGCAGCAGGGCCTCCGCCCCGTCCACACGTCCCCGGGCATCCACCTGCGGCTGGTAGAACACCGGGACCCGGCCGGCCGCCACATCCGCGCGCAGGCGGCCTGCCAGCCTTTTGGCCATCATTCCCAGGCTGTCGTTGCGCTCAAGATAACAGGGCTGTCGCTCATCCCGCAGCGCGCCGGCAAAATGCTCGGTCAGCTCGTCGATCAGGTATTCTTCCTGGTCCTTTTGCAGCCGCTCCGACAGCAGCACAAAGGGGATGTAGATCAGGGTGCCCAGCACAATGCCCACCAGCTGCACCGCCGCCCCCCGCCAGGAGCCGGTGGCCAGATAGCCGCTGAAAAAGACCGGGGTAGTCCAGTTCACCGCCTGCTGGGCCATCGGCATCCAGCCCGCCGCCACCGCGCCGTAGGCCAGCAGCATGGTGGCCGCCGGGGTCAGGACAAAGGGAATGGCCAGCACCGGGTTGAGGACGATGGGCAGCCCGAACACCAGGATCTCGTTGATGTTGAACAGCGCCAGCGGCGCAGCGGAGTAGGCCAGCCGGCGGCTGCTCTTCTGCCGTGAGACGAGCAGCAGCGCCAAAAGCAGGCAGAGGGTGGCGCCGCTGCCCCCCATGACGGCAAAGTTATCCAAAAACGATTTTGTGATCACCCCGGACGACCCCGCTGCAAACACGGTCTGGGCCACCGGGTCCAGTGCGTTGCCCCCGTGGATGCCGAATACCCATAGCAGATCCAGCAGCAGCAAAAAGACCACGCCGTTGCCCGGTTCCCTCCGCAATTCGCCAAAGGCGCGGAACAGCAGGCCGCTGATCAGGTCGTTCAGGTTGCCCACCTGAAAGAGCTTCTGCAGCAAAAGGTTGCCCAGTGCGAACACAGTCACGCACACCACCACAGGCAGGATAGAGGACATCGAGCTGCGGAAATGGATGTCGTTGCCCGCGGCATAAGAGCGGTATTGCCGGTAAAGGCGCCCGTTCAGTGCAAAAAAGAGCCGGGTGGCCAGAATGGCGCATACCATGGCGGTAAAGACCCCGATCGTGCCAAAGCAGGACAGGTTCAGCGACCCGCTCTCGCCGCCGAACGAGGCGATAAAGCAAACGCAGGAGGTCACCATCGCCATGACCCGCAGGGTCAGGTTGCGCCCCGCCAGCGGGTCGGAGTAAAAATAGCTGATCGCCAGCACCAGATAGAGGGATAAAAACCCGGTGGTGGAATCGGTGATGAACTGCAGAAGGACAAAAAAGACCCCTCCGCCGAACGAGGCGAGGAACTCCTGATAAGCGGGCACGGGAAAATTGAGCAGAAGCAGCGCGAACGACCCCGTGAGCACCACGGGGATGACGAGCAGGAACCCTTTTTTGATCGCGCTGAGCACAGGGCTGTTTTCCATGGCGTAGAGCGCTTTGCGGATGCGGACGAGCACGGCTTCACCTTCACTTCCCTCTCTGTGGATTCTATTGTAACACATTGCGCCGCCGCAGGAAAGCGGAATTCCTGCGTCCTCGGCGTGCGGCGCGCTTTTGGGCCGGCCCTGCGCGGCAAAAGCGGCGGGCCGGTTTTGCCTGCCGGGATTCTTCCCTGCGGGCCGCGTTTGTGCTATACTGAAAAACAATGTTTCTGCGGGGCGCATCGCGTCCCGCCAAAAGGAGGTGCCGGCCCGTGGGCATCAGCTGCAGCGTGGCGCTGGATACGCTCTCCATCGTCTATATGCTCATCCTGCTGTACAGCCTGCGGCAGAGGGCCAGGCGCGAGCCATCGAGCCGCCGTTACTTCTGGCTCGTCGCCGCGATCTGCGTCTTTCTCTCACTGGACATTATCTATCTGCTTTTATCCGGCCGCACTTCGCTCTGGGGGCGGGCGGCGCTGAAAGCGGTGAAAAGCCTTTATTTCTGCATAAACGCCCTGATCGTCTGGCTGTGGACGGGATATCTCGGCCAGGTCTGCGCCCCCGACCGCCGCGGCCGTGCCCCTTTGCGCGCCGTTTTCACCTGCTTTTTCTTTGCCGACCTGCTGCTGGTGGGGGCCGATCTCTTTACGGGTATTTTGTTCCGCATCTCCCCGCAGGGCTCTTTTCTCGTCGGCTCCCCGGCGATCTGGCTTTTCACCCTGTTCAACTACCTGAGCATTCTTCTCGCGGGCCTGCTGTTGATCCGCAGCAGAAAAAGCCTCCGGCGCGGGCAGTTCTACCCGCTTCTCCTCTTTCCTCTGCCGCCGTTTTGCGCCGAGTTGGTGCAGATCTTTTTCCGGCCCTGCTCGCTGCTGTGCACCTATGCCGTATCGGCGCTGCTCATTTTTCAGGTCTCGCAGAACGCCAGCATCTATACGGATGAACTGACGGGGCTGGCCAACCGCAGGCTGCTGGACGAATCGCTGCAGAAGTGGTTTTCCGCGCCCCGCGGCGCGCTGGTCTGCGGCATCATGATCGATTTGGACGGCCTGAAGCAGATCAACGACGCGCAGGGCCATCTCGGGGGCGACCGCGCCCTGTGCGCCATGGCGGAGACCCTCCGCTGCGTGCGGCGCAAGGGGCTGGTGGCCGCCCGGTATGGAGGCGACGAGTTCGTGCTGGCCTGGCGCGCAGGCGAAAGCAGCGATCTCTCCCGTGCAGAACAGGAGCTCGCCGCCGCCTGTCAAAAGGAGAACCTCAGCCGCCCCTTGCCGGAACAGATCTTTTTCAGCTGGGGCAGTTTCTGCTGCCGCGATACCGAAAGGCTTTCGCCCGAGGCTTTCCTGCGCGAGGCCGACGCCCGGATGTACCGGCAAAAAAGCGCCAAAAACAGGGACGCCTGCCCCGGAACGCCCTGAGGGGGCAGCGGCCCTGCCGCAGACGGCCCGTTTTTGGGGCGCTCCGTCTGTTCGGCGGCTCCCGCCCCGGCGCCGCCGCTTTTTCATGTCAGGAGGAAAAGGAAGATGAAAGCAGACCTGCACGTTCACTCCGTCCAGTCGGACGGCAGTTTCACCCGCGGCCGGATCCTGGCCGCAGCCGCCGGGCTGGGCATCACCCATCTCGCTTTCTGCGAGCACGACGACACCCGCTTTTACCCCGAAGCCGCGGCGCTGGGCCGCCGGGCCGGTGTAAAGGTGCTGCGCGCGGTGGAGCTGTCCGCCTGTGACCCGCAGACCGGGGTCAAGGCGCATGTACTGGGCTATCTGTTCCGCTCCACCTCTGCCATCGACGCCCTCTGCGCCCCGGTGCTGCGCCGCCGTCACGCCAACTGCCTGTGGCAGATCGAAGTGCTGCACGGGCTGGGCTACCGCATTTCGCCGCAGGATGTGCTGCCCTATGCCCAGGGCGGCACGCTGTACAAGCAGCACATCTACCAGTATCTGCTGAACAGCGGCCAAAGCGAAGCGCTGTTTGGGGAGATCAGCCGCCGCCTTTTTAAAAACGGCGGCCCCTGTGACCGGCAGATCGAGTATCCCGACGCGCGGCTTGCCGTAGCCGCCATCCGCGAGGACGGCGGCTATGCGGTGCTCGCCCATCCCGGCCAGCAGCAGAATTTCAGTCTGGTTCCGGCGCTGGTGGAGGCCGGCCTCTGCGGGCTGGAACTCTGTCACCCCTCCAACGGGGCGGCGGACCGGGCGCAGATCCGTGAGCTGGCCGCGCGCCACGGGCTGTTCTGCACCGGCGGCAGCGATTTTCACGGTGCCTATGAGGCCGGCCGCGACCGGCTGGGCGCTTTTCTCGCCCCCGGCGACTGCCCCCTGCCCCGCGTCTGCGACGCGATGGAGCAGAACGGCGGCCTTTGACGCGCGGCGCGCGGGCCGCTGCTTTTGGTCTCTTCCGCCCGGCGCAGGCGCCTGTAAAAAAGGCCGCCGGCGCTGTTTGACCGTCCGCCGCCCTCTGCGCAGCGGCGCTGCATGTCGAAGCTCCACCTCCGGGCGTAATCCGCACCAGCTCTGTACGGAATATCTGCTCACTCCAGTTTTCTTACTTAAACTTTTTATGCTTGCGCCCTGCTTTCGATCTGCCGCTATCCTTCCCTTTATCTCTTCACTGTACCGCCCCATTCCCTTTTTCCCCGACATTTAAAAAACCTCCTGTCGTAGTTTCTATCCTACGACTGGAGGCTTTTTTATTCAATGTCTATTTCTTCTGGTTCTGTTCAGTTCATACTCTCGCCGGAGGCTTTTTTCGTTATCGTCCGCGCGGATCGCTCTCACCCGTCGGCGCGCCGCTCCGTGGGATACTGCATCCCCGGTTCGTACAGTCGGTACCGGTCCCGGCCGGCCGCCTTGGCGGCATACAGCGCGATATCCGCCTCCCGGTAAAGCTGTTCAAACGACCGCGCGCCCCCGCGGGTCGTCGTCACCCCGATGCTCAGCGTGACCGCGAACGAAATGCCCGCCTCTCCCGCATACTGCCGGGCCATCTGCAGCAGCCGCTGCGCCTTTTCGCACACGATCTCAGCGCTGTAGATGTCTTTCATGAAAACCATGAACTCGTCCCCGCCCAGACGCGCCACCAGGTCGGTGGCACGGTAGAGCCGCTTCAGCATCCCCACAAGGTCGGTCAGCACCGTGTCCCCGCACAGATGGCCGCAGCTGTCGTTGAGCCGTTTGAAATGGTCGATATCGATCATCAGGCAGGCGGCAAAGACCTCTTCGGGCTGCTGTGCCAGGTATTTTTCCACCGCGTGTTCCAGATAGGCGCGGTTATACGCCCCGGTGAGGGCGTCGGTGCGCGATTTTTGCAGCAGCAGCCGTTCGGAGCTGATGTCCATCACCTTGCCCACCGCCTTGACCGGCCGCCCGTCCCTGTCGCAGATAAAGCGCAGCAGGATGCGCCGCCAGCCATAGCTGCCGTCCGGCAGCAGCCGCCGGCATTCGCAGGCGGCCAGATCATCCGGCCGCGGCCCATGCTCGGCCTGTGAGAATTTTTCCAGCAGGCGCTGCTGGTCGTCGGGGTGCAGCCCCAGCAGGCCCATCCCCTCGCCGCTGCGCAGCCCGGCGTAGCATCTGCGGCCCGGCGCCTGCCCGGCGCGCGCGGGCAAAAATTCCTGCAGCGTGTCGGTGGCCAGATCATATTCAAAGATCGTCTCCCCCGACAGCTCGGCCACGATCTCATACCGCTCCCGCTCGATGCGAAGCTGCTCTGCCGCCTTTTTCAGCGCCGAGATATCGGTGATGATGCTGTTGATCACCCATTCGCCGCGCGCGTTTTTGACCTTGCGGCCGCTGTCCATCACCCACAGCAGAGAGCCGTCTTTTTTGCGGATGCGGTACTCGGCATGGTACTCGGGGCCGCGGGCGAAGCATTCCGCCACCGAGGCCAGCGCGGCGGGCAGGTCCGGAGGGTAGACCGCCCCCACCGCCGTGCCGCCGCTCATCTCCATAAACTCGTCATGCGTGTAGCCCAGCATCTCGCAAAGCTCGTCATTGACATAAAAATAAGTGTACTTGTCGTCGTCCAGGCTGCCTTTCATGCCGCCGGCAGTGGTGCGGGCGATCATCTCGATCTGGGCCGCCTTTTCTTCAAATGCCAAGCGCAGGCGCTCATATTCCGCCCAGCTCACCGTCCGCCCGCCGAAAGCGCGCAGCCCTGCGGGCAGGCCGGGCACAGAGACGTGGCCGTGCAGGATCCGGGGCCCGTCCCCTGCCGCCGTATAGACCAGCGTCAGGCGGCAGTGATCCCGCTCCCCCGTGTCCACGACCTGCAGGTCAAATTCGCCGCTCACCACACAGAACTCCCCGCCGCAGGCGGAGACCTCCAGCTGAAGGCCCGACAGGGCCCGCGGGCGCACCCGGTCTCTGTTTTTTAAAAAGAGCTGTTCCAGCTGCGCGTATCCGTGCGCAGACCCCTCTTCGTCCATTCCGATCCAGACGACCGCCTGGGGGTCGAACGCCTCCAGGGTAGAACGGCTGTCCTTTTTGCAAAACCATCCCCGCAGGGTCTCCTCCGCCAGAGCGAGGATGTTCTCAAAAGGTTCCATGCAGCCGCCTCCTTTTTCCGCTTCTATCATAACATTTTTTTTAAACAGAAGATAGCGTGTCTTAAAATTTTTTACTTTTTTTGCCATTTCGATAAAAAACAGACTATTTTATGAAAATTTCCCGGTCAAAGTTTTCAAAGACAGATGACGCGCCGTTTTCCCCTTTGCGGCAAGCCATAAAACAGTTGACAAGGACCCCAAAAGCATTTATTATTTTAGTTGAAAGTTCAACTTTTTGCGGGTGAGCTCCCGCATTGCGCGGCGGGGAGAAAGGAGGCCTGTCATGAAGCAGCTGCAAGACCCGGTCCTGCGGGAGGTGGGCGCGCTGTTCCGCAGCGCCCATGCGCTGTACGATTCCAAATATCGCCGTTTGGACCTGCAGCGCGGGCAGTTCATTTTTTTGACCCGCATCTGCGAGTGCCCGGGCATCCGCCAGGCGGATCTGGCGGCCCTGCTGCGGGTGGACAAGACCACTGTGGCGAAAGTGGTGCCGAAATTTTTGCGCAGCGGATATCTGACCCGCCGGCGGGACGAACAGGACGAGCGGGTGTGGCGGCTGTACCCCACGCCCCGCGCGCTGGAGCTTTACGACCTGGTGATCGAGGAGGAAAACCGCAGCGCCCGCGCCTGTTTCGCGGGCTTCAGCGCAGAAGAACAGGCCGCTGCCCGCCGCCTGCTGCGCCGCATGCGGGAAAATTGCGAGGCCGATCTGGAGGCCTATCGAAAGGAGCAAAAAAATGATCAGAAAAGCGGTTGAAAACGATCTGCCCGCTGTTTTAGAGATCCTGCGGGACACCCGCGCCGAGATGGCAAGCTACGGCAACGACCAGTGGAACGATGATTACCCGCAGGCCGCGGATTTCCTGGCGGACATCGCGCAGGGCAGCCTCTGGCTGCTGGAAGAAGACGGCGCGCCTCTTGCCTTTGTCTGCCTCAACGGCGTCCAGCCGGAGGAATATGCCGCGGTAAACTGGCAGTTTGCCGGCGCGCCGCTGGTGCTGCACCGCATGGCGGTCAGCCCGGCAGCGCGCCGCCGGGGCGTGGGCAGCCGGGTGATGGCCTTTGCAGAAGAGCGCGCCCGCGCGCAGGGGCTGCACTGCATCCGTTCCGATACCTACTCCATCAATGACAAAATGAACCGTCTTTTTACCCGCTGCGGCTACCGGCAGGCCGGCACCATGCACTTCAAGGGCCGCCCGCTGCTTTTCTGCTGCTACGAAAAGCAGGTGTAGGTCCCGGCCCGCCTCCCCGCCGCAGGGGCAGCCGTTTTTTCCCGTGGACGCCGTTCGCCCAGCCCGGCAAACGGCGCCCACGTTTTGTTTTTTGGGCGCTTGCCGCGCGGTGACTGCTGCATTTTTCTCTTGTATTTCTGCGCCATCTCCTGTAAGATTAAGAAAAGACTATTTTAATGCTTCAACGGAGTAAAGAGAGGAGCGTCGAGATGGAAAAGTCGAGACTGGAGGCGCTGGCACAGCGGCACCTGGAAGAAACGCTGGAGGCGCGGCGCTACATCCACCGCCATCCTGAACTGAGCTGGAAAGAATTCGGCACCCAGGCCTATGTACTGGAGGCCCTGCAGCGCCACGGCATCGAGTGCCGCGGCGATTTTGAGGGGACCACCGTCGTGGGCATGATCCGCGGCGGCCACCCCGGCGAGACCGTGGCCCTGCGCGCCGATATGGACGCGCTGCCGGTGGACGAGGCCAGCGGCTGCGCCTATCCGTCTGAAAACGGCGGCGTCATGCACGCCTGCGGGCACGATATGCACACCGCCAGCCTGCTGGGGGCCGCCTTTATCCTGCAGGACCTGCGGGAGGAGCTGCACGGCGACGTCAAGCTTATTTTTCAGCCCGCCGAAGAGGCCGGCGCCACCCAATGCGGCGCCGAGGTGCTGGTGCAGAAAGGCATCCTGGAAGACCCGCACGTGGACGCGATCTTTTCCGCCCACGTCTTTCCCACCGTGCCGCTGGGCAAGGTGGGCGTCTGCGAGCGCGAGATGATGGCGGGCGTAGATATCTTCAAGCTGAAGATCCACGGCACCGGCGGCCATCTCTCCACCCCGCACCGGGCCCGCAGCGCCCTGTACCCGGCCCTGCAGTTCATGAACGAGATCTCGGTGCTGCGCACCCAGGCGGTGGATCCGTTCGACACCGCCATCATCGACACCGGCTACTTCCACTGCGGCACGGCGGAAAACATCATCCCCGCCGAGGCAGAGATCGTGGGCAACGTACGCGCTTATAACGACGATCTGCGGGTGGAGCTCAAGCGCCGGATGGAGAACATCGCCCGCGGCCTGGAGCTGGCCTTTGACGTCAAGTGCGACTATGAGCACCGCTTCGGCTATGACAGCCTGATCAACGACCCCGCTATGGCCAAGCTCTATCGGGAGGCCTGCGAAGAGGTCTTCGGCGCAGAGAACATCGTGACCCCGCAGCCCGCCATGGGCTCTGAGGATTTTGCGTTCTACCTCAAAAAGGTAAAGGGCGCCTTTGTCTGGCTGGGCGTGGGGGACGACGGCTCGGGCGGCAAGGGGCTGCACAGCGACGTGTTCTTCCCCAGCGAAAAGGCCCTGCCGCTGGCGATGCAGATGCTGGCCAACGTGGCGGTGCGCTATCTCAACCAGCAATAATTTTATCTTCTGCTCCTTTTCCGCTCCCCGGCACAGCCGGGGAGTTTTTTTGCGCGCGCCCTCCCGGCGCTTTTGCCGCCCCGCCCCTCTCCCGCGGCTTTTCCGCGCGGCAGCGCTGAAATGGCAGCGCGGAAGAGGATCTTTTGCCGCCCGCCCGTCTCCCCTCCGCGCAGTGTGTTTTTCCTGCTGCTTTTTGGGATGATTTTCAAAGATGTAGCGCGCAGCAATGCCAAAACTGCGGCGCAGAAACGGGGCTCCTGCCATCCCTCTCCCCCTGCCCGTTGCGCTTTCCCTGCTGCTTTTGCAGATTTTCAAAGATGCAGCGATACAGCGGTGCAGAAACGGCGGCGGGGAAAAGGAAGTGCTGCTGTCCATTTTTCTTTCTGTCCAGCGCGCTTCTCCCGCTGCTTTCGCGGATGATTTTCAAAGACGGGGCGACGCAGCAATACCAAAACTCCAGCACAGAAATGGGGTTCCTGCCCGCCCGTCTCCCCTCCGCGCAGTGTGTTTTCCTGCGGCTTTTGTGGATGATTTTCAAAGATGGGGCGATGCCGCAAGGCCAAAACTCCGGCGCAGAAATGGGGTTCCTGCCATCCCTCTCCCCCTGCCCGTTGCGCTTTCCCTGCTGCTTTTGCAGATTTTCAAAGATGCAGCGATACAGCGGTGCCGAAAGGATGCTGCGCAGGAAAGCTCCTGCCTCCCGCCCCCTCCTGCCCGGCGCGCTTTCCTTGCTCCCCTTTTGCAGATTTTCAAAGACGCTCCCCCTGCTCCGCATTCTTCCGAGGCCATCGCTCGGAGCACCCCTCAAAGTGTCCGCGGGCTCAAATCCGCAGGGTCACAAGGGTCTCAAGACACCTCCCGCCTCCCGCCTCATCCGGGCGGCCCGGCACAGCTTTCGGTTCGCCTTTTCCTCCCCCTCTGCACGTGCCCTTTTCCCTCGGTGCGGCAGGTCCGGTTTCCCTGTTCTTGCAAAATTCTCCAAAAAGCCTTGACTTTCCCCGCGCACAGCGGTACCCTAGAGATGTAAAGTTACATTTGTAAACTAAAGTCCGGCCGGGGAGGTTTCAGGATGAGCGCTCAAAGATCCGTGCCTGCATTTTTGGAACACCTGCGGAAGATCTTCGCCTGGGACGACTTCGCCGCTGCGGACGAAGCGCCGCAGCAGCAGGATCCCCCGCCGGACAGCTGCCCCGCCGGTGCCGGCGGCTCCGGCAAAAAAAGGGGAAATGTGTAAAATGACAAAAGCCATCAAAAAACTGCCGGATTCCGAGCTGGAGACCATGCTCGCCGTCTGGCGCGCCGAGGCGCCGGTGCGCGGCAGCGAGGTCGCCGCCGCCCTTGCCGCAAGCCGCGGCTGGAACAAGAGCACCGTTTTCACCCTGCTGCTGCGGCTGGTGGAAAAGGGATTTTTATCCTGTGAAAAAGAGGGAAAGAACAACCTCTATCAGCCCCTGGTGAACGAAGCGGACTATCGCGCCCATGAGAGCCGTTCCATGTTGGACCGATTTTATGCCGGTTCGCTGAAAAACTTTGTCGCCGCCTTTTGCAGTGAAGAGCCGCTGAGCCGCAGCGACCTGGAAGAGCTGCGGCAGCTGGTGGAGGAAAAGGCCAGAGAACTTTAAACCGCTCTTCCCGGGCGCACAAAAAAAGTTTGCCCGGCCCGTTCCCGCGCGCGCTTCTCCCCCGCCCTTTCCGCCCACGGGGCCGTTTCCCGCTGGTTCGTTTCCCATCGGCCGCCCCGGATGCCGCAGGCCAGTGCCGGGCGCGAGCCTGCCCTCTCTCCGCAGCCGTTGCCCCTTTGCCGGATGCAGGATCGTTCCCGCCGGGAGCGGCGGTTTGCCTGCGGAGCGGAAAAGCGCTTTTGCCGCAGCTGTGCAAAGCGCATTTCGCCGCCATTTTCTGAATATGCACACGGCCTCTGCCGTACATTTGGGCAGGGGCCCTGTTTTTACATTGTTCGGTTACATTTGTAAACCATATTCCGCCCGCCGCCGCTCAACCGGAGGGCCCGCGGCTGCTGCGGCCTGCAGCCTGTTTTTGAGGAGGAAGAATGATGAGTATCCGCTTTGCATCCGGCCCGGAGGACGAGGTCCTTGCCGAGCGCTTCGCCGCGTCCCATCCGCTGGGCAGCTTTATGCAGTCGCCCCGATGGGCTCTGGTAAAGCCCAAATGGGGGCACACGGTGCTGTTCTCCCAAAGGGAAGACGGCACCCTGCGGGGCAGCATGCTGGTCCTGTCGCTGGCCGACCGGGGGGACGGCAAAGCGCTTCTCTATGCGCCGCGCGGGCCGGTCTGCGACTTTCATGACCTGCACGCGCTGGCCGACCTTTTTGCCGGGGCGCGGATGCTGGCGTCCCGCTTTGGCCGGGGAGAGTTCAAATGCGACCCGCTGGTGGCCGAGGGGGACGCGGAGGCCGTGGCCGGTCTGACCGCCCTTGGGCTTTCGTTTTCGCCGGGGGCAAAATTCCATGAAACGGTGCAGCCGCGCCAGAACGCGGTGCGCCGCGGCCTTGCCGGAATGGACGAGGCGCAGCTTTTGGCCTCCTTTTCCGCCAAGACCCGCTATTATGTGCGGCGGGCCGCTGCCCAGGGCGTGACCTGCACCCCCTGCCCGCAGGAGGCCCTGCCTGAATTTTACGCCCTTTATGAGGAGACCGGGCGCCGTCAGGGGTTTCCTGTGCGCCCGGAGGAATACCTTTTGTCCATCCTGAGCGCGTTTGGGGCACACGCGCGTCTGTACCTTTGCCGCAGCCCGGAGGGGGAGGCGCTGGCCGGGTCGGTGGCGGTGGCTTTCGGGCCCCGGCTCAGCTTTGTCTACGGCGCATCCAGCCGCCGCCGTCCCGAGCTGGCGGCCTGCTATCTTCTGCAGTGGGAGATGCTGCGCTTTGCGCTGGAGCGGGGCTGCGATCTCTATGATATGGGGGGCGTCTGTACCGATGAGGCTGAGTCGCCCGCTCTTTTCCATCTCTACACGTTCAAAAGAAAATTTGCCCCCGCTGAGGGCCTCGCGGGCGAATTCCGCTTTGTTTTCTGAGCGCCTCGTTTGCCCCGGCAGCTCCCCTGCCGTTTTTGTTCCGCGGACATTTTGGTCTGCGAACACTTGTCCCAAATGGCATAAAGTGGTATTCTTTTCCATAGCGAATGCAGCAATTTTGGCAAACGCCATGAAAAAGGAGTTTTTCATATGAGCCAAAAAGTCATCCTGAGCGCCGACAGCCCCTGCGATCTGGGCCCGGAGCTGCAGCGGCGCTACGACGTCCACTTTTACCCTTTCCACATCCTGCTGGGCGAAGCGTCTTATACGGACAGTGTGGACATCCAGCCCGACGACCTCTACCGCGCCTGGCGCGAGCGCAGGCTGCTGCCCAAGACGGCCGCCGTCACGCCGCTGGAGTACGCCGAATATTTCCGCCCGTGGGTAGAGGCGGGCTATGAGGTGGTGCATGTCAGCATCGGCTCCGCCCTCTCGTCGGGTTATCAGAACTGCTGCGTCGCGGCCCGGTCTCTGGGGCATGTCTACCCGGTCAACTCCTGCAATCTCTCCACCGGCATCGGCCTGCTGGTGCTGCGGGCAGGAGAGCTGATCCGCCAGGGGATGCCTGCCGCGGAGATCCAGCAGACCCTGAACGCCCTGGTGCCCTGCAGCCATGCCAGCTTTGTGCTGGACACGCTGGAGTTCATGCGCGCAGGCGGCCGCTGCAGCGCCGTGGCCGCCTTTGGCGCCAATCTGCTGCACCTCAAGCCCTGTATCCAGGTCCACACGGAAAAAGAGGGCGCCATGGGCGTGGGCAAAAAATACCGAGGCTCCATGGAGACGGTGCTTCCCGCCTATATCCGCGACCAGCTTTCCGCTTATCGGGACCCCGTGCCGGACCACGTTTTTCTCACCCATTCCGGCGTGCCGGAAAACTGGCTCCAGGTATCCCGCAAAGCGGTGGAGGAGGCGGGCATCTTCCGGGAGATACACATCACCCGGGCCAGCTGCACCATCTCCGCCCACTGCGGCCCGGGCACGTTGGGTGTGCTGTTCCTGACAAAGAGCTGATCTTTTTGAAATGCAGCGGCCAGGGCCGGCCCGCCGCCCTGCAGGGCCGCAGGCAATACCGCAGGCGCAGAGAGGCCGCCTGTGTTCCTCCCCGCCGTGCGGACCTGCGGCGGGCGGAAAAGGGGCTGCGGCTTTCGCACAAAATTCCCGGGGACGGGGACCGTCCCCCGCACAGCAAAAAAAGAAGCGCTTTCCCATCTGAGCCAGCCGTGGGAAAGCGTTTCTTTTTTGTCGTTTATTCGCCGCCGCCCGGCAGCGGCTGCCGGCCGGCCGCCGCGCCCTCCGGGGCCGCGGACGGGCCCAAGCGCGCGGTCATCCGCCGCCGGGGAACACGCAGGGGGCGCGCAGCGGCTTCAGGCCGCGGCGCTCCCTGCGGGGGGAGGGCCGCCGACCCAAAAGCACCGCGCCGGGCCGCATACCAGGCAATTTCAATCCATGCCGCTCTTGCGGGCGGCGGCTGCCCGGCAGCATCCAGAAAATGGGCGTGGGCACGTTTCGCTCCACGCCTCCCCGCGGAACGGCGGGGAATGCTCCCCCGACAAATCGTCTTTGAGGAACTTTCAATCCCGGCTGCAGAAAAGCAGCCTGCCCCTGTCAGGACAACTCGAACATGCCGGTGTAGAGCTGGTAATATTTGCCCTTTTGGGCCAGCAGCTCGTCGTGGGTGCCGCGCTCGATGATCTCGCCGTTCTCCAGCACCATGATGGCGTTGGAATTGCGCACCGTGGACAGCCGGTGGGCAATGACAAAGACGGTGCGCCCCTCCATCAGGCCGTCCATCCCCTTTTCGATCAGCGCCTCGGTGCGGGTGTCGATGCTGCTGGTCGCCTCGTCCAGGATGAGCACCGGCGGGTCCGCCACCGCCGCCCTGGCAATGGCGATCAGCTGCCGCTGCCCCTGTGAAAGGTTGGCCCCGTCGCCGGTGAGCAGCGTGTCATACCCCTGCGGCAGATGGCGGATAAATCCATCCGCGTTGGCGATCTTCGCCGCGCGCTCGATCTCCTCGTCGCTGGCGTCCAGCTTGCCGTAGCGGATGTTCTCCCGCACGGTGCCGGTGAACAGATGGGTGTCCTGCAGCACCATGGACAGCGAGCGGCGCAGGTCGTCCTTTTTGATCTTGTTCACGTTGATGCCGTCGTAGCGGATCTTGCCGTCGGGCACGTCGTAAAAGCGGTTGATCAGGTTGGTGATCGTGGTCTTGCCCGCGCCGGTGGAGCCGACAAAGGCGATCTTCTGTCCCGGTTTTGCATAGAGCGAGATATCCCGCAGCACCGTCTTTTTTTCGTCATAGCCGAAAGTGACATGGTCAAACACCACGTCCCCCTTTACCGGCGTATAATCCAGGCCGCCGGTCTGGTGCGGATGTTTCCAGGCCCACAGGCCGGTGTGATGGTCCGCCTCCCGCAGGCGGCCGTCCTCCCCGCGCTCCATGTTCACCAGCGTCACATAGCCGTCGTCCGTCTCGGGCTTTTCATCCATGACTTCAAAGATGCGCTCGGTGCCCGCCAGCGCGATGAGCACATTGTTGAACTGCTGGGAGATCTGGGTGATGGGCTGGGAAAACGAGCGGGTATACTGCAGGAACGAGGCGATGGTGCCGATGTCCATGCCGCCGCCGATGGCCATCACGGCGCCCGCGATGGCGGTGACGGCGTAATGGATATAAGAGAGGTTGCCCATGACGGGCATCAGGATATTGGCAAAGGTGTTGGCGCTGGTGGCGGCGCGGCAAAGCTCGTCGTTGAGGGCGTCAAACTCCTGTTTCGCCTTGTCCTCATGGCAAAAGACCTTGACCACCTTCTGGCCGTCGATCATCTCTTCAATATAGCCGTTGACGCGGCCGATGGCCTTTTGCTGCCGCTTGAAAAACGCGCCGCTGCGGCTGCCGATGCCCTTGACCACCAGCAGCATCACCGCCAGCATGGCCAGCGTGATGAGGGTGAGCGCAGGGCTGAGCAGCAGCATACCGATAAAGACGCCGGTGACGGTGACCGCCGAGTTGATGAGCTGGGCGAAGCTCTGCGAGAACATGTCGCGCAGCGCGTCCACGTCGTTGGTGAAGCGGCTCATCAGTTCGCCGTGGGTGTGGGTGTCAAAATATCCGATGGGCAGGCTCTGCAGATGACTGTAAAGATCGGTGCGCAGCCGGTAGAGGGTGCCGGTGGAGATGTTCAGCATCAGCCGGTTGTATACCCAGGTGCTGGCGGCGCCGCACAGATAGATGCCCCCCAGCAGGCAGAGCATCGAGACGAACCCGGACAGATCCGCCCCCTGCCGCCCCACAAGGGGCAGGATGTAATTGTTGATCAGCGGTTTCAAAAAGTAGGTGCCGGTCACCGAGGCGCCGGCGCTGATGAGGATGCAGACCACCACCAGGGCCAGCTGGGCGCGGTAAGCGCCCAGGTAGCGCAGCAGGCGGCTGAGGGTCGCCCGCAGATTCTTCGGCTTTGAAACAGCTTTGCGCATGGGACCCGCCATTTACGCCACCCCCTTCTGCTGGGATTCATACACCTCGCGGTAGATCTCGCTGGTCTTCATCAGTTCGTCATGGGTGCCCACGGCGCTGATCCTGCCGTCGTCCAGCACCACGATGCGGTCGGCGTCCATCACCGAGGTGATGCGCTGGGCGATGATGATGGTGGTGGTGCCCGCCAGCTGGGTGCGCAGCGCGCCGCGGATGCGGCTGTCTGTGGCGGTGTCCACCGCGCTGGTGGAATCGTCCAAAATGACGATGCGCGGCTTTTTGAGCAGGGCCCGGGCGATGCACAGGCGCTGCTTCTGTCCCCCGGAGACGTTCACGCCGCCCTGGCCGAGATCGGTCTCATAGCCGTCGGGGAAAGACGATACAAACCCGTCGGCGTCCGCCGCCAGGCAGGCCGCCCGCAGCTGTTCCCCGGTGGCCTGGCCGTCGCCCCAGCGCAGATTGTCTGCGATGGTGCCCGAAAAGAGCACGTTTTTCTGCAGCACCATGGCCACCCCGTCCCGCAGGGCCTCCAGCGGATACTCCTTGATGTCCCTGCCGCCCACCAGCAGCTCGCCGCCGTCGATGTCGTACAGGCGCGGGATAAGCTGCACCAGCGTGGTCTTTGCGCTGCCGGTGCCCCCGATGATGCCGATGGTCTCGCCGCTTTTGATGGACAGATTGATATGCTGCAGCGTCAGGTTATCCGGCCGGTGGGAATAGCTGAAAGAGACGTCTTTGAACTCGATCGAGCCATCCTCCAGCTTTGCGCCCGGGTCCGCGGCGCTGTCGTCGATATCCGGCGTCTCGTCCAGCACCTCGGTGATGCGGCGCACCGAGGCGCGGGACAGCACCAGGTTGACGAACACCATGGAGAGCATCATCAGGGACATCAGGATCTGGGTCACATAGCTGATAAAGCTCATCAGCTCGCCGGTGCCCATGACGCCGCCCACGATCATGTTGCCGCCGAACCACAGGATGGAGATGATGCAGGCGTACATGGTCAGCTGCATGGCGGGCATGTTCAGGATCACCAGTTTTTCCGCCCGCTTCTGCGCCGCGCGCAGGGCGTCCGCCTCTTTTTCAAACTTTTCCTCCTCGTACTCGTGGCGCACAAAGGCCTTGACCACCCGGATGGCGATCAGCCCCTCTTCCACACGGGCGTTCAGACCGTCGTATTTGGTGAGCATGGCCTGAAAGCGCGGATAAGCGCGGGTGGCGATCAGGTACAGCACTGTGCCCAGCACCGGGATCGCCACAAAAAAGATCATCGCCAGCCGGGCGTTGATGCTGATCGTCATGGCGGTGGCGCAGATCAGCATGATCGGCGCGCGCACCAGCATGCGGATGCACATCATATAGGCCATCTGGGTGTTGGTGACGTCGGTGGTGAGCCGCGTCACCAGCGACGCGGTGGAAAACCGGTCCATGTTGGCAAATGAAAAGTCCTGGATCTTGTAAAAGAGCTTCTGGCGCACGTTTCTGGCAAAGCCCATGCTGGCCACTGCCGCGAAACGGCCGGACAGCGCGCCGAACGCCAGCGCCACCAGCGCGCAGAGCACCATCAGGCCCCCGACGCGCGCCACATAGCCCACGTCCCTGTTCTGGATGCCCACATCGATGATGCGGGACATCAGCAGCGGGATCATGATGTCCACCACCACTTCGCCGATCACCATGACCGGCGTGAGCAGCGTTTGTTTTTTGTACTTCCCCACACAAGAAAGCAGTTGTCTCACGTTCGTTTTCTCTCCTCTCTCTCCCTGCGGCTCTCGCGCAGGCGGGCTTCCAGCTGGCCGATGGGCACAAAGCCGTCCTGCGGCGGATAGGGCTCGCCTGTGATGTTGCAGATCATCCGCCCCAAAAAGGCGTTCAGCGCGGCCAGTTCCTCTTCGCTGAAGCCCTCAAAGGTGCGCTGGTCGAACTCGTCGTGAAAATCCCGGCAGCGCGCGGCCAGGTCATGGCCCCTTGGGGTCACCGACAGCCGCTTGCAGCGCTGGCTGCTCTCGTCCACCTCGCGCTGCAGCAGGCCCGCCTTTTCCAGGCGTTTGGCCGTCAGCGCCATGGAGGCCGGGGTGACCATCATGCTCTGGGCCACCTCCGCCTGGGTGCAGCCGTCGTGGCCGGCGATATACTCCACGACCCGCAGCTGCCCGAAATACAGGTCCATGCCCTGGGTCACCTTTTGCAGGATGATCCGCCGCAGCATCGACATCTCGTGCAGCCGCTGGGCCGCCCGCGTCACTTCGTCCCGTCGATTTTCCATCTCTCCGTTCCTTTCCGAAAAAATGTTAAGCGTCAAACAGTTAAGCGCTTAACGTTTATCATTATACGCAGCGTCGGCAAAAAGGTCAACTGTTTTTTCTGTGAAACATCTGCAAAATTTTCCGCCCTGTCCCCGTCTGTGCATGCGCTGCCGCAGGCTGCCGCGGCCGGGCTGCCCGCTGCGCCGGAACTGTCCCCCTCTGCGCACGCGCCGCCGCAGGGCTTTTTCCCGGCGCAGCAGCTTAAAACGCGCAAAAGGCGTCCCCGCAGCCCGTTTCACCGGCGCCGGCAAATGGGCCGGTGCGCCGCCCCACGTCCGCTAAAAAATAACGGGGACCGCATACTGCGGTCCCCGCTGTCTTTTCTTTCATTTTTCCCCGCCGTTTTCCCGCACGACCCGGCGCGCGAACGCCCGCGCGGCCTCCAGGTCGGCCTCGTCCGGATGCGGATAGGCCAAGGCCCAATTGTCCAGCATCGCGCGCGCCTGCGCGTCCATCGGCTGCGCTTTCACCATGGCCTCATACCGGGTCTTCACCGCCTGCGGCATGCGTCCCTGGCACAAAAATCCGCCCGCCATCGAGCAGTCCGCCGGCAGCGCTTTTGCCATGCGGGCCAGCACCGTGTCGAAGTACTCCTGTGAGCCGCCGAACCCAGCCGTGCCGAACAGCGCCACCTTTTTGCCGGACAGCCCGGCCAGAAAAGCCGCCATCTCCCCGCTGCAGGCCCCCTTGTCGGTCCAGGAGCCCGCAAAGATCAGATCGGCCCGCGCTGCGGCCTCTCCCGGCGCGCCGTAAGCGACGCAGCTCCCCTCCGGCAGCGCCTCCCGGATCGCCCGCGCCACCTTGGCCGTATTTCCCGTTTTGCTGATATAGACCACCGCGTACTTCATGACCGTACCGCCCCCCTGTCTTTTAAAATCCGTTCTGTGAGGTACAGTATAGTCCGCGCGGCCCCAAAGTCAAGTTTTTTCACGGTTTTCTCACTTCCCGTGAAAAAGGCTGAACGCCGCTTCACTGCGGCGGCAGGCTGGGGGCGGCATCCTGCCACTGCGCAGAGGGCATGTCGGTGATATAGGCGCTCTCCACCGCAGGCACATAGTAGGCCCCATAGGTCTTGAGGCCGTTTTCCCTTTCCAGGGAGGGCAGCTCGACCAAAAACCGATAGTAGGGCGCTACCGTGTCAGAGCCGACCCGGTACACCAGTTCGGCAGCCGCAAGATATTCCATGCCGGGAAAGGCCTCTGTGACGCTGGTAAGGCAGACCCCCTGCGCCAGCAGCGTCTGCGCGTCTTTATAGGAGACCACGGGATAGTCGCCCAGCTTCTCCCCCGCCGCGCCGGCGCCGGACAGGCGGAAGCCGTACAGCCGTCCCTGTTCATCGTTCCAGAAAGTGAGGCCGCCCAGGCTGAACTGCAGCAGCTGGTCCGCCAGCGTGCCGCTGCCCTCGAAAACAGCGAATTCCCGATGGGCCTCCCCCTCGTAGGTGTAGTCCTGAAAAAGCCGCGGCATGGGCTGGGACAGCCCCAAAGGCTCGCCGTAGACCGACCAGAGATAAAGCGCCGTCCGCCCGGCCTCCGCCGCACCGGCGTCCGCCGTGAAGTCATACCCGGCGGGCAGGGCGATCGGCTCGCGGAACTCCACGGTCAGGTCGCCTCCCGCGTCCACCGCCAGTACCGCTCCGCCGCATTCCGCCGCAGCGCGGTAGGGCCGGGTGTTCAGCTCCACCGTCAGGCTGTCGGCGCCCTGCAGCTTTTCCCAGATCTCAGCTATCTCGCTCTCGGTGGGAGAGATCTCGACCTCCTCCACCGCATAGCCCAGCTTTGCGGCAAGCTCGCGCAGCCGCGCCTCCATCTGCTGCGCGTCCAGCGTGAACCGGGCCGCTCCGCTCAGATACAGGGTACTGCCGTTTTTGTAGACCGGCAGGCTGTCCACCGCATCGCCTGGCTGCCAGGGGCAGCCGCGTTCCAGTTCCGACGGCGCGAACTCCAAAAGGCCCTCAAAGCCAAACCCTCCGCCCCCGCTTTCGCCCAGCGCAAAGGCCTGGGGGGCTGCGCCTCCGCCCGCATCCTGCATGTTCTGCTGGGCGGTCTCATCCAGCGCCTCGGCGCCGGCAGTGCCCGGTGCGGCAGAGGCGTACCGATCGCCTGCCCGCAGCAGCAGCGGCAGCAGGCAGGCCAGCGCCGCGCAGGCCGCCAGGGGCAGCCAGCGCCGGAGTGTCGTTTTCTCCTTGCGCGGGGCAGGCGTCTGGTCCGCCTCCAAGATCAGGTCGTCCTCTACCAAGCCGATGGCCCGCAGCAGCTTTTCCCCGCTCATAACCGCACCCCCTCCCGTTCCAGATAGGTCCGCAGCCGGGCGCGGGTACGGCTGAGCAGGGTGCGGGTGTTGACCTCGGTCAGCCCATACCGCGCCGCAATAGATTCGATCGGGTCCGCATACCAGTAGCGGCGCAAAAACACGCCGCGCGCCGTCCTGTTCTGGGTGCGCAAAAACGCCGTTATCAGGGCGGCCAGTTCCCGCTCATCCAGCGCCTCCTCCACCTCCTGCCCGCCGGGCAGGCAGCCGGCCAGCTCGTCGATGAGCAGCGCGGCCGGCGCGGCGCGCTTTTTTGCGGTGTTGTAGTCATACCGGTCCAGCGCGTGGTTGCGGGCGATGCGGCCCAAAAACGGCGCCAGCCGGTCCGGCCGTTTGGTGGGCATGGCGTTCCAGGCGGAAAGCCAGGTATCGTTTTCGCACTCCTCGGTGTCCTCATGGCTGCCCAGGATATTGCGGATGATGGTGCGGCAATACGCGCCGTATTTGCGCGCCGTCTCCCGGATCGCCTCTTCGCTGCGCTGCCAGTACAGCTCGACAATGGCACAGTCCTCCAGCATGCCGGCTCCTCCTTTCCGGAACAAAGCAAAACAGACCCATTTCGGTCCCCTCTGTTATTCATATAGGAAAAACGTCGGAAATGTGGCAGGCAGGGCGCATTTTATCGCCCCGGCGACTCCCCCTCTGCCCGGCCCGGCAGCCGGGATCGCCGGGGCACCCACGCGGTCAGCAGCGGTCCCCCGCCCCGCCTTTCCGCTGTACCATCCGGGACGCCGCCAGCAGAAAACGATGCGTGGACGCCTCTATCACGCCCTCTTGTTCCAGCAGCTCCTGCGCCCTGCACAGGCCCGCCCAGCAGCGCTCGACAGAAAAGCCCGGAAATTCCCACGGGATGACCCGGGCAAACCACACCAGCGCGCCGACGCTGTAGAACCTGATCCTGGGAAACGCCTCCCGCGCCTGCAGGATCTCAAAGCCCGCGTCCTCAAATCTTCTGCAGGCTTTTTCCAGATACTGCTCCGGGTAGGGCGGCCGGGTGCCGGGCAGCAGCAGTTCGACCAGGCCCCGGTCGTTCTCCGCCCCCACCTGCTGCGTGACAAAGACTCCCCCCGGTCTCAAAACGCGGGCCAGCTCTCCGGCGTCAAAGCTGCCGTGCCGGTTGATCACGATATCGAACGCGCCGTCCCCGAACGGCAGACGGCGCACGTCTGCGGCCTCGCGGAAATCGATCCCATGCGGCGGCAGGACCGACCGGCACAGGGCGACGTTGGGCGGATACCCCTCTGTCGCGCTGGTGTTTTCACCGGGATGGCCCAGGCCCAGCAAAAACTCTCCGCCCCCCGTATCCATGTCCAGCAAGCGGAGCTCCGGCGACAGGTAACTGCGCACGACCGCCTCGTAATCCCACGGGATGTCTTCGCCCTCCTCGTACTGCCCCTCGATATGGGAAAAATCCCATCCGCGGATATGGGCGTCGCGCTCTTCCCTAAGCCACTGCGCTTTCAACGCTTCCAGGTCCATATCGGCCGCCTCCTTTTTGCCGCCCGGTCTCAGGTCTTCCACCCGGCTGATGACCGTTCCATTGAATTTCTTTTGAGCCGCAGAGGAGCCGCAGAGCGTTTTGGGGCCGCCGGGTCGGCAGAAGCGTGAGATCAAAAAACAGCCTCCGCTCTGCAGAGGCTGTTTTCATTTGTCCAAAAATCAAGACTGATCTGTGCCGGCCACCCCGCGCCCGCCGCGGCTGCGCCGCCGGAAACCCCGGAAAGCGCTCTTCCCCGCCGCCGCCTGTGCGGCTCCCGGCGGGGGAAACGCGGCGTTTCCGTCGGTTCTCAGCGCTTCAGCCCTCTTCCCGGATGGGGGAGAGATATTTCAGCTCATAGCTCTGCAGGCGGTCGTTGTAATCCTCCACATAGCCGTCATGCAGCTTGCGGCGCATCTCGTGCGCGTCGAACTGGCCGTCCTCCGCCTCGTTGCCGATCACCCGCGCGGCAATGTTGGAGCAGTGGTCCGCAATGCGCTCCAGGTTGGTGAGCACCTCCAGATAGACCACGCCGCTTTGAATGGCGCACTGGCCGTTCTGCAGCCGCTCGATATGCCGGTTGTGCAGCAGGTCGCAGATGCTGTCGATCGTCTCCTCCAGCGGCTCCACACTGGCGGCCAGGGCCGCGTCGTTGTGGCGGAAGCTGCGCTCGGCCAGGTGGATGATCTCCTTGATCGCGCCGTCCAGCACGTTCAGCTCGCGCCGGGCGGAGTCTGAAAAGCTGATCTCTTTGTCAAAGATCTCGCCGCTGCGCTCCACCACGTTGATGCTGTAGTCACCGATGCGCTCAAACTCCGTGATGTACGCCAGCAGGTCGGAGACGTTGCGGCTCTCGGTCTCGGACAGCTCGCGGTCGGCGATCTTGACCAGATAATTGCCGATATAATATTCCAGCTTGTCCACCACGTCCTCGCGGGCGTTGACCTGGGCAATGGCCTCCAGGTCGTGGCTGTACAGCAGGGGGATGGCCGCCTCATAGTTGAGGCGCGCGTTGTGCGCCATCTTCTCCACCGCGCCGCGCGCCTGCTGGATGGCCACGGAGGGCGAGCCGAACAGGCGCTCGTCCAGCACCGGCATATCGTTGTCCATCGTCTCGTCGCCCTTGTCCGGGATGGTAAGGGTGGCAAGCCTTGCCAGCAGCTTGGTGAAGGGGATGAAAAACAGGGTGGTGACCACGTTGAAGAAGGTGTGGAAGTTCGCGATGTCGCCGCGGTTCATCACGCCCTCCCAGAAAGGCAGACCCACCGTGTATTTTATGCCGTAAAGCACCGCCATAAAGACAAAGGTGCCGATGAGGTTGAAGTAAAGATGGACAAAGGCCGCCCTCTTTGCCCCCTTTGAGGCGCCGATAGAGGCGATGAGCGGGGTGGAGCAGGTGCCGATATTCTGGCCCAGAATGATGGGGATCGCGCTGCCCCAGGTGACCACGCCGGTAGTGGAAAGCGCCTGCAGGATGCCCACCGACGCCGACGAGCTCTGGATGGCGATGGTGACCAGAGCGCCCGCGATGATGCCGAGGATCGGATTTTCCAGGCTGGCGAACAGCTGGAGGAAGAGCGGGCTGTCCTTCAGCGGCGCCACCGAGGTCTCCATGGTGAACATGCCGGTGAACAGGATACCGAAGCCAATGAGGATCTGCCCGATGTTGCGCTTGGAGGGGGTCTTCAAAAAGACGAACAGGATAGCCCCCACAAACGCGAACACCGGCGCGATGGTGGTGGGCTTGAGCAGCTGCAGAAAGATGCTGTCGCCGCCCAGATCCGCCAGACGGATGATCTGGCCGGTGACGGTGGTGCCGATGTTGGCGCCCATGATGACGCCGATGGCCTGCGGCAGCCGCATGATGCCCGAGTTGACCAGGCCGATGACGATGACGGTCGTCGCCGCAGAGGATTGGATCAGGCCCGTCAGCACTGCGCCGGAGATCACCGCCATGACGGTGGTGGAAGTCAGCTTTTTCAGGATGACCTCCATTTTGCCGCCTGCGAGCTTTTCGAGGCCGGAGCCCATGATGCTCATTCCATAGAGAAAAAGGGCAATGCCGCCGGCCAGTGAAATAACGGAAAAAATATCCATCGAATCCCCCGCTGTCGTCTGTTTTTTTCTGTTGTGCTCTGCCGGTGCGGAACTTGACGCCTCCTGTCGGGGCGTGTCAAAATCCACAGGCAAAATCAGTATAGCATCATTTGGTAAGGAAATGGTATAGTTTTTGTAATGGTGTCATTAAAAAACGTAATGATGCACAAAAAAAAGAGACGCTTTCAGGCGGTTTGCCCAAAAGCGTTCTCTTTGCCGCGTCCTTTTCAACCGTAAATGTTTACCGCCACCCCCGCAGGCATGCAGATGGCATATTCCCCCTCGCTGCCGATAAACCCGAACCCCTCGCAAAGGTGGTCGGGGCACTGGGAATCGATGAACCGGATCTTCCCATCTTTCACTTCCAGGGTGACGGGCAGAGCGGCGTTTTCGATGTGATAGATCTCGTCCCGGGACAGGTCGATCTCCCAGGCCCCGCCGCCGTCCACCGTGACGGTGGCTTTTGCCCCCGCGCCGCGGGTCAGATAGAACAAGCCGATGGCCGCAGCCAGGGCCAGCAAAACAAAAAGCACGATGAGATCGCGTTTTTTAAAAAATTTTCCTTTTTCCATACCGTTTTTTCTGCTCCTTTTCTTATCCGCCGCCCCGGGCGGCCCAGGCTGGCAAAAACGCCGCCGGGCCGCAAAAACACGCCCGTGCCCGGCTTGCAGCGGCCCGGCTCCCACGGCGCGGGCCGCTTTTTTCCGTGATCTCGGCAACGCGGCTTCCCGCTTTTGGTTCCCGTCTCTGCGGGCCCGCGGCGCCGGGGCCCGCATCCCGCGAACGCCAAGTGCCAAACGGCATCGCGTCCGCGCAGGGGCGCCCGCCCTGCGCGCGGGGGCGGGCGGCAAAAGCGTCGGGGCTCGGCTTCGCCGCGGCCGCTTTGCGCTTATTATACCACAGACGCCTCGTTTCTGTCTGCCGGCGCGGCTTTTCCCCCGGGCGCGCCGCTGTTTTAAATGCGCGCTTAAAATGGTATAATGGAACACGAACAAAATACGGGCGAGAGCCCAACCGGGAGGCATAAAATGGATTTTTCACAACTCAGGGCAGAGGCGGAACGATTCGCCGCGCGCCATGAACAGGAGATCGTGTCCGACATCGCCCGTCTGGTCGCCGTCAAAAGCGTGCGGGGCACCCCGGAGCCCGGGGCCCCCTTTGGCCCCGGCCCCCGCGCCGCGCTGAGAGAGGGGCTCGCCCTGGCGGCCGAGAGAGGGCTTGCGGCCGAGGATCTTGAAGTGATGGGGCGCGCTTTTGTGCCCGGCACCGGCACAAAAACGGTGGGGATGATCGCCCATCTGGACGTGGTGCCGGAGGGCAGCGGCTGGGACACCGACCCCTATCTTCTCACCGAGCGGGAGGGCTGGCTGCTGGGCCGCGGGGTGGCGGACGACAAGGGACCGGCGGTGCTGGCGCTCTGGGCCGCAAAATTTTTTGCCGACCTGCCCCAGCGGCCGCGCCACGGGATCGAGGTGCTGCTGGGCACGGCCGAAGAGACCGGTATGGAGGACCTGAGCAGTTATCTGGCCTCCCACCCGGCGCCCGACTTCGCCTTTACGCCGGACGCGGCTTTCCCGGTCTGCAACGGGGAAAAGGGCGGCTTTGGCGGCGAGTTCGTCAGCGGGCCGCTGGACGGGGTGCTGCGGGACTTTGAGGGCGGTCTGGCCGCCAACGTGGTACCCGACCACGCCTTTGCCGTGGTCGCGCTGCCCGCCGAAAAGTTGCCCGCCGCAGAGGGGATCACCGTGACCGCCGTTTCCGGCGGGGCGCGCCTCGAAGCCACCGGCATCGCCGCCCACGCCTCGGCGCCGGAGGGCTCTCGCTCCGCCATCGGCATGATCGCCTCCTATCTGCTGGAAAATCAGCTCGCCGCGGGAAAAGAACGCGCCGCGCTGGAGCTGATCCGCGATCTGGCGATCTCCTGCGACGGCGCGCTGCTGGGCATCGCCGCGCGGGACGACGTCTTTACCCCGCTCACCATCATCGGCGGCCAGATCCGCATGGAGGACGGCGCCCT
The DNA here is from genome assembly GCF_014287275.1 of Anaerofilum hominis. GTDB lineage: Bacteria > Bacillota > Clostridia > Oscillospirales > Ruminococcaceae > Pygmaiobacter > Pygmaiobacter hominis. The sequence continues at coordinate 615,475 of NZ_JACONZ010000001.1, forward strand.
GATCCAAAACCTCGACTGCCGTTACCCCACCTCCATCACCGGGGACGAGATCACCGAGCGGCTCAGCCAGCGCGCGGCCGCCGCGGGCATGGTCCTGCGCGGTGTGCGTGTCAACCCGCCCTTTTACATCGCGCCGGACGCGCCCCCCATTTTGGCCCTGCGCAGCACCTATCACGACCTCACCGGCAAAAGCGACGCCCCGTTCACCATGGGCGGCGGCACCTATGCCCGCCATCTGCCCTGCGCCGTGAGCTTCGGTGTGGAGGAGGAAGGGCTCGAGCACCCGCCCTTTGTGGGGCGGATCCACGGGGCCAACGAGGGTTTCCCCCGCAAAAAGCTGCTGGACGGCCTTGTCATCTTTATCTGCGCGCTGGGCCGCCTGATGGAGATCGACCTTTAATTTTTACATCCCGCCGCCGGGGCCGCTGTGCCCCGGTTTTTTTTGTTGACAAATATAATAAATATTATATAATATATATTATATTAATTGAAACGGGAGGAATTCCAATGCCGAAACAGCGTATCACCGGCGAGCTGCTGCTGGACGCCGCTTTTGAGCTGGTGCGCGCCGACGGGTACGAGCGTCTGTCGGTGCAGCGCGTGGCTGCGGCCGCCGGGTGCTCGGTGCAGCCGGTCTACAGCTATTTTAAAAATATGGAGGCGCTGCGCGAGGATCTTTTTTTGCGGGCGGACGCTTTTTATCGCAGCTTTGTCGCGGCGCAGCTGGAGGAGGATCCCTCTTTCCGCGCCCGGGGGTGGGCGCAGGTCCTCTTTGCCCGGCAGGAGCCCCAGCTCTTCCGGCTGCTGTTCCTCTCCGACCTGCGGCGGCACCGGGACCTGGCCGCCCTTTACCGCGAGCGCGCCGACCCCGCGGCGGCGCGGGCCGCGGCCGCACAGACCGGCCTGCCGCCGGCGGCTGCCCGGCGGCTGCACCTGCAGATGCTGGTATACACCCAGGGGCTTTGCTCGATGCTGGTCTCCGGCGCTGTGGAGATCAGCGACCAAGAGGCCCGCCGGATGATGGACGACGCCTTTGCGGCGCTCTGCGCGCAGGCCGTCCCCATGGAGGAAACGAGATGAAACACATTCTGGTCGTCTATGCGTCCCATTACGGGGCCACGCGTCGGTATGCCGCCTGCATTGCAAAGGCGCTGCACGCCCGGCTGGCGGAGGCCCGGGACGCAGCCCCGCTGCTGGCCGGGGCGGACGTTGTCGTCTGGGGCGGCGGGCTTTATGCCGGCGGGGTCAACGGCGCGAAGCTGCTGGCCAAAAACGCCGAAAAGCTGCGCGGCAAGCGCCTTATCTTTTTCACCTGCGGCCTTGCCGATCCCGAAGAGCCCGCCGATCTGCCCGCATTGCAGCAGACCGCACAGCGCGCCCTGCCCGCCGCGCTGCGCGAAAACGCGGCGGTGTTCCACCTCAGGGGCGCAATGGACTATGCCGCCCTCTCGCCGCTGCACCGCCTGATGATGGGGATGATGAAGCGGATGATAGAGCGCAAGGGTGACGCCCAGACCGGGGAGGACCGGCAATTTTTGGACACCTACGGCAAAAAAGTGGATTTTGTCGATCTCTCTGCGGCGGGGCCCCTTGCCGCGCTTCTGCGGGCCGCGGCCGGGGACGCTGCGGGGGAAATCCGCTGACCTCCCCGCAGCGCTGCGAGCGCGGGGGGACAAAGCGCGCGGCCGAAAAAGACCGCCGCGCGCGGCTTTTCTGACTGCGCGGCCGGCGTCGGGCTCCCGCCCCCTGCGGCGCGCCCCTTTCAAAGGCCATCCGCCGGCGGGCGCATAAAAAGGACAGGGCGCGGCTTCCTGGAAACAGCGAAGCCGCGCCCTGTCCTTTTGTGTGATCTTCCCCTGCGCCTATGCCGCGTTCCGGCGCGCCGGGGCCAGGCTCTCCACCCAGGCGTCCACCTGCGTCTGGATCAGGGAGACCGGCGCGGGGCCGGTCTCCAGCAGCACGCGGTGGAACCCTGCCTCGGTGAACTTTTCTCCCAGCGCCTCCTGGGCTTCATCGTGCATATCCTGGAACAACTTCCCGTTTAAAAAATACTGCAGATAGTTGGTGGGCGTTTCCAGGTGGAGCGCAAACTGGCTGTCCAGGGCCGCCGGATCCGTCGAGAGATAGTTTTCGATGAATGCCGCGTACTGCTCCCGGTCCCAGCCGTCGTAATGGATACCGATATCCGACAGGGCGGTGACGTCGTTCACGATCTCGCGGTCTGTTTCCAGCACGGCGGCATAGCCTGCATCGCCGGTGGGCAGGTATTTGACGCTGTTGTGCTCGATATAGGTGGCCCATCCCTCGCTGTAGCCGTTGTAGTCGATCATATACCGCACGGCGGGCAGGCCCAGCGATTTGAAGTAGCTGTGCTGATACATGTGGCCGGGATATCCCTCATGGGCCACAGTGGTAAACAGGCCGGGTTCAAACGCGCCGTTGATATAGATGACCTCCGCCTCGTCCCGGGGCGCGTCGATGCGGCCCTGCAGATACGCGGCCGGGGAGAAGTTGTCCCGCATGGACTCGGCCACCGGCATCACGGTGTAGTTCAAATGGTCCAGGGCCGGATAGTCGGCGGCGCACTGGGCGCCCAGATAGTCGATCAGCTCCTCGGCGGAGGCGAAATCGCCGTAGTCGACCTCGAACGCATCCAAAAATTCGGCGGTGCGCTGGGGGTCCTGCTGGTACAGCAGCGCAAGCTGCCCGCGGAATGTCTGGATATCCTCCTCCAGCTTGCTCTCAAAGTAGTCCCGCACCTCCTCCACCGTCATATCCACGCCGGTCCTCACCTGCAGCAGGGCCTCGTAGTATTCCTTTCCCTGCGGCTGGTGGGCCAGGCCAAGGTCGGTGCTTTTGATCTCGATGCCGGCCAGCAGCTCGCCCAGGCGGCGGTAGGCGCTTTGAAATTCGCCCCGGATCAGGGCCTCGCTCCTCTCGCGGGCGGCTGCCTTTTCCTCTTCAGACAAAAAATCGGCCGCGTCGATCTCCTCGGCGATCGCCTCCACCAAAAAGCCCGCGTCCCCGGCGGCAAAGGTCTCGCACTGGCCGATCACCTCTTTCATGACGGTGGGGCCCATGCCCACCTCGCTCTCCTGCCGCTGCCGCTCCATGTCGGCGTATTTTTCAAAGGTCTCGCCGCTGGTCTCCATCAGGTGGTAAAAGCTGTCAAGGTCACGCTGGGTGCGGATCCTGTACTCCGCCAGCAGCATCGGCAGCTGCGCCTGAAAACCGATAAAGCTGCCCAGATAGCTGTTGTCCTGTTCATAAAACTGCTCGCCGATCTTCAAAGACCGCTGCAGATAATCGGTCAGGATGTCCAGTGTGAGGCGGGAGCTGTCGTCCAGCTTTTCGGCGTCAAACGCCGCCAGCTCTTCCAGCATCTCCTGCGTTTCCCGGTCGGCCTGGGCATAGTCCTCTCTGTCCGCAAAGGGCAGCTCCAGCAGCGCCGCGTCGTCAAAGCCGAAAGCCGCGGGATCCTCAAACAGATACTGGATACTGAGGTCGCTGCTGTCCATCATCCGGGCGGGCAGCGTCTCCAGATAGGCGTCGAACTGCTGCTGGGTCTGCTCTGCAGCCGGCGCCCCGCCGCAGGCCGCCAGCGAAACCGTCAGCACCAGCGCCAGGGCAAGGCTCAAAATGCGTTTCATGTAGGTCCTCTCCTCTTTAAAAACAGACAAAAACGGCGCGCACCGGCGCCGTTTTTGCCCTTCTTTTCGTTTTTGTTATCTGCAGAACTTTTCAATGTAGGCGTCCAGACACTTTTGGATCACTCTTTTTGCTTCCTCGGCGCCGGCGACGTCGTTGACCACCGTTTCTTTTCCCTCCAGGCTCTTGTAGACGGTGAAAAAATGCCGCATCTCGCTGAACACATGGCCGGGCAGCTCGCTGATGTCGTGGTACTCGTTGTAGGTCGGGTCCTCAAAGGGGATGGCGATGATCTTTTCATCCATCTTGCCCGCATCCAGCATCGCCATCACCCCGATGGGATAGCAGCGCACCAGGCTAAGGGGGCGGATGTTCTCGCTGCACACCACCAGCACGTCCAGGGGGTCGCCGTCGTCCGCATAGGTGCGGGGGATCAGCCCATAGTTTGCCGGGTAATGGGTGGAAGTGTAAAGGATGCGGTCCAGGATGATATGGCCGGTCTCCTTGTCCAGTTCATATTTGTTTTTGGAACCCTTTTCGATCTCGATGACCGCGATAAAATCCTCCGGGTTGATGCGGGCGGGGCTGATATCATGCCAGATATTTGCCATAAAGCTTCCCTTCCTTTCCTGTACCCCATCAGTATAACATGAAGCTGCCGCGGAAGGAAGTTTTTTCCGCCCCCGCCGGCCCAAACGCACAGGGCGCCGGCCGGAGGCGCGGCGCGCCCTCAAAAGCGGCGTCCGGCCCTCAGCCCAGCGCCACGTCCAGCAGCATCATCAGCGCGAAACCCAGCATCGAGCCGATGACCCCGGCGTGCCCGTGGCCCTCGCCGCTCGCCTCGGGCACCAGCTCTTCCACCACCACATAGATCATGGCCCCTGCCGCAAACGACAGCATAAAGGGCATCACCCTTGCCATTGTGACCGCCAGCAGCACGCCCACCAGGCCCCCCAGCGGTTCCACAATGCCCGACAGCGCCCCGTAAACAAACGCCCGCGGGCGGCTCATCCCCTCTTTTTGCAGCGGCAGCGAGATGGCCGCGCCCTCCGGCAGGTTCTGCAGCGCCATGCCCAAAGCCAGCGCCACCGCCCCCGCAAGGGAAGCCGCCCCCATGCCGCCCTGGGCCGCCATGGCAAACGAGAGCCCCACGGCCATGCCCTCGGGCAGGTTGTGCAGCGTCACTGCAAACACCAGCAGCGTGGTGCGCTTGAGATGCGCGGGCAGCCCCTCGGGTTTCTCCTCCCCCCTATGCAGGTGGGGCAGCAGGTGATCCAGCAGGAACAAAAACGCCCCGCCGGTCAAAAAGCCCAGCGTGGTGGGCAGCCACTCGGTCATCCCCTGCTCTGCCGCCATCTCCTGTGCGGGGATGAGCAGGCTCCAGACCGAAGCGGCGATCATCACGCCGGCCGCAAACCCCAAAAAGGCCCGATGGGTGGACGGGGAAGCGTCTTTTTTTACAAAAAACACGGCGGCGGCCCCCACCGCGGTGGCGGCAAAGGTAAAGCCGGTGCCGAGCATAGCCAGGACCAGTGGATCGCGCAGCATAAAAGCCATCTCCTTTTATTGATAATAATTATCAATAAAAGTATAGCACGCCTTTCCCAAAAATACCAGCTTTTTTTCGGCCCGGCGCTGCAAAGTCTCAAAAACGGCCGTCTGCGCGGCGCAGCGGCTTTCCGGCCCGCAGTGCCGGGGGAGGGCAAAGCTGCGACATGCAGCAAAACATCTCCGCCCCCACGGCGGCTGTGAAGAGTCTAAAGTCACCTGGCGCAGAAGAGCACTGCCGCGGAAAGCAAAGCCTGCGTCGCACGGCAGAAAGCCGCTGCCTGCGCAGTGGCCGCGGCGGAGAGGCCAAAACCGCGCGGCCTCCGGGGGGTGACTGCGGCAGGAAGCTCAAAGCAGCTCAGCTTTGAGGGGGCCCCGCCGCGGAAAGCAAAACTGCGATGTGCAGCAAAAGGTCGCTGCCCGCATGGCGGCCCTAGTGGAGAGGCTAAAACCGCGCAGCCTCCGGGGAGTGACTGCGGCGGAGAGCTCAAAGCAACCGGGCCCAGAGGAGCCCCTCCGCGGAAAGTAAAAACTGCAGAAAACCGAAAGCCACGCGCCCTAAGAGCGGCTGCAGCCGCGGAAAGCAAAAGCTGCGGGATCGCCGCGGCTGAAAACGCCCGCGCCGCGCCGCAGCCCTGTACATGCCTTTGGGAGATGTCTTCGCCGCTCCGCACAGCACAAACGCGCGCCCTGCGGGGCCCTTTGGGGTCCGCAGGGCGCGCTTGCGGCAGAAAATTCCATCTCCGCGGGGCTCAGCCCAGCGGAAATTCCTCTTTGCTGATCATCTTGCTGACCACCGTCTCATCGCTTTCGGTATAGCGGCGGCCATGATCTTTCAGTTCCACATCCATCTGGGTATAGTAAAGATTGCCCTTGATCTGCTGTTTTGCCTGCGCCTGGGCATTGCGCTGGGACGAGGGGATGCAGTTTGTGCGGCCCGCGCACTGGCGGTCCTGCGGGTTTCCCTGCCGCAGGCGGTCGTGCACCGCGCGGGCTTCCGCCTCCTGTTTGCGCTGCTGCGCCTGCCGCCGCTCCGCCTCGTGCCTGCCCGTATCGTGTACGTCGTTGGGCCGATTGTTCAGCGCGTGGTGCGCAAAGCGGTCCAGGGTGCTGGCGTCGTCGTTAAAGCCGGGCCTGCCGGCGTTTTCAAACCGTGTCTTTCTCTCTTCCATGAAAACTCTCACCTCCGTCCCTAGTCTGCCCGCAGCCGGGGCGGCTATGCGCGGCCGTGCCTTTTCCCACAAACGCAAAACGCCCCGGCAGGGCCGGGGCTGGGGGACTTATTCCGTTTCGTCATTTTTTCGCGCCCGGCAGCGGCCCTGCGCAGCGTTTTTTCGCTGCGGCCGCCCATCGGCCGTGTCCGCGGGCCGCTCGCCCGCAGCGAGGAGAAAAAAGGCGTGGCCGCAGCTGGGCATCGGGCCTCTGACGGCCGTCCTGTATGCCCCAACCCCGCACTGCTCAGCTTCTGAGGGCCGCACCGGCCCAACCGCTCCCAGGAAGCAGCTTTTCCTCTCTACAGACCAGCCGGGGCCGCCGGTGAAGCAGCGGCCGCAGCCGGGCGCAGCGGCCCCAGGGACCAAAGCCCTCTCCGCCCGCGCATGCAGTGAAAAGGACATGTCACGGCCCTGCTGGACCGGGACGGGTAAGAATTTTTTGCCCGCGTGCGCAGAAAAAAGGGCCCGCTGCGGCGGCCGTACCCACCGCTGCCAGGCCACCCTCCCGCGCGAGCCGGAAAAACTTTCCCGGTAAGCCTGCGGTCCGGGCGCGGGGAAGCCGCGCGGCCCTGCGCTCCCCCGCACGCTCCCGCACAGGGGGGGCAAAACCCGCACAGGCGCTTCTTTGCTTCTCTTTCAGTCCTAAACAGCGTGAAAACACAGCATATCCCGCCGCCTGCCGATCTCCTCCCTCAGGCGGAATCCCGTTCGATGAGCCGGTACTCCACAAAATGCACGCCCTGCGGGCGCTCTCCCTGCTGGATGGCGTCAAACAGCAGGCGCGCCGCCCGGGCCCCCACCTCTTCGTAAAAATACTCCACCGTGGTGAGCGCGGGTTCCACCACGGCGGCCAGCTGGTTGTTGCCGATCCCCGTCACCGCACACTGCTGCGGCAGGCACACGCCCTGCGATTTCAGATACTGCATGGCCCCTACCGCCGCCCGGTCGGTGACCGCGAGCACGGCGTCGGGGCGGGGGCCCTCCTGCTCCCAAAGCTGCTTCATGGCGGCCGCCCCCTCCTCGATGGTAAACCCGCCATAGGCGACCCGGCCCGGGCGCAGGGCCAGATGCTGCTCGCGCAGGGCCTCGCAAAAACCCGAAAACCTCTTGTGGCGGATGGCGTCGTCCTCCAGCTCCACATTGATAAAGGCGGGGTCGCGGCGGCCCTTGAGCAGCAGCGCGGCGGTGAGCTCCCGCATGATCGCCGTCTCGTCGTGCACCACGCAGCACAGCCCCTCCGCCTGCTGCCCGGTGATGACCACCGGGGCCTCTAGCGCGCCGATCCGCTGCCGCAGGTCCGCCGTGACGCCCGAGGACATGATAATCACGCCGTCGATCTGCCGCCGCGCCAGCATCTCCAGACAGGCCGATTCATTCTCCGTTTTCATCCCCGCATTGGCCAGCAGCATCTCATAGCGGCGCTGCTCGCACTCGCCGGCGATCCCCTGGATCTGGCGGGCCATCGCCTCGGAGGCCACGCGCGGCACGATGACGCCGATGGTGTGGCTGCGCTTTGCCTTGAGGCTTTTTGCAATGCTGTTCGGCACATAGCCGGTGCGCCGGATCACCTCTTCCACCCTGCCGCGCACCTCCGCGCTCACATAGCCCGAGTCGTTGATGACACGGGAGACGGTCGAGGGGGCCACCCCCGCCATGCGGGCGATATCCTTGATCTGCACCGGATCGCACTTCCATTCGTCAAAAATTTCACATATTGTTTCACTGGGTAGTATAACAGAGCCAAAATCCTTTTTCCAGTGTCATTTTGCCTGTAAATCCCACTTTTTCGCCCCCGCTGTTTACGATATATTACAAAATATTACAAAAAACCCGTCTTTTTGCCGGGAAAGGGCTTTGGGGACGACCAGGGGGCCCGCTTTCAGCCAAATAGAGCCCGCTTATCCCCGGGCGGGCGGCGGCGCTTTTGACCCGCTCCCCTGTCTGCGCATCCCCCGGCGCTCCCATCCCGGTGCGAGGGGCGGCGGCGTTCGCCTTTTCCCCGCACATGCTGGCTGGACTTGCGAAAGCCCATGCAGGGAAAGCGCCTGTGAGTCGGCCCTTTTCCACATGCGCCTGCGGGGCTCGTGTGCAGGGGCGGATGACCGCACGCAGTCTGCGGGCGGGGACACGGCAGAGCGGTGCGGGGCTTGCGCACAGGGGCGGATGGTTGCTATAATAGCCTCAAACGCAGAACGCAAGGGGGATGGACGCGGTGGATGAACTGCAGCAGGCGCGCGCCGAGATCAACGAGGTGGACGCGGAGATGGCGGCCCTTTTTGAGCGGCGCATGACGGCGGTGCGGCAGGTGCTGGAGTACAAACGCGCCCACGGCCTGCCGGTGCTGGACGCGGGGCGGGAAAAAGAGGTGCTGCAGCGCGGGGCGGCGCGGGTGAGCGACCCCGCCCTGCGGGAGTATTACACCCGGGTGCTCGAGCGCCTGATGGAGGTCTCGCGGGACTTTCAGTCCCGCCAGCTGGGAGAGTTCACGGTGGCTTATCCCGGCGTGGAGGGGGCGTTCTCCCACATCGCCGCCTCCCGCATCTTCCCCGGCAAAAAGCAGCAGGCCTTTGTGACCTTTGAAGAGGTCTTTCGGGCCGTGCAGGACGGCACGGCGGCCGCAGGCGTGGTCCCCTTTGAAAACTCCTATACCGGCGAGGTGGGAGAGGTGCTGGACCTGCTGTGGCGGTACGACTGCTCGATCGTGGAGATGTACGATCTGGATATCCGCCAGAACCTGCTGGCCCTGCCAGGGGCCAGGCTGGAGGATATCCGGCAGGTCTACTCCCATCACCAGGCCATCAGCCAGTGCCAGACCTGGCTGTCTGGGCGGGATCTTGAGGTGGTGCCCTATCCCAACACCGCGCTGGCCGCAAAATATATCAGCGAGTGCGGCGACTGCGCCAAGGCGGCCATTGCCAGCGCGGACACCGCCGCGCTGTACGGGCTGTCGGTCCTGGCGCGGGACATCAACACCAGCGCCCAGAATGTGACCCGCTTTATCGTGCTCTCCCGCACGCCGCAGCACCGGGGCGACCGGTTCAATCTGGTGTTCACGGTGCGGCATGACGCCGGGGCGCTGGCCCGGGCCATGCAGATCATCGGCAGCCGCGGCTTCAACCTGGAAAGCATCCGCTCGCGCTCGATGCGCGATCTGCCGTGGCAATATTTCTTTTATGCCGAGGTGGTGGGCGACCCGTCCTCCGCCCGGGCAAGGGAGATGCTGGACGAGCTGGCCGCCGCCTGCAGCCAGCTGAAACTGCTCGGCGCCTGGGAGCGCCGGGACGCGGAGGGGCGTTGACGCCGCGCCCGTGCCGGCGGGAGGGACCGCCTCCGCCGCGCCTCCCCCGCAGCCGGTCGCGCCAAATCTTTTCGTTGACAAGCGGCATTTTTTCCTCTATACTGGTACCAATCTGCATTTCAGGGAGAGTTATCCATGAAACAGTTCAACACCGCAGCGCGCTATTACTTTAGCTATGGCTTTGCTTATTACTTTAGCAGGGCCCATTCTGTGCTGCGCAAAACCGGTTTGAACATGCGGTGAGTTTCGACACCTTTGTTTAAATGAACGGCGGCCTGCACAGCAGGCCGCCGTTTTTTGTCTCAATTCAGAAAGGAGCTGGATGCTGTGGAACAGCTGCGGATGGCGCTGGGAGAAAACAGCTATGATATCCTGCTGGAACGCGGCCTGCTGGAGCGGGCGGGCAAGCTGCTGGATCTGGACCGCAGGGTATTGATCGTCACCGACACCGGCGTGCCCCAGCGCTATGCAGCGCTGCTGGCCGGCCAGTGCGCGGCGCCGGTGACCGCCCGGGTGGAACAGGGCGAGGGCGCCAAGAGCTTTGCCGTGCTGGAGGGGCTGCTCAAAACGATGCTGGCGGAAAACTTTTCCCGCAGTGACTGCGTCGTGGCCCTGGGCGGCGGTGTGGTGGGCGACCTTGCGGGGTTTGCCGCCGCCTGTTATATGCGCGGCGTGGATTTTTACAACATCCCCACCACCGCGCTGGCCCAGATCGACTCCTCCATCGGCGGCAAGGTGGCGGTCAACCTGGGCGGGGTCAAAAACGTGGCCGGCGCCTTTTATCAGCCCCGGCGGGTGCTGGTGGACCCCGCGCTGCTGAGCACCCTGCCGCCGCGTCAGCTGGCAAACGGCATGGCCGAGGCCATCAAGGCCGGGGTGGTGGGCGACGAGCCGCTGCTGGCCCTGTTTGAGCAGGAGGACGCCCAGGGCAGGCTGGAAGAGATCCTGCTGCGCTCGCTGCGGTTCAAGCAGCGGATCGTGGAGCAGGATGAAAAGGAGTCCGGCCCCCGCAAGCTGCTCAACTTTGGCCACACGATCGGCCACGGCATCGAGAGCGTCTACGGCCTGGGCGGCCTGCTGCACGGCGAATGCGTGGCCCTGGGCATGCTGCCCATGTGCACCTCCCCCGCCCTGCGGGCGCGGCTGGAAGCGGTGCTGCGGCAAAACGGCCTGCCCACCCGCGCGGCCTTTGACCCGGCGGCGGTCTTTGCCGGGCTCTGCCACGACAAAAAGGCGGCGGACGGCCAGGTGACCATCGTCACAGCCGACCGGGCCGGCGCGGCCCGGCTGGAGACCGTGCCGCTGGAACGGCTGCGCACGCTGCTGGAACGGGAAGCAAAGGAGGGGATCGGCGCGTGAAAAGCATATTTGGAAACGCCCTGACCGTGAGCCTGTTCGGCGAGTCCCACGGGCCCGCCATCGGCGCGGTGCTGGACGGCCTTGCCCCCGGCATCCCGCTGGACCTGGACCATATCCGGCTGCGGCTGGCGCAGCGGCGGGGCGGCGCGGCGCTCTCCACCGCACGGCGGGAGGCGGACGAGTTTGAACTACTCAGCGGCTTTTTTCAGGGCCGCACCACCGGCGCGCCGCTGACCATCCTGATCCGCAACGGCGACACCCGCTCAAAGGACTATGGCGAGCTGAAGTCAAAGCCGCGCCCCTCCCATGCGGATTACACCGCCTTTTGCAAATATCACGGTTTTCAGGACTATCGGGGCGGGGGCCATTTTTCCGGCCGCATCACCGCCCCGGTGGTGGCGGCGGGGGCCATCTGCCAGCAGATCCTTGCCGGACGCGGCGTGACGCTGGGCACCCGCATCGCCCGCTGCGGCGGCGTGGCCGACGCGCCGCTGCCGCAGGACGGACCGGCGCTGAAAGCCGCGCTGCAGCGCTGGGACCGCAGCGACTTTCCCGTGCTGGACGAGGCCGCGGGCGAGGCCATGAAAGCCCGCATCGCGGCGGCCAGGGCAGAGCTCGATTCCGTGGGCGGAGTGCTGGAGACCGCGGTGCTGGGGCTGGAGGCCGGGCTGGGGGAACCCTGGTTCTGGTCGGTGGAAAGCGAGCTGGCGCATCTGCTGTTCAGCGTGCCCGCCGTCAAGGGCGTCGAGTTCGGCGCGGGCTTTGCCATCGCGGAGCGGACGGGCAGCGCGGCCAACGACCCCTTTTATTATGACGACAGGGGCGCCGTGCGCACCCGCACCAACCACAGCGGGGGCGTACAGGGCGGCATCACCAACGGCATGCCGCTGATCGTGCGCACCGCCGTCAAGCCCACCCCCTCCATCTACCGTCCGCAGCAGACGGTGGACCTGGACAAAAAGGAGGACGCGGCCCTGTCCATCCAGGGCCGCCACGACCCCGCCATCGTACACCGGGCGCGGGCGGTGGTGGACGCCGTTGTGGCGCTGGGGCTGGTGGATCTGGCCGCCTGCCGGCACGGCGCCGACTGGATGGCGGAAGCGTTCCTCTAGCGCGCGCCGGGCCCATGCAAACGAGGAAAAAAGGGAGAGGACACCATGGAAACACAGCGGTACGGCCTGATCGGAGAGCATCTGGGCCACAGCTTTTCAAAATCGATCCACGAGCAGCTTGCAGATTACACCTATGACCTCATCGAGCTTGCGCCGCAGCAGCTGGCCCCGTTTTTTGCCGGGCGGCAGTTTGCCGCCCTCAATGTCACCATCCCCTATAAAGAGGCCGTCCTGCCGCTGCTGGACGAGGTGGACCCGCGGGCGGCGGAGATCGGCGCGGTGAACACGGTGGTGAACCGCGGCGGGAAGCTGACCGGCTATAACACCGATTACGACGGGGTGGATTACCTGCTGCACCGGCACGGCATCCTGCTGGGGGGCCGGGTGGTGATGATCCTGGGCACCGGCGGCACCAGCAAGACCTGCGCCGCGCTGGCCCGGGCCAAAGGCGCCAAAGAGGTGCTGCTGGTCAGCCGCAGCGGCAAGGGAGGCGCCCTCACCTACCACGACGCGGCCATGCGGCGGGACGTGCAGGTCCTGCTGAACACCACCCCCTGCGGCATGTACCCGGACAACGACGGACTGCCCATGGACCCGGCCCTTTTCCCCCGGCTGGAAGCGGCGGCGGACGTGGTCTACAACCCGCTGCAGACCGCTTTTGTGCTGCGCGCACTGGATCTGGGGCTGCCCGCCGCGGGCGGCCTGGAGATGCTGGTGGCCCAGGCCAAGACGGCCGCGGAGCTGTTTCTCGGCCGCCCGCTGCCGGACGAGGAGATCGGCCGGGTGCACCGCCGGCTGCAGGCCGAGCGCGCCAACTGCGTGCTTATCGCCATGCCCGGCGCAGGCAAGACCACGGTGGGCGGCCGGGCGGCCCGCATGCTGGGCAAGACCTTTGTGGACACCGACGACGAGATCACCGCCTACGCCGGGCGCACCCCGGCCCAGATCATCGAGCAGGACGGGGAGGCGGCTTTCCGCGAGATCGAGAGCCGGGTCATTGCAGAGATCGCCAAAAAGGGCGGCCAGCTCATCGCCACCGGCGGCGGCGCGGTGACCCGGGCGGAAAACATGCGGCGGCTGCGGCAGAACGGGGTCATCCTTTTCATCGACCGCGAGCTCTCGCTGCTGGCCACCTCGGGGCGGCCGCTCTCCCGCGATTTTGAGGCCCTGCGCCAGCGGTATATCGAGCGCTACCCGCTGTACAACCGCTACTGCGACCTGAAGCTGGACAACGACGAGACCATCGAGACCGCCGCGCGGCGGGTGGAGGAGGCATTTTATGCGTATTTTGGTGCTTAACGGCCCCAACATCAACCTGCTGGGCGTGCGCGAACCCGGCGTGTACGGCAGCGACAGCTACGCGGACCTGCTGGCCCTGGTGCAGCGCACCGGCGAGGAGCAGGGCGTCGAGACCGAGGTCTTTCAGTCCAATCACGAGGGGGCGCTGGTGGACGCCATCCAGCAGGCCATGGGCCGGGTGGACGGTCTGGTGCTCAACCCCGGGGCCTATACCCACACCAGTATCGCCCTGCTGGACGCGCTCAGGGCAGTGCAGCTGCCGGCGGTGGAGGTGCACATCTCCGCCGTCGAGCAGCGGGAGGCGTTCCGGCAGGTGTCCTATATCCGGCCCGCCTGCTTTTTGACCATCACCGGCGAGGGCATCGCCGGCTACGCCCGGGCCATCCGGGAGCTGCAAGCCCATATCCTGGCGCTGCGGGCCTGACCGCCCGCCCCGCGATCTCAACACAGAAACGGAGAGACCCGATTATGATCATCACGATGAAAAAGCTCGCCCCGCAGGAAGAGATCGACCGCATGGTACAGAGCATCGAGCTGAAAGGCCTGCATGTCACCATGATCAGCGGCACCGACTACAACGTCTTCGGGGTGGTGGGCGACACCACGATCCTTGACGACCGCAAGCTTTCCGCCTCCCCCTATGTGGACAACGTGCAGCGGGTGTCCGCCCCCTACAAGCTGGCCAACCGCGTGTTTCACCCCGCCGACACGGTGGTGGACGTCTCCGGCGTAAAGGTCGGCGGCAGCGAGCCCATCGTGGTGATGGGCGGCCCCTGCTCCATCGAGAGCGAGTCCCACACCGACGAAATGGCCCGTCTGGTCGGCGAGGCGGGCGGGCGCATCTTCCGCGGCGGCGCCTACAAACCGCGCACCAGCCCCTACGCTTTTCAGGGGTTGGGCAGCGAGGGCATCCGTTACATGGCCGTGGCGGGCAAAAAGTACGGCCTGCCCATCGTCAGCGAGCTGATGAGCATCGACAAGCTGGACGAATTTGTGGAAAACGTGGACCTCATCCAGATCGGCGCGCGCAACATGCAGAATTTTGATCTGCTCAAAGAGGTGGGCAAGACCAAAAAGCCGGTGCTGCTCAAGCGCGGCCTGGCAAACACCATCGAGGAATGGCTCATGAGCGCCGAGTACATCATGGCCGGCGGCAATGAAAACGTCATCCTCTGCGAGCGGGGCATCCGCACCTTTGAAAAATACACCCGCAACACGCTGGACCTGTCGGTGGTGCCCATCGTCAAGCAGCGCAGCCATCTGCCCATCGTCATCGACCCCAGCCATGCCACCGGCGACCGCAAACTGGTGGAAGCCATGTCGCTGGCGGCCATCGCGGCGGGCGCCGACGGCCTGATCATCGAGACCCACTGCGACCCGCCCCACGCCCTGTCCGACGGCGCGCAGTGCCTGTACCCCAGCCAGTTTGCCTTTTTGATCGAAAAAGGCCGCGAAATCGCCCGGGTGGTGGGGCGCGACCTCTGATGCGGGCCGTCGTCCATCCCGGGCCCGCGCACGGCTGCGTGCGGGCGCCGTCCTCCAAAAGCGTCGCCCACCGGGCGCTGCTGGCGGCCGCGCTGGCGGAGGGCGAGACGATCCTGGAAAACGTCACCCCGTCGGCGGACGTGCGCGCCACGCTGGCGGCCGTGCGCGCCTTTGGCGCTGTGGCCGAGCCTTTGCCGGGAGAGGCGCTGCGGGTGCGGGGCGTCCCCCTGCCCCTGGCGCCCCGGGACGCCGTGGACTGCGGCGAGTCCGGCTCCACCCTGCGTTTTCTGGTCCCGCTGCTGGCGCTCACCGGCGCCGAGGTCACCCTTACGGGCCGCGGCCGTCTGCCGCAGCGCCCGCAGGAGATCTATCGGGCGCTGTTCTCCGCACGCGGCCTGCCCTTTGAGACGGGGCCCGCAGGCCTGCGCTTTCGCGGCCCGCTGACCGCCGGGGAGTACCGGCTGTCCGGCGCGGTGAGCTCCCAGTTCATCACCGGCCTGCTGCTCGCCCTGCCGCTGCTGGACGGGGACTCTGTTCTCAGGATCGAGCCCCCCTTTGAGTCCCGCCCCTATGTGGAGCTGACACTGGACGTGCTGGCCCGGTTCGGCGTCGCGGCTCACTGGCAGGACGGCCTCTCCCTCTTCATCCCCGGCGGGCAGCGCTATCGCCCCGTCCCCCGCTTTGCGGTGGAGGGCGATCACTCCCAGGCGGCTTTTTTTGCGGCCCTGGGGGCGCTGGCGGGCGAAGTGTGCTGCGCCGGGCTGCGCCCGGCCTCCGCGCAGGGCGACCGGGTGATCTTTGATCTTCTGGCCCGCATGGGGGCCCCGGCGGCGGGCGGCGAGGGCGGCGCCCCGCTTTGCTGCCGCCGCTCGCCGCTGCGCCCGGGCGTTTTCGACCTGGCCGACTGCCCGGATCTGGGCCCCATCCTCACGGTGCTCTGCTGTTTTTGCGGGGGCGTCTCCCGCATCGAACACGCGGGACGGCTGCGCTATAAAGAATCCGACCGCATCGCCGCCATGCAGGCCGAGCTTGCCAAGCTGGGCCTTGCCGTGCGCTGCGAGGGGGATGCGCTGATCGTCCCCGGTATCGGCGAAAAGGCCTGCCGCGCGCCCGCGGCCCCGCTCTGCGGCTGGAACGACCACCGCGTGGTCATGGCCCTTGCCGTAGCGGCGGCCCGCGCAGACGGGCCGGTGACCATCGAGGGGGCGGACGCGGTGGAAAAATCTTATCCCCGCTTTTTTGAAGATCTGCAAAGCGTGGGTGTGCGGGTGGAGCTGCTTCCCTGAGGGGGACGGCTCCCGCCCGCGCTGATCGCGGCGGGCGGCAAAAAATCAACAGAAACGAGGACTGCGACATGATCACGGAGGACACCCGATTTCTCATCGTCGGCCTGGGGCTGATCGGCGGCAGCTACGCCCGCGGGCTTTCCAAAAAGGGCTTTTGGGTCGACGCCATCGACACCGACGCCGCCAGTATCTCCTACGCGCTGGAAAACGGCCTCATCCGCAGGGGGGCCGCCCGGCCCGACCCCGCGCTGACGCGCAGCGCGGATATCGTGGTGTTTGCCCTCTACCCCACCGTGATGATCGGCTGGCTGCGGCAAAACCAGGCGCTTTTCCGCCCCGGCACGCTGCTCACCGACGTATCCGGCGTAAAGTGTCACGTGGTGGACGTCATCCAGGGCTTTCTGCGGGAGGACCTCGAATTCATCGGCAGCCACCCCATGGCGGGCAAAGAGGTCTACGGGGTGCGCAACAGCGACGAGGCCATCTTCCGGGCCGCCAACTTCATCGTCACCCCCACCGAAAAAAACACCCCTGAAGCGGTGCAGACAGCGCGTGAGATCGGCCGTCTGCTGGAGTTTCGCACCGTCTCCGAGCTGTCCCCCGCCGCGCACGACGAGATCATCGGCTTTGTGTCCCAGCTCACCCACGCCATCGCTGTGAGCCTGATGACCTGCAACGAGGATGAAAACCTGCAGAACTACACCGGCGACTCTTTCCGCGACCTGACCCGCATCGCCCGCATCAACGAAAAGATGTGGAGCGAGCTGTTCCTGCTCAACCGGCAGGAGCTGATCGAACAGATCGACAGCTTTACCGGCGAGCTGCTGCGCATGCGCGGCATGCTGGAGCGGGAGGACCGGCCGGCGCTGGAAGAGATGTTCATCCACTCCACCCGGCGACGGGCGCTGTTCGACCGCTGAGGCGCCGCGGCCCCCACAGATAAGAGAGGCAGGACCGATGTCTGAAATAAAAATGATCAAAAACCTGCAGGAGGACGGACCGCTGCGCGGCAGCTTCAATGCGCTGGCGCAGCGGGTCTTCGGCATCTCCTTTGAAAACTGGTTCCAGCAGGGATACTGGGGAAACGCCTATCGCCCTTACGTTCTCGCCCAGGGGGACGCGGTGCTGGCATGCGCGGCCGCAAACCTGATGGACCTGCGCTGGGGCGGAAGCGTCCGCCGCTGCATCCAGATCGGCACCGTGATGACCGCCCCCGAAGCGCGGGGGCACGGCCTCGCCCGCCGTCTGCTGGAAGAACTGCTGCGCGACTGGGCAGAGGAAGCGGAACTGGTCTATCTGTTCGCCAACTCCTCTGCACTGACTTTTTACCCCAAATTTGAGTTTCAGCGCCAGACCGAATACCGCTGCTTTATGCCCGCGCCCACGCCGCGGCCCGGCGCGGTGCGGCCGCTGGATATTATGGACAAGCCGTCCGACCGGGAACTGCTCTGGGCCCGCTCGCTGCGGGGCAACCCGTTTTCCGCCCTGTCCCTGCAGGGGGATTACGAGCTGTTGATGTTCCACTGCACCGGCCCCTGGCGGGAAAGCGTCTTTTATCTGCCCCAGACGGACGCGGTCGTCGTCGCCGCGCGGGAGCAGGGGCGCCTGCTCTGCCTGGACGTCCTCGGCGGAGAGGGCGCGCGGCTGGAAGAGGTGGTGGCCCCCCTTGCCCTAGCGACAGACCGGGAGGTGGAGCTGGGCTTCACCCCCGCCTGTTCCGCCGGCTGCCGCTTTGAGGCGGTGGGGGAGGACGACGCCCTGTTTGTACTGAAAGGCGGCCTTTCCCCGTTTGACGACGGGTCCCGGCTGCGCTTTCCACTGCTGTCCCACGCCTGATCGCAGAAAACGCGATCCAGAGAAGCAACAAGGGCCATCCGGCGCACGCTGCGCCCGGATGGCCCTTGTCCCTTTGCAACACAGGCGGCGCGCACCTCAACCAGCCCGCGCCTGTTTTTTATCTTCATCGGCCCCGCCCTCGCCGCTGACGCGGCAACCGGGCGGTTGGCCGAAAAAATAACCGCTGCGCGGCTATTTTTATTGCTCCGCAATAAAAAAACTTATCTCAATGGCCCCGCCCTCGCCGCTGGCGCGGCAACCGGGCGGTTGGCCGAAAAAAATAGCCGCTGCGCGGCTATTTTTTATCCCCCCCTTTCCACGGTGCCCGCAAAGAAAAAACACCGCCGGGGCAAAACAGCTTTAAGGCTGTCTTGTCCCCGGCGGCGTCCTTTTCAGGCGGCCTGCGCCCTCTTTACTCCACCTCGATGGCGTCGACCGGGCATCCCGACTGTGCGTCCAGCACGGATGGCTCCAGCTGCGGCGCGACCGGTTCCTCCTGCGCCTGTGCGACGCCCTCACCGGTCATTTGGAACACCTCCGGGCAGGTGGATGCGCAAAGACCGCACCCGATGCAGTTCTCATTTACATTCGCTTTCATTGCCGTCTCTCCCCTCTTTTCAGCAGACCGCTCCGGCGGCCTGCTGAAAGTATGGGAAAAACGCACTGTTTTCATTCGCTCAAAAGCGTCCGGGCTTTTGCCTCCGGCCGCACGGCGGGCGCGCTGCTCCGCCACCGCCTTTAAACGATCACATTGACCGGCCGTCCCTCACAAAAGGCGCGGATGTTTTCGCCCACCTTGGACACCAGCCTTTGGCGTGTCTCAAGGCCTTTCCACCCCATGTGCGGGGTGAGCACCACGTTTTCCAGCATGTAGAGGGGGCTGTCCTCTGCCGGCGGCTCGCTTTCCTGCACATCCAGGCCCGCCCCCGCGATGCACCCCGCCTGCAGCGCTTCAATGAGCGCGTTTTCGTCGATCAGCGCCCCGCGCGCCGTGTTGATCACAAAGGCGGTCGGCTTCATCAGCTCCAGCGTCTGCCGGTTGATCATGTGGTGCGTCTCCTCGGTCAGCGGGCAGTGCAGCGAGACAAAATCGCTCTGCCGCAGCAGTTCTTCCAGCGGGACATAGTGGACGCCCCCCTCGTCCGGACGGGGGCGGTGCGCGGTCGCAAGGATATTCATATCCAGCGCCTGCGCGGCCCGGATCACTGCCCGGCCGATATTGCCCGCCCCCACAACGCCCAGCGTTTTGCCGTTCAGTTCCACATGGTCCACCCCCAGGCAGCGGGTGAAATTGGTGTGGTCGCCCCGCGCCAGCATCCGCTGCTGCCTTGTCATCGAGGAGGCCAGATTCAGTATCAGCAGCAGCACGGTCTGGGCCACCCGCTCGCTGCTGTAGGCGGGCACGTTGCACACGGTGATCCCCTTTTCCCGCGCGGCGGCAAGATCGATGTTGTTATAGCCCGTGCCCGCCTCGCACAGCAGCTTTACCGAAGCCGGAAACTGCCGGATCAGCTCGCCCGGGACCGGGATCTCCTTGGTGACCACCACCGTGTATCCCTGCACCCGCTCCAGCATTTTTTCCGGCGGGGTATCGTCGTAGACCGTCACCTGGGAAGCGATCTCTTCAAAGCCCGCCCTGCCGTCATAGTTTACGCGGGCGGCATTGAGCACGACCGTTTTGTCGCTTGTCATTTTTCTGTTCCCCTTTCACAGAGAATTTTTCTATCTGAGTGTACCACAGCCGCGTGCCCGTTGCAATGAAAAGGCGCGCCCCCGGCGGTCGAAAGGCGTCTGCAGCCGGCGGTCCCGGGGGCGCGGCTCTCCCTGCCTGCCCCCCGCCGCCGTCCTGCCCCTCTTTTTCCGCTGCCGTCCAAAAGTGTCCCGGCAGTCCGCTCTGCGCGGCGCTTCTTTTTACTTCCCGGCACGGCCGCCCCCGCGGCAGGACAGTTCTTCCCCCGGCGCGGACGGCTCCCCCCTCTTGATTCTTTGCGCCGTATCCGCTATAATAGACCTGCGCGGTTCCGACCACAAAGGGCTTGCCCTGCGGGAAGGATGCGCAAAGCAAATTCAGCAACCGTCCTGACACATCTGGGGCCTGCCCGGATGGAAAGGTCGCTGCGAAAATCAGGATAAATTGCCGGCGGCGTCTGCGCTGCCCGGGCATTTGTATACGATTTTCCGCGCCTTTCAAAGGGCGCGGATTTTTTTATTGCTCCGCAATAAAAAACGTTTTATTTTAATTGGCCCCGCCCTCGCCGCTGACGCGGCAACCGGGCGATTGGCCAAAAAATAGCCTCCGCTTCACTTCGGCTATTTTTATTGCTCCGCAATAAAAAAACGTTATATCCCGATCATCCGCGCCCGGCGAAGCTGAATAAAAGAAAGGGGGACACGCACCTTTGGAGAACCGGCTTTCCGTTGTCAGCATCATCGTGGAGGACAGAGACTCTGCGGTGAAGATCAATGATCTGCTGCATGAATGCGGGCGATATATCGTCGGCCGCATGGGGCTGCCGTATCGCGAGCGGGGCGTCTCGGTGATCTGCGTGGTCATCGACGCGCCCGGGGACGTCATCAGCGCCCTCTCGGGCAGGCTGGGCATGCTGCCCGGTGTCACCGCAAAGACGATGACCTCCAGGGCGCCGCTGCGTCCCGACGCCCCGTGACCGCCCGCCGGCCACAACATCCCGGCCCGGCTTTTGTTCCTGGCCGGGCGCGCATATGAAAAGGAGAAATCGACCATGAAAAAACTGACCGCCCTTGTCTTGTCCCTTGCCCTTGCCGCCTCCATGCTGGCGGGTTGCGGTTCTTCCGGCAGCCCGTCCTCCGGGGCCTCTTCCGCCTCTTTGCCGGCCTCGTCTGCCGCAGCCTCTTCCTCCGCCCCTGAAAAGGCGCCCGTGGAACCCGCGGACATCCGCATCGCGGGCCTGAAAGGCCCCACCTCCATGGGCATGGTCAAGCTGATGGAGGACGCCGAAAACGGCGGCGCCGCCAACAACTACACCTTTACCATCGCCGGGTCCGCCGACGAGGTCACCCCCAAGCTGATCCAGGGCGAATTCGACATCGCCGCCGTGCCGGCCAACCTGGCCTCCGTGCTCTACAATAACACCGAGGGCGCCGTCAAGCTGCTGGCGGTCAACACCCTGGGCGTCATCTACATTGTTGAAAAGGGCGACATCGTCCAGTCCCTGGCCGACCTGAAAGGCAAGACCATCTATGCCACCGGCAAAGGCTCCACCCCCGAGTACGCGCTCAATTACATCCTCAGCGAAAACGGCATCGACCCGGCCGCCGACCTGACCGTGGAGTGGAAAACCGAGCCCACCGAGGTGGTCCAGCTGCTGGCCCAGTCTGAAAACGCCGTGGCCATGCTGCCCCAGCCCTATGTCACCGTGGCGCAGACCCAAGTGGAGGGCCTGCGGGTGGCCGTCGACCTGAACCAGGCCTGGAGCAGCCTTGACAACGGCAGCCTGTTTCTGACCGGCGTCCTGGTGGTGCGCGCCGATTTTGCCGAGCAGTACCCCGACCAGCTGGCGGCGTTTCTGCAGGAATATCAGGCATCCACCGAGTGGGTCAACGCCAATGTCCCCGAGGCTGCACAGCTGGTGGAAAAGTTTGATATCGTCAAGGCCGCGGTGGCGGAAAAGGCCATCCCCTACTGCAACATCACCTATCTTGCCGGCGACGAGATGAAAGCCGCCATGGCCGGTTATCTGCAGGTGCTGTTCGACCAGAACGAAAAATCGGTCGGCGGAAAGCTGCCGGGCGACGACTTCTACTATGCCGTCTAAACCGTCAAAGCCCCGCTGGGAGCGCGCGGCTGCCGTGCTGCTGGCCCTGCTGGTCTGGCAGGCCGCGGCCGCGGCCCTGGGCAGCGCGCTGCTGCTGGTCTCCCCCCTGCGGGTGCTGCAGCGCCTTTCAGAACTGGCGCTGGAGCCCCAGTTCTACGCGGCGGTGGGCTTTTCTTTCGTGCGGATCGTGGCGGGGTTCCTGTTGGGCCTGTGCTGCGGCACCCTGCTGGCGGCGGCCGCAAGCCGCTGGCATCTGGCCGAGGTGCTGCTCTGGCCGTATATGACCGTTATCAAGACGACGCCGGTGGCCTCTTTTATCATCCTCTGCCTGATCTGGCTGGATTCCTCCAGCCTGCCGGTGTTCATCTCGTTTTTGATGGTGCTGCCCATCGTCTACGCCAATATGCTGGAGGGGATCCGCCAGACCGACCCCAAACTGCTGGAGATGGCCGGGCTGTTCCGGGCCAGGGCCGGGCGCCGGCTGCTCTACATCTATCTGCCGCAGCTGCGCCCCTATCTGACCACAGCCTGCAGCGTGGCGCTGGGCCTGTCCTGGAAAGCCGGCATCGCGGCCGAGGTCATCGGCATCCCCAGCGGCTCCATCGGCGAACGGCTTTACGAGGCGAAAGTATATCTCAGTTCCGCCGACCTGTTCGCCTGGACGGTGGTGATCATCGCGGTCAGCATCGCGTTTGAAAAGTTGTTTTTATGGCTGCTGCGGGTGGGCTACCGCCGTCTGGAGCGGCTGTGACCGGCCCCGGCCGGAGAGGAGGTGCGCTCTGTGGAGGATATCGTCGTGCAGGGGCTGTGCAAAAGTTTTGACGGCACGGCCGTGCTGCAGAACTTCAGCGCCCGCTTTGCGGCAGGGCGCACGACCTGTCTGATGGGCCGGTCCGGCTGCGGCAAGACCACGCTGCTGAATATCCTGATGGGTCTTTTGCCCGCAGACAGCGGTACGGTGACAGGGGTACCCGCGCGCCTGGCCGCAGTTTTTCAGGAGGACCGGCTGCTGGAAAGCTTTTCAGCGGCGTCCAACCTGGCCTTTGTCCGCCCCAGGGCGTCTGCCGCCCTGATCGGCGAACATCTGGCAGAGGTCGGGCTGGCAGACGCCGCCCGGCAGCCGGTGCGCGAGCTGTCCGGCGGCATGCGGCGGCGGGTGGCCATCGCCCGCGCGGTGCTGGCCGCCGGCGAGCTGCTGATCCTGGACGAGCCTTTCAAGGGCCTGGATGAGACGACCCGGCGCGCGGTGGCGGACTATCTGCGCCGCTACACGGACGGGGCCACCGTCATCCTGGTGACCCACGACGAGGACGAGGTGGCGCTGATGGGCGGCGCGCTGATCCGGATGGAGGCCCCGTCCGCCTGAGCGTCCGTCTGCGCGTTTTCCCCCGCTTCCCGGCGCGGCGCGGGAGCGCTTTTCGGAACAGGGCGCACAGAGATCGCAGAGCACGCGGGGGAGGCTGTTCCCCTGCTGCTGTCAAAAAAATGTGGAGGGACTTGCGATGAAAGTCGAGACCAGAGCTGAAATATTGGAGATCCTGAAGATGCCCCAGCAGGAATACCTCGCGGCGGTCGCCCCGGAAGCCCGGCGCGTCCACCAGCAGGAAAACGGCGGCCGCCTGACCGCCACCGCCATGCTGGGCTACAGCAATGTGTGCAAAAACCAGTGTCTCTACTGCGGGATGCGCGCAGCGAACAGCGCGGTGCCCCGCTACCGCATCGACCCGCGGGACGTGCTCGCTTCCCTGTCCGCCGCCCATGAGCTGGGGTTCCGGCGCGTCTTTCTCGTCTCCGGCGAGGACCCCAAATACGGCTTTGACAAGCTGCTGCAGATCGTCGCCGGCGCAAAGGCGCTGGGCATGAGCTGGGTGAGCCTGGCCTGCGGCGAATATGAGCGCAGCCAGTATGAAGAGCTGCGCGCCGCCGGGGCGGACGAATATGTGGTAAAATTCGAGATGTCGGACCGGGAGACCTTTGACCGGCTCAATCCCTCGACCAGCTATGACAGGAGGATGGCGGCCATCCGCAGCGTAAAAGAAGCGGGCCTGCTGCTTGCCTCGGGCAACATCGTGGACTATCCTGGTCAGACGCTGGAGCAGCTTGCCGAGGATATCCTGCTGATGAAAAAGCTGGAGATCAGCTGGGCGCCCGTGATCCCCTATCTCCCTGCCCAGAACACCCCCCTTGCGGCCGAGGGAGGCCCCGGCAGCCGGGAGCTGAACCTGAAAGAGATCTCTCTTTTGCGGCTGATGATGCCCCGCGTCAACATCACCGCGCAGCAGCCGGGCGAAAATCCGGCCGACGGCCTTGCCAGCGACGACGGCAATCTGGCCGCGCTTGCGGCGGGGGCCAACTTTTTGTTTGCCGATCTGCTGCCCACCGCCCAGGCGCAGGCCTTTCGGGTCGTGGACAACCGCATCACGCTGGGGCTGGAGCACATCCGGGATATGGCGCAGCGCAGCGGCATGGAATTTCATTTTTAACTTCACCCGCATGGGGAGACGCACCGCCCCGCCGAGGCGGTAGGGTTTTATCCGCGGGCTTCTGAGGAAAAACAGCAAAGGGCACGGCAGCCGGCCATCAAAGCCGGCTGCCGTGCCCTTTCTGCGTCCCTGCCACACCGTCAGGCCTGCTGCAGCAGATATTCCTCAATGAAATGCGCCGCCACCGCGCCGTCCGAGGCTGCGGTCACGATCTGCCGCAGCGGCTTCGAGCGCAGATCGCCCACCGCAAAGACGCCGGGCAGATCGGTGCGGGTGGTCTCGTCCGCATCCACATAGCCGTGTTCTTCCAGCTTTACCTGGTCTGCGAAAAGGGCGGTGTCGGGCACCCGGCCCACGGCTACGAACAGCCCGTCGCAGGGGATCTCCCTCTCCGCGCCGGTCTTTACGTCCTCCACCCGCACTCCGGTCACCTGCGCGCCGTGGAGGATGCCGGTGATGCGGCTGTTCCAGACAAATTCCACCCCGCTCTCCCTCAGGGGCGCCAGATAGACCTGAGAGGCGCGCAGCGTATCGCGCCGGTGGACCAGGATCACCTTTTTGCAGAGCTTTGCCAGATGCAGGGCGTCGGCGGCCGCACTGTTGCCGCCGCCCGCCACCACCACGGTCTTGTCTTTATAGAGCATGCCGTCGCAGGTGGCACAGTATGCGACCCCACGGCCGCGCAGCTCCCGCTCTTCCGGCAGGCCCAGCTCCCGCGGGGAGGCCCCCGTAGACAGCACCACTGCCCGCGCTTCCAGTTCGCCGTCGGTGGTCAGGATGCGCTTGGTGTCACCGGCCAGTTCCACGCCTGTGACGTCGGCAAACAGCGTTTCGGCCCCAAACCGCTCCGCCCCGCGCTGCATGCGCTCACCCAGCTCAAAGCCGTCGACCCCCTCGTCAAAGCCGGGATAGTTGTCCACCCGCCCGGTGGTCGCCATCTGGCCGCCCGGCGCCATCTTTTCGATCACCGTCACCGAAAAACCGGCGCGCGCGCAGTAAAGTGCCGCCGTATATCCGCCCGGGCCGCCGCCCAGCACCGCCACGTCGACTTTTTTGACGCTCATCTCTCATCTCTCCTTTTCACATTACAAGGCCGCCGTCCACATGCACGATGGTGCCCGTGGTGAAAGACGCCTCGTCTGAGGCCAGATAGACGTAGGCCCCGGCCAGTTCCTCCGGCTCGGCCATCCGCCCCAGCGGGGTCAGCGCTTTGAGGCCGGCCATCATCCGCTCGTCCACCGACTGGGCCACCATGTCGGTGCCCACCACGCCCGGGGCGACGGCGTTGACCCTGATATGATAGGGCCCCAGCTCCTTTGCGCAGGACTTGGTCAGCCCGTTGACCGCAAATTTGGAGGAGGAATACGCGGTCTGCATCTTGCCGCCATAGGTGCCCACCATGGAACTGGTATTGACGATGCTGCCGCCGCCCTGATCCCGCATGATCGGCGCGACCTCCCGTGTGCACTTGAACGCGCCTCCCAGGTTGACCCCGAGCACCGCGTCGAACTCCTCATCCGTCATGTCAAAGATCCGTTTTGCCGACGTGATGCCCGCATTGTTCACCAGTATGTCGATCCTGCCCCAGCGCTGCATCACCGCAGCCACCATGGCGCGCACCGCAGCCGTGTCCGACACATCCGCCCCCAGCGGCAGGATCTCCGCCTGCGGCAGCTCGGCAAGCAGCCGCTGTGCCGCGCGCTCGGCTGAGGAAGCGCTGCTGCCGCAAAGCGCCACCCGCGCCCCTTCCTGTACAAACGCCCGCGCTACCGCGTAGCCGATGCCCCGCGATGCGCCGGTGACGATCGCTGTTTTCCCTTCCAGTCTCATAGTTTTCACCTCTTCTGTTTTTCCATTTTGCGTCCCGGCCCGTTTTTCAGGGCGCGGGCCGTCTTTCCGCCGCAGCGGTCTTGTTTTCAGCCGAACGCAACGCCGTTTTCCCTCAGCCAGCTTTCCACTGCCGCCTGCGAGGGCGGGTTCACCACCCGCGCCGTCTCTTTGCCCCCGGCAAACAGGATCAGGGTGGGGATGGTGTCCACGCGATACCGCCGGGCCAGTTCTCCGCCCTCGTCGATGTCCACCTGTACCACCTCCGCCGCCTGCCCCACTTTCTGCGCCGCCCGTTCCAGCGCCGGGGAGAGGCGTCTGCAGTAACCGCACCAGTCGGCCATAAAATCCACCGCCACCGGCCGCGCCGCCCCTAAGACCTCCTGTTCAAACTCTGTCGTGCCGATCTTTCTGATCGCCATAAAAACCTGCTCCTTTCTTCTGTCTGTGCGCTCTGTTTTTTCTGTTCTCACTCTGCGGTCCCGCTCTCCGTCTCGTAGGGCCAGTCGATGATGCCGCCAAAATCGTAGATGTTTTGGTATCCCAAAGCCTCCAGCTTTTGCGCGGCCTGTCTGCTGCGCACCCCGCTGCGGCAGTACACCAGCAGCACGGCGTCCTTTTCCGGCAGGGCGTCGGGCGGCTGGTCCCCGATGGTCCCCAGCGGCACCAGCACCGCGCCGGGGATATGCTCCTGCGTGTATTCGTCCTCGCGGCGCACATCCACGATCGTGACGCCGCCTGCATCGATCATCTCCCTGGCGTCTTCCGCGCTGATCTTATGGTAAGCCGTCTCGGTCCGGGACGACGCGTTGCCCGGCTCCGCCGTCGCCCGGGATCTGTCCCCTTCTGCTCCCCGGCAGCCCGCGAACAACAGCGGCGCGGCAAACGCCAGCGCCAGCAGCCCGATCCATTTCATGCGATCCCTCTCCTTTTATCTGTAATTATTTTGATTACATTTGTTACTGTTATTATATTAGTTACAGATTGAAATGTCAACTGTTTTTTCAACTCTCCCAATTTTCCCCCCGCCTGCTTCTTCCAGGCCGCACAGCACCGCCTGTTTTACCGTCCGGGGCGCTTCTGCAGGTTCTGATCCCGTCTTTCTGTCCGTTTTCTCCCGCCGTGCGCGGGGCTCATCCTTATCTTTTCCCGTTTTGAGGGAGAAAAGCCGCCCCGCTCCGCAAAGCTGCAAAAAATGGCCGGAAGCCGGTTTTTCGGGCCTTGCTCCGGGTGCCGGTTCAGCGGCGAGGCCGTGGAGGTCAAGATAAGATATTTTGGGGGCCGTCCGCCCGGTCGCCGCGTAAGCGGCGAGAGCGGGGCCAGTTAAGATAACTCATTAGCCGGGAATGCCGCGCCGCCCAGCACCAGGCGGAAAAGCCCAGTATCGATCAAAGAAAAGACCACGCCGGAGATTGCCGGGACGATGACGATAGCCGTGATAGCGACCGCGAGGGAAAGTGCAGCAGTCCGAGCGGAGCAATAAAAAATAGCCGGCGGCAAAGTGCAGGCTGCTTCTTCAGCCATCCGCCCGGTTGCCGTGCAGCGGCGGGGGCGAAACCTATCAGGATAAGATAAGTCATTTTCGCAGCAATAAAAATAGCAGGCGTCCTCACAACGCCACTCCGCGGGAACACATCGCCCGGTATTCCCCCAAAAGCACGATAAAGCCGGAGGAAAGCAATGTTTCCTCCGGCTTTATCGCATATTTTTTCTGGAACCGGGCGCTAAAAAAGCGGGATACCGTTTACGGGCGCTCTGGGCCTCTATAAAAAAGTGAACCGCTTAAAAGCCCCTGCGCCGCCCCTTTTGCCACAGCGCGGAGGCCGCAATCCCTGGAAGCGTCCTGACGCGCGGGCCGAGCCCTGGGCCGTGCTTTTCCCCTGCGCATTTATGCGGCGGTTTCAGCGCGCCTTTTTCCCCCTGCGCCCGCCGGCCCGGGGCCGGCAAAAGGCGCGGTGGGTCAACTGGTGAACAGGCCGTGCCTGCTGCAATACCAGTACAGCTTCCCCCTGCGCAGCCGTGGAATGCGCAGTTCGGCCCCCTGCTCCGGGTACAGCCGCACCACGGTCACGCGGTCGTACCCCACCAGGGCCGCAAAGACGATATAATGCTCTTTTTCCATGCCATGGGCAAAGGTGATATAGTCCTCATCCTCCACCTGCTCCACAGCGGGCCGGTGCGCCTCGTCTGCGGGCTGCGCCCGCAGCGGCTCCAGCTTGCGCCCGCAGCAGGAGAGTTCCGCCGCCCCGGTCGCAGTCATCAGGTTGCCGCAGGACGGGCACACATAAAATTGAATACGCTTCATATTTCCTCCCTCGGTGTCGTTGGCTTCGAGGCAGCCGGATAAAAGCTGGTTCACACCGGTGCCCAGCGCCTCGGCCAGCGCTCCCAAAGTGCCCACGTCCGGGCAGCCTGCGCCGCGTTCCCATTTTGAGACCGCCTTGTCCCCCACCCCCACGGCTTCGGCCAGGGCGCGCTGGGTGAGGCCCTTTTCCAGACGCAGGCGGCGGATCAGCGCGCCGGTCTTTTGCTGGTCCATTCCGATCACCTCCGTCCTCCAGGATACCCCGGAAGTTGAAAAAATGCAATCGACGCTTCGTAGAGGCGTTTTTTATTTTGTCTCTGCCGGCGCTGCTTTACAAAACTCCGCGCAGAGGAACAGCGGCAGATGGGAAGTGTTGTCCGCCGGGTCGTAGGTCTCCGGTTCGGTGAGCCGCGTCAGGCTGAACCCGTTCTCCGCCGCGAGGTTCAGGTAAAACGAGAGCGGGCGGTGGTAATGGACCGAGCGCCCCCAGAACTCGTTCACCTGCTCTCCCTCTTCGAGGTAACCCCGCACCAGTTTTGCCACGGCGACGCCGTTTTCATCCCGCTGCCAGCTGCCGGCAAAAAAAGCCGGGTGGACGATGGAGAACCACATGCGGCCGCCCGGCTTTACCACCCGCGCGAATTCCCGCATCGTCCCCGAAATGTCTCCCACATCCATCAGCACCTGGTTGCAGAACACCAGGTCAAACGTCGCGGCCGGGTAGGGCAGCGCCGCCTGCAGGTCGGCGCGGTCAAATTGGCAGCCTGGGGCGTTTTCGCGCGCCAGCTCCAGCATGGCCTGTGAGCCGTCGCAGCCCCGCGCCGCAGCCCCCTGCTGCTGGAACCAGCGGGTATACCAGCCGTAACCGCAGCCCGCATCCAGGACTTTCCAGCCCCGCACATCCGTGAAACGCCGCTCTACCAGCGCTTTATTCTGCGCCGCAAATGCCGACTGCTCCTGCACTTTCTGGTAGGTTTGCGCCGCTGCGTCCCACTGCTGCAAAACATCTGTATGTTCCATTTTTCTGCTCCCTTTCCGCAAAGGCAAAGTCTTTTTCTTTCCTCCTGCACATAAAAAGCCGGCGCGCTGTGGTCAGACAACCCGCCGGCAGTATCTTTTCCATCCGCGCCGTCCCTGCAGACGGCAATGTGCCGAGGCAATTGATCCGAGATCTTTCTCGGCGTTTCGCTCCGTTTTACACGCGCACGACCGCGTCGTCCTTGCGCGGTTTCGCGGCCGGTTCTTCCGCGGCATAGCCCAGCACGCAGTGGGCCACACCCACGTAGTTCTCCGGGATGCCCCACTTTGCTTTCAGGGCTTTGCCCTCCTCGCTCTCAAAGACCTGCTTTGCCCGGTGGATCCAGCAGGACCCCAGCCCAACGGCCTTTGCTGCCAGCATCAGGTTCGCCATCACCAGCGAGCCGTCCTCGGTGCAGGTGGGGCGGTCGCCGTTTGAGAACACCACGATCACCGTGGGCGCGCCGTAGAAAGGATCACTGTCGTTGCCCAGTACCCGCGCATTCAGCCTGGAAAGCAGCCGGACGGTCTCCGCGTCCTGCACCGCCACCATCTTCGGCGACTGCAGCCCCATGCTGCTGGGCGCCCAGACGCCCGCCTCCAGCACGGTGTCCAGTTCCTGCGGCTTGATCTGCTCGGGCTTATAGGCGCGTACGCTGCGGCGCTCTTTTATGACTTTCAAAATTTCCTGTTCCATTTCTGTCTCCCCCTTTTTTCGCTTCTGTTCACAGCCAAATTATAGCATTTCCACCGGGGGAAATCAATTTTTTCCGCCCTGCGCCCCTTTTCTGCCGCCAAAAGTTAAGGGGCCGGGCGAGCCCAAAACAAAGCGGCGCGTTCCGCCTTGTCCCGGATAAGGCGGGCGTCCCCATGACCTGCGCTTACAAAAATTTGTCCAGTTCCTGCTCTACCAGCGGATATTTTTTTACCCGCGGCTGTGCGAACACCCTGCCGGCCATGACGACCATATAGGGCGCGCGCAGGCAGGTCAGGTCTGCCAGCGGGTCGCCGTCGGTGACGAGCAGGTCGGCGGATTTGCCCGCCTCCACCGAGCCGGTCTTTTGCGCAATGCCCAGGATCTCAGCGTTTTTCAGCGTGGCGGTATGCAGGGCAAAGGCGCGGGACACCCCCACGTATTTGTGAAAATACTGCAGTTCGCGCCACATATCGTAATGGGTGGTAAAGGGGCAGCCCGCGTCGGTGCCCAGCCCCACGGGTATGCCGTGCGCCAGAGCGGTCTTTGCACAGGAGACGATGCCCTCAAACACCACATTGCCGTTATACTGTGTCAGCTCTGTGCTGCCCACGACCTGCGGGTCCATCATCGCCAGGGGCACCGCCGGGGAGATGGTGCACACATGGGCCGCCCCGCGCTGTTGGAACAGCTCTACCAGTGCCTCATCCAGGGCCGCGCCGTGTTCAATGGTGTCCACACCGTTTTCCAGCGCCACCCGCACCCCCTCGGGGCTCTCCACATGGGCGGCCACCGGATATCCCAGCCGGTGCGCTTCCTCACAGGCCGCCCGGACCAGCTCCGGCGGCATGCGCAGCACGCCCGGCTCGCCCTTGACCTTTGCGTCCAGCACGCCCCCGGTGATCATCAGCTTGATCAGATCCGGCTTGCCCTGCGCGATCCTGCGCACCAGGGCGCGGCATTCCTCTTCCGTCTGGGCCACCGCAGCCACAGAGCCCGCCATGTGGCCGCCGGGCACCGTCACTGCCAGATCGGCCACCAGCATGCGCGGCCCCACTGTTTTGCCGGTTTTGACCCGGTCGCGAATAGCCGAGTCCACCCCGTCCAGACCGCCCACCGTGCGGATGGTCGTAACCCCCGAGAGCAGTTCGGTCTTTGCCGCCTTCTCGCATACGCTGCGGGCCAGCGCACGGGTGACGGGGTTCCCCATCAAAAATGAGGCCAGTTTTGCGGCGTCGGTCTCCTTTTTCTTCGGCGCGCCGGTGGAAGCCAGATGCAGGTGCAGGTTGATCAGACCGGGCATCAGGTATCTGCCGCCCAGGTCCACCACTTCGCATCCTTCATAAGAGGCCGCCGCCTTTTCCACCAGGGCGATCTTCCCATCCTCCACGACGACCGCCATCCCGGCCTGCGGCGCCATGTTCTCTGTGCCGTCCAGCAAAGTGCAGTTGACAAATGCAGTCTTCATCCTCATCACGCTTCTTCCCCAGAGATTGAACACAGTATACCAGAACCGGCCCCGTTTTTCAACGAGGCCGGTTCTGTTTTGCCTTTACGCATTTCGAACCCCCTGACGCGCCCGCACGGGTGGCTTTCCCCCCTGTCCTACCCGAAAACCGCCCGCTGCGGCTGGTGTCCCGCCGCGGTCGTCGGACCTGCAGCGGGAGGGCAGAGCTGCTGGGATCAAGTACAAACTGCAAAACGGACATAACCGCCGTCGGCTCTGCAAAATAGGGCCGCGCGCCCGGCAGTTTAAAAGTCTCCGGCCGCCTTACTAAAAAATCGTGTGGGCCCGCCCCTGCCTGAAAGCCAGATGACGGAGAGGGGGATATTGGGAACAAAAAGCGTGGAACAAAAAGGCGTCTCAGCCCAAAGCCAGCCCGGATAAGCAGAAGAAAACACCAGAGAAGCCATTTTTCCTTATCCATTTCCCACAAGCTGAAAAACTTTGAAAACCAAAATTTAGAACATTTTACAATGCGACATCGATGTCGTCGTTATTTGTCAAAAAATGGAATATTCTTCTTTTCAAGGAGGGATTATTTTGTTCAACCGTTTCAATTCTCATTTTGGCGGGGACCTTGTAAACGCCCGGCTGAAAAAAGGCTTTTCACAGGCTGCTGCCGCAGAGGCCGCCGGCATTTCTGTGCGGGAATACCAGCGCATTGAAAAAGGCACGTCTCAAGTCAAGGTGGAACCGTTTTTAAGGCTGGTCTTCTTTTTTGACCTGGAGATCGAAAACTACAGAAAGGTCGTATTTCCAGATGAAACTGTATCTCCCCATTAAAGAAAGCCTATTTCATCCCGACATCGGCCCTTACTGTTCGTGGGGTATTGCCTGTCTGGAATTCAGCCCCGAGGGCTGCCGCCAAACTGCCTTTGTCTCGGACGTTTCCGTTGAACTGGCTTTTGTACATAAGTTGGCTCGGCGCTGCACGCGCAGCCAGCTGGCCCCGGTCCATCTGCGGGATGTGGTGGCGGACGCGCTGGAAGAACAGGGCTGCGCCCCCGCTTTCGACCCGAAGTGAAAATCCCCTGCAGAGCTTGTTCCCTGTGGGGACGGGCGGACAAGGCCGCTGCCAAGAGCGGCCGAGACTGTTCCCGGCTCCGGCGCAGTTCTGAACCGGCCCCCGGAACGTGTCCGCTTCACGGACACAGACACGACCGGGGCGGCCGGTCCAAAAAAGCAAAGGCATTGGTCCCGCAGCTTTTGTCCTGCCGCCCTTTTGACCCGCGGTCCCATCCGCCGCGGCGCCTAGTACCGCAAGATCCGGGCTTTGATCGCGCGGCAGCAAAAGGTGCCCTGAAGCGGCGGTTTTCTCAGCACAAAAAACAGGGCGGGAGCCAAACGCGCAGGCTGTGAGCGGGCCGCGCCTGCGAGCAGAGCGCAACAAGCGAAGTGCGCCCCGCTCTTGCAGCCGCTGTCTCCGCTCTCTCGCCGGGAGGGCTTAGTTTCGTGGAAACGAGGCCAGCAGCGACGGCGAGAGCCTCAGCGTTCCCCAAGGGAAAAGCTCAAACCAGTGCCCTGCCATCCAAAAGCGCTGGACACTTTCTGTCCCTAATCACAGAGAACAGAGGGCCGCGCGGCAAACATCGCGCAAAAAATTAATTCTATCTTTCTCATCCTGCTTGAAACCGCAAAAAATGAGGCCTGATTTTTATTTTTTTACTCAAAAGTGGGTTATTTCAAAAACAAAACCCCAGCGGAACGTGGACCCCGCTGGGGGGGAGCGCTGCTTAATACAACCGACGTTCGAGGACAAGGGGTCAAAACAGCGAAGCCGCGGCATCTGTGCGCTGCAAACCCTGGGCCATCAAAAAAGCGGCAGAGAGTTTCTGTAGGGCGAGAATTTGTTTTACCTGTCTGCGGAATCAATGAAACCGTGGGGAACACTGCGATGCGACACATAATCTTCAAGATATATAGGACCCGAAAGACCGCCTAACCAGCTGGATTAATAACTTTGCCTTTTTAACGATCGCAGCAGCGGTTCTAAAAACTGTTGGTAGTCCCTGTCCTCTCTGATACGGGCATATTTTTTTGACGCCAGCAGCGCCGGCGGCTGTGAATCATCCAGAATAACGGGATAAATTGAATCGGGCTGTTCTTTTGCAAAACTCATATAATAAGCCGTCCATTCATCCCTGCAAAAAACAGAACTCAAAAAAGCTTCTGAGATAAGAGGGATCATGGCTTTAGATGCTTCAATCCCCTGCGATATTTTTGCAATAATATCTTCGCCCAGTTCAATGGACCAGTCGTCCAGGAAGACCTGATAACCTGCCTCTAACAAATCAGTGGCCAAAGCTCTGGCAAAGGCGAGGTCCCCCGTTGCATGTGATATAAATACTCTGCATGGATTAGTTGGTTTTAAATACATAGCTTTAATATACCTCTCAAACAATAAATTTTCACAATATTCCAGCTCTAGAAGTTGTCGATATCTTTCGGCATATCCGACGGAGCGGAAATGCAGCCCCCTCAATTCATCTATTCGTTCCAAAAGATTTATCGTTGGGATCAGGTTATCTAAGTATTTTATTGGAAAGGTATCATACTGATTGGTTAATAGAGGGTCACCGAAATATACGACTGCCTGCCAATCATCATCATAGTCGTCAAAAAATCCGATACATCCTTTGTGTCGTCCTTTTGTCACAAGAACAGGACCATACTCCAGATACGCCCCTTTTTCTCCGCTTCGCTGATATTGAACCAATTTTTCATAAATACTATTTTGTCGAAGATGATCCTCTTTTGGGGGGCTGAACATTACACATTCCTCGTCCTCCGTGACAGTAACTCGAGGATCACCAATCAATGCCCGCTCTAATGCCGCCCGTTGCTTATCATCTAAAAAAAGAGAGATTCGGTCAGTTGCACCCGGGGCTCCTGTTATCACTCGAAAATTTTTCTTCCCGCCCCAGTCTTTACAGAGGTAAAAGCTGGTGCACCCCCTTTAAAAAGCCGAACTGAGTTTGCAATTCCGGGATCTCTTCGTTCCAGCTATATGTGACCGGCATAAAGGTACGTCCGGGTCTGTCAGCCAGGTCCGGAATACGCCAATCCCCCTCAATTAGCTGCGCAGAGCGGAGTCTCCCCCGGCGCAGCCAACGTTGTACCGTTGGTACCGTCACCCCGTGATGCTGTGCGAACTGCGCTATCGAAAGCAAAGAGGAATTCACCTGCAGCAGCAGATAAACTTGATCCGCTTGCTGCTCCATTTTTTCGCCATTTGAATCGTAGGAAATCTCATCACAGTGACACAACTCCAGGCACATGCCCGCAGATGTAAGGGAATAATTGTAATACCACCAATCATGCAGAGTCGGCAAAGCACTGTCCTGTACCTGCTGATAAAAATGTTGACAAATTTTCACAACCGCTTCGCTTTTTACCTGGGACCAGCCCTCTTCAAGAACCCCATCTGTTCGGCAATGTTCCAGATAGCCAGCAATAGAGTAAAGCAACTCTTCTTTTGTGGTAATTTCATTATCCATAAACAATTGAAACTTTTTTCGCACTGTACGTCTCCCCACTCCAGCTATCGCGCCTCTAAGTGCATATCCGTAATGAAATCAACACTGCCACCTAAAATCGCCTTACTTTTAGATCATATCTATTATACCGACTCATCTATTAAAAAAACAAGGGGAACATTTTCACCCCTGCTTTCTACTCCTTTGTCTGGTATGCCATGATCATGTAGAATCGATATGGGTGTCTCCTGTCCCCTCAGGGTGAAGCTCAGCGGAGCAAAGTCTGTCGCGAAAGCGAAGAAACGTCCCATTCGGCTAAGGCGCCTTGCCGTGAGGCGGGGATTCCCATCAAATGGAGTATTTCTGAACTGGATCGGGTAAAGGGAGTTCAGCGCGCTTCGGCGCGCTTCGGCGCTGCGCGCCTCCGCTTGGACGCGCTGCGCGGCAGTCCACCGGACTGCCGCTGGCCCGCTCGCGCTTCGCCTCACGTCTCGCGTTCGCGCGAGCGCTTTGTTCGACTCCCTTCACCTGCATGAAAAAAGCGTCCCCTTTGGGGACGCCTTTTCTTTGGAGCAGGTGAAGGGAGTCGAACCCTCGTCCGCAGCTTGGAAGGCTGCTGTACTAGCCGTTGTACGACACCTGCATCTCTGTCCCCCATCTGCGGGGGACAGTTTTTATTATACCGTTTTGGGGGCCGCGCTGTCAAGCGGCATGCCCGCCACCGCGATCTGTTCGCCGGTCACGTGCAGCGCGCCGTCCCGGGCGTCGATCTGGATCTCGCGCGGCGCGTCGCCGCTGACGATCCGCTCGGCGATGGGGTCTTCCACTTCCTTGCGGATGACCCGGCGCAGGTCCCGGGCGCCGAATTTGCCTCCGCTGGCCTTTTCACACAGCAGCGCCAGCGCCGCCGGGGTATAGCTCAGCCCAATGCCCTTATCCTGCAGCGGTTTGCGGTATTCCTCCAGCATCAGCGAGGCGATCTTTTGCAGGTCCTCCCCTGTGAGGGGATTAAAGCTGATCACCTCGTCCACGCGCGCGATGAACTCGGGACGCAAAAAGTCGCTCAGCGCTTTCATGGCCTTGTCCTTGCTCATCTGGGCCGCCGTCTTGTTGAAGCCGGTCTCCCCGACCCGCTCACTGCTGCCCGCATTGCTGGTCATGCAGATGACGGTATTCTCAAAATTCACCGTGCGCCCCTGGGCGTCGTTGATCTTGCCCTCGTCCAGGATCTGCAGCAGGATGTTCATGACGTCCGGGTGTGCCTTTTCGATCTCGTCGAACAGCACCACGCTGTACGGGCGGCGGCGCACTTTTTCGGTGAGCTGGCCCGCCTCGTCATAGCCCACATAGCCCGGAGGCGAACCGATCAGCCGCGAGACGGCGAATTTTTCCATGAACTCGCTCATGTCCAGACGGATCAGCGGGTCCACCGTGTCGAACAGTTCGGTCGCCAGCTGCTTGACCAATTCTGTCTTGCCCACGCCGGTCGGTCCCACAAAGATGAAGCTGGCCGGGCGCTGGCGGCCCGCAATACCGGCACGGCTGCGCTTGATGGCCTTTGCCACCAGCTCCACCGCCTCGTCCTGGCCGATGATCTTCTCTTTCAAGGTCCCCTCCAGAGCGTTGATCTTGAAGAAATCGCTCTGCTGGATCTTGACCGCCGGGATGCCGGTCCAAAGCTCGATGACCTTGGACACGTCCTCGGGCTCTACCTCGATCTGTTCCACCAGCTCCTTTTTGGCGTCCCTTTCGACCCCCAGGCGCAGCAGCTCGCTTTTGACGTTGGCCAGCCGCTCGAAATCCGCCTGCTCCGCGCCGGTTTTCTGCTCGATGGCCAGCCGCTCGGCGTCCAGCTCGGCAATGCGCTTATCCAGGTTCACATACTCGGTGATCTCCGGGTGGCGCAGGCTGCAGCAGGCCGCCGCCTCGTCCATCAGGTCGATGGCCTTATCCGGCAAAAAGCGGTCGGTGATATAGCGCTCGGACAGCGTGACCTCCATCTGAACGATAGCGGGGCTGATCTTCACGTAATGATGTTTTTCGTAGTACTGCTTGATCCCCATCAGCACCGACACGGTGTCGGCGATGGAGGGCTCCTCCACTTTCACGGGCTGGAAACGCCGCTCCAGCGCCTGATCTTTTTCGATGTATTTGCGGTACTCGCCGAAAGTGGTGGCGCCGATCACCTGGATCTCCCCGCGGGAGAGCGCGGGCTTCAGGATGTTGGCGGCGTTCATTGCGCCCTCGGAATCCCCCGCGCCGGTGATGTTGTGGATCTCGTCGATGAACAGGATCACGTTGCCCGCGGCCTTGACCTCGCCGATCAGGCCCTTGACCCGGCTTTCGAACTGGCCGCGGAACTGGGTGCCGGCCACCAGGGCGGTCAGGTCCAGCAGATAGATCTCCTTGTCCGCCAGGCGGCTGGGCACCTTGCCCTCGGCAATGCGCAGCGCGATGCCCTCGGCGATGGCGGTCTTGCCCACGCCCGCTTCGCCGATCAGGCAGGGGTTATTTTTCTGTCTGCGGCAGAGGATCTGGATGGCGCGGTAGATCTCCTTGTCGCGGCCGATGATCTGGTCCAGCCTGCCCTCCTGCGCTTTGCCGGTGAGGTTTTCGCAATAGGTGTCAAGGAACTTGCGCTTTTTGCCTTTCTCCCGGGCGCGCGGGTCTCTTTTGTCTGCACGGCCCGCCGCGTCGTCCTGGCCCTCCACCGGGCGGTAATCGGCGTCCTGCGCCTCTCCGCCCATGCGGCCCATCAGGTTGAAAGGGAAAGTGGCGCTGCCGCCGGGGGTAAAATCGTCCTCTTCCCCGTCGCCGGACTCGTCCCCGTCCTCAGAGCCGCTCTCCATCAGGCCCTCCATGGCCTCGGCGCCGCCGTTCTGCATAAAGGCGGAGAAGCGGTCCTCCATATTTTCAAGATCCTGATCCGAAATGCCGAACTGCTTCATCAAATCGTCCACCGGCTTGATGCCCAGCTCTTTGGCGCAGGTCAGGCAATAACCGTCGGTTTTGGTCTCGCCGCCGTCCATGCGCTGGACAAAGACGACAGCCGGCCGCTTTTTGCAGCGGACGCACAGCATCTGTGCCATAAGTTATCACTCCTTCTCTTGCGGCGCATTTCGTCCGCCGCACACGTGCGCATCAAGCGCGCAAAGCCTCTGTTCTTCGATGTGAGGACAGCTTTTCTTACTCTGCCCCCGCCCCCGCGCCGCACGCGCGGAAATAATTACCGCCCCTGCCGGGGCAGCCCCCTAGACAAAGGGGTTATATCTGGAAAAGAACTGGTAAAACAGGCTGTCCTGCAGGGTCGCCGTATTAAAATACGGCAGCCCGTCGCTGGTGATGACCACCACGGCCCACACCGCGCAGAGCAGCAGCAGTACATAGACGACCCACAGCACCAGCCCCGCCGCAGCGCCGAGCGTGCGGTTCAGCCCGCCCATAAGGGGCACCCGGTTGACGTTGGCCAGCGCTGAGACGAGGAAATTGATCAGCACGCTGGTGATGGCGAAGGTGACAAAAAACACCACCACCGAGATGATCGGCAGAAAAAGCGGCGCGATCACCTGATCCACCACCTGTGAAGCGACCCCGGGCGCGCCGGAGTCCAGCAGGCCCTGCAGCTGCTCGGTGCCGCCCAACAGGCTCTGCACCAGGCTGTCCGGCAAAAAAGCCGCCAGTTTATCCACCACCGCCTGGATCGAGATCTGCCCGCCCTCGCTGATCATCTGCGAGGTCTTATCGATCATGCCGTTCTTGAAAAAATTTTCGAACACCGCTGCAGACAGGCGGCTTGCCGCCAGCCAGGAAGCCGCCAGCGCCAGCGCGGTGCCGCACAGCTTCAGGATCGTGGCAAGAAAGCCGCGGTTGGCGGCCACGATCACCGTGACGATGACCAGGGCCAGCAGCGCCAGGTCGAGAATGAGCGCGGATGTGATCGTCATAAACCGGAACCTCCCGCCCCGTTGAGGGCAACGGCCGCGCCGCGGGCGGTTCTTTCTCCCCCCCTGCGGCTGTGCGGCCGTTTTTGTCTATGATAAATAGGTATTATAGCATAACTTATTTATTCTTCAAAGGTGTTAATTGTAAAATTTCTTTGGCCGTGACCGCCAGCGGCGCTTTGCCGCAGACCATGCGCATCCCCTCCGCCGGCAAGACCTCCCGGCAGACCTCGGCGCCGGTGAGATCATACCCCACCGCCGTTTTGGCGCCCAGCAGATAAAAATGCTCGGCGTCCAAAGCCGCGTCCCGCACGTCGATCCCCGGCGTTACGGCGGCCAGCACCTGCATCGTCTCGCCCAGCAGCACACAGCTGCCCGCCGCGGCGCGGCCGGCCTCGCCAAACACCAGCAGCGTGTTGCGTCCGTGAAAATCCGCGGTCAGCAGAGAGCTGCCGCCGTAATCATAGCGGCCGGTCTGCTGCCCGGTGGCGGGGTCGTATACGGCGGCAAAGCCGTCGAAGACCACTGCCAGCGCCCCGTCGGAGGTGTAATGCAGTTGCAGGGGCACGCTGTCGGGCACGTCCACCGTCACCCGGGCCTCCTGTGCGCTTTTTGACATGTCGTAGAACTGGAGCTGGGTGCCGAACACCCCGTTCTCCACTTTCATGCAGCTCACCGCCATATGCCGGTTGTCGGAGGAAATGGCGATGGAAAGCGGGTAATACTCAGCCAGATAGGCGTAATAGACCTCTTCAAAGTTGGGGTCATAGACCGTGATCTCGGCCAGATACCGCTCCGACCGGGTAGCCACCGCCATGGTGCCGCCCGGCGCCATGCCCACGGTGAGGATGGGGTATTCAGTGGTTTTGGTGGTAAGGGTGCGGCTGCGCGATTCCACCCGCAGCTCTTTGCCGCTGCGGTTATAAACGCAGACCCGGGCGTTGCCCACCGCCAGCGCGGGCTCGGCGTAGCCGTGCTGCACGCTGCGCAGCTGCCGCGCCGTAGAGGAGTAGAGCGCCAGCTCCGATTTGCCGCAGAGGGCCAGGCCCCCGCTGAGCGGCTCGGCGTAGAGCAGCCCCTCTACCTCCATCCCCGCCGGCCAGCCGGCGCCGGGCGTCAGGGCGATGCGGGCTGAGTCCAGCAGGTCACCGAACAGGTTGACCGAGGCGGAAAACACGCCGCCCAGATATAAAAAGAACGCCACCAGCACGGCCAGCGCCAGCGCGCCCCGGCGCAGCCTGCGCTCGTGCTTGCGGCGGCGGATCTGCTCGATGCGCGGCATATCGCTCTGGGGCTGTTTTTTCTCTTTTTTGGGTTTGCCGCGCCGTCTGTCCTTTTCCGCGGGAAGCTCCTGCCGGTGCGCGCTAGCCGCGCCGCTCGGCTCGTCCCAGCGGACCTCCTCCGGGGCCTCCTCCGGCGGCTGCCCGCCGTGCTCCAGGGCGGCGCGGCGAAAGGCTTCCGCACTGGACAGACGCTTTCCCTTTTTTTCCCTTTTCGGCCCTAAGCCCATAGTTCTCCTCCGCCGTCCAATGTGAATTCATCATAAAAGACCTTTGCCAGAGCAAGCCCCTTTGCGGGCGCGGTCTGCCCTGCCGCCGCCCGGTCGCGGGCTGCAAGAATGGCGGGCACCCCGTCCGGATCGCGCCGGCCAGCGCCGGCTTCCACCAGGGTCCCCACCAAAATGCGCACCATATGATAAAGGTATCCGTCGGCCTCGATCATAAAACGAAGCTCGTCCCCTTTTTGCTCCACCTCAAACGAGCGCACGGTGCGCACCGTGCTGCCCCCCTCCGCCTCGATGGTGCTGCCCGCTGCCATAAAGCTGGCGAAATCGTGCTGCCCGCACAGCAGGGCCGCAGCCCGGCGCATGGGCTGCAGTTCCAGCTTCGGCCAGACGCGCCAGGCCAGCTGGTAGCTGAAAGGCGAGGCGGCGGGCGCGTTGCGCACCCGGTAAAGGTAAGCCTTGCCGGTACAGCTGTACCGGGCGTGAAAGTCGGGCTCCACCTCCCGCGCGGAAAAGACGCGGATATCCGCCGGCAGGTGGGCGTTGAGCGCCAGGGGAAGTTTTTCACAGGGAATCCCGCTGGCGGTAAAAAAGCTCACGCAATAGGCCAGCGCGTGCACGCCCGCGTCGGTGCGGGAGCAGCCTTTGATCTCCTCACGGCTGCCCAGCGCGGCGGCGATGGCGTCCTGCAGCACCCGGGCCACTGTGAGGGCGTTTTTCTGTACCTGAAAGCCGTGATACGCCGTCCCCTGATAGGCCAAAAACAAAGCCAGATGCCGCTTCATAGCCCCATCAGCCCCCAGAGCATGCCCGAGCAGCCGATCAGCGTGAATACCGCGGCGCAGACCGCCACCAGGACAAGATCCATGCCCCCCAGATGCAGCTGCCGCAGCCGGGTACGCCCTTCCCCGCCGTGATAACACCGGCACTCCATCGCCATGGCCAGCTCGTCGGCGCGGCGGAAAGCGGAGATGAACAGGGGGATCAGCACCGGGATCAGTGCCCGGATGCGGTCGGTGAGTTTGCCGGTGTCCAGCTCGGCGCCGCGCGCTTTCTGCGCGCTCATGATCTTATCGGTCTCCTCGATCAGGGTGGGGATAAAGCGCAGAGCGATGGTCATCATCATGGCCAGTTCGTGCACCGGCAGATGCAGGCGCGCAAAGGGCTTGAGCAGCCGTTCCAGCGCGTCGGTGAGCACGATCGGGCTGGTGGTGTAGGTCAGCAGGCTGGTGCCTGCGATCAGGCAGACGATGCGCACCGAAAGCACCAGCACATTGTACAGGCCCTGCCAGGTGACCGTGATCACCCACCAGGTGAAGATGGGGTCGCCGGGCACAAAAAACAGGTTGAGGACCGCCGTGAACAGAATGATGGGCAGGATGGGGCGCAGGCTTTTGCCGATCAGCTTGAGGGGGATCTTCGCCACCCCATAGGCCAGGATCAAAAACAGTGCGGACAGCGCCAAACCGATGGGGTTGGAGCCCACGAACAAAATGACGATATAGGCCACGGTCAGCAGCAGTTTTGCCCGGGGGTCCATGCGGTGGATGACCGAATTGCCCGGGAAATGCTGTCCGATGGTGATGTCCCTAAGCACGGTCCCCACCCCCTTGCCGTGCCAGTGCGTTCAAAATAGTATCCCGCGCATATTTGACGGTATAGACGTCGACGGGGATCTCAAGGCCCATCTCCCGCAGCTGCAGAAAGATCTTGGTCACCTCGGGTACCGAGAGGCCATAGCTCACCAGCTCCTCGGCGCGGGCAAAAATATTTGCGGTGGTGTCCAGCATGGCCACCTTCCCCGCCTGCAGTACCAGTACGCGGTCGGCGTATTTGGCGATATCCTCCATCGAATGGCTGACCAGGACCACCGTCGTGCCGGTCTCCCGGTGATACCGCTTGACCTGGCTGAGGATCATCTCCCGCCCCTCCGGGTCCAGCCCGGCGGCGGGCTCGTCCAGCACCAGCACCTCGGGGCGCATGGCGATCACGCCCGCAATGGCCGCCCGGCGCTTCTGTCCGCCTGACAGCTCAAAGGGCGAGCGCTCCAGCACCGCCTCGTCCAGGCCGCAGAAGCGGGCCGCCTCCACCACCCGCTGGTCGACCTCCTCGTCCGAAAGCCCCATGTTGCGGGGCCCGAACCCGATGTCCTTGCGCACGGTTTCCTCAAAAAGCTGGTATTCGGGATACTGGAACACCAGCCCTACTTTAAAGCGGTACTGCCGGATCTTTTTGGGGTCCGCCCAGATATCCTCGCCGTCGATATAAAGCTTGCCCCGCGTGGGCCGGTTGAGGCCGTTAAAATGCGTGATCAGGGTCGATTTGCCGCAGCCTGTCGGCCCGATCACCCCTAAAAATTCACCTTTTTCGATCTCAAAACTGATGTCGTCCAGCGCGGTCGTGGCGTCGGGCATGCCCTCGCCGTAAATATAGGTCAGATGTTCGACCTTGATCACTGATGCCATGTTACCACCTGTTCCGGGCAAAGGTCCGCCGCCGTGCGGCTGGCAGCCCGCCCTGTGTTGCCGGGATGCGGAGCCCCTGCCCCGCCGCGCCGGCTTATTTTTTCGCCTGAGCAGTGCCGGCCAGCAGCGCTGCCAGCGCTTTTGCGCACTCTTCCGCCGAGATGACGTCCTGCGGCAGGTCCACGCCCGCCTCCCGCAGCAGGTCGCAGAGTTCCTTGGCCTGCGGCACATCCAGCTTGAGCGCCCGGATGCGCGCGCTGTCCCGAAAGACCTCTTTGGGGGTGCCCTCCAGCTCGATGCGGCCGCGGCTCATCACGATCACGCGGTCGGCCTGCACGGCCTCTTCCATATAATGGGTGATCATGACCACCGTGATGCCGTATTCGGTGTTGAGGCGCTTCACCGTGCGCATCACCTTTTCTCGGCCGATGGGGTCCAGCATGGCGGTGGACTCGTCCATCACCAGACAGTCGGGCCGCATGGCGATGACGCCCGCGATCGCGACCCGCTGCTTTTGTCCGCCGGACAGCTTGTGGGGAGCTTTTTCCCGGTGCTTGTAGATGCCGGCCATCTCCATGGCCTCATCCACCCGGCCCCGCATCTCGTCCGGCGGCACGCCCAGATTTTCAAGGGCAAAGGCCACGTCCTCTTCCACGACGGTGGCCACGATCTGATTGTCCGGGTTTTGGAACACCATTCCCACCCGCTGGCGGATGTCGTAGAGGTGATCCTCTTCTCTGGTGTTGTACTGCTCTACATAGACCTCGCCCTGCTCGGGCAGCAGGATGGCGTTGAAGTGCTTGGCCAGTGTGGATTTTCCGCAGCCGTTGGCCCCCAGCACCGCCACGAATTCGCCCCGCCGGACCCCCATTGAGATCCCGTCCAGGGCTGCCCGGCCGTCCTCCGCATAGCGAAAGACGACCTCTTTTGCCCGGATCATCTGATTTTCCATTCTTTTCGGTTTCCCTCCCTGTCTCCCGCTCGCCCAAAGACGATGCAGGGACCTTAGGACAGTATTGGATTTTCCTGTAACCTTATGTTTTTGTGACTGTCCATGCGAGAACGGCTGCGCCGTTCTCCTGAGTGTTCTCTTCCGCTTACCTGTAACCTTATGTTTTTGTGACTGTCCATGCGAGAACGGCTGCGCCGTTCTCCTGAGTGTTCTTTCCCACTTGCCGCTTACCCGCAACCTTATGTTTTTGTGACTGTCCATGCGAGGACAGCTGCGCCGTTCTCCTGAGCGCTCTTTCCCGCTTGCCGTTTTCCCGCCACCTTATGTTCTTGTGACCGCCCATGCGGGAACGGCTGCGCCGTTCTCCTGAGTGTTCTTTCCCGCTTGCCGTTTTCCCGCAGCTTTACATCTTCGTGACTGTCTGTACTGTCCGTGCGGGGGGGGGGACAGCTGCGCGGCTGCTCTAAAAAATGATATCCGCAGCGGTGCGGTCACTGTGCCGCGCCGTCCGCCAGCCAAAAGCTGGTGGCGCCCGCCGGCAGGGCCCCGCCTGAGGTGACCGGCAGGCCGATCTCGTCGCTGGCGGTGTGCCCGCCGTAGCGCGGGCAGAGCAGCCGGCGCACCATGTACTCCATCACCGCCGGAGAAAGGCCGGTGGTGTAGCTGTTCACTGCAAAAAAGAGCGGCGTGTCGCTCAGGATGGCGCCGCAGGCGGTCACCAGTTCAAAGATGCTGTCCTCCAGCTTCCACACCTCGCCGGAGGGGCCGCGCCCGTAGCTGGGCGGGTCCATGATGACCGCGTCGTAGCGGCTGCCCCTGCGGGCCTCCCGCTGTACGAATTTGCCGCAG
This sequence comes from Anaerofilum hominis, assembly GCF_014287275.1. GTDB lineage: Bacteria > Bacillota > Clostridia > Oscillospirales > Ruminococcaceae > Pygmaiobacter > Pygmaiobacter hominis. The sequence goes on from NZ_JACONZ010000001.1 coordinate 660,371, forward strand.
TCGTCCACGATCCAGCGGATGGGGCGCTCCGCCAGGCCGGAAAGGGCGGCGTTTTCACGCGCCCAGGCCACCATGCCCTTGGAGGCGTCCACATGGCAGACGCTGGCCCCCGCGGCCGCGCAGGCCAGCGTCGCCCCGCCCGTGTACCCGAACAGGTTCAGCACCCGTATCGGCCGACCCGCCGCCCTGATCATGCTGCGGTAGGCGTCCCAGTTGACCCCCTGCTCGGGAAAGATGCCGGTGTGCTTAAAGCCGGTGGGCGACACCTTCAGTTTCAGCCCGTCATAGCCGATGGTCCATTCGTCGGCAAAACGGCCGCGCTTCTCCCAGCGGCCGCCGCCGCTGGCGCTGCGGTGATAGACCGCGTCCGCCCGCTGCCACAGGGGACTGGCCTCCTCAAAGCGCCAGACCACCTGCGGGTCCGGCCGGACAAGGATGGTCTTGCCCCAGCGTTCCAGCCGGTTGCCGCCGGTGGCGTCCAGCAGTTCGTATTCTTTCCAGTTTCCGGCAAGGCGCATGCGCGGCCCTCCCTTTCTTTCGCCTGCGGCCGCCCTCGGCGCCTCAAAGCGGCTTTATTTTCTCTTTTCGATCATGTCCACGATCAGCTGCGCGGCCTGGGCGATGGCCTCCTGGTCCCGGCCCTCCACCATGACGCGGATATAGGGCTCGGTGCCGGAGACGCGCACCAGCACCCGCCCCTGGCCCATCAGACCCTGCTGCTGGCTCTCGATAAAGCCCGCGATGTATTCGTCCTCTTTGAACCGGGCTTTTTCCTCCGGGGTGGCGTTCACGTTGAGGATCACCTGCGGGAACTTTTCATACACGCCGGTGAGGCCGCTCATTCTGCCGCCCGAAGCCGCCAGGATGTTCAGCAGCGTCCCCGCCGTCAGCTCGCCGTCGCCGGTGGTGGAATGCTGCAGCAAAATGACGTGCCCGCTCTGCTCGCCGCCGATGGCATAGCCCCGGGCGCGCATCTCCTCCAGCACATAGCGGTCGCCCACCGCGGTGGTGGCGATCTTAAGGCCCAGCACCTCCCGCATATACTGCATGAAGCCCAGGTTGGACATGACGGTGACCACCGCGGTGTCTGCCGGCAGCGCGCCCTGTTCCCGCATGTGTTTTGCCAGCACGGCGATGATCTTGTCGCCGTCGATCTCAGCGCCCTTTTCGTCCACCGCCAGGCAGCGGTCCGCATCGCCGTCAAAGGCGACCCCGCAGTCAAGCCCGTGCTCCACCACATAGCTTGCCAGATTGGCGATGTGGGTAGAGCCGCAGCCCTCGTTGATATTTACGCCGTCCGGCTCCACGCCGATAAAATGGCACTCGGCGCCAAGACGCGTGAACAGCAGCTGCGCCGGGGCCGCCGCCGCGCCGTTGGCGCAGTCGATGGCCACCCGCAGGCCGGAAAGGTTCGCCTTTAGGCAACCGGCCAGATACTCCACATAATCCTCCACCGCATTCTCGCGGCGGGTGACCCTGCCCACCCCCGCGCCGGTCGCCAGCTTGACCTCCGCCTTGTTGCGCACCAGATGCTCGATCTCGTCTTCCACCTCGTCGGGCAGTTTATAGCCGTCGCCGTTGAAGATCTTGATGCCGTTGAACTCCATGGGGTTATGGCTGGCTGAGATCACGATGCCCGCGTCCGCCCCGTATTTGCGCACCAGATAGGCCACGGCCGGGGTGGGGATCACGCCCAGCAGCTCCACATCCGCGCCCACGCTGCACAGGCCGGCGGAGAGGGCTGCCTCCAGCATATCGCCGGAGATGCGGGTGTCCTTGCCGATGAGGATGCGCGGCCGGGGGCTGGTCTGTGCGGTGAGCACGGTCGCCGCGCCGCGGCCGATGAGCATCGCCAAGCCGGGGGTGAGGTCCTCGCCCGCGATACCGCGGACGCCGTCGGTTCCAAACAGTCTTGCCATAATCTTCCTCCTGAATCATGGGGCGGTCGCCCCGGATGCCGGCTTTTGGCCGGTTGCAGCCCCTTTCTGCGGCGGCGGCAGGCGCCGCGCGTCCCCAAAAGGGTCTTTCCATTTATTTTATGTGCGGGCCGCGCGGTGATGTGCGCGCCGCCCGTACTGCCCTGTTTTTTACGGTCCTTCTGCGCCCAGGTCGTCAAAGCTCTGCTGGCGCGGGCCGCCGGCGTCCATCCCCTGCCCGGCGCGGGCGGGGGGCTGCATGCCCAGATGGCGGTAGGCCGCGTCGGTGACGCAGCGGCCGCGCGGAGTGCGGGCCAAAAAGCCCATCTGCATCAGGTAGGGCTCGCAGACGTCCTCCAGCGTCACCGCCTCCTCGCCCAGGGCTGCGGCCAGCGTGTCCAGCCCCACCGGGCCGCCGCCGTACAGCTCGATCACCGCGCGCAGCAGGCTGCGGTCCAGCTCGTCCAGGCCCAGCTCGTCGATATCCATGCGCTTGAGGGCCACCTTTGCGGTGTCCCGGGTGATGACGCCGTCCCCCATCACCTCTGCAAAATCGCGCACCCGCTTGAGCAGGCGGTTCGCCACGCGCGGGGTGCCCCGGCTGCATTTGGCCAGCTCGCCCGCGCCCGCGTCGTCACAGGGCACGTTCAGCAGCCCGGCCGAGCGGCGCACGATCCTTGCCAGCTCGTCCGGCGAGTAGAGCTCCAGCTTGAGCAGTACGCCAAACCGGTCACGCAGCGGGCTGGTGAGCTGCCCTGCGCGGGTGGTGGCCCCGATCAGGGTAAAGCGCGGCAGGTTGATGCGGATGGACTGGGCCGACGGGCCCTTGCCGATCATGATGTCCAGCGCGTAGTCCTCCAGCGCCGGATAAAGCACCTCCTCTACCTGACGCGAGAGGCGATGGATCTCATCGATAAAAAGCACGTCCCCCTCCTGCAGGTTGGTCAGCAGGGCCGCCAGGTCGCCGGGCTTTTCAATGGCCGGGCCGGAGGTGGTGCGGATCTGCACGCCCATCTCATGGGCCACGATGCAGGCCAGCGTGGTTTTGCCAAGGCCGGGGGGGCCGTAGAGCAGCAGATGGTCCAGCGGCTCGCCGCGGCGCTTTGCGGCCTCCAGATAGACCCGCAGATTGCCTTTGATCTTCTCCTGGCCCACATATTCCTCCAGCGTGCGGGGGCGCAGCGTGAAATCGCTGTCAAAATCCTCCGCCGCCGGCGAGGGCGAGATCAGGCGGTCATCCGAGATTTCCATTCACCTCACCGCACCTTTCCGGCCATGGATCTCAGGGCCTGTTTGATGAGCTCTTCCACCGGCAGCGCCGGGTCGAGCTTTGCGATCGCCAGCGCGGCCTCGCTCTGGCCGTAGCCCAGCGAACAGAGGGCAGCCACAGCCTGGGCCGCGCCCCCTGCGGGCGCGGAAGCCGCCCCTGAGACGTCGGCCAGCGAAACGCCGTCGGCCAGCCCCTTGCCCACCTTGTCCCTGAGCTCCAGCACGATGCGCTGGCCCAGCTTGGGCCCCACGCCGCTGGCGGCGGTAAACGCCTTGGCGTCTCCCGCGGACACGGCCAGCGCGATGCGGTCGCAGGGCAGGGCCGACAGGATGGCCAGCCCAGCCTTGGGCCCCACGCCGGAAACGCTGGTGAGCAGCTTGAACATCTGCCGGTCCGCCGCCGTGAGAAAGCCGAACAGCGAGACGTCGTTTTCCGTGATATTTAAATAGGTATAAAGGGTGGCGGTGCCGCCCTGGGGGGGCAGCGCGGAGGCCGCGGAGGCGGGCACCCCCACCTCGTAGCCCACGCCGCCGCACTCCACGACGACCCGGTCCAGGCCCTTTTCTGTGATTTTGCCGTTCAGGGAATAGATCATATCTCTCCTTTTACCTCCCGCCGCCGCTTGGGCGGCACCTATCTGTGCCTTTTCCGCCCCTGCCGGCAGGCTGCCCGCAGGGCGCTCACCGCCTGCGGCTCAGGTCGCCGGGGCGCAGGTTATAGTTGTTCACCGTGCCGGTGCGGCCGAACAGCTGGCTGCGGCTGGAATGCGCGTGGCAGATGGCCATGGCCAGCGCATCGGCCGTGTCGTCGGGCTTTGGCACCCGGTCCAGCTTGAGGATGGCGCGGGTCATCTCCTGCACCTGCTTTTTGACCGCTTTGCCGTACCCGGCCACCGCCTGTTTGACCTGCAGCGGCGTGTACTCAAATACCGGCACCCCCGCTTTGCGGGCGGCCAGCAGGATGACCCCGCGCGCCTCGGCCACATAGATGACGGTGCTCTGATTGTGGGCGTAAAACAGGGTCTCGATCGCCATCGCCTCGGGCTTTGTGCGCTCCAGCAGGGCCGTCATTTCGTCGTAAACGCTGACCAGGCGCTCTTCAAAAAGGGTGTGGGCCGGGGTGGTGATGGCCCCGAACTCCGCCACTTTAAAGCGCCCGGCGCTGTAGTCCAGCGCGCCGTAGCCGACGATGGCATAGCCGGGATCGATGCCGAGAATGCGCACGCGCAGTCCTCCTTTTCAGCATGGTCTGGTCGCGGGTTTATTAACCGATTTATTATAGCACAAAGCAGACCGCGGGGCAACCGCGCGCAGGGGGAGCGAAAAAGGCGCAAAAAATATTTTTTTGAAAAAAAGGGTTGATTTTATGGCGCCGCCATTATATAATATAAACCGTCGCACAACGCAGCCGACAGGATATGGGCGGTTAGCTCAGCTGGTAGAGCACCTGCTTGACGTGCAGGGGGTCAGGGATTCGAGTTCCTTACCGCCCACCAATAAAAGGCATCCAAACGGATGCCTTTTATTTTTTTCCAGAAAAATCGCGTCCCGCTTCCCCCTCCCCGCGTCTGGGGCGCAGGGCTGGAGGCGGGGACGTCCCCGCAGCCGCAAGGGGGCACAGAAAAAGAGGACGCCGCCGGCGTCCTCTTTTTTGCGCTTCCCGGCGCTTTTGCGGCCTGCGGCCGCAGGAAAGGCCTGCGCGCTCACTCCTCCGCGCACAGGATATCGTTTGCCACCGGCGTGTAAAACAGGCGCTTTATCCCGTCCGGCTGCCGCGTTTGCGCCAGCGCCCACATCAGCTTTGCCGTGACCGCCTCGGTGGTCATATCGTAAGCCTCCAGCACGCCCGGCGCACCCTTGAGCACATGCCCCACCTTATACACGCCAAGGTCGCTGCCCTCGTTCTGCACCTGGGTGGTCATGACCACGATCTTCCCTTTCTCCGCCGCGGCCCCGATCGCCTCCAGATAGCCCCCGTCGGTGGGCACCCCGCCCACGCCGAAGCTCTCGATGATCACGGCGTCGTTTTCCTCCAGCAGCAGTTCCAGCTGGCGCGCCCGCGCGCCCGGGATCAGCTTCAGCAGAGCCACCCGCTCGTTCAGCGCCTGATAAAACTGCGGCCGCTCCGCCGCCTCGGGCCTGAGATAGGGGATGAGCTTGCCTTCCCGCGTCACCCCCAGCACCGGATAGTTGATGCTGGAAAAGGCGGAAAAGCTTTTGGAATAATTTTTGCGTGCCCGCGTGCCCGCGATGACCGCGCCCCCGAACACCACCTGCACCCCGGCGATGCGCCCGTCGCAGGCGCAGCCAAAGCTGTCCAGCAGGTTGGTCTTGGAGTCGGTGATCTCCATGTGGATCGGCTTCTGGCTGCCGGTGAGCACGATGGGTTTGGGGCTGCCCTGGATAAGATAGCTGAGGGCGGCGGCCGTGTAGGCCATGGTGTCGGTGCCGTGGCAGATGACAAAGCCGTCAAAGCGGTCATAGTTTTCCCGCACCGCAGCCGCGATGTCCAGCCAGCGGGCCGGCGTCATATTGGTGCTGTCCAGGCTGCACACCTGCAGGCAGTCCACCCTGCACAGCTTTTCCAGCCCCGGGACCTGGCGCAGCAGGTCCTCGGTGGACAGCTCCGGGGTGAGGCCCGCGTCCGTGATGTCCGAGGCGATGGTTCCCCCTGTGCCGATCATCAGAATATTTTTCATGGCGTCCTCCTCAAAACAGGCGGCCCAGGCCTCTTTGGCATCTTGAGCCGCTTTTTCCTTTCTTTTCAGTATACCCACCTGAGCCGCGCGATCACACCGGCTTTTCCTCTTTTTCGTCCCGGTCACGGTCTTGTCGGCGCCTCTCCCCTTTCACGGGCAGCTGGGCCAGCAGAATGGCCGCAAAGACCAGCGCGCAGCCCGCCAGCTCGCGCCCGCTGAGCGACTGCCCAAGCAGCAGCCACCCGCCCAGCGCCGCAAAAACAGATTCCAGGCTGAGGATCAGCGAGGCCACGGTGGGGTCCAGCTCCCTCTGGCCCAGGATCTGCAGCGTGTATCCCGCCCCGGCGGAGACCGCGCCCGCATAGAGCACCGGCGCCCAGGCGGCCGCCAGCGCAGCGGCGGTGGGCTTTTCTGTAAAAGCCATCACCCCGCAGCAGAGCGCGCCGCAGACAAAAAACTGGATGCAGGACATCCGCACCCCGTCCGTTTTGTCTGCAAAATGGTCGATGACCAGGATATGCACGGCAAACCCGAGGGCGCTGAGCAGCATCAGCCCATCCCCAAGGCCGATGGAAAAGCCCTCACCAGCGCACAGCAGGTACATGCCCGCAAGTGCCGCGCCCACGGCGATCCAGAGCCGGCCCGCGGGCCTGCGCCCCCTGAAAATGCCCAGCAGCGGCACCAGCAGGATATACAGCGCCGTCAGAAAGCCCGCCTTGCCCACCGTGGTATAAGCGATGCCCACCTGCTGCAGCGAGGACGCAGCCGCCAGCGCCAGGCCGCAGGCAAGGCCGCCGCGCAGCAGGGTCCTGCGCTGCGCCGGGCCGGCGGCCGCGCCCCACAGCGAGGGACGGCGCCCCGACAGCCTGTCCATCAGCGGGATCACCGGCAGTAGCACCAGCCCCGCGATAAGGCTGCGCACCCCGTTCATCGTAAAGGGACCGATATAGCTCAGCCCCGCCGACTGGGCCACAAAGCCGAACCCCCAGATCAGCGCCGTCAGGGCCAGCAGCGCGCCTCCGCGCGCGGGCGATCTTTTCATCTGCGCTTCCTCCTCCTTGACACCGCTTCCTCATTTTACCATGCGGGGCGCTGAAAATCCACCTTTGGCGGCCCTTTCGCGCCGTCCGCGCGCCTTGACATTTGCTCTGTTATATTATAGAATATTACGTCTGCATATAGGAATTTGAGAAAAAGGAACGGGAAGTATGGAGAGAAAAGATCTGCGCAATATCGCGATCATCGCCCACGTCGATCACGGCAAAACGACCCTGGTCGACGAGATGCTGAAACAGAGCGGCGTCTTCCGTGACAACCAGGTCGTCGCCGACCGCGTGATGGACTCAGGCGACATTGAACGGGAACGCGGCATTACCATTTTGTCGAAAAACGCTTCCACCGAGTACAACGGCGTCACCATCAACATCGTCGACACCCCGGGCCACGCCGATTTCGGCGGCGAGGTCGAGCGGGTGCTGAAGATGGTCAACGGCGTGCTGCTGCTGGTGGACGCTGCAGAGGGGCCGATGCCCCAGACCCGCTTTGTGCTGCAGAAAGCGCTGGACCAGAACCTGTCCATCGTCATCGTGGTCAACAAGATCGACCGTCCCGACGCCCGCATCAAAGAAGTCATCGACGAGGTCCTGCTGCTGCTGATGGACATGGGGGCCACCGACGAGCAGCTGGACTCCCCCATGGTCTTCTGCTCCGGCCGCGCGGGCACCGCCAGCTATTCGCCCGACGCGCCCGGCACCGATCTGAAGCCGCTGTTCGACACCATCGTCGAGTATGTGAAACCGCCGGTGGGCGACCCCAACGCGCCCCTGCAGTGCCTGGTGTCCTGCATCGACTACAACGAATTCGTGGGCCGCACCTCGATCGGCCGCATCGACGCGGGCTCCATGAAAGTGGGCCAGAACGTCACCGTCTGCGACTGGCACAACAAAGACCTGTGCAAAAACGCCCGCATCACCGCGCTGTACGCTTTTGACGGTGTGGGCCGCAAGGAGATCGAGTCCGCCTCTGCGGGCGACATCGTGATGTTTTCCGGCATTGAGGACGTCACGATCGGCAACACCATCTGCGACGCCGGGATGCCCAACCCCATCAGCTTTGTCAAGATCACCGACCCCACCGTGGAGATGACTTTCTCGGTCAACGACTCCCCGTTCGCGGGCAGAGAGGGCAAATTTGTCACCAGCCGCCAGATCCGTGAGCGGCTGCACAAGGAGCTGCTGCGCGACGTGGCCCTGCAGGTGGAGGATTCCACCACCACCGACAGCTTCCGGGTGATGGGCCGCGGCGAGATGCACCTGTCCATCCTCATTGAAAAGATGCGCCGCGAGGGATACGAATTCCAGGTCTCGCCGCCCAAAGTGCTGCTGCACACCGACGAGGCCGGCAACCGGCTGGAGCCCTACGAACTGGTGGTCATCGACGTGCCCACCGAGTACCAGGGCGCGGTCATTGAAAAGCTGTCCGGCCGCAAAGGCGAGCTGGTCGAAATGCATCCGCAGGGCGACACCCGCATGCGTCTTGAATTCCGCATGCCGTCCCGCGGGCTGTTCGGCTATCGCAGCGAGTTCCTCTCCGCCACCCGCGGCGAGGGCATTATGAACACCATCTTTGACGGCTACGGCGAATACAAGGGCGACCTGCCCACCCGCACCACCGGCTCGCTGATCAGTTTCGACACCGGCACCGCGGTGACCTACGGCCTGTACAACGCGCAGGAGCGCGGCACCCTGTTCATCGGGGCGGGCGAGGAGGTCTACGAGGGCATGGTCGTCGGTTCGAACCCCAAGGGGGACGACATGGCGGTCAACGTCTGCAAGACCAAGCATCTGACCAACACCCGCGCCTCGGGCAGCGACGACGCGCTGCGGCTCATCCCGCCGCGCCGCTTCAGCCTGGAAGAGGCTCTGGAGTTCCTCAACACCGACGAACTGCTGGAGGTCACCCCCAAAAGCTACCGCATCCGCAAGCAGATCCTGAAAAACGATCTGCGGATGAAAGCCACCAAAGGGAAAAAGGCCTGACCTGCCACAAACAGCACAAAAAACACGGCGGATCGCTCCGCCGTGTTTTTTTATTTTGCCGCGCTCTGCCGAAAACCGCAATCCCGCCGGCTGCGGCGCCCCCATGCCGGTAATGGGGATGCATCCGGCAAAAAGCAGGGGCAAAAGGCTTGCGGGAAAGCAAGGCGGCACGCGCCGCGTTTGCCTCTGTGCTGCCCGGGCGGGGCGAGACCGCAAAACCCGGGGCCCGGCTGCGCCGCGCGCCCCGCCGCCCACCCGCGCCGCCCCCTGCGGGCGGCAACTGCCTCAATGCTGGCCGCAACCTGTCCGCGGGGCGGTTTCGATCCGCGCCGCCCTTGCGGGCGGGGGCCCGAGCTGCTCCCACTCCCGGCGCTCCCGGTCGTTGTTTCGATCCGCGCCGCCCTTGCGGACGGGGACCAAGGCGCTGGCGCTCAAACGGGAGATGCAGCGGGTTTCGATCCGCGCCGCCCCTGCAGATGACAGCCCGTGCGGGGCACGCACCGCAAACCGGCAGTATGTCTCAGCCTGCGCCGCCCCTGCGGGCGGGGACGGGCGTTCTGCCGATAAGTGCTCTCTTGGCAGAGCGTCTCCGTCCGTGATGGTACGCCGTCTTGCGGCCCCTTTCGTCACACTTACACGCCCGAATAAGCCGAGAAGCCGCCGTCCACCGGCATCACGGTGCCGGTCACAAAGCCGGAGGCCTCGTCGCTGACCAGGTAGAGCAGCGCGCCGGAAAGTTCTTCCGGCTGGCCAAAGCGGCCCATGGGGGTGGCCGCCAGGATCTTGCCGGTGCGCGCCGTGGGGCTGCCGTCGGGGTTCCACAGCAGCGCCTCGTTCTGTTTTGTGGAAAAAAATCCCGGCGCAAGGGCGTTGACCCGGATCCCCACCCGGGCAAAGTGGACCGCCAGCCACTGGGTAAAGTTGCTCACCGCAGCCTTGGCCCCGGAATAGGCGGGTATCTTGGTCAGGGGGGTAAAGGCGTTCATGGACGAGACGTTCACGATGACGCCGCCGCCCTCCGTCATATAGCGGGCAAAGACCTGGGTGGGGATCAGGGTCCCGATGAAGTTAAGGTTAAAGACGAACTCGACCCCGGCCGGGTCCAGGTCAAAAAAGGATTTTGTCTCGGCATCCAGGTCGCCCGGCTCGTAATACTCCTTATCGGTGGTGGCGCGCGGGTTGTTGCCGCCCGCCCCATTGATCAGGATATCGCAGCCGCCCAGGTCGGCCAGCACCTGTCCCGCCACGGCCTCCATGGTCTGCCGCTCCAACACGTTGGCCCTGTAGGCCCGGGCCGTGCCGCCCTCCGCCTCGATGGCGGCAGCCACGGCCTGCGCGGCTTCCAGGTTCAGGTCCAGCAGGGCTACCTTTGCCCCGCAGGCCGCCAGCGTCTTTGCAAAACCGCCGCAGAGCACGCCGCCAGCGCCGGTGACCACGGCGGTCTTGCCGCCCAGGTCGATCTTAAAGGGAAGTTTTGTCATCACTTTCACGCTTTCTCAAATTTTTTGCGGTCCGCCCACAGCCCCAGCGCCGGGTTGGGGATATAGTAAACGCGCTCCCCGTCCGGCAGTGTATTATAGCCGCTGGCCAGCTTTTCCGGGTCGTACCTCTGTGCGGCCGTCTCATAGGGCAGGTAGCTGAAGCAGACCCCCTCCACCTCCTCGCGGGAGAGCAGCCGCGTGCAGTAGGTGATGCGGAAACGGCCGTCGCTGCTGCCGTGGATGAGGTGGGCGGCGGCGGACAGGTTCTGCTGCAGGTCCCGCTGTGTGCCGCACAGCCGGATGACCTCCTCGCGGCCGCAGTAGCCGTATTTGCGGATCAGCCCGTCGATCTCCGGGTCCTCGCCGAAGCGGTCCACCCCGGGCGCCAGCACGATCAGCTCGCCGCCGTCCCGGATGGCCATGCGGGTGCGGTAGACCGCCTTGTTGCCCAGCCAGGTGCTTTTGAACTCTTTGCCGTCCAGCAGCACCACCACCTTGTCAAAGGGCTCGTCGATCAAATTGAGGTTATATCTCTGCGCCTGGGTCACCGCCTGTTCAAAACAGGCGCGCCCGCTGCCGATGAAAAGGGCGTGGGTGTCGATCTCCCCGTGCGGGGCGGTGGTGACGGTGAGCACATAGTTCAGCGGCAGGCCGGCGAGAAAGTGCTGCTGCGCATAGTCGAACACCTGGCGCACCGGGGTCCTGTCCCGGCCCATCATCCGCTCCAGCCCGTAGAACGCCCCCAGCATGTGGGAGGAGTTGATCATGCCGCTGCCGCCCGTGCCCACCAGGATATTTTTGCTGTAGTTGGCCATGCCCACCACCTCGTGGGGCACCACCTGGCCGATGGAAAGGATCAGGTCGTATCCATCCAGCAGGTGCCTGTTCACCTCCACCGGGATGGGCTGGTCCATAATGCCCTCCGACACCTGGCGCACAAAGCTGCCCGGCACCTCGCCCAGGCGCACCACGTCGCTGCGCCAGTCGTGGGGGATGAACCGCTCAAACGGGATATCCCCGTACATGTCCGCGCACTGCTCCCGCGTCATGGGCACATGGGTGCCCAGCGCCTCCAGCAGATCCACCTCGCAGGCGCCGGACAGCAGGTGGTAATAGAGGTTTGCGATCAGCCCCGCGCCCGAGTGGAAGCGGGTGTAATCCGGCACCACCAGCAGCACCCTGTTCAGCTTGTCCCGGCAGTCGGCAAGGGAGGCCTCTACCGCCCGGGCGATCCGTTCGGCGGTGATCGCGCCCTCCCGCTCTTCCAGCAATACCTGATCGATCATATGCCCGCCTCCGTCTATGCGTTGTAGGTGGAGGACGCCGTGCCGCCGCCCTCACCGGTCCAGTCGGTGTGAAAGAACTTGTCCCGCGGCGCGTCCAGCCGCTCGTAGGTATGGGCGCCGAAATAGTCGCGCTGCGCCTGAAGCAGGTTGGCGGGCAGCCGCGCGCAGCGGTAACCGTCGTAATAGCTGAGCGCCGCGCTCATGGCCGGCACCGGCACGCCGCACTCCATCGCGCGGGCGCACACCCGCCGCCAGCCTCCCTGCGCCTGCTGCAGCACCTCGCGGAAATGGCCGTCCAGCATCAGGTTGGTCAGCTGCGGGTCGGCGTCAAACGCGCGTTTGATGTCCCCCAGAAAGACGCTGCGGATGATGCAGCCGCCGCGCCACATGAGGGCGATCTCACCAAAGTTGAGGTCCCAGCCGTAGGTCGCGGCCGCCGTGCGCATCAGGGCGTACCCCTGCGCATAAGAGACGATCTTGGAAGCGTAGAGCGCGTCCCGGATATCCCGCACCAGCGCCGCCCTGTCCCCCTCAAAACGCACGTCGGGGCCGCGCAGCAGGCCGGACGCCCGCACCCGCTCCTCCTTGGCCGCGGACAGGCAGCGCGCAAAGACCGCCTCGCCGATCAGTGTCAGGGCGACCCCCTCGTCCAGCGCGGCGATAGAGGCCCACTTGCCGGTCCCTTTCTGCCCCGCGGTGTCCAGGATCCGGTCCACCAGCGCCCCGCCGTCCTCCTCCCGGTACGCCAGGATGTCGCGGGTGATCTCGATCAGGTAACTGTTCAGTTCGCCCTCGTTCCACTCCCGGAACACCTCGTGCATCTCCTCGTTGGTCATCCCCAGCAGGTCCCGCATCAGCTGGTAGCTCTCGCAGATCAGCTGCATGTCGCCGTACTCGATGCCGTTGTGGACCATTTTCACAAAGTGGCCCGCCCCGCCGGAACCCACCCACTCGCAGCAGGGGGAACCGTCGGTGCTGGCGCAGATGGCGTGAAAGATGGGCCGCACCTGCTCCCACGCGGCCGGGGAGCCGCCGGGCATCATCGAGGGACCGTGCAGGGCCCCCATCTCGCCGCCGGAAACGCCGGTGCCCACATACAGCAGGCCCTTGCTCTCCACCAGCGCCGTGCGGCGCGCGGTGTCGGCAAAATGGCTGTTGCCGCCGTCGATAATGATGTCGCCCGGCTCCAGCAGGGGCAAAAGCCGGTCGATGGTCTCATCCACAGGGCTGCCTGCGCGGATCATCATCATCACCTTGCGCGGGCGTTTCAGCGCGGCCACCAGCTCCGGCAGGCTGTGCGCACCAATGAAGCGTCTGCCCGCCCCGCGCCCTGCGAGAAAGCGGTCCACCACGCCCTCCGCAATATCATAAACAGCTACCGAGAATCCCTTGTCCTCCATGTTCAGGGCCAGGTTCTCCCCCATCACCGCCATGCCGATCATTGCAATATCCGCTTGTGCCATCCGTCTCTCCCCTTTCGCCTATCTCACGACGCGGGCGTTGCCCTTGTAGATGCTCCACACCTGCGCCTCGTCGGCGGGGGTGCCGTAATCTTCCAGCACGGTCGCCGCCAGCGCGCCGGTCGCCCAGCCGAACTGGATCCATTTTTCCGGCGCCCAGCCTTTCAGGATCGCGTAGAGCATGCCGCTGACAAATCCGTCGCCGCCGCCGATGCGGTCCAGCACCGGGATCTCCCGCAGCGGCTCGACATGCCATTCGCCCTCGGCCAGCATGACCGCGCCCCACTCATGGCTGTTGGCGCTGAGCGCCTCGCGCAGGGTGGTGGCAAAGACGCTGGCGTTGGGGTAGGCGGCGCGCACCCGTTCGATCATGCCCTTAAAGCCGTCGATCTTGTCCTGGATGCCGCTGCCGCCGGCGGGCGGCCCCTCGATGCCCAGGGCGAGCTGAAAATCCTCCTCGTTGCCGATGAGGATATCGGCCAGCGAGGCGATCTCGGAAAAGCTGCGGCGCAGCTCTTCCTGCCGGCCCTTCCAGAAGCTGGCCCGGTAGTTCATGTCAAACGAGAGCACGGTGCCGTGCTTCTTCGCGGCCCGCGCCACCTCCAGGCAGCACTGGGTCGCCTCCTCTGAAAGGGCGGCGATCAGGCCGGACAGATGCAGGATGCGGCAGCCCTCTTCGCCGAAAAGGCGGTCCAGGTCAAAATCCGCGGCACTGAGGCCGCGCCCCACCTCGCCTGCGCGGTCGTTGAGCACGCGGGGCGCCCGCATGCCATAGCCGCTGTCGGCAATATTGAACTGGTGCCGGTAACCCCAGGGGCCGCCCTGGTCTACCTCTTTGCCCTCAAACTCGATGTTGCGCCGCCGCAGCTCGCCCTTGATAAAGGCGGCCACGGCGCTGTCGGCCACAAACCGGGTGAGCACCTTGGTGCGCAGCCCAAGCGACGCGGACACGTTCAGCACATTGCTCTCGGCGCTGGTGGCCTGCATGGAATACAGCCTGCTGGTGTGTACCGGCTGGCGGTCCGCCGGGGTGATGCGCACCCCCATGCTGGTGACCGTCATCAGGTCGTATCTGCAATTCTCCCTGAGTTTCATCTTCTCTCCTCCTGTTCGTCAAAAGGTCGTCTTTTTAAAATCAGGCCGCGGCGCTTTGCCGCAGCGCGCTCCCGCGCCCTCTTCCGGCAGTCAAAAAGCCCCGCGCGGCGAAAAATGCGGCCCGGAACATATCCTGTCCGGCGCCGGCGCTTTTCAAGGCGCGTTCTCCCCGATAAAAAGCCGCCGGGCATTGTTGTAAAACACATCCTCCAGCATGGCCCGCGCTGCGTCGAAGCTGTGGTATCTGCCGCTGTCCAGCAGGGCCCCCACCTCGTCGCAGACAATGCGGCGGAAATACTCGTGGCGCACAAAAGACCCGATGCTGCGCGAGTCGGTCAGCATGCCCGGAGTATAGGCGAACATGCCGTTTTCAAACAGATACTGCAGCTGCTCGCGGATGCCGCGCTCGGTGTCGTTGAACCACCATGCGGCGCCCAGCTGCACCCGTCCGGGCCGCCCGCCGCCAAAAGTGGCGCAGACGGTCGCCAAAACGGGATAATCACAGGGGTTGAGGCAGTAGAGGATCACGTCCGGCAGCTGGTCCCGCTGCGCCAGATCGTCCAAAAAGGCCGCCAGCGCAGACGGGTCGGTCGTCCGGCCCACGCTGTCATAACCGCTGTCCGCCCCCATGCGCGCAAAGCCCCGGGTGTTGGCGTCCCGCAGCGCGCCGAGATGCAGTTGCATCACCACGCCGCGGCTGTGGTAAAGGGCGGCAAGCCGGGCGGCCAGATAGCTGACATAGCCGTCCTCTGCCTCCCGCGTGAGGGGTTCCCCCCGCAGGGCGCGCTGAAATGCCGCCTGCGCCTCGTCCCGGCTGGCGGTCCGGTAAGCAAACCGCTCAAAGCCGTGGTCGCTGGTAAAGCAGCCCAGCGCCTTGAAACGGTCCAGCGCCGAGGCGAGCGCCGCCTCCAGGCCGTCCAGGCTGTCCTCCTGCACCCCCTCTGCGGCCAGCAGCTTTTTGACGCTGTCCGCCCAGCCGGGCTTGCCGATGTGGAGCACGCCGTCGGGGCGGAAGCCCGGGGAGATGCGCAGGCCGTCGTCCGCCCGCCGCGCAAAGGCCTTGTGCCATTCCAGCCCCGCGTCGGGCGCCTCGGTGGTGCACAGCACCCGCACCTTTAAGCGCCGCAGCAGCGCCCGCGGGCGCAGGTCGTCCTGCTGCAGCCTGCGGTTGCACAGGTCGTACAGCCGGTCGGCGCTCTGCGGGGTCAAGGGCTCTTTTGCGCCGAACAGCCTGCGCAGCTCCAGGTTCGTCCAGTAGTAGACCGGGCTGCCGATGGCCTTTTCACAGGCGGCGGCAAAGGCGCGGAACTTTTCCCGGTCGTCCGCCTCCCCGCGGATATAGCGCTCCGGGACGCCCGCCGCGCGCAGGATGCGCCATTTGTAGTGGTCCCGCGCCAGCCACATGGAGGTGACGGAGCTGTAATTTTTGTTTTCCACGATCTCCTGCGGGTCGAGATGGTTGTGGTAATCAAAGATCGGCATCTCCGCGGTCTGTTCATACAGTCTCCGGGCCGCTTCCCCCGAGAGAAGGAACTCCGCATCCATAAAGTTCATCTTTTTACATCCTTCCTCATCCGATTGCCGTGCGCACTTTTCCCGGCGGGCGTCCCGCCCGCAGAAGAAAACAGCCCCCTTTCACACACGGGCGGCAGACCGCCGCGCGGGCGCAAAAGGGGGCCGCCAGCCGGGGGACGGCAGCTCTACCGTCCGCCGGCGCAGCGGCGGGCCCTGCGCGGGCCGCGCTGTGCCGCGCCCCCTGCCGCGCCCGGTTTACAGGCCCAGCAGCTCCTGCGCGTTGAGACGGCAGACCTTGGAGTAGACTTCTTCGCTGATCTTGAGCTGGTGCAGCAGCGAATCCAGATAGGACCCCAGCGGATAGATGAAGTCCGTGTTGCAGATATCCAGTTTAAAGTTGTTTGACAATTTTCCCGCCCTGCATTACTACTTTGACATTTTCCGTCCTTCGAAGCAATCCCATGTTTTTCAGTGGATTGCCCGAAACCAGAATGATATCCGCCAGCTTTCCTTTATCCAGCGTACCTATATCGTTTCTCATCAGCACCTCTGCCCCTGTTTTTGTCGCCGCCTGAATCACTGCCATAGGATCCATTCCCAGACCAGCCAGGAATTCCATCTCCAATGCATTATCAGGGCCCGGGAAAAAGTCTGTGCCAACTCCTATTTTAAGGTTTGCCTTGAATGCCAGTTCAAAAGTTCGGCAATGCGCTTCATAAGCAACTGCAATCTTCTTTCCCACCAGAGGGTCCAGCCTGTCCCGCATATCATACTGCACTTTTGCCAAAGCGAAAGTGGGTATAATATAGGCCCCCGCTTTCTCGATCAGTTCCACCGCCTCTTCGTCTAAAAAGGTGGCGTGCTCGATCGTGCGTACTCCATTGCGGGCGGCCAGCTTGATTCCTCCGTTGCTGACCGCGTGGGAGCTAACATAAGTTCCAAAATGCTCTGCTTCCTCGACCGCTGCTTTGACTTCTGAATCAGAAAATTCCACCTTGTTCACCGTCTTGCATCGGCTATTGACACCGGAAGACGTCGCTATTTTGATAAAATCTGCGCCCTGGCTCAAAGTATATCGGCATTGCTGCCTGACCTCCGCCTCACCATCTGCGCACAGACCCCATGTCGTCAATAAGTTTTTAGGAATACCCGTGGGCATTATCATTCCATTCAAGGCGTCCCCATGACCGCCTGTCTGAAATACTCCCATTCCGGCTGAATTGATACGCGGACTTTCAAAAACGCCCTCCTCCTGACAAGATCGAATATGGACCCCTATCCCTCCACATTCCCGAATTGTGGTGAATCCGGAGTAAAGAATCTCTTTCAGTTTGGGCAAAGCCCGTGCCGTAGCTTCATGCGGGGACATTGTAAACAGTTTCCCCACACCCCCGATATGCGTATGTAGATCGATAAGTCCCGGCATCACTGTTCCATCTGCAACTTCCAATATCTGAGCATCTGGCGGTACTTGCAATGCTTTCTCCTCGCATACCTCAAGGATTCTATCTCCCTCAACGACCACGGCGCCTTTTTCTATAGGGGCGCCGCCGTTTCCATCAATGACTCTCCCCTTAATGACATACATTGTTTTCCATCTCCCTTTTCCACTGGTCCTCATTGTTCGATGAGGTCCACTTTTTCAGCCCTGTTGTCGTTTTAAGGCGTTAGTCCTGCTTGCTTCCCTGCGCAGTTTCTCGGTGGCAGACATATTCTTTAGTTCAGTAACTGACATCAGCAGAATAAGGAACAAGCCGGTCACAGAATTCTTCAGGTTGGTGTCCAAATTAATTGCAACCAATCCCGTCTGCAAAATATTCAAAGACAATATCCCGGCAAACACACCAAATACAATGTTTACATGTTTGGCAATAAAGCCGGCAACAAATACGCCCAGCATCGCTTGAAAGGCCGTACCTATGGTGTCCAGTCCATTTTCTATCGATGTTCCCGTTCCATAACTCAGCGAAAGCAATGCCGCTATTCCTCCGTAGACCGCCGCAAGCATAATCGCTACGCTCTGGATATTAAGAGTAGAAATCCCCGCGGACTCTGCCAGAACAGAGTTGCCTCCAACGGCTCGCGCCCTGGCCCCATAAACGCTGTACCGGTGCAGGTAATACATTGCGATCCCCATGACTATAAAAATAATTAGATTCCAAGGCGCACGCCCCAGGATGGTACAATCATTACTGATAACCAGAACTTTGCTGCCGCCAATGACTCCTCCAATGGATGCAAGGATAAGCGCATATGCAATGCTTATGACCATCGAAGAAGTCCTGATAACTCTCATCAGTGCCACTTTAATCGCGCCGATCAGCAACGACGTTCCCAGGCAGCCCAACACAAGCCCCACCATTCCATATTGCTGGGACAAAAGGCATCCTACGATCGTCGACACCGATATCTGTGCCCCGATTGATAAATCCAAATTTCCTGCCGTCATGCTAAAAGTAAGGCCCCACGCAATGATCGAATTGATGAAAGACTGCGTAATTAACATTGACAGCATGGAGATCTTTCCAAATGCAGCCGGTCGCATACATAAAAAGATCACATACACCACACTTGGAATCAGTAAAAACATGAGCACTGATATTAAGTGCTTTTTGATTTTTTCCACAATCTGTCCCCCAAGCTGGCGGCAAAGCGCCCTAATTTGTGGGTATCCGCCAACGACGAATCGCTGGCGGATACCCCGAATCTTAAATCACGAGTGTTTTACAGAATCGGCCTCTGCCGTCCCGCCGGCGAACTTTCCCTGTTCAGCCGTGACGTGCGATGATATCCTCCAGGCTATAGCTCTCCGTGAGCGCTACTAAATCTTCATAAGTTGCCTGAGGGTTATACGCCTTGATGTACTGCAAAATTTCTTCTCCTGTATAGGCATTGTTATCCCATACGTGATGAGCCCACTGCTCGCACTGCTCCGTTGTGGTCAGCTCCACATAGTGGTTGAGCAGATAAGGCTTCTCATCCGTCAGCGGAGTCCCGTTTATGATATTCGTCAGCAAAATAGTATTGTACATACCGCCAAGATGATGGCCGCCAATAACGCCTGCTTCCTGTTTATTAGCAAAGTATTCGGTCTGGTTAATGTTGCAATCGATGGCAAAAATGGGAATATCTTCTGTTTTTCCTGCATCGGACAACCCATTCACTACGCCCGCCAGACATGAATGCGTTCTTCCCTGAATGATAATACCGTCGCACTGAGGATAAGTTTCCAAAAAGCGATTCACAATATCCATACCGCCGGCGGCAGAACCTGTCAGAGTAATATCACGCTCTTGAGCCAAAATCGTCATTCCATATTCTTCACAGGCGCGGTCCAGCCCCTTATTGCGGCGGATGGTGAAGTCCAGGCCATCCGGGGCCCCGATCAGACAAAGGTTCTTGCAGCCCGCCTCTCCGGCAGCCTTGCCCAGCCAGTATCCGGCATATTCTTCATCTTCATAAGTAGCGCTCACATAGTATTTATAATTGTTGAGCGCTTCCCGGTCCTCTTCTGAAACGCCGGCCCAATACATAGTCCAATAGACTTTCGCTTCTTCGCAAATATCTGCGACCTGCATGTAACATCCAAGGACATCATTTCCCAAAACCAGCGCATCCGCACCCGAAACGATCAAATTTTGAACTGCCGCCAGAGTGTCGTCTGTAGACGCGGAGGCACGTGTAGCATAAATGATCTTATAATTCAGTGCGTCCGCCAGTGCTTCCAATTGATCGTAAACCGGTCCGTAGGCAGCATTCCACGCTCCAGGATCAATGCACCCCATCGTCCATGCCTCTAGCTCCTTACTCTGCACAGCAGAAGAACCGCCGGCTGCCGCGCCGGATTGGGCAGGCGTTCCGCTTCCCTGCCCGTCCCCTCCGCCGCAAGCTGCCATTCCCATGCACAGACACAACACGAGAATTGAACACAATAATTTTTTCATCTTCATTTCCTCCATTTTGCTTAATTATAAAAGGAAGTTCACTTCCTTCAGGACATCACTATATTGCGTTTGCCTTATCGCGCAAGCGGGTCATTCCCACGGCCACAACAATAAATACGATCCCTTTTACTACGTCCTGTGCCCGGCTGCTCAATCCCAACATAACCATTCCATTCGTCAGCGCCATGCATCCCAGCACCCCAAAGAAAACATTGATGATCTTTGCATCTCTTCCCCCGCTCAATGGCATGCCGCCTAAAATCATGCAAATCATAATGTTAAAATGGAACATTGCCCCTGTGCCAGATCCCGCGGTTCCCGTACGGATGACAGATAAAACAGCAATGACCCCTGCAGTAAATCCCGCCACTAAAAAAGCCATGAACTTCATGCCTTTTACATTTACTCCACACTGGGAAGCAGCCGTCGGTCCTGCGCTCAAAACTTTGCAATAGCGGCCATATTTGGTAAAGTTAAAAACGAAAGTTACGATAAGTGTAACTGCAAAAATGACGATCGCCTCAAAAATTCCGCTGTTCAAAGCTATGAGTCCTTTGGAGCCCGGCTGATAAGCTACATTTCCCATGAGCGTAATTAACGTGCCTGAGATCAAAAAATTCATGCATAAGGTCAGAATAAAGTCTCCCACACCTGTGCGCGAATAAATGAACCCGTTAACCGCGCCCACTGCCGTGCCCACTCCCAGCGCTATCAATACTGTGAGAAAGGCGTTATCTCCACCGATCTTTGTTCCCAAAATAGCGCTGAGTGCGATATTGGAAGCCAGAGAAAAATCATGCACTCCCTGAGCGTAACAAAATATCACTCCCAAGCCACCGACAATATAAAGAAAAGACTGCTTCCAAATTGTCTTAATATTAAACCAAGTGAACATTTTCCCCCCGGTAGCTAACCCAAAAAACACAATAATAGCCAAAAATCCCAGGACAGGAAAAAAATCCACAAGTCTTGTCAGCCAATATCCTTTATAGTGTCTGAGCCCAGCCGGCTTCTTTGCTTGCAGTATCTTGTTTGACATTGGGCATCCCCCTAAATCATATATTGGATTACCGTTTGCTCAGTGACATCCTCACCGCGCTCAATCGTACGGGTTATCATACCGTCTTTCATGATCAGAATGGTATCACTCATTCCAATCAATTCTGGAAGTTCCTCGGAGATCATCACGATCGCCTTGCCTTCTGCCTTTAAATTTTCCATCAGGCGATAGATCGCCTCTTTCACGCCGATGTCAATGCCTCGTGTGGGACAATCCATGATAAGGATGTGAGAATCATTGCCCAGCCATTTACCCAGAACCACCTTCTGTTTATTTCCACCGCTGAGTTTTGTACACAAATCATCCAGGCCTCGCATTTTGATAGACAGGTTTTCTGCCCATTGTCCAGCCAACTTGTGTTCATTTTTTTTGAAAATCATTCCCTTTTCTTTGATGCGGTCCAAACTGGGAAGTGCAATATTGTCACTAATGCTGAATCTCAGCAACAGAGCTTCTGTATCTCTGTTTTTTGACATATAGCCAACACTGTTTCGGATCGCATCTTGAGGATTATGGATACGGTCTCCGCTTTTTGCCACAACCACTTCTCCCGAGTCCTTTTTTTCAAGACCGAATAGCAGCCGTCCCAGCTCATGCATACCGCTCTCGGCCAATCCTCCAATCCCCAGGATCTCTCCCTCATGTAGTTTAAAGCTTACATTGCCTACTTCTATACTGCACAAATCAGTAGCTTCCAGCACTACCCGATCCCGGCGATAGTTGGGCTCCATATCCGAGCGGTAAAAGTTATTACTGATCTCACGCCCCACCATCAACTCTTTCATTTTTTTCTGTTCCATCTCTGCTCCTCGCAGAGTGGTGATATAATGTCCGTCCCGCATAATAGTCACGCTATCGCATACGGACATCAATTCGTCCAAATCATGGGTGATAAAAATAACGCTACCGCCTTCTTGCCTGACAGCATCGATATTCTGGTATAAAATATTTCTTCCATGAGTTGTTAACGCATTGGAGGTTTCATCTATAATCAGCAATGCCGGTTGTGAATACATCGCTTTGGCGATCTCCACCAGTTTTCTATCCTCCAAATTCAGTTTGCCAGTTATCACGGAAGGATCAATATGCTCTCCCCCTATTTTGTCTAAAATCTTCCGGGCCTCACGATTCATTTCTTCATAATTGAGCATTCCGTGTTTTGCAAATTTTCGCTCTTTATTAATAAAAATATTTGCAGCTACAGAAATCCCCGCAATCGTCCCTATCTCCTGTACGATCAAAGATGCTCCTGCCTGCGCTGCCATACTGGTATCGGACGGCATATATTCTTTTCCTTGAAAAAAGAGCCTGCCTGAATCCGGCTTATGTAATCCCGCTATAATTGCAGAAAAAGTGCTTTTCCCGGAGCCATTTTCTCCAATAAGTCCACGCACCTCACCCGGAGAAATTTCTATAGAAAAATCAGCGACCGCATGAGTTGGGCCAAAGGATTTGTTGATTTTTTCCGCTCGAAATAAAATTTTCTCGTCCATTACCTTGCTCCTTATTGATTCGAAAGCTTATTTCTCCTATAAAAGGCTTATCTTCCGCGAGCCTGCTTTTCGCCTTATTTTTCTATTACGGGAAAGTGGAATAAAAAAATTTCCAGCTCTTCGCAGGAAGTTTTTTTGATCGCATGGGGAACATGGGCCGGTGCCAGCATGGCAACTCCGGGTGCCAAGTCATATTCTTCGCTGCCAATGATCATCTTCCCCTTTCCACTTACAACATAAAAGCCTTCATTATCTTCGTGGAGACCATAGGGAACAATATATTCTTCATTATAAAAGTGATTCATCATCGCCTTAAAGCCTTTACAGGCAGACTCTTCCTCAGAAAAATATTCCCAAGAATATGCCCCTGGGTATTGTGTGATCTCTTTACTTTTGTAAGCAAAAACCTTTTTTCCCATTTTCTCCTCCTTTTATTTTTCTAGCTATTTTTCAAGTGCTATCTCTTATCAGTTTTTTATATGTTAGCATGTAATAATTACAATTTCTATGGTTTATTTTTCATACTATATTGCATTTATTGCAAATATGTCGTATGATACCCACAGATTCCATAATCACTCTTTATTTTTTTTGTGCATTTGGTATATGGCAATTTTTGGATGTTTTACACCAGAACAGGAGGCCGCCCATGAAACGTTCCATCCGCCCCATGCGTTTTAACCCGGGACAGGAGATGCAGTCCCGAGAGATCGAGCTGCGCTACTGCCTGGACGCCGACTCCCCCACGGTGGAATTCCATGCCCATCCTTTTTATGAGCTCTATCTGTTCTGCGAGGGGGACCTGCAGAGCTATGTGGTGGGCTCGCGCAGCTACCAGCTCAAGCGCGGGGATATCCTGCTCATCCCGCCCACGGTGATGCACCACCCCATCTTTCAGCAGGACGCCCACCAATACAAGCGGTACGTGCTCTGGCTCTCCGACGATTTTCTCAAAAACATCGTCGCGCTGGACCCCGATATGGACTATGCCATGCGTCTGTGCCGCGAGCGGGAGGAATATATGGTGCGCTGCTCCACCCCCGCGCTGGCCCAGACGCTGGAAAATTATCTTCAAACCATCTGGTTCGAGATGCAGGGCGAGGCCCTTTGCCGGACCGCCTGCGCCCATTACGCCTGTATCAATTTTCTGGTACAGCTCAACCGCACCATCTCGGATAAAAACATCGTTTCGGGCATCCACGGGCACAAAAGCCCACTGCTGGACAAGCTCGTCACCTATATCCACGAAAACTACGCCTCCCCCATCACCCTGCAGGGCACGGCGGAGCATTTTTTCGTGAGCCCCTCCACGGTGGAGCACCTCTTCAGCCAAAAGCTGGGAAAATCTTTTTACCGCTATGTCATCGAGTGCCGCATCATCACCGCCCAGTCCCTTATCCTCAGCGGCGTGCCGCTGAAAACGGTCAGCCGCAGCTGCGGTTACCCGGACTACAGCAACTTCTACAAGGCGTTCACGCGCGAGGTCGGCGTTTCGCCCAGCGAATTCCGCACCTTTGCGCCGCCCAACCACTTCCAGATCCCGCCGCTGGATTGAAACAAGTATGCCGTGCTTTGCCGGTGTTTTTGGGGGGTCGCCGCTCGCAAGAGCGGCGTGGACTGAACACCCTTTTCCCCCACGCCGCATACCCTGAGGTAGGCCGGACGGGGCGTGCCCTTTTCCGTCCCCGCCCGGGCCGGAAAGGAGATATTTTTATGGCTAATACCCCCAATGCGGCCGTCAGCCCCGTCTATCCGGGGCGCGTGCTGCAGAGCGGCAGTTCCGGCAGCGAGGTTGCCCGGGTACAGAAGTATCTGGACGCCCTGCGGGTCAAATATCCAGCCCTTGCCTCCCTGACGGTGGACGGCAGATACGGCTCCGGCACTGCCAGCACCGTCCGGCAATACCAGGCCATTGTCGGCCTGTCCGCTGACGGCAAGGTGGGCCGGGACACCTGGAACGCGCTGGTGGCCGACTACAACGCCACCATCGGCGGCAGCGCGGACACTTACCCCGGCCTCACTCTGCGCCCCGGCGCACGCAGTGAGGATGTGCGCCACATGCAGCTGCGGCTCAACGAGATCGCCCGAACGTACACAGGCATCAACAGCCAGACGGTGGACGGGGCCTACGGCGCCAATATGTCCGACGCGGTGCGTCGGTTCCAGCGGCAGTTCGGCCTCTCTGCGGACGGCATCCTGGGCTCCGATACCTGGAACAAGATCGTCGAGGTCCACGGCAGACTGACGTCCGGCAACCCCGAGCACGTCGTCACCCCCTATCCCGGCGTTGTACTGCGCGCCGGTTCCAGCGGTGATTCCGTACGCTTTGTGCAGAGTTACCTCAACGCCATCCAGGGCCGTCCGCTGCTCACGGTGGACGGCAAGTACGGCCCCAGCACCGTTCGGATCGTCGGCTCGTTCCAGGCCAGCAAGGGCTTGAAAGTGGACGGCAAGGTGGGCCGGGACACCTGGGCCGCGCTGATCCCCGCGTTCAACGCCACCCTGTGAGGCCCGGCGGTGGCTGGCGGGGAAGCCGGGATGCGGTTCGTTGACCGGGCAAGCCGGTCTTTTACCGGCAGCCCCCCCACAGGGCAGAGAGAAACCGCGCGGTGAAAAGCGCGCCCGCCCCGGTCTGCGGCCGGGCGCGCAGGCCTCCGGCAGCTTTCTCTTAACGCCCGGTCTGCGGCCGCTTTCCGCGCCGGAGGCGAAAACGTGAAAATCGCCCTGTGCGGTGAGGACCGCACGGCATAAAAAATAGCCGCATAGCGGCTATTTTTTCGGCCATTCGCCCGGTTGCCGCGCAAGCGGCGAGGGCGAGGCCATTTAAGATGAGATGTTTTTTTATTGCGGAGCAATAAAAAATAGCCGCAGGCTATTTTTTAGTAGCCATACGGCCTGTCCTCAGGCCGCGGCGAGTCGAAATAAACTATTTTTTATTGCAAAGCAATAAAAAATAGGGACAAAGCGCGTCACATGCGTTTTGTCCCTGTTTTTTGCGATCGGATGGGGCCTGCGGGCAAAAGTGCCCCGCCCGCCTTGTAAGTCCTGATCTTAGGCCTGCGCGGCCCGCCGCGACCGGCCACCCGCCGCCTTTTTTTGTTTTTCTCTGTGGTACGAAAGCCGAAGCGCCGCTTTATCTCATGATTTTTTTTGCCAGCCGGAACGCCCGCTCGGTGTAAGGGGCGTAGCGCAGCGGGATATCCAGCAGGTTCGACTTTTTCAGCACGCCCTTATAGTGGGTGAACGTGTCGAAGCTGGCTTTGCCGTGATAACTGCCCATGCCGGACGCGCCCACACCGCCAAAAGGCAGCTGATCGTTCGCCAGATGCACGATGGTGTCGTTCACGCAGCCCCCGCCGTAGCTGACGTTCTCTATGATCCTGCGCTCCGCAGCCCTGCTGCGGGTGAACAGATAAAGCGCCAGCGGCTTTGGCAGCGCGTGCTGACGCTCCACCACCTCGTCCAGCGTTTCAAAGGTCAACACCGGCAGGATGGGGCCAAAGATCTCTTCCCCCATCACCGCGGCATCTTCTTTCACATTGTCCAGCACGGTCGGGGCGATCCTGCGGTTCTCTGCGTCCCACTGGCCGCCGATCACCACCTGCTGCCCCTCCAGCAGGCCCAACAGGCGCTTGAAATGGTGCTCGTTCACGATGCGGGGCAGATCGGGGCTCTGCAGGGGGTCGGGGCCGTAGAGTTCCGCCACCGCGCTTTTCAGTTCCTCCAACAGCGGGGCCTTGACGCTGCGCTGTACCAGCAGATGGTCGGGCGCCACGCAGGTCTGGCCCGCGTTGAGGAATTTGCCGAAAGCGATGCGCTTTGCCGCCAGCTTCAGGTCCGCCGTCTCGTCCACGATGCAGGGGCTTTTCCCGCCCAGCTCCAGCGTCACGGGGGTCAGGTGCTTTGCCGCCGCCGTCATCACGATGCTGCCCACCCGCTGCGAGCCGGTGAACAGGATATAGTCGTAGTGCTCGGCCAGGATCTCCTCATGGCTGTCGCCGCCCGGGCGCAGCACATGCACATACTGGGACGGAAAGGCGGCGGCGATCAGCTCTGCGATCACTGCAGCGGTGGCCGGGGCAGCGCTGCCCGGCTTGATCATCACGCAGTTCCCGGCAGCCAGGGCCCCCGCCACCGGTGCAAGACAGAGCTGAAACGGATAGTTCCAGGGGCTTTGCACCAGCACCACGCCGTAAGGTTCGGGCCAGACGACGCTGCGGGAGGGAAAATGCGCCAGCGGCGTGCCCACCCGGCGCGGCCGCGCCCAGCGGTCAAGATGACGCAGCATGGCGCGCAGCTCGCTTTTCACGATGCCCACCTCGGTGAGATAGCCCTCCATCCTGGCCTTGCCCAGATCTTCAGACAGGGCGTTCAGTATCTCGTCCTCCCTTTCGGTGACGGCGTCCAGCAGGCGTCTCAGGGCCGCCCGCCGGGCCGCGGGCGGCAGCGTTGCCCCCGAGTTGAAATAGCGGCGCTGGGCCGCCAGGATCACGGCGGATTCAGACATGAGCTTTTCCTCCTTTAAAGCCCCGGCCCTGCGGCCGGGATGGGACGGCAGCCAGACACCCGGGCCGCGGCGGGGCTTTTTATTATCATCGCCGCGGGCAGCGCCTTTAAAACGCCGCCGACAGCGCCAGCAGCAGCAGGCCAAGATAATAGGCCGTCAGGTTGGCAAACCGCATCCAGCGGTTTTGCCGGATATAAAAGTAAAGAAAAATAATGATGCTGTCGGACAGCAAAAACAAAACGCTGCCCGCGGCCGCGAACAGGTTGCCCGGGCCGCGGAGGCCCGCCACCGCCACCGAACTGACCGCCATGCTGCACATCAGCCCCACCAGGAAACAATAGCAAAAAGCCGGGCGCTTGAGCTTTTTCAGCCGCAGCAGCCCCCGCTTTGACAGCGCCGCCGTGACGGCCAGCAGCGCCAGGGGCAGCAGCAGATCGTACCAGCCCGGCGGCGTCAAGGCCGCGTAAAAAAGACAAAACACCACATGGGCCAGCCCAAAAGCGACCAGCCCTTTCAAAAATGTTTTTGAGTGGACCCCTCTGCCGTTATTGGCAAGCCCCAGCAGCACGTCTCCGGCCGCACAGAGCACCATTGCGCCAAAAAGCAGCCAGAAACGCGGCCCCAGCGAGCGGGAGCCGGTCAGCCAGGCCAGCAGCGCCAGCAGCAGGAACCCGGCGCTGGTCGCCGCTTTGGCGGCCGTATAGTGGTGGAACTGCTTTTCCGAATAGGCGACCCAGAGCAGCAGCGAAAGCTGGGCCAGATAGACCGCCGCGGCGACGGACAGCAGCATCATCTCAAGCCCTCCCCGGTCGCGGCGATATCCTCGTAAACCCCCGCTGTGACGATGAACTCGATATAGTAAAAGGGAGTGTCCTCCCCCTGCCGGTAAAGCCAGCGCGTCAGCTCCATCACCTGCTGTTCCTCTGTCAGGGCCAGGGCCCGCCGCTCGTCCGCCGTGGGCTCCCGCCGGAGGATGGTCTGCTCGATGCGCTGGATATCCACCGCCAGGTCGCGCAGCAGCAGCTGCGAGAGCGACCCCTCCAGCGGCAGCGCGCGCAGATGCCGGTAAATATCCTCGGCAAAATAGCTCTGCTCCAGCGCGATCGGCTCGCCCAGGGCGTACCGCAGCCGCAGCACGCCCCCCAGCCGCGCGCCCTCGGGCACCCGTGCCTTTGCCGCAAGGGAAGCCTCCGCCCGCAGCCAGCGGTTTTTCAGCAGCCGGTTCTCGGTGGGCACCCCCATCCCCCGCAAAAACGAAGTCAGCGAGATCAGCGGCTCAAAGCTGAATTCCCGCCGGGGACGGCGCACAAAAGTGCCCACGCCGTGCCGTTTTTCGATGACGCCGTCGCGCAGCAGCAGGTCCAGCGCGCTGCGCACCGTGGCGCGGCCCAGACCGTAGCGGCGGGCCAGCTCAAACTCGGTTGGCAGCTGGCTGCCCGCGGGATACTCCCCCGCGTCGATGGCCTCGCGCAGGGTGCTGCGCAGCTGGACATACAGCGGGACCGGGCTTTTTTTGTCAACCATGGCAAGGGCCTCTTTTCGCAGAAAATTTACAAAACCGTCTCTTTCATCCTGTTGACTTTATTGTAAAGAAAAGTTACAATGACGTCAAGATGTCCGGACAACCGTACCACTTTTCTGTCCGTGCTTAAAAAGGAGGGGGAGCGCATTGTCGCAAACAGATCTTGCCCGGGTGGGCCGCGCCCTGCGCCGGGCCGGCCTCGGCGGCGTGGCGGTGGGCGAGCTGAACGGCAGCCTTTTGCTGGAGGGCACGCTGCCCGCCTGGGCCGATGTGGTGCGGGCGGGCAGCGTTGCCGCCGCCCACCGGGGGCGCTATCCCCATGTGGTCAACCATCTGGACCTGCCCGGCCTGCCCCCTGTTGAGCCCCAATCACCGCGCCTGCGGGACAGCGCGCTGGAGGGCGCGCGCCCCGATGTGGCGGTGATCGGCGGCGGCGTCATCGGCTGCGCCATCGCGCGCGAACTGTGCCGCTATGATCTGGACGTGCTGCTGCTGGAAAAAGAGTCCGATATCGCCATGGGGGCATCCAGCCGCAACGACGGCATGATCCACCCCGGCATCGACCTTCGGGCCGGCACCCTCAAGCACCGCTACGGCATTGCCGGCAACGCCATGTTCGACCAGCTGGCCGCTGAGCTGGAGATCCCCTTTGTGCGCAACGGCAGCTATATCATCTTTTCCGCAGCATGGGAACGGCTGCTGGTGCCGGCCTTTTACCTGCGCGCCCGCAGGGGCCCTATCCCCGGCGTGCGCTATGTGTCCCGCAGGGAACTGCTGCGGCTTCAGCCCGAGGTCGCTCCCTGGGCCAAAGGCGCCGTTTATACCGCCTCTTCCGGCATTCTGTGCCCCTACGGGCTGACCGTGGCCCTGGCGGAAAACGCGGTACAGAACGGGGCGCGCGTCTCTCTGCTGACCGCCGTCACCGGCATCGAGCGTCAGGGGGACCGGGTCACGGCGCTGCACACCAACCGCGGCACCGTCCGTCCCCGGCTGGTGGTGGATGCCGCCGGGGTGTGGGCGGACCGCATCGCCGCCCTGGCCGGGGACGAGTTTTTCACCATCCATCCCCGCAAGGGCACCAGCAGCATCCTGGACAAAAAAGCGGGTTACCTCACCGCCAGCGTGCTGGCAAAGGCCCCGTTTGCGGACGTGCGGCAGCACACCAAGGGCGGCGGCATCGTGCGCACGATAGACGGCAATATCCTGGTGGGGCCCACGGCGGTGGAGGTACGCCAGCGGGAGGACAACTCCACCCATCAGCCGCAGATCGACGCCTCTTTTGAAAAGCACAGCAAAGTGGCCCCCCACCTGTCGGAGCGGGACGTGATCACTTATTTTTCCGGCATCCGCGCGGCGACCTATGAGGAGGACTTCATCGTGGGTCCCAGCCCCCGGGTGCGCAACCTGCTGTACGCCGCCGGCATCCAGAGCCCCGGGCTCACCGCTGCGCCCGCGATCGCAAAAGATATCGCGGCTTTTGCGGTAAAGGCGCTCTCAGACAGGGGGCCGGTGGGGCTTAACCCCCATTTTGACCCCCACCGCACAGCCATCCCCCGTCCGTCCGAAATGACGGCCGAGGCGCGGGAGGCGCTGATCGAGAGCGACCCGGACTTCGGCGAGGTCGTCTGCCGCTGCGAGGGCATCACCCGGGGCGAGATCCTGGCCGCGCTGCGCCGGCCGGTGCCCGCGAACAGCATCGACGGGGTCAAACGCCGGGTGCGGGCCGGCATGGGACGCTGCCAGGGCGGCTTCTGCAGCCCGGCGGTAGCCCAGCTGATCGCACAGGAGCAGGGCATCCCCCTGTGGCAGGTGCGCAGAAGCGGCGAGGGCAGCGAGATCGGTTTTGGCCCAACCAAGGGAGGCGAGCGGGATGGAACGGTTTGACGTGCTGGTGCTGGGCGGAGGCCCGGCGGGCCTGGCGGCGGCCCTGGCCGCCGAGGAGCAGGGCGCCTGCGTCTGCCTGCTGGAGCGGGAAGCCCGCCTCGGCGGCATCCTGAAGCAGTGCATCCACGACGGCTTTGGGCTGCTGCGCTTCGGCGAGCGTCTCACCGGGCCGGAATACGCCGACAACTACATCCGCCTGCTGGGCGGCCGGAACATTGCGGTGCGGCTGCGCAGCTTTGTCACCTCTCTTGAAAAAAGCGGCGGCGGCTTTGCCGTCACCTATACCAGCCGCGGCGGCCTGCACCGGCTGGAAGCCGGGGCGCTGGTGCTTGCCACCGGCTGCCGCGAGCGCACCGCCCGGCAGATCTTTGTCCACGGCGACAAACCCGCCGGGGTCTACACCGCGGGCACCGCCCAGCATCTGGTCAACCTGCAGGGGGTGCTGCCCACCCGGCGCTGCGTCATCCTGGGCAGCGGGGACATCGGGCTGATCATGGCCCGCCGCCTGACGCTGGAGGGCGCGGAGGTGGAGGGCGTCTACGAGGCAAAGCCGGAGCCCAGCGGCCTGTCGCGCAATATCCGGCAATGCCTCACCGACTTCGGCATTCCGCTGCATCTCTCGCATACCGTCACCCGCGTGCTGGGCGAGGGCCGGGTGGAGGCCGTAGAGACGGCCCGGGTGGATGAGCGCATGAAGCCGGTGCCCGGCTCGGAGCGGCTGGTCCCCTGCGACGCCCTGATCCTCTCAGTGGGCCTGATCCCGGAAAACGAGCTGGCGGAATCTCTGGGCATCCCGCTGGACCCCCACACCAAGGGGCCGGCGGTGGACGCCCGCTTTGAGACGGACTGTCCCGGCGTTTTCTGCTGCGGCAACGCCGTGCAGGTACACGACCTGGTGGACTATGTCAGCGAGGGGGCGGCCACAGCGGGCCGCTGCGCCGCGCTGCGCGCGCTGGGCAAAGAGGCGGCGCCGGCCCCGGCCCTGCCGGTGGAATACGGCCGCGAGTTCGTCTCGGTGCTGCCGCAGAGGCTGAGGCCCGGCAACGAGCCGGCGGCCTGTTACTTCCGGGTGGCCGAGACTCGCGGCCCGACCCGGCTGGTTGTCAGCCAGGGCGGCGCGGTGCTGCTGCAAAAAAGCTACCGCCGCCTGCGCCCGCCGGAGATGGAGCGGGTCTCCCTGCGGCCCGGCGGCAGCGGCCCGGTCGTTTTTCGGCTGGAGGACGCGGCGGAGAAAGCGCAAAACGGCCCGGCGGCAGCGCCGCTGTGAAAGCCCCAGCCCCAAGCAGAAAAGGAGGCGCAGAGCGATGAGCGAAGAAAGCGCGTTTTTCACCTGTATCGTGTGCCCCAACGGCTGCGATCTGACCGTGACGCAGCGGGACGGTGCGGTCACCGTGACCGGCGCGGGCTGCCCGCGCGGGGTGGCGTTCGGCGAGCGGGAGGTCACCGCACCCACCCGGAGCCTGACCACCACCGTGGCCACCACCCTGCCCATGTGCCCGGTGCTGCCGGTGAAAACAGCGGGAGAACTGCCCAAGGGCGCCCTGATGCGGGCCATGACTGAGATCAACAGCTTTAAATTGACCTGGCCCGCGCGCCGCGGGGACGTTCTGATCGACGATCTGCTGGGCACCGGGGTGGCCCTTGTGGCCACGGCGGACACCGGCAGCTATGAACAGGCATCGGAGGAGGAAACAAGATGAGCAGCAAGCCGTACAAGGGGTTTTCACCGCAATGGTACACCGAAAAGCCGCCCGCGGGCAGCTACCGCAGCATCCTGAAATGGGGCGACCCGGAGTTCAACAAGGTGCCCAAGGAAACGCTGTACAAGATGATCAAGGAAACCTTTCATCTGACCGACGAGGACTTCAGCCAGCACCGGGAGCTGGGGCTGGAACAGGTACAGTTCGACCTGCCCACCGGCCTGTCGGAAGAGCAGCTGGCACATTTCGCCGACATCGTGGGCGCGGACAACGTCAAAACCGACGATTACAGCCGCCTTTCGGTGGCCTACGGCAAGACGATGTACGATCTTCTGCGGCTGCGCAAGGGGATCGTGGAAAATGTGCCCGGCGCGGTGCTCTACCCGGAAAACAAAGACCAGATCCAGCAGATCGTCACCTACTGTGACGGGCAGCGCATCCCCGTGTACGTCTACGGGGGCGGTTCCAGCGTCACGCGGGGCGTGGAGGCCATGAAAGGCGGCGTCACGCTGGACATGCGCAGGCACTTTAACAAGGTGCTGGAGTTCAACGAGACCGACCAGACCATCACCGTGGAAGCGGGCATGAGCGGCCCGCAGCTGGAAGAGGTCCTGAACCACGCCCAGACGCGGCTGGGCGCGCACCGGGCTTACACCTGCGGCCATTTTCCCCAGAGCTTTGAGTACAGCTGTGTGGGCGGCTGGGTGGTCACCCGCGGCGCGGGGCAGAACAGCACCTACTACGGCAAGATCGAGGACCTTGTGCTGGGGCAGGAGTATGCCACCCCGGTGGGCGCCATCAAGACCGACGCCTATCCCGCCCGGGCGACCGGCCCCTCCATCAACCAGATCATGATGGGCAGCGAGGGCGCTTTCGGTGTGCTCACCGCCGTGACTTTGAAGGTCTTTCACCTCACCGCTGAAAACCATCTCAAATTCAGCTTCATGTTCAAGAGCTGGGCCGACGCCCAGGCCGCGGCGCGGGAAATAATGCAGGGGCAGTTCGGCTACCCCTCGGTGTTCCGGCTGTCGGACTGCGAGGAGACCGAGATCATGATGAAGCTGTACGGCATCGAAGAGACGCCGCTGAACAGCCTGCTGCGGATGCGGGGCTTCACCGAGGGCAACCGCTGCCTGTTTTTGGGCTTCACCGACGGCGAGCGCGGCTTCTGCAAAAACGTCGTCAAAAACGTCAAGCGCATCTGCCGCCGCCACGGGGCCATGTATCTGACCGGCATCCCCACCACCGGCTGGGAGCACGGCCGCTTCAACGACCCCTATCTGCGGGACACGATGCAGGATTTCGGCATCATGACCGACACTTTGGAGTGCACGGTGAACTGGAGCAATATGCAGCAGGTATACCAGACAGTGCGCGGCTACTGCAAGAGCCGCCCGGACACCATCTGTATGACCCATATGAGCCACGCCTATCCCCAGGGCGCGAACCTCTACTTCATCTTCATCGCCCGCATGACCGAGCTGGAGGAATTTACAGAGTACCACCGCGGCATCCTGGATCACATCCAGAAAAGCGGCGCGGCCATCTCGCACCATCACGGGGTGGGCAAGCTGTTCGCCCCCTGGCTGGAGGGGTATCTGGGCACCAACCAGATGGATGTGCTGCGCGCGCTGAAAGCGCACTTCGACCCCCACGGCATCATGAACCCCGGCGGCACCATCGGCCTGGACCTGCCCGAGGAGGAAAAGCGCTACATCCGCCCCAAGTGGTAAGGGCGCGCGCGGCCTGCTTTTGTATCAAAAACGCTCTCCCTGCGGTCAAACAGGCATCATGCGACGGCCGCTGCGCTGTATCCCTTTGCGGCCCTGCCCGCTGTGAAGCTGCAGCCCCGCCGCGTCCCGTCATCCGGCGCTGCCGTCTCCGACTCAGGAATAAAAGCCGCGTTTCTTTTTTGCGGTTTTTATTTTTCATTTCCTCCGGGCCTGTTTTCTGCTATAATGGTGCCAAAGCCGTTCGGCTGATCTGGATACTCTGGTTGAGAAGGTGATGGATGTGCCGCTTCATTGGATGGGGCCTTACCGCGAAGTTGTCCGGGCTTTGATCCGCTATGCAAATCTCTACTCTCACTTTCAGCCCGAAAAGCGGACCGACGGCGCGGCTATTCCTCTTTCTGCGCAGGAATGGCAGACCCTGGAATGCATTTATGAATTTGAGGACCAGTTTTACAATATGGCCGCCCTGGCCGACAAATTGGGGATCCCTGCAAGCAACTTTTCAAAATATGTAAAGACGCTGGAAAGCCATGGCCTGATCGACCGCTATCGGATAAAGGACAACCGGAAAAGCATTATCCTCAAGCTTTCTCCCGCGGGAAAAGAGTTCTATTTGAAACGCATCCAACTCATCAAAGAAGAATGGGCCTCCATTTTCCCCCTTTTGGACGATCTCTCGGCGGAGGAGATCAGCGCTTTTGTCGCTTTCATAACAGAATTCGGCAAAGTGATGGACCCCAATATTCCAAATCGCTCGCATCTGCAGAAACTCTGATATGCGTCATTGCGTGATCTTTTCCCCCGCCGCCTGCTCTCGGTAGAGCCCGCGCAACGCGCCTCCACCCGGGCTTCTCCAAAGAGCGCAGTGCAGGCCGGCGCCTGCAGCAGTGGGCGCGACGATGTCCCCATCCCCTGCGCAGGCTGCCGGGCGACCGTTCCTTTCCCTGAAAATACGCTCTTGAAAAAACCACAGCGGCAAAAAGGTCCCCGGCAGCGGTATTGCCGGGGACCTTTTTCATTTTTATCCTCGCGGGACCCGAGCCCCCCGCCCCGGGACCACAGCGGGGGCCCGGGCGCATCAGGAGGACAGCGCCGCGCTGCTTTGGCCGTGCGGGAGGGACACCGCGAAATAATCCCGCCCTCCAACCCGTCCCCGCGCCGCTTTCCCACCCGGGCGACGGCGCTCAGAGCTTTTCTGCAAACCACCCCCGCAGAGCGTCCAGTTCCTGCGGCGTGTGAAAGTAATGCGGCGCCCAGGGCACAGTCGTGAGCGCGCAGCCGAACCGCTGCGCAAAAGCCTGCACCACCTCCTGCTCGCAGAGATCGTCCTTGCCGCCGTACAGGATGGCGGTGGGGACCCGCCAGGGCCCGGCGGGATGCCGGCACGCATAGCAATACTCGTCCCAGCAAAGGGTCTCGCCAAACCCGGTGGGGATCTTTCTTTCCGCCCGCAGCCGCTGAGGCGTCACGCCGGCCCAGGCCATCATGTTCTCGATAAGCCGCCGCATATCCACCACCGGGGAGAGGAAGAGCGCCTGTTCCAGCGGTTCGTCCCGGCAGGCCGCCAGGCTGAACCAGGCCCCCAGGCTGTTGCCGAACAGGCTGAGCCGCAGCCAGCGCTTCCCGGCATACCGCACCACGGCGGCAAGCTCTTCTACACAGACCCGCTGCTCGAAAGGCGCAGGGCCCTGCGCCCGCTCTCCATGCTGCGGCAGGTCAAAGCTGAGCACCTGATACCCTCTTGGCACCGCGCATTCGGCCAGCAGCCGGACAGGCACGTCCGCCTTGTGCGAATGGCTGCCGTGCACGGCCAGGATCAGCCGTTCCGCGCCCGGGCCCCAGAGCAGCGCGGGTATGCCCCCGATCTCAAAGGTCTTTTTTTCCATCTCCATCTTTTCACCTGAAAACAGCGCCGGTCGCCCAGCGCTGTTTTTTTCGTCGTTTGTTGATCCGCGGCAGCCGCCGCCCCGGCTCAGTCTTTCGGGAATTGCTCGTAGAACCGCTGCGTCCTGCCGTCGAACAGCCCCTTGTCGGTGATGACCGCGTTTTGGGTACAGGCCAGCGAGACCAGCGACAGCTTCATCATGCGGCCCGGGCGCTCAAAGATCGCGTCGGTGGCCTGCTCCTGCCGGGCGATGGCGGGCACCAGTTCCCGGCAGGGCAGTTCGCTCATCAGGCCCGCCACCGGCAGTTCCAGCAGGCCGGTGACCCGGCCGTCCTGCACCGTGCAAAAACCGCCCCCGCAGCGGGCAAGCGCCTGCGCCGCGGCATAGCCGTCCTCCGGCCGCCGGTAGCACAGGGTCAGGTTGTGGCAGTCATGGCTGACGGTGGTGGCCATCGCGCCATCGCGCAGATAGAGGTGACGGGCCACCGACACCGTGCCCTCGCCCGAGCCATGCCGGTTCCACACTGCGATAAAGCAGAGGTCCTCCCGGCCGGAGAGGTCCACCAGCCCGTCCTTTACCGGCAGCACCTCATAGAACAGGTCGCTGCGGGCAGTGGGGGTGTCGTAGTCCAGCACCGCCACCTTGACGGTATCGCCCGCGCCCCCGGGCGCGCGCAGAGCCAGCGACTCGGGGCCCGTGAGGCCCGCGATGCGCACCGTACCGCCGCGCACCGCGGCGGGGATGGGCTGCGCGGGCGTTTCGTTCACCAGCCTGCCGCCCTCGGCCACCAGTGCGCCCTCGAAAAAGACCGCATAGGGGTCGCGGCCGTCCAGCTCGTCCAGCAGCTGCATGTCGGCAACATAGCCCGGCGCGAGCGCCCCCAGATCGTCGATGCGGGCGCTGCGGGCCGAATTGTAGGTGGACCAGCGCAGCGCGTCCATAGGGTGCACGCCCTGGCGCAGCACCGACTTGATCAGCCGGTTCACATGGCCGGTCTCCAGCAGGTCTTTTGCGTGGACGTCGTCGTTGCACAGGCAGACGTGGTCGGTATACCGCATGCCTTTCAGCCCCTCCACCAGCTGGGGCATGGTGCTGGCCCCCAGCGAGTTTTCCTGCAGGTCCACATAGAGCCCGGCGTGCAGGTTCTCCACCACCTCCCAGCTGTCTCGGATGCTGTGGTTGTCGCTGGGGCCAGCCAGCGCGTAGGCGGCAATGGCGCCGCCCTCCAGTTTGGGCGCGTGGCCCTGGATGAGCATATCCCGCGCCAGGCCCTCGCCCGCAATGCCGCGCATCTTTTCAGAGCCGTGGGTCACATTGTAAAAATCCATCAGTTCCGCCACGCCGAAAACGCCGTCGGTCTCCAGCAACTGGGCGATCTCCTGCGGGCCGAAAGTTGCCCCGTTGCCCTCTGCGCCGGGCACCGACGGCAGGCAGGACGGGGCCAGGTTGAACTGGCGCACCGGCGAAGCCTTGGCGTTTTCGATCATAAAGCGCACCCCGTCCACGCCCAGCACATTGGCGATCTCATGCGGGTCCACAAAGACGCTGGTGGTGCCGCAGAGGACCGCGGCCCTGCCGAAATTTTCCGGCGTCATCATGGTGCTCTCGATGTGCATGTGGATATCGATGCAGCCCGGGGCCAGATACCGCCCGCCGCCGTCGTAGACGGCGCGGCTCTCCTGTTCCGCCTGTCTGCCCTTTTCACGCACCCGCACCACCACGCCGTCCAGCACATCCACCTCGGCGGGGTAGATCTCGCCGGTGATGACGTTGACAAAACGCACATTTTTTACGGTCAGGTCACAGGGCTCCTGCCCCATCGCCGCGGCGACCAGCCTGCGGCGGTCGAGATCCTTTTTTACTCGCATCTTTCGGCTTCCTTTCCGGCCGGGGGCTCGCCGCCCGGCTCTTACTTTTTTAGTATAACATATCCGTGCCCGGTGTGCCATTCCTTTGCGCGCCGCAAAGACGGCCGCGCATCTTTTTCAAAGCTTTCCCACGCCGGCGGTTGCCCTAAAGTGCGCTTCAGGGCCTAAAACAGGGGACGCCGCCCGCACTGTCTGTCTTGGCCCGGCGAAAAAATGCGTTTTGAAATTCTTGAAGCCCCGCGCCGGAAAAAGGAAAACGGCGGCGCACCGCGCATTCCAGCGCACGGCCCGCCGCCGTTTGTTTACAGGACATCTGCAGTCCCGGCCCGGGCCCCCTGCCCCGGCATGCGCCCTCTCAGGGGGCAGAGGCGTCTTTTCTTTTACCCGTCGGCCCCGCGGGCCACCGGGTGGCGCAGCACGGTGCGCAGCCGCTCGGGCGCGGTGCGCCGCGGGTCGCCCAGATACAGCTCGTGGTGACGGCGGCCGTTTTCAAGATCCTCGCGGCAGCCGCTGTCCCGGACGAACTGCTGCATCCGCGCCAGCGTGGCGGGCTCCGTGTCGTAGGGGCCCACGTGCATCGCCTGTACGCAGAGGCCCTCGCAAAAGGTCTCCAGCCGCGCGGGGGAGAGGTCCAGCTCCGGCTTCTTTTTTGCCAGAGCCTCCTTTGCCCAGCAGAACACTTCCGGGGTGACGAATTCCGGCTGGCGGATCATGGAGGTCCAGCAAAAGCGCGATTTGTCGGGCGCGCTCTCCCCCTGCCAGAGGGCGTCCTCGCTCCACCACAGCCCCTCCAGCGGCGGCACCACATACTCAAAATAGCCCTCGGGCGCGCTGCCGCTTTTCCTGCTCATCTTGATGGTGAAAGTCAGGCCATACAGCAGCCCCACCGCCTGCTGGTAGCTGCCGCCCTCCTCATTTGGGTCCCCCCTGCCGTCCACCATGATAAAGGTCATGGGGGGCACCTCCACCAGTGCCGGGGCCTGTTTGGGGTGGTACAGGTCGGGAAATTCTTTTTTGTAGTCCCGTTTTCCGTCCATTCTGTGCTGCCTCCTATTCCGCCGGCCGCACCGGCACCGCGATCTCGGTGCGGTAAGCGTCGGCATTGCCCTTAAAGATCATGCCCGGCCCCTTGTGATAGATCTCCCGCGAGGGGGACAGACAGTTCAGCCCCTGCGCCCGGGCCGTGTCCAGCAGCCGCTTGTAAGCCGGGCCCAGGTTGTCGTAGGGGCCGATATGCAGCAGGCTGAGCGCCTTTGCCCCGGCCAGACGTTTCGCCCCGCGCGTGCCCTCGCGCACGGGCAGGCAGAGTTCGATATCGGCGTCCCCCTCCCGGTACTCCTCGTCGTAGTAAAGGCTGAAAGGCGGTCCGCACGCGCTGCCCTTTGCCGCCTTGTACAGCGCCCCGATGTGAGCGCCCACCTCCGGGTAAGCGCCGCAGAAGCGGGCGCTCAGCACCCACAGCGCGGGCAGGGTCTTCTG
The DNA here is from genome assembly GCF_014287275.1 of Anaerofilum hominis. GTDB lineage: Bacteria > Bacillota > Clostridia > Oscillospirales > Ruminococcaceae > Pygmaiobacter > Pygmaiobacter hominis. The sequence continues at coordinate 699,206 of NZ_JACONZ010000001.1, forward strand.
TTCCGGCTCCATCGCTTTATCCTCCCCCTTTTGCTGTGAAAAAGAGGCGAGGGCCTTTTCCAGCGCGTCGATCTGCGCCTGCTTTCTGCGCACCTCCCGCTCCAGCAGGGAGCGCTTTTCCTGCAGATAGACTGCCAGCTCGTCGTCGCTGCCGCTGCCGCGCAGCACGTCCCGCAGCTCGGCGATGGAAAAGCCGAAGCGGCGCAGCAGCGCGATGCGGCGCGCGGTCTGATAGTCCTCCTCGCTGTAGAGCCGATAACCGCTTTCATCCCGCGCCGAGGGCCGCAGCAGCCCCTGTTCATCGTAATAGCGCAGCGCCTTGACCGTCAGGCTGGTGATCTTTGAAAACGCTCCGATCCGATACATCCGGCCGCGCCTCCTTTCCTGTCAACAGCATAAACCCTCCCCCGCGGGGGAGAGTCAAGCACTTTTTGTCGGCCATGGAGGGGAAAGCAACCGAGGCCCCGGCGAAAGATCGAAGCAGCGAGCAGATACAGCAAATAGTATCTCTGCGGCATCCGTCCTGTCCCGCTTGCCGGGGCGGCCGATAAAGCGGCGGCTCCCCGTTGCCTCATCTTTTTGTCTCAGCCGCCGCAGCCAGGCTGGAAGCGGCGATCCCCACCGCTACCAGCGCGATCCCCAACCAGCCCAGCGGCGAAGGCGGCGCGTCCCCCAGCAGCAAAATCCCTCCCAGCAAAGTGAAAAGCACTTCTCCCGCCTGGGTCGCCTCCACCGCTGCCAGCATGGCGGGCTGTTCCCGCACCTGATCGGTCGCCTTGAAAAACAGTACGGTGGCGATGATCCCGGAAAAAACGGCGACCAGCAGCGACTGAAGCACTTGTCCCCCGCCGGGCGCGCCCGCCGTACCCCACGCCACGGCCGAAATTGCCAGCCAGAACGGGAGGCTGCAAAGGCTCATGCCAAATACCCGCTGCAGGGCGGTCAGCCCGCCCCCACAGTGCTGCATCATTTTGCGGTTGCCCAGCGGATAGGAAAAAGCCGCCGCTACCACCAGCGCCACGCAGATGGAGAGCCCCTCCCCCGGGCCGCCGGGACGCACCTGCAGCAAAAAGACGCCCGCTACCACCAGCAGAGCGCACAGCAGCGTCCGCACCGGTATCCTGCGGCCAAACAGCGGCGTCAGCAAGATCCCTGCCGGAATGGTCAGCTCCCAGCAGGCTGCCACAAACCAGGACTCTCCAAAGGATGAAGCCAGGGTCAGCGGCAGATAAAACAGGCCGAAACCCACTGTGCTCCAGAGCAGCCACTGCCCCGGCGCCTCCCGCACCGAGCGCAGGACCGGCCGCCAGCCGCCCCGAGGCAGCAGCAGCAAAAACAGGATCGGCGTCAGCAGCAGATACCGCAGCGAAGCGCTCCAGAGCGGACTTCCGCCCGCCAGTTCCATGCTTCGGTTAAGTACAAAGGTAAAAGCAAAAAAGAAAGAGGACACGCCCCCCAGCAAAATTGCTTTTTTCAAGACGATCCACCATCCTCCCTCACAAGCTTTTTTCTCTCCCGCCCCGGCAGCCGCCGTCCATCTTTCCGGCCCTGCCGCCTGCCCGCTGTGCTTTTCGCAGCGTTCCGTCCCCCGGCGGTTTGACTCCATCATTTTATCAAATCAGCCTTTGAGAAACAATCCCGGCTCTATCCGGCGGTCCGGTTCCTGTCCTCCCCCTGTCCCCCTCTTTCTTCGAGACGGTCCGAAGAGAAAAAAGAGGGCTGGCGGCCCCGATCGATCCTTATATTTTTTCACTCTTTGCATGCTGCCCGGGGCAGGCGCGGCCTGTAAGCGGCCGGTCCTGCCGCGCCGCCCCCTGTCAACCGCATAAGCCCTCCCCTGCGGGAGGGCGTCAAACGTTTTTTCCATTTCCTCTGCGCAAAAAAAGGCTGCGCGCGCCAGCGCTGCCGCAAAACCCGGCCAAAAGAAAAAAAGGCTCTCGCACGGCGGCCGTGTCCCCCTCGCTTCTGCGGGGCAATGGAAAGCCGCAGACGGGCCAAGCGGCTGTTCTGGGACTGTTTTGCCGCTTCAGCATAAAAAACGCCGGGGAGAAACGCCGGCTCCCTCTCCCGCTCCGCATCTCTCCCGCGGCCGGGCCGCACGGCTGCGCCGCTCTCTTGCGGCGGCCCTTAGCGCTTCAGCTCCGCTTCCAGCGCTCTCTGCCATCGTTCCAGCTGCGCATCCCGCGCCGTTCCCTCCAGCAGAGCGACACAGAGCAGCCGCAGCCCCTGCGGCAGAGGCTGCCGCAGCGCGCGGGCCAGCAGGGCCGGATGTTCCACGCCGCTTTGCGCCAAACGGCGGGCGATGCCCGCGCATTTGAGCTGCCGCTTTGCCGAGGGCATCAGACCGTACAGCACCAGCCAATCCTCCAGCGCCATAAAAGGGACCGGCTGGCCCTCCAGTTCCACCGTCTGCGCCACGCTCTCGCGGTCAAATGCCAGAAAGTGATCCCCCTCCGGGCAGCGGGTGCCGTAACCCGCGATAAGATCCAATTCCTCTCCCTCGATCTCAAAGCCGGTCATCCGTCGGCTGATGAAAGGCGGTTTTGGGGGACGCGGCTGTTCCTGCCCCAGCGCCCCCAAAACACGGCGAAGCACCTCAAGATCCGCCTCCGCGGTCACCAGATCCAGATCGTTCGCCCCCTGTGCCAGGCCGTGCCGCTCCAGCAGCGCGCTGCCGCCCACGGCCCAGAGCGCCTCTGGCGGGACAGCGGCCGCAATGCGGGCCAGCACCCGCCGCTGCGCTGCCCTCATCGTGCTGCTCTCCCTGCCGCGCGTTTTAAAAAGGCCTTTTTCCGCGCTGTTCCTTTTTGTCCCGTAAGCTTTGTCATAAAGTTCTCCTTTCCCGCGGGCCCTTTCCCCTTTGCGGCCCGCTCTTCGCCCGCGCCCTGCCGCCGGGCCAAAACCGCCCTTGCCGACGATGCGGGCGCAGCGTCCTGCCGCCTTTGCGGCCGGTCCGCATCTTGCAGTGCACCGCCCCCGTCAAGGGCGCTGCGGGCAGCGATGCCCAAATTTTATCGCTTTTTGTCGATCCTTTCGCTATTCTTTAAAATTTCAGACATTTCTTACAAAGATTTTCTTTTTCTTTGCCGCCTTTTGGTGTATAATAGTGCCATTAGACTATTGCGCGGCCCTTTTGCTGTTTCACCTGTCCCGGCCGCCTGAAAGCGAGGAACTCTCTGCATGAAATCGATGACAAAAAAAGAGGCGATGGCCGCTCTGCGCGGCAAGTGCGTCGCCCTGATCCGTTTTGACGACTTTGACACCGCGAAAGCGGTGGCCCATGCGGTGGCGGAGGCCGGTATCGGCGCCATCGAAGTCACCTTTACCGTCAAAGACGCCCCCCGCCTGATCCGTGAACTGAACGACGAGTTCGGCAACGATGTGCTGGTGGGCGCGGGCACCGTGTTGTCGGCGCAGCAGGTGGAAAGCGCCTACGAAAACGGGGCCGACTTTGTCACCAGCCCCTGTATCCTGCCCGAGGTAGGCGCGGCCTGTAAGCGGCTGGACCTGCTGTGCAGCATGGGAGCCGCCACCGCCAATGAGGCCTACCAGAGCTATCTGGCGGGCAGCGATCTGATCAAACTGTTCCCGGGCTCGTCCATCGACCCTGACTTTATCGAGGCGGTCAAGGCGCCGCTGCCGTTTTTGGAGTTCATGCCCACCGACGGCGTGGACTACAGCAATATCGGCCACTGGTTTGAAAGCGGCGCTTACGCCGTGGGCATCGGCAGTTATCTCACCGCCGGCATCGACAAGGACCACTTGACCGAGGCCGCCAGCCGCTGCAAATTGCTGCTGAACGCCATCAAATGACATCTGAAGATCGCGAGACAGGGCTGCCGCGGCAGCCCTGTTTTTTTGTCCCCACGGCCGCTGGGCTTGCCGCCCTGCCGTTTCTGTGCGGGGGAGGCTCAGTTCTCTTTGTTTGCCCGGGTAAAAAGCATTCCCTGCTGTGCCGGAGGCAAAAAAAAGGGGGCCCGATATCGACCCCAGCGGACAACAAAGGAGCGTCCCGCCGCAGCAGAGGGCTTTGGCTCGCGTCAAAAGCGCCTGTTTGCAGATCGTGGGACAGACAGAGCAGACGAGAAAAGTTTGCCGCCTCCCGAAAGGGCCGCGGGCCTCTGCCCTTTCGGGGCCCGCCTCTGCGCAGGGGGCAGGCACAGGGCATCCACCGGCGCTTCCCGCCGCGGCCTTTTTGCTGAGAAAAAGAAAACGGCTGCGCAGGCCCTGGCGTCCGCCGCGGAAAGAACAAGCGCACCCGCAGCCCGCGGCCCTTTCCGCCCACAGCCGCGGCTCTCACCCGGAAGCGGAAAGCATGCGTCCGCCGCCCGAAAAAGGCAGTGCGGGATACAGCAACCCCCTGAACGCGCTGCGGTCAGGGCCGCGACGGCTTTTGCGGTGCCTCAAAAACAGAAAAAGCGCGCGGCGGAACGGCGCGTTTGCAGCCGTGCCGCCCTTTCTCTCCCGAAAAGCGCTGTCCCGGGCGGGTAGGGGCCCTGCCAAAAAGCATGCCGACAGGGTCCGCTGTCCCGCGCAGCGGGTTTTGTTTTTCCGCCTTTTTCCCCTCAAAAATTCAGTTCCAGCCCCACCGGGCAGTGATCGCTGCCCGTGACCTCGGGCCAGATGGCGCTGTCCACCACCGCGCCGCGCAGCCGCTCGCTGATGATGAAATAGTCGATGCGCCATCCCGCGTTGTTGGCGCGGGCGTTGAACATATAGCTCCACCAGCTGTAAGCGCCTGTCTTTTCCGGGTAAAGGGCGCGGAAACTGTCCAGAAAACCGCTCTGCAGCAGCTCCGTCATCTTGCCCCGCTCCTCCGCCGTGTAGCCGGAGTTCCCCTCGTTGCTTTTGGCGTTTTTCAGGTCAATGGGCTGATGCGCCACATTCAGGTCGCCGCAATAGACCACCGGCTTTTTCCCGTCCAGGCCGCAGAGATAAGCGCGCATCGCGTCCTCCCACTGCATGCGGTACTCCAGCCGTTCAAGCCCCCGCTTGGAGTTGGGGGTATAGCAGTTGACCAGATAAAATTCAGGGTATTCCAGCGTGATGACCCGGCCCTCGTGATCGTGCTCTTCAATGCCCAGGCCGTAGGTGACCGCCAGGGGCTCGCGCCGCGCAAAGACCGCCGTGCCGGAGTAGCCCTTGCGCTCCGCACTGTTCCAATACTGCCGGTAGCCCGGCAGTTCCAGTTCCGCCTGGCCCTGCTGCATCTTGGTCTCCTGGACACAAAAGACGTCGGCGTCGAGCTGGCTGAAAAAGCCCTGAAACCCCTTGGTCAGGCAGGCCCGCAGGCCGTTGACGTTCCAGGAGATCAGTTTCATGAAATCGCCCTCCTTTGGGACATGCGTCCCGCACATCGTTTCGTGGATATTGTAGCATATCCGACAAAAAAAGACGAGGGCGGACAGCACGGAAGCGGCGGGCGCCCGGCTCCCGCGCGGGAAACGGCGGTGGGCTTTGAGTGCGCGGCCGTGGGGCGCGCGGGCTTTGGGGGGATGGCTGACTTTGGGGCCGACAGGCGCGGAGGCGCGCGGGCTTTGGGGGATGGCTGGCTTTGGGGCCGACGGGCTTGGAGGCGGACGCCCGGCGGGGGCGCGGGCGGGCCGCTTACGGCAGGCCCCCTTTCAGGCCGGACATCCGGGATATCCCCCAAAGAGCGGTCCGGTCTCCGCGCGCGGGTCCTGCCCGGCCGGCGGCGTGGCCGCGCTGGGCTGTAAAATCGTTTTTTCTCTGATCGCCTCATGGGGGATGCGCGGAAAGATTTTTCCCGCCGTCCCCTTTTGCCGTAAGCGGTCGGGATGCCGGCCGCCTCGGGGGCCTGCTCCCGATGGCCCTGCTTATTTCTGTTTCCTCCGCCGCCCTCCTCCCTCGCCCGGCGCGCGGCCAAAATTTTTTGAAAGCTGCTTTCGCTGCCGCGCGGGGGAGTCCCAACACAAAAAGAGGCGCTTTCCGGGGGTACCTGCCCAGCCAGAAAGCGCCTCTTTGGTGCGCCCGTTTTCTTTTTACTCTTTTCCCCTTTCGCCGCAGCCGCGGCGTCTCTTTTTTTATTCCTGATCTCCGCTCAGGCTTCCGCCCGCTTGTGCCGGCTCATCAGCAGGGTGGCGAAGAACGCCAGCACCGTGCAGACCAGCCCTACCACGCCCCATGCGGTGAGGCTGAAACCGGTGAACAGGCCCGCAAGAGCGCGCCCGGCGCGGGTGAGGATCGAGTCTTTCCCCTCTGAGGCCTCCATCATGCGGGGCAGCACGAGAAAGCAGAACATCCACAGCGCCCACAGCACCCAAAACGCCTTTTTCCCAAAGCGGGCCAGCAGCGCCCCCACAAAGTTCGCCAGCACCACCCCGCCCAGCAAAAATGCCGCGGCGAGGGCGGGGTTCAGCACCACCGCCAGCACCTGCTGCACCTGCTGCCGCCCTGCCTCCCCCATGCCGGGGATCAGCCATACCTCCAGGACGAAAAGTACCAGCGCGAGCAGCGCGCAGAGCAGCAGCGATAAAGTGCTGACCACATAGTGTCCCAGCAAAAATCCTTTTCTGGTGCGGCTCATCAGGATCGCGTTGTTAAGGCCCAGCACGAACTGCCCGCCGACGCAGAACAGCACCACTGCCAGCCCGATGATGCCAAAGACCGACCCCAGCGGAAACTCCTGCGGCATATCGGTGACGACGGTGAGAAAAAGCCCCAACAGCTTGCCCACCAGAAAAGCCCCCAGCACGATCATCAGCTCCTGCGCTAGTGCAGGGCACTGTACTTTCCATTCTTTTTTGATCGCAGTCATCGTCGCGCCCCCCTCTCAGCTTTTGACCGCCGTGCGGCGGAAAAAGATCCAGGTCACGGCGGCCAGCACCGCCGAACCGGCCACCGCCAGCCCCGCTATGCCCGCGGCGGGAAGCCCGGCGGCCCACTGCAGCAGCCGCGCCGCCAGATTGTCTTCCACCTGGCTGGAAGCGGCAAAGATCCCAAACACCCCGCCGGCAAACAGACAGATCACAAAGATGACAAGGCCGTACAACAGCATCGCCCATTTGCCGTACCGGTAGGCCAGCAGCCCGGCCAGCTCGCCGGCGCCGTCCAACAGCAGCAGGCTGCCGAAAGCCAGCAGCGCGGTGCCGCCAAGGGCTTCCTGCGGGCCGCCGAACAGCTTCAGGCTGCCGAACATGACCGCGCAGCCCAGACCGCAGAACAGCACCTTGATCAGCTGCTGCACCACAAAGATACCGCCGCGGGTGCTTCCCAGCGAAAGATAGTTGGGCGCGCAGACCGCGTAAAAGTTAAGGCTGATGCCCATGCTCCACAACATGCAGGACACCGGGATGTAGACGACAAAATTCTGCCCTACCGTCTGGGCAATGGCGTCCACCGGCGCGGTGAGGGCCGAAAACAGACACAGCGCCAGCACGGTGATCAGCACGCCGCCCGCCGAGAGCAGGGCGGTGTGTCCCTGGCAGCGCAGGTTGCGCAAAAGGGAATCTCTCATTTTGTCTCCCCCTCCGCCGTCTCGTCGCCGCACAGGGCGACAAACAGTTTTTGCAGGCTGAGCGGCGCGATATCCACCGCGTGTCCGTCGGTGCAGCGGCGGATATCGCCGCCCGGCTCAGTCGAAACATAGGCCGTTTTGCCCCGTCCCATCCGGTCCACATGGTGTACATCCAACCCGGCGCAGGCCGCGTCCACCTCATCCTCCCGGCCGCTGACGGCCCAGAAGCGCGCCACCAGCCCGACGGTATCCTCCACCAGCTTCAGCCGCCCCTCGTGCAGGATGATGACCTTTTCAAAGACGTTGGCCGCCTCTTCGATGATGTGGGTGGAGACGATAAAGGTGCGCCCGGTCTCGGTGTAATCCTCGATCAGCAGCTGATAAAACCGCTCGCGGGAGACGATGTCCAGCCCGGCCACCGGTTCGTCCAGGATGGTGATGTCCGCGCGGCTGGCCAGGGCGACGATGATGGTGACCATCGACAGCATGCCCTTGCTCAGCTTGGCGATCCGCTTTTTCACGTCCAGCCCAAACAGGCCGATCAGCCGCTCGGCATACGCTTTGTCCCAGTTGGGGTAATAGGCCGCCGCCATGCGCAGATATTCCTTTACCTTGTAGGACGCGTTGCCGAACGCGTTCTGCGGGTTCAGCTCCCGCGAGAAGCAGAGGTGATCGAGCATTTTCTGGTTTTCCCACACCTGCTGGCCGCCCAGCGTGACGGTGCCGCTGCTGGCGGGGTTTTGGGCGGTGAGGATGGACAGCAGCGTGGTCTTGCCCGCCCCGTTGCGTCCGATCAGTCCGTAGATGCGGCCCGGCTCGATCTCCAGTGTAACGTCGTCCAGCACCCGCTTGCCGCCGTACTCCTTGCTGACATGCTCGCAGCGCAGTGTCATATCGTTTCTCGCTTCCATAGCTTCCTCCCAAATCAATCGTATTATTTTTTCTCTTCTCTCGCCCGGCGGATCATCTCCACCAGCTCGTCCTCGCTGATCGAGAGGCTGCGCGCCTCTTCCACCAGGCTGACGATAAAGCTGTCGTAAAAGCTGTTTTTGCGCTTGGCAATGATCTGCTGCTTTGCGCCCGATGCGACAAACATACCGATCCCCCGTTTCTTGTACAGGATCCCCTGTTCTACCAGCAGATTGATGCCTTTTGCCGCAGTGGCCGGGTTGATGGAATAGGCCCGTGCCAGTTCATTGGTGCTGGGCACCCGCTCCTCCTCCAGCAAAATGCCCCGCAGGATATCGTTCTCGATGCTTTCGCCGATCTGCAGGTAGATGGACTTTTCATCCGATAAATTCAAGTTCAAACAGTTCACCTCTCCCTCTGGCCCACGAGGTTCGTAGGTTCATTACTTGTGTAATTAACTATATACCCAGTATAGTGATTTGTCAAGCATTTCACAAAATTTTTCTTGCGAAGCGCAGCGGACCGGCAAAAACGGCCGATCAGACGGAGCTGCATCCCGTCCCAGTGCGGCAGACCGGCGAACGGACGGCCAAGAAATAGCTTTGCGGCTATTTTTTATTGCTCCGCAATAAAAAACATCTTATCTTGATGGCCCGCCCTCGCCGCTCGCGCGGCAACCGGGCGAGTGGCCCAAAAAATAGCCGCTATGCGGCTATTTTTTATTGCTGCCCCACCGCTGCCCCGTATGAAAAACGGCCATCCCGGTGCAACGCGCCCGGATGGCCGGCGATGGCGACTGCTCCCATAACGGCAGCACGGATGCGCAAACGGACGGCGGCTGCGCTGTTGTTTGTTCTGCCGCGTTTCTGTTTGCTTCCCGGCGCCTGTCCCGCCGGGCGGCCCAAAGGCCTGTGCGCCCGTCTGCTCTTTCCCCCCGGGCCGCAGCCGCGCCTGCCGCCGCGCCGCGGCAAGTCGCATTCCTTGTGTTCCGCGAGACCGCACGCCGGGTGCGATAAGGGTGCGGACGCGCGCCAAACGCCGCGTCAGTGCTTCCAAAAAAGCGACCTGCCGGGGTAGCCTTTGTCCCTCTGCCCGACAAAAAAACGGACACATCCCAAAAGGGCGCGTCCGTTTTTTTGTCCTGTGTACCGCTCTGCGGGCCGTTTTTTGAGGCCGGCCGCTCAGGCATTCGCCTCCAGGAAGTCGAAAGCGAACTGGGCGTACATCGCCGCGCCGCGTTTCAGCACATCCTCGGGGACGTCGTATTTCTCGTGGTGGTTGATATAATGATGCTCTGCATCCCGGCTGCCCAGGAAGCAGTAGATACCCGGCACCTTTTCCATAAAGAAAGCATAGTCCTCGCTGCCCATCATGGTGGGCAGGTGGCCCAGGGCCTCCTCGCCGTACAGCTTGATCACCGCGTCCTGCGCGATCTTGTTCAGGTCCTCATTATCGTTGATCAGCGGCGGCGTCATGTGGCTGTACTTGGTCACATTCGCCGTGGCGCCAAAGGCGGCGGCGGTGTTGCTGACGATGCGCTGCATATCCTCCTGAATGGTCGCCAGCGTCTCGCGGGAGAAGGTGCGCACCGTGCCCTCCAGCACCACCTTGTTGGCGATAATGTTGAAGCGCTGGCCGCCGTTGATGGTGCCCACGGTGACGACGCAGGGGTTCAGCGGGTTGTTGTTGCGGGAGACGTAGGACTGCAGCTCCTGGATGATGGCGGCCGCGGCCACAATGCCGTCGGTGCCCAGATGCGGGCTGCTGCCGTGGGTGGAGACGCCTTCCACCTCAATGGTGAAGCCGTCACAGCAGGCCATGCGGTTGCCGGCGGAAGCGTCGATGAGGGGCGCGTCAAAATCGCCCCAGATGTGCGCGCCGTAAATGGCGTCCACGCCCTCCAGCACACCTTCAGCGATCATCGCGTTGGCGCCGGTGGCGACCTCCTCCGCGGGCTGGAACAGGATCTTTACCGTGCCGGGCAACTGGTCCTTGATCTCGGTGAGGATCTTTGCGCCGCCCAGCAGCATGGCCATGTGATTGTCGTGGCCGCAGGCGTGCATGGCGCCCTCGTTTTTGCTGGCAAAGGGCAGGCCGGTCTCCTCCACCACGCTCAGCGCGTCGATGTCGGCCCGCAGGGCCACCGTCTTGCCGGGCTTGCCGCCTTTGATGGTGCCCACCACGCCGTTGCAGTTTTTGCACATCTCGACCTCGACGCCCATCGCCTCCAGATCGGCTTTCAGGCTTTTGGCGGTCTCCACCTCGTGCTCGGACAATTCCGGGCAGGTGTGGTAATAACGGCGCCGCTCAATGATATAGGATTCGTATTTTTCAGCGAGTTCACGAACGTTCATGGGTAACACTCCTCTGTTTTTCCATTTTGGGGGCGACGGTCATTCCGCCTTGGCCGCCAGATAATCGACCGCGAACTGGGCGTGCATGGCAGCCCCGCGCTTGAGCACTTCCTCCGGGACGTCATAGTGGTCGTTGTGGTTGCTGGCGCTGTGCTGTGCGTCGTGGCTGCCCAGGAAGCCGAAGACGCCGGGGACCTTCTCCATAAAATAAGCGAAATCCTCGCTGCCCATCATCTTTGGCAGTTCTTTGATGCCCTCTTCGCCGTACAGCTTGATGGCCGCGTCGTGGGCGATCTGGTTCAGGTCGTCCTGATCGTTGATGACCGGGGCCGGGAACGCCTCGTACTTGAGGGTCGCCTTTGCCTTGTAGGCCGCGGCGGTGGACTCGGCGATGCGGCGGATGAGCGGCTCGATCTGGCCGCGCATCTCACGGGAGTGGGTGCGGCAGGTGCCCTCCATGACAACTTTGCCGGCAACCACGTTCCAGCGCTGGCCGCCGTGGATCTCGCCGATGGAGACCACCAGCCCGTTGAGCGGGTTGTTGTTGCGCGAGACGATGGTCTGCAGGTTCATGATAATGGCCGAGGCCGCCACGATGGCGTCGATCCCCAGGTTGGGGGCGCTGCCGTGAGAGGACGAGCCCTCAACGGTGATCGAGAAGTTATCGCAGCTGGCCATGCGCGCACCGGGCTGCACGTTCAGATAAGGGGCTTCAAGGCCGTCCCAGATGTGTTGGCCATAGATGGCGTCCACCCCGTCCAGCACGCCCTGCTCGATGCAGGGCTCGGCGCCGTGGCAGCTCTCCTCCGCGGGCTGGAAAAACAGCTTTACGTTGCCCTGCAGCTCGTCCCGGACCTCGGTGAGGATCTTCGCCGCGCCCAGCAGCATGGCGATATGGTTGTCGTGGCCGCAGGCATGCATGCAGCCGGGGTTCTCACTGGCAAAGGGCAGACCGGTCTTTTCCTCCACGGGCAGCGCGTCGATGTCGGCCCGCAGCGCCACCGTTTTGCAACCGGGCTTCGCCTTGCCGCCGTAGATCATCGCAGTGCAGCCCGCCAGACCGTCGGTGAAGCGCTTGACCTCCAGGCCCATGCCCTCCAGCTGCGCGGCGATGGCGTCGGTGGTCTTGTACTCCTCCCAGGACAGCTCCGGATGAGCGTGGAACCAGCGGCGCTGCTCGATGACATAGCTCTCAACCTTTTCCGCCAAAGCTTTGATATCCATTGTCGTTCTCCTCCTTTTGTGCCGCGCCTGCGCCGCAGCCGGCCAGGGGCCCCGCTGCGGCGGGTCGCCGTGCGCGCGGCAGGTACTTTGATATTATTATTGTAACACATGCAGGGGGGCTTGAACAGGCATTTCGAGTGATTTGCCGCAACTTTCCGGCCCCTCCCTGCCCCGCCGCCCGCACGAGTTAGTTTAAACTATCTTTGTTTTGCAAAAGAGCGCCCGGTGGCCGCCGGGCGCTCTTGTAAAGCTTACTGCAGGAAACCGGTGAAAATACCGGCGATGATGACCGAGGTGATGGTAACGGTGACGAAACCGCCCACGATCATCTGCGGCAGCATCGTATCCATCAGGTACTGATACTCCTCGTCGTTGCTCGCCAAAGCCTTGGAGGCCTCGGTGGTGAGGATGAGGTTCGGCGGGAAGCCGTACAGCGCGGTCAGCGCAGTGGCAAAAGCCATGAACGGGCTGACCTTCAGCACTTTGCCCACCAGGATGGACAGCACGCCCATGCCCAGAACGCCCACCACGATGATGATGAGCAGCGGTACCAGGATCTGGACCAGCATGGCGGGGGTTGCGGATTTCAGGCCGTCAAAGACAAACAGCATGAGCGCGAAGCAGATGAAGTTGAAGCAGCCGCACTTGTGCAGAATGTCGCGGTCCAAAAAGCCCAGCTCGGTAAACACGATGCCCAGGATCAGGGCCCAAACAGCACCGCTGATGCCGGTCCAGCTGCCGATGTAGAACGCCAGCAGCGCGACCAGAGAGACTTTCAGCAGAGCAAACGCAGAGGTGAAGAACTTGTCGGGCACAGAGGGGATGAGTTTTTTCTTCTCGGGTTCCTCCGCGGTCTTCTCCTCGGCGGCGGCAGTTAACTTGACCTCGCCGGAGCGATAGCCCTTCAGCAGATTGCTGCCCTCTTTTTTGAGGAGAGCGGCAGTGAGCGGATAGCCCACAAAGCCCTGGAAGATGTACATGGCGATCGCCAGCAGAGCGGCCATCTCCAGACCCTTGGCCGCCGCAGCCTCCTGCATGGTGAGCGCCGCGACGATGCCGCCGGTGAGGGGAGGCAGACCGGACACCACATAGTTCCAGTCCACAAGGCCGGTGGCCGCAAGGGCCATGCACAGCCCGATCATGCCCGCAAGGCCGGCAATGCAGATGACGATGATCTTCCACTGTTTGACCAGCTCTTTGATGGAGATGGTGGTGCCCATGTGGGTGATCAGGATGTAAATGCAGATGGGGCTGGTGAACGGGGTCGCAAAACCGGCGATGGAGACGATCTCCTTGGGGAAGAAGGTCCAGTAGCCGACAAGGAACAGGACCGCCGTGACGAAGACGGACGGGACCCACGCCTTGGTGAGGGTCCCGACGACCTCGCCCAGCGCATAGACCAGGGCCACAAAGACAAAGGCCATGATCGGGGACGACGCAATCAGGTCGGTAAATGTTTGCATTGATTTTCCTCCTCTTGATAGAGTGTTGTTTGCTTCCTTTGCAAAAGTATGGCCGTTACTTCTGCTTTGTCAACATCACGTCCAATACGATATTGTCCATGACGGGAGAGCCTTCGTTGCCCAGGCGGACGAAGTTCTTGATCGTCTGCTCCGGGTCTTTGTCCACGATGCCGTCGCTGGGCTGCACGCAGACGTTGTCCAGCGCCATGAACGCGCACTGGAACGCGGTGTTCACACAGGTGCTGATCTTGAGCGCGCAGTCCGCCTTGGCGCCGTCGCAGAGCATGCCGGTGACGTCGCCCAGCATGTTGTTGACCGCGTAGCCGATCTGCTGCACGTTGCCCCCCAGCAGATAGACCAGGCCGCAGGCCGAACCGGTGCCCGCCACGGTGGCGCCGCACAGGCCGCTGAGCAGGCCGAAACGGCAGTGGATATGGATGCCGATCAGGTGGGAGAGGGTCACTGCGCGGAACATCCTATCCTCACTGACGCCCAGTGTTTTGGCCGCGCTGACCACCGGCATGGTGGCGGTGATGCCCTGGTTGCCCGAGCCCGAGTTGGTGACCACCGGCACGTTGGCGCCCGCCATGCGCGCGTCGGCGCCGCTGGCGGTGACCTCCATGGCGTTGGTGACCAGGTCGTCGCTCATATAGCCCGCCTTTTTCGCCTTGGCGATGTTGCGGCCGATATTCAGGCCGTAGTCGCCTTTCATGCCCTCTTCGGCGATGCGGGTGTTGACCGCGATGGCCTGCTCGATCATGTGCAGGTCGTCTTTTTCGCGGTCCAGCTCATTTACAAAATCAAAGATCGTCTGGATGGACAGGGTCTCGTCAATCACGTCCGCCGGCACGCCGCTCACCAGGGTGCCGATCTCGTGGTCGACGACGGCCGCGCCGTCCTCTTCGATATAGACCACGTTGGTGTGAGCGGAGGCGATGATGGCTTTCGCCTGATGGCCGTCGGCGCTTTTGACCTCCACTTCGACATAGAGCTTTTCAGGGGTATCCTTTTTGCCCATGCGCACATGGCCGCCCTGCACCAGCGCGATCGCCATGCGGCGTTCCTCTTCGCTGGCCTCGTCCACCACCTGCAGCTGGCGCTCCACCTTGCCGCCCACGGCGCCCAGCGCCGCGGCGTAGTCGATACCCGTATAGCTCGTTCCGGGGATGCCCGCCGCCATTGCGTTTTTGATGATGTTGACGCTGGCCAACACCGTCAGTTCCGCCACCTCGCCTTTCAAATGAGCCCTGGCGTTTGCGGCGCAAAGCGCGATCGCGGCAGGCTCAGTACATCCGGTGGCGAGTTCCATCTCGCTGTTGAGAATCTCACAGATCAGTTTGTGGTCCATAAGTATCTCCTCCTTACTTCATTTATAATGCGCCGCCCGAAAGCGGCAATTTCCATAAAAGGCGGGGCCGTTAAAAAGATCAGAGATCTTTATTCATAATCTTTTCATAATTATACCGTTTTGAGGGGCCGAATTCAATTCTTTTTCTTCTTTATGACGGAACTACCGCCAATTACACAAAATTTCTCCACCAAGTTTAGCCATTGCGCATATTGAAATCGCAGCCACAGCGCGCTATTTGCCGAAAAAGCGCGGCGCCCGTCTCTGCCGGAAAGCCGCCGCCCCTCTGGGGGAGCGCGAAAAAAGTGCGGAGAAAAATCGGATGCGAGATCAAGAAAAAAGTGGTATTCTTTTGCGGCGCGATGTTATACTATGGGACAGATCTGCAAATTTTGAGAAAACGGCAAAAATGGGACGGAGGACGAAAATGGCTCTGGCTGCAAAGAAATTTTATGGAAGATCGCCCGACTATCCGCTTGTCCAGGCGCTGTACCGGCGCGCTTTCCCTCCCCGGGAACGCATCCCGGGCATCGCCCTGCGATGGATGGCCGCGCATGGGCACCTGGACGCGCTGGCGTTTTGGGAGAAGAAAAAATTTTGCGGCTTTGCCTATCTCGCGGTGCAGGAAAAAACTGTTTTTATCGTATATCTCGCCGTCGACGACCGGCTGCGGGGCCAGGGATACGGCTCGCAGATCTTAAACTGCATCAAGGCCCTGTATCCCGGCAGGACGATTATCCTGGACGTGGAAAAGGCGGACGACAGCGCGGATAATGCCCGGCAGCGGCGGCGGCGCATCGAGTTCTATCGGAGAAACGGATTCTATGAAACCGATCAGACGTTCACGATGAGAGGGGTCAGGTATCGGATCATGTCCACAAAAGCCGACTTTACGGAAAAGGACTATAAGGCTTTCTGGCAAAACGTGGGCAGGAAAAAGACTTAGACACAGCGCGTTGCGGCACAGGCGGCGCATGTCTGCGCGCGGCGGCCCGGCGGTCGCTGCGGGGACAATGCAGGCCAAAACTGTCCGCAGCGGCGGAAAAGCGCCGCGGGCAAAAAGCAGCGGCGGGATGAGCATCAGGAAGCGCGCAGGCGGCCGCCTTTTTTGCCGCGCCGGGAGGTCCGCAGAAAGCAGGCTCCCCTCCCCGCAGCGCCTCGCGCGGGCCGGGGCGCCGGAAAGAGCGGCGAAAAACGGCCGTCCGCGGTGGGAGCGGTGATATCCGTGCTCCCACCGCAGCGCCCAGCGCCGCCGGCGGCAAAAAAAGACCTCCATGGAAAACCCATGGAGGTCTTTTTTATCAACTGAACTCACTTTGCGGTAAGAGAACGGGGCCCCTGGCCAATCCCGCGCGCTGCGCGGCAAGGCCCCCTGCCGCTTAGAGCCAGTTTGCGAAAACGCCGGCGATCAGCACGGAGGAGATCGTGACGGTGGTGAAGCCGCCCACGATCATCTGCGGCAGCATGTTGTCCATCAGATACTGGTTCTCTTCGGGATCGTTGGTCATGGACTTGCAGGCCTCGGTGGTGAGGATCAGGTTCGGCGGGAAGCCGTACAGGGCGGTCAGCGCGGTGGCGAACGCCATATAGGGGCTGACCTTGAGCACCTTGCCCACCAGCAGGCAGACAATGCCCATACCGACGACGCCGATCGCGACGACGACGAGCATCGGTACGATGAGGGAGGCGATATCGGACGGAGAAGCGGTGCGCAGGCCGTTAAAGACGAGCATCATCAGGGCGAACATGACAAAGTTGATGCAGCCGCTCTTTCCCAGATGGTTTTTATCCAAAAAGCCCAGCTCGGTGGCGATAACGCCGAAGATCAGCGCCCAGACCATGCCGCTGATGGTGAAAGTGCCGTACTTGATCGTACCCATATAGAACGCGGCGACAGCCACCAGGGTGACCTTGGCCAGCGAAAGGGCGGTGCCGTAGTACTTCTGCGGCACGGCGGGGATCAGCTTTTTCTTTTCAGGCGCGGTATCCGCCATCTTGCCGGCGGAGGTGTCGACCTCGCCCGCAGAAGCGACCTTGGCGACCTTGCCCGAGCGGTAATCTTTCAGCAGGCGCGCGCCCTCTTTTTTGAGCATGACGGCGGTGATGGGATAACCGGCAAAGCCCTGCACGGAGAGCATGACGGTGGCGAACAGCGCCGCGGCGGTTAGGCCCTTGGCGGCGGCGGCCTCACTCATGATCTGGGTGGCCACGATACCGCCCGTGAGGGGAGGCAGGCCGGCGATCACCAGCGGGCGGTCCACCAGGCCGATCATCGGCAGCAGCATGCAGAGCGCACACATGCCCACCAGGCCGGCCAGGCAGCAGACGATGGTCTTCCACTGCTTTGCAAGATCCCGCAGGCTGATGGTGGTGCCCATGTGGACCACCAGGATGTACGGGCAGATCACACCGATAAAGGTATTGCTCAGGCCGCTGTTGGGGATGAGATCCTGGGGCAGGATGGTCCAGTAGCCCACCAGGAAAAGCGCCGCGATGACGAACATCGACGGGACCCACGCTTTGGTCATCGTGCCCACCAGATCGCCGATCATGTACAAAAACGCACAGATGAAAAAGCAAATGAGCGGACTGGTCTCGATAAACGATTTAACTGCTTCCACTTTATTTCCTCCTCTTTGGGGCCGCGGCGATCGAACCCTGACCCGTGAGCGCCCGTCCGGCTGTCTCACAGACCCGCGTCCGGTCACCGCCGCTCATCTTCGCTTCTAAAAACCGGGCCGCGCGCGGCCGACGCGCTTCCCGTTTTTCCACACCGGCTGAGCCGGTGAAAAAGCCATTTTTCGCCTGCGCTGAAAAAAACGCAGCTCTTTCACACTTCTATGCAGCAAAGCATCGAAGCAATAAATTAATGAAATTATACGGTGCCCCACCCAACATTGCAACTGTTTTTTTGCTTTTGTTCAAATTTTTGTAATATTGCAGTTACAATTTGTCTATTGGTGTAGAAACTTTGGCATATCCGCCGATTGCATTGTGTGCAGAACTTCTTCTTCGCCGGCCCGGGGCGGCTGGTCCCGGGCATTCCCCGGGAAAGCGGCGCGCGGCTGTTTACGGGGGTTTTGAGTGCATATCCAGAGCCTGCGGCACTTTCCGCGGCGCATTTTTCTTCTGCCCTGCCGGTACAAAGGGACCCTGCGGGAAGTGCCCGGACGCCCTGCGCCGGACATCCGCAGGGTCAAGCGAGTGGTTTTCCCTTATCCAAAAAAAACGGGGACCCGCCCAAAGGCCGGTCCCCGCGTCTTTTTATCCGCAGCAGCGCCCGGAAAAGCGCCGCACCGGGCTGCAGGCCCGGCGGCGCTTCCGCCGCTTACTTCCCCCCGCTACAGTCCCAAGCGGTCGAATGCCTCGAGCAGACCGTCTTCCTCCACCGGTCCGACGATAAAATCGGCCGCCTGCCGCAGGGCGGGCCGCGCATTCCCCATGGCGACCCCCACCCCCACGGCGCGGATGAGCGGCACATCGTTGTTGCCGTCCCCCACCGCGGCGGCGCAGGACAGCGGGACGCCGATCTTCTCCAGCAGCCGGGCGGCGGCCCGCGCCTTGTCCACCTGCGCGTGATAAACGTCAAAGCTGCCCCGGCGAAAGCCCACGAACTGAAACCCGGCCAGCGCCGCGGGAAAGCGGTGCCCCTCCGGCACGCCGTGGATCACCGCGCCAAAGGGCAGCCCGGTGAGATGCCGGTCGCGCCCCGGGCAATTTTTCACCCAGCCGTCATAGGGGCCCTCTCCCACCGGGTCCCGCCGCGTCTCCCCCGGCCGGCCCGCCCCGGCGAGATAGTCCTCATAACCCGTGTAGATGCCGTAACCATCCTCAAACGGGAAAGCCAGGATCAGTTTCTCCCGCTCGCAGTAGGCGGTGAGGAGCCGCACCTCCTCCTCAGTGAAACGGTCCTCACTGAGGCGTCTCCCCTCTGCGTCCACCACCTCCGCGCCGTTGGCGCAGATATAATAATCCGCTGCAAACGTGCCCAGCAGCCGCGGCCCCAGCACAAAAGAACTGCGCCCGGTGGCGACGATCACAGCCACCCCTGCGGCGCGGATCTGCTCCACACGGCGCACAATGGCCGGCGAGACGCCGGTCCGCCCCAGCGGCACCAGCGTCCCGTCGATATCCAGCAGCAGCGCCCGGATGGGGGGAGCCATATCCATTCCACCTTTCCTCGTGTTGAAAACGCCGCGCGGCGCAGCCGGCGGCAATGCCCTCTTTCCAAGTCTGCCGCGGCCAAACTTACAGCATCAGCCGCTGTGCAAGAGGTCTTGCTGCTGCCAAACGTCCATGCGGAAGAACCTGCTTTCGAAATTTGCCGCAGGCAAACCCGCAACATCAGCCGCTGTGCAAGAGGTTTTGTCTCTGTCAAACGTCCATGCGGAAGAATCTGCTTTCGAAATTTGACGCAGGCAGACCTGCAGCATCAGCCGCTGTGCGAGAGGTTTCGCCGCTGCCAAATGTCGATGGAGGTCCCTCCGCCAGCGGGGCGTCCATTTCTCCGGCAAGCGCTGCGCAAAAAGTCCTGCTATTTGCTAAGCACCGATACAGGCCCCGCCGACGGCGGCGTTCCCGCCCCTCCTGCAGGGCCTGCCGCCCGCTTTTCCCGTATCGCTCCGGCCCACAGCCCGGGCCGCCGCTGCGCTCCTACTTGATCCGCCGTCCGCCGAGCACCACGGCCTTGAGGTTCAGCCCCTTATCCAGCACCAGCAGGTCTGCGCGCTTGCCCTCCGACAGGCTGCCCACTTCCCCGTACAGCCCCACCGACTTTGCCGGGTTGGCCGTGGCGGCCCGCAGGGCGTCCTCCAGCGGCACCCCGAACGAGATCGCCCGGCGCACGCAGTCGGTCAGGCAGGCGGCGCTGCCCGCGATCGTCCCGTCGGCCAGCGCGGCGCGGCCCTGCTCCACCCGCACCGCCTGTCCGCCCAGCTCATAGCTGCCGTCCGGCATACCGCAGGCGCTCATCGCGTCGCTGACCAGGCAGACCCGCTCCGCGCCAAAGAGCTGAAAAACGGCCCGCACCATGGCCGGGTGGACATGGACGCCGTCTGAGATCAGCTCCACATACGCGGCCAGGTCCGCGGCGGCGCCCACGACGCCCGGCTCCCGGTGGCCAAAGGGCGGCATAGCGTTGAACAGATGGGTGACATGGTCCGCCCCGGCGCGAAAGCCCGCCCGCGCCTGTTCATAGCCGGCCGCCGTGTGGGCCAGCGAGACCCAGCAGCGCCGGGCGGCGTGCTCGATGAACGGCAGTGCGCCCGGCAGCTCCGGCGCTACGTCCACCAGCCGCACATTGCGCCCCGACGCCTCGAACAGCCGGTCAAACAGGCCGATGTCCGGGTCGGCGAGATGTTCTTTCGCCTGGGCGCCCTTTTTTTCCGGCGAGAAGAAAGGCCCTTCCATATTGAGGCCGCGCAGCACCGCCCCGCCCCGGTCGGCCCCCACCAGGGGCCGGACGCTCTCAAAAATGGCGGTCAGCCGCTCTTCTCCCAAGGCCATGCTGGTGCCCAGGAAGCTGGTCACCCCCATCTCCCCCAGATAGGAGGCGATGACGTCCACCGCTTGTGCCGTGCCGTCGCACAGGTCGCTGCCGGCAGCGCCGTGAATGTGGATGTCCACCAGCCCGGGCACGACGTAGCAGCCCGAGGCGTCGAGGACCTCCTCCCCGGTCTCGATACCCGAGGGCGCGATGCGGGCGATCCGGTCCCCGCTGGTGATGAGGTCGTGAGGCTCAAAGAAAAAACCCTGCGTATAAAGGGTCCCGTTTTTGATCTGCATGGAGTTCCTCCCTGTGAAAAGCGGCGCGCGCCGCCTTTGTTTTTGTGTTTCCGCCGCTGCTTTTTGCATCCCGGCCCCGCAGAACGGGCAGCGGGACCGCCGGTCCCGCCCCGGCAAGGCCGCGCAAGCCGCGCCCTATGCCCCGCCGGATGGCGCAGGCCGCGGGCCGGGCGGCGGCCGCTCAGCGCTCCGGCCCCTCCAGCCGCCAGATCTCCGCCTCGTAGGGGCGCAGCTCTTTGGCCGGGCCTCCATAGCTGTTGTAGGCGCAGGCCGCCCCCGCCGGCAGCCGGGGCCGGGGCGCGGCCCCGGGCATCAGGTTGAGCAGAACGGCGTACCGCTCCCCCTCCCCTGTGCGGGTGTAGCAGAACAGGTCGCGGCGGCTGGCATACTGTTGGGCAAAGGCGCCGTAAGCAAAGACCGGGTGCGCCCGGCGCAGCGCGAGCAGCGCTTTATAGGCGTTCAGCACCGAATCCGGGTCCGCCGCCTCGTCCGCCGCGTTCCACCCCGCCTGCCAGTCGTCCGAAAGCCAGATCCAGGGGGTACCGCTGGTAAAACCCGCGCCGGGCGCGTTTTCCCACTGCATCGGGGTGCGGGCATGATCCCGGGTACCCGCCAGCACCTTTTCAAAAGCTGCTTTTGGGCCGGCCTCTTTCTCCAGTGCGCGGCAGAGATTCAGGCTCTCCACGTCCCGCAGCTCCGCGGCGGAGGGGAACGGGATATTGGTCATCCCCAGCTCCTGTCCCTGATAGAGAAAAGGCGTGCCCTTGAGGGTGAGCTGCAGCACAGCCAGCAGCTTTGCCAGCACGGCCCGGTACTCCTGCCCGCGCTCGATCTTGCCCAGCATGCGCGGGTTGTCGTGGTTGTCCCAGAAAATGCTCATGCGGCAGTTGTCCGGCATGCCGGCCATCCACTTGAGATAATATTTCTTCAAGTAGGCAAGGTCGTAATCATAGTCGTCAAACCGCACGTGGCCCGGGGTCTCCAGCTGGTCAAAGTTAAAGACCATATCCAGCGTTTCCCGCTCCTCGGCGGTCAGCTGCTTTGCCATCTCCAGGCCCACGCCCGGCGTCTCGCCCACCATCACCGCCCCATAGGGCGCAAAGGCGTTCTCCCGCAGCTCGTGCAGATACTCGTGCAGGCGCGGGCCGTAAAAATAGTGCTCAATGCCGGTAAAGCCCATCAGCTTCCCCACCGCCTCGCTGCCGTCCGCCAGAGAAGCCTTGGAGATATAGTTGATCACGTCCATCCGGAAACCGTCCACGCCCTTATCCAGCCACCAGCGCACGATCTGCGCCACCTCGGCCCGCAGGGCCGGGTTGTCCCAGTTGAGATCCATCTGCTTTTTGGAGAACAGGTGCAGCGCCCACTGGCCCACCTCGGGATAATAGTTCCAGGCGGGCCCCGAAAAAAAGCTGGTCCAGTTGTTGGGCGGGGCGTCCGGCCCGCCGTCGCGCCAGATATAGTAGTCGTGATACGGGCTCTGCCGGTCCCGGCAGGCCTCCCGGAACCACGGGTGTTCATCAGAGGTGTGGTTCACCACCAGGTCCATGATCAGCTTCATGCCCCGCCGGTGCACCTCCGCCAGCAGCCGCTCCAGATCCTCCATGGTGCCGAACTCGGGGTTGACCGCGCGATAATCGCTGATGTCGTAGCCGTTGTCGTCCATCGGGCTGGCATAGATGGGCGAGAGCCAGAGCGCGGTGATCCCCAGCTCCTGCAGATAGGGCAGTTTTTCCAGGATGCCGGCAAGGTCGCCCACCCCGTCGCCGTCCGCGTCGCGGAAGCTGCGCGGATAGATCTGGTAAAACACATCCTCTTTAAAGGGCGCGCGGCGCACGCCCGGCGCGCCCGTCACCGGGGGCGGGGCGGCGTTGACCAGCGCCAGCAGGGTATCCGCGAACCCCTCGCCCACCAGCCCGCGGCCCAGCCGGCAGGCCCTGCCGATGGTGAGGCGGGACACCAGAGGGTTGGTCACCCATCCCTCGCCCCTGCCCATCTGCAGCAGCAGCTTGTCCAGCACATCGTGGCCCACCGGATGCCGCCAGAGCTCTGCCAGCGTACTTGCGGCGGTAAGTTTTTCCATCTTGCATCCACCTCGGCTTTCCGGCTTTATGATACCACAGCGCAAAAGGGAAACACAAGCGCGGACGCAGGCGAAAAACGGGATCTTGCCCCCATCTGCGGCGAGCCGTCAAGTTTCGCGGTATCTTTTATACAAAATGTGCATAATTATGTTTTGCCCGTCTGTGCGGGCCTGTCCTTTTTCCCGCTGTTTTTCGCCGCGCAGAAACGGACGGGCCCCCTGCCGGCCCGCCGCGCCCTGCCGGCCAAACGCGCGGGAATGGGACAGGTCAGCCTACATTGTTGAAAATCATTTGTACTATTTGCACAAATTGGTGTTTGTCTATTGTAAATTAATTGCCATTTTTGCTTAAAAAGTTCTTGAAAAACCAACTCAATATGGTAGAATATGTATAGCGACAATCGCTTTTACAGATTACCGGCCCTGCGGGGCCCGCTGGGGGGAAGCGTTTTGAAGTACCAGAAAAAAGTGGATTTCGACCTGCCCGTCTATCTCTTCAAACAGGGCACGAATTTTGAGAGCTATGACTTTTTCGGCTCTCATCCCGTGCTGCTGGACGGGGAAAAAGGCGTGCTGTTCCGTGTCTGGGCCCCGAACGCCGAGGCGGTAAGCCTGGTGGGGGATTTCAACGGCTGGGACCCCGGCGCTCTCCCCATGGAGAACGTCAAGGACAGCGGCATCTGGGAATGCTTCACCACCCTGGTGCGGGAATACGATGTGTACAAGTACTGCGTGATCCAAAAGGGCGGCAAAGAGGTCTACAAGGCCGACCCGTATGCCTTTCACGCCGAAACGCGCCCGGGCAACGCCAGCAAGGTCTACGATCTGGAGGGGTACCAGTGGGGGGACCGCGCCTGGGAAAAGGCCGAAGCGAAAAAGGACGTCGTCAACGCGCCCATGAACATCTACGAGCTGCATGCCGGCTCCTGGCGCACCTATCCGGACGGCAACCCCTTTAATTACCGCGATCTGGCAAAAGAGCTGATCCCTTACATAAAAGAGATGGGCTACACCCATGTGGAGCTGATGCCGGTGGCCGAGCACCCGTTCGACGGCAGCTGGGGCTATCAGGTGACCGGGTACTACGCGCCCACCAGCCGCTACGGCTCACCGCACGATTTCATGGCTTTCGTGGACGCCTGCCACCAGAACGGCATCGGCGTGCTGATGGACTGGGTGCCCGCCCACTTCCCGCGGGACGAGTTCGGGCTGTATATGTTCGACGGCACCTGCTGCTATGAGGACCAGGACCCGCTGCGGCGCGAGCACAAGGAATGGGGCACCATGGTCTTTGACTACGGCCGCGGCGAGGTACAGAGCTTTTTGATCTCCAACGCGCTCTACTGGCTGCGCCGGTTCCACATCGACGGGCTGCGGGTGGACGCGGTGGCCAGTATGCTGTATCTGGACTACAACCGCAAAGACGGCGAGTGGCGGCCCAACCGGGACGGCGGCAACGAGAATCTGGAAGCCATCGCCTTTCTGCGCAAGCTGAACAAGGCCGTCTTCGAGCGGGTGCCCGGGGCGCTGATGATCGCCGAGGAGAGCACCGCCTGGCCGATGGTGACCCGCCCCCCGCAGGACGGCGGCCTGGGCTTCAATTTCAAGTGGAACATGGGCTGGATGAACGACGTGCTGCAGTATATGTCCACCGACCCGCTCTTCCGCAAGGGCAACCACGACAAGCTGACTTTCAGCTTTTTCTACGCGTTCAGCGAAAACTTTGTCCTGCCCATCAGCCACGACGAGGTGGTGCACGGCAAGTGCAGCCTGATCAACAAAATGCCCGGCGAATACGACCAGAAGTTTGCCCAGCTGCGCGCCTTTTACGGCTATATGACCGCTCACCCCGGCAAAAAGCTGCTCTTTATGGGGCAGGAGTTCGGCCAGTTCACCGAGTGGAGCGAGGAGCACGGGCTGGACTGGAACCTGCTGGGCTACGACCGCCACCGCCAGCTGCAGGCCTATGTGGCAAAGCTGAACCGCCTGTACCGCGATCTGCCCGTGTTCTGGCAGGCGGACTACAGCTGGGACGGCTTCCAGTGGATCGTGCCGGACGACAACAGCCAGAGCGTGATCATCTTCCGCCGCATGGACCGGGCGGGCAACGAGATCATCGCCGCCTGCAATTTCACCCCCGTCACCCGCGAGGACTACCAGTTCGGCGTGCCGCGTCCCGGCTCCTATAAAGTGCTGCTCTCGTCCGACGACGAGGCCTTTGGCGGCAGCGGCGTCCGGCTGCCGGCGGCCCGCAGCCGCAAGCGCCCGATGCACGGGCTGGACCATTCCATCAGCGTTACCCTGCCCGCTTTCTCCGCCGTTTACTTTTCGGTGCCGGCGGAAAAAAAGGCGGTGAAAAAAGCTCCGGCAAAAAAAGCCGCCCCAAAAAAGGCGGCGAAAAAGACCGTGGACCAATAACGGCCGCCCTGCCCGCAGGGTCTGCCGATATGGATAAAAAAGGGGAGAAACCGACATGAAAGAATGTATCGCCATGCTGCTTGCCGGCGGCCAGGGCTCCCGACTGTACGCCCTGACCCAAAAGCTCGCAAAGCCCGCCGTCCCGTTCGGCGGAAAGTACCGCATCATTGATTTTCCGCTGTCCAACTGTGTCAACTCCGGCATCGACACCGTGGGCATCCTGACCCAGTACCAGCCGCTGGTGCTCAACGAGTACATCGGCAACGGCCAGCCCTGGGACCTGGACCGTCTGTACGGCGGCGTGCACGTGCTGCCGCCGTACCAGAAATCCGGCGGCAGCGACTGGTACAAGGGCACCGCCAACGCCATTTACCAAAACATCAATTTCATCGACCGGTACGACCCCGAGTATGTGCTGATCCTGTCCGGCGACCACATCTACAAGATGGATTATTCCCGCATGCTGGCCTACCACAAAGAGCAGCAGGCGGACTGCACCATCGCCGTGCTGGAGGTGCCCTGGGCCGAGGCCAGCCGTTTCGGCATCATGACCGCCAACGCCGAGGGCGTCATCACCAAGTTTGAAGAAAAACCCAAGGAGCCCAAAAGCAACCTGGCCTCGATGGGCATCTATATCTTCAGCTGGAAAAAGCTGCGCGAGTATCTGGAGCGGGATGAGGCCACGCCGGACAGCGACAACGATTTCGGCAAAAACATCATCCCGGCCATGCTGGGCGAGGGGCAGCGCATGTGCGCCTACCCCTTTGAGGGCTACTGGAAAGACGTGGGCACCATCGACAGCCTGTGGGAGGCCAACATGGACCTGCTCAACCCCAACGTGCCGCTGGACGTCTGGGACGAGAGCTGGAAGATCTATTCCCGCACGGCCGCGCAGCCGCCCCATCACATCACCTCCCAGGCCCATGTGGAAAACTCGATGATCACCGAGGGCTGCGAGGTGGAGGGCGAGGTGGATTTCAGCGTGCTCTTCTCCAACGTCAAGGTCCATCCCGGCGCGGTGGTGCGCGATTCCATCGTCATGCCCGGCTGCGTCATCGAGGAGGGCGCGCAGGTGCACTACGCGATCCTGGCTGAAAACGTGGTCGTCAAAAAGGGCGCCATCGTGGGCGCCCGCCCCGAGCACATGGAGGACCTGGACAAGTGGGGCGTCGCCGTGGTCGGCGACGGCATCACGGTGGGGGCCGGGGCCAAGGTCGGCCCGAAAGCCATGATCTCGGAAGATGTCAAGGAGGTGCTGTGAGATGGTCAACCTGAACGCGATGGGGATCGTGTTCCCCAACATGCATGACTCGGTCATTCCCGAACTGACCGCCCACCGTACCATGGCCAGCGTGCCCTTTGCCAGCCGCTACCGGCTGATCGACTTTGTGCTCTCCGGCATGACGGTGGCGGGTGTGCAGAACATCGGCGTCATCGTGAAAAAGAACTATCAAAGCCTGCTGGACCATCTGGGCAGCGGCCGTGAATGGGACCTGGCCCGCAAGCGCGGCGGCCTGACCATCTTCCCGCCCAGCGGCGACTCCGGCTACGGCTATCACGGGCGCATCGGCGCGCTCAAGGGCATCCTGCCCTACATCGAAAGCGCGAAAGAAAAATACGTGATCCTGGCCGACTGTGACGTGGTCTGCGACCTGGATTATGCCGCCCTGGTGGAGCGTCACGCCGCCAGCGGCGCCGAGGTCACCATCGCCTACACCAAAGAAAAGATGACCCCCGCGCTGGCCAAAAACAACATCTCCCTCTCCCTTGCCCCCTCGGGCCGGGTGCGCGAGCTGCTGATCAACGATCCGCAGACCGGCAAGCGCAACCTGTCGATCGGCATCGTGGTGCTCGGCCGCGAGCAGCTGGTGGAGATCGTGCGCACCGGTTACGCCAAAGGGCTGGTCAAGTTTGAGCAGGACATCCTGGCCAAAAACCTGGACACCATGAAGGTCTACGGCTACGAGTACACCGGCTACCGCAGCCGCATCGCGGATATGTCCAGCTACTTTGACGCCAACATGCAGCTGCTGTACCTTGAAAACCTGAACCGCCTCTTCCCCGAAGAGCGTCCGGTCTACACCAAGGTGCGCGACGAGGCGCCGGTGCGCTACGCGCTGGGCTGCAAGGTCAAAAACAGCACGGTGGCCGACGGCTGCATCATCGAGGGCGAGATCGAAAACTGCGTGATCTTCCGCGGCGTGCATATCGGCAAGGGCGCGGTGGTCAAAAACTGTGTGCTGATGCAGAACACCACCGTGGCGCCGGGCGTGCGGATGGACTATGTCATCACCGACAAGGACGTCTCGATCACCGAGGGCCAGTATCTGGGCGGCACCAAGAGCTTCCAGGTCTTCGTCAAGAAAGGGTCCACCGTCTGAGCCTGCCGCACCGCCGGCGGGAAGCGCGCTGTGCGCCTTTCCCGCCGGCACACCATAAAGGAGGGAAACCCATATGAATATCCTCTACTGTTCCAGCGAGGCGCTGCCCTTTGCCATGAGCGGCGGCCTGGGCGACGTGGCCGGCAGCCTGCCCAAGGCGCTGGTCAAGGCCAAGGTGAACTGCGCGGTGGTGATGCCCCTGTACGGCGACATCAAACCGGAACTGCGCGAAAAGATGACCTACCTCACCAATTTCACGGTGCCGGTGGGCTGGCGCAGCCAGTACTGCGGCGTTTTCACCGCCGAAGCGGGCGGGGTCACCTATTACCTGCTGGACAACGAATACTACTTTAAGCGCAAAGGGCTGTACGGCTTTTATGACGACGGCGAGCGGTTCGCGTTTTTCTCCCGCGCCATTCTCGAAATGCTGGTGCACATCGATTTTGCGCCCGACGTGCTGCACGCAAACGACTGGCAGACCGCGCTGGTCTGCGTCTACCTGAACCTCTATTACCGGCACATCGACAAGTTTGCCCGCATCAAGACGGCTTTCACGATCCACAACATCCAGTATCAGGGCAAATACGGCCTGGAGCTGCTGGAGGATGTGCTCTCCATCGGGCCGGAAAACGCCCATCTGGTGGAATACGACGGCTGCGTCAATTACATGAAAGGCGCCATCGAGTGCGCGGACAAGGTGACCACCGTCTCCCCCACCTATGCCTATGAGATCATGGACCCCTGGTATTCCCATGGGCTGGATGGGCTGCTGCGCGAAAAGGCCTACAAGACCTGCGGCATCCTCAACGGCATCGACACCGTGGTCTACGACCCGGCCGCCGACCCGCTGATCGCCTACCATTTCGACCGCGACACCTTTGAGACCGGCAAAGCCCGCTGCAAGGACGATCTGCGCGAGATCTTCAAGCTGGAAAAGAACGGCGAGCCCATCGTGGGCATGGTGACCCGTCTTGTCAGCCATAAAGGGCTGGATCTGGTGCGCCATGTGGCCGAATACATCGTGCTTTCCGGGCTGCAGTTCGTGATCGTGGGCAACGGCGACTATATGTACGAGAGCTTTTTCAACGAGCTTGCCGCCAAATATCCCGGCCGGGTGGGCGTTTACATCGGCTTCAACCCGGAGCTGGCCCACAAGGTCTACGCGGGGGCCGACATGTTCCTGATGCCCTCCAAATCAGAGCCCTGCGGCCTGGCCCAGATGGTGGCCCTGCGCTACGGCACCATCCCCATCGTGCGGGAGACTGGCGGCCTGAAAGACTCCATCACCGACTCGGGCGACGGCCAGGGCAACGGCTTTACCTTTAAAGGCTACAACGCCCACGACATGCTGGACTCCTGTCTGCGCGCCAAGGCCGGCTACGACTTCCCGCAGGGGTGGAAAACGCTGGTGCGCCGTGCCATGGACTGTGATTTCAGCTGGAAAACCAGCGCCAGCTCCTATATCGGCCTGTACACCGAAATGATCAATCTCTGGTAATTTTTGCCTGCTTTTGCGGCCCGCGCTTCCGGCGCGGGCCGTTTTCCGTGTCCCGCCGCCCCTTTGCCCCCCTGCGCCCGCCTTGCGGGACTTTCCCGTATTTGTTATACTGAAAATCACAAGCGCAAATTTCTTATGATCTTTCGGCCGTCCCGTTCTATCTTTTCCATCAGCCGCCCGCGGCGGCGCGACGGGACGTCCGAACACCTGTTTTACCGCCAAGGGGGGCATGGATATGGATAACCGCGATCTCCGCTTTGTCGACCGCTATCTCCCCGAGCTCTCCCCTCTTTTGCTGGAGCTGGACGAGGGCGTCCTGGACAGGCTTTCGCTCCGGCGGCTGCCCCCCGACACGCTGCTCTATCAGCAGGAGGACTGGGACGAAAGCCCGCTTTACGTGCTGATCTACGGCGTGTGCAAGCTCTTCTGCAATTACGAGAGCCTGCTTTTTCCCATCTACTGCCCGCAGGGCTCTGTCATCGGCACCCTGGAAGCCCTCAGCGAAGATTTTGTGCTGCGCACGGCCAACATGAGCTCTTTCACCGAGGCGGTGCTGCTTTCCATCCCGCGCAGGCTGCTGCAGCGCGAGGTCTATGATCAGAGCCGCGGGCTCTTTTTCTGGCTCATGCGCCGCACGATCCTCAAATATCACCGCAGCGGGCTGCAGTACTTTGTGCGCGGCGACGTCATCCTCAAACTGTGCGGTTATTTCTGCGACGTATTTGCCATGTGCCGCGCGTCCACCTGCGGCGAGGTACACTCCATCCTGATCCGCGATACCCAGACCCGCCTGGCTATCAGCACGGGGGCCAGCGTGCGCTCTGTGGCGCGCTCAGTCAGCCGCATGAAAGAGCTGGGGCTGCTCAACACCCGGCGGGGCGGCTTTGTGATCGACGACGCCCACTATGAAAAAATGCGCAGTTTTATGCGGCAGCAGGGTTTTTAGCGGCGGTGCGGGACGGCACGCCCTGCCTGCTGCGCACAGGTCAAACGGCAAAAACGCAGCGCGCAGGGTGCGCCGCCCGGGGGGAGACAGCCCCCAACAGGGGCGGCGGTCTCCCTGCGCGCTGCGTTCTGTTTTTACGGCGGCCCCGGGCGCGGGGCCGCCGTTTCTCATTTCCGCCTTGCCTGAAAGTGCGCTTCCACCGGCCGCTCCGCTGTGGGGCCGCGGTTGCGCGCTGTAAAAAAAATCCCCCGAACTTTGTCGAAAATGCAGCCGCCCCACTCTGCCATTTGGCATTTTCAATTTCTGCGGATTCTTTTAAGATGAGGGCAAAGACGAATCACAGGAGGGAAAACATATGGATATGGTCTGCACCTTTCAGGACAACACGACCAGGCTGACGGATATCGATACCGAGAGCTGCCAATATCCCGATCTTCTTCTGGGCGGGGACGGCGGACTGTACGCCTGCTGGCAGAGCTATCGCGACAAACACGACCGCATTTTTGCCTGCACGCTGCGGGACGGCGCGCCGTTTGCCCTGCAGCAGGTGTCGGGCGAGGGACAGGCCTTTAAACCGGTACTGTTTGAACTGTGCGGCCGTATTTATGTGGCGTGGAGCGAGTTTTCCGGCGGGCGCTGGAAG
Organism: Anaerofilum hominis; assembly: GCF_014287275.1. Lineage (GTDB taxonomy): Bacteria > Bacillota > Clostridia > Oscillospirales > Ruminococcaceae > Pygmaiobacter > Pygmaiobacter hominis. Next base: position 729,734 of record NZ_JACONZ010000001.1, read on the forward strand.
CTGCTGGCCCGCGCCTATTCTCCCGACGGGCTGGGCGAGACCGTGGAGATCGGCGAGTCGGCGGGCGTTTTCTTCCCCCGGGCGGCGGTGGACGGCGGGCGCGCTTATCTGGCCTGGACCCAGCAGGAGCAGGGCGAGAGCCGCATCCTGCTGTGCGCCTTTGACGGCGAAACGGCGGGAGAAAAGCACGAGATCTCCCGCGGCGCGCACTGTTACCGCCCCGCCCTTGCGGTGTGGGACGGCGAGCTCTGCTGCGCCTATGACTGTTTTGAAGACGGACAGTATTTCGTCCGGGCGCTGACGGTCGAAAACGGTGTGCCGGGCCGGGAGACGACCCTGTCTGAGGGCACGACCTGGGCCTGTGCGCCGGAGCTTGCGGTGACCTCCTCCGGGTTGACGGCGCTCTGGTATGCCATTGCCCCCCGCGCCGACATCGACTACTGGACCGCAGAGCTCGCCGTAGAGGACGGCGCTCTCCGCTGCAGGGAGGCCTCGCGCCTTGCCCGCATCCGGGACTGGTTCGCCTCTGTGGCGCTGGCCTCCAACGGCAGGCGGGATATCCTGGTCCACTCCAAAAGTTACCACGCCATGGTGGCCCGCAGCCGGCAGGACGGCGGCGCCTGGTCCAATTCGGTCATCGTCTACTGCGACGACCATCTCTGCGCCGGGGTGCGTCCCCGCATCGTCGTCACTCCGGACGATATGGTCTATATCATTTATCAATACGCCAACGGCAACGGCCACCGCGAGCGGTATGCCGACGTGCGGCTGTTCCGCGCCAGTTTTGCCGATATCGCTTCGCGGGACGACGGTTACGTGGACGCGCTGACCAACAATTTCACCCGCCCCATCGAGGCCCAAAAGCAGCTGGAGGCCGTAGACGACGCGGAAAAACGCGCCTGGCTGTCCCGCAACGGCTACCTTGGGCTGGACGTCCTGTTCGGGGATATCCACGGCCAAAGCGACATGTCCGACGGCTCGGGCCAGATCGACCTTTACTACAACTATGCAAGAACGGTCTCCAGGCTGGACTTTACCGCCCTGACCGATCACGACTGCTTTACCGACGTCATCACGGAATCCGAGTGGGAATATATGCGCACCACCTGCAACGAGTTCAACCGGGACGGCGAATTTTCCACCCTGCTCGCCTACGAGTGGACGTCCAACGAGGTGCGGTATGACTTTGGCCACAAAAACGTCTATTACCCGGGCGGGGAGGGCGAGATCTTCCGCGCCTGTGAAAAAGAGGGACTGACGCCGGACCGCCTTTTTGCCAACGTCAAAAAATACGGCGGCATCGCCATCCCCCATCACCCCGCCGCCACCTGGGAGGTGGTGAGCGCCGCGACCGACTGGGATTTTCACGACCCGCAGGTGCAGCGTCTGGCGGAAATTTTTTCGCGGCACGCCCCGTTTGAAAAGAAAGGCACCACCTCGGTCTACACCAAAAACAACCCGCGCCTGGACGGCAAATACGTGCAGGACGCCCTGGCCAAAGGTTACCGGCTGGGCTTTACGGCGGGCAGCGACTCGCATCAGATGGAGCACGGCACCGAGGGCGGCATCGTCGCCGCGTTCGTGCCTGCGCAGCGCCGCGAGGACATCTTTGCCGCCCTGTACGACCGCTTTGTCTACGCCACCACCGGCGCGCGGATCCTGGTCTCGCTGAAGATCAACGGCGCCCGCATGGGCAGCGAGATCAGCGTCTGCGCCGGGGCGCGGCTCAAGGTGGAGATCGACGTGCTGGGCACCCGGGATCTGCGCAGCGTCGAGCTGGTGCAGGACAACCAGGACGTCTTTTCCCCCGCCTGTGAGGGCCGCCGCTGCCGCTGTGAATATGAGCTGGAGCTAACAGAGAGCAGCTGCTTTTATCTGCGCGTCACCCAGCAGGACGAGCACCAGGCCTGGTCCAGCCCCATCTGGGTGGATGTGATCCGGTGAGCCCGTTTTCCCGCGCGCGGTGCGCGCACAACATACATGCAACAGGATAAGAAAAATGGAGGGAAGAAAATGAAACGGTTTTTTGCGGTTCTCCTGTCACTGTCCATGCTGTTCTCCCTGGCTGCCTGCGGCGGCACCAAGGACCTGGAAGCAGGCGGCGGCGCTGCTTCCGGGGCGGCATCCGGCAGCGCTTCCACAGCGGCCCCGGATGCGGATGCGGAGTATAAGGTCGGCGTCGTGTTCGGCCCCGGGGGCCTGGGCGACAACAATTTCGCCGATATGATCTACGACGGCCTCTGCCGTGCGCGGGATGAACTGGGCGTTTATTTTGACTACATCGAACCCGCCTCCGACGGCGAGATCATTACCGCCCTGTATGAGTACGCACAGGACGGCAGCTATGACGTGGTCATGCTGGCCACCTCCAGCGCGGCCTCCTCTCTGGAAGAGGTCGCCTCGGAATATCCGGATCAAAACTTCACCATCATCGATACCACCATCGATCTGCCCAATATGCGCTCCGTGGCCAAGATCGGCGCCGAGCAGACCTTTATGGCGGGCGTCGTGGCCGCCCTGCTGACCCAGGAAGAGGGCTTTGACGGCGTCAATGAGGACAAAAAGATCGCCGTCGTAGTCGGCGAGGATTTCCCCATCCCCATGGCGATGGCCGTGGGCTTCCAGGCGGGCGCGCGCTGGGCTGATCCCGAAGTGGAATGCTTCATCTCTGTTGTCGGCTCTTTCAGTGACCCCGGCGCCGCCAAAGAGATGTCGGTAGCGCTCATCAAACAGGGCGTAGACATCATCCAGAATGATGCGGGCGGCTCCGGCTCCGGCATCTTCGCCGCAGCGGAAGAGACCGGCACCCTGGCGATCGGTGTCGGCGCCAACCAGAACACCATGAGCAAGCGCATCATCGGCACTTCGCTCTTCATCCTGTATCAGTATGTCTACAACGAGTGCGAGGCGCTGGTAAACGGCGAGTGGACGCCCGGTATCGTGAGCCCCGGCCTGGCCGACGGCTCGCTGGGATTTGTCACCGACGACGCCAGCATCCAGATCCCTCAGCACATCCTGGACAAGGCGGAGGAGGCCCGGGACTGGGTCGTCGCCGGCGGCATCGAACTGCCCTCCAAGGCGGAGGATGTGGACGCCTGGGCCGCTGAAAATGGGCTCGCATGACAAAACCGCAGGAGGGCGCTACAGTGAATACGATCGAAATGCGCGGCATCACCAAGCGATTCGGTTCTCTGACCGCACTGGACCATGTGGATTTCACCCTGCAAAAGGGTGAGATCCACGCCCTTTTGGGCGAAAACGGCGCAGGCAAAACCACTATTATGAATGTGCTGTACGGGCTGCTGCAGCCGGACGAGGGGGAGATCCTTGTCAACGGCAGGCCGGTGCGCTTCCGGGATTCGCTGGACGCCATCAAAGAAAACATCGGCATGGTAAGCCAGCACTTCATGCTCATCCCGGTGCTCAGCGTCACCGAAAACGTGGTCGCCGGCTCAGAGCCCCGGCGCGGTCTCTTTTTCGATTTCGCCAAGGCCGCCCAGCAGGTGGAAAAGCTCGCGCGGGACAACGGCTTTTCGCTGGACGTGAGGGCCCGTGCAGGCGACCTCTCGGTGGGGGAGCTGCAGCGGGTGGAGATCCTGAAAGTTTTATACAAAAACGCCCAGGTGCTGATCTTTGACGAGCCCACCGCCGTGCTGACCCCGCAGGAGGTGGACGAACTGTTCCTCACCTTCCGCCGGCTGCGCGACGAGGGCAAAAGCATCGTGCTCATCACCCACAAGCTGGGCGAGGTCATGCAGATCGCCGACCGCGTCACCGTGCTGCGGGACGGGCACCTGATCGGCAGCGTGGAGAAAAAGGACACCTCGATCCGGGAACTGGTCAAGATGATGGTGGGGCGCGAGGTGAGCCTGGGCGCCCGGCACCGCTCTGATCTCAGCGGCAAAGTCAAGTGCAGCATCCGCGATCTGTCCTATACCCGCGGCGGGCTGCCGGTCCTCTCCGACATCAACATCGATATCCGCGAGGGAGAGATCTACGGGATCGCCGGCATCGAGGGCAACGGCCAGACCGAGCTGCTGGAGGTCCTGACCGGTCTGCTGAAGCCCGATTCGATGACCCTTACCCTCGACGGCCGGCAAGTGACGGGCGCGGCGGTGGACTTTATCCGCAGCGGCATCGGTCATGTGCCGGAGGACCGCCTGCAGCGGGGCCTGGTACGCAACATGACCGTGGCGGAAAACATCATCCTGGGCTATGAGGACAAAGAGGATTTTTCCCGGTCCGGCCTGCTGCGCCAGGCTGCGATCCAGGCCGCCGGCACACGGCTGGTGGACGACTACAACATCAAGACCCCGGACTGTAACACCCCTGTGTCTTCCCTGTCCGGCGGCAATCAGCAAAAGGTGATCATCGCACGGGTATTCTCCGAAGAGCCGGACTTCGTGGTCTGCGCCCAGCCCACACGGGGCATCGACATCGCCGCCTCCGAGTATATCCACGAGGTGATGTTCCGCTACCGCGACCAGGGCAAGGCGATCCTGCTGGTTTCGGCCGACCTGGACGAGATCAAGACGATGAGCGACCGCATCGGCGTGCTGTATAAGGGCCGCATCGTGGACGAGGACCTGGCGGACAATTTCGACGACGACCGGCTGGGGTGCCGCATGGCCGGCGTGGACTATGTCCCGGAAAGCGAGGGGGATGACGATGGGAAAATTTAAGCTCGACACCACAAAGCTGTATCATTTTTTGAGGATCGTGGCGGCCCTGCTGCTGGCGCTGATCTTCGGCGGCGTCATTCTCTATATCGCCGGCTTCAATCCGCTGCAGGCCTACAAGCTGATCTTCAAAGGGGCGTTCGGCGGCGGCAAAGCCTTTTTGACGACGCTGATCTATGCCACCCCGCTGCTCTTTACCGGCCTTTCTTTCATCGTGGCCCGGCACGCCAACATCCTCAACCTGGGCATCGAGGGCCAGCTGTACGCCGGGGCCATGACCTCGGCCCTGCTGGGCGCTTACGTCACGGTATTGCCCAAAGTCATCCATCTGCCCCTGGTGCTTGCGGCCGGGGCCCTGGCCGGCGGGCTGTATGCCGCCCTGGCGGCCTTTCTCAAGGTAAAATACGGCGCCAACGAGGTCATTACCACCATTATGATGAACTACATGGCCACCCTGTTCTGCAGTTATCTGGTCGCTTACCCTCTCAAAAATGACCAGGGACTGACGCAGACCGAGCGGATCGCCGAGACGGCGCAGCTGGGCCGCCTGGTAAAGGACCACTCTTTGTCCCAGGCGATCCTGTTCGCCCTGGTGCTGATCGTCGTCGTCAACTTCGTGTTCAAAAACAGCCGTTTCGGCTACCGGGCGCGGGCCTGTGGCGGCAACCGGCTGGCCGCCGAGACGGCGGGTATCAACAGCGGCCGCATCACCATCCAGACCATGTTCCTGTCAGGGGCCATCTCCGGTCTGTGCGGAGGGCTGCTGGTATGCGGCACCTATTTCCGTTTTATCACCAACTTTTCCTCCGGTTTTGGCTTCGAGGGGGTGGCGGTGGCCACGCTGGCTGCATTTAACCCCATCGCCCTGATCCTTTCCGGCATTCTTTGGGGCGGCATCAAATCCGGCGCCTCGGTGGTCAACCGCATCGCCAGCGTGCCCATGGACGTCATCTCGCTGATCCAGGCGCTGGTGGTCATCCTGGTGGCGGCGCCCCGGCTGATGGACAAGCTGCTGGCGCCCCTCAAAAAGTTTCTTGTGAAAGGCGGGAGATCGGTATGATGGAATTTTTAAACCTGCTGGGCCTGCTGCTGCTCTCCGCCATCCGCACCAGCACCCCGCTGATCCTGGCCGCGGCGGGCGGTTCCGTCTGCGCGCGCAGCGGCGTGATGGCCATGGGCATGGAGGGTTTTATGCTGGTGGCCTCTTTCGGCGCGGCATGGGGCGCTTACACCTTTCAAAACGCCTGGCTGGGCCTGCTGGTCGGCATCCTGTTCGGGGTGTTCTATTCCCTGCTCTACGCTGTCCTCTGCGTCACTTTTTCCATGAACCAGGTCATCTGCGGCATCGGCATGAACATGTTTGCGCTGGGCTTCACCACCTCGATGACCCAGATCGTCTGGGGCACCCGCGCCTACTCGGACACCGTGCCCACCCTGGACCACATCCAGCTGCCCCTGGTGGGCGATATCTCGGTGATGGTCCCGCTGGCGATCCTGCTGGCGGTGCTGCTGTGGGGGTATCTGTTCAAAACGCCGCAGGGGCTGCACATGCGCATTGTGGGGGAAAACCCTCTCGCCGCCAGGACGATCGGCATCAACACCAAAAAGTTCAAGTATCTGGGTGTGCTGATCTGCGGGCTGCTGTGCAGCCTGGCGGGCAGTTTTCTGTCCATCGATCACGTCAACCGCTTTGTCATGGACATGACCGCCGGGCGCGGCTATATCGCCGTGTCGGTGAACATCCTGGGACGCTTTAATCCGCTGGGCGCCATCGCGGGCGGTCTTCTCTTCGGGGTGGCCGACTCGCTGCAGAACGTGGTCACCTCCTCCAGCATCCCGGGGCAGCTGCTTTCCATGGTGCCCTATGTGGTGACCCTGCTGGTCATCTCGTTCGCAGTGCGGTATGTCAGCTCGCCCGCCGGCATGGGCAAAAGCGACGACTGACCCGTTTTTGTCTGCATCCGTCTGGTCACGCCCCCTTTTGCTGCGGCCTCCGGCGGCGGGGTCTTTGGGGTCGGTCCTTTTGACTCTTCTCTTCCCCGCGGCCGCAGGCTGCGATCTCAGGCCCGCAGGCCCTGAGCCGGACACGGCTCGGGCCCGCGGGTCCTTTTTTGTTTTCACCGGGATGCTGCGCCGGGGAATCGGCACCCTGCCCCTGCGCAGCAGGGACACCGGGTTGCGTCTCTCTCCACAAAACCTGCCTGCGGGTCAACCTCGCCTCCATTGCGGCGCGGGGGCTGTGCCTGTACAATAAAAGCAGAGGCAGCCGCCTCAAACCATGGCATAGGGAGGCAAAATATGGGGTCGGAACAGTTATCCATCGGTCAAAACATTGCGGCGCTGCGGCGGCGGCAGGGGGTCACACAAGAGCAGCTCGCCTCTGCCGTGGGGGTCTCCGCCTCCGCGGTCAGCAAATGGGAGTCGTCCCAAAGCTGCCCGGATATCGCGCTGCTGGCGCCATTGGCCCGCTTTTTCGGGGTTTCGGTCGATCTTCTGCTGTCCTATGCGGAACACCTTTCACCCACGGAGGTGCTGGCGCTGGAAGAGCGCTGCGCCGCCGTTTTTGAGGGGGAGTTCTCTGCAGGGCTTGCGGCCTGCCGCGCCGCCCTGCGGGAATACCCCCGCGACAGCTATCTCGCTTTCCGCCTTGCAGGACTGCTGCTGGGCAAGGCCGTGTTGGCGGAGGGCGAAGAAGAGACGCAGGCCTTACTGGACCTGCAGCGGCAGCTGCTGGATCTTGCCGTTCAGTCCGACGACCCGCAGGTGCGCCAGGGCGCGCAGACCCTGCTCATCTCCCACTATGTGGCCGCCGGCCGGCCGGAAAAGGCAGAGGAGCTGCTCAGCGCCATCCCCGTCCCGGACGTGGACCCCCGGCTGCTGCTGGTCAGCCTTTACAGGATGCAGGGCCGCACGGACGAGGCGGAAAAGCTGGCCCAGCGGCTGCTCTACGATCAGCTTTCCGGGGCGGTGACCGGGCTGTCCGGCCTCGCGCATTCCGCGCTGGGGCGGGGAGACGCCGCATTTGCCGCCCGCTGCTGCGAAGCCATGGATACGCTCTGCAGCTGCTTTGGGCTGCCTGCCAACACCCGCCACAGCGCCTTGCTGACCCGTTTGAGACTGACCTCTGAGGCAGGGGATCCCGAGGCGCTGCTGGCAGCCGCGCAGCAACTGGCGGAGAGCTATCGGGCGATCCTGTCCGGCGCCGCGGCCCCGGACAGCCCCTTTTTTGACAGGCTGGAATGGAAGATCAGCACTTTCACACCAAAAGAGCGCCAGGGGCAGGCTGTCTTCCTGCGCACTCTGCTGACCGGTACGGCCTTTGAACCGCTGAAAGACGACCCGCGCTACACAGCGCTGCTGGCACAGATCGACGCGGCGGACTGAGGGGCGGGCCCGGCGGCCCCGCCGCATGCGTTCAGGGAGCAAAAGCCCGCGGTAAAATCGTCCCCTCCCCGCCGTCTTGCAGCGCAGGACGCCGGGGGTGACAGCGGGCGTTTGCCCTCGTCTGCGGCGTTTTGCCCTGCCAGCTCGGGCGCGGACGCCAGGGGGGATGGCAGCGCCTCGCGGCGAGGGCGATATCCGCGACCTCCCAGTTCGCGCGCAGGACCCCAGGGGAAATAACGAGGGCCTGTACTTCCGCCCTGCAAAGCGCATGTTGAGCGGCTCCGGCTGCCGGAGGGGACCGCCGGGAACAGGCTCCTCCCCTTTTTCTCCATCGCGTCTCCCCACCGCCGCAAAGCCCGCGTCTCCCCCACAGGTGAGCCGCCCGGCGCTGCAGCCGCTTGTTCCGCTCTTTTTCCGGCTTTGTCCGTGGCTTTCGCGTTAGCTCTGCGCCTGCGCTTTTGCAGCGCATCGGGCCGTCAAAAGGCACGCCGGGGCCGGCAAAAGACGCGCGGTAATGAAAAAACGAACGCGCTGCGCAAAAAATCCGCGTGGGGGCGCAAACAAAAAACCGTAAAAAAACCGGCAAAGCCGAGGGAGTTTACCGGCGGGCGAACCCATCAAACACCAGCACACGTCGCGCCGCGTTGGCACGGCCTGACTGCCGCGGTAAATCGTCTGCCTGCCATCCGCAAACAGGCTTATGAAAAACTTCCCATTGTCCGCTGTTCGCCTGCCAGCTCTTCTTTCTGCCGGTGTCCTATGGATCTTTCTGTTTTTCTTTGGAGTTTCCCCGCCGTATCTGCATAAGGTCCTCGACGCCGGAATTCTTGCTCCCCTACGCGATCAACGGTTCCGGTCATTCATTGGACGCTTCCCTTTGCTTTTTGTGCAGGGGGGCAGACCGCATCTCTATTTTTATAACGTTTTTTCCCTGTCTGCATGATCGCCATGAGGCTTCTTTTGAGCCGCTCGCCCGGCGAGCGGCTTTCTTTATATAAAAAAAGACAGTCCCCGGCGGGACTGTCTTTTTTCTCTCTTCTTTGCTGCCTTTCCGTTTGCTTTCAGCCAAGCTTGCCGGGCTGGCCGCTTTCCATCAGCGTCGGCTGCGCTGGTGGCCACCCCCGCAATGCGCTACAATTGACACCTTTGCGGTCATGTTTCCTTGTCTGGATCCGGCAAAAGCGGAGCGCTTTTTTTTCGCACGGCCCTACAGCCATTTTCTGCGGATCATGACAGCCACCGCGGCGATGGTGAAAACTGCGGCGATGAGCACCAGATAAACAAACCCCATCGGGTTATCGCCAAAGGGCACCGGCACGTTCGCGCCCCACAGGCCGAAAATGATGGAGGGGATGGTCAGCACGATGGTCACGGCGGCCAGCAACTTCATGACGATGTTCAGGTTGTTGGAGATGACCGAGGCGAAAGCGTCCATGGTGCCGCTCAGGATGTCCCGGTAAATATTGCTCATCTCGATGGCCTGCTTGTTTTCGATGATGACGTCCTCCAGCAGCTCGGTGTCCTCGGGGTAATCCCTGACAAAATCCAGCCGCAGCATCTTTTCCAGCACGATCTCATTGCTTTTGAGCGCGGTGGAGAAATAGACCAGGCTCTTCTCCAGCCCCAGCATCTGGATCAGCTCTTTGTTTTTCATGCTGATGTGCAGCTCGTTTTCCACGCGGGTACTGTTCTTGTCCACCTGGCGCAGATAAAACAGGAACAGCGTGGCGTTGCGGTAGAGGAACTGCAGGGTCATGCGGTTCTTTTTGCGGGTGTTGAGCCCTTTGACCAGCCCCTCGGTAAACGCGCGGGGCAGCGCCACCTCTTTCAGGCAGACGGTGACGATGTTCTCCTCGGTGAGGATGATGCCGAACGGCAGCGTGTTGTAGACAAAGTTGGGGCCCTGGGTCTCCACGGTGGGGGTGTCCACCAGCACCAGCGTGGTCCCGTCCTCCACCTCCAGGCGGCTGCGCTCCTCCTCGTCCAGGGCGGCCATCAAAAAGTCCCGGTCGATGGACAGGCAGCTGGACACCCGGCCGATCTCCTCCGGGGTGGGGTCGCAGAGATGCACCCAGCAGCCGGGCAGGATCTTTTCCTGCTCGGCCAGGGCGCCGTTGACGGGGTTGGTCATGTAGATATCGATCATATTGGTCACCTGCTTTCCCGGCCCGGCGCAGGCGTCCTCAGGGGCGCAGACCGCCCGCGGGGACGCCGGCGGGGCCGGTGTTTTGATTGCGTCTTCGAGGGTTGGGGTCGCCTTCCACGAGCGGTTCACACTCCTTTGCTCTTTTGAAAATCGGGCCGCAAAAACGGCGCAGGCCAAGGCGCTGCGCCGTCTCCCAGTCCTTTCTTAGTTTATGCCATTCGGGGCCGTTCTGTCAAGAAAAATGGTCTCATTCACGCAAATTTTATGGTTTTCCCCGGTTTAATTCGTGCTTTGCTCGTTTTTGCTCTCCTTTTCAGCCCGCAGCGCGCCCGCACCCGCTTTGAGCGCATAGAGGCGGCCGGAAAAATCCGGCATCAGACGCACATCGTCATTGTAGCCGGTGCCGGTGAACGACTGCTTGAAGCGCAGGCCCGCCCGCATCAGCAGGTCCCCCCAGGCGGTGTAATGCTCTTCTTCACAGGGCAGCATATAGACCCCGCTGGCGGTGTGCATCAGCAGGCCGTCCGCATTGACCCGGAAAGGCAGGATCTGGTTGATCAGGCTGCCGAAAGTTTTGATATTGATGACCTCGCGGCGCACCGAGATCTCGTACAGCCGGTCCGGGTGCAGGCCGTACAGCCGCATGGGCGGTTTGGCGCTGCTGGGCACCAGCAGGCCCATAAACTCGCCCGCCACCGCTTCGCTCTTGTCCGGCGCGACGGTGATCCACTGGGTCTCCCGCGCGGTCAGGCCGCGGGTGTCGTCCGGGCCAAACAGGCTTTTCAGCCGGTAAAAATCTCCCTGCTGCAGCACCTGGCGGTGCGCCTTGTACCAGGCGATCTGCTCTTTCATGGCCTTTTTCTCCGCCGCCGAGGCGACGGTGAGGTCCAGTTCATACCCCAGCAGCCCAAAAGCAGCCACGTCGAACCGCGCCTCCAGCGGCGAGGGCCGGGACGCCTGGTGGTTGGGACTGGCCGAAACGTGGGCCGCCATCACACAGGGCGGATAACCATAGCTGGTGCCGGTCTGGATGAGCTGCCGCTCATAGGCGTCGGTATCGTCGCTGGTCCAGATCTGCGGCATGTAGCAGAGCACCCCCAGATCGAAGCGGTCGCCCCCGGAGGCGCAGCCCTCGAACAGCACGTCGGGACAGGCTTCTGTCACCCGGCGGAAGATCTCGTACAGCCCCTGGACAAAGCGGTGCGCAAACCTGCCCTGCTCGTCCAGTGCGGGCGAGTAATTGTCCGACACATGCCGGTTCATATCCCATTTGACATAGGCTGCGCCGGCTGTTTTGACCGTGCGCACCACGTTTTCGACGATATAGTCCCGCACCTCCCGGCGGCAGAGGTCCAGTACCAGCTGGTTGCGGCCGCGGCCCGGTTCCACGCCGGGGGCTTTTACCGCCCAGTCGGGATGGGCGCGGTAGAGGCCGGAATCCTCGTTGACCATCTCGGGTTCCATCCAAAGTCCGAATCCCAGGCCCAATGCCCGCACCTTATCCCCCAGGCCATCCAGGCCCGAGGGCAGTTTTTTGCGGTTCACCTCGTAGTCTCCCAGGCCGGCGCTGTCGCTGTCCCGCGCCCCAAACCAGCCGTCATCCAGCACGAACAGCTCCACGCCCAGGGCCGCGGCCTCCCGGGCCAGCCGCAGCAGGCGCCGCTCGTTGAAATCAAAATAGGTGGCCTCCCAGTTGTTGAGCAGCACCGGGCGCAGCTTGTGGGCAAAGGCGGGCGGCAGGATGTGCTCTTTCACAAAGCGGTGCATGTTCTGGCTCATGCCGTTTTTGCCCGCGTCGGAACAGGTGAGCACCGCCCAGGGCGCCTCAAACCGCTCCCCCGGGGCCAGCGGCCAGCAGAAGCCGTCGCTCTGCACCCCCTCCATGATGCGGGTGGACCCCAGCGGCGAGACCTCGGCCGCGCCCTCAAAGCTGCCGGAATAGACCAGATTGCAGCCATAGACCCGCCCGGCAAATTCTCCCGCGCCATCCTCGTACACCATAAAAAACGGGTTGGTCCGGTTGGAGGACGCCCCGGTACGGCTGCCAAAGACGACCGCGCCCGGGGCGAGGCGGTGCTCGGTGACATGGCGCTCCCGCGCCCAGGCCCCGTCCAGCGTGGCCAGCGTATACCCGCAGCCGGGCAGGTCCAGCTGAAAGCTCATCGCCCGCAGCAGCTCCAGCGGCGCTTTGGTGCGGTTGACCACCCGCAGGCTGCGGGCGATGACGTCTGCCTGTTCGAACACGCCGTAGAGCAGCTCCACCTCCAGGCCGTCCGCCGTTTTCAGGGTCACGATGAGGCAGCCGTCCCCGCCGTGAGGAGCGGGCAGCCCCTCCGGCGCGGGCAGCGCTTCCTCCACCCGGAAGCCCTCATACACAAGGTCTGCGGTGAACCCCTGCCCGGTGCGGGCGGAAAAGGCGGGCAGACGGTAATCGCCCTTATTTTTCGGTGAAAACTCCAGCGGGCGGCTGTCCAGCGAAAGCGGCTTTTCCGCCGCTTTGTAAACCACCTCGCTACCGTAGCCCGCCGCGGTCTTCTCGCGCAGCGGTTCCGCGTCGTGGGTCTTGATCCTGGGCCCATAATAGAGCTGCTGCAGCAGGCCGCCGCGCGCCTCAAACAGATAGCTGGTATGCGCCGTGTCCAGCTGGAATACCGTGCCGGTGACCGTGATCACGGGCCGCGCCCCCTTTTTTGCCGAATTCCGCGCCGCAGCGCGTTTTGTTTTCAGTTTAATTATACACCCCTCCCGGGTGGTAAAACAACCGCCGTTGTGCTATACTATATCAGTATATAGGCCAAAAGCGGCAGGGCGGCCCGGCGTTGGGCGGCGCTTTGCCCGGGGGCCGAATCTCTACAAAGGGGACGCAGAAAATTTGGAACTTTTGAAACCGGAGCAATATGGCGAAGCGGAGGCCTTTGTCAGCCACCACCGGTCGGGCAGCTTTATGCAGAGCCCCGCCTGGGCGAAGGTGAAGCCGAACTGGAAGCATGAGATCGCGGCCCGGCGCGGGCCGGACGGCAAATTAAAGGGGGTCATGAGCATCCTGATCATGCCCATGGGCCCCGGCGCGCTGCTGTACGCGCCGCGCGGGCCGGTGTGCGACTACGACGACCGGGACACCCTTGCCGACCTGCTGGCGGGCGCCGCCGCGGTGGCAAAAAAACATCACGCCCATATCCTGAAGATGGACCCCTATATCCTGGAGGGGGACAAGCAGCACATCGAGCTGTTCCAGTCGCTGGGCTGCTCTTTCACCCCTGACGCGGCTTTCAAGGACACCATCCAGCCCCGCTACAACTACATGCTGCCCTATCTGGAGGGGCTCAGCGAGGAGGAACTGCTGTCAAAGTTTGCCCGGGAGACCCGCTATTACATCCGCTATCCCGGCAAACACGGGGTCACCTGCCGCTGGGGGGACGACTGCCTGGACGATTTTTACAGGGTCTATTCCGAAACCGGCGAGCGGCAGGGCTTCAACATCCGGCCCAAAGAGTATCTGGCCGGCTTTTTGAAAGCGTTTCCCGCCCACGCGCGCATGTATATGTGCTATTCCGAACAGGGCGCGCCCATCTGCGGCGGCCTGGCGGTAAACTACGCGGGCAAGACGGCCCATGTCTACGGCTGTTCCAGCGACGACCACGAGCTGCGCAGGCTGCGCGCCACCTATCTGCTGCAGTGGGAGATGATGAAGTGGGCCCTTTCCACCGGCTGCTGGGTCTATGACATGCAGGGCGTGGCGGTGCGCCCGGAGGACAGCCTGCAGCTGTACAATGTCCTGGGCTTCAAACAGAATTTCACCGGTGAGATCGTCACCACGGCAGGCGAGTTCCGCATCGTGTACAACGCGGCCGTCAACACGGCCATGGAAGCTGCTCTTAAGGTGCGCAGCAAGCTGATGCACCGCTGAAAAACGTGAACCCGGGCTGACGAGCGCATCTTGAAGCTCCAAACAGTTGAAAATTTTACTGAGGCGGGGCTTTTGCCAAAAGCACGCGGAAAGGGACCAGCCGTCCCGCGGCTTTTACCGGCAAAGCCCCCCGCCTCGGCAATTTTTCGGCGGTTTTCCGTTTCAAGGCGCGCTTTGGGCCCGATCTATTGTGGGGGGAGAAAAATGGAAGAGAAAAAAACGTTCTATATCACCACGCCGATCTATTATCCGTCGGACAAGCTGCATATCGGGCACACCTACTGCACCGTCGCCACCGACGCGATGGCCCGGTACAAGCGCCTGAAAGGCTATGACGTGATGTTTTTGACCGGCACCGACGAACACGGCCAGAAGATCGAGGAAAAAGCCAACGAAAAGGGGGTCACCCCGCAGCAGTTCGTCGATCAGATCGTCGAGGGGCCCCGCGGCGTCAAGGACCTGTGGAAGCTGATGGACATCAGCTATGACCGCTTTATCCGCACCACCGACGACTATCACGTGGCCGCCATCCAGAAGATCTTCAAAAAAATGTACGACAAGGGGGACATCTATAAGGGCACCTACAAGGGCAAATACTGCACCCCCTGCGAAAGTTTTTGGACCGAGAGCCAACTGGTGAACGGCTGCTGCCCCGACTGCGGACGCCCGGTGGTCGACGCGGAGGAGGAAGCCTACTTTTTCCGCCTTTCCAAATATGCCGGCCGCGTGCGCGACCTGCTGGTCAACACTGATTTTCTTGAACCGCGCAGCCGCGTGAACGAGATGGTGCACAACTTTATCGACCCGGGGCTGGAGGACCTGTGCGTCTCCCGCACCAGCTTTTCGTGGGGGGTGCCCGTGGACTTCGACTCAAAACACGTGGTCTACGTGTGGATCGACGCCCTGTTCAATTACACCACCGCGCTGGGCTTTATGAACGACCGTTACCCGGACAGCGATTATGAAAAATACTGGCCCGCAGACGTGCACTTTGTCGGCAAGGAGATCGTGCGCTTTCACTCCATCATCTGGCCCGCCATGCTGATGAGCATGGACATGCCCCTGCCCAAAAAGGTCTACGGCCACGGCTGGCTTCTGCTGGACGGCGGCAAAATGTCCAAATCCAAGGGCAATGTCGTCGACCCCTATCTGCTGGCGGAGCGCTACAGCACCGACGCGCTGCGCTATTTTCTGCTGCGCGATTTCCCGTTCGGCTCGGACGGCAATTTTTCAAATGAGCTGCTGATCGGGCGCATCAACATGGACCTGGCCAACGACCTGGGCAATCTGCTGTCCCGCACCACGGCGATGGCCGACAAATACTTCGGCGGCACCCTGCCTGCACCCCAGGACGAGGGCCCCGAGGACGCCGAGCTGCTGGCCATGCTGGGCGCGCTGCGCGGCAAATACGAGGCGCAGATGGAGAAGTTCTCGTTCCAGTCCGCCCTGGCCGAGGTGTTCTCGGTCATCGCGCGCGCCAACAAGTACATCGACGAGACCGCCCCCTGGGTGCTGGCCCGGGACGAAGAGAAAAAGCCCCGCCTGGCCCGGGTACTGTACAACCTGGCTGAGACGCTGCGCCTGTGCGCCGTGCTGCTGACGCCGTTTATGCCCGCCACCTGTGCGGAGATCTTTGCCCAGGTCGGCGCGGACGCCGCCGTGCAGACCTGGGACAGCGCCGCCGCTGCGGGCGCCCTGCCCGCGGCCGCCGTGCTGCACAAGGGCAAAAATCTTTTCCCCCGCATCGACGCGGCCAAAGAGCTGGCCGAGCTGGAGGCCCAGAGAGCCGCCCTGGCGGCACAGGCGGCCGCGGCCGAAAAGCCCGCTGCGCCTGCACCCGCAGCACCCGCCGAGCCCGTGGAACACGAGGCTGAGATCGACTACGACACGTTCAGCAAAGTGGAGATGCTGGTGGGCCAGGTGGTGTCCTGCGAGCGGATGAAAGAGAGCAAAAAACTGCTCAAGCTGTCGGTCTTTGACGGCGAGCGGGAGCGCACCATCCTTTCGGGCATCGCCAAATGGTATGCGCCTGAGGATCTGGCCGGCAAAAAGGTGGGCATTGTGGCAAACCTGGCCCCGCGCCCGATGATGGGCGGCAAATACGTCTCTGAGGGCATGGTCCTGGCGGCTGACACCGACGACGGCGGCGCTGCGGTCTTTTTCTTCCCCGACGAGGTGCGCCCCGGCAGCCGCATCCGCTGAAGCGCCTGCGCCGCCGGCAGCGTCCTCCCTTATCACAAGGACCCGCTCCATTCAAGGGCTGCCCGCAGGGCGGCCCTTTTTAAAGCAAGCGAGGTGTATCTCTTGACAGATCTCAAACAGAAAAATCTCTTTACCGGGCGGCTCTCGATGCCGCTGCTGGCAGTGCTGTGCACCCTGCTGTGGGGCAGCGCTTTCCCCTTTGTCAAACTGGGGTACGCGGCTTTCGGCATCGGCGGCGACGCCAGTGTCTACACAAAGTTGCTCTTTGCGGGGCTGCGCTTCGGCTTTGCCGGCGTGGTGGTGCTGGCCGTGGGCAGCGCCGCCGCCCGGCGGCCCCTGTTTTTCAAAAAAAGTGAAGCGGGTCCCATTTTGCTGATGGCGCTGGTGCAGACCGTGCTGCAGTATATTTTCTTCTATGTGGGCCTCTCCAACACCAGCGGCACGCTGGGCAGCATCCTCACCTCCACTTCGGCCTTTTTCGCAGTGCTGGGCGCGCCGCTGTTCTTCCGCTCCGACAAGCTGACCGGCGCCGGGGTGGCGGGCTGCGCCGTGGGCTTTCTTGGCGTGCTGCTGGCCGCCGGGGGCGGCGACCTCGCGTTCCGGCTGACGGGCGAGGGGTTCATGGTGCTCTCTGCGGCCGCCAATGCGGGCAGTTCCCTGCTGGCCCGCAAATACGCACAGGGCATTTCCCCCATGGCCCTCACCGGGTGGGGGCTGGCCCTCGGCGGCGGGGCTCTTGCCGCGGCAGGCCTTGCGGGGGGCGGCCGTTTCCCGCAGGTCACCGGCGGCGGGATCGCCGTGCTGGCCTACCTGATCCTGCTCTCCGCGGTGGCTTTTTCCCTTTGGACCACCCTGCTCAAATACAACCCGGCGGGCCGCGTCTGCATCTTCAATTTTCTCATCCCCATTTTCGGCACCCTGCTCTCCATCCTGGTGTTGGGGGAAGAGGCGCTGCAGCTCAAATATCTGGGCGCGCTGGCGCTGGTCTGTGCCGGTATCTGGCTGGTGAACCGGAAAAAGGCCTGAGGCCGCCGTTCCCCCGCCGCGATGTTTCAAATAAAGGAGGATCTCTATGGCTGCGATCTTCGACACCCATGCCCACTATACCGCCTCTGCTTTCAATGCCGACCGCGACGCGGTGCTGTCCGCACTGCCCGGCAAAAACGTGGGGCTGGTGATCGACTGCGGCACCGATCTTGAGAGCAGCCTCGCCAGCCTGGCGCTGGGCGAGCGCTATCCGTTTCTCTACTCGGCAGTGGGCATCCACCCGGAAAGCCTGATCGAGGAGGACGCTTCCACGGTTTGCCGGTTCGGCGGCGACTGGCGGGCCGAGATGGCGGCGATCCGCCCGCTGTATGAAAACCCGCGGGTGGCCGCGGTGGGAGAGTGCGGCCTGGATTATCACTGGCCTGTGCCCAAAGACGAGCAGCTGGCGCTGTTTGAGGCCCAGCTGCAGCTGGCGCTGGAACTGGATAGACCCATCATCGTCCACGACCGGGAGGCGCACGCCGACACCTACGCGCTGCTGAAAAAGTACCGTCCGCGCGGCGTGGTGCACTGTTATTCCGGCAGCGCGGAGGACGTAAAGTGGCTGACCGCGCAGGGGCTGTATATCGGCTTTGGCGGGGTGGTGACCTTTCGCAACGCCCGCAAAGCACTGGAAGCCGCAGCCGCCGTGCCCGCAGACAGGCTGCTGATCGAGACGGATTGTCCCTATATGGCCCCGGTACCCTATCGCGGCAAACGCAATGATTCCTCCCTGCTCACCCATGTGGCAGCGACGCTGGCCGCCCTGCGGGGCGTGGATCCCGAAACGCTGTTGACCCAGACCATGGCCAACGGCCGCACACTGTTCGGCATCCGCTGAGGCCCTTTTGGGGGGCGTCCTGCGGCCTCTCCCCGCGCTTTCAGCAGGCTTTGGAGAACGCGGAACGCGTCCTTTGGGGGGACGCGCAGCCGCGGCTTTCCCGCCGGGCGGCCTCTCTGTGGGGGAACGGCCGGTGCAAGGCTGTTTTGCTCTGTTTTTCGCAGCAGCCCGCTTTTGCCCGCAGGCGACGGCGTCTCCCTCTTGCAGACGTGCTACTCGTGTGGGGCGGCTGGTTCCCGCCGGCTGCCGCATGGTCTCGAGAACAGGAACGGGGACCGCGCGGCAGGGCGCGCCGTTTTGTCCGCGGATACCCTGCAGCCTCCCTCCGGCCCTTCTCCCCGCCCCGGTTTCAAAACAGCCGTGCTCCCTGCCGGTTTACGCTGTTCTTACCGCGCTATTGTCAACTAAAAAATATTTTTAGTTGACAATAGCGCGGTTTTCTTTTACACTCTAAATTGGTTAAAATCGATTTTATCCCGATCGCACTTTTTATCGCCTCTGCAAAGGCAAAGGAGGAAGCAGGTGAAAAAGAGCCCTGTCAAAGAGGCCCTGCTGCAGGCGCTGCGCGCCGCGCCCGGTCAATGGCACAGCGGGGAGGCCCTGGCCGAGGCGGCGGGCGTCACCCGCAGCGCGGTGTGGAAAGCCGCAGGCGAACTGCGGGCCGAGGGTTTTCCGCTGGAATCAGTGCCCCGGCGCGGCTATCGGCTGGCGGCCGGCGGAGATCTGCTCACCCGGGAAGAGCTGCTGGTCCATCTTGGACCGGGTTGGCAGGCCGAGTGCTTCCGCTCCCTGCCCTCCACCAATCGCCGCGCGCGTGAGCTTGCCAACAGCGGCACGGCCGCGCCGCTGCTGGTGGCGGCTGAGGAACAGACGGACGGTATGGGCCGCCGGGGGCGCAGCTTTTTTTCGCCGCCCGGCAGCGGCCTTTATTTCAGCCTGCTCCTGCGCCCCGCTCTGGCAGCTGCGGACGCGCCGCTGGTCACCGCGGCGGCGGCAGTTGCCGTCCGGCGGGCGCTGGCGGGCTGCGGGGCCGAAGTGGGCGTCAAATGGGTCAACGACCTGTGGATGGGGGAGCGCAAGGTCTGCGGCATCCTCACCGAGGCGGCGACCGGCTTTGAAAGCGGGCTGGTGGACCACCTGATCGTCGGCTTCGGCCTCAACCTCACAGCCCCGGAAAGCGGTTTTCCCCCTGCGCTGGCCGGTGTCGCCGGGGCGGTCTTTGCGCCGGGCTGCGCGCCCGGACGCGCCGCTTTGGCCGCCGCCGTCACGCGGGAATTCCTGCCTTTGCTGGAAGCGCTTCCCGCCAAAGACTTTCTGCAGGAATACCGCGCCGCCAGCATCCTGCCCGGACGCAGCGTCACCGTGCTGCCCGTGCTGGGCCAGCCCTATCAGGCAACGGCCGGGGAGATCGACGACCAGGGCCGCCTTGCCGTGCGCCTGCCCGGCGGGGAATGCCGCTTATTAAACGCGGGCGAGGTGCGGCTGCTCCCCCATTGAAAGCGCGCCGTCTCATGCTCTGAGCCGGTGGGCGCGGCCGCGGCGCACAGGTTTTTTGCCACATCTTTGCTGCGCCTTTGCCGGTGTCCCCTCCCGGGCAAAACAGCGGTCTCTGCGGGGCGGCCGGCGCTGCAGCGCAGCCGGCTTCTCTCTGGGTCAGAACATGCGCCCCGCTTTTGCGGCGGGTGCCGCCGCCCGCGGGCGCGGCTCTCTCTCTCTGCTTCAAAAAATCCGTCCGCGCCCCGACGCGGGGTGCGGGACAAACTTTTCCGCTTTACGCGGCCAAAAATCTTGGAGGGACCTATGGAACACACTGCTAAAAAGACCAGGGAACTGGTGCTCGCTTCCCTGTTGACCGCCGCCACCGCCGTGTTGGCGCAGATCATGCTGCCCATCGGGCCTGTCCCCTTTAATTTGGCGGTCCTGGGGGCCTATCTGGCCGGCTGCCTGTTGGAACCCGTCTGGGCGCTGGCCAGCATGGCCGCTTATCTTCTGCTGGGCGCGTTTGGCCTGCCGGTGTTTGCCGGCTTTTCCGGCGGCCCGGCCATTCTGGCCGGCCCTACCGGGGGCTATATCGTCGGTTATCTGCTGATCGCGCTGTTCACTGCGCTGGCTGCAAAACACGGCAAAGATCCGCTTTGGACCGCCGCGGCCATGGCCGCGGGGCTGCTGGCCTGCTATGCGCTCGGCACCGGCTGGTTTATGATCGTCACCGGGCGCAGCCTGCCGGAAAGCCTGGCGCTCTGTGTGCTGCCTTTCGTGATCCCCGACGCCTGCAAGGCCGCCGCCGCACTGCTGCTCTCGCGGGCGATGCGCGCCCGCCTGCGGCGCTGAGCTCCAAAAACGCTTCCCGCGGCGCAAGGCCTCCGGCAAGGCCCGCGGGCAGCGCCCCCTATCCCCGCAACACAAAACCCGGGGAGGCGGATATTTCCCCTCGGCCCCCGTTCCCCTCAGGCGCTGCAAAAGTCCGTTTTTTCACTGTTTCCCTTTCCCCTGCGCCCTCCGGCGTATGTTCAACGGGCGGCTTCGGGACGCCGTATTCCCACCGCGGGCTGAAATATGGATGCGTTTTTCCCCGGACACTCCCTTTCGCGCTGCCGGCGATCCTGCGCACAAAAAAAGACGGACAGGTCTCTCCCTGTCCGTCTTTTTTCTCTTTCAGTGTCAGCGCGCGCCGGCGCGCTGCGCGGGCGCCGCGCCTTTTGCACCATGCGGCTTTTACTCTGTGCCCTCTTCAGGAGCACTCTGCGGGGCGGAGCTGCCGCCCGCCAGCGAATCCGCCTGCTGCTGGATCTCGCTGGCCAGCTGCTCGTCCTGCGGTATCACGGGCGGCGCCTGGCTGGCAGCGGCGCCGGCGGTCGTCTCCGGCTTCATGTCGCTGGTGGTCATTGCCGCCAGATAATAGCCGTCTCCCTGACGGGTAAAGATATAGTCGTAATAAAACGCCGGCTCGCCCTGCTCGGTGGAAAGGGTGCCGTCCAGCGAAAAGCCGGTGGGGGGCGCCACATAGCCCACGGTGATCCGTTTTTGCTGTACCGAGTTCTTGATCTTCACCACCTTGGGGGTATAAGCGCTGGTGGTGCCGGTGATGGGGATGATATAGCCGCTTTTTTCCTCATCATAGACGAACTGCATGCCGTTGGCGTCAAAGGTATGGTGCTCCAGCACATAGTCCCTGCCGAACAGCAGCGCGCCATTTTTGTCAATATCCACAGCAGGCAGGATCAGCGCGCCCACGTCATCGCGCTCATACTTGGAGATATCCTCGTTGTAGATGGCCTCCCAGATCGCCGTCTGCAGCAGCATGTTCTGGTCCGCTGTCTCCAGGCTGTCAAAGGGCACCGGGTCCAGCATCACGATGGGGGCTAGCAGTCTTTCATACTGTTCTTTCTCCTTGGTGTCGTCAAACAACTTGGCGGTCACCCGCACCCCGGCGGAGATCAACGACACCGCGCCCAGCACGATCAGCACACACAGTGCGCCGCCCAGCAGCTGGCGGCGGCGCCGGCGGCGCATCCGCTCTTTCTCTTCCTTGGTCTGTCTTTTATAAGCCATGTTGTTACCTCGTGACCTCCGTCCGGGTCAGCGGATCTGGCCGCTGCCCCGGACGACGTATTTATAGGTGGTGATCTCCTCAAGCCCCATCGGGCCGCGCGCCCCCACCTTTTGGGTGGAGATGCCCATTTCACAGCCCAGGCCGAACTCTCCCCCGTCAGTAAAACGGGTGGAAGCGTTGACATACACGGCGGCGGAGTCCACCTCGCGGCAAAAGCGCGCCGCGGCCGCCTCATCCGCAGTGACGATGGCGTCCGAGTGATGGGTGGAGTGGGCCGCAATGTGGGCCAGAGCTTCGTCGAGATCGCGCACGACCTTGATCCCTAGGATATAATCTAAAAATTCTGTGTCAAAATCGTGTTCATTTGCGGGTTTTCCAGAAATTATTTTCCCCGCCGCCTCGTCCAGGCGCAGTTCCACGCCCGCCTCTTCCAGCATTTGGGCCGCCAGAGGCAAAAATACAGGCGCGATCTGCTCGTGGACCAGACAGTCCTCCGCCGCGTTGCAGACGCTGGGACGGCTGGCCTTGGCGTTGGTGACGATACGGGCCGCCATCTCCGGGTCGGCGGCGCGGTCCACATAGACATGGCAGATGCCGGTGCCGGTCTCGATGCAGGGCACGGTGGCGTTTTCCACGCAGGCGCGGATCAGGCCCGCACCGCCGCGGGGGATCAGCAGGTCTACCCGGCCCTCCGCCGTCATCAGTTCGTTGGCGCTGGCGCGGGTGACATCCTCCACAAGGCAGATCACATCCGGGTCAAAGCCCGCGCTCGCGGCGCCGCGCCGCAGCGCGGCCACGATGGCGGTATTGCTGCGGATCGCTTCTTTGCCGCCGCGCAGCACACAGGCGCTGCCCGCTTTCAGGCAAAGCGCCGCCGCGTCCGCCGTGACATTGGGGCGCGACTCGTAGATGATGGCGATCACCCCCATGGGGGCCGTCACCTTTTCGATGACAAGGCCGTTGGGGCGCTCGATATGTTTCTTCACCTGTCCCACGGGATCGGGCAGCGCGGCCACGCTCTCCATGCCCGCCGCCATGCCCTCGACGCGGTCCGGGGTAAGGCGCAGCCGGTCCTGCATGACCTCGCTGATGATCTCGCGGGCCGCCTGCAGATCGGCGGCATTGGCCGCCAGGATCTCCTCCTGTGAGCGGCGCAGGCTGTCGGCCATCGCCAGCAGCAGCCTGTCTTTCTCCTCTGCAGAGGCATAGGCCACGCTGCCCTTTGCGGCATGCGCACGGTCCAGCAGTGACAAGACGCTCATACGTCTTTCCTCCCTTCAAAACGGGTGCCCACGGGCTTGCCCTCCATCAGGTCATAGAGCAGCTCGGGCTGTCTGCCGTTCATGATCACCATGGGGATCCCGGCGCGGTTTGCCACCAGACCCGCCCGCAGTTTGGTCTCCATGCCGCCGGTGCCCAGTTTGGAACCGGCGCCCCCGGCCAGGGCAAAGATCTCAGGGGTGATCTCGCGCACCAGCGGGATCAGCTTTGCCTGCGGGTTTTGATGCGGGTCGCTGTCATACAGCCCGTCGATATCCGACAGGATGACCAGCAGGTCTGCTTTGGCCAGGGTGGCCACGATCGCGGAGAGGGTGTCGTTCTCGCCGATGCCCAGCTCCTCGGTGGCCACCGTGTCGTTCTCGTTGACGATGGGCAGCACCCGGTAATCCATCAGCCGCTGCAGCGTGTTCTCGATGTTGCAGCGGCAATCGTCGTTCTCGATCTCATAGCTGGTGAGCAGCATCTGCGCCACCACATGATGATACTGCTCAAACTCCTTATCATAGACGTACATCAACTCGCACTGGCCCACCGCCGAGGCCGCCTGCTTGCCCGGCACGTCGCTTGGGCGCTGGGACAGAGAGAGCTTGCCCACCCCCATGCCGATGGCGCCGGAAGAGACCATCACGACCTCTACCCCGCTGTTTTTGACGTCCGCGATCACCCGGCACAGCCGTTCAATACGGCGGATGTTCAGCTGGCCCGTGGCATGCGCCAGCGTAGAAGTGCCGACCTTGACGACGATCCTCATGCGTTTCCTCCCTGCCCCGGCAACGGGGATGCTGATTTTTGGCCCAGGGCCTATACGGGTAATATTGTATCATAACCGGGCCTCAAAAGCAAAACATCGGGGCTGCGTCCCTGCTGTAAGATAAATATTGCCGGCAAAAACTCCATCAGTCTCACCAAACAGCCTTGAAAGGAACAGTTTCATCTAATAGAATGTAAAAAAGCAGGCCGTATTAGGCGGAGAACGACAATTCGGATGCTGGCGAGGGGAGCAAACATATGGTCGCTAAATTCGGGCAATACATAGTTGATATCGATACTGAAAAAACAAAATACTTTTATGAGAATGCAGAGCCAGTCAGCAAAGGATGTTCCTGCGATGGCTGCCTGAATTTTGAGAAAGCCGTCGATGCGCTCCCGCAGACGGTAAGAAAGTTCTTTGCCGATCTTGGCGTTGACATGCGCAAGGTGTGCGAATGCTATGTAAATTGCACAAACGATGACGGAACGCTATCCTATGGCGGCTTTTATCACATCTGCGGCACCTTGTTAGAGGGAGAGAGTGCGTGGAAGAAAACAAGTGATACAACTTCATGTTGGGATGAAAGTGCAGCATTTTCTGTTTCTCCTAGTTTCCATGTATCCATGCAGAAAGATATTTCCCTGTTGGAAACAGATTTTCCGCTTCCAGCTATCCAGCTTGAATTCTCTGCAAGTATTCCTTGGGTACTTGAAAAAGAGAACACGTACCTATAACATGACAACTTTCCGTTTGTCGTACTGATTTGATCGCGCCTTCTTGGTCCAAGGCGATCCAAATCGGAAACTCCCTACACCGAAAAAGTGCAGGGAGTTTTTGGATATTGCGCCGAAAACCAGTTTGCCATGCCTGAAAGCAGCGCTTCTCTACAGCAGGGAGGCGGCAGCCCCTTAAGACCCGGCCTCCCTTTTTACGGCGAGCAGCGCGAACACCAGCCTTTCGGCCCCGCCTCCCTAGCGGCAGCGGGCATGCGGAGGAGCGCGGCCGATACTTCTCCGCCGCTTTGCCCCGGGCGGCGGCGCAGCGCCCGTCTGCGGCACACATCCCCGTGACCCGCTTTTTTGTGCCCGCGCCTCACTTGGAAAAGCCCTTGTGTCCGGCGGCCGGGTCTGCCGTCGTTTCACCCGCGCTGCACCCGCGGGGATCTCTCGTGCCCGGCGGCCCTGTCTGCCGCCGCCCGGGTGCGGCTCAGGCACTCTGCCCCTCTGCCGCCAAAGAGCAGAGCAGCGCGTCGAACTCCGGCAGGCTGCGGCGCAGCCGGGCGGGCCGGCCCGCGCTGTCCACAAAGCAGTGCTGGGACGAGCCGGTGCAGACCAGTTCGCCGGCGGCGGCGCGCATCTCATAAAAGATGGTCATGCGGGCCCCGTGATAGGACTGCAGCCGCACCGTCACCTCCACGACGTCATGAAAGGTGGTGGACCGTTTGTAGCTGCATTCCACCCCCAGCACCGGCGAGGCCACGCCCAGACTCTCCAATCGGTCATAACCCCAGCCCAGCTGTTCCAAAAAATCCACCCGCGCTTCCTCCATCCAGCGGATATAGTTGGAGTGGTGGGTGATGCCCATCCTGTCGGTCTCATAATATTGCACTCTGTGCAGATAAGGTCTCATGTTTTTCTCCTTTTTGCAGCGCGCCGTCCAGAAAGGTCGCGCAAGCGACCACAGGCCGCGTTCGCTTTCTTTCCGGCCAGAGCGTTGACCGCCGTCTGAAAAGCGCCCTGTTTATCCTGGATTCTCCCTGTTTTTTGTTCCGCAGCTGTCTTGAAAGATCATGACGGCCTGCCCGCTTTTTTCCTGATGGCCCCTAGCCGCCCGGCCGCTCAAGCGCCCTGCGGTGCTGCAGATGGATGCCGATATGCCCGACCCCCAGCACCAGGGTAAAAAAGAGCAGCGGTATCAGACGCGCGTAGATCCCCAACAGCAGAAAAGCCCCTACCGGCAGAGTGGCCCCGGCCAGCGGCACTCCCAGAAACGAGCTGTAAAAGTCCGTCAGCTCTTTGCCGCTTTTGAAATATCGGACCCACCAGCACTCATACAGCAGCATCAACACCGCTGAAGCGACCAGCCAGAGGCTCCAGCCCGACCAGGGGCCCGGGTCGGTGTCGCGGAAAAACAGCGCCGCGCAGAGGGTCCCCGCTTCCCCCACCCGCTCCAGAACCAGCAGACGGCGATCCTCGCCGGCCGCGCTGTAGCCCCTGGGCTTGTTTTTGGTCCAAAACAGATTCGGCGCTATCAGCAGAGCTGAAAACACCAGCCCGGTCCAGGAAAATCCCCAGTGTCCAAACGTCATGTCACTCCTCCTGCTCCCGCGCGGGACAGAAAAAGGGCCGCGCCCCTCCTGTGCGGGAAAATCGTCCTTTTTTCAGCCTCGCCCGTGTCCTCACCCCGGCGATGCTTCGCCGCGGCGTCTTTCCGGCAGATCTTCAGTCGGCCTTTTTACAGGCCGTTCTTCCGCTCCTTGCCCCGGATCGTCCCGCGGGGACGAGGAGCACATAGAAACAGGCCGTTTTTTTCTGCGTAACAGTAAAAGGCGCAGGCTATTTTTTAAGCCACCCGCCCGGCTGCCGCCCGTTTTTTGAACAGGCCGTTTTTGCTGGACACCGTTTTTTCATAGCACGCCGCACAGGTGTGAAAAAGGGGAAACCGTGGCCGGCTTCCCCTTTTTGATCTCGCTGTAAAAGCCCGCGGCCTGGCGCGGCCCCGGTGTTTATTCCCCCGCCGGAGAGCGCTCCGCCTGGCGTTTTGCCATGTCGGCCAGCGCGTCCTTGCGGGAGAGGTTGATGCGGCCCTGCTGGTCGATCTCGGTGACCTTGACCAGCAGTTCGTCGCCCACGGCCACCACATCCTCGACCCGCTCGACCCGCTTGGTGTCCAGCTTGGAGATGTGGACCAGCCCCTCTTTGCCCGGGGCGATCTCGACGAAAGCGCCGAAATTCATCAGGCGGGTGACACGGCCCTTGTAGATCGCGCCCACCTCCGGGTCCTCCACGATCATCTTGACGATGCCCACGGCCCGGTTCAGGTCCTCGCGGCTGACGGCGGTGATGCTGACCCGGCCGTCCTCCTCCACGTCGATCTTGCAGTTGCATTTGGCGCAGATGTCCTGGATGACCTTGCCGCCCTTGCCGATGACGTCGCGGATCTTTTCCGTGTCGATCATGAAGCTGACCATCTTGGGCGCGTAGGCGGACAGCTGCTCACGCGGGGCCGGGATGGCCTTGAGGATGATCTCGTCCAGGATATACAGGCGCGCCTTGCGGCATTTTTCGAACGCCTCCTCGATGATATCGTAGGTGAGGCCGTCGATCTTGATATCCATCTGGATGGCGGTGATGCCCTTGTGGGTGCCGCCGACCTTGAAGTCCATATCGCCGTGAAAATCCTCCACGCCCTGGATATCCAGCATGGTCATCCAGCGGTCGCCCTCGGTGATCAGGCCGCAGGAGATACCGGCCACCGGCGCCTTGATGGGCACGCCCGCGTCCATCAGGGCCAGGGTGGAGCCGCAGATGGAGGCCTGGCTGGTAGAGCCGTTGGAGGACAGCACCTCAGAGACAAGGCGGATGGTATAGGGGAATTCCGCCTCGCTGGGCAGCACGGGGATGAGGGCGCGCTCCGCCAGGGCGCCATGGCCGATCTCGCGGCGGCCGGGGCTGCGCGGCGCGCGGGCCTCGCCCACCGAATAGGGCGGGAAATTGTAATGATGGATATAGCGTTTTTCGTCTTCGGTGCTGATGTCGTCCATGATCTGGGCGTCGCGGCCGTTGGAGAGGGTGGCCACAGTGAGCACCTGGGTCTGGCCGCGGGTAAACATGCCGCTGCCGTGGGCGCGGGGCAAAAGGCCCACTTCCGCAGCCAGCGGGCGCACCTCGTTGATGCCGCGCCCGTCCACCCGCTTGCCGTCGTCCAGCAGCCAGCGGCGCACCACATACTTCTGCATCTTGTACATCAGCAGGTCGATGGTGGCGTAATCCACCTCGTCGCCGAACTCCTCGATGAGCCGGTCCTGGATGGGGGCAAGGCGCGCGTCCCGCACGTTTTTGTCGTCGGTATCCATCGCGGCCTTGAAGTCGTCGAGATATTTGTCCCGCACCTTCATCAGCAGGTCAAAGTCCAGATCCACGATCTCGAACTGCTTTTTCGGCTTGCCGATCTCGTCGACGATGCCGTTGATGAAAGAGATCATCTTTTTGATCTCGGCGTGGGCGTCCTTGATCGCCTGCAACATGGTGGTCTCGTCCACCTCGTTGGCGCCGGCCTCGATCATGACGATCTTCTGCTCGGTCGCGGCCACGGTGAGGGACAGGTCGCTCACCCTGCGCTGCGCCTCGGTGGGGTTGACCACCAGCTCCCCGTCCACCAGGCCCATAAAGACGCCGGCGATGGGGCCGCTCCAGGGGATGTCGGAAATGGAAAGCGCAATAGAGGTGCCGATCATGCCCGCGATCTCGGGGCTGCAGTCCTGATCGACGCTCATGACCGTCATCACCACCGACACGTCGTTGCGCATCGTCTTGGGGAAGAGCGGCCGGATGGGCCGGTCGACCACGCGGCTGGTGAGGATGGCCTTTTCGCCCGGACGGCCCTCGCGGCGCATAAAGCTGCCGGGGATGCGGCCCACCGAGTAGAGCTTTTCCTCAAAATCCACGCTGAGCGGGAAAAAGTCGATGCCCTCGCGGGGCTTTTCGCTCATTGTGACGTTGCACAGCACGGCGGTCTCGCCGTAGCGCACCAGGCAGCTGCCGTTGGACAGGCAGCACATCTTGCCGGTCTCCACCACAAACGGGCGGCCGGCCAGCTCGGTCTCGAACACCTTGTAGTTGGGGAAGGTCTCGAGGCGGGAAGTAAATTCTTCGACCATGGGGATAGCCTCCTGAATAATGAAATATAGCGTGATTTGGGAGGCAGCCAGTTTTAGCAATAAACTCGGCGTTTTGCACAAAGCAAAGCGCCCAGTTTACCGCTAAACGCTGAATGCCCCTAAAATCACTGAAAGGACAGCCGGCAAGACCGGCTGCCCTTTCTGAGCTTGTTATTTGCGCAGACCCAACCGCGCGATCAGGGCGCGATAGCGCTCGACATCCTTTTTCTGCAGGTAGGCGAGCAGGTTGCGGCGGCGGCCGACCATTTTCAGCAGGCCGCGGTTGCTGTGATAGTCGTGCTTGTTCTCTTTCATGTGCTGGGTGAGGTGGTTGATGCGCTCGGTGAGCAGCGCGACCTGCACCTCGGGGGACCCGGTATCCGTCTCAGTGAGGCGATACTCGGCAATGATCTCAGCTTTGCTCTTCATCTTTGTTTCTCCTTTTTATACGCGATTTGCCGCGAACTAAGGCAGGGCCGGAGCGCCGCAGCCTGAGCCCGGGTAAGCTAAATTATTATAGCACAAACAAAGCAGCCTGTAAAGGAATTTCCTCCTGCTTTTTTACAGCTTCCTTACAGAAAAAAAGGCAGCGCACGGCGCCGCGCTTTTCCGCCCCCTCACGGCCGCAGCGGGACACAAAAACCACGCGCGGGGCCCCGCCCTCCCGCATCAGCGCGCCGCAAAATACTCCCGTGACCGGCGCGCCGCGTCGGAGATGCAGGCTTTCAGTTCGTCCAGCGTATCAAACTTCCGGGTGGGCGCGATGTATTTGAAAAACTCAAGCCGCACCGCGTCGCCGTAGAGGTTGCCGTCAAAGCCGATCAAAAAGCTCTCGCAGGTGATGTCCGCGCCGCCCACCGTGGGCCGGTCGCCCAGGCCGGTGGCCGCCGGATAGGCGCCGCCGCCCACCCACGCCCGGGTGATATAGATGCCGCTGCGGGGCAGCAGCATGCCGGGCTGGTATCTCTGGTTGATGGTGGGGAACCCCAGTTTTGCCCGGCCGATCTTGCGCCCGTGGGCCACCGGCTCTTCCAGCGCATAGGCCTCGCCCAGCAGGCGGTTGGCCTGCTCCATCTCCCCCGCCAGCAGCATATCCCGGATGCGGGTGGACGAGACGGGGCCGCCCGCGTCCTGCGCCATGGGCACCACGGTGACCGCAATGCCCCGCGCCGCGCACAGGGACTGCAGCAGCGCCACATTCCCAGCGCCGCCGCAGCCAAACGTGAAATTGTCCCCGCAGAATACGGCGGCGGCGTTCATGCGGGCCAGCAGGATGTCGTCCACGAACTGCTCGGGCGACAGCCCGCAGAAATCGTCATAGGACGGGCAATAATACCAGTCGAGACCCAGCGCCCCGATCCGGCGGCGGCGCTCTTCCGGCGCGAGGATGGCGTCCCCCTTGATCGGGTTCTCTTCCCCAAACACAAAGGTGAACACGCCGCTTTGCAGCCCCTGCGCCCGCGCCGCGCGCACCGCGGCGCCCAGCACCTGCCGATGCCCCAGATGCACGCCGTCAAAATATCCCAGCGCCACGGTCAAACGGCTTTTCGGTTTTTGTTCCAGCTCTCGCATAAGAAGCCTCTTTTTGTAATATCTTCTTTCAAAATCACTGTTTGTATTTTTCCTGGAACGGCGGTTTGCCGTTCCTCGCGATAAGGTCCGCGCCCGGCCGCCGCCCCAAAGGCAGGCCGCGCCGTCTTTCCTGTGCCGGGGCGGCCCCGGGATGCGGGCCGTCTCCCGTCCTGCCGGGGGCGCAGACGGTCCGGGGTTCTGAGCCGCCGCGGCGCAGTGCATGCCGACAGCCTCAGGGAGCGCGCCCCGCGGCGGGAGGTCAGCCCTCCCGCTCACAAAACAGCTTTTTCACCTTCACCACGCCCTGCTCCGCCGACGCCAATCCCAAAAAAGTCCCCTGCGCATAGACGCGGTAAAGCCCGTCCGCCAGGCGCAGATGGGTGGGCGCGCCATGCCAGAGCCGGGAAGCCAGCTCTTCGGAAGCGTCCAGACGCGGCAGCTGGCAAAAAACGCTGTCCACCGGCAGCAGCAGCCGCTCGGCCTCGCCTTTCCCGGCTGCCTCCAGGATCTCATCCATGGGATGGGACGCCTCCAATGTAAAATCCCCGCTGGCGGTGCGCCGCAGCGCGCTCATCACGGCAACGGTCGACAGCCGGGCGGCGATCTCCTCCACCAGCACCCGGATATAGGTGCCCCGCGAACAGCTCACCGCCACCTGCCACTCATTTT
Source organism: Anaerofilum hominis (assembly GCF_014287275.1). Classification (GTDB taxonomy): domain Bacteria; phylum Bacillota; class Clostridia; order Oscillospirales; family Ruminococcaceae; genus Pygmaiobacter; species Pygmaiobacter hominis. The sequence goes on from NZ_JACONZ010000001.1 coordinate 760,624, forward strand.
CGCCCGGGCCGGGCCCGATGCACTGCAGCGAAAAGATCTCGATCGGGCGGGGCTTACGCTCCACCTGCCGGCCGGCCCGCGCCGCCTTGTAAAGCGGCTGCCCGTTCACCTTGACCGCCGAGTACATGGGCGGCAGCTGTTCGCCGGGGCCGATCAGACCGGGCAGCGCCGCCTCCAGCGCCGCCCGCTCCACCCGGCCGGGGCGCAGCTCGTCCGGCTCGCTCTCCAGGTCGCCGGTGGGGGTGTGCACGCCGAAGCGCAGCGTTGCCAGATAACTTTTGCGGTGGTTCTGCGGCAGGTCCACCGCCTTGACTGCGCCCCCCACAAAAAGCGGGAGCACGCCGGTCGCAAGCGGATCGAGCGTGCCCGAGTGGCCGATCTTTTTTGTGTGCAGCGCCCCGCGCAGCTTGGCGATCACGTCAAAGCTGGTCCAGCCCGCGGGTTTATCCACGATCAGGATGCCGTTCATATCTGTTTTTCCACCTCGGCCAGCACCGCCGCCTTGGCGTTCTCCAGGTTGCCGAAAAATTCGCAGCCCGCGGCCCGCATATGCCCGCCGCCGCCCAGCGCCGCGCAGATCTTGCAGGCGTCGATCTCGCCTGCGGTGCGCACGCTGACCTTATAACTGCCGCTCTCCAGCTGCCGCATGGTCACGCCCACCACGACGCCCTCGATCATGCGCGGGATGCTGGTGATCCCCTCCAGATCATTGCTGTCGGCCCCGGTCTGCAGGATCTCGTCCCGGGAGACGTACATCAGCGCGCAGCGCCCGCCAAAGTGATATTCCAGATGGGACAAAGCCGTCTGCTCGATGGCCAGACGCCGCTGGCTTTTGCTCTCAAACAGCAGCTCGTTCAGGTGTACAAAATGCGCGCCCCGCTCCATGAGCTCCGCCGCGATGTGATGGGTGCGCGGGGTGGTGTTGGCAAACTTGAAACAGCCCGTGTCGGTGGACACGCCGGTGTACAGGCAGTCCGCCATGACTGGGGTGAACTCCACCTCCATGCGGCAGATCAGCAGATAAATGATCTCCGCTGTGGCGGCGGCCTCCGGCTCCAGCAGGGTCGCGTCGGCGTACCCCGAGTTGCTGGGGTGGTGGTCGATGCACAGGTCGACGCGCTTGAGGTACTGCGCGGCCCCCTCGCCAAACAGCTGGATGCCCGCCACATCGATGGCCGCCACATACTTTGGTTCCCAGCTGCCGTCGTACAGGCCCAGCTGCATATAGTCGTACCGTTCCGTGACAGGGTCGCTGCAGAAGATCGCGGCCCGCTTGCCCAGCGCCGTCAGCGCCCAGTAGAGCGCGCCGGCGGACCCCAGCGTGTCGCCGTCAGGGTTTTTGTGGCACAGCAGCAGGATATCCTCCGCCCCGGCGAGCCGTTCCATCACCGCTGCCAGATCGATGCGTTCAGTCATGGTGTAACTCTCCCAATATTTTGTTGATATGGGCGGCATAGGCCGCGCCGTCGTCCTCGATAAAGCGGAAGGACGGGCTCTTGCGGATGTGCATCCTCTTTGCGATCTCGCTGCGCACGTGCCCCGCCGCATGGTTGAGGGCCTCCACCGCCTTTTTGGGGGCGTCCTCCTCCCCCAAAACGCTGACATAGACCTTTGCGGTGTCCAGGTCCGGGGTGACCTCCACCCGCATAACGGTCAAAAGGCCGTTCACCCGCGGGTCTTTCATGTGGCTGATGATGTCGATGAGCTCCCGCTTCATGTCCTCAGCGAGACGGCCCATGTGATTGGATTGCGCCATATCGTCTCTCCTTGCCGGTGGGGCGGCACGCCGCCGTTTTTTCATCCGACCTCAGAACCCCTACCTGCGGCGGCCTCTTTTGCCCGGCCCCGCCTGCCGCAGGACGGCCGGCGGGCAGCGGGAAGCCTCCCTGCCCGGCAAAAAAGCGTCCCCGCTCACCCGGTAGTTCCGCTCTGGGGTACAGGTTCTTATCCTGCCGCGATTCAGTCGCGGTATTCCTCCAGGATATAAGCCTCAAAGATATCGCCCTCGTGGATGTCGTTGTACTTTTCCAGCCCGACGCCGCACTCGTAACCCGCGGCCACCTCTTTGACGTCGTCTTTGAAGCGGCGCAGCGAGCTGATCTCGTCCTCGGTGATGACGACGCCGTCGCGCACCAGGCGGATCTTGCTGCCGCGGGTGATCTTGCCGTCCAGGACATAGCTGCCCGCGATGGTGCCGGCCGACGAGATCTTGAACACATTGCGCACCTCGATGCGGCCCAGCTCCACCTCGCGGATCTTCGGGGCCAGCATCCCTTTCATGGCATCGGTGACGTCGTTGATGGCGTCATAGATAACGCGGTACATGCGCAGCTCCACCTCGGCCTGGGCCGCCTCCGCCTTGGCGACGGGGTCCGGGCGCACGTTGAAGCCGATGATGATGGCGCCCGAAGCGGCGGCCAGCATGACGTCGCTCTTCGAGATCCCGCCCACGCCGGCATGGATGACCTTGACCCGCACCTCGTCGTTGGAGATCTTTTCCAGCGACTGCTTGACCGCCTCGGCCGAGCCCTGCACGTCGGCTTTCACCACAATGGGCAGTTCTTTGCGCTCGCCCTCTTCGATCTGGCTGAACAGGTTGTCGAGGGTGACTTTCTGGTAGCTGCCCCACTGCTCTTCCTTTTGTTTGGCCGCGCGCTGGTCGGCCAGCTCGCGGGCCAGTCTTTCGTCCGCCACAGCCTCGAACAGGTCGCCCGCGGCGGGCACCTCGGTGAGGCCGGTAATCTCGACAGGGGTGGAGGGGCCGGCCGTTTCGATGGGTTCGCCCTTGTCGTTGCGCATCACGCGCACGCGGCCCACAGCGGTGCCGGCAATGATGCAGTCGCCTTTTTTCAGGGTGCCGTTCTGCACCAGGATGGTGGCCACGGGGCCCTGGCCCTTGTCCAGGCGCGCCTCGACGACCGCGCCTTTGGCGCGGCGGTTCGGGTTTGCCCGCAGTTCCTTGACCTCGGCCAGCAGATTGATGTTCTCCAGCAGATCGGGGATCCCCTGGCCGGTGAGCGCGGAGACCGGCACGCAGATGGTGTCGCCGCCCCACTCCTCGGGCACCAGCTCGTATTTGGTGAGCTGTTCCTTGACCTGCTCGGGGTTGGCCTGGGGCTTATCCATCTTGTTGATGGCCACGATAATGGTGGTGCCCGCCGCCTTGGCGTGGTTGATGGACTCAATGGTCTGGGGCATGATGCCGTCGTCCGCCGCCACCACCAGCACCGCGATGTCGGTCAGGTCCGCGCCGCGGGCGCGCATGGAGGTGAACGCCTCATGGCCCGGGGTGTCCAGGAACGTGATGGCTTTGCCGCCGGCCTCCACCTGGTAGGCGCCGATGGCCTGGGTGATGCCGCCCGCCTCGCCCGCCGTGACGCGGGTCTTGCGGATCGCATCCAAAATCGAAGTCTTGCCGTGGTCGACGTGCCCCATGACCACCACGACCGGCGGGCGCTCTTCCAGCACGCCGGGATCGTCGGCCACGTCCTCGAACAGCCGCTCCTCAATGGTGACGTGCACCTCGTGTTCCACCTTGGCGCCGAACTCCTCCGCCACCAGGGCGGCGGTATCGTAGTCCACCACTTCGGACACCGAGGCCATCACGCCGAGGCCCATCAGCTTTTTGATGACGTTGGACGCGGTCTGCTTGAGGCGGGAGGCCAGCTCGCCCACCGTGATCTCGTCCGGGATGGAGACTTTCAGCTGGGCCTTGCGGGCCTTTTCCAGCTGCAGGCGCTGCAGGCGCTCCGCCTCGGTCTCGCGGCGCTTGAAAGGCTGGCCGCGCCGGTTGTTGCGCTGGGCAAACTTCTGTTTGCCGCCGGGGCCGACCTTCTGCTTGCCGTGCTTGCCGCCCCCGGAGGCCTGCGCCGCGCCGCGGGTGGGCGCGCCGGCCAGGCTCTCGTACTTCTCGTTGAATTTGTCCAGGTTGACGTCGCCGCCGCGGGTATCCACCCGCACGGTCACCACCTCGCGCTTGGGCTGTGCCGGCTGCGCGGGCTTTTCCTTTTTGGGCGGGGCCTTGAAGTCGATGTTGCTGCCGCCGGTGCGCTTGAGCTCTACCACGGTGCCGTCCGCTTTTTTCAGCGGCTCCGCCGGCGCGGCCGGCTTGGGCTGCGGGGCGCTGGCCAGATACTCGTCAAAGCTGGCCACCTGCTTCTCCCTGGTGTAGTGTTCAAAAACGTAGTTCAGTTCTTCTTCCGTGAGGGGGGTGGTGTATTTTTTCCCCTCCCCAAATTTTTTTGTGACGACCTCCAGCAGCTCTTTGTTGGGCAGCCCGAGATCCTTGGCGACGTCGCCGGCCTTGTATTTGATCAGCATATAAGCAGTACCTCCATCGGTTGGTTATTGTTCGGCCCGGAGCGGTTTGCCGCCCTCCGGCCCGGCCGGGGCGAGCTGGCGTTCCACCAGCTGCGCGAGGCCTGTATCGATCACGGCGAAGACGCCGGTCCTTTTTGGTGTGACGGCCAGCAGTTCCTGCTGGGTGAACGGCAGCTCCCGCGGGGCAAGGCCCGCACCCTCGCAAAAGCGCAGCGCTTTTTTGCGGCTGCCCGGCGCCAGATCGGCGGCCAGCAGCACCAGCTGTGCGTTGCCCTTTGCCACGCTTTCCGCCACCGGATCAAAGCCCATCACCAGCTTGCCGGCCTTGCGGCAGAGGGAGAGCGCGCCGAGCAGTTTATCCATCTGCTTCCTCCGCGCGCTGCTCTACCTCGGCGGCGAGCCGCTCGTAGATCTCCGGCGGGATCGCGCAGCTGAAAGCCCGCTCAAGACGCCGCGCTTTCTGCGCCTTGGCCAGACACTCGCGGCTGGGGCAGATATACGCCCCGCGCCCCGATTTTTTGCCGGTCACATCCACGCTGATCTCTCCCTCGGCGCTGCGCACGATGCGCACCAGCTCTTTTTTCGGCCTGCCCTCGTTGCAGCCGACGCACCGGCGCACCGGGATCTTTTTTGTCACCATTTTGAGCATCCCTCCGTCCTGCCGTGACCCCGTCCTGTCTTATTCGGCCGCCGGGGCCTCTTCGGGCTCCTCGCCGTAATAGCCGCTTTCGGGGCGGATATCGATATTGTATCCGGTCAGCCGCGCGGTCAGCCGCGCGTTCTGACCCTTGTTGCCGATGGCCAGCGAGAGCTGGTTGTCGGGCACGGTCACCTTGCAGCTCTTGGTCTCGCCGTCCAGGATCTCCACCTTGACCACCGTGGCCGGCGAGAGGGCGGCGGAGATGAACTCCACGGGGTCCTCGCTGTAGCGGACGATGTCGATCTTTTCGCCGCCCAGTTCCTCCACGATATTCGCGACGCGGGCGCCGCGGGCGCCGATGCAGGCGCCGACCGGATCGACGTTTTCGTCCTTGCTCCACACCGCCATTTTGGTGCGCAGGCCCGCTTCGCGGGAGATGGCTTTGACCTCCACGGTGCCGTCGAAGATCTCCGGCACCTCCATCTCGAACATCCGCTTGACCAGGCCCGGGTGGGTGCGGCTGATCATGATCTTCGGCCCCTTGTCGGTGACCGCCACGTCCACGACGTAAACTTTCACCCGCTCGCCCTCGCGCAGCGTCTCGCCGGGCACCTGCTCGTTATGGGGCAGAATGGCCTCGTTTTTGCCCAGATCCACCACCACGATGCCGCGCACCGGGTCGATCTTGAGCACCACGGCCGAGACGATCTCGTGCGCCTTGCTCTGCATCTCGGCGTACATCTGGTTGCGCTCCGCCTCGCGCAGGGCCTGGCGGATGACGTGCTTGGCCGTCTGTGCCGCGATGCGGCCAAACTCTTTCGGCTTGAGGGGGATCTCCACCTGGGTGCCCACGCGGGCGCTCTTTTTGACGTTCTGCGCCTCCTCCAGCGTCATCTGGGTGCGCGGGTCCTCCACCTCGTCCACCACGTCCTTGACGATGGCCACCGAGAATTTGCCGGTCTGGGGCTCGATGACGACGTTGACGTTCTCCTCTACATCATAGCTTTTTTTGACTGCGATGACGATGGCGGCCTGGATCTTTTCCACCAGATAGTCCTCGCTGATGCCGCGCTCTTTCTCCAGAAGGGCAAGAGCCTCGAAAAATTCGCTGTTCATGTTTTCTGTTTTCCTCCCTGACCCGCGGCGCGCGGGTATTTTTCATTGCTCCGCAATAAAAAACGGCTTGTTTTCCCGGTTTTGGGTCCCGCCGCCGCGCGGCGGGACGTCGGCCCGCACAGGCCGTGCCGTGTCAAAAAAGGTCTTCATCGTCGCAGAGCTTGGCCAGTGCGACGTCGGAGAGGGCGAAGCGGCGCTCTCCCTGCGCAGCGTCAAGGACGATCTCCCCGTCCGCCGCGCCTGTGAGGGTGCCGGTAAACTCCTTGTTCCCCAGGGCGTCTGCGCGGTAGAGCCGCACCAGTACCTTTTCCCCGCAGACCGCGGCAAAATGTTCGGGGCGCGTCAGCCTGCGGCCCAGCCCCGGGCTGCTCACCTCAAAGTAATAGCTCTCCTCGATGGGGTCCGCCTCGTCGATCAGCGGGTCCAGCGCCCGGGAGACCTTTTCACAGTCCGCAGTGTCCATATCGCCGTCCTTGTCGATGAAAACCCGCAGAAAGTGATCCGGCCCCTCTTTCTCGTAGCGCACGTCCCACAGGCGATAGCCGAGCTCTTCGACCACCGGGCGGGCGATGCGCTCGACGATGGCCACCGTGCTGCCTCCCTTGCCTTTCGCCATATACACCTCCAAAAGCGGGCGGCCCGCGGGGGATCACGCCCCCTGCAGGACCGCCGTTACAAACATGAAGCGCGGGCCTTGCGGCCCACGCTTCACGGTTGACATTCTTCTTACTAGCATACTATACCACAAGCGGCGGAAATATGCAAGCATTAGGACGGCATATTGTTTTCTCGTAACCTACCGTTTTAGTGGCCGTCCATGCGAGAACGGCAAAGCCGTTCTCCCAAGAGAGATTTTCCACTTCGGAGCGGCATATTGTCTCTTCATAACCTTTAGCTTTTGTGGCCGTCCATGCGGGAACGGCAGAGCCGTTCTCCCAAAAGAGATTTTCCGCTGCGGAACGGCATATTGTCTCTTCATAACCTTTAGTCTTCGTGGCCGTCCATGCGAGAACGGCAGAGCCGTTCTCCCAAAAGAGATTTTCCGCTGCGGAGCGGCATATTGTTTCCCTATAACCTTTCGCTTTGGTGGCCGTCCATATGAGAACGGCAGAGCCGTTCTCCCAAGAGAGATTTTCCGCTGCGGAACGGCATATTGTTTCCCCATAACCTTTCGCTTTGGTGGCCGTCCATGCGGGAACGGCAGAGCCGTTCTCCCAAGAGGGATTTTCCGCTGCGGAGCGGAGCGTTTTCTTTCTGTGCTGTCCAGCCCGGCGGCCGCCCGGCAGGCTCTGCCGCCGACCGCTCAGATCGCCCAGGCCCGGATACTCACCGCCCGCTCGCCATCCATATCCTGCACCTGCTTTCGCTCTCCGGGCCCCAGCAGGTATACCCGGCTGCGCGGCCCCTGCGGCCCCTCTACCAGCACCCGGGCCCCGCAGCGGCCGCTGCTCACGTTCTCCAGCCAGCGCCCATCCCACCGGACCAGCTGCGCCTGGACGGGCGGTGGGACCGCCGCCCCCGCCGCCGGCGCCGCGGGCAGCAAAAGAAGAAAGGCGCACAGGATCAACAACAGCACGGCGGCACGGCGCGCAGCCGTCACGAATCGCTCTATCCCGTTTCTCATCCCGGCCCCTCCCTCTTATATGGCTTACAATAGTAAACTTTATCCCATTTTACGCTTTTCCGCGCTTTTTTGTCAAGCGCCGCGCTTTTTCCCTCCTGAAAAAGCCGCTCACTATTAAAGACGGCATTTTCCGCAAAACGCAACAGAAAAAGCGCAAAAAGCCGGGTCATCCCCACCGGCAGCGCCAAATAAAACAATTTTTTGCCGCCACCTGCCGCTTTTGCTCTCATCCTATCACAATACACGGAAATTTACAAGATATTTATAGGTGTAAATATAGCGTGTATATAATATTTTATTTTACACCTAAAATGAGAGTCAGGAGGTGAGTGTCATGTTTCAGGTAAAAAAGACCGAGTACAGCAACAAGACCTTCCGGCTTCCCTGCGACCTCATTGCCGACCTTGAACAACTCGCCCAGGACAAGGGCGTTTCCCTGAACCAACTGGTGATCCAGTGCTGTCAGTACGCGCTGGATAACCTGGACCGCGGAGAACAGCCGCCCCCTCAGGGCTGAGCTCCCTCTGCCTGCGCCGCGTCTGGCGCAGAGGGCTGTCCTGATGTTTCCGCCGCGCCGTCCCCGCACTTGGGGGGCGGCGCTTTCGCGTTGTCCCCCTCCTGCGCCGCCGGGCCGGGGCAATCCTGCTCCGCCGGGCCAGGGCAATCCTCCGGGTCTGCGGCGGGGCAAGCAGCTTCCTCCCGGGCCGCGGCCTCCGGGCCGGGCCGGTCCTTTTTCTTTTTCTCCCCATCCTCCGGGGCAAGGGGCAGCCGCACGGCGGCGGTCACAAGGTCGGCGTCAAAGCGCAGTTCAAACGCGCCGCCGCATGCCTCGGTAAAGGTTTTCGCAATGGAAAGCCCCAGACCGCTGCCGCCGTCGGTGCGGCTGGCATCCCCGCGCACAAAGCGTTCCACCAGCTCTTCCGGAGGGATATCCAGCGCGCGGGCGCTGACATTGCGCACCCGTACCGCCGCCTGGCCCTCCTGCCGGGCGACGTCCACATAGACGCGGGAGGCGGGCATGGCGTATTTCAGCGCGTTGTCGAGCAGGTTTTGAAAAACCCGGTAAAGCTTTGCCCCGTCCGCAAAAACCAGCACCTCCGCCGCCAGGTTCACCTTGAATTCCAGCCCGGAGGCCGCGATTTTTTCATCCATATCCGCCAGTGTCTGGCCGATCAGGCGCGAGAGGTCGATCAGCTCCGGCTGCAGGGGCAGCGCGCCGCTGGCGGCCTTGCTCACGTCGAACACATCCTGCACCATGGTTTTAAGGCGATAGGCCTTTTCCCGCAGCACCTGGGCGTAGTGGTCCGCCGGCGCCTGCAGCGGTTCCTCACACAGCAGGTCCGCATAGTTGACCACGCTGGTGAGCGGGGTCTTCAGATCATGGCTGACATTGGCGATCAGCTCCACTTTCATCCGCTCGGACTGCAGCTGCACCCGTTCCGCCTGCAGCTGCACCGCCACGGCCTGATCCACCGCCCGGCGCACCCCCTCCTGCAGGTTCATCAGGTCGCGTTCCGCCGCGGCAAAGGTGTCCCCCGGCTTCAGCGGCAGGGGCTGGGCCGGGCGTCCCTCCGCCAGATCGCCCACCTGCCGGGCATAAGCGCCCATGGTCCGGAAAGCGCGCCCGCAGAGCCAGAGCAGCAAGATCCCCCCCAGCGCGATCAGCAGCAGGCACAGCACCAGCCCCAGCAGCATCTCTCCGCCCCCATACCAGCCGGACAGGCCGGCCAGCGGGATCATGCAGAAGCCGGCGCAGCCCAAAATAGCGGGCGCGGCCGCCGCCCATGCCCGGGTCATCAGGCTTTTTTCCAGCCCGCTGCGGGAGGTCAGCGCGTGGACGGCGCGGCGGGTCAGGTTCCACAGATTGTTGTGAAACACGGCCGCCCCGTTGTACAGCAGATCGGTGAGCAGAACACAGAACGGCACCACGAGCAGAAAGCCGCCGATGGCCGACAGTGTCGCCAGATTTACCAGGCTGCCGCCCACCTCGTACAGCGCGGCCCGGGCAAGCCAGTACACCACAGCCAGGTCCAGGGCCGCGCACAGCAGCTTGAACTCTGCCAAAAACCAGCCGGTGAAGCGGGCGAATGCCGCCGCCCCCGCCCTGCGCCGGCGCCGCAGCACCAGCGGCAGTAGAACCATCGGCAAGCCCACAGCCAGCTCGCCCAGCACCAGCAGCGAGGCCGCATGCTCGTTGGAGGCCGTATACGACGCATAATAAAGCGCATCGTTGCCGAAGTACCAGGACGTGTATATCCCGTCCCCGGCGTCCCAGCTGCGGGTGATCAGGGCAATGCGCAGCCCTGCCATGTTCTGCTCAAGAGGACGGATGGCCCAGGCGGTGTTCTGATAGGCTTCCAGGATCTTCTCATTCGCAGCGGTCAGGCTCTCGCCGTCCCAATAGACCTCCAGCCGCCAGCCCGCCGGCACCACCGGCTGGCCGGTCTCTTCGTCAAAGGGCACGGTGACCGGGTAATCCTTTTGCAGGCTGCCGTCCGCCCCCTGCACCGCGATCCCCAGCCGCTGGCCCCCGTTTTGCCCGTCGGCGGACAGAATATGGGACAGCCAGTCCCGCATGGCGGCCCGGGCCTGGGCCGCGCTGTCCCCCGTCTCTTCGGCGGCGGGCCAGAAAGCGCTCTCCTGCTGTTCTTCAAAGTTTTCTGCGCCGCTGTCCTCCGCCAGGGCAGCCTCCGAAGAGGCGGCGACGATGTTTTTGCGGATGCCGTTTTCATCCTGCTGCTGCAGTTCCAGGTCGTCGGAGACCGTCTCGGTGGGCTTTCCCACCGCATCCCCCGCGCCGGCGGCCGTGATCGCCACCGTGCGGTAGAGGTTTGCCACTGCGTCCGCATAGGCGGGGCTGCGGGAGAGGTCTCCCCGCAGATACGCCCAATCGGTCAGCCCGTACCATCCGCCGCCGAAAACGGCCATCACCACCGCGTGGGCCAGCAGCGTCAAACCGAGAAAAAGCGAAAAAAGCAGCGGCAGGCCGCCGGAGAGCTTTTCCCCCGGGTGTTTTTCCATTTTATCTTCCGTGCTTTTCCAACTTGTATCCAAGTCCCCACACCACCTTTATATACTCGGGTTCTTTCGGGTTGAGCTCCGTCTTTTCGCGGATATGGCGGATGTGCACCATAACGGTGTTCTCGCAGGCGTACGACTCCTCCTGCCAGACGCGGGAATAGATCTCCTCGGCCGAGAAAATGCGCCCCGGGTTGCGGAACAGCAGCTCCACGATGCGGGTCTCCGTGGCGGTCAGCCGCACCGGCGCGCCGTCGGCGCTGAGCTGATGCGCGTCAAAGTCGTAGCTCAGCCGCCCCACCCGGGTCACATTCTCGGCCGCCGGCGCAGGTCCCGCCCCGCCCAGCTGGTAGTAGCGCCGCAGATGGCTTTTGACCCGGGCCACCACCTCCGCCGCATTGAAAGGCTTTGTGATGTAGTCGTCCGCCCCGATGGAAAGGCCGAGGATCTTGTCGGTGTCCTCCGTCTTGGCGCTCATCACCAAAATGGGCAGGTTCTGCTTTTCCCGGATGCGCATGATCGCCGAAAAGCCGTCCAGCTGGGGCATCATCACGTCGATGAGCAGCAGGTCGACGCCGCCGCCCGCGAGCACGTCCAGCGCGCCGTAGCCGTCGTAGGCGGCGGCCACCTCAAATCCTTCTTTTTTCAGCTGGATGGTCAGCGCCTCCACGATCGCCCTGTCGTCATCCACTACCAGTATCTTCTCGTTTGCCATGCGGCCTCCCTCACTTCACACCTTTTTCCACGCCGTGCGCCGCCCCCTGTATCGGCGGCGCACAGCTTTTCCGCGCAAAGGCCCGCCTGCCCTATGCCCCAGTATAAAAGAGCCGTCTTAGGAAAAAGCGGTCCCATCTCTTAAAAAAAACTTAAAATGCAGAGAACGGCCCGCAGCGCGGCGCGCGGCGGGGGACGTTTTTTGCACTTTTCTCCCTTTTCTCCGCGGCGGGGGGGCAAAACGGCGGCTGAAAAAACGAACGCCCTCCTGCGGGCCCCGGTCTTTTTTGCGGACACAGCCGCACCGCTGTCGGCGGCCCTTTCTCCGCGCCGTCCCCCGCCGCCGGAAAGCGCTGCGTCCGCCTGCCGCGCAGGCGGCGGACCACAAGGCTGCATACCACAAGGCCCAGGCCGCGAGCGCCCCGCCGCAGGCTGCTGCCCGCAGACTCCGCCCATGGGTAGCCGGCTGTGCAGCGGTGGATTTCCGTGCGCCACCATAAAAAATCCCCGTTCCGCCGCTGGGGCGGCAAACGCGGTCCTGCGGCGGCCTCCCGATCAGTCTCCGGCGCGCCGCTGCAGGTCTCGCGCTCCACCGCGCCGGGTCGCTGCAGAAAAAGGGAAAGGGCGTGAGGCACAGCCCCCGCCCCGCCCTCTTTTTATTTTTGTGGCTGCGGCCCGGACCTTTGCGGTCTCTTTTACAGCGCCCAGACCCCGTCCTCAAAAACAGTCACCCGGCGCCCGTCCCCGGCCACGCCGATGATGCGGGTGTCCGCCGCGCCGATCATCACGTCCTCGTGCACCACGCTGTGGTTGACGCCCCGCTCCAGCAGCTCTTCCTGCGTCAGCTCGGTGCCGCCTTGCACGGTGCCGGGATAGCCGTCTCCAAAGGCAATATGGCAGGCGGCGTTCTCGTCGAACAGCGTGTTGTAAAACAGCAGGCCGCTGCGGTTGATGGGGCTGGAGGCGGGCACAAGCGCAACCTCGCCGATCGAGCGGCTGCCCTCGTCGGTGTCCAGCAGCGTTTTCAGCAGGGCGGCGTTCCTGCGCGCGCCGCTCTCCACCACCCGGCCCTGCTCAAAGCGCACCCAGAGATCTTCGATCAGGTCCCCGTTATAGACATAGGGCCGGGTCCCATAGACCACCCCGTCCACCCTGTGCCGGTGCGGGGCCGTAAAGACCTCTTCGGTCGGCACATTGGCGATGAACCGCTGGCCCTGCGGGGTGGTGCTGGCCGCCCCCTCCCACACTGCGCCCTCTGCCAGCCCCACCGTCAGGTCGGTGCCGTTGCCGCTGGTGAAATGCAGCGAGCGGAGGTTTAGGGCGTTCAGCTTTTCTTTCATGGCCGTGCAGGTCTCGATGTGCTGCCGCCACGCCGCCACAGGGTCGCCGCCGGTCACCCGGCAGACATCGAAAATGGCCTGCCAGAGCTTTTCCACCGCCTGCTCCTGCGCGCAGCCGGGAAAGACCTTTTTCGCCCAGTTGTCCGTGGGCACCGCCACGATGCTCCAGGCCACCCGGTCGTTCATGGTGTAGGAGCGCCAGGTCTTCAGCGCGCTGCGCGCGGCCTGCCGGGCGCGGTTGATCTTGTCCGCATCCAGGCCCAGAAACGCCTCCGGGTCCTCGCCCAAAATGTGCAGGATCGAGGTGCCGCCCGCGCTTTCCACATAGTCGAGATAACTGCGCTCCACCCAGGGCTTCACGTCGCAGAGCGCTTCCTCGGTGGCATTCTGGTAGCGGATGCGCGCCAGCTTTTCGTCCTCATACCGCAGATGGACATCCCGCGCACCGGCCTCAAAAGCAGCCTGCGCGCAGCAGCGCGCAAACTCCGCCGCCTCGATGGGCGCGGTGATCATCAGGGTCTGGCCGGGCAGCACGCCCACCCCCACCCGCACTGCAAACTCCGCATATCGCTTAAAAAGTTCTCCGTCCATTTTATCCCGTCCTCTCTGTTCGCTTTCTCTTCTAGTATACACCAAAATGCGCGGGGGAAAAACCGTCTTTCGCTCCGGCGCGTCGGCTTTGCCCGGGCGCGCCGGCCCGCCGGTTTTGTGCGGAACGGCAAAAAATGCATAAACCCGCCGGGCCGGGAAACGCTAACAGCAAAATCAGGGGAACGCCGCGCCGGACACCGGCGCGCCGCGCCCACCCCGCGTATTTTGAAAGGAATGAATGCGAATATGACCTCGACCACATCCAAACAGTCAGCGGCTTCCCAGCCCGGCAGATCCGGGACCGCCTCCAGATCCGCTGCCGGTGCAAAAAAGAGCGCCTCCGCGGGCGCAGCTTCTTCCGCTTCCCGGAAGAGCGGTGCCCAGAGCGGCAGTGCAAGATCCTCCAAAGCGCCGGCCAAAAGCGCGGCCGCAAAAAAATCAGCCTCCAAAACCACGCTGAAGGGCGCTGCAAAAAAGACGGCGTCTACGGCAAAAAAAGCGGCGGTGAAAACCCCGGCGCAGAAAAACCCCTCCACCCGGGGCACCGCGGCCAAGGGGTCCAACCCGCCGCTGGGCTCACGCACCCGCTACACCACCGGCAAAGCCTATCCCGACCTGTCGGTGCTCAAGCCGGACATCGGGCTGGCCAAGGCCCTGTACGAGGACTACGCCGGTCAGATCGGCGAGATCTCGGCTTCCATGATCTATCTCTATCAGAACCTGAAGCTCACCACCCAGGACGAAAAGAAAGCCGCCGCGGTGATGCACGGCATCTATCTGGTGGAGCTTTCCCACCTGCAGCGTCTGGGCGAGATGATCAACCGTCTGGGTGCCGACGCGAACTTTGCCGTGCCGGGCGTGGAAAAGCGCTTCTGGCGCGCCGACATGATCCCTTACCCCAAAACGCTCAAGGCCATGGTGGGCCGCGACCTCTCGTTTGAAAAAAAGACGGTGCAGAGCTATGAGAACACCCTGCACCGGGTAAAAGAACCCACCGTGCGCAAAACGCTGGAGCTGATTTTGGAGGACGAGCGCCTGCATGTGAAAGCGCTGGAGCAGCTGGAAAAGGAGATCAGCAAGCGCGCAGGCACCGCGGCGGAAAAGACCCGGGCCCCTCGTGCCGCGCGCAGCCAGGACGTGACCCCCATCCAGCGCGCCACCTCGAAAAAGAACGACACAGTCGTGCGCGCGAACCAGGGCGAGGCTGCAAAGCAGCGTCCCGCCGCCCCCCGTGCCGCCCACAGCAGCGGCCGCCCCGCCCGCGCCGCCGCGGGCAGAAAGGCTGAAAAGCGCAGCTGACCCTCCCCTTTTTGGGGAGACTGGGCTGGGGCAAACCGCCTGTATTTTTCCCTGAAAACAGCAAAAGGCTGCCGCATCTGCGGCAGCCTTTTTCCGTGCGCCATTTCCCGGCAGCGCGGGGCCGGGCGGCGTGTTCCGCCGCTCATGCGGTCTCCTTTCCGCTTTACCGCGGCCGGGGCAAAACAGCAAAACAGCCTCAAAGCGTATGGGGGACCGGAGCAGCCGCGCACACCGCGCGCCCCGGCGGGGCTTTTGCGGCGCGGCCCACACCGCCCGGACAGGCCCCCTGAAACCGCCGGGGCCGCGCTCTGTCTGCGGACCGGGGCCGTCTTTTCCCGGGCGGCAGCGGGTCTCCCCCGCAGCGGGCCGTGCCGGCCCGGGCGGCGTTCAGGCCCCGCCGCCGTCCCCAGCTGCCCCGGCGGGGGACGTACACAGGCGCTTGTCCCACACCACACCGGCCGCCAGCACCGCTACCCCGGCCGCTTTGAGCAGCGACATACTGCGAAACACCAGCGCATCCAGGATCACCGCCCCCACAAGCTGTCCCACCAGCAGCATGGTGGTGGACTGGAACAGGCTGATCTTGTGCAGGGAGGTGACGTTGATCAGCATGGCAAGCAGGCCGCAGACCCCGCCCAGATACAGCCACCAGGGCGCCGAGGCGAAGCGGGCCGGCGCCAGCTGCTGCGGCCCGGTGAACAGCAGCACCAAAGCCGAGAGCAGCGAGGCCACAAGGTAGTTGATCAGGGTGCCGCAGGCGGTGCCCAGATGATTGGTGGCCTGATAGTTGATGGTCTTGGACACCACATTGATGCCCCCGCAGACAAATCCCAACAGCAAAAACAGATAAAACATCCTTTTCCCCTCCCTCAGCCCGCAGCGGTGACGATGACCAGGCCCGCGGCGATCAGGGCCAGGGCCGGCAGCCGCCGCCGGTCAAAGCGCACCCGGCGCATGCCCAACAGGCCGAAATGGTCCAGCAGGATGGAAAAGATCAGCTGGCCGGCAATGGACAGGCAGCTGGTGAGTGCTGCGCCCAGATGGGCGATACAGGCGCTGTTGCAGGTGACCAGCGCGATGCCGAAAACGCCCGCCGCATACAGGTACCACGGCATGGGGCCAAGACGGATCTTCTGCCGCAGCACCAGCAGGATAAAGGCGGCCAGCAGCACCCCGCCGATCACATGCACCGCAAAACTGGTGCCGAACAGGCCCAGATACCCGCTCAGCAGCCCGTTGAGGCTCTGCATGGACGAGAGCAGCAGGCCCCCGACAAACACAAGAAAATAGATCATCCGCAGCATCCCCCTTTTTTGCCCCGGCAAAAACCGCCCGGGCGGCCGCGGACCGCGCGGTCCGCATTTTTATTTCGCCCCCAGTGTAACAAATATGGGTTGCAATCAACTATGTCATATGTCATAGTTAAAGAAAAAGGAGGCGAATAGATTGAGAGAGATCCGGTCGGATGCGGAGCGGGAACAATGGATCGACGCCTGCGGCGTGCGGAGCATCCTCCCCGCCCGGGCGGCCGCGCAGCTGAAGCTGTGCGCTTTTCAAAAGGGAGAAGCGCTCTGCCGCGAGGGCGACCGCGCCCGCTTCCTCTACTTTTTGCTGCAGGGCCGCTGCCGTGTGGTGCGGCTGCTGCAGACCGGCCGCCAGTGCCTGCTGCGCTTTTTTCAGCCCTTTGCCGTACTGGGAGATTTTGAGTTTGCAGAGGGCGGGGCGGTGCGCACCGACGTCGAGGCGGCGGACGATCTGCTCTGTCTCTGCCTGCCCATGGCGCAGAGGGAGCAGCTGCTTGCAGACCCCGTCTTTTTGCGCTTTCTGTGCGCGGCGCTCTGCCACAAAGCCATTCTGCGGGACCGGGATCTGGCGGACGCCATCAGCTTTTCCGTGACCCGGCGGGCGGCCAGCTACATCCTTGCCGGCGCGCGGGAAGGGGAGTTTCACGACAACCACACCCATATGGCCGAGTTTTTGGGCTGCAGCCACCGGCAGCTTTTGCGCGTCCTTGGCCAGCTGTGCGGCCAGGGGGCGCTGTGCCGGCTGGACGGCGGCGGCTACCGGGTGGCAAACGCCGCGCTGCTGTCCTCCCTCTCGGCAGGCGTCTACGCCGCAGAGCCTTTTACTTATCCCGGCCTCGGGCTGCACAGGCCGGATACCACCGCTGAAACCAAAGGGTGAACGCCGTCAAAGGCAGCGGCGCCAGCTGCCCTGCCAGCGCCATCGCCAGAGGGGCCGCCCCCGCGCGCGCCGCCCACAGGGGCAGCGCGGCGCTGAGCAGAAAATAAATGCCCCACACCAGCGTCAAAATGCGGTTGGTGCGCAGGAACAGCGGGTTGGCCCAGGCGCGCCTGCCGCCGAACTCGCGGCTGGAATACCAGGCCGTCAGCGGTACTCTTGCAAACAGGCCCGTGCCCAGCCACAGCAGCGCGTACCCCAGCGTTGCCAGGGCCCGCAGCCACGGCTCCCACCCGGCGCCGAGCAGCAGGACCGCGGCCGAAAACGCACCCAGCAGCACCCCCTCCGCGGCGTCGAACGGGGTGAGCTGCCAGCGCAGCGCGGCCGGCAGCAGGAGCAGACAGGCCGCCAGCGTCACCGCCGCCCCCGCCAAAGCGCCCGCCGACTGCGCGCAGGAAAAGACGATCCAGGGCAAAAGCAGCAGCGCAAAACTGGGGCTTTTGCGGCTTTCGCCCTGCACGTCGGCGGAGGACGCGCGCTTCTCCCCCGCCGCGGGCGCTGCGGCGCCGCCGCTGAAAAAGTCGTCCCAGCGGCTCATAAAGCTCAGATCTCCAAAAATGCGGTATCTGTGTTCCGCCAGGGCCTGCATGGGGTCCGCCTCTCCGGCGCCGATCTGCCTCCACAGCTGCAGCGGGGTCTCGACCCGCGCCGTATACGGCGCAAAATCCGCCTTGTCTGCACAGACAGCGGCCTCTTCCCTGCCCAGCCGCAGCTGGAACGCCTCCCCCTTGTCCGTATAGGCCATTTCCAGCACCAGATCTTTGCCCGGCCAGCTTTCGGGGTCATAGAGCGCCGCCATCTGCCGCGTGAAGCGCAGCGCCTCGCTCTCTGCCTCCGGCTCCCCTGCGATCTCCCAGCTGGCGTCCGCCATCTTTATAAAGACATCCGGCGGGAAGAGCAGCTCTTCCAGCGCGGCGCGGGTATCCGCAGCGATGCCGCCCCGGCCAAACTCCTGCCCGGCCTTTTGCAGCAGCCCGAGATAGGCGCCGGTGCGCCCGCGCAGCTGCGGCACCCGAAACAGTTCCCCCTCCGGGCATAAGATCTCGGTCAGCCGCCCCTCCGCGCCGCCGAAAGCGAGCTCGAACTGCTTTTCCAGCGCTTCGTAATTGTTCTGCCGCGCACAGAAGCCGCAGGTGGATACCAGCAGATGGCGCTGGCGCTGCAGCTCGGGCCAGCGGGGCGGATGCCCCACCCCGCCCTCCGGCCGGGGGTCCATGCGGGGCAGGTTCGAGGGCAGCAGGCGGTCCAGAAAAGCCTTTGCGTGGGCGGGCATGCCGAAATAATAAAGCGGCAGGCACCAGACCACCAGCTCCGCCTGCCGGTAAAGCGGCAGCAGCGCGTCCATATCGTCCCGCTGCACACAGCGGCCCGGCGTTTTGGTCCAGCAGCCAAAGCAGCCCCGGCAGGGCAAGATCTTCTTTTCGATCAGGTGGATCGTCCCTATCTCCGCATCGCAGACGCTCTGCAGCCCGTCGAGAAAGGCGCGGGCCAGCCGCAGCGTGCCGCTGCCCTCGCCGCGCGGGCTGCCGTTGAGCAAAAGCACTTTCATCTGTCCCCTCCCGTCCGCCCCTGTGTGCGGGCCAGCATGCGGTTGATGCGCGCGGAATCCCGCCGGTTGCAGGAAAATTCGATCAGACGGAAGATCAGCAGCGAGGCAAAGTAGGTAAAGGTCAGCATGCCGCCCACCAGCAGCAGCACCGGCCCCTCCCACGGGAACACCCCCATCAGGCCGCCCAGCCCAAAGACCACCGCCGCCACATCCGCAAACTGGAGCAGCAGCTGGCCGGACAGCCGCTGCACGGGCAGCAGCGCGGTGAGCTGTATCAGCGCCCCGATGGCCGCCGTAAGCGCGAACAGCCGCAGCGCCTGGCGGCTGTCCAGCGGCCAGATCCAGCCCGCAAGGTCCAGCGCCGCATAACAGAGGATCAGCACCGTAAAGGACACAAAACAGGTGACGACCGCGTCCCGGATTCTCTCTTTCATCTCTGGCCCTCCTTAAAGCCCGAAGCGCTGTTTGAAGCCCTTCACATAGTGACGATTGATGACCACCGTCTCACCGTTTTCCATCCGCGCCTCAAACCTGCCGTCAAACTGGGGCGAGACGCTTTCCAGCCGGCGCAGGTTCAGCAGGCAGCTGCGGCTGACCCGCACAAAGCTGGTGCCGCGCAGCTGCTCCTCCAGTTCATAAAGACGGCTCTGGCATTCCAGCACGTCCCCGCTGCGGTAGAGAAAGGTCTTTTCCTCCACCGTCTCGATATACAGCACCTCGTCCAGCGGCACCTGATAGCTGCGCCCGTCCCGCAGCCCTGTCACTGAAAACCCGTACAGCCGGATCTGCTCCAGCAGCGAGGCCAGCCGCGCGTCCATCTGGGCGCAGCGCACTGTGATCTCCACCTCCTGGCAGGCGGGCGACTGTTCGATCTTGAGCTTCAATTCCGCTCCCCCCCGTATCTTCTCTTACTGCCGCCGCCCCCGGCGCCGGCCCATGCATCCATTGTACCCGTTATCGCCGCCCGGCAAAAGGGAGCCTGCCCCCCGTTTTCTGCATTTCACCGCCTCGGCGCAAAAGCGGGCGCACAAAAAAGCAGGCCCAGCTGTGAAAGCCGGGCCTGCTTTTTGTATGGATCTCCACGCATCAGAGCAGATATTTGAAAAAGATGGCCAGGATCACGGTAAAAACGCCGCACACCCCGATGGCGAGGCCGCTCATCGCGCCGACCGTCTCGCTCATCTTGACCGCGGTGGAAGTGCCTGCCGCGTGGCTGGCGCAGCCTGTGGCAAGGCCGGTGGCCACCTCGCTGTCGTCCAGATGGAACCATTTGGACAGACTGGGGGCCAGCACCGCGCCCAGTGTGCCCGCGATCATCAGCGCCACGATGGTGATCTGCGGGATGCCGCCGTTCTGCTCGCTGATGGGCACCGCGATGGCGGTGGTCACCGACTTGGGCAGCAGGCTCGCGGTGAGGGTGGCGTCCAGCGAAAACAGCCTGCACAGCGCCCACACGCTGCCCACACTGGTCACCGCGCCCACCAGGCAGCCGCCCAGCACCGGGATGAGGTTCTTTTTCAGGATGTCAAAGTTGGCGTAGATCGACAGGCCGATCGAGGCGGTGGCCGGGAAGATCAGAAAGTTGATGATGTCTCCGCCCGCGTTGTAGTATCCCATCGGGATGCCGGTCAAAAGGAAAAAGGCGATCAGCAGCACCACCGCGATGAGCAGCGGATTTGCCAGCGGGCTTTTGAGCTTTTTGTTCAGCCAGACCCCCACCGCATAGGCCGCCACCGACAGCGCGATGCCGAACACCGGATTTGAGAGCACCTCAGCCATTTTCCTGCCCCTCCTTTTCCTTTCTCAGGCGCGCCTGCAGACGCATCAGTCCTTTCACCGTCCAGCCGGTCGCACCAAAGACGAGAAAGGTGGTGACGACGCTGATAAAAAGGATGGGAAACAGGTTCGCCGCAATGAGGTCGAAATAGTTGAGCACCCCCGCGCAGGCCGGCACGAACAAAAAGGCCATGTTCTGCGCAAAC
Organism: Anaerofilum hominis; assembly: GCF_014287275.1. Classification (GTDB taxonomy): domain Bacteria; phylum Bacillota; class Clostridia; order Oscillospirales; family Ruminococcaceae; genus Pygmaiobacter; species Pygmaiobacter hominis. Next base: position 781,058 of record NZ_JACONZ010000001.1, read on the forward strand.
CAGTTGGACAGCTCTTTGATCTGCCGCACCTTGATGACGCCTGCCAGCAGCAGCAAAAACACCAGGATCATCGCCAGCACGCTCGCCGGAAAAGCGAACGGCAGCAGGGTCACCAGCCACTGGGCCGCAAGGCAGACCACAAACAGAATGCCCACTTGCCACAAAATATTCAAGATCTCTTCCTCCCACCGCGGCGGGTCTCCCTGGGGCCCTATCGTCTTTCCCATCAAACGCACCGCGTTTTTGTTCAAATCGCACAAATGCTATTATAGCAGACCACCGGCGGCCTGCCTACTGTCAAAAGCAAAAAACAGCGGCCAAAAACGCCGTTCCTGTAAACCATATCGCCAAACAGCGGCCGGTCTGAGCACCGCGCCGCGCGAAACCGTCTTGCCTGCCGCCAACAAAGGCGGCAGCGGTCTGCCCTGCGCTGTATCTCAAACCGGCCGCTGCTGCGGCGGCATGTTTCAAAAAGGGCTCTGTTCTCTTCACGGGATCGTCCGCTGCGTTCCCAGCGGACGCCGAACCAGGCGGCGGGCCGGGCGACCCTGCCCCCAAAAGCGGCGCGCCTTGCCGGCCGCGGGCCGCCCTCTCTGCGGCGGAACTGCCGTCTCTGCCTCGGAAAAGGCAACCGGCGGCCGCAGCTTTTTGCCCGCGCGCCGCGCCCGGCGCTCTCAGCGCCTTAATAGGCGATCTTGTTCTCGATATAAGCGGCGAGCTCTTCGATCTTGATCCGCTCCTGCTGCATGGTGTCGCGGTCCCGCACGGTGACGCAGCCGTCGTTTTCAGAGTCGAAATCGTAGGTCACACAGATCGGCGTGCCGATCTCGTCCTGACGGCGGTAGCGCTTGCCGATGGAGCCGGCATCGTCATAATCCACCATGAACCGCTTTTGCAGCAGGGCGTACACCTCGCCCGCCTTGTCGTTCAGCTTTTTGGACAGGGGCAGCACACAGGCTTTGTAGGGGGCCAGCGCCGGGTGCAGCCGCAGCACCACGCGGGTATCGTTCTTCTCCGCGTCCACGACCTCCTCGTCATAGGCCTCTACCAAAAACGCCAGCGCGACGCGATCGGCGCCCAGAGAGGGCTCCACCACATAGGGCACATAGTGCTCGTTGGTCTCGGGGTCAAAATAGTCCTGCACCTTGCCCGAGACCTCGTTGTGACGGCCCAGGTCGTAATCGGTGCGGTCCGCGATGCCCCAAAGTTCGCCCCAGCCGAACGGGAACAGATACTCGATGTCGGTGGTGGCCTTTGAGTAGAAAGAGAGCTCCTCTTTTTCGTGGTCGCGCAGGCGCATGTTCTCCTCTTTCATGCCAAGGCCGATGAGGAAGTTTTTGCAGTAGTCTTTCCAGTAATAAAACCACTCCAGGTCGGTGTCGGGCTTGCAGAAGAATTCCATCTCCATCTGCTCAAACTCGCGGGTGCGGAAGGTGAAGTTGCCCGGGGTGATCTCATTGCGGAAGCTTTTACCGATCTGGCAGACGCCGAAAGGCAGCTTGCGGCGGGTGGAGCGCTGCACGTTGGCAAAGTTGACAAAGATGCCCTGCGCGGTCTCCGGGCGCAGATAGATCTCGCTTTTGGCGTCCTCGGTGACCCCCTGAAACGTCTTGAACATCAGGTTGAACTTGCGGATATCGGTAAAGTTGGCGCTGCCGCAGTTGGGGCAGACGATGCCGTGCTCCTGGATATAGGCGCTCATCTGCTCAAAGGTCATGCCGTTGGCGTCGCCGCCCGCGTCCTCGATCAGCTTGTCGGCGCGGTGACGGGTCTTGCAGTCCTTGCAGTCCATCAGCGGGTCGGAAAAGCCGCCCACATGGCCGGAAGCCACCCACACCTGCGGGTTCATCAGGATCGCCGCGTCCAGCCCCACGTTGGTGGGCGACTCCTGCACAAATTTTTTCCACCAGGCGCGCTTGACGTTGTTTTTGAATTCCACGCCCAGAGGACCGTAGTCCCAGGTATTTGAAAGGCCGCCGTAGATCTCGCTGCCCGAGAAAACGAAGCCCCTGTTTTTGCAAAGCGCGATGACCTTGTCCATGGTCTTTTCCGTGTTGTTCATTGTATCCTTCTCCTCCCTGTGCTGCACCGGGCCGCGGCCCCGGATGGGCCGTTCCAGTTACTTTTCTATTGTAAAGCAGGGGCTGGGGCAAGTCAAGGCCAAAAGGTTGACATCCGCGCGCGGGATGGTCTATAATTCAGTAGTTGCAGATAAGATAAAAAAGCATATCCGGGTGTAGCGCAGCTGGTAGCGCGCCTGCTTTGGGAGCAGGATGCCGCAGGTTCGAATCCTGTCACTCGGACCATGGGTGAGTCCTTATCGGACTCACTTTTTTGTTTTCTGGAAAAAGCAAAATTTGCTGGCTAAGCCTATAAGAATATGATATTCTCATTTTGAGGTGGCAGCTGATGGAAATAATAATATCTGTACTTGGTGCAATATCTGCTGTTATAGTAGCCGTTATCGGAGCAGTTCTCTCAAATAAAAACAGCAATATGCTTCAGTTAAGAAAACTGAAAGAAGAGCACTATATTTCATATATTGAATCTTTACATAATCTCGCAGCGAACAATAGTAGTAGAGATGCCATTTCAAAATATACTTATCATCGTGATAAGCTGCTTATTGTAGGAAGTGAGAAAGTTGTAAAAAGTATATTGCAGTATGAAAATGAGGCCGTAGGGAAAGAAACTAATCTTCATGATGAGTTTCTCACTAATGTAGTAAAAGCAATTAGGCAGGACCTCAAAATTAAAGACAAAAACTTTCCGCAGATTTACCTAAAAAAGTAACACAGATAAAAACCTCTTGCTTGCTGCGCTAAAGCCATTGAAACAGCTGGGTTTTCCCAGATCCTATACTTACCCTCCGACCAACTCAGAAACGCCCCTTATGGCACGGGTCCCCGTCTTTGGCGAGGCCCCTTAGCCGAACGGGGCGTTTCTTCGCTTTCGGGGCGGACCCGCTTCGCTGGGCTCCGCCCCGAGGGGGAACGGGGATGCCAATATCGATTTTGCGCAGCAGTGGCACTACGAATGCCCCTCACATGGTCATAAGGACAAAGACAGCTTTGGTAAACCGCCAAAGCTGTTTTTGCTTTCCTAAACGACTGCTCTGAAATACCCTCTCACAATTTTATCAAAATATTTTGAGGCCACATGCAGACAGAATCCCTGCTCCATTTCCATGTTTTCTTGCTGTGTCTCGAAACAAAGCTGCAGATCGACTTTCGTTACATATTGTGCCGCAAAACCCTGCCTGTGTGCGAGGCCTCTTCACCGCACGAAATGTTTCTGTGCTTTCGAGCGGGACCCGCTATGTCCTGCTCTGCCCCGCGAGGGTGAGAAAAAACAGATTTCGCCCTGGCGCGGCAGGGATGCGGCGGGATAAGGCCCGCCCTTTTCCTGTCGGACGGTAAGGCGGATTTTTTGCTTGCAAATAATTTTTCCGTCTGTTATCCTAAAGGGGAAGTCCTAATAGCATGTGCTATTGAGGCAGCCAAAATTTATATGTAAGATATGAATTTGTGGGCACAACTGAATTGACAGATAAAAGCGGATGGGCATTGGCCGATCTTTTTTTGCTGTATTTCTCTGTTGGCTGCATCTTCGTGTCTTGCATGCGAAGGTGTTTTTATTTTCGAAAGGAGATCATTATGCCAAAATTTGAAATGCATGCAAGAGAATTCAAAACCATGAGAGACCCCAACCGCAAACCCGGCGGCCACACCAAGTACATCTGCTACCTGGACACGGCCACGCTTCCATCGGAACTGCAAAACTGGAGTAAAACAAACCCCCGCGACCAGAAAATGACTACGGCCACCGCAAAAGCGATTCGCACAAGCCTTTTGGAAAACGATGAGTTTCACGAGCTGAATCGCGGTCTTCTTTTTTCAGTTGAATCCGTAAAATATGACAACCGAAACGAGACCCTCACGGTTGAAATGGCCAATGACGATGTCCACGGGAATATTGACGGCGGACACACTCTCCGCGCGATCTATGAAGCCAAAAAATCCGGCCAGCCGCTTGAAGGCCGATATGTATTCGCAGAGTTTTTTGTGGGTCTCAAGTCCCCTGTGGAACTTGCTGCGGCAAGAAACACATCGGTCGCGGTTGACCTGAAATCCCAGGAAGAGCTGAAGCGGAGTTTCGATACCCTGAAAAAAATCCTCGCTCCGTTTCCTTTTGAGAACCGCATCGCCTATCGGATGAACCAGCATTGGGGAGAAAAGATCCCGGTCATCGATGTCCGCGAAATCATCACGATTCTAAATATGTTTAACCAGAATCTTTACCCTATTCGCGGCAAAGAAGGGCTTTCGGGAGAAGGACAGCCCATCCAGAGCTATACCGGCAAAGAGATTAGTTTGACTCGCTTTTTAGGCCAGGGCAAAGAACCCCGAGAGCGGATTCTGTGCAATATGCAACCTGTCGTAAGCGATATTTTTCGGCTGTGGGAAACCGTCGAGTGCGAGTTCCCGCAAAAGGTAAAAAACAACAAGCGGCTATACGGTGCAAAAAAATATTCTCAATACAAGAACAACGAAATCGTGGGCCACAGCATGCTTTATCAGGCCGAGCTCCGATATCTTGTCCCCAAGGGAATCCTTTATCCGGTGGTCGGCGCTTTCCGGGCCCTGATCCAGGTTGACGAGAGCACTGGCGCTTATTCCTGGAAAAAGGATCCCTGCGGTGTCTGGCAGGAATTGGGGGACCGTCTTGCCCAGATTGTCTGGGACGAAAAAGAGGAAAACCCGGAGTATCTGGGCAAAAGCCGCAATCTATGGAGCAACCTTTTCAAAGAAGTTCTGCTTTATACCCTTGTGTAAGCCCCATTTTTCCTGACAGCAGAAAAGCCGTTGACAGGAGGATCTTTCTCAAATCCTGTAATCATTTTCCGCCCCCTCTGAAATCCCTGATTTCAGAGGGGGTTTTTCATACATGAGCGGCAAAGGCACCGGCCCGGCATCCGCAGCCGTCTTTCGTCCAAAAGCCGCTTCTTTTTAAACTCTTTGCATTCTTCCCTCTCTGCTGGTTTGCGGCTCTGCGCCGTGGCGGGCAGCTGTGCGGGAGCCTTGCTTTTCTCACCCGAGCGGCCTATCGGGAGGTCCGCGTTTTTCCGCAGCCCGCCCTGCCCGGGGCAGCGCCGGCGCCGGCTTTCGCAGCGGATCTGCTTCCCCGCAGCCCTCCCGCTTCCAGCCCCCCGCTTTCTTTCGGCTCTGCCCTGCAGAGAAGAGCATCCCTTTCCATCGTTTTGGGGTCGATGCCGGCTTGGGGACATCTGCTGCGGAGCCGGGACGCCCGCAGATCGATTTTTGCCGTCAGCTTCTGCGTGAAAGTCTTTTCCGCGCTTGCTCAATACGCTATAATAGCAGCAGCGTCTCTTTCGCGGCGGGGAGCGCCCGGCCTCACGCGCGCGGGCTCCGGTCTGCGTTTTGCACGCGCGCTTTTCCCTGCCAAGCGAAAGCACCGCCCCGAGGCCTTCCGTGATCCGTGTTGTTCCGCGCACAAAGGGCGGTCCAAAAGCGGGCGGGGCGTTCCTCTTCTGCTCATCACGGCGCAGCCATGAAACACGCCAACTGCCAAAAAAGGACAAGGAGCATCGTTATGCGCATCCTCATGCTGGGCAACAGCTTTACCCTTGCCAACCATCTGCCGCAGATGCTGGCCGGGCTGACCAATGCGCAGGTGGCCCACCACACCCGGGGAGGCGCGCGGCTGGCAGAACAGCTGAACCCCAAAACAAAGCTGGGCGCCAGGACCCAGGCAGCGCTGGCCACGGAACGGTGGGACTATGTTATCCTGCAGGAGATGAGCCACGGCCCCATCACTGCCCCAGAGCGTTTCTTTGCCAGTGTGGAGCAGCTCTGCAGACAGATCCGGGCAAACGGAGCCGTGCCCATTCTCTATGCCACCTGGGCCTATCAAAAAGGCGGGGCCAGGCTGATGGCCAGGGGCTGGGACTATGACGAGATGGCCCGCAAGCTGTCTGAGGCCTACCAGAAAGCCGCGCGGGAGAACAACGCTCTGCTTGCCAATGTGGGCCAGCAGTTTTATGCGTTGTCCGGCACACAAAACCTCTATGCCGCCGATGGGGTCCACCCCAATGAGCGGGGCTCCCGCATTGCGGCCCAGACCCTCGCGGCGGTCATTCCACAAAACAAGGAGGACCAACGATGATCCGCGAGATCTGCAAGGATGAGACATTTCTGGCCCAAAAAGCGGAGCCCGCCACGCAGGATGACCTGCAGACAGCCGCGGACCTGCTGGAGACATTAGAGCATCACAAGGACGGCTGCGTGGGCATGGCGGCCAACATGATCGGCGTCAACAGGCGCATCATCGCCTTTGACAACGGGGGTGAATACATGGTCATGTTCAACCCGGAGATCGTCAAAAGATCGCAGCCATACCAGGCGGAGGAGGGCTGTCTTTCCCTTACCGGCGTCCGCCCGGCCAAGCGGTGGAAGTCCATCAAGGTGCGCTGGCAGAATGAAAAGTTTCAGGAGCGTATCAGGGCCTTTACCGGCTGGACCGCTCAGATCATCCAGCATGAGATCGACCATTGCGAGGGCATCCTCATTTGAGGGGGACGGCGCTGAAGAAGTGTAAAATCGCCATTTTTTGCCCGGCTCCCTCTGACGCTGCGGCGGCGCGGCACCGGGTCTTCCGTCTCTGCGCGCGCCGTGCAGGAGCAGGACAGGCCTTTCCCGCCCGCAGCTGAAAAAAGCCGGAGTGCTCTGGGCGGAGGGCCCGCACCGTGCGTCCGCCCTTTGTTTTTTGTCCCGCGCTGCGGAACAGAAAATTTTTATAACGGCCCTGCGGGCCCGCGGGCCGTCCCGCTTTGCGGCGGCGTTTCCCTGCCGGGCAGCGCCCCGGCAGGCGGAGCAAATGGAGATATCGACTTGAAAGAGGTGCGGCGATGTTTAAGGACAAAATTGCGGTCATTACCGGCGGAGCCAAAGGCATTGGAAAAACCATTGCAGAGGAATTCCGCAAAGCAGGCGCCCGGGTGTGCGTGATCGATCTGCTGCCGGGCGGCTACTATCAGGGCGATCTGGCCGACCAGACTGTTTTAGATGACTTTGCCCGCAAGGTCATCGCGGACTGCGACCATGTGGACTATCTTATCAATAACGCGCTTCCCCTGATGAAAGGCCTGGACGCCTGCACTTACGAGGAATTCAACTATGCCCTGCGGGTGGGCGTCACCGCGCCTTTTTATCTCACCCAACTGTTTGTCCCCCATTTCGCCCCCGGCGCCTGCATCGTGAACATCTCCTCCTCCCGGGACCGGATGAGCCAGCCCCAGACCGAGAGCTACACGGCGGCCAAGGGCGGCATTTCCGCTTTGACCCACGCGCTTGCCGTGAGCCTGGCGGGCAAGGTGCGGGTCAACGCCATCTCGCCCGGCTGGATCGACACCGATGGCACCGTCCACACGGGCCCCGACGCCGCCCAGCAGCCCGCCGGCCGGGTGGGGACCCCGCTGGATATTGCCAACCTGGCGCTTTACCTCTGCTCCGACAAGGCGGGCTTTATCACCGGAGAAAACATCTGTATTGACGGCGGCATGACCCGCCAGATGATCTATCACAATGATTTCGGCTGGACCCTGGAGGGAGGCGGCGCCCGATGAAGCTTGCCCTCCTCTCCGACACACACGGCCTGCTGCGGCCTGAGGTGCGGAAGCAGCTGAAAACCGCCGACGCCATTTTTCATGGCGGGGACATCCATACCCAGAGCATCGTGGACGAGCTGCGCCGGTATGCCCCCCTCTACGTTGTCCGCGGCAACAACGACGGGGACTGGGCAGCGGCGCTCCCCCACGACCTCACCGTCGCGCTGGGCGGTGTGACTTTCTACATGGTCCACAACAGGAAAGAGGTCCCCGCGGAACTCCCCGGGGTCCATGTGGTGGTGTTCGGCCACTCGCACAAAGCCGTACAGGAGGAAAAGGACGGTGTGCTGTGGCTCAACCCCGGCTCCTGCGGCCCCCGCCGGTTCCATCAGGAAATCACCATGATGACGGCGGAGGTTTGGGACGGGAAGATCCGGGTGGAGAAGATCACCTTTCCCGGGGAGGCGAGATGATGGAACTTGGTTTGACCTTTCCCCTGCAGCGGTTTTTAAAGATAAAAACGCCGGCCTGCGGCACAGAGCCGGACCGGCGCTTTTGCTGGGACCTTCATGTGATCGATCTGCGGGGCCGCAAAAGCCTGCTTGCCGTCCACTGCCAAAGCCGCTACGCTTTTGTGCGGTACGACGTGCCGCCCCGCCGGTGGGCAGACCTGGCCGGGCTGTTCCGGGAGGGGCTGACGGAAAGTCTCGCCGCCGCCGGTTTTTCCCGCGGGCAGATCGCCCTCTATCTGCAAAAGGCGGGCGCGCTCTCCCTCACCCGCACCCACGGCCGCCGGGAGGTGGCCTTTCTCAATCGCGCCTGGGAGGATGTGCTGGCGCTCGATCTGTGCCTGGACGCCGACAGCCAGGCACAGCCCCTGCTGGACCATGCCGTCAACACCCGGCCGGGGCGCTGTGCGGGCGCGGATGGGCTGGGGACAGGGGCGGCGAGGATGGCCGAAACGCTGAAGTAGCGTCCAAAGGCCCCGCGCAGCGGCAGACGACGCCGCGCAGCCGCCCAGCGCTTTCGCGGCGTTTTCACAGCGCTTTCCCAAGCGGTCCTCCCGCCGGGAGAGCTGCTCTCCCGATAAGTTCCCGGATGTCCCGCGGCGGCGCGGACGCCGCGCACCGCGGTTTCTTGTAATCCGGGGCCAACGGGGTTATAATTGCCACATAACGGCCCCGCAGGGTCCGCGTTCCCCCGCGCTTCCCTGCCGGGGCGTCTTTCATGGAGGAGGCCGCCATGCCCAACATCGTTGAAGTGACCGATCTTGCACAGCCGGAACTGGACGTCTTTGCCCGGCTGACGGAAACGCAGCTGCGCAGCCGCCTGGAGCCGGAAAAGGGCGTTTTTATCGCTGAGAGCCCCAAGGTGATCGAGCGCGCGCTGGACGCGGGCTATGAACCGCTCTCGCTTTTGATGGAGCGCAGGCAGATCGAGGGACAGGCGCGCGGCGTCATCCGCCGCTGCGGGGATATCCCCGTTTATACGGCCGACGACAGCCTGCTGGCCGGGCTGACCGGCTACCGGCTCACCCGGGGCGTGCTCTGCGCCATGCGCAGGCCGCACCTGCCGGAGGCGGAGACCGTGTGCGCCTCCGCCCGCCGGGTGGCGGTGCTGGAGGGCATTGTGGACGCCACCAACGTGGGGGCGATCTTCCGCTCTGCCGCAGCGCTGGGCATGGACGCGGTGCTGCTGACCCCCACCTGCTGCGACCCGCTGTGCCGCCGCGCGGCGCGGGTGAGCATGGGCGCCGTCTTTCAGGTGCCCTGGGCCCGCATCGGCAGCGGGCCGGACGACTGGCCGCAGCCGGGCATGGCCCTGCTGCAGAAGTTCAGCTTCAAAACCGCCGCCATGGCTTTGAGCGACGACGCCGTCAGCATTGAGGACCCGCGTCTTGCGGCAGAGCAGAAGCTCGCCGTCGTGCTGGGCACCGAGGGGGACGGCCTGGCCCCACGCACGATCGCCGCCTGCGACTACACCGTGCGCATCCCCATGTACCACGGTGTGGACTCGCTGAACGTGGCGGCGGCCAGCGCGGTGGCTTTTTGGCAGCTGCGGTACAGATAGGAGATCGCCCCCAAAAGCAGACAGATCGAAAAAAGGTTCTTCTCCACAGGCAGAAAACGATCCTCGCCGCCCGCGGCAGCCGCAGCCGGACGGAAACCGGCCGCAAAGCGATAACGCGCAGGCAGAGCAGGCAGCGCCGCCACGAGCTTTCCATTTTCATTCCGCCGCAGCGTGAGGACGGAACCGCTCGCAGGCTTGCCGGCGGCCACCAGCTCCTCGGCGCTTCTCCGTCTGGACCTTTCTCCTGCGAAAAAACATCGTCCGCTGCTTTTTCTCTGCCGGGAAGCGACGGCTTTGTGCGCTGTCGGTCTCCCGTCCGTGCCTTTTGATACATTTTGAAACAGAGCGGCAAAACAAAGCCATAAATTCCGTTTTTTCCCACAGTGCGTTTTGTGTTTATGTCTTTGTTTCTGCGCTGCATTCGTTTGAGGCGGCCGCCCTTTTATTTTGCGGGCGGGCCGTGTTCTCCGCACAAGAAGCCCCCGGCAGCGGGGGCTTCTTATATGCTCATTTTCCACGCCCTTGCGCCTTTTGCCGCCGCCGGGCAGGACGAAGGGGACGGCGCCGCACCGGCAGCGCCGTCCCCTAAAAGATCATGTCTGCAGTTCAAAAGCGTCTCTCTGCCCGCGCCGCCCGCGCCTCAGTCCTCCCCGGCGGAGACGTGCGGCTGAATGCGCCCTTCCTCCACCAGCCGGATGAAAAGCAGCCCCAGGTCGGGGTCGAACTGGGTGCCCAGGTTGCGGCGGATCTCCTGCAGCGCCTGCTCCACGCTCATGGCTTCTTTATAGCTGCGCTTTGACACCATGGCGTCAAAGGAGTCGGCCAGACAAAGGCACCGCGCGCCGATGGGGATCGTCTCCCCCGCGATGCCGCGGGGATAGCCCTTGCCGTCCCAGCGCTCGTGATGGCCGATGGCAGAGGGGATGACATAGTCGAGGGAGGGCAGATAGCGGATCATGGCGATGGACCCCTCCACGTGCTGCTTCATGACCTCGTACTCCTCTTTGGTCAGGCGGGTGGTCTTGGACAGGATGGCCTCGGGGATACCGATCTTGCCGATGTCATGCAGCAGGCCCGCCTGCCGGATGATCTCCACATGCTCGGCGTCCAGCGGGATGGCCGCCGCCAGGACGGAGGCATACTCGGCCACGTTATTGGAATGGTTGAAGGTGTAGTGGTCCTTGGCGTCGATGGCCGCGGTCAGCGCGTAGATGGTTGCCGCGCAGTTGTCGGCCAGCGCCCGTTTTTCCTGAAAATTGCTGTCCGTATCCTGCCGGTTCTGTTCCGGGTCATACAGCACGACGCGGTTTTTGCCGTTGGATTTGGCGGTATAGACCGCCATGTTGGCATAGGTGAAAAGCTCCTCGACCGAAGCGGCCGACACCGGGTAAGCGCAGATGCCGGCGCTGAACGTGAGAAACTTTTTCGTCTTTTCCGGCGCGCTGCTCACCTCATAGCGCAGCCAGTCCCGCGCCTGCCGGGCCAGGGTCTCCGCCACCGAGGCGGTGCAGAACGGCAGGCTGACGGCAAAATCCTTGCCGCCGTACCGTGCCACTGTGCCCCGCGGCCCTACCAGCGCGGTCAGCTGCTCGCCGAACCGGCGCAGGATGCGGTCCCCCTCTGTGGTGCCGTAAAGCTCGTTATAAAGGTGAAAATCGTCAAAGCTGATCATCAGCAGCGACAGGCTGTCGTGCCGGCAAAGCTCAAAATCGCGCCGGATGCACTCTTCAAAATAGCCGCGGTTGAACAGGTTGGTCAGCGGGTCGCGCCGGGCCTTGTTCTCGATGGCCGCATACAGCGACGCGTTTTTCAGTGCCATCGAAAGCACGGCCGCCATCGACTCGAGAAAGGTGACTTCGCGGAAGCTCAGCTCCCGCGCGCGCCCCTGCCCGGACTCGTCCGAAAAAGTGGTGATGGCGGTCAGCTCGTCGTCACAGACCACCGGCAGGATAAAGCTGATATGCATCTCGGCAAAGCGGCGCTTTTCCTCCTCCCACAGGGAGCGGTAGATGCGGGTGCGCTGGAACTCGGCGTAACTCACGCCGTGGTTATAGCTTTTGAGCCAGGGCACCAGCGGGTTGTCCCCGGCGATGAAATCGCCCTTTGCCAGCGCGGAATTGGTGCAGTCTGCGACCTGATAGCCGCCGGCCCCGGGCTGATAGAGAAAGACCCGCGCCGTTCTGCCCGGCAGATTGCGCTGCAAAAAGTCTCGGTACAGCTCTAATATCTCGTCCAGTTTCAGGGTCTTGTTGATGGCGCTGGAAAACTGCTTGAGCTGCGCCTCCTGGTTTTCCTGCCCTTTTACGAACAGGTTGCTCATCAGCCGCCGCACGGCGCTGTAGACCGCCATGGTGACCAGCGAAAAACCCACCGCAAACACGATGACCTTATATTCCTGATAATTGGAAAAATACCGCTCATAAAACGCCTCCATCGGCTGGTACCCGGCGATGAGCACCAGGGTGGTGAGCACGGCCGACACCAGATAGGCCGGCCCGTTGGAGGCAATGCCCCGCAGCTGGATCATGCGCTTTTTGTAAAGGGCGTAATACAGGCAGATGGCGTTGATCCCGCAGGAAAAGGTGTCTACCGGCAGCGAGACCATCTGCGGCAGCACCGCGGCCACCGTGCAGGCAAACATGACCGCCACGCCGGCGATCATGGGGGTGAACTGGGACAGCGGGACCCGATCCTCCCGCACGCTTTTGTAGGCCAGCCTCCAGGCCTCCCACAGCGTGACCACCACCAGCAGGATCGGCACGATGACAGCCGGCGAAACGCCATATTCGAACCGGCGCTCCCCCGCCTCCTCCACGACCCGCGGGCTGGTGATGAAAACGTGGAACAGGTTGAGGGCCGTCACCACCACCCAGCTGGCAAACAGGGTGCCCCGCACAAAGCCCCCCTTGGACTCGGTGAAGCAGTACATGAAGTTGTAGACGAAGAACGGGGTCAGAAAGATGCCCATGATCGAGACTTCGTACCAGAACTCCGGCCCCGGATAGACCGTCAGCCGCATAAAGAGCGAACCGGTACACCAGGCGGTAAACGCGCACAGCAGCTCCATAAAGGCATAGATCTGTTTGTTTTTTTTCGCGCTCAGCACGGTCAGCAGCAGAAAAATGTTGCACAGCGCTGAGATCAGGGGCACGATAATGAACAGACGCTGGTTCAGCGACATCCTGCATCCCCCTCTCCCGATGTGAACGCTGAGGGCCTGTGCAGCAGGTCCAGCACCGCCTCGCGGGGCGCACCCACCCGGGGCAGCTTCTGCCCGCTGGCGGCCTCATAGCGCGCGATGGTGCCGGTGGGCAGCATCGTCACCTCCAGCGGGTCGATGCCCAGCAGCCGCTTCAGGTCCTTGTAATCGCCGTCGTAATAGCGGAAATAAACCGACAGGTGCTCGCGGATGATCTCCCTGCTCAGGGCCGGGCTCTGGCGCGCCCCCGCCCGCAGCTCTACATACAGCCGCAGAAAAGAGTGCCCGTTGTCGTCGTATTCTTTCAGGGCGAACCAGTCCGCCACCGGCAGGCAGGACATCTCGATCACCTTGCGGATCTCCCGCTCGGTGATGCGGGTAAAGCCGGCGATGTCGATGACGGTGGGGATGCGGTCGACATATTCAAACTGCGGCAGTTCCAGCCCGTCCTGCGGGTTGCGCAGCCGCAGGCAGCGGTAGACGTCCCCCACCCGGTAGCGCAAAAACGCGCCGCCCCGCAGCACGGTGATGACCAGTTCGTAGTTCTGGCCCGCCACCAGCTCGTTGATCAGATAGGTGTGCGGCTTGTAAGACGGATCGGCCAGGTTGCGGAGCATCTCCTGCTCGGGGATGAACTCATAAAAACAGGCGTCCGGAAAAAAGACCAGACCGTTTTTGCTCCAGGTCTCGGTGCCAAGACAGGTCGGCTCGGTACCGCCCGCCAGCTCCATCGGGCGCACGCCCCAGGCGGCCTCCAGCTCATCCTTATACCGGCTGGAATCGGTGCCGATGCAGACAAAGCCGTCCAGACGGAACAGGTCTTTGGGCAGCAGGGGCTTGCCGTCCCGCCGCGAGCGGTAACGGCCCGCCGCCAGCCGCCAGAGCATGCGCGGGCTGATGCCCAGTATCGAGCGCAGACGGCTGCCGCTCTCCTGCGAAGAGTGGCCCATCTGTTCCAGATTGCGGGTGGTGCCGTACAGCACGCTGCTCATGCCGAAGAACATGTTCATGCCCTGCTGCAGCGCCAGTTTATAGCCCCGCCGGCTCTGCTGGCCGAACGAGAGCTTGCGGGCCTCCCGCACCGACGGCAAAAAGCGCACGCGAAGCTCCGGCTCGATCAGGTCCGGAAAAAGGCCGGTGGCATAGGGCATGGGCGCCAGGCTGTAGAGGATGCGGGAGCCAGGCTTTACATGGAACCTGCCCTTGCCGCTGCTGGTGGCCAGCAGCACCGCGCCCAGCATATTGTGCTTGTAGGTGTCCAGCATGCTTTCGGTGTAAGGGGCGTATTTGGCCGGGAAATCGCCGCCTTCCCAGGTCGTGCGCAGCCAGACCACCGGCTTTGCGGGCAGCATCTCCTCCCGTCTGGTCAGCAGCACGTCGGCGTAATCGCCAAAGCTGGTCAGCGGCACCCTGCGCCGGAACTCATCCAGCGTGCGGGGCGGGTCTCCCCCAAAAAAGCGCTGGCCCAAAGCGCACCGGCTCATCAGGTCGATCTGTTCCATCAACAGCCGGCGCTGGATCCCCATGTATTCCTCCATCGAGAGATCCAGAAACCCGCAGTACTCCTGCCAGATCTCAGCGGCGGAACAGCTTTTCAGTTTTTCTTCAAAGGTCATCCACGGCCTCCTCATTTCCGTCCCCACACCCCAGGGACCGTTCTCATCGCCGCGCCGCCGGGGGCCTTTCCCGGTCAGCCGCGGCCTTTTCCCGTTTTCAGGCAGGCGCGCAGGCTGCGGGCGGTGGGCAGCAAAAAAGGCACCCGGGCCCGGTAGCTCTCATAGCCCGCGATGCTGTGCGGAAAGACCCTGCGGTCCTGCCAAAACACATAGGCCGCATCCAGCGCGGTGAACAGCGCGAAAGCCAGACCCAGCCCCGCGCCGCCCAGCGCGCCCCACAGCCCCAGGTAGCTCAGGCCCAGCCAGAGCACCCCCGGATGGCGGCAGAGGGCAAAGACGCCGGTGTCCACCAGCGGCAGCCTGCCGTCCGGCGGCGGCGCCACACCGCTGCCGCCGGACGGCAGCGCAAAAAACAAAGTGTGGACCAGCAGAGCCAGCCCCGCCGCGGCCAGCAGCAGCGAAAGCCAGCGCAGAGGCCACAGGCCGCCGAAAAGCGCGCCCGGGCCCCGGCGCAGCACCAGCCAGAGGGTGGATGCGGTCAGCAAAACGCCTCCCAGGGCGAAAAAGGCGGACGCCCCCCGCCGGGGGCGCAGAACGCCGAAAAGATCAGAGAGCGCGAACACGAAAAACGAGACCGCCCCCAGCAGCAGCGGCGCGGTCACTTTTCGTGGAACGCCAGCCCGATGCAGCCCGCGCCGGTATAAGCGCCGATGATGGCGCCGATCCACTCCACCCGCACCTTTGCGCCGGGATCGATGGCCTGCAGCCGCTCCTTGACCTGCGCGGCCAGCTCCTCCCGGTCCGCATGGTAGAGAAAGACCTCCTCGCCGTACTGCGCCTGCTTGCGGTAACGGTCCAGGATATTGTCCACCGCGGCCGGAAAGCCGTGTACGATGCCCACGTCCCGCACCGTGCCGTCGCGGAACATCAAAATCGGCTTGACGTTCAAAAGATCGGCCGCCAGCACCCGGATGGCCCCGACCTTGCCGGCTTTGCGGAAATTGTCCATCGACTCGACCACAAAATAAGCGCCGATCTTGCCGCGCAGCACATCCAGCCGGGCAGTGATCTCCGCCGTCCCCGCGCCCGCGCGCGCCATGCGGGCCGCCTCCAGCGCCATCATGCAGAGCGCATAGCAGTTCTGCAGCGAGTCATAAGCCGTGATGGGGGTGGAAAACCCCTGTTCTTGCAGCATGCGGATCGCCGTGCAGGCCGTGCTGAAAGAGCCGGACATCTGGCTGGTCAGGCCGACAAAAAGGATCTCGTCACAGTCCTGTGCAGCCGAAAAAGCATCCATGTACTGGGCGATATTGGGGTGGGAGGTGGTGGGCAGTTTTTTGCGCCCCTGCAGCTTTTGAAAAAATGTGGGCGGATCGATCTCCACATTGTTCAGGTACTGCTCTTCCGGGCTGAAGACGACCACGTCCGGGATGACAATGACCCCGAATTCAGCAGCCAGCGCCGGGGACATCTCGGATGAGGAGTTCGTGAAGACCTGGACTTTTCCCATAAAGCAGCCCTCCTGATCGTTCTCTGTTTATTTTTCAGTTTCAGTCGGTTTTATTCTAACTGATTTAAAGCAGAAAAGCTATAAGATTTGACCGTTTTCTTCAATTTTTTTCATTATTTTGCGTTTTGGTCTCTCATTGTTCGGCCAATTTATCATCTTTTCGCCTCTGGTGACCAACGGCCCCTGCAGCCGGTCTGAAAAGGCGCTTTTAAAAGCGATCTGCGATGGCTGGGGCGCACAAAAAAACAGGCCGCCTGCGGCAGTTCTCCCGCCGGCGGCCTGCACTTTGATCTGTACCTTTAAAATAGAGCGAGAGCGGACGGGACCGGGCCCCTGCAGGCGGCGGGTCTTGCGCGCTTTGTTCTCCCGCCGTCTGAAAGCCGTTTTCGCCCGGCCCCTTTTCCTGGAGCAGAGCGGCCGCCCGCCCCGCAGCCCACCCGCCGCCTGCCACAGAAAAGCTGTGCCCTATTTTTCCTGCAGCCTGCCCCAGAGCCGGTCCACCGCACGCACCAGCTCGTTCAGCTCCCGTTTGGGCAGCTTTTTCCCGCTGGCTTCGATCTCCTGCAGCAGCGCGATGGCGGATGCCAGCGCCCCGGGCTTTGCTTTCTTTTTGGGGGTGCGAGCCGCCGCCACCGTGACCGGCGCCATCTCGGCCAGCGGCGGCGCCGGCGCCAGCTGCGGCCGGGCCGCCAGCAGGTCAGCGCTCTCCCCCCGCGAGGGCACAAAGGCGGCCATGCCCCGGGCCTCGGTGAGGTAGGCCGCGAACGAGTCCGCCGCCGCCGGCTCACCATGTACCACAAAAGTGCACTGCGGCATCTCGCAAAAGCCGCCCAGCCAGCGCAGCAGCCCGTTGCGGTCGGCGTGGGCCGACAGCCCGTCGATGTTCTCGACAGCGGCGTTCACCGCCACCTCGGACCCCAGCACGCGGACCTCTTTTTCACCCTCGAGCAGTCTGCGTCCCAGCGTGCCCTCGGCCTGAAAGCCGACCAGGACCACCGTGTTTTCAGGCCCCCAGAGGTTGTATTTGAGATGGTGCCGGATCCGGCCCGCATCGCACATGCCCGAGGCGGAGAGGATGATGCAGCTGCCCTTGTAGGCATTGATGTTTTTGGAGTCGTCAGAGGAAATGGCCAGCTGCAGCTGGGGAAAATTCAGGATCTCGCCGCCTTTTTCCACCACCTGCAGGGCTTCCCGGTCGTAGTAATAGCCGTTTTCAAATCTGTTGAAGATGGCGGTCGCCTCAATGGCCAGCGGGGAGTCGAGAAAAACCGGGCAGTGCTCGTACCCCCGAAACGCCCCCTCGGCGTACAGCTCGCGCAGATAGTAGATCATTTCCTGGGCGCGCCCAACCGCAAAGGCCGGGATGACCACCTTGCCTCCCCGGTGGAAAGTGTCCAGCACCACCCGGGCAAGCTGCGCTTTCACATCCCCCGCGGGGGGATGGATGCGGTTGCCGTAGGTGGACTCGATCAGCAGAAAATCCGCAGACCGGACAAACTGTGGATTTTTCAGGATGGGCTGGTCCAGGTTTCCCACATCGCCCGAAAAGACGACCTTTTTCGTGACGTCGCCCTCAGTGGCCCACACCTCCACCGCTGCCGAGCCCAGAATGTGGCCCGCGTCGGTGAAGCGGATGGTGAACTCGTCGCACAGGCGCAGCTTTACCCCGTATTCCAGCGGGCGGAACAGCGCAGCGGCGCGGGCCGCGTCGTCGGCGGTGTAAAGGGGCTCCAGGGGCGGCAGGCCCTGCCGCTCCCGCTTTTTGTTCTCCCACTCGGTATCCATTTTCTGGATATGGGCGCTGTCGGCCAGCAGGATCTCGCACAGTTCCGCCGTGGCGCCGGTGCCGTAGACCGGCCCCCGGAACCCGTTTTTGACCAGCAGCGGCAGGTGCCCGGTATGGTCGATATGCGCGTGGGTCGCCACCACAAAATCGATCTGCGCCGCCGGGCAGGGCAGCTGCTGCACCGTGTCCCCGTCCCTGCCCTGGAACATGCCGAAATCCACCAGCAGCCTGCGTCCGCCCGCCTCCAGCAGATGCGCCGAGCCGGTGACCGTGCGCGCCGCGCCGAGAAAAGTGAGCTTCATCCCTTCGCCTCCCCTGGGGCCCCGCGTGTGCGGGCGTTCCCGCCCCTTTTTCTTACCCTCTATTGTAGGCCATTCGCAGCCGTCCCGCAAGCGGGGGGAAAGACCGGGACTCACCCGCCGCCGCCTGCGAAAGCGTTTCCCCGGCCGCGCGCGGATTTTTCGCAAAAAGGGCTTGACAAAAAATCCGGGAATGTGATATATTAATCAAGCACTATTCTGCTGGTGTAGCTCAGTTGGTAGAGCAGCTGATTTGTAATCAGCAGGTCGGGGGTTCAAGTCCGTCCACCAGCTCCACCAGTTGAATCAAACTGAATAAGGGAGTGTTCCCGAGCGGCCAAAGGGGGCAGACTGTAAATCTGTTGTCTTTCGACTACGGTGGTTCGAATCCACCCGCTCCCACCAGGATAGGCCGACAAGCTTTTGCTTGTCGGCCTTTTCTTTTTTGTTATGCTTTCTTTCCCAGGGTCGGCCCTGCCGCGCCGGCTCCCGCTGTATGGCCTGCAGCTTTGTCTGGACCCATGGGGGTAAAAAAGGCAGGCGGCCCGTCTTTTGACGGGCCGCCTGCCTTTTTTTGAATCGCGCGCCCCCTCACGCTGGGGCAGCGCAGCGGTCTTTTCCGCCGGGACGCTTTCGCCCTCTTCTGCGGCAAAACAGCTTTTTCTTTTGCCCGCCGCAGCGGCCCCGACCTGCAGGCGCTCTGCCGCGCCCGGCGGGCAAAATGGCCGCCGCCCCGGCCGGACCGCAGCGGCAGCGCTGCTCGGAACGCCGCTTTCACCGGCCCATTCAGCCGCCGCGGGCGTTTCTGTCCGCCAGGCGCAGCACCGAGACAAGGGGCAGGATCAAAGCGCCGCAGAAAAAATTGCTGATGCCGTGCAGCACGTCCCAGGGCAGCCCGGCGACGATCCAGGCGATGGTCCCCCTGAGATCAAGCCCGAACAGCAGCGCCTGGGCGGGGGCATACAGGGTGCCGAACAAAAAGCCGTGCCCGGCACAGACCGCCATGTAGACCAGCGGCCGCACCTTGGGCGGCATCTGCCGCGGCAGCAGCATGACGGCCCCCCACAGCACCGTCCACATATAAAGATAGGGCATCCACCAGAGGGAGAAGCCCGCAAACAGGCCGTTGATCAGCACATAGATATAGATGGGATACAGGGCTTTTTTGCGGTAGACGATCGTGACCGCAATAGTGAACACACCCAGCAAATGCACGTTCGGCAAAAACTCCATCAGCAGTTTGGAGGCATACATGGCGGCCCCCAACATGCCGAAGACCGCCACCTCCCTGGCGCTCAGCTTCACGCCTTTTCCAGCTTGAGGGCGTACACTGCGCCCGCCGTGATCTCGGTGGAATCCACCCCTGCGGAGGCACACTCCCCGTCAACATAAAAAGCCCAATAGGTCCCGTCCTTGTCATAATCGGCAGCGATCCCGTTCACCTCGGTGACAAAAAGGCCGTACTGCCCCTCCTCGCCGGCGATCAGGCCCAGCTCTGCCAGCGCCTCGCCCACGGTGGTCTTGTCGGTGTGGATCTCAAACGCGGTCGTGCCGCCGTCCCCGTCCGTCACCTCAAAGGCAAAGACGGTCTCGCCCTCTCCCAGCACGCTGCCGGCCGTGCCCGAGGCGGGGGCGCTCTGCGCTGCGCTGGAACTGTCCCCGGCTGTGCCGGAACTGCCCGCGGCCGCACTGGAACTGCCCGCGGCCGCACTGGAACTGCCCGTGGCCGCGCTGGAGCCACTTTGGGCGCTGCTGCTGTTACAGCCTGTGGTGGTCAGCGCCGCTGCCGCGATCAGCACTGCGCACAGAAAAACAGACAGCGATTTTTTGATCTTTGTCATCTGCATCATCGTACTCTCCTCAAATTTTATTCCCTCACGGCCGGCGCTCGCGGCCCTGTACTGAGGTTTTTTGCCGAAATATTCCGGCTTTGGCGCTCTGCCGGCCAGCCTTCTCAGATCGCTCCAATGGCTTGTCCCCAAACGCGGCTTTGGGTGAGACCGGCGGCTTTTGCTGCGCCTCACGGCGACGGGCCCGCGCAGGTCTTGCACCTGCTTCCTTCGGCGGCGCCTATTATAACACATCCGCGCCGCCGGTTCAAATTTCACCCGCGCCCTTTCGCAGGCGGCGGCCGCGGAACCTGTCCTCCGGCTGGGCATCCCTGCTCGCCTTGCCCCGCGCGGTCCAAGCCATCCGCGCGGGGCGGCAAAGCCCGCCCACGCACGCCTCCCCTGGCCTCAGCCTGCGCCTCGCTCCGGGACGGCGGCCGGGCCAATGCCGTCCCCGACAGGATCTCGTTCCAGACCGCGCCGCCCTTGCGGGCAGCGACCGCAGCGGGCCGATATCTGGGCGCGAGAAATGCAGTTTCGACCCTCGCTGTCCTTGCGGACGGCGGCTGTCATCGGCTTTGAGGCTGCTCACAAAGCATCTGTTCCGACCCGGTGGCCTCTCTTTTTCCGCGCCCTGCGCGGGGCGCAAAAAGGCCCCGGCCGCATGGCCGGGGGCTCTGCCCGTCAAAAAACCGCACGCTGCCGCGTTTTCAGGCCCACGCCGGCGCGGCGGGCTGTTTCTTCTCGCTCAGGCACCGGGCTCTGCCTTTGCCTCCCCGGGCGCTTTCACCGCAGCGAACTCCCGCTCCAGCCGCTTTGCCTGCCGCCTGTAGGCGAGATATGCCAGCAGCGTGGCCACGGTCCAGGAGATGACCAGCGAGAGGAACAGCGCCTCCGGCCTGCCGTTGGGGTAGGCCTCGTCCCTGGTGGCCCAGGCCAGCAGATAGGCCAGGGGCAGCCGCAGGATGACCTGGGTGATGATGCCGATCCACATGGGGGTGGTGGTGTCGCCGGTACCTCTCATAAAGCCGCACAGGCCCTGGTTGATGCCGAACACCAGATACCCCACCGCCAAAATGCGCAGCATGCGCATGCTCAGGGCGATCAGCTCCTGCGTACTGGTAAAGATGGCCGCCAGCTGGCCGCCGAAAAGCAGGATGCCCGTTGTGAGCACCAGGGACATGAAAAACGCCACCGCCATGCCCTGCCTGGCGCCGGACCTGAGCCGGTCCGGCCTGCTCGCGCCATAGTTCTGGCCCGCGTAGGTGGTCATAGCGACGCCGATGGAAAAAGCCGGCATCATGGCAAAACCGTCGATGCGCATCACCACCACGTTGCAGGCCATCACCACCTCGCCCATGCTGTTGGTCAGCGACTGGACCAGCAGCGCCGAGATGGAGAACACGCCCTGGGACACCCCGCTGGGCAGCCCCAGGCCGATGATCTTTTTGGCATAGCGCCCATCCAGTTTCAGGTCGCCCAGGTGCAGATCAAAGTACTGGCGCATGTTCAGCAGCTTCAGCGTGCAGAGCACGGCCGAGACGGTCTGGGCGATGACGGTGGCCAGCGCCACGCCCGGCACCCCCATGCCCAGCCCGGCCACAAACCAGAGGTCCAGCCCGATGTTGAGCACTGTGGCCACCAGCAAAAAGGCCAGTGCCGACACGTTGTCCCCCATCCCCCGCAGGATGCCGGAGAGGATGTTGTAAAAGATGAAACCGGCGCCGCCCACCAGGAAAATGGTCAGATAGCTCGCACACCACTCATAGATGCTGGGCGGGGTGTTCATGACCGTGAGCAGCGGCCGGATGGCCAGCAGGCCCAGCCCCATGGTGATCAGGGTGGCAAGGGCAGTGACCGTGATGCAGTTGCCGATGACCCGCGCCAGGCCCCTGCGGTCCCGCGCGCCAAACCGCTGCGAGACCAGAATACTGGCCCCGGTGGAGATGCCCACGAAGAGCACCAGCAGCAGATTGAGGATGGGAGACGCGCCGCCCACAGCGGCCAGCGCGTTGTCCCCCACATATTTGCCCACCACGATGGTGTCCACCGTGTTGTACAGCTGCTGCGCGATATTGCCGATCAGCATGGGGATCGTCAGCTCGGTAATGCGTTTCCACGGCGTGCCCACCGTGACGTCATGCGCTTCAAACAGTTTTGCAAGTCCCAATTCGTTCCGCCCTTTCCGTGTTCACAGACTGGGAGGGGGCCGCCTTGCCAAAGCGTCCCCCTCTATTCTAAGTAGATTATTATACCTTTTTCTGTGACTTTTCGCAACCGGGAAACGGCTTCCGTTTGGCCCTCCCGCCGTTTTTTCAGCAAAACCGGCAAAAAAGCTTCTCCGGCACTGTGCGTATTGCCGATGTTTTTTGCCCCGCGCCTCCCGCCCGACCGCTTCCCCGCGGGCCGCAGCTGCCGGGCAGACAGCGCTCCCAGCGCAGCTGCGCACTCTCCCCCAGTCTGTCCGCAGCGGGTGGGGCGCAGGCCCGCCCGCTGCGCCTGCGCCGGAGACACAGAGCAGCTCCCCCGCTCCCTTTTATCTGGGCGCGCAAGGCGGCCGCGCTTCGCGGCCCGCAGGCCTATGCCGGAGCGCGGTCTCAGCTTATTTAGGGCCCAGGATATCCCGCAGGCGTCCCGGTACACAGCCAGCCGCAGGTCCCACCGGGACGGGGGAGCTGCCCGCCAAAGCGCAGCCGCGTCCGCGCGGGCTCAGCCCAGCAGCTCCCGCACCAACTGGGCGGTTTTCTCTGCAAAGATGCGGTGCGCCTCGGGCAGATAATGGCAGTAGTCCTCGCCCAGCAGGTCGGGGCCGATCCAGTCCTCCGCAGCCGCAAAAGCGCAGCCCATCTCCTCTGCGATGGGCCGGTACACCGCTTTCAGGCCCGCCTGCTTTTTCAGCGACTCCTCGTTGAACTCCGGGTCGCCGCCGGTCTGCGGCATCGGCACCGGGCTGATGACGAGCAGTTTGGGGCAGGGGCCATAGTGCGCCCCGTTATAGCGGAAAAAGGTCTCGATCTTGGCGATCAGCTCGCGCAGGCCAAAGCCGATCTCCTCCGCCGACACCCCATAGCGGGTCTTGGCGTCATTGGTGCCCAGCATGATAATGATCAGATCCAGCGGAGCGTGGCTTTTGACGCAGCCGCCGATATACCCCAGCCCGCTGCGCCAGGGCTGCAGCTCGTCCTCAAAGGCCGTGGTGCGGCCGTCCAGCCCCTCCTCCACCACATGATAGCCCTCGCCCAGCAGGCCAGCCAGCCGGCCGCTCCAGCGCACGTCCAGCGGATAGCGGGTGCCCACGCCCGGCATATAGCCGTGCGTGTTGGAATCGCCGAAACACAGGATCTCTTTCACAATGATCGCTCCTTTTACTGCGTCCCGTCCGGGCAGGGCGCGGATTTTATATTAAGCATAGCTCTGTGGACACCAAAAATCAAGAGAATTTGTCTTTGTGTTGAGGACAAGCTTTCTTTGCGGAGCGCTTTCCCCTCTCCGCCTGTCAGATTCTTGCTTTTTTGTGCAATCAGGACAATATTCACTTATCGATGAAACAGGGCGCTGTGTCTTTCGCTTAAAAAATAATTGTTTCTCCCTCTTCTGCGCATTGACTTTGCATTTTTTAAGGGGTATAGTAAGGTTTGGAATTGCGGGTGTTGTTATCAAGAGGACAGTTTTGCGGCAGCCGGGCTGTCCCCCTCCGCACGCCGGACCCGCAGGCGCCGGAAAATTTTGTGATGGAGGAATTTTTGTGAAGAAGATCTGGAGTTCGTACAAGTCCTCGTTCATCCTGCTGGGCTGTATGGTGCTTGGCGGCGTTGTGGGCGCGTTTTGGGGCCCGGGCGCCAGTGTGCTGACCCCGTGGGCGAACATCTTTTTGAACCTGCTGTACTGCGTTGTGGTGCCGATGATCTTTGTCTCGCTGGTCTCGGCCATCGCGGGCATGCAGAACATGCGCAAGCTGGGCAAGCTGCTGGCGGTACTGCTGGTGCTGTTTCTCATCACCGGCATCGTGTGCAGCGCTTATATGGTGGGCTTTTCGGCCCTGTTTGACCCGGCCAAAAACACCGATATGACCCAGTTCACCCAGGAGACGGTGGACCTTTCCGGCACCAAGCTGGATATCCTGTCCATGTTCACGGTCAGTGATTTCCCGGCGCTGTGGTCCCGCACCAGCCTGATGGCGCTGGTGGTCTTTGCCATCCTCACCGGCATCGCCGTGGTCATGGCGGGCGAAAAGGCCCGTCCCGTCGTCAGCCTGCTGGAGGGGCTCAACGAGGTGCTGGTCAAGCTGGTGGGCATCATCATGAAACTGGCCCCGCTGGGCCTCGGGTTCTATTTCGCCATCCTCATCGGCACCAACGGCAAGGATATCGTGGGCCCGCTCTCCCGCTCTTTCTTCGTCTATGTCGTCGCCATCCTGATCTATTACTTTGTGGGACATTCAGTCATGGCCTACATCGGGGGCGGCATGGAGGCGGTGAAGCTGTACTGGAAAAACAACCTCACCCCCAGCCTGACCGCCCTGGGCACCTGTTCCACCGCCGCCACCCTGCCCTATAACATGATCGCGGGCAAACAGATGGGCCTGCCCAAGGATATGTCCGACCTGTGCGTGCTGATGGGCGCCAACCTGCACAAGGACGGCGCCAGCATCCTGCAGGTGCTGCAGGCCACTTTTGTCTGCGCCATGTGCGGCATCGACGTCTACAACCCCAAAAACATCGTGCTGCTGATCGTCGCCGCGGTGGTGGGCTCCACCATCATGGGCGCCATCCCCGGCGGCGGCTATGTGGGCCAGCTGGTCATCGCCTCCATCTTTGGCCTGCCCGGCTGGACCATCCCCATCATGGCGCTGATCGTCACGCTGGGCGACCCCTTTGCCACCCTGGTGAATGTGACCGGCGACACCGCGCTGGGCATGGTCGCGGCCCGCATCATGAACGGCAAGGGCTGGCTGAAGCGCTCGCTGGAAGAGTACGCCAAGGACGGGGAAAAGCAGACGGTATAAAAACACCCCTGACCCCTGTACAAAAAGCAGAAGAGGGAGAGGCGCGGCGCGTCTTTCCCTCTTTTTTTCTGCGCTTCCCCGTCCCTGTCCCCCTCCCCCCCCCCGCCCGGTCCTCAGTGCGGGGGCAGCCGCCCGCCGCCCGGTTTTGACAGGCGGTGCGGATTCGGGTATGATAAAGGCGGATATCGCGCACCGGCCCCTGCCGCCGGGGCGGCTGCGCGGCAAAGAGGTTTTGGCATCCAGCTCCGCTCTCCACGCACCAGCCCCTGCCGCCCGCGCCGCCGCGCGGCAAAGAGGAGCCAGGGTCCGCTGCGGACCCGCGGGTCCTTTCCCGCCCGAAAGAGGTGTTTTCCCTTTGGCCGCGCTTTCCCCTCCGGCCGCACTTTTTATTAAGGAGAGATCGAATATGTCTCACTATGACCTGCCCAAGATCGACCTGCATCTGCATCTGGACGGTTCCGTTCTGCCGGAGACCGCATGGGAACTGGCGCACCAGCAGGGCGTGCCCCTGCCGGCCGACACGCTGGAGGAATTTCGCCATTTTATCGTGGTGACTGCGGACTGCCGCAGCGTCAACGAATACCTGAAGCGCTTTGAGCTGCCCCTGCAGGTCCTGCAGGACAGCGCCTCCCTGGCCCGTGTCACCCGCGAGCTGATCGGCCTGCTGGCCTCCCAGGGGCTGGCGTATGCCGAGATCCGCTTTGCGCCCCAGCTGCATCTGCGGGGCGGCCTGACCCAGCGGGACGCGGTGGAGGCGGTGCTGGCGGGCCGGGCCGAGGGGCTGGCCGCAAACCCCGGCATCGGCGCGGGCATCATCCTGTGCGCCATGAGCGTCGGCCCGGAAAGCGTCAACATGGCCGAAAACCTGGAAACGGTGCGCCTGGCGGCGGAGTACCGGGGCCGCGGCGTTGCGGCCGTGGACCTTGCGGGCGCAGAGGGCATCGTGCCTCTCAAAAATTTTGCCCCGGTCTTTGATCTGGCAAAAAAGCTGGACCTGCCTTTCACCTGTCACGCCGGGGACAGCCAGGGGCCGGACACGGTGCGGGACGCGCTGGACTTCGGCGCCCGCCGCATCGGGCACGGGCACCACATTTTTGAGGATAAAGCCCTCTGCGCGCGGGCGGTCCGCGACGGGGTGACGCTGGAGATCTGCCCCACCAGCAATGTGCAGTGCCAGAGCCAGCCCGGCTATGCCCAGCACCCGGCCAAACAGCTGTTCGACATGGGGCTGCGGGTCACCATCAACACCGACAACATGATCCTGTCCGGCATTGATCTGGACACCGAATACGACCACTGCCTGCAGGAGATGGGCTTTTCCCGCGCCGACCTGCTGCAGATGCTGGCCTATTCCGCCGAGGCCGCCTTTCTGCCCCAGAGCGAAAAAGCAGAACTTCTTGCCCGCATCCGGGCCTGCAGATGAGCCTTATTTGAAAAAGGGACTCGGGCCCGGCGGCCCGGGTCCCTTTTGTGCGGTCAGGGCTGTCCGGCGCGCCCTCCCCGGCTGCCGCGCCCGCAAAACCGTAAGACTTCTGTAAGAGATCCATCGATCGTTTTGTAAGAACCGGCCGTTACAATAAAGTCAGGCTCAAGGGGGATGCGGCCGCGCCCCCGGAAAGGGAATGCAGATGAAGGAATGTGTGCTGGTGGTCGACGACGACCGCGAGATCGTGGGGGCGATCGCCCTGTTGCTGGAGGACGAGGGCTACCGGGTGCTGCGGGCCTATGACGGGCTGGAAGCGCTGGACCTGGTGGCGCGGGAATCTGTTCAGCTGATTTTGATGGACGTGATGATGCCCAGGCTGGACGGCCTCTCCGCCGTGCTGCGGCTGCGGGAGCAGCGCAACCTGCCCATTATCGTGCTCAGCGCCAAAAGCGAGGACACCGACAAGGTGCTGGGCCTTTCCATGGGGGCGGACGACTATATCGCCAAGCCTTATAACCCGCTGGAACTGGTGGCCCGGGTGCGCAGCCAGCTGCGCCGCTACACGCGGCTGGGCGGTATCGACGCCCTGCCGGCGGACGAGATCGTCAACGGCCGGCTGCGGTACAACAAGGCCGAGCGGGTGCTGCGCGCGGACGGCGAGCCGGTGCGGCTCACCGCCACCGAGACGGGCATCGTCGACCTGCTGATGCGCAATCTTGGGCGGGTGTTCCCCGCCGAGGAGATCTACCGCCGCGTCTGGCAGGAGGACGCTTTCGCGCCTGAAAACACCGTGATGGTACACATCCGCCGCATCCGTGAAAAGATCGAACTGAACCCGAAAGAGCCAGACTATTTAAAGGTGGTATGGGGCATTGGATACAAAATCGAAAAAGTGGAAAGTCATTCTTAGCTTCGCCTGTTTCTTTTTCGGCGTCTCACTGCTGCTGTGCTCGATCGGGCCGGCAGTGCAGATGGCCCGCCGGGGCGGCGAGGCCTGGGGCGTGCGGGACGTCTTCAGCGACGACTATCAGGATACGCAGGCCTTTCGCAACGAGATCTCCAACCGGCTGGAACAGCTTCTGGCCATGGCCGCCGGCGGCCCGGTGGACAGCTGGTACGGGTATTCCAGCGAGTACCCGGGCAGCGGCCTCCTCTTGTCGTCGGTGGAGTATGGCGACTGGGGCTTTGGCACCGTCGTCGCGCAGGGCACGGCGGAGGATCTTTCAGCGGAAGAAAAAGAGGAATACGAGCGGGCCCGCAAAGAGTGGGCCCGGAGCGCCCGCGAGCTGGCGGACCTGTGGGCCAACGACAAAAACATGCTCTATTCGGTCAGCCGGGACGGCAGCGTGAAATACACCAACGCGGGAGGCCTGCAGCTGGACGGGGCGGCGGGCAAGCTTCCGGATGGCTATAACTTCCTGCTCTACTTTGACGGCGAAAAGGTCACGGTGCAGAAAGACGGCCAGGTGCTGGACATCTACGGCGACGGCTACTATAACGATGAGACCGACTGGTGCCTGCCCGGATACAAAAACTTTCCCGCAGGTGAGGACGCCGCAAAAAGCCGGGTGACCATCGCCTGCGCCGCGGACCCCATCCTTTATCTGGTCGGCAACTACGGCGCCAGCGGCGGCGCCGACGGCTGCAACACTTTCTACTGGATGGAAAAGAACCTGCGGGACGCCCGCCTGGAATATCTCTTCGGCGCGGCCGCCCTGGCCGCCGGTCTGGTGCTGCTCGTCGCGGGGCTGGCGATGCGCCGCAGCCGCCGGCAGGCCGAGGCCGCCATCGCCCGCGTCCTCGGCAAGCTGTGGTTTGAGTGCAAGCTGCTGCTCACCCTGCTGGCCCTGGCGCTGCCCGTTTCCAGCATCTGTCTGCAAAACTGGGACAGCGGCTGGTGGCAGGAGGTCACCTATGCGTTCAGCTATGGGGAAATTTATCCCGGCCTGTTCACCTATGCCCTGTGGGACCTGTTCACTTCCACCGGCTGGCTCTGCGGCCTGTTCTGGATCGTCTGGCTGTGGATATGCGACCTGCGCCGCAACCCCCGCGTATGGCGGCACAGCCTGCTGTCCACCTGGGGCATGAAACGCCCCCTGCAAAAGCGGCTGGTGCGGCGCAGCTGGCTGATGGCGGCCGCCGCCATCGGGCTGGCTGTGGCGGCGGCCCAGCCCCTGGCGCTGTTCGCCGCCTCCGGCGCGGACAGCTGGGCGCTGCCCTTTGCCGCCGTCTGCGGCTTCCTCTGCCTGCTTCTGGCCGGGGCGCTGGTGCTCTTTTTGCGCAATGAGCGCGAGCTGGCGCAGGATATGGGCAGCCTGGTGGAGCAGATCGCCTCGGTGCGGGCGGGCAATCTTTCGCTGCCGCTGGAACTGCCCGCGGACGCCGATCTGGCCGCCGCGGCAAAAGACTTGGCCGAGATCCAGCAGGGCATGGGCACCGCGCTGGAAGAGCGCATCAAGAGCGAGCGGATGAAAGTGGAACTCATCGCCAACGTGTCCCACGACATCAAGACCCCGCTGA
Organism: Anaerofilum hominis; assembly: GCF_014287275.1. Lineage (GTDB taxonomy): Bacteria > Bacillota > Clostridia > Oscillospirales > Ruminococcaceae > Pygmaiobacter > Pygmaiobacter hominis. Next base: position 809,945 of record NZ_JACONZ010000001.1, read on the forward strand.
CCTCCATCATCGGTTATATCGAACTTCTCAAGCGGGAGGATGGTCTGCCCCCGCATGTGCAGGACTATGTGCGCATTCTGGACCAGAAGTCTCTGCGGCTGAAGACCATGGTACAGGACGTGGTGGAGGTGAGCAAGGCGGCGTCCGGCCAGCTGCCCGTGCATCTCAAATCGCTGGACCTGGGCAAGCTGCTGCGGCAGACCCTGGCCGACATGTCGGCGCAGATCGACGCCGCGCCGGTGACGGTGCGCGCGGAGATCCCCGACGGACCGGTCGCGATCCGGGCGGACGGCGAGCGTCTTTACCGGGTGTTCCAGAACCTGATCCAAAACGCGCTGCAGTACTCTCTGGCCGGCTCCCGCGTCCACGTCTCCCTCAGCGAGCAGGACGGCGTGGCCTGCGCCTCGGTCAAAAACACCTCCGCCGCCGAACTGCCCGACGGCATGGACTTTACCGAGCGGTTTGTGCGCGGCGACCCGAGCCGCACCGACGGCGGCAGCGGCCTTGGCCTGTCCATCGCCCGCAGCTTTACCGAGGCCTGCGGCGGCCGCTTTGCCGTGGGCACCGACGCGGATCTCTTTGTCGCCACGGTGGAATTTGCCGCCGGGGCTCCCCTGGAAGAGGACGCCGGAGCAGACCCGGCGCAGGAAAAAGCGCCGCAGGAATAGGGCCCGCTTTGGGGCCGGCGAAAAGGGCGGAGCTTTTGCCGCCGGCGCGGGGCCGAAGGGTGAAAAGCGCCGAAGCCCCGGCGGCCTCCCGGCATTTTTAACGCCGCGCACGCCGCCGGCCGCAGAAAAACGGGGACGCAGATCTTTTGACCGGCTTTTAAGCGCTCGGGCAAAAACTCAAAAAAGCAGCGGAAACGGCAGAGCCCGCCCGCTGCTTTTTTTGACCTTTTTCGCCGTCTTCCGCATCCCACCTCTTTGCTTTTTGTGAGATTTCGAGAGATTGGCAGAGATTGAGGCCGCTTGCGTGAGATTGAAAGTTCCCTTGCACCCGGGGTGCCCGCCCGGGCCCCGGGGCGGCCGCGGGGGGCCGGGGGCGACATTGCAATTTGCATCCCGGTATGGTTTAATTAACTCAAGCGGTAAGGGAGGCAAAATGCTTCCCGGTCGACCAGATGGCAATCAGCACGGCGGTGTTCCCCGGCGGCGCGAGGATGCCGTTACCGTTACACTGTGCGCCGGACCCGCAGCGGGACGGCGGCGCGGCCCCTTTCGGGGGGCGAATAAAAAGTTTGGAACGACAGAAGGAGGTTTCCTGTGGGAAGATCAGGTGGAGGCGGAGGCGGTCACGGCGGAGGGTTCTCCGGCGGTTTTTCCGGCGGCGGGCGCAGCAGCGGCAGCTTTTCCGGCGGTTTCGGCAGCGGGCGCAGCGGCGGCGGGCGCTCGGGCGGCGGACGCTCTTACGGCGGCTCCTCCCATCACAGCGGCCCGGTGTTCGGCGGCTACCGCGGCCCGGTATTCATCAACACCCGGCGCTATTACGGCGCCCCCCCGCCGGGCGGCGGGCCGCGAAGGGGCAGACAGACTTCAGGCTGCGGCACCTTTCTTGCGGTGATCGTGATCCTTGTCGTCATCGGCACGGTGCTGCTCCCGCTCTTCTCGTTTGGCGGCGGCGGTTCGGGCGGAAGCTCCGGCATCGCCAAATCGACGGTGGAACGCCAGCCGCTGCCCGCAGGGGCGGTCAACGAGACGGCCTACTACACCGACGAGCCCGGTTGGATCAGCAACAGCGGCGAGCTCACAGCCGGCATGAAGCGCTTTTATAAGCAGACCGGCGTGCAGCCCTACCTCTACATCGCCGAGACGGTGGACGGCACTGCCCGGCCCACAGCGTCCGCCATCCAGGCGTATGCCGAGACGCTCTACAGCCAGCTGTTTACCGACGAAGCCCATTTTCTGCTGGTGTTCTGCGACAACGGCAGCGGCGGTTATATGTGCGGTTACTCGGTGGGCGCCCAGGCCAAGACCATCATGGACGACGAGGCTTTGGGTATTCTCGCCGATTATCTGGACCGCTACTATTCCGACGACATGGGGGACGAGGAGTTCTTCTCCCTTACCTTTGAAAAGACCGGCGAGCGCATCATGACCGTGACCAGATCCCCCTGGCCCGCCGTGCTGACCACCGTGGTCGTGGTCACGGCCGTCGTGATCGTGGTGGCACTGCTCTATAAATGGTGGAAACACGCCAAAGAGCAGAAGAACCTGGAGGCCCGGCAGACGGCGGAGATCCTCAATACCCCGCTGGAAAAGTTCGGCGACACCGAAGTCGAAGATCTGGCCAAAAAGTATGAGGACGACACGAAAGAGGAATAAACGGCTCTCTCCCCCCGCGCGGCGGGCGCCGCCCGGGGCGGACCGGCAACCATGCTTTTATTGCTGTGCAGTAAAATAAAAAACACGTTTATCAGGAGGTACACTATGGGAATTCTTTCAAGATTCAACGACATTATCAAGGCAAACGTCAACGCGGTGCTCGACAAGATGGAGGACCCCGCCAAAATGATCGACCAGTACCTGCGTGAGCTGACCGACAACCTGGCCGAGGTGAAAAAAGAGACCGCCGGCGTCATGGCCGAGGAAGCCCGCACCAAACGGCTGGTGGATGAAAACAAGGCCGACGCTGAAAAATATGCCAATCTGGCCAAAAAGGCTCTGCAGGCGGGCAATGAAGAGGACGCCAAGGTCTTTATCGCCAAAAAGCAGCAGGTGGAAAGCGCAGGCGCCGGCCTTGCCACCGCCTATGCCGCAGCCCACGAAAACGCAGTCAAAATGCGTCAGATGCACGACAAGCTGGTCAGCGATATCGAGACCCTGAACGCCCGCCGCGAGATGGTCAAGGCCAAGGTGGCCGTCGCCAAAACGCAGCAGAAGGTCAACCAGGTCAGCAGCGCTTCCGACAAGGCCGCCGGCGCGATGAGCGCTTTCGACCGCATGGAGGACAAGGCCAACCGCATGCTGGACGAGGCAAACGCCATGGCCGAGCTGAACACCGAGCCGGTGGACGAGGCCAAGGCCCTGGAGGCGAAGTACAGCGCCGCGGGCACCGACGCCTCGGTGGACGACGAACTGGAAAAGATGAAAAAAGACCTGGGCCTGTAAGGCCCGGCAAAAAAGGGACGCCGCAGGGCGTCCCTTTTTTATGGGTGCTGCGCGCCCGGCGGCCCGCAAAAGAGCGCAGCGGCGGCAGCGGGCCAAAGCGCTTTGGGACAAACCGGCCGCCGGCAGGGCGGAAGCACTGGACGCGCAGGCAAACCATCCGTTTGCAGAGGGGCGGGCGCGGGCTGCGGCCGGGAGAGGGGCTGCGCCCGCCGAGAAGCTGCCGCCCTGGGGAGGCAGTCCGCCGAAAAGCCTTACCTACCCCGCGCAGGCCGTCCGCCCCGGGCGGCGGGACGGCTTCTCCCCCCTGCGCTTTCGGCGTCCCTGCCCGGCAAGAGAATGCCTTTAAAAAGCCGCGATATACCGCAATTTTCATTTTGCTTTCTTTTGAAAAAACGCGCGGATAAATTTTTCCGACGGGGAATACAGGTTTTTGGGCAGCGCGTCCGGGCCGAACCATCGCCACTCATCCTGCTTGTCCGGCTCCATGGCCCTTGCCTCCCCCGCGCAGGTCCTGGCCACGATCTGCAGGGTCACAAAATGTCTGCCCGGCTGGATATCGTCCGCGGCGCTGAAGAGTTCAAAAGCCCCGGCGATGAGGCCGGTCTCCTCTTTCACTTCCCGCGCGGCGGCCTCGAACATCGTCTCCCCGTACTCCTGTTTTCCGCCCGGCAGACACCAGCTGTCCGGCTCATAAATGCCGCCGGTGTCTTTCGCCCCGGCGACGCGGTGCCCCAGCAGGATCTTATCCTCCCTCAAGATCAGCACCCCGACGCCCACTTTCAGCACAGGTCCCATTTTTCATGCGCCTCCCGCAAAAAACGGCCGGCGGCAAAGCGGTCCTCCCGCCTGCCCCGCCGCGGTCTATGTGTTTTTCAAAAACGCTCCCAGCTCTTCCCGCTTTGCCATGGCGGCGTCATAGCCCTCCCGGTAAAGGGTGCGGATCTTCTCCACATCCCGCTCCACCCGCGAGAATCCCGCGGTGCTCTCCGGCTCCAGGATCAGCGCCCGGCCCTCCTGTTCCAGGCGGAACAGCTCTTCCCGCGCGGCCTCATACTGCTGGGCGCGGCGGCGCATGGCCCTGCAAAAATTCGGCCAGCGGCGATAGGCCAGGTCGATCAGGGGCTGCAGCTTTTCCGGCTTTTTGTGGTAGCTCCGCTCCCGCGTGAGGATGACCGTCACCCGGTCGCAGCCCTTTTCCAGCGCCCGGCGGAAAGGGATGGCGTCCGCCACCCCTCCGTCCAGCACCGGGCCGCCGCCCAGATCAAAGGCGGGAAACAGCAGCGGCATAGCGCAGGTCGCCTGCAGCAGCAAAAAACTCTCGTCCCGCCGCGGCACCGGCAGATATTCCGCCTGCCCGCGGGCAAGGCTGGTCACCACCGCTTCCGCCTCGCCGGGCCAGGCGGCAAACGCGTCGTAATCAAACGGGATCAGGCTGTTGGGGATCTCTTCGTAGGCGAACTTGAGCCCAAAATAGCTGCGGTTTTTCCGGTCCAGCAGATTGCGCACGCCCATATACCGCCGGTCGTTTGCATAGGTGGTGAGGATATCCAGGTTGCGCCCCTTTTGCCCCGACAGATAGCTCACCCCATAGGCGATGCCCGCCGACACCCCCACCACGTAATCCGCCGTCAGGCCCAGGTCCAGCAGGGCGTCGCAGGCCCCGCTGGAAAAGATCGTGCGCAGCGCGCCGCCCTCCAGCACCAATCCCGTTTTCATGCCGTTTCTCCTCTTTTCCGCAGTCCCGCGCAAAACGCAGGCGGCCGCCCCGGCCGGGCCGCCTCAAAGCGCGCGCCCGGCCCTGCGGCCGTCCCTGCTGTTTTTTCGCTGCCGTCTGCGCCTCAGTAGCCCATCACGCCGTCCAGGCTCTCGTCCTGGGCGACCCACTCCGCTTCCACGTCCACGGTGCGGTAATGCTCGTCGTCGATCCGCACCACCACCGTGCTGATACCCGCGTTGATGACCATGCGCTTGCACATGCTGCAGCACATCGCGTTCTCCACATACCGCCCGTCGGTCACATTGCGGCCGGAGAGATACAGGGTGGCCCCGATCATCGACTTGCGCTCGGCACTGATGATGGCGTTGGCCTCCGCGTGCACGCTGCGGCAGAGCTCATAGCGCTCCCCGCGCGGAATCTGCAGCTTTTCGCGGATGCAGACCCCCATATCGCTGCAGTTTTTGCGCCCGCGCGGCGCCCCCACATAACCTGTGGAGAGGATCTCGTCGTTTTTGACGATGATCGCGCCGTAGTTGCGCCGCAGGCAGGTGCCGCGGCGTGAGACCGCATCGGCAATGTCCAGATAATAGTTGATCTTGTCCCTGCGCGCCATAAGACACCCCATCCCCGGGGCGGCGGCTCCACCGCCCGTCCCGTTTTTTTCTATGATAAACGATTGCAGCCAAATGTGCAAGTTTTGGCCTGCGCGCCGTCCGCTTTCTGCTGCGCCGGGCGCGCGCTTGTGGTATAATAACCGCAGAGCAGTCGGGACGCCGCCCGCGCCCTGCGCCCCGCCCCGCGTTTTGCGGAGGGAAAGCGGCGGGCCCCGACGCGCAGACGCTTTCATAAAAAAAGGCGCGCCGCGCCAAAAAAAGCTGGAAATGGAGCCTTTTCCCATGCCGAACCTCACCGATCTCAAAACCATCCGCACGCTCTGCGAGCGCCATGGGTTCGCCCTCTCCAAGGGCTTTGGACAAAATTTTATCGTCAACCCCGGCATCTGCCCCAAAATGGTGGAAGCCGCCGGCATCGACCGCAGCTTTGGCGTGCTGGAGATCGGGCCGGGGATAGGGGTGCTCACCAAAGAGGCCGCGCTGCGGGCCGCCCGGGTCGTCGCCGTGGAGGTCGACGAGCGCCTGCCGCCGCTGCTGGCCGAAACGCTGGCGGAGTTTGACAATGTGAAGATCATTCTGGGCGACGTGCTCAAGACCGACCTTGCCGGTCTGATCCGCCGCGAATTTGCCGGGCTGCGGGTGGCCGTGGTCGCCAACCTGCCCTATTATATCACCAGCCCCATCCTGATGAAGCTGCTGGAAGAGCGGCTGCCCATCGAGAGCATCACCGCCATGGTCCAAAAAGAGGCGGCGGACCGCATCTGCGCCGCCCCCGGCAGCCGGGACGCGGGGGCGATCAGTCTTGCCGTGCGCTATTATGCCGAGCCCAAAGTGCTGTTTACCGTCTCGCCCGGCAGTTTCACGCCGCCGCCCAAGGTCACCAGCGCCGTGATCCAGCTGCGGCTGCGTCCCGCGCCGCCGGTGACGCCGGGGGACGAGGCACGGATGTTCGCGGTCATCCGCGCCGCTTTCAGCCAGCGGCGCAAAACGGCGGTCAACGCGATCTCCGCCGGGCTGGGGCTGCCCAAAGCGCAGGTCTCCGCCGCGGTGGAGGCCCTGGGCAAGGGCCCCCTGGTGCGCCCCGAGCAGCTGACGCTGGAGGATTTCTGCGCGCTGGGGGACCTGCTGTAAAGGCGGCTTCCCGCAACAGGGCCGCCGTGCTGTACAGAGGATCGCAGGACTATGAGGGGGCCTCTGGCTGCGAAGAGAATCGCCGGGTCGGGCTGGTGCCCTCGGACTATGGGGCAGCCGCCGGGCTGTGCCGGAATCCTCAGACTATGGGAGACCTGCCGGACCGTGCGAGTGCGCGGACTCTGCGGATGCTCCTCGGGCTATGGGTAACCGCCGGGCTACGGGAAAACCATTTGGCTGTGCAGAGAGGCGCAGGGGCATGAGAGAACCTTTGAACTATACGGCCCCCAGACCATGCAGCAGCCATTGGACGATGGGGAACTGTCGCGCTGTGCAGAAAACTGCCGGACTACGCGGAAATCGTCGGGCGGCCAAGAGTTCCCATGCTATTGGGGGAACCCTTGGCCGCGAGGTGACTGTCACGCGGTACGCAAAGCCGTCAGACCATGGGGGTGCGAGATTCCATCGGGCTATGCGGGTGCTCCCCGGGCTTTCGGCCCTTGACCTTTGCCCTGCCAGTCCCTGGCGCGCTGCCGCAGCCACAAAGGCGTCCTCTATTCAAACAGCTATCTTTTTGAGAAAGGCCACCCGTTTCAGCGGGCGGCCTCTCTTTTTGCGGCAGCTGAGCGTCCGGGCACGGGAGAAACGCTCTCCCGCGCCCCTAGCACTCCTCCGGGTCCTGGGCAGTGCGCGGTGCGCGCTCTTTTTCCGGCGCGGCGTGAAAATAGAGGTGGATATCGGCAAAGCTGCCGTCCGGCAGCCGGAAGCCGCCGGGAACTGTGCCCACGCGGGTGAACTCCAGCTTTTCATAAAGGGCGATCGCCGCCCGGTTGGTGCCGACCACCGCGTTGAACTGCAGCCCTGCAAAACCATGGGGGCGCAGCTGCCCCAGGCTGTGGCGCACCAGCGCCTCCCCCACGCCCCGGCCGCGGGCGGACGGCGCCACCGCATAGCTGGCGTTGGCGATGTGTCCCGCGCGGCCGATGTTGTTGGGATGCAGGATATAAACGCCCTCCACCCGGCCTGCGGCCTCAGCCACCGCCGTCAGGGTCTGCTGCGCAAAATAGTCCCGGCACTCCTGCAGGCTCAGCGGCGTCTCCCCGGGAAAGGCGTCCCCTTTTTCCACCACGCTGTTCCAGATCTTTTGAATGGCCATCAAGTCGCTCTCGCCATAAGGCCGTATCCGGATCTCCATCCTGTCTCCTCCTTTGTCTTTTCCCGTTTGTGCCGAGCCAGCGCCCGGCCCCTGCGGCGGCGCGCTGCCGCGGCGGCTGCAGATGGGGCGGTTCAAGCCCGGGGACCGTCCGGCGCCGGGGCGTCCCGCCGTCCGGGTACCCCGGCGCAGCAAAAGCCGGTCATCCCCGCGCCGCTGAACTTCGCCGTACACACCGCCCGCCCCGGCCCGCAGATCATCCCCCCGCAAAAAAGGGGAAGCCGCTGGACTTTGACGTCTTGACCGTTTCCCTCTTATGATACCACAGCGGCGCTGCGTCCGCATCCGCACGGCCCAATTTTTGGCCCCGCGCTGCCGGAAAGGTGCAGCCCGGGACCGACGCCGTCGGGATAAAACAGTGCGGCCGGCCGAAAACCGCCGGAGAATGCCTGTCCTCCCCCGCGATTTTCGGCCGGCCGTTTTATTTCGATTCGCCGCGGCCTGAGGACAGGCCGCATGGCTACTAAAAAATAGCCTTGCGGCTATTTTTTATTGCTATGGCCCCGCCCTCGCCGCTTGCGCGGCAGCCGGGCGATCGGCCGAAAAAATGTGCTGCATTTTTGCTTGTCGGGATTATCCAAACTCTTTATAAATACGAATTTGCTGTTCTCTTGTTTTGACTGTTATCCAATATGACCACGATTTTTTCTGCCTCTTGGCCATGCAGTTTCTATCTATCTCGCTCTTACATATTATTTAAACAGAATTCTGTTTTCTATTTTTTTCAACACCCAAATAAGCGTCAATATCCTTTCGTAATGCCGAGCGCCTCCCTGTTCCCGTCAATAGTTGTTTTAAAGGTTCAACGACCAAGAGCGCACCGTTTACCGTTTCATAAGAAAGTCTGATGTGAAAATAATTGATTTGTTCTATTACCGCCATAAGATAAAACAAAGTCCCAACCACTATTCCAGATAGATTTTCTTTTACAAGTGCCGTTATAATAATTGCCGGCAGATAGGCCGTTAATAAAATTACATTTATCCATCTCAATTTATGATATATCCTACCTATTTGGATATTACTCAAAGACTTCTTTCTTTTTACTTTTTTCAACTTATTCCGCCAATAGAAACTTCCCTCGATCACTATAATAGAAAATACCAACAATGGATAAAATGAGATCCAATTTAATTTAAACGGTTCTTTTCCAAAATCCATATCAACAATATACTTTGTTGCGAAGTATAGCGCTGCAAACATTAGCGCGCCGTATATTTCAAAATTGGTCAAAAAATTCAGTTCCTTTTCTATGGGTCTTTTCTTTAGCTGTTTTGTCATATCGCTTTACCTCCTCAATTTCCCATTTATCTTTTTTGCCTCAAGGGAAAGTTATTTCATTAAAGTTGTGTTAAATTCTATATGTAATTTCAGATTATCCGCATAAACACTACATTTTAAGAAGATTTAATAACTAAAAAATATTCATTTTACCACGATTGAATGAGCTTTGACATGACACTTTAGGATGCTATACCAGCGTCCTTTTTTCATAAGAAAGGTCAATCGTAATGACTAACCGCCGTGTAATACAGATATAAAGTTGTGCAAGCTGAAAAACGATAAAAGGAAATTTATACATTAAACTTTTTCAAAATTTATGTATTTTGATTCTTTAAATGTTAGTTTTCCACAATCATTGTATTGCAGTTCTGAATATACTATTTCCTTAGTACGCAGCTCTATATTCTCTCCACCCTCTAAATTAAAAGTTATATAATAAATCAGCACTTTTCGTGTTCTATATCCAATGCCGGCACTTCGTTTACTTCGGACATAATGTTCTTCAATACGTTTATCCGTAACTGTCGCTTGGGTTACAATAAGAGGCGAGCATCTATTTTTCCACCAATTATAAATTATGATAATAAGTACTAAACCTATTACCATCGAAAACATAACAATAAATGAAGTGATATAAAAATCACCAGATTGGGTATACATCTACGGTTCACCTCCTCTTAAAATTTCAATTTGTTTATTTCCACTAAATCTCTCATTCTTTTACTATCCTCATATTGTTTATGGGTTTTGACAATATTGCTCTTTCCGCTCCCGGCAAACAATACGGCATAAAATATTTTATCATCAGGCTGCATTTTTTCTACCACTCAATAAGCAGCAAAGCCATTCGTGCTCGTCAATGATGAATGGGCTTTGCCCGCCATTGACAAGTATAAATGGCTCTGCTTGTGGGGCGATCAAAAAAGCGAAAGCAACAAGGTGCTTTCGCTTTCAAAATCAGTTTATTCCATTTCTATGCCCTTGCCATTGTTGTTTGTGCAGCATCCCGCCGATCGCCTCCGCAACAGCTTTGCGGCTGATTTTCATTCCCCGCCCTGAGACACGTCGGGGTTCTCCGGCAAAAAGAGCCGCTGCTCTGCGTCATAGTGATAATAGAGATAGTCATAATCGCCCTTTTCCTGGTTCCACTGCATCGTGACGATGTGGCCGCCGTTGGCGGGCACGCCGAACAGCACCGAGGCTTCCGGCTCATCGTGCCGCTCCACCGTCCCGATCTGGTAGATCCTCCCGGTGCGGTCGATGCTGTAGAGGTTAAACGTGTTGCCGCCGCTCCACAGATAGCTTCCCAGGGAAAAGTCTGGGTCTCCGTCGTCATTATAGTCCATGACGCGGAGCGTCACCGGCCCGTAAAAACAGGCCGTGTCGCCGGTGCCGGGCACAAAGGGCATACTGGAAAGGGTGAGCCCGTCCCGCGAGACGACGATCTCAAAATCGCCGAGATAGTTTTTCTCCCCCGCATGCAGAGGCCCGCCCGCCGCAAAATCCGGATCGCTCTCGGTCCAGAGTTTGCCGGCAGTCATGACCAGCTTGACCTCCACCCCGCTGCCGTCCGCCAGGGTCACCGGCGTGCTGCCCATGGGATGCGGGAAGCTGAGCCCGCCGGTGTCCTGCACCTCGTTGCTCTCCGCTCTACCCAAAATGCTGAGCCGTACTTCAAAATCCGGGGCGGCGATCTCCCAGCGGCGGACATAGCCGTTCAGCTCCGCGCTGATGAGGATGTTCTCAAGAGATTCGGCGTCCACCTGGGCGGTATAGGTGCGCCCTGGCTCCCAGCCGGCCGCTGCGCTCTCCCGCTCAAAAGCATGCCAGCTCATACCACCGCCCGCGGTCAGCCTGCCGCTCACCTGCAGGTCGAGCGCCCCTGTCGTGATCCCGTCCGGGATCGTGAACTGCAAAACACCGCTTTCGGCATCGTAGCGGATGCTCTGCTGCAGCTGGTCCAGCCGGTAAGACGCCCCGCCGCTGACCGGCGCGGCGGCGTCGCCCAGGTAATCCCAGCCCGCGAGCCAATCATAGCCTGCGTCAAAGCTTTCTCCGTCGATCACCAGATAGGTGTTGGCGTTGTTCCCTACCGTGTGGACGCTTCCGTCTTTCATCGTCACGGTGAGGGTCATGCCGCCGCCGGCGATGCTCTCTGGATCTTTCACCAGCCGTCCGCGGCTCTGGCGGATGTGCTCGACAACGCCCGGCAGCTCCGCTTCTGTGAACAGATGATATCGCTCTTCCGGCGAGGACGGCATCACGGTCAGTTCGATGCGCTCCACCTGCGCCGCCTCCAGATTCTGGGCCCAGCGCAGCGGCTCGGGCCGCACCGCCGGGTCCAGCACAAGGCCTGCCGCCAGCGCCGCCACTGCGGCAGCGGCAGCGAGCATCACCCAAAAGGCCGGCCGGCGATAGTTCAGCACATTTTTGACGCGGCTTTTGGCGTCGTTCTCTCCAAAGGCGAGCGGCCCGCCGTTCCAGATGCGGCGGCCGGAGGCCATTGCCAGCAGCGAGCGGGAGTAATCCGCCCGCACCCCGTCCCCCAGCTCGCGCAGGACCCGCTCGTCACAGGACATTTCCATGTCCCTGCAGGCCAGTGAAAAGGCCAGCCAGACCAGCGGGTTGAACCAGTGCAGACACACCGTCCCAAAAGCGGCCATCTTCACCAGCCAGTCCCCGCGCCGGATATGGACCCGCTCATGCCGGATGACATGTTCCCGCTCGCGGATGGGCAGGCCCGCGGGCAGATAGATGCGCGGATGCGCCACGCCCAGCACAAAAGCGGTGGGCAGGCCCGCCGCCTCATAAAGCCCCGGCCCCACCTGCACGGCCCCGCGCAGCGACCGGCGCAGCCGCAGCAGCGAGATCAGGCTGCCCAGCACCAGAGCCGCGGCCACCGCCGCCCAGACCAGCGCGCAGATCTCCAGCGGCGCCATGGCGGCAGAGGCGGCGCCCGTCCCGCCCTGCCCCGCCGGCGGCCCAGCCACCGGCGGGGAGACAAAGCCCGGCACGGCAGCCAGCTGTTCCACCGGCGCTGCCAGCGCCTGGCTGCGGGGCAGCAAACTGAAAACGGATCTCAGCGTGACCGGGCAGAGCAGGCGGAACAGCGCCGCGGCCCAAAGCGCATAAGAGAACCCTTTCGGCGCGCGCCGCAGCGCCAGCCTGGCGGCCAGCACAAACAGGATCACATAGCTGCCCTGCAGGCTCATCTGCAAAACAGTCTTGAATATCTCACTCATCCCCGGCCTCCTCCCAGCGGTCGATCAGCGCTTTCAGCTCCTCCGCCTCCCTGCGGGACAGCCCTCTCCCCCGCATGAATGCCGTCAAAAAACGCGGCAGCGAGCCCTCGAACCCCTCCTGGATCACCGCCTCCCCCTGGCGGCGGTGATATTCTTCCCGGCTCATGCGCGCGGTGACGACGGCTTCCTCATTGCGGGCGACGCCGCAGCTGCACAGCTTTTTCAGCATGGTGTAGGTGGTGGATTTTTTCCAGCCGAAAGCTTCCTCACAGCGCCGCACCAGCTCCCCGGAGGGCAGGGGCTGGGCGTCCCAGATCAGTTCTGCGAGCCGCAGCTCCGCTTCTGTGAGCGGTTTTACCGGCATCTGCATCACCTTCTTCTTTCTTTTTGTTTGGTTTATAAATTATAGACCATCCCCGTGTTTTAAGTCTATAACTTATAGACCATTTTGTCAATAGAAAAGAGCCGTTTTGGCGGGCTGCACAAAACGGCTCTTCTTTTTTGGTTTTTCTGCCTTTTTCTGCGCACCGCCATCGCGGCGGCCCGCCCCGGCGGCAGGGCCTGATTCTGAGCAGTAAGCACGAAAGCAGCATAAAACTTCCCCGCATAGCGTCGGCGTCTTTTCCCGGCGATCCGCCACGCTCCCTCTGCTTTCCGGGTCATCCGACGCCGGTGCACTACCGCGCGGAGAGATGTCCTGGGATCCGGCGGTGCGGAACGATTTCACTATGCCCCAGCCGACAGGCCTCTTTTGCCCCGACGGTGCAGCGGAACGCGGAAACGCGGCCGCCCCTGTCGTACGGCGCCAAAGATCAGAGCGCCGGAAAGACTCTTGTTGATAAAAAATAGCGCAGGCTATTTTTCAGCCATCCGCCCGGTTGCCGCGCAATCGGCGAGGTCAGGGCCCATTAAGATAAGTCGCTTTTTGATTGCGGAACAACAGAAAATAGCCGCAGGATATTTTCCCGGCCACTCGCCCAATTGCCGCGCAAGCGGCGAGGGCGGGGCCACCGAGACAAGTTGTCTTTTATCGCAAAGCAATAAAAAGAACCCCGCTCGTGCGAGCAGGGCTCTTTTTCTGTAGAATACGGAAGCGGCCGAATCAGCGCTTGCTGAACTGCGGCGCACGACGAGCGGCTTTGAGGCCGTATTTCTTGCGCTCTTTCATGCGCGGATCGCGGGTCAGGAAGCCCGCTTTCTTCAGCACGGGGCGCAGGTTTTCATCATACAGCAGCAGCGCGCGGGAAAGGCCGTGGCGGATCGCGCCGGCCTGGCCGGAAACGCCGCCGCCCGCAACGCGGACCACAATGTCAAACTTGTTCTCGATCTCGGCGAGGACCAGCGGCTGACGCACGATCAGCTTCAGCGTCTCGAGGCCGAAATAATCGTCGATATCACGGTCATTGATGGTGATCTTGCCGGTACCGTTATACACGCGGACGCGGGCAACGGAAGATTTGCGGCGGCCGGTGCCGTAGAAATAAGGTTTCGTCTCGTACATCTCTTTGTTACCCCCTCTTTACAGTGCGTAAACTTCAGGCTTCTGCGCGGCATTGTTGTGCTCGGCGCCCTTGTAGACGCGCAGGCGCTTGAGCGCCGCAGCGCCCAGGCTGTTGCCGGGCAGCATGCCCTTGACCGCGATCATCATGGCCTTGTCGGACTTTTCAGCCATCAGGGTGCGGTAGTTGACCTCTTTCAGACCGCCGATCCAGCCGGAATGGGTGCGGTAGAACTTCTTGTCCAGCTTGGAGCCGGTCAGGACGGCCTGATCACAGTTGATGATGATGACGTGGTCGCCGCAATCGACGTTCGGGGTGAAAATGACTTTGTCTTTGCCGCGCAGCAGAACAGCTGCCTTGGCGGCAACGCGGCCCAGAGGCTTGCCAGCGGCATCCAGGATATACCACTTGCGCTCGACCTGGCCGGGTTTTGCTAACGTTGTGCTCATATCGTGTTCCTCCCGTATGATCTCTTTCAAAAAAATCGGACCTGCCCGCCAAACGGGCAGAAAACACCTTTTTAAAGGCTGCACGAGTTATTATAACAGCCTGTCACAGGCTTGTCAACAAAAAAATCTGATTATTGCAATCTATGGATTCCGATCTCTGTTTTTCTTTTATTTGCTCTTTTTTTCTGCCGTATGCTCTTATGCCATTTTTCAAATAATAAGAACGGCAAAACAGCGGCGGACGACCGCTCCGCACGCCGCTGCGGGCAGATACAGTTTCCCTTGTCCCCGGGGCCTCGGCGAGGGCGATCCGGCTGATGCGATCACGGACCGCAGCCGCCGCTCTCTCCATCATTCCGATCCGCATCCTCCCTGCCGTCGGCAGGTATCGATCGGTATACTCCGGGCAACATCCCGCAGGGGCCGGCCTGCGTCCTCCTCACCGGCGGCCGCGAAACTATACAGCAAAAGCATTTTCCTTGCTTGTTTTCACAACTCCGCCCGGGTTCCCCGCCCCCCCATTTCGTTCTCCCCGCTTTTCGGGACTTTTCCGCTTTTCTGCGCGAAAGTTCCGGGGCAGGTGCGCTCACGTCCCCTTGGCATCGGCCAGCAGCGCCATAAACCGCTGCTCGTCCAAAATGCTGATCTCCGCTTTGCCGCTTTCGTTCAGCTCCGCCGCTTTCTGCTCTTTGGTGCTGTACCCCTTCGCCCCCACCAGGGCGGCGTCCTGCGTCCCCACCACAAGATAATCGGTATGCCTGGATACCGAGGATTTCACGCTTGCCCCGAGCGCTGAGACCGCGGCGGCCGCTTCCCCGCGCGAGAGCGTCAGATCACCGGTGAAAACCACTGTTTTGCCAAAAAAAGGGTTGTCGGGGTCGGCGTCCAGATTGGGGGACAAAGCGCGAAGATCCGTCTTTTTCGCCGCAAAGGCCGCGTATTTGCCTCCCTGCCGCGCGGGCGCAGAATTTTTCTGTTCCTCCTTTGCGGGCGCTGCCGCCGGGCGGGGCCGGTCGGCCGCCCGGCTTTTGCGCGGCTGCCGGACAGCCGCCGCGGGGGCGTTTTCACCAAACGCACCTCCCTGCATCTCCCGCAGATAAGCGTCACAGATGCGCACCCGCGCCTCCCCTGCCTGCACCAGCAGCACGGCTGAATCGTCGGACAGGGCGGGATATTCGAAGCCCACCGCCTCGCAGGCGACGGGGCCGTCTGTGAACACGCCCTTATAGATCAGAGGCTTGCGCTTTTTAGCGGTCAGCGGCGAAAGCCCCAGCGTTTTGAGCAGCCGCAGCCAGTCCGCTTCCTCTTCAAATGTACGGCAGCCGGGTTCTTCCGCCGGGACGCCGGCCTCCATCAAATGGGGCAGCAGCGGCCCGGCGGAGAGATGCCGGTAGACCTCCAGCGTGGCCCGGGTGTCCTCCAGCGCATCATGAGCCTTGAACTCACAGCCAAAAAAGACCGCCACGGTGGAGAGGGTGCGCCGCTGGTTGCCGAAATGAGCGGCGAACAGCTTCATCGGGTCCGCGCCCCAGCGCAGCCTGCGCGCATCCACGCCGTAAGCCGTTAAAAATCCTTTTTCAAATTCGGCGTTGTACGCCACCACGGTCTTTGCCCCGGCCAAAAGCTCCAGTACGCGGGGCAAAAGTTCCCGAAAAGTCGGTTTGTCCGTCACCATGCCGGGGCTGATGCCGTTGATCTTCTGCGCGGCCTCCCAGGCGGTATGCCGCTCCGGCCGGCAGTACTCGTTCATCAGCACCGAGCCCGCACCGTCCACCATCGAGACCTGCAGCACCTCGTCCGTCCCGGCATCCAGGCCAGTGGTCTCAAAATCCAACACGATCAAATCTCTCATTTTTTACACGCCTCTTCCACATCCGCGCCGCAGAGTTTTTATTGTGACGGAACGATATCCCTGCCGCTTTTGTTCTTTTGACGCCCCTGCGCGCGGCGCCCGCCGTCCCCGGCGGATGCGTTTCCGGGTAAGCGCGGCGCAGCTGCTTTACAGCCCCCTGCCCCAAGCGCGGACAAGATCGGCGCCCCGCCTGAGGGCGAAACATCAGACATCAACGCGGTATCCTCTTCTTTTTCGCCATTATACCACACCCGGTCCCCTGTGTGCAAAAGCGTGTTTGCGGTACAAAATTGTCGTTTCAATGTACTGCAAGGCGGGTCGTCTGCCTTTTAGCCTCTCCGTTTTGGCGGCGGGGCGGCAGACTGCACAGCCGCCGCACCGCCGCTCAGGGGGGCAGGCGCCTCTTATTTTTTGTAATTTTGTTCCAAAAAATAACATTTTGTACTAAAATTTGTTTTTTGTCGACCCTGCAGCAGCCCGCAAAGAGTCGATACCGTCCCTGCAGCCGCTTTTATGCCCCGCTGCCAATGGGGCAAAGTCTTTTGGGGTCGCCCTGCTTTTATTTTATTTGCCCCCCTTTTGTGCTATACTAATGCCAAACAGGCACAGGCGCGCCCCCGGACGGGGATCGCGCAGATCGCCGAAAGAGGAAAAAAGGAGCTTCCAGAATGGAATTTGAAAAGAGATGCTGGGCCGAGATCGACCTGGACAAAATAGAACACAATTTCAGGGTCATCAAGCGCCGCGCCCCCCACAGCATGATCATGGCCGTGGTCAAGGCGGACGCCTATGGGCACGGGGACGCCGTCATCGCCTCCACACTGGAAGAAGCCGGCGCAGACCGGTTCGCAGTCTCCGGTTTTGCCGAGGCCCTGCGGCTGCGCCGCGCCGGGGTCACCCGCCCCATCCTGGTGCTGGGCTATACCAGCCCTCAAAAAGCGGCGATGCTGGCCATCAACACCATCACGCAGACCGTTTATTCGCTGGAATATGCCCGTCAGCTCTCGGAGGCCGCCGTGGCGGCCGGGGTAACGGTCAATGTCCATATCAAGCTGGACACCGGCATGGGGCGCATCGGTTTTGCCGTGCGGGACGATATGGAGGCGGCGGTGGCGCAGGTCTGTGAGGCCACCGCGCTGCCCGGGCTGTGCCACATCGGCATCTTTACCCACTTTGCGGTGGCGGACTCCGCCCTGCCGGAGGACATCAGCTACACCAAACGGCAGTTCGAGCTGTTCTGCGAGGCCGTCCGCCGTCTGGCGGCCCGCGGCGTGACTTTTCCCGTCGCCCACTGCTGCAACTCGGCCGCGATCCTCGCCTACCCGGATATGCAGCTGGACATGGTGCGGCCGGGAGTCATTCTTTACGGTTACCGTCCCAGCCCCGACGTGACCTGCAGCGAGCTGTGCGGCGCGCTGGAGCTGAAAGCCGCCGTCAGCCTGGTGAAATCCATCCGCCGCGGGGACGATCTCAGCTACGGCCGCATCTTCACCGCAGACCGCGACATGCAGGTGGCCACCCTGTCGGTGGGCTATGCCGACGGATACCAGCGGGCGCTGTCCAACCGGGGGGTGGTCTCCATCCATGGTCGTCCCGCGCCGGTGGTCGGCCGGGTCTGCATGGATCAGATCATCGTGGACGTCACCGGCATCCCCGGCGTGCAGCAGGGGGACGTGGCCACCATCTTCGGCGGCGGCGCGGCGGACTCGGTGGACGATATCGCCGACAAGTGCGGCACTGTAAACTATGAGATCATCTGCGACATCGGCCGCCGCGTACAGCGGGTCTACACCCGGGGCGGCAAGCCGATCCAGGTGACTGATTATATGGAATAAACGGCGGCGCTCCCCGCCGGAAACTGAAATACAGGGAGGGTAAACCATGCGCACACCATGCAAGCTCAGTCCGGTCTTTAAGGATTATCTTTGGGGAGGGCAGCGTCTGCGGACCGTATTCGGCAAGCAGACCGATCTGTCCCCCCTCGCTGAGAGCTGGGAACTCAGCGTACATAAGGACGGCCCCTGCGTCATCGCCAGCGGCGGGGATGCAGGCCGGACGCTGAAAGAGGTCCTGGACGCAGACCCCGGGGCCCTGGGCACTGCCTGCCCGGAGGGCGGCCTGCCCATCCTGATCAAACTAATCGACGCCAGGCAGCAGCTTTCGGTGCAGGTACACCCCACGGAGGAGTATGCCATGGCCGTGGAGCATGAGCACGGCAAGACCGAAATGTGGTACGTCATCCAGGCGGACGAGGGGGCCGAGCTGCTCTACGGCTTTCGGCATCCGATCTCCCAGCAGGAATTTCGCGCCCATATCGAGGACGGCACTCTGCTGGACGACGTCAACGCGGTCAAGGTGCGGGCGGGGGACGTTCTGTTCATCGAAGCGGGCACCCTACACGGCATCGGCGCGGGCTGTCTGATCGCCGAGATCCAGCAGAATTCCAATTCCACCTATCGCATCTTTGACTACGGCCGCAGGGATAAAAACGGTGCCCTGCGCGAGCTTCAAATCGAAAAGGCGCTGGCCGTCACCCGGCTGGCCCCGCCTGAGCGGCCCGTCGGCCCCGTGGGGCCGGAGATGGACTGCGGCGGCTACACCGAGACAGTGCTGGGTCTGTGCGACTACTTTTCCACCACCCTGCTGAAAGTGCGGGATTCTGTCCCGCTCTGCGCCGACAGCAGGAGTTACCACGCGCTGCTGCTCACCAGCGGCGCAGCGGAGCTGAAATACCCGGGCGGCAGCCTTGCCATCGCCGCGGGGGAATGCGTCTTTGTCCCCGCGGGATGCGGCGCCTACCGGGTCAGCGGGATCTGTGAACTGCTGCTGACCACGCTGTAGCTGCGGCAAAGGATGCAGCCAAAAAGCCCCGGCGGCGTGCCGGGGCTTTTTGTGCTTTTGGGGCGGCAAGTCCTCCGCCGCGCCGCCTCTGCTGTGCGGGGGCTGTCAAAGCGGCCCGCTTTTTAGGGCCGCAAGATCCGGACGCGGCCGTGGCCGGCACCGGCAAAGCCCGGATACGGCACAAAAGGCGCTTTCCCGGCAGGGCTGCCGGGAAAGCGCCTTTTGTGAGACGATTTTTTCGGTGTCGGCCGCTGCGCCCCATCCCCGGCCCGCCTGCAAAGCCGCGATCACCTTTGCAGCGCGGCACGCAAAGGCCGGCCGGAGCCGCTGCCATTGCCCTGGCCCTGAAACCCCAGCGCGCCGGCTTGCAGCGCAGACGGAAAAGCCCGTCGCAGCAGCCGCCTTTGCCGGCCCCGCAGAAAATGCAGGCGCGCGGTCAGACGTTTTCGCGCCGTGTGAGGAACAAAACACAGCTGCCGGGGAGCGCCGAAGCTTTCCGGCTTTAGGCGCTCTGTTTCCCGTCCGTGTGCTCTTCCCGCTCCTGCTGCGGCCCCTCCAGCCACTTGGCTGTGCCATATGCCAGAAATGCCAGCAGCAGCGGGCAGGCCGGCGCCAGATACATCAGGTATCCCTTGATGGAAAAGCTCACCGCCATCAGATAAGAGATCGCCGCGACCCGCAGCAGGCCGCTCAACAGAAAGCCCAACAGCAGCAAAGCGCCCAGCAGGTCCCGGGGAGGCTGTTTTCTGCGAAGGCCGCGCACCGCCGAGGCCGCTGTGCGGCAAAGCCACCATCCCGCCAGAAGCAGCATGGGCCAGAGGAGGATGCGCTGCAGCCAGGTGGCAAGGTTAAGAAATTTGTAGATAAAGTGCTGAACAGGAGTAAAATATGCAGCATTGGTGTTTTCTATCGCCACTTTTGTGCTGTTACAATGCAGAAACTCTTCCCAGTCTGTGCTCTGCTGGGGTGTGGCAATAGATAATAGCGCGGTGGGCCGGGTCTGCTCATAAAACGCCAAAATGCGCAGCTGCTCGCTGAACTTTTGCAGCGTGGGCGCAAGGTATTCCCCTTTGAACGGGGCAAAGGTGCCGGACCGCTTTGCGCCTGCGGGCAGCAGCCCGGCGTCACAGGCCGCGTTCACCTCTTCTGCCACCGCGGCATAAAACTGGCGCGCTGTTTCCGGATCGGCATAATAGCCAGCAAGGCCAGCTGCCTTGCGGATCGCCCAATGGATGCCCCCGGAGTTGATCTCTTGGTCTGGAACGCTGCCGTATCCGTTGTAGATATCCTCTGTCTCCAGATAAGGCTCGATCGCCGCAAAAGTCGGAGACACCTCATAGAGGGCAAACCTGGTGGTTCGCGGTACCAGCAGATACCTTTGCTGGTCTTCCGGGCAGGCGCGGGCAAGCGCGCCCATCGCATCCGAAAACTCGCTTGAGGTGAAGTCGCTGACGATAAAGCGGCCGTAGACTTTTTGATTCATGCCGCACCAGGCCGCAACACAACCGCCCCACAGCGCCAGCGGCACCGCCAGCAGCGCCAGCTTTGCCGCCGTTTGCCCCACGCGGCCCCACAGCAGAAAAACGATGTAAAGGACCGCCGCGCAGAGCAGAAAGGGCACCAGCAGCGCGTTGTCCTCATGCGACAGCCAAGCCGCGCCCAAAGCCAGGCCCGCGGCGAGATAAAACGGCAGCGCCCGGCGGGCGGGCTCTCGATAGCGCACAAAGGCGCCCAGCAGCCCCGCAAAGGACAGCAAAACCAGGGCGGGATAAATGTTGTCCCGGTAAGCGCGCAGGCTGTGCTCCGCCCAGGAGGCGGGGGTCCAGAGCACGATGCCGAAAACGAAAAACCGCGCCAGATTTGTCCTGAACAGCGGCCGCAGCGCCCCCAGCAGCAGCAAAGCGCCCACCGCGAACAGCAGCTGGCCCCCGATGAGAAAATTCAGGCCCAGCTTGTTTAAAAAAGCGAGCCAGAGCGCAAAAAATGAATGTTTGCCCAAAGTCAGCCAGTTGTAATCCCCCAGCCACCGGCCCGCGGCAATGCTTTTGGCCAGGTCCACCATCAGGGTATCGTCGATGGGGGAGAGATCCGGCGACGCATACATGAGCTGAAAACTGCAGAGCAAAATTTTGAGGCCGACCAATGCCAGGGCCGCGATCCAGAGCGTGCGGGCGCTGAGGTCGTGCCGCGTTATCAAGCCATTAATTCTCTTCACGATTTTCCCTCTCAATCCAGTGGGTCCTGCGGGTGCGGCGGGGCCGGCGGCAGCTTTCCCCCGTGCAGCAGACGCTGCAGCCGTTCAAACGCCTGCGGCGAAAGCAGCAGCTGCACAATGATCCAGAGCTTTTGTTTGAAGCCCAGCTTCGCTTTAAAGGCCTGCTCCAACGTCATTTGATAGCGGCGCTCGTCATAAAAATCTTTGATCCCGCGCATGCGGTATTCGATCAGGTCCGGCTTTTGCTTGCTGGGTGTCTTAAATATCCTCGCAAAGCGCATCGCATATTCTCTTGCATTCCAATATTCCCGGGTCACATCTGCCCAGGATGCGCAAAAACCACACAGTTTAGAACAGGACTGGGCAGCAAGGGGAAGCAAAAATTCTTCTGCCGGCAGTTCCGTTTTAAGAGAAGATATTTTTTCCCAGGGAAGGCCGCTCAAAAGCTCAAGGGTTTTTGTCTCCGCAAAAAAGGCGCTTCCCGGCAGCCGCAGCAGTTCTTCTCCCAAACATTGTTTTCCTATTTCAGCTTCTTTCAATATTTCCACTAAAGGAGAGAGCGTCTTTACCGACAAAGTGTTGAAAAAAGCGTTTCCCAGTCCTTCCGGAATCGGGGAGAGAACGCTGATCCCGGGCACCTCGCGCAGCATTTTTAAATCTGCTGAAATATCACCCAAGGCCCTAAAATTGCTGTGAACCAATGACATATCTTGTAGGCTGTCTGGCAGAAAAGTAGGCACAAGCGGTAAATAGCAGCAGTATTGATAGGCTTTTATCTCCTGCCACAGATCTCGAAACAATCTAAAAAAGCCATTTTTTTCTTCGATCAAGACTTTGGCCTGGGGCAGAAAATCTTCTAGCGCTGCTTTTAATACGCCATCAGTGACCAGACAAAAAATCTGTCCCCCCGCCGGGAGAGAACGAGCCGCCGCTGCGGCGTAAGGGAATATCATGGGATCTGACAGCCATAGTACCAGGGCCGTCCGTCCCTGCTCTGCCGTCCCCGGCCGGGGGCAAAAAGTCGGCGCCAGGGCCGCAGTATATTCCGCACAGGATACTGTCCGCGTTACATTTTGTAAAATGTATTCAGTCCTGTAAGTTTTAAGCTTATTCAAGTAAAGATAAAGCTCCCAGCTTTCTCCTCCAAAAGGGATGCCAAGGATCGAAGTGCGTGCCGCAAAAAAGCTTTTGCGTTTCACCAGCGGCGCACGCTTTTCTTTCACCATTTCCACCGGTATCCCCATCAGGGGATAATCCATATAGGGTTCCCACTCACTGCAGTCCAGATAGGGCTCACCGCAAAATCCAAGATTCTCGAAATATTTAGTGAACTTCACCTCATGAAAACTGACTGCCTCGACATAATCATGGATCGGCGGCAGCCCGCGCCAATATTTCCAAAACTCCGGGCTCTGCAGCAGGCTGCTGCGCACTGCGAAAAAATAACTCTGGATATGGGGAGGGATATAGCCGTATTCCACCTTTTCCCACATAGTGCCGGTGAGGTCGGCCTGCAGGCCCTTGTGCCGGGTCATTCCCCAAAAATCCAGATCGCGCGCGCCCATTGCGCTGAACATTTCTTCGAGCGGATAGAGGGGGCCAAACACGGTCTGGTTGAAAAACAGAACTTCGTCGGCGCCGCGCGCCCTCTCTTCCAGATGAAAGAGGCCCTCTTTATACCCGGTGACGTCCAGGCCCTCGTTGGGGCGGCAGAGGATCTCGTCTGAGACTGCGGCCAGCTTTTGCCGGCCCTCTGCCGTCAGCTCCCCGTTGACCACGCAGAGCAGATAGGCACAGTGTTCCCGCACAGCCCCCACCAGAATCGGGATATAATCGTCCACAATGCCGTCCGCATCATAA
The DNA here is from genome assembly GCF_014287275.1 of Anaerofilum hominis. GTDB lineage: Bacteria > Bacillota > Clostridia > Oscillospirales > Ruminococcaceae > Pygmaiobacter > Pygmaiobacter hominis. The sequence continues at coordinate 832,969 of NZ_JACONZ010000001.1, forward strand.
AAGGCAAAAATACCGACTCTGTCCGGCTTTGACAGCAGCTTCATGCGCAGCAGCCTCCTCTCCTCAGATAAAATACAGCTTCTGGGGCGGGCCGCACGGCTCCGCCCCGGACATCCGTTCAATAGGCGGGCAATACCGCGGCCTCGGAAAAATCTTCCATGTCCAGCGTCAGGCTGGGGTTATAAAAGGGGTCGCGCAGCAGGACCTCGCCGTACCGCGCTTTCAGGCGGGCGCGCTCGCCGTCAAAACGTTCCTTCGCCTCCCCCTTTTTGTCCAGACCCCGGCTTTTGCTCTCGCAGTGATAGGCCTCGGCATAGGGGGTGAAAAGCACGCTGTAGCCCGCGCCGCGCAGCCGCAGGCAAAAGTCCACATCGTTGAACGCCACGGTGAACCCCTCGTCCAGCCCGCCCACCTCATCAAAGACTGCGGTTTTGACCATCATCATGGCCGCCGTCACGGCGGATAGGTCCTGCACGGTCGCCAGCCGGAACATATACCCGCTGTGCCCGCGCCTGGCGTACTTATGGCTGTGCCCGGCATAGCCGCCAAGGCCGGTGATCACGCCCGCGTGCTGAACGGTATCGTCCGGATAGTAGAGCATAGCGCCCACCGCGCCCACGCCTGGCTGCTTTGCCAGCATCACCATCTGCTCGATCCAGTCCGGCGTGAGGATCTCAATATCATTGTTGAGCAGCACCAGGAATTTGCCCTGCGCCTGTCCGCGGCCGAAATTATTGATGGCGGAAAAATTGAACGCGCCCTCATAGCGCGCCACCCTCAGGTTCGCATGCGCGGCCTGCTGCTCCTCGTAATAGCGGAAAGTCGCCTCGTCCTGCGAGTTGTTTTCAATGACGATGACCTCGAACTTCGGCCAGGTGGTCTTGCCGTAAATACTCTCCAGGCAGCGGGAAAGGTCCTCCACATGGTCCTTGTTCGGGATCAGGATCGACACCAGCGGCTTTATCCGCAGATCGTACTCCACCTTATAGGTGGACGGAAAACGGCCGTCCACCGCATGTCCCCTGATCTTTTTCCGGGCCAGGTGCTCGTCGATGGCCCGCTTTGCCGCCTCCGCCACATAGGGTTTGGCCTCCACGCCACTGCTGGTGCTCCCCTCGTGCAGTCGCCAATAATACAGCACCTTGGGGATATGGCAGATCTTTTTGGTCTTTTCGGTGAGACGGAAAAAGAGATCGTGGTCCTGGCTACCGTCAAACTCCGCCCTCAGCCCCCCCACTTTCCAGAACAGCTCTGCTGAAAAAGCGGCGATATGGCAGATATAGTTGCAGTTGGTGAGGTAATAGGGCGCAAAATCCGGCTTGAAATGCCCCACCCGGGGGCGCAGGTAATCGCCGGAGAACAGCGCTTCATCGCTGTAGATGAACTGGGCGCCCGAAGCCGCCGCCTGTGCCAGCTCATAGCAGGCGTTGGGCGACAGGATGTCGTCGTGGTCCGCCAGGGCCAGATAGCTACCGGTGGCCAGGCGCGCGGCCGCATTGGTGTTCTCACTGATGCCGGCATTGCGGTCCAGCTTTACATATTGGATGCGCGGACTCTTGCAGGCCGAGACGATCTGGCGCACATAGGCGTGCTCGGAATCGCTGGCGTCCGCGAGGCAGAGCTCTGAGTTCTGATCGGTCTGATAGAGAAAGCTGTTCAAAAACTCTTTGAGGAATTTGGGGTCCGTGTTGTAAAGCGCAGTGCAGATGCTGATCCGGGGCAGGGCCGTGACGTCCTCCCGCCGCTGGCGCTCCAGCTCCGCCCGTGCGGGCAGAAAACGCCCCTTTTTGCGGCGCAGCCTGCGGCGCAGAAAGCCGCTCATCTTGCGCAGGGTAAAGCCGGGGCCATCCTCGCGCACCATTTTAAAAAAAAGCAATACCAGTTCTTTGAACCGTTTGAGACGATGCATATGTTCTCCTTACTGGGATAAATTACTGAGATAAAATCAGAGGGCCCGGCCGCGGCGCCTTTTGGTCCCGCACGGCAGACCCGCGCGCAGGTCCCTGCCGCGCCCCGCCCTTTGGGCAGCCCGGGCGCAGACACCCGCGCATAAAAAGCGGCAGCCAGAACAGTCCTGTTCCCGCCCCTCGCTGCGGCGGCCCGGGTAAAAGCCAAGATGGGGGCAGGCCGCGCCGTCCCCGCGGACGGCGGCATGACAGAGGGGCAACGCCCGTGTCCGCAAACAGATCATTGGGAACAGATCGTTTCGCTCCGTGCGGTCCTCATCGCCCCGCAGCAAAAGGCTTCCTTTTGACAGCCGTGGCCACAGGGCGCACAGGGCCGCCCTCCAGCCTGCGTCCCGGCCGAAAAGCAGCCCGCGGCTGTTTTTTTATTTGTACCCGTAATTCTCGTACAGCAATGTGAAATGGGGGTTGTAATAAGGGTCGCCGTCCCGCAGCAGCGCGGCGTATTTTTCACAAAAGCGCTGGCGCTCCCCCGCGTAGCGGCGCGCGTTGGGGCCCTGGGTGTCCAGGCCGCGGCTCTTGCTCTCATAGTGATAAGCCTCCGCGTAGGGGGTGAAGATATTGAGATAGCCCCGCTCCCGCAGCCGCAGACAAAAGTCCACGTCGTTGTAGCTGACTGCAAAGTTTTTTTCATCCAGACCGCCCAGCTCGCGGTAGAGCGAGGCTTTCACCATCAGGCAGGCCCCGGTCACCGCGCTCATGTTCTGGGCGGTGGACAGGCGGTACAGATCGCCGCGGTTGTCCCGCGGCAGGCCCTTGTGGCTGTGCCCGGCACTGCCGCCCAAACCGATAAACACCCCTGCGTGCTGGATCTTGTCGTCCGGGTAATAGAGCTTCGCCCCCACTGCGCCCACGTCCTCCCGCTGGGAGAACATCAGCAGTTCGGGGATAAAACCGTCCGACAGCAGCTCGATATCGTTATTCAGCAGCAGCAGCTGTTCCCCTTTTGCCTCGCGCGCACCCAGATTGTTGACCGCGGCAAAGTTGAACGGCCCGGTATAGGTCACCAGCCGGCAGCGGCCGTATTTCGGCAGCTCATTTTTGTAAAACTCGAAGGTCGCGGCCTCGGTGGAGTTGTTCTCCAGCACCAGGATCTCCATCTCGTCATAGCCCGCCTTTGCGGCAAGGCTGTCCAGACAGCGGCGCAGATCCTCCACATGGTCCTTGTTGGGGATGAGCACCGAGACCAGCGGGTGCGCGGCAAGGGCATACCGCACCCGGTAGCTGCCCGGGCCGCCCTCCTGGGGCTCCACCTCCCCCGCCAGACCCAGCCTGTCCAGCTGCGCCTGGATCGCGGCGGCCCCCGCCTCGATGGCATAGGGCTTTGCCGAGATATCACTGGCCGTCGAGTGCGCATGGCTGCGCCAGACATAGAGGACTTTGGGGATATGGCAGATCCGCTGCGCGCGCTCGGTCAGCCGCAGGATCAGATCAAAATCCTGCGCGCCGTCGTAGCGCCGGTCCTCCCCGCCGCCGGCCGCCTGCAGCAGCTGGCGGCTGAAAACGGAAAAATGGGTGATGTAGTTGCAGCCCCGCAGGCTGTCGGGTGAAAAATCAGGTTTAAAGTGGTATTCCCGCAGCGTCTTCAGGTCCGGCCCCAGTACGATCTCATCGCTGTAGAGAAAGTCCGCCCCCGTCTCTCCGATGGCCCGCGCCATCTCGTACAGCGCGTTCAGCTGCAGCACGTCGTCGTGGTCCAGCAGGGCCAGATATTCGCCATTGGCCTCCGACAGGCCCAGGTTGGTATTGCCCGCGATGCCCTCGTTCTTTGCCAGGCGGACATAGTTGACCCGCGCGTCCCGCAGCGATCTGCAGAACTCCCCCACCTCGGGGTGATCCCGGTCGCTCGCGTCCACCAGCACCAGCTCCAGGTTTTGATAGCTCTGGCGCAGCACGCTGTTCACCATCTGCCGCAGATACAGCGGCGGCGTGTTGTACAGCGGCGCAACGACGCTGATAAGGGGCATGCGGGGCAGCTTTGCCGCCCGCTGGGCGCGCAGTTCCCGCCGCAGGGGGATATCGGCCCGGTGGCGCCAGTCGTCCCGGCCCAGCATCAGGCCCACCCGGAACGAGATCTCGCGCCCGGTGGCCTCTGCGCCCCGGGTGGCAAAGCAGCGCGCGCCGCGGGCGGCCAGCTCCAGCGCCTTTTTGGGGGAAAGGTTGCGCCGGATGGCTTTGCCCACGCTGTCGCGCTCATCCGCAGCGGTCTTTTTTTCAGGCAAAGCGCTCATTTCTTCCCTCTCGCTTCCTGCTCGGCAGCCGCGTCGGGGTCGAGCTCCTTGTAGGCCTCGCACACCTGTTCCACCGGCCCGTCCATCTTGATGCGGCCATGGTCCAGCCAGGCCACCTTGTTGCACAGCCGTTCGATCTGCTCGATAGAATGGCTGACGATAAGCACTGTGGTGCCGCCGCTCATCAGCTCTTTCATCCGCTGTTCGCATTTTTTCTGGAACAAAAAGTCCCCCACCGAGAGGATCTCGTCCGCGATGAGCACGTCCGGCTTGGTGACGGTGGCGATGGCAAATGCGATGCGGGCCACCATGCCGGAGGAATAGTTTTTCAGCGGCACGTCGAGAAATTCCCGCAGCTCGCTGAATTCCACGATCTCGTCGAATTTGGAGTCGATAAAAGCGGTCTCCAGCCCCAGTACGGCGCCGTTGAGGTAGATGTTCTCGCGGGCGGTGAGGTCCATGTCAAAGCCCGCTCCCAGCTCGATCAGCGGCGCGATGACGCCCCGCACCACGGCGGTGCCGGTCGTGGGCTTGAGCACCCCGGCCACGACCTTGAGCAGGGTCGATTTGCCGCTGCCGTTAAGGCCTACCAGCCCGTAGACGTCGCCCCTTTCCACGGTCAGGGAGACGTTTTTCAAAGCGTAGAACTCCTCAAACTTCAAGGTCCCTTTCGCCTTTTTGATGAAGAATTCCTTGAGGTTGTCCACCCGCTCTTTTGCCATGTTAAAGCGCATCGAGACGTCGCGCACTTCGATGATATTCATACCGTGATTCCCCTTTAAATGTACAGGACAAAGCGGTCCTGGGTTTTTTTGAAGAGCAGCAGGCCCGCCGCCAGGGACGTCAGCGCCGACGCGCAGGTGCCGATCCAGGCGTTGATGCCCGGCATCTGGCCGTAGATGACAAAGTCGCGGAACATGCTGACAAACCAGTACATCGGGTTAAACGGGATAAATTTGAGCGCCCAGGCGGGCAGGATGCTCACATCGTACATAATGGGGGTCAGATACATCAGCGCCGCGACCAACACGCCGTACAGGTGCATGATATCGCGGAAGAACACCGTGGCCGAGGCGAGGATCAGCCCCACGCCGAAGTTGAAGAGGAACAGGATGACCATGGGCACCCAGAACAGCAGCACGGTGACGTGCACCGCCGTGCGGGTGAAGATCATCACGATCACCAGCGCGATCAGGCTGAACAGTGCATTGACAAAGGAAAAGGCGACCTTTTCCAGCGGAAAGATGTATTTGGGGATGTAGACCTTTTTGATCAGCGGCGCGCTGCCCAGCACACTGCTCATCGCCGTCTGGGTCGCCTCGGAAAAAAAGTTGTACATCAGCTGGCCGGTGAGCAGATAAACGGCAAAGTTGACCTCCACATCTCCCCGGTTCAGCTGGGTCATGTGAAAGATCTGGCTGAACACCACGTACATGACCAGCATCATCAGCAGCGGGTTGAGCACGCTCCAGATCAGGCCCAGGGCGCTGCGCCTGTACTTCACCTTGATATCCCGGCTGATAAGATTGTTCAGCAGGTGGCGATAGCGCCAGAAATCCTTAAAATAGGGCTTCATCTTCTGCATCAGTCGGCCCACCTTTTAAAGTAATCGAAGCTTTGCCGGGCAAAGCCGGGGTGCTTGCCGTCTTTCTCGCTGGTCAGGGGCGCCACGCCCGCATCCGGCCACTGGACGCCGATGTCAGGGTCGTTCCAGGGGATGCCGCCCTCGTCGCCGGGGGTGTAGTAGTCGGTGCATTTATAGGTGAATTCGGCCTCGTCGGACAGCACCAGAAACCCGTGGGCGAAACCCTCGGGGATATAGAGCATCTTTTTGTTTTCCGCCGAGAGCGCGACGCCGGTCCACTTGCCGTAGGCCGGGCTGCCGGGGCGGCAGTCCACCGCCACGTCGAACACCTCGCCCGAGATCACCCGCACCAGTTTGCCCTGCGGATGCTGTTTCTGAAAGTGCAGGCCCCGCAGCACGCCCCGCGTGCTTTTGGACTGGTTGTCCTGCACGAATTCGCGGTCGATGCCGCCCTCTGCGAAGTCGCGGCGGGCATAGGTCTCCATAAAATAACCGCGCGGATCCGGGAATACGGTCGGTTCGATGATCACAACGCCGGGAAGCTCTGTCGCAATAAAATTGAATTTACCCATTCTGCTACCTCAAATCACCTTTATTTTGCCCTCTGAAAGGCGAAAAACACGGCAAAACAGCTTTTGCGCGCTTTGATTCATTTTGTATTCTACCACAGTTATGGGCAAATTTCCACTTGAGGGCGCTCTTAATTTTTCTTTTGGCCTGCAGTGGTTTGCAGTTTTTCTCTTTCCGTTTTTTTATACGCCTGATACGCCTTTCTCCCAGTTTTTCTTTCAGCATCACAAACAGGAGAAAAAGGCCCCGACGTGACAACACCGGACAACAGGGGAACCCGCGTGTCTTATGCGGGCGGAGCACCGATAATCGCCCCTTGTGAAAAAGATCTCCAGTGGGCCTGGAAGCCGAAGCTGACAGCCCCACTGGAGATCCCTTTCACGTCTACACAAGACAGGATCATTGCCAAAAACAGGGTTCCGTTGAACGCACACAGCCGTCCTGAATCCCTATTTCAGCGGTATCTCAAACAATTTTCCTCCTGTGACCGAAAACACAGGCGCTCCGATCGTCTCTACCCCGTCAAACGCCGTCACATTGGTCTTGCCATGCAGCCGCGCATTGTGAATGACACCGCGGCGGCTTAGATCCACTGCCGTCAGATTAGCAGGCTGCCCAGATTTTACTGTGCCCCGCTCTTTCAGTCCCCAAATGCGGGCAGGGTTTTCACTCATCCATGCCGCAAGCTGCTCCAGTGTGAGCCTTCCCCGGTTTACCGCATCCAGCATCAGCCGCGCCGAGATCTCGACGCCCGCCACTCCGGCCATGGCCTCCCACAGCCCTCCTTGTTTTTCCTGCGGGAGATGCGGCGCATGATCGGTCGCGATCATATCGATCGTCCCATCGGCAAGACCGGCCCAGAGTTTTTCTTTGTCCCATTGCGTTTTAACGGTAGGGTATACTTTCAGCAAGACGCCCAGCCGTTTGTAATCCGCCTGATCCAGGAAGAGGTAATGCGGACAGGTCTCCGCTGTCACGTCGATCCCCTCCGCTTTGGCCTCCCGTATCCGGTCTACCGTTTTTCCGCTGCTCACATGATAAATGTGGATGGCCGCCCCTGTCTCCCGGGCATAGGCGATGGCTTTGCAAACAGCTTCCTCCTCAGAAAAATCCGGCCGGGCCCGGATCAGGGCGCCTGGGTCTGTGCAGCCTGCCGCCTGTTCAAGCGCGGTGTAATAGTCGTTGATGGCATTGTTTTCCGCATGAAATCCGATCCTCATCCCAAGGCGGGCGGCGCGGCGGAATTGTTCCAGCATCACCCCGTCCGGCGGCGCAGCGATCTCTCCCACCGAGGTGCCCAGATAGATTTTAAAACCCACGGCGCCGGCCTGCTTCAGCGCGTCCATCTCTTCCAGGTTGTCCGCAGTGAGCAGAGCAAAAAAACCGATTTCCAGGCTGGCTTCCCTGCGGGCGCGCTCTGTGCGTGCCCGCAGGCGTTCCGCTGTGGACGTGACCGGTTTTACATTGGGCATATCCACCACATAGGTCATACCTCCATACAGTGCTGCCCGGGAACCGGTAGCGAAGTCTTCCTTTTGGGTAAGGCCAGGGTCTCGAAAATGCACATGGGTATCCATCAATCCCGGCAGCAGATAAAGGCCCGCTGCATCCACCACCCGCGCGGCTGCCTGTGCATTCCCCTCCCCAAGGGCGGCGATGCGTCCATCCTTTACCGCAATATCCAGCTTTTGTCTCCCCGCAGAAGTCACCAGAGTTCCATTCCGAATTATAAGATCAAACATTTTTTCCGCCTTTCACTGCCCCGCCGGCGCTTCGCGCAGGGCCTCCAATACAATTTCTCCCACCCGGTCCGCATCTGCTTCGTTCGCCATCCAGACGTTCTTCTTCAATTTGAAATGCGGGTCGCCGATCAACACCGCTCCCCGCCCCGCGCCTCTGTCCAAACAAATGTCCAAAGAAATATGCTCCAGCTTCCCCAGGCTGGCGGGGTCGACCAGATAAGCGAAACTCAGCGCCGCCTGGATGGGGGCGATATCCGCCTGCCGCCGGGGCCGCGGTCCGCTGTAGGCAAGGGCCTGCCCCTCCAATATCCGGGCAAAAAACTCGCCTGCGGGGCTGCCCAGGGCACGGCACTTTGCGGCATATCCCTCCGGCAAAAACGTCTGCCGCACCATATTCCGCCGCAAAAATATGACCCGGGCGCCGCTTTCAGCCACGATTTTGGCAGCTTCAGGGTCCTGAAAGACGTTTCCCTCGGGGCAAAAGGCGCTGTCCGTCCCTCCTGCGCCTCCTGTGGCCACGACGATCTCCCGGACATTTTCCAACAGGTCCGGGGCAATGCGGATCGCCGCAGCGAGGTTGGTCAGTGGTCCCATAGCCAAGATCGTCAGCTTTTCTGTGCTGGCACGGCACTGCCGGATCAGATAGTCCACCGCGTGTTTCTCTGTGCAAAAGGGAGAAAGCAGCGGCGCCGGTTTTCTTCCGTCTTCCCTTTCCGGCGCCTGCCGGTAAACTTCCCGCACCAAGGGGCCGGGACATCCCGGGCAGATGGGAAATTCTTTTTTCAGCATTTCCCCCACCATAAGCGCCTGTGCCGCGGCCTCTGCGGGCTGCTTCCGCCCCCAGACCGTCGTCACTCCTTCCAGATGGAACCTTCCAGAGGACGCAGCCAATAACACGGCGGCGGTCCCGCCGCTGCTGGCGTCCACATCCAAAACAACGCGCCTTTTTTTCATGCTCATCCCGTTACTCCCCCTCTCCCGGAAAAAACTTCTGCCAGAATATCGCACATTTTGTCCGGATCAGCCTGTGTGACCAGTCTGACGTTTGGCGCCGCGTGAAAACTTCGGGTATCCACCTGCAGTCTCCCGTCACCGATCCCCTCTGAGCACTCCACCATGCAGGCCGCATCTTCCACACAGGTCAAGACGGTGGGGTCGATCAGATACGCGATGCACAGCGCGTCATGGATGGGGGCTGTCCCCGCCCGTTCCAGCGGTTGAAAACGCGCATAACTCTCCCGCCGGGCCCGTACATCGTTTGCCGTAAACACCGCTGCCGTATTTCCTATCGCTCTCAGCCTCCGCTCGTGGGACTCTGTGAGAGCGCAGCTGTGGGTGGCGTCCAGCGTGCACAGAGTAATGGGCGCGCCACATTGCAGAACGATCGCCGCCGCTTCCGGGTCCTTATAAAAATTGGCCTCTGCCGAAGCGGTGATATTGCTCTTTTTCACCCCTCCTCCCATGATCACAAGCTCCTCTATTTTTTCCGCGAGCATCGGGTCCAGCGACAATGCCAGCCCCAGGTTTGTCAGCGCGCCTGTAGCGACAATTGTGACTTTCTCTGTCGTGGTCCTCAAAAATTCCAGATAGTACAGTGGGGCGGGCGTGGCCTGCGGCGCGCAGGAGGGGTCCGGCAGGGGCAATAGATCAGGATTCATCGATACTGTGACCCCGTCCACCTCCGCCGTGCCCCCCAGCACCGGTTCCGGCACCGGGATGCGTCTTACCTCCGACAGGTCTTTTACCATGGGGCCCGCAGCTCCCGGATAGACGGGGATATCCTCTCTTCCGGCGGCAAAGGCTGCCCTGAGCGTGTTTTTCGTCGTGTTGGACACGCTGGTGTTTCCGTGGACGGTACACAGCGCCGCCACCTCGATTTGAGGCGCCATGACAGCGGCCATGATCGCGATCGCATCATCGGTGCCGGTGTCCACATCCATAATGATCTTTCTCATCTTCTGCCTCCTCTTTTGACCCGATATCAAATGATGCCGCAACAGCATGCTGCGGCATCATTTGATATTTATGCTTCCCGTCATGTCCGCCTGCGCGGCGGGCTCTTCTCAACTGGACAGGCACATTTTACCGCCTCTGGGCATCCTTTTTTCACTGCCGCCTGCGCCCCTTTGACCTGTTCAGCGGCGCACGGTAAAAGAGATCGACGCCTTACGCCTTTTGAGGATCGCGCGCAAAGCAGCTGCAAAGGATATCCACGAACTTGAACCGGTCCGCATCATAGGCAAAATAGCCGTTTTTCTCCAAGGGATATGCGCGCTGATCCACGATCGTCTGCCCTTCTCCATAGCCTGCCAGACCGATCTCCACATGGCAATGACGCAGGTCCGTAAGCACAGTGGGATCGATCACATAGGCCACGCACAAAGCGTCATGTACCGCCGCTGCGTCGGGAATGTCCAACGGCTGCTGCGCGTTGTGGACGATGATCCTCTGTTCGCACTGTTCCGCGGCAAACTTGGCGCAAAAAGTGCCGATCTCCCGAAAGCGTCTGCAATCCTCCATCGTGATGCAGGCCCGGTGCGTGGCATCCAGCGGCACCCAAACGACCTTTGCGCCGCATTCCGCCACGATCTGCGCCGCTTCCGGATCGTGCCAGATATTCGATTCGCCCCAGGGGTTGCAGTTGGTGATCTTACTGCCGCCGCCCATCACCACGATCTGCTCTATATGCTCTGCAATATCAGGGGCGATGCGCAGGGCCAGGCCCAGATTCGTGAGCGGGCCGACTGGGATCAGCGTGATTTTTTCGGTAGCCTTGCGGAGATAGTCGACATAGAAGCAGGCCGCCGGCACGTTCTGGGGCCGTGTTACCGCCTCGGGCAGATCCAGATGTTTCGCGTGCATGATGACCGGCTTTCCGTTGTGCATCACAGGCACATGCGGACGGTTTTCCACATAATCGTTGGTCAGATACTTTACCATCGCCGTATCGCACCCCTGATAAACCGGTACGTCAAGGCCCATGGCGTCCACCAGCCGCAGGGTATTGTCCGTGGTGTCTTCGATCGCCTGATTGCCCCAGGTGGTACAGATCGCGACTAGGTCGATCTCGGGGGAAAGCGCCGCTGTCATGATCGCTACGGCGTCATCCGACCCGGTATCGACATCCAAAATCACTTTTGTTGCCATAAAATTACCTCCCAGCTTTTTTGTCGCGCGCAAACAGGTCGCAGAGGATATCCACAAATTTGAACCTGTCGCCGTCAAAAGCAAAATAGCAGTTTTTTTCTTCCGTGTAATACCGTGGGTCCAGGATGGTCTGCCCCTCACAGAAATCTCGGAATCCCACATCGCAATGCACATGCCGCACATCCTTGAGCACCGAGGGATCGATCAGATAAGCCACGCAAACCGCGTCGTGGACAGCGGCCGCATGCGGCACTGCCAACGGCTGGGAATCGTCGTGTACTGTGATGCGCTGTTCACAAAGTTCGGCTGCAAAGTTGCCGGATACCGTTCCCAGCGCACGGAAACGCGCGCAGTCTTCCAGTGTGACACATGCCGCGTGGGTCGCGTCCAGAGGAACTATCGTGACCTTGGCGCCGCAGTGGAAAACTCTCTGGGCGGCTTCCGGGTCATACCAAATATTAAACTCTGCGCTCGGCGAGGTGTTGGTGATATTGTAGCCGCCGCCCATGACGACGATCTCCTCGATCTTATTCAAAATCGAGTTGTCCAGAAGAAGCGCCATGGCAACATTGGTCAAGGGCCCCACCGCAACGATGGTCACCGGTTCTTTGGCCGCGCGCAGATACTGCACATAAAACTCCGGCGCGCTGATCGCCTGCTCGCGGATCACGGCTGCGGGGATATCCAGATAATCGGCATGCATCTGCACTTCTTTTCCATCTTTCAAAACCGGTTTGGAGGCCCCGCGTTTGGGCAGCCGGTCAGGACATAAAAACTTGACCAGCGGCTCGCGGCAGCCGCGATATACCGGCACGTCAGCGCCCAGCAGCTGTATCACCCGCAGCGTGTTTTCGGTCGTCTTGTCGATATCCTTGTTCCCTGCCACAGAGCACACCGCCTCCAGCTGAAGATCCGGTGACAAGACCGCAGACATGATGGCTACCGCATCGTCAGATCCGGTATCCACATCAAGAATTATTTTTCTTTTCATGATGATCGACTCTCCGTTCGTTTTAAATTTTATTTCTTTCCGCCGTGGCTTTGACCGTGCGGATCACCGCCATCAGCACTAAGATCGCGACAGTGCACACATAAGGGAACATGGAAATCAGCTCCGAGGGGAACTTGCCCAGCTGCATATAATTGGACAGTGCGTCGGCCGTGCCAAACATCATCGCCGCCAAAGTCGCGCTCACCGGCTCACCCACCGCAATGTTCATCGCCGACATGGAGATCATGCCGCGGCCCGCGATCATGTCGCGTGCAAACCAGGTCAGATATCCCATGGACATGTACATGCCGCCCAGCGCCGCAATAAAGCCGGACATCCCAAAGGATAAAAAGTAAATGCGGCGCGGGGAGATCCCCACCGACTCCGCTGCCTGCGGGTTTTCGCCCACCGAGCGGATGCGCAGGCCGATCTTGGTCTTGTATAAAAGGAACCACACCAGAAACACCATCAAAAAAGCCACATAGGTGAGCACGTTGTGTCCGGAAAGGATGCCTCCCAGCAGGGGGATGTTCTTGATGAGAGGGAGTTCCATGCTGCCTACAAACAGGCTGGGGATCGCGCCCGCAGTATTTGCTTTCTGCTGTGTGAACAGGTACATCACGAACACCGTACCTCCCACCAGCGCGGTGTTCATCGCGATACTCACCAGATACAGATCACATTTAAGCACAAATGCGCTGTAAGAGATGATCATCGTGATGGCGATAGCCGCCGCAAATCCTGCCAGCATCCCCAGCAGAAGGCTTTGGGTGGCGCCGCTGACCAGAACGCCCGTCAGCGCCGAGGCAAGCATCATGCTTTCGATCGCCAGGTTGAGCAGGCCGGCCTTGCGGGTGACACAGGCCGCTACCGCCCCAAAAACCAGCGGTGTTGAGACCCGGATAACAGAAAACAAAAATTTAACGATGGTATCGAGCACGGTCACGCCACCTCCTTGTTCTTTTCTTTCGACGCCCTGAAGATCAGCTTTTCCTTAAATCCGCCGAGGAAGTGTTCCGCTGCGATCAGAAGGATAATAACGGCCTGCATAATATCCACAAACTCTATCGGGATCTCGGTCGTGTAATTGAGAATGGAGGCACCCGTTCTCATATACGCCAGCAGAAAAGCCCCCAGCGGGATAAAAACCGGGTTCTTTTTGGACAGCACGGCCACGATCAAACCGTCAAACCCCATATTCGTCAGGGCCGTCCACATGTAACGGTCGTAAATGCCCAAAATGTCCACCGCGCCGCCAAGGCCCGCCAGTGCCGCCCCCATCACCTGGGCCAAAATCAAGGTGGCAGTCATATTGATACCGCTTGCTTTGGCAAATTTGGGGTTGGCCCCACAGATGCGGATATCGTATCCCAATGCAGTTCTGTAAAAGATCAGCGCAGTGACCGCCACAGCGATGATGCCGACAAAAATGCCGGTGTGCAGCTGCGTGCGGGGAATGAGAGCGGTCAGCCGTGCTTCCTGCGGGATGGGCTTGGACGCCATGTAGGTGATGCTGTTGTCATACATTTTAGTTTTGACCAGATAGGTCGCCAGGTACAGCATCGCCCAGTTCATCATGATGGAGACCACGGTCTCGTTGATATTCATTTTCTCACGCAGCAGCGCGGGTACCGAGCCGAACAGCGCCCCCGTCAAAGCGCCGACCACCAGAAGCAGCAGCACAAACAGGATATGCGGGATGCCTGCTCCGCCCAGCTGCACGGCCACATAAGCCACCAGGCAGCCGGACATGAGGTAAACGCCTTCCCCGATCAGGTTGAACCGATTGGAGGCATACACAAAACACATCCCCGCGCCGGTCAGCAGATAAGGGATAAACTTGCCGAACAACTGTCCCAGCCGGCGGATCGAAGTAAACGGTCCTACTGCAAACATATAAACGGCCTGAAAGGGGTCGTCACTGATGATCATGATGCATAACAGGGTGATGCCGTAGGCGATGGCAAGGGCAACGATGATCCTGAAGATCTCAAATCCAAACTCTATTTTTCTGGTTTCTTTCATACCATTTCACCCATTTCTTCCGAAGTCATCTGCCTGACCCCCAGCATGTATTCACCCAGCAGTTCTTCGCTTACCAGCGAGGCGTCCTCAAAATGCGCGACGATCTTGCCGTCTTTCATGACCAGCAGGCGGTCAGAGACCTCCAGCACTTCGTTCAGGTCCGAAGAAACGAGCAGTACCGCCACGCCCTCCTCCCTCGCCTTGCGCACTAAAGTTTTGCGGATCATTTCCGTAGTGCCCACATCAATGCCGCGGGTCGGCTGGTTTGCCAGGATCAGATGCGCCCCGCTGGAAAATTCGCGGGCTACGATGACCTTTTGAATATTGCCGCCGGAGAGCATCCGCACCGGCTGGGCGCGGTCGTCACAGGCAACCTCAAATGTTTCAATCAGCCCGTCAATATCCTGATTGATCTTTTTTGTGTCGATAAAAAGGCCAAACTTACGGTATTTTTGGGAATGGATCCGGTCGGCCATCATGTTTTCGCGGATGGGAAGATTTGCGGCGCAGCCATAAACCATACGGTCCTCCGAGATATAGGCCATCCCCATATCTCGGATCCTGCGCACCGACTTGCCGCGGATGCTCTTACCACAGATCCGGATCTCTCCCTGCGTCAGCGGAAGCATACCGCTGATCAGTTCCGCCACCTCGTTCTGCCCGTTTCCCTCTACGCCTGCGATCCCCACGACCTCGCCGCGCCGGATGCCGAAAGTCACACCGTTTACGGTCATGATATTCTCAGCGTTTTTATAGTGGATATCCTCTACCTGCAGCACCAGTTCGGTGGGCGCTGCAGGCTCCTTTTCGATCTCCAGCACCACATCGCGGCCAACCATCATGCGGGAGATCTTGGTCGGGTTCAGGTTTTCGATCACATCTGTTCCCACCGTACGGCCCGCACGCAGCACGGTGACCCGGTCACAAAGAGCCATTACCTCTTCCAGCTTGTGGGAGATAAAAATAATGGCGATGCCGTCTTTTTTCAGCGCTTTCAGCTGCACAAAAAGTTCCTGCGTCTCCTGCGGGGTCAGCACAGCCGTAGGTTCGTCTAAAATCAGGATGCGGCATTTGCGTACCAGCGCTTTTAATATTTCCACTTTCTGCCGCAGACCCACGCCCATGTCCGCGATCCGCTCGTTGGCGTTCACTTTGAGCTGATACCGGTCAGAGATCTCCTGCGTGATCTGCGCAGCCTTTTTCTTGTCAAATAGCAGGCCCTGTCCGGGTTCGATCCCCAGCGTGACGTTCTCCGCAACACTCAGGGACGGCACCTGCATAAAATGCTGATGGACCATACCGATGCCTTTCGCGATCGCGTCCAGCGGGCTCGAGATGCATGCGTCCTTGCCGTCCAGCAGGACCTGCCCGCCCTGAAAATCCTCCATACCGAAAAGAATTTTCATGAGTGTCGTCTTGCCCGCTCCGTTCTCTCCCACAAGAGCGTGGATCTCGCCTTCCCTGATGACCAGATTGACGTCCTTGTTGGCCATAAAGCCATTGGGATAGATTTTGGTGATATCCTGCATGCGAAGTACTTCTGCCAAATCTTTTCTCCCCTTTACCAGATGGGGAGATGAACCCCCGTCCATCTCCCCATGTACTTCATGAAATGAACTGCTTTGACGACCCTCCGCTTACTGGTCTCTCCACTCGACAAAAGCGTCATAATCTTCGAAATCGAAGTAGGAAGGAACCTTTACCTTGCCGTCAACAACGTCTTTCTGCAGGCTGTCCATGTACTCCAGCACGTCCGCCGGGGTTTTGGAGCGGTAATATTCGTTGTCCGCCAGGCCGACGCCGCCCTCCGTGATGCCGTAGGGCTCCACCTTGCCGAACGGGAGCGATCCTTCCACCATGCGGTCGATCGTGTAAACAATGGAATCCGCCACATTTTTCTTCATCGAGGTAACGATCACATCCGCATAATCGGCATTTTCCGACGCCTTGTAGACCGTCCACATGTCGCTGTCTACACCAATGCACCACAGACCGCTGTCGATCCCGCCGCGGCCGGTCGCTTCCTTTGCCAGGCCGGGATAGGCCGAGCCGGAGATACCGTAGATGACATCCACTCCGCTGTCAAACATGGCCGAAGAGACCTCCTGCAATTTGGAAGCGTCCGCCGTCCCGCCGCCGTAAGCGATGCTGACTTCCGCGTCGGGGTTGGCCTCGCGGACGCCGGCCACATAACCGGTGACAAAGTCGTTGCCGACCGGCACATCATTGAAGACAAAAGCGCCGATCTTATTGGTCTTGGTCAATTTCCCCGCCAGGGCGCCCGCCAGGAAAGAGCCTTCATTCTGTTTAAATGCAATGCCAAACAGATTGTCGATGCCCGAAATGTCTGCCGTAGCAGACATATCAAAGGAGATGAAATCAATCTCGGGATATTCAGGAGCATATTTGATACACAAATCGGACAATCCATAGTTGGACTGAGTAACTACCAGGTCATATTTTCCGCTGTCCAAAGCGTCGACAAAAGCATTTTCATAGGTGGAGGTATCTTTGCCCAGTTCGATGACATCTGCGCTCCAGCCATACTTTTCCGCCGCGTTTTGAGAGCCTTCCCAGCCGAGATCGTTAAAGGACAAATCGCCCAGATTCATGCACAGATAGATGATGCTGCGCGCATCCCCGTCCGCTGTGCCGGAAGCGCCCTGTTGTGCCGCAGCACCGGAGGAAGCTCCGCCGGAAGCGGGTTTGTCTCCGCCGCCGGAACCACCGCAGGCGGCAAGCGAGGCTGCCATAGCAAGCGTCAGCAAGATAGCAAGTAACTTTTTCATGATCTTCTTCCTTTCTTTTACTGAAATTCGGAGTTAAGTGCTCCTTTTATTCCCAACCCGCTTCAAAGCGCTTTAAAGCGGGAATACGGACTTTATTCCTCACCCGCATCGCCGGCGAATGTTTTGCGCCGGTTGTTGCGTGAAAGGTCGTTGCGCCTGTCGTCTATGTCCCACCGTCTCCAAACGGTTTTGTTCAGCCCTACCATAAAAAAGCTGAGTCCGCAGCCGTAAAACAAGACCTCTATGATCGTCATTACACCGTATACGCCTCCCAAAGCCAGAGCTGCTGCGAAATAAAAGATCTCGCTGAACATCTTCAAATATTTGTATTCCACCCGTATCCTGTCTGCCAGAGTAAAAAGACAAGCCTCAAAGCCCGCTGTGCCCAGGCACATAGAAGTGGACAGCGCACATCCAAAAGTCCGGCAGACATAGCCCAGCGCCGCCATAGCAGCCTTCCATCCAGCACCCTCAAACAGCCAGGGCACTGAGAGGAAACAGCTCATCCAGATATCGATAAAAAATCCCTGGACCAGGATCATCAGCACTGACCCGATGCCCATATAGCGTCTGGCAAGCAAAAATCCAGCCAGCAGCATGGTGAGGTTGAACACCGTATAGATCCGGCCCGGTAAAATATTCATTCTGCTGGCAATTGCGGTGAACAAGGTGTTCATGGCATCGCTTCCCAGACCGTTCAGGGTGAAAATTGCGGTCCCGCAGCAGCTGATCGCCATGCCCATGAAATAGATGCCGGCTTTGAGAGGGAGTTTTTTGCCATATGCGCAATTTTGCTTTTTCTCCACGGTTCCGCCTCCCGCCCGCAGCCTTTATAGCTTTTTGATCTAAAAATAGTATATGCTATATTTTTTTAAGTGTAAACCCATAAAAGTTATAATTTTTAGTGAAATTAATTGTGCTATTCTTACATTAATTGACTTTTTTATAAAATACAGATAGAATAATTTCTATAAAATGGATAGTTTTAAAGGTGCGATGAGAGTGAACAAGCATGAAAAGATCATTTTGGAAAAACTGACGGAAAATCCTATGCTTTCTCAAAGTGAGCTGGCACGGATGCTAAATATCACGCGCTCTTCGGTGTCGGTTTATATTTCCTATCTGATGCAAAAAGGATATATCCGTGGGCGCGGATATGTGATCGAAGATCAAAAAAGCATCTGCGTGATCGGGTCCTCCGGTGTGGACTATCAGACCGTAATGGCGGAAAATCAAATTTTTACCCCTCTTGCGCTGGATGATTATGACCTGCGGGTCAGCTATGGCGGTATCTGCAAAAATATTGCAGAATCTCTGACCCGGTTTGGAATGCGCACCTGCTGTATCTCTGCCGTGGGTTCTGATCTGCTGGGGCGTTCCCTGATTGAAGAGTGCAAGAGCGCAGGGGTCGACACCGACAGTTTTATGATCGTCCCCTCAGAGCGGACTTCCACCTATCTGGAGATCCGCACGTTGGATTTCAACAAAATCATTCTCGCCTCTGCCAACATGAAACTGCAGCGCCTGATCACCCCTGAGTTTCTGAGCAGCAAGCAGTACAAACTGCGCCATGCCCAGTTGATCGTCGTCGAGGACAGCCTGTCCAGCGAAACTCTGCAATACGTTTCCTCCACTTATTCTCCCACTTTGTTCGTCTGCACCAAGCCCACGCGTATCAAACGCTATAAAAATTTTCTCAATCAGTTCAACGGCATGGTGACCAGCCTGGAAAATGCAGCGGCTATTCTGGAGCGGGAAACGCCCGATATGACGGATGAAAAAAGCATTTTTCGGATATCCAAACAGCTGCACGCCAAACTCGCCGGGCCTTTGCTGGTCTGCTATGGGGACAGTCACTTCTGTTATACCGACGATGAGGCGAGCATCATCTGCGTTTTTTCTGATCCGACTCCCCGCTCGGCTCTTTTTTCTCACTATCGCGATACGGTCGCCACCAGCTTTATCCGCTCTTTTATCAATGACGACGATCCGGTCTCTCTGCTCAAAGCGGTATCTGCCTGCCGGGAGATCGCAGCGCAATCCACCTCTTTCAGCAGCCAGGGTCTGTGCAGCGAGTTGGTGGAAAAAGTCATCTGCGATAAAAAATTCCATTTTATTTATCAGTGATCTTTGATTGTCTCGTGCGCGTCCTTTTACAATGAAAAGAACAAGGGTCCCCCCTAGCGGCACAAGCCGCTAGGGGGACCCTTGTTCTTTAAAGCTTTCTGGAAGTCATCCTTTTGAAGTTCGAGCTCGCTGTTATACTCTGCGGAATCCCGCTGCCGGCCGGGCTTATCCGAATACGTCCGGAGGCCGGCGCAAGCCCGCTGTTTTCTTTAGAACAGCCCCTTGATTTTACCGTCCGCGTCCACGTCGATATTCTCCGCTGCCGGCCTCCTGGGGAGGCCCGGCATGGTCATGATCGCGCCGCAGATCGCCACCACAAAGCCCGCGCCCGCCGCAAGGCGCGCTTCGCGCACCTCCACCGTGAAGTTTTCCGGCGCCGCCAGCAGTTTGGCGTTGTCGCTGAAAGAATACTGCGTCTTGGCGATGCAGACCGGGCAGCTGCCGTAACCCATGCGCTCGTATTCCGCCAGGGCTTTTGCCGCCGCAGGCGCAAAGTTGACCGCTTTGGCGCGGTAGATCTTTTTGCAGACCGCCTCGATCTTTCCCGCCAGCGGCAGACCGTCCTCATAGGTGAAGCAAAGCTCGGGCGTTTCCCGCTGGCTTTCCATCACCGCCAGCACCTCTTTCGCCAGCGCCTCGCCGCCGGCGCCGCCTTTGGCAAAGACCTCGCTCATCGCACAGGGCACCCCCATCCGGGCGCAGAGCGCCTCCACCTCGGCCCGCTCCTCTGCCGTATCGGTGGGAAATGCATTGATCGCCACCACCACAGGCAGACCAAAACCGCGCAGGTTCTCAATATGGCGTTCCAGATTGGGCAGCCCAGCCCGCACCAGCGCCGGGCTGGGCTGGTCCAGCGCGTCCCGGGGGCAGCCGCCATGATGTTTGAGGGCCCGCAGGGTGGCGACCAGCACCACTGCCGACGGCCGGATGCCAGACAGCCGGCATTTGATGTCCAGAAATTTTTCAGCGCCCAGATCCGCGCCGAAGCCGGCCTCGGTTACTACATAGTCCGCCAGCTTGCGGGACAGCTTTGTGGCGATGACGCTGTTGCAGCCATGCGCGATATTGGCAAAGGGCCCGCCGTGGATGAGCGCCGGGGTGTGTTCCAGCGTTTGCACCAGATTGGGGTCGAAAGCGTCCTTGAGCAGCGCGGCCATGGCGCCCGCGGCCCCCAGCTGGCCCGCCGTGACCGGCTCCCCGTCATAGGTGGAACCCACCACGATGCGGGCGAGCCGCGCTTTCAGGTCGGCAAGATCTGTCGCCAGGCAGAAAATGGCCATGATCTCGCTGGCCACCGTGATGTCAAAGCCGTCCTCCCGCGGGGTGCCGTTGGTCCGCCCGCCCAGGCCGTCTACCAGAAAGCGCAGCTGCCGGTCGTTCATGTCCATGCAGCGCCGCCACGTGACCCGGCGCGGGTCAATGCCCAGCGCGTTGCCCTGATAGATGTGATTGTCGATCATGGCCGCCAGCAGGTTGTTGGCCGCGCCGATCGCATGCAGATCGCCTGTGAAGTGCAGGTTGATGTCCTCCATGGGCACGACCTGGGCATAGCCGCCGCCCGCAGCGCCGCCTTTGACGCCGAACACCGGGCCCAGGCTGGGCTCGCGCAGGCAGAGCATCACCCGTTTGTCCAGCCGGTGCAGCGCGTCGGCCAGCCCCACGCTGGTGGTGGTCTTTCCCTCTCCCGCCGGGGTGGGGCTGATGGCGGTGACCAGAATGACCTTGCCGTCCGGCCGGCCTGCGCTGCGGGCCACAAGGCGGTGATCCACCTTTGCCTTATAGCGGCCGTAGAGATCGACGCTCTCTTCCGGCAGGCCCACGGCCTCAGCGATGCGGGATATGGGCAGCAGCTGGGTGCTCTGGGCGATCTCGATATCAGTTTTCATGCTTTGCCTCCTGTCGTCACGGTGTGTGTGTTCCCCCCGCGCCTTCCGGCGCGAAAAAACCGGGCGTCCCCCATACGAGGGGCCCGGCTGTTTTCCATTCTATTCCGCCGGGGCGGCGGGCGCTTCCTCTTTGCACACGTCCACCCAGGTCCCGCCGGTATACTCTTCGAACCGCGCCACCTCGACCCGCACCGCGCTGTCCTGCGTGCCCGCCGCGGGGTAAACCACCTCATACTTTTTCAGCGACTTGTCCAGATAGACGCCTACCCCGTCCGGCAGGGCAAACGGGCAGACGCCGCCCACCGGGTGCCCGGTGACAGCCAATGTGTCCTCAAAACTGAGCATGCTGGCCTTGCAGTGGAACTGCTCTTTAAACTTGTGGTTGTCGATGCGGCCGGTACCGCAGACCACCAGCACGATGGGAGTGCCGTCCTTGAGGCGGAAAGCGAGGCTTTTGGCGATCATGCCGTCCTCGACCCCCAGCACGGCGGCCGCTTTGGCCACGGTGCTGGTATCCTCGCCCGTGAAGACAGCCTCCAGGTCAAAACCTTTCTGTTTAAAAAATTCGGTGACTTTGTTCTCCACTTTTCCTTTTCCCCTCTCCTGACGGCAGAGACGCAAAGCCTTTTTGCCGTATATACAGAATATTAACAAATCCCCGGTATAATTACAAGTACCGCCGCCGGGGCGCCGCCCCGGTCGGTTTGACAAATCCGCCTGCAATCCTTACAATTGAATCGATATACAACTGAAAGACCGGCCCTGCGGGGCTGAAGGAGGCCCCTTTTATGCCAATCCAGATCCTTGCCGACAGCTGCTGCGACCTGACCCCCGCCCTCAAGAGCCTGCTGGGGCTGCGCCATATCCCCCTGGAGCTGCGCCCCGGGCCGGGGCAGTGCTTTGTCGACGACGAAACGCTGGACACCCATCTGCTGCTGCAGGCCATGAAAGCCACCAAAGAGGCCACCGGCACCGCCTGCCCGTCGCCGGAGGCCTATGCGCAGGCCATGCGCGGATGCGACGAGTGCGTGGTGATCACCCTGTCTGCAAAGCTGTCCGGCAGCTACAACGCCGCGGTGATGGGCCGCGACCTGGTGCTGGAGGAAGAACCCGAAAAAAAGATCTTCATCCTGGACTCTGAGAGCGCGGCGGCGGGCGAGACCCGGCTGGCGCTGCTGCTGTTCGACCTTGTGCGGGCCGGACTGCCTTTTGAAGAGGTAACGGCCCAGGCCTGTGCGTTCCGGGACAAGATGCGCACCCTTTTTGTGCTGGAAGATCTGTCGAACCTGATCAAAAACGGCCGCATCAGCAAGGCTGCGGGCGTGATCGGCAGCATGCTCAGCCTGCGGCCCATTATGAGCGACAACGGCCACGGTGAGATCGCCTGTCTGGAAAAAGTGCGCGGCACGGCCAATGCGCTGACAAAGCTGGTGGCCCGGGTGGGCGAGATGACCCGGGACGCCGCGGCCCACAGCGTACAGCTGGTGATGAGCCAGTGCAACTGCACTGAACGCGCGCTGGGGCTGAAAAAGGCCCTGCTGGAGGCCTGCCCCGCGCTGGAAGACGTGCTGATCGTGCCCGCTGCAGGCGTCTCGACCGTCTACGCAAATGACGGAGGGATCGTCATCGCGTTTTAAAAAAGCCCGGACCCGTCATTTGCGGGCTGGTTTTCACCGCGTTTGGGAGGCTGCCGTCCGGCAGCCTCGCCGGGTACACGATCTCCCTGCCTGCGTCTTGAGATGAGCGGGGGACCGTTTCCTGAGGCCGTTCCTTTTTGAAAAGGGGAAAACGCACCGCGGCCTCCGGGCTTTTGCACAACAAAACAGGGCCTCAGGCCCCTTTTATGCTGCTCCCCCGCTGTGGCCATCCCAAAAGACGGTCAGTTGTACCGCCGTATATCTTTGCTTCCGCAGCTAAAAAACGGCCGCTGCTTTCGGCTCTCCGCTTCCCGGCCCGCGCTTTCCCTGCAAAGAAAAACTGCCCGGGCGCGCGCCGCCGGTACAGCCGCGGCCGTATCCACACAACATGAAAGGCCGGAGCGGCGGGGAAAACCTCCCTGCCGCTCCGGCCCTTTTTTTATCGCCTTTCAAACTTTGGCCTTTCTTCGCCCATGTGCCGCCTGCGCGGCGCAGGGGCGCTTTTTCTCTCACCCGAAAAACAGCGGCTGCGCACTGCTTTTCGGCTGCGCCTCGCCTATGCCGGCGCGCTTTTTCCCTCACCCGCGGGACAGAGGCAGGGTCAGGCGCCCTGTCAGCAGCAGAAAAAGCGCGGTCAACCCCGCGATCGTCAGCAGGACCCCGGCCGCACGCAGGGCCAAGGCAGCGCCCCGGCTCTTTTTGCCCGCCGCGCCGGCAAGCGCGAACAAAAGCGCGCCCAACAAGACGGCCAGCGCCCCCATCAGCGGATACATCGCTCGTCTTCCTTTCCCTGCCGGCCGGGCCGGTCAGCCGTACATTTTTTGATGCGCGAATCCCTCGCCGAACATGGCGTCGTACTGCAGCAGCTTCTGTTTTTCCAGCAGGTCTTTCTGCGCTTCGCCGGCATTGGACACCGGCCCGGCAAAGCTGCCGTCCGGGCCGATCACCTCGCCCAGGTTGACCCCTTTCATCACGGTCTGGCTCTGGGCCAGAAAATCAAACCAGGCGGGCCGCAGCACATTATAGCGGGCCAGCATGGTCGCCAGCAGCTGATAAGGGGGCATGGTCCCCGCCGTCTCAGCCTCTTTTGTCTCAAAGTTGGACCACATCAGATAGGGCGCGATGTGCTTGGCCCGGAGCTGTTCCTCCTCGCTGAGCGCCTGGAAAGAGCCCAGCTCATCCAGCAGCTCCCGGCCGTCCCGGTCGCCGATGGCGGTCTGGTGATCGCCGAAGAACAAGAGCACCACGTCCCGGTCGCTGCGGGCAAAATAATCGCAGAGCAGGCCGATGGCGCGGTCAGCATCCCGCAGGCCGGTGGCGACGCTTTCCAGGCTGTCCACATAGTACTCCGGCACGCCGGGCAGCTGCGCGTTCACCTTATAGTCCGCCGTGTACTCGTCGGGGTCGTTGGGGATATGGTTCTGCATGGTCACGGTGTGCAGAAAAACGCTGCTGCCGTCGGCAGTGGCCTGTTCATAGAGCTCGATCAGTTTTTTTGCCGTCTCGACGTCGTCGATATAAGCCCCGTGCATCTGCGGGTCGTCAAAATCGTCCTGCGCGTAAAACTCGTCAAACCCCATGGCCGGATACGCCTTGTCACGGCTGTAGATGGTCGGGTCATAGGGATGCAGCGCGATGGTTTTATAGCCCTGTTCTTTCAAAAAGCGCGGATAGCAGGGGAACTCCCCGTCCACGTATTCCACATACGGGATGCTGCCGGTGGGCAGCAGGCTGGTGGAAAAGCCGGTCAGTGCGCCGAACTCCATCTCCTCGGTGCCGCCGGAATATTTGTCCGAGATATAACTGCCCGAGATCCCCTCCGCCGCATAGCGGTCATAGTTTTCGGTCAGATCCGTGTCGTAGGACGCCCCCTGTACATTGTCCAGCCGATAGTAGCTTTCCAGCATCACCACGATCACGTCCGGGCGGCGCTGGGCGCTGCGGTCCGTTTTGGGCAGCGCCTGCGCGGCCCCGGCGGCGGCCGCCTCACCGTAGCCTTTGGGCGCGCGCGGGCTCATTGCACCCGTATACATCAAAAACCCGGTGGCAAAGGTGCTTTGTTCATAGCTTTTGGAGGGCTGAAACGCCATGGTGTCGATCTTGAAAGCGGCCTGCACGCCGCTGTTCCAGAGCACGCCCCACAGATAAACGCCGCAGAACGCCGCCGCTGCCAGCGGCCCGGCCACCCGCAGCGCCAGACCCTTTGCACCGCCGGGCAGCGGCAGCTGGATGGGGAGCAGCAGCAGGATGCTGAGCGAAAAAAAGAGGAAGAACACCCCCATCTGAAAGGTGGGCGGGATGGACAGCTCGGTCGCCACCTTTGCCGCGTCCCCGGCAATGGCCAGATCTTTCGGCAGCACCGGATCGCCGCGGTAGGTGAGCTTGTAAAAGTTGACATAGGCGCCGATGAACAAAAGCCCGCCCGTCAGCGCCGCACCTGTCCAGGGACGGCGGGTGAGCAAAGCGAACAGGGCGATCAGCGCGGCCAGAAAAACCGTGCCCAGCAGCGCCGCACCCAGATGGCCCGCAAAATAGGCCACGGCCCGGCCCACACTCTGCAGCCGCACCCACTCCACAAAAAACTGGCACATCAGCGGAAAGACCGCCACGGCCCACAGGGCGAGCAGGAGCGCCGCGCGGCGGCTGTTTTTCAATTTTTGCACGGCCGTTTTCAAGATAAAAGATTCCCTTCCGCCCCCGGCAAAACAGGGGCGCTGATATTGGCTTGTCACTTATAAAACGCGGCTGCCGGATTTTTTCTTTCAAATTTGTTCATTTTTTCAAAATTTTACCCAGAAAAGGTCCTGCCAAAACAGACACAGGCCCGGCGACCACCGGGCCTGTGTCTGTTTATCTCAATATTATGATCAAATCCAAAAGGTCTTTGGTCCCGGCCGGGGAGGCTGTCGCCCTCCAAAAAAAGGCTTTTGCGTGGCTGCGGGGCAAAACGGGAACGGGCAAGATCCGCCCCCCTGAAAACCAGAGGCGGACGTCAGTGTCCGCCTGCCCGTTTGCGGGCGCTGAAACGAAAAGGCCGGTGAAGAGCTGGCCGGCACCTCCGCTGAGACATCCGGCGGCACGCCCCGCGGCAAAAAACTTTGCATCTTGTCCATACCGGGGGCTGCCCTCACGGACCGAAGCAGCATTGGCGCCCAGCCCTCCTCTTTGTTACCGCAGCGGTTCCGGCGTCCAATCCGGTACCGGCCCCATCTCCGCGCGCGGGGGATCGTCCGTCTTTTCCCCGTCTGCCGCCGCAGGTACAGGCGGCGAGCCCGGGGTCCAGGCCGGGTCCGGCGTGGGACTCAGCACCGGCGTTGCCGCGGGCGTGGTCGAAGTCACCGCGCCCGGGCTGGGCAGAGGTTCGGGCGTCCAATCCGGCTCCGGCGTCGGCCCGATGGTCGGCGTGGGAGAAGTCACTGTGCCCGGGCCGGGCAGGGGTTCGGGCGTCCAATCCGGCTCCGGCGTCGGCCCGATGGTCGGCGTGGGAGAAGCGATATCTGCTTCTTCCTGCCCCGGCGCGGGCTGCTTTTCTGCTTCCGGCTCCGGCGTCTGCTCTGCCGCCGTCTTTGCATCCTCCTGCGGGGTATTTTCTTGCAGGGCGAACAGAGCACTGTTTGCCGCGGCCTTTACCGTGAGGGTGATCTGGGCAGTGACGCCGCCCGCCTGGGCGCTCAGGATCGTCTCCCCCGCGGCGAGCGCCGTTACCTGCGCCCGCGACGGGTCCAGCGGGTCGGCCGTCACCGCGGCGACGCCCTCATCGCTGCTGGACCAGACGACGGTGCGGTGGGTGGTATTCCCCGGCTGCACCGCAGCGCTGAACTGCCGGGTCTCCCCCACAGCCGCCGTGGCCGCGCCGCCGCTCTCTCCGACAAAGGTGATCTCGGTGACCGGGACATCGGTCGCCGCGATATCCCGGATATCCACATCGCAGCTGACAGCGCATTTTTGTCCCGCTGCCTCTGTGACGGCGGAGAAATAGCCCCACACCTTTCTGCTCTCCGCCTCTGTTTTCAAAATGTGCAGCGCGGTGTCGGTGGAGATGGTCGCCTTGGTCCCGTCATCGTACCACTCGCCCGTTAAAGCTGCCGCCGCCGAGGAGACCTTCAGCAGCCAGTAGTCCCCATCGTCCTCCTTGACGAACTGCGGGGCAGCGCCGGGCACCTCGGCGCCGTTTACCACCAGCCGGTCGCTGGGCCCGATATCGAGCCCGCTGCCCCCGTTCAGCGGGTCGTTTTCCGCCTCAAAGCGGACATTCTCAAAAACGGCCTGGTTTTGGGCGGACCCGTACTGGATGCTGAGATATTTTTCCGCACAGCAGCCGGGCGCGCGCACGGCGCGCAGGGTGGAATCTGCGACGTGCAGGGTGTTGACATACCCCTGTACCGGGTCCACCCCGATGATCTGTCCCCCGTCGATGACCAGCACGCTGTAGTCGTTGCTGGTACCCGTCATGGAGTTGTAGCCGGTCAGGGTGCTGCCGGTCACTTCAAAAGTGCAGTTATTGCTGATGGCGTTGAGGGTCGTCCAGCCCTGCACGGCCGAGGCCGCCACCGTTACCTCCATCCCCGCAGACTGCTGCAGGTTGATCGCATACCGGGCGCCCCGCAGATCCGAGTTCTGCAGGCGCAGGCTTCCGCCCGTGAGATTGCCGAAATAAAACGCTGAAAAAACTCTGTCGATGGTCAGGCCCGCGTCTTCATTGAGTCGGAAACCGTCCGCCTCCACCGAAAGATCTTTCTGCACCCGCGCCGCGCCGCCGGCGACCTCGCCCCTCAGATAGAGAAAGACGGTATTGATGTCGGCCGTGGCGGCGCTCACATCTTTCAGCCGTATCGTGTAGTTGCTGGTGTTTTCCACCAGGATACCGCGCGCGCCCGACGGGAGCTCCAGGGACAAATGCTCCAGCGTCAGGCTGCCGGGCTGCGCCGTGTCGGCCTGCGCCGCGCTGGTGCAGCCCCGGTCCACCACAAAGGCTTTGGCCGTGGCGGCGGAGGGCGCGATTACGGTTTTACCCGTCCCGCTGCCCCGGATCGTCAGCGTCTTTCCCACGACGACCGTCTCGTCATACCGGCCCTCCGGCAGGCTGATGGTCGCGCCGTCCGGCGCGCCGGCAACAGCTTCCGCAAGCGAACTGTAACGATCGGTCCCATCCGTGATGGCAACGATCTTATCCCCGTCCACAAGGATCACGCCGTCCACCGCCACCGTGCAGCCGCCGCCATCGCTGCTGTTAATGTAAAGCAGGTCTGAGGTGGGTGTCGCAGCCACCGCGCCGCTGTTGGCGCAGCCGGTCACCTCCACGCGGTTCGCGCGCGCAGCGGAATAGTTGTCGTCCTTTGCCCCGCCCGCGGACAGGCTTTGCTCCACCGCAACGCCCGCCCCCATGCCGGGAGAGGTGATCGCGCCGCTGTTGACGCAGCCGGTGAGGACCGCGCTCCAGTAGATGTCGCCCGCAATGCCCGCCACGCAGCTTTTGCCGGTCACCGCCGCCTGGTTCTTACAGTTTTCCACCGTTACCGTGAGGGTCTGGTTATAGATGTCGCCCGGCGCGTTATAGCGGACCCAGCCCACAACGCCGCCCACATAGGAGCCGCCGGTGACCGTGGCCGCCGCGCTGTTGGTACAGCCGGACACCGTGCCGCCGAACTTCTGCTCCCCGGCAATGCCGCCGATGCTGGTGCCGCTGCCCGTCACCGTGCCGCTGTTCGCGCAGCGCTCGATGTCACAGGTGGTGGACAGGCCCACAATGCCGCCCACGCCGCTCTGGCCGCCCACGGGGCCGCTGTTGGCGCAGCCGCGCACCGCAAAGGCGGAACGCCCGGCCGTGCCCGCGGGGTCCTGATCGTAGTACATGGCCCCCGCGATGCCGCCCGCGTTGGCACTTGAGGCCGCGACGGCCGCGGCATTGGAACAATTCTGCACCACGCCGGTCTTGAGGCCGCGCCCCACGATGCCGCCGACCCCCTGTGTGCCGGAGACCACGCCGCCGGTCACATGACAGTCAGAGATCGCCGCCCCGTCCGTGAGCAGGCCCGTCACTGCCCCCAGCGCCTTGCTGGAGGGCACGTCCACCTTTACTCCGGTCAGGGTAAGGCCTTTTACCTCTGCCCCGCTGCCCGCGACCGCGCCGAACAGGCCCACGCCCCTATCGGCGGCGCTTGTCGCGCTGATCGACAGGCCTGCGATCGTGTTTCCGCTGCCGTCAAAGACCCCGGCAAACGGGGTGCTGCCCGCCGCCAATCCGCCGCCGCTCCTACTGCTTGCGCCTATGGGCGTCCACTCCCGGCCATCCAGATCCAAATTCACGCCCAATGTGACGGTGATCCCGGCAAAATCGCTGCCGCCGTTCACCAAACTGGCCAGGCCGGCCAGTTGCTCTGCATTCTCCAACACATATTTCTGTGCGTCACCCGTATACCAGCTGGTATCGGCAGAACCGTCCCACACGCGTACCGGCACCGGCGTTGGGGTCGGCGTCGGGCTCGCCGTGGCCGTGGGCGCAGGGGTGGCGGTGGGGGCCGCGGGGACCGCCGTAGCCGTGCCCGCGCCGCCCGGGTTCCAGGGGGTGGGCGCAGGCGCGGGTTTTCGGGTCGGCGCCGCCGTCGCCGACGGCGCCTTGGTGGGCGTGGCCAGATTGGCGCTGGCCGTCCCGCTCCCCTCCAGCACCGGGGACTCTTTTTCTTCGACCACAGCAGGGGCCAGCGTGCCGCCCAGTTTTTCCTTTTCGTCAGAGATCGCTCGTTTCACCGTGCCCTCGCCACTCAAGGTCAGCGGCACGCCGGTGGCCAGGACGTCGATCTGCGCCCCTTTTGCCACTGCGATCTCACTGCCGGAGGCGTTGTCCATGAGCACCAGTTCCCCGATGCCGGCTTTTACCTCCAGCGAGCAGTTCCCCCTGAGCACCGCCTTTTCCACCCCAGCGGTCAGGTTCAAGCTGCTGCCCTCCGCTTTTTTGCTCACGGTCAGCTCTGCAAGCGGGCTGTTTTGCTCCAGCTGCGCCGCGGCGTTCAGCATCACCCTGTCCACCCGGGCCTCGTCGGTGAGCAGCAGTTCGCTGCTGGCCGCGCTGCTCTCGACCATCACCGTCTTTACCTCGGCGGAGATCTCAAACCGCACACGGGTGCGGGCGCTCACCACATCTGCGCGTGTGCCGCTGTCCAGCACCAGGCGCAGGTCCTTTTTTTCCGCCAGAACAGTGCCCAAACTGCAGTCCTCAAAATGGACGCTGTTGGGCCCGCCGCCGTACAGATAAACGTCTCCCTCGACCGTGCAGCCGCGCAGGGTCGCGTCGCCCTCCCCCACGGCTTTATCCACGGTAAGCGAGCCGTGGATCACCGCATTTTCCAGCACGATGCCGTCCGCCTTGAGCACCACGTCGCTGTACTCGCTCGCCTGGGAATAAACGCCGGGCTCACTCAGCACCAGAGTTTTTTCTGCGGCCGTGCTGCCGACAGAAGCCGGCTCTCCGCCGGGCTCCGGGCCGGAGCCGCAGCCCGCGAATACCGAGGCAACGACGGCTGCCGCCAGCAGCAGCGCGGTTATTTTTTTCTTCATCCCTGTCCACACCTCATCTGTTTGAAGTTCACCTTTGCAGACGCTTTTGTCTCAATTGTCATAATACTCTTTATTTCCGTGTTTTGAAATCGCTTTTTATGATTTTCTATCTTTTGACAAATTTACAGATTATTTTTGTATACTTTTTAATTCTTTCACGGCCGCAGGAGGCGCGGGGCGGGAGCAGACGAACGCATCTTGCTCCATCGCTTTTCATCTTTTCCGCGTTTTCACCCATTCCATCGCTGCCGGTCTTTATCGCCTCAAAACCAGGCTTCTCCGGCAGGATCGGGCCGGAAAAGCCCTGCGTGGGCGCGGTGCCCCCGGCCGCTTCAAACGCAGCCCGTAACGCGTCTTTCCGCCGCACCGCCTGCCCCCGGCCCGCAAGCAGGCGCTTTTCCCCACGCGGAGCCAGGCCCCCAGCCGGACCCTCTGCCGCTATAAAACCTCTCTTTGTTTTCCGCTTCCCCGGGCACGGGAGGCGAAAGCCCTTTTCCCTCCCCCGGCAGAGCCTGGGCGGCGTTTTCCGCCCAGGCAGCGCAACAGGAAAGCGCCGCCCTCTGCGCGGTGCTTCGCACAGGGGGCGGCGCTTAAAATGGAACGGAACACTGTCCGAGAGACAGGCATTAGGATGCGAAAGAGCTTTCCTCTTCGCTATAGTTATAGTGCGCATCCATGCGAGAATGCTGCGCATTCTCCCAGGCCATTGCGGCGCTGCGGCGAGAAGACTTTCCTCTCCGCTGCAGTTATAGTGCGCATCCATGCGAGAATGCTGCGCATTCTCCCAGGCTATTGCGGCGCTGCGGCGAAAGAGCTTTCCTCTTCGCTATAGTTATAGTGCGCATCCATGCGAGAATGCTGCGCATTCTCCCAGGCTATTGCGGCGCTGCGGCGAAAGAGCTTTCCTCTTCGCTATAGTTATAGTACGCATCCATGCGAGAATGCTGCGCATTCTCCCACGCATTTGCGGCGCTGCGGCGAAAGAGCTTTCCTCTTCGCTATAGTTATAGTACGCATCCATGCGAGAATGCTGCGCATTCTCCCACGCATTTGCGGCGCTGCGGCGAAAAAGTTTTCCTCTTCGCTATAGTTATAGTACGCATCCATGCGAGAATGCTGCGCATTCTCCCACGCATTTGCGGCACTGCGGCGAGAAGACTTTCCTTTCCGCTGCAGTTATAGTGCGCATCCATGCGGGAATGCTGTGCATTCCCCCAGGCCATTGCGGCGCTGCGAAGAGAGAGTTTCCCTCTTCGCTTCCGCTGCGGCACAGCTGAAAACGCGCTCAGGCCTTGGCGACGATCTCGCGCTTGAGGGCCTCGGTCAGCAGCGGCACGATCTGCAGCGCGTCGCCCACGATGCCGTAGTCCGCAACTTCAAAGATCGGGGCGGTCTCATCCTTGTTGATGGCCACGATCACGTCGGAATCCTCCATACCGGCCAGATGCTGGATGGCGCCGGAAATGCCGCAGGCGATGTACAGGTTCGGGCGCACGGTCTTGCCGGTCTGGCCAACCTGCATATCCTTTTCAGCCCAGCCCGCGTCCACTGCCGCGCGGCTGCAGCTCACGGTACCGCCGAGCACGTCGGCCAGCTCCTGCAGCAGATGGAAGTTCTCGGCGCTGCACATGCCGCGGCCGCCGGAGACCAGGATCTTCGCGTCCTGGATATCCATCTTCGCAGCAGCGGTCTTGACCACTTCGAGGATCTCCACATTTATGTGCTGGTCCAGGTCGGCGGGGACAAACTCCTCCACGGGGCAGGTGCGGCCCTCTTCGCGGGGCAGTTTTTTCATCACGCCGGGGCGCACGGTCGCCATCTGGGGACGATGCTCCGGGCAGATGATGGTCGCCATGATGTTGCCGCCAAAGGCCGGGCGGGTCATCTGCAGGTTCCCGCTCTCCGGGTCCACGGCAAGGCCGGTGCAGTCGGCGGTCAGGCCGGTGTGCACGCGGGCGGAGATGCGGGGGCCCACGTCGCGTCCGATGGCGGTCGCGCCGACCAGGACGGCTTCGGGCTTGTATTTTTTGATGGTCTCAGCCATGCAGTACGCATAGGGCTCGGTCATATAGGTCTCCAGCAGCTTGTCGTCGATCTTGATGATCCGGTCGGCGCCATACTCGGCCAGCGGCTTGCACAGGCCATCCACCTGGTGGCCCAGCAGCACGGCGGTGACCTCGGTGCCGAGGTCGGCGGCCAGTTCTTTCGCCTTGCCGATCAGCTCGTAGGAAACGTTTGTGACCTTGCCGTCGACCTGCTGCACAAAGACGAATACACCTTTATAATCCTGAAGATTCATTTGAATGATCATTCCTTTCTCGGAATTGTGCCGGTCACGCCGGGCGCGATGCGGGCACGGGCCCGCCGGCGCGCGGCGCGTCACCGCGTTCTGTCAGATAATGAATTTTTCTTTGAGCTTTTCAACGATATAGTCGGCGGACTCCTGCGGGTCCAGCTGGACCTTGGTGCCGGCGGCCTTGAGCGCCTTGGTAAAAGACTTGAAGACGCGGGTGGGGCTGCCCTTGAGGCCGATATTATCGTCGGAGACGGCCAGGTCGGGGCGGGTAAAGGTCTTGACGTCCCCCTCGCGGTAGGCGTCAAAGATGCCGCCCGGGGTCATGTAGCGCGGCTCGTTGAGCTCAGACAGAGCGGTGATCAGGCAGGGCATTTTCGCCTTGAGGACGTGATAGCGGTCCTCGAACTGACGCTTGACGATCACATAGTCGCCCTCGACCTTGATGTCCTCGGCATAGCTGATATTCGCCAGGCCCAGATGCTCGGCGATCTGCGGGCCCACCTGGGCGGTGTCGCCGTCGATGGCCTGCCGGCCGGTGATGATCAGGTCATAGGGCAGCTTTTCGATCGCCGAGGCGATGGTGCTGGAGGTGGCCCAGGTATCCGCGCCGCCAAAGGCGCGGTCGGTGATGAGGTACCCCTCGTCCGCGCCCATGGCCAGAGCCTCGCGCAGCACGGCGTCCGCCTGGGGCGGGCCCATCGAGACGACGGCGATATGGGCGCCGTTCTGCTCTTTGATGCGCAGGGCGGCCTCCAGGCCGGCCTTGTCGTCCGGGTTCATGATGCTGGGGATGCCGTCGCGGATCAGGGTGCCGGTCACGGGGTCGATCTTGACCTCGTTGGTATCGGGAACTTGCTTGATGCAAACTACGATGTTCATGGTATAGACTCTCCTTCCCTCTCGTTACAGCAGACTGCCGGCAATGACCATGCGCTGCACTTCGCTGGTGCCCTCGTAGATCTCGGTGATCTTGGCATCGCGCATCATGCGCTCTACCGGGTAGTCGCGGGTGTAGCCGTAGCCGCCGAACATCTGCACCACCTTGGTGGTGACCTCCATCGCGGTCTCGGCGGCGAACAGCTTCGCCATCGCGGCCTCGACGCTGAAACGCTTCTGGGTGTCTTTTGCCATCGCAGCCTTGTACACCAGCATCTTGGCGGCCTCCACCTTGGTGGCCAGATCCGCAAAGACGAACTGGGTGTTCTGGAACTTCGAGATGGGACGGCCGAACTGCTTGCGCTCGTTGACGTATTTTTTCGCCTCGTCCAGCGCGCCCTCGGCAATGCCCAGCGCCTGCGCGGCGATGCCGATGCGGCCGCCGTCCAGGGTCTGCATGGCGATGCCGAAGCCCTTGCCCTCGGCGCCCAGCAGGTTCTCCTTGGGCACAATGCAGTTTTCAAAGATCAGCTCGGTGGTGGAGGAGGCGCGGATGCCCAGTTTGTCCTCCTTTTTGCCGATCGAGAAGCCGGGGAAATCCTTTTCCACGATGAACGCCGAGATGCCCTTGGTGCCCTTGGACTTGTCGGTCATCGCAAAAATGATGTAAGTGTCGGCCTGGCCGCCGTTGGTGATAAAGATCTTGCTGCCGTTGAGCACATAGTGGTCGCCGTCCAGCACCGCTTTGGTCTGCTGGCCGGAAGCGTCGGTGCCGGCGCCCGGCTCGGTGAGGCCGAAAGCGCCCAGATACTCGCCCGAGGCCAGCTTTTTCAGATATTTTTCCTGCTGCAGCGGGGTGCCGAACTTTTTGATGGGGTCCGTGCCCAGCGAGGTGTGGGCGGACACGATGACGCCGGTGGTGGCGCAGACCTTGGAAAGCTCCTCCACGCACATCACATAGGTGAGGGTGTCGCAGCCCTGGCCGCCCACTTCTTTCGGGAACGGGATGCCCAAAAAGCCGTACTTTTTCAGCTTGTCGACGGTCTCGGTGGGGAAGCGCTCGGTCTCGTCGATCTCTGCGGCGAGGGGCTTGACTTCCTTTTCGGCGAACTCCCGGAACAGGGTGCGCGCCATCTCATGTTCTTTGCTCAGTACAAAGTCCATCTTGTATTCTCCTCCAATATCCGGATGTCACAGCGAAGCACAAAAGGGCGGAGATGCTCCGTCCTTTGTGCTGTGTTTCTTTCCTTATTTGCGGTAATCGTAGAAGCCGATGCCGGTCTTGCGGCCCAGCTTGCCGGCGCGCACCATCTTGCGAAGCAGCGGGTGCGGACGGTATTTCGGGTCGCCGGTCTCGCTCTGCAGCACTTCCATGATGGCCAGCACGATGTCCAGGCCCACCAGGTCGCCCAGGGCCAGGGGGCCCATCGGGTGGTTGGCGCCCAGCTTCATGGCGGTGTCGATGCCCTCGACGGAGGCGACGCCCTCGGCGTAGATGCCGATGGCCTCGTTGATCATCGGGATGAGGATGCGGTTGACGACAAAGCCGGCGGCCTCTTTCACCTGCACGGGGGTCTTGCCGATGGACTCGCTGATCTCAACGATCTTGGCCACGGTCTCGTCGGGGGTGTTCTCGCCCGCGATGACCTCGACCAGTTTCATGACCGGGGCCGGGTTGAAGAAGTGCATGCCGACGACCGGGCGGGACAGGCCGTTGCCGATCTCGGTGATGGACAGAGAAGAGGTGTTGGAGGCGAGGATGCACTCGGGCTTGCAGATCTCGTCCAGCTGCTTGAACAGCTCTTTTTTCAGGTCCATCTTTTCCAGGGCCGCCTCGACCACCAGATCGCAGTCCTTTACGATCTCGTTGGTGCCGGTGCTGATGCGGGCGGTGATGGCGTCGGCGTCAGCCTGCTCCATCTTGCCTTTCGCAACGCGGCCCGCCAGGCCTTTGGCGATCTTCGCCTTGCCGCCCTCGGCCCACTCCGCCTTGATGTCGCAAAGGCAAACTTCGTTGCCGGCCTGTGCAAAAGCCTGCGCGATACCGGAACCCATGGTGCCGGCGCCAATAATACCAACTTTCATGTTGACAGCCTCCTAATTTTTCTGATCATCCTGATCCTGGGCGGTACCGGTCCGGGCGCTGCCGCCTGCGGCGCCGGTATCCCCTCTCACTGGAATGCAAAGCATATGTAAAACCTGTGCGGTCTTTGCCGGACAAAGCACGGCCAGCGCGGACAGTCGCCCGCCCGCGCCGGTCCGTTCTTATTGGTTCTGGTAAGGAGCGTGCGGGCGGCGCTCAAGGAAAGCGGCCATGCCCTCTTTCTGGTCGGCGCTCTCAAAGCAGCTGCCGAACAGCTTTTCCTCAATGACGATGGCCTCGTCGATGCCTACCTGCAAGCCGTCGTTGACCGCCTTTTTGGTGGCGCGCACCGCAATGGGCGCGTTGGCGGCAATGGCAGCGGCCATTTTCTCGGCGGCGGGCAGCAGCTCGTCAATGGGATAAACAGCGTTTACAAGGCCCAGGGAAAGCGCCTCGGGAGCCTTGACCTGCGCGCAGGTGTAGAGCAGCTCTTTGGCCTTGCCCACACCGATGGTGCGCGCCAGGCGCTGGGTGCCGCCAAAGCCCGGGGTGATGCCCAGGCCGACCTCGGGCTGGCCGAAGCGGGCGTTCTCGCTGGCGATGCGGATGTCGCAGGCCAGGGACAGCTCGCAGCCGCCGCCCAGCGCAAAGCCGTTCACCGCGGCGATGACGGGGATGGGCAGGCTCTCGATCTTGCGGAAAACGTCGTTGCCCTTTTTGCCGAAAGCCTCGCCCTCCGCTTTGGTCAGGCCGCTCATCTCGCCGATGTCCGCGCCCGCGACAAAGCTTTTGCTGCCCGCCCCGGTGATGATCAGGGCGCGCACGGCGTTCAGGTCCAGCGCGTCCACCGCAGCTTCCAGGTCGCCCAGCACCTCGCTGTTGAGGGCGTTGAGCGCCTTTTCGCGGTCGATGGTGAGGACGGCGTAGCCCTCTTTCTGTTCCACTTTCACAAAGCTCATGTTACGACTCTCCTTCTCGTTTCAGGTTGCGCCCAAAAGGCGTTCTTATTTGATGCCCTCGACGATGGTGGAGACGCCCATGCCGCCGCCGACGCACAGGGTGGCCAGGCCGTATTTGGAGCCGCGCTTCTGCATTTCATAGAGCAGGGTCACCAGAATGCGGCAGCCGGAAGCGCCTACCGGGTGGCCCAGCGCGATGGCGCCGCCGTTGACGTTGACCCTTTCGGCGTCCCAGTTGAGCAGCTTGCCCACAGCCAGGCTCTGGGCCGCGAACGCCTCGTTGGCCTCGATCAGGTCCATCTGGTTGATGCGCAGGCCGGTCTTTTCAAACAGCTTCTTGGTGGAGGTGGCGGGGCCCACGCCCATGACCGAGGGATCCACGCCGCCGGAAGTGCCGCCAACCCAGCGGGCCATCGGCTTGACGCCCAGCTCTTTGGCTTTCTCAGCGCTCATGACGATGATGGCGGCGGCGCCGTCGTTGATGCCGGAGGCGTTGGCCGCGGTCACACTGCCGTCGGCGCGGAACGCCGGGCGCAGCTTGGCGATGCCCTCGGCGGTCACGCCGTCGCGGGGGCCCTCGTCCTTATTGAAGATGACGGTCTCTTTTTTCACTTTCACAGGCACGCCGACGATCTCGTCGTCAAACTTGCCGGCTTTGCGGGCAGCCTCGCATTTCTGCTGGCTCCAGGCGGCAAATTCGTCCTGCATCTCGCGGGTGATGCCGTACTCCTCCGCCACGTTCTCGGCGGTGATGCCCATGTGATAATCATTGAACGCATCCCACAGAGCGTCGTTGACCATGGTGTCGACCATGGTGGAGTTGTTCATGCGGTAGCCGAAACGGGCTTTGGTCAGCGCGTAGGGGGCCATGGACATATTCTCCATGCCGCCGGCCATGACCACGTCGGCCTCGCCGGCCTCGATCAGGGCGGCTGCCATATTGACGGTCTTCAGGCCGCTGCCGCAGACGTTGTTGATGGTCAGGGCGGGCACGCTGTAGGGGATGCCGGCGTGGACGGCAGCCTGGCGGGCGGGGTTCTGGCCCATGGCCGCGGTGAGCACATTGCCGAAAAGCACTTCGTCAACCTGCTCCGGGGCGATGCCGGCCCGGTTCATGGCTTCTTTCATCACGATGGCGCCGAGCTGCTCGGCGGGGACGTTGGACAGCGCCCCGCCCATCTTGCCGATGGCGGTGCGGCAGGCGCCCACGAGTACGATTTCCTTAGACATAATTGGTTCCCTCCATTTTTGATGTTACCTTTTTCCGGTCTGCCCTGTCTCTGTTGCTCTCGGGTGGGAGGGGGCGTTCCCCCTCCTGGTACATGTTAAATATATCACAATGGGGGGCCGCTTTCAAGGGGGATTGTTAAAAATTAAACAGGTTGTTGCAGTTTTGGTGAACTGTCTAATTTTGCAAAAATTTAACAAACTTCGTTGTCGGATTTGACGCTGGGCGAGGTGCAATTTGCCAAAGCTTTTTTATTTTCCAAGCGTTGGCAAAAGGGGGGGTGCCGCTCTTGTCATATCTGTCAAAGGCAGGTATACTTAATTCAAAAATTACAGAGAGCGGTGTTGTTCTTTGTTCCCATCGTCAAAACGCAGCCAGTTTTGGACTTTTTTCCTTTGCTTTTTCGCCGCCGCTGCACTTCTTTGCACGGGGCTGCTTCTTTACCGAACCGGCTTGCGGGGAGAATCCGTTACCGCCGTGTTTTATGCCGCGATGCTTTTTCTGGCGCTTTGCTATTTTTCCGCGAACGACACCCGCGCTTATTTCTGCTTAATTGTTCTTATCTCCGCATTTTGTCTCGTTTATATTTCAACCGGCGATATTTTTTCCGTTGTGGATGAAGCTGCACATTACTATAACATACACTATATTCTGGCCTCTGGTCATCTGCCCAACATGAACATAGATCCCGCTTATTACGAGGCAGTCCAGCCCCCTGTCTATTATTGGGTCTGTTCCCTTTTATGCCTTCCTATTTCCGATAAATTGACCCGTATTTTCCTTTTAAGAGGCTTTAGTTTCCTGCTTTGGTGGGGATGCGTGTACCTTACTTTATGTGTCCTGCGCCTGCTGGAGCGGGAACAGGTGATTTCTATTCGCCCCGCAAGAGATTTGGCGCTGCTTCTCTTGTTTTGGGCTACCCCCGGGACATTGGTGCGTTTTTCTACTGTCAGCAACGAGGCTCTTGCCGTTTTATTCAGCACCGCGGCTCTCTTTTTTATGATAAATTTTCTTTTTTACCATAGTTCTTTCCGCAGCCTGATCCTCTCTGTGCTTTTCATCTCGCTTTCCTGCCTTACAAAAATCACTGCCTTATTTCTGCTTGCCCCTCTGCTCTGCATCTTGCTTTCTCTGCGAAAGGGCAAACTGTTTTTTCCCTGCCTTGCCGCGGTTTTGCTTGCCCTTATACCGTGGTTCTGTTACAATTGGTATCTTTATGGCGCTTTTACCGGGACCGCCCAACATCTTTCCTATGTACTGCCGCTGGTAAATCCCAGCGCAGCCCCTGTCCGGCTTCTACCTGGGCTGATGTCTTTTCTTTCTTCTTATTTTTATCCCACTGAAGCCGCAGCAAACGGCTGGATTCTTCTTTTGCTGCGGTCCAGCGGCTTTCTTGCATTTCTCGCACTTCTGGCCCTCTCTTTCCCGACTTTCCTTTACGGAATCCGTTTGCTGAAAGGACGGTTTGAGGAATCCAAGGAAGGGCGGCGCAGCGTCATTTTTCTTTTTGCAGCGTTAGCCGTGGCCGGAAATCTAACCGTCTTGATTTTCGGAACACTTACCTCCCGAGTCGACGTACTATTGGGCCGATATTTTTATCACAGTGCGTTGCCCTTAACTCTTCTTTGCGCTTTAGGTCAGGAAAAGCTCTCCCAAAAACTTTCCAGTTTCCTGCGGGCAGGAATTTGCAGTTTTGTCGCTGTTCTCCAAGTCAATGTACTGCAACAATTTTTCCTGGCTTTTTTGAGCCGCTGAACACTAAAATTTGAAAACCTTTCATCGGCTTTTTTCCGTTGGGGCGCATTTCCTCAGCGCAGCTTATCCGCTTCGCCTCCTGGACCGCAAGGGCTGCTGTGTCCCGATGAAACAGGCCGTTTTTTCTGCGGCCTCCTGATGTTTCGGCGCTGACCTATCTTGCGGTGTATATCTTCTAACCCAGGGACAGCGCTTCGGCCGCGGGCACTCAAAGACGGCTTTGCAGGTCTGATCGCGCTGTGGCCTCCTCTTCTGGCGCTGCCCGCCGTGCACCGAGAATGGTGGGTATCGCTTCGCGCTTGTCCTTGTCTACCTTTTTCTGGGCGGCAGCCTCTGCGGTTATCTGTGTCTCTTATCTATCCCCCTGTGTCACTATATGTGAGCGCGCAACAGGGAACCGCATGAAATATCACTTTCTGGGAATCAGAAGTCCCCGCCAACCGCTGGGCGGGTGTGGCGATCATCATTGTCGGGGTCATCGTCGCCACGTTCCGATGACCGGAAAGCCTGATCGAACACACTTGAACACCGCGTTGCCCCCTTATGCAGTACACGGCAAAACCGCGGCCGCCGGATCAAAAGACCGGCAGCTGCGGTTTTATTTTTCCTGCGTGCCGCGCTCTGCACGCTGCCCTCCCCACCAAAACAAAAGGCGCGGCTTCCGCCGCGCCTTTTGTGCGCTTTCAGATCAATTCTTCCCGCTCTTTCAGCTTTGCCTTGTACTCTAAAAATTCATCGTAGCTGCCGGCGCGGTCGATACAGCCGCCGCCCTCGCTCTCGGTGCGCAGTTCGATGATGCGGGTAGCCACTGTGTCGATGAACTGGTGATCATGGCTTGAAAAAAAGACGTTGCCGCCAAAATCGGACAGCCCGTTGTTGACCGCCGTGATGCTTTCCAGGTCCAGGTGGTTGGTGGGCTGGTCCAGCAGCAGCACGTTGGCGCTTCCCAGCATCATGCGGGAGAGCATGCAGCGCACCTTTTCGCCGCCGGAGAGCACCTTTACCGGTTTGTAGACCTCATCGCCGGAAAAAAGCATCCGCCCCAAAAAACCGCGCAGGTAGGTCTCGGTGGTATCGGTGGAGAACTGGCGCAGCCACTCCACCAGGTTCAGGTCACAGTCGTTGAAAAAGGCGGAGTTGTCCTTTGGAAAATAGCTGCGGCTGGTGGACACCCCCCACTTGAAGCTGCCCGCATCCGGCTCCAGCTCCCCGGCCAGGATCTGGAACAGGGCTGTCTGGCCCGCCTCGTTGTCCCCGATAAAGGCGATTTTTTCGCCCCTGCCGACGCTGAACGAGACGTTGTCCAGCACCTTGACCCCATCCACCGTTTTGGAGACGCCCTCCACGAACAGGATGTCCTTGCCCAGCTCCCGCTCCATGGAAAAGCCCACAAAAGGATACTTGCGGCTGGAGGCCGGCATCTCCTCCAGCTGGATCGACTCCAGCACCTTTTTGCGGCTGGTCGCCTGTTTGGACTTTGATTTATTGGCGGAAAAGCGCTGAATAAAGGACTGCAGTTCGCGGATCTTTTCCTCTTTTTTCTTGTTCTGGTTGCGGATGAGCTGCTGCATCAGCCGGGACGACTCATACCAGAAATCATAGTTGCCCGCGTACATGCGCACCTGGTTGTAGTCGATATCCACCGTGTGGGTACAGACCGCATTGAGAAAGTGACGGTCGTGGCTGACCACCAGCACCGTATAGGGATAGTCGATGAGGAACTCCTCCAGCCAGTCGATGGACTCGATGTCCAGGTAGTTGGTGGGCTCGTCCAGCAGCACGATGTTGGGCTGCCCGAACAGGGCCTGGGCCAGCAGCACCTTTACCTTGCCGCGGCCGTCCAGGCTGGACATCTGCGCGTCGTGCCGGTCCGTGGGGATGCCCAGCCCGTTCAGCAGCTGGGCCGCCTCGGTCTCCGCGTCCCAGCCGCCCAGCTCGGCAAACTCGCCCTCCAGCTCGGCCGCCCGCTCGCCGTCCGCCTCTGAAAAGTCCTCTTTCATGTAAAGAGCGTCTTTTTCACAGCGCACGTCATATAAACGGCGGTTTCCCATGATGACGGTATCCATCACAGAATACTCATCAAATTTAAAGTGATCCTGCTGCAGCACGCTCATGCGGGTGCCCGGGCTCATGGACACACTGCCGGTGGTGGGTTCCAGGTCGCCGGACAGCACCCGCAGCAGGGTGCTTTTGCCAGCCCCATTGGCGCCGATAATGCCGTAGCAGTTGCCGTCGGTGAACTTCAGGTCCACATGCTTGAATAGATCGGTCCCGTCAAATTGCAGGCTCACATCGCTGACTGTTAACAAATCCGTTCCTCCAAAAAATCAAAATCAGGCCCCGCCGCACCCGCGCGCCGGCCGGTGCTTTCAGCCGGCCGTCCGCTGCCCCAACGAGGCGTCCAAAAAGGCAAACTATTTATTTTCTGCGCGCAGCAAAACGGCATCCACATGCCCGCGTCCGGCTCTTTTTCGCGCCTGCCCGCCCCCTGCGGCGCCAGGCGGCCGGTTTCAGCAGGGAGCGCAGCGGAGCGGAAAAGCGTCTGCCCGCGGCAGGCTTTCGGCACCGCCTCCCGCCGCAGCAGCGATGAGCGGCTGTTTTTTGTGGCTGCACCATCAAAATCAATTTATCCCGACGCCTGTCCCTGCCGCCGAAGCGGCAGCCGGGCGATCGGCCACAAGCGGCGGCGCTCCGCTCTGCGCGTGTACCACAGGCTGGAATCTGCCCACCAAAAAGGACTTACCCGGCTATTTTACCACGGAACGGTCCCCGCGCGCAAGGGAGGCCCACGCCAAAAAGCCCTGAAAAGCGTTCTTCCGCGCTTTTCAGGGCTTTTGCAGTGCCGATGCCGATTATTTCATGATCTCTTCCGGGTTGATGGTGGCCTCGCCGCGCAGCACTTCCAGATGCAGATGCGGTTCCTCCGCCACTTCAGCGGGCACCTCGGCCAAAAGGCCCAGCTGCTGGCCCAGCGAGACGGTGTCGCCCTCTTTGACCGCCGCGTCCTCTGCAAGGCCGCAGTAGCGCAGCGTCAGATCGCCGCTGACGACCTCTACCACATTGCCCCACATATCGTCCTCCGTCACCCTGGCTACGGTGCCGGCCATGGCCGCTTTGACCTGCGCGCCCGCGGCGGCGGAGATGTCGATGCCGTTGTGGGTGCGCCAGTCAGCGAGCGTGTTATTGTAGACCAGCTCGTCTCCGCTGTAGGCGGCGCTCACCTTACCGTCCACCGGCAAGCTGAATGAGCCCTCTTGCACAGGCTGCCCATCTGCGGGTTCTTGCGGCGCTTCTTGCGCAGCGCCAGAGGCAGAGCCCGATGACGCAGCACTCTGCTGCTGTGACGACGAGCCCGGCAATACGGGCACCTTGCTCTCGGTTTTGCCGACTTCTTCTCCCTGCTCCCACGGATCGTTCACCCCACTCTCGCTTGCCGCGGCGCTGCCCGCGGGATTTTGCGCCTCCAGTTTGCCCATCATGTTGTTGATGGCCAGCGCGCTGGAAATGACCGCAGCAAAGACACAGACCCCCAGCGCGATGTAAAAGCCCTTGCCCTTCCACATCGAGGAAAATTTGTTTTTCTTGTCCATCTTCTGTTCCTTTCGCGCCGCGACCGGCCCTGGGTTCGACCCCGCCGCACGGCTGTTTTTTTGCGCTGAGCGCCGTTTTTCCGGGCCGTCCCGGCCCCGGTTTATCCCTATTGTTGGCCCCCCGCCCCCGGTTTATGCATGGCCGCCGCAAAGCCCGCGGCCGAAAGCTCGCCTCGCCTTTCTCCGCCGGGGCGCATCCGTCAGCGCCGCGCCGCTCCCGCCTCCCCCACTTGAGAGAAAGCGCGAAAAAAGGGCGGATCGCCGTGGGACTGGGGGGAATGGACCGGCGATCCCGTTCTGCACGGCGGAACCCGGGGCAGCCGGTTTCCGCCCGCACTGCTTCACAGCAGAGAAAACAGCGCCGCCGCGCCCTTTCCGCGCCCGGCAGGGAATTCTCAAGCCCGAAGCCGGAACGCGAAACCCGCTCCGCACAGCGGGGGGCAGCGCCGCAAGGCGCTCTGTCCAGGGCTGCGTCCGCCTGTTTTGCCTACCCTTTCGGGCG
The DNA here is from genome assembly GCF_014287275.1 of Anaerofilum hominis. Lineage (GTDB taxonomy): Bacteria > Bacillota > Clostridia > Oscillospirales > Ruminococcaceae > Pygmaiobacter > Pygmaiobacter hominis. The sequence continues at coordinate 876,506 of NZ_JACONZ010000001.1, forward strand.
CCCGGGGCCCCCGATTGCGGAACAGCGCTGCGCCCCAGAATTTTCTGCGCACCCTTTCCCGGCCGGTCCGCCGGAAGCGTTCCGCCTTTCGCGATTTCCTCCGTTCTCCCCCGCGGCGCTCCTTTCCCCGGCGCGCCAAGAGCGCGCGGGCGCTTTTGTGCCGTCCCCCCGCCGCATATCTCTGGCCCGCTTGTTTTTTGCGTCGGGATTGACTAAAATGATCGCAGAGGTCTTTTCTCCTTTTTTCCCGTTCTTTTTGCTCTCAAGCCGCCGGCGGCTGCCGGAAAGGGGTGTCTTAAAATGAATCCGATGCGTTATCTTTCGGTCGCGCCCGAGGTGGAACGCGCCATTGCCTGCGGCAAGCCGGTGACCGCTTTCCCCAGCGCCCCGCTGGCGGGGGGCTGGGCGGCGGCTCTGGCTGCCGCCGGCAGGGCCGTGCGGGACGCCGGCGGCGTCCCCGCCGTCATCGCCGTACTGGGGGGCAAACTGCGCATCGGCGCGGACCCCGGCGAACTGGACGCGCTGGAAAAACGGCAGGCGCAGCCCGCGGGCCGCGCCTCCCTGCCCATCCTGCTCGCTTCCTCTGCGGACGCCCCCGCCGCCGTCTCATCGGCCCTGCTCGCCGCCGCCATGGCGGGCATCCCCGTGCTGGCAGTCCCCCTGCTGGGGGAGCCCGAACAGCCCGGCGCGGAGACCGCAGAGGTCCCGGCCGATCTGCATGCCCTAGCCCATACGCCGGTGGCCGTGGTCTGCGCCGGTTTTTCGCATCTTTTTGACCCCGGCCGCTGTCTGGCTTATCTCGCCTCCTGCGGGGTGCCGCTGATCGGTCTGGGCGGCGGTGACTTCCCTGCGCTTCCCGACGCCGCCCGGCCGCTGCACCTCTGCGCCTCCGCCCCGCCGGAGGCCGCCCGGGTCATGGCCAGCAAATGGGACCTGGGCCTGCCCGGGGGCCTGCTGGCGCTTCTGCCGTCCGCATCACAGGTACCGCCGGCCGACAGCCTGTCCCTGTGCGCCGGCACAGCCGTACAGCTGGCCGCCGCCTACGCGGCGCTGCGGCGGCGGTAAAGAGTTTTCCCGCCCCGGCCGGCGGACTGCTCTGGGCGTCCGCAGCGCCCCCTTGGCGTTCTTTTAAAAGTTGCGGGTGCGGCTTGCCCCCTTTTGGCCCTCTGTCCCGCTTTTTTCGGACAAGCCGGATGCCCTCCATCTCCCCCAACTCCCGTCCGGGAGAAAGCTTGTCTTTGCGGTCCGGCTGCCCGCCAAAAGCAGTTTTTCCTTTCACCGCTCCCTGCGCCCTCGATCATCAGGGCACACAGCCGGGAGGGCCGGTCAAGCGGTGAGCTGCAAAGCCCTTTCAGCAGAGCGCGTCTCAAGGGGACAGCCGGACACTCTGCGCCCGCATCCCGCATTCCCGCTGCCCGTGCGGCTCGTGTTTTGCCCGCGCATCAGCGTCTCTGTGAAAGATCTGCTTTCCCCTGTCCTGCAGCGGAAACTTTTTCGGGCCGCCGCAGCCGGTTCCTCTTTCAAAAATAAAAAAAGGGAAGCTTTCAAGCTTCCCTTTTTTTATTCTCGGGATGTCCGGCGCACCAGAGAGCCCTTTCTCCCACGGGGCCCGCGCGGGTACAGGGCGCGGCCTCCGCGCCTGTCTCCCGCTGTTTCAGCTGCCGCGGCCGGTCCCGCGGCCCGCATCTCCCGGAGAGCACTTTTATCCCCCGGCTCTTTCAAGGCGGCGTCCCGTTTTTTCATTCCCGGCCCCGCCGCAGCGCCCGTCACACCTGCTTTTTCAAAATCCCCAGCGCCCGCGGACAGACGCGGATATCCGCCTCCCGCACTTCGCCGCCGAACTCGCCGTCCAGCGTCCATGCGGTATTTTCAGTAAAGGTAAAGCGGATGCTGTCGGTGCGGATCAGCCGCACAAAATCGCCGTCAAACTCCCGGGTGAGCAGCTTCCCGGCGATGGCGCTGGTCTCGGCCACGTTGGCGGGGGCTTTGATGAGCAGCACCTCGAATTTGCCGTCGTCCAGCCTGACTTCCTCCGGCCTGCCCAGCTGGATGCCGCCCACCGAAGTGGAGTTGCTCACCGCCACATAGAGGTAGTCTCCCACCCAGCTCTCGCCGCCGCACTCCACTTTTGCGGGAAAGTGCTGGCCGATGGGCAGCCGTTTGACGCCCTCGATCAGGTAAGCCAAATGCCCCAGGGCATTCTTGTCGTTCTGCGCCGTCAGATAGGACACGTCGGTAAAAGCGCCGAAAGCGGCCACGTAGTTGAAGTAGCGGTCGTTGAAAGCCCCGATATCGTAAAAGAAAGGGCTCCCCTCCACAATGGCGGCACAGCCGTCTTCGATCTTCTGCGGCAGCCCCAGCGAGCGCGCAAAATCGTTGGTGGAGCCGCTGGGCAGGTAGCCGAACACAGGCGGGCGCTCCATCTGCATCAGGCCGTTCACCGTGTGGTTCAGGGTGCCGTCCCCGCCGCAGCAGACCACCAGGTCATAGGCGCCGCCGCGCGCGGCCAGCACCTCCTCCGCCCCGCTGCCGGGCTGGATGGGATGCACCGTGACCTCGAAGCCCGCGCTGGAAAAGCTCTCGATGATGAAAGAGAGCTTGCCCGGCACCGTGGCCTTGCCCGCCACCGGATTGTAGATGAGCAACATTTTTTTATGCATGAAACCGCCCCTTGCCTGTGGTGATAGAAACCGGACCCGGCCGCGCGGAAAAGTTTTTTCCCCCGCTCTCCGCCGCCTGAAAAGGTGGACACACCGCCGGCCCGCTATTAGTGTATCATCTAATTATGAACAAAAATGGGCGGGAAAATCTCGCCGGCGTAAACAATGCCAACGCGGCCGCAGGCGCGCAAAAAGCCCCGCAGGGCCTGCGGGGCTCTGCGGGGCGAAAGACAGTTGCGCTTGTAAAAGCGATTACAGCTCGGCGAAATATTTGATGGTGCGCACCATCTGGCTGGTGTAGCTGTTCTCGTTGTCGTACCAGGACACGACCTGCACCTGATAGGTGTCGTCGTCGATCTTGGTGACCATGGTCTGGGTGGCGTCAAACAGGCTGCCATAGCGCATGCCGATGACGTCGGAAGAGACGATCTCCTCCTCGTTGTAGCCAAAGCTCTCGGAGGCGGCGGCTTTCATGGCGGCATTGATGGAGTCTTTGCTGACATCCTTGCCCTTGACGACAGCCACGAGGATGGTGGTGGAGCCGGTGGGCACGGGCACGCGCTGGGCAGAACCGATCAGCTTGCCGTTCAGCTCGGGGATGACCAGGCCGATGGCCTTGGCGGCGCCGGTGCTGTTGGGCACGATGTTCTGCGCGCCGGCGCGGGCACGGCGCAGGTCGCCCTTGCGCTGCGGGCCGTCCAGGATCATCTGGTCGCCGGTGTAGGCATGTACGGTGGTCATGATGCCGGAAACGATGGGATAAGCCTTGTTCAGGGTATCCGCCATCGGGGCCAGGCAGTTGGTGGTGCAGGAGGCGGCGGAGATGACGGTGTCCTCTTTGGTGAGGGTGTTCTCGTTGACGCTGTAAACGATGGTGGGCAGGTCGTTGCCCGCGGGCGCGGAGATGACGACCTTTTTGGCGCCGGCTTCAATGTGGGCCTGCGCCTTGGCTTTGCTGGTGTAGAAGCCGGTGCACTCGAGCACGACGTCCACGCCGATCTCGCCCCAGGGCAGCTCGGCCGCATTCGCTTTCGCATAGATGACGATCTTCTTGCCGTCGACCACGATGTAATCCTCGCCGGCCTCGACGGTGTGCTTGTTCTCGCCCATGTGACCCATGAAGCTGCCCTGTGCGGTATCATACTTCAGCAGGTGGGCCAGCATCTTGGGGCTGGTCAGATCGTTGATGGCGACGACCTCGTAACCGTCGGCCTCGAACATCTGACGAAACGCCAGGCGGCCGATCCGGCCAAAGCCATTAATCGCAACTTTAACTGCCATAATAAACAACATCCTCCTTAAGATTTGGATTTAACCTTATTCTATACTACTTTTGAAAAAACTACAAGGCCGTTGACAAAAATTTAACGTTTACAGCGCAGAATATTTTCTTTTGCGGCCCGGGGATATGGGCATTTTTTTGCGGCAGGATAACGACTGGGCCCCGTGCCCCGCGGCGCGCGGCGGGACCCTTTTTCTTTTTGCCGAAAAGCGGCCGTCATTCCCCGCCGGCCGCCCTGCCGCCCGGGGATGGGCGGCGGCACCCGCGCCGCTATTTTGTGGAAGAAAGGCGGCGAAGCCCGGATGTCTTATCCGCCCAAAAGCAAAGGACCGGCGGCCCGCAGCGCTTTTGCCTGTCCGCCCTTGATCTTTTCGCCCCGCCTGCAGCTGCTGTGGGCCGACCCCGCCGCACAGGCGCTGGCCCCCGGGCTCTGCGGCCAGGGCGGGGCGCTGAAGCTGCTGCGCGCCCACCCGGGCGCATGGGAGCTGCTGCGGGCCGGCCGCGGCGTCAGCCTGCTGCTGCCCGGCCCGGGGGACGGCGCGCTGGAACTTGCGCTGCTGCCCGGCCCGGAGGGGAATTACCACGGTTTTCTCTGCGCCCCCTGCTGCGCCGCCCTGCCGCGCGGCTTTCCCGCCCGGCTGCGCGGTCCGCTCACCGAGGCCTTTGCGCTGCTGCCGCTGCTGGCCCGGCAGCTGGACGCCGCCGCAGACCCTGCCCCCTTGCTGGAGCTGGAGCGCTGCTGCTACCGGCTGCTGCACAGTGTCTGCCTGCTGTCCGGCCTCTCGCTGCTGTCCGGCGGCCAGCTTCCCGGCCGGGCGGCCGATCTCTCCTCGGTGGCGCGCGGGCTGTGTGAAGCCGCCCGCGGCGCGCTGCTGCCCGGCCTGCCCGCCATCCGCTGGACAGGCCCGCAAACCCAGCTGCCGGTGAGCTGCGGGGCAGAGCTGCTGTCGCTGGCGGTGGGGGCGCTGCTGGACAACGCGCTGCGTTTTTCTCAGGACGGCGGCGAGATCGCCGTGTCGGTCTCGGCCCTGCCCGGCCGCGCCCTGCTGCGGATACGGGACCAGGGCACGGGCATCCGCCCGGACGTGCTGCCGCACATCTGTGAGCCGTTCTTTTCCGCCGGCCCCGGCGGGGACGGGGGCGCGGGCACGGGGCTGGGCCTGGCGTTTGTCCAGTCCCTGGCCGCGCGGCTGGGGGGCGTGCTGTCCGTTGAAAGCGTTTTCGGCGAGGGCAGCTGCTTTGCGCTCTCCCTCCCGCTGGCAAAGGACGCCGCCGACACCCATCTGCGCACCGGCGCGGACTATCTGCTGGACCGCTACTCCGCTTTTTACGTCCAGCTCTGCGACTTCTGCCGCCTGCCGGATCTGGTGTGAACGGCGCGCTCCGGGGGGGCCGGCCGCTCGGGAAACAGAGCGCGCCGCTCCGCGCGGCTCTGCCCGCTGCAGCGGCTGTTTTCTCCTCTGCCGGGACCGCCGCCGGGCCGCCTTTGCGGCGCTGCAGCGCCTTTCGACATGGATGCCCCGGCCCGCCCGGAAAAGCCGGGGAGCTCCTTTCCAAAAACAGGACGGCCGCCGCCCTGTCAGGCCGCGGCGCTGCGCGCTGCTTTTCCTCTTCTTATCCCGCAGCGGCTTTCGACAAGCTTTTGTGCGCGGCCCGCAGCCCCGCGGCAAAAAAACAGGCCGCACGGCGCTGCTGCCGTGCGGCCTTTCTCTCTCTTTTTTTACCGCTCCCTGCCCAGAAAGAACAGCGCAACGGTGCCCGGGCCGGAATGGGCGCCGATGACGGGGCCCACATAGTTGAGCATCACCGTCTTGCAGCCAAACCGCTTTTTTACCATCTCCGCCACCCGGCCGGCGTCCTCCGGGCAGTCGCCGTGGCTGATGAATACGGTCTGCCTGCGGGGTTCCACCGCCAGCTTTTCCATCCGGTCCACCAGCGCTTTCAGGCTGGCCGGGCGGCCTTTGGCCGTGCCCACCTTGATCAGATGGCCCTCGTTGTCCATGTGCATGACCGGCTTGATGCCCAGCATGGTGCCCACCAGCGCCACGGTGGGGCTGACCCGCCCGCCGCGCTTGAGGTGGTTGAGGTCGTCCACCGTAAACCAGTGGCAGAGGTGCAGCTTGGTCTGTTCGGCAAAGTCGCGCACCTCCTCGAGGGAAAGCCCCTGACGCTTTTTTTCGACCGCCAGATAGACCAGCAGCCCCTCGCCCAGAGAGGCGGAGAGGGTGTCCACCACATAGATCCGGCGGTCGGGATACTGCCCTTTCAGCTCTTTTGCCGCCAGCTGCGCCGCGTTGTAGGTGTTGGACAGACCCGAGGAAAAGGCCAGCACCAGCAGGTCTTTGCCCTCTTCCAGCAGCGGGCGCATGCCCGCCATCCAGCTGTCCATATTGACGGCGCTGGTGACGCTCTGCTCCCCGGAGCGGATCAGCTCATAAAACTCGTGAAAGCCGATCTCGCGCCCGTCCAGATAATTGGCGTACTCTTTGCCCTGGATCTGGAAAGTGAGCGGCAGCACGGTGACCTCCAGCTGCTGCCCCATCTCGGCGGGCAGGTCGCAGGAGGAATCGGTCAGGATCACATAATCGCGCATCTCTATTCTCCCATCTGAGCCCCGAAAGGCGCGGTTCCCGCATCCCACCGGGGCGGCCGCGCTTTCCGGCGCGCGGCGGCCGTATTTTTTGTCCCGGGCACGGCGCTGTGCGGGCGGCACTTTCCCGGTCGCGGCACAGCCGCCCGCTTGTGTCCCGCCGGCCGCGGCCGCCCGGCGAAAAGCAGTTGTCCCGCCGCCGGCCGCAGGGCCTGTCCGCCCCGGCCGCTCGCCCGCTTCGCCGCTCTGCCGGGCCGTGTTCCTCTCAAAAAGCGTCTTTGCACCGTCTTGCCCTGTCCGTGCGGCAGCTCCCGCCGCAGCGTCTCACTTCTTCGGCGCCGGGGCGGTCTTTTCCCTCTGCGCCGCATCCGTGTCGGGCTGTTCTGCGCGCTCCAGCAGGGCCAACAGCTCGCGGGCGGCCAGGCGGTCGGCATAACTCTGCACCGCCAGCGTGAGTGCGCAGCGCGCCAATGCTTCTCTGCCGTCCTCCCCGGCCCCGGGCAGCGTGTCGGCGGCACGGCGCAGCGCCTCGTCCAGCTGCTGCAGATAGCGGCCGTAAAAGGCCGCGGCGTCCGACGCGTCCGGCTGGCAGGCCAGCAGCGCGCTGACATCTGCCACCGAGAGCACCTGCTTGAGCTGGCAGATGGCGGTGAGCGCCGCCAGATGCTGGCGCTGATATTTTTTGCCTGCCGGGCGGGGCAGCACCCCGCTTTTGATATAATTGTTGATCATGGCGCCGGTCAGCTCGTCCGCGCTCTCGCCGGGCAGCTGCTGGCGCTGCATATAGCTGAGCACCTGATCCTTGTACAGGTCCAGATCCGGCAGGCTGTCATAGGGCGCGGGCCGCCACTCAGACAGGCGGCGGCTCAGCTCTTCCACCTCTTTCACGCCTTTCCCCTCCCTCTGTTGGTCTTAGGTCCAGCCCTATTTTATCAGAGACAGCGGAAATTGTAAATAGTTTGAATAACAACGCGTCTTAATTGACATAATAATAATTACATCATATAATATTATATATTGTATTATGCGAGGTAATAAAAAATGATCGAGTCTGTCTGCATTTTTGGAGATTCCGTGGCGCGCGGCGTGGTGCTGGACGAAGCGAAACAGCGCTATGTGGACAGCCGCTCCTGCTTTGCCCGGCTGGTGGCTGAGGCCAGGCACATTGCAGTTGAAAATTTTTCCCGCTTTGGCTGTACGGTCACCAAGGGCAGCCGGGTGGCGCAGCGGCACCTGGAGGACGCCGCCCGGGCCGACTACACCGTGGTGGAGTTCGGCGGCAATGACTGCGACTATCGCTGGCAGCAGGTGGCCGCCGATCCGCTGTCCCCCCATGACTGTAACACACCCCCAGCGCGTTTTTGCGCGGAATACGGCGCTTTGCTGCAGCAGGTGCGCCGCGCGGGCGGCCGGCCCGTGGCGTTCAGCCTGCCGCCGGTGGATGAACAGCGCTATTTTGACTGGATCTCCCGCGGCCTCTCCAAAGACGCACTGCTGCAGTTTTTGGGCGGGGTGCGCCGCATCTACGACTGGCAGGCCCACTACAGCGACTTGGCGGCAGAGACCGCGCAGGCGCTGAACGTGCCGGTCGTGGACCTGCGCGGCGCGTTTCTCTCGCACAACGACTACCGCAGCCTGCTCTGTGGGGACGGCATCCACCCCAACGAGGCCGGGCACCGGCTGATCACCCAGGTGCTGGAGGACCGGATCGCCCAGCTCGCCTGAAAAGCGGCTGCCGCCCCGCCGCCGGAACAGGCGCTTTCATATTCAGAACAGGCATTTTAAGACAAAGAGGCCCGGCTGAGAGCCGGGCCTCTTTGTTGCTTTTATTTTTGCCGTCCGCCCTGTACGCCGGCCTTGCGGCGCAAAGGGGGGCGGCCGCAGGAGCGCGCGCAGTGGTTCAGGGGCCTGGGTCGATGCCGCCCACATAGGGGTTGGAAGGGTCATATGCCGCATGGGTGATCAGATATTCCAGCCAGGCCATATAGCCCTCTTTGGACAAATGCAGCCCATCTCCCGACGCATAAGCGTCGCTGAGCACACCTTCCGGGCAGAGCGCCTCTTCCAGATCCAGATAATAGCAGCCCTTTTCCGCCGCCAGGGCCTGCAGCCGCCCGTTCACCCGGGCGATGCGCTCCGGGCTGAGGCCGGGGTGCGCGTCGGTGCCCGTCGCGGTGGGGGTCAGGACCGACTGGATATAGATCTTGGCCTGCGGCAGCTTTGCCCGCAGGTCGTCGATAAAGGAGGCATAGCTGGACAGCAGCGTATCCTCGGCCGCGTCCCCCTGGTCCACCAGTTTGTTTGCGCCGAACATCAGATACAGCTTGGCCGGGGCGGCGTCCGCGACCGCCTGCAGCGGGTCGTACATCGCGCCGTCGCTGCCCGCCCACTGGATGCCGTTCACCGGCGGGGTGACGCCGATGGCCGCGATCACATTGGTGTCCGGCAGGGCGGCTGCGCCCTTGTAATCGTTCCAGCCCACTGTGATCGAGTCGCCCACAAAAGCGGCGTCCGTGAAGTAGGACAGCTCCACCCGGCCCTTTTCAGGCAGGGCTGCGCCCTGCTGGACAGCGCCGGAGCTGCTCTCCTCCGGCTGTGAGGAAACGGCGGAAGAGGACACGCTCTGCCCCGGCAGCGAGGCGGAGGGATCGTCTTTGCCGCCCACCGCTTCGATCACCCAGGTGATCACGGCCGCAAGGCCCAGCAGCAACAGCAGAAGAAGCGCAAAAAAGCAAAAGCGCTGGAACCCGCGCCTGCGGCGGCGGCGCTTCGCATCCGCCCGGTAATACTCCCTGTAATCCAAAGGATATCAACTCCGTGACATTTCTTTCAGCGCCCGGCGCAGAACTTTCCTGAAAGCAAACGCCGGGAATACTCCATATTATAACACAGTTCGGCCAGGGGTCAATCGGGGGGCCCTGCCGCTCAATAACTCTGAGGCGCCTCGGTGTAGGGGTTGGCGGGATCATAGGCGGTGTGGGTGACCAGATATTCCAGCCAGCCGCGATAGCCGTCGGTATTGATGTGCAGCCCGTCGGGCTGGGCGATGTCCCAGTTCCGCACCCCATTTTTGCACAGGTATTCCTCGAGGTCCAGATAATAGCAATTTTTTTCAAAGGAAAGTGCGGCCAGCCGGTCGTTCACCCGGTCGATGCGTTCAGGCGTCAGGCCCGCGTGCGCGGCGCTGTACTCCGCCGTGGGCAGCAGGATGGACTGCAGATAGATCTTTACTCCCGGCAGACGGGCGCGCAGGTCATCGATAAAGATGCCGTAGCTGCTCACCAGCCTGTCCTCTACCCCCTCGCCCTCGGCCACCAGCATGTTGGCCCCCAGCATGATATAGATCTTTCTGGGCGACAGGGCCACGATCGCCTCCAGCGGGTCGTAAAGGTCGCTCGATTTTTGGTTGCGCGCCCACTGGCTGCCGTTTGCAGGGGGCGACGCGCCTTTTTCCGCCACCACGTTGGGGCTGGGCAGCATGCCGGCGGCGTCCTTGTAAACGCTCCAGCCGGTGCTGATGGAATCCCCCACAAAGACCGCGTCGTCAAAATAGGACAGGTCCACCCGGCCGTTTTGGGGCAAAGCGTAAAGCCTGCGGCTGGGCGTCAGCGGCGAAAAGTTATTGATGGTCCGCCCGGCGGAGGCCATCTCCTCCCAGCGGGAAAGCGCGTCCGTCTGCGCGGTGTCTTGCGCCCCCTGCTGCGGGCCGGAAAGTGCCGCCTGCCCGCTGCCGGAAGAGGACGGGAGGCTGTCCGCACCGCCGCCCGCCTCTTTATTGTTCCAAAAATGGACCGCGGCAAGGACGCCGCCGGCCAGCAGCGCCGCCGCCAGCAGCATCAGCGCCGCGGCCCGTACCCGGCGCAGCAGCCGTCTGCGCCGCTGTACTGCGCGGCGTTCGCGATAGTCCGCCATACCGTCCTGCCCCCTTTTCCCTGTTTTCGATTTTTTCTTCGGGCAATGCAGGCCCTCCGCGGCAAAAGCCGTTCTGCGCATTTTGCGGCAGAGCAGCAAAAAAGACGGCCTGCGCCCATTTTTTCAGCCGCGTCCGGGCGATCGCGGCACGGAGATCCCGTTTTTCTTGCTGCGCACGAAAAGACTTCCGTTGAAGGCTTGTCCCCGCCCTCTGCGGGACGACCGGGGCATTGGCCAAAAAAACAACTTATTTCGATTCGCCGCAGCCTGAGGACAGGCCGCACGGCTACTAAAAAATAGCCTTGCGGCTATTTTTTATTGCTTCGCAATAAAAAACATCTTATTTCGATTCGCCGCGGCCTGAGGACAGGCCGCATGGCTACTAAAAAATAGCCTCCGGCTATTTTTTATTGCTTCGCAATAAAAAACATCTTATTTCGATTCGCCGCGGCCTGAGGACAGGCCGCATGGCTACTAAAAAATAGCCTCCGGCTATTTTTTATCGCTCCGCAATAAAAAACATCTTATCTCTATGGCCTGGCCCCTATCTTTGCGGGACGACCGGGACACCAGCCGAAAAATGTTTTGTTTTAATTGTACCACTTCCTAGACGCGGATACCCGGCGAAAAGTTTGAAAATTTTGTGGAAACTTTGGCCGGCAACGCAGCCGGGCTCTTTCCGTGCTCTTTTTTTCCTCCGCAAAAAATGTTTTCTGCGCCTGCGCCCGTCTTTGCCGGGCGCGGCGGACAAAAAAACCGCTCTCCCGGCTGATGGGAAAGCGGTCGGAAATTCTCATTTCAGGCGGCCGGGGCCCCGGACGTTTCCGGGACCGGCGTCTCGGCGGGCGTCCCCGCCGGGGCTTCGGCAGGCGTTTGCTGCGCCGGCGCGGCGGGATAGGGCGTGCCTCCCAAATAGCTGGCTGCAGCACTGTAGGCCGTGTGGGTGGCCAGGTAGTCCAGCCAGGCGCGATAGCCGTCCGTGTTCAGGTGGATGCCGTCTTTGGCGGCGATGTCCCAGTTGAGCACGCCGTCCCGGCAAAGGTATTCCTGCACATTGAGATAGTGGCAGCCCTTTTCAAAGGCCAGCGCCGCCAGCCGGTCGTTGACCCGGTTGATGCGCTCGGGGTTCAGCCCCGGCTTGGAGGCCGTGCCCGCAGCGGTGGGGATGAGGATGGACTGGATATAGACCTCGCAGCCCGGGATGCGGGTGCCCAGATCGTCGATAAAAGCGCTGTAATCGCTGATCAGCTTATCCTCAGTGGCCTCGCTCTGGTTGACCAGCATGTTGGTGCCGAACATCACATACACCTTTTTGGGCACCGTGTCGGCGATGGCCTGCATGGGGTCGTAGACATCGGCGGCATTCTTATTGTGCACCCACTGCACGCCGCCCACCGGGGGCGAGGTGCTGATCTCGGCCACCACGCGGGCGTTCGGCAGCAGCCCATCGGCGGCGCGGTAAACGTTCCAGCCGGTGGTGATCGAATCGCCTACAAAGGTGGCGTCGTCAAAATAGGACAGATCCACCCGCCCGTTCTCGGGCAGCGAGATCATGCGCCGGTCCGGCGAGATGATCTGAAAATTGTTGATGGTCTGCTGGATGGGGCCGATCCCCTGCCACCCCGGCGCGGCAGTGCCGGAGGGCAGCGCCGGGTCCCCGGCGTCCGCCGTGGACTGCCCTGCCTGCGACGAAACAGACGGCGCGGGCGGCGCGCTCTCCGCCGTGCCGACCCTGCCCGCAAGCTGGACAACGAACCAGGTCAGGCCGCCCAGCAGGACGGCGATGAGCAGGATCAGGCAGCAGCGCTGAAAAGCGCGGCGCCGTTTTTTCTTTTTGGCCTCGGCCCGAAATTCTCGATACGTGGACAATCTATCATCTCCATGGGCGACAAAAGGCCCCGATTTTTCTGATACACCCGGCAGCGCCATTTCCGGCGGCCGCCGTCTGCTCTTATCATACCCCGCGGCGGGCAAAACTTCAACGCGCCGGCTGTGGAAAAATCTGTTGTTTGCTGTCTGAAACCCGCCGCAAAGTGGGAAAAAGCTCGAAAAGATCCACCGGGACGAAAGGTCCCCCGCAAAAACGCGGGCCCGGCCCGGCCGGCCACAGCGGCTGCTGCGCCGGCCCCCCGTCTTGGGCCTGTTTGAAAGCCGAAAAGGCCGCCGCCTCTTTTCACGGCCGCCGCGCGGGGCCGGGGCGAAAAAGGCGGCATGCCCCGTCCGGGCCCGGCAAGGGCCACGGCCCCTGCCGGCTGCAGACAGGGCGTCGAGCGCCGGATTTTCAACGGCCCCGGCAGTTTTTTCCAGACGTCCGGCGTTTTCATCTGCAGACGGGACCGGCGCGCTTCAGCCCCGGATATTCTCCCGCACGGCGGCAAACTCGGGCGCCGTGTCGTACAGATGGCGGGCGACGACCTCCATCAGGCGGTAGTCCGCCTCTGAGTCGATATCCAAAATGCCGGAGTCGAACATTTCATAGATGCCGCATTTGCCGTCCCAGAGGATGCCGGTCCTGTTTTCCGCCAGAAAATCCCGGCGAAAAACATAAATGCTGGCGTTCAGATCATAGATGGCAGGGGCCTGCTGGCGCGCGGTATAGGGGCTCTCAATGACTTTTTCCACATGGTCGCCCACCACTTTGACCATATTGAAATAAGGGTTGCGCCGCGCCTCGGCCACGCTGAAGACAAGGTCCAGGTCCTCCCGCGCTTCGGCGGCCGCAAAGGCGCCCGCCACGTCCCCCTCCCTGCGGATGGGGCTGGTGATGTCCAGATCGATCAGGTAGTCGTAGCGGCAGCCGCCCCGCCGCTCCATCTCGGCCAGCGTCTGCTGAAAGACCGCCATCTTGGGCACCGTGTCGCCGCACAGCTCCTGCGGGCGTTTGACCGGGACCGCCTCGGGGTAGCGCTGCGCGGTCAGGGCGCGCAGCTCGGGGGAATCGGTATTCAGCGCCACCTCTACCGAGAGGTCCGGCCGCGCCCGGCGGAAAAGCTCCGCCGCTGAGAGCGTGTAATAGACCAGCGGCTGGCCGCAAAATACTTTCAGGTTCTTGTTGCGGAACCCCTTGCTGCCCGCACGGCCGCAAACTGTGATCAGCACCCTTTTCATCTCTGTTCCTCCCCGTCTCATTTTCGTTTCATTTTCTCCTGTGGCCGCAGGAGGTCCTTTTTTAAAAGAGGAAAGTGCTTTCCCTTTACACCGGGCCGTCCGGGCTATCGCTCGCCCAGCGTCAGCTTCAGCACCTGCAGCGCCATCTCAGGCGGGTTTGCGCTCTTTTCTTCGCCGCCCAGCGCATAGTCCAGCAGGGCGTCCATCTCCCGCAGATAGCGGGCGTTGACCTCCTCTTCACAGTGCAGCACACTGCCGTCGGCGCGGGTGAGGGTCCCTGCGCCGAAATCCGCGGTGATGGTGCCCTCCTGCACAAAAAACTCTGCGGTGCGGCGATAGGTGCGGCCAAAGTAGTCCAGGTGGATCTCCGCCAGCAGCGAGGGGTAGCGGGCGATATAGACCGACAGATCGTCGCTGTCGATCTCCAGCTGCGAATAGGTCCCCTTGAGGTTATAGCTCTGCTGCGGGAAGCCGAAAAGATCCACCAGATAATCCCACTCATGGATCAGGTCAATGGTCACCCCGCCGCCCATCTCCCGCCGGGCCGAATAGACCTGGCGGTAGTCCACCCCGGGACGCCAGTCGGGCAGATAGCTGGAACAGATCAGCCGGGCCGAATAGACCCGCCTGCCCCGCAGCTCCTCTTTCAGGGCCAGAAAGGTGCCGCAGTACCGCATTGGGGCGGCCACCACCGCTTTTTTGCCCGTCAGGCCCGCGTCCTCCAGACGATAACGCCCGTCCTCAAAGATCGGCTTTTCGATAAACAGGCAATCCGCCTTGTCGGCCAGCTCACGGATGGCGGAAAAGTGCAGGTTGGTGGGATTTGTGATAAACAAAAGGTCATAATGGCCAAGTTTATCACTCTCTGTAAATTGTTGTCGCAGCAGCGCCGCGGTCTCGGCGGGCAGGGGGCGCGGCGAAGAGCGCAGCGCGTCCGCCTGCAGAGGGATGCCGCGGGCGGCGCAGCGCGCCTGCAGGTTTTTCAGGTGCCGGGTACCGATGGAGCCCAGGCCCACGAACAGCGCTTTCATCGCCCCGCCTCCCTCTCGATCTCCTCGATCAGGTCCAGGGCGGCCAGGTCCTTTTCAAAGCTGTAGCGGGCCGTGGCCTGCCCGCGCAGACAGGCCAGAAACTCCGCCAGCTCGTCCACATAGGCGTTTTCGACGATGTTGTCGCTGTAGCGCGGGTCCTGCTCCACCGTCTGATAGGTGGACACAAAGCGCTTTTCTTTTGTCACAGGGTCAAACTCGTACAGCTCCCGGGGATTGCCCTCCCAGAACAGGTGCAGCCCCTCGCCGAACGCCTCAAAGCTGCGCACCGCTTTGGGGCAGACAACATCCACCGCCAGCACGCCGCGGGTGCCGTTTTCATGGGTCAGGGTGACGAACCAGCAGTCCGGGTAAGGCAGATCCAGGCGGGTCAGCCTGTCCGCTTTGGCCTGCACCGCCCTCACGGGACCGAACGCGTCCAGCAGCCAGGGCAGCTCGATGCCGAAGATCTCCCGGCAGCCGCCGGTGCGCGCGTCGCCCACAAAAAAGTTTTTGTAATCCTCCCACGGGTGCCAGTCGGGCAGATACTGCCCGATGTGGTAGAGGTAGTTCACCGGGCCCTCAAACGCCCGCACCCGCCCGGCGATATGGCGGGTCTCCCCCCGGTAGAGCATAGTGCTGGAGAGAAAGAGCAGCAACCCCTTTTCTTTCGCTTTCGCCATGTTTTCCCGGTAGCAGTCCGCCACCAGATTGAGCTCGGTAAACACCGGCAGGCCCGCGTCCAGCAGCTGCGCGATGATGGCCGCGTGGGAGAGCGGGGCCGTGCAGACCAGCGCCGCGTCGTAGCGCCGCGCCGCCACCGCGGCGGGGATGCTCTCGAAGACCCGGATGCCCAGCGCCCTCGCCTCTTCCCTGCGGCCGGGATTGGAATCCACGCCGGAAAGCCCCGCCTCCGGCTCAAGGCCGCGCAGCAGCCGGGCGCGGCGTTTGCCCATGCTGCCCAGGCCGACGATCAACAGTTCCATAAGACAACCCCTTTTGTGCATTAAAAATACAGATCGCATACAGATCAAGCCGGCGGCGCTGCGCCAAAATCGTATGGCTCGACTCCTGTTTCCTTTCCGGACCCGGCTAATGCTCCTCGCCCTTTTCACACCCCGCGCAGGCCGGCATGTCATAAAACATCTTTGGCCGGTGCGCCAGCCCGCTGTCCAGAAAAGCGCCCAGCAGGCTGACGATCATGCCGCTGGTGTCGCCGCCGTTATAGGGGCTGCGGGCCGCTTTGCACTGCAGTCCAAAGGCGGGCGAGAGCGCCGTGCGCAGGGCCTTGACGATCTCGTCCCGGGCCGTGCCGCAGTCCAGGATCGAGCGGCAGCGCAGCCGCCCTTTCTGCCGGTCGCCGATGTTGACGGTGGGTTTGTGGAAGCTGGGCGCCTCCACCACGCCGGAGGAGGAATTCCCCACCACCGCAGCGCAGAAATTCATGGCCGACAGGTACCCCCTTGCGCCCATGGAGGTGAACGCCGCGGCGTTGCGCCGCGAGGCGGTATAGCGGTCCAGCAGGGCGTTGATCGCCTCGCCCCCGGCGTCGGCATTCGCCTTGGTAAAGATCAGTCCCATTTCGGGAAAAGCGTCCAGCGCGTCCAGCAGCTCCGACACCTCCGCCGCCGGGTCGCCGCCCAGCGTCGCCGGATGGTAGGTGACCAGCAGGTAAGGCGCCGTAAAATCAAAGCCGAAAGCCTGTCCCAGCTCTTCGCGGCTGAGCAGGCGCATGGTGCGGATGTTCTCGTCCCCCAGGCCGCCCACGTTAAAGACCCGCTGGGGCTCTTCCCCCATGCGGATGATGCGGGCGGCGTACTGCGAGCAGGAGGGAAAATGCACCGAGGCCATTTTGGTGATGGAGTGGCGGAAAAATTCATCCGCTGCGCCGGCCGTCACGTCGCCGCCGCTGATGTGCGCCAGCGGGATGCGCAGCACCGCGGCCGCCGTGGCTGCGGCAAAAATCTCGTACCGGTCGCCCAGCACCAGCACGCAGTCCGGCCGGGAGGCGCTGAACTGCTCTGCGAACCGCCCCACCGCGTCGCCGATGGTCAAACAGGTGCCAAGGTCTGTAGAGGGGTGGTTCAAAATGGGGATGCGGGCCGCGATGGGCATGCCGTCCGCCTCGATCTCCGCCACCGTGCCGCCGTATTTTTCCGACAGGTGGGCGCCGGTCACCACCAGCTCCAGTTCCAGCTCGTCGCTGGCCAGCAGCTTTTGACAGACCGGGCGCAGCAGGCCGTACTCGGCGCGGGTGCCGGTGACCACCGCGACCCGGCGTTTTTTCGCCCCGCTCATACTTCGATCATCTCGTCCTCGGCGAACGCGCGCTTTGCGCGTTTGCCGAGCACCTCGTACCAGCGCATGGGGGACACGCCCTGCCCCGGCCGCTTTACGGTCAGGTTTTCTTCAGTAAAGGTCTCTCCGGGCGCAATGTCCCGCGCCGCCACGATGCTCTTGCGCGCGATGGCGATGTTTTTGCGCTCTGAAAAGCTGACCCCCTTATGCCCGCTGCCCAGCATGGCCTCGGTGCGGCGGATGGCGGAGACCATCTCCATCAGCTCGGAGGGCGAAAGGCTGGCCTTGTGGTCCGGCCCCTCCATATTCTTGTCCAGCGTAAAGTGCTTTTCCACCACCTCGGCGCCCAGCGCCACGGCGGCGACGTCCGCCTCGATGCCCAACGTGTGGTCGGAATAGCCCACCCGGCAGCCGAAGCGCTTTTTGATGTCCAACAGGGCCCGCAGGTTGGCGTCCTCGGCCGGGGTGGGGTACTCGGTGTTGCAGTGCAGCACCGTCACCTCCCCCGCGCCGCCCAGCTTGAGGGCGTTCAGGGCCGCCGCGATCTCCTCCATCTCGCTCATGCCGGTGGACAGCAGCACCGGCTTGCGGCAGGCCGCCACCCGCTCCAGATAGGGCAGGTTGGTGATCTCGCCTGAGGGGATCTTGAAGAGGGGCAGGTCCAGCGAGGCCAAAAAGTCGATGCTGGGCAGATCGAAAGCGGCGGACAGGTACTGGATGCCGATGGAGTCGCAGTACGCTTTCAGCTCCCGGTGCGCCTCAAACCCGAAATGGATGCGGCGCACCATCTCCAGCTGGGTCTCATGGTCCCCGGTCTGCACCTTCTGGTACTCCGCTTTCTCGGCAAATTTGCTGATGACCAGTTCCGGCACGGCGGTCTGATATTTGACGATGTCGGCGCCGGCGTTCTTCGCCACGACCGCCATCTTTTTCGCCAGCGCCAGGTCCCCGTTGTGGTTGACCCCGGCCTCGGCGATGATGAGCGTTTTCATACGGCAGCCTCTTTTCTTCCCTGTTTTTCTTTCGGCCGGGCGGCACGCCGCCTGCCTCAGCCGTTCTGCTCCTCCATGCGGCGGCGCATATTTTCCAGCTCTTCCAGCTGACCCATATCCATCCAGCTGTTCTCGCTCACCGGGTAGACCCCGATCTTTTCGCCCGCATGGCGGTATTTTTCCATGATGTCGGGGAAGCCCACGGCCACCCCGTCCTCCAGCTCGTCGATGACCCGGGGCTCCACCACATAGACGCCGGTGTTGGTCAAAAAGTTCATCTCCGGCTTTTCGGTGACGTTTTTGATCTCGCCCCCGCTTCCCAGTTCGATCACCCCATAGGGAATGGTGATGTGCTTGAACGCGCAGACCACCGTGATCAGGTTGCCCTGCCGGCGGTGGAAATCATAGATATCCCCGAAATCCGCGTCGATGAGCACGTCGCAGTTGGTGAGAAAAAAGGTGCTGGTGACCCTGCCCTTGAGCAGCGCCAGCCCGCCGCCGGTGCCCAGCGGCTGGTCCTCGTCGGCATAGTGGACCGTATAGTCCTTTTCCAGATCATTGAAGTAGCTCTTGATCATGCTTTTTTTGTAGTTGACCACCAGCGTGAACTCATAGCAGCCGAAATTTTTGAACCGGTTGATGATGTGCTCGGCGATGGGCAGCTCCCCCACCGGGATGAGGGGCTTGGGCAGGATCTTGGTGTAGGGGTACAGCCGGGTGCCCAGCCCCCCCGCCATGATCACCACCGGCAGATCCGCCTTTTTGTGGGTGTCCACGTCCAGGTCGCCCTCAAAGATCACGTCGTTGATGACCCCGCGCCGGTCCAGCACCGGCAGCGCGTCGATGGAGTATTGCAGCAGCAGCCTGCGGGCGCTGCCCCGCTCCTCCACCGTGACCGATTTGGGGCGGTAGTTCGCCATCTCCCGCACCGGGCCGGTCAGGGCGCCGCCCCGCAGGATATAGCGGCGCACGTCGCTGTCGGTCACCACCGCTTTCAGCCTGCCCTCCGGCGCCACAAACAGGATGCGGTGGCCGGTCTCGTCCAGCCGCCGCATGGCTTCCAGCACGGTGCGGTCCTCTTCGATCAGCAGTTCGTCCAATTTCATCAGGGTCCACCCCCTTCTTTTCGTTTGTGCCGGGGCCTACAGCGCCAGCAGCACATCCACCACCCGCTGCGCGTCCTCCGCGGTGAGGTTGGTGCTGCAGGGCAGGTTGACGATCTTTGCGCGGTAGTCCTCCGCTTTCTCCAGGCCGTAGGCCTCGCACTGGAGATAGGGCTTCTGCTCGTTGATCAGCGCCCAGACCGGCCGGGTCTGGATCTTCTGCTCCGCCAGGGCGGCAATGACCTGATCCCGCTGATGGCGCGGGTCCTCCAGATACAGGCTGTAGAACCAGCGGTTGGCCCGCACCCCGTCCCGGAAGCCCAGCACGCGGTAGCCGTTTTTGCCGTCCAGCCGGCTGGCGTAGAACTCGTGCATCTGGATCTTGTGGGCGATAAAATCCTCCAGCTGCTCCATCTGGGCCAGGCCCATGGCCGCCTGCACGTTGGTCAGGCGGTAGTTATATCCCACCTCGCCGTGGATGAACTGCAGCTGATCGTCCTTTGCCTGGGTGGAGAGATATTTGGCATGCTCGGCCCAGTCCGGGTGGTTGGAGACCACCATGCCGCCCGCGCCGGTGGTGATGATCTTGTTGCCGTTGAAGCTGTAGACCCCCGCGTCGCCCATGGTGCCGGCCATCCGGCCCGCCAGCGGGCCCCCGGTGTAGCGGGTGCCCAGCGCCTCGGTGGCGTCCTCGATGAGCACCAGATTATATTTTTTCGCCAGCGCCAGAAAAGCCGGCATGTCGGCCATATTGCCGAACACGTGGACCACCACGATGGCCCGCACCCGCGCGCCGGTGCGCCGGTTGTAGCAGCAGCCGCCGCGCATCTCGCAGTTTTCACTGAGGAAGCGCTCGGCCAGGACAGGGTCCATGCACAGCGAATCGTCGCAGCCGATGAACACCGGCTCGGCCCCGACATAGCGGATGGGGTTCACCGCCGCGATAAAGGTGAGCGCCGGGGCCAGCACTTCGTCCCCGCGGCCCGCGCCCGCCACCAGGTTTGCCAGGTGCAGGCCGGAGGAACCGCTGTTGCAGGCAACTGCGGCGGGCATGCCGGCATATCCGGCCACCTTCTGCTCAAACTCGCCCACCAGACTGCCGCCGGTGGAGACCCACTCGCTGACGACCGCGCCGTTGACGTATTCCTTTTCATTGCCCGAAAAATTGGGGACGGACAGGGGTATGAATTTCATTTCCATCGTTCTTTCCCTCCAGAAAGGCGGCCGCCCTTTTTCAGGGCAAAAAAGGCCTCGGCCGCGCATTGGATCGCGCTGGCGGCAAGCGCCGGGGCGACCAGTTGGCAGAGCAGCCAGAGCCGGGAGGGCGCAAAGTACGACCCAAAGCTCCGCTGCGGGTTCAGGGTGATGCCCGTTATCTCCATCTCGATGCCGGCATAGATGCCGGGGTCGAGCCGCAGGCCATAAATTTTGCCGCGCGGCAGCGCAAAGGTATAGCTGCCGTCCGCTTCCACACGCGCCCAGACCCGGTAGTTGGCGTCAAAGTCCTCCATGCCGGGCCGCGGCTTGTAAAAGATGCAGAACTCGCCCGGGTCTTTTTTGCGGAAAAGCGCTTCAACGCGCACCCCGCGCACATAGACGGGCGGGTCGCGCAGCACCATGCGCGGGTCGGCGGAGGTGGTCACCAGCGCGCCGCCGGGGCTCTGCTCCAGATCGGTCCACTCAAAATCAGCGGCGCTGATCTCGGTCTCCGTCACATTGCCCAGCGCCCGCTGCACCCGGTCCTCGGCAAAGCTGTAGAGCGAGACCAGCAGGCTGACGGCAAAGAAAGCGGCATAGCAGAGGGCCACCAGCTGTTTGTCCCTGCGCGGCAGGCGGACCAGGGCGCAGCCCAGTTTTTTGATCCGGTTCACCGGGCGCTCACCTCCTCCGGGATGGGCGCAAAGCGCATGCCCTGCCCCTCCCCCTGGATGCGGTAGAGGCCGCCGCTCTGGGCGCCGCCCTCAAACAGGGCTCCATACGCCTGCTGAAAACTCTCGTCCACCTGCTCCAGATACACTGCGGTGCAGCCGCTGGCCTGCAGATATTCACACCAGACCTCCGGCGTCAGGGTCACGTCTGCGGCGAGAAACCGCTGCGCCTGCTCGCGGGTGAAAAAGCGCGGGATCGAGACCGTGTTCAGCCGGCTCTCCGGCGAGATCCCCGCACCGCCCAGGCTGTAATCCAACAGCACTTCGGGGTAAAAATCGTAATAACTCATAAACCAGCGCCTGCCGTCGTCCCCCTGGCAGATATAAAAGACCCGCTCGTTTTCTCCCAGGCGCGCCTTGATCCCCTCCACCTGGGCGATCTGCTCGTTCCGGCCGGCAAAATAGCCGTCGGGATAGTCCACCACCGAAAGCTGCGGCTGCACCAGGGCAAACACCCGCGCGCAGCAGAGAAAGGAAAGGGCGGCCAGCAGCAGCGGCACAAAGGAGACCGCGCGCAGCGGCGCGGCGGAAAGGGCCAGCAGCAAAGCCGTCAGCCCCAGGCCCGCGGCCAGCAGCAGCGGCTGCAGCCGGTAAGAGGCCCCGTCCTGTGCGGCCCAGACCCCGCGCAGCGGCAGCAGCACGGCCGCCATCAGCGCATAGGGCAGCGCGAAGAGCGCGCCCTGCCACGCCAGCGCGCGGCCGCCCGCCCGCTCGGCGCGCCCGTCCGCCAGGCTCCTGCCCAGCAGCACCAGGGCGGCCAGCAGCCAGCCGATGTAATAGGGGTAGATATAGCGGTTATAGTTGCTCAGGCCCAGGGCCTCCTGCCCCTTGAAGATATAGGCGTAGGTGAAAATATTGAAAATATAAAACGCCGCGAAGCCCAGCATGGAAAGCGCTGCAAACCAGGCCGTGCGCGCTTTCTGCGCCCGGCTGCCGCAGAGGTAGGCCAGCGCCAGCAGCGCCAGGATCACCAGCACCACCGCAAAGCCGCTGCCCAGCATGGTCAGTTTGGTGGTAAAGAACGCCTTGTACATGCCGTCTGCGATCTGTGCAAATTTTTCACTTTTCTGCGGGCTGGCCAGCTCTGCGATGCCGGTGACCACCATCTGCACCATGCCCATTTCCTCGCTGCCGCCAAGGTCGAACCGGCTCACCCCCAGGGCCGCCTGCAGATGCAGGGCCCAGCCGAAAAAGGCCCCCAGCGGCAGCAGCACGGTCAGCGCGCACCAGCACAGCTTTGCCCACACGCCGCGCAGCTTTGCAAAAACGGCCCCGCCCTTTTCGACAAACAGCAGATCAAAGCAGATCAGCGCCGCCGCCACCATGCACAGGGCAAAGCCCATATCCTTGGCGATGCTCTCCGCCGTCACGGCCAGAGCCGCCGTCAGCAGCACCGCGGGGGTCTTTTTTTCCGCGGCAAAATAAACCGCCAGCCCGGCGCCGAACAGCAGGCCCATGGGGATATCGGCGTAAGCGCTCATATAAATGGGCTGCACATAGATGCCCCGGTGATAGACGGTGAGCAGATAGGGCAGCAGGGTCAGCACCACCGCCATCGGCACGGCCATGCGCCAGCCGCGCCGCCGGAACATGGACAGCGCCGCGGCGAAGATGGCAAAAAACAGGATGTCATAGGCGGCGAACACCTTCCACGGCACAAAAGCCGTCCCGAGAAACTGGAACGCATGATCCAGCATCACCAGCCCGGGCACATAGGTGACCCCCACCATGCTGCCGGGCTCGAACGTGTACAGCCGCCCGGTGGACTTGACCACCTTGGGCGCGATGCCCCAAAAGGTGAATTCATCCCACTCCATAAAAATGGGGCGGCGCAGGGCGAACAGCCCGATCACCAACAGGCTGGCGATCAGAAAAAAGACCATGCCGGGGCCCAGCAGCTCTTTCCAGCGGATCTCCCTGCGCCGCAGCACAAGCGCCGCGGCAGCGGCCAGGGCCGCGGCGAACCACAGCAGGCCCGCCGGAAACAGCAGGTCCAAGCAGCCCGCAAGGCTGTACCAGAGCATGGTGGCGCAGAGCACGGCCAGAGGCGCCGCGCCCGAGGGCAGGCTGGTGCGCGCGCCCACAAAAAAGCTGAGCGCCGCCAGCGCAGCAAAGGTAAGGAACATCTCCATGAATGCCGTCAAATCAGGTTATCCTCCCGCAGGTCAGGATCTCCGGCCGCAGCGCGGGCCGCGGCGCGGGAAAGGGCGCGGCCCCTCTCAGGGGCCGATGTAGTAGGACTGGAACAGCAGCAGGGCCGAGACCAGCGCAAAGCAGAACGCCAGATGCAGCATCCGCCACGCGGGCGGGGTCTTCTGCGGCTCTCCCGGGCGCAGCTTGTCCAGCGCCATGCTGCGGCCCAGCAGCATGGCGGCCAGCACCAGCAGCGCAAAAAAAGCGCCCAGAAGATAGCGGCTCTGCACGCCGTTGATCTCGGGCAGCGAGACCGGCGTGCTGGTCAGATACATGCCCGTATAGGTGAACGCGTACAGCAGCGCCGCCGTGAGGGCGCAGGCCCAGCCGGTGCGCGGCTTTTCCCGCGCGCCCTCCAGCGCCGACATCCCGGCCGAAAAAAGCAGTACCAGCGGCGAAAAAACGCTGACAAAGGGCACGTTCATATCCATCCAGCCAAAGTTGCCCAGCATGGACAGGTTCGCCTTGTCGCGGTAGAGCGAATAGAGAAAGACAGCCAGATAGCGGGGCGGGTTGGACAGGATGAACCGCAGCTGTTCGGCCGGGCGCACGCCGGTATCCGCATAGGGCAGCGCCCCGTAGGTGCTGGCAAAGCTGGTGTAGGCGGTGAGCAGCACATACACCAGCGCCGCCCCCGCCACACAGAACCCCGCCACCAGCCACCGGCTGCGCGCCGCGCCGTGCCGCCCTGCTTTCAGGCCCTCCGGCTGCGGGATCAGCGCCACCAGCGGCAGCAGGGCCGCCGGGGCGTATTTGGCAAAGACCATCAGCCCGAAGCTGACCGCCAGCACCGCCACCTGCGGCCGGGACAGGCGGTCGGAAAAGCACAGCCCGATAAAGACCCAGGTCAGCCCCAGCAGCAGGCCGTCGGCGCTGCAGGACCCCGCCGTAAACAGGGCGATGGGGGAGATGGCAAGCGCGATGAGGATGGGCAAAAACCGCTTTGCCGCCCGAAAGGCGAAATAGCACAGCGCCGCGTACAGCAGCAGGTTGCCCGCGCGCGCGGCGTACATGCAGGCCAGCGCGTCGCCGCCGCACAGCCGCGCCAGCGCGATGGCCGGCGCCTGCGCCAGATAGGGCACCAGCTGCTGGATCAGGGTGGAGGCGTTGGGCGCAGCGGCCCCCTGCTGCAGATGGGCGCGGTAGCGCGCAAAGCCGTCGGCCATGGTGGCCTGCCCGGTGGCGATCAGCTGGTGGCTGTACAGGCCGGGAAAATCCTGGATCAGCAGGTCTACGTCGTCCGGATAGTCCTCGTCCTGCTCAAACATAAAATTCCCGCTGCCGATGGAATAGGCGCGCAGAAAGTGCATATTTTCGTCCGGCGCCTGCAGGGGCGGGTTGGCGAACACGAAGCACAGCCCCGCCACCAGCACCAGCAGCGAGGCCTTGAGCGCCAGGTTCTGCCTGACAAAATGGGCGATCAGAAAGACCACTGCGTAGACCGCCGCGAAACCGCCGCAGACCACGGCGGTGGCCACCCAGGGCGAAAGGCCGTCAAAGCCATAGGCCACCCGCCAGTAATAAACCACGCCCACGCCGCACAGCAGCACGACGGGACAGCCCAGCGCCCAGCGCACCCCGGAGCGGCCCCACAGGCTTTTCAGTTTTTGCAGCGCACCGTCCATCCCGCACTCCCCGCCCGCGCGCCCGCGGGGCGCGCGCCGTTTTTTCTACAGATTATAGGCGTCGATCTTGTAGCTGTCCAGATGCCTGCGCAGAAACTCGATGGTCTCCGCCAGCCCCTCTTCAAAGGTATACCGGGGCGCCCAGCCGGTCATCTGGCGCAGCTTGGTGGCGTCCCCCAGCAGCCGTTCCACCTCGCTCTTGGCGGGGCGCAGCCGCTGTTCTTCACAGATCACCCTGGCCGCCGGATTGATCTGACGGATCAGCTCGTCCGCCAGCTCGCCGATGGAGATCTCCCGCCCGGTGGCGATATTGATCTCCTGGCCCACGGCCTCTTCGCAGTCAGCGATGGCCATAAAGCCCGCGGCGGTGTCCTTGACGTAGTTGAAGTCCCGCGTGGCGGCGAGGTTGCCCAGGCGGATCTCGGTGCGCCCGGCCAGCAGCTGGGTGATGATGGTCGGGATCACCGCCCGGGCCGACTGGCGCGGCCCGTAGGCGTTGAACGGGGGCACGATGGATACCGGCAGGTCAAAGCTGCGGTAAAAGCTTTCGGCCAGCCGGTCCGCGCCGATCTTGGTCGCGGAATAGGGGCTCTGGCCCTGGTAGGGGTGATGCTCGTCGATGGGCACGTACTGCGCGGTGCCGTACACCTCGCTGGTGGAGGTGATCATCAGCCGCCGGGTGCCCAGGTCCCGGGCCGCCTGCAGCACGTTGAGGGTCCCCTTGATATTGGTGTCCACATAGCTGTCCGGCGAATGGTAGCTGAACGGGATGGCGATGAGGGCGGCCAGGTGATAGACGCGCTCCTGCCCGGCCATGGCGGTGCGCACCCCGTTGGGGTCGCGGATATCGCCCATAAAAACCTCGATCTCGGCGCGGATCTCTGGCGGCAGGGTGTCGATCCACCCGCAGGAATTGAAAGAGTTATAGTAACAGAACGCCTTCACCCTTTCGCCGCTCCGGACGAGCTCCTCGGTGAGATGGCTGCCGATAAATCCGTCGGCGCCGGTGACCATGACAGTGTGAGACATAGCGCGATCCCTCTCTTACCGCCCGGGGGCGGGCGTTTATTTTTCATTTTCTGCCAAAATGCTCAGGGCAACAAATATAGTTAAGTATACTATAAAACGGCCCCAATATCAATAAAAAGCCGGGCGGGCGGACGCCCCGGCCGCTTTACAAGGCGGGGCGCTTCCTTTATAATAGAACGTACTTCAGCGGCATTTTGCTGCATTTTTCGCAGATTTCGTCTCTCCTCCGGGCAGGGGGAGGGATGGTCTGCTTTGTTTTTGCCCAAAATCACAGTGTCCCGGCGGCCCGGCCGCCGCCCTGAAAGGAGCGTTTCCATGACCCTCTCCTCCGCAGGCTACGCGCTGTTTCTGCCTCTGGCGGCGCTGGCCTATTATCTGGTGCCAAAGCGCCTGCAGAACGCGGTGCTGCTGCTGGCCAGCTGCCTTTTTTACGGCTTCAGCCTGGGGGGGCACCCGCTCTCCGCCGCCGTGCTGGCGCTGCACGTGGTGTTCACCTATTTTATGGCGCGGCGCATCGGCGCGGCCCCCGCGGCCCGGAAAAAGCGCCTTGCGGCGCTGGCGGTGATCTCGGTGACGGCGGTGCTGGCGGTGTTCAAATACTACAATGCCCTGATGCCCACCCTGCTGGGCGCCGCCGGCGGCTCCCTGGCAAAGCTGGCCTTTCCGCTGGGCATCAGCTTTTACACCTTTGCCACCATCAGCTATCTGGTGGACGTGGCCCGGGGCGACATGGAGCCTGAGACCGATCTTGTGGCCTACGCGGCCTTTGTCACCTTTTTCGGCACCATCACCAGCGGCCCCATCTGCCGGGCGCGGCAGATGCTGCCCCAGCTGCGGGAAGCGCGCCGCTGGGACGCCCAGCGCGGGGCCGACGCCCTGCGCCTTATCCTGTTCGGCCTTTTCAAGTGGATCGCCGTGGCCAACGTGCTGGGGCTGTATGTCAACCAGATCTTTGAAAACAACGCCGCCTATCACGGGCTGACCCTGATCTCTGCGGCCGCGCTCTACGCATTGCAGCTCTATTTTGAGTTTGCAGGCTACTCCGACGTGGCCCGGGGCACCGCTCTGCTGCTGGGGCTTGAGATCCCGGTCAACTTCAAGACCCCCTATTTTTCCACCAACTTTTCCGCTTTCTGGAACCGCTGGCACCTCTCCCTGTCCAGCTGGCTGCAGGACTATATCTTTCTGCCGCTGGTCTGGGGCCGCTGGACCAGCCGCCTGCCCCTGGTGGGCAAGCGGGTCGAAAACCCGCCCATGCTCTCCAGCCTGGTGATCCTGTTCTTCGTCAGCGGTTTCTGGCACGGCAACAGCCTGCCTTTCGTGGCGTGGGGGCTGCTGCAGGCCCTTTACCGGGTGGGGGAAGAGCTGCTGCACCGCTTTTACAAAAAGCCGAAAAAGCGCCCCGGCCTGCCGCTGCGCCTGTTCAAGACCGCGGGGGTGTTCTGCCTGTGGACGGCCAGCCTCGTGTTCTTCCGCGTCGGGCTGCTGCCCGGGGGCACGGTGACCGACGCGCTCTCCTATCTGGGCAGGCAGTTCACCGGCTGGTCTGCGGCCGCGTTTTTTGCCGATACCAGCGCTGCGGTACAGGCCGGCTTTTATGCCCGCCCGATCATGGTGGCCGCTTATTTTGTCTTTCTTGCGGCGGTGCTGGCCATCGCCTTTTTCGCTGACTGGCGCCAGTGCTTCCGCCACAGGGACCAGCACATCTCGCTGGCGCTGGCAAAGCTGCGCCCCGCCGCGCGCTGGGCGGTCTACTATCTGCTCATCGGCTGCATCCTGGCGGGCGCCGTCATGCAGAGCGGCGGCTTCGGCACCGTGAGTTTTGCCTACGCGGGCTTTTAAGGAGGGCAGCCATGAAAAAATTTATCGCAAAGCTGGCCCTGGCCCTGCTGCCGGCGGCCCTGTATCTGGCGGTGTTCGTGGCTTTTGAGCCGAACAATTATTTCGGGCTGCGCGGCGTCACGAGCGGCAACGCCCCGATCGCCCGGCTGCGCGCCTATCAGCTGGACCCGCAGCCCAACCTGCTGCTGGGCGACAGCCGCATGGCCCACTTCGACATGGCGCTGGTGGACGAGGTGTCCGGCGCGTCCTGGTCCAACGTCTCCTATGGGGGCGCCAGCCTGGAGGAGAGCATCGACGAGTTCTATTATCTGTACGAAACCGCGCCGGAGATCCAGCGGGTGGTGCTGGGGCTCTCCTTTTACACCCTGAACGCCGGCTACCGCACCGCCAACCGCATGTCCACCATCGAGACCCAGCTCAAAAACCCGGCGGCCTATATCCTGAACCTGGAATACAACATCAACACCCTCACCGTGATCGGGGACAAGCTGGCCGGCCGCCCGGACGCCGAGGAGACCGCCGAGCACACGGCCGCGGAATACGAGGAAAACGGCGTCCCCCTGCCCTACCGGCGGGACCTGATCGATTACGCGGCCACCCTTTACGGCAACTGCGCGGTGAGCGGGGCGCTGCCCCAGCGGGTCTACGGCGAGGACGGCGCGCTTGCCAACGCCGCCGAGATGGCCCGGGCCATGCTGTCCGCCACCCCGGCGCAAAGCCGTTTTTCGGTGAATGGCGCGGCGCTGGAAAAGCTGCTCGATCTGGCGAAATTCTGCGAACAGAACGGCGTGGAGCTGACCATCGTGCTGCCGCCCATGGACGAGAGCGTGCGGCGGCTGGTCTGCGAGCCGCTCGGCATCGACGAGGCCATGCGCCCCGCCCTGGAAGCCCTTGCGGCCAGCGGCGCGCGGGTGTTGGACTACGAGTGGCAGAACGATCCCGCCTACCCGGACGGCATGTTCTTTGACGGTTTTCACATCGACACCGTGCACGGGCTGCCCCAGTGGACCCGCACGCTTTTTGAGGAGGTGGGCTGATGGGGCTGGACTTTCTCATCCTGTACGAGCATGTGGTGCGGGAGTATGAGAGCCTGCTGCTGCTGAAAGCGGAATTGGAGCGGCGGGGCTACTCGGTGGAGATCCGCCAGCTGCTGGACCGCAAAAAGCTGAAATATTTCACCTGGAAGCGCCCTCGGGTGCTGGTCGCCAGCAACCTCTATGACAACGAGGGCCTCAACAGCCACGTCTACAACAATGTGGGCCGCTGCGAGCGGGTGGTCAACCTGCACTGGGAGCAGATGCTCTCGGACACCCAGGAGGCCGAGCCCTGGTTCAACTTTTCGGGCAATGCGCGCAAATGTGTGCAGACCTGCTGGGGCGAGCGCACGCGGCGGCGGCTGATCGATCACGGGGTGCCGCCGCAGAACGCGGTGGTGACCGGCGCGGTGATGATGGACTTTCTGCGGCCGGAGTTCGAGGGCTATTTTCTGGACCGCGCCGCTCTGTGCCGGGAGTTTGGCCTTGACCCGGACAAGCGGCTGCTGCTGTACATCTCCAGCTTCGGCTACGCCTCGATGGGCGAGGACGAGGTGGCGGAGCTGTCCCGCATGGCGGGCCAGGACTTCAGCGAATTCGCCCGCGTCAACCGGGAATCCATGGCCGCCACACTGGACTGGTTCGACCGCTATCTCGCAGTCCACCCCGACGTGGAGCTGGTCTACCGCCGCCACCCTTCCGAGTGGGACAGCCCGGCCCTGGCGGCGCTGGCGGCGAAGCGGCCGGGCTTCCACGTCATCTTCGAGCACTCGGTGAAGCAGTGGATCACGGCCGCCGACGACATCTTCATCTGGATGAGCACGGCGATCGCGGAAGTCTATTTTGCCGGCAAAAGCTGCCGCATCCTGCGCCCCCAGCCCATCCCCCACGAATTTGACCCCGTCATCTACCGGGACGGGCGCTGCGTGGGCAGCTACGAGGAGTTCGCCGCCGCCCTGAGCGCGCCTGCGGCGGAGTTCCCCATCCCCAAAGAGGTGATCGAGGGCTATTTTGACGACGACCCCGCCCGCCCCGCCTATCTGCGGATGGCGGACCTGCTGGAGCAGGTGCACCGTGAACCGCCCCGCGACCACCCCTTTGACGCGGCTTTCCGGCCGCATTTCAACTGGCTGAAATGCTTTGCCCTCATCGGCGTGCACGCGCTGGACGCCCTGCATCTGGACCCCGCCCGCTTCCGGCGCATCTGCCCGCCTTTCGCCGACTTTGCCGGCCGCATCTACGGCTATATCCAAAAGGCAAAGGTGGCCCCGGCACAGCAGCAGGTGTGGCGGCAAAAGATCGCCCGCTATATAAAATAGGCGCTTTTGCAGCGCAAAGAACAAACCGTCAAAAGCCCCCCGATGCAGCTTTACTATCCTGCATCAGGGGGCCTTTTCAAGAAAAAAGCAGAAATATGGGCACAGAAAACAACGGGCACAAAGGCACCGGCCAGCACTCCGGCGCCTTTGTGCTCGTGCCGCTTTCAGCGTTCCAGCACGCTGAGGGCTTTCATATCCTCTTTCAGATGCCCATACACCGATTTGTACACCGCAAAGTACCGGTCATACTTGGCATGGACTTCCGGGACGGGCATGATCGGCTCGTCCAGCGTCTGCCAGGTGCGGACGTCCTCATAGGTGAGCACTTCCGCACCGATGCCCGCCAGCATCGCGTCCCCCATATTGGCTTCTGCGTCGTTTTTGGGACAGATCACCGGGTAGCCCGTCACATCGGCAAAGATCTGCCGCCACAGGCGGGAACGGACCGCTCCGCCCGCCAGCAGGATGGAGCTGCCCAGATCTTCGCCAGTGGCTTCCATAGCATCCCGCAGCGAATAGGCTACCGCCTCTAAAAAGGCCCGGTACAGATGCGCCCGGGTGTGGATGAGTGAGAGCCCCACCACCGTGCCCTTGGCGTCTGAGTCCCACACCGGGCTGCGCTCTCCCATGAAATAGGGCAGTACCACCAGCCCCTCACTGCCCGCGGGGATGCGGGACGCCTGCTCGTCCAGCACCCGATAGGCGTTGGGCCCGCCCTCTTGTTCCGCTTGCCGTTCCATCTGGCACAGATTATCCCGGAACCATTTGACGATAGCCCCCGCCGTGGCCCCGCCTGCGAAATAGTAAGAGAGCTCTTTTGCCCTGTACAGGTACGGCCAGACGATGAGCCCTCGGCCCCGGACCGGCTTGTCGGAGATCAGGGCCGCGCACATGGAAGTTCCGATAGCCGCCGCATATACCCCGGGTTCGAACACCCCCATGCCCAGGTTCGCGGCCCCGCAGTCGACGCCGCCCGCCACCACCGGCATGCCCTCCCAAAGCCCCAGTCTGGCCGCCGCTTCCTCGGTGAGCCCTCCCACCACATCGGTGGACTCCACCAGGCGCCGGGGCATCTTGGCCAGGGGAATGCCCAAAGCCTCCATCAGCTCCCCGGACCAGGTGCGGGTATTCATGTCAAAAATACCCCCGATATTACCGGCTGAAGAATAATCGATGGCCGTGCAGCCGGTGAATTTATAGATCACATAGGCGTTGGGCGGCAAAAAGAGTTTCGTCTTCTCCCAGTTTTCCGGCTCATGTCGCTTCATCCAAAGCATTTTGGTGTATCCGTAATAGGGGTCGGCCCCGTTGTGGGTGACGCGCAACAGCCGCTCTTCCCCCACTGTGTGCAGCGCCCAGTCGCTCTCCTCCTGCGCGCGGCGGTCCATCCAGATCATGCAGGGACGGATAGGATCCATCCGCTCGTCCAGCGGGATGCCCGAGCCGCCGTAAAGCCCGCTGATGGCAATGGCCCGCACGTCGCTTTTTTTCACCCCCGCTTTGGCCACCGTGTTGCGGATCGAAGCTTCCGCTGCTTTCAGCCAGACCTGAGGCCACTGCTCTGCCCACAGGGGGCGCGGCGTGAGCACGTCGGTCTCCTGCAGATCCTGCGCCAGCACCCGGCCCTGAAGATCCACCAGGATCGTCTTGGTGCCTGAGGTCCCGATGTCTGTTCCCAACAAATATTCCATGTCTTTTCCTCTCTATCTCACTCAAAAACAAGTGAACGCGCCGTCGACCACAAAGTCGGAGCCGGTGGTAAAAGTGGAGGTGTCCCCCGCCAGATAGACGCAGATGCTCTGCAGTTCCTCAGGCTTGCCCAGGCGGCCCATGGGGGCCATGGCGTTCCACTGTGCGATCAGCGGTTTGAGCGACTCGGAGGACAGGGTCAGATCGGTACCGATATAGCCCGGGCTGATGCTGTTGACCCGCACCCCGCGCCCGGCCCATTCCACAGCCAGCGACTTGGTAAGCTGGATCACTCCCGCCTTGGAGGCGTTGTAGGCGCACTGGGGCTGGGGCACGTTGACGATGTGTGCAGACATGGAGGCGGTGTTGATGATGGATCCATAGCCCTGCCGCAGCATCACCCGGCCCGCGGCCTGAGCGGTCAGGAAAACGCCGGTCAGGTTGATACTGATCACCCGGGTCCATTGTTCGGGCGTCATCTCCTCCGCCGGGACGTTCAGGCAGATGCCCGCATTGCAAAACGCGGCGTCCAGCTTGCCGTATCTTTCCAGAAAACCGGCGATCATGGCGTCCACCTGCCCGGGGTCGGTCACGTCAGTCCCAAAAGCGACAGTGTCTGCTCCGGTCTCAGCCGCCAGCTGGGCAGCCGTCCGCTCCGCCGCCTCCCCGTCCACATCCACAATGGCCACATCCGCCCCCGCCTCACAAAACGCAGTCGCCACACTTTTGCCGATGCCCCGGGCGCCCCCGGTCACAAAAATCTTTTTGCCATCCAGACGCATTTTTTCAATGATCCCCATGAAAAGATCTCCTTTCTGTCGGTTCATTTATGTTTGCAATTATATAAAATCATTTTATATAATTTATTTATATAATAGTTTTTGCTGATGTAAAAATCAAGTTTCATAACCACAAAAAGCAGCGCTTTTTCTTGTGCATTCTGCCTCAGGAGATCCCGGCCAGTTGTGTGCGGCAATTAAAAGCGCTATAATATAAATCATATTTTATAAAACATGGGCACCGAAAGGCGGGGAAAGATGGACAACTTTTCGCTGGCCGACATCCGCAAAAAGAACTATGCCGACGTCTACCGTTATATCTATCGGCAGCGGCGGGTCTCCAAGCAGGACATCGCCGGCGCCCTGCGGATGAGCCTGCCCACCGTGACCCAGCATCTGGCAGCCCTGACAAAGGACGGTCTTATCTCCCGGCAGGGGCAGATGGCCTCTTCCATCGGCCGCAAAGCCGCGGCCTACGAGGCGATCGCCCAAGCCCGGTTGGCCGTGGGCGCGGAGATCCTGCGCGACCGGGTGACCGTGGTGCTGTTGGATCTGTACGGGGAGGTTTTCGGCCGGATCGCGGCAGAACTTCCGTTTGAGCAGACGGACGCTTACTTCTGTGCCCTTGCTTCTCTGACGCAGGAGTTGCTGGCCTCCTGCGGGGCAGAACCGAAACAAGTCCTGGGGGCGGGCCTCGGGCTGCAAAGCCTCGTCTCCGAGGACGGCCAGCGGGTACTGTACGGGCAGATCCTGCACTGCACCGGCATGACGGCAGACCGGCTGGGGCAATTGCTGCCTTTCCCCTGCCGGTTTGTACACGACGCGGAATGCGCCGCCGCGCTGGAGCTGTGGCGCACGCCCTCGCTGACCGACGCGCTGTACCTCTCGCTGGGGCAGCATCTGGGCGGCGCCATCATCATGGACGGCGGCATTAAGAGCGGCCGCACCGGCCGCACCGGCGCCTTTGAGCATATGACCCTGTCAGAGGGCGGCAAGCTATGCTATTGCGGTAAGCGGGGCTGTATGGAATGCTATTGCTCGGCCGGTGCGCTGTTGGATGGGGCGGGCTCCCTGGAAGAATTTTTTACAGCGCTGCATCGGGGGGACGCCGCTGTGCAGGCGCGTTGGGAACGCTATTTAGATTACCTCGCGCTGGCCATCAACAATCTGCACATGGTATTGGACAGTCCCGTTCTTTTAGGCGGCCATGTAGCCCCTTTTTTGACGGAGCAGGATCTGGACGCTCTGTTTGCCCGGATCCAGCGGCGCACCGCTTTCCCGGAAAGCGAAAACTTTTTGCGGGTGGGCGCGCAGGAGCCGGATGTGGTGGCTCTGGGCGCGGCGATCCCTTTTGTGCGCGATTTTTTGGCTGGTCTGTAGTCCAGCGCAGTTTCTGCGGCGGGCCGCAGCCTTTGGACGTTCAGCGCGAAGCGGAAGAAAAAGCAGAGGCCGTGGGAGTCATTTCTGGACTTCCGCGGCCTCTGCTTTTGAATTTTGGCCCGCAAACGGGCCCGTTTTGCCCCCCCCGAACCGTCCGGAGTGAAACGGAACGGCGGTGCGCTTCCGCTGGCTCAATTTTATCCGTTCCGGGGCGGGTCCTTTTTACTTTAGGATCAGGGCGCGCTGCGCCGCTTCGGCACTGGGATAGCCGCCCGAGCCCCGCCCCAGCAGGTATTCCGCCGCGTCGTTCCACTCCTGCACGGCAAAGTCCCCGGCCCGCAGCGTCTGGGCCGCCAGACGGGCCAGACGGTTATAGGGCTCCGTCCTCAGATCGGACAGGTAGAGGCACCCCACTTGGCGCCACAGCGTCTCCAGCAGCATACGCGCCTCCTTTATACTTCTCAAAAATGTTTTGTATTTTTATTATAACTTCTTAAAGTTGTAATATCAACAAAAATCTTCAATCTTCGCGATTTTAAAAATTAATAAAACAATTTTAAAGCGGTATCATAGTAGATGGGAAAGGGTGTGACCAAAGGCATGGATACCGCTTTTATCCAACAGCGCATCACCGAGCTGCGGCTGCAAAAAAATGTGTCGGAGTACAAGATGAGCCTGGATCTCGGCCAAAGCCGCAGCTATATCCAGGGCATCTCCTCCGGCAAAGTGCTGCCCTCGATGGCCATGTTTCTGGAGATCTGCGATTATCTGGAGGTCACGCCCGCAGAATTTTTTTCGCCCGGCCGGGCGGAGGCGGCGCTGACCCAAAAGGTGGTGCGGAAGGTGCGCGATCTGCCCCCCCGCACCCTGGCACTGCTGGACGAGTGGCTGAGCCTGCTGAAATAGGTTTTTGCCTTGTAGCCGTCCGCAAAATGGGGTACAATAAGGGCGGAGCGCGGGTGCGTTTCCCCGCATCCAAAACGCCTGATCCAGACAGTAAGGAGAAATCAGATGAAATACTGTAAAAAATGCACCATGCCGGACACCCGGCCCGGCATCACTTTTGACGCCGAGGGCGTCTGCTCTGCCTGCCGCCATTACGAGCACCGCAAAGACGTGGACTGGGACGCCCGCTGGAAAGAGTTCGAGGCCATGTGCGACAAGTACCGCGGCTGCAACGGCCCCGGCGGCTATGACTGCGCGGTGGCTGTCTCGGGCGGTAAGGACAGCCATTTCCAGGTGTATATCCTCAAAGAGGTCATGCACATGAACCCCATCCTCTTCAGCGTGGAGGATAATTTCCCCATGACCGAGGCGGGCAAGCACAACCTGAAAAACATCAGCGAGGCTTTTGGCTGTACCATCATCAGCTGCAAACCCAATATCCGCGCCCAGAAAAAACTGATGCGGGTGTTTTTTGAAAAGTACGGCAAGCCGACCTGGTATGTGGACCGGCTGATCTACACGTTCCCGCTGCACATGGCGGCCAAGTTCAACACGCCTTTCCTCTGCTACGGCGAGAACGTCTCGTTTGAGTACGGCGGCAGCGCGGACGAGGAGACCTATTCCGCCAAGGGGCAGATCGAAAACGGCGTTGCGGTCGGGTTCCCCAAGGAGGAGCTGCTCAGCTACGGCGTCAGCGAGAACGACCTCATCCTCACCGAGGCCCCCTCCGCCGAGGAGCTGGACCGGCTGGACCCTTTCTATATGAGCTATTTTCTGCCCTGGAACAGCCTGAAAAACTATCAGATCGCCCGGGAACACGGCTTCCATGACCTGACGCACGAGTGGGACCGCACCCATCACGCCGAGAATTTCGATCAGATCGACAGCCGCGCTTACCTGGTGCACAGCTGGCTCAAATACCCGAAATTCGGCCATGCGGCCGCCACCGATTACACGGCCCGCTATATCCGTTACGGGCTGATGACCCGCGAAGAGGCCATCCCCGTCATCAAGCAGCGGGACGGCGCGCTGGACCCGCTCTGTGTGCGGGATTTCTGCGCGTTCTGCGGCTACAGCGAGAGCGAGTTTTGGGCCATCCTGGACAAGTTCTATAACACCGACCTCTTTTATAAGGACGAATACGGCCGCTGGGTGCTGAAAGAGCCGATCTGGGAAGAGGAAAAGTAAGGCTTCGGGCTTTTCTGTCCGGGCAAAAACAGACATGAAAAAGCGCGTCCCGCAGCTGGTCTCAAGACCAGCCGAGGGACGCGCTTTTTTTCTCTTTCACTGGGATCCGCCGCCAAAAAGCGGGGGGCAGGAACGTCTCCCCCTCAGGGGTGGACCTTTGCCGACAGGCGCTCCACGTCCAGCCGGATGACCGCCACTGTCCCGGCCTCAGCGCCGCTGAAGCAAAAGTCCCGCCCCGTCTGGTGGCGCATCAGCAGGGTCAGGGCGCGGCACTTTTCCGCCGGGTCCTGCACCAGAAACGCCCGCCCGCAGCCCACAACGCTTTTAAAGGCGTAGCCGTAACCGCAGGGGCGCTCTGCCTCCAGCAGTCGGTGGCCGCAGTCCATCTCAAAGGCCACCCGCGGGTCCGCCGCCAGCGCGCGCAGCTTGCGACCCTCCGCGGCGCTGTGAAAATAGAGGGTCAGCCGCCCTCCGCCCGCCTCATAGCCGAAATTCAGCGGCACGATATAAAGCCCCTCTTCATCCTGCAGCGCCAGCCTGCAGACCCTGCAGTCCTCCACGATCTTTAAAATGCCGTCAAACTCCTTTACTTCCCGGTCTTCCCTGCGCATGCGCCGGCCCTCTCTTTCCGCCGGGGCGGCGTTGCGGCCCCGGCCTTTCTGCGGACATTTTTTCAAAGCGCCTCCCCTGCCGCGCGGGCGGCGGGGAAAGCCCGGGTGCGGCCCGGCCTCAGACAAAAAGCGCGTCCGACGCCCCGGGATGCTGTTTTCTATTCCAAAACGCGGTGCGGCGGCAGCCCCGCGGCGCGGCGTCCGGCGGCGCTCCGGCCCCGCGGCCCCGCGCTCCACAGGCCCGCTCGCCGCGGCCTGTCTTCCGTTTCCTCTGTCGTCCCTGAAAAGCGCCAAAATGGAGCGGGGCGGAACAGACCGGCCCGCGCTGTCTTTGCTCTTATTATACCGCTGCGCGCCCACACGGGCAAGGCTTGCCGCGCGCCTTTGCATTTTGTCGATTGCGCTTTTGGCTGCGGCCCGGTATAATGGGAATGGAACAAAATTTTCCAGCCTGCGGGCTGGAACGAGGTGAAAGCAAGTGACGAAAAAACAGACCTGGGGCGTCGTCATCGCGGCGATAGCGCTGGTGCTGGTGGGGCTGTTCGGCACCTTCACGGCAGCGGTGCTGCGGGAGATAGAGTCCTCGGCGGCGGGTTATCTGCCCGCCTACGACAGCTTTGCGGTCGTCAGCGTGGTGGGCACCATCCAGAACACCAGCGGCGACGAGCTGGGGCTCAACCAGCCCAGCTACCACCACAACGCCACGCTGAACTATGTCCGCAATCTGCAATACGACCGTTCCAACAAGGGGATCTTTCTCTATTTTGACACCGGCGGGGGCGGGGTGTACGAGTCGGACGAACTGTACCGCGCCCTGATGGAGTACAAGGAGGCCACCGGCCGACCCATCCATGCCTTTTTCGGCCCCACGGCGGCCAGCGGCGGTTATTACATCGCCATGGCGGCGGACCACATCTCCGCCGACCGCAACACCACCACCGGCTCCATCGGGGTCATCATGAGCTACACCAACGTCAAGGGTCTCTATGAAAAGCTTGGCCTTGAGTCGGTCTATATCACCAGCGGCCGCAACAAGTCGATGGGGGCGGGCGACCTGGACCTCACCGACGAGCAGCGCGCCATCTACCAGAGCGTGGTGGACGAGGCCTACGACCAGTTTGTAGGCATTGTCTGCGAGGGCAGGGAGATGTCCGAGCCGGCGGTGCGCAAACTGGCGGACGGGCGCATCTACACCGCAAAGCAGGCGCTGGAAAACGGCCTGATCGATGAGATCACCACGCTGGACGAGGCGCTGGACGCCTTTCGCCGGGAGACGGGCGCTTCTCCCTATTACACTGATTTTTCGGATACCACCATCTTTGACCGCCTGCTGGGCGCGGTGGCCTCCATTCTGCCCAAAAGCGACAGCCAGGTGCTGAAAGAGCTTGCGGAAGCCGACAAAAGCGGGGTGCCGATGTATGTATACGCAGGCTGATCCCGTCTTTGCCGGGTTCTGGCGGCGCGCCGCCGCCTTTTTGATCGATCTGGCGCTGGCGCTTCTGCTCTCCGTCCCGCTGCGTCTGCTGCTGGCTTTTCTGGGCATTTTCGGCATCGGCCGCCAGCCGGTCTTTTTCCACTACACTCCCGCCGACCTGCTGCTGACGGGGGCGGTGATATTGTATTTCTGCGTCTTTGAGGGGGCGCTGGGCACCACGCCGGGCAAAAGGATGCTGCGCATGCGGGTGGTCTGCACCCGCACCGGCTACCTGGGCTGGAAAGACGCGATCTACCGCGAGACGGTGGGCCGCTTTCTCAACAGCCTGCTTTTCATCGGCTATCTGATGGCCGGGGCGGACCGGGAAAAGCGCACCTGGGCGGACCGCCTGTGCGATACCCGCGTGCTCCTGCTGCCCAAAAAGGGCGCCCCCGCAACAGGCGGCGCGGCGCAGACGGCCCCGGCCGGTCTTTCTGCCGCCCCGCCCGTCCCCCCGCCGCCCGCGCCTGTGCCTGCCGCCCCTCTACGCGAGGGCTACGGCGACCTTTCGGCGCCCAGCGTCCCGCAGCCGGAGGGCCCCGAGGACGGGACGGACGCCGTCCCGCCCTCCCCTGTCCCTGATCCCGCGCCTGCGGACAGCCCGCAGGACAGCGCGGAACAGGGGGATGCCTGCGCGTCTTCCGCGCCCGTCTGGCCGCCGCAGAGCGCGCCGCCCAGCGGCGTGTTGGCCGAGACGCCCGCGCCCCGGATCCCGCCGGCGGCGTTCCCCCCGCCGGAGCACATCGAGGGCTTTTCCACCCCATCCATCGACGGCCTGTCCTGAGCTGCCGCCCTGGGTCAACGCTGAAAGCCGCTTTGATTTTGTGCAATTTTGCCAATCAAAACGCGGTTTTTTCTGCAAAAGTTTGACTGTTTTTCCCCGGTTGACAATGCCCTGCCCCGGTGTATAATGAAATCACAACCAAACAGCCAAAGGCGCAGATGAGAAGAGTAAGCATCCGCCGCTTTCACAGAGAGCCCCCGATCTGGTGCGAGAGGGCAAAGCGAACGACGCCGAACATGGTCTCGGAGCTGCGCGGGCGAGCCGAAAGGTTAGCCCGTGACGGGCCCACCCGTTACAGTGGCAGGCTATAAATGGCATTTGCCGGAGTAGCTGCAGAGGCCCGGGCGGCGCAAGCGCCGGGCGAACCAAGGTGGTACCGCGGGAGCATCAGCCCCCGTCCTTGAAGCGATTCAAGGACGGGGGCTTTTTGTTGTCCCACGCGCAGGCTCCCGCCCTGTCCCCGGCTTTGCGGCGTTTGGCCGCGCGGCCCGGCGATTTTCACAGCTTTTGAGGAGGCGCAGAGCATGATCCAGATCGAAAACCTGACCAAGGTCTTTAAATCCGGCACCGACAGCGAGGTGACCGCGCTGCACAACGTCAGCTTCACCATTGAGGACGGCGATATCTTCGGCATCATCGGCATGAGCGGGGCGGGCAAGTCGACCCTGCTGCGCTGCCTCTCGATGCTCGAGCGCCCCACCAGCGGCCGCATCCTGCAGGACGGCGTCGACCTGGCCGCGCTGCGCGGCAGGGCGCTGATCGACGCGCACCGGCGCACCGGCGTGGTCTTTCAGGGCTATAACCTGCTGATGCAGAAATCGGTGCGGCAGAACGTGGCCTTTCCCCTGCGGCTGGCGGGCGCAAAAAAAGCTGACGCCGACGCCCGGGTGGACGAACTGCTGGAACTGGTGGGCCTGGCGGACAAGGCGGACGCCTATCCGGCCCAACTCTCGGGCGGGCAGCGGCAGCGGGTGGCCATCGCCCGGGCACTGGCCACCCGCCCGGAGGTCCTGCTCTGTGACGAGCCCACCAGCGCCCTGGACCCCCTCACCACGGGGCAGGTGCTGGGGCTGCTGCGCAGCATCAACCGGAAGCTGGGGGTCACCATCGTCATCATCACCCACGAGATCAGCGTGGTGCGGTCCATCTGCAACAAAGTGGCGGTCATCGACGCCGCCCAGTTTGCCGAGGGCGGCCGCACGGACGAGATCTTCGACCGCCCCAAAAGCAGCATCACACGGCTGCTGCTGGGCACCGAGGGAGGGCTGAAACATGCTTGAAACGATCATCGGGCTCAAAGACGTACTGCTTCAGGGCCTTTTTGACACGCTGTATATGGTGTTCACCTCCACCCTGCTGGCCTATCTTGCCGGGCTGCCGCTGGGGGTGCTGCTCTACACCACCGGCAAGGGCGGCATCCATGAAAACGCGCCGCTCAACCGGGCCCTGGGCTGGGTGGTGAACATCGGCCGCAGCATCCCTTTCATCATCCTCATCGTAGCCCTCATCCCCTTTACCCGGCTGGTGGTGGGCAAAGCCATCGGCCCCACAGCGGCGATCGTGCCGCTGGTGATCGGCTCGGCCCCGTTTGTGGCGCGGCTGGTGGAGCAGAGCCTGGAAGAGGTGGACGTCGGGGTCATCGAGGCCGCCCGCTGCATGGGCGCGACCCGGGGCCAGATCATCCTGCACGTGCTGCTGGGCGAATCGATCCCCAGCCTGGTGCGCGGGCTCTCCATCACCTCCATCACCCTCATCGGTTATTCCGCCATGGCCGGCGCCGTGGGCGCGGGCGGCCTGGGCGATATCGCCATCCGCTACGGCTACTACCGCTACCAGTCCGACGTGATGCTGTTCACCCTGGTGCTGCTGGTGGTGCTGGTCTGTCTGATCCAGTTTGCCTTTGGCTTTGCCGCGAACCGCATCGATAAGAAAAACCGCTTTTAGGGCAAACGTCCCGGCGCGCAGGCGGGCAACCCCCCCCCGCTGCGCCCTGGCGAGCGAGCTCCGGGTCTCTGAAAAACCTCGGCCCGCAGGCGGGCAAAGCCGCTGCCGGACGGCCAGAGCGCTCCTCCAGAACCACCGGCGGGCGCACGCCGCTGCCCGGCCGGCGCTTTCAGCGGAGCGGATGCCCTCAGCCAAAGGACGGCGGGCCCGGTGCGCACGCCCGGACGGGGAGCGCGCGGAAAGCTCCGCTGCGGGAAAAGCATTCAAAAAGCGCAGGCGCAGCTCGCCTGGTCCCTTTCCACAAGGGGCTGAAAGCCTGCGCCCCGGCAAGGACTTTCAAGTGTTCGCCACATCGGGACACGCGCAGAGGCTCCGGGCATCCGCCTTTGAGGCCCCCGCGGGCCTGAAACCAGATCTGCACCGGCGGGCAGAGAAAGGAGATCGGCGGAACGTCCGCGGACGCGCGGGCCCACGCTTCTCCCCCCTGTTCCGCCGCCGCTGCCGCGGCAGAGCGCAGCCGCCGCCCGGGGCCCCGGGCGGGACCCGCCTGCCTTTGCCTGCGGCGGGCAGAAGATAAAACGCACGACAAAAAAGAGAAGAGAGAAAGAGAGGAAACTCATCATGAAAAAGAAATTCATCCCCCTGATCAGCGCCGCACTGGCCCTGTCCCTCGCCCTCACCGGCTGCGGCGGCAGCGGCAGTTCCGCAGCGGGCAGTTCCGCCGCCGGTTCGTCCGCCGCGGGTCCATCCTCCGCGGCCGCCTCCAGCACAGCCGTCACCGCCACCCTGACGGTGGGCGCCTCCCCCTCTCCCCACGCCCAGATCTTGAACGATGTGATCGCGCCGCTGCTGGCCGCGCAGGGCATCGAGCTGGTGGTGCGGGAGTTTGACGACTACATCATCCCCAACACCGCCCTGGAGGCCGGCGAGCTGGACGCCAACTACTTCCAGCACACCCCGTATCTTGAGAACTTCAACGAGGAAAACGGCACGCATCTGGCAGTGGGCGCAGAGGTCCATTTTGAGACGATGGCCCTCTATCCGGGCAAAACGGCCTCGCTGGACGTCCTTGCTGACGGCGCTTCGATCGCCATCCCCAACGACACCACCAACGAGGCCAGGGCCCTGCAGCTGCTTGCCGCCCAGGGACTGATCACCCTCAAAGAGGGGGTCGGCCTGGAGGCCACCCCGAACGATGTGGTCGAGAACCCCAAAAACCTGAAGTTTGAAGAGGTGGTGGCGGCCCAGATCCCCAACCTGCTGGCCGACGTGGACCTGGGCATCGCCAACGGCAACTATGCCCTGGGCGCGGGCATCGCCGGCACCGCCATTGCCAAGGAGGGTGCGGACAGCGAGGCGGCCCAGACCTATCCCAATGTACTGGCCATCCGGGAGGGAGACGAGCGCCCCGAGCTGAAAGCGCTGATCGAGGCCATGACCAGCCCCGAGGTAAAGGCGTATATCGAAGAGACCTACGAGGGCACCGTGATCGCGGTATTCTGACTTTTCCCTCCCCGCCCCCACGCCGGGCGGGGATGCAGGGGCGGCGGGAGAGCTTCTCCCGCCGCCCCTGTTCGTTTGACCCGCATTTCCAGGGCAGTCCCCGCCGCCCCCACTTCGCTGAAAAAGGCGTTTTCACCGCCGCGCCGCGCCCGTCCGCGGGCCCGGACTGCCTTTTTCACGGCGCGCCCGGACACCGCGGCAAACGAGCGGCAGCCTGCACATGCTGTCCTCCCTGCCACGCTAATCTGTCCCCCTTGCCGGGCCCCCGGATATCTGCGTTCTTTGCCCGCCGGACGGCCTGGCGGCAGGCAGGCCGTCCGGCGGGAAGATGCCTGCAGTGTGGGGACCGCCCATGATCTGTCCGGAGCGGCCTTTTTCCGCGGCGGGGCTGCCGGGTAGGAAAGCCATTTCTCGACACCCGCATAAAAATGTGGTACACTGTGTCCTGCCGGGGGTCCGCCTTTCCCTCTGCGCGCAGGCGCGGAGAAGGGCGGCTGAAAAGCACCTCCGTATGCTGGGCTGCTGGCCCCGAAAGGGTTTGACACACAAGTGAATTTGAAAAAAAATCAAAAATTTCTGTTGGCGGCACTCGGTCTGGCTGCCGCACTGCTGCTGGCTGCGGCGGCTTTTTATGACCTCGCCATCGACCAGGCGCTTTATGCCCCTCACAACCCCTTTGGCATCGTGCTGGAGGCGTTCTGCTACTGGCCGCTCTACCTGCCCTTTGTGCTGCTCGGCGCGGTATGGACCTTTCTCTATCGGGACAATCCCTCGCGCCACGTGCTGGGAGAGGTGTTGGTGATCGCGGTTTTCTATGTGCTGTTCACCCAGTCGCTGCCCAATCTGGCCCGGCGCGGCCTGCTGCCGCTGTCCGGCACGGCGCTCACGCTGGGGGCGGTGGTGCTGACTTTCGCGGCCACCGTGGCGGCCATCAGCCTGGCCAGCCGCTGCAGCCGGGCCGCGCTAATCCGGCTCGACTTTCTGGCCAAGCTGGGTATCGTGCTCTGTCTGGCCGACAATGTGGTCATCAATCTGCTGAAAATGCTGTGGAGCCGCATGCGGTTCGACGACATGGCTGCTGCGGGTGATTTTTCCGCCTTTACCC
Source organism: Anaerofilum hominis (assembly GCF_014287275.1). Lineage (GTDB taxonomy): Bacteria > Bacillota > Clostridia > Oscillospirales > Ruminococcaceae > Pygmaiobacter > Pygmaiobacter hominis. The sequence continues at coordinate 919,851 of NZ_JACONZ010000001.1, forward strand.
CCTGGTACCGCTGGGGCGCGGTGGCGGGCAACACCAGTTTCCCCTCCGGGCACACGGCCGCCGCCTGCGGCGTGCTGGTGCTGCTGGCCCTGCCCGCCCTGTTTGACTGGTGGAAAGGCAAGGAACTTGCCCTCACCGCCGGCTGTTACGGGTACATCGCGCTCACCGCGCTCTCACGGCTCATCATGGGGCGGCATTACCTGTCCGATACCGTGGCCGCTGCGGTGATCATGACCCTGCTTTATCTGGCCATCACCCACACGCGGCGCTGCCGCCGCGGGCTGGAAAGCGCCCTGTCCCGTGCCCGCACAGCGGACGCCCCGGCAGAGGAGGCGGACGGTGCCTCAGAGGAAAGCCCCGGGGACGAATGACAGCTTCCGCAGCCGCGGCACAGCTTCGCCGCCCCGCTCTGCGCAGCGGGTAAGCGCCTCCCGCTCTGGGGCCTCGCCGCTGGCTGCGCTTCCACCCGATTCCGCGCAGGCGACTTTTTCGTCAGTATCGCGCAAAAGACCGCTGTGTCGACAACATCGACACAGCGGTCTTTTTGTATAGAGAAAACTACTCACAGGCGGGTGGTCCAAAAAAACCTCATGGCGATCGTGCAGACAGGAGACTCCCCTTGCAAAAACAGAAATGCGGTCTGTCAACTGCTCAAAAAAACAAAAGTGGGAGTCAGCCAATGGAGGACCTAAACAAGTTATCGCATAAGGAAACCAGCATTCTGGTGTCGGGGAGATTATGTGCAGGTGCAGCGGGGAAAAAGCAAAAAAAATAGAAAAAGGGGTACGGCGCAGGCATAAAGAAGAGCAGACAGGCGCGCAGCAGATAATGGGGATTCTTTAATAAGCCCGTTTGCGGGCGGCAAGCAGACGCACCCTTGCAACCGGCGGACCGTACCAGCGCAACGCGTATCCTGTGTTCCCAGGTTTCGCCCGCCTGTGAACCCCCCGGCTTTGCCGCGGGATATTTTTTGTTTCCTGCGCACTGTCTCCTTTCCCTTAGATGAGGAACGGCGGCTCCTGCCGCGCCGGTGCGCGCTTCACCGGCCTGCCCGCTCCAAAGATCCTCTCCCGGTCCCGTGTGCCACGGGGGCCGGGAGAAGATAAAAAATCCCCTGCGCCGCTGCAGGCGGCCGGTGAAACATCTCCCGGCCGCCGGCGGGCACAGCGGCGGCAAAAAGGTGAAGACGGGGCAGCGTTCTCTGCGCGCGGCGTGCTTCCCGCTGCATTGCCGTGCAGGGACGCGGCCATAAAAAAGCAGGGCCGGCGCGCACAACTGCCGCGCGCCGGCCCTGTCCGTTCGTCTGTTCCGCACCCGGGCCTCAGGGCCCCGGCGATCACTTTTTGTCGTTGTCCCCGCTGTCCCCGCGGCCGCCGTCCAAAATCAGCCAGACCACCGCGCACAGGACGCCGCCGATGGGCAGCGCCACCCAGCCCGGATGCCAGAGGCCCGCGACCCCCATGGAAACGAATACCACTGCGGCCGCCGCCATGATGGCGCTGCTGATGCGGTCGCACAGCCGCTTGCGCCGCTGCAGGGTGAGCGGCTCCGGCTCACAGCCCGCGGCCTGCAGGCGCTCGAGGTAGTGCCCGTTTTTGATCCCGTAAAAGACAAAGATGCCGATACCGGCTGCCGCCAGCACAAAAAACAGCGCGCCCGGCAGGCTGGAGCCGGGCTGCATCAGGCCCGACAGCACGATCAGCGCGGCCACCGCCAGCAGGCAGAGCACCACGCCGATGGAAATGCCGCCCGCAAAGCGCCGGGTGAACGCTTCGTACTCCGCCAGCAGCGTCTCCTTTGCCGCATCTCCGCGCCGGACGCCCAGCTTTGCCCGCAGATCATTCAGATCGTCGTTTTCCGCCACCACGATGCCCAGCGCCTCATCTTCGTTTTTTCCCTCCGCCAGCAGCGCCGCATAACGCGCCTCCAGCCGCTGCCGGGTCTCCGTTTTCTGTGCCGCTGCCTGGCGGGTGTGCGGCAGCCCGGCAAACATATTTTCCACATAAATGCTGACTTTGCTCATTTTTATTCTCCCCTGGCCCCGGCGTCGCTTGGGACGGCGGCCATGGCTGCGGCGGGCGGCGCGGCCGCAAACGCCCCGTTCCCCTTTGCGCAGCATTTCCGGCCGCGTCTTTTCCCTGTGCGCCGGGCCTGTTCTGTACTACTCTTGAGTATAGCACAGGGCCGCGGCTTTCGTAAAGTTGCATTTTTGAAAAAAGCACCTCCGCCCCCGACGGTCCGCCCCTGGACCAAAGCGCCTGCCGCGGGCCGGACAGCGGCGCCGGGCGGACGACGGCAGCCCTCCGGCAAAAGGGCAAACTTTTTTCACCTTTCCTGTCCCCGGAGAAAAGGCTGCGGACAGGCCCACAGCGCGGGGAGATCACCGTGTGGGGAGACCATAGCAGCGGGACACAGCGCGGCGGGGGCCCGACCGCAAAGCCGGGCCCCCGCCTGGACACGCCCTCTGCGGGCGCGCCTGCAGTTTGAATTTTTTCTGCCGCCGCGGGAAAAACAGCGCTTTAAGCTTCCCGGCGCTGCTGCACCATGCGGTAAAACCGCTCCGCTTTTTCGCGGCAGTCCCTCAGACCTTCCATCTCTTCTTCCGGGGTGCTGCCGTAAATGCCCACCTCAAAATCCGCGGGCAGCTGCAGCGGCGCCTTTGCCGCATAATCCGCGATCTTCTCCCAGTCCAGCACGCCGGTAAAGGGAGGCCGGTGCTTGTCATGCAGCAGCACCTCGCTGTCGTCCCCCGCCAGCTCTTCGCTGATCGAATCATTGTCCTGCAGGTGGGTGGCGTACATGCGCTTATAATATTTTTCCAGGAAGTAATAGTAATTGTCCCGGCACATCAGGCTGCCGTGGCCGGAGTCAAAGCAGAAGCCGAGGAACTCCTCGTCATAGCGGTCGAACATCCGCTCAAACTCCTCCTCCTGATGGCAGGGCGGCGTGCAGATCAGATTTTCCAGCGCCACACGCACCCCGGCGGCCTTGGCGTAATCCCGCAGCTCATCAAAAGATTTGCAGACCTGGCGGTAATACTCCTCTTTGTCCGCGGGGTTCTTCTCGAACATTTCATAGGGCAGCTGCATGTGCAGCACCATCACCGAGGCCCCGATATGGCTGCACAGGTCCACCCGGTTCTTCAGCAGGTCCACGCCCGCAAGGCGGGTATACTCGTTGACGGAGGTATAGTCCTTGCGGATATCCGCAAGGCGGGTGCGGTTGCGGAACACCGGCCTGCCGTTCACTCGGATGGTGCGGCGGCCGCCCTCGGACGCGTGGATGCTGTGCGCTTTCACCCCCACGCTGCGCAGCAGGTCGCGCACCTGGAACATCTCGCTGGCACTGTAGAGATACTCCCCCTCCCAGTCGTGGATCCACTGGGTATGGGTAAAGCCCGCCCAGGCGATGTTGGTCACCTGGCGCTCGATCTCGGCCCAGTTGTGCAGGTCGTTGTTATAATCGCTGTTGACGGAGCTGAGCAATCGCTCTGACATGGTCTCGCCTCCTGTTTTGCTGTGCCCGGCCTCAGACCGGCGCCCCTTCCACTTTTGCCTGCTGGATGGCTTTTGCGTTCAGCCGCCGCAGCACGATGGCGCAGACAAAGCCGACGGCGGAGAGGATGACCATCCACAAAAAGCACAATTTGTAGCCCTGGAGGCCCTCGGCGTTGTCCACCATGTTGCCGCTGACCGTGTAGAGGAAGATCTCAGGCGCATAGCCCACCAGCGAGATGATGCCGGAGGCCGTGCCTGCCAGACGCTTGGGGATCAGCACCTCATCGATGGTGGAGAAATACAGCGCTTTGATGCTGTAAAGGCACAGGCCGTAAAGGATAAAGTTGACCACGATCACCCAGACCGCCCCCCGGTTGGCCGGGATCAGCAGGTAGCAGGCGGCGAAAACGGTCATGCCCACGAACGCCCACTGGATGAACTTGATGCGGCTGCCCACCTTGTCGGCGATGAAGCCCGCTGCCACGGCGCCCACCATCATCATAAAATAGGTGCGCACCACGCTGAGGGTGGCGACGGTGGAATCGCTCAGGCCGAAAGCCTGGGACAGGTAAGGCGTGACATAGCCGTGGAAGATCAGGGCCGCATAGTTGCAGACCACCAGCACGCCGCACAGCCAGACCCGCGGCATCTTGGCCACCTCGACGAAGTTTTTCCACTTCAGCGGGGCGCTCTCTTTGTTCTCGGTTTTCTTGACGGCTTTTTCCGGCTTGTTGTTGGGGATAAAGATCATCGACAGCACGCCTGCGACCAGCAGCAGCACGCTGTAGAAGATGATGGTGCCCCGCAGGCCGCCGATGCTGTCGGCCGCGCGGGAGAACACTGCCACCGACCCAAAGGCCACCAGCGTGCCGATCAGCCCGCGGCCGCCCTCCAGCGAGCCGAACAGCTTGCCCTGCTCCTCCGGCGAGCCCAGGTTGTTGATCACCTTGACCATGGCTGCCCAGAAAGTGAACACTGTGGTGATGGCAAAAACGCCGTGGATCACCAGCAGCCAGACAAAGCTGGGCATGGTGTAGAACCAGAAGCCCGCCAGCGCAGTGCCAAAGCAGGAAAATACGATCAGGCTTTTGGCCGAAAATTTATCCGCCAGGATGCCGCCGGGGAAATAGCAGATAAAGTTGACGATGCCGTAGGCAGACATCAGCATGCCCAGCTGGGTCTTGGTGGCGCCGGTGGCCGCCTGCAGCGGCTCCATATAAGTTTCGCGCAAATAGGGCAATTTGGTCATCAGGCCGCCGGCAATGGCGACCACGATCAGGGTGACCCACTTCTGGACACTTGCATTCTTGAATTTCATCGAAAATCCATCCCCTTTACTTTCCGGCGGCGGGAAACCTCCTCCCCGCCGCCGGGTCATATTGCCGCTTGAGACGTTGCTCCGATCGGAAAATCCATGAGATGTGAAAACAGGAGAGCCAAAAAGGCAACAAAAAAACCGCATAGCATCCCCGGTCGACTCGGGGTGCCTGCAGTCTCTTTTCTCTCGCAATCACCTTACGCGTTCATCATACTTTATCCGTCTGTATTTTGTCAATAATTTCTTTACTTTCATTTTACATTTTGGTTGTTTTGTCTGGTTTTGGACAGGTAGTATTGTCTAACTTTTCCCCCAGAAAAATTTTGCCGCCCGGACGGCTTGTCGAGCGCCGTGTTTGCAGCTATAATAAAGATACAAAAACAAAGCGGCACAGGCCTGTTCCTTCGGCACTCTGCACAGTCTGTCCGCTTTTCGGAAACGGAGGTTCGTTGTATGTCCAAAAGGGTCATCACCATCAGCCGTGAGTTTGGCAGCGGCGGGCGCGCGATCGGCAAAATGGTCGCGGACAAACTGGGGGTCAAATTTTATGACCGTGAACTGATCCAGCTTGTGGCAAAAGAGAGCGGTTTCGCCCTGGACTTCGTTGAGGAGACCGGGGAGTATTCCTCCACCAGCAGCCTGCTGTACAACCTGTCCGTGGGCGGCATCTACACCCAGGGCGCGTTTTCACCCGAGACCCTGCCCCCCGCGGACAAAGTGCAGATCCTGCAAAACAACATTATCCGCGAACTGGCGGAGAAAGAGCCCTGCGTCATTGTGGGCCGTTCGGCGGATTATATCCTGCGCGAGCGCACCGACTGCCTGAACGTTTTTATCCACGCGGACATGGCGCACAAGGTAAAGCGCGCGGTGGAGCTGTACAACATTTCTCCAAAATCGCCTGAAAAGATCCTCGCCAAAAAAGACAAGGCCCGGGCAAGCCAGTACCGGCGCTATACCGATCAGGTCTGGGGCATGGCGGACAATTACCATCTGACGCTGGACAGCGGCGTATTCGGGCTGGAAAAGTGCTGCGACATCATCGTGGCCCTGGCCAGGTAAGAACGCAAGTCAAAAGGGGCGGCTATGCCGCCCCTTTTTTCTGTTCTTTCTGATCTGCGCTTTCCGCCTGCGCCCTGCGGCGCAGTGCCTGCCGGCGCGCATGCCGCCGCATGCCCAGCAGCACCGCCAGCAAAATGGCCACCGCGATCACCAGGTTGCCGTAGGTGTCCAGATAGGGCAGCAGCAGCGCCCAGGCATCCCCCAGCGCCGCGCCGGCGAGCACCAGCACGGTGTTCCAGATCAGCGAACCGGCGGCAGTGAGCAGCAGAAAAGGCAGCGCGGCCATGCGGGCCATACCGGCCGGCACCGAGATCAGGCTGCGCAGGATGGGCACCATGCGGCAGAGGAAAATCGTCTTTTTCTGGTATTTTTCATAGGTGTCCAGGCTTCGCTCCAGATCCGCGGCCTCAAACCCCAGATAACGGCCATACTTTTTGGTCAGCCGCAGCAGCCGGGGCCGGTCCAGCAGGGTGCCCGCCCCGTAAAGGATCAGCGCTCCGGCCAGCGAGCCGGCCGTGGCCGCCAGGATCACCGTCAGCGGGGTGAGGCCGGCCTTTGTGGTCATGAACCCGCCGAAAGTGAGGATGACCTCGCTGGGGATGGGGGGAAACACGTTTTCCAGCAGGATCAGCGCAAAAACGCCCAGCGCCCCATATTCCGTCATAGCGGCCAAGATCCAGTCCTGCATCGCGCTTCCCCCTTTCCGCTATCTAACTATATGGCGGAAAAGCCCGGCACAGAACACCAGGCGCCGTGCCCCGGGGCCGTCTTTTCGGCCGCCGGGCGTTTTTTTGCTCCCGCCGCCGCGCGCCCTCTGCTCCGCGCCTGCCGCCGGGCCGTGGAAGTGTCGGGACTGTGGAACTGCCGGGACCTGGAACCGCTGGGGCGTGGAAGTGACGGGACGCGGAATTGCCGCGCTGCAGAAGCGCCGGGACATGGAAGCGTCCGGCCGCAGAACCGCCGGGTCGCAAAAGCGCCGGGACATAGAGCCGCCAGACCGCAGAACTGCCGGAAAGCTGAAACGCTGGAATACGGAGCTGCAAAAAGCGCCCGGGAAAACGCGTCAAGAACACGTTTTCCCGGGCGCTTTAAAAGACTGCTTCCCGCCGCGGCCCTCCGTCTGTCTCTGTTTCACACCGGCGCCGCAGAGGGGGCTTTGCCGCCAAACTCTCACAAAAACCAAACCAACTTTTCGCGGCAGGTCTACGGCAAAACGCATCCCGCGGGGCCGTTTTTCGGCGCTTCTGCAGCAGGCATCCGCTGCGGGCTGGCGCGCTCAAAGCCCCTCCCGCCGGTCTTTTGCGCCCCAGCCGCCGATGCCTCTGCACCCGCGGCGCGGTCCGGCAGGGATAACCGTCGCTTTTTCCCGCCTTGCGGCCGCGGCGGGACCGGGAGGTCTTTTTTCGGTCATTCCCGCTCCTGCCGAAAGAGCTCTTCCGCCTCCGCCGGGGAAAGCGGCACGGAAAAGGCGCCGCCCTCTGCCAGCAGGCAGCCCGCGCGCCGCAGCCGCTCGGCCTCGGCCTCTGTCTCCACCCCGCGGGCCAGCGCGGAGAGCCCCAGTGCCTCCACCACCTGCATCAGCCCCTCCAGCAAAGGCTCCTCCTGCGCTGAAGCGAACAGCTGCCGCGGCAGCACTACCTGGTCGCAGGGGGTCTTTCCCCGCAGGTCGATCACCGAGTCGTTGAGGGCAAAGTCCCCCACAGCGACCGCAAAGCCCGCCTCCCGCAGCGCGCGCAGCGTGTCCAGCGCCCCGGCGTTGTCTCTCAGGCCTGTGCTGTCGGACAGTTCCAGCCGCAGCAGGCGGCGCGGCACCCCGGCCTTGTCGGCCGAGGCCGTCACCCGGGCGACAAAGTCGCACTGCGCCAGATGCAGGCGCGAAAAGGGCACCGTGACCGGCAGCGTCAGGCCGGCCCTCTGCCAGCGGCGCAGCAGCGCGCAGGTCTCGTCGATCAGATAATAGTCCAGCGCCAATACAAAGCCATTCTCCTCAAACTGGGGCAAAAATTCCTCCTGCCGCAGTTCACCCAGGGCCGGGCTGCTCCAGCGGGTCAGCACCCGCGCCCCCGCGGGGCGGCCGCTTTCCAGCGACACCACCGGCGCCAGGGCCAACTGGAACTGCCGGTCCGCCAGCGCTTTGCCTGCCTGCCGCTCTATGGCGCGGCGGCGCTGTTCCTCGGCGCCCAGCTCGGCGCTGTAGTAAACGCAGCCGCCGCGGCCACCGCGGCGCGCCCGGCGGCGCGCCAGCGCCGCACAGTCGTACAGGGCGGAAAAGGCCGCCCCGCCCCGCGCCACCGGGCTGAACCCACAGCGGAACCTCAGGTCGTAGCTGCCCAGCAGCGCCCGCGCGGCGGGCGCGAAATCGCGCTCGAACCGCCGCGCCCGCTCCAGCAGCGTCTCCCCCTCCCGCTGGCGCACCAGCAGAGCGAACTCATCCCGCCGCACTCTGCAGGCCAGTTCGCCGCCGGACAGCTGGCCGCGCAGCTGGGCCCCAAGGCGGGCCAGCAGCCGTTCCGAGGTCTCTGCGCCAAAGGTGTCGCCGATGTCGCCGAAGCGCACGATATCGATGCTCATCATCGCCCAGCCCTCTTCAGAGCGGTCGGCCAGGGTGCGGGCGGCCTGCCTGCGAAAACGCGGAAAGCTGGGCAGCCCGGTGCGCGGGTCCTGACGGGCCCGCCGCTCCTGCGCGCGGATGCGCAGCAGGTAGCCGCCCACGATATTTGCGATGCGGCCCAGCGTCTCGCCCTCCTCGTCGGTCCAGATGCGCGGGGCCACACAGTCGTCAAAGCCGATACAGCCGCGGTAAAGCCCGTGGTCCTGGATGCCGTACTGCAGAAAGGCGCGGATGCCGCGCTCCTGGACCCGCGGCAGGATATCCCGGGGCAGCGCGCCGGGCGCGCCGGTGTCGTCGCACTGGTACAGCCCGGCGCGGGCCTCCCGCACTGCGGCGCTCTCGCCCGCGATGGAAAAGGTCTCCAGCCGGCCGCTGAGGCTCTCGGTCTCATCGCTGCACCACTCATGGGTCAGCCGCAGGATCTGGCGGTCCTCAGGTTCCGCCTCATAGATATAGGCGCGGGAGACGTGGAAATGCTGCCCGGCAGTGCGCAGCACCAGATCGACCGCGCGGTCCGGGTCCTCGCCCTCATAGAGCATGTTGAAAAACAGATAAAACATGTTTTCGTTGAACGATTTCGCCGAACCGGCGGCCGCGGGCGCCTCGCCGAAATAGGCTCCTGCGTCCGCCCCGTCGTCGCGGATGCCGCGGCGATAGGCCACCAGCCGCCCGCCGCCCGCCCGCTTGGCTGCCGCCAGCGCCAAGTCGGCCTGCCGCAGCAGCAGCGAAAAGTCCCTTTCCCCGGGCGGGATCAGCACCAGCCCGACGCTGGCGGTGATGCACAGTTCCTGTTTGCCGTCGGCCAGGCTCTGGCGCATCTTTTCACAGAAACCGCGCCCCAGGGCCGCCGCCTCGCGCCGCGAAGCGGCCCGCCGGTAGACCGCCAGGGTGGTGGCGCCGATGCGCCCGCAGACCGCGCCCTCGCCCGCCGCTGCGGACAGCTTATCCGCCGCGCCGATCAGCACCGCCTCCCCGAACAGGATGCCCAGGCGGTCGGTCACCTCCTGATAGTGGTCGATATCCACCACATACAGCGCGATATAGCCGCTCTCCAGCTTTTCCAGGGCCGTGAGCATCTTTGCCCGCAGCGTTCCGCCGTTGAACAGGCCGGTGAGCTGGTCTCTCTCGGTGCGCTGGGCCAGCGCCAGCGCCTCGCGCTTTTCCTCGTCGATATCCGCCAGCAGCCCCACGGCGCGCCGAGGCTTGCCCTCCAGGTCGTAAAGGGTGGCCAGCGTCAGGCGGCACCAGCGATAGGTGCCGTAGCTGGTGCGCATGCGCAGCTCGACGCTGCCGCCCGCACCACCGGCCAGCACGCTGCGGTGCAGCCTGCGAAAGGCCGGCACGTCGGCCAGATAAACGTTTTCACTGGACGGGATGCCGTCCTCGTCCACTGCCAGCAGCGGCTCGGCCCCCATCAGTTCGCGCCAGAGCAGCGACTGGAAGCCCGCCTCCGAGAGGGTGCGCGCCCTCAGGTCCCACTCATAGGCCTGCTGGCCGGAGTTTTCCAGCAGGGCGCGAAACCCATCGTACCACTGGGTGAGCTGTTCATAGCTCTGATAAAAATCGCGGGGGGCCAGCGCCAGCGCCGCCCAAAGCACGCCGCCCTCACGCCGCCCGGAACAGCTGACCGCCGCCGGCGCGGCGTCCGCAGGCTGCGTCAGCCGGAACGAGAGCCGCACCTCGTCCCCTGCGGCCAGCTGGGCGCGCAGGGCCGTTTCCACGGCCGCCCAGTCCTCCGGCAGGACCAGCTCCTGCACGGGCGCGCCCGCGGGCGGCAGAGAGAGCTGTTCCGCCAGCGCCGGGTCTACAAAGCGCAGCCGGGACTCTGCGCCCAGATCCACACAGATCAGGCCGCAGATCAGCCCCCGGCCCGGGTCCATCTTCACCGCGCTCATCGCCGCGCCCCCTTAAAAAAGCAATAGCTTTGACCGGCAAAGCCGATCAAAGCTATTGTACCACAAACTGCGCCGCGGCAGGGAAGAAAAAAATCTGCAAAGCGTGAAAAATGAAAAGGGCCCGCTCCCCCGCGGCATGCACGGGCGGCGGCGCGGCGCGCCCATCTGCGGCGCCGGACAGCGGGCAAAAGCCGCAGCCGCGCGGCGGCCGGCGCTCACCGGGGCGGAAGATCGCCGCCGCTTTGCGCGCCGTCCCCGCGCAGCACCGTCACCGCAGTGGCGGTGGCCGCCCCGCTCTCGTCGGTGAGCAGCTCCATATAGACATAGGCGCCCACCTGCAGCAGCGTCAGCCCGGTGCGGCTGCCGGAGTCGTCCGCCTCGGTGATCAAGTCCAGGTTCTGCACCGTCACGGTGCAGTCTTCCCCCGTGTATTCCAGCGCTTGGCCCTCCTGTAAGTCTTTTTCCACAGCGGCTTTATCGGCGTCCTGCGGCAGGCTGGCCACCGCCACGGTCACCACGTTGGCGTCTACGGCGGTGACGCGGCCGTAAAAGCTGCTGGCAGTGACAACCTCGGCGCGCTCTGCGCCGCAGGCCGCAAGCAGCAGGCCGAGCGCGGCCAGCACCGCAGCCATCTTCCAAAAACCTCTCATCTTCCGCCCGGCCTCCTCTCCGCCGCCCTCAGCTGTGTCCGGGCGGGCTCTCAAACGGGGCAAAACTCCGCTTTCGCCCTCTGTTTTTCTCTTTTTCGAGGATACCGCAAAACTGTGAAAAGGGGGTGACGGAGTTTGGTCAGGAGGATGAAAAAACGGCGGGGAGGCGCCGGCGCACCTCCCCGTCTTCCCGGTCAGCTGTTTTGCTGCCGCCAGCGCCGGGCCCGGCGGATGATTTTTTCATAGACCGGCACCATCTCCGGCTCCTCGCAGATGCGCGAGAGCTCCCCCGTATCAAACCAGCGCACCCCGCTGTTTTCATCCGGCTTTTCCCGCACCGCCTGCCCCTCGGGTGCGACAAGCACAAAAGCCGCAGACAGGTGCATGTGGGCGGGCACATAGCGGCCCCGCTTCACATGCCCGGGCACCGGCAGGATGTCCAGCCCCATCAGCTCGCCCGCAAGCGGCTGTACCCGGGCCAGGCCGGTCTCCTCCTGCGCCTCGCGCAGGGCCACGGCCAGAAAATCCGGGTCGCCGTCGCAGTGGCCGCCAGTCCAGCTCCAGCTGTGATAGATGTTGTGATAGACCATCAGCACCCGCGTCAGAGAGGGGTTCAGCACCAGCCCGCTGGAGGTGAGATGGGCAAACTCGTTCTCGCGGGTGAGGATGTTCTGCGGAAAGGTGCGGCAGTAGTCCAGAATGACCCGCTTGTCCCCCTCTTCCTGCTCGCAGCAGGGCTGGAACTGTTCCAAAAGCGCAAGGTATCCCATTGTTTAAAGTTCCCCTTTCAGTGCGGCGCGGATCGCCATGGCGACCCCGCCCTCCTCGTTGGTGCCTGTGACCCGCCGGGCCAGCGCCCGCAGCTGCGGCGGCGCGTTGCCCATGGCCACCGGGTACCCGACCGCCGCCAGCAGCTCGCGGTCGTTGTCGCCGTCGCCGATGGCCATCACCTCTTCCGGCGCCGCCCCCAGCGCGCGGCAGAGCGCCCGCACGGCGGCCCCTTTTGACGCACCCTTGGCATTCAGCTCCAGATTTTTATCCATCGAGGTGGCGGCCTCCACCTCCTCGGCGGCTTCCAGCTCCGCTCTCAGGCGGCCGCGCAGGTCCTCGTCGAGAAAATAGGGCAGATTCACTTTGCAGATGCCGTGCGGATGGCTGCGCAGATGGGCCTGCAGGTCCTCCAGCGGCGTCTCATGCCGCAGCAGATACTGCAGATGATCCCTCTCGATGGGCCGGGTCTGCAGCAGCTGCAGATCATCCCGCTGGATCAGCATGCGGCCGTCCTGATAGACCTCTGGCGTGAGGGAGAGCTGCTGCCCGCGGGCCACGATGCGCAGCGCGGTCTCCATCGGCAGATAGGCGCTGTGCAGCAGGCTGCCGTCGGCCAGGTCCACCACCTCGGCCCCATTGACGACGATGGCATAGCGTATCTCGGGGATCTGCCGCACCGCGTCCGGCAGCCGCCCCAGGATGCGGCCGGTGGCGGGCACCACTGCTACGCCTGCGGCGGCCGCCTCCCGGATGGCCTCCAGATTTTCCGGCGGGATGGTGCTGTGGTCGTCCCGCAGCAGCGTGCCGTCCAGATCCACACAGATGATCCTGATCTTTGACATATGGGTCCCCCTCTCGCCCCCCGCGCGGGGAAGCGGCCCGGCCGGGCATGCGATATTCCGATACTCTTCATTATAATCGAAGCCGGGGCAAAAAAAAAGAGCGGGCGCGGGACCGCAGTTTTTGCCGCGCCCAAAAGCGGCCGCAGCGCCTCTGTCCCCAGCCGCTCAGCCCCGGCCGCCCCGTACAGAGCGGCCGGCACAAAAATCCTTTCTGTCAAAGCAAAGGGGCTTTTTGCCGCCGGGCCGCGGTGAAAAAAATGTGAAACCGCTTTTTTTCGCCGTTTTTAAGGAAAAGATAAGGAATTCTCTGCTAAAATGGCCTCATCCAGCTGTAATAAACCCCGGTGGGTCTTCGTTTCTTAAAATAGAACGACAAATTTCAGCAGGAAAGGGCGGAGGAGCACCATGGCGGAACATCTCTGGTTTTGGCTGATCGACCTGATCATCCCGGGGCTTTTGTTTGCCACCGGCGCGGTATGGCGGCGCTTCGCTCCCCGCCGCATCGATCCCCACCGGGGCTACCGCACTGCGCGCAGCGTCTCCAGCGGCGCTGCCTGGCGGTATGCGCAGCGCTATTTCAGCATTTTGTGTATGCGCTTTGGCGCCGCTTTGTTCCTGCTGGTCTCCACGGACCGGCTCATCAACTTCCTGACCGGGCTGATGCCGCCGGCGCGGCTGGCTTACCTGAACGCCGCCATCGGCCTGGGGCTGTTCGTGTCCATCGTGCCGCTGGTGGAGCTGGCGCTTGCCGGGCGCTTTGACCGGCGGGCGGGCGGCGACACGGGCGCTGGTTCCCGGCCCCTGCGCCCCGCAGCCTGAACCGGCTGCCCGGGCGGCGCAGCCTCTCTGCAGGCCCCCTTTCAGGGCGCCTCCCTCCGTTCCGCCTTTTCCGGGCGGCCGGGCGGGGGCGCCCTTTTTGCGTCTGCCGGGCTCTTCCGGCTTTCGGCGGCCCCTGCGTTCCATCCGGGCCGGGAAAGCCGCGGCCCGGGCTCTGCAGCTCCCTGCCGCAAGGCGGAACGCCGCCCCGATCCGGCCGCCGGAACGACAAACAATAAATATCCCCCGGCAAAGCCGGGACACAGGCGGGTAAAAAATCTGGAATACCAGCACACGCGGTATACCGCGTCGGTACGGCCTGCCAGCCGCCGGAGAGCGTCTGCTTGCTGTCCGTAACTGGGCTTATTCGAAATTCTCCATCGTCAGCTGTTCACCTGCTTCATCTTCTTCCAGCTGGTGCCGTATGGTTTCTTCGATCATCAGTTTTTAGCAAAGGGCGTTCCTTTCTCTCCATGCCCGCCATAAGGCTTCTCTTGAACCACTCGCCCAGCGAGCGGTTTTCTTTATGCCAAAAAGAGCCATGGCTGCGCGCCATGGCTCTTTTTCTCTCTCTTTTCTTCCGCGCAGGCCGCAGGACCTGCCTGTCAGATCTTTGCGGGCGCGGGGGCCGGGTTTCCAAAGGGTGCGTACCGGTCCGCCGCCGGCGCCGCCGCGCCGTGGCTTTTCGGGGCCGGGGGCGGGTTTTGGTCCAGACGCTCGCGCGCAACGCTCAGCATCAGCTTGATGCGATTCTCCTGATTGACGCGGGTAGCACTGGGGTCATAGTCGATGGCCACAATGTTGGCGTCGGGATAGACCGAGCGGATGCGGTTCATCATGCCCTTGCCGCAGATGTGGTTGGGCAGGCAGCCAAAGGGCTGGGCGCAGATGATATTGTCCACGCCGTGCTGTTCCAGCTCCATCATCTCGGCGGTGAGCAGCCAGCCCTCGCCCATCTTGTTGCCATAGCCGATGATCCCGTCGGCGCATTTCATGGTGGCGGAAAACAACGGCGGAGGCGTAAGCCCGGGGTATTTCGAGATGGCCGCGATCATCATCCGCTCGCGCCTGGCGAAATACTCCATCACCAGCTTGTAGACCGACTTGGCCGCCCGGCTGCCGCCGTAGAGGTCGATGGTCTCGGCCCCGTTGACCACACAGTAAAGGACAAAGCCCAGCAGCCCGGGCACGTTGACCTCACAGTCCTCCCCGGCCAGAAAGCGCTCCAGCTGGTTGTTGCCCAGCGGGGAATATTTGATGTAGATCTCGCCCACAACGCCCACCTTTACCTTTGGCGTGCGGGTGACATGCAGGTCGGCAAAGGTTTTGGCGATGGCGTCAAAATTGCGCGCCATCTCCCGCTTTGAGCAGCCGTGCCCGGTGGCGAACTGGTCGCTGAGCATGGCCACCCAGTAGTTGACCAGCCGGTCTGCGTCGCCCCTGCGGTCCTCATAAGGGCGCAGCTGGTTGGACAGCAGCATCAGCATATCGCCGTAGAACACCGCGCCCAGCACCTTTTCGATCAGCGGCAGGGTGAGCTGAAATCCACTGTCCTTTTCCAGCCCGGAAAAGTTCAGCGAGACCACCGGCACCTGCCCATAGCCCGCTTTTTTCAGCGCCTTGCGCAGCAGGTGAATGTAGTTGGACGCGCGGCAGCCGCCGCCGGTCTGGGTGATCATCAGGGCGGTATGCTCCAGGTCATATTTTCCGCTGTTCAGCGCGTCGATCATCTGCCCGATCACCAGAAGCGCCGGGTAACAGGTGTCGTTGTGGACATATTTCAGGCCGGTCTGCACCACAGAGGGGCCGTCGTTTTTGAGCACTTCAACGTCATAGCCCTCCTGCCGCAGCACCTTTTCGATGAGGCTGAAATGGATGGGCAGCATCTGGGGGATCAGGATCTTGTGGGTGACCCGCATCTCCCGGGTGAACTTGGGATAATCCAGGCGGGGGGAAGCTGCGGTCTGCTGTTGGGTCTGAGACATGGGTCGGAACTCCTTTCGATATGCGCAGAAAACGGCGTTTTCCGCGCGGGCCTCCTGCGCGGGCGCGGCGGTACCGCTGCCTTTTTTCAGGACGGCCCGGGGTGGAACGAACTCACCGCCCGATGGCGGCGAACAGGCTGCGCAGCCGGATATTGACCGCGCCCAAATTGGTGATCTCGTCGATCTTGATCTGGGTATAGATCTTGCCTTTTTCCTGCAGGATGGCCTTTACCTCGTCGGTGGTGATGGCGTCCACCCCGCAGC
Source organism: Anaerofilum hominis (assembly GCF_014287275.1). Lineage (GTDB taxonomy): Bacteria > Bacillota > Clostridia > Oscillospirales > Ruminococcaceae > Pygmaiobacter > Pygmaiobacter hominis. The sequence continues at coordinate 935,562 of NZ_JACONZ010000001.1, forward strand.
CGAAACTGACCAGCTGCACCAGCTCCATGTCCGGCTGGGTGGTGACGTAGGCGGCCGCCGCGTACAGCCGGCTGTGGTAGGTCCACTGGTTGAGCACCCCCACCTGCTGGCGGCCGGCCAGATGGGCGACGCTGTCCTCGGACACCAGGGCCGCGCCCTGGCTGCAGATCAGCTTGTCGATGCCGTGGTTGACCTCCGGGTCCAGGTGGTACGGGCGGCCGGAGAGCACTACGATGGGCCGTCCCTGCGCCCGCGCGGTGCCGATGACCCGCGCCCCCTCGGCGCGGATGCGCTGCATGTGGGCCTCGTACTCGGCATAGGCGGCCTTGGCGGCCCGCCGCACCTCGCCCGCTGTGATCCTGTCAAAATATTTTGCCAGGATCACCGGCATCTTTGCCATAAAGTCGCGGGGGCGGTGGATGCCGATATAATCATAGATGAATTTTTTGCCTGCCAGGCAGCGGCAGTTCGCCGCCACCACCTCGGGGTAATAGGCCACCACCGGGCAGTTATAGCAGTTGTCCCCCATCCCCTCGTTTACATTGTAGGTGAGGCAGGGATAAAAGATGGCGTCCACGCCCTCCATGCGGCACAGCCGGTCGATGTGGCCGTGCAGCAGCTTTGCGGGGAAGCAGACCGTGTCCGACGGGATGGTGCCCTGCCCGGCAAGGTACAGCTCCCGGCTGGACGCACCGCTGGTCACCACCTCAAAACCCAGCTGGGTGAAAAACGTGTGCCAGAAAGGCAGCAGCTCGTACAGGTTCAGGCCCAGGGGCAGCCCCAGCCTGCCGCGGGGGCCCGGCACCGGCCGATAGGCCTCCAGCAGGCCGCGCTTATATTCAAACATATTCAGCTCGCCGCCGGACTTGCCCCCGGCCACCGGTTTTTCACAGCGGTTGCCCGAGATGAACCTGCGCCCGCCGTCGAACAGGTTGACGGTGAGCTGGCAGTGATTGCCGCAGCCGTTGCAGGTGACGGCTTTCACCTCGTGGGAAAAATTCTGCAGCGCTGCGGCGTCCAGCAGGCCGCTGCGCGCGCCCGGCGCCGCCTTGGCCCTGCCGTGCAGCGCCGCGCCGAAAGCGCCCATCAGGCCGGCGATGTCGGGGCGCACGACCTCGACCCCCATCTCCTTTTCAAAGGCGCGCAGCACCGCCTCATTGTAAAAGGTCCCGCCCTGCACCACGATGCGGCGGCCCAGCTCTTCGGGTGAAGAGGCACGGATGACCTTGTACAGCGCGTTTTTGACCACGCTGATGGACAGCCCGGCCGAGATATTCTCCACCGAGGCCCCGTCCTTCTGCGCCTGCTTGACGCTGGAGTTCATGAACACGGTGCAGCGGCTGCCCAGGTCCGCCGGGCGGTCGGCAAAAAGGCCCAGCCTGGCAAACTCGGGCACCTCATAGCCCAAAGCGTTGGCAAAGGTCTGCAAAAAGCTGCCGCAGCCCGAAGAGCACGCCTCGTTCAGATAGATATCGCTGATGGCCCCGTGCTCCACCTTGAAGCACTTCATGTCCTGGCCGCCGATGTCGATGACAAAGTCCACGTCCGGCATAAAGTGCTTTGCCGCCGTGAAATGCGCCACCGTCTCCACCACACCGCAGTCCAGCGAAAAGGCATTTTTGACGATCTCCTCGCCGTAGCCGGTGGCGGTGGCGCTGGCCACCTGCAGGTCGGGGCGCTGTTGATATAGCTCCAGCAGCACTGCGCGGATGATGGGCACCGGGTTGCCGCTGTTGGGCTGGTAGCTGGAATAGAGCAGCCGCCCCTGACCGTCGATGACCGCCGCCTTGACGGTGGTGGAGCCGGCATCGATGCCGATATGTACCGGGCCGTCCGCCTGCGCCAGCTCGCCGCGGGGCACCGTCGCTTTGGCGTGCCGGGCGGCAAAGGCGGCGTATTCTTCCGCGGTGCGGAACAGCGGGTCGCTGGTGGCATAGTCGGCGGTGGCCGAGTAGTTTTCCAGGCTGGCGGTCACGTCTTCCAGATCAAAAGCTTCGTCGGAGTAGAAAGCCGCGCCCAGCGCCACATAATAGAGAGAATTTTCCGGCAGGACGCCGCACACCCCCAACGCGTCGTCAAAGCTGGCTTTCAGCTTTGACAAAAAGGTGATCGGCCCGCCCAGATACATCACATTGCCCTCGATGGGCCGCCCCTGCGCCAGCCCGCCGATGGTCTGGTTGACCACGGCCGCGAAGATGGAGGCGGCCACGTCCTCTTTGCGGGCGCCCTGATTGAGCAGCGGCTGCACGTCGCTTTTGGCGAATACGCCGCAGCGGGAGGCGATGGTGTAGAGCTTTTCGCTCTGCAGCGCAGCTTCGTTCATCTGCTCCGGCGTCAGCTTGAGCAGCGTGGCCATCTGGTCGATAAAAGCGCCGGTGCCGCCCGCGCAGCTGCCGTTCATGCGCACATCCATGCCCCCGGTGAGGAAGAGGATCTTGGCGTCCTCGCCGCCCAGCTCGATGATGACGTCGGTGGCGGGGGACAGCTTCTGCGCCGCCACCCGGGTGGCAAAGACCTCCTGCACAAAGGGCAGCCCGCACGCGTCGGCCAGCCCCATGCCCGCCGAGCCGGAGATCGCCAGCACCGCATGACGCCCGGTGACCTCGCTTTCAATACGGCGCAGCACCTCGGCGGCCTTGCTGACGATATGGGAGAAATGCCGCTCATAAGACTGATAGACGATCGCGTCGTTTTTGTCCAGCACCACACATTTGATAGTGGTGGAGCCGATATCGAGACCTATCTTCAAATGGAAACCCTCGCAATTGTGAAAATTCGACAAAAAACTATGTAATTTTTTGTCGGAATCAAATTTCATTAATGTGTACTATTCTACACCCGCCGGAGGGGAAAAACAACACACAGAGTGTAAAAAATCCTCGGATCCGGCACTCAATTTTTGCATTTTGTCCCAAAAATATCCGTTTGCCGGGCATTTCATCTAATATAAGGTAAAGAAAAGCGCAGTTCCCGTGCTGTGGAAAATGTCCGCAGGAAAAAATCCCAAAGCCGGCCGGCGGCGCAAAGAAGGCCCCGGGCGGCGATTTTTCGCCATCCGGGGCCCCTCCTTTTTTGTCTCTTTTTTGCAAAGCGGGCGCGCCTGTCCCTTTTCCAGCCGGAGGGGGCCCAACGCGAAAGCGCCGCCCCCCTCCGTCCGGCGCGGGAAGCGCCCTCAGGTCAATCCCTGCCGCGCGTTGTCGGTAATGCGGGTCAAAAAGGCGCGCAGCAGTTCTTTTTCCGCATCGGAAAACCCCGCCAGCACGGCATCGCGGAACACCCTGCGGCAGGCTTCCAGCTCTCTCGCCAGATCCGCCGCGCTCTGCGTCATCTTCAAATGATAAAGGCGCCGGTCCGCGGGGTCGCGGGCGCGCCGCAGGTAGCCCCGCTTCAAAAGTTGGGCCACTGCCGCCGAAACATGGGATTTGGAAAGCCGGCGCAGCGATACCATCGAGGCGGCCGTGTCCCTGCCGGGACGGCAGTACAGAAAAAGGAGGATGTCGGCCTCCATCTGAGTGAGCTGGTATTGCCGCAGCAGCGGCTCAAAAAAATGCCCGTACAGACGATAGGTCGCCTGCCGGAAAGCGGGATAGTCAAAGCCGGGCCGATCCACGCGAACACCTCTTTCCCTTTTTTACGGCCTGGTCAGCGGGCAGACGGGCCGTTCTCCCGCCCCGCCATGCGCGCAGAAGCCGCCTTTTTCATCGGCCGGATCGACAGCAGGCAGACGGCGAGCGTCAGCACATCCGCCGCAGGCTGGGAGAAATAGATGCCTGCCGCCCCGAACAGCCGGGGCAGCAGCAGGATACACGGCAGATAAAACAGGCCCTGACGGATCATGGATAAAAAAAGTCCGTAGCGAGAGGCCCCGATGGTCTGAAAAGTGATGGTCATCATATAGCACAGCCCAAAGGCGGGGTACAGGATCACCTGCGAGATCAGCAGCTTTGCGCCATATGCAATGATAGTCGGGTTTTGGTTGAACAGTCCGATCAGCGGGCGGGAGAGCAGAATATAAACTGCGGCCACCAATACGGTGAGCAGCAGCGAGGAGCGCAGCGCAAAGCGGACGGACTCATGAAACCGCTTTTCATTGCGGGCCCCGAAAGCGAACGAGGCCACCGGCTGATAGCCCTGCATCAGCCCCATGACCACATAACAGCCGATCAGGACCAGGCGCTGCACCACCCCATAGGCCGCAATGATCAGGTCTGCGTCCGGCAGAGGCTTGGCTGCGATATTGGTCAGCGAGGTCGCCGCGGCCAGACAGATCTGGATGACGGCGGAGGGGATGCCGATCAGCGCCACTGTGCGCAGCATGGACCAGCGGGGCTTAAAGCAGCGGGGGTGCATTTTGATGACCGAGCGGCCGCTGAGATAAAACCAGGCCAAAATCGCAAAGGTGACGAATTGAGATACCGTGGTGGCCAGGGACGCGCCCTCCACCCCCATGCCCAGGCCCCAGTCGAACATGAAAACCGGGTCCAGCGCCACATTGAGCAGCGCGCCGGTGATGACGGCGGCCGAAGAGACACGCACCGACGATTCGGCACGGGCGGCGCAGTTCATGCTTTGGGCGGGCAGGTTGACCAGGGCGGCGATGAACATCCAGAACGCATAGTCCTTTGCCTGGGGCAAAACAGCCTCAGACGCGCCGAACAAGCGCAGCAGCGGCTCGATAAAAAGGATACCGCCGACACAGAGCAGCGCGCCGGTACCCATGGAGATGCCGACAACGGTGGTCACCGTCCGGCCCGCCCCCTCTCTGTCGCCCGCCCCCAGCTGACGGCCCGCCAATACCGCCGCGCCCGCGGCAAAGATATTTTCCAGCGAGACCATGATGAGCAGCAGCGGCAGGGTGACGCCGACCGCGGCCAGTGCGACGTCGGAGCCCAGCATGCCGATATAGGCGGTGTCCACGATGTTGTATACGGCCTTTGCCAACAGCGCCAGGGTCGCGGGCACCGCCAGCTTTACGATGGCCCGCGAGGGCTGCATGCTGCCCAGCAGAGCCCCTTTTTCAGCGGCGTTTTCGTTTTTCATCTCAATGGCTCCTCTCTTGCGATCACACCGTACAGCAGGATGCTCAGGGCGCGCAGGCAGCCCTGCTCGCGCGCTGCAGCGTCCGCGTCCTGGCCGCGGTATTTGGCATTGATAAAATCCTGATACTGGCGCAGGGTGTCGGCCACCTCTTTCCGGGTGACGTCCGGCCTCAGAGAGACGCCCTCCAACAGGGCTTCCAGCACCTGCAGGTTGAAAGCGTCGAACCCGGCCCGGATCTCGGCCAGCCGGCCGGCGAGATGTGCGGGAGGGGTGAGCATGACCTCAAGAAAAATGCGCTCATATTTTGGATTTTCCTGAAAAAAGAGGAGGCGGCGCCGGAAATAGTTTTCCAAGCCGGCCTGGGCCGCGCCTGCGGGGATCTCTGCCGCGGCCAGCCAGTCGGTCAGGGCGTCAAAGCACTCGCCCACACAGGCGAGATACAGCGCATCCCGATCTTCAAAATAGTGATACAGGATCCCCTTGGAGATATCCCCCTTTACACAGATGGTGTTGATGGAGCCCAGCGCATAGCCGCGGCAGGCAAACTCCGTAAGGGCGCTGTCCAGGATGCGGCGGCGGCTCTGCTGGTTTTTTTCTTCTCGTTTCATGACGGCCTCCCAGAAAATAGACTTATTGGTCTGTTTTTGATTGTAGCACAAACAGACCACTTGGTCAATATTTTGAAAAAAGAAAGACCAACCGCTGTACGGCTGGTCTTTTATCACTTTTTACAGCAAGCGCGGGCGGCAGCCGCCCGGCGCTCAGAAGAACAGGTCCTTGCCGGGATAGACAGCCTCGCAGGTCAGCCGCAGCCCCAGCCGGCGCAGGGTGCCCTCGTCGCCTGAGTGCAGCATCTGGGTGGAGTGCATCTCGCAGTCCCGCAGCTGGGGCAGGGCCTCCATCGCGCGGGCGGTCAGGGTGTTGGTCGCCGCCGAGATGGAAAGCGCAGTCAGCACGTCGTCCAATTTGAGCAGCGTGCTGCGGCCGTTGAGGATCTCGGTCTTGAGCTTGACGATCGGCTCCAGGATGATGGGGCTGATCAGGGTGAGGTCGTCGTCGATATTGGTCAGCGCCTTGATGGCGTTGAGCACCACCGAAGAGCTGGCGCTCATCAGCTCGCTTGCCTTGCCGGTGACGACACGGCCGTCCCCCAGCTGGATGGCGGCCGCCGGCATGCCGGTGCGGCGGGATTTTTCCAGCGCCGGGTTGACCACGGCGCGGTCGTTGGGGGTGATGCCCACCTGCTGCATGATCATGCGGATCTTTTCCACCGCCTCCTCGCCGCCCTTGCCCTGGCGGTGGTCGCATTTGGCGGCAAAGTAGCGCCGGATGATCTCCTGGCAGCTGGCCTCGCGCACCGCTTCGTCGTCCACGATGGCGTAGCCGATCATATTGACCCCCATGTCGGTGGGGCTTTTGTAATCAAATGCGCCCCCGCTGATGCGGGACAGGGTGTTGCGCACGATGGGAAAGGCCTCCACGTCCCGGTTGTAGTTGACGGTGGTCTTTCCATAAGCCTCCAGATGAAACGGGTCGATCATATTCAGGTCCGCCAGGTCGGCCGTGGCGGCCTCGTAGGCCAGATTCACCGGGTGCTTGAGGGGCAGGTTCCAGATGGGGAAAGTCTCAAATTTTGCATAGCCCGCGGGCACGCCGCGCACCGTCTCGTGGTAGACCTGCGAGAGGCAGGTGGCCAGCTTGCCGCTGCCCGGGCCCGGGCCGGTGACGACCACCAGCGGCTTGTCCGTCTCGATATAGGGGTTGGAGCCAAAGCCGTTTTCGCTGCAGATGTAGTCGATGTCGGTGGGATAGCCCTTGATGGGCTTGTGCACATAATTTTTGACCCCGCGCATGGTCAGCTTTGCCAGAAAAGCGTCCGCCGCCGGCTGGCCGGAATAGCGGGTGATGACCACGCTGTTCACCTCGATGCCCAGATGGGTGATATCGTCGATGAGCCGCAGCACGTCCATGTCGTAGGTGATGCCCAGGTCGGCGCGGATCTTGGTCTTTTCAATGTCCCAGGCCGACACCACAAAGATGATCTCCGCCATATCCCGCAGCTCGTACAGCAGCTTGATCTTGGCGTTGACGTCAAAGCCGGGCAGCACCCGCGCGGCGTGATAGTCGTCGAACAGCTTGCCGCCGAACTCCAGGTAGAGCTTGCCCCTGGCGCCTTTGATCCGCTCCAGAATATGCTCTTTCTGTGTTTTCATATACAGCTCATTGTCAAACCCGATCCTGCCCATATGCGCACCCCATCCATCCTGCATTTTTGCCGTTCTCCGGGCCTGTCCGCCGCCAGGTCCGCAAAACAGGGCCGGCGCGCGGCATGCGTGCCCAGGCCCTGTCTTCTATCCGCCGCCCCGCACAGGCGCCGGGCCGCCGGCCGGACCCGGGGGGCCCGGCGCAATATCTGTCGCTATAACTCTATAAGAGTATCATTTTATCCTGTTTTTTTCAAGTAAAAAGGAACAAAACGGGAGCCGCAAAAAAGGCTCAAAAAATTTTCAAAAAGGGCTTCCCTTTTTTTGAAATCCGTGGTATTATATTAAAGCATCTTATGGAGGCGTAGCTCAGCTGGTTAGAGCGTTCGGTTCACATCCGAGAGGTCGCGGGTTCGAGTCCCTCCGTCTCCACCAAGCCAAAATGGTCCGGGTCTTTTCCCTGTGGGAGGGAGGCCCGGATCATTTGTTTTGTCCCCCGCCCCCGGCCTGCCGCCGCGGCGGGAAGCCAGGGGCGGGATGCGGCAGGCCCGCCTGCCCGGACAAAAAAGGCGGTCCGTTTTTTCCTCATAAGGAGGCGTTTTGTATGACAGAAAGATCCGAAGCCCCGAAAAAGATCCAAGTCCGGGGCGCAAGGGTGCACAACCTGAAGAACATCGACGTCGATATCCCGCTGAACAAGATCGTCGGGGTCACCGGCGTGTCCGGCTCGGGCAAATCGTCCCTGGCGCTGGGCGTTCTGTACGCCGAGGGGTCCCGGCGCTATCTGGACGCGCTGTCCACCTACACCCGCAGGCGCATGACCCAGGCCGCCAAAGCCGAGGTGGACGAGGTACTGTATGTGCCCGCCTCGCTGGCGCTGCACCAGCGCCCGGGCGTGCCCGGCATCCGCAGCACGTTCGGCACCGGGACAGAGCTTTTGAACAGCCTGCGCCTGATGTTTTCCCGGCTGGCCAGCCACCGCTGCCCCGAGGGGCATTACCTGCCCCCCACCCTGGCGGTGGCGGCAGGGCAGGAACTGACCTGCCCGCAGTGCGGCACGACCTTTTTTCCGCCCAGCGCCGAGGAATTGGCGTTCAACAGCCAGGGCGCCTGCCGCACCTGCGGCGGGACCGGCATCGTGCGCACCGTCGACCGGGCCACCCTTGTCCCGGATGAGACCCTCACCATCGAGGAGGGCGCCGTAGCCCCCTGGAATTCCCTGATGTGGTCGCTGATGGTGGACGTCTGCCGGGAGATGGGCGTGCGCACCGACGTCCCTTTCTGCGAGCTGACCGATCAGGAAAAAGACATCGTCTATAACGGCCCCGCCGTAAAAAAGCACGTCATCTACCACTCCAAGACCACCAATCAGGGCGGGGAGCTGGACTTCACCTATTACAACGCGGTCTATACGGTGGAAAACGCGCTGGCAAAGGTAAAGGACGAAAAGGGCATGAAGCGGGTGGAGAAGTTCCTGAAAGAGGACCTCTGTCCCGACTGCGGCGGCACCCGCCTGTCCGAGACCGCAAGGGCGCCCAGGCTGCGCGGCATCAGCCTGGACGAGGCCTGCCGCCTCACGCTGACCGAGCTGGTGCAGTGGGTGGCGGGGGTGCCCGCGTCGCTGCCCGCCCCAATGCTTCCCATGGCGCAGAGCATCTGCGACGCTTTTCAGACCGTGGCCAGGCGGCTGATGGAGCTGGGCCTGGGCTATCTCACGCTGGACCGCGCCGCGTCCACCCTTTCCACCGGGGAGCGCCAGCGGATGCAGCTGGCCCGCGCGGTGCGCAACCGCACCACCGGCGTGCTCTATGTGCTGGACGAGCCCTCCATCGGGCTGCACCCCTCCAATATCGTGGGGCTGACCGCGGTCATGAACGACCTGGTCGCGGACGGCAACTCGGTGCTGCTGGTGGACCATGACACTCAGATCCTGTCGGCGGCGGACTGGCTTATCGAAATGGGCCCGCAGGCCGGCGCGGACGGCGGGCGCGTCGTGGCGCAGGGCACGGTAGCAGAGCTGGCCGGCAGCAGCGCTTCCCTTATCGGGCCGTTCCTCTCCGGCAAAGCGCAGGTCCGGGTCCGCGGATGCGCAGACGCGCAGGAGCTGTTCAGCGGCGGGCGGATCCGCCTGTCCACGGCAGCCATCCACACCGTGAAGCCCCTGCAGGCGGAGATCCCCAAAGGAAAGCTGACCGTCGTCACCGGCGTGTCCGGTTCCGGCAAGACGACGCTGATCCTGGAGAGCCTGATCCCCGGTCTGGAGGCCTCCACCGCGGGCGCCAAGCTGCCCGAACACGTGCTCTCGGTCGAGGCGGAGGGCATCAGCCGCGTAAAACTGATCGACGCCACCCCCATTGGCATCAACGTCCGCTCCACCGTGGCGACCTATGCGAACGTGCACGACGAGCTGCGAAAGCTCTGCGCAAAGACGCCGGACGCCAAACGGCTGGGCTTCAAGGCCGGAGATTTCTCCTACAACACAGGCAAACTGCGCTGCCCCGTGTGCGACGGCACAGGCGTCATCAGCCTGGATGTGCAGTTTTTGCCGGATGTGGACATTCCCTGCCCGGACTGCCGCGGCTCCCGCTATGCGAAAGACGCGGGCAGGGTGCGGCTGCCGGGCCCCTCAGGCGAGGCGCACTCGCTGCCCGAACTGATGGCCATGGACATCAACACGGCGCTTCAGGCCTGCGCGGGCCTGAAAGTCGTCCACCAGCGCCTGCAGGTGCTGCAAAGCCTGGGGCTCGGCTATCTGACGCTGGGCGAGGCGACGCCCAGCCTCTCCGGCGGGGAGGCGCAGCGGCTGAAGCTGGCCAGTGAAATGGGCCGCGGGCAGTCGGATTCCGTCTTTGTCTTTGACGAGCCCACTATCGGGCTGCACCCGCTGGACGTGCGCACCCTGCTGGGCGTTTTTCAGACCCTGATCGAAAACGGCGCCACCGTTATCGTGATCGAGCACGACCTGGACGTGATCCGGAATGCCGATCATATCATCGACATGGGCCCGGGCGGCGGCGCGGAGGGCGGCAGGATCATCGCGTCGGGCACCCCGGCGCAGATCGCCGCGGACCCCGCCAGCGTCACAGGGAAATATCTCAGATAAAAAAGGTCCCGCGGCAAAGCCGCGGGACCTTTTTTGCACGGAAGCGGGCGGGCTTCTTCCGCCGGGTTGCCCTTTCCCCCGCCTTCTGCTATACTTTGGGTGCATGAACCCGGCAGCAAAAAGCCGATCCGGCGCCGGCAGCGAGTCGCTGCCGGAACATCGTTCTTCACAGGATTCACTCCGTTCAGGCGGAACCGCTTGCCGTATTCCCGCAAACGCTGTTTGCTGAAAATACGGCTGCGCGGCCCCTCTACGCTTTGTACCGGCTCATGCGCGCCGGGCCCCCTCTTTTTTAAAAAAGGTGCGGCCCCGGACCGGGAAAGGAGGGTGCCCCGATGATCGTCTACACCGAGACAGCCACGCTGGAGCGCGATCTCGGCATCCCCGCAAAGACACTGTTTGCGGTAAGCCATGATCTGAAGCGGCATTACCGGCGGGTGGAACTGTCCAAGGCGGACGGGACCGTCCGGGTGCTCTCTGTTCCCGACGCCGTCTTAAAAAAGATCCAGCGCAGCATCAACGCGAATCTTTTGGCCTATATGCCCATCTCCCCTTACGCCACCGCCTACCGCCCCGGCGGCGGCGTGCGGCGCAACGCGCTGCCGCATTGCGGGCAGGAACAGCTGCTGAAGCTGGACATCCGCCGTTTTTTTGACAGCGTGCGTTATACTCAGCTCAAAGAAACGGTTTTTCCCGCCGCCGTCTATGCGGAAAAGCTGCGGGTGCTGCTGTCGATCCTCTGTTATTCTAAAGAGGGGCTGCCCCAGGGCGCGCCCACCTCGCCCGCCATCGCCAATATCCTGCTGCGGCAGTTCGACGAGACCGTGGGCGGCTGGTGCGGCGCGCGCGGCATCGCCTACACCCGCTACTGCGATGATCTGGCGTTTTCGGGCCGCTTTGACCCCGCGGCGGTCATCTGCACGGTACAGGAGGCCCTGCGCCGCGAGGGCTTTTCCCTGAACGCGCAGAAAACCCGGCTGGCAGGGCCGGGCGGCCGGCACCTGGTCACCGGCGCGGTGGTGAACCTGCGCCCCCGCGCCCCTGCCGAAGAGCGCCGCGCCCTGCGGCAGGAGCTGTACTACTGTGAAAAGTTCGGGGTGCGCGGTCACCTGGTACAGACCGGCGACCCCCGCACGGCACAGGCGTATCTTGCCGCACTGCTGGGGCGGCTGGACTATGCCCTCAGCCTTTCGCCGGAGCCCCGGCTGGCCCAAGGCCGCCGCTGGGTGCTGGACCGCCTGCGGGAAGAGCGGACCGCCCGCCCCTGAACGGCGCTGCCTGCGGACGGCAAAAAAAGAACAGCGGGGAGCCGCAGGTCCGCACGGGCCGCCGGCCCCTCTGCAGCGGACGCTGGACAGCCGCGAAAAACCCCTCTGCGCAGATTTCTGCGCAGAGGGGTTTTTGACAGTCTGTTTTCTGCTGCGGACCTGTTCGGCCGCGCTCCCTCACCCTCTCTTTCAGGGCAGGGAAGCGGGTCATCTCAGTGTGGTCCCGCGCAGGCCCAGCCACTTCAGGCCATGCTGGATATACTCGTCCCAGAATGTCCAATTGTGGACGCCGGGGCCCTCCTCATAGGTATAAGGGATACCGACCTCATCCAAAAACGCGCGGGTCTTGACCACATTGCCGTAGACAAAGTCCTCTGTGCCCACCGCAAAGTAAAGCCGCGGGACGGGCTGGCCGGAAGCCGCCAGCTTTTGGATGATGGGGATATCGTCCATCCCGGTCCCCTTGCCGTCGTAGGGCGGCGGCAGGATCGCTTTAAAGGGCCAGGGGCCGGCGGCCAGCTCTTCCTCGGTGGCGGGAAGACTGCGAAAAGCACTCATCCCGCCGGACAGGCAGATGGCCGCGGCATATTTTTCCGGGCAGCGCACAGCCGCATTCAACGCCCCAAAGGCCCCCATGGAGAGCCCGCCGATAAAAGTGTCCTCCCGGGCGGTGCTTACCGGGAAAATGGTGCGGATAAAACGGGGCAGCTCTTCGGTGATGTAAGTAAAATAGTTTGGACCGATATACATATCCTGCCAAAAAGAATTTTCACCGGACGGCAGGACCACCATCACCTTTGCCTCCTGCGCATACCGCTCGATACTGGACAGCCGGGTCCAGTCGTGGTGATCTGCATAGGTGCCGTGCAGCAGATAGAGCACTTGGTACTTTGCGCCCTCTTCGAAATAAGGCTCTCCGCCCTTGGCATCCACGTCGCTGGGGGTGGGAAGAATAATGTTCACATCAGTGCTGAATTTCAGCGCATCAGAGTAGAAATTCATCTGGATAAAAGCCATGATCACAGCTCCTTTACCGCAAGTTTGGGCAGGCCTGCGCCGGAACACCGTCCGGCACGGCCCTGCACCGCAAAATCGATCACTTTACAAAAGTCGCCAGAAACCGCTGGACCGCCACGTCCCAGTAGCCCCACTCATGGACGCCGTCCCAATCCTCATAGTGAAACTCTTCCAGATCACAGTGTTCCAGCTGTTCTTTCAGCCTCTGGTTGGCGGGATAAAGTCCGTCCTGCCGGCCGCAGGTCATATAAAGGCGCACTTTCTTTTCCTTGTCCTTCAAATGGTCGGCCAGCCAGTAGATGTCGCTCTCATCCGGGATGTCGACCTTTTCGCCAAAAATGGCAGGCACTGTTTTTTCAAAGCCTCTGGCCGGCCCGCTGCCTGTCGCCTGCCGGTCCCTGACGGCCTTTACGTCGCAGCCGGCAGAAAAAGCGCCGCAGCAATAATAGCGCTCAGGATAAGTAAACGCGCAGCGCAGCGCGCCGTAGCCCCCCATCGAGAGGCCGGCGATCATCAGGTCTTCCGGCGCGATGGAGACGTTGAACAGGTTTTTGCACAGCTGCGGCAGCTCGTCGGCGATATAGTCAAAATAGTTTTCCCCGTACTGCATATTTTGATAATAGCTCTTATAGACCTCGGGCATGATCACCGCGATGTCATAGAGTTCGGCATACCGCTCGATGGATGTGCGCCGCCACCACACCGAGGCGCTGTCTGTGAGGCCATGCAGCAGGATCAGGGTCTTTGGCACCCTGCGGGGCGCAAGGCCCGGCATCAGCGCGCCCTCATGATGAGGACGGCTGTCCTGGGGCAGGATCACCCCGAGCTGCGTGTCCATGTGAAGCGTCTTGGAATAAATGGTCCCTTCAAAAAAGCTCATAAGAACCTCCTGTCACTTGTTTTCCGCTGCAGCACTTCAAAATGCGGCAAGGCGCGGGCGCTCAGCACTGCGCGCCTCACTGCATTTTACCGGCCTCCGACTCAGGCTTTGGCTTCCGCTTTCGGCGCAGTGTCCTGCACCTTGACTTTGACCTTTCGGGTCCGGTTGTAGAAATCGAAACCTACAGCGGTGATCAGCACCAGACCGCGGCAGACGATCTGCCAGTACTCACTGACCCCAAGGATCGTCATACCGTTGGTGAGAACGCCGATAATGAGCACGCCCACCATCAGGCTGATGGGGTCACAAGAACCTCCCAATGCGCTCACGCCGCCCACCACGCAGGCGGTCATTACATTCATCTCGCTGCCGTTGCCGCCGTTGGGCTGGCCGGAAGCATTGCGCGCCATCAGGATCAACCCGGCTACCCCGGAACAAAAACAGCTGAACGTATAGGCAAATATGCGCACCCGGTCCACATTGATGCCGGACAGGCGGGTGGCCTCGGCGTTGCTTCCCACAGCGAACAGATGGCGCCCCAAAAAAGTTTTATTGAGCAGGATGTAACCGATGACAAAAAATACCAGCAAAACGACGACTGGTACTGGAATCCCCAGCACGGAGCCCTGCCCGATCCACTTGGCGCGGTCAGTCACGCTGTAGATGGGCAGGCCGCCGGCGATCAGATAAGCCGCACCGTTGACCACATAGCGGATGCCCAGAGAGCCGATCATCGCAGGCATTCCGGTTTTGACGATGATGGCGGCCCCGATAAAGCCTATCACGGTGCAGCCCACCAGCGCCAGCAGAAAGACTACTGCCACTGGCAGCCCGGTGTCCCGCAGCAGAATGGCGCAGATCACGCCGGTAAGGCCCTGCAGAACACCCACGCTCAGGTTGATGTCGCCCACCAACATGCAGCAGGCCATCCCCACCGCGGCGATGCCCAACATGGATACCTGGCGCAGAATACTGATGAAATTTCCGAAAGTCCAAAATTTGCTGTCCATAATACCAAAAAAGGCGCAGATCAGCAGCAGAATAATTACCGTCATATACTTTTTGGTAAGCGCAGTGATGGTTGCTTTGTTCATCTTTCTTCCCCCTTATAAATTCACTGTCGCATATTTAAAAACATTTTCCTGAGAGAATTCCGATTTTTCCAGCGTACCCGTCACTTGCCCCTCAGAAAGCACCACGATGCGGTCGGACATCCCCAGCAGTTCGTCCATCTCGGAGGAGATCATAATCACGGACAACCCGCCTGCTGCCAGTTCGTTGATGAGCTTATAAAACTCCGCTTTGGCGCCCACGTCGATGCCCCGGGTGGGCTCATCAAAGATCAGCACTTTAGAATTGGCTGCCAGACATTTGCCCAGCACCACCTTTTGCTGGTTGCCGCCCGAAAGATTGCCCGCCAATAGTCTGCGGCCGGGAGTTTTGATCTTCAGGCGGTCGATCATGCCGTCCACGGTCTCCCGTTCCGCCCGGGTATTTACCAACAAAAAGCGGGAAATTTTGGAGTAGATAGACATGCAGACGTTGTTGGCAATGGGCAGGCCCAGAATACAGCCGTGCAGCTTGCGATCTTCCGGCACCATAGCGATGCCGTACCTTACCGCTTCGCGGGGAGAACGGGGATCGATCTCTCTGCCCTCCAGATAGATCTTACCACCGGTGCGGGGGTCTGCGCCAAAGATGGAGCGCACTGCCTCCGTGCGTCCAGCCCCCACCAGACCTCCCAGGCCCAGCACCTCTCCGCGGTGCAGTTCAAAGCTGACGTTCTTCACCCTGGCGTTGCTCAAATTTTCGACCTTGAGCACGATCTCCTCGCCCACCTCAAAATTGCGGGCGGGAAAATCCTTGGTCAGCTCACGTCCGATCATCTCGGCCACAAGCTGCTTTTCGTTGATTTCCGCCACCTGGTGAACGCCGATCATGTGCCCGTCACGCATCACCGCTACCCGATCTCCGATATCAAAAACTTCTTGCATGCGATGAGAGATATAAATAATTGCCGTCCCGTGCGCCTTTACGGTACGGATCAGCTTAAACAGCAGTTCCGTTTCCGCTTCAGTGAGGGATGCGGTGGGTTCGTCCAAAATGAGAACCTTTGCCTCCCGTGAAGCCGCTTTGGCGATCTCCACCAACTGCATATAAGCCACGGACAGAGAAGAGACCTGCTGGCGCACGTCGATCTTGATATTCAGCCGCTCCATCAGCTCTTGTGCACCGCGGATCATGGCCTTATTGTCCACAAACCCGGCTTTGCCCTTAAAGGCGCCCAAATAGATATTTTCAAAGACCTTGAGCCCCGGGCAGAGGGTCAGTTCCTGGTAGACCACCGAGATCCCCAGCTGTTTGGACAGGACCGGATCCAGGGATTCAAAAGACTTTCCCCCGACCTCTATCGTCCCCGCGTCCGGTATCACCGCGCCCGAAAGCGATTTGATCAGGGTCGATTTTCCCGCGCCGTTCTCCCCTACCAAAGCCAGTACCTCGCCGGGCATCAGTTCCAGTGAGACATGGTCAAGCGCTGTGACGCCGCCATAAATCTTCGTGACATTGTTGATCTTAAGCAAAGGTTCCACTGATATCCGCCCTCCTACGGAAAACGGGGAGAGGAGGATGTCCCGCTCTCCCCGTTTTCCGGCATTCGTTATTTGTTGCCGAACATTTCCTCAACGTTTTCAGCAGAGGTGGCGATGACCTCCTGGTGGATCTCAGCTTCGCTGAATTCACCGGTCTGCTTGGTCTCTACCGCTTTCAAAAAGCCATCATACAGACACTCGGGCAGATGCGTGTAAACGGAACCGGTGTTGAAAGTCTCCTCACCAGCCAGCCAGGCTTCGCGCACCTCTTTGATGGTATCGCAGCCAAAGCAGAAAATATCGCCCGGCTTATAGCCATTGGCCGTCAGACCCTCGCTCAGTTGGACCAGGGTAGTGTCTGCGATGGAGAGGATGACCTTGGTGTCCGGATACGCCTGGGCGATCGAATCCGCGATGGAGGCATAGTCGCCCGCATACTGGGACAGGTCATAAGAAAAGACCACCTTGCCGCCGCAGTTTTCCTCATAGGCCTTGATAAAGGCGTTGGCGCGGATCGTCAGTACGTCGTTGCTGGGCAGGCCCAGGGCTACCGCATCGGCGCTGCCGTCCAGATGCTCGTTGACATAGGCGGCAGCCGCCTCGCCGATAGCAGTGCCAATCTCCTCATCGCTCTGGGTCAGATAATAGCTGCCCACATGGTCGGCGTCATCATAGGAGACCACCACGCAGCCGCTGTCTTTCAGCCGCTGGACCACGTCGGAAACCGCGTCGCCGCTGGCGGATTGGAACAGGATGATATCGGTCTCCGCTACCAGCAGGTTTTCCAGATTGTCCACCAGCTTGGAGACGTCGCCGGAAGTGTATTCAACCTCGGTAAACTCCCAGCCCTGTTCCTTGCAGTAGGCCTTGATGGGTGTGAGCGCTTCCACTACCGTGTCATTGGACAGGTTGTTGCCGGTATAAGCGACTTTCAGCACCTTGTCCCCGCCGGCCGCAGAAACCGCCGCAGAACCGGCGGCAGAGCCGCCCTGAGACGCGGCGCCGGAAGAGTCCGAGCCTCCGCATGCCGCCAGGCTGAACGCCATGACTGCCGCCAGGAACAAACTTGCGATTTTCTTCATTCTTCTTACCTCTTTCTTTTATTTGTTTTATATAAGCGTTCAGACGAACGTCTTATCCCCTGTTTCCGCAGCCGCAGCTCGGGGTACCCGAAGCCGCAAAGCAGCCCGGGCCCCAGCCCCCAAAGCGGTCTGCGTCTATTTTTTTATCCTCATGCTGTAGCCGGCGCTGTAAACCCCGCTTTGCTGCAGCCGGATCACGCCGGGCTTTGTCTCAAACGCCCCGCTCTCGTCCGCAAAAGCCGGCAGGCCCTGCCAGGGCTCCAGGCACAGAAAAGGGGCTTTCTTGTGGGGCGGGGTCCAGAGCCCCAGGCTGCTGAACCCATGAAAATGGAACTCCAGCCCGGGGCCGCCCGGGCCTTTCTGCATCCGGACAGCGCGGGAGCGGACCTGTTCCAGGACCAGCACGTCTCTGTCAAACATTTCATACCCCAGCGGTAATTCCCTGCCGTCCCAATCGGGGGTCAGCCGGTCGTCCCGGGACAGGATCCCCTCGGCGTCCGTGCAGAGAAACCCGGTCTGCTCCGTTTTTTCAAACGTCAACCGGTAGTCCTCAAAGGCTTCTCCCTCCCCCAGCGGGCAGCGAAAGCCCGCGTGTCCGCCCAGGCAGAAGAAAAGCGTCTCCTGTCCCAGGTTTTCCACCTGATATGCGGTCTCAAAGCCCTGTCCGCTGACGGTGTGAACGACCCGCAGGCGGAAGCGGAACGGAAAGCTTTGGAACGTCTCGGGTGAGGATTCCAGAACAAAGGCCGCCCGATCCTGTTCCAGCAGTTCCAGCCGAAATTCCATCCGGCGTGCAAAACCATGTTTTTTTATCCGATAGGAAAAACCGTTAAAAGCCGTTGTCTCCCCTTTCAGCGCCCCCACGATGGGGAACAGGACAGGAGCATGGCCCGACCAATAGGCGGGATCTCCGCCCCAGACATATTCGGCGCCGTCCCCGTCCCTCCAGGAGACCAGCTCCCCGCCCAGCGTCTCCACCTGGGCGGCGCATCCTCCGCTTTGCAATGTATAGCGCATCTCTGCCTCCCCTTTTTGCCCCGGCTCAGCCCGGCGCGTGCTCCACCCTGATGCGGGGCAGCAGTTCGGCCAGATCTTCCCGCCGGAAGCTGCCGGTCTCTTCTGTCAGCGCGTTGGCCGTGGAGACCGCCACCGCCAGCCTGACCTGTTCTTCCGCCGGCAGCCCGCGCACCATGCCCACTGCAAAAGCGGCTACCATGCTGTCCCCGCAGCCCACCGTGTTGACGACGGCGACATCCGGCGTATGGCCGATAAGATCCCCCTCCCCGCCTGAGACGACCACCCCGTCCCTGCCCAGCGAGACCGCCGCGCAGGCGACCCCGCCGCGCTGCAGCTGCCGGGCGGCAGACAGGGCCTGCTGTGTGCCGGATATCTCCTGTCCCAGAAGCTGCCGTATCTCGTCGGCATTGGGCTTGATAAAGTCCGGCCCGGCCCGCAGCGCCTGGACGGCGGCCTCGCCGCTGGCGTCCACCAGCACGGTCTTCTGCGCCGCGTGGGCGCGGCGCACCAGCTCGGCATAAAAGTTCACCGGCACCCCCCGCGGCAGGCTGCCCGAAAGGACCACCGCGCCGGCGGCGGGCAGATGGCGGTCAAAATCCTGCAGGAAAGCTTCGATCTCATCGGGCCGGACCGGATTTCCCGGCTCCAGCAGTTCCGTGCTGCCGCGGCGTTCTTCCTCACAGATATTGATGCAGCAGCGGGTCTCGGCCGCTATGCGGGTAAAACAGGGTTCAATGCCCGCGTCTTTCAGCAGGGACTCAAACAGGGCCCCCGTGTGGCCGCCCACAAACCCCAGCGCCCGCACCGGCTCGCCCAGCAGGGCGGCCACGCGGGACACGTTCAGCCCTTTGCCGCCCGCAGTGTTATGTACCGACTTGACCCGCATGACCGCGCCCGGCCGCAGCGTTTCGATCCGGTAAAGCTTATCCACCGATGCATTGAGCGTTACTGTCAGAATCACAGCAGTCACCTCACTCGTTGATCAGCATCACCTTGCCGTGGACATTTTCGGGATGACGGAACTCCGCAAAAGCGTCCGCGACCTGGCTCAGAGGATATTTTTTATAAATGAAATCCGGGTCGAATTTCAGCGCCCCCTGGGCAAAAAAGTGGGCTGTCAGCGTCCATTCATCACCGGGAAAAGGCGAGGAATAGCTCATCCAGCTGCCGGTCAGCCTGAACTCTTTGCGATTCATGTTCTCCCACTGGCTGGGGGTGAAAGTCATCTCCGCATGCGGGGTGCCGATGCAGCAGAACCGCGCTTTGTTCCCGGCCAGCTCGAACCCCAGCCGGATGGTATCCGGATTCCCCGCTGCTTCGAACACGTCATCAAAGCCCGCGCCGCCGGTGATCTGCCGTGTTCTCTCCGCGGCGTTTTCTTTTCTCACATTGACCGTTTCGTCGGCCCCCATCCGGGCGGCCAGGGCCAGCCGGCCGTCGTCCACATCAAACGCCACCACTTTCTGGGAGCCGAAGATCTTTGCCCACTGCAGCGTGAAAATGCCGATGTTGCCGCAGCCCAGCACCGCAGTGCGTCCTCCCCCGCGAAAATCGCTGCATTTCAGCCCGTGCAGGGCCACTGTGGAGGGCTCGAACATGGCCGCCTGTTCATAGGGGATGCGGCTGTCGTACTTTACCGCGTTGATCTCGGGCAGCACCACATATTCAGCAAAGCTTCCCTGTTCCCGGCTGCCGATAAAGCTATAATGCTTGCAAAGGGAAAAATCTCCGTTCTGGCAGTCAGGGCATTTGCCGCAGGGCAGGATCGGCGCGCCCACGACCGTGTCCCCCATTTTTAAGCTCTCCACCCCTTCGCCCACTTCCACCACATCGCCGGCAAACTCGTGTCCCAGCACTATGGGATAAAAATGTGCGCCGTTGTGGAGGACCCGCGGCACATCGCTGCCGCAGATCCCCGTCGCCCTCACATGGACCTTCACCGTGCCCGGACGGACTGCCGGTTCCTCGAAGTCCGTATAGCGGATGTCACCATTTTTGAACAAAACTGCCGCTTTCATTTTGCCTCTCTCCCATCCATCACCGGCCTGAGCCGCTCATAAAGCGCCCTGTAGACCTGGTAGTTTTTGTCGTATGCTTCGCCCCGGCCGGGGTCGGGCCGGTAGGTCCGCTTGAGTTTTATCGTCAGCTCCGCAGCCTGCTCAAAGCTGTCGTACATCCCCACGCCTACCCCGGCCAGGATCGCCGCCCCCAGTGCGGTGGCCGTATCAGAGGCGGGCACTTCCAGCGTCCGCCGGGTGACGTCCGCCTTGATCTGCATCCACAGTGCGCTGTTGGCCGCCCCGCCCATGGACCGCAGGACCGGCGCTTTTGCCCCCGCCTCCTCCGCGGTCTCCAAGTTGTGCCGCAGCGAAAAGGCCACCCCCTCCATCACAGAGCGGGCAAAATGCCCGCGGGTGGAGGAAAAGCCGAATCCGTAAAAGACCCCTTTGGCGTCCGGGTCCCAGATGGGGCTGCGCTCTCCGGCAAGATAGGGCAAAAAGACGACCCCGCCGCTGCCCGCAGGCACCTGTGCCGCCTCGGCATCCATCTCGGCAAAAGAGCTGGTCCCTTTTTGACGGGCGGCGGTCTCCCACGCTGTGCCGAACTGGCTGCTGAACCAGTTCACCGCCCCTCCCCCGCCTGCCGTGCCGCCCTGCAGCAGCCAGGTGCCGGGCACTACATGGGCGCCCAGGATCAGCCGCCTGTCTGCCCGCGGCGCATCCATGCAGATGCTCATGCCGCCGGCCTGGCCGCCCTGCTCCTGGGCCTGACGCGGCTGCACGACCCCGACGCCAAGGGCGCCGCAGGCGGCGTCCAGACCGCCTGCCGCGACCGGGGTCCCCTCTAAAAGACCGGTTTGGCCAGCCGCTTCCCGGGTGACGCGGCCCACGATCTCGTGGGAATGATAAAGAGGAGGCAGCAGCCCGCTGCGAAGTCCAAGCGCTTGACAAACCCCGGCATCCCATTTGCCCGCCGCCATATCGTAACAGTTCCATCCGTATCCCTGGCTGTGATCCTGGGAGCAGACGCCCGTCAGGCGGTAGGCGATAAAGCTGTTGGACTGCAGGATCTTGTCCGCCCGCGCGTAGACCTGGGGCAGGTTGTCCTTATACCACAACACTTTGGGAAGCGTGTACGACGGCTGGACGGGATTCCCGCTGAGACGGAACAGCGTCTCCTCCCCGCAGGTCTGGATCATGCGGCCGCACTGATCGATAGAGCGGGTGTCCATCCAGATGGGGGTAGGACAGAGCACCGCACCCGTCTTATCGATGGGGATGGCGCTCCAGCTCTGTCCGTCGATGCCGACGCCGCAGATCTCAGCGGCGCCGGTCTGCTCCAAAAGGCGCCGGGTGGCCCGGCAGACCGCCCCCCACCAATCCTCCGGATCCTGTTCGGCATGACCGGGCTTTGGGTAATGGACAGGATAACCCTCGCTGACATGGGCCGCCACACGTCCCTCCCGGGTAAAAGCCGTAACCTTGCATCCCGAAGTGCCGATATCGATCCCCAGAAGCAATCCTCCCATATCTCTCCCCCTCTCACGCACGGCCGCTGCAGCCGCAGACCGTGATCCGGTCTTTTACCAGATTTTTTACATTCTCCCGTCCCAATCCGCCGTAAACTTTGGGGTCAAACGTGTCGGGCCGGTCGCTCAGCACCTTTTTGATCCCCGCAGAGTAGGCGATGCGCAGTTCGGTGGCAAAGTTGACTTTACAAATGCCCTGCCGGATGCATTCCCGCACCGCCGAATCCGAAAGGCCGGAGGCCCCATGCAGCACCAACGGCACCGAGAGCAGGGCGGCCAGCTCCGCGACAAGCTGGGTGTTCAGCACCGGCGTGGTCTTATAAACGCCGTGCGCCGTCCCCACCCCGACCGCCATGCTCGACAGCCCGGTCTCCGCTTCAAAGCGGACCGCTTCTGAGGGGATGGTATAGCCGCTTTCCTCGCTCTGTGTGTCGTCCTCTTTGCCGCCTACCCGGCCGATCTCCCCCTCCACCGGCACCCCGGCAGGGGCGCACATCTCCACCACCCGCCGCGTAAGGGCAATATTTTCTTCCAGCGGCAGCTGGCTGCCATCGATCATGATGCTGGTATATCCGGCCCGCAAAGCCTGGGCGCACAGCTCAAAGCTGCTGCCATGGTCCAGGTGCAGCGCCACCGGCACCCCGGCCTTTTCCGCCAGCGCCTTGACATTGCTCAAATAGAGTTCCAGTCCGCCATAGCGCACGGTGGAAGGCGTAGTTTGGATGATGACAGGCGCGTGCATCTCTTCCGCCGCCGCGATGATCGCCTGCACCATCTCCATGTTTTCCGCGTTGAAAGCTCCTACAGCATAATTCCCCTTTTTTGCGCTCAGCAGCATTTGCTTTGAAGTGACCAGTGCCATACGATCCCTCTCCTCCATCTTTTGTTTGATTTGTTTGGCTTTTATGATACAAAAATAATTTTGGGGCCGGCGGCGGCTTGGGCTGGCCCAACCCTCTTTGTTTTCGCTTGAAAATTGTTTTGATTTGTTTTATTGTGTTTGATATTTCGAAATAAATGTTTGTTTGTGTTTTTTATCTTATGATAACTCTGTTTTTATGTTTGTCAACAAACATTTTTGATTTTTGGGAGAGGTTTCAGCGTTTTTGTATAGTCTTCCAGTTTTTCCTTTTGCAATTTGTGAAAAACAAACTGCAGCGAGCGTGCGGCCGCCCTTGATTTTTTCCAGCTGATTCCATATAATAAACAAAACGAACATTTTTTTGCAAAGTATCGCTGCCGTGGGGCAGGGGGTCCGCACGTTTTTTCAGAATCTTCAAACCTGGTCCATGAAAAGGGGAATGCGTGTGAAACGCGACCGGATCGAACAGATCTTTTCTTATATCAAAGAGCACGAAAACGCCAGCACGCTGGAGCTGGCCGAATTTTTTAATGTATCGGAAATGACCATCCGCCGCGATCTTGCCGCTTTGGAAGCCCATGGGCGGATCTCCCGGTTTTACGGCGGAGCGGTGGCAAAGCAGACGACCCCGTCGGAAGATGCTTTTGCGCTGCGGGTGGGGATGAATCAGAAATACAAGACCGCCATCGGCCTGCGGGCGGCCCGGTATCTGCGGGAGCAGCTGGAGCACAAGGGGGAGTGTCCGGTTTTTCTGGGTTCCGGCTCCAGCATTTTTTTGATGGCACAGCAGCTGACCGAAGCGCTGCCGGTCCCGATCATCACCGATAATCTGCACGTAGCTTCTGCCCTTTCCTGTAACCCCGATAATTCTGTCATCATCATCGGCGGCACGATCCTGCTGCCCTCTCTCAACGCCACCGGCTATCTGGCCGAAAAGATGCTGGCGGACCTCTCCGTCGAATACGCTTTTATCGGGTCCTCCGGCATTGATGAAAACGGCTATCTCTGCGCTTACAACCTGGTGGAAACAGGGATGTTCTCCACGATCATTTCCACCTCCAGACAGGTGATCATCCTGGCGGATCACTCCAAGATCGGCCGCTCCAACATGGTGCGCATCCAGGCCTTGAGCGAAAAGTTCACCCTGATCAGCGACCAACTGGCGCCGGAAGCCTGCATGGAGCATTATCGCGGCATGGGAGCCAGAGTGATCCAGGTGGACTGCTGACAGCGCCGAGTTCCGCGCTCTTCCATTTTCCACATCCTGCAGCCTCCTGCGTCTGCAGGCATAAAAGAAGGCCAGGACGGCCGGCATCGATGGATGCCGGCCGCCCTGGCCTTCTTTTTGCAGATATTGCGCGGCCCGTCAGTTTTTCCGCACGGGGTAGCAGACCTCGGTGACGTACTGCTCTGGGTCAGCGGTGTCGTAGGGGCTGACATGGTAGATACAGAACGACAGCCCGTCGAACTCATAGCCGTTTTCCCGCACCCAGTCCGCCACGGCCTGATTGACCTGGGTGATCTTCTCATAGCCGCCCCGGTAGGTGGCGGAGGCGATGCGCACCGCGGGCATGACCTTAAAGGTCACGTTTTCCGTGTCGGGATAACTGCCCTTTACCGTTTTTTGTACCTCAACATCCACATCGCTCTCTTTGTACTCCCCATCGTGAAAGATCGCCAGCGTCAGGCAGGGTTCTCCGGGTTCCAGCTTCAAGGGCCCGGTCTCCCGCATGAGGATATCCCAAAGCTGCTGTTCACAGTCATAGGAGGCGATCTTTTTTCTCACACTGGCCACCGTTCTTTGCGGCAGCTCTTTTAAAGTTACATTATAACAGGTCATGGTCCCATCCTTTCTCAGATGATCCATCGCTGTCCGCAGCAGCCGCAGCCGTTCGGCGATCTCCCGGGCCTCGCCGCTCAGTTCAGCCTCTTTTTCCCAAAAAAGCTGCAGGAACTGTTCCCGGCCGTTTTCCTGCCGCTGCGCCCGGGCGATGTCGGCAATGCCGAACCCCATCTGCCGCAGGGCGTTGATCTGCTCTGCGGCGGGCAGCTGCTCCTCGCTGTAATAGCGGTAACCGGTAAACGGGTCGGTCATTTGGGGCGAAAGCAGGCCTGCGCTGTCATAATAGCGCAGCATGCGGACGCTGATGCGGGACAGCTTTGAAAAAATACCGATCTTCAACATTTCGTTTTCCTCACATATGCGCGGCGTTTTTTGAGCTCGTTTCCAGTATAAAGGGTGTCACGGTGTCAGAGTCAAGGGGGCGCACGCAAAAAAACGCCCTGGCCGTCTGTGACCAGGGCGCCTGCCCGCTATTTGCTTTTTGACAGTTTCGCTTCCATGCTCTTCAGCGCCGCCGCCCCCACCCCGGGGCGCAGCCGCTCTTTTGCCAGCAGCACAAACTGCCGCAGCTGCTCCTGATTGCCGCCCACCGAGCACTGGCGGCCCTTGGCGTCCAACAGCAGCAGCCGGCCGTTCGCCTCCTGCAGCTTGATGATGTTGTGCCAGGCCAGCAGTTCGCGGCCGCCCAGCATGCCGACGGCCAGCACCCCGCGCCCGGTGGCGATGATGCATTTGACAAAGTAAGTGAGCAGCGCCGCAGCGCCGAACGCCAGCCCCATACCCAGGAACACGGCCACGTTCACCGCCCCGCTCTCGGTGGTGTAAAGCCTGCCCGGGGCCAACAGGCAGTAGAGATACATCCCCAGCGCGAAAGCCCAGAGCAGCCCCCCCATCACCGCCACGGCGCGGCTTTCCCGCACCCGCACCAGCTCGTCCTCTTCCCGCCTTGGGCGTTTGAAAAAGATCAGCGCGGCTGTGCCGGGCATCACCGCCGCAAAGATCACTAACATGATCGTCAGCATGGATCGAATTCTCCCTTTGCCGTGGCCGGCGGCGGACCACCGGCACGTTTTCGACTATTGTAGCACATCCCACTCAAAAAGCAAAATCCCGGGGCGCGCCCCGCTTTCGGCGCGCCCCGCTGCCCTTTTCCCGCAGCCGTGGGCACGCTTCCTTAAAACCGGCCGCTTGCAGGTGCCGCCGCCCTTTGCCGCGCCTTTTCTCCCCTGCGGGCAAAAAGGGAGGCGCGCCCGGGCGCCCCTGTCTTTCGCGGCGGCGCGGGGCCGCTTTGCAGGGAGCGCGGGCCGTGGTATACTGGGGACATCACATTTCGGGGAGGCTTTCCGTCATGGAAGAACTTTTTGCCGTCGCCGCTGTTCTGGGCGGCCTGGGGCTGCTCTGCTTTCTTGCCGGCGCGCTCTACTGGCGGGCCGCGCTGCGCCGCGACAGGCGCTGCACCGCCCGCACGCAGGGGGTGGTGACCGAACTCACCGCCACCGGCAGCGGCGCAAGGGTCACCTTTTGTCCCGTGCTGCGGTACACCGCCGACGGGCGCGAGCTGACCCGCCGCTCCGGCTTCGCCTCCACCCGCTGTCCTTTCACCACCGGCCAGCAGACGACGGTGCGCTATGACCCGCAGGACCCCCGGAAGTTCGTGCTGGAGGGCGAGCTGGCCCACCGCCGCGGCCTGGCCCTGCGGCTCGCCCTGATCGGAGCGGGCTTTCTGCTGCTGGCGCTGATCGCCCTGGCCGCGGGCTGATCGCCTTGGCCGCGGACTGAGCGCCGCGGCCTTCTTTTTTGTCCTCGCCGCCCTCGCGGACGGCGACTGGTTACCCGTGCCACCCGGCGGCAGTATTTGAGGTTTCGATCCGCCTGGTTGAAAATATCCGCCTCCCCTCTCTGCCCGGACAGAGGAAAGAGCGCCCTGCATTGGGAAGCGGGCGAAGCGAAAAACGGAAAGCGGGAGGTCTTGCCCGCGGGGGACGCCGCTCCGCACAAAAAGCGCCTGTCTGCGGGGGCGGGGCAGGTCCTGCGGAGAGAAAGCCTGTTTGTGGAAGCGCACAGAGCTTGCGGGAGAAAACGCCTGTTTACGGAAGCGCGCAGAGCCTGCGGAGAAAAAGCGCTGCTGCCCCCTCCGGGCAGCCGCCGGAGGCATGCCGGTTCAGGGCTTCCCCGCGTACTCCGCCCTGCCGGGGGACTGCTCCGCCTTTGCGGCGCTCTGCGGGCGCGCCTTGCTGACCCTCACCGCTCTGCAGGGCTGCGGCGCAGGCGCGCGCAGCCATTTCACTTTTCCCCGGCCGTCCCTTTCCCGCGCCGGTCCATCCGCGGCTGTCGGCCCGCCGCTGTCCCTCTCATGGCCGCCGCCGTTTTTTCAAAAGGCGTTCGCGCAGCAGCCCTCCCCGACGCTGCGGAACATTTCATTCTTGGACCACAAAACGGCCCCCGCAGAGCGGAGGCCGTTTTTTTCAGTGCGCTTTTCTCCTCGCCGCGGAGGATGTGCCATCGCGCCATCGCGCCCTCACGCGGGCTGGCGGAAAGGGCCCGCAGCCAGGCGCGCGATGCCGCGCGGACGGCTGTTCCGCCGCGGGCTCAGCCCCGCTTATCCTGTCCCGTCTGCCGGGCGGCGCGCTGATAGCTCACGGCCTGCACCATCCAAAGCGTGCCCAGCACCAGGACGGGCGTCATCCCCAGATCCAGCACCAGCCCCAAAATCATCAGGACCACGAACAGCAGCAGGATCGCCCTGCCCTCGGCCTGCAGCGCGCGGTAAGACGCCTCGCCCACCTGCCGCTGCTCCGCCTCATCGCAGCTGTCGTACCACTGCTTTTGAAATCTGCTGTCCAGCACGCTGCCGCGCTTTTCGGGGTAAAGCTCCTTGGTGGCGCGGACAAACCGGCTCTGCAGATAGATACAGCCAAAGACGAGCGCCATAAAAACGGCCGTCAGCGCCAGCAGCCTGCCCGCCCCCTGCTCCAGGGCCACCACGCTGGAAAAGCCCGACATGCCGACGCCGTACAGCGTGAAGCTGGCCACATTGAGGATGCCCACGGCGCTCATTGCCGCCGCATAGCAGCGGTCCGCCCGCTCGAAAGCCGCCTCGTTCTCTTCCCCGTCCCCTGCCAGGGCGGCCGCGGCGTGACGCCTGCCCGCCGCATACTGCGCCCAGGCCACCGACAGCGCCGCCAGCGCGCAGAGCAGCAGGGCCCAGAGGGCATTTTGCTGTAAAAAGCGCTGCGCCGCGATAAACCCGGCCCCCAGAGCGTCCCTGCCGACCGCCGCGCCGAACCCCAGCACCCCGCCTACCAGCAGGCCTCCCAACAGCGCAAGCGCGAATCTGATACCGACCTTATGCTTTTTCATCTGTTTCCTCCCCAGTCAAATAAAAAACTTCTTCCAGCGGAACGTCAAAGACTCGGGCGATGCGCAGCGCCAGCAACACCGAGGGATGATAATCCCCCCGCTCGATCAGGCTGATGGTCTGCCGGGACGCCCCTACCTGGCCGCCCAGCTGCTGTTGATTGAGCCCGCAGCGCGCGCGATGCTCCTTAACACGGTTGTGCAGCGGCATTTTCCCCTCCTGTTGAAAATTTTACTTGTCATTTTGACAATTTTATTTGTCAACATCAATATATCACTGACAACTAAACTTGTCAACTGTTTTTTCAAAACAGTTTTTCCCGGATCCAAAAAACAGATCGGATTTCTGTTTTTGCAATGGGAGTTTCCCGCCCGCATGACCGCCGCGAAATTTCTTTGGGACCGCTCTTCCGGCGCGGCTTTCTCTATACAAAAAAAACAGCCGCAGTGCGGCTGTTTTTTGCGGCGGCTGTTCAGGTCTTTTCATGCAGGCTGCGGAACGTTGGGGGGCCAGCGCCTTGCCCTCTGTCCCCCTGACATCGCTGCGGCCCGGCGGCAGGGTCAGGGGGTCCTGCGCCTCGCAGCGCGCGCCGCCGTCCCGATAGGCCACGCTCTCCCTCCGCCGCAGTTTGCGGGCGCGAAAAACCGGGCAGGCCGGCGCTCCCGCCACCCGCGCGCTGCGGGACATGCCAAAACGGGCGGGGCTTCCGCCCCGCCCGTCCGCATGCTCAGTTCTCTGCCTCTTCCCCATCTTCCTTTTTTATGGCTTTGACGCCGCGCATGTACACCGCGCTGGCCGCCAGGCTGGTGAGCGGGATCGTCACCAGGATCGCCATGCTGCCGATGACGGCCTGCAGCACCTCGGTGACGATCATCTCGCGGTTGAGCAGCCCCTCCACAGAGGCGGAATAGGCGGTCAGCAGCAATACGGTGGCCAGCGACGAGCCGATATAGGCCAGCACCAGCGTATTCGCCATCGTGCTCATCATATCCCTGCCGATGTTCATGCCGCTCTTCATCAGCATGCGGAAAGAGGGCGCGGCCGCTTTTTCGCGCAGCTCCCACAGGGCGGAGG
Organism: Anaerofilum hominis; assembly: GCF_014287275.1. Taxonomy (GTDB): domain Bacteria; phylum Bacillota; class Clostridia; order Oscillospirales; family Ruminococcaceae; genus Pygmaiobacter; species Pygmaiobacter hominis. Next base: position 964,430 of record NZ_JACONZ010000001.1, read on the forward strand.
CAAGGCTCATGGCCACGTCCATGATCGCCCCCATTGCGCCGATGAGGATCGCCGCAAAAACGACGGCTTTCAAGTCCACCGGGTTGCGGGTGGCGAGATCCGCAAGATAGATCGCCTCCTGGGAGGCCATGCCGGACAGCCGCATCACCGCGCTCAGCACCAGGGTCAGCACCCCGGCGAACAGGATGCCGGCGCTGCACCCCGCCACTGCCACCAGCGTCTTGGGGCTGGGGCCGTTGACGATCAGCAGGGTGCTCACCGTCACATAGATACACACCGCCACCGCGCTGACGTAGATGTTGAAGCCCCCCAGCACCAGCGGCAGAAACACCGCAAAGATAGCCCCGCAGGTGAGCAGCAGCGATACCACCGTGTGAAAGCCTTTCATCCGCCCAAACACCACCAGCAGCACCAGAAAAACGCCGCAAAAGACCAGCACGCCGTCCACCCGCAGATAGTCGTCGATGACATAGGGGGCCTGGGCCGCGGTGGCCGGGTCGGGGTTGGGGTAAAGGATGATGCGGTCGCCGGCCCGCACCTCCTGCAGCTGCACCGAGCTGTAGCCGTCGATCACCTGCTGTGCGCTCACGGTGCCGCCGCCGTCTACGCTGGCGGTAAAACGGATGGTCAAATTCTGCACCGTCTGCCCCTCCACGATGCCCTCTGTCTCTGAGATCTCGCGTCCGGTGACGGCGGTCACCCGCGCCCGGAGCAGCTCCCTGCCGGTAAGGCTGGGCAGATAGCCGCCCCCCGCCGCTGCCAGCCGGTTGCCCGCATAGAGAAACACCACCGAAAACAGCACTGTGAGCAGGTAGACCAGCCGCCGCGTCGCGCGCGGGGAGAGCCTTTCTTCCTTTTTCATTCCATCGCCTCCGCCCGGGCCGGGCGCAGAGGCGTCCGGCCGCTTTCATTCCCTGCCGGGGAGGCCTGCGCCCATCCCCGGCCCTGTGTGGTCCCGTTCTCAGGATGCCCGTTTTTTTGCCATCGACGCATAAAAAAACCGGGCGCATAAAGATCCTGTTTTCGCAGAAAAATGCGGGGACGCGCCGCGCCCCTGCCGGCAAGCTGCAGCCGCCGGCCGGTCACGCCGCGTCCCGGGCAGCCGTCAGGCCCTTCAGCGGCAGACAGCCGGGGAAGCGGCCTTGCCCGCCGTCTTGTACCGCGCCCAGAGACGGGGCATTCTGCCGGTTTTGCAGGCGTTTTTTGCCCCTGCGGCGGCCCCTTTGTCGCACAGCCGTTCCGTTTGGCTGCAGCGGAAGTTTCTGCGGGCCGTCTCTGCCGCCGGGCCCCGGTCCAAACAAAAGCGCCGCCCCGGCCGTCCGGGCGGCGCACAATAGATGGTGGATGAGGGGCGCGTGGTCTTCATCCATGCCGCCCTTGCGGGCGGCAACGTTCCACGGCATCCAGGTCGGGGTTGATCATCTTGTTTCAATCCCCGCTGCCCTTGCGGGCGGCGGCTCTCCCCTTTTTGCCGGCGCTGGACGCTGCGGCTGTTTCAATCCCTCTTCCGCCCGGCACAGCGGGCGGCGCAGGCCGCGCAGTCGCCGCAGCAGCCCCGCCCCCGGCGCCTGGTCCAGTGCCGCACTGCCAGCGCCGCAGCCAGCGCCAACAGGCCGATCAGGACAAAGTCGATCAGATGCATAGCGTGCTCCTTCCCCGGGCGCTCAAAAGCCCAGCAGCCGCCCCACCTGGTAGACGGCGAACGCCGCCGCCCAGGCCACCCCGGTCTGGAAAAAGACGAGTCCCACGGCCGCCAGACGGGAATCCAGCTCCCGCCTGACCGCGCCGATGGCCGCCACACAGGGGGTGTAAAGCAGCGTGAAGATCAAAAAGGCAAAGGCGGCCAGCGGGGTAAAGATGCCCGCCAGCGCCGCGTTCAGGCTGCCGCCGCCCACCAGCACGGCAAAGGTGGAGACCACCGCCTCTTTCATGGTGAAGCCGGAGATCAGCGCCGTGGCGGCGCGCCAGTCGCCGAAGCCCAGGGGCGCAAAAACAGGGGCGATAAAGCGGCCCACCGCCGCCAGCATGGAATCGGCGCTGTCCGCCACGATGTTGAAGCGCACGTCAAAGGTCTGCAGCACCCAGATGACGATGGAGGCCACAAAGATGACCGTGAACGCCCGGGTGAGGAAATCTTTCACCTTGTCCCAGATCAGAAGCGCCACGCTTTTGGGGCTGGGCAGGCGGTAGTTGGGCAGCTCCATCACAAAAGGCACCGGGTTGCCCGCAAAGAGGGTGTCCTTGAAAAGCAGGCCTGCCAGCACCGCCAGCACCATACCCACCACATACAGCAGGATCATCACCAGCGCCCCGTGCGCGGGAAAAAAGGCCGCCGTGAACAGCGCGTAGATGGGCAGCTTGGCGCTGCAGCTCATAAACGGGATCAGCAGGATGGTCATCTTGTGATCTCGCTCACTGGACAGCGTGCGGGTGGCCATGATGGCCGGCACGCTGCAGCCGAAACCGATCAGCATGGGCACAAAGCTGCGGCCGGACAGGCCGATCTTGCGCAGCAGGCTGTCCATGACAAAGGCCACGCGGGCCATATAGCCCGAATCTTCCAGGATGGAGAGGAAGAAAAACAGCACCACGATGATGGGCAGAAAGCTGAGCACTGAGCCCACCCCGGCAAAAACGCCGTCGATGATGAGGCTGCGCAGCACCGGGTTGGTGCCGAAGTCGATGAGCGCCTGTTCGGTCAGCGCGGTCAGCCCCTGCACCCCCGCGTCCAGCAGGTCGCTGAAAAAGGCCCCCACCACCCCAAAGGTGAGCCAGAACACCAGCGCCATGATGGCGATAAAAATGGGGATGGCAAAATACCTGTGGGTGAGCACCGCGTCGATGCGGATGCTGCGCAGATGCTCTTTGCTCTCCCCCTGTTTTGTCACCGTGTCGGCGCAGAGCTTTTCAATAAAGGTGTAGCGCATATCCGCCATGGCGGCCTCGCGGTCGGTGCCCACCTCGCCCTCCATCTCGGCGACGGTGTGGCAGAGCATATCCACCTCGTTGTCGGACAGCTTCAGCCGCGCCAGCATCGGCTCGTCCCCCTCCACCAGCTTGGTGGCGGCAAAGCGGGGCGGCACGCCGATGGCTGCGGCGTGGTCCTCCACCATATGGGCGATGGAGTGGATGGCCCGGTGCACCGCCCCGGTGCAGAAGTCCAGCCGCGCGGGCAGCCGCCGCGCGCGCACGGTCTCCACAGCCACCTTTACCAGCTCGTCCACCCCCTCGTCTTTGGAGGCGGAGATCGGCAGGATGGGCACGCCCAGCTCCTGCGACAGCTTTTCAATATCGATGGCAGCGCCGTTGGCGCGCACCTCGTCCATCATGTTCAGGGCGATCACCATCGGCAGCCCCAGCTCGATGATCTGCATCGACAGGTACAGGTTGCGCTCGATGTTGGTGGCGTCCACGATGTTGATGACGCCGTCCGCCTTGCCGGACAGCAGATAGTCCCGGGTGACGATCTCCTCGCTGGTATAGGGAGACAGCGAGTAGATGCCGGGCAGGTCCACCACATACACGTCTTTCTCCTTGCGGACCGTGCCCTCTTTCTGCTCCACCGTCACGCCGGGGAAATTGCCCACGTGCTGGTTGGAGCCGGTGAGCTGGTTGAACAGCGTGGTCTTGCCGCAGTTCTGGTTTCCCGCCAGTGCAAAAATCATAAGCTCTTCCTCACTTTCGCCGGGCCTGGATAAATTCCCCTCCCGCTGTGCGGCGGCCCCGCATCCCGCGGGCAGGGCGGCCGGGGGCACACCCCCGTTTTCCGGTCCCCGCACGGGGAGCTGCCCGGCTCTGTTTTATGGCGATCCCGCCCCACAGGGCGGCGTTCAGACGCGCTCCACCGCGATGCTGCGCGCATCCTCCAGCCGCAGCGTCAGCTCATAACCGCGCAGATGCAGCTCGATGGGGTCGCCCATGGGCGCCCGCTTGCGCACCATCACCCGGGTGCGCGGGGTCAGCCCCATGTCCAGCAGATGACGGCGCAAAGCGCCCTCGCCCCCCACCGCGGTGATGACGGCGCTCTCTCCGATGGCCAGCTCGTTCAGGGTCATGCCATCCTCCCATCCGTTAGCCTATGCTAACAAGCAAAGCAAAAAATAGGCGCGGCGTTCCGCCGCACCTATATGATAATACGCAATGCCGTTTACGTCAATAAAACCACCGGCATTTTGTGAAATTTGTCAAATTGCAGACAGATGCGCTCAGCCGACCACGATCTTGGCCTCCGGCAGCACCTCCCGGCGCGACAGCTCGTCCGCCCGGGCGGCCAGGGTCATGCCCATCGAGATGGGGCCCACCCGGCCGATCAGCATGGTCAGGGCGGTGGCCGCCTTGCCCAGGGCGCTCAGCTGGCCGGTGACCCCCACCGACAGCCCCACGGTGCCAAAGGCGGAGGCCGCCTCATACAGGCAGTCCACCAGGTTGCCGTCGATCATGCCGCCGCGGCTGGGGGTGTTAAAGACCATGACCAGTGTGGTGCAGATCACCACTCCCAGGCCCAGGGTGGTGATGGTCAGCGCGCGGTAGACGGTTTTCTTGTCGATGCGCCGCTCGCGCAGCACCGGATCCTCGCGGCCCCTCAGCACCGCCGCCACCGCCAGGATCACGATGGCGAAGGTGGTGATCTTGATGCCGCCGCCGGTGCCGCCGGGCGCCGCGCCGATGAACATCAGCACCGTGCAGGTGAGTTTGGAAATAGAGTGCATCCCCGCCTGATCGATGCTGTTAAAGCCCGCCGTGCGGCAGGTGACCGATTGAAACAGGCTGGAGAGGATCTTTTGCGGCGTCGTCATGCCGCCCATGGTGCCGGGGTTCTCCCACTCCATCGCACCGATGGCAAAGGCGCCGCCCACGATCAGGCAGGCGGTGATGATGAGCACCAGCTTTGAGTGCAGCGTCAGCTTTTTGCGCCGGTGAAAATTGAACAGATCCTGCCAGACGATAAAGCCCAGGCCGCCGCAGACGATCAGCAGCATGATGATGATCAGCACATACCAGCTGCCGGCAAACGGCACCAGGCTGCTGTAGGGGCCAAGGCTGCCGAACAGGTCGAAACCCGCGTTGCAGAAAGCCGAAATAGCGGTGAACACCGACATCCATGCCCCCCGCGCGCCGAAGCGGGGCACCAGGGCCCCCATCAGCAGGATGGCCCCGATCAGCTCGAACCCCAAGCTGGTGCGCATGACCACGTAGATCAGCTTTTTGGCGCCCGCGGCCTCGTCCAGGCTGATGGACTCGCTGGCCAGCTTCATGCTTTTGAAGCCGATCTTCTTGCGCAGCGCCAAATTGAAAAAGGTGGTCAGCGTGACCAGGCCCAGCCCGCCGATCTGGATCAGCAGCAGGATCACCGCCTGGCCGAACAGGGTGAACTTGCTGAAGGTGTCGTAGACGATCAGGCCGGTCACGCAGGTGGCGGAGGTGGCGGTGAACAGGGCGTCGATCAGGGCAAGCTGCCCGTCCCGCGTGGCGATGGGCAGCATCAGCATCACAGTGCCGAACAGGATGACGGCGCAAAAGCTGGCCACGATGACCCGAGTGGGAGACAGATGGCCCGGCTTGCTCATGAACGCCCGGCTGAACGTGTTGCTTTTCAACTCGATTCCTCAACTTTCAGGCAAAAGCCGCGCTGGCGCGCCGCCGTCTGCCGGTCATGATTTTATACATTCTTTATGGGCTACACCGGCCATTATAACACCCTGTCCCAGCGCTTTCAACTTGATTTTTTCCGCGTTGTGCACTATAATGAATCCTGCGCCCTGAAACCGCGCGCCGCACCGCTACCGGCAGCGACCGCAGCCCGGTGACCGCCGTCCGTGACAGGCCTGCCGCGCCCTGCCGCCCGCCGGGCGCATCCGTTGCCCCGATACCCGTTTCCGTAGCTCAGCTGGATAGAGCGACCGCCTCCTAAGCGGTAGGCCAGCGGTTCGAATCCGCTCGGGAACACCATAAAAAAGCCGCAGACCCGCACAAATACCGGGTTTGCGGCTTTTTTGACGTGATTCGCTTTTGATTTTTACAGTAAAACCTGCAACAATTCCGTTGCAAACCCACGGCAATGCTGCCGAAACAGAACTGTAAAACATCTCGTCCTGAATCCCATTTACTAATAAACATCATTAACAATATTAAAAACATTGCTTATATTTATCATGAAAACGGTGGAGTGAGAATAGCATCTAGGCATAAAAAGTGCCATAGGTTGGGGCCTATAGCGCACGGAAATTACGGGCTTTTACCAAGTAAACTTAAATCAGTACATTGCCGCTACTAGAAAGCAATGATATAATAACTCCAAATAAGAGTAGATTTAGTGAATTTTCCTTAATTATAAGGGCTTTCGATGTGATACCCAAATACTGCCGCATACAATATGCGTCCCACAAACTTAAAATGAGGTAAATGAGTATGGTTACAATTAAACGAATTCATATTAAGAATTTTAGATCAATAGTTGATGAAACTATTGATCTAACTGATTTCAACTGTTTTGTGGGAAAAAATGATTCCGGAAAATCTAATGTTCTAAAAGCATTAAATCTTTTTTTCAATAGTAAAACTGATTTTAAGACCGACTTGGATTTTCAAAGCGATTATTCTAAATTTGCAAAACGAGGAAAGAAGCAAGCCAAAGAAATCGTAATCTCCATAGACATTGTCATACCCAGATCTTACAAAGAACATGGGATAAAAACATGGAAAAAGGTTTGGCGTATTGATGGCCTTCATTCGGACAATTTAAAAACACTTTTTAGTGCTGGGTCAAAAGGGTATACATTACTTGATAGAGTACAGTATTTGTATATTCCCGCAGTAAAAAGTAATGAATATTTTAAGGATTTACTTTCGGAAGTATATACATCTATGACCAAAGCAGCCAATAGTGCCCTTAGAGATTTAAACGAAAAATACTCTTTACAACTCCAGACATTAACAAGTGATCTAAGCTATCAGATTCAGGAAATATTGGGATTGCAGTCGTCTATCAGAATGCCTGACGATCTTAATACTTTATTTCGCGATCTTTCTTTCTCAACCAGTGATGATTTTGTAACGGGCATTGATTTAAGTCATCGCGGAGACGGAATTAAGGCACGTCACATTCCTTCAATATTACGCTTTATACAAAAAAATTCAGAAAAAAGTCGTCCCAAAAACTCTGTATCTGGCTCTTACATTTGGGGATTCGAGGAACCCGAAAATGGAGTAGAATATCTTTCATCTTTTGAAATGGCCCAAGAATTCTACTCATATATTAATGACTGCCAAATTCTTTTAACCACACATTCTCCGGCTTTTTATGCGCAAAGCAAAAATCAAAATTCGACACGTTTTTTTGTAAGCAAAGATGACTTTGGGCAGTCAAAATACACTTCTGAAATTGGCGAAGAGTTATATGAAACTATGGGGCTTATGCAGCTAGTTGCCCCATTCATCCAAAGTGTAAAATCTGAATACATAGAACACCAAAATGATATAAGCCATACACTTTTTAATCAAATACGTAAGGTTATGGCTATTATGCGCCGCACAGATAAAGAACTAAATGTCAATCAAGTCTTGAGTGTTATAGAGCAATATACCGTTGCTCTAGATATGCTAGATGCTTACGATCATCAACGAATACAAAAGCCACTGGGAAGCGATGAGATCTATGTTTTATCCTACGAAGAATGCAGAGAACTAATTGACGAAATGAGGTTTTCTGCAGAAAGTGAACTCTTTGGCAACGAAAAAGACGACTCCTTTAAAGGTAGCATCGGAAATATATATCAATCATTTGGCGAAGTAGATGTATATCCATCAGCAGAGGAAAAGGCCGCTAATCTTTTGTATTTAATAACTAAAAATCATTCTTTTTCTGATGGAAATAAACGCATTGCCGCGGCAATCTTTGTATATTTTCTTGAGAAAAACAATATGCTGTTTTATGAAGGGCAAAAAGTAATTGCTGATCATACTTTAGTTGCTATTGTTGTTATGATTGCAGAGTCTCACCCAGAGGAAAAAGAAACTATGGTTAATTTGGTTATGAACTTCCTTGTGCACCAATAAGAGGTTACTTGTACAACTTGTATCGTATTATTTCCTCTCAAACGTTTATATAATTCATGTAATTGTTATATGTAAGAATATAGAACAGGCATAAGGGCGTGGTATATAAAGAACACCGCGCCCTTATGTGTTTATGGTTCACAATCAATTGTCTCGATCATTGAAATGATTTTCTGCACATGCTATCATGATTCTATGACATCCCACTGATAGAAATAGAGGTTTATGATATGACTGAGGAAACAATTAAAATGATTCTCGACTTCAGAGACCGTCGAAATTGGAAACAGTTTCACAATCCCAAGGATCTGGCACTTTCCATTTCTCTGGAGGCCGCAGAGCTTTTGGAGATCTTTCAATGGAGCGGTTCTGATTTGGAGTGTACAAATAAGCGTAATCAGATCGCAGAAGAACTCGCAGATGTGCTCAACTACTGTGTCCTGATGGCTGATCGGTGTGGTTTAGATTTGGACGAGATCGTGCAGAAAAAAGTTCAAATCAATGAGGAAAAGTACCCAGTGGATAAAGCATACGGGAGGAGAGGCAAGTATACAGAATATCAGAAAGGGAACGAGAAATGCTGATTTATGTCTGCACAAAAGCACAATTTCTGAAAGATGTTTCCAGCGGCAGGATTGTTTCTATTCTGGAAGAAGCCTTCCGAAGAAAAGGGCTGCTTCATGACAATGACCGGGAATCTACCGCCTGGGAAAACTCACTTTCCGCTGTGGCCAATGTTTTGAACACCAAAGAGCTCCCCGATGATTTGCAGATTGCAGTAGAATATCAGATTCCCCAAACATCCAAGCGAGTGGATCTGGTGATTGCCGGAGAAGATACGGAAGGCCGGCCTCATTTGATTTTAGTGGAACTGAAACAGTGGACAGAAGCATTGGAGACAACGCAGCCGGGCATCGTAAAAGCCTTTACAGGCGGACAGATTCGAGCTGTAGCGCACCCCTCTTACCAGGCATTCTCATACGCTAAAACATTGGAGAATTTCAACACCGCCATTCAGGAGCATCAGATTGGACTCCATCCATGTGCTTATCTGCATAATTACAGTCCTTCTAAGCGGGAGCAAATTTTTGCCTCGCAATATCAGGAGATTCTTGATGCTGCACCCGTATTTATAAAACGGGAAGAAACAAAATTCAGAAAATATCTTCTCCAATGGGTTCGGCGGCCGCCCAGAGAAGATATCCTTAAAATAGTGGATCAGGCGGAGATTCGTCCATCCAAAGCACTGCAGGATGTATTGGGAAACATGCTGGCAGGGGCCGAAGAGTTTGTCCTGCTGGACGAGCAGAAAGTGGCCTACGAGACCGTGCTGAGTGCCATCGAAAATGCGTTGCAGGACGGCCAGAAACGTACGATCGTCATTGAAGGCGGCCCTGGTACCGGAAAAAGTGTGGTAGCCGTTCGGCTTCTGGTGGAGCTGATTTCAAGGCAAGGTCGGAACGCTCAGTATGTAACGAAGAATGCGGCTCCTCGAAATGTGTATTTCAAAGAGTTGCGTCAGGAACAGTATACGCTGGAATATGTCAAAAATTTGTTCAAAGGTTCGGGAAGTTACGTAAATTGTCCCAAGAATGCCTTTGACTGCCTGATTGCGGACGAGGCACACCGTCTGAATGAAAAATCCGGGATGTACCGAAACAAGGGAGAAAACCAGATCAAAGAGATCATTGCAGCTGCTAAAGTCAGTGTTTTTTTCATTGATGAGGATCAAATCGTTACCACCAGCGACATTGGCTCTGTAGATGAAATCAAAAAGTGGGCTCGTAAATGCGGAAGCCAACTGTTTCGTCTGGAAGGTGGAGAGGATACACTGAAGTTGACCTCTCAGTTCCGCTGCAACGGAAGCGAGGGCTACATTTCTTTCCTCAATGATCTGTTGGAGATTTCCTCCACCGCTAACCATGACGGATTTGATGGGGACTATGAGATCCGTGTTTATGAGGATGTCTGCCAGATGCGGGAAGATCTTCGGCAGAAAAATTTGATCAACAATAAAGCACGGATGGTGGCCGGATACTGCTATCCCTGGCCCAGCAAGAATTCCAATGATCCCTCCATCTATGATATTGAACTGGAAGGAGCCTTTCGTGCCCGTTGGAATTTTAACTCTACAGATACCTGGGCCATTGATTTTGATTCCTTTGATCAGGCAGGGTGTATCCACACCGCCCAAGGGCTGGAGTTTGACTACGTGGGTGTGATTATCGGGCTGGATCTTCGGTACGAAAACGGGCATGTGATTACAGACCCATCCAAGAGAGCCAAGAGTGATCAGAGTTTGAGAGGTTTGAAAAAACGTCCCAATCCAGAACTGGCAGACAGGATCGTACGAAACACCTACAAAGTCCTCTTGACCAGGGGGCAGAAGGGCTGTTATATCTACTGCCAGGATCCCGCTTTGCAAGACTATCTGAAAAAACGAATAGAGAAAATAAATCATCCGGAAGCCTGATATAAAAGAGGAGCAGGAACTGCCGCGCAGTTTCTGCTCCTTCATTTATATTGCTTTAGAAATCCAGAACCTTTCGGACATGATCCCGTGTCACTGGATCCCGGAACCAAATGTGGACGCTACTCTTGGCTCGGGTAAGCAGTACCCGATAGGTATTCAGCACCAGTTCCACGCTCTCCTGCTTACTGGCCTGACTGCTTTGGATTGCGGCCATGAATGTTGTATCACAGTTGCTGCTCAGATCGATGTGCCAATCGTGGAGGCCATCATCCCAGCGCAGATCATCCCACCAGATCACACCGGTATCGTCAAATTCCAGGCCCTGTGCCGTGTAGATACAGCCTATCTGGTCCAGATATTCCTCTTTTTCTCCTACATACCATCTGTACTGTTCTTCTTTCGGCTGTGGGTTCCATGGCTTCTCAAAATCACCCGACGGCTGCGCGATCTTGATGTCCTTGTTCCTCGTATCGTAGGTCCATTCCCAGCAAAAGGGCGCATACCATTTTACATGGCAGCCCGCTGACAATAGGCTGTGGAGGTATCTGTCCAGATCGTTCAGATCATCCCAGCAGCGCAGTTCCAGTGCAGACTGTCGCTTCAAAGGCTGCTTCTGGCGGTCATAAAAGAGCCTATCCAAATCAGAGACGTAGCTGCCCAGATATCCCGCCCGCTTTTGTGATACCAGGGAGTAGACGGAGCAGGAAATGCCGTGCGCCTGGGCAAACCGTCGGAAACCATCCACCGTTCCCTCTTCCGTTATACGGATTCGCTGCCGGTCATCCTGCAGTACCACCACCATATTGGCCTTTTGAAACAGGCTGGTCATGGTGGATTCCAGCTGTTGGATCCGATGCGCTTCATCTACGACTACCAGATCCCGCCCAAACGGAACTGCATCCAAATAGACAGGTGATACGCCAGAGGCTCCCGCAATGACCAGAGAGAGTGTACGGCTTCTGGGCAATGCAAAGATACATCCGCCCCGACTCTGCCATGAAGGGCCAAATTTCTGACAATAAGCATAAATGGCGTGCAATCCCACCACTGTTTTCCCAGTACCCGGCGGGCCCGAGATGATCATCAGATGCTTGCCGAACTGCGGACTATGGAGTTGATCGATCATGCTACAGATCTTGCGGTTGACCTCGATCTGGTCATCCAGCATTGTAGCGTTTTCTTTTCTTGCCAATACATTCCCTAAATCCTGAAAGCCAATTTGGCCCAAAACATAGGTACCAGTAAGAAACTGCTCCACCACCTCTGGTTTCGGCTCGGAAGAGAACAAGTTTCTCAAGTCTGCAGCTAACAGCTCCTCTTCACCTTTTGTATAAGTCTCATGCCGCAGTGGCTCATATGCATGATAACTGCCCTGGAAGAGCTGCTCCTTATCCTTAAAATTATGAAGGAATTGACGGCATCGCACATCCATCTTCCCATCAGCCACATTACTGTGGTTCATCCGCAGATGCTTGGCGTAAGTCAGCGTCTGTTGGACAGGATGGAGCCTTTCCTCAAAGCGGTTTTCAGCTCGGGACAGACAGATGGAGACACTGCTCTCCCGCCCGGCCACATTTTCTTCAATGGCGCTCCACTGCTTGAGCTCTATAACCAGTACCAGCGGCTTTCCTGTTGTTTTCCCTTCCCCCAGAAGCACAGCGTCGATCCGGCTGCCAATAGGGGTCTGATATTCCAAAACCAATGTCAACGCATCCAGTCCTGCCTGATGCAGAACCTTGACCAAAATCGGAATTGAGTTCTCCCAGGATCTATATTCTGATTCAGAAGGGTTTCCCTGGGATTCTCGCAGATGGTCGGCAATTTCCTTCCCGCTCATAGAATAAAGCGCTCCTATGGTAGCAATATAACATCCATCTGTTCTGTCCATAACACCGCTCCCTCTGGCAGGATTATTGTCTTTCATTATATCATGAATGTTTTGTTGATGCACCCCGCATTCTTTTATGATACTCACAGTTCTATTTTTTAGGGTCATTTATAAGTCGAATTGATCCAGCCACTCGTCAAAGGATTTTCTGGAGATCGGGATGGCCGTGCCAATGCGTACGCTCTTGAAGCACCCTTTCTTGACCAGGGTATAGGCAGATGACCGCCCGATATGGAGGATCGTTGCGATCTCTTCCACCGTATAGGCGCGGGTCTGGAGCTGCAATTCTTTCTCTTTTTGTTCCATGATTTTTCCTCCTAAATATGTCGCCAGCTTGGCCATTTCCATGCTGCTTTGTCGGGCAGCAAATCACCTTTCATGCTAATTTCTTGCTAATACGACTTTTGAAAAGCGAGTAAAAGCAGGGGGTTAGATAGACAATTTGCGATTAGGTACACTCGCCGTACAGCATGATATGAAACGAGAAGAAACTGTAGAGGAAGTAGAGAAGAACACAGAATCGGAACGTCAAACTCCTAAGCGGAATGTAGTGAGTTCGAGTCTCGCCGGGGGGGTGCCAAAAATGACCACTGTAAGCCGTTTTTTGATGGTTTATAGCGGTTTTTGTTTTCGGCAAAAACCGTATAGCAAATGGAGGATTTCTATGCACCGTTGTTGTATGCTTGCTAATTGGATTTGAACGGTTTACACACTCTTGCTAAGAAAAATCGCGCCCCTGCCAATTTGATTTTTCGGACTCATTTGCCGCCGGGTGTTGCCACTGTCGCTGCGGTCGATAACCATAATGTTCTTGTTCCAGGCGTATTGGGGATTTTTCGGGCGGCTGGGCATGGTGAGCTTTTCCGTCTGGGTCAAAGGGATGTTCCAGTCGGGGACCGGATCAACATAGGGGCCAATATCGGCCGCTGTGCCCCATCGGGCGCTGCCGTACTCGATGCCCCGGCGATATTTGCGGGCGTTCTTGCCTTTGGCATACACCGCCAGCCGGACGATGACCGCCCCGGCGATACCTGCCAGCAGGTCCAGCGGATATAGGCTTGGCGGCCCAGAAGAAAACGCCCCTGTAAAGCTGCGAGGGCCCCCTATTTGCCGTACAGGTCGTGGTTCACCAGGGACGCATATTAGCTGTCGATGGTGGCCGGGGCGTTATACAGGGCAGCCAGCAGATATTTCTTGATGTTGCGGATATAAGCGGTGTTCTCCCGCATACGGTCCAACACATACTCGATGTGGGAACTGTTCAGCTTCAGGAACTGGGATTTGACCACCTCCGTCGGATAGTCGTCCTCGGCAATGCAAAGCGCCTCTCTGCGGGAGCAGACGGTATCCACCATGAGCTCCACCAGCTCGTCCAGGCGGTCACGATCCACGCGCTCGTTTTGTACGAGGATGCCATACTCGATGTTCTCCCAAATCAGTTCCCGATAGCTCTCTCGCTCCCCCATCCAGTCCTGTCCAGTCCTACTGACCCCTACGGGGCGTTGGGGGCTTGGTTGGACAGGATCTGCTCCTTCCGTACTTGGCGAATGAGTATTTTGCTCTTCAGGATTTCTTTTCTCTTTATTTAATTGCAGCCGGTTTTCCAGACATGGGTTATCCATATCCGGGTTTTCCCTATCTGGACAAGCCGTATCCGGCCCGTCCTCACACGGCTGGCCCGTGTCCGGGGGATGAGGTGTCTCGTAGATGACATACTCCACATCCACGGTCTTGCCCTTGTTGTCCCGAAGCTGGTTGCAGACTACGTACCCGGCCCGCTCCAGCTCTTTCAGGGCGGAACCAATGCTGTCCGTGCCCTCCTTGCAGATTTTAGCCAAGCCCCTGGTGGTGTAGTTCCAATCCTCCAGCAAGGACAGCATCATGGAGAGCAGTCCTTTGGATTTCAGTGACAGCCCCGCATTTCGCAGATAGTGGTTGGACATCATCGTGTAGTCGCGGGTTTTCTTAATGCGAAATACCGCCATAATCTCACCTCCTTTCGGCGGTCTGAAAAAGTGTTTGTTTTGGGGAAAAAGGCGGCCTCTACGCCGCCCGTATACCCCGGAGGGGAAAACCTATGAGTAGCGGCCTTTCGACTGATTGTGGAAGAATAAGCATGGGATTTTCGACTCCTTTTGGCACAACTTTAAGTGATATTTGCATTTCTAATTACAAATAAAAAGATGTCTAAAATGTAAAAACACCATAGGGATGTGACCTATGGTGTAAAATTGATATTATCTTAACATTCATTGCCCAAAATCTTCAACAATGGTATAATTTTCTTTAATGAGAGGCTGTATTTTCAACCTCTTTTATGCGGTATGAGAAATATTAAACTACATATACTGGCCAAGTCAACATATGGGAGGGATTAATGTGACCTGCAATATCTTAAGTTTTGAAATAAAAGGCCTTTATGGTGTGCGTGATTTTCTGATTGAACTTAGTGGCAATAAAGTTATTCTTGTGGGTGAAAATGGTTCTGGAAAAACCACTGTCTCCCGTATCATTTATGCCACTCTATCTTGTAACTGGGATATGTTAAGATCATATCCATTCGAAAAGGTTGTCATTAACTTTAGTGATGAATCGGTTGAAATAACATCAGGCATTTTAAACGATATATTTGCTACTCCAGATATAGACCGTATAGAATATTTGGTTGATCGAAGATGGCGTAGGAAAAGTCTAAATGACTTTATTTCTACTGTCCTAGAAGTAAAGAAACAATATGAAATTTCCTCCAAGAGCGATAAAACAATCTACAACAAACAAATTAAGGCCTCGATACCGTATGAATATATTTCCGATGTCATTAACAGTTCAAATATAAATACTTTATACCAAATCACGCAAAAAATTCAAAGCAAATTTCAATCTAAAATCTTGTATCTTCCCACTTATAGAAGAATTGAAGACCAGTTAAAAACCATTTTTCCGGATGTTGATAGTGATGTGTGGGAAAAAGCTAGGAAACGCATTAATTCCGAAAAGGTTGTAGAATTAGTCGAATTTGGAATGGATGATGTTGAGCGGTTGGTTACCCGAGAACAAGACAGTTTAAAATCATTTTCCCAAACTCAACAGAACAAACTTACGCTTGGATATTTGAGCGAAATTGTTTCAAAAAGCTACGATAAAAGCTCTAGTTATACTAAAATCCGCGAGTTGAGTGATGATGAAATTTTGGAAGTTCTCAGTAGAATTGATTCTACCATTTTGCCTGATGAGATAAAAGAAAAAGTAGTTGGTATTTTGAATTCAGTGAGGACTGAGCATAAGCACTCTTATTCAGCACAGGTCAAAATAGTATGTCACTATTTCATGCAGCTAATGGCTTTTAATCAAGATATTACTGCAGCTGAGCAGCATATTCGAAATTTTCAAGAGAAATGCAATAACTATTTAATTAGCAACCAGATTATTTATAATAGCCAAGACTTTACCTGCCAACTGTTAAACAGAGTTGATGACCAGTTTGATGCAGAAAATTCTATTCGTTTTCAAAACTTGTCGTCTGGTGAAAAGCAAATCGTATCGCTATTCAGCCATTTATATTTGGATAAAGATCGTAGCTTGTTTGTTTTTATTGATGAACCTGAACTGTCTCTTTCTGTAGATTGGCAAAGAACATTTTTGCCTGATATTGTAAATAGCCCTAACTGTATAGGCTTGATTGCCACTACTCATTCTCCATTTATTTTTGATAATGAATTGGAGAATATTGTTCATGGTATTAACGAATTCTGTACACGAGGGTAGCACTATGATTACAAAAGAAAGCCTACAAAAAGCAAAAGAATCCGTAAATGAGGCTGTGCTTAAAATAAAGCAATCATATTCCGCATCCCCCACATCGAAAAGAGTGTTTTTTGTAGTTGAGGGAAAAGACGATATTCCATATTATGCGACAAAAGCAGATGATTACATTCCAGAAGGTTGGAAATTGACAATTGTACCTGCTCAAAATCGAAAAAAAGCAGTTGAGGCTTACAGACACTTGGATTGGGCCTGTTACAAAAAAAGTAGGATACTATTTTTTATAGATCGAGATCTTTCTGATTATACCGAAGAAGATACACCGACAGATTTCAACATTTATGTAACCGAAAAGTACGCGATTGAAAATGAATTGTGTACAGAGCAGACATATATAAAAGCCCTTCGTTATTATTGCGGTTTAAATGACATTGATGATAATGACGAAGAAACCCTTTTGACTTTCTTTCGGCAGTGCTGGGATGATTTTTCTAAAATGGCTGAACCCATAATGGCACAGATTTTGTATTGGAAAACAAATTCCATTAAAAGTAACTATGCTAATTTTAAAATGCAAAATATTTTTGAGATCGTTGGAAATCAACTTCAGCCTCGGTATGGGGATGTAGATTCACTACTCCGTGAATTATTTAGAGAAAGCCAAGTGCCCTATGTACAAGTCGACATTGCTCTTTACATAGACCTTCTCAACTCTAAACATACTCCTGATGAGTATATTCGAGGTAAATACATTTTGACATTTTTTTCGAAGATACTGAATTATTCTATACGAAATTCCGAAACCATTATCCCATCTAGAAAAACAGCAAAGGATTCTTTAGGATTAGGATATGAAAATGTAATTGTCAAACTGTGTGGTATTATGCGTCCCCCAGTTTCATTGTCGGCATTTTTTTATCAAATGCAAGATAATTTAAGAGCAGATATTGCTTAGTACATTTCTCATGCCCGGTTATCCAAGACTTCATTTGATTAAACAAGAGTGCCATAGGCTCAAAGCCTATGGCGCTCCTACCTGTTATTCCATTTCGTCGTCCAGCCCTTCTGCCTTCAGCCAATCTTCAAAGGACTTCCTGGAGATGCGGATCATGTTGCCGATGCGGATCGTCTTGAATGCTCCGGAGGTGGCTAGTTTATAGGCCGAAGCGCGGCCGATAGCGAGGATGGCTGCGATGCCACCCACGGTGTACGTTCTGTTCTGGGACGTCTCTTTTTCGTTGGTCGTGCTGGTGTTCATAAAATCAACTCCCTGTGCTAACATGATTTTGAAATGGCCCCTGGAAGCTCTCTGCCACAAGGGATTCCTGCTAATTACGACATTTGAAAAGCCGTTGTAAGGCAGCATATTTCAGGGGAATTTGTGCAAATTGACCTGCCTCCAGGCAGCACAATTTTCGAAGTGGTATGCCGTACTCCTAAGCGGTAGGCCAGCGGTCCGAATCCGCTCGGGAACACCATAAAAAAGCCGCAAACCCGCACAAATACCGGGTTTGCGGCTTTTTTCATCCGGCCTTTTGGCGCTTTGTTCCTCCGAAAGCCCGCGCTGCCTGCACCGTCTATCCAAAAAAGGACCGCCTAAATGGTCCCCGGACGGCCTTTTACCCCGGTCAGATGAAAAAAGAGGGCCGGCTATCCATACAAAAAGGCTGAGCCCCATTTTTGCATGAGGCCCAGCCTGCGTTTTTTAATATTGATCGACAACTTTCCCTACAGCGGCAGATCTTTTTTGGAAAATCTTACCGCCCCCACGGCGTAGCAGACGATGGCAACAGCCGCTAAAACCAGCAATTTCCAAACAAATGCCGTGTCCACGCTGCCCGTACCCACGGTCGCCAGCGCGTCCACATCATACAGGCCGACCAAGGTCAGTTTGTTGAAGATGCTCAGTTCTTCAACGCCCATGCCGGTGTTGACCATGTTTTCAGAACCGAACAGGCCGATCATGGAGGCAAGGAAGAACCAGACCGCAAGGCCGCCGCCGAACGCCATGGATTTTTTGCTCTGTGAAAACAGGCAGCTTCCCATATAGCACAGGCCGCATACGGCTTCTACCAGGATGTACATCCCGCCAAACAGGGCAAGCATTCCCGTCACATTTACTTCATCATAGAACAAAAACGAGGTACCTATTCGGGTGGCACACACAACGGCGATCATCAAAAACGGCACCACCAGCATAAACACCATCTGCGTTATGGCGACGGCGGAACGCCGGGTCGGCGTGGACAGCACATACGCCATGGAGCCATGATCCACCTGGTCCGCGATCAATGAATTTGCCAAAATGACGATGAGGATAAATATCGGCAGCAGTCCCATTGCCGTATAATACATCTGATTCATCATGGACGCCGGGTCCATTTCGCTCATTCTCTCAACCATTTCCGATGAGACGCCCATCATATCCAGCGTGATGGTAAGCATTCCTGAAACCGTCAGCTCCTCTTGATCGAACACGCCCTGAGATCGATTCAGCGCATATATGTATTCAAACTGCGTCACATATTTATCAAGGCTGATCCCGGACTGTGCCAGCCCCTCGATCGCGGACTGAAACCCCTCGGTGCTGAGGTCCATGCCGGCCTGCATATTCAGCAGCTCAAACGCAGCCTCATAAGCGGCTTCATTGTTTCCGTCCGCAAAATCCTGATAGGACAGCTCCTGCTGCGTCATTGCGTCGTAAGCCGCAAGCGCCCCCAGATACGTATAAAAGCTTTCCTGGTATTCCGTGACGTCAACGTCGGTCCTTTCTGTCGCCATCATACTCATAGCATAGTTCATCACATTTCCCAGAAGGACCATGATCAGCAAGATGGCAAGACACAGCGCCCAGTTGGACTTGATGGTCTGCCCCATCAACGGCTTTGAAAAAAAGCGCGCCGTTTTTTTATCCGTTATTTCCATTTTGAGTAAGCTCCTCCTTATATGCGCTCATAAACTGCTGCTGCAAAGAGCGGTGATTCTCCTGCAAATCGACGATCTGATAGTCTTTGAGCAGATGGAACAGCGCATCCAGCTGCTCGATCTTGCACACAATGGCACAGCTGGCCGCGTCCTTGCTTTCGGCGCGGAACGCAGCGGTTTCGAGAAAGCGCTGTTTTTCCGGCTCCCGCTCAAATTTTACGACAAAATTTTTAACGGACGGATGGCGCAGATCGTACAAAGACGCGGTGTCAATGATATGCCCATCCCGGATCATGGCAACTCTGTCGCATACCGCCTCGATCTCCTCAAATATGTGGCTGGACATAAACACGGTGTGCCCTTTTTGCTTTTCTTCCCGGATCAGCTGCAAAAAGGCTTCGCGCATCAGGGGGTCAAGCCCTGTGGTCGGTTCGTCCAGCACCAGGACCTCTTTTTCACCCATTAACGCGGCCACGATCGCCGTTTTTTGTTTCATCCCTTTGGACATTCTCTTTAAATTTGCGGTCGGATCCAGCTGTAAAAGCTCAATGACATGGTTCATATACCCAAAGTCCGTCACACCGAGATATTTTGCCTGCGTTTTCAGAAACTCGGTGCCTGTTTTGAGCGCGGGAAAGGCAATTTCACCCGGCACATAGCTGACGTTTTTCATGATATCGGCGGACTGTGTCCAGGAATCCAGCCCATTTACCGCACAGACACCGCTGTTGGGTCTGATAAACCCCATCATGCTGCGGATGGTCGTTGTCTTCCCGGAACCGTTCGTTCCCACAAACCCGAAAACCTCGCCTTTGTGAACTTCAAGATCAATATCAAAAACGCCGCGTTTTTTGCCGTAATCCTTTGTCAAACCGCTCGTTTTTATAATGATATCCCTCATCACTTTACCCCCTCAAACACCTTATCCTCATGGTAAAACTGCATGAAGTAATCTTCCAGAGAAAAAGGGAATTCCGTGAAATCCTTGATATGAAACTGGGAAATGTCCGCCAGAAAGGCGGAGATCTCGCTGCGCTTCAGCTGGATCCTGGCGCGGAGCTTATACTCGTTCACAGAAGTAAAGTGATAGGGGTGGGTGATAAACTCCCTCCACTGATCTTTATCGTCGAAAGAAACCCGGTAAATTTTATCGCGCTCTCTTTTTAACGCTTCCGGGTCAAACTCCGAGACGATCTTTCCATCCCGGATGATCGCGATCCTGTCGCAGGAAGCATCTACTTCATGAAAAATGTGGGAGGACAAAAAAATCGTTTTTCCCCTTTTTTTCTCCATAAGGATATAATCGATGAAAATTTCCTGCATGAGGGGGTCAAGCCCGGAGGTGGGTTCGTCCAGGATCAGGATCTTCGGGTCGTGCATAAAAGCCGTGACCACCGCCAGCTTGCGCTTTGTGCCCAGACTCATCTGCTTTAATCCGATATTGGGATCAAGCTCAAACCGCTTGAGCAGTTTTTCCAGGTAGGCGGAGTCGGTCACCCCTCTCATTTTCTTTTGCATTTCCAAAAACTGTGTACCGGTCATCCCGGTGGGCAGGGCAATTTCGCCGGGCAGATAACCGACACTGCGCTGAAGCTCCGCCGAGCATTTCCAGCTATCCCTGCCGTCAATGACCGTACTTCCGCTTTGCGGCTTTGAAAACCCCATCAGATGCCGGATAGTCGTGCTTTTCCCCGCTCCGTTTGGGCCAAGAAACCCAAAACATTCTCCTTCCCTCACAAAAGCAGACACATCGAACACGCCCCTGCCGTGTCCGTAGTCCTTTGTCAAGTGATCGACTTCAATAACCGACATAGGTAACTCTCCGATCTTCGCCTTGATTTATTGAACAACATGTTGTATGATGCTTATTATAAGCAGTGCGGTGTGATTCATCAAGCAACAAATATCAAGCGCAATGTCGCCTGATGGAGAAAAACGGTCTGCGCCAAGCGGAAAAGGGAAAGGAGCGGGCACCATGCAAAAACAGCCGGAAGTTACCGCCGCTACCAGAAAAAAGATAATAGACGCTTTCTGGACCCTCTATAAAGAGAAACCGATCGATAAAATATCCATTGCCGAGATCTCGAGGATAACGGGAAACAATCGAGGAACTTTTTATCACTATTTTAAAGACGTCTACGCGGTTTTAGACCGAATTGAAGACGATTTGATGAATCAGGTGACCGCAGAAGTAAAGGAAATTTTGAGCGATCATCTTTTTGAAGAAGCCGCAAGGGACATCAACGCACTGTACTCGATCACCATACCGATTTTTAAAAAGCATGGAGAAAAAATTTTTACGCTGCTTGGCAAAAACGGAGATCCCAAATTCACGAGCAGGTTCAGAGAGAGCAGCCGGGCGCTGCTGATCCAGTTTTGGAATTTATCCGATCAAACGGAGCACTTGGATTATCTGATAGAATACACCTATTCCGTCATGATCGGACTGATGGCTAAATGGTATGAGAATGGAAACGATCTGACGGACGATGAGTTCTTCAAGATGGCGCAGGGTCTAGCCGCGAACGGGGTCCTGGGCTATCTAAAAAAGCAGGCAGGATGAGCCGTTGAACCTGCCCCGGGCGGCCGCCGTATTGCTCCAAGCGGCGGCTGATGAACGCGCCGGCTTTTTCACAAGAACGCCCCGGCATCCTGGCGATGCCGGGGCGTTCTTTATTTTCTCCTCTTTCCCGATTCCCAACAGCAGACACAATTATATCCGGGAAAAGGGCTCCATCTGGTCGTGGTCTCTTTTCAGCAGAGTGGTCCTTCTGCGGCGCTTAAAACTTTCGGTGATCTCCGCCCACACACAGCACGGGGGTTAAAATCGTGGGACCACAAAAAATGCGCTTTGGGGACGGCGACGGGACAGAGCCCTACGGGGCATTTTTGTTTTTCACTTCATGCCGATCGGGGCGTTGGGCAGATCCTGTTGTGTACGTCCGGCCACAGCCAGTATCAGGCGTCGGGTGAACCGGTGCGGCAACGGCCTTCCGACAACGCGGTCGTCATCCCACCAGATGTGAAGCACTCGCGCAGCGCGGCAAAAGACAGTCGGTTTGCCGTCGGATGAGCCGCCCCATCTTTGTGTTTCTGCCCCTCATCGTCGCATGAGGCTGGCCAGACGGTTGCACACCCTCCACGCTGATAGAGGGCTTGCCCGGACGAGCCTGCACCTAGGACCACACTGGGGAGGTGCCGATGGGGATAGCAGAAAATCGATTCGGCCTGACAAGACCCCAAAAAGGAAAAGCCGCCGCGTTTTTCTTATCGGGCTGCCGATCGTCATCTGCAGAACGGCAGCGTTTTGTGACCGCGCCCGGCTGTCGTATCTGCTTTTTCAAAGCGAATTCATCTTTATGGATTTCAGCAAGCCGAAGCCTGTGTTTTATCGCGGTCACCTCACCCTCATCGCCCACTGCCTTGCCAAAGCACTCAACAAGCGAAGCGCAACCGGAAGGGGAAAAAATCGAATAAAAAGGCTCGCGCGATATTACGAGCACCGAGTCTGCCAGGCAGCCTGATTTAAGAAACATGGTGAACTGGGAGGCTCTCAACATATTCGAAAGACTCGCGCCAATCAGACTGTATGATATCAGCCCCATCTCCACCGTCGGAGTCGATTTTATGGATACGGCATTTATATGGAAACCAGGGATTTTTACGGCGTTTGCAGTTGTCCCCCCATTGCCGGGCAAATACATCCCCCCAAAAAATCCGTTGTCCTGATCAGTCCCGCAAAAGAAAAAAGTAGTTTTATGACAAAAGAGGACCGCCGAAACCAGCGGTCCTCTTTTGTGCTTATCTGCTCCAAAAACGGTTTTCAGGTGCCGTGCTTTCCGCGTATCTGAAAACCGTTTCCCCCTTTTTGGGGGCGCTATTCATCCCTTAGAAAAATGCAATTGGTGGAATATACCAGCGCCGAGCCTTTCCATTCGCTTCTGCGGGAAAAGGGATCGGACAGCAACTCTTTGACGCGCTCCGGGCCGCGCGGGTCGTCCGGTCCCAGATAGGTGGCCGAGCCGATCTTTTTGCTTCCCTCCTGTCCGGACATGATCCGCTCACAATTTTCAATATACGCATCCAGCACGCTGCCGTCCGCGGGCGAACCGTTGTGCTCCGGACAGATCATATCCACCTCACCGGCCATCTGCTTTACCTTGAGCAGGTTGTCCCGGTAGCGTTCCACCGAGTGACGGACGCCGTGGATAGTGCCCTGAATCAGCACTTGGCCGCACTCTAATTCATCCCCCGTGAACAACAGCTTATACTTTTCATCATAATAAAACAGGCTACCCTCGCTGTGACATCCGGCGGCAATGGCCCGTACCCGGCGGCCACCCAGGTCAAAGACATGTCCGTCCCCGATCGGGACGGCCTGATAGTCGTAATCGTACCGCACCTCAGTGGTATAACGGTCCGGATCCACCCGTTTCCTCCCCAACTCTTCCACAGCGCTGGCTGATGCATAGATCGGATATTTTTTGAACTGCCCGTTGCAGGCGGTGTGATCCCCGTGGGCATGTGTGTTGGCCACGATCAACGGCAGGCCGGTGATCGTGCGCACATAATCATGGATGCTGTGCACATGCTCGCCCGGGTCGATGACCAAAGCGGTGCAGCCGCCGATGAGCAGATAAGTCACGGCACTGACGGGGTGCCCTGCGATGATCCAAGTGTCGGGTCGGATCAGGCGGCTGACAAATTCTTTTTCATGGATAAGGTCGACTGCCATAACGACGCTCCTTTCTATTGCCTGCCCTGCGCAGGTCAAAGCTTCAACAGAAGCTTTTTCTTCTTTACCGTTCGGTGATGAGATAGAGGAAGCTAATCAGCGCAGGCTCCAACATGCAAAAGTCTGCGCTCCCCAAAATAACTCTGCGCGCCCTGGACAAACACGCAAAAAAGCAGCAAGTAAACCGAGATACATCCGACGTCGCCCAAAATGTCTAGTAGAAAGCAGAGACCCTCCGCACCTGCGCCAGTGACGATGGATTTGAAGCGGTCGGCGGTGGCCATCGCAAAGATGGCCGTAAAATCTGCCGTCCCTCCGGCCGCCGCCACTCCGCAGCCCCCATTGCCCACACATTTACCGACCGCGATCCTATCCACGGCAGAATACAGCTGTTGTTTCTGGTTCGCCGGCATCATCGGCACTGCAAACAGGATCGACAGTTTAAAGATGGCGTCTTTCATCTTTGCTGTCAAACACATCTCATCCCAAAACAGATCACGGCGCGGCGCTCCGCTGCGGTGTCTGCCGGAACCTATTCCTCCGGCGGGTAAACGCCGTTTGCCGAGTAGGCGATGGTGCCAAAGCCTTTGACAAACTTGTGCATTCGCACTTTCTTTTCGCCCCCTTGGCCGCCAGCATGCTCCACACTGTAGTCATAGCACTCAGGGTCGGCAATGATCTCGTTCAGTGTTTCCAGGATGTTCAGCAGAAGGTTGTTCTCCAGATTGACCACAAAATGGCCGGGGAAGATATAGTCAAACTCATCCAGGCGCCGGCAGAGCTTTGCCAGCTGATCCCGATAGGTGGTCAGGTTGCAGTACTGATTATTCACACCCCCGGGCCGCGGGCCACCGCCGCAGCCGATCACGTCGCTGCACACGTCGTCGCCGGCAAACAAGCATCGTCCCTTTTTGTCCAGAAACATCGCGTGCCCGGCCGCATGACCCCCGGTCCAGACCAGCTCCACCTCATAGCCGCCCCCCAGATCCCAAGTGGTGCCGTTGGGCACGCCCACCAGCTCATAGTCGCGATATTCGGGCAGATCCTTGCGGTCAAAGTCCAGCCAGATGTTGGCTCCATTTTCATCGAACAGATAATCCCATGCGCCCGGCTTGCACTTATTGCGGATATTCTGCTCCTCGATATCACAGCAGTACACCCGGTCAAAGCGCACGTTGCCAAGCACATGGTCCGGGCCGGTATGGGTGTTGACTACGATCAGCGGCAGCCCCCCTGTGATCTCATCCACCAAACCTTTCAGGTCTCCCAGACCGTAGGCAGTATCCACCAGCATCGCTTTTTCTGGGCCCTTGATCAGATACATCCACACGTCTCCCGCGCCGTCGCAGTTCTGGTTGAACAGACCATACAGATGATCTCTAAACTGGTAGACTTCCACATAGGGATTCACATCGTAGACCCGCATGGAGCTGTTCTTCTCACGCAGCTGTTTCATATAGGCCCAGCTGATCTGGTTTTGGGGCGATCCCCATTTGAGCCTTTTTGCCTTTGAAGCGCCCGCTATGGGCCACATTTGTCCTGTCATTTCTTTACTTCCCTTTCCGCGCGGTCGCGCCGTGCCGTTGTGAGCGGTTACCCGCTCATTTTCCCTCCGGCTTATAGCCGTAGCCGATGACGCTGAAGCCCTTGACGAATTTGAAAAAGCGCTCATTCTTGACCGTGCGATCCTTGCCCCAGCTCTCGATCTTGTAATCGCAGTTTGCCGGATCGGCCAGGATATCATCCAGTGCCTCAAGGATGTTGGGCATCAGATTGTTTTCCAGATTGAGCATGAAGTGCTGTGGAAAAATGTAGTCATACTCGTCCATACGATCCACCAGCAACTTGACCCGGTCGCGGTAAAAGGACAGCTGGGTACACTCCTGGTACGGGCCATTGCCCCGGGTAATATTGACCGAGCCGCAGCCGGACACATCACTGCAGATGTTGTCGCCGGTGAACAGGATGCGGTCATGCTTGTCCAGATAAGCCGCGTGGCCCGCCGCATGGCCGCCGGTGAAGATCAGCTCCACCTCATAGCCGCCGCCCAGATCCCAAGTGGTACCATCCGGCACGCCGAGGATCTCGTACTTTTGGAACACCGGCAGATCCTTGCGGTCGAAGTCCAGCCAGATGTTGTTGCCAAAAGCGTCGAACAGGTAATCCCACATGTGCTCATGCTGAGTCTCCAGATACGGCACCAGGTACTCGTGGCAATATACTCTGCCAAAACGGCAGTTGCCGTAGGCGTGATCAAAGTGGTCATGCGTGTTGACCACGATCACTTCCTTGCCACCTGTGATCTCATCCACCAACCCTTTCAGGTCGCCCAGGCCGTAGCCGGTGTCGATAAGCATGGCCTTCTCCGGCCCTACGATAAGATGCATCCAGACATCCCCCATGCCGTCGCAGTTGGGGTGGAACAGGCTGTACAGATTGTCCCGGAACTGGTAGACCTCGATATAGGGATTCACGCCATAGACCCTGCGGGTCTTGTCGTGTTCCCTCAGCTCTTTCATATAAGCCCAGCTGATCTGGTTCTGCGGCGCGTCCCACTTGATCCGTCTCGCCTTGCTCAAGCCTTCGATGGGCCACATCTGACCTCTCATTTTCATTACCTCCGTTTATGATGATTTTTATCGAAAACAAAAAGTAAACCTGTACCGGCTGTCGCCCCATTCCGGAGCAGGGCGCAGCCGCAGAAAATTGCATTTCTCCCACCCCCATGCTAAACTGAATGCAGAAAGTACGCGCCGGTACCGGAAAGGAAGGAGAAAGGTATGGATCTCGTTGCGTTTCAATATTTTCTCTCAGTCTGCGACTGCCTGAGTTTTTCTGAGGCCGCAGAGCAAAATCATATATCCCAGTCTTCGCTGTCCAAGACGATCCTGCGCATGGAGCGGGAGTTGAACGTCAAATTATTTGACCGCAATCACCACCCTATCTCGCTCACCGCGGCGGGCCTTTGCCTGCAGGAACATCTCAAACGGCTGCGGCCCCTGTACGGCCAGACCATGCGGGAGCTGGACCGTTACCGCGTACATCGCAATATCCGCTGCTACCTTGTGCCGCGCCTCTACGCGCTGAAAAATGCGGCACTTGCCTTTCTGTCTGCCAACCGCGACATCGAACTGACGCTGGAGACGGGGTCTGACTTCACTACCGCCGTGCGGGAAATGATGGAGGGAGACTACGATATGGCGGTCATGCACCAGCCCTTCGACCTGCCTGAGGGGGTACGCATGTCGATGCTTTACGATGACAAGCTGTATGCCGTGCTGCCCCAAAGTCATCCACTGGTGGACCGCGAGACGGTCTCACTGGCAGAACTGGACGGCTACACTTTTGTGGAGACCAACTTTTCGGCCACCCTCGTGCAGGGCCTGGCGGCAAAGTTTGACTTTCACCCCGGCATGATCGACGTGCACCGCAGCATCACCGGCAGCCGCGAAGAGGTCATGCTGCGCATTGCGCGCAGTCAGAATATCGGTATCTTCTGCAGCCGCGACATCACCCTGTACAATATCCAGCCGCTGAAGCTGGTCACCCGGCCGCTGAAAGAGATATCCTCCCTGCCCATTGTACTGCTGGAACGGGAGGGCCGCACTGACACCGAATGGCACCAGCGCTTTTGCACTTTCTTGAAAAAAGAGCAGGAGAACTATGCTGCGCCCCTTTCGACACATGTTCTCCCGGAAAGGGATACGGCGACCGCTCCAGCTCTATAAGAACTCGACGCTCTCCAGCTGGATGCGTCCTTCCACCGCCTCCACACGCACTCGGTGCTCCTCTGCGGGCGGCAACGTAAAGGCTTCTACTGGCACAAATTCGGTGCTGCGCTCAAGCGGGATCAATTTTTCCATGTCGCCGCAGCTGATGTGCAGAATACTGCGCTCCCGCGCACGCACCATCACCCGTACCCCGCAGGGCTCCCGCACGTTCAGCAGCGAGTAGGATGCGTATCCCCCCATATCCAGCTCCAGCAGCAGGTCGTCCAATGGATTCCAGCGAAAATGCATGGGCCGGGAAAAGGGCATATCCCGCCGCGGCGGCGGCGTGCCGTCTCTCAGCAACAGCCGAGTGCCGTCCTCTGTGCGAAAATCGTAGGGGTTGCCGTACTCCCAGCCGCTGGAAAAAGTGCCTGTGTGGGGCTCATAAGCCGCGGCTGGTACCCGGCGCCCGGGCCGCCGCAGCACGATGCTGTGCTGCTCGGGCGACAGTGTGCAGTTTTCAAACTTCATGTTTTCCAGCATTTCGTTGAAAATGGCCTGGCACTCGGTGTAGCCGGGCCGCGGGCCGGCGCCGTTGAAAAAATCGAGCAGCTGGTCCCACCCTTTGGGCAAAGCGTACTGTACCGGATCCCGGCGCAGCTTCCCGTCCGGAGTCATGGAGGTCTTCCAACTCCAGAGATTGAACCCCATCCCCAAACTGTCTGCCGCCTCCAACAGAGCAGATATCTCCTGGGCGTTGCCGCCGCCCTCCCCCAACCAAACCGGCACATTTAGCCGCAGACTGGGTTCCAGATAACGGAACAGGGAACGCCGCTCCGGCGAAAGGCCATAAAAGTGGACGTGGATACACCAATTGTTGCATTTCGGATCATAGTTGTGGTCGAAGATCTCCATATTGGTGGCAGCCGCCGCCCCCTCGATGGTGAGCATGTGGTTTTTGTCGATGGCCCTCAGCCGCGGGACCAGCCGGTCGTAATAGGCCGCCAATTGTGGAATGAGATGAAACCACTCGCAGGGGGCTACCGGCTCGTTGAGCAGGTCGTAGCCGCCCACGATCCAGCGGTCTTTATAGCGGCGGGCGATCTCCTCCCACAGCCGGATCGACCGCTCCATGCTCTCTTCCTCCAGAAAAAAGAGCGGCATGGATTTTAGCCCGTCGTCGCACTTGATGCCGGACTGACCGCCAGGCGCTGTGTGCAGATCCAGAATGGCGTACAGACGGTACCGTTCGCACCAGTCCAGTACGTCGTCCAGCATGGCGAAGCTGTCCTCGTTCCAGGTAAAGCCCGGCTCCTCAGGTAAGAAAGCCCGCGCGTTCAGCGGCAGCCGAACAGAATTATAGCCGTACCCGGCCATGGCGCGGATATCTGCCTCTCCCAAATGGCTGCGATACCAGCGGGGCCAAAACTTTTTGGCATACTCGCTGCCACACAACAGCCGCACGCTGTCCTCCATGCTGCGGGCCCGATCGAAGCGGGCGGGCGGCTGTGCCGGATCGTCCATCGCCCAGGGGCGGCGCACATCTCCGCACAAAAAGCCCTCAGGGTTGGTCCAGTTGCCGGCCGCCCAGCCCCGCAGGCGAATCTCCTCTCCACGGCCGTTGCGCATGCTGCGTCCGTCTGTATGTAAAAAGCCTTCTACGCGCTCATTAGAATAAATGCTCATTCTTCACTTCCTTTCCGTCTCTCCCCATTCTTTGTACATATTCACTACTATTTAGTATAATTGATGGCATTTTTTATTCAATTCTCTTTTTGCCGTTCCTTCTATTCCTTTTTAGAATATTCTTTCTTCTCTTTGCCGTCTCTCTTGACACGAGAAAGTCCCCATCTTATAATGCCTATCATATCAGACAGCGGCTTTTCTTTCCCCTTTGGACAGCTGCAAAAGGAGGAACCATGCAAAACAGACTGGCAGAGCAGCGCGGACTGCAAAAGATCCGGAGCTGCTTTCGAAATTATCTTATCGGCGGCCTTTTACTGGTGCTGCTGTACGCAGCCTGGCACAGCGGCTTCACGCCGGGCAGTCTGGCCGGGGCGGCCTGGATCTGGGGCGACGGCTTCGTGATGTCCGGCATTCTCCTCTATCTGGCGGTAGGGGCCTCAGTCCTGGGACGGCACAGTTATTTTGATTGGGTCTTTTACGGCATCTATCTTTCCAGGTTTCTGTTTACCCACAGCAGAGATGAGGAATACACCAATTTTTTTGACTTTAAAAAATTACGTCGCCGCGGCGACGCACCGTTCTGGCCCGGCGTTCTGGTAGCTACCATCTGGTTTTTGACTGGCCTGATCCTCAGTATGTTGTACTATCTGCTCTAAAAAGCCTGCCCCTACTGCAGGCCCTCTTTCTGGCCCGGGCTGTTGCCCGGGCCTTTTTGTCGTCTTTATCCTTATGCAAATTTTACAAAAAAAGAAGTTTTTTTAACCAGCGCCACCAAAGGTTCTGAGCACTTCTTCTAACTATCAACATTGAATGCTGTGCAACATCACTATTCCTTTTGAGATTATTCCATAATGGAATTATGTCTCCCCAAAAAACTGAATTGAAAGAGACAGACGCAGCCGCTATAATGAAACCGCACAGAAAACTCCACCAGATCGCTCTCAAAAATAGAGACTTTTCACAATGAGCCCTTTGCTTCCTCATGCGGTGACAGCAACAGGGCTGGGCACACCGTAAGTAGGGTCCGTCCGCGCCTGTGGCAGAGTGCGGCGGCCTATTTATAAAACCGGCAAGAAAAGGAAGGAGAAATATCATGTCAATGAAACATTCTTCACGCTGGCTCAAAATCGCAGGATTGGCTCTCACAGCCAGTATTGCAATGAGCCTGCTCACCGGCTGCGGCGGCAGCGACGCGGGCGACAGCGGCGCTGCGGGCGGCGCGGCGGGCAGCGCGGCCAAAAACCTCACCTTTGTCATGAGCGGCGATGTGGGAGACCTTTCCCCGTTCGGCGGTGATAGCGGCGGACGCCATCACACCTATCGCATGATGTACGACTGCCTGTGCGCCAGCAAAGGGCTGGGTCAGAGCGTAGCCGATCTCCAGGGCCAGATGGCTAAAACAGTCACCGTGGTGGACGATACCACTGTGGACGTGGAGCTCTACGATTACATCCATGACAATCAGGGCAACGCCATCAAGGCCAGCGACGTGGTCTTCAGCTATGAGGCGGCCATCGCCAGCGGCACCATGGAAAAGCTGAACGGTTATCTGGACAGCATCGAGGCTACCGGCGACACCACCGTGCGCATCAAGCTCACCGCCCCTTCCAAGGGCGCGATGGAGTGGTGCCTGTGCACCGTGCCGGTCATCAGCCAGAGCTGGTTTGAGGCGGCGTCTGATGCGGACAAGACCTCAAAGCCCGCCACCACCGGCGCTTACGAGCTGGTGGAGACCGTGGCCAGCAGCCATACCACTTTAAAGAAAAATGCCGACTATTGGCAGACAGACGAGTCGCTGCGCACTTTCTACGGCGCCCAGCCCTTTGAGACCATCACGCTGAACGTGGTCACCGAATCCGCTATGCGGGTCATTGCCCTGCAGAACCTCGAGGCCGATATCTCCCAAAACGTGCCGGCCAACGAGATCTCCTCTTTCCTCAACGAAGACGGCACCAGCGTTGAGGGCTGGAACGTCTTCGCCGATGAGAATGGGCGTTTCAATGTATTTATGTTCAACAATGACAACAGCGTGTTCGCGGATAACAAGGCCCTGCGTCAGGCCGTGCTGTACGGCATTGATTTTGAGGCCGTGCGCCAGGGCTACGGCAACACCCCCACCAACGGCTCGGTCTGCCACGACTTCAGCCCCGATGTGGCCAGCGACTTTAATCCTGAGTGGAAAAACGAGGATTATTACGATTATAACATCGACAAGGCCAAAGAGCTGATGGCCGAAGCCGGATATCCCGACGGCGGCTTCACCATCCGTCTGATGTATCAGAACAGCACCACTGCCACCGCCGGCATGACCGTCGTACAGGATTATCTGTCCAAGCTGGGCATCACTGTGGAATTGAACCCTGCCGATCAGGCCCTGTTCAACTCTTACAAATACGACGACACCAAATGGGATATCATCGTCGACTCCAAGGCAACCTCCGACTACGTCACCAGCGTCTGGCAGAATGTGTTCGATACCAACGCCTTTGAAAACGGCAGCGCCTGCTTCACCCACGATGACAAGCTGCAGGAGCTGTTGGAGACCGCCAGCAATACCACTACCAGCAGTCCTGAGGCGCTGGATGCGTTCCACGATTATCTGAAAGATCAGGCCTATGCCATCGGCATGTTCTGGAATTACACCTACTATGTAGCGCAGGACGGCGTTACCGAGATGTATCCCGACGGATTCGGTAATCTGACCGCCAACACGGTGGGGCTGGCAGACGGCTTCGCTTCTGTCGCGGAGTGACCCCTGCGCTGGAGCGGCTTTTAAAGAAAGGTCCCTCTGGATCTGAATGAATGTGCAAGCGAGTGCACATGCGCTGCCATGGGTCACCCCGCCGCGCATGTGCACTTCTCTTGTGAACGGCATCACGATGAAAACACCCGCGGCGGGAGACTGGCCTGCAACCCCAGGCGCATGCCGTCTCTCCGCGCGCCGGTGTAACTCAGAGAGGAAACAAAAATGAGTAAATATGTCCTCAAGCGCGTGCTGCTGATGATTCCCATCCTCATCGGCGTCGCGATCATGATCTTTACCCTTATGTTTTTCGTCCCGGGCGATCCCGCCGAGATCATTCTGGGTAACGCCGCCACCGAGGCACAGGTCATCGCGGTCCGCGAGCAGCTGGGCCTCAACCAGCCCTATATCGTGCGTCTTGGCTCTTTTTTGAAAGAGTTGTTCTTCCATGGTAGTTTTGGCAACTCCTATATCTACGGCACTGATGTGGGGACCGAGCTGATGTCCCGCTTTCCCAAGACGCTGGCTCTTGCTGCGTTCAGCATCCTGTTGTCCACGGTCATCGGCATCCCCTTGGGCATCCGCGCCGCCACCCACGCCAACCGGGCGGAAGATCGCGTCTCGATGTTCATCTCGATGGTCGGCGTCTCAATGCCCAATTTTTGGCTGGCTTTGATGCTGGTGCTTCTCTTTTCTCTGAAGCTGGGCTGGCTGCCCTCCAGCGGCGCCAAGGGCTGGCAATATTATATCCTGCCGGTGCTGGCAAACGCTCTGGGCGGCATTGCGGGCATCGCCCGTCTGACCCGGTCCAGTATGCTGGAGGTCATCCGCGCCGACTATGTCACTACTGCCCGGGCCAAAGGGGTACCGGAGCACAGCGTCATCTATAAACACGCGCTGCCCAACGCCCTTATCCCCATCATCACCATCTGTGGCGGCCGCTTCGGCGGGCAGCTGGGAGGCACCATGGTCATCGAGACTGTTTTTTCCATCCCGGGCATCGGTGCCTATCTGATCAACAGTATCAACAACCGCGACTATAATGCGGTACAGGGCAGCGTGCTGTACATTGCTTTCACTTTTGGGGTGGTCATGCTGCTGGTCGACCTGATCTATGCCTATGTGGACCCGCGCATCAAGGCCCAGTACGAGGGACAGAGCAAAAAACGGGTAAAAAAAGTGAAAGGGGTGGGCGCAGGTGCCTGATACCGCAGTCAAAATGAGCAAAGGCGCAAAGCGCGGCGGGCAACGCCCGCCGAAAAAGCTGGCGCGCACCGGCTCGGCCCTGTATGTTTGGCAAAGGATCTGTCAAAATCCGCTGGCGCTGGCCGGAGTTATCGCCATCTGTGTGATGATTATACTCTCGATTCTTTCCCCGTTCTTTCTCAAATACGACTACTCTACCATCGACATGACGAGTGCTTGCGCCACCCCCAGCGCCGAACATCTGTTTGGCTGTGACGAGTTGGGGCGTGACATTCTGGCCCGCATCCTTTACGGTGCCCGTTATACTCTGAGCGTAGGCTTTTTGTCGGTGGCGATCTCCGCTACCCTAGGCATCGCACTGGGCGCGGCCGCGGGCTATTTCGGCGGCATCGTGGACCAGATCGTTATGCGTTTTCTGGATATCATGGCGGCTTTTCCCCAACTGTTGCTGGCCATCGCCATCTCGGCGGTGCTGGGCACCGGCTTTGACAAATGCATTTATGCACTGGGCATCTCGGGCATTCCGCACTTCGCCCGCATGATGCGTGCCAACATTCTCACCATCCGCGGACAGGAGTTTGTCGAAGCTGCGACCTCCATCAACTGCTCCAAGCTGCGCATCATCCTGCGGCACGTTATCCCCAACGCCATCGCGCCGCTTATCGTCGAGGTCTCGATGTCCATCGCTGGCGCCGGACTGGCAGCTTCGTCGCTGAGCTTTATCGGCCTGGGCGTACAGCCCCCCGCGCCCGAGTGGGGCGCCATGTTGGCTTCGGCCCGCAACTACATCCGCCTGTACCCCCACATGATCATGTTTCCCGGCCTCTTCATTATGATCAGCGTGCTGAGCTTCAACCTGATCGGCGATGCCATCCGTGACGCGCTCGACCCGAAGCTGAAAGACTGAGAAAGGCAGGAAAGAAAATGGAAAACAACATGGCAAAAAAGGATCAGCGTTTCCTGTCCGTGCGCGATCTGGTGGTGGAGTATCGCTCCGAGGGCAAAACGGTTCACGCAGTGAACCATGTCTCCTTTGACCTTTCCAAAGGCAAAACCCTTGGTCTGGTGGGCGAGACAGGCGCTGGCAAGACCTCGATCGCAAAAGCGATCCTGCGCATTTTGCCCGACCACTCCACCCAGCGGGCGGAGGGCGTGGTGGAGCTGGACGGCGAGGATATGATGGCTCTGCCTGAACATGAGATGCAAAAGCTTCGCGGGCACAAGGTGTCCATGATCTTTCAGGACCCGATGACCGCCCTTAATCCAGTGAAAACCGTGGCCGATCAGATCGCCGAAGTGGTCAAGCTGCACAATCCGGTCACCAGGGCCGAATCGCTGGAGCGGGCCAAAAAGATGCTGGAGATGGTGGGGATTTCCGCCGACCGCGCAGGCGAGTACCCGCACCAGTTCTCAGGCGGCATGAAGCAGCGGGTGGTCATTGCTATGGCGCTGGCCTGCGACCCCGAGCTGCTGATTGCTGACGAACCCACGACAGCGCTGGACGTGACCATTCAGGCCCAGGTGCTGGACATGATCAACAAACTCAAGGAAGAGCTGAACACCTCGATGATCATGATCACCCATGATCTTGGCGTGGTAGCCGAGACCTGCGACACTGTGGCTGTCACCTATGCTGGCCAGGTCATCGAGTACGGCAGTAAGGAGGACATCTTTGACCGGCCCTCTCACCCCTATACCGTCGGCCTGTTCAAGGCGCTGCCCAACATGAACAAGGACGCCGATCGTCTGGCGCCGATCGACGGCCTGCCGCCCGATCCCACCAATCTGCCCCAAGGCTGCAGCTTCTCTCCGCGCTGTCCCTATGCGACCGAAGAATGTCGTCTCACCCCGGTTGACAGCCGGGAGATTGCTCCGGGGCACTTTTGCCGCTGCATCAAAGCTGCCGCCAAAGCGACCACCCAGGAGGTATAAAAAATGGCTGCATTATTAGAGGTCAAAAACCTGAAAAAATATTTCCCTACCAACAAGGGGGTCGTTCATGCGGTTGATGACGTCTCTTTCAGACTGGACGCGGGTAAAACAATGGGCGTGGTCGGAGAATCCGGCTGTGGAAAATCCACTCTAGGCCGCACCATCATCCATCTGCAGAACTCTACCGACGGGCAGATCCTGTTCGCGGGCGAAGATGTCACCCATGTCAAAGGCAAAGAACTGAAAAAGCTGCGCGAGAATATGCAGATCATTTTTCAGGATCCTTACTCCTCACTGAACCCGCGCATGTCGGTGCATGACACCATTGTTGAACCGCTGATCCTGTCAGGCAAGTTCAAAGGACCTGCGCTGGAGAAAGAGGCCGACCGCCTGATGGATATGGTGGGCATCGAGTCGCGCCTACGGGGTGCCTATCCCCACGAAATGGACGGTGGACGCCGTCAGCGCGTCGGCATCGGCCGCGCGCTGGCCCTCAACCCCAAGTTTATCGTCTGTGATGAGCCGGTCTCGGCGCTGGATGTTTCTATCCAAGCCCAGGTGCTCAATCTGCTGATGGATCTGCAGGATGAGTTCAATCTGACTTATATGTTCGTTACCCACGACTTGTCGGTGGTGCGGCACATCTCGGACAGCATCTGCGTGATGTATCTCGGCCAACTGGTGGAGACCTGTGATACCAAGGAATTGTTCGAGTGCCAGCTGCACCCTTATTCCAAAGCATTACTGTCGGCTATCCCCTCTACCGACATCCATCATCCCACCAAGCGTATCGTCATCAAGGGTGAGATCATCTCCCCCATCGATCCCAAGCCCGGCTGTCGTTTTGCGGCGCGCTGCCCACACGCCTGCGAGCGTTGTCACCAGCCGCAGCAGCTCGAGGAGGTCACTCCCGGGCACTATGTAGCCTGCTGCCGTGTGCGGGAGCTCAATGAAGCGTTCAGCCGGACCTAGCGCTGCCGGTGAGATATGTCCTTGGAACATTTTTTTGAGGGCATATCTCATCTTTTTTTACCCCTGGTTTTTGTCCGAGAACATTTCTCCGGCGGCATCTCCTGCCGGGGTGATCGGCTGGCCAGGCCTTGCAAAAAACGAGGACGCTTTTTTCGGCAGATTCAACTATCACAGGCAAGCCTTAATTTAGAATCGGGAACTTTGCAAAATACGCAAAAAAGCGCTGGCGCTTTTTAACGGGTGAATTTGCCGACAGCCCCTTTACGGAACACAGCGCATAAATGGAGGTAATCTGTATGGAAGGACGTATGTGGCCTATCCGCACCGACAACAAGGCAAAACGAATCAAGTGGGGCCCTCCCCAGAACCAGATCAGCTGGGCTTATATGAAACAGCTTCGCGAGCGGGACGCCACCCAGCGCATCTATGAATGCGATCCCTATATTGAAGTGTATCAGTTCGGCTGCAATTTTTACGGTTTATTCGCCAATAACTGCGACGGCATGGGCGATGTGTGGATGTACCTGATCGTCGGTCCTGAAAAGTCCATGCTTATCGACACGGCCTTTGGGCTGGGCGATACCCGGTCCCTGGTGGACGAGCTTACCGGCGGGATGCCGCTGATCGTCGCAAATACCCACTCGGGCCCGGATCACTGTCTGGGCAATGTACGGTTCGATCAGGTATACTGTCACGAGTACTGCGAGTGGGGTATCCGCAGCCGGTGCCGGCCAGGCGCCTGGGACTATCTGTTTGACGAAAACGGGGCCAATATCTGGCTGGATTTTGACCGCAGCGACCTGCCGGAATACCGTGACTATGAACTGACGCCGGTGAAAAACCATCACCGCTTTGATCTGGGCGGCGGCTATGAGGTGGAGTTGGTCTGGATGCCGGGGCACGACTCAGGGCACGCCATGTTTCTGGATCACGGTGGCCGCCGTCTGATTGCCGGAGATGACGTGTGCAGCGATGTGATCGGCTGCGGCAGCGGTGGCAAAGCGGGCGACCCCTATGCCCGATACTGCAACCTAGAGTCCTACCGAGACGAGTTGTCCAAGCTCTGCCTGCGGCTGGATGAGTTCGATTTTATCTTTCCCGGCCACTTCATGGTCAATCTGGAAAACAGTCTGATGTGTGACATCCTGGCCACTCTGGACCGTATCCTGGCCGCCCCGGAGGACTGTGACTACCGGTTAGAGGAGAACAGCGGCAACGGCGGCCCCAAGAAAGTGCGCCTGTTCAAATCGATACCCGGCTTCAGCACCATTGCTTACACGGCCAATGGCGTCTGGCGCCCCAAGGACTGATGGAAAGCGAGGTGCCGCACCGGTGATTACGATCTCAAACGAACATCTCATTGTGGCCTGCGACACTCTGGGCGGAGAATTACAGTCTATCCGCGACGCATCCACAGATTTAGAATATCTCTGGCAGGGGGATCGGGCCTATTGGGGACGGCGAGCGTTGAATTTGTTCCCGCTGGTGGGCCGGCTCTACGAGAAGACCTACACCCTGCACGGTACACCCTATCCGATGCAAATCCACGGTTTCCTGCCCCATGCCAGGATGGAGTTGGCTACCATCGCCCCCGACCGCTGCCGCTTCACTCTCAGCGACAGCACTGCGACATGGGAAGTCTATCCTTTCAGCTTCTGCTTCTCTATCGAATACTGGCTCTCCGGCTGCACGCTGCAGATCGGTTTTGAGGTGGAGAACCGCTCGCCGGAGACACTGTACTGCGCTATGGGCGGCCACCCCGGTTTCAATCTGCCTCTGGAGGAGGGGCTGCGCTTTGAAGACTATGAGATCCGCTTCCCCGCTCCATGTCTGCCGCAGCTGGTGGAATTCAGTCCCGCGGTGCTCTGCACTGGCACGCGCACTGCTTATCCTTTGCAGGAGGGCTGTCGGCTGCCGCTGCGGCACAGCCTGTTCGACCAGGATGCCGTAGTGCTCGCCGGCACGCCCCGCTGCGCAGAGCTCAGTTCCCCTCGGGGCAATCATGGGATCCGGGTGGAGTACCCGCAGATGCCCTATGTCGGTTTTTGGCATAAACCGGGCGTTGAAGCGCCTTTTCTGTGTATCGAACCCTGGTCGGCCCTGCCGGGGCGGGAAGGAGTGGTGGAAGAGCTTTCCCTTATGGCCGATCTCACCGCTGTTCCCGCGGGCGGGCGTTTTGTCAACCGCTGGTCCATCACGGTCTGGTAGACTGGGAAACACTATTCTAGAGAAAAGAGAATATCCATGGAATCTATGATCAAAAAGCGAGGGGTCGGTGCCGATCTCACCGGGGGACCGATCTTTAAAACGCTGGTGCTCTTCGCCATCCCCATCATCCTCACCAATCTGATTCAGCAGCTCTACGGCATGGTCGACCTGATGGTCATCGGCCAGTTCGTGGGCAGCACCGGTACAGTGGGCGTGTCGACCGGCGGCGAAATGGCCGATCTGGTCACGCCGGTGGCGATGGGCTTTTCCACCGCCGGTCAGATTTTTATCGCTCAACTGGCGGGTGCACACGACGACCGGCGCATCAAGGACACCGTCGGCACCCTGTTGACCTTTATGCTTGGCCTCTCCTTTGTCCTTGCACTGGCGGGCATCTTCTTTTGCAAGCCGATCCTGCAGCTGCTCAACTGCCCTGCCGAGGCTCTGAGCCAGGCGGAGGCCTATATGATCATCACTGTACTCGGGTTTCCTTTCATCTTCGGCTACAACGCCATCTGCGGCGTGCTGCGCGGCATGGGTGAATCCAAGCGTCCGCTGCTGTTCATCATTGTGGCGGCAACGGTCAATATCGTTTTCGATCTGGTGCTGGTGGTCGGGTTCGATCTACAGGCCGCAGGCACCGCCATTGCCACTACCCTGTCCCAGCTGGGCTCTTTTCTGGCCGCTTTGATCTACCTGTACAAGTGCCGAGAAAAATTTGATTTTGTGCCCACTCTCTCCTATTTTAAGGTGCGCAGGGACATCCTTTGGATCCTGATCAAGTTGGGCATCCCTCAGGTGGTACGCTCAATGCTCGTGCGGTTCTCTTTGCTGTGGATCAATGCCAATATCAACGCCTATGGGCTTGTGGTCTCCGCTACCAACAGCGTGGGCAACAAGATCCAGAAATTCGCAGAGGTCTTCATGCAGGGGGTGGACACGGCCTCTGCTGCCATGATCGGTCAGAATCTAGGAGCCAAAAAACCGGAGCGGGCCCAAAAGGTCACCTGGGCCACCCTTGCGTTGACCATGTCCTGCGCCGTTGTCGTGTCGCTGCTCTGCGTGACCGTGCCCGGATCTATCTTCGGTATTTTTACCGCTGACGAAGCGGTGCGGGAGCTGGGTGTGGTCTATCTGCATATCATGGTCATCCACTTTTTCTCCTCCGCCTTTGTAGGTGCTTTCCAGGCCATGGTCACCGGCTGCGGCTTTGTTTCTCTGGGCTTTGCGATCGGCATCTTGGACGGTGTAGTGTGCAAGATCGGTCTGAGCCTGGTTTTTGTCAACCTGATGGGCATGGGCTATGTGGGTTATTTCCTCGGTATCGGCTGCTCGCGCATTTTACCAGGGCTGCTCTGCTTCGCCTATTTTCTCAGCGGCAGATGGCGAACCCGCAAGCTGTTGTCTGAGCGTGAGTGACTGCACGGCTTCGCCGCTTTGAAATTGCCTCCACGCGGCCGTCAAAAGAGCCTGCAAGTCCGATAAAATGTCAATGGAAAGAGGTACGGGCATGCCAAAAGCAAAAACGATCGGCACTGATCTCACCCAGGGCAGTATCCTGCGCCTGCTGTTGATCTTTGTTCTACCGATCTTTTTCACCAATTTGATCCAACAGTTCTACAATATCGTCGACGTGATCGTGATCGGCCAGTTCGCGGGCAGCGAGGGCACCGTCGGCGTCTCCACCGGCGGCGAGGTCATCAATCTGCTCACCTTTGTGAGCATGGGCTTTTCCAGCGCTGCACAAGTCTATATCTCCCAACTGTATGGCGTGCGCGACCACAAAAAAATCCGCGAGACCATTGGCACTCTTCTCTGCCTGATGGGCCTGCTTTCGCTGGTCTTCATGGTCCTTTCAATGCTTTTGTGTACTCCTGTGTTGCGTCTGATGAACACTCCTGTGGAAGCGCTGAGCCAGTCGCATGACTATATGATGATCACTGCGCTGGGTATGCCCTTTATCTTTGGGTATAATGCGGTCTGTGGCATCCTGCGCGGCATGGGCGAATCGAAACGTCCGCTGGAGTTCATCGCCATCTCGGCCACGGCAAACATCTTCTTGGACCTGTTCTTTGTGGCCGTGTTGGATATGAGATCTGCAGGCACCGCGTGGGCGACACTACTCTCGCAGTTCGCGGCTTTTGCAGCCTCCCTTGCTTTCATGTACCGCAAACGGGAACATTTTCAGTTTGACTTCAAACTGCGCAGCTTTACCATGAAAAAAACGCATCTGAAAGTGTTGATCGAGTTAGGCATCCCACTTGCCGCTTCCAGCACTTTCATCCATCTCTCGCAACTGTACTGCAACGCTCAGGTAAATACTTTCGGGCTGGTCGCCTCGGCCGTCAACAGCGTAGGCAACAAGGTGGTGCGCTTCGCCAACATCATCACCTCCAGTATCAACACCGGCGCGGCAGCCATGATCGGTCAGAATCTGGGCGCACGCAAATTTGATCGGGTAAAAAAGATCACCTATATTGCGCTGGCTCTGGCATCTGTGATGGCGCTGCTCAACTGTACGGTCTGCGTCTTTGCGCCAACGGCGGTCTTCCGCGCTTTCAGTTCCGACCCTGCAGTTATCGACGCGGGTGTACCCTTTATGCACATCTCGGTAATCACTTTTCTGCTATCGGCCTGGCAAGGCCCCTATAACGGAGTGGTCACCGGCTCTGGGCATGCTAGGCTAAGCTTTGTCATCGGCATGCTGGACGGCGTGGTGCTGCGCATCGGTATCAGCCTGTTTTTGGCAAATGTGATGGGGATGGGAGTCTACGGCTACTATTACGGTAACGCACTGGCCCGTCTTGCCCCCTGCGTCATCTGTACTTGGTATTTTTACAGTGGGCGTTGGACCAGACGCAAGCTGTTGTCAGAGGGTTGATTACCCAATATCCAGCCCTTGTGCCTGCGGGCAGTCCAAGGAAAGATAGATCGCTCAGACAGGGTCGATACACTCCGCTCACCGTGCGACGCGCCATAGAGCGAGATACCAAAAGGCAGGCGGCCGGTACTCAATGTACCGGCCGCCTGCCTTTTGGTATCCCCCTCCAGCACGGGCGCACCAGGAAGAAAACAGC
Organism: Anaerofilum hominis; assembly: GCF_014287275.1. Taxonomy (GTDB): domain Bacteria; phylum Bacillota; class Clostridia; order Oscillospirales; family Ruminococcaceae; genus Pygmaiobacter; species Pygmaiobacter hominis. Next base: position 1,005,802 of record NZ_JACONZ010000001.1, read on the forward strand.
CTACTCCGCCTTTGCCATCTCACCCGCCCGCCGCACCAATGCGGCGGCTTCGGCCAGAGAACAGCCCTCCTGCTGCGCGATGCGCGCCAGGTCGTCGTACTCCGGCTTGGAGCGGCAGACGTCCCAGCCCTGCGCGTCCTTGAACCGCACCGGGCCGTAGGCCGTCTGCAGCGTGCGTTCCCCGCGCCGCAGCGCGTAGCGGGCACAGCGGTACTCCCGCACCCCCAGGGTGGTGGTGTGGCGGAACAACAGCCGCAGCAGGGCTTCCCGCTGCTGCTCCCTGCACATGCAGGAAAGCAAAATACCGGGGCGGTTTTTCTTCATGCCGACGGCGCAGGTGTACACATCCAGCGCGCCGCCGGCAAACAGCTGCTCCTGGGCAAAACCCAGCGCCTCCGGGGTCATGTCGTCCAGATTGCAGCGCAGCTCTACGATCTCTTCGCCGCTGTCCGCCGTCTCGCCCAGCAGGGCGCGCAGGCAGTTGGCCGCTTCAAAGTCCTTTTGGCCCATGCCATACCCGGCTGCCGAGATGCACAGCGGCGGCAGACCGCCGAACGCGGAGACAAAATGCTTGAGCAGCGCGGCGCCGGTGGGGGTGCACAGCTCGCCGCGCACCGCGCCCCCGTAAATGGGCACGCCGCGCAGGATGCGGGCGGTGGCCGGGGCGGGCACCGGCAGGACGCCGTGGGCGCAGCGCACCTCGCCGCAGCCCACATGCACCGGGGAGGCCAGCACCTGGTCGGGGGCCAGTTCTTCCATCAGCATGCAGACCCCCACGATATCCGCCACCGCGTCCATAGTGCCCACCTCATGGAAATGGATCTGCGGCACCGGCACCCCGTGGGCGAAGCTCTCCGCCTCCGCGATCAGGTCGTAGACCGCCTTTGCATCCCGCCGCACTTTTTCCGACAGGGGCAGCGCCGCAAGCAGGCGGCTGATCTCCTCCACACCTGTGTGGTGATGCCCGTGGGGGTGGCTGTGGTCGTGACCGTGAGCGTGCTCAGGGTCGTGGACATGATCGTGATGATGCTCAGGACCGTGGTCATGGTCGTGACTGTGGTCGTGACTGTGGTCGTGGTCGTGACCGTGGTCGTGGCTGTGACTGTGGTCGCGGTCGTGACCGTGGTCGTGGCTGTGTCCGCTCTGTTCACCCTCCGCCGCCCGGCAGGCGTGGGGGTGGTCCCGGGAAAGTTCCAGGGCCGGCTCCGCGGCTGTTTCCTCCTGTCCATGCACGGTGACCGAGACATGCGTGCCGCGGATGCCGCATTTTACCGACGGCGCGGCGGTCACCTGCACGCCGGGGATGCCCAGCGCGTTCAGCCGCCTGAGAAAATCCTCCGGGTCGGGGTGCAGTTCCAACAGGGCGGCCATCAGCATATCGCCCGCCGCCCCCATATTGCATTCCAGATAAAGTGTTTTCATTCCTCACGCCTCCCTATGGTTGATCATGCTGGCAAAATATCCGGCGCCAAATCCGTTATCGATATTGACCACGCTCACCCCGCTGGCACAGGAGTTGAGCATCGAGAGCAGCGCCGCCACCCCGCCGAAAGCGGCCCCGTAGCCCACGCTGGTGGGCACGGCCACCACGGGGCAGTCCACCAGACCGCCGATCACGCTGGCCAGCGCCCCCTCCATGCCCGCTACGGCGATCACGGCCCGGGCGCTCATCAGTTCCTCCAGATGCGCCAGCAGCCGTTCCAGCCCGGCGACCCCCACGTCGTAAAGCCGCAGCGTCTCGTTGCCCAGCGCCTCGGCGGTGAGGGCGGCTTCCTCGGCTACCGGCATGTCGCTGGTGCCGCCGCTGGCCACCACGATCCTGCCCAGCCCGTCCGGGCGGGGCAGGGCGCCCACAATGCCGATGCGGCCCATCTCGCGGTAGTCCAGCTTCACCTGTGTGCCCACCTGCGCGGCGGCCTCGGGGGAAAGGCGGGTGATGAGGATGGTCTGCTGTCCCTGCCGCAGCATGGCCGCAGCGATGGCAGCGATCTGATCCGGCGTTTTGCTCGCCCCGTAGATCACCTCCGCCACCCCTTGGCGCAGGGCGCGGTGGTGGTCGATCTTGGCAAAGCCCAGGTCCTCGAACGGCTGCCGCTTCAGCCGCAGCACCGCCTCATCCACCGTCAATTTCCCCTGGGCCACCTGCTCCAGCAGGGCCCTTGTCTCCTTTTTATCCATTCGTTCCTCTCTCCTCCATATCCAGCAGCACTGGATAAAAATAGGGCCTCAGCGCGGCCGTGATCTCTCCCCTGCGCTCCAGCGCGCGCTGCAGCTGGGCCGGCGGCAGCTGCAGCCGCGCCGCATCCCCGTACACCCGCACCCGGAAGTCGGTAAAGCCCAGGGCAAACAGGGCGTCCTCCGCCTTTTCCACCCGCGCCAGCAGCCCGGGCGTGATCCTTCTGCCCGTGGGCACGCGGGTGGCAAGGCAGGCGTAGGCCGGCTTATTCCAGGTAAACAGCCCCTCACAGCGGGACAAGCGCCGTATTTCCGCTTTTTCAAGCCCGCATTCCCGCAGGGGCGAGCGCACTGAAAGCTCCCGCAGGGCGCGCACCCCCGGCCGGTCGCCCAAATCATCCGAGGCATTGGTGCCGTCGATCAGGACCTGGTACCCATCCCGCAGGGCCTGTTCCCGCAGGGCGGAAAAGATCACCTTTTTGCAGTGATAGCAGCGGTCGGTCGGGTTGGACGTCACCTGGTCGCAACACAAAAGGTCCGGCTCCAGCACCGTCACCGCTGCCCCCAGCCCATCTGCCAGGCGCAGCGCATCCTCCAGCTCGAACTGCGGCTGGAACGGCGTTTTCACATAATAGGCGCGCACGTCGGCGCCGCAGCGCAGGGCCGCGCAGAGCAGATAGGAAGAATCCACGCCTCCGGAAAACCCCAACGCTGCCTTGGGGTTGCGGTCAAAAAACTCCTGCAGTTTCATCAAGACCTCCTCCGGCGGCTTTGCTGCCGCCTCTATACAAAAAACAGGCCCGCCTCCCAGCGGACGCCTCAAATGTCCGCACGCCGCTTTTTCCCTCACTTGCCCCCGCCACTGCACGGCGAAAGGCAGCGGCTTTCAGCGGGCGGTGCGCGGGGGCGGCCTGCGTTCGTTTCGGCTGCCGCGCGGCGAAAAGAAGGGCCGTCAAAACAAGCTGTTTTTACCGCGCATGCATCCTCTCTGCGGTCAGGCGCGGCCGCTCCGCCCCTCCCCGCCCCAAGAGCGCCCGGACGGCCGTTCTTTGTCCCCCGCGGCAAGGGCGTGAAAACAAGGCTACCATGTGGGCTTTTTGTCCCAGCGGGATTTCTTTGTACCCCCCCCGCGGCAAGGGCGTGAAAACAAGCCTTTGACCGCTTTTGGAGGGGCGTCTGCCGCGGCGCAGCGGCGGACCTGCGGGCCGCTAAAACAGGCTGCCTTTTACTGCGCGGTGATCACAGATCGCTGAAAGCTGTTTTTCCCCAGTTCCCCTGCCCGTTCCGGGGCCATGGCAGACAAAAAACAGTGCGGAGCACCGCGGAAGATCCATCGCTGTGAAAAGCCGCAGCCGCAGAGACCTTTTGTTTCCCCTGCGCTCCGCAATAAAAAATGCCATGAATGCGACCAATGCCCCCGCGGGCGCTGTGCCCGGGGAGATCGACCGCCTTCATGGCAATCCTTTTCTGATCCTACGTGTTCTCAACAAATTCTGCGGTGCCCTCTTCTGAGGACTGTGCGGGCCTTCACCGGCCCTTGCTTTCTATTTATACTACAGATCCCGCAAAAAAACAAGGGGCTCCCCGTCTGCGCAGCACTGGACAGGCCCTGCCGGTTTCAGCAGACGCGCGGCCGCCTCTCTGCCGCCCCGCCCGTTTTTCCTGCGCATCGTCCTGCGCGGACAGCCGTCCCCTGCGCCGCTGTGCTGCACCGCCGCCCGCCGCGCCGCCCGGACACGGCATTTCACTCTGCGCCGGCGGGAGACATCTGCTTCACGCTGTCCCGCTCCACCAGTTGGGGCTTGATCTCGATCTTGAGCGGTGAATCCGCCGAACCGTCGATGCGCCGGATCAAAAAATCCACCGCATAAGCCCCAAGCTGCTCCTTTGCCACCGACATGGTGGAGAGGGCCGGCTCCATCACCTTGCAGACCGGCAGATTGTCAAACCCGATGATGGACACGTCCTCCGGGATGCGGTAGCCGGCCTTTTTCAGCGAGACCATACAGGAGGATGCGATGTTGTCGTTGTCAGCGAAAAAGGCGCTGGGCAGCTGCGGCTTTTTCGCAAGATACGCGTCCATGTCCCCCGCCGCCTCTTCGGCCACCGGGGAAATGCGCACGATGAAAGGGCGGGACTCTTCCGGGTGGGGCAGCAGACGGATCCCCTTGCTGTACCCCTCAAACCGCTCCCGGAAATTGCGGATCTCCACACTGGAGCGCAGATAGCCGATGCGCGTGTGCCCTTTCTCGATCAGGTGCTGCACCGCTTTTTTCGCGCCGTAGATGTTGTTGATGACCACGCAGTCGCAGTCAAACTCGGGAAAATAGCGGTCCAGCGCCACCAGCGGGATCTCCAGTGACTGAAAAGCCAGCAGATCCCGGTCATGCATCTCGGTCGCCAAGAGAATAATGCCGGAACAGAGCGATTTTTTGAGGGATTCCAGCTGTTCCCGGATGTTTTGGTTCTCATAGAAATAGGTGATAAACACCTGATAGCCGCATTTTTTCGCCTGCTGGTCGATGCCCTGGATGAGGTCGGAAAAGAAAGGCGTGTCCGCCAGCACACTGCCGTGCTTTTTGTAGAGGACCAGGGAAAGAAAGCGCGGCGCTTCCACTGCTGCAAGCGCGCTCTTCTGATAGCCCATCTCCGCTGCCTTTTCCAATACCCTGCGGCGGGTGGAATCGCTGATCCCCGGCAGATTGCGCAGTGCAAGGGATACCGTGGACTGGGAGAGCCCCAGTTCTCTGGCGATGGATTTTGCCGATACAGACATAAGTGGCCTCCAACTTTTCATATTTGCTTAACTTAAAGATAAAGGAATAAAATGGGTTTGTCAATAATTAAATAAATAATTTTCTAAATTATTTTTATTTTTTAGATGTTTATTGGTTTCTATGCCTCAAAAATACTTAATTTTTCTGTGTATTCTTAATAAAAATTGTATTTTAGGTTGATTTTTCTAAATTTTAGAAATATAATTCGATTGTAAACAAAATTTATTTAGATTTTTTTGAAAATTTTTTATTCAATCTTTGGAAAGGAGAGATCTCATTGAACCTGGAGCGAAAGGCGGTCGACCTGCGGCTGGAGATCCTGGACCTCATCTGCAGCGCCGGCACCGGCCATATCGGAGGGGACTTCAGCGCCATCGATATCCTCACCTATCTCTATTATGAGGGGATGAACATCTCGCCCGACAGGGTGGACGACCCCGATCGGGACCGTTTCATCCTCAGCAAGGGGCATGCGGTGGAAGCGCTCTACAGCGTGTTGGCGGACCGGGGATTTTTTGACAGGCAGGCGCTGCACAATACCTACTCCCGGCTGGGCAGCCCCTTTATCGGCCACCCCAACAATCAGCTGCCGGGCATCGAGATGAACTCCGGCTCGCTGGGCCACGGGCTGCCGGCTGCCGTGGGCATCGCGCTGGCCGGGCAGATGGACGGCCGCCCCTACTATACTTATGTGCTCACCGGTGACGGCGAGCTGGCCGAGGGTTCGGTGTGGGAAGCGTTTATGGCCGCGCCTCATTTCAAGCTGGATCATCTGGTCGCTTTTATCGACCGCAACGGGCTGCAGATCAGCGGCCGCACCGAGGACGTGATGCCTCAGGGAGACCTGGCAGGCAAACTGCGGCTTTTCGGCTGGGAGGTACAGGAGATCGACGGCAACAGCATCCCCGCCATCCGGGCGGCGGTACAGCACGCCAAAGAGACGCAGGGCCGCCCGTCGGCGATCATTGCAGACACGGTCAAAGGCTGCGGCGTCTCCTTTATGGAAAACAGGGCCGGCTGGCACCACCGGGTGCCCACCGCCGAAGAGGCCGCGCAGGCCCGCGGGGAACTGATGCAGAAAGCGAGGGAGTTGGATGAGCGTTCCGGCAAATAAGCAGGTGATCTGCGACGTGCTGAAAGAGGAGGTGCAGCGGGAGCCCGGCATCGTAGTGCTCTGCAGCGATTCACGGGGTTCCGGCTCCATGACCTCGTTCTTCGACGAGTATCCGGACCACAGCGTGGAAGTCGGCATCGCGGAGCAGGATCTGGTCACGATCAGCGCCGGGCTTGCGGCCAGCGGCAAACGGCCTTTTGCGATCTCCCCCGCCAGCTTTCTGGCGGCCCGCAGCTTTGAGCAGATCAAGATCGACGTGGGGTACTCTCACACCAATGTCAAGCTGGTGGGCATTTCGGGCGGAGTCAGCTATGGGGCGCTGGGTTCCAGCCATCATTCCGCGCAGGATATCGCAGCTGTGGGCGCGCTGCCCGGCCTGCGAGTCTATCTTCCCAGCGACTGGCAGCTGACCCGCAGCCTCACCGAACACCTTGTCCGGGATGACGAGGCCGCTTATATCCGGGTGGGGCGCAGCGCCAGCCCCCAGGTGTACGGTGCGGGCGAACTGCAGTTTGAGATGGACCGGGCCGTGACCGTCCGCGAGGGCGGGGACCTCACCATCATCGCCTGCGGCGACGCGGTTTACGAGGCGGTATGCGCCGCCGACCAGCTGGCAGGCGCGGGCATCCGCTGCCGCGTGCTGGATATGTACTGCCTCAAACCGCTGGACGCCGAAGCGGTCCTGCGGGCCGCGCGGGAGACCGGCCGCATCCTCACAGTGGAGGAACACAGCATTGTGGGCGGGTTGGGCTCGCTGGTCTGCCAGGTCACAGCGCAGGCCTGCCCGGTGCCGGTAAAAAGCCTGGCCCTGCCGGACAGCGAGATCGTCACCGGCAGTCAGCGCGAGGTCTACCACTATTACGGTCTGGACGCCGAGGGCATCTGCCGGGCCGCGCGGGAGATGATGCCGGCATGAGTGAAAAATATATCCTCTCCATCGACCAGAGCACCCAGGGCACCAAGGCGATGCTGTTCAGCAGCGCCGGAGAACTCGTCTGCCGCTGCGACCGCCGGCATCGCCAGATCGTGTCCGATCAGGGCTGGGTGGAGCACGACCCCATGGAGATCTATAAAAACACCCTGGCCGCGGTGGAAGAGCTGCTGCAGAAGAGCGGCGCGGCCCCGGCCGCCGTGGTGGGCGCCGGCATCAGCAACCAGCGGGAGACCGTGCTGGTCTGGAACAAAAAAACGGGGCTCCCCATCTACAATGCCATCGTCTGGCAGTGCGGCCGGGCGACGGCGCAGTGTGAGAGGGTCGCCCCGCAGCGGCAGCGGATCCAGCAGATCACCGGTCTGCCCCTCTCCCCCTATTGGTCCGCAGCCAAAGTCAGCTGGATCCTGGACACCCTGCCCGGTACGCGTCAGGACGAAGCGCTGGTCTGCGGCACCATGGACAGCTGGCTGCTGTTCAGGCTCACCGGGAGGCACCTGACCGACCACTCCAATGCCGCCCGCACCCAGCTGTTCGATATCCAGAAGCTCTGCTGGAGCGAGGAAGCCTGCGGCATGTTCGGCGTCCCGCTGCGGATGCTCCCTCAGGTCTGCGATTCCGACGCCGCTTTCGGCGAGAGCGACTTTGAGGGTATTTTCCCCCGCCCCATCCCCATCCGCGGGGTGCTGGGCGACTCCAACGGGGCGCTGCTGGGGCAGGGCTGTTTTGCGGAGGGCCAGACCAAATGCACTTTCGGGACCGGCTCCTCGGTGATGATGAACGTGGGGCCCCGCTTCCCGGGAGTACATGAGGGGATCGCCACTTCTCTGGCCTGGAAGATCGGCGGCAGCCTGGACTATGTGATGGAGGGCAACATCAACTACACCGGCGCCATCATCACCTGGCTGTGCGAGGATGTGCGGCTGATCGGGTCCCCCAAAGAATGCGCGGCGCTGGCCCGCCAGGCCAACCCGGAGGACGGCACCTATCTCGTGCCCGCTTTCAGCGGCCTGGGGGCGCCCTATTGGGACAGCGGCGCCCGGGCGAGCTTCTACGGCATGAGCCGCACCACCGGCAAGGCCGAACTGGTGCGGGCTGCGGAACAGGCCATCGCCTATCAGATCCACGACGTGGCGGCGGCGCTGGCCCAGGCGTCGGGACGGCGGCTGGCCGCGCTGTGCGCCGACGGCGGCCCCACCAGGGACGGTTATCTGATGCAGTTTCAAAGCGATCTGCTGCAGGCGCCGGTGCTTGCCGGCGGCATGGAAGAACTGAGCGGCGCAGGGGCGGCTTTCACGACCGGTCAGGCGCTGGGGCTGTTCACCGCAGAAGAGGCAGCGGCCCGGCTGGAAAAGCGGGCCTACCGGCCCGCTATGGACGCCCGGCAGCGGGAAGCGCTGCTTGCCGGCTGGCAGCGCGCAGTGCGCTCGGTTTTGGGATAAAATGGACCCAAGGGCTTCGGCCCCCAATATAAAAGGTTATCGTAATGAAAAGGAGCAGAAAGATGAAAAAACTAGCAGCAATGGTACTGGCAATGGCTTTGGTATTCAGTCTGGCCGCCTGCGGCGGCTCTGACAGCTCGTCCGCCTCGGCGGGGGGCAGCTCCGCCGGCAGCGCGGCGGCCAGTGGAGGCGCCCAGGCCGGCTCCTCCGGCAAGATCGCGGTCATCCGCAACATGTCCAGCTCCGACCACACCACCCAGTTCTTTGCCGGCTGTATCGCCGAGGGCGAGGCTTTGGGCTATACGGTGGACACTTTCATGTCCGACCAGGACGATGTGAAGATGCAGAACCTGATGGAACAGGCGCTGCAGCAGGATTACGATATCTGGATCGTCAGCCACGCCAATGAGGGCTATCAGTACGATCTGGTCTCCCGCGCGGTGGAAAAAGGGATCAAGGTCGTGGGCTTTGACTGCGGCGGCGAACATGTGGAGGGCGTTACCTACACCTCGCAGGACGACCAGTCTCTGGCCAGCATCTCGCTGGACGCCATGATCGAGAAAGCCAAGGAGAAAGGCGCCTCAGAGCCCGTCAAGTTCCTAGAGCTGAACACCCTGGGCCTGATCGTGCCCTTTGACACCCGCCATGCCGTGATCGAGCAGTATGAGGCCGACGGCAAGCTGGAATGCCTCGACATCATCAATCCGCTGACCGGCGGCGACTCCTACAGCCAGGTCTACACTGCCGTGAGCACTGCCCTGACCAAGTACCCCGCAGGAGAGCTGAACGGCATCTGGGCCGCCTCCTCCGGCTTTCTGGACGGCGCTGTGGACGCCATCCACGACGCGGGCCGCGACGACGTCGTCCTCTCCGCCATCGACATTTCAGACACCGAGATCAAGCGTCTTGTTGAAGTGCCCGAGTATATCTGCTGCGCGGCCGTCGACCCCTACGTCATCGGCGTGGTCGACGTGCGGCTGGCCGTGCTGAAGACCCTGGGCGTCGAGACCCCGGAGACCTATGCCCTGGACGCTGTGGAGGTCTCCGGCGACCAGCTGAACGCGGACGACACCATGCAGACCCTGAACAAGTACTTTGCAGACTTTGGCTCCACCGACGCTTTTGACACCGATGAGATCAAGGCGCTGCGCGAAAAATTTGCAAAATAACTTTTTCAGCAGATCGGGTCAACGCCGCTTGTTGGCCCGATCTTGTTGCAGAACATGGAAAGGAGTGTCGGAATGAGCCAGATCGCCATGAAGGACATCTCAGTGGAATTCCCCGGCGTCAAAGCCCTGCAGCAGGTGGACTGCGACTTTGCGGGCGGCCGGGTGAAAGCGCTGGTAGGCGCCAACGGCGCAGGCAAGAGCACGCTGATGAAAGTGCTCTCCGGCGTCAACTCAAATTATACCGGCCAGATCGTTTTTGACGGGCAGCCGGTGGAGATCCGTTCCCCCGGGGACGCAAAAAAGCTCGGCATCGAGATCGTCTATCAGGAGGTGGACACCTGCCTGGTGCCAAACCTCTCGGTGGGTGAGAACATCATGACCGAATATCTGGTATACGGCTTGAAAAAAGGCGGCGTCGTAAACTGGAAGCATCTGCACCGGGAGGCCGCCCGGGTACTGGAACGGCTGCACGTGCCGCTGGACACCCACACGCTGGTCTCCTCCCTGACCCTGGCGCAAAAGCAGATGGTGGTCATTGCCCGTGCGGCGCTGGGGAACTGCAAGTTCCTGATCCTGGACGAACCCACCGCCCCGCTCAGCCAGAAAGAGACCCAAAAGCTGTTTGACCTGGTCCGCCAGCTGAAAGACGAGGGCGTGGGCGTCATCTTCATCTCTCACCGGCTGGATGAGCTGTTTGAGATCTGCGACAGCATCACGGTGCTGCGGGACGGCCGCCTTATCAAGGCCTTTGAGCTGGATGAGAGCGTCACCATCCCCTCCATCGTAGAGCTGATGCTGGGCCGTGTCTACAACGAGGCCATTGACAAAAGCGGCCGGGAGACCGGCGAGCTGCTGCTGGAGGCCAGAGGTCTTGCCGACCGGGAACACCGGGTATCCGGCATCGACATGACGGTGCGCCGGGGCGAGATCGTGGGGCTCTCCGGCCTGGTCGGGGCCGGCAAGACCGAGCTGTGCAAGACCCTGTTCGGCGCGTTCGGCAGGCAGGAGGGCGAACTTCTGCTCCGAGGCAAGTCCGTCCGGGTCGAAAGCCCGGCCGCTGCGGTGAAAAACGGCATGGCCTTTATCCCGGAAGAGCGCCGCAAGGAGGGGATCCTGGTGGGGGAACCCGTGGTCACCAACCTCTCGCTGGCCACACTGGGCAAACACACCCGGATGCTGTCTTTCATCAACCGCGGCAGCGAAAACCGGGCCGCTGAGAGCAAGGTGGAGGACCTGAAGATCAAGACCCCGTCTGTCCGCCAGCGGGTGGGTCTGCTCTCGGGCGGCAACCAGCAGAAAGTGACCATAGGCAAGTGGCTGGACTCCGGCGCTGATCTCTACATCTTCGACGAGCCCACCAAGGGCATTGACGTCGGCGCAAAAGCCGAGGTCTACCGCCTGATCGTGGAACTGGCCCGCCAGGGCAAGGGCATCATTTATGCCTCCAGCGAGCAGTCGGAGATCATGGGCCTGACCGACCGGGTCTATGTGATGTACAGCGGAAAAATTCAGAAAGAACTCATCACCGCAAAGACCAATGAAGCGGAGCTGCTGTTCTATTCAACGGGAGGTACCAAGGATGAAAAATAAGACCGGAAGCTTTCAGATCGGGCGCTTTTTGATGGATTGGGGCGCCATTGTTGCCATGGTGGCCGCCTTTGTGATCTTTTCAGTCGCAGCGCCCCAGGCGTTCTTCTCCTGGGCCAACATGGTGACCATCCTGCGGTCCATCTCCATCACGGCGGTCATCGCCATGGGCGCCACCTTTGCCTTTTCAGCCGGCGTCTTTGATCTCTCCATCGGCTCCACCGCCACCATGGCGGCAGCGCTCAGCGTCACCTTTATTGCCTGGTTCGGCATCCCGATGCCGATCGCCATCCTGCTGACCCTGGTCATCTGCATGGCCATCGGCGGCATCAACGCCTTTTTCGTCATCAAGACCCATGTGCCGGCCTTTCTTGCCACCCTGGCCATGCAGTTCATTCTGGACGGCGCCGAGCTGACCTACTCGGGCGGCTCGCTCATCAACCCCAAGGTGGCCCCGGCCGGGCGGGATATCACCCTCACCGCCGTGCCCGACCTTTTCAACAGCCTGGGCAAGGCGCCGCTGATCATCCTTATCATGCTGGCCTGCATCGCAGTCGTTGAGCTGTTCCAGGGACAGACCAAGCACGGGCGCTTTCTGTACATGGTGGGGTCCAACCCGGAGGCCGCGCGGCTGTCCGGCGTCAAAGTGAATTTTTACCGCACGCTGGCCTTTATGATGACCGCTGTCTTTGCGGGCATCGGCGGCATCCTGATCGTCTCCCGTGCCGGCACCGTGGCCGCAAACGCGGGTTCCACCTTTCTGATGCCGGCCATCGCCGCAGTAAATATCGGCGCAGCCGTGGGCGGCCGGGGCAAGCCCAACGCCATCGGCACCTTTGTGGGCGCGGCCCTGATCGGCGTGGTGGAGAACGGCCTGTATGCGCTCGCTTTCCCCTACTATGCCATCAACGTGGTCAAGGGTCTCATCCTGCTGCTGGCGCTGGTCATGAGCAACTATGCCAACAAGGAGAACTGAGGCCTCAAAGAGAGGCGGCCGCCGCTGCGGACAGGCGGGCGGCGGCAACACTGATAAAGGAGCAGAACAACAATGAAAAAACAGACCTTTGGCGTGATCGTCACTACCCGCAGCTTTTTCCCCTCCCATCTCGTCAAAACCGCGCGGGAGCAGATCTGCGCCAAGCTGGATGAGCTGGGCTATGGATATGTGATGGTGGGTGAACAGGACACCCAGTACGGCGCGGTGCTCACCTTTGACGAGGCAAAAACCTGCGCAGAGCTGTTCAAGGCGCACCGGGACGAGATCTGCGGCATCATCTGTGTGCTGCCGAATTTCGGCGAAGAGCTGGGCGTGGCCGAGGCCATCGACCTTGCCGGGCTGGACGTGCCGGTTTTAGTACAGGCCTGTGACGATGACTTTGAAAAGCTGGATATGGCCAACCGCCGGGACGCGTTTTGCGGCAAGATCAGCCTTTGCAACAATTTATACCAGCGCGGCATCCCCTTTACGGATACCACCCTGCACACCTGCGCCATCGACAGCCCGGCATTTACTGCGGACCTTGAAAAATTCGCCGCAGTCTGCCGCGTGGTGACCGGCCTGCGCGGCGCCCGCATCGCCATGCTGGGCGCCCGGCCGGTGGCTTTCAACACGGTGCGCTATTCAGAGAAGATCCTGCAGTCTCACAAGATCTCGGTGCAGACCGTGGACATGTCCGAGATCATCTTTGCCGCACAGAACTATCCGGACGGCGAAAAAGTGCGGGCCAAAGAGGCCGAGATCCGGGCCTATGGCAGCATCCCCTCCTATATCGAGGACTTCAAGATCACCAGACAGGCAAAGCTCTGCCTGGCCATTGAGGAATATGTGGATGCCCTGCAGTGCCAGGCCAGCACGGTACAGTGCTGGGACAGCGTGGAGAACAACTACGGCTGTGCCACCTGCCTGGCCATGAGCATGATGGGCGAAAAGGGCAAGCCCAGCGCCTGCGAAAGCGACGTGCTGGGCGCGGTGAGCATGCTGGCCGCCCGGCTGGCCGCCGGCACCGCCCCTGCGCTGATGGACTGGAACAACAACATCCGCGACGACCGCGACAGCTGCATCTCACTGCACTGCTCCAACTTCCCCAAAAGCTTTTTCCAGAACCCGGAGATGGAGATCGAGTGCCTGGACGTGCTGGGCAGCACGCTGGGGCAGGACAAATGCTTCGGTGCCTGCAAGGCCCAGGTGGGCCCCGGCCCGATGACCTTTGTGCGGCTGACCACCGACGACGTCCGCGGCGTGATGAAAATGTATGTGGGCGAGGGCGAGTTCGGCGCCGAGCCCATCCCCACCAAGGGCGGCGTGGCCAACTGCCGGGTGCCCCACCTGCAGGAGCTGATGAAATACATCTGCAAAAACGGCTATGAGCATCATGTCTGCTTTGTGCGCGGCCATGTGGCCGATGTGCTGGCAGAGGCGCTCTCCACCTATCTGGGCGTGGAGGTCTACCGGCACGTCTGAACAGAGCCGAAAAGGCGGAAAGGGAACAATATGCTGAAAGGGATACCTTTGGTCCTCTCCCCGGACCTGCTGAAAACGCTGGCCGAGATGGGACACGGAGACAGGATCGTGCTGGGGGACGCCTATTTCGCCTCAGCTGCCATGGCAGAGAAAAACCGTCTGCTGCGGGCGGACGGCGTTTCGTCCCTGGCGCTGGTAGACGCCATCCTGCAGCTGATGCCGCTGGACACCTGGGTGGACAGCTGCGTGTTCGCGCTGGGAGAAGCGCAGGGAGGCGGCTTTGCGCCCGCCCCGATGACCCTCAAATATCAGGAGGTCATTCAGAAATACGAGCCGCAGGCCGCGCAGAACATCACCCTGATGGACCGCTTTGCATTTTATGATATCGCGCGGGGATCTTTCGCGGTGGTCGCCACCGGCGAGACCGAGCCCTACGGCTGTATCATCCTGCAAAAGGGCGTGCGCTGAGGCCGTCTCACAAACCACAAAAGAATCAACAGGAGGTTTATACTATGCGCTGGAAGAAGAACATGGAACCCATCGACCATTCCTGCCTGCAGGACATCCTCATCGAGGACGAAGAGGGCGATATCCGCCCGATGAGCGAGCCCTATTTCAAGGCCAAGCAGATCGCCCCGGGCACCTGGCAGGTACTCAGCGACGGCGACTACACCTATGTGCTGGAGGGCGACGACGAGCTGATCTGCATCGACGGCGGCTCGGGCGCGGGCAACATCCGCGCTTTCTGCCAAACCCTGTCCGACAAGCCGCTGTACCGTCTGTTCAACACCCACAACCATTTTGATCACACCGCCAACAACTATCTGTTCGACGTGGTGTATATGTCGGAAAAGTGCTACGCGGGCCGCTGCCAGCCCTTTGGCGAACTTGCGGCGCTGGATTTTCCCGACGACTATCCGGTGGTTTTTTTGAAAGACGGCGACGTGGTCAACCTGGCGGGGCGCGAGCTGGAAGTGTACAATATCGAAGAGCACTGCACCGGTTCTCTGCAGTTTTTGGACCGCAAAAACCGCATCCTGTTCTGCGGCGACGAGCTGAATGGCAACTTTTTTGACAGCCGCATCTCAGTGGAGCACTCTTTCCGCAATGTGCAGCGCTGGATGTCTTTCCGGAACGCCTATGACGTGCTGTGCGCGGGCAACGGCATCCACGACGCCGTGTATGTGGACCGCTACTATGAGACGCTGAAATATATCCTGGAGGGGCATGCAAACGAGGGCGCCGAGTTTTACACCCCCTATGAGGACCGCCGTTCCACGGTCAGCAGCAGGGACGGCAAGCCCGTCTATGCCCGCCGCAGCCCCCATATGGACAGCGTTGCCGACGCGATGCGGGCCGCCGGTTTTGAAAAGCATCTGGAACTCACCGGCGGCAGGGGCTGCTTCTGTTTTATGCGCAAACTGACGCCGGACGGCCTTTTTGACCGCCAGTTGGAGAAAAACGGCTGCCGCGTCTGCTATTATCTGAATAAGATCTGGGATAAACAGGCGGAGGAAAACAGCTGCACTGCCACCCTGTCCGTTTTAAAATGACCCGGCGGGACAAAAACGCGGCATCCTGAAAGCGCGGCGTTCTCCGGGCAAAAACATCTGCAAAACAAAGCGCCCGCCCCCTTTTGGATTTTGTCAAACCCAAAGGGGGGCGGGCGCTTTGCGCTGTATTTGGCGCGGGGCGGCTGCCGCGGTCTTTTCGCCGCCGGGCTGGCAGGGCACGGCGCAGACGCGAAGGCATGCCGTTAAAAGACGGCCGCAGCCTCTCACTCTTCCGCCTGCCCCTCCACCCGCAGCATGCGGTAACCCACCCCAACATGGGTCTGGAGATACCGGGGCGACGAGGGCGAGGGCTCTATCTTTTTGCGCAGCGTCACCATAAAGACCCGCAGCGAGGGGATGTCGCTCTCCAGCGCGCTGCCCCACACCTCCCGCAGGATATAGTTGTGGGTGAGCACGCGGCCTGTATTGCGGGCCAGCAGACAGAGCAGCCGGTATTCGATCGGGGTGAGGTGGATCTCCTTTCCGGCCATCGAGGCGCAGCCCGCCGCGTAATCGATGACAAGATTGCCGTTTTTGTACACGCTGGCCGCTTCGCCGGGCGCGGCCTGCTGGTAATGGCTGCGGCGGATGGCCACCCGCAGCCGCGCCAGCAGCTCTTCAGGGCTGAAAGGCTTGGTCAGATAATCGTCCGCCCCGGCGTCCAGCGCGCCGATCTTGTCGCTCTCCTCGCTGCGGGCACTGACGACGATGATGGGCAGATTGCTCCACTCCCGCACCTTTTTGATGATCTCCACCCCGTCCATGTCGGGCAGTCCCAGGTCCAGGATGATGACGTCGGGCTGGTGGGACACGGCCTCCAGCAGCGCCGCGGCCCCGTTTTCCGCCGTGCGATAGGCGTACTCCCGCGTCTCCAGGGTGGTGGCGATCAGGTTGCGCACCGCCTTGTCGTCCTCAACGATCAGGATCTGCGGTTTGTTCATGGCAGGTCACCTCTTCCGCTTTTAGTGTAAAGGAGAACACGGTCCCGGCCGGGCGGTTGTCCCTTACCGAAATCACGCCCCCGTGGGCGCTGACGATCGACCTGCACAGCGGCAGGCCCAGCCCCAGGCCGCGGCGTCCGTCCCCCCGCTTGCCCTGGGCCGTGTAAAACATCTCAAACAGCCGTTCTTTTGCTTCGTCCGGCACGCCGGGCCCGTCGTCCGCCACCTCGATGCGCACCATGGGGCCGTCCCGGCGGGCGCTGACCGTGATGGTGCTGCCGGGCGGGGTATACTTCACGGCGTTGTCCACCAGGTTGACCAGCACCTGCACGATCAGCCGGGCGTCCATGCGGGCCATCAGCAGCTCGTCCGGCAGGTCCAGCGCCAGCCTGTGCTCGCCCAGCTTGCGGCCGGTGTGAGCGAGCGCCTCATCCACCACGTCGTTGACCAGCTCCGGCTCCGTCTGGATGCTCATGGCGCCGTTTTCGATGCGGGTGACGGCCAGCAGGTTTTCCACCAGATTGATCAGCCACATCGAGTCGTCGTAAATGTCGGCGTACAGCCGCTGCCGTTTTTTCTCATCCAGCACCTTGCCGTTGGCCATCAGGATGCCCGCGTTGCCTGAAATACTGGTCAGCGGGGTGCGCAGGTCATGGCTGATGGCCCGCAGCAGGTCGGCCCGCAGCCGCTCCTGTTCGGCTTCGACAGCGAACCGGCGCTTCTCTTCATTGGCGCGCTGCTTTTCCACCGCCAGGCCGAATTCGCCCAGCATGGCGATCATCAGGCTGCGCTCGAAGATATCCAGCGGCTCGCCGCCCAGGGCCAGCCCCGCCACCGCAAAGACCGCGTCCCGCCCGCGCACCGCCAGATACAGGCAGCGCGCGCCGGGCAGCGTGTCGGTGGTGGCGCCGGCATGCTTGTTGTTTTTTGCCACCCATGCCGCCACGGCCCGCTCCTCCGCCGTGTCCCAGCCGTCCGCGGGCGGCTGGACGCCGGGCGGCAGAAAAGCCGCCGGTTCGCCCACCACGCCCTCCTGCACCGGATAAAGGAGCACCGGCCGGTGGACAAGGCGCAGCAGCTGGCCGCCCATCTCGGTGAAGATCTGTTCCTCCGTCTCGCTGTGCTGCAGCTTTTGGCTGGTCTCCAGCAGGATCTCGGTGCGATAGGCCTTGGAGGCCGCCTGCCGCGCCTGCCGGCGGACCCGCATGGTGAGGGTGCCGGTGAGAAAGGAGGCCAGAAACATCACTACAAAAGTGACGTAATAGCTTTTGTCATTGAACTTGAGGGTGAGCAGCGGCTCGGTGAACAGATAATTGAAGATCAGCACTCCCGCCGCCGCAGAGATGGCGCCGTAGGCCCAGCTGTGGGTGCACATGGAGATAAAGAGCACCCCCAAAATGTAGAGCGTGACGATGTTGGCCTCGGTGAAGCCCCACTGCCGGAACAGCAGCGCCAGCAGCGAGGTGACGGCCAAGATCCCCGCCGAGCGGAGCAGGTCGGCTGCACTCCAGGCGGGCCGCTCTCTGCCGTGCCTGCGGGGCGGGCGGGGCGACTGGCCGTCCGGTATGATACAGACGTCCAGGCCGGGGGCCCGGGCGGCGAGCTGCTGCGCCAGGCTCCGCCGCGCCAGCACGCCGCGCCTGCCCGGCGCAGAGCGGCCCAGCACGATCTTGGATACCCCGCTCTCGCGCGCGTAGTCGGCGATCTGCTGGGCCACGTTTTCGCCGTAAACGGTGGCGATGCGCGCGCCCAGCTGCTCGGCCAGCCGCAGATTTTTGCGCAGCTGCTCCCCGCTGCCCTCCTCCAGCCCGGCGGCGTCGGGCGTCTCGACAAACAGCGCGGTAAGGCTGCCGTGAAAAGCCCCGGCCATCCGGGCCGCGGCGCGGATGACGCTGGCGTTGGAAGGCGCGCCGGAAAGGCAGATGAGGATGTGTTCTTCGGAGCGGTCGCCCTTCCCGTGCTTTTCGCGCTCCGCAATGCGGTTGACCCGGTCGGCGGTGCGCCGCCGGGCGATCTCCCGCAGGGCCGTCAGATCTTCTCTGGTCAAAAAAGCGCTCAGCGCCCGCTTTGCCTGCCCGGCAGCAGCGGACTTGCCCTCCCCGAGCCGGGCGATCAGCTCTTCCGGCTCGATGTCAATCAGCTCCACCTGATCGGCGCTGTCAAAGACGCTGTCCGGCACTCGCTCCTGCACGGCGGCGCCGGTGATGGAAGCCACGACGTCGCTGAGGCTCTCCAGATGCTGCACGCTGACGGTGGTGTACACGTCGACGCCCGCCCGCAGCAGCGTCTCCACATCCTGATAGCGCTTGCGGTGGCGGCAGCCCGCGGCATTGGCGTGGGCCAGCTCATCCACCAGAATCAGCGCCGGGCGCCGCGCCAGGGCCGCGTCCAGATCAAACTCCCGCAGCGCGGCCCCCTGGCCGACCGGGGCAAGCGGAGGCAGCTGTTCCAGCCCCTCCAGCAGCGCCAGCACGGCTGGGCGGCCGTGGGGGTCGATATGGCCGGCCACCACGTCCACCCCGCTCTTCTGCGCGGCATGAGCGGCGCTGAGCATGGCGCAGGTCTTGCCCACCCCCGCCGCATAACCAAAAAAGATCTTCAGCCTGCCGCGCCCTGCGGGGGGCTTTTCCTCCCCCTGCACCTGATGCAGCAGCCGGTCCGGGCCGGGCCGTCCCTCTCCCTGCACAGCTGTCCCCCCTTTCCCCGCGCGGCTCTGTATTCTCCCCGCCGCGCCGGGCGCGCCGCCCTGCGGGCGGCAGCGTCTCTACCCTACTATACCACAAGAGTGGTTAGCGGCGCGTAAAATTTGCAGCCGGAACATTAAGGCGGCGTTAAGACAGGGGCTGAGGAGAGGAAAAACCGCCGCGCATCCACCGGGGGAAACCGGCGGCCCAAATTCTTCCGGGGCCCGGCTTTCCCCGCTGCGGCGGAAAGGCCCGCGCCGCAAAAAAGCGCGCAGCCGTTTTGTCCCCCCGGAAAACAAGTCTGCCGGGGTGCGGCGGGCGCGCGGCGGCGGGCCAGTGAAAAAAGCGGCAGGGCTTTCACCCTGCCGCTTCGCGGTCTCCGCAGCCCTGATGCAGAGCGCGTTTACCGCAAAAACGCCTCGATCTTTTCCCAGGTGGCCTCGTTCACAGGCACCCCGTTTTCCAGATTGCGGCGCACCGTCTGTTCCAGGTTCTGGCCCGGGTAGCGCACCGGCGGCTCGCCCGGCGCGGGGGCGGAGGCGAGCAGATCCTCCAGCGCCTCGTCCAGCATCTGGTCCACCTCCTCAGCCGGCAGCAGCCCGCGGAAGTTGATGGCAAGAAACACCTGGGACAGCCCCCGCTCATCCAGCGGGTCGCGGCTGACGGCGCTGACCGTGCGCCCCATCGAGAGCGCCGCCGCCATCAGATCCAGCGCGACGGACATGGCCGACCCTTTCCAATAGCCGGTGGGCAGGATGCGCCGGGTGCGCAGGATGGCCTGCGGGTCCCGTGTGGGCCTCCCCGCCTCGTCAAACCCGCCGTCGATGGGGAGCTGTTCCCCCGCGAGGGCGGCCAGCTCCAGCTTGCCGTAAGCAAACTGGCTCATGGCCATATCCACCACCACCGGCCCCTTTTGCCGGGGGACGGCCAGCACGATGGGGTTGTTGCCCAGCCGCGCGTCCAGCGCGCCCCAGGCGGGCATGTTGGCCGAGGTGTTGGTGAACAGGACAGCCGCCATACCGGCCTCCGCCGCCTGCCGGCCGTACCGGCCCGGGCGCATCCAGTGGTTGCTGTTGCGCACCGAGACACAGGCGACGCCGTGGCTGCGGGCCAGCTCCACCGCCCGGGCCATGGCGTCCTCGGCGATCAGCGGGCCGGGCCCGAAATGGCCGTCCCAGATCTCCATGCCCCCCAGCGCGGCCACCTGCTCCGGCGCGGCGCTCAGGTCCACCGTGCCGTTGGCCACGTTGTTCAAAAAGCGGGGGAACCGGTTCACCCCGTGGGAATAAACGCCCTCCAGCGAGTTGCGGGCGAACACGTCCGCCAGGCGCGCGGCCCGCGTCTGGTCAAAGCCCGCCCGTTCCAGCGCAGCGCGGAGCGTTTGCAGCAGTTCTTCAAAAGGCAGATAGATCATCTTCAGCATCCTCCCTGCCGCGGGCAGCACAGCCGCTCGCCGGTCTTATCCCCCTCATTATAGCACGGGACCGCGGCCCGCAAAAGCATCCTCCCTGCCGCAGACAAAAAAAAAGACGGCCTCCCGGGCGCAACGCGGCGGGGACCGACGCTCTCAAAAAAGGAAGAAGATCGCCGCCTGCAGGCAGCTTGGCTGTCCCCCCGCCCGGCAGCCGCAAAGCGCCCGCAGAGCCCGCGGCCGACCGGCCCTGCGCTTTTTTCCGCGCCCGGCACGGAGCGCCCCGCGCCGGGCGGGAGAGGCCGGGCAGGGCCAAAAGCGTTGTCCCCGGCACGGACAGCCGTTTTTTCAGCGCGCTGCAGGGCAGCCGCACAGGGCGGTCAATAGCCGTAGGCCGGCTTCCAGCGCACCACGCACCAGACCGAGACCAGCAGGGCCAGCGCCTCCGCCGCCGGGATCGACAGCCAGATACCGTCCACCCCCAGCAGCCCGGGCAGCAGCAGGATGGCCGCCACGATGAACACAAAGGTGCGCAGAAAGGAGAGCGCGGCGGACACCCGCCCATTGGAAAGGGCGGTGAACAGCCCCGAGGCGAAGATATTGAAACCCATGAACAGAAAGCCCGCTGAAAAGAGAAACAGCCCGTGCACCGCCAGATCAAAAACCGGCTCGCCGCGGCTGGCAAAGACCCCCACCACCTGCCGCGACAGCGCCAGGGACAGCACCCAGGCCAGCAGGGAGCAGACGGTGATAAAGATGAGGCTGAGCCGGAACAGCTGCCCCAGCCGCTTTTTGTCCCGCGCGCCGTAATTGAAGCTGAAGAGGGGCGCCACGCCGGAGACATAGCCCAGAAAGACGGCGGTGAAGAGGAACTGGGAGTACAGCACGATGGTGATGGCGGCGACGCCGTTTTCGCCCAGGGCCCGCATCATCAGGATATTGAACAAAAAGGTGGTCACCGCCACCGACAGGTTGGAGACCATTTCCGACGAGCCGTTGGCACAGGCGCGGAGGAACAGCCACGCCTCCCACCGGGGGCGGGCAAAATGCAGCGCGCCTTTGCGGTTGCAGGCAAAAAAGACGAGCCCCGCCGCCGCGGGGATCACAAAGCCGAAACCGGTGGCCAGCGCAGCCCCGCTCACCCCCATCTGCAGCGGCACGATAAAGACATAGTCCAGCACGATGTTGGCCACGCCGCCGGCCACAGTGGAAACAAGGCCCAGGTTTGGTTTTGCCGCGGCGACGAAAAAATATTGGAACAGCAACTGCAGCATGGCAAAAGGCACGAACAGGCTGAGGGTGAACATATAGTCGCGGCAATCGGCAAAGACCGCGTCGTTCGCCCCCAGCATGCGCACGATGGGGCCTGCCAGCAGCGTGCCCGCGGCCGTCATCGCCGCCCCCAGGGCCACGCCCGCCACCGCCAGCGCGGTAAAGCTGCGGCGGGCGTGCTCCTCCTGGCCCTCGCCCATCAGCTTCGCCACCACGGCGCTGCCGCCGGTCGCCAGCATGATGCCCAGCGCAAAGACCAGGTTGAGGGCGGGATAGACGATGTTCACCGCCGACAGGGCCCCGGTGCCCACAAAGCGGGACACAAACCCCCCGTCCACCATGGTATAAAATGAGTTAAAGACCATCATGACCACCGTGGGCAGGGTAAAACGCAGCAAAAAGCCCGGCGTGATCTTTTGTTCCAGGGAATTCACGTTTCTTTTCCTTTCTTCTCTTTTTTGCCCGCAGGCGTCTGCTCCGCTTCCGCCTGACGGAAGTGCCGGTTGATCGTATCCAGCATCCCGCACAGCAGCTCCATCTGCCGGGGCGTGTAACGCTCTTCCAATTCGTCCAGCGCGCCGTAGAGAAGCTGGTCGTAGGCGCGGTACTCGGCCCGCAGCTTTTCGTTGATATGCAGGTAATAGACGCGTTTGTCCCGCTCGCTGCGGGTGCGCACCACCAGGCCCAGCCGCTCCAGCTCGCGCACCTTGGAGGTGATCGCGGAGGGGGCGACGCGCAGGGTCTCGGCCAGATATCCTGCGGTGCAATCCGGCGTATAAGCGATGAGGTCCAGATAAAGCAGGCTGTTGTAGGTCACGCTCTGATAGGTGTTGTCATGGGCGAGCCGCAGCTCGCCGACCACCATGTCGACAAAAAGCCGTTCCATCCTCTGACGCAGGTCCATCGCCGCCCCCTATAGTTCAGAAAAATTAATTATAATCGCTTAACTAATTGGCAAGTATAACAAAGCCCTCCGGCGTTGTCAAGCGTCCCCTCTCCGCCGGGGCCGGGATGCCTGCCGCCCGCCCATGGTACCGCACTTTTTCCGCGGCGGGCAAACGGCGGGCCAAAAGGGTTGCTTCTGCGGCGCTGCGGGACTGGTTTTTTCAGCTTTTCCCGTTTGATATGCGCCGCAAACGGCCGAAAACAGCGGCGCCGGGACGGGCGATTTTTTTGCCGCGCCGCAGCCGCTGCAATCAAAAAAACAGCCGCCGCAAAGCGAAATCCGGTTGGCGGACAGCCTGTTTTTTTGCCGCGTATCCCGCCGGGCGGGATGCGGAACGTCTATCGCCGCAGGCCGTCCTTGGGGGCCTCCTGCGCCGGGAATATTGACCGGCCTCAAAGCGGCGGGCCAAAACGCCCTTTGCCGCTAGGGGGTATCTTCCCCCGCCGCGGGGTAGGGCTCCCGGCGGTCGGTACAGCCCAGCAGATAATCGATGCTGGTGTGGTAAAAGGAAGCCAGCTTTATCAGGACCTCCAGCGGGATGTTCAGGTTGCCCCGCTCATAATCCGAATAAGTGGTCTGATGCACCCCCAGATAATCCGCCAATGTTTTTTGGGGCAGGTCCCGGTCTTCCCTCAGGTCACGCAAACGAAGCTTCATCTCTCCATCCCCCCCGCCCATTATGGGATAAGGGATATTCCCTTATTGCTTTTTAAGGGAATATCCCTTAAAATGAAGAAAAGGAAAGGAGGCGATGCGGATGCTGCCGGAGGAACTGGCCCCGGAAGAGTTTTGCCCTGCCGGCGGGCCAGACCTGTCCGCAGCCTGCGCCGGGGTGGCGGAGATCACGGCGCAGCTGGAAGAGGAGGTACAGACGGGCGACCCGTTCACCGCCCAGCGCGGCCTGCAGCTGGTAAAAGAGCTGCGCCGGCGGGAGGCCGCTTTGGGCTGCGCCGCCTACCGCCAGGGGATGCTGGACGCCGCGCATCTGTCCCGCCGCCTGGACAAGCTGCTGGGGACGGAGGAGCAGGCCCCCTCCGCACCGGCCCTGCACGCCGAGACGGAGAGATGACAGGCCGCCGCCGGGATGGTATACTGGGACCACGGCAGAGGCCCCGCGTCCCGCAGGCTGCAGACAGCGTTCCGCAGGCTGCAGACAGCGTTCCGCAGGCTGCAGACAGCGTTCCGTGGGACGCGGAGCCCGCCCGCAAAATCACCACCGGAGGCGCAGGATGAAACCGGACAGGCGTCACTATTTTCTGCAAACGGAACGGATCGGCTTTTCGATATGGGGACCGGAGGACCTGGCGCTCGCAAAGTCACTGTGGGGCGACCCGGCGGTGACGCGGTTCCTCTGTGCGGGCGGGATCTTCCGCGATGAGGATATCGCGCAGCGGCTGGGGGAAGAGATCTGCCGGGAGCAAGAACATCAGGTCCAGTACTGGCCCATTTTTGAGCTCAGTACAGAAGAGCTGATCGGCTGCTGCGGGCTGAGGCCCGGCGCGGCGCGGGAATACGAACTGGGCTTCCATCTGCGGCCAAATTTCTGGGGGCAGGGGTATGGCCGCGAAGCCGCAGGCGCCGTTGTCCGGCATGCTTTTACCGCGCTGGGCGCACAACGGCTGTCTGCCGGGCACCATCCCGGCAACAAGGCCTCCCAAAAACTGCTCTGCTCTTTGGGTTTCACCTCTATCGGCGACAGGCTGTACCCGCCGACCGGGCTGCGGCATCCCACTTATGAACTGCATCCCCCCGCTGAGAGCGGCGGGCGCGCGGGGAAAGCCGTGCGGATAGCGGAAGTCGGCCGCCGGACGCCCGCCCTGCTTGTGCAGCTGCTGGAGCTGTGGGAGGGCGCCGTGAGGGCGACCCATCTGTTTTTGTCGGACGAAGAGATCGATGCCATCCGGCAGATCGTCCCGCAGGCGCTCGCCAGCGTCCCCCGCCTGATCGTGGCGGAAAGCGAAGAGGGGCGCGCCCTCGGCTTTATGGGGCTGGATGGGCAAAAGCTGGAAATGCTGTTCGTCTCCCGCCGGGAGAGGGGAAAGGGCGTGGGGAAGAAGCTGCTCCGATACGGCATGGAACACCATTCTCTCAGCGAACTGACCGTGAACGAGCAAAACCCCTCTGCCAAAGCCTTTTATGAACATATGGGCTTTCACGTCTATCAAAGGACGGAGAAAGACGAACAGGGAAATCCCTATCCGCTTTTATATCTGAAATTGGACTGACCGCCCGCACGGTGCGGGCCCTGTTCTTTTTCTCCCAAAATTGCAACTGCAGGGCCGCGGGGGCGCGCGCCTGCACAAGGCCTGCCGCCTGCAAGCGTCTCAAAAGGCGGTAACTCCCAGTCTGCCGGGCGATGCTCCTCCCGCAGTCCGCAGGCAGACGACCGCCGGACCGCCGGGGCCGGTCGCGGCAGCCGCACCGGCGGCGCAGGCGGCCCCCCAAAAGCGGCGTCTGAAAACGAAAAAATAAATTCCCGGCGAATTGCCGCTACCGCAGCAGCAGCAGCAAAGAAACGCCCGTTTGAGGGCCGCGGGACACGCAGAGGGCATCCCGGGCCGCTTTTCCGCACCTTTTGAAGCGCCGCCGCGCGGCCTCTATCCTCCCCTTTTCAGCCGCCTTTTCCGCTGCCGGGCAGGACTGTGGGAAAGCCGTTCGCCCACGCCCCGATTTGTCCGGCGCGCGGTTTTCTCCTGCAAAAAAGCAAGGGGCGCCGTCTCAAGACAGCGCCCCTTGCTTTTGCCGGGACAGCGGGCTGTTCCCCGCCGTCCTCCCTGCCGCAGCTGTGCGGCTCACATCTCTTTCGTCGCCACCAGGTCCACGCCGGTGCCCAGCAGGTCGCGGATCACCACTTCTCCCACCCGGACCGGCGCTTTCACCGTGACTTCAGCCAGCGCGTCCATCGCTTTCAGCAGCAGGGGCTTGGGGATGGGGGCCGCCGTCTTGACCGGCAGCCGGCAGTGGGCGGCGCCCTCGATGCGCACCGTAGAGGTGAGCACCCGCCGCGGGTCGGTGACCTCATTGCGGCCGTACTCCTCGCCCTTGGGGCAGGTGTTGCCCCGCACCTGCAGCGTCTCGTCGTCCACCTCCAGGTGGCAGCCGCGGGGGCAGGTGATGCAGATCATCTTGCGGATCGCCATTATGCATTCGCCTCCTCGACAGAAATCGTGACCGTGCCCTGCGCCTTTTCCAGCAGCGCTCTGGGCAGCTGGATCTGCTCCATTTCGCCCGGGGCCATATGCTGGCGCTTGAACGCCGCGATCTGGACGCCGCCGCTCATGACCCTGACGGTGCCGGCGGCCATCACCTTATTGACCCGGAAAAACACCCCGGCCGCTTTGTCCACGCCTGCCAGACGGATCTTCTGGGGCACGGTATAGTTGACATGCTCGCCGTTTGCCAGCTCCAGATCCGCGCCGCCGGCAGCCGAGCTGCCCGCGATGTAATCCGCAGCCGCGCGGCCCGCACGCTGGCTCTCACCAGTGACAAAGTCCACCAGGTCGTGCACATGCACCACGTTGCCCGCCGCAAAAACGCCGGGGATCGAGGTCTCCATATTCTCAAACACCACCGGGCCGCTGGTGCGCCGGTCGATCTCGATGCCCGCGTTGCGGGACAGCTCGTTCTCCGGGATCAGCCCCACCGACAGCAGCACCGTGTCGCAGTCAAATTCCATCTCGGTGCCGGGCACGGGGCGGCGGTTTTCGTCCACGGCACTGACGACCACCTTTTCCACCCTGCCGTGCTTGCCCACGATGTCGGTGATGGTGTGCGCCAGATAAAGCGGGATGTCAAAATCGTTGAGGCACTGCACAATGTTGCGGTTGAGGCCGTTGGAATAGGGCATCAGCTCAACGCAGGCCAGCACTTTGGCGCCCTCCAGCGTCATGCGGCGCGCCATGATGAGGCCGATATCGCCCGAGCCCAAAATGACCACCCGTTTGCCCACCATATAGCCCTCGATATTCATATACCGCTGGGCCGCGCCCGCGGTCAGCACGCCGGCGGGCCGGTCGCCCGGGATGCCGATGGCCCCGCGGGTGCGCTCGCGGCAGCCCATGGTGAGCACGATGGCCTTGGCCCGCAGCACCATATAGCCGTCAAAGTTGTTGACTGCATGCACCTCTTTGTTCTCGGTGATCGAGAGCACCATGGTGTCGGTGCGCACCTTGACCCCGGTATCGAACAGCATCTTGATGAACCGCCCGGCGTATTCGGGGCCGGTCAGCTCCTCTTTAAAATAGGTCAGGCCAAAGCCGTTGTGGATGCACTGGTTGAGGATGCCCCCCAGCTCTTTGTCGCGCTCGATGATGAGGATGTCCTTAACGCCCTTTTCCCAGGCCGCGCAGGCCGCGGCGAGGCCCGCCGGGCCGCCGCCGATGACGATCAAGTCATGATATTCGGTCATTGGGCCGCGCCCCCTTTCTGTTTGGTCTGGCCAAAGATGATGCGGCTGCCCGCTTTGTCCTGCAGCACCTCCTGCTGGCTGATGCCCAGCTCGCGCGCGATGATCTCCTGTACGCGGGGGCCGCAGAAGCCGCCCTGGCAGCGGCCCATGCCCGGGTTGCAGCGCCGTTTGACCCCGTCGATGGAGACGGGCGGGATGACCGAGTGCAGCGCGTCGACGATCTCGCCCTCGGTGATGGTCTCACAGCGGCAGATCACGCGGCCGTAAGCGGGGTCCTTTTCCACAAGGGCGGTCTTTTCTTTTGACGAGAGTTCCTTGAAGCGCACGCGGCTGCGGCTGTCGTCGAACGAGGCCTTTTCTTTCAGCTCAACGCCTGCGCCGGCCAGCAGCTTCACCGCTTCGGCGGCGATGGCGGGCGCGGAGGACAGGCCCGGCGATTTGATGCCGCCCAGGTTGATGAAGCCCTTTGCCGCGGGGCTTTCGCAGATGACAAAATCGGGCTGGTCGGTCACGGCGCGCACGCCGGAAAAATTGCGGATGGAATCGCGGTAATTGATGCCCGGCACGCTTTTGGCCGCCTTTTCTCTGACGAAATCAAGCCCCGCGGCGGTCACCGCCACGTCGTCGCCGTCCGCCACGTCCTCGGCGTTGGGGCCGACGATCAGGTTGCCGTGTACGGTGGGGGACACCAGCACGCCCTTGCCGTCCTTGTTCGGGCACTGGAAGATCACATGGTCCACCAGCGCGCCCTGGCTTTTGTCCATCAGGTAGTACTCGCCCCGGCTGGGCCGGGTGGTAAAAGCGTGAGGGGCGGCCAGATCGTTGATCTGGTCGGCGTGGACGCCCGCAGCGTTGACGATGGTGCGGGTCTCGATGACGCTGTCGCCCGCCGTGACCCGGTAACCGCCCTCGATCTTTTCAATGGCGGTGACCGGGCTGTTCAGCCGCAGCTCGACGCCGTTTTTGACCGCGGTCTCGGCCAGCGCCAAGCACATCTCCCAGGGGGAGATAATGGCGGCGGAGGGGGCCAGCAGGGCCGCTTTCACCTCTTTGGAGAGGTTGGGCTCCAGCGCCTGCACCTCCTGTGCAGAGAGGACGCGCACTCCCGGCACCCCGTTGGCGACGCCGCGCCGGTAAAGCTCTTCCACTGTCTTTACATCGGCCTCGTCAAAGGCCAGTACCAGGCTGCCGATCTCCTTGCAGGGCACATCCAGCCTTGCGGCGATCTCCTTGGTGCGGCGGTTGCCCTCCACATTGAGCCGCGCCATCAAGGTGCCCGGCTCCGGGTCGTACCCCGCGTGGATGATGGCGCTGTTGGCTTTGGTGGTGCCGGTGGACACGTCGTTCTCCCGCTCCACCACTACGGTCCTGAGATCATAGTGGGCCAGCTCGTACGCCGTGGCCGCGCCGATAACGCCGCAGCCGATGATCGTTACGTCAACCATGTCTGTCCAAACCCTCCTTATCTCTCGTCCCCC
Source organism: Anaerofilum hominis (assembly GCF_014287275.1). Lineage (GTDB taxonomy): Bacteria > Bacillota > Clostridia > Oscillospirales > Ruminococcaceae > Pygmaiobacter > Pygmaiobacter hominis. The sequence goes on from NZ_JACONZ010000001.1 coordinate 1,034,151, forward strand.
CGCCCCGGGCATCCGGAACCAGGCAACAAAAAAAGCCAAAGCAAAAAAGGCCCTTTCGGGTTTTTTCGCTTTGACTCTGTTCTCTAAGCTTGCACCTATTATAGCATGGCAGATCTCAAAATGCTAGAGGCTTTTTGCAAAGAAAATGAAAAAAAGACCGGCTCCGTGCAGTGCCCGTGATGGCGCGCACCGGCGGGCGAAAGCCACCGCGCGGCTGCAGCTTTTTAAAAGACGGACAGCACCAGCCCCGCCGCGGCCGAGACTGCAAAGAGCGCAGCGGTGATCAGCAGGTTCTTTTTCAGCCCCCGGTTGGAGCGGAACAGCACCACCAGACCGATGCCCGCGGCGCTGGAGAGGCCCGCCGCCAGCGAGGCGAACGTGATGGCGCCGGACAGGTAGAGCTGGGCCAGCAGCACGCTGGCCGCGCAGTTGGGGATCAGGCCGATCAGAGCCGCCAAAATAGGCTGCAGCAGCCTTGTGCGGGAGAGCCAGCCGGTGAGCAGCTCGCCCCCAAAATACTCCATTGCCACATGGATGACAAAAGAGAACACCACCACATAAAACAGCACCTCCAGCGTGTGCAGCACAGCCGCCCGCCACACGCTCTGCTCCCCCTCTTCATGCTCGCAGGGGCAGTGGATCTGCTCGTGGTCGGCCACCACGCCCGCGCGCACCAGACGGCGGCGCAGCAGAAAGTCCACCGCAAAGCCGGTGCCCGCCGCCAGCACGAACTTGACCGCGATCAGCCCGCCCAGCGCAGGCAGCGCCCCGGGGCTGGCCAGCAGCACCAAAAACGCCTCGTCTGAAGTGGCGATAAACACCGCAAGCAGGGTGCCCAGCGTGATGACCCTGCCCGCATAGAGATTCGCCGCCATTGCCGAAAACCCGCATTGGGGCACAGTGCCCAGCACGGCTCCGGCCAAAAAGCCGATCTTGCCCTCGCCGGAGAGCAGCCTCATCAGCCGGCCGTTCTGCCGGTGTTCGGCCACCTCCACCAGCAGGCAGGCCAGAAACAAAAACGGCAGCATCTTCGCCGCGTCGATCAGGGTATCCAACAAAAGTTCCAACAAGGGCAGTCCCTCCCGTTGATCTCAAATGCGAATCATTCGCGTCTTTGCGCGCTTATTTATTATACCCCGTTTTTTACCAAATGCAAGCGATTCGCATTTACTTTTCACTTTTCCGCCCTGCGGCGGCGCAGGCTCCCCGCCTGCCTCCCGCGCCCCGGCCCGGAAACAGGCGTCCCGCCCACCCGTTTCCCCTGCGGCAGCCCGTTTGCGGGGGGCCCCGCCTCCCCCCGCCTGCTGTAAGCCGGACCTTTTTTCGGGCGGCCGCCGGCGGAAGTCATCCAAAAAAATTGCGCTCCATTGCTGGAGCGCAACCTTTTTATTCAGTCACCCTGTCCGGGCCAGCGGGACAAAGCGATGTTTTCTCCCGTCCGCACCGTCCGCGCAGGAAACTTGGGGCCGTGAAAAAGCTCAGTACGGCTTGACGCGCAGCTCGAAGTAGCTCTGCGGATGATCGCAGACCGGGCACTTCGCCGGGGCGGACTTGCCCACGTGGATGTGGCCGCAGTTGGTGCAGATCCAGACCTGCTCCTCCTCGCGGGCAAAGATCTTATCCTCTTTGAGCAACTTGGCCAGATCGTTGTAGCGCTCTTCATGGGTCTTTTCGATCTGGGCGACAGCGTCAAACTGCCAGGCCAGACGGTCGAAGCCCTCTTCCTTGGCGACCTTGGCAAACTCGGCGTACATCTCGGTCCACTCATAGTTCTCGCCCGCAGCCGCGTCGGCCAGGTTGGTCATGGTATCGGGCACCTCGCCGCCGTGCAGGGCCTTGAACCACAGCTCTGCGTGCTCTTTCTCGTTGCCGGCGGTCTCTTCAAAGATGTCGCCGATCACCTTGTAGCCCTCTTTCTTCGCCTTGGAAGCGTAGAAAGTGTACTTGTTGCGCGCCTGGCTCTCGCCGGCAAACGCGGCCATCAGATTCGCTTCGGTCCTCGATCCTTTCAGTTCAGCCATGGTAACTACCTCCGTTTTTTATGTTCTGAAATCTATTATGCGGCCGCCGCAGGCAGCCTAAACATAAACCGAGATCTTCAGGCCCGCTTTTCGCGGCAGGCCGGGCAAAGCCCCTCAAACACCAGATCATGCCGGGAGATGCGAAACCCGGTCTCCTTTTCCGTCTCGGCGTCCAGCCGCGGCATATAAGCCGCCGGGGCGTCGATGACCCGGCCGCAGCCGGCGCATTTGATGTGATAGTGGGGGCCTACTGTAAAGTCGAACCGGTCCGCCGCGTCCGGCATGGCGACCCGCCGCACCAGACCGTCTTCCGCCAGAGAATTGAGGTTGCGGTAGACCGTGGCCTTGCTGATGCTGGGGTGCCGCGCCGCAACGCGCTGATAGACCTCCTCGGCGGTGGGGTGGCATTGCAGCTCCCGTACCGCCTGCAGCACCAGCTGCTTTTGTACGGTATTGCGTTTTTCCATCGCGGGCTCCTTATTGAGAACTTTTACTAATTAATAGTATATCTGTTTCCCATGAAAAGTCAAGGGAATTTTGGCAGAAATCCTCTTAAAAATAAAAAGTCCCGGGCACGCCGGGCATGCCGCTGAGACTTTTTAACGCGTTTGTGGATTTAAACGAGCGCGCGCCTGCCGCCGGGCAGGGGGAATCGGCGCTTTTCCATCCGCTCACAGCCCGGCGCAGACCTCACGGGTCAGGCCGCCCAAAATGCCGATGCCCTTGACGATATCCTCGTCGCTGGGGGTGGAGTAGTTGAGGCGGAAGCACTGGGTGCTGCCGTCCTCGTCGCAGAGAAACGCGCTGCCCGGCACCACGGCCACCTTGCGGCGCTGCGCCTCCAGCACAAAGGCCGTCATGTCCACGCCCTTGGGCAGGGTGGCCCACAGGAACATCCCGCCGCTGGGGCGGGTATAGCGGACGCGCTGGTCGAACTCGCGGTCCATCTCGGCCAGCATCAGGCGGCATTTGCGCTCATACACCCTGCGGATGGCGCGGATATGCGCCTCGGTGTCGCTGTGGCGCAGCCATTCGTCGCAGACCATCTGGCTCCAGCTGTTGGTGTGGGTATCGCTGCACTGCTTGACGGTGACCAGCTTTTCCACGATCTCCCTGTTGGCGATGATGTAGGCCAGCCGCATGCCCGGGGCCAGTATTTTGGAAAAGCTGCCGCAGTACAGCACCAGCCCCTTTTGATCCAGGCTTTTGATGGGCGGGATATACTCGCCCTCAAAGCGCAGCTCGCCGTAGGGGTTATCCTCCAGCACCGGCACATCGTATTTGACCGCCAGATCATAGATCACCTGCCGCTTGGCGGCGCTGGTGACAAGGCCGGTGGGGTTCTGGAAATTGGGGATCACATAGAACAGCTTGGGCTTGGGCACAGCGGCAAAAGCCTTTTCCAGCGCGGCGATGTCCACGCCGTCGTCCTCCATGGGCACGCCCACCGTCTTTGCCCCGTAGGCGCGGAAAGAGTTGAGCGCCCCCACAAAGCTGGGGTCCTCCGCCACCACCGTGTCCCCCTCGTTGCAGAAGACCCGGGCGGTAAAATCCATGGCCTGCTGGCTGCCGGTGAGGATGGCGATGTCATCTTCCGCAGTGCTGATACGGCCATAGCGGTTGGCGAACGCCAGCGCCGACTCGCGCAGCGACGGCACGCCCTCGGTCGTGCCGTAAAGCAGCATCCTGACCGGCTGTTCTTCCAGGATCTTCGCCGAGTATTTTTTGATCTCCTCGATCGGAAAGCATTCCACTGCCGGGTTCCCGCCCGCAAAGGAGATCATGCTGGGATCGTTCATGTTTTTGATGATCTCGCGGATGGCCGACGGCCTGGTGCCCAGCGCCTTTTGTGAAAACTCATACATATTCTGTTTCCCCTCTCTGTTTGTGATCTGCCCGCAGCGGCGCCCGGCGGGGCACAGTCGGCGCAGAGCCCCGCTCTGCGTCCCCGCCCGAAAGCGCCGTCCTTATTTACTTCAAAAACCGCCGACGACCGGCCGCCCCGGATGCGGCGCGCCTCCCCGCTCTTCGGGGGCCGGGGCCGCCGGCCGCTCCCACGGCCCCCGCACGCCCGGTCCCCTTTCAGTCCCGCGGGGCGCTGGCATAGCTGTAGTCCACCGTCACGACGGCGAAGTGGTTGGGGTCGTCCTGCCGCAGGCTCTGCGCGATGGCCTCTTTCAGGCGGTCGGCTTTCATGCCGAAGCCCTGCGGCACCACCACGTCAAAGATCAGGTTGGTATGGTCGTCGCCTTTCACCATCCGAAAATCGTGGATGCTCAGCCTGGGGTCGATCTCCCGCACCTTGGCGGCGGCCAGTTCGCGGTGGCGGCAGACCTCGCCGTCGTCGTCGCTGATGGGGTCCAGATGGATCACGAGATGGACGCCCTGTTCTTCCAGCACCGCGCGCTCGATGTTATCGATCACATCGTGGCAGTGCATCACATCCTCAGAAGCGCTCATCTCCACATGGACACTGGCAAACCGCCGCCCCGGCCCGTAGTCGTGCACCATCAGGTCGTGCAGGCCCAGCACCCCGTCATAGCTCATGATCCTGCCGTCCAGCCGGTCCACCAGCTCTTCGTCGGGCGCTTCTCCCAGCAGCGGGTTCAGGGTCTCCCGCACGATGCCAACCCCGCCCCAGAGGATGAACGCGGCCACCGCAAGGCCCATCCACCCGTCCAGATCCAGGCCGGTGAGGCGGGCCAGTACCGCGGCAAGCAGCACGGCCGCCGTGGTCAGCACATCGTTGCGGCTGTCCATGCCGGTGGCCTCCAGCGCGGTGGAGCCGATGCGCCGCCCGATGGTGCGGTAAAACCGCGCCATCCACAGCTTGACCAGGATCGAGACGCCGAGCACCGCCACCGACACCAGGCTGAACGACACCGGGGCGGGATGCAGCGCCCGGTCAAAGCTGGTGCGCAGCAGGTCCACGCCGATGGCCATGATGAGCACCGCCACCGACAGGCCGGACAGGTACTCGATGCGGGCATGGCCGAAAGGGTGTTCCCGGTCGGCGGGCTTGCCCCCCAGCTGGAAGCCCAGCAGCGTGATGAGGCAGCTGGACGCGTCGGACAGGTTGTTCACGGCGTCGGCGGTGATGGAGACGCTGCCGAACGCCAGACCCACGGCAAATTTGCCCCCGCAGAGCAGCAGATTGCAGAGCAGCCCCACCACCCCGGCCAGCCTGCCATAGCGCCCGCGCGCCGCAGGGGTGCGGACGTCCTGCGGGTCCCGCACAAAACGCCGGATCAGAAACTCCGTCACGGCAGCCGTCCCCCTCTCTCAAAAGCCGCGCAGAGCGCGGTATTAAGCATAAATTATAGACGGTTTGGGCGCAAAAATCAAATCTTTTTGGCGCTTTTCCCCTCTCTTTTTTCTGCCTGCCCCCGCCGTCGCCCGGGCGCCCCCGTTTCGCCCAAATGGTCACACACTGTGTGGCCATTCAGGTCTCCCCCTGCTGCCGTCCGGGCGGCCCCCAGTCCCGCCGCCGGTATGCACCCTCTTTGGGGAAAAGCAGCGGCCAAGCAGGCGGGCCCGGCGCGTTCCCGCCGCCGCCAAAACGGGCCGGAGAAAAAAACCGCCCCCGCGCTGCGGCCGCCTGGGCAGAGCGCTGTCTGGAGGGGCGGGGAGTTTGCGGACCCGCGCCGAAAAGCCCCGCCGCCTGAAACAGCGCCCGCAAAAGCAGCTGCCGGGGCGGACAGGACGTTCCAGCCGCGCAGCGCTGTGACATCGTGCTGCCGGACCGGCGCGGGCTGCCGGGGCGGACGGCGATCACCGCTGCCCTGCGACAAAGCGGCGGCTCTCGCCGCCCCCGCCTGCCCCTGCCCTTACTGCCGCCGCCGGCCGCCCCAAAGCGGGCCGCGCCCTGTGTAGGCCGCGCTTTTTTCTATCCCTCTCCGTCCTCCAGAAACTGCCGTATGATGGAAAGCCCCACCTCTCCGCTTTTTTCCGGGTGGAACTGGCAGCCGGTGACGCTGCCGCTGCGGGCCGCCGCGCAGACACGCCGTCCCCCGTACAGCACCTCCGCCAGCCGGTCCTGCGGGCGGGCGGGCTTCGCCTCGTAGCTGTGGACAAAATAGACCTCGCCGCCCGGCCGCACCGCCCGCAGCAGGCTGTCTGCAAAATCCGTTTTTCCCTGCGGAGGCAGCAGGCCGTTCCACCCCACCTGGGGCACCCGCTGAAGCCCGCCCGCGGCGTTCCGCTCTGGCAGCTTCACCACCCGGCCCGGGATCAGGCCCAGGCCCTGCCAGCGGCCGAACTCCTCGCTCTCGTCAAACAGCATCTGCATGCCCAGGCAAATGCCCAGCAGCGGCGTGCCCGCAGCGGCCTTTTGCCGGATGGGGACGGTCAGTCCCAGCTGTTCCAGCCCGGCCATACCGTCCCGGAAAGCCCCCACGCCGGGCAGCACCAGCGCCTGCGCCCCAAGTACCGCCGCGGGGCTGCGGGCGATCTCCACCTTTGCCCCAAAGTGCTCGAAAGCCCGCTGGACGCTGAGCAGGTTGGACAGGCCGTAATCGATCAGGGTCACGCGCTTCATCTTCTCACCCCCACGCCGCGGGCGGCCAGCGCGGCTTTCAGCTGCCCGACCCCCATCCTTTTATAATGCAGCAGGCTGGAAAGGGCCACCGCGCAAGCGCCGTCCTCCGCGGCCAGGGCCACGTCCTCCGGGCCGGCCGCACCGCCCGCCGCGATCACCGGCACGTTCACCGCCCCGGCCACGGCGCGGATCAGCTCCCGGTCCATGCCCCGGCCCAGGCCCTCGCTGTCCACACTGGTCAGCAAGATCTCGCCCGCGCCCAGAGCGACGCCCCGCTTTGCCCATTCCACCGCGTCCAGGCCCGAGTGCTCGCGCCCATTGTCATAATAGGCCTCCCAGCCGGAGCCGTCTCGGCGGCGTTTGGCCTGGATGGATAATACCATGCACTGGCTGCCGTAGGCCTCGGCCACCCGGGTGATGATGGAGGGGTCCTTGATGGCCGCGGTGTTGATGGCGGCCTTGTCGGCGCCCTGCTGCAAAATTTTGTGCACGTCCTCCACGCTGCGCAGCCCGCCGCCCACCGTGATGGGGATGAACACGTCGCCGGTGGTGCGCCGCACGATCTGCGACAGGTTGTTGCGCTCGTAAAGGCTGGCCACGATGTCCAGATACAGGATCTCGTCGATGCCCGCCTCATAGTACGCCCGGGCAAAGTCGTGCGGATCGCCCAGTTTGCGCAGCCCCTCCAGTTGGACGCCCTTTACCAGCTGATCGTTTTTGACCTCCAGCCGGGCGATCAGGCGGATCTTTTCCGCTTTTGCCATCCTCGTCCTCTCCTTTCCCGCGCCGTTTTGAGCGCCCTATCCGCGGGGCGGCAGTTCCTCCGGCGCGCCCCACCCGCACGCCGACGCGCCCTCATAGGGGGTGTGGCGCAGTTTCCAGCAGCCGTCCTGCCGCATCCACAGGTGGGGCGAGCGAAAGCGGTCGGCCAGCTCCATAAAATAGGCAAGGTCCATCTCCGGGTGTTCAAAACAGCGCCGCGCGTCGGGGAAATTCCTCTCATCCAGCGACAGATAGCGGAAGATCTCGTCCGCGAACCGGGCCGGAAACTCGCCGTCGAACTTTTTCACCAGCGCCACGCCCTCCTCCCGGGTGATCTCCCCGTTGCGGATCTCCTGCGCGGCGTCGTAGGTGGCGCGGCCGATGCCGTATTTGATGTAGGTGGTGTAATAAAAAAAGTCGTCGATCTTGTCGTCGATGGAGTTGTATTTGGAGTAGGTGCCCACCGTGCGCTCGGGGCTGGGCTTGAAGCCGCCCTGCTCCACCGCGTAGTAATACGCCCCCTGCGGGTGCCACTTGACATAATAGCCCAGGTAGTGTACCTGGATGTGATTTTTTTCGATATCGCTGGTCTCGCTGGGCAGGTAGATGGCAAGATCGGACGGGTCGACCTTGAAATCTTCCTCCAGCTGCTGCAGCGAGACGCCGCCCAGGTAGATGTGGTCCCTGTCGTTGGTGGCGAAAAAGCGCTCGTCCCGCAGGGCCGACTCGTTATCCGCCAGCGGGTTGCCGAACTCGGCCTCGTTCTCGCCGTAAAACACCAGCGGGATGCCGAACTTCGCCGCCATCTTTGGCGCCAGCTGCTTCTGCCCCAGGATAAAGGGCTGGAACGGGTGAAACAGGTTTTCGGTGGCAAGGCGGGTCAGCAGCCTGTGGGTGCGCCCGTTGGGCGTGCACAGATAATTGTCAAAGCCCGCGTGGACCCAGGCCTGAAAATTCTCCCAGCCCCAGGGGGTGTAAAGATGCGGCGCCCAGGTGACGGTAAGCGGGTGCATGCCGTATTTGTACTTCAGCAGGTGGGCGGCGTAAAAGCTGTCCTTGCCGCCGGAGCCGGGCACCAGGCAGTCATAGCCGCCGTCGGTGCGGCGGTATCGGGCGCACAGCTCTTCCAGCTGGCGCTCCCGGTCGTCCCAGTCGATCCTGCCCACCTTGTCCGCACAGGCCACACAGGCATCGCAGACGCCGTCCGGGGCGATGTGCATGCTTTTTTTGACGCTTTGGGCGGTGTGTTCGAACTCGTAGCAGGAATTGGGCTTCTGGTTGCTCATGACACATTTTTTGCAAAAGCGCACCTGCCGCGGCAGCCCGTATTTCACCTCGAGCTTCTCCTCGGGCAGGTCGGGCGCAAACTTTGACAGATCGATCTCCACATGGGCGGGATAGGGCGTCATTTTCATTACCTCCTGGCTGGCGCGGGCGCGCCTTTTGTGCCGCCGCGCCGGACCGGCAGCGGGGCAAAACAAAAAACAACGGCGCGACCGCGGGGTCTGCCCCGCGATCAACGCCGTTGTTGATACCCGGCATTATAGCACAGCGCCGCACGGATTTCAACATTTTTTTCGTCCCGCCGTACTGCGGCGCCCGCTTTGTGGTACAATAAGGACAACAAAGAAAAAAAGGAGGGCGGAGCCTGTGCAGGACAACGGCAAGGTCATCGCGCTGCTCATCGACGCCGAAAACGTCTCCCCCAAATATATCAAAGCCATTGTGGACGAGGTGGCGGTATACGGCACCCCGGCCTACAAGCGCATTTATGGGGACTGGACCAGCAACGACATGGCCAACTGGAAGCGGGTGCTGCTGGAACACAACCTCACCCCCATCCAGCAGTTCAGCTACACCCAGGGCAAAAACGCCAGCGACAGCGCCATGATCATCGACGCCATGGATATCCTTTACGCCGGCAATGTGGACGGTTTCTGTCTGGTCTCGTCGGACAGCGACTTTACCAAGCTGGCGTCCCGGCTGCGGGAGAGCCGCATGTTCGTCATCGGGATGGGCGAGACCAAGACCCCCACGGCGTTCAAGGCCGCCTGCGACACCTTCAAATATCTGGAGGTACTGCTGGGCACCAAGACCGAGGCGGAGGCGGGCGGCCTGCCGGCGGAAAAGCCGGAGAAAAAGCAGTCCGAGAAGCAGGAAAAAACCGAAAAAGCAAAAAAAGCGCCCAAGGCCCGGGAGAAAGAACCGGCCAAAGCCGGCAGACGCCCCGAGCCGCAGCCGGAGCCGGAACCGCCCGCGCCCCCTGAGCCGGAGGAGGACGAGCTGGAGACCGCCATCGTGCCGCTGTCCCAGATCGTGGCCACCATCGCCAGCCTGATCGACCACGACTGCGACGAGGACGGTTGGATGCTTCTGAGCCAGGTGGGCGTGATGCTGGGGCGGATGTACGCCGACTTTGACAGCCGCAACTACGGCTACTCCCGCCTGCACAAGCTGATCGAGGCCACCGGCCGGTTTGAGACCAAGTACGAGCCCCTGCCCTCGGGGGGCAAAAATCTGATGGTGCGCAACAGATAAAGACGGCGGCTCCCCTCTTTTGCGCCGTGAAAGCGCTGTTTCCCCCTTTTGCCGCTGTTTTTCACGCCCGCCGCGCGGTCTCAGGGGAATAATCGGTCGATCTCGTCGAAATAATACTATTTGTAGACCTCTTGGGTGAGGCGGAAAGGACGGAGAAAGATGCGCCAGCTGACAGCCGTACTGGAGTTTCAGGAAGAAGCCGCGAACGCGGTATTCACAAAGCAGCAGGCCGTGGCGGCCACGCTGCAGCTGCTGAAACGGGAGGAGAACGACCCGGCCAACACCGCCGAAGAGACGGCCCTGTTTGCCGCGGCGGTGGGCAGAGCGGAGTTCCGCTATATCGACGCCACCAAAACCGAGACCGACCGCATGCTGGACGCCATCGGGGTGGCCCGTTTCACCTGTGCCGACGTGGTGCGGGCGATCCACGACCTGCTCTTTGACGTGCAGTGAGGCCTTTTTTCACAAAAAGTGCTTTTATCAGACAGAAAAAGTCCGGCAAGGGGAACCCCTTGCCGGACTTTTTTGATAGAACCAAAATCAAGGCCCGTTTTGCCCGGCAGGCCCGGCCCAGCGCTGCGGGCGCCGCTGAGAAAACGGCCGCGGTCGGGCGGGTGAGAACCGGGGCTCCGTTGCCGTTTTTGCCCCAGAACGTCCCCGGGAAGAGGGCTTCGCACCGGCGCGGCCGCCGGCGCCTCCCACACCAAGGCGGCGTTTTAGGGGGGCTATCGCAATACCCCGGCAAGGGAGATCCCTTGCCGGGTATTCGCTTTTATGGCGGCGCTCAGTGGAACAGCAAAGACCTGCGCGCACTGGGCTTCACACAGCCGCCCGGCTTTAGCCGGATCTGAATAAGGAAACATGACCGCAAAGGGAGCAATTGAGGCGCATTGCGGAGCCGGCCCTCAGCGCAGCCCACGCTGATGGAAAGCGGCCGGCCCGGCAAAGCCGGGCCTTGCAAAACATGGCAAAGCGCTTTTGAAACCACATTTGCCAGCCATACAGGATGCCTGCGGTGGTTTGCCTTGCACTGCATCCCCAATTGTCGCCTTTGCGGCGCTGCGCGGCCGAGCCCCACGATTTTGGATGCAGCGCGAGCGAAAACCAAGAGTGCGATCCTGTATGGATTGCCCCGCGGGTTTGAACCTGCGCTGCGCCAAAATCGTATGGCTCGACTCTTGTTTCCTTGTCCGGATCCGGCTTTAGCCACAGCCCCTTTTATTTTTTCTCCGCCCCTCACCCTCGAGGCGGCCCTGCGGGCCGGCGGTTACCGATCTTCCTGCCGGGCAGCCAGCAGATCCCGGATCTCGGTCAGCAGCTGCTGGTCCGCCGTCAGGACCGGGGCCTCGGGCTCCGCAGGCGGCTGCTGGGCTTTGCGGCGGCGAAGCAGGTTCATCGCCTTGACCAGTAAAAAGATACAGAGCGCCGTGATGACAAAATCGACGATATTCTGCAAAAACAGACCATAGCTGATCGAGATCACGCCGCCCTCCGCGGCGGCCGACGGGATGCGGACCGCCCAATCGGTGAAGTTGATGCGGCCGGTGAGCAGCGAGACAGCCGGCATGATGACGTCCCCCACCAGCGAGGTGATGATCTTGCTGAATGCCCCGCCGATGATCACGCCCACCGCCATATCCATCACATTGCCGCGGGTGGCGAATTCTTTGAACTCAGCCCAAAATTTTTTCATGCAGAGCTCCTCCTTACATTCTGTCTTGTGCCGCACCGCCCGGCTTTTTTAAGGTGCGGAGCAAATGATAAAAAGCGAAAGGCGGGGGAGGGCTGCCGCCGCGCCGCAGAAAGGCCGCTCTCCCCCTGAAAACACGGCCGGGCGATCGCTGCGGTCCCGCTTCTCCGTTTCGCTTTTCTTCCCCCGGTGGGCAAGCCGCTCAGACGCTCAGCCCGGCGCGGCGGCAGTTTGCGCGCAGCACCGCGCAGCTGTGCGCAAATCCCTCCCGCTCCGCGGCATCCAGTTCCGGCGTCAGGGTGCGCAGCACCCCCGCCGCCCCGATCACCCGCGGCAGGCTGGCGTATACGCCGGAGTCGCCGTACTCCCCCTCCAGCATGGCGCTGCAGGGGATCACCCGCCGCTCGTCACGCAGGATGGCCGCACAGAGCGCGGCTGCCGCAGAGCCGATGCCGAACTCAGTGCTGCCCTTGGGGCCGGCGATGTCCCACCCCGCCGTCACCGTGCTGCGGGCCGCCCCGGCCAGGGCCGCCGCAGAGCAGAGCTCCCGCGCCGGACGACCACCGATGACCGCGGATGAAAGAGCCGCGACCTGGCTGTCCCCGTGCTCGCCCAGGCAATAGGCCTCCACCGAAGCGGGGGCCACGCCCGCCGCTTCGGCAATGCGCAGCCGCAGCCGGGCGGAGTCCAGCGCCGTGCCGGTGCCGATCACGGTCAGGCCGCTCCCCGCCGCCAGATACTGGGCGATGATGTCGCAGGGATTTGTGACCGAGACCACGATGCCGGAAAACCCGCTGCTTGTAAGGCGCGGCAGGATCTCCTGTGTCACCCGCACCGTGCTGTCCAGTTCCAGCAGCCGGTCCTCTTCCAAAATGCCGTCGCAGGCCGCCATGACCACCACCGCGGCGTCCGCCAGATCCTGATAACTGCCCGCCGCGATCTTCACCGGCCGTGGAAAATAGACCGCCGGGTCCGCCAGATCGATGGCCTGGGCCCGCGCTTTGTCAGCGTCGCGATCTATCAGCACGATCTCACCGCACAGGCCGTACAGCGACAGGGCGCTGGCTATATGGCTGCCCACGTGCCCGGCCCCGATGATGCCGACTTTTTCTCTTTTCATGGCCGCCCTCAAAAACGGTCTTTGGGCAGGCGGTCAAAAGCCTCCCGGATGCGGTCCACGCCCAGGGTCAGGGCCAGCCGCACATATCCCTCGCCGCTGGTACCGAACGCGTTGCCCGGCACCACCAGGATGTGATAGCGCTCCAGCAGCTGGGCCGCAAACTCGCGGCTGGTCAGGCCGGTGCGCTTGATGTTGACGAACAGGTAGATGCTGCCCTGGGGCGGCAGCACCGACAGATAGGCGAACTCGCCGATGGCCGCGCAGGCAGCCTCGGTGCGGCGGCGGAATTCCTCCACAATGGCGGGCTGCACTTCGCGCCGCAGCCGGAACGCCGCGATGCCCGCCCGCTGCGAGATGCTGGGGGCCGAGTAGACGTTGCTCTCCCCCACCAGCTGCAGCGCCTCCACGATCTGCGGCGGGGCGATGACATAGCCGATGCGCCAGCCCGTCATGCAGTAGTCTTTGCTGAACGAGCGCACGGTGACGGTGCGCTGCGCCATGCCGGGCAGTGTGCCGATGGGGATAAAGGGGCCCGCATAGCTGAAAATGGTATAGATGTCGTCCGCAATGACCAGCAGGTCGTGGCGCTTGGCCACGTCGGCGATGACCTCCAGCGCCGCCCGGTCAAAGCAGCAGCCGGTGGGGTTGTTGGGGGTGTTGAACAGGATGGCCTTGGTGCGCGGGGTGATCAGCGGCTCAATGCGGTGGACGTTGACCTCGAAGTTTTCCTCCTCACAGGTGGGCAGCGGCACCAGCACGCCGCCCGCCATCTCGATCTGGTCCTTATAGGGGCTGAAATAGGGTTCGGGCACAATGACCTCGTCTCCCTCGTCCAGCACTGCCTGCATCACCGCCCACATGCCCTGGCAGGCGCTGGTGGTGACGGCCACCTCCTCATCCGCCACCTCAAAATCGAATTCCTCTTTATAAAAGGCGCGGATGGCATCCCGCAATTCCCGCATGCCGCGGGGATCGGTGTAATGGGTATAACCCGCCCTGGCGTCCTCGAAAGCCGCCTCGATGATGCGGTCGTCCGTCTTCAGGTCCGGGTCGCCGATGCTGAAATTGATCAGGTCCTCATAAGCAGCCGCCTTGGGGCCCAGATCCCCCAGCATGGTGGGATGTCCGTTTTCGTACCTTTTCGACACAAATTTTTTTTGCATGCTCTGCCTCTCTTTCTCACCGCCGCGCGGCGCTGTGCGGTCCGCTCTTATGGTCCGCGCCAAAAACGAGCTGCTCCGGCGCTTCTGCCTCTCCGCCGCTGCGCTGCAGGGAAAAACGTTGGCCGGACTGTCGTTTTTTCATTTTCTTCATGATAGCGGCCCCTGCCTCCGCTGTCAAGGAAACATCTCACAAAAAAATCCCCTGAAAAAGGGGACTTTTCTATCTCTGCGGGGCTGCTGACAGACAAAGCTCCGCAGAAAACGGGTGCAATTTTTTCGGCAGATAAAGCAAAAGCCCGCAGGCAATAACCGATGTATTTGTGTGGAATACGCCGGAATAAAGCGCCGGTGATTTTCAAAGGGTGGCTTTGCCGGCAGCCTCAGCTGTGCGCGGAAGCAGCAAAGCGCATGCATCCGCTTTTTTCAGCAGCGCCGCCAGCCGCTTTGTCCCGGACCCGGCTGTCAGGGACCCGGCTGCGGGACGGGCAGAACTTTCAGCAGGGTGCAGATCCGCCGCCGGGAGTCTGTGTCCGCCGCTTGCCGCCCCCGCCCCGGACCTCCCGCGGCGGAAAGCGGTCTTCGCCCGCGCAGAAAAAACGCGCTTCATCTGCCTGCCGCCCGTAACGCCGCGACAGGGAAAGGGCGCTTTGCGGCAGGGCGGGTGCACGCGCCGGCCCGCTTCAGGGGCAAATCCACGGCCCGGCTGTGCAGCGCAGCAAAGCATTTTGCCCGGTCCTACTGGTGCTGTGCCCTTATTCAAAGCTGTTTTCATACAGGTCCAGTATCTTCGTGAGCAGCTGGCCTTGCCTCTGGACCCGCGGCTCTGCCTCTCCCAGCTGCCAGGCGTAGTTTTTATAGCCGCGCCAGGTCCACCGGCTCAGCGGCGGCAGGCCGCAGGCAGCTTTTAGATAAGCGACTGCGTCGCCGCACTCGGCCCCGGCCAGAGCCAGCGCCGCGAACGGGCGCTGAAAAACGGGCCTGCCCCGGTTGTTGAGGCCCAGGTCGTAGGCGGAATGGTCTGGCAGGGCTTCCCGCCACTGTTCGGTCTCCCCCTCTGTCCAGCTGCAGGGGACGGGCAGCAGGGCAAAGGGCTCGGGATAGGGTGCAGCGCAGGACCGCCAGACCGCAAAGGCCGAAACAAAGCAGAGCAGCAGCCCCAGCGCGGCGGTCGCCCAAAGGGCCCGCAGATGACGGCGGCGGCGCAGAAGGATCTCCTCGCGGGAGCGGCGCAGCGTCTCGGTCACCGCGCTTTGCAGCTCCTCCTGCCCGGGAAGTTCCGTCTGCGCCTGTCTGCGGCCCCGCAGCAGTTCCGCCACCGTCACTTTCAGGGCCTCGGACAGCGGTTCCAGCACCGCAATGTCGGGAAAGCTCAGGCCGCGCTCCCATTTGCTCACCGCCTTGTCGGTGAGATGCAGCTGCCGGGCAAGCTCCTTTTGAGTCAGACCCAGGGCCCGGCGCTGCTGCGCAACAAAAGCGCCAAACTTTTCGTTGTCCATCACGTCTGCCTCCTCTGCACCTCAGCATAGCGCGCCGGATGCAAAAGCGCAACCGACCATCGGTAGAATCGCCGGTTGTGCGGTTTTTCTCCGGTGTTCCGCTCTGCCGGGCCTCTTTGCGCACAGCCCGGCGCGCCGGGGCCGGACGCGCCAAGGCTCGGCAGCGGGCCTGGAAGAATATGGGACAGAGAGGGCCGGGCGAACGCAGCATAGGGCTGCGCCGCAGCCCTCAATCTTCCCCGCAGCGTACGCCAAAGCCGCCCTACCCCGGGCCGTGCAATCCCGGCAAGCGCCGCGCCTCACCGTGCCCGCAGAGGCCGGATAAAAGCCGCCCAACAATGTGCCCGACACAGCAAAGACAACAGTGAAAAATCCTGCGCCGCGGTCAGGATGCCGGGGATGCGGTTCCCCCACTTTGGGCGCATCTGCTCCGGGAAGCGGGGAGCGGCAGGCGGCTGAAGCGCCGCCTGTGCGAGCTTCGCAAAGCCGCTGCCGCGAGTTTGGCCCAGCGCGGCCGCAAAAATAGATGCGCCGGCGCAAAAAACGCCGGCGCTGCATCAGACCCGTCCAGACCACCGCGGGCAGAGGCGACCTGTCAGGGCCCCACGGGTCTGGCTGCGGTTGCCACATCGGTCAAAAGCCGGCGCAGCCTGGACGCGTTTCAATCCACGCTGCCCTCACGGGCAGCGACACCTACGGGAAGATTTCACAGGTGGTGATGACTAGTTTCAATCCACGCTGCCCTCACGGGCAGCGACGTACTGGACAACAACAGCCCGCGCGGAGTGATTCGGTTTCAATCCACGCTGCCCTCACGGGCAGCGACATGGACAATACGACCAGGGAGCTGATGGGCTGATGGTTTCAATCCACGCTGCCCTCACGGGCAGCGACTCCAAAGCGGTAATAGTCTGCTGTTTTGATTATGTGTTTCAATCCACGCTGCCCTCACGGGCAGCGACCAATTTGGCCAACATCACCGCTTACCAAAAACACAGTTTCAATCCACGCTGCCCTCACGGGCAGCGACAGCGAATATGCACATTTTTTTCTTTCCTGCTTGGACACATTCACTAAATTTTTTCTATTTTTTCCGATCCAACAGTATAAATCCCGTTCTTTTCTCCTGTTCTGCGCATAAAAAGGTTCCTTTGGGGAGTGCGAACCTCCCGGCTATTGGATGTACACTTCCCTTTCGCACCGAATTGGCCCGGCAGCTTGTGCTGAAATCACACAGTGGCCCTGTCCCAGACGGCAAAACCGCCCGCTGTTTCCTGCGCAGTCCGCGCTCCTCGCCCTTTTTACCGCCCGGTGCAGCCGTTTCCCCCGGTGCGCTCCATTTCATCTTTCGGGCGGTGGGCAAAGCGTTCTTCTGCCGGGGCCTGCCTCATCCCTGCTCCTCTGTCTTTTCGCCT
Source organism: Anaerofilum hominis (assembly GCF_014287275.1). Lineage (GTDB taxonomy): Bacteria > Bacillota > Clostridia > Oscillospirales > Ruminococcaceae > Pygmaiobacter > Pygmaiobacter hominis. The sequence goes on from NZ_JACONZ010000001.1 coordinate 1,050,893, forward strand.
GTGCCGCGCACAAAGCGCAGCGCACAGCGGTCCGCCCCGTTTGCAATGGTCTCCGGCAGTTCCAGGCGGCAGCCAAAGCTCTCCGCGATGGCCCGGTCGCCGCACATGGCGATGTCGCACAGCCGCGCGATCTCTTCATCGCTGCACCCCTGCTTTTGCCATGCCTTTACCAGCGGGCAATAGCCGAAATCCAAATCCAGATGGTCCTCGTCACAGCGCAGCACTTTCATCTCAAAGACCATGCGCGCGGGCAGGGTGAACAGGGTCTTTTTCAGCCCGGTCAGGCTTTGGGTGCCCGCTTTTTCCGTCAGCCCCTTGCCCTGAAACAGCCCGCAGCGGCGCACCGCGTCGCCGGCGAAGTCCTCCCAGGTCAAGCCGTGCCGCTGCGCCTCGTCACAGAGCAGATAGAGCCAGGCGGCTCTGTGCTCCAGCTGTTCCCGCACCGCTGCGATCACCGGGTTCTTGTTCTTTGCCTCGTTTTTAACGATACTCATGCGCCCATCTCCTTCAGCCGCGCGGCGAGACGGTCTCCCCTGCGCCCGCGGCGTTTTCTGCCTCTATGGTACCGTATTCCGGCCTCGGACGCAAGCGCTGTGCCCCGGCGGCCTCAGCTGCTGCGAGGGCGCCGCGCTCCTCCTCCCCGTCCTGCATCTCGGTGAGCAGGTTCCAGTACCGTTTGGGCATATTGCTCATTTGACAACGCGGATTGATGCGGGCTTCGATGGCGATGGTCTTGTAAAACTGCCGCCAGAGCCGCCGGGCCTGCAGCTCATCCGCAGTGGGCGGCGGCAGGGTGAGCGCATCCACCCGGAGCATCTGCGCCTGGCGATCCTGCCAGATCAGGGCGGCGTGGTGCACCCTGTCGTAGATCAAAAACGACTCATTGCGAAAGCGGGCGCAAAAGTGGGGCGCGATCATGGGCAGGACATTGTTTTTGGGCTCGATTTCCGCTGCCAGTACCCCTCCCACGTCGGAAAACCGCAGCAGCCCTTTGTACTGGTGCGCCTCCCCAAAGGCGCGGCGCGCGGTCAACACCGCGTCGGAGACGACCGGATGCCCCATCATGGCCGTTACCTGCCGGCCGCGCTGGAATGCCAGACGGGTAAAATCCAGCGCCAGCAGTTCTTTTTCCGGGTGAGTGGTCAAAAACAGCGTCTGCACCACCCATGCCGCGCGGGGGGAGACCTTTTGTTCCAGCCCCTGCGCCACCCGCTTGGCCCGCGCCGTATCCGTTTCCACCCAGCGGGCCTCAAACAGGCTGGGCTGCAGCTCCTGCTCAGGACGGATAGCAGCCGGCCGCTCTTTTTTTTCAAAAGCTTCAAAGATGCAGCAGAGCATCCCCTCCAGCCCTCCGTCATAAACATAGATCACATCGCGCTGGCAAGGCATTCGGCCGCGACCTCCTTTACCTCCGCCAGGCGGGGGCGATCCTCTGTGCCAAACAGCGAGAGCTGCTCCGCCTGTGCCACCGGCGCGCCGTCGATCAGCGCTTTTACCGTGTTTTGCCGTGTGACCGCCAGGCCGGGCAGCCCCCTGCCCTTGCAGAGCAAAAAGTACTGCGCCCTTTTGAGCACCACGCCGATCCGCTTGAGATCGTCCCAATCCAGCTTTCCCGCCCGGCGCGCCCGGGCAATGCGCCTGGCGCTTACCGGCCCGATGCCGGGCACCCGCAGCAGCATCTCATAGGGAGCGCGGTTCACCTCTACCGGGAACAGCTCCATGTGATTGATCGCCCAGTTGCACTTGGGGTCTAAAAAGGGGTTGAAATCCTGGTGTTCCTCGTCCAGGATCTCCTGGGAGGAAAATTGATAATAGCGCAGCAGCCAGTCTGCCTGATAGAGCCGATGCTCCCGCAGCAAAGGCGGCTTTGTGTCCGGGCTGGGCAGCAGCGTATCCTCCGCCACAGGGATATAGGCGGAAAAAAAGACCCGCTTGAGGCTGTATTTCTGATACAATCCCTCGGTGAGCCGCAGGATCTGGTAATCGGTCTCCAGCGTGGCGCCCACGATCATCTGGGTGCTCTGCCCCGCGGGGGCGAATTTTGGCGCTTTTTTGTATTTTACCAGACTTTGTTTACTTTCTGTAATACCATCCCGGATCGCCGCCATGGGGGCCAGGATATTCTGCTTTGTCTTGTTAGGCGCCAGCAGGGCAAGGCTGCGCTGGCTGGGCAGCTCGATGTTGACGCTCAGCCGGTTCGCCAGCTGCCCCAGCCTGCCGATCAGCAGCGGGTCGGCGCCCGGAATGGCCTTGGCGTGGATATAGCCTGTAAAATGGTAGGGGCCGCGCAGCAGCTCCAGCGCCTGGATGATCTGCTCTGTGGCGTAGTCCGGGTCGCGCTGCACCCCGCTGCTGAGAAACAGCCCCTCGATATAATTGCGCCGGTAAAAGCTCATCGTGAGGTCGGCCAGCTCTTTGGGCGTAAAAGCGGCGCGCGGCGTATCGTTGCTGCGCCGGTTGACACAGTATTTGCAGTCAAAGGCGCAGACATTGGTCATCAGCACTTTCAGCAGCGAGACACAGCGCCCGTCCGCAGACCAGGTGTGACAGATGCCGCAGTTTTCGGTGCTGCCCATGCCCGCCCCGGCGGGCGCGGTGTCCCCCGCCCCTGAAGAAGTGCAGGCCACGTCATACTTCGCCGCGTCGGTCAGGATGGTCAATTTATCAAAGACGTCCACCCCGTCGCCCCCTTTTTTCTAATTAAAATGCCCCGCCGCCGGGCGGAGCGATAAGGCCGGTGAGAAACCGCTCAGGAGGGGCCTGCGTCCCCCCTTTCGCCGCACCGTCCCGGCCATTGGGTCCCTGCTTTCCCTTTTCTCCCGGAAAAAGGTCGGAAAGGGAGCTCTCCTCCCCCTTTTCCCCGAAACAGCGGCCTGCCGCCGCCAGCACCCTGCGGCAAGGCGGGCCCGCTGCCCTTTGCGCCGCCGCTGAGACGGGAAAAACGGCCCGCCGGGCTGGACAGACGAACGCCTGCGCGGGTCCCTGAAAAGCGTGCGGCCCCGCACACCGCCGCGGCGTTCTTTCCGAACGGCGCTCCTGCCGCCCGCGGCAGAGCGCCCTCTGCGGCCGGGCAGCCCCGGCTGCCTCTGCACCGGCCTGCTCACCGTGTAAAAAGGCCCCGCAGCCCGGCGCAATCCTGCGCTTTGCTGCGGGGTCGTCTTTACTTTATCCAAAAACGCCGATCAAGCGTAAAAATAGGCCAGCGCCGTGGCAATGCTCTCGATCGGCATCTGCGCTTCCTCCCGGTACCAGACCGCCCGCTGGATCTGGCGCGGGCAGAGGACGCCGCCCAACTGCTGCCGGAGATATTCCAGCTCCCATGCCGCCATGAAAAGCGCCCTCCTGTCAGGCTGCGCGGCGCATCGCCGCATGCGGCTGCCCGGAGGCCGTGCCGCCGTTGTGGAGAGGAGCGCGCTTTTTGGCGGGGGCGGCCAACCCGGCGGCGAAGAGCTGACGGCTGACGAAAAATGCCGCCGCCGCCACAAACAGGCGGTAGAGCGAAGCGCTCACCGACAGGGACACCCCACCCAGGGCCGCAAAGCCAGCCAGCCCTGCCAAGATGGCGAGCATATTAAATAAAAAGGATTTTTTCATTTTACTTCCCCCTCTGGCCAAGACCGGGCCGCGCGCCGCTCTGTGCCCGGAACGACTTTTCTGTAGTTTCATCATAATACAACTTGCAGTTGTTGTCAAGACTTATAACAACTAAATTTCGTTTTAACAACCTGTTTTTTCTTTTTTCACTTTACAACCACAACCATTAGTTGTATACTATATTCATCACCACAAGGAGGTGCGTGCAGTGTTCCCTGAAGTGTTGCGCAAACTGCGCCGTGATCAAAAGTTAAGTCAGGGCGCTCTTGCCCGGGAACTTGGGATCACCCAACAGGCCGTGGGCAAATGGGAAACAGGCCGCAGCCAGCCGGAGCCGGAAATGCTGCGCCGCCTGGCTGAGTTTTTCAGCGTGAGCGCCGATTTTTTGCTGGGGCAGCCCCCGCAGCAAAACACGTCCCCGGTGCTGCCCTACAGTGCGGCGGGCGAGCATCCCATCCCCGTGGTGGGGACGGTCCGGGCCGGCTTTGGCGCTTTGGCGCTGGAAGAGGACTGCGGCGTGGAATACGCCCGGGTAAAAGACCCGGAAAACTATTTTTATCTGATCGTGCGCGGCCGCAGCATGGAGCCCCGCATCCAGGACGGCGATCTGGCCCTGGTGCACCGGCAGGAGACGCTGGAGGACGGCGACCTGGGCGTCATCGTTTTCGGCGACGACGGCGAGGGCACCCTGAAAAAGTTTATCCGTAGGGGCAACGCCGTGGTGCTGCAGCCTTTCAACCCGGAATATCAGCCCCAAGTGCTGGTGGGCGAAGAGCTGGAGCATCTGTATATTGCCGGCAAGGTCATCGAGACCAAGGCCAAATGGTGATCGGCGGACGGCTTGCGTCAAAGATGAAAAAATAAAAAAAGATGCGGCCGCCTGCGCGGCCGCGTTTTTCATTTCTGTGGCCTGCATTTTTACCGCTCGCGCGGTAATCGAACTCGCGCGGTAACCGGGTGATGGGTAGAAGAAATAATTCATTTCTATTCGCCGCGGCCTGAGGACAGGCCGCATGGCTGCTAAAAAACAGCCTGCGGCTATTTTTTATTGCTCCGCAATAAAAAACGACTTATCCTAATGGCCCGCCCCTCGTCCCTGCGGGACGAACGGGGAATGGCCACAAAAATAGCCTCCGCTTTGCTGCGACTATTTTTTTTGCTTCGCAACAAAAAACAGCTTATCCTGATGGCCCGTCCCCGCCGCTTGCACGGCAGCCGGGTGCATGGCCGGAAAACGGGCTTTGCCGCGGTTGTTTTTTCAGAACTTCCCCGGAACAGGGCGGCCGGAAATGGTACTGGGCTGTTCCTCCGCCGCAAATCAGTTCTATCAGACATCTGCAAAAAAACGGCGCCCGCAGGCGCCGTATCCGCTGGTTTTTTCTTTTTTTGTTCTCTATCGCCACTCCAGCACCGTGCCCGCACCACAGGGGGTATAGGCCTTGCAGTGTTCAGAAAAAAGCTGCAGTGCCGGAGCGCCGGTGCAATGGCAGACCGCGGCTGTTTTCAGGGCTGGACGATCGTTGAAAAAGCGGATGGTATCCATCGCCCGTTCCGGGCCGCTGGCTTTCAAATGAGTGCCGCCCAAAACGGCGGTCACCGGGCGGCCCAGCCGTTCCTCCGCTGCCAGGATCATATTGCAGATACCGCTGTGGGCGCAGCCGGTGAGCAGCACCAGACCGTCCTGCACCGGCAAAGCCATGGCCAGCTCATGGTCAAACTCATCCCGCGCCAGCCCGCCGCCTCTCATCTTGAGAAACTCATCCAGCATCGGCTCAAAGCCGCAGCGTTTTTCAAAGCGGGAGAGCAGCGCCACCTCCGGCTCGTCGGCAAAGGGGTGAAAAACGCTTTTTTCCACATAGCGGTGGGGCACCCGCGCCCGGATCAGCTCTGCGTCCGAAAGACCGCAGCCGGTAGAGGTCAGCGTCCCATCCGGCCGGCGATGGTAACCGGGCCACAGCACGTCGCTGGAAAGGTAAAAGAGATAGCGGCGCCCGGCCATGCGCTCAAAAAACAGCGGAAAAGACTGCCCGTGGTCGTAGTGATCGTGGGAAAGCACGGCGGTATCCGCTTCTTCCACCGGGACGCCCAGCTTTTCGGCATTGCTGAGAAAGACGTCGTTCCAGCCGGCGTCCATTAAAATCTTGTGGCGGTCGGTCTCAATAAAGACAGACAGGCCGTCCTCTGCGGCAAGATCGTGCCGCACGGCGGTGTTTTCAGACAGGATGGTGATGCGGAGCATTTCTGGTTCCCCCTTTTGGCGCTTTTTTTCAGTATACCATGATGCCGCGCATCATGGTATACCTGTGGGTCCAAAACCGGCCGCTGGGCAGGCCTGTCAGGCCATATCCTGCAACCGGCCGGGACTTTGCCCCGACCGCCCCGTCCTTTTCACTGTGCGCTGTACTCCATCGCTTTTCCCGGATACTCTCCCCAATCGCTGACATACCAGGGCCGCAGAAAAAAACCGATCTGCGCTTTTTCGCCTCCCTCAAACTCTATCGTGAATCGAAGCTGCCCTGCTTCCCCCTCTTTAAGTTGGATCGCCTCTACTGCACCGTTTTTGTCCAGTCCGGCCTGCTCTAGGAACACCCGGATCTGTTCCCGTTTTTCTTCTGCGAAATCAGACCATTGCGGGTGCGTGGGATCATAGGCATAAAGCGTTCTTCCCTCTTCGCTGTATTCCCTGATCACCGGCAAAAGCTCTTCACTGGTACAGTTTTCGATCTCCCGCCCGGAGGGCGCATAGCTGCAGCGGTTCATCCTTCCTGTCGTCGCATCGATTGTGCAGAAACCCACCCCTTCCTCACTGTTGCCCTGCACCTGCCATATCAGGCGCTTCCTCCCATTCTCCTCCCCGCCGTTTGCCTCTGTGCAGTCGAGGAAGAGCGATCTTCCATCCATCTTAAAACCGTAAACACTTTCAAACAGCATCCCCGCCGTGTTGGCTGCCTCCTGGGCAGAAACAACAGGATCAAGCTTTTTGATCCTTTGCAATTCTTTTTTCGCCCGATCCATTTCCAATAAATATTCATCCCGTTTTTTCTCTATGGTTTGCCCATCCGCTCCATTCCGGCGGTATCCCTCCAGAAGTTCGTCCCATTTCTTTTCATATTCTTCCATCAACTTCTGCTCTTCTATCTCTCCGGCCCAGAAATAGTCGTACAGCGTTCCATTCTCCGCGACCCCCATCACCTCGTCTGCCGCGGGGATGACGCGGAGGGGATCGCTGTCCCCGCCGCGAAGCGCTTCTCCGCTTTGCGCCGTACAGCCGTGCAGGATCATCGCCCCGGCGGCGATCATCAGGGCTGCCGCCCCCACGGTCCGCAGCGCTCCCGCACGTTTTTTGTCCAACTCTCTGCCTTTTTTCTTCATCTTCGGCAGCCTCCTTTTCCTGACCCCAGTATCCCGCATCGATGTTGCGGCGGGGCCATGAAGTTATCTCCGGCCTGTAAACATTCGCCTCCCATTTTTCATCGCCGCTTTCTCCCGGCGGCGACTTTTGCAACACGAAAAAGACTGTCCCCGTGCCGTCCGTCACCCGCCCCCGTCTGTTTTCTCTTTCTCTTTGCGCGGACCCGCATGCGTCCCCTCCCCGGTCTGCCCGTTCCCGCACGCCGGGAAGCGCACCACCGCCCGGGTCCCATGCCCAGGCTGAGAATCAAAGCTCAAAGACGCCCCGTGCGCCTGTGTGACCGCAAAGCAAAAGGCCACCCCCAGCCCGGTGCCCCCCTGCGCCCTGCTGCGGGAGTTATCTGCCCGGTAAAAGGGTTCCCCCAGCCGGGACAGGGTCTGGCTGTCCATACCGGTCCCCCTGTCCTCCACCGTCAGCAGAGCTCCGCCGCTATCGCGCAGAAGGGACAGCGTCACCTGGCCCCCCTCTCCGCTCGCCTTTACCGCGTTGTCCATCAGATTCACCGCCAGGCTTACCAGCAAGTCCCGGTCCCCTTTTATCCAGAATGGTTCCACCCGCTCTGCCGTGATCTGCACCCGGCGGGACGCCGCCTGGGGGCGCACTGCTCTCAGGGCCGCGTGTGCCGCCTGTGCCAGGTCCACTGATTCGGCGTGCAGCTTTCCCTCCCGCAGGCTGGCCATGGTGAGCAGCCTCTCGCTCATCGAGCTCAGCCGCCGGGTCTCCTCCTGGATGATCTGCGCCGCCTGTGCCCTTTCCTCCCCGCAGAGTTCCGCCCGGGCGATATACTCGGCATAGCCGCCGATCGCGGTGAGGGGCGTGCGCAGTTCATGGGCCAAGTTGTCCGCGAAACGCTGCTTTTCCCTTGCGGCCTCGGCCAGCCCCTCCACCGTCTCGCCGGTGCGGCGTGCCATTTCATTGAAAGCGCGGGCCAGCTGCCCGATCTCATCCTGTCCGTCCTCCCGGGCACGGATGGTATAATCCCCGTCCCCGATCGCTTGCGCCGCCTCTGCCAGCCTTGCCAGCGGGCGGCCAAGCCCTCTCAGCGCAAAATGCAGCCCAACCGCCAGCATGGCCGAGGCGGCCAGCGCAATGCCCTGAAAAGCTCTGGCCGTGCGCCCCCACGCAGCGAAAAACTGCTCCATGTCAAAGGCACAGGTCAGGGCCGTCCTCTCCCCCTGCCCGGGCAGCAGAGCGGACACATACAGCACCCTGCGACCGCCGGCCGGCAGCACTTCCCATACCCTTGTCCCCTCCTGTTCCGCTTCCGGCAGGGCAGCAGCGTCATCCGGCGCAGGCAGACGGTCCGCAAGGGTGCTCCCGCCCCGGGTGACCTTCAGCCATGCGCCGGATCCCCCATAGCTCAGCGCATAATCCTGTGCCAGGGCGGGCAGGGCGCCCGGCCTGCGCGCCTCCACCGCCGCCATGTCCTGGGCCAGCGTTTCGGCGATGAAGTGCTGACGGGTGAGCAGCCGCTCCCGCTCCGCCTCAAAGCTGCTGCTCTGCCCCACCGCAGCCACCGCGAAAACTCCCGCATTCAGGCAGAACAAAAACAGCGCAAGAGTGCACAGATAGATCTTTTGCCAAAAGGAGAGCCTTGCCGTCCTTGGCGCCCTGCCTTCGGCAGGACGGTCGACGTCCGTTTTCTTCCGCCGCCGCTCCATTTTCTCCCTCCGCTCCCTTTTCTCATCTGGTGCTCAAACGGTAGCCCAGCTTGTAAACGGTCTGCAGCTCTTTTTCCAGCCCCAATTTTTTGCGCAGCCGCTGCACATGTACATCCACGGTGCGGGTATCCCCCTCGTAATCATAGCCCCAGGCCAGCTCCAGCAGTTTTTCCCGGCTAAGGGCCAGGTTGCGGTTGCGCACCAGCACCTCGAGCAGGGCGTATTCCTGCGGCTTGAGGGGGATCTCGACCCCTTCCCTCGTCACGCGGCGCTGTGCCAAGTCGACCCGGCAGCCGCCCGCCTCCACCATCCGGTCCCCGGCGCCCGTGCGGCGCAGCACTGCCTCCACACGGGCCAGCAGCTCTAAAATCTCAAACGGTTTCAGGATATAGTCATCGGCGCCGAGGCCCAGCCCCTGAAGACGGCTGGAAAGGCCTGTCCTTGCAGTGACAAAGATCACCGGCAAGTCCGGCGGCAGCAGCCGTTTGACCTCAAAACCGTCCAGGCCCGGCAGCATCACATCCAGCAGAGCAAGGTCGAAACGCCCAGCCTCTGCCAGCGCCTGCGCCTGCGGCCCATCCTCCGCTTCGCAGCAGCTGTGCCCTACCAGCAACAGATTGCGGCGGATCAGCTCCCGGATCGGTCTTTCATCCTCTGCGATCAAGATCTTCGCCATCTCCATTCCGCCCCTCCCGTCCCGCGCCTCTCGCCGTGTTCCCGGCCGCCGCGGGGCTTTTTTTCTATTGTACCACCACAAGGATAGCGCGGGCCCGTTGCCAAGTTGTAACGGGCGGCAGGCCGCCCCCGCGCGTTTTTGCCGGATCCATCATCTTTTTTGCCAGATTTGCACTTTACTTCCCCCGCTTTATCCCGTAGTCTTGAGGTATTCTTTCCTCTGTTCTGTCGAAAAGGAGCGCGCCATGAAACTGAGAACAAGATTTTTGCCCCGCCTGCTCAACAGTGAGGTGGAAGCCTATCTGCAGCAGAACGACCTCATCATCATACCCGTGGGCACGGTGGAGATGCACGGCGCCATGCCGTTGGACTGTGAGACCGTGCTCAGCGAAGCGGCGGCGCTGAAAATGGCCGAGGCCTGCGACGGCCTTGTCCTGTCCGGCCTGCCCTACTTTTACGCCGGCGCCACCGCGACCGGCCGCGGCACCACCCAGGTGAGCGTCCGCCAGGGCATCGAGTATCTGGGAGCCATCGCCCGCAGCCTGCTGCGGCAGGGCTTCCGCCGCCAGATCTACGTCAGCCTGCACGGGCCCGCGTACCTGACCTGCAGCCCGATGGTGCGGGACTTTTTCGACGAGACGGGCGTGCCCGCCCTCTATGTGGACCTGCTGCTCCAGCTGGAGCGTCTCGGGAAAGATTTCTTTCCCCCGCAGCAGCCCTTTTACCGGCGGTTTGACGCGCTGATCCTCGGCGCCTACGACCTGCTGGGCCGCCTGGAGGACGTCCCGCTCTGCGCCGGATGCCGGGAGTCCGAGTCCCCGCCCGCCCCGACCGTCGCCCCTTTCCAGGAGCTGTTCTCTCTGGCCTATCAAAGCGGCAGCGCGGGGTACTGTTTCGGCGCGCCGGGCGACCATATGCCCACTGTGGACCTGCCCTCGGCCGGGGCGCGCCGCGCCCTGGCCGAAGAGGGCAAAGCGGCGCTGTGCGAACTGATCCGCAGACTGGAGATCCCGCGCGCGGCAGAGCAGCTGGCGCAGCTGGCCGATTTTGAGGCGCAGGTCGGCAGGCGCTTCCCCTGGACGCCGCCGGCATGGAACGCACCGGAAAAATAAGCGCAGCAAAAGGGCCGCCCAAAAGGGCGGCCCTTTTCATTGTGATCTTGCGCGATCCCGCAGGACCGGCGGCCTGCGCCGCGTCTCAGCCGAACGAGACGATGGCCCCCACCGGGCAGGTTAGCACACAGGCCCCGCAGCTGATGCATTTGGCGGGGTCGATGCGGGCCCGGTTGTCCTGGACCGTGATGGCCTCTTCCGGGCAGACCTTGGTGCACTTCATGCAGCCGATGCAGCCTGCCGTGCACTCTTTGTGGGTCAGGGCTCCGCGGTCCTCGTTGGCGCACAGCACGATGGGGTTGGCGCTGACCGGCCGCACCGAGATGATGTGCTTGGGGCAGGCCTTGGCGCACTCGCCGCAGCCGGTGCACTTGTCCGGGTCAACGCGGGACAGCCCGTTTTCCACCCGGATGGCGTCAAACTTGCAGACCTTGACGCAGTCGCCATAGCCCAGGCAGCCGTAAGGGCAGGCCGACGAGCCGCCGTAGAGCGCGGCGGAGGCGGCACAGCTTTGGACGCCCTGGTAGTCGTACTTGTCGGTGGTGTGCTCGTAAGAGCCCTGGCAGAGCACGACGGCTTTCATCTTTACCGCCTTGCCGGCCTCTACCCCCATGATGGCGGCCACGGCGTCGGCCGACTTCTGCCCGCCGGGCACACAGCGGCCGGTCTCGGCCTCGCCGGACACGATGGCCTTGGCATAGTCCGCACAGCCGGCATAGCCGCAGGCGCCGCAGTTGGCCCCCGGCAGCGCCTCGGTGACCTGCCCGATGCGGGGATCTTCCTCCACCGCCATATACCGGGCAGCGGCCACCAGGATGGCCGCACCCACGAGGCCGATCACCGAAACGATCGCGATCGCCAATACAATACTCATGTTCTCAGCCCTCCCTTACATACCGAAAATGTTCTCGATCAGGCCGCCGAACCCGGTAAAGGAAAGCGACACGATGCTGGCCGCGACCAGCGTGATGGGCAGCCCCTCAAAGCATTGGGGGGGACGGGCGTCCTCCAGCCGTTTGCGCACGCCGGAAAACAGCACCATGGCCAGCATAAAGCCCAGGCCTGCGCCCAGCGCGCAGACGATGCTCTCCAGATAGCTGTAGCCGTTGTCCAGATTGAGGATGGTGACGCCCAGGATGGTGCAGTTGGTGGTGATGAGGGGCAGATAGATGCCCAGCGCCTTGTACAGCGGCGGCATGAACTTTTTCATCACCGTTTCCAGCAGCTGGACCAGGATGGCGATGACCAGGATAAAGACGATGGTCTGCAGATAGCCCAGGCCGTTCGGCTCCAGCAGGCCGGTGTAGATGGGCCAGGTGGCCAGGGTGGCCACCACCATTACAAAGGTGACGGCGGCCGACATCCCCACCGCGGAATCCAGCTTTTTGGACACGCCGAGGAAGGGGCAGATGCCGAGGAACTTGACCAGCACATAATTGTTGGTCAGGATCATGCTGAAAAAGATGAACGCAAGTTTCGCGGCCATTATTCACACTCTCCTTCCCCATTGCAGTTTTTGCTGTTAGGGCAGCCGGCGCAGCCCATTTTTTCCGGGTCCGCGTCCACTTTTTTGCCCCTCTTCTGATCCAGCAGGATGGCAAGGGCCATCAGCACGCCGAAAACGAAGAAACCGCCCGGAGGGCTTGCCAGCACGGCCACGGGCTCCATGCCGGCGGGCAGGATCTGGAAGCCGAACAGGGTGCCCGCGCCCAGCAGCTCGCGCACAAAACCCATCAGCACCAGGGTCAGGGTGAAGCCCAGCCCCATGCCCAGGCCGTCCAGCGCCGAGTCCAGCACGCCGTTTTTGCTGGCGAACATCTCGGCGCGGCCCAGGATGATGCAGTTGACCACGATCAGGGGCAGATAGACGCCCAGCGCGTCGTACAGGGGCTGGGCAAAGGCCTGCACCAGCATCTGGATGACGGTGACAAAGCCGGCGATGATGGTGATAAAGGCGGGGATGCGCACCTTGTCGGGGATGACCTTGCGGCAGGCCGAGATCACGATATTGGAGCAGATCAGCACAAAGGTGGCTGCAACGCCCATGCCCAGGCTGTTGAAGACCGCCGTGGTGACGGCCAGGGTGGGGCAGGTGCCCAGCACCAGCCGCAGGCTGGGGTTCTCTTTCAGCAGGCCGTTGGCGAGGATGGCGAGCTTGCTGTTCTTTTTTTCGTTTTCCATCGCTTAAGCCCCCTTCACTGTGTCATAGGCCGCCATCGCGGCGTCCACCACCGTGAACACGGCGGTGGATGAGACGGTGGCGCCCGAGACGGCGGCCACCCCGTCGGAGCCGTCCCGGCCCCGGAACTGATCGGTAAACTCGGGTTCCATGGTCTTTTTGCCAACGCCCGGGGTCTCGGAGTTATCCATCACCTGGATGGCGGTGATGACGCCGTCGGCGCCGATGCCCACCATGACGGGCAGATCGCCGCCATAGCCCTTGGCCGAGCCGGTGATCACATAGCCCGCGCCGTTTTCGGCGACCCAGACCTCGCTGATCACGCTGTCGCTGTATTCCACCTGCTGGAAAGCGTCGGCCTGCGGCAGCAGCGCGATGCGGCCCGCGTCGGCCTTGCGCTGCGCGTTGCGGTCGATGACCGGCTTTGTGATCATATTGGTGACGGCCAGCATGCCGGACACCACGATGCAGATCACCGTCAGCACCAGGATGGGCCGGACGATCGTTTCAAACGTGCTGTTTTTGCTTTTCATTTCTTTTTTGCACCTCCCAGCGGTTTCTGGCGGGTGAGGTCGTTGATGTAGGGCACCAGCAGGTTCATCAGCAGGATGGCGTAGGACACGCCCTCGGCGGAGGACGCCCAAAAGCGGATGGCGCAGGTGATGACGCCAAGGCCGAGGCCGTACACGATCTTGCCGGTCAGGGTATAGGGAGAGGTGACGTAGTCGGTGGCCATAAAGATGGCGCCCAGCAGCAGGCCGCCCGAGAGCAGCTGCACCAGCGGCTCCTGCCCGGCCAGCAGGCTGACGATGGCCACGGTGGCAAGATAGGTCACCGGGATGGCCGGCGAGATGACCCGCCGCACCACCAGATAAATGCCGCCCAGCAGCAGCGCCGCGGCGCAGGTCTCGCCCAGCACCCCGCCGTGCGCGCCCAGAAAGAGCTGCAGCAGCGGCAGGTCGGCGTGCCTGGTGGCCACCAGCGGGGTCGCGCTGGCCAGCGCGTCCACACCGCCCGGCACCGCGGGATAGGCATAAGCGGTCATGCGGCCCGCAAAGCTGACGGCCAGCACGATGCGCCCCACGATGGCCGGGTTGGCAAAGTTGTGGCCCAGGCCGCCGAACAGCTGCTTGGCGATGACGATGGATACAAAGCTGCCCAGGATGGCGATCCACAGCGGGATGGTGGCGGGCAGGTTGAACGCCAGCAGGATGCCGGTGACCACGGCGGACAGATCGCCGATGGTGATCGGCTTTTTGAGGAAATAGCAGTACAGATATTCAAAGGCCACGCTGGCGGCGGCGGTGACGCCGACGAGCAGCAGCGCCCGCCAGCCGAAGATGATGCCGCTGGCCAGGATGGCCGGGCAGAGCGCGATGATCACGTCCAGCATGATCCTCTGGGTCGAGGAGTTGTCCCGGATATGGGGCGAAGCCTTGACCAGCATATTCGTGTGCTCCATCACTTTTTCTTCGCCCCTTTCTTCAGCATGGTCTTGGCAAAGCGCATGGTCTCGGTGACCGGGCGCTTTGCCGGGCAGACAAAGCTGCAGCAGCCGCACTCCATGCACAGGTCCACCATCAGCTTGTCCAGCCCCGGCAGATCGTGGGCGTTATAGGCCTTGGCGATGATGACCGGCGACAGGCCCATGGGGCAGGCCTCGATGCAGCGGCCGCAGTGGATGCACTCCTGCACCGGGGGCAGCTCGGCCTCCGAGCGCGGAAAAGCCAGCACCGCATTGTTCTGCTTGAGGATGGGGAACGCGGTGTCCACCACCGAGACGCCCATCATCGGGCCGCCGGTGATGATCTCGCCCACCTCGCCCTTGGTGCCGCCGCAGAAAGCCAGCACGTCGGCGATGGGGGTGCCCACGATGACCCGCACGTTTTTGGGCTCGGCCACCGCGCCGCCGTCCACGGTCAGGCGGCGGGAGATCAGCGGCATGCCGGTGCGCAGATAGGCCGCGACAAAGGCCACGCTGGACACGTTCATCACGATGCAGCCCACGTCGCTGGGCAGGCCGCCCCGGGGCACCTCGCGGCCGGTGCAGCTCTCGATGAGGATCTTTTCCGCGCCCTGCGGGTAAACGCTGGGCAGCGGCTTGACGGTGATGGAGGCGTCGCCCTTGATGAGGCCGAACATCACGTCCATGGCCTCGGGCTTGTTGCGCTCGATGGCGATGATGACGTTTTTGACGCCCAGCCACTTCTTTACCGCCATGATGCCGCTCATCACGTCCTCGGGATTCTCGACGAACTCGCGGTTGTCGGCGGTGATATAGGGCTCGCACTCTGCGCCGTTGATGATCAGGGTGTCGATGACCGAAAGGTCTTTCATGGTCAGCTTGACCGAGGTGGGGAAGCCCGCGCCCCCCAGGCCCACCAGGCCGCTGGCGCGGATGGCGGTGGTGAAAGACTCATAATCGGTGACTGCCGGGGGCGCGATGGCGGGGTCGACGGTCTGGCTGCCATCCGCCGTGATCTCCACCGCAGGCACCCGCGCGCCGCTGGAGATCTGGATCTCGCGCACATCGGTGACCGTGCCGGACACGCCCGAGTGGATGGGCGCGGAAATATAGCCCTCCGCGCGGCCCACGAGAGTGCCCACAAAGACCTGATCGCCTTTTTTTACCATCGGCACCGCCGTGCCGCCGATGTGCTGCTGCATGGGCAGCAGGATCTTTTCCGGCACCGGCATGTCCACTGTCATGGTGTTCTGCGTGTTTTTGTTATGGGGCACATGCGCGCCCTTTGCCGCACGCTTGAAAACATTTTTTATCAAGTGAACGTTCCCTCCTGTTCTTTTTCTCTCGTCTGCGCGGGGCCGCGCGCCGCGGCGCCGCCTGCCGCCCGGGGGACGGTCAGACCAGCCCTTATTATACCTTGTTTTCCGCGCATTTACAATCAGAAAATCCCGGTAAACCGCGGCTTTCCGGCCCTTGGGGAAAACATTTTTCCAAAAAAAACCGTCCCGGCGCGTCGTTTGCCCTTTTCCCCGTTTTTCGCGGTGTTTCCTGAAGAAATTTTTTCAGAAATATGGTATACTGAAAACAGCGGCGGCGCCGCCGCCCTCTCCCGCGGCCCGGGGGGCGCTTTCCGGCCCGCACACAGCCCATTTCAGCGAGGTGATCCGGTTTTGTCCATGCTTGTCAGTTACAGTGAAACGCCGCTGGTCCTGGACGCGGTGAGCGCCCTCAAGGTGACCCATTACTGCGGACACAGCGCGCTGGACGACGTGTACGCCTACTTCCGCGCCTTTGTCTGCGGCGCAGGGCTGACGTTCAGCCTGACCAGCTTTGAGCGCCGCCCTCCCCGTGAGAGCCGCGTCGGCGCCGCCCTCTGCCTGGACCCGCAGGCCGAGGAGTATCTGTTTTTCAGCACCAACGGCGCGATGGAGAGCGAATGCGCCCTTTACCGCGAGCAGGGCGGCGGGCCGGACCTCCAGGTGAGGCCGCTGGCCCTGCCGCAGCAGCCGGCGCGCTTCGGCGGCTCGGACGAACAGGGGTTTTACTGGGGCTGCGAGGTGCTGCTGGACGAGGCGTTCCTGCGGGAAACGTTCGGGGTGCGCCTGCGCCCGGGCAGCGTTTTTACCGGCAATGTCTACAAATACGCCGCCGGTGAGGCTGCGTTCGGGGCGGCGTTCCCCTCTCCGCCGGGAGCGGGGCTGCCCTGCCGCGCAGGCTTTGGAGAATTTGTAGTAGTTCCGTATTGAATTTCGTTACTGTTATAAGCGTATTTTTTCGTTTTGATCAAAAGGAATGGGGGATCTGGGGAATGTTAAAAGGATTGCTGAAGCTTTTTTTCGTGTTGGCCGGTCTTTTCGCCGCCGTCGCCGGGCTGGGTTATCTCGGCCGTAAAAACGCGGATCAGTACATTGAGATCTACGGTGATGAGGACGACGAGGAGGAGGCGTTCTGACCCCCTTTCCCGCGCCCTGCCGACTCAGCGACCGACGTCTCGCCGCCCATGGGGCGGGGACGCCGGTCTTTTTTTCTGCCGGCCGCCCCGGCGCGCAGGCTTTTGGGGCCGTCCGCGCTGCCGCAGCGGGCAAAAACGCGCCCCCGCCGCAGCCTCACAGTGGTCCCCGGGCTGCCGCAGCAGGCAGAAGCGCACCGGCAAAAGCGCGCCCCCGCCGCGGCCCGGGCGCAAAAGGGACGAGCCGGACCCGCGCTCAGAAAAAGCAGCGCACGGCCACCATCGCCGCCCCCAGTCCGGCCGCGATGCAGACGGCCAGCTCAATCAGCATGCCCCAGTACCTCCCGGATATTTCTTACAATGCGGTCGAACACCCTGGCCAGGATGACACGCTCCTCCGCGGTCACGCCCTGGTAGAGCAGGTCGAGGAAAAGGCGCTGGGCCGCCTGCGCCTCCCGCACCGGGGCGGCCGCACTGCCGGTGAGGGCCAGATGCACCCTGCGCCGGTCTTTGGGGTCCTGCCGCCCCACCAGCAGCCCCCGCGCCTGCAGTGCCTCCACCGATCTGCAGACCTGGGATTTTGCCAGCCCGCGCAGCTCCACCAGCTCCCCTGCCGTGTCGTGTCCGGGATTGTTTGCCAAAAACAGCAGCACATCCACCTCGTTGCGGGTCAGGCCGTGATCCGCCATCACGCCCCGGAACATGCCGTCATAGGCCCGCTTCAGCTTCTGCCCGTGCAGCAGAAGATCATGACACTCGTTCACTCTGCGCCCCCCTTGTCCGATGCGGTCATCATTTAGTTCTAAAAAGAACTTTTTAAGTGTAACCCACCCGCTCCCGCCTGTCAAGGAGACAGGCTCCTTTTCCCTGCGGCGCAGCCGCCCACATAGATCTCTTCGCGTCTGCCCACACTATAAGCCGGGGGGCGGGCAGGACGCGCAGGACCGCCGCCCGTACCCGGGAAAGAGGGCGTTCAAATGAAAATCAAAACCTGGCGGGCCGCCGCAGCCGCTCTGCTGGCAATGGCCTGCCTCTGGCAGTGGACCCGGGCCGCAGAGCGCACCGCCCATGTCCCGCCGCAGGCCCCGCGGCGCGCCCTTGCCGCCGTGCCGGCGGGCCCCGCCCCCGCGGGCAGAAGCGGCGCGGGGGAACGGGAGCTGTTTCTGCAGACCGGCCTTGGGCCCGCGGGCGCAAAAGCGGTGCTGGAGCAGGACGGCGCCGACGGCCTGCTGCGGATGCAGGACCAGCTCTATGCCCCCGCCGTCTGGCAGTGCGGCGCCGGCACCCCGCTCACACGGCAGGAGACGCTGGCGAGCGCTGTGGAAATGGCGCCGCTGGAGGACGGAGACATCCTGGTGACCACCGCCTCCCACTTTTTCGGCTGGCGGCAGGGGCACGCCTGCCTGGTGGTGGACGCTGCCCGCGGCGAGACGCTGGACTGCGGCATGTCCGTGGCTGAGATCGGTTCCGCAGCGAGCTGGGCCCTGCGCGCCAACTTTGCCGTGCTGCGCCTGGCCGGGACCCCTGCGGAGGAGCGCGCCGCCGTCGCCGCCGCTGCGAGGGGGACGCTTCTGGGGGTCCCCTATAACATCGCGGTGGGCATCTTCCCCCCAAAGGGGGACGGCGCCGGGGTGCGCTCCACCCACTGCTCCCATCTGGTCTGGTCCGCCTACCGGGCTTTTGGCTACGACCTGGACGCCACCGGCGGCCCGGTGGTGACCCCCCGCGACCTGCTGCGCAGCCCGCTGCTGGAGATCGTGCAGGTCTATGGGATGGACCCGCAGGCGCTTTTGCGCGAGAGGGCCGCCTTTTCCGCCTGACGCCGCGCGCCTGCAAAACACAGAGGGGCCCCCGCGGTCAGCAAAAGTCTGACCGCGGGGGCCCCTGTCCGTATGCAGCGCTCACTCGGTGCGAAGTGCCTCGATGGGCGACAGCTTTGCCGCCTTGCGCGCCGGATAGATGCCGAAAAAGATGCCGATGCCCACCGAGAAAAGGGCAATGGCGAAGATGGTGGAGGGCGCCACGTAGCCCTGCAGCCCCATCAGGCCGCTCAGCGCATTGCCGCCCCAGATCCCCAGCAGGATGCCGATGAGGCCGCCGATCAAGGTGAGGGTGCCCGCCTCGATGAGGAACTGGAAGGTGATGCTGCCCGTCTTGGCCCCCAGCGCCTTGCGGATGCCGATCTCCCGCGTGCGCTCTGTGACCGAGACCAGCATGATATTCATCACGCCGATGCCCCCCACCAGCAGGCTGATGCCCGCGATGGCCGCGATGATGCCGGTAAAGGTGCCGGTGACGCTGTTGATCTGGCTGGTGTACTGGCTCACGTCCATGATGCTGTAACACTCGCGCCCCGCATTGCCGTGCCGCCCCTCCAGCAGGCCCACCACCTGCCGGGCCAGCCGCACGCTGTCCGCCGGGTCCTCGGCCAGCAGGGCGATCTGGTAATAAGGCTCGCCCACATCGTCCGAGAGGGTGGACAGGCTGGACAGGGGTGCGGTCATCTGCGCGGTGACCCTGCCGTTGTAGCTGTAGCCGCCCTGGCTCTCGCTGATGCCCACGATGGTGAAATCGGAGGTGCGGCCGCCCACGGTGAGCTCCACCGTCATGCCCAGCACGTTGTCGGTGCCAAACAGGGCTTTGGCCCCGTCGGAGTCGATGGTGACCACCCGCCGCGCCGCCTCATAATCGCCTGCGTCCCAAAAGCGGCCCGCCTGCAGCTTGGTGGGAAAGACCATCGCGGTATCCCCGTTGCCCGCGGAAATGTTGGCGCTGATCGGGTCCTTGGTGCCGCGCACCGTGCCGCTTGCCCCTCCGGCCATCGTCACGCCCCGCACGCCCTCCAGTCCCTGGATCGCCTCCACGTCCGCGTCATTGAAATAGTCGCTTTCGGTCGTGTCCATCCCCCCGACACTGATATAGACCGAGCCGCTGGCCAGCGCGCCCAGCTCGTCGCTCATCATCTTCTGGCCGCCGCCGCCCACGCAGAGCACCATGATCACCGAGCCGATGCCGATGATGATGCCCAGCATGGTCAGCAGGCTGCGGGTCTTGCTGCCCATGATATTGCGGAACGCCATGACGGCGTATTCCCGTATCTGTCGCATCTGCGCGCCCCCTTACCCGATCATGATGGCGCCGCCAGCAGCGCCGCCCATCGCAGGCGCCGCAGCCCCGGGGTCGCCGCTGACCGCCATGCCCTCGCTGATGCCCAGCGGGTCGGTGATCACTAGGTCTCCGGCAGAGAGCCCGCCGGTGATCTCGACGGCAGTGTCGGAGGTCAGGCCGGTGGTCACCTCACGCCGCACGGCGACGCCGTTTTCCACCACCAGGCAGAACTGGCCGTCCACGTCGGTGTTGACCGCGCTCAGGGGCAGGCTGAGCACGTTTTTCGCCTCGCCGGTGAGGATCGACACGTTCGCCTCAAGGCCCAGCTTCAAATTTTCGTCCGGGGCGTCCAGATGGATCTTTGCGTGGACGTAAGCGGTGGCGGTGCCGGTGGCGCCCGCGCCTGCAGTCGCCATGGCGTCGATGGAGGAGACCTTGCCGGTATAGGCGCGCCCCAGTGTGACGACCGTCGCGCTCTGCCCGACCCGCACTTTCTCCAGATCATAGCGGGAGAGCGCGATGTCCACGTCCACATCCTCCAGGCTCTCCACCGTGCACAGGGCGGTATAGGACCCCGCCATGCCGCCCTGCACCGCGGACAGGCCGGTCACCACGCCGCCGATGGGGGCGTCAAGCCCCGCTTTCGCCGCGTTCAGATCCTGCCGGGCCGCCTCTACCGAGACTGCCGTGGGCACCTGGGCCAGCTCCAGCTCCCGCCTGCCGCTGTCGGAGAGCACGCCTTTCTGCGCCGCGTCGTAAGCCGCTTTTGCCGCGCTGAGGGCCTGCTCCTGGTTTGCGAGATCCGCCCGGGCCGCGTCCAGGGCCGCGCCGAGTTCTATCCCCTGCTCGCTTTTCTTTTCCTCTTCTGTCAGCGCCCCGTACTGGGAAGAAAGGCTGTTCACCGCGGCCGCGACGCGGTCTTTCTGCACGGCCAGATTGTTGAGGTTTGCGGCCGCGTCGTTGAACTGCGCCTGCGCCTCATCGCTGGCGGCAAGGGCGTCGCCCTTTTGCAGCTGGCCGCTCTCATAAGACGCCGACGCCTGCCGGTAGGCGCGCTGCAGCGCCGTGGTGTCAAAGCGGAACAGCGGGTCGCCAGCCCGGACGATCTGTCCCTGCTCCACCAGCACCTCGCTCAGCGGCGCGGAGACCGGCGAGAGCACGGCCACCCTGCTGCCCGAGATCAGCGTGCCGGTGGTGGTCAGGGTCTGGGTGATGTCGCCCGCGGCGACGGTCTGGGTGGGGGCGTAGACAGGCAGCGGCCCGCGCAGCATCGCCGCGACCCTGCTCACCGCGAACAGCCCTGCCGCGGCCGCGATCACTGAGATCAGGACGATCTTTTTCACATTGCGCTTCTTTTTGGGGCGCGGCTGCCCGGCGGCCGCCTGCTGCTGTAGCAGTTCTGTCTTTTCCACGGCGGCCGGCACCGCGGCCAGTCCCCCGTCTTTTTTTTCGTTTGCCATCAAAAAATCTCCTTTCCCCCGGGCGCCTGCCCGTCGTCGATCCTGCCGTCGGTGATGCGCACAACGCGCCCGGCCTTTTTCGCCAGCCCCTCGTCGTGGGTGATCAGCACGACCGTGTTGCCCTCTTCCTGCAGCCCGCGGATGATCTCGAACACCCGGGCCCCGGCCCTGGTATCCAGGTTGCCGGTGGGCTCATCGGCCAGGATCAGCGGCGGCTGGGCTGCAATGGCCCGCGCCACCGCCACCCGCTGCTGCTGGCCGCCGGACATCTGGTTTGGCCGGTGGTCCATCCGCCCGGCCAGGCCCACCCGCTCCAGGGCGCTGACCGCCAGCTCCCGCCGCCTGCCCGCGGGCAGCCCCCGGTAGATCAGGGGCAGCTCCACATTTTCCAGCGCGTTGAGGTTTTTGATCAGGTTAAAACTTTGAAAGATGAAACCGATCTCCCGGTTGCGGATCTCGGACAGCTCGTTGTCGCTCAGCTCGCTCACATCCTGTCCGTTCAGCCGGTAACTGCCCGCCGTGGGCACATCCAGGCAGCCGATCATGTTCATCAGCGTGGATTTGCCGCTGCCCGAATGTCCCACAATGGCCACGAACTCCCCCTGGGACACCTGCAGGCTGACGCCGTCCAGGGCACGCACCTCGTTTTCTCCGGGGTTGTAGATCTTGTACAGATCCCGTATTTCAATGATCGGTGTGGGCAATGCCCCTCCCCCTTTCTGTGTGGGTCTCGCTTTATGTATCAATGTATTAATAACATAATACAATAATACAATCGTTTTTTCTTTTGTCAACCATTAATACGAGAAGATGAGGAACTTTTTTACAAATTTCTTTTGAGATCTTTGTCAAAAAGATCAAATTCCCCGTTCAGGGCAAGCAGCGCCCCCCGGCCGCGGCCGGAAACCAGCCGGAAGCAGCGGGCGGAAAAAGGCTGGGGACAGCGAGTGGAAACCAGTTGGGAAGCGGCTGGGGGGCCGCGGTCGGAAAGCGGCTGAGGGCAGCGGGCGAAAAACGGCCGGGGGGCGACGAGCGAAAAACGGCCGGGAACAGCGAGCGGAAAGGGCTGGGGCAGCGAATGGAAAACGGCCGGGGGCAACAAGCGGAACCCAGTCGAGAAGCAGCGAGCGGAAAGAGTCTGGGGCAGCGAACGGAAAGCGGCCAAGGGGGGGGCAACGAGCGGGAAGCGGCTGGGGGCCGCGGTCGGAAAGGGCTTCGGAGGTTTGGGGCCGTCCCCTCCCCGCGGCAGCGCGCGCCTGTGGCATCTGCCCGCAGCGCTGTGTCCCCGTCTGCGTCCCCACCTGCCTCCCGGCCCTGCGGCGGACCGAGAGGGGTACACTGCGGCCAGGGGAGGACCGGGCCCGCGCACGTCCCGTTTTCCCCGCCCCGACACAGCAGGCGGGGTCCCGGCCCAGACCCTTTTGGGGGCAACCCAAAGCCTCTTCCCGGGGCACACCTGTCCCCTGCTCTATACAAAAGCGCCCCGGGAGGAAGATCCCCCGGGACGCTTTTGCGGGTATGACGGCCGCGCGGCCGCTTTTTTCTCTATCTGTTCTGGTACATTTCCCTGTAGTAGTCCATATAGGCGCCGCTGGTGACGCGCTCCATCCACTCCACATTGGCCAGATACCAGTCGATGGTCTTCTCAATGCCCACTTCAAAGGTGGTCTCCGGCGTCCAGCCCAGCTCGTCCCGGATCTTCTGCGGGTCGATGCCGTAGCGGCGGTCGTGGCCCTTGCGGTCCTCCACGTACTTGATGAGGGTCTCGTCGATGGCCGGGTCCACCCTGTCGGCCAGGGCGGAGATGATCTTTTTGACGATGAAGATGTTGGGCCGCTCGTTGTGGCCGCCCACATTGTAGACCTCGCCGTCACGGCCGGCCTGCGCCACCATGTCGATGGCCTTGCAGTGGTCCTCCACATACAGCCAGTCGCGCACGTTCATGCCGTCGCCGTACACCGGCAGCGGCTTGCGGGTCTTGGCGTTGTTGATCATCAGCGGGATCAGCTTTTCGGGGAACTGATAAGGCCCGTAATTGTTCGAGCAGCGGGTGATGTTCACCGGCAGCCCATAGGTGTCGTGAAAGGCCATCACGAACATGTCCGCGCTGGCCTTGCTGGCGGAATAGGGGCTGTGCGGGCAAAGCGGGGTGGACTCGGTGAAATAGCCGGTCTCCCCCAGCGAGCCGTAGACCTCGTCGGTGGACACCTGCAGGTATTTCTTTCCGGCCTTGAAGCCCTCGCCCTCGGCCCAGGCGTTTTTGGCGCACTGCAGCATGTTCACGGTGCCGCCCACGTTGGTCTCCACAAAGATCTCGGGGTTTTTGATGCTGCGGTCGACATGGCTTTCGGCCGCAAAGTTGATCACCACGTCCACGTCGTACTGCTCAAACAGCGCGCTGACGGCCTGCCGGTCGCAGATATCCGCCTGCACAAAGATGTGGCGCGGGTCCTTTTCCACCGATTTGAGATTTTCCAGGTTGCCGGCGTAGGTCAGCTTGTCCAGGTTGACGATGCGGATATCGTCGTATTTTTTCAGCATGTAAAGCACGAAATTGGAGCCGATGAACCCGGCGCCGCCGGTGACGAGATAAGTTTTCATTTTGCTTCCTCCGCGTTGGCATTATAGTGTGTAAAAAAGCATTCCAGCGCTGCGCGCCAGTCCCGCATGCCGTCGCCCACCGTGCAGCGCAGCATGCGGTTGTCCAGCGCCGACCAGGCCGGGCGGCGGGCCGCCTCCGGGTGGGCCGCCGCGTATTCGTCGCTGGTGCAGGGGGTCACCACGGCCGGCGTGCCGGACAGCCGGATGATCTCGCAGGCAAACTCATACCAGCTGCACACGCCGCTGCCCGTACAGTGGTAAAGGCCGTACTGCTCGGTGACGGCGAGCTTCAGGATATGATGCCCCAGGTCCACCGCGTTGGTGGGGTTGCCCAGCTGGTCGCTGACCACCGTCAGCGCGCCGGTCTTTCTGCCCACGTTCATCATGGTAAAGACAAAATTTTTGCCCGTATAGCTGTACAGCCAGGCCGTGCGCAGGATAAAACTGCGCGGGCAGAACTGGCGCACATACGCTTCCCCCAGCAGCTTGGTGCTGCCGTAGGCGGAGACCGGCGCGGGCAGCGCCGTCTCGTCCAGCGGCACCCCGCCGTTGGGTGCGCCGCTGAACACATAGTCGGTGGAGACGTGCGCCAGCTTGGCCCCGATCTCCGCCGCGGCCATGGCCAGGTTGCGCGGCCCCAGCGCGTTCACCCGGAACGCCGCGTCGGTCTCCCGCTCGCAGCCGTCCACGTTGGTAAAAGCCGAGCAGTTGATCACCACGTCCGGCTGCTCGGCGGCGAACACCCGCCGCACCGCCGCAAGATCGGTGATATCCAGCGTGTCGACGTCATAGCAGGCCACCGCCGCGCCCTGCACCTCGCCGGGCAGCGGGCCCAGCTCGCTTTGCCCTGCCCCCAGCATCCGCTGCAGCTCGGTGCCGAGCTGCCCTTTGGAACCGCTGATCAGAATTTTCATATTCAACGTCCTTCCCTGGCCCGGCCGGACCCGCACAAGAAAACATGATCGCAAAAAGGGCAATCAGGCCGCATGGGGGGTCCGCCCACCCGCGCAGGGGCGAAGCGGCGGCCGCACATGCCCTGCAAGACTGGGCTTCGCAAAAAAGTACAGCGCTCTGCAGACCGCCTTGCCCGCCCCGGGCCGGATGCCCGCAGCGGCTGCTTGGCATGCGCCGCATACTGCGGCGGCGCAAAACCCGCCTTGTTTGCCCGCCTGCCCCGCCGTGCCCATCTTGGCCGCTGGGCGTCCCCCACAGGGCAGCCCAAACGGCTTTTTCTGCCTTTGCGCCGCAGGGTCCCGCAATTTGGGAAAGCGGCGGCGCAAAGGCAGAGATCAGAGGGCGCGGTCCTGTGCGGACTGCGCCGCCCGCCCGCACCCGCGCCGCGCCAAAACCTGCGGTCCGGCTCATGTCTCTTCATCCGGGCCCCGCTTTGGGCCCTGTTTTTAATAGAGGATCTTCCCCTCGGCCACCCGCTTCAGATGCTCGCCGTAGGGCGACTTGCCGTACCGCTCGGCCGATCCCAGCAGCTTTTCCCTGCTGATCCAGCCGTTTTTATAGGCGATCTCCTCCGGCGCGGATATCTTGATGCTCTGCCGTTTTTCGATCATGCGCACAAAGTCGGCCGCCTCCACCAGGCTGTCCATGGTGCCGGTGTCCAGCCAGGCATAGCCGCGCCCCAGCCGCTGCAGGTCCAGCGTGCCGTCCTGCAGATACAGGTCGTTCAGGCTGGTGATCTCCAGTTCCCCGCGCGCAGAGGGCCGCACCTGCTTTGCCAGCTCCACCACCCGGCGGTCATAAAAATACAGGCCGGTGATGGCGTAGTTCGATTTGGGACAGGCGGGCTTTTCCTCCACCGAGAGGACCTTTCCGTTCTCGTCGAACTCCGCGATGCCGAACCGCTCGGGGTCGTTGACGTAGTAGCCGAAGATGGTGGCCCGGCCGCTCTCGGCGTTTTTCACCGCCGCGCGCAGCAGGTCGCCGAAGCCGTTGCCGTAAAAGATGTTGTCGCCCAGCACCATGGCGCAGGGCTCGCCGCCGATAAACTCCTCGCCCAGCAGGAAAGCCTGGGCCAGCCCGTCCGGCGAGGGCTGCACCTTATAGGAGAGGGAGAGGCCGAAATCGCTGCCGTCGCCCAGCAGGTGCTCAAAGCGGGGGGTATCCTCGGGCGTGGAGATGATGAGGATCTCCCGGATGCCCGCCAGCATCAGTGTGGAGAGCGGGTAGTAAATCATCGGCTTGTCATAGACCGGCAGCAGCTGCTTGCTGGTCACCATGGTCAGCGGGTACAGGCGGGTGCCCGCCCCGCCGGCAAGTACGATCCCTTTCATGCAAAGCGCTCCTTTACTTGTTTATCCTTTTTCTTTCGGGGGCGGCTCCCGCAGGGAAAAGCCCCAGCGGAACCCCCATTTTTTGAAATAGATCCCCATCGACCTGAGCTGCTGAAAAAAGCTGGAAAGGTGCCGCGAGGGGCTGCGGTGCCAGGCGTGGACGACCTGCGTCCCCGGCCAGTACACCACCCGGCCCAGCCGCAGCGCCTCCTGCGTGAGGTCCGCGTCCTCCACATACATGAAATAGCGGCGGTCAAAACCGCCCAGCTTTTGAAACGCCTCGGTGCGGATGACGAAAAAGCAGCCGGAACAGAACTGCACGTCTTTTTCAGTGGAGAGATCCTCATCCAGCATCAGGTAGTGGTCCTCATATTTTTTGAGAAAGCGCAGCGGCAGCTGCCGACCCAGCAGCGCCATCAGGGTGGGACGGCGCTTGGCCACGTGCTGTTCCCGTCCGTCGGGGAAGCGCAGCCGCGGCGTGGCCATCACCACGTCCGGGTGCTTGTCCAGATAGCCGCACAGCGCGCTGACGGCGTCCTCTTTCAGCACGACGTCCGGGTTGACCACCACATGATACACGCTGTCCAGCCGCTCCAGCACCGCATTGTGGCCACCGCCGAAGCCCTTGTTTTCCGCCAGCTCGATCACCTCGACGCCCTGCGCGCCCGCAAACCGCTGCGCCAGTTTTTCCCCCGTGCCGTCGGGGGAGGCGTTGTCCACCAGATAAAGGGTCAGATCGACCCCGCGGGTGCAGCGCAGCAGGGACTCGGCCCCCTGCGCCGCCTCTTCAAAACCGCCGTAGGTGACGATACAGGCGGTGACTTTCTGTTTTTGCATTTGTCTCCATCCGCGCGGGAGAGCGCCCGCGCCCAGTTCGCTTTGACCCGCCCCGCGGCGGATCTTTATCCTGATTATTATACCATCCGGCCAGCGGCTAATCAACGTTTTTTGCCAAAAGGCGGGGAAACGGGCCGCAGCAGCGGTGACCGCGCCCCTTTCCCAAAAGCGGCCGGACGCAGCTTTCACCGCGTTTGCTTGTCTTTTTGCCGCCGGCGTATTATCATAAGCTCAAACACCGGCCGCCGGACGCCTTTGCACCCGGCCGGGAAAGCCGTCTGACAGCGGCGCTGCGGGGCAAAAAACGCCCTGGGACCGGCCGCTGCGGGGCACAAAGCGGCGCGGGCGGCAGCCGCGGCCCCGGCCGCTTTCACCGGCTGCGAAAGGCACGTCCGGCAACCGGCCTTGAAAACAAAGGGAGGAAAACACGATGAACGAAGCCCTGAATGCCGTGACCCGGCAGCGGATGGAGCGCACCGCCGAGGCGCTGCGCCGCAACAACATGGAAGCCTACCTCGCCGATGACCGCGCCGGAGCGGCGGCCCTGGTGAAAAGCCTGCTGCAGGAGGGGGACACCGTTTCGGTGGGCGGCAGCGTTTCGCTGGACGAATGCGGCATTCTGGAGCTGCTGCGCGGCGGCGGGTACCGTTTTCTCGACCGCTATGCCCCGGGGCTGACCCGGGAGCAGCAGGAAGAGCTGTTCCGGCAGAGTTTTTTTGCCGACGCCTATCTGTGCAGCAGCAACGCGGTGACCGAAAACGGCGAGCTGTACAACGTGGACGGCAACTCCAACCGGGTGGCCGCCATGACCTTCGGCCCCAAAAGCGTCATCCTGGTGGTGGGCGCCAACAAGATCGTGCGCGATTTGGAGGAGGCCGGGCGCAGGGTCAGGGAGATCGCCGCGCCCGCCAACTGCAAGCGGCTGGGCTGTGCCACCCCCTGCGCCGCCACCGGCCAATGCGCCGACTGCAAGGGCGACGGGCGCATCTGCTGCACCACGGTCATCCATCAAAAGCAGCGGGTCAAAGGGCGCATCAAGGTCATCCTGGTGGCTGAGCCTCTGGGTTACTGATGGCCGGGCTTCCCGGCTGCCCGCAGGGGGACCTCCGGGCTATTGGCGGCGGGACCTCCGGGCTGCTGACTGTTGACCGCGGGCCTCCCGGTTACGGGCGGCCGGGGCCGCCGGCTATTGGCCGCGGAGCCTCCGGGCCGCTGACTGCGAAACCGTCCGGCTGCCGGCGGCGGGCTCTCCGGGCCGCTGACCGCGCCGCCCGGGCAAGGGCCGCCCGGCTGTGCGCAGCCGCAAGGCCGCATCATATCCCCAAAGAAAAAAGGAACGGGCCGCCGTGGGGCGGCCCGTTCCTTTTTGTTGTCCGGCGCCCGCGCAAAGGGCCGACGGCGCAGCCGGGCCCCAGGGCGCAGGGCGGCCGCTGTTTCTGCCCGCGCGGGGCGCGGTCAGGCTGTCTGCGGTGCCGTTTTTTCTCTTATCCGCAGCCGCTGCATCTGCCCTGAACGGGGCGCGGGCGGGGCCATGCTCCAGGGCACCGACCCATGCCGGGGCACTGACCGCGGGCGGCTTACTTTTTGACCGCTGAAACGATGAGCATCATCGGCCGCCGCAGCTCGTCCCGCATGCCGGGCACTGTGTCCAGCAGCCGCTGGGGCGGCTGGGGCTCCACAACGCTTTTCAGCTCAAACCCGCCTGCCAGCAGGCCGTTCAGGTAGGTGGTCAGCGTCCTGTGGTATTTGACCACCTCTTCGCCCAGAAAATGGGCCGTCCGCCGCCCTTCATAATAATAGTTGTCCACGGGGAAGCAGACGATCTTCCCCTCCGCGTCGTACAGCCAGTCCTGAGGGCCGCAGGCGGTAAACACCGGATGCTCGGCCGAGAACACAAAGCTGCCGCCCGGCTTTAAAAAGCGGTTCACTTTCTGCACAACGGCCTCAAAGGATCCCACATAGTGCAGCGCCAGCGAGCTGAGCACCACATCAAAGCTCCCGTCGGGGAACTCCACGTCCTCCATGGCCGCCCGCAGGTACCGCACCCTGGGGCTGTCCGTCCTGGCGCGGGCTTCCTCCAGCATGCGCTGCGAGAGATCGACCCCCACCACCGAGGCCGCGCCCCGCTGCGCCGCATAGACGCAGTGCCAGCCGTAGCCGCAGCCCAGGTCCAGCACCCGTTTGCCGGTAAAATCCGGCAGCAGCTGCCGCAGGGTGTCCCACTCGCCCGCCGCGGCAAGCCCCTCTTTTGAGCGGGGCATCTCGCTGTATTTTTCAAAAAAGACTTCGTCGTCGTATCTGTTTTCTTTCATTTTTTATTCTCCCAACCAAATTTTTTTCATTCGATCTGGTTGGGCCGTGCGGTCTCTGCGGGCAGCCATTCCGCTTTTCCTCCCCTCTGCGCGCCCTGCCGGCCCGGCAAAAGGCGCCTTGTTTCTCTTGAGCATAGCACACCGCGCCGGGACGCGCAAGCCCGGCGGCTGCGCGCCGGGACAAACCAAAAGCGGAGAGGTCTCCCTCTCCGCCTTTTCTGCCCAAAAGCCCTGCCCTGCCGTCTGCGGCCAAGTTAAAACCCGTCTCTCAATATGACAGGTGGGTGCCCCGCCTGCGGGTTCACGCTCCCTTCTTCCTGCAACGCAGGGAGGTCTGCAATCCGCCGCCGGACAAAAGCTCCCTTTTAACTTAACTTGTCGGATTATAAAAGGCTGCAACAAATCGCACAGCGCAGGGGCTTCCATTTAACTTTTTTCAGGAGACCGGGCCGCCGTCCCCGCCCTCGATATCGTAAAGCTCTGACAGGCGTTTGGCAAAAACTTCACCCACGTTGTAAAACTCCTCGTCGTCCTCGACGATATCGAGAAATTCTTCACCGTCCTCTTCGCCGACCCGCATGATGATGAGGTCCGCGTCCTCGGCCAGGGCGGCCTCGGCGTCCTCTTCGGTCTCGATATAGGGCACCACGGCGAGATAGCGGCGGTCCTCAAAATCGACCGCGTCGATGACCTCGAACACATGCTCCTGGCCGGCCTCGTCCTCCAGCGTCAGGATATCGGGCGCGTTATCTTCCATCAGGTTCCGCCTTTCCGGGCGCGGCCCCGCACACGCTTTGCCGCTGTTTTTCCCTTGCAGCGCCCGCAGCGCAGGCCCAGGGCCTGCCGGTACGGACGAATTTTTATTTTTGATCATTTTGGTGCCGCCTGTCCTCTTCCTTTAAAAGGATAGCCCAAAACGGGGGCTGCTGTCAAGGGGAAATCCCCGGTTATTTTGACCCGGACAGGCGGCGTTATCCATGCCCCGCAGCCAGTGGAAAAATTAACAGGCAGTTCACTTTTTTCGGGCACCCTTATACTATAATAAATCGCGTAGCGGCTGTTTTCTGCAGCCTCGCGGCCCTGCCGCGGTATTGTTTTTTGGAGGCGGTCATTTGTTCAAAAAAGCGTTTTCCATCCTTTGCGTCACCGTCGTCGCCGGCGGGCTGCTGTGCGGCTGCGGCGGGGCGGCTTCCTCCTCCCCTGAAAAGATCGACAGCGGAGAGCTTCAGTTCACCTCTCCCCAAACCGGCGATACGGTCGCGGTCATCGACACCAATATGGGCACCATCCGGGCGGTCCTTTTCCCCAGTATCGCGCCCCGCGCGGTGGAAAATTTTGTCACTCACGCCCAGGACGGCTATTACGACGGGGTCACGTTCCACCGGGTCGTCAAGGATTTTGTGATCCAGGGCGGCGACCCCACGGGCACCGGCATGGGCGGTGAGAGCATCTGGGGCGACCCGTTTGCGGACGAGTTCTCCGACGCGCTCCACAACTACACCGGCGCCCTCTCGATGGCGAACAGCGGCGAGAACACCAACGGCAGCCAGTTTTTCATCGTGGCCACCCCCGCCGACTCGGTGTCAGCCAAGCTGGGGGGCCAGATGGAAGAGGCCGGCTGGCGCAGCGAGGTCATCAGCGCCTATCAGCAGGCCGGCGGCGTGCCTTATCTGGACCACAAGCACACGGTGTTCGGCCAGGTGTACAGCGGCATGGACGTGGTGGAAAAGATCGCCGGGGTAGACGTGGAGGGAGAAAACGACAAGCCCAAAAAGGACGTGGTCATCAACAGCGTCACCATTTCCACCTACGACGAGGCGGCCGCCTCCTCCGCTGCGGGCTGAGCGCGCGCTTTTTCACAAGAGTTATGACCTCCGGCTAAGGCGGAGGCTTGATTAAGCCTTAAAAGGGCATTGTACCGGCGGGCATCTAAAGATGTACTGAATTCCCAATCGGTGTTCAAATTGTGTAAATGTGTAATGTCGCTGTGTTTTGTGTCCCCATGGTTTGCAGAGCTGCTTGATAGCAAAATGTGATAGCCTACCAAAAAAATATTTTGTGTAAAGGGTAAAAATAAGGGTACAAAAACCAGCCGCGACATCTTCGGAAAGAGTCGCGGCTGGTTCTGTTTTTTTCATAATGATCTCTTGAACCCCATAAACCTACCGGCGGAAACACAGCGAGACTAAAATTGATGAAATGCAGTAATTTCAAGACTTTAGACAGGGTGTTGCTCTCATTGA
The DNA here is from genome assembly GCF_014287275.1 of Anaerofilum hominis. GTDB lineage: Bacteria > Bacillota > Clostridia > Oscillospirales > Ruminococcaceae > Pygmaiobacter > Pygmaiobacter hominis. Next base: position 1,082,286 of record NZ_JACONZ010000001.1, read on the forward strand.
GTAACACCCTGTTCTATTGCTTTTTAGGCTCATTCTGGTATGGATTCTGATACGGTGTTGTTTCTTTCATAAGAGAAATGTATTTTACAAATGTGTACACTCATCCTCTGTCATTGCTCCGACTTCATGAATGAGTCAAGCGTGTTGTTCCCCTGTCGTATGGTTCATTTTATTGTAGTTAAGATTATCACCGAGAATATAATCTATGCTGGTGTTTAATAAGTTCGCAATTCCTAGCAAAAGAACTGTTGAGCAAATATCGCGTCCTGTTTCAATGTTGGAAAGATAGTTAACGCTCATATCCCATATCTCCGCGACCTATTCCTGTGTCACTCCCTTTTCTTTACGAAGTTTCTGTATGCGGCGTCCAATTCCTTTTGTATCGATCATACCACAACCCCCTCTAAGTACAGAGTATAGTGGGAGTATGTGGTGTTGAACAAACTATATTCTAGGTCACACTTAACTATTTTCTGGAATTGTGGTACTATCCATTTTATTACAGGGATTCCCTGTTTCCACTTGGAAATGACATTTGCCAACAGGGAGCCTAAATTAAGTTGGAGGCATGGAACAGGAAAGACTTAGGCATTACCAGAAAAATCGACGAGCTTGGCCGGGTGGTACTTCCGATTGAGGTGCGGCGTGCACTGCCCTTGCGGAAGAAGGTTCCGTCGGATTCTATCTGGATGAAAATCCCCAAACCCTTGTTTTAAAAAAGAGTGACCGTCGTGTATTTGCTGCCAGACTATAGAGAATCTGAGGCCACTTCTCCACGGAAAATATATTTGCGCTGCTTGCCTAAAAATTGCTGAATAAAACAAGCTCCCTCGTTTGTGTAACGAGGGAGCTTGTTTTATAATACCATAGCGTGCACAATGTTAAAGTTTAATTGTTAATTGAACTATTTCATCTATTGCTAAGTCTTGAGCATCCATATCTGCTGGAGCATCATCACTGATGAATTCTGGGAGCAGATCAATATCCGTATTAGTCAATATTTCTGAATGTAGCTGTTTTAGGAGCTCTATTATCTCATTCGGAATATCTTCGAGCTGTAGTACATCGAATATATCTTCTTTGCAAAAGTTTAGTTTTAAATCCTCATTTAGCCATCTGAAAAGAAGTGACAATGCCTCTTTTCCCATACCTATTTTAATAAGATTATCAAAAGATGTAAAGTTTTCATAGGTTCCACGTATATTTTCTGCCTCACTTTTTACAGTACTAATATTTCGATATTCTTGTTTGGATAAAAGCATTGCTGTTTTGAAAATACTATCCTCTAAATTATCATCATATTTGTATCTTGCCATTATGACGGTGGCTCTCAGATATTCTACTATATTTCGCTCTATATCCTCTACACTAGGTAGTTCTTTTAAGGGATACTTTTTTTCTAAAGCACGTCTAATTAAAGATGGGCTAAGAATATAATTTTCAATTTCATAGCGCTCCAAAAGATGTAAATTTATATCTTTCTTTTTTGCGTATTCTTCTAAACCATCTCTCCAGCTATTATCTATCCCATCACTATCGCGTATAAAGTAAATTTCAATATCTTTTCCTAAAAATTCTTTTAGTAAAGGCTTAATCAAAAAAGGTATTTTATCATCTTTTCCCCTCCCAGTATGCACTGATACTGTATTAGCACCAAAGAATACTTTGGTATCAGCAACCTTATCAAAGACCTCGATAATTTCTGTATTGGCATCTTCTATAAAAACCATCTTACCACTAATTACAGATTTTGCCAATTCATAATTATCTAATTGAGAAATACTTTCAACAACTTCCGTTTCAGTGGTTAATGGTTTGCTAACTAAATTCGATGTTGAGATAGGAATTACTTCCGTAGGCTGTGCAGTTTTTATAATAGCTGGAGAGTGTGTTGAAATTAGTATTTGAATATTTAATTCTTTCTGTATCCTTTTAAGTGAACGTGCTAACGCTATTTGCATATTTGGATGCAAATGAGCATCTGGCTCATCTAGTAGAACTACTTTACATGATGTTGGGCATACAGTATAAATGGGAGCTAGTATTTGCAATATCTGCATATACCCACTACCAGATGAATTAAAATCTAGAGATAGGCGTCGGTCTTCACAATTCTCTCGATAAAAAGCTTTAACATATTCATCTTTTTGCTCGTTAAACTCTATAGCATCCAAATGGAATCCAAAGTCTCGAACTAATCTATCACTAAGTAGTTGATAATTATTTGGGTTGCTTTTTTTAAGGTCTAAAACTAAATTCCGTATTACCGAACTCACATTGCCGGAAGACAGATGATGACGGATTGTAACTGGAAATGATCGTTGTTCCGTTTCTTGCAATCCGACAAAACCAGAAATAAATAAAGGCGAATATTGATGCATAGATGGGCTGTGGGATAATTCTTGGGGCGTTGATAAACACTTTAAATTATATCCTCCAAATAAAGAAGATACTTGTAGTCTATAAACGTTTTTGAGTTCATCAACCAATGCTATTTGAGCTCCCATTTTGGAATCATCAATTTTTACTTGACGACCTTGACGGGAAACTTTAGCATAATATAGTTCTCTAAAATCCGAAATATTAATTCCCGGAAGAATAGTTGCGCCAACTCCCTTAGACCTAACCTGTGTAGACCCATTACGATTATATATAAGCTCGCTACCTGAAAATGTACTTAAGGCTAAATTAATCGCCTGTAATATCGTAGTTTTTCCACAGCTATTTTCACCCATTAAGATGGAAAACGGTTTTAAATAAATAGTTCCCTCTTTAAATTTCTTGAATCTATTTAGGCTTACAGAAGTTATCACTGCTTTCGCCCCATTTCCTTATAATATAAATATATTTTACCATAAGGAATCTTAACTCTCAATGATAAACTCATAATTGATACTACGTAAAATATGTCTCAAATTGAGACTCAATTCGCCAAAGCGTCCCAACTTAGGACGCAATTCGAGAGTAAGAGATTACAAAGGGAGAGCCTGCTGGATGGCAGACTCCCCCTTTGTTCGCCGCCACAAGGGCGGTGGGAGTTGTTGTCTAAGGTGAATGACGTGGAGCGTGCGGGAGTGTGTTGCCACTGACGGGAGCAGTCACGTCCAGGGAGGTGCGCTCTCTCAAAGTGAGGAGTGCCGGGAGATCCCGGCATTTGCCCTTGACTACCGCCACTCCGCTACACCGGCCCGCTGGGGCAAACACCCCTAACGTCGGTACGCATGGGTTCTGGGGCGCGTCTTGGGGTGCGCCTATATCTTCTGCTTTGGGTAAGGGTTGCCCCTCTTTTCTTCCATGGTAGGGATGTCGGCCTCTATCTATGCGCACATCCTCAAATCTTGCCGGAGGACACGGAGTTTTTGATTGATGGATTCTATGGATAGATTTTGGGCGCTGGGGATATTCTTCTTATAATTATCTTTCTTTTGCATCAACTGCTCCGTCTTCCGTAAACAGTCACAAGCGCATCTCCCTAAGCCGTTGCTGCGCGGTAGGTTGCTATATTAGTAAACTCGCTTCGCTCGATACTTGAAGCTAAAGCTTTTTTGCCAGCACCTCCACCGGCATAGCCCGTGGTTTCCCTAACCAATAAAAAACAGTTTGTCTTGACGGCCCGCCCCGTCCCTGCGGGACAAGCGGGGCATTGGCCAAAAAAATAGCCGCTGTGCGGCTATTTTTTATTGCTCCGCAATAAAAAAACTTATCTTAATGGCCCCGCCCTCGCCGCTCGCGCGGCAACCGGGCGGATAGCCGAAAAAATAGCCAAAGGCTATTTTTTATGCCCGGCCGGGGCTTCCTCTCCCCGGCCGGGCATTTTCTGTACAAACATGGGGCATCATGGTAAAATAGCCGCAGGGCGATCGTTTTGCGCGCGCTGCTTTTCGGGCGCGCGGCGGTGCGGGCGCGGGCGCGGACGTTTTCCCGGCTTGTCCGGGGCAGGCCCAAAGCTCCGGCCGCCAGGCGGGAAGCCGTGCTTTGCGCGCACCGCCGGTACCGCGGCCGGCGGCAGGCCCTGCTTTTTTCCGCTGCAAGCCTTATTTTTGCCGCCGCATGCCCGCGGCCGCATGATTTTTTGTTCCCGCTGAAAGGGGGTATGGGCGCTGAAACGTTTTTTAAAGATCCTGACCAGCCGCAGCCTGCTCTTTGCGCTGCTGGCGCTGCTGCAGATCGGGGCGTTCTTTTTTCTGATCTGGCAGTTCAGCAATATCGGACCTTATACCTATGCCATCATGATCATCCTCAGCGTGCTGGTGCTGGTGTTTGTGTTTGAAAAGGACGATCTCAACCCCTCTTACAAGGTGATGTGGGTCATCATCACCGTGGTGCTGCCCATCACGGGCGCGGTGATGTACCTGCTGTGGGGCAACCAGCGCCTGTCGCCCAAGACCGCCCGCGCCTTTGCCGAAATCGAGGAACAGTCTGCGCGGGCCATGGTGCCCCAGCCCATGCTGTTCGAGGTGCTGGAAAAAGCGGACGTGACCCTGTCCCGCCAGGCGGAATATCTCTACCGCAACGCGGCGGCCCCGCTGTACTGCGACACCGCCTGCCGGTATTTCCCCAGCGGGGAAGAATTTTTCGCCTACTTTTTGCCTGAGCTGGAAAAGGCCCGCCGCTGTATTTTTATGGAGTATTTCATCCTGGAGCCGGGCAAGATGTGGGACGCCACGCTGGAGGTGCTGCGCCGCAAGGCGGAGGAGGGCGTGGACGTGCGGGTGATCTGGGACGGCTTCGGCAGCCTGTTCACCCTGCCCGAGGACTACGAGCAGACGCTGCGCGCTTACGGCATCAAGGCCGAGGTCTTCAACCCGCTTCACCTGACCTCCCACATCAGCCAATATATCTTTCTCAACCACCGCGACCACCGCAAGATCTGCGTCATCGACGGCGAGGTGGGCTTTACCGGCGGGCTCAACTTTGCCGACGAATACATCAACGCCAAGGACCGCTGCGGTTATTGGAAAGACACCGCGTTCGTGCTCAAGGGGCCGGCGGTGTATTCCCTGACCGTCACCTTTTTCAAAATGTGGAGTTTCGTGCGGGGCGAAGTGCCGGATTACGCCTCTTATCTGCCAAGCCGCATCCACCCCACCGACGGTTTCGTGCAGCCCTATGCCGACACCCCGCTGGATGGGGAAAACGTGTCGGAATCCGCCTATCTCAACATCATCAACCGGGCCCAGCGCTATGTGTACATCACCTCGCCCTATCTGGTGATCGATTACGAGCTGCAGTCCGCCCTTTCTCTGGCGGCCAAAAGCGGCGTGGACGTGCGCATCGTCACCCCCGGCATCCCGGACAAGCCCTACGTCTATATCCTCACCCGCAGCTACTACCGGCAGCTGCTGCTGGCCGGGGTGCGCATTTACGAGTACACGCCGGGCTTTATCCACGCCAAAATGTATGTCAGCGACGACGCCGTGGCGGTGGTCGGCAGCGCCAACATGGATTTTCGCAGCCTTTACCTGCACTTTGAAAACTGCTGCGCCTTTTACGGCGGCGAGATCGTGCAGGACGTGCGCGGCGACATTGAAAGCTGTTTTGCCGCCGGGCGCGAGGTCACGCTGGATGAGGTGGACGCCACCTCCTGGCACCGCCGGCTGCTGCAGATCCTGTTCCGCTTTTTTGCCCCGCTGATGTAAGGGCCGCCGTTTCCCCTGAAAAAAGAAAGGATGTTCCCCGCAATGAAAACACTTCTCGTCATCGACGGACAGGGCGGCGGCTTCGGCCGCGCCCTGATCGAGCGCCTGCGCTGCGAGGGCCTGCCCGTCCGGCTCCACGCCGTGGGCACCAACTCCCTGGCCACCTCGGCCATGCTCAAGGCCGGGGCCGACACCGGGGCCACCGGCGAAAACGCCGTTCTGGTGGGCTGCCGGCACGCGGACCTGATCGCAGGGCCGATCGGCATCGTGATGGCCAACAGCATGATGGGGGAGTTCTCCCCCGCCATGGCCGCCGCGGTGGCCGAGAGCACCGCGGCCCGGGTGCTGATCCCGGTCAGCCGATGCGACACCTATGTGGCGGGCGCCACCGAGCTCAACTTCAGCCAGAGCCTGGACAAGGCGGTGGAGCTGCTGCGCCGCCTTGCCGCCGCGGAGTGACCAGCCGCCCGCAGCACGGTGCAAAGCGCCTGCCGCCCCCTGCGGGGCGCTTGCCGGCTTTGACGTCCGGTCTGCGGGCTCTATGTTTCAAACCGGCTTTTTCGGGGGGCGAGACCCGCAGGGCAGGAAAAGGCTCTGGACCGGCGCGGTGCGGGCAGGCGCTTGCCCGCGAAAGGCGTTTTCCGCCGCTGCGCCCGCTGTGCGGCCTGCTCTACAGCCCGCAAACGGGGCGCCCGGCAAAAATCAGGCTCGTCGCTGCGGCGAGGCCCCCGCCTTTCGCCTCCCCTCGGCGCCTCCCCGCGAAAAATTTTTCCATCCCGGCAAGACGCGAGGGACTATTCCCGCAGCCCGGCAGTCAAAACCGCCGACTGAGCCCGTGACTTGCGCTGGCCCTGCAAGGGCCTGTTACCGGCCATCCTCTAAAGAGGCACGAAATTTCTTTCACTCGCATCGCTTGCCCTGCGGCACGTAAATGGGCGTATTATCCCTCTATCCGATCGCTATTCTATCTCTGCAGGATGGTTTGCGGCGGGCTCTCTTCACCCGACGCTGGAAACTAAAGCTTTTTTACGCGAACTCCACCGCCATAGCCGCTGGCTTCCGCAACAACAACAACAACAACAACAAAAGGGGCAAAACGCCCGTGCACCGCACGCGTTTTGCCCCTTTTGTTTTGTCTTGCCGCCGCAGGCCCTGCGGGCAGGATGCCGCCCAGCGGCCCATGGCCCCCCACGGGGCGCGGCGGCTTTCGTCCCGCCGGGCGCACCGCCAACCCCGGCGGGCGGTCAGCTTTCGGCCAGCGCCGCGATCTCGGGCGCGGTCAGGCGGTAAACGGTCCACTCGTCCATGGGCACAGCCCCCAGCGAGCGGTAAAAACCGATGGACGGGGTGTTCCAGTTGAGGCAGGACCACTCAAAGCGGCCGCAGCCCCGCTTTTGGGCCACCTGCGCCAGGGCGCGGAACAGCGCCTTGCCGTACCCCTTGCCCCGGTGCTGCGGCAGCACGAACAGGTCCTCCAGATAAAGCCCCTCGTGCCCGAGAAAGGTCGAAAAATTGTAAAAATACAGCGCAAAGCCCACCGGCACGCCGTCCTCCTCCGCGATCAGCGCCTGCGCGCAGCCGCGGCCGAACATTGCCTCGCGCAGCCCGTCCTCGGTGGCAGCCACCTGATCCTCCATCTTTTCATACTGGGCGAGCGCCCGGATAAATTCCAGCACCTGCCCCACGTCTTTCGGCTCCGCTTCGCGAATTTTCAATCCATTGGTCATGTTTTTTCCTCCCGCGGCCGCCAAAACACAGACAGAGCCGTCCGAAAGCCGCTTTGAGAGCGGCTCACGGGCGGCTTTGCCGTCCAGCGGTCCTTTTGTATTTTTTCCGGTCCGGATTCAGTTCTGCTGCTTTTTCTGGTTGGCCCTGAACGCCATATAGCTTTCCAGTATCACCGTGGCCGCCACCGCGTCCAGCACCTCTTTGCGCTTTTTGCCGTAGGTGCCGTTATCGGACAGGATGTTCGCCGCGCTCACGGTGCTGCTGCGCTCGTCCCACAGCTCGATGGGCAGGGGCAAAATATTGTGCAGCACCCCCGCCAGCTTGCGGGTCTTTTCCGCCCGCGGGCCCTCTGAGCCGTCCATGTTCAGCGGCAGGCCGATGACGATCATCTGCGCCTCGTACTCCCGCGCTGCATAGACGATCTTTTCCGCCACCTTGGGCATGGATTTTTCCTCAATAATGCCGATGGGAGAGGCCAAAAACTCGGTCCTGTCGCACATGGCAAGGCCGGTGCGGGCGTCGCCGTAATCCACTGCAAGAATTTTCATGGAGCTGTTCTCCTTTGATCTCATTTCAAATAAAAAGGCCTGACGTCAGTCTATTATACCAACGCCGGGCCCTCTTTTCAAGTTTGCATCCCGCTTTGACGCGTCTTGGAGATGGTTTCCTCCAATCACTTTACGGAATCAGCAAGCGCCTTTTCAAAATCTCCAAAAAGATCTTCATAACTAAAGTTTAAAACCAACTTGAGAATAATCAAATCAGAAAAGAGAATATTGCGGTTTCCCTGCTCCAACTTGGCATAGCCTGATTCTGTCAGAGAACTGCCGTACAAATTGGCTCTGCGCACTACCTCTACCTGAGTCCATCCCCGCTTTGCCCTATATTGCTTTAACTTCTCTCCAACCGGCACGTCGAGAATCAACTTGCCATACATAAGAATACCCCTCTACCTAAACTAGCTTAATTTAGCTTGATTATATCAGCTAGTTACAGTAAAATAGTTCCCAGTATAGCTAGCTTATAATAGCTATTTAAAACGGGCTAGCTAAAAAAATTTTATTTCTTTTTTAAAAGCAATCAATCTTGACTACCAGCAAAAGAAAGGAGTTTTCCATGAACACCGAGCTGTCAGAGCAGGACCGCGAATTGCTGGACATGCGGGAACAGCAAAAGATGACCTATAAGGCAATAGGGCAGACGCTGGGCGTGTCCCCCTCGTGGGCCCGCCAGATCTACTACCGGGCCGTGCGTAGACGCCGCAGGCTGGAATACGACAAACGCTGTGCCGAAAAAGAGCTGATGGAGCTGTCGGGCGGCTTTTGCAGAAATGAATTGAGGCTGCTTCTCGCGGGGCTTTATTTCTATGAGGCCACTTTGGAATGTGCGCGCGGCGAGGGCCCGATGGACGTGCAAAAAGAATTTCTCGAGACCCGCAAAAAACTGAAAAAGCTGCAGCAAAAGACGCGCGCGCTGCTGCGGTACGATTATAACGACGACGGCCGCGTTTAGGCCGGGCCGCCGGGCCGCCGCGTTGGTCGGCCGCCCGGGGCAAAAGGCAGGGCCGCCGGGACCTCTGTCCCCCGCAAAGGATATCCGATAAAAAAACAGAGCCGCACAAACGGCTCTGTTTTTTACTTCATACGCTCCACACACAGCGGCGGCGGGAAGCCGGCTGCACACCGCTGCTGCGCGCGTCTGCGGTATCTTTTATCGCCTATCCGCGGGAGGCGGACAAAGGATGCCGGGCCGGGCGGGACGCGCCGCCCCCGGGCTTTACCCGCTACCCGCCGCATTTTCAGCGGGAAGCGCCGCCCCGCAGCAGATCGTGCAGCAGGCGATAGAGGGCGTCCACGTCCAGCGGTTTGGGGAGAAAGCCGTTCATGCCGGCGTCCATGGCCGCGTCCACATCCTCTTTAAAAGTGTTCGCCGTCATGGCGACAATGGGCACCGACGCCGCGTCCGGCCGTTCCAGCGCCCGGATGGCCCGGGCGGCCTGCAGGCCGTTCATCTCGGGCATCTGGATATCCATCAGCACGGCCTGAAACGCGCCCGGCCCGCTGCCGGCGAACTGGTCCACCGCCTGCCGGCCGTTCTCGCACCGGCACACCTGCGCGCCCTGCAGCTCCAAAAGCTGGGCTGCGATCTCGGCGTTGAGGTCGTTGTCCTCTGCCAGCAGGATCGTGACGCCATCCAGCAGCTGTTCCTCTGGCCGGCGCCTGTCCGGCCCGTCCGCATCGTCCCGGCCCGGGCAGCCCAGGGGCAGGGCGACGGTGAACCAGAACTCGCTGCCGCGCCCGGGGCTGCTGTCGACCTGCAGCTCGCCGCCCATCATCTGCACGATGCTTCTGCTGATGGGCAGGCCCAGGCCGGTGCCCTGGCTTTTGGCGCGGCTGGGGCCCACCTGCTCAAAGCTCTCAAAAATGCGCTTGTGGTCCCCCGGCTCGATCCCGATACCGGTGTCGGTCACCCGGAAAGTGAAAACGGCCTGTCCGCCGTCCCCCGCCTGCTCCGTCACCTGCAGACGCACCGAACCGCCCTCCGGGGTGAATTTGAAAGCGTTGGAAAGCAGGTTGGTGAGCACCTGGCGCAGGCGGATACCGTCGCCGGTGAGATCGCTGTGGACGATCTCCTTTTCCACCGTATAGGTCAGGCCCCGGCGGTGCGCCTCGGCCTCCATCATGGACTGTATCCCGTCCAGCATGCCCTCCAGTGAGAAAGGCTCGCTGGAAAGGGACAGCTTGCCGCTGTCAATGCGGCTCATGTCCAGCACGTCATTGATCAGGTCCAGCATGTAGTGGGATGCGGCGCGCAGTTTTGAGAGGTTTTGCCGCACGCCGGGCGGGACCCCCTCCATCATGTCGGTGAGGTCGGTCAGGCCCACCACGGCGTTCATGGGGGTGCGCAGTTCATGGCTCATGCGCGAGAGGAATTCCCCTTTGGCCCGGCTCTCCGCCTCGGCCTTTTCCAGCTCGCTCTGCATGACGGCGGAACGCATTTTTGCCCGCGAGACCATCAGCACCGCCGTCACCACCATCAGCAAAAACAACGTGAGCACGGCGATAAAGGTCACGGGGTTGGCGTTGATGAGTTCCAGCAGCGAGAGGCCGGAGGCGCCGATGGAGATCACGTTGCGGTCCAGGATCAGGGCGCGCTCCTGCGCCGTCAGGCTGTTGACGGCCTTGTTGAGGATGGTCAGCAGATCGGGGTCGCAGGGCCGCCGCAGCGCAAAGGCAAGGTCGCTGCGGTCGTTGACCAGCGTCACGGGCACCAGATTGGAAAAGTGATAGCGCTGGATATCCAGCTCCAGCCGGCTGGCAAGGCCGTAGATGAAATCCGCCCTGCCCGCGTTCACCGCCTCCAGCGCCTGCGTGACGGTGGGATAAGTGCGCACCTCCGCCGCCTCGATGCCGGCGGGCAGCGTCCTGTCCGCGGCGACCGCGCCCACCAGCCCCTCGGCCGGATAGCTGGATCCCTTGTTGCGCACCACAATGTTGTTCATATCCGCATAGGGCGCGGTGAGGGCCAGCCCCTGCCGGGCTGATTCGTCCTCGTCTCCCATATAAAAACCGAGCAGCTCCGCCTCCCCCTGCTGCACCATGCGCACCGCTTCGCTGTAGGTGTCCGTCTGGATATAGGTAAAGGTGAGTCCGGTGAACTCGGCCACCCGGTCCAGGATATCGGGCACCACGCCGCTGTGCTCGCCGTCCGGCGAATTGAGACAGACCAGCGGATGGTAGCTCTCGGGTATCGCCACGGTGACGGCGCCGCGGCCCTGGACGTATTCCTGTTCCGCCGCACTGAGCCGGATGTCGACGGCCCTCTCGTTTTGAAAATGGGCCGCGTACTGCTGCGCGCTGAAATTCGGGTTGGAGTCGGCGATCTTTTTCAGCGCCATGTTCAGCCCGTCCAAAATCTCCTGATCGCCCGGGTGCGCCACGATATAATAGGGCTGCGACTCAAAAGAGGTCACGATGCGGAACTGCTGCGGGTCCTCGAACCCGTTGCCCAGCAGCAGGTCGACCTCGCCGTTTTCCAGATAGGGGTAAAGCTTGCCGTTCTCCCCAAGCTGCTCAAAGCTGTAGGTGCGGATCTCGCAGTCCAGATCATGCATGGACAAAAACTCCCTCAAACGGCGGATGTTCTCCAGCGCCCGTTCATAGACGCCGATGGTCTTGCCGTTCAGACTGCGCAGATCATAGCTGCTAACGCTCTCATCGTCCAGCCGGGCCATCAGCACCGATCTGCTGTACCCGATGTTGTAGTCCGGGTAGGCGAAATACACCTCAAACCCGGGGGAGTAATAGGTGCCCCCCATCAGGTCGTACGCGCCGTCCAGGAAGTCCCCCACCATACTGTCGCCGTCGGTATCGACATACTCGTACTGCCAGCCGGTGTACTTGGCGATCTCATTGAGGTAATCCACCACCAAACCCCGGCGGCTGCCGTCCTGCGCCGTCTCGGTGAGTCCCGGCACCTGCGGAAAGGGGACCCGCAGCACGCGGGCCTCATCCTCGCCCGGCGCGGCGGCGGCGATCACCGGCGCGGCGGCCAGAAAAGCCGCCAAAAAGAGGGCCGCCGCCCGTCTGCCCCAATTTTTGAGCTGCTTTTTCAATTTCACTCACATGCCCCCTCCGTCTCTTTTATCCCTCTGCGGCCCGCACCGCCGTTTTTAACCATCCGCTTTGCGGATGCAGTCTGAAAGCGTCCTGCACAGCTGCGCCACGTCCAGCGGCTTGCTGACGTGGGCGTCCATGCCCGCCGCCAGCGCGGCGGAGATATCGTCGCTGAACGCGTTGGCCGTCGTGGCGATGATGGGGATCGTGCGCGCCGATGAGTGCGCGGAGGCGCGGATGCTTCTGGCGGCCTCATGCCCGTCCATGACCGGCATCTGCACGTCCATCAGGATGGCGTCGTAATCGCCGGGCGCAGAGGCCAGAAAGGCGTCCAGCGCCTGCCGTCCGTCCTCCACACAGTCCACCCGGGCCCCGTTCATGCGCAGCAGCGTGGCGGCGATCTCGGCGTTGAGGGTGTTGTCCTCGGCCATCAGCAGATGAAAGCCGGCCAGGGACGCGCCCGCGGGCGGCTCCTGCGCGGCCGCGTCCGGCATACCCTTGTGCTCCAGCGCGGCCTTGATGGCGGCGTAGACGGAGGAACGGTAGAGCGGCTTTGGCAGGAACCCGTTCACCCCCGCGGCCCGCGCCTCCTGTTCCACCTCGGAGATGTCGTAGGCCGAGATCATGACGATGGGCACTTCGCTGCCCACCTCCCGCCGAATGCGGCGGGTCACCTCCACGCCGTCCATGTCCGGCATTTTCCAGTCCACCAGGCACAGGTCGACGTCCCGCCCCTCCCGGTGGGCCTGTTTGACCCGCTCGACCCCCGCTGCGCCGGAGAGGCGCCACTCCGCCCCGATCTTGATCTTTTCCAGCAGGGCGGCGGTCTGCTCGCAGACCTGCTGCTCGTCGTCCACGATCAGCGCCCGCAGGCCCTGGCGCTCAAAATCCGGCTCCGGCAGGCGGCTCTCCCGCCCCTTTTCAAAAGGCAGGTCGACGATGCAGGTGGTGCCCGCGCCGGGCGCGCTTTCCACCTGGATCTGGCCGCCCATCAGGGTGATGAGGTTGCGGGTGATGGACATGCCCAGCCCGGTGCCGCCGTAGCGCTTTGCGATGGAAGCGTCGGCCTGCTCAAAGGGCTGGAACACCCGCTCCAGCGCCTCTTCGGTCATGCCGATGCCCGTGTCGGACAGGATGAAGCGCAGCACGTCGGTGGTGCTGCCGCTTTTGTGCCGCGAGACTTCCAGGCGGATGCTGCCGCCCGGCGGGGTGAACTTTACCGCGTTGGAGCTGAGGTTCAAAAGGATCTGATTGAGCCGCAGCGAGTCGCCTACAAAGACGGTGTCCCCGCCAAAGCCCTCCATGGTCTCGCTGAACGCGACCCCCTTGCCCTTTGCCTGGGCGTACACGGTGGAGACAAAGCCGTTGACGACCTCGAAAATGTCAAAGGGCTCGTTCTGCAGCACCATTTTGCTGCTCTCGATCTTGGACATGTCCAGCACGTCGTTGATGAGCAGCAGCAGATGTTTGGAGGAAAAGGCGATCTTGGACAGGCAGTCCTCCACCCGGGCCGGGTCTTTGACCGAGGCTGCCGCAATGGTCGTCATGCCGATGATGGCGTTCAGCGGCGTGCGGATCTCGTGGCTCATACGGGAAAGGAACTCGCTTTTTGCCGCGTTGGCGCGCTCTGCGGTGAGCATGGCCTCCTGCAGGGCCTGCCGCGAGCGCACCTCGTCGGTGCGGTCGGAAAACACCGTGATGAGCTGCGGGGTCTTAATGTCCTCCACCCGGTAGACCCGGATCAGCATCCAGCGTTTTTCCTTGTTGGGCTTGGTGTATTCCACCAGCTTTTCCAGCGGGGAGGAAAAGCGGGGGCCGCCGACCCGCTCCCGGAAGAACTGTGCGTCCTCGTCGTTCAGGCCCCGGTAAAGGCTTTCCACATCCGGCATCCGGCCGCCTAAGATCCGCTCCAGGTTCAGCCCGCGGTAACTGATGACGCCGGTATCGGCGCTGCGGATGATGAACGCATCGTCGATGCTCAGCGACAGGTCGTCGAACAGCTTGCTGCGGTAGACCAGCTCTTTGCGCTGGCGGTGCAGCACATACTGGGAGATCACCAGCACGGCCACCATCAGGCTCATCAGCACGACGGAGCCGGCCAGGTTGGTGACCCGCAGCGTTTCCGCGGTGACGCCGTAGCCCACCTTTTTTTCCTGGGCGGTGACAACGATGCTTTCCGTCTGGCCCAGGGCCCGGTCATAGAGGGGCTGCAGATGCTGCTGCGCGTAGGCTTCGATCTCGCCCTCCGTGCGGCCGGGCTGCCCGCAGAATGCCAGATAACCGTCCTGTTCGGTCTTTAAAAGCGCCAGTGTGGCCTCCAGCGCGCGGACGTCCTCCGCGTCGCCGAGATAAAGGTCCTCTATGCGGGCGACCGGCTCTTCCAGCAGAAGGTAAAGTTCTTCCAGCTTGTCTGCGGCGATCTGGATATCCTCGTCACTGTGATGCCGCTCCAGCCGCCCGGTGCGCAGGCTCATCTCCGACACATAAAGCTTTGCGTCGCCGGCGGAGATCACCACCTCAAAGGGGTGGTTCGAGATGATCTCGGTCTGCGCCGCCAGCCTGGCGGAAATGCTGATGGTCATGACCAGGTAGCAGATCATCAGCAGGATGAGCACCGCCGTGCTGGCGATGCTCAGCCGCTGGCTGCGCTCTATCGAGCTCTGTTTGTCGTTTACGCTTTTTTGCATCTGTCTTTCGACTCCTCGCTTTTTCCGGCCCGTTCGCGGCCGTCCGCGGCTCTTCTCCGCCCGGTCTTTCTGCCGGCGGGCTTTTTCTCTGTTATCCCTGCCCGCCCAGAGCCCTGTCCAGCGCCGCGCGCAGCACGGCCACGTCGATGGGCTTTGCCACATGGGCGGTCATGCCCGCCTCGACGGTGGCCTGCACGTCCTCCGCAAAGGCGTTGGCCGTCAGGGCGATGATCGGGATCTCTTCTGCGTCGGGGCGCCCCATCGCCCGGATGGCGCGGGTCGCCTCGCAGCCGTTCATGTTGGGCATCTGGATATCCATCAGGATGGCGTCGTAGGTGCCCGGCGGCGCTTCTTCAAAGGCCCGCACCGCCTGCGCGCCGTCCGTGCGCACCTCCGCCCGCGCCCCGAGGCCCTGCAAAATCTCGGTGAGGATCTCCGCGTTGAGGGCGTTGTCCTCCGCCACCAGAAAACGGCGGCCGGCAAAGGCGGCGCCCTCTTTGGGCTGCTGTGCGCCGGGCGCTTCCCCGCCCAGCGCGTCCCAGGCCGGCACGGCCTCCTGCGGCGCGGGCTCAAACTCCAGCTCCACCCGGAACACGGAGCCCTCTCCCGGCCGGCTTTCCACCGAGACCGAGCCGTCCATCAGCTCCACCATGCCCCGCACGATGCTCAGGCCCAGGCCGGTCCCCTCGACCCGCGACGCGCCGTCTGCCCGGGCAAAGGGTTCGAAAATCACCTTGAGGAACGGCTCCGGCATGCCGATGCCTGTGTCGCTGACCGTGAAGCGGTAACGCACCTGCCCCGCTGTCTTTGCGGGGAGCTCTTCGGTCAAAAGCTCGACCCGGCCGCCCTCAGGCGTGAACTTTACCGCGTTGCTCAACAGGTTGATCAGGACCTGGTTGATGCGCAGCGAGTCGCCGTAAAAGGCGGGGTGCGCAAGCTGAGAGGTGCGCGCTGTCAGCGCGACGCCGGCCTCCCTTGCCGGGGCCTCCATCATCTCGGACAGCCGCGCCGTCAGCTGGGGGACCGAGAGCGGCACCGGGTTGAGGGTGAGGCGGCCCCGCTCGATGCGGCTCATATCCAGCACGTCGTTGATGAGGCTGAGCAGGTGGCGGGAGGAGACCGATATCTTGCGGATGCACTCCCCCATCCAGGCCCGGTCGTCCAGATGCGCCGGGGCCAGCGCCGTCATCCCCATGATGGCGTTCATCGGGGTGCGGATATCGTGGCTCATGGCGGAGAGGAAATCGCTTTTGGCCCGGTTCGCCTCCTCGGCGGAGGCCAGCGCCTTTTCCAGCGCGCTTTTCGCCTGCCGCTCTGCCGCCAGGGCCTCGGTCACATCCGCCCGCACCATGCAGACGGTCTCGCGTCCTCGATCACCCCACAGCACGTTGATCTGCTTATACCGCAGCTCCGTCTCGCCCTCGCCCCGGAAAGGCAGGATGAACTCGTAGCCGGCGGGCGTTCTGCGCAGCCTTTCCAGCATGGTCTCCAGGCCGAACTGCCGGCGCGCTTCCTCCTGACTCTCCTGCGCATAGGCGGCCGCAAAGTTCTCCTGCACCGCGCGGTAATCCCGGCTGACGCAGGGGGGCAGGTTTTCCAGCACCATCTGCCGGGTGTACATCACGAAACTGCCGTCCCGGACGCTGACGATCCCCGCCAGCTCAAAGGTATAGGCCAGCATGCTCAGCAGGTTCTGCTGCTCCCGCACCGAGCCGGTGATGTCGGTGCACACTAGGGACACCCGACCCAGCCGCAGGTCGATGGCCGAGACCGTCGTACTTTTCGTTCGGATGCCGCCGTTCTCATCCTTCACGGAATAAGAGATCGTATACGCGCCGCTTTCGCTCAGCCGCCGCTCGATCTCCTGCGGGGCCAGCGCTTTTGCAAAGGCCTCCCGGTCCCGGGGCACCACCACCGAGCCCGCCATAAACGCCACCCGCTCACTGTGGCTTCCGTGCGGCGGCGGGACCCGGCTGGCGTGTTCATTGCGGGCCAAGAGGGTATAAGAGTCCCTGCTGAGATCCAAATCAGCCACATAGTCATGGCTGGTAACCGAGAGCCGGTGGAAGATCTGCTTGGAAACGGCCTGGTCGGTCACGTCGAACACGGAGAGGATCCCCGTGATGTCCCCCGTGCCCGGCGTCTCCACCAGGTTCATCTGAAATTCCGCATAGCGGCCCCTGGGCTCCTGGGGGAGCCGGATAAAACACTTCTGGGTCTGCTCCGTTTCGCCCCGCGTGAACGCCGCCAGCGACGGCGCGTTCAGATAGGTATCCAAAAAAGCGCGCCGCTCTTCCCCGTCCACGATCAGCCCGGCAAGGCCGGTGAAAAATTTTTCCCGGTCCCGGCCGAAAACCTCCAGCAGCCGGGAGCCGGTAAAATCCCGGATATCCAAAATGCGGTTCCGCGTGATATTGCAGTGGCCCAGGACCAGCGTGTCCGGCCCCGGCGTGCGGTAGTGCTGCAGGATCAGTTCCTCATACTGCCGGCTCATCTGTTCCTTTTCGGCCACCAGCTGGTCGATATCCGTATAAGAGCAGTAGAGCCGCTGGACCCCGTCCGTGCCCGCCAGAAGAGAGACGTGGGTGCGCACCCACATATAGCTTCCGTCGCGTCGCCTGAACCGGGCCGAAAACTCGCAGTGCTCCGCCCCGCTGCTGCGGAACGCCTCCAGCTTTCTGCGGCTGTCCGGCACGTCTGCCGGATGGATGCCCGCGAAAGAATCCTCCCGGTACAGCGCTTCCGCCTCTTTCACCGTCATGCCGACCAGGGCGGCAAACCCCTCTGAGATATATTCCGGCGTGATGCTGCCGTCCGGCCCGTAACGGAGCACCGAGATCCCGCCGGGCAGATTTTTCACCAGGGTCTGGAAATACATTTCCAGCCGCTCTTTCTCCCGGCGGGCATGCACTTCCTCCGTCACGTCCCGCAGGTACAGAATATAGGCCGGGATGCCGTTCCAGACGCTTTCCCTGGCGCGGACCGTATACACGATCCCCGTCTTTTCCACCTCGATCTCGTGCTCCTGTTCGTCCGGGCCGCAGCGCCGGAGCGGACAGAACCCGCAGGGGCCATCCAGCCCCTGAATGGCCTTGAAGCAGGTCTCTCCCAGGCGCATTTCACCGGGCACATCCAGCCGCTTTGATTCATTGAGATACAGCAGTTCATAGGTGTCTCTGTCGATGACGTAGACCCCGTCCGCGTGCTCGCTGGCCAGCGCGTCGGCGTCCGAGATCAGGTTGGTCAGCACCGCGTAAAAGCGGGGCGCCTCCGACCGCGGCCCCATGCGCCGCCCGTTGAGATGGATCCAGACCAGATCGCCGTTTTTGTGGCGTGTGCGGTAGGAAATGTCCAGGACCTCGCCGCTCTCCACGGCGGCCAGGGCAGCCGCTGTCACTCGCGGCCGGTCCTGCTCGCAGACAAATTCCAGCGCGTCGCCCGGCAGCAGCTTTTCATACTCCTCCCGCGTAAAGCCGGCCAGCTCCGCCGCCCCGTCGGTGAAGAAGGTGGGGATGAACCGCCCGCCCTCCACCCGATAGCTGGCGATGCCCCCCGGAATGGAGTTGATCAGATGGTCCAGCTCCCGCCGGGTCTCTTTCAGGGCGGAAATATTGTGAAAGACGCACTGAAGCAGGGGAAAACCGCCGTCTTCCCCGATCTGCCGCGCCTGGACATGGACCCAGACCACATGCCCGTCCCGGTGCTGTTTGCGAAACTCAAACTCCGCGGTGGTCTGGTCCCGGACCGCCTCATGGAGTTTTTGCACCACCATCGGGCCGTCCTCGGGATAGATCAGCTCTGCGGCGTCCCCCTTGACAAGTTCGCGGTATTCCTCCACGGTATAGCCGGAGAGTTCCGGCACACCCTTTGAAAAATAGACCGTCTCAAAGATATCCGAGACCCTGTAGATGGCCACGCCCCCGGGGATGGCGTTGATGATGTTCTCCATTTTTTTATTGGCGGCGGTCAATTCTTCTTCCAGCCGCTTTTGGACGCTGACGTCGCTGTAGACGCCGTAAAGCAGCTTTTCGCCGTCTTTCCCGGCCGGGAGCGTCCCCTCCAGATGGATCCAGCGATACTCTCCCAGCCGGTCGTTCCACAGGCGATAGGTGGCCTGCGTCGCGCCGCCGCTTTGAAGCAGCGCTTCGATCTTCTGCTTCAGGGGCCCCAGGTCGCTGGGGTGCACGTTGAGGTACTCGGTCCGCCGCTCCACCCGGCGGCGGTTTTCTTCCGAATAGCCCATAATGTCATAAAAGGCCCGGTTGTGGAAAACCGGATGGATGCCGTCCTGCCCGACCCGGTAAACGCACAGCCCGCTGGCGATCCCGTCCAGCATCCCCGCTATCTCCCGCTGCGACCTTTTGAGGTGTTCCTCCTCCCGCCTGCGGTCGGTGATGTCCAGGATATACTCGATGTGGGCCTCTTCCCCCGCCCAGTCGATGAGTTTTCCGCTGAGCTGGTAGAGCCGCTGGTCGGCGGGGTGCCGGTACTCCCGCACCAGCAGCTGTGAGCGGTCCATCTCACCGGCGCGGCAGAACGGGCAGGGGCTGTCAAAGCCCGCCGCCATATAGCAGGCCGCGCCGTCCTGCTGCGCCCGCGGAAACAGCTCCTGCGCCAGCCGGTTGGCATAGAGCAGCCGCCGGTCGGACACGGCGCTGACCAGCACGGCCGCCGGCACGCTGTCCAGTACGGCGGCGAGCTGCCGGGTGGAAAGTTCTTCCCTTGCCATCGTTTTGCGCCCTCCTTTTCCGCCGGCATGGGGCCGGCCCGTCCAAAACCCACTTCGGCGGCCGCGCGCTTTGCCGGGCCGCTCTTGTGCCGGCCGCCGGGACCCGCGCCTCTGCGGGAGGCATACGCTGCCCGGCAAAGCGGCAAGAGTCCAGTTTCCCCGCCGGCCTTTTAGGGGCGCGCACCGTCAAAGCGCCGCCGCATCCCGGGGCCACCGCGCGTCTCCCAGCCGCCGGGTCTCCCATCCCGGGCTCGCCTGCCCGGAAAGGCCCCGGCCCCGGAACTGCGCCCTCGCAGCCGCGCGGCGCGGGCCGCTCCATTTTATGTACCGCGTGTGGGCCGCGCCGCCCTTACGCGTCTGTTCCCGTCATGAGCCGCTCAAACGCCTCCACCGGCATCGGCCGGGCGAAATAATAGCCCTGGGCATACTCGCAGCCGATGGCGCGCAGCCGCTCCAGCTGTTCCGCCGTCTCGACGCCCTCCGCCACCACGCTCAGCGACATCAGATGGGCAAGCTTGACGATGAACCGCATGATCTCCTGGTTGACCGGGGTCACCGGCTCGCTCTGGATAAACTGCATGTCCAGCTTTAAGACGTCCACCGGCATCTGGTGCAGCATGTGCAGGGATGAGTAGCCGCTGCCGAAGTCGTCCATTTCAATGACGAAGCCCCGCGCCCGCAGGCGGCTCACCGTGTCGATGATCTGTTGCGGGTTTTCGGTATAGGAGCTCTCGGTGATCTCCAGATGCAGGCAGCCGGGCGCCAGCCCGTATTTTTGCAGCAACCCGGTCAGGATGCCGGTCAAATCGACGTTATAGACGTCGGCCCGCGACACATTGACCGAGACGGGCAAGGGCGGCAGCCCCTTTTCCCGCCAGCCTTGCAGGACGGCGCAGGTCCGGTCCCAAACGTATTGATCCAGCTGTGTGATGAACCCGTTACGCTCAAACAGCGGGATGAACACCGCGGGGGACTGCAGGCCCCACCGAGGATGGTTCCACCGCACCAGCGCCTCTGCGCCGCTCAGGCTGCCGTCGGCAATGCGGTATTTCGGCTGCAGGTAGATCTCAAACTGCCCGTCCGCCAAAGCCTGCTCCATGCCGTCGACGATCTCCTGCTCCAGCAGCAGCCTTCTGCGCAGCACGTCGTCGTAACAGGCAAAATAGTTCTGATACTGTCCCTTGACGCTGTGGGCCGCCAGCAGCGCGCGGTCGCACATCTGCTCCACCGGGACGTCCCGGTCCTCCACCTGGTAGACGCCCCACTTGATCACCACGTTCTGGGTCTGGGACAGGGCGTTGATCCGGGCACAGGACCGCCGGAACATCTCATTGTCGTATGTCCAGCGGCGCTCGATGATGCAGGCGAACTGGTCGGCGTGAAAATGGCTGCAGATCCCCCTGCCCTGCGTATCCTCCTTGCAGCTCTGCGCGATCGCCAGCAGCAGCCGGTCGCCCGCGGGGATGCCGAAAACGTCGTTGACCAGCTTGAAGTTGACCACGTCGGAACAGATGATGTCGTATTTTTTGTCCGGGTTCTGGGCGAGGAGCTCCTCCACCCGGCGGCAGAAAAAGGCCTTGCTGTAAAGCCCGGTCAGCCGGTCGTACTGAAACTCGTTGACCAGGGCGGCGGTCTCCCGCAGATGGATGATGTTGGCCACCCGGCGCAGGATGATCTGCGGCTTGTAGGGCTTGGCCACAAAGTCGGCGGCGCCGCGGGACAGGGCGGTGACCTCCTCTGACTCGCCGTCGTTCTGGGTGGTGACGATGACCGGGACGGCGGCGAGGGCCGGGTCGTCCCGCACCGCGTCCAAAAATCCATAGCCGTCCATGACCGGCATGACGATGTCCAGCAGCACCAGGGAAAAGCCGCCCGCGTCCCGCCGCAGGCACTCGAGTGCCTGCCACCCGTTTTCCGCCTCCACAACATCGTAAGCGGGCTTCAGGATCTCGCACAGAATACCGCGGTTGAGCGCGTTGTCCTCCACCACGAGGATCTTTCTTTTCACGGCCATGCGCTGTTTCCACCTCTTTTTTCCGGGCGGAGGGGCGCGGCTGCGCCCTTTCGCCTCGGGCTGTCAAAAAATAAAGGCCCGTCCGCCCCGCGCCGCCGGCGCGCCGGTGGGAGGGCTGCAAAAAACAAAGCGTCGGGCGCAGCCGCACCCGCTTTGGCAAAAGCGGGGCCGCGTCCGAAAAAGCCCCAAAACGGCCTTATTGTTCACATCCATATTTAGACCCAGTATAACAAATGAAACCCGAAATAGCAACTGTTCGCGGGGAAGGAGCCGCGCGTGTGGAAAGCCGGCCAAAAAAATGCTATACTGAAATTGCCGTAAAACGGATTTCCGCAAAAAAATGGAGGGGCCTGTTTTGAAAAGCGGTGCTGAACTGCACAAGATCGTCTATAACGTATTGCTCACCCAGATCCAATTCGGCGCTTATCGCCGCGGGGAAAAACTGCCCACTATAGAAGAGGCCGGCGCACAGCTCGGCGTGTCGGTGGACACTGCCCGCGCCGCCTATCTGGAGCTCAAGGAAAAGGGCTATATCACCCTGTCCAAAAACGTGGGCGCCACCGTGAAAGCGGACTACAGCGCGGCGGAGACGGAAAATTTTATTCAGACCTTTTTTTCACAGCGCAAAAGCGCGATGGCCGACCTGGCAGACGCGATGCTCCCGCTGTTCGGCAACGCCCAGTGGGTGGGGCTCCGGCACGCCGGCGGCCAGACACTGCGTGCCATGGAGGAGCTTTTGGACAGAGAGGCTGCGGCGGCCCCCTATGCGATGCTGGAGCATCTGGACCAAAAGTACAGCGCCCTCGGAAACCCGCTGCTCACCCGCCTTGCCTGGCAGGCTTTCATGTTCCTGCACGCGCCCTTTTTCAGCATCCCAGAAAATCTGCGTTATTTTGACCGCTCCGCCGATTATCTGCCGCAGGTCCTGTCCCTCTGCCGCGCCAAAGACTGGCCCGCGCTGCGCGCGGCGCTGGACCGGTCGGTCGGGCAGCTGTCCCCTGCGCTTTCCCGCTTTTACGGGGCCAGGATCACCCGGCCCGCCTGCGATGAGGTCAGCTTCACCTGGAGCTCCTACAAAAAAAGCGGGCAGCTGCGTTACTCCCTTGCCATGGAGCTTCTCATCTCGATCAGCCGGGGCGTCTATCCCGCCGGCGGGCTGCTTCCCCCGCAGCAGGAACTGGCGGCCCAAAAAGGCGTCTCGGTGAGCACGGTCCGCAGGGCCTTGGAGCTGCTGCACAGCGTCGGGGCCATCAAGTCGGCCCGCTATGTGGGCACCTGGGTGCTGCCGTTTGAACAGGCCACCGAGAACAGCGACTTTACCAGGCCGGTCCTTCAGCGGCGGCTGCTGGATATGGCCGAAAGCCTGCAGATCCTCGCCTTATCCTGCAAAGAGGTGAGCCTGCTCACGCTGTCCAGCCTCAGCCGCGGCGCGGCGGAGGACCTGTGCGGCGCGCTGCAGGCGCACAGACGCTGGCGGCGGGGCGAAGTGCTGTCCTATTTTATTCTGGACCGCATCGCCGAAAACGCCCCGCGCCAGGCCATCCGCACCGTTTACGCCGAGCTGCTGCGGCAGTTTTTCTGGGGCTACGCGCTGCGCGGCCTGAAAGGGAGCCAGGCGGATATCAACGCCCTGTACGACCCCTACTTTGACGAGTTGACCGGGGCGCTGCGCGCCGGGGACTTTCCCCGCTTTGCGGCCGTTCTGGAATCGCTTGTGCTGTATGAACTGCGCTGGACCGTTCGTCTTTTGTCCCGGCTCGGCGTGCCGGGCGCCGAGACCATCCTGCTCCCGGACGACGAAGCCCCGGACGCCCCCCTTTGACAGAAAAACCCTGCGGGATCCCGGTCCCACAGGGTTTTTTGCGCGCAGAGCCGCGCAGCCCGCGGCACAGGCCGCAGCGGGTCTACTGCCCCGGCGCCTGCATCCGCTTATATTCTGTGATATCGGCGCAGTTGATGAGGTAAGCGTCGCTGTCGCCCCATTTCATGGTGGAAAACTGCACGCGGGTCCACACGTCATACTGGGGGTTATAAAACTCTGTGGCGCCGGTCAGCGGGCAGCTCTCGCAGGGGAGGTCCCGCCCAAAAAACGCTTTGTGGCAGGTCATGCCCGCCCTTGCCGCGGGGTCCAGCCGCAGGGTCTTGTGATTCAGGTACAAAAGCTCATAGGTGTCCTTGCGGATGGCATAGATATAGGCGTCCTGCATATCCAGGATGGTATTGAGCTGCACCATGATCTGCTCGTTGCGGTCCGCCTCGCGCTTTTTCAGCAGAAAAGTGGTCAGGAGCTGGGCCACCAGCGAAAGTATGCCGATCTCCTCTTTGTTCCACATGCGCAGACCGGTGCACTCGTCAAAGCCGATGAAGCCGCGAAATCCGCCGCCGTCATACAGCGCGCACTGCAGCGTGGAGCAGACGCCCTGCGCCTCGAACAGGGCCGCCTGTTCCGGCGTGAGGGCATGGATGTCGCGGCAGTAAAAAACCGCGTCGTTTTGAAACAGGTCCTGATACCCCTTGACCTTTTCATAGGGGTAATGCTGTAAAAAGGCTTTCTGCGGCGCGATATCCTCATTGCACCACTCATAGGTATTGTCGGCATATTTTCCGTCGTCGCTGTTCTCAAACACATAAGCGCGGCTCACGTCAAAGCGCCTGCCCACGATCTCCAGAATGGTCCCGACGGCGGCGTCGATATCGGCGGCGTCGTACAGGATCTGAAACACATAGTTGACCAGACCGTTCCCACCCGCACCCTGGTTGGAGTCGATGGCCGCGCCCAGGGAGGAATAGCCGATCCGCTCCACCGCCGCCATGCTGGTGGGGTCAAAACGGGCGCAGCGGTTTTTGCCCAGGCTTTTTGCCTGGTACAGCGCCAGGTCCGCGCGGTGGTACAGGGTCTGGAAGTCCCTGCCGTCCCACGGGTAAAGGGCCAGGCCGATGCTGCAGGTCACCTCGACGGGCTGTTTTTCCCCCTGGAACAGATGCTCAAAGAGGTCCAAAAGCTGTTGGGCCTTTTCTTCCGCCATCTGCGCGGAGGGGATATCTTTTAAAAAGACGGCAAACTCGTCCCCGCCGATGCGGCCGATCACGTCCGATTTGCGGGTCTGCCTTTTCATGCCGGCCGCCAGTTCGGTCAGGACCGCGTCTCCGAACAGATGCCCCTGGCCGTCGTTCACCCGTTTGAAATTGTCCACGTCGATGATGAACATGGCGCAGGTCGTCTGCGGGTTGCCCTCCAGATACTGCTGGGCCCTGCGCTCCATTTCAGCGTGGTTGTAAAGCCCGGTCAGGGCGTCGAGTTCCGCGCGGCGGCGCAGGTCCTCCATCATCCGTTTTTCCTCGTCGATGTCCGAGATGGTGCCCACGGCCCGCAGCGGCTTATTTTCCGCATCGTACTGAGTGGCCGCCCGCACCCGGCACCAGAGATACCGCTTTTTTGCGGTGCAGATGCGCACATCGATGATGGAATTCGGCGCGCCTTTTTTGATCTCTTCCATCAGCGCGGCCATGGGCTCGACATCATCCGGGTGAAAATGGCGCAGAAGTTCCTCTTTCTGCAGGCTGGGGTCATAATTGGGCGCATAGCCGAACTTTCCCAGCCAGTTGGGGGAAAAGGTGATCTCGTCCGCGGCGAGGTCCCACTCAAAGATGATATCCGAGGACTGGTTCATGATGATCTCCAGGTGTTCCAGAGACAGGCGCAGCTTTTCCTGCGCATCCCGCACCTCGGTGAGGTCCAGAAAAATGCAGAAAAACCGCTGTTCCCGCTCGTCACCGAACAGCTGGGCGCTGCTGGCGGTCCACTTATAGCTTCCGTCTCTGCATACGACCCGGTAGCTGAGGGAAAGCCGGCTGCCCCTGTTCAGCTGCCGGTCCACCTCGAGCAGAAAATTCTGCCGGTCCGACGGGTGGATCATCTCGAGGAACCGGTTTTGAAACCGCTTCTCCAGCTCTTCCCTCGTAAAGCCAAACAGCTCAAAAAAGCCGTCGTTGACCGCAACGATGGTATAGCTTTCGTCATTTCTGCACTGCATGACCCCGCCCGGGATCAGGTTCAGCAGGGCTTCCCCCTCCGGGCTGAGCCCTTTGAGCAGTCTTTTCATGTTTGATCGCCTCACCCCACCGGGACCGCGGGCCGCCCTGACGGGCCGCCGGGCCACCGGCTCTGTAAAATGCAGACTGTAAAAAAAGTGAAAACCGCCCCTTTGCTCCTTGCGCGGGCCGGCGCCGGAGAACCGCCGTCAGGGCGCGTGAGGACGGGCAGCACCGCGCGGGGACATGCCGCCGCGCCTGCCGAAAAAAGGCCTCCCGCAGAAAGCCCCGGCGCCACGGTGCAGCCCCGCGCGCCGCCGTCCGCCCGTAAAGCGCGCGCCGTGCGGCCTGGCGGGTCTATCTTATCCATCTCTGCAGGGCCTCCAAAAGCCGCTCGATCTCGATGGGCTTTGCCACATGGTCGTTCATGCCCGCGCTGTGCGCCCTGCCGATATCGGAGGCAAACGCATCGGCGGTCAGGGCCAGGATGGGCACGGTCCCGGCGTCGGGACGGCGCAGGGAGCGGATCGCCTCGGCGGCCTGATACCCGTCCATCACCGGCATCTGGATATCCATCAGGATGCAGTCGTATTCCCCCGGCGCGGAGGCCTCAAACCGCTCCACTGCGAGACGGCCGTTTTCCGCCTCGTCCACCGCAAGGCCCTGCATCTCCAGCAGCTCGGCCGCGATCTCGCGGTTGAGCTGGTTGTCCTCCACCAGCAGGACCCGCCTGCCCGCAAGGCTGGACGGCGGCGCGGCGGCGGGGAGGGCCGCGGCGTCGGCGCGCCCGCTGCGGCAGAACTGATGAAAGGTGTGGGCGATCTTGGACTTGAACAGCGGTTTTGTGATAAACGCGTCCGCCCCTGCCCTTTTGAACTCCTCCTCGATAGCGGAGTAATCATAGGCCGACACCACAATGATGGGCAGGTCTGCGCCCAGCTTCTCCCGCAGGGCTTTCAGCGTTTCCAGCCCGTCCATGCCGGGCATCTTCCAATCCAGGATCACGGAAAAAAAGTCGTCTCGCGCCTCATGGGCGTCCGCAGCGCGGCGGACCGCCTCTTCGCCCGACAGCACCCAGCTGCTGCGCATGCCCAGCTCCTCCAGGATCTCTGCGGCGCTCTCGCAGACGGCCTGATCGTCGTCCACCACCAGCACCGGCAGGCCGCACAGCTCTCCGTCGTTCTCCTCCGCCTCCTCGCACAGCTCGAAAGAGACGGCCACCAGGAAGCGGCTGCCCTCGCCCAGGGCGCTTTTGACCTCAATGGTGCCGTTCATCATGCGCACGATGTTCTGGGTGATCGCCATCCCCAGCCCCGTCCCCTGGACCCGGCCGGCCTTTGCCTCCTCCGCGCGGGAAAAGGGCTCGAAAATGTGGGGGATATACGCTTCGGACATGCCGATCCCGTTGTCGGTGACAAGGAACTCGTACTGTCCCCTGCCCTTTGCAAAGGACGGCACCTCGCGCACCCGCAGCCCGACGCAGCCGCCCTCCGGGGTATACTTGACCGCGTTGGACAGCAGGTTCATCAGGACCTGCCGCAGGCGGCTCTGATCGGTGACGACCGTCTCGTGCCGCACATGGTCGGCGTTGATCTGCAGCTCCTGCCGCTTTGCGGCGGCCAGCGGACGGAACACGTCCATCACGTCCTCGATCAGCTCCGGCAGCGACGTCCGCTCTGAGAGCAGGTCGATCTTTCCGCTCTCGATCTTGGACATATCCAGCACTTCATTGATGAGACCCAGAAGGTGCCGGCTGGAGATGCTGATCTTGGCAAGGCAGTCCTGTACCTTTTCCGGGGAGTGCAGGTTTGCCTGCGCGATGACCGACATGCCGATGATGGCGTTCATGGGGGTGCGGATATCGTGGGACATGGAGGAGAGAAAGTTGGTCTTGGCATCGCTGGCGATCTGCGCCGCCTTGCAGGCGTCCTCCAGCGCTTCTCGCTGCCGGGCCTGCTCCAGCCGCTCCCGCGTCACGTCCACACCCACGCTGTAATAAGAGGGAATGCCGTCCCAGCTGTCCTCCCCGCTGACGTAGCTGTAGGTCATCATGAAAATCTTGACAGTGCCGTCCCGGGTGACGACGCGCCCCTCCACTGCCGTGGGCTGGCCGGTCACCTTTGACTGCCGCATGACCTCGGCGGCGTGTTCGATGTCCTCCGGGTGGACATAGGTGCACTGAGAGTGCAGCTCCTGCTCAAACTGCTCTTTGGTATAGCCGATCAGGTCCAGAAACCCGCCGCTGTACCAGAGCACCGTGCGCATATCCCGGCCGTCCACCCGCGCCAGCCCGCCGGGGACGCTGCGGATCAGGGCGTCCCGCTCCTGATCTTTCTTGGCCAGCTTGTATTCCGTGCTGTACATATCGTGGGACAGCTCCAGCCGCGCCCGGTGGCCGTCCCAGTCGATGATGCGGTTTTTGATCTTAAAGGATCGTTCCAGCACCGGGTTCTGAAATTCCCACTCGTAAAAGGCATCCGCGGTCAGCTTGTCGTTGGTGCAGAAAGGGCAGGGGGAGCTTCTTCCCTGGATGACCTCGTAACACTTGCGGCCCGTCAGCCGGACCGCGGGCGCGCCCAGCACCTCGCAGGCGCGCTGGTTCACATATAAAAGTTCATAGGTGTCCATATCGCTGACGTAGACGTTCCCCTCGTAGGCGTCCAGCATCCAGTGAAAATACTGCAGCTTTTGTCGGCAAAGCTGCTGTGCCTCTTCCTGCGGGGGCTGCGCTTCCAGGGCGGTGAGCTCCGCCCGCAGCGCCGGCGCGCCGGAGGAGGGGTCTTCCCCCACGGTGCCGCAAAGGCGCGCAGGGAAAGACCCGCCCGCCCAAAGGGGCAGGCGGACGGTCATCCCGATATCGGAGCGGCCCTCGCGCAGCGCCCGCGCCGCCGCCTGCCGGATGGCGGCGAACTCGTCTGGCAGCTGCGCGTAATACTGCCGCAGATCACAAAAGCGGGCGCAGAATTCCTCTTTGGAACACCCGATGCTGCGGAAAAAGGCGGCGTTTCCCCAACGGAAAGTCAGCCCCTCGTCCAGCAGGCAGCAGATCATGCCCGTGCGCAGCGTGTCCAGCACCGCCGGGCATACCGCTTCCGGCCTGTGGGACGCATCGGTCCCGGCCTGCGCCGTTCCCTGTCTGTTTTCCATTCTTCAACCGCCTGTTCCGTGCGACCCGGGGGGATCGTCCTGTTTTTTTCAAGCCCGCGCCTGCGGGAAATGCCCGCAGCAAAAGGCAAAACGCAAATTGCTCACATACATATATATGACTCAGTATAGCAAAAGCCGCCATAAAACGCAACACTGCCGCGCCGCTGTGTTTTGCTCCTTTTTCGCCCGCGGGACCGGCGTGGACCGGCGCGTTTGCCGCTTTTTCCTCTGCTTTTTTCACATCGCCCCCGCTGCCGCGGCCCGGCCGGTGCTAGGGCGATAGCAAATCTAATACTTTATTTCAGTTCTTCTTTATTGCAAATGCTCAATAAACTTCTTGACGATTTCTTCCTTATCGATATCCCATCGGGCAATCAGCATATCCAAAAGTACAGATTTGATGAAGCTATCCGCAAACGGCTCCTTGCGGTGCACCATTATCAGGACAAAGATCAACTCATACAGAGCCGCTTTGTCAAGCCGTTCCATTAGCATTTTCATCATTTCAGGGTTCATGTGTTTGTCATTCGGCGTGCAGATCAAGTACCACCAACCGCTGTATTGTCTTATCCATTTCAGGAATTTAACCGTTTGTTTCATCCGGCTATTTTCTTTTTCCATCTTGGTTTTCTCCTCTTTGATTATCACTATCTAGTTATAATCGCAACTTTTAAATGTGCTAAAATCAATTACAAATTACTGGATAGTGATAAAAAAGGAGAAATGCACAATGGCCAAGATCTTGCAGGATATAAGCATAGGCAATAATCTACAAAGGATACGGAAAATGCGGGGATTGACCCAAAATGACGTTTGTGCAAGGATGGCCTCATTGGGCAGGCCAATGTTACAGTCAACCTATGCCCAAATTGAAACCGGCGCAAGAAATATTTTTATTAGCGACCTGATCGCTTTGAGGACCGTATTGAATACTCAGTATGATGAGATCTTCAAGGGGTTAAGTCCGATCAATAAGTATGAGCAGGGCGTTGAATAAACAAATCTCTGCATTTTTCCCGCTCCAAGCCGTGTATGCGCATTTCCATTCCTTTGAATAACCTTGCTTTGTTGCTTGAGCATTTCTATTGTTAAAATATAAAAAAACCCCCGCTGTTGCTTTCACAGCGGGGGAGTTCTTTATGATGGGACTTTTTTCACTTGTCGTGCCGCTTGCCCAAAAGCGCCGCGAACCGCGCTTTTTCGTTTTCAGCGGCGTGCAAACCGTGGATTCCACGGAGGGACGCTCACTCCAGCGGCTTCATCGTGGGGAAGAGCAGCACGTCGCGGATGGATGCCGAGTCGGTGAGCAGCATCACCAGCCGGTCCACGCCGAAGCCCAGGCCGCCCGTGGGCGGCAGACCGTACTCCAGCGCCGTGACGTAATCGTAATCCACCTGCGCCCTGCTGGCGGGGTCCAACGCTTTGCGCTCGGCCACCTGCCGCTCAAAGCGGCCTTTCTGGTCGATGGGGTCGTTCAGCTCGCTGAACGCGTTGCCAAACTCGGTGGCGTTGATGAAATACTCAAACCGCTCGGTAAAAGCGGGGTCGTCCGGCTTGCGCTTGGCAAGCGGGCTGATCTCCACCGGGTAATCATAGATAAAGGTGGGCTGGATGAGCTTGTCCTCGACGAAAGCGTCGAAAAACTCGGCCAGGATCGCGCCCCGGGTCGGCACCTCGGGCAGCTCCACGTGATGCTCTTTGGCCAGGGCGACCGCCTCTTCGTCGCCGGCCACGGCGGCAAAGTCCACCCCGGCATACTTTTTCACCGCTTCCACCATGGTCATCCGCTCCCAGTGGGACAGGTCGATCTGCTGGCCCTGGTAGGGCACCACCAGGCTGCCGCAGACCTTTTGGGCCACGGTCTTCATCATCTCCTCCACCAGGTCCATCATGCCGAAATAATCGGTAAAGGCCTGGTACAGTTCGATGGTGGTGAACTCGGGGTTGTGTTTGGGGTCCATGCCCTCGTTGCGGAAGATGCGCCCCACCTCGTAGACCCGCTCCATGCCGCCCACGATCAGGCGTTTTAAGTACAGCTCGGTCTCGATGCGCAGCACCATATCCATGTCCAGCGTGTTGTGGTGGGTGATAAAGGGCCGCGCCGAGGCGCCGATCTCAAACGGGGTGAGGATGGGGGTGTCCACCTCCAGAAAGCCCTTGCCGTCCAGATAGCTGCGCAGCTCGCGCAGGATCAGGCTGCGCTTGACAAAGGTGTCCTTGACCTCCGGGTTGACGATCAGGTCCACATACCGCTGGCGATAGCGGGCCTCCCGGTCCTTGAGGCCGTGGAACTTTTCGGGCAGGGGCAGCAGGGATTTTGCCAGCAGGGTAATGGCGTGCACCTTGACCGAGATCTCCCCCATTTTGGTGCGGAAGACCTCGCCGGTCACCCCCACCAGATCGCCGATGTCATATTTTTTATAGGCCGCGTAGGGCTCTTCGCCCACCACGTCCCGGCGCAGATAGATCTGGATATCCCCCGAGCCGTCCCGCAGCTCGGCAAAGCTTGCCTTGCCCATGATGCGCTTGCTCATCAGGCGGCCCGCCACCGACACGGTCTTGCCGGTCTCGCCCTCCGGCGTGTCGGCAAAATCCGCCTTGATGCCGGCCGCGTGGGCGTCTACCGGGTATTTGGTCTGCCGGAACGGGTCGCAGCCCGCCTCGCGCAGGGCCGACAGCTTGTCCCTGCGGATCTGCAGCAGCTCGCTGTACGCCGCGGCGGAGAGCTCCTCCCCCGCCTCGGCGGCTTTCTGCGCCGCCTTTTTGGCGCCGGCCTTTACCCCGGCCGCCGCCTCCTGTACCGCGTCCTGCGCCTTTTTCAGCAGCTCCGCGCCCTGCTGTGCCTGTCCCTTCTCTTCCATATTGCGCCTCCTTTTTACTTCCCCGCGCCGGTCTGCCGCCCGCCTTGGGCAGCTGCCGGAAAGCTCTGCCCCGCGGCCTGCGGCAAACAGCGCAGACGCGGCCCGTTCCCGGCCCGGCATGAACCAAAAAAGAGGGGCGGCAGCGCCGCCCCCCGTATCTGCCGTCTGTGGGCGGTCACTGCGCGGTGGAGATTTCCAGCACCTCGTAGTGGACGACCGCGCCGCTGGGCACCGTGATCTCGGCGATCTCGCCCACGCGCTTGCCCAGCAGGCCTTTGCCCACTGCGCTCTCGTCCGAGATCTTGCCCTCCATCGGGTCCGCCTCGGTGGAGCCGACGATGCTGTACTCGTCCACGTCCCCGTCGTCGTCCTTGACCTTGACGCGGCTGCCGACCATGACCTGGTCGTTGGTCAGCTCGCTGTGGTCCAGGACGCGCACGTTTTTGAGCATTTTTTCCAAAAAGATGATCCGGCTCTCCACCAGGCCCTGCTCGTTTTTCGCCTCGTCGTATTCGCTGTTTTCAGACAGGTCCCCAAAGCCGCGCGCCACCTTGATCTTCTCCGCGACCTCTTTGCGTTTGACTGTTTTCAGCTCTTCCAGCTCGTCCTCCAGGGCTTTCAGGCCCTCGGCGGTGACGACCATTTCTTTGTTGTTCACGATCCTGTCTCCTTTTCCTCCGCGGCGGGGTTCACTCCACCGCCCGCATAATATGCGAAAGACCGGGGAGAGGGTCCGCCTCACCCCGGCTAAACAGTAAGATGTATTATAGTATAGAAGCCTCTCCATGTCAAGTGCAGTGGGCGTCTTTTACAATTTTACAGCTTGCTGCCCGCAGGTATGTTTTTCCAGGCGCGGGGTCCCGCGGCCCGGTCGGCACATCTCAGTATATGCGCTCCCCCGCCGCCTTATACCCTCTGCGCAGCCGCAGGGCCCCTCCCGAAAGAGGGGCCCCGCGGCTGTTAAGAGAGGAGTATGAGAAGAGGGGAAAGCAAAATCAGGGGAGGCTTTGCCTCAGTCGTCGTCCGAGGAGCGGTCCATAAATTTCTTGGCCTCCTCGACGACCTTGCCCTCCAGCTGGGAGGGCAGCTGCTCATAGCGCACAAACTCAAAGGT
The DNA here is from genome assembly GCF_014287275.1 of Anaerofilum hominis. GTDB lineage: Bacteria > Bacillota > Clostridia > Oscillospirales > Ruminococcaceae > Pygmaiobacter > Pygmaiobacter hominis. The sequence continues at coordinate 1,114,853 of NZ_JACONZ010000001.1, forward strand.
GAAAGACCCCTCGCCGCGGGTAAGGCTGCGGATAAAGGTCGTGAAATCGTGCATCTCGCCCATGGGCACCTCGGCCTCGATCAGCTGCATGCCGTCGCCGCTGCCGCTCATGCCCAGCACCCGGCCGCGCCGCTTGTTGACCTCGCCCATCACATCGCCGGTGCCCGCGTCCGGCACCACCGCTTTCAGCGCGCCGATGGGCTCCAGCAGGACGGGGCCCGCCTCGGGCAGGGCCGCTTTATAGGCGATCTTGGCCGCCATGCGGAAAGACTGCTCGTTGGAGTCCACCGGGTGGTAAGAGCCGTCCACCAGGGTGGCTTTCAGGCCGACCACCGGGTAACCCGCCAACACGCCGTGGGCTACGGCCTCCTGCAGGCCTTTTTCCACTGCCGGGAAAAAGTTTTTGGGCACTGCGCCGCCAAAGACGTTCTCCTCGAACACCAGCTCCTCGGAATCGGTGGGTTCAAACTCGATCCACACGTCGCCGAACTGGCCGTGCCCGCCGGACTGCTTTTTGTGGCGGCCCTGCTTTTTGACCTTTTTGCGCAGGCTTTCGCGATAGGCGATGCGCGGCTGGGTCAGCTCTACCTCCACCCCGAACTTGGATTTCAGCTTGCTGGCCACCACGTCCAGATGCTGCTCGCCCAGGCCGGAAATGACCTGCTGCAGTGTCTCGGTGTTCATCTTGTAAGAGAGGGTGCAGTCCTCCTCGATCAGCCGGGCGATAGCGCCCGAGATCTTGCCCTCGTCGTTTTTCTGTTTTACTTTCAGCGCCATGGAATAGGTGGGCACCGGGAACTCGGGCGCAGGCAGCTTAAAGATCTTGCCCGGCGCGCAGAGGGTATCACCCGTCTTGGTCGCAGCCAGCTTGGTGACGGCCCCGATGTCGCCCGCGCAGATGGCGTCGGTGTCGATCTGCTTTTTGCCCCGGATAAACAGCAGCTTGCCCAGCCGCTCTGATTCACCCGTGCGGCTGTTGACCACCGGCGAATCCGCTTTCAGCACGCCGGAGAGCACCTTGACATAGCTCAGCTTGCCCACAAAGGGGTCCGCCACGGTCTTGAATGCATAGACCGCCAGGGGGCCCGCCGCGTCGCAGGCCAGCTCGATGGGCTCGCCGTCCGCGTTCTCGCCCTGCGCCGCGCCCGCCTCGGCAGGGGACGGCATGAGGTGTTTCATATAATGCAGCATCGCGTCGATGCAGTCCAGCTTGGTGGAGCTGCCGCAGAACACCGGGGTGATGCTGCCCGCCTTGATGCCGGCCTTGACGCCGCGCTGCAGCTCTTCCTGGGTGAACGCCTCGCCGGAGAAGAATTTCTCCATCAGCTCCTCGTCGGTCTCGGCGACCGCCTCGCTCATGGCCTCCACAAGGCCGTCGAGCCGGTGGCCGAAGCTGGGCATCGGCACAGTGTGGGCCACGCCGCCCACATAGCTGTAAGCTTCCATTTTGATCAGATTGATGTAGATGCGGCCGCCGGCCTGTTCCACCGGCACGACCACCGGGCAGATAGAGGGGCCGAACTCGGCCTTGAGCTCTTCGAACACTTTGTAGAAATCAGCGTTTTCGACGTCGATCTTGGAGACGTAGAACATGGTGGGCTTGTGATATTTATGGGCCAGCTTATAGGCCTTTTTGCTGCCGACCTCCAGCCCGTCCCGGGCGGAGACGCAGATCACCGCGCCGTCGGCGGCCGGCATCCCCTCATGGATGCCCAGCTCGAAATCGAACAGGCCGGGGACGTCGATCAGATTCAGCTTGGTATCGCTGTACTCGGCTGACGCCAGCGCCAGCGAGAGGGAGGCCCTGCGGCGGATCTCCTCCGGGTCAAAATCGCACACGGTATTCCCGTCGTCCGTGCGCCCAAGCCGGTCGGTTCCTTTCGTATAATAGACCAGCGCCTCGACCAGACTTGTCTTGCCTGAACCGCCATGGCCGGAGATCAGCAGGTTGCGGATGTTCTCCTGTGTGTAGTTCATACTCTTAGGACCCCCTTAACAAAAGTTGGCTGACGCACCCGGAAGCTGTTTCAAACATCGAGAGGACCGCCTTTTCCGCCGCGGCGCTGCGGCAGGGCCCGGGCCCCGTCCGGGGCCGCGGCTGTTGGGGGCTTTGCCGCCCCCGCCGGCTGCGAAAGGCCGGCAGTTTCTCTGGTTTCAAACCTGCGCCGGCGGTGCGCGCCGACACGAATCATATCAGAATTTTACCACATCAAAATCTGTTTTGAAAGCGGTAATCTGTAAAAAACCACCGACTGACAAGAGAATTCAAGCCGGTTTATTTGTTCATTTTGCACAAGTATCCCGCTGAAAATCGACGCTGAGAGGCAAAAAAACGGCCCCGGAAAACGTTCCGGAGCCGGTTTTCATCACGATCGTGCCCGCGCAGGGCAAGCGCCGGGACCGCCCGCAGACAGCGGCAAACGCCCCTGCGGCGGCTGGCCTGCCCGCCCTTTGCTGGCGACGCGGGCCAGCCGTTCAGGCCCGCATCCATGCCGCTTCAATACCGCTTCATCAGCGGCACCGCGATCACCAGGATAAGCCATGCGCACTGGTACAGCAGCACCGCCAGCGCGGACAGGCTGCCCAGGCCCGTGGTCACCGAAAGCAGCAGCCCCAGCAGGATGCCCAGCACCACCGCTGCGGTCTGCACGATGCCTGCGGCCTTTTCGGCACCGGCAGCGGCGATGGCCGCGCGCAGGCCGCCGATAAAGGACGAAAAACTGCCGATGTGGGTCATCACGCCCTCGCTTTCCGGCAGATAGGACAGCGAGGGGGTGAGGGCGGTGAGCTCGGCGCCTGAGAGCACCTTTACATTTTCGGGGCTGACGCCGTAGCAGCCCGCCACCAGCTCGCTGGTGATATTGAAATCGCTGGACTTGACCAGCAGCGAGATGCCCGCGTGGCGCAGTTCCTCCACCGTCTCGGCCATATCCTCGTCCGGCCCGTAACTGACCAGGAACATCCCGAACAGCCGCCCGGCCACCGCCAGATAGATGGGCTGTTTGTCCTCTCCCGTGTAGCGCTTTTCATAATCCATCGAGGGGATCTCGACGTCGTGGTGGGTCATCATCTCGCGGCTGCCCACGATGACCCGGTTGTTGTCGATCCAGCCCAAAAAGCCGTACCCCACCTCGGTGACCAGATTTTCCACCGGGTAGAGCATGTCCCGCTTGCCCTCGACCACGCCCAGAAAGATGTCCCGCAGGGTGTCGCACCCCTCCACCAAAATGCTGGCCGCATAGAGGATGGCAAGGTCGATGCGCTCTTTCTGGAACGTCTTGATGCCGCGCAGCCGCACGGTGGAGGGGGGAAACAGGTCCCGCGCGCCCACCAGCACCACGTTGGTGTTTTTCAGGTCCTCCACCGCGCTGGGGCCGGGCACCACCGCGCCCACCCGGGCGGCGCTGGCCTGCATCAGGCCGGCGGGGATGGCCCCCACCAGCGTGGAGGAGAGCGGCGCCGCCAGGCAGACCGCGCCCGCAAAGCAGGAGATGGCGGTGAACGGCTCTTTGGTGAGCACGCCGGCGATCACCGCGCAGGCCAGGCCGCCCGCCAGGCCCGCCAGGCCCAGCCATTTGGCCAGCCGGTCGCTGCGGTGCTCGGAAAAGCTCTGCCGCAGAAAACCGCGCACCAGTGCCGTGGGGCGGCTCACCAGCAGATGGGGGTCGGGTTCGCCCAGGCCGTCGGTGACTTTTTTCACCAGTTCCTCATCCGTCACCTGGTAGGCGGCGGCGTGGTCGAAGCCGGAGCTCGCCATCTCAAAGTTTTCCGCCACCATACGGGCGGTGATGCATTTGCCGAAAGTATTGCCCGCAAGGCAGAGCACCGCCACCCCGGCAAAGACGGTATAGTTTGACGCCCCGAATTTTTCCGCCCCGGTGAGGAACACGGCGCACTGCGCCAGCGCCGCGACCGACGCCAGCGAGGGCAGCAGGTCGGGGCTGGGGGACGAAAAGATGGAAGACAGGCCGCTGGCGATGGTGTTGTAGTTGACCACCATGGCCACCAGCAGCAGCACGATGTTGGCGATGAGATAGAACAGCGGCTGCCCCGCCGGCGCGATGGCCGGGATCATGGGCAGCGAGGGAAAAGTGGCCGACAGGGACAGATAGAGGGTGATCACGCCCAGGATGGCGGTGACCAGCAGCCGCAGGTTGAGGCTGGTGCGCAGGCTCTTGAGGTCCGCCTGCACCGTCGGCGCGTCGGAGGGGGAGTCGTAGTCCTCGATCTCCTCCTCTTCCTCCTCCTCCTCGGGCTCCTCGTCCGGCCCCTCCTCCGACCCGAAACCGGCAAAAATGCTGTGGCGGGGGGCGGGCTCTTCTTCCGCATCCTCCCCCGCGGGCGTCACCGGCAGCTCGGGCACGGTGTCAAACACGCGGGTGGCGCTGCCGCCCTCCTCCTCCGACAGGTCTCCGGCGGGGGAAAACTCCTCTGCGGGGGCAGTTTCCCCCGCGGGCGTCCCGGCAGGGGCGCTGTCCGCCGCTGCGGCCCGGGGCTCGTTTTCCGGCGCGGGCGCCTGCACGGGGCGCGGCGCGGCGGGGGGCATTTCAGTGATGGGGCCCTCTTCCCTTTCCGGGGCGCCGGGGGCCTCCTGCTGCGCGGCGGCCGCCCGCGGGCGCGGGGGCTCGTCCGCCGCCGGGGCTGCGGGGATGGGGGTCTGCTGCCGGCGGATGGGCGGCAGCTCCTGCTCGGGGGCGGCGGCGAAGATATCGCCGGGGACCGGCCGCTCTTCCGGCGGCAGCTCCTGTGCGCCGTACAGCTCCCCGCCGTCGTCCTCTTCCTCTTCCTCTTCTTCCTCTTCCGCGCGCAGGAAAGAAAACAGCCCGCGCCGCGCTTTTTTCTCCTTTTTCTTTCTGCGCTTTTCCTCTTTCATGCGGCGGTCGATCTCCGCTTTGTCCACCACCACGGACTTCGTGAAAAACTTATAGAACTCCTCGTCGATCAGCTCGTCCGCGTGGCTGAGGCGATCGATCTTTTCGCCGCTGAAAATGTCCGGCGAGGTGCGCACGAACTCGCCGCCGTCGTCCAGGGGCGCGCGCGGGGCGGCGGGCCTGTCCGGGCGGATGTATTCCACCGTGCCGTCCTGCGCCGGTGCGGCCGCCCGCTTTTTTTCCTGCGGGGACGGGGCGGGGGGCTGCTGCGCCCGGCCGGCCTCCCGCGGCGCGGGGGCGGGGCGGTCCGGGCCGGCCTTTGGGGCCAGCTCCTCCGCCGAGGGCGCCAGCACCTGCGTCTGGCCCTGCGGCCGGGCCGGCGCTTTTTTCGGCGGCTCCAGCCCCAGGCTGTTCAGGATATCATCCACTTCGTCCCCCGAGAAAGACGCGGCCTCCGCCGACGAACGGCCGCCTTTCAGCTGTTTGAGGATCTCGTCGACACTGTCGTTTTTATGTTCCAACTGGGTCTGCCTCCCTGTCTGCTGCGCTATGTCTTATTCTCTGTCCAAGCCGCCGCGCTGGCGCACGACCTCATACATCAAAACCCCTGCCGCCACCGAGACGTTCAGACTGTCCACCCCCGCCCGGTGCGGGCTCATGGGCAGGCTGACCAGCCCGTCGCACAGGCGCTTCACCAGCGGCGAGACGCCGCTGCCCTCGCTGCCCACCACCAGGGCGATGGGGCCGGTGAGGTCCTGGCCGCCCATGGCCCGCCCCGCCATATCCGCCCCATAGACAAAGACGTTTTTTTCTTTCAGCCTCCGCACCGCCTCGCCGATGTTGGCCACCCGCGCGATGGGCAGCACCATGCTGGCCCCCGCCGAGGTCTTGGCCACGATGGGGGTGACCTGCGCGCCGCCGCGCTTGGGTATGACGATGCCGTGCGCCCCGGCCAGCAGCGCCGTGCGGATCATGGCGCCCAGGTTGTGGGGGTCCTCCACCCCGTCCGCCAGCAGCAGGAAGGGGTCCTCGCCCCGCTGGGCCGCCAGCGCCAGCAGGTCGTCCAGCGACGCGTATTCCACCGCGCTGGCGAAGGCCGCCACCCCCTGGTGGCTGTCGGTGCCGCAAAGCGCGCGCAGCTTTGCCGTATGTACGCGCTTGACCGCCGCGCCCGCCTCTTTTGCCAGTGCGGTATAGTAGGACGCGGCGGCTGGCGCCATGCCGTCGGCGAGATAGACCGTGTCCACCCCGCCGCCGCTTTTGAGCAGCTCTGTCACTGCGTTTTTGCCGTATACGACCGTGTTCTGTGCCTGTTCCATGCATGCCTCCCGCTGCGGGCCGCTGGGGAGATCTTGCTCCCCGCGCCGCCCGATGCCATATATATTGTACATTATAGCAACTTTCACACAGCATTTCCACCGCCTGGGAGGCATGTCCAAAAATTCTCTTTGCCGCGGCGCGCCGCCGCTCACAGCAGGAGGATGCCCGCCACCACCGCCGCCACCGCCAGCAGGCACAGGCCGCCGGCCAGCAGCAGCTTTTTCGGCGGCAGATTCAGGGGCAGCCGCCGCCAGCAGACCAGCGTGTTGACATACCCCTCCGCTTCCTGCCGCGCGCGCGCCACGTTGACGTGGCCGTCTTTCTGGCGCAGAAAGACCAGCACCTTTTCAATGTACTCGCTCTCGGGCTCGTTGATCTCGATCACCTTTTTGTTGACGCCTTTCATACCCCGTCTCCCCTTTCGTCGCTCTCCCCTCCAGTATGGACCGGCCTCCCCTCCCTTAAACAGGCGGAACAGCGGCCCTACGGCGGGTGGAAAGCGCCGGGGAACCAGGCTGTATGCGGGAGGAAAAACTTGTCAAGACTTAAAATCTTGCGCCCCGCACGCGGGATTATACAAAGAGTTTATCGGCCTTTCCCCCTCCTTTTCCCCTTGTCCAATGTTGAAAACCCTGTTGAAACTGTGGACAAACGGCCTTGAAAGCCCCAAAACAGCCTGTTGAGAGGGGGTTTTTAAACAGGGTTTTCCACACGCTGTTGAAAACTCTCCACAAAACCGGTTGTTAAAAATTTTTTGTCAAGATGGTAATTGTGCTGTTTTTCGACTGGTAAATTTATCAAATTTTTTACTCTCCGGCACAGTGGGAACGCAAAAAGTCCCGCTTTCGGCTTTCCGCCTGCAGGGCGTCCCCGGCGCGGGCCGGGGTGCTGTTTCTGCGGACCGGCCGCGCCGGGCTGCGCAGACCGCCGGCCGCTCCGCATGCCGGGGGCTGCCGCGGGCGCCGCGTCTGCCCGGGACGCCGGGCGGCGGGCAAAAGCGGCCCGCGCGGCGCGACCTTTCCTTTTTTCACGGCTCCTCCCGCTTCCCCTCTTTCGTCCTTTGTGCTATACTGGCGATGCCAAAAACACCTTTTGCGGGAGGAGGGCTGCCCTGTGGAGTGGCGCTATGAAAATGGGGAGCTGGCAGTGCGCCCGGACGGGCCTTTCTCGGCCGCCGAGACCCTTTTTTGCGGCCAGTGCTTCCGCTGGCGGCAGACGGCGGACGGTTTTGAGGGCATCGCCCACGGACGCGCCCTCACCCTGCGCGAGCGGCAGGACGGCACGGTGCTGCTGACAGGCCTGGAAGAAAGCGACGTTCCCCTTTTTTTGCACTATTTTGCCTTTGATGAGGACTATGCCGCACTGCAGCGGCGCTTACAGCGCTCCAAACGCCTGGCGGAGTGCATCCGCTGCGCCCCCGGCATCCGGGTGCTGCACCAGGATTTTTTCGAGGTGCTGCTCACCTTTATCATCAGCCAGAACAACAATATCCCCCGCATCACCGGCATCGTGGCGCGGCTGTGCGAGGGCTTTGGCGCGCCGCTGGCGGGCGGGGGGCGCGCGTTTCCGCTGCCGTGCGATCTTGCGGACCGCACGGTGGAAGAGCTGGCCTTTCTGCGCGCCGGCTGGCGCGCAGATTACCTGCTGGACGCCGCCCGGAAAGTCGCTTCGGGCGAGGTGGGGCGGGAGAAGCTGGCCCGCCTCGCCACCCCGGAGGCCCGCGCACTGCTGATGACCATCCGCGGGGTCGGGCCCAAGGTGGCGGACTGCGTGCTGCTGTACGGCCTTGAGCGGGCGGAGGTGTGCCCGATGGACGTCTGGATGAAGCGCGCCATGGCCCGCCGTTTTCCGCGCGGGATGCCGCTCTGCGCCCGGGACTGCGCGGGTGTGGCGCAGCAGTATATCTTTCACGCGGAGAGGACGTCTTTCCGCCCGCAGGGCGGGCCCGGCTGAAAACGGCTTTCCTGCCCCGCGCGGGGCGGGACTTTCCTCCCGCTTTCGGCGGCGCAGGGCCCGCCGCACGCCCGCGCCGCCGAAAGCGGTTTGTAACCTCCCTGTAATCTTGTGCTTTTTTGACATTTTTCACATTGCCCATCTGTACAAATACGGAAAGCGGGATTTTTCAGGCTTATGCAAACCGCCAAAAGTGGCCGCAGAGCGCTTGACTGCCCGTCCCGCTTTGGTATATAGTCGACTCCAAAGGAGTGTTGCAATATGGCAAAAACCGAATTTGTTTCCAATAGATACTATACCATCGCCGCCAAGACCACCGGCAGAGTGCTGGAGGTCGCTGATTTCAACCTGGAGAACGGCGGTCTTATCCAGCTGTGGGACGACGCCGGCGCCGAGAGCCAGCAGTGGAAGATCATCGAGGCCGGCAGCGGCTTTTACAAGATCATCTGCAAGCATTCGGAAAAGGCCGTGGATATCACGGTGGGCGGCACGCAGGACGGCGCCTGGGTCCACCAGTGGGATTTCGTCGGCGCGGACAACCAGCTGTGGGCCATTGAGGCCGCCGGCGACGGCTGCTACAAGATCAAATCCAAGCTGGGCGGCAAATGCCTGGACGTGGTTGGGATGAACGCGGTCAACGGCGCCAACATCCAGATCTGGGAGGACGTGGACGGCGACAACCAGAAATGGGTCATCACCGCCCTGCCCGCCAAGGCGGAAGCGGAAAGCGCCGCCCCTGCAGCGGAGAAGCCCGCCGCCAAAAAGGCCCCCGCAAAAAAGCCGGCTGCCAAAAAAGCGCCGGCGGCGAAGAAGGCTGCCCCGGCCAAAAAGCCTGCGGCCAAGACGGCCGCCGCAAAGGCGGAGGAAGCCCCCGCGGCCAAAAAGAGCCCGGCAAAGAAAACGCCCGCTAAGGCCGAGGCCGCAAAAACCGCGGCGCCCGCTGCGAAAACGGCGTCTGCCACAGCTGCGGCCCCGAAAGCGGAAAAGAAACCCGCTGCCCCCAAAAAGAAATAAAGGGAGGCCGCATCCCGGAAAAACAGCCCCTCTGCTGCGGTCCATAGCCGCTCTTGCGCCTGTCCCCGTCTTTCCCCTGTGGGCGGGAGGGCAAAGATCACAGCATCCGTCAAACAAAAAACCCGGCAGCCGCGCTGCCGGGTTTTTTCTGTCCAGGACCGCTGCAGAGCCGCTAAAACTCTGGTCCCGGCCGCTTTTCGCAGCGGCCTGACCAGGACGGCGGTGAAACGACTTATTTTGATTCGCCGTGGCCTGAGGACAGGCTACGTGGCTATTAAAAAACAATTTATCTTGATGGCCCCGCCCTCGCCGCTTGCGCGGCAACCGGGCGAATGGCCGAAAAAACAGCCTGCGGCTGTTTTTTATTGCTCCGCAATAAAAAACGACTTATTTTCATTCGCCGTGGCCTGAGGACAGGCCACATGGCTATTAAAAAACAGCCTGCAGCTGCTTTTTATTGCTCCGCAATAAAAACCAACTTATCTTGATTGGCCCTGCCCTCGCCGCTTACGCGGCAACCGGGCGAATGGCCGAAAAAACAGCCTGCGGCTGTTTTTTATTGCTGCGCAATAAAAACCAACTTATTTCCATTCGCCGTGGCCTGAGGACAGGCCACATGGCTATTAAAAAACAGCCTGCGGCTGTTTTTTATTGCTTATCCCCCGGGCCTCAGGAAACCGCGCTATTTGCTCTGCCGCCGCTGCGCTTGTTCCTGCCGCAGCTTTTCTTTTGCTTCAACTACAGTCTCCCCCTCTTTTGTGAGGTACGCGTCGACAAACCTGTCCTCAATTTTTGTGTACCCGGCCACCACGCCGTTTTCGATTTTGGAAAACCCCTCTGTCACAGCTTTTGCGATTTTTTCATTTGCCTGTACGAGTTTTGATTTTGCCATCTTTCGTGATTCCTTTCTTTATTCCCTTGCTCGTCATGAGAGCTCCCAAGATCAATATAAACAAGCAGACAGCGGCGCCGGTGAGCAGATCCATCAGGTCTCTTTCCCGGGCGTTCATGGCGCCGAAAGAAACGAGCATAGAGCGCTGCAGGGTCAAAACGGATGCCGCGGCTTCGGCGCAGCTGATGCCGCAGAGCGCCGCAGTCAGGGGAGAAGTGTTCTTGCGCTGCCCGGCCGCTTTCACGACCGTCCTGGTGATTTTGGCAAAGGTATAGGCCGCAATGATTATCATCACGATCTCATCGTGTTTGACCGCAATGTTCTGCGTCAGGCTGACAGCAACGACCGCGATCAGGACAAAGCTCAGCGCAGCCAATAATATGCCGGACAATTTCAGGACAAAGTACTCGGCATCCGCGCAGGTGCCGGGGTCCCGCCTGCCCCCGCACAGAACGGCAAAAAGGCGCGTGACGGCTAAGATCCCATAAAAAGCGCACATTGCCGCAAACCACAGCGACAGATTCACGGCCCCCAGCACCCCGTGATAAAGGGCATAACACAGGTTCAGCACAAATGCAGCAGCCGCCGGCAGCACCGTGCGGCGGCGCTGATCGCCGATAAGCTTTTGGGCCGTTTCCGTTCCGAAAAGCCGGAAGAGAAACAGCCGGGCCGCTTTCACTCCTTTATCCCTTTCGTCAAGGGGATCAGGCAAAGCAGGATCACAATGCCGACCAGGCCCAGTGCGATGCCCGCAGCCATTTTGTTCCATACCATACTAAAGCACATCCCGACGCCCAGGGCCAACGCGCCGATGATCCCCACCGCAATGCTCAAAACCGCTTTTCCGGAAAAGCGGACAGGGGCCTTATGCTCCAGTTTTCTCCACACCAGCAGTGTGAGCAGGGCGAGCAGCAGCCCCGTGCCGCCGAACACGACCCCCGGCTTGAATGCGCCCCATTCCGGGATGAGGGCCATGCACATCCCCAAAGCGAACAGCACCCCGCTTATGGTCCCCAGTATCATTGCGACAAAACTGCTTTTTTTCATCTCATACGCCTCCTGAATTTTTTATTAAAACAACAGTTGTTGTTTTAATCTGAATAGAGTATACTTTCTGTGACAGCCCAAAACAATCATCAATTTACAGCTAGGTGTTGAGATAAAGGAAAATTTTATGAATACGCCGAACAACAAACGAAAAAAAGAATCGATGGAACGGATGGAAAAGGTCTTTGTCGACCTGCTGCAAACCAGAGAGCTGGCGGAGATCAGGGTATCGGAGCTCTGCAAGCGGGCCGGAGTGAACCGCACGACTTTTTATGCAAACTATGCGGATATCTATGGGCTGGCAGATTCCATACGGGACAAGCTGGAAAACAATTTGTCCAGCTTGTATCAAAGCGAGATCGCACAGGGGTTCAACAGCAACGATTATTTGAAGCTGTTCCGCCACATCAGGGACAACCAGATTTTTTATCAGACCTATTTCAAGCTGGGGTATGACGATAACTATAAGATCTTCACTTATGATACCGAGCTTGCGCGCCGGCATTTCCAGAACCATTTCATTGAATACCATATGGAATTTTTCAAAAGCGGGATCACGAGAATCATCAAGCTGTGGCTGCAGACCGGGTGCAGAGAAAGCCCGGAAGACATGTACGAGATCGTCAAAAGCGAGTACCAGGGACGCGAGAAGTTTTTTTCTGCAGAAGAAGAGACATAAAAAACAGCCGCAGGCTGTTTTTTTGGCCATCCGCCCGGTTGCCGCGCAAGCGGCGAGGGCGGGGCCATCAAGATAAGTTGTTTTTTATTGCGCAGCAATAAAAAATAGCCGCAGGCTGTTTTTTTGACCATCCTCCCGGTTGCCGCGTAAGCGGCGAGGGCAAGGCCATCAAGATAAGTTGTTTTTTGAAAGAAAGCAATAAAAACCCGGCAGGTATCGCCCCGCCGGGTTTTCCCTCTCACGCGATATTGCCGCCCCATCTTCCCGTTCCCGAACGCCCTCTGCGGCAGAGGTATACAGCGCCGGAGACACCGGCGCTGCGCGCGGTCAAAACAACTGCCCGTGGCAGAGGCGCCGAGCCGCCGCTTTGGTCCCGGGGCGCAGCACCGCAATAGACCGGGCTGCGGGGATAAGTTTTTTGCGCACAAAAAGCTTTTTCCTTTTTAAAGGAAAAACCCGGCAGTGCCGCTGCCGGGTTTTACTGCTGCGCGTGCCGAAAAAAACGACGTGCTTTGCGGCTGGACCGCCGCACGGCGGCCGGTGAGAAAAAGCGTTCCAAGTTTGCCCCCGGCAAATTTGCAGCATCGGCCGCTGTGTCTGAGGTTTTGCGCTTTGTCAAGAGCGGAACGAAAAGCATTCCAAGTTTGCCCCCGGCAAACTTGCAGCATCGGCCGCTGTGCCTGAGGTTTTGCGCTTTGTCAGGAGCGGAACGAAAAGCATTCCAAGTTTGCCCCCGGCAAACTTGCAGCATCGGCCGCTGTGCCTGAGGTTTTGCGCTTTGTCAAAAGCGGAATGAAAAGCATTCCAAGTTTGCCCCCGGCAAACTTGCAGCATCGGCCGCTGTGCCTGAGGTTTTGCGCTTTGTCAGGAGCCGATGCGGTGCAGCTCTATCCTGCCGGTGGCCACCTGCTCCACAAAGCGGGCGTCGTGCTCCACAAAGATCATGGTGGCCGCGCTGGTGAGCAGCAGCTCTTCGATCTGCTCGCGGGAGGTCACATCCAGATAGTTGAGCGGTTCATCCCAGAGATACAGATGGGCCGGCCTGGCCAGGCTCACCGCCAGCAGCAGCTTTTTCTTCTGCCCGTCCGAACAGCGGGCAGCGTCCAGTTCAAACTGGCTGCGCTCAAACCCCAGCTTGCGCAGGATGGCGAAAAAGAGGGACGGCTCCAGCCCGTGGGCCCGGGGCCAGTCCCGCAGGTGGCCGCGGAGGCCGCCGGTGTCCTGCGGCACCACCGACACGGTCAGCCCGCTCTGCCGCCACAAAAGGCCGGTATGCCGCACATCCTGCCCGGCCAGCAGACGCAGCAGCGTGGTTTTGCCGCTGCCGTTGGGGCCGGTGAGGGCCAGCCGCTCTCCCTGTTCCAGCTCAAAGTCCAGCGGCGCAAAAAGCGGCGCAGCCCCATAGCCTGCCGTGAGTTTTTCCGCCCGCAGCAGCCGGCGCTGGCCGCAGGCCAAGGCCCCGATCTTCAGCGGCGCTTCCTCTTCCAGATTCTGCAGCAGCGACCGCTTTTCCTCCAGCGCGCGGGCCTGCCGGTTCTGCAGGTTTTTCGCGCTCTGCATCATCCTTGCCGCCTTTGCCCCGATGTAGCCCCGGTCGACCCGCAGGCCGCTGTTGCGGGTGCCGTATTTGGTGGATTCCACCGCGCGGCCCCAGTCCGCGGTGCGGGCGGCTGCCTCCTCCATGCGCCGGATCTCGCCCCGCAGGCGCTCGTCCCGCGCCTGTTCCCAGGCGTCGCGCCGGTCGCGGTTCTCTTTCCAGCTGGAATAGTTGCCCTGCTGCAGCTCCAGGTCCGCCCGGTTGATGGACAGGATGTGATCCGCCGCCGCGTCCAGCAGGGCGCGGTCATGGCTCACCAGCAAAAAGCCCCGTTTGCCTGCCAGATAGCGCCCCAGCAGCGCGCGCCCCTGCAGGTCCAGATGGTTGGTCGGCTCGTCGATGAGCAGAAAATTATTTTTGCGCAAAAACAGGGCAGCCAGCAGCAGCTTTACCCGCTCGCCGCCGGAAAGGCTCGAAAAGGGGCGGGACAGCGCGTCCTCCCCCACGCCCAGGCGCGCCGCCTCGCGGGTGAGCAGCGCGTCGATGGTATAGCCGTCCAGCGCCGCATACTCCCCCTCCAGCTCGCCGTACTCCGCCAGGGCCTGCGGGTCCCCGCGGGCCAGCAGCTGTTCCATCCGCCGCTCCATGGCCGCAAAGGGGGCCACGGCCTCTTTTGCGGCCGACAGCGCGGGCTGTTGCTGCGCGCCCGGCGGCAGCGAAAACGGAAAATAGGAAAAGCGCACCGAAGCGCGGATCGCGCCGGCGCTGTCCAGTTCGCCGTTCAGCAGCCGGAGCAGCGTGGTCTTTCCCCGCCCGTTGCGGCCCACCAGCCCCAAACGCCAGTCGGTGTCCAGCGTCAGGGACACGTCGCGGAAAACGGGCTCAAACCCGTCCTCATAAGTGTAGTGCAGATGTTCGATCTTTATCTGAGACATAGTACCTCCCTGTTCTGCAGCGGCGCGCGGCGGGACGGCTTTTTGCCGCCGGCCGGAAACGGGCGTCCCGCCTGCGCAGCCGGCAGCTGTGCTCCTGCGCCAGCGCGCCGGCCGGAAAAGCGCCTTGCCCGCTTTGCAGCGGAACTCTTTTTTAGGGGGCTGCGCGCCGCCGCCCGGTCCAATAAAAAAAGCCGCGGGACCCTCCCGCGGCTTTACCGGGCGCGCCAAAGCGCGCCTTTTTTCAGAAAGCCGCACGGACCTGTGGCCCGGCAGCGCTCTGAAAAACGGAAAGATGCGGAATAACGATCCCTTTTCTGCCATGCGCCGCCCGGCCGCGCCAAAGCGCAGCCCGCGTACCCATGAGCGGTCAAAAGGATGTTATTTGCGCATCTTCCCACTTCCCATCTCAGAATTTATGGCCCTATCATAGCATGCCCGCAGACGGCTGTCAACCGCCCGCAGAAGTCTCTCTCCGCCGCTGTTGCTCTGCGCGGCCGGCCGCCGCGCGCAAAAAACCGCCCGGACCATGGCCGGGCGGCCTGCATTTTTATTCCTGCGCTGCGGCCTGCGCCAGAAAGTCGGCCAGCAGGTCGGCCGCATCCCGACAGAACTCGCCGCAGCGGCGGTCGTGATAATACTGCGGCGTGCGGGGCGACGCCTGGGGGCTGCCCTCCGCCCTGTCCAGCCCCAGCAGCTCGCGGCAGATGATGCTGCCGTGCTTTTCCCGAAACGCGGCGCAAAGCTGCTGCACCATGGCATAAGTCTCCGTCTTTTCCGGCCCGGAGGTCGGCGTGTGGTACCCGCGCAGCAGCCCGGCGGCCATCGTCATGCCGGTGATGGCCCCGCAGACCTCTCTCTGGCGGCCCACGCCGCCGCCCAGGCCGCTGGCCAGCCGCAGCGCCGTCTTTTCTTCCAGCCCCATCTCCCCGCAAAAAGCCGCAAAGGTGGACTGGGCGCAGTTATACCCCTCGCAGAACAGGGCATAGGCGCGCTCTCCGTTTTTGCTCATCGTCTTTCCCCCTCTCAATTGCTGTACAGCACCCGGATGCCCCCGGCGGACCAGGGGTTGGGCTGCACTTCCACCAGCTTGCCGAACTGCAGGCGCACCTCGGTGACCTCGCTCTGGGTGTAGCGGATCATCTCGCGCACCCGTTTTTTATCCTCGGCAGTGTAGAGCAGAAAGCTGACCCCCTCTTTTTTCGCCCGGCCCGTGCGGCCGATGCGGTGCAGATAATACTCGTTGGTCTGGGGCAGATCGTAGTTGAACACCACCTGCACGTCCGACACGTCGATGCCGCGGGCAGCCACGTCGGTGGCCACCAGCACGTCCACATCCCCGGCGCGGAAGCGCCCCATGATCTTATTGCGCTCGCTTTGGGGCATATCCCCGTTCAGGCACTCAGCCTTGAAATTGAGGCCGATGAGCTGGTTGCAGAGCGCCTCGGTGGCATATTTGGTGTTGCAGAACACCATGGCCCGGGTATAGCCGTGCCGGACCATGATCTCGGTCATGTCCGCCAGCTTGTTGCGGCCGGTGGTGAGCAGGCTGTACTGGTCGATGCGGGGCGCGCTTTCCTCCACCGGCTCCACCGTGATCTCCTCCGGGTTCTTTTGATATTTCCAGCTGATATCCATCACCTCGCGGGAGATGGTCGCCGAAAACATGTGCAGGTGCCTGCGGGCGGGCAGATGATCGACGATCTTCATCACGTCGCGGTAAAAGCCCATGTCCAGCATCTCGTCCGCCTCGTCCAGCACCACGGCGGCGATGCCGCGCACGTCGATGGTGCGGTGGTCCATGTGATCCTGCATGCGGCCCGGGGTGGCCACGACGATCTGCACCCCCTCTTTCAGCCTGCGGATCTGCTTTTCAATGGGCTGGCCCCCGTAGACCGCCGCGGTGCGGATGCCGGGCAGAAAGGCCGTCAGGCTGCCCAGCTCCTCTGTGATCTGCAGGCAGAGCTCGCGGGTGGGGCAGAGCACCAGCGCCTGCGGTTTTGCCAGTGCCGGGTCGATGCCCTGGATGAGCGGCACGCCGAAAGCGCAGGTCTTGCCGGTGCCGGTGGGGGCTTTTGCCACCACGTCCCTGCCTGCAAGCATGAGCGGGATAGCCTTTTCCTGCACCTCGGTCAGCTCGGTAAAGCCCATCTTGTCGATGGCCTGTTGGATCTCCTCTTTGATGCCAAGGGAACTGTAGTCCATAGCCTGAATACCTCTTGTCTGATTTGTTCTTCCCGCCCGCCGCGCCGCCTTGCGCGGAAAGGCCGTTATCCCTGCTATTGTAGCACACCGGGGCGCGGCATTGCAACGCGCCGCGCCGGGGCGGCAGGCCGCAAACCTTTTTCTTCTCACAGCCCCGCCGCCGTGCTATAATCATCATATCGAATACCAACGGACCGATTTTCATATTTCTGCAAAAAGAGAGGGGATGGGGAAGCATGATCTGCTTCAACAACGACTACAGCGAGGGCGCCTGCCCGGAGATCCTGGCCGCGCTGGCGGACGAAAACCTGCGACAGAACCCGGGCTACGGCATGGACGGGCACTGCGCGGCGGCGGCGGCGCGCATCCGCGCGCTTGCGGGCTGCCCCGGCGCGGACGTTCATTTTCTCGTCGGGGGGACCCCGGCCAACCTCATCAGCCTGACCGCTTTCCTGCGCCCCCATCAGGCGGCCATCGCGGCGGAGAGCGGGCATATCGCCGTCCATGAGGCGGGCAGCATCGAGGCTGCCGGCCACAAGGTGTGCACCGTGCCCGCCCCGGACGGCAAGCTGACGCCGGACCTGGTGCGGCAGGTGGCGCTGGCCCACACCGACGAGCACATGGTGCAGCCCCGGCTGGTCTTTATCTCCGATTCCACCGAGGTGGGCACGGTCTACAAAAAGGCCGAGCTCGCCGCCCTGCGGCAGGTCTGCGATGAGCTGGGGCTGTACCTTTACCTGGATGGCGCCCGTCTGGCCAGCGCCCTTGCCTGCGCGGAAAACGACCTGACGCTGGAGGACATCGGCTCGCTGACGGACGCCTTTTATCTGGGCGGCACAAAAAACGGCATGCTGATGGGCGAGGCCGTGGTGGTGAACAACCCGGCGCTGAAAGACGGCTACCGCCATATCATGAAACAGCGGGGCGGCATGCTGGCCAAGGGCTGGCTGCTGGGGCTGCAGTTTGAGACGCTGCTGCGGGACGGGCTTTATTTTAAGCTGGCCGGGCACGCCAACGCCATGGCGCAGAAGCTGGCGGCCGCCTTTGCCGCCGCGGGCTGCGGCTTTGTGGCCCCCTCTCCCACCAACCAGATCTTCCCCATCCTGCCCCTGGCCGCTGTGGAAAAACTGAGCCCGCGCTATGGCTTCGAGCTTTGGGGCACCCCCGAGGACGGCATGCAGGCGGTGCGCTTTGTGTGCAGCTGGGCCACCCGGGAAGAGGACGTGGAGGCCCTGATCGCGGATCTGAAAACCGCCCTGGCCTGAGAGGCGCGCGCCGGCGGGCCCTCCTTGCGCCCGCGGGGCAGCAGGGCAAAAAGTATCCGCGCAGAAAAGGAGGGCGCACAGACCAGCGCCCTTCCTCAAAAACGACCGTTCCTGCCCGGCGAAGCTGCCGGCGGGGCGGTCGTTTTTTGTCAGCGGACCGGCGTCCGGGGCGTCTGCGTCCGCACTGCCGCCGTGCAAACAGGTCTTTCGGCGGCTTGCCGGGCCCGGTGCGCGGCCCACCCCGTCTGGGGCCGGGCCGGGGCAAAGGGTTTTTGCGGGCCGCTTGTCCGGCCTGGCCGCCCTGTTTCAGGCCGAGGCAAAAAGCTTCTCGGGCCGCTTGCTCGGCCCAAGCGCCGCTCCCCCTTTTCGGTTTGCGGTGTGCTCCATCCCCCGCCTGCCTGCGCCGCAGAGACGCACCTGCGCGCGGTCAGATGGCGCGCAGGTCCCGCTTCTCACGCGCTTTCCAGCGGTCCCCCGCGGGCAGCCTGCAGCGTAAAATTTTGAAAAAGAGGACCGGCGCCGGGGCGGTCAGCACTGCGGGGACCACACCAGCGCGGAGGAACAGCGCGCGGGGCCCCTCTTCTCCCGCTTTTCCAGCGCCGTCTGGCCCGGCGCCTCCGCACAAAAAAATGCCGCTTCCGGGACACGGAAGCGGCGCTTTTGTGTGGGGACAAAAGAGAAGGAGAGGACGACGCCCGCGTCCTCTCCCCTCAAAAGCCGTGTTTTGTGCGCGGCCCGGGACCGCCGCTCTTTTTACAGCGCCCGCCGGGCCGCGGCGGTCTCAGCGGTACTGTTCCAGCGCGGCGGCGCCGATGACGCCCACGTCGTTGCCCAGCGCCGCCATGCGGATGACCGGGGCGAATTTTTCGCCCACAAACATTTCGCGCACCACGATCTCACTCAGGCGGCGGCAGAGCCAGTCGCCCTCTTTGCTGATGCCGCCGCCGACCACGATGGCCCGCACCCCGAAGCTGTTGGCCACATTGGCCAGAAACTGGCCCATGTACTCGATAAAGCGGTCCATGAGCTCTTTGGCGACCGGGTCCCCCGCCTTGCCGCAGTCAAAAATGTTTTTGCCGTTGAGGGCCTGTCCCTCCCGGCGCAGCTTTGCCAGCATGCTGTCGGGATGGGCGTCCGCGGCGCGGTTGCCGTCCCGGATGAGCGCAGTGAAACTGATGTAGGCCTCGGCGCAGCCGTTGCGCCCGCAGGTGCAGGACTCGCCGCCGCAGATCAGGGTGGTGTGGCCCAGCTCGGGCGCGCTGGAGCCCGCGGGGCAGAACAGCTTGCCGTCCATGACGATGCCGCTACCCACCCCCGTGCCGATGGTGATCAGCGCCATCGACGTGTTTTCCGCCGCGGCGCCCGCGACAAACTCGCCCAACGCCGCGCAGTCCGCGTCGTTGGCCACCCAGGTGCGGATGCCGGTCTTTTGCCGCACGGCGGCGGCCAGGGGCACGTCGTGCCAGTTCAGGTTGTTGGAAAAGATAATGCTGCCGGTCTCTTTGTCCGGGGTGCCGGGGCTGCCGATGCCGATGCTGCCCACGTCGGCAGGGGTGAGCTTTGCCCGCTGCAGCAGGGTGTCCACCAGCCGCGCCATATTGTCGGTGATATAGTCAAAGCCCTTTTCCGGCTGGGTCTTGACCGCCGCCTTGTCGAGCAGCCGGTACTGTTCGTCCGCCAGCCCGGCCACGATGTTGGTGCCGCCCAGGTCGATGCCAATGGTGTATTTCATCCTGTAAAACCCCTTTGTCTCTCTTTCCGCCGGCGTGGGCGGTATTTTTCTGGTCTTATTGTACCACCCGCCCCCGCCCCAGACAAGCCGAATTTTGCGCCAAAAGCCGCGCCGGACACAAAAAAAGAGGGCCTATCTGGCCCTCTCCCTGTTCTTTATGTACTGCCGCTGTTCCTCTTCATCCGCGGGGCGGATGTGGGCGCTGCCGCAGCCGGGGCAGTGGAACACCTCGCCCTGCCGCTCGAACAGGAATTTGCAGTTCTCGCAGACATAGATCAAACTTTACTTCCCCCCGCATGAAACTGTGATGCATGACACAAATACAATTATAATGGAGCGGGCCGGAAAGTCAAGCGGAAGGCTGTCGATTCTTTTCGTCTCTTTTTTTGTTCTGCAGCTGTTTTGAGACATTTTCAAAGAGCGGCAAACAGCAATATCTTCCAGGCCGCCGCCAGGAAACGGGCCGCCGCCGACCGCCTCTTTCACCGAAAAACCGGGCGCGGACGCCCGGTCTTTTTACTATTCCGCCGCCTGCGCGGAGCTCTGGTCCGCCGTCAGGCCGTAAGCGGTCTGTATCTCTTCGCCAAACCAGCGCACCGGGTCGGTCTGCACGCCGTCCACCCTCACCTCAAAATGGCAGTGATCGCCGGTGGAATCGCCCGTGTTGCCCACATAGGCGATCACCTGGCCCTGGCTGACCGCCTGGCCCGCGCTGACCGCAAGGCCGCTGCATTGGCCATAGAGGGTCTGCACCCCGCCGCCGTGGTCGATGATGACGTGGATGCCGTAGCCGGACGCCGTGGTGTCGGCATAGGTGACCACGCCGCCCTGCGCCGCATAGATCGAGGTGCCGTAGGCCGCCGCAAGGTCGATCCCGGCGTGTTCTTCCGCCCCGGTAAACCCGCGCTGAAAATGTCCATAACCCTCGCCTACCGGGAACGCGAGCGTGCCCTCTGCAGGCGCGGTCTCGGCCGGCTGCTGCTCCAGATAGGGGACCGGGTCCACCGGCGCGCCGTCCAGGCGGACTTCAAAGTGGCAGTGCGGGCCGGTGGACATGCCCGTATTGCCCACGGTGGCGATCACCTGGCCCTGCTCCACCGTCTGGCCCGCTTCCACCCGCAGCTCGTCGCAATGGGCGTAAAAGGTCTTGATGCCGCCGTGATCCAGCAGCACATAAAGGCCGTTTTCCTCATCCGTCCCGGCGTCCTCCACCGTGCCCGCCTGGACGGCCAGGATCTCGCTTCCGCTCTCGGCGCGCAGGTCCGCGCCGCCGTGTTCCTGCGGCCCCGCAAAACCACGGCTCATCCCCTTATACCCCTCGGCGATCGGGAACAACAGCTTTTCCGCCTGCGGGGAGGAAAGACCCGCGCCCGCCGCGGCGGAAGAGGCGCCTTCCCCTGGGGCACTGATCGAGACAGGGGCCGAACTGCTCTCCCCCATGCCGGAAGCGGCGCAGGAGGTGAGCGCGCCGCCCGTCGTCACCGCCGCTGCCAGCAGCACCGCCAGCACGCGGCGGCCGGGGGCCTGCGTATTCTTTTCCATCAGCATCAAAAGCCTCCTTTTAAGGCTGCGCCCGGCGGCGGAAAAGCCGCTTGCCGGCGCAGGGGCGCGCGCGGCGTGAAAGCGGAGCAGAGCCGCGCCATAGGCAATCTTTTCCCGCGCTGAAAAACTGCGGGTCACCGCCGCGTCGCAGGCGCATTCGCAGCTCTGCTCCACCAGGCGCCGCAGCAGCCAGGCGGCGGGATTGTACCACTGCAGGACCGCCACCAGCAGGGCGGCCCATTTATAGACCACGTCCCCCGCCCGCCAGTGGCAGAGCTCGTGCGCCAGCGCATAGCGCAGATCGTCGTCCTGCGGCAGGCCCTCGGGCAGCAGGATCACCGGGCGCAGCAGGCCCAGCAGCATGGGCCCGCCCACCCGGGACGAGACGCGCAGCCGGGGCAGCCGGCATCCCTGCAGCCCCAGGCCGTCGGCCACGCTGCGATAGAGCTGTTCCAGCCCCCCATCCTGCGGGGCGGCGCTCTGCCGCGCGGCCGCGCGGACAAAGGCCAGATAATCCGCCAGCAGCAGCAACAGCAGCGCCGCCGCACCGGCCAGCCAGATCAGTACCGTCAGCTTTTGCCATGAAAAGACGGCCCGGCCCGCCGCGGGGGCCTCCACGGCCGCACGGTAGACCTCGGCCGCCTGCGCCACCGGCGCGGGCAGGGGGCTGTCCGCGACCTGGCGCACCGGCCCCACCGCCGGCACTGCAGCCGCGCCGCTGCTGCGGGGCAGCGGCAACAGCACACAGAACAGCACCAGCGGCACCAGACAGAGCGCCTTTTGCAGCTTTGCCGCGCCCAGCCGCACAAAGGCCGGGCGCGCCGCGAACAGCAGCAGCGCACAGGCGCCGCCTGCCAGCGAGGCGGGCAGCAGCCAGTCAAAAAAGACCCGCATCATCCGCGCCCCCCTCCCCTTTGCTCTTCCAGCCAGGCCTGCAGCTCTTCCAGCTCGCCGGGCGCAAGCCGCCCTGCCTCGCACAGCGACGCCACCATCCGCTTGACGTTTCCGCCGTGCATCTCCTCCAGGAACTGCGCCGTCTCGCTGCCCTCGTACTGCCCCCGGGTCACGGCCGGGGCGTAAAGGTTGGCCCGCCCCCGCTTGGTGACGGTGAGCATCCCCTTATCGGCCAGGCGGGACAAAAAGGTCAGCACCGTGGTGGTCTTCCACTCCCGCTCGCCCGCCAGGGACGCCCGCAGCGCTTCGCAGGTGACCGGCTCCCCTGCGGCCCACACATGCCGCATGACCTCCAGCTCCGCGGCGCTCAGCTTTGCATTCATCGCTTTCACCTCTTTATCCGCTTTTGCCGTTGTTTCTACACTTTGTAGTAGTTATATACTACATCACGTAGAATATGTTGTCAATCTCCCACATGTGAAACTTTTATTTTCTCCGCGCCCCGGCGGCGGAGGGCGCACGCTTTTCTCTTTTTACTGCCCGCCGGACCGGGAGCGGCGGCCCGTTCGGGATGGGCCGCACAGAAAAAGTCATTTCATCAAGGCGCGCGTCTCCGCCGGCGTCTGTTCCGGCACAGGCCACACAAAAAACCCCGGCAAAACCGGGGTTTTCGTATATCCAAAGCGCGTCCGTGACAGCCCGCACAGGCCGCGGCTCCTACTCCGGCACTCCGCCGTGGGGCGGATGCTTTTCTGCCCGCGGGCAGGACATCGGTGCTATCTCCCCCTGCGGCGGCCATGCCGGGACGGCGCTCGACGCTTTGCAGCTTTTTCCTCCGTTCCCACGGTTCAGTCCCGGCGGTCCAGCCGCAGCACTGCGATCGTGATATCGTCCCGGTGGCCGGTCTCCCGGCGCGACGCGCCCTCCAGCAGCGCGTCGGCCACCGTCTTTGCCTCTTCGGCCGCCAGGCGTTCCAGCTCCGCTTTGAGCCACTCATCCCCGGCGCTGATCGCCCCGTCGCTGACCATGACCGCAAGGGAACCGTCCCCCAGCGCGGTGTGGGCGCTGCGGCCCACCACCCCGCCTAAAATGCCCACGGGCAGGCTTTCGGTGGCCAGCGCGACCGCCCGTCCCCGTTTTACCACATAGGTGGGCGCCGCGCCGGCCTTGAACAGGTCGCAGCGTCCGGTGTAAAGGTCCACGGTGAGCAGGTCGAGGGTGGCGCCCGCGTCCTCCCCTTTCAGGGAAAGGGCCACATTTACCAGGCGGGCGGCCGACGCGCCCTCAAAGCCCGCGTCGATGAGCTGACGGCTCAGGGTGGCGGCCAGCACCCCGTCCACCGCCGCCGCCTTGCCGGTGCCCATGCCGTCGCAGAGGATCATGTGCGCCCGGCCGCGCACGTCGCAGAAGGTCTTGACCGCGTCGGCGGAAACGCCGCCCGCTGCGCTGCGTCCGGCGGTGGCGAACTGCGCTTCATAGGGCGCGGCCTCATAAAATTCAAACTGGCTCGCAGCGCCTCTGGCGGTGTGCCGCGTACAGACGAACCTGCGCCCGCAGCAGGCGGAAACCTCGGCGCAGAGCTCCTGCAGCGCTTCGTCGGACAGGCCTGCCCGGCCGGTCTTCACCGTTACGCGGCAGCGCCCGTCCCGCGTGATCACCGCCGCCGCGTCCAGCGGCGGCAGCCCCACCGCATAAAAAAGGTCGCTCACTTTGGCCGCGCGCCGGTTGTCCAGCACCGTCTCCTCAAACAGCTCGCCCGCCACCTGTCCCAGCGCGTCGGCGACCGCCGTATACTGCTGCGTCAGGGCGCTGCGCAGCACCCCGGTGCGGGCGGCCACGGTGCGCCGGGTGAGATAATCGCTGTAGTACCGGCTGATCGCCCCGGCCAGCACCGCCGGCCGCACACAGAGCGCGGCCAGCGGCCCGGGCAGCGTCTCGCTGGTGATCTCCCTCCCGGCGCTCAGCGCCTCCTTGACCGAGGTGAGGCCGTCCATCGTGTCGCTGCAGTGGGCGACCCAGCAGTTGGTGCGGGACGGGCATTGGGCGCAGGGCCCCTCCGCCACCCGGTCGTACAGGTCATTGAGCGTGACCTGCGGGCCGGGCAGATGGCGGCAGACCTCCTCCACCGTGGTGCCCACCTGGCACAGCGCGTCGCTGAGGGCATAGAGCCGGGCCGAGACATGGCTGGTCAGCACCGCCTCGCTGACCGCGTTCTCCCCCGGCTCCAGCACAGGCTCCAGCACCGAGACCGGCAGCGCCAGAAAGACCAGCGCGGAAACGCCGGCCCCCACCAGATACCACAGCCCGGGCAGCGGCTCGGGCGCGCCGAACAGGCCCAGACAGGAGGCGGCGAAAAAGCAGCCCGCCATCGCCGGCCGGCCCCTGTCGCGGAAAGCGGCGGCCGCCAACCCGGCCGCCCCCAGCCCCAGGCCCATCCAGGCATTTGCCGGCGCCCCGAGATAAAGCATGACGGCCCCGGCCAGCGCCATCACCGCTGCCCGCCCCGCGCCCGAGAGGGCCAGCGCCAGCAGCAGCACTCCCAGCGCCGCGCAGCCAAGGTTCACCCCCAGCAGACAGATGCGCCCCAGCCCCAGCAGCGCCGTGCCGGCGCAGATCACCGCCGCCCCCTGCACCGCGCCCGGCTGCGAGAGCGGCGGCCGCCCCGCAGCCAGCGGCGGCAGCGCGATGGAGAACATCACCGCCATGCCGATGGCGAGCAGCCCCTCGGAAACGGTGTTAAAGACGGCCAGCGGCCCCTCGCCCAGCCGCAGGGTGTATACCGCCTGCGCCGCCAGCAGCGCGGCCGCCCCAAACAGGGACGAGGCGGCCGCCGGGTCCAGCCGGGTCCTGACCTTTGTCAGCAGCAGCCGCACTGCACCCGCCGCCAGCAGGCCCGCCAGATATTTGCCGCTCATCGAAAACGGCAGGCTGATGGCGCTGCCCACCACCGCGCCCGCCGTGGCGGCCAGCAGGCCGCCCTGCGGCACCCCCGCCACCAGCGCCACCCCAAAGGGCGCCAGATCACCGAACAGCGTGGTGCCCGCCAGCAGGGCCGAAAAGCCGGCCACAGCCAGCTGGACCAGCATCGGCAGCGCCTGTTCCCACGACCGCCGCAGGTTTTGCGCCAGCCGGGAGGAACGCAGTTTTTCCACCATAATTTGATAACCATCCTTTCACCGTGCGCCGGGCTTGTCCCTTTGCGGACGGCCCCGCCGCCCGCGGGGCCCGCGCCCCTGCCGCGCGCCCGCAGTTCTGACCGGCCCGCCCGGCTCATATACTTGTGCGGCACTATTATAGCCTTTGCCCCGCTGAGAAAGGGGGCGAATACTGGGTTGTGCCAGTTTGGGACACAAACCCCGCCGTTTCGCAGCGCCCTGTCCGCGCCGGGCGAAAAACGGCTCCGACAAATTCGCCCAAAAGCGTTGATTATCTTCAAAATCCGCAGTTTTTTACAGTTCGTTCATTTATTTTGGTTTTTCAATCTGTTAAGATAGACATCAGCGGGAGCAGCCGGCCGCCAGACGGCCCGGGGCCCGGGCGGGCGGTTTTGCCGCCCTGTCCGGCGCACGGCCCGCAGGGCTTTTCATCTCAACATTTTTCAACGAACAGGCTGCCCCCGCACCCGGCCCGGCCGGGTGCCGTTTTTTCTGGCGGCCGCCTTGGGGAGGGGATCGGATGGAGGAGCACTTCATCACCTTTGACAACGTGTGCAAATTTTATCAAATGGGGCAAAACCGCATCGCGGCGGCCGACCACATCAGCTTTTATGTGGACAAGGGCGAATTCTGTGTGATCGTGGGCCCCTCCGGCGCGGGCAAGACGACGGTGCTGAACATGCTGGGCGGCATGGACACCTGCGACGAGGGGCGCATCCTGCTGGACGGCGATCTGGTGAGCGAGTACAGCCAAAAGCAGCTCACCGCCTACCGCCGCCATGACGTGGGGTTTGTGTTTCAATTCTACAATCTGGTACAGAACCTGACCGCGCTGGAAAACGTGGAGCTTGCCAGCGAGATCTGCCGCGACCCGCTGCCCGCCGGCGAGATGCTGCGGCAGGTGGGCCTGGCGCAGCGGATGGACAATTTTCCCGCCCAGCTGTCCGGCGGCGAGCAGCAGCGCGTCTCCATCGCCCGGGCGCTGGCAAAAAACCCGAAGCTGCTGCTCTGTGACGAGCCCACCGGCGCGCTGGACTACAACACCGGCAAGCAGGTGCTGGCCCTGCTGCAGGACACCTGCCGCAGCACCGGCCGCACCGTTATCGTCATCACCCACAACAGCGCCCTGACCGCCATGGCCGACCGGGTCATCCGCATCAAAAGCGGCAAGGCGATCTCCAATCAGGTCAACGCCCATCCCATCCCCGTAGAAGAAATCGAGTGGTAACCTTGAACAAAAGCTATCGCAAAAACGTCTTTCGCACCATACGCGGCACCATGAGCCGCTTTCTGGCCATCTTCGCCATCGTGGCGCTGGGGGTCGGCTTTCTTGCGGGGCTGCTCTCCACCACCCCCGACATGCGGTATTCCGGCGACAGGTACTTCGACGACACCCGCCTGTTCGACATCCGCACGCTGGGCACCCTGGCCCTGAGCAAAGGGGACGTGGAGGCCATCCGCGCGGTGGAGGGGGTGGACGAGGTGATGCCCGCCTACTCGGCCGACATGCTGGTCAACACCCCGGGGGGCGACACGCTGGTCACCCGCATCCACAGCCTGCCGCTGGACGAGATCGAGGAGCAGGAGCCCCAGGGCTGGCTGAACCGGTTCCAGGTGGTGGAGGGCCGGGTACCGGTCAAGGAAAACGAATGCGTCATCGAGGCGGGCAGCCAGTACGGCGGCGCGTCGGTAAAGATCGGCGACCTGCTGACGGTCTCGGACGAGAACAAGGACCCGGACGCCACCCTTGCCCGGCGGGAGTTCAAAGTGGTGGGCGTGGTGGAGAGCAGCTATTACTTTTCCATCGAGCGGGAACCCGCCAGCGTGGGCAGCGGCACGATCGGCCTGATCATGTATGTGGGCGGGGACAGCTTTGCGCTGGACGCCTACACCGACGTGTATCTGACCGTGCAGGGCGCGGCCGGGCTGAACTGTCTTGCCGCGGAGTATGAAGATCTGGTCAGCGCAGTGGCGGACCGCATCGAGGAGATCAGCGGCGCGCGCAGCGCCATCCGCTACCGCGAGGTCAAGGCCGAGGCGGAAGAAAAGCTGGCCGACGCGCGGGCCGAGTATGAGGACGCCCAGGCGGAAACCGACGAAAAGCTGGCCGACGCAGAGCGCCAGCTGGCCGACGGGCGGGCCGAGGTGGAGAGCGGCGAGGCCCGGCTCCGGGACGCAAAAGCCCAGATCAGCAGCGGCGAAAAAGAGCTGGCGCAGAACCGGGAGACCCTGCCCGGCACCCTCACCGACAAACAGCAGGAGCTGGCCGCCGGGCAGGCCGCCCTGATCGACGCCAAAGCGCAGCTGGAGGAAAACGAGGCCCTTTTGGCGGAAAAACAGCAGCAGCTGGCCAGCGCCAAGGCCCAGCTGGAGACCGCCAAGCAGCTGGTCTCCACGCTGGAGCCGGTGCTGGCCCAGGCGGAGGCGCAGCTGCCCGTGCTGGAGGCCGCCATCCCCCCGCTGCAGCAGACGGCGCAGCAGGCGCAGGCGTCCTACGACGCTGCCGTGTCCTCCACCGATCACAATGCCAAAAAAGCGGCCTATGAGCAGGCCGAGGCCGTTCTCGCCGCCAACGGCGGCCACGCCAGCTATGAGGAGTGGGAGGCCGCCGACCCCGCCGCCGCCCAGGCGGCAAAAGCCGGGCGGGACGCGGCAAAAGCCGAATTCGACGCCGCCGACGCGGTGGTCGCCCCGCTGAAAACCGCGCTGGACACCGCCAACGCCCAGCTGGACGCCGCCCAGCGCGCCTACGAGACGGCCAGCCAGTCCGCCGCAGCGGCGCGCGGGCAGCTGGAGGACGCCAAGGAACAGATCGCCGTGGGCGAGCCGCAGATCGCGGAGGGCGAGCGGCAGATCGCCGAGGGACAACAGAAACTGGCCGAGGCCCGCAGGCAGATCACCGAGGCGGAAAAGCAGATCGCCTCGGGCCAGACAGCCCTTTCGCTGGCCCCCGGTCTGGCCCAGCTGCAGCTGGATCTGGCGCAGTACAAGCTGGACAGCGCCAGGGCGGAGGTGTCCAGCGGCGAAGCGCAGCTGAGCGATGCCAGGGAGCAGCTGGAACAGGGCGAAAAGGAGTACCGCACCCAGAAAGCCGACGCAGAGCGCCAGCTGGCCGACGCCCGGCAGCAGCTCGACGACGCCCAGAAGCAGATCGACGAGCTGGAAGAGCCGGAGTGGTACGTGCTCACCCGGGACGCTAACGTGAGTTATGCCTCTTTCAAGGCCAATGTGGAAAAGGTGGAGGCGGTGGCAAAGGTCTTTCCCATCTTTTTCTTTCTGGTGGCGGCGCTGGTCGTGCTGACCACCATGACCCGGATGGTGGAAGAAGAGCGGCTGCAGATCGGCACCATGAAAGCGCTGGGCTACGGCAGGGGCGCGATCATGATGAAGTATGTCTGGTACGCGCTGATCGCCTCGGCGGCGGGCAGTGCGGCCGGCCTGCTGGTCGGCCTCAACCTGCTGCCCACCGTGATCTGGAACGCCTACACCATGATGTACCGGCTGCCAAAGCTCTACTGCCTGTTCAACGTGCCGTTTGCGGTATTCTCCTCCGGCACGGCCATCTTCTGCACCCTGGCCGCCACCCTCAACGCCTGCTGGACCACCCTGCACGAGTGCCCGGCCAGCCTGATGCTGCCCCGCGCGCCAAAGGCCGGCAAGCGCATCCTGCTCGAGCGGATCGGCTTTGTCTGGAAGCGGATGAAATTCACTTACAAGGTGACCGCCCGCAACCTGTTCCGCTATAAAAAGCGCTTTTTCATGACCGTGATCGGCATCTCGGGCTGTACGGCGCTGCTGGTGACCGGTTTCGGGCTGCATGACTCGATCAGCGACATCGTCAACCGGCAGTTCGGCAAGATCTTCACCTACAACCTCTCCATCACCCTCAAAAGCGAGGAGGACCTGCAGGACGACGCTCTGCGCAAGCTGCTGAACGACGGCGACGAGATCACCGCTTTCATGGCAGCCCACCAGGAGAAAAGCTCGAACACCTATGACGGGGACACCTTCAACACCTATCTTTACGTGCCGCAGGACCCGGAGCTGCTGCCCCAATTTGTGGACCTGCACACCCGCAGGGGCGGCCATCCCGTACAGCTGCAGCCGGACGGCATCGTCATCACCGAAAAGATGTCCGAGCGCACCGGCAAAGACGTGGGGGACACCATCGAGCTGGAGAACAGCGACCACAAGACGGGCACTTTCACCATCACCGGCGTGGTGGAGAACTATGTGGAAAATTACGTCTACCTGACCGGGGAGCTGTATGAACAGCAGTTCGGGCGGCACCCCGATTACAAGCTGGTGGCCGCCCACACCGCCGACACCTCGCAGCAGGGGCGGGACGCGCTGAGCGCCAAGCTGTTCGAGCTGGACTGCGTGTCCGGCGTGAGCTTTACCGACGACCTGAAAGCCAGCTTTTCCAACATGATGCAGAAGATCGACACCATCGTGGTGGTGCTCATCGTCTGCGCCGGCCTGCTGGCCTTTGTGGTGCTGTACAACCTGACCAACATCAACATCACCGAGCGGGAAAAAGAGATCGCCACCATCAAGGTGCTGGGCTTTTTCGACAAGGAGGTCTCGGCCTACGTCTACCGCGAATCGGCGGTGCTCTCGCTCATCGGCACGCTGGCCGGGTTGGTGCTGGGCGTCTTTCTCCACATGTTCGTCATCTATACCGTGGAGGTGGACGCGGTGATGTTCGGCCGCTCGATCCAGCCGCAGAGTTATCTCTTCGCCGCGCTGCTGACCCTGCTGTTCTCGCTGCTGGTCAACCTGGTGATGCACCGCAAGCTGAAAAAGATCAGCATGGTGGAGAGCATGAAAGCGCCGGAATAAAAAACGCCCCGGCAGACGCGCCAGCGCAGAAAAACAGCCTTTCCGGCCCCGGGCCCTGCGCCCGCAGCCGCCCGCAGACTCAAAAGCCGCGCTCCTTTGGAGTGCGGCTTTTTTGCGGCGCTCCCGGCGCGGGCCGGGCGGGCGGCAGCTCCAAAAACGGCGACGCCCGAAACGCAGCCAGGGGCGGCGGGCGGCGGCGCGTTTGCCCCTTGACATTTTTTTGCGGTCCTTCTATTATTATGTTAGACGATATATCGTCACGCGTAATATCGATGCACGCAACATTTCCGGACGGGAGGGGGCGGACGGCATGGGCTATACAGGCGGGCCGATGACCGAGGCGATGTATTATGTGCTGCTGGCCCTGCTGGAGCCCAGCCACGGCTACCGGCTGATGCAGGCGGTGGGAGAGGTCTCCGGCGGCCGGGTAAAGATGGGGCCCGGCACCCTGTACGGGGTGCTGTCGCGGCTGGAAGAGGACGGCCTGATCCGCCGCCTGCCGGACCGCGTCACCCGGCGCAAGACCTATGAGCTCACCCCGGACGGGCGGGAGGCCCTGTTCACCGAATATCACCGGCTGGAAGAGATGATACGGGACATGAAGCGCATGAAGGAGGCGATCCGCCATGACGGAGAAAACAGCTGACCGCGGGCCGCGCCGCCGCTGGCGGATGCACCCCGCCCTGGTGCTGGAGCGGGTGGGCGGACTGGAGAATTACTATGGCCAGCAGGCGCGCAGAGGCCTGCTGCTGCAAAGCGCGGGCAATTTTCTGGACTGCTTTGCCGTAGAGGAGCCGCGGCGGATGCGCTACCGGGCGGAACCCTGCCTGAACAGGCGGGAGGCCAAAGAGGGCCCAGACTACGACCGCCGGGCCTTTTACGCTGAGGCGGGCTGGGACTATCTCGGCACCGGCGGGGACCTGCATTTTTACAGCAGCCCGGCAGACTCGGGCGCAGAGGAACTGCACACCGACCCGCAGGACTTTGCCCCGGTGCTGCGGCGCCAGCGGCGCGTCAGTTTTTGGTTTTCGCTGGTGCTGGGCCTGCTGCTGCTCGTGCTGTTTTATCTGATCGCCGCGGGGTATCCCCCCCGGCCCAGCGACCTGTTCCAGCTCGCGCTGCTGACGCTCTGCCTGGCGCTGCTGCTGCCCGGGCTGGTGCGGGATGGGCTCTGGCTGGCCCGCAGGCGCTGGCGGCGCCTGCCGCCGGTGGACCACGAGGCCCCCGTGCCCCGGTGCATCACGCTGCGCAACCGGCTGCTGCCTCTGCTGTTGATCGTCGCGTTCAATCTTGGCCTGCCGCTGGCGCGGAACGCCATTGACCATGGAGCGCTCCGGCCGCTGGACCAGGCCGCTCCCGGACAGCTGCTGTTCACGCTGGCCGATACCGACGGGCCGGGCCTTGCCCACACTGAGCTCGGCATAACCGCCAGCCAGCCGGACAACACGTTCCGCGCTTTTTTTGCGCTGCCGGGCTATCGGTTCTGCGAGATGAACGAGACGGCGGAAAAAAACGGGGATATGCTGCTCTACCTCTCCGTGGAGCACGCCCGCTGCCGCAGCGAGGGCGAGGCCCGGCGGGTGCTGGGCAAAATGCTGGACCGCTACGGCTGGGTTGGGGACTTTGCGCCGGTGGCTGTGGACGGCCTGGACGAAGCCTACCAGAATGTCAGCATCCCCTATTGGTATCTGGCCCGCCGGGGCGAACAGGCGGTCTGTGTCTACTACAGCGGCAGCCTGTCCTCGGACGCGCTGTTCTCTCTGCTGGCCGAACGGCTCGCGGAACAAACAGCCGGCTGATGCCGGCGGAACAGGAGGCAAAAAGATGACGCTCAAGCGTTTTTCCCTGCGTCCCACCGGCCTGCTCTCCATCGGCCAGATGGAGCACCGGCTGGCCGACCTTGCCGCCCGCGGCTGGCTGCTGTGCGGGGCAAACTGGCTGTTCGACGTCTTCGAGCGCGCCCGGCCCGCCCGGATGCGCTATCGACTGGAGCCCTCGCAGGAGGAAAAGCCCGGCGACCCGCCGCCCTATGAAAAGCAGCGGCTCTGCCGGGAGGCGGGCTGGGCGTATATCGCCACGGCCGACAAGCTGCACGTCTACGCCAGCCCGGCGCAGGCGGACGCACCGGAGCTGCACACCGACCCGGCGGAGCTCGCCGCCGCGATGACCGGCTACCGCAATTATTACACCACCCAGGCCGGGGCTGCCGGGATCATGTCCGCCCTCAACACATTTTTCCTGTTTTCCCACTGGACGCGGCAGGGGGCGTGGAGCCTGGGGCTGGCGGCGTTTTTTCTGCTGCTGGACCTTTGGATGCTCTGCCGGCTGATCTTTTTGATCCGCAGCCTGTGGCGGCTGCAAAGGGACCTTGCCGAGGGGCGGCCCATCGACCATCAGCAGCCCTACAAAAGGACGCTCTGGGGCGCCTGGTCGGCTGCCCTTGCCCTGCTGGGGGCAGGTCTGCTGCTGTTTTTTTGACCTCCTGCTCTGCGGGACCTTCCCGCCATGGTTTTTCCGCCGCCCGTATCTCTATGATCTCCGTTTCCAATACCTTCCCCTTTGCGCACTTCGGTTTTTCATAAAACGGCCCCCTGCTGCAGTTTTGCTTTCCTGCATCAGGGGGTCGTTTGTCTGTCATCCGTTTTTACCGGGGCCGTTCAGAGCGCCCAAACAGCCGTTTTCCATCGCTTTGCCCGAGGCCGCCCTGCAGCTTTCGAATCCCCGGCCACGGCGGATAGAAAGCTGGGGGAGTAACAAAAAACGACTTCCCTTGATTGACCTTGTCCTTGCCGCTTTGCGACAACCGGGCGCATGGCCAAAAAAAGCCTGCGGCTATTTTTTATTGCTCCGCAATAAAAAATGACTTATTCTTATTCGCCGTGGCCTGAGAACAGGCCACATAGCTACTAAAAAATAGCCTGCGGCTATTTTTTATTGCTCCGCAATAAAAAACAACTTATTTCGATTCGCCGTGGCCTGAGGACAGGCCACATGGCTACTAAAAAATAGCCTGTGGCTATTTTTTATTGCCTTGCCGAACAGCAAAAAAGCAGAGGCGCGGGTCTCCTTGCAAAGACGGAGGCCTGCGCTTCTGCTTTTTTATTTTTCTTCCGCTCCGTTTCTGTGCACCCTGTGGATAAGTTATTTTTTCAACTTGTCTACATCCTCAAGATAGATAGAAACTTCGCCGCAAGCAGGACAAATTGCGACCTTGGGTTCTCCCATACGACCGCCCCACCATTTGTTTTCGTCATCCGTTAAAATAATCCCATATGCTGCACCTTTCACCTTTATGCCGCAGTCTTCTATCATCACGCTATCGCATCTGATGCATTTACGCATATTCTTAAAATCCTCTCCAAATAACGATCCATACCATTCCTCTGGACACCCAAAGCCGAATGGGAAATTGCTTTTCCGCCCCGCGCTCCCCCACCTTTGCCGTGGGGAGAGGGGCGGCCTGCCCGGCTGCGCGCGGCGCTTTTGTCAGCGCTGCGGCACGATCTCGATCCAATAGCCGTCCGGGTCCTCGATAAAATAGATGCCCATGGCGGGGTTTTCAAAGCAGATGCATCCCATCTGCTCATGCTTTTTGTGGGCGGCCTCGATATCCGCCGTGGTCAGGGCCAGATGGAACTCCCCTTCGCCCAGATCATATTTTTCCGTGCGGCCGTGCATCCAGGTCAATTCCAGCGCAAAGCCGCCCGTCCCGTCGCCCAGATAGACCAGCGTAAAGCCGTCTCCCTCTTTTCTGCGCACCGGCTCCAGCCCCAGAGCCTCTTTGTAAAAAGCAAGGCTTTTTTCCAGGTCCAACACATTGAAATTGAAATGATCGAATTTCATCCCGCAAAACGCTCCTCTCTTCAAAGCCTGTCCCAAACCCCGCTGAAAAAACAGACGGCGCACAAACGCGGCGCAGCAGCACAGAAAGCCGCGCGCACCGGCAGTGCGCCGTGCGGGCGCTGCGCCGGCGCGGGCGTCCTTTTCCCCGCGGCCGCAAGGGGGCCGCCCGGGGCAGGCTTTCATTTCTGCGGATATGATATCACAAAAAGCGGTTCCCTGCCAGCGCAAAATATGGTATCATGATTTCCAGCCGCATCCGGCGCCGGCGCGGAAGAGCGCCCCGCCCCGGCGCGGCGCGCGGGGGCTTTCGCCCGCGCTGTCTGTTTTTGTCTCGATCTATCGGGTGCCCTCCTGCCATTTTTTGCTTCGCGTGGCAGGACCCGCGTTTTTTCAAATCTGTGCCGGCGCGAAGCGGCAGAACGGATGATGTTTGTGCATACGCTGCTGTGGTTCCTCTATTTCTGGCTTTATCTGCTGGTCGTGCTGCCCCTTTACTGGCGGGTCAAAGGGCTGGCAAAGCGCGGCGACGGCCGGCACGACGCCCTTACCCGCCGCGTGGTGGGCCGGTGGGCGCGGCGGATGCTGTGGGCCGCGGGCGCAAAGGTGGAGGCGGACGGCCTCGAACATCTGCCGCAGGGCCCGGCCGTCTATGTGGGCAACCACCAGGGCTATTTCGATATCCCCACCGTGCTGGGGTATCTGGGCGACGACACCAAGCCGATGGTGGCGAAAAAGGAGATCGACAAGATCCCGCTCATCCGCGCCTGGATGCGGCAGCTGCACTGCGTGTTTCTGGACCGTGAAAACCCGCGCAGCGCGGTGGCCGCCCTGAACGAAGCGGCCGGCTGGGTGGGCAAGGGCTATTCGATGGTGGTCTTTCCTGAGGGGACGCGGAGCAAGACCGGCGAAGTGGCGGAGTTCAAGGCCGGCGCTTTCAAGATCGCGCAGAAAAACAGGGTGCCCGTGGTGCCCTTTGTCATCGACGGCACCGCCGAACTGATGGAGCGCAACCACTATTTCATCCACGGCGGCGAGGTGAAGCTGCGGGTGCTGCCCCCCATCGACACCAGCGGCTACGGCAAAGAGGACTGGCGCGCGCTGCCCGCCCTGTGCGAGGCGCGGGTGCGGGACGGGCTTGCCGCGCTGCGGGCGGAGCGGTAAAGCGGCGCCGGACGCTGCATCAGGATATTTTTTAAGGATAAAAGACAGATGAAAACAGGAAGGATCGTTATCATTACCGGTTCGCCCGGAACCGGAAAAACGGCCGCCGCGGCAAAGACCGCCCGGGAGTCTGATTTTGAAAAATCGGTCCACATGCACACGGATGATTTTTATCGCTGTCTCTCCAAAGGGGCGGTACCGCCGCATCTGCCGGGATCAGAGGAACAGAACCTGGTCGTGATCGAAGCCTTTCTGGAGGCTGCAAAGCGCTATGCCCGCGGCGGGTATGACGTGATCGTGGACGGGGTGGTCGGGCCCTGGTTTTTGGCGCCGTTCCTGCGCGCCGCGCAGGAGGGGTACGAGGTGCACTACATCGTGCTGAGGGCGGCTAAGGCGGAGACCCTGAGGCGCGCCGCGGGGCGGGCGAAGCTGAGCAGAGAAGAGAATCTTGCGCTTGTGGAAGCCATGTGGGGGCAATTTGCAGATCTTTGCAGCTACGAGCCCCATGTCATCGATACGACCGGGCAAACGCTGGAGCAGACCGTCTCTCAGGTAAAAAGCTGCCTGAAAGAAAGAAAAAACCTGCTGGGCTGAGAGAACTATCAAAAAGCGGACAGAAGCCTTTTATAAACGGGGTGGATCGTGATGAGCAATGTTATCATGATGTGCGGCGTATGCGGCGCCGGAAAAACGACCTATTCAAAAGCGAAAGAAAAAGAAGGATATATCCGGCTTTCCATCGATGAAGAAATGTGGAGAACCTATGGAAGAAAAGGGATCGATTATCCGGATGACCAATATGAGGCCTTATCAGAAAAAGTGGAATCAGCACTTCGCGAAAAATTGTTAAAACTGATCGACGAGGGAAAAAATGTCGTGATCGATTTCAGCTTCTGGAACAAAGAAACCCGCAGTTTCTACAGACAGATCATCGAAAAATCGGGCGGCACGGTGGAACTGGTCTATCTGAAAGCCGGCTTGGAGACCTTGCGAAAAAGGTTGCAGAAAAGGAATCTGCACCTGCACGCCAATTCGCCGTTTGTTATAACCGACGAGATCTTGAAACATCACTATGATGGATTTCAGGAACCATGCGGCGAGGGAGAGATCGTGATCCTTCAAAGCGAGGAATAGTTGGCAGGCCGTAAAAACGGCCGTGCCGGTCAACGGGTGCGGTCACGGGGCGCTTCTTTGAAAAAGTGAAGATATCAGACTTTGAGGGCGGGCCGCCGCATCGCGGAATTTCTGTGTCAGGCGCAGGAAAGCCTTCGCTGAAAAAGTGGGGCGCCGGGATAAGACGCCCCGCCGGGGAACGATAAGGCGGCGGCCCGGAAGCAGGCGGAGAACAGGCCGCGAACCTACCGGCGGAGACCTTACCTTTTTATCGGCGGAATTGCCGCTGGAGCTGGTGTTTGGCTCTCTCATCCGGGATCGTCACCAAAATCATCCCCTGATCCTATCTCAGGGCGGCATGGAAAAAGCCGGCGCAGAGCGCTTTCCCCTGAAAAAGCGCTCTGCCGCTTTGACGGCAGAGCGTCCGGCACAGGCGCGCCGCGGCCTTGAAAGCGGCTGTTCCCAAAGAGGGCGGGTTTCCGCCCTCTTTTTTTGCGCAGAAGCGTTTTTGCGGCAAAGCGCGTTTTGACCCGGCCGCCCGGGCGGCACAGCGCGGGGCGGTCCTTTTTTATCGCTCTGCGCGGCAAAGCCGTGAAAAGCGCTGTGCCTGCGCCGGGCGCTCCGGGCCGCCGTGACCAGGGGGCTGATCCGGGTCTCTGTCGTGCCGCTGTGCTCCCCGACGCCAAAACGCCCGGCGGCCGCCGGGCGTTTTTTCTGGAAAGGCAGGTTTTTTTGCGCCCGCGCGCGGGCACTGCAGGAAGTGATAGGGGTCATCCGTGATACCGCAGGCCAGGGCCTTTTGCGCCCGTGTACGGGCACTGCTGGCACTGTGGGCAGGCACAGGCGCGTGGGCGCGCCCTGCAAAACAGCCTCAGGGCCGTTTTTCTATTTGACATCGCCGCCGGACGGTTTCTCCGTCCCTCCCGTGCGGGGAAACCCCAGCCCCCACAGCGCGGCGCCAAAGAGGGCATAGACCGCCGGGCAGCTGAAGTTGAGCCGCAGGAGCGGGGTCAACAGGGCCAAATAGAACGCTCCGGCCGGAAAGGTCCAGCCGCCGCCCGGCGTCCCCGCCCAGTCAAAAAGCGTCCCCAGCGCCCAGACCACATAGGGGCAGACCAGGGCGGCGCAGGCGGCCAGCAGCGCCAGCAGGCCTATCCGGGCGTTTTTCACCCACGGCCGCTCTTTCAACGGCCTTGCCCCCAGCAGCAGGCCCGCCGCCTGCAGCGCGCACCAGCCCAGGAGCAGCGCGATGGCCGGGTCCAGCAGCACAGACAACAGGTCGTTGGGAACGGTCACATAGCGGGCCGCGGCAAACGCGCGGGCAAGAGGGTGGAGCACCGCGACGGCCCCGGCTGTCAGGGCCAGCAGGCAGCCGCCGGCCGCCATGCGCCGGCGCGCAGCGCGTCGGCTTTGCGGCACCTTCGGGCCGTACAGCACCGCATCCACCCGCACCTCCAGCGCTGCGGCGATCTTCATCAGCATCTCAATGTCCGGCCGGGTGCGGCCGGTCTCGTAATTGGACACCGTCTGCCGCGTCACGAACAGCTGTTCCGCGAACGCTTCCTGGGTCAGGCCTTTCCGCTCGCGCAGATCTCTGATATTTTTTCCGATATCACGCACAGCGATCACCCCGCTTAAATCATAGCGCGGCCCCGTCAAAATGTCACGCAAAGATCTTTTGCGGGCCGGCCCGCCCTGCCCGCGGGAATGCGCAAACCGGGAACCGCTCCGGGATACAGCGGTGTGGGCTGCACTGGGACACAGCGCATGGGCTGCGTTGGGGTGCGGCGATGTGGGCTGCGTCGGAGTGCGGCGCGTCGGCGGGCCCGGGTCGGGAGCGCGAGGGCTGTTCCGGGTGGAGGCGGCGAGGGCTGTTCCGGGTGGAGATGACGTGGGCGGCTCCGGGTGGAGGCGGCGTGGGCTGCACTGGGGCGCGGCCGGGAAAGGCGCGGGCCGGGCCTCCGCTCTTTATCCCGGGGCGCGCATTTTCAAAAGCGTCTGCCCGGTGCTGCGGACGGCGTTTTTTGCACCGGGGCTCTCGTTTTTTAAAAAGACTTCCACCGCAGCCGGCGTTTTTTATCCCGGAGCCCACGTCTCCCAAAAGAGCCGCCGCGCGCTCCCCGCCCCGCCCCAGGGCGAAAGTGCCGGGCCAAAAAGCCAGCCGCCTTTTCGCGGCGGCGCTTCCCGCACAGACCGTTGCTACTGGGCCCGGCCCCGGCAGGCCGCCGGCTCTTTTGGGACAAGACCATAAAAAAACAGGGGCGGGAGTAAATCCGAAAAATTTACTCCTGCCCCTGGTGCCTGCCTGTTGCTGCAAACGGACCTGCGCTGTGCGCGGCAGCCGTCTGCCCGCTATTTGATGTCGATGCCGCCAAAGACGCAGCTGGCGTTGAGATAGAGCACCGGCGTGCCCTCTGCCGCCGGGCCGTCGGCCCGGTTGTCCACGCCGCCAAAGACCGGCGTGCCAGTGACTTTCACCCGCACGTGCGGCGGCACCTGCAGGTCCGCGCCCCCAAAAATGGTGGTGGCGTTGACTACCACGTCGCCCTCAAACACCGCGTCCCGCAGATCGAGATCCACACCGCCGAAGACGGCAGTGATGTTCGCGCCCCGAAAGGGTTCGGCCGGCCAGCGCACATCGCAGCCGCTGAAAACGCCCGAGTAATTGGGCACGCCGCCGCGCCCGTCCTGGGCCGCGGCATAGCCCGCCGCATTCCCGCCGTCCATCCCCGCCTGGGCCGTACCGGTGGTCACGCGGCGGCGGCCGCCCAGCAGGATCGAAACGCCCACCGTCACCAGCACCACGGGCAGCAGAAGCTTGCTCACCAGGTGCCGGTCCAGGAGGCCCTGGGCTGAGACCAGCATCACCACGCCGATCAGGGCGCAGATGATGTTGCCGGTGTGGGGCCCGTTTTGGACCATGCTGATCACGGCCGGCACGATAAGGAACAGGGTCCACCATCCGTCAAAGAAAAAATTGAAGTTCCACACGCCGAAGGCGTTGCCCGCAAAGCCCACGCCCGCGACCACGAACGCCAGGCCCCATAAAATACTGCCGATCCTGTTTTTCATACTGTTCTCCTTTGTTCAAAGCCCCTGTGCAGGGGTGTCACATGGGTTTTTCCGGCATCACGACCGCAGCGATGATATAAAAGACCACGCCGATGGAAGTCAGCCCCAGCAGCACCATCAACAGGCGCACAAGCGTGACGTCGATGTTGAGATACTCGGCGAAACCCGCGCAGACGCCGCAGAGCATCTGATGCTGCCGATCCTTATAAAGGCGTTTGTGTTCCACAGGTCATTCCTCCCTTATATAAAATTCCACGTTGCCCATACCGCACTCGATATCGAAATAATTGACCGCCCCCGCGTTGGCGGTGCCGTTGCCCACGGCGGCCCAGCGCAGCCCGTTGAACTCCACATTGCCCATGCCGCATTCCACGGTGGTCCCGTAATCCTCCGCCCTGCCGCGGGTGGTGACGGTGACGTTGCCCATGCCGCAGTCGATGGAACCGCGCCCGGTGAGAACGCCGTCAAATACCAGCTCGCCCATGCCGCAGTCCATCTCGACGTTGGCCAGCGTGCAGCCGGTCACGGTCAGCGTGCCCGCGCCCACCGACAGCTCGGCCGAGCGGGTGGCGGTGAGGCCCTCCACAGTCAGTTCGCCCGCGCCGATCTCGATCTTCAGTTCTTCGGGGATGCAATCCTCCGGGATGGTCACCGTGCCGCGCACATTGCGGTACATGTTTAGCGAGGTCTTGCCGTGGGGCGCTTCCACTTTCCACTCATCCCCGTCAAAACCGCTGTAGACCTTGTCGGCGGGCAGGCCGGTGATCTCCACCCGGAAGCTGTCTCCCCGCACCACTTCAAAGCTACCGCCGCCCAGTTCCACTTCGATCTTGCGGATACCGCTGTTGTCCTGCATCTGTGTCCCCTCCTGCGAGACAACCGTGCCCGAAGCGGGCGTCTGCGGGACCGACGTGCCCCTGCCGCTGTCATAATGATAGCCGTCCGCTTCATCGTCCCGGCCGCCGTGCCAGGCGCCGTCCCAGTCCCAATACCAGTCATTATGCCCCCAGCCCACCGGGATCTGGATATACGGCCCCAGCCGGATCACGCCGTTGACCGCCTGCGACGACACGCCGCAGGCAAATGCGACCCCGGAGATCAGCACCCCCAGCACCAGCAGGCAGGCGGCGATGATCGCCGTTATCTTGTAAAAAGATCTCATGCTCTGTCCCTCCTTCTCTTCACCCGTTGTTCTGCCGGCCGCGCAGCGGGATGCGGCAGATCTTCACGACCCCGCGCACCATGGCCGGGATCACCGTTGCACACAAAAACACCGAGGCCATCACCAGCAGCAGGCCCACAGCGGCCAGGATAAAGCCGATGCCCAGCACCAGCAGCCCCACCAGCGGGCTGCCGAACAGCGACACCACGCCCATCACGGCCAGGAACACGCCCGCCAGCACCAGGACCACGCCGCTGCAGATCAGGCCGATAAAGACGCCGATGACCCCGACCACCAGCCCGGCCGCCGCGCCCAGCAGAGGCAGCCAGACCGGCGAGAGCAGCACCACCAGCAGCACCACGGCCCACACCGGCAGGCCGCTGCGGCGGACCTCCGGCCCCGCGGACGGCGAAGCGCCCGTCCCGGCTGTGCCGCCC
Source organism: Anaerofilum hominis (assembly GCF_014287275.1). Lineage (GTDB taxonomy): Bacteria > Bacillota > Clostridia > Oscillospirales > Ruminococcaceae > Pygmaiobacter > Pygmaiobacter hominis. The sequence goes on from NZ_JACONZ010000001.1 coordinate 1,155,521, forward strand.
ACAGGTCCCGCGGGGGGCACGCTGCGGCCCAGCTCACCGTCGGCCTTGATGCTGGCCGCCACCTGCGCCGGGCTGCCCAGCTCTGCCAGTACCCGGTCCAGGTTTTCCACACCGGCGTCGTCGATGTAGTCGCTGTAATATTTGATCGCGGCGCTGCGCTCATCCTCCGACAAGGGATACAGCTCGTCGTTCAGCGCCATCAGGAACTCCCTCTTGGTCATGTCTCGTTTCCTCCATAAAACACACGGTCGATTTTTTGTTTGTATTCTTCCCACTCGGCGAGCGTCTCGTCCAGCCGCTGGCTGCCCGCCGGGGTGATCTTGTAATAGCGCCGGTTCCTGCCGGCAAACGCCTGGTCGTAGGTGGTCAGGCAGCCATCTTTCTGCAGCCGCCGCAGCACCGGGTAAAGGGTCGACTCGGAGACCTCCATCACGCTGCGCACATCCTGGGTGATCTTGTAGCCATAGGTCCCCTCCCGCGCGGCCACCGACAGCACAATGGCATCCAGCAGGGTGGAGCCGGTTATAAACGCCATGCCATTCACCTCTGTCCTATGTTATATCTTTGTCTATATTATATTTTGTATAATATACTTTGTCAATATAATATTAACAAAAATAATAATATTGCAAATTTCGCGGGGTCCTCTGCTCATTGAAACGAGGGAGCCGCCGGTTTTGTTTCATTATTTTAAAGTATTTGAGGAAAAGGGCCTTTAGAGCGTTCGGTGCCGCCGCGTCCTCTTCGCAGGACAGCAGGGAAAAGCGTTTTCGCGGGGAAAAATGCACAAAAAAAGGCGGCGTAAAGCCGCCTGCGCGGGCCGCCGCCGAACGCCGGGGAGCCTTTCCTCTCCCCCGCCGCGGGATGCGCGCCTCTGAATATCCTCCTGTCAAAAGGCCCCGGCACCCCTGCGCTTTTCCGCTGCCGGCAGAGACCGGCCGCCAGGGAAGCAGAGCTAAACGGGAGGGGGGGGGCTCTGTCAGGGCATTGAGGCAGAGGGCAAAGCGTCTGCCGCGAACACAGCGCTGGACAGGAGCATTCTTTCCCTGTCAGCACGCCGGGTATGCGGCAGCATGCCTGCCGCAGGCACGCCGCCGGGCGGGGAGCCTTTTTTCTCTGTCAGAGCGCCGGATAGGGGGACAGCATGACCTCCAGAGGCGCACTTAAGCGGGGCTCCTTTTCCTTGTCAGAGTATCGGGTAAGGGGACAAGAGGTCCAGCGAGGGCACATCGCTGAATAAGAGCTCTTCATTCTCTGTCAGGGCATTGAGGTAGAGGGCAAGGCGTCCTCAACAGTACAGCGCTGGACGGGACATTTCTTCCCTGCCCCCTCGCTGGGTATGCGGCAGCATGCCTGCCGCAGGCACGCCGCCGGGCGGAATCTCTTTTTTCCGTCGGAGCGTCAGGGAGGGGGACAAGACACCCGCTAGAGGCAAAGCGCCGGACGGGAGCCTTTCTTCCCTGTCAGTACGCCGGGTATGCAGCAACACGCCTGCCGCAGGCACGCCGCCGGGCGGGAGCCTTTTTTCCGGTCAGAGCGTCTGGCAGGGTACAAGGCGTCTGCCGCGAACACAGCGCTGGACGGGGGCTGTTCTTCTCGGCTCCACATCAGGTATGCGGCAACGCGTCCCCCGGGCGCGCGCCGCCGGGCGAACGCTTTTCCGCTGACGGCGACGGGGGGGCGGCGCAATTTGCGCCGCCCCCCCCCCGGTTCTGATCTGAAACGTCCTTGCCGGACTGAGTTTCCTACTCCTTAAAAGCCCACAGCCGCTGGCCCAGATAGTTCATGCCGGTAAAGATCACCTGCGCCACCAGCATGGCGATGCGGGTCACCCACTCGACGCTGATGGGCCAGGCAAAGGCGGCCACCACCCACGGCACCAGAACATCCGACAGCCCGAAGCTGACCAGATAGCAGACCGCGATGACCACCGTGAAGCGGACGGCGCTCTGCAGCAGCGGGGCTTTGCTCTGAAAAGAATATCTGCGGTTGAAGATAAAACTGAACACACTGCACACCGTGAACATCAGCGCCGTGGAGCCCCAGTAGCCCAGCGCCCCCAGCAGCAGCTGGCTGCCCACCATCGAGACCAGCGTGTTCAGCCCGCCGATGATAAGAAAGATCAGCAGGCTGCGGTCCCAAAAGAAAGAAAACAGTTTTTTGAACACTTACTCCACGACCTTTACGCTCTTCATGACCTGGGGCTTTTCGGGCTTGTCCGACCAGCCGGTGGGGACGGCGGCGATCTCGTCCACCACGTCCATGCCCTCTACCACGCGCCCAAAGGCCGCGTAGTCGCCGTCCAGATGCGGCGCGTCGGCGTGCATGATGAAAAACTGGCTGCCCGCCGAGTTGGGGTTGGCGCTGCGCGCCATAGAGATGACCCCGCGCTGATGCCGAATGGGGTTGGGGTGGCCGTTGGAGGCAAACTCGCCCACGATGCCGTACCCCGGCCCGCCGGTGCCGGTGCCCAGCGGGCAGCCGCCCTGGATCATAAAGCCCGGGATGATGCGATGAAAGCCCAGCCCGTCGTAAAAGCCCTCTTTTACCAGCTTGAGAAAGTTCTCCACCGTTTTGGGCGCCGCGGCGGCGTCCAGCTCCAGCTTGATCTGTTTTCCGTTTTCCATTGTGATAACGACCATTTGCTTGTCCTCTTTTCTGTTTTGTCCGGGCCGGGTCAGGCAGTCTGCCCGTGCCCGGCTGTGATTTTGGATGAACTGCGGGCCGCACCGCCCCGGCCGTGCGGTTTGTTTTGAGGCCGCCAGGGCGCGGCGGACAGGGCCCAAAAGCGCTTTTCCGCCCGTGCGGGGGGAACTGTTCCGCACCGCGCGCACTGCCCGGCTGAGGGAGCTTACTCCCGCGGCCCCGGCGCCCCCTCTGGCTGCCGGTTGCGCAGGTAGTAATGATACAGGCCGTCCAGCAGCAGATCGGGCTCATAGAGGATGTTGTGACGGCAGCAGGCCACGATCTTGCGGGCCGCGCCGCCGGTGGCCACCACTGTCTGCACGCCGCCCAGCTCTTCCGCAAAGCGGTCGATCATACCGTCCAGCATCGAAGCGTTGCCGTAGACCGCGCCGCTTTTCATGCTGTCGGCGGTGTTGCGGCCGATGGCGGCGGGCGGGGCCTCCAGCGAGATGCCGTGCAGCTGGCTGGTGCGCATTTTCAGGGCGTCCTGCGAGATGTACACCCCCGGCATGATGGCCACGCCGCACACCGCGCCGCGCGCGTCCATGGCGGTGATGGTGGTGGCGGTGCCCATGTCGATGATGACGCAGGGCATAGGATAGCGGGCCTTGGCCGCAATGGCGCTGGAGAGGATGTCCGCGCCCAGTTCAGCGGGGTTGTCGATGTCGATCTCGACCCCGGTGTTGCCGCCGGTGGTCAGCATCAGCGCGTGCACCGGCACGATGCGCCGCAGCGCCCCCGCCACCAGCGAGGTGATGCCGGGCACCACCGACGAGATCACCACGTCGGTGATGCGAGACTTGTCCACCGCATAGAGGTGGAGCAGCCCGCGGATCTCCACCGCGAACTGGTCCGCCTCCAGCTTGCGCTCGGTGGCGAAGCGGGTGGAAAAGCTGAGCCTGCCGTCCTCGTAGCCGCCCAGCACGATGTTGGAGTTGCCGATATCCACTGTCAGTACCATATGTTTTTCCCCGATCCTGGGGCCCGTCCGCGCCAGCGGGCGCGGGGCCCTATTTCTTTTTCAGCGCCTTGACGATCTCGCCGATATACATGCGGTGATAGTCCTTTTCCGGATAGCAGCGGGCGTCCGCCTCGGCGTCCAGAAAACAGTCTCCCCTGAGATCGTCCCGGTAGCTCTTTTTGCAGATCAGCACCAGGCGCGCCTGCTCAAAATAGGGCACGCCGTCCTCATAGGCGGTGGTCAGCCCCGCTTTGGCGATCTTGTCCTCGTCCCGCCCGCTGGCAGTGCCGAGATAGGAGAGCCCGGTGCGGAAACCGTCCTCAAAAAAGCAGAGCGAATAGGCCTGCTCCCGCTCGATGAATTCACGGGTATAGCGCTGCGGCCGCACAAAGATAAACGAGACCGGCTTGTTCCACAGGATGCCCACCCCGCCCCAGGAAGCGGTCATGGTGTTGCACTTTTCTTCGTCCCCCGCCGTGATCAGCATCCAGTCGCTGCCGATGAGCTTGAACGGGTTATCTGCGATCTCCTTTGGTGCAATTTCGATAAAAGCCAACCTGATTCCCCCCATCGCGCCCGCAGGCCGGGCGCGTAATTTGCCGCCCGCCGCCCGCCCCGCGCCCTGCCGCGCGGAGCAAAAAACGGGTATACCCTATTATACACGAAGCCCGCTTTAAAAAGTAGTGGGATAACCAATTTTTTATGAACTTCTTCTTCGCTGCTGATGCGGCGATCAGAGCGAACCGGCAAAAAAATGATCTGTTTGAACCGCTGCAGCCGGGGGACCGGCCCTGCGCCGGAAGCCTGTCCCCCTGCAAAAAACACGGCACGTTTTAAAAATAACTTTATCTGTCTTCAAATATGGGGAAGAGCACGGGATATGCACTTTAAAAGAACTTAACCGCACTTAAACTTTTCAAAAAATTCACATTTTTATTGCATTTGTTTCAAAATCATTGTATATTTTTCTTAAAATCAAGGGTGCTAAAGGACCAAAGGAGTTACAAAATATCATGTTGCGTGAAAAAAAGGGGATCTTTTCAAAACATATCCCTGCGTGGGCTCCTAAAGCACTAAAATGCCTGTTTATTGTCTCTGTCCTGGCGGCTGCCCTGCTGCACCTAAAATTTTTTCTGGTGGACACTTACAGTACAGTGAATTTTATTCCCACAAACTATTCAAACTCTATTCTGGCCGATTCCCCTGTCAGCATTCGCTTTACCTCTTCCTATTCCGGCCTCAAATCGATCCTGCTGCGCTTTGTACCCAACAGCGACGCTTCGGCAAATACCCCGTTGACTTTCACGCTTCTGGATAAAAAAGACGCTGTACTGCAGCGTTTTGTCTTATCGGCAGACGAGGTCGCCGCCGCCCCCGAAAATATTTCTCTTACGGTGGGACCAAAGCTTGCACGCGGCAAGGCCTATACGCTGCTCATCGAAAGCGAGGCATCCGCCGACACCGCCGCCTATCGGCTTTCTATCGGCACCGCTGTCCGCACCGACGTACAGGAATGGTTTTGGGGAGATAATCGGGAGACGGATCTCCCTGATGTACAGTTTCTCTATCACCATATCAGCTCCTTTTACACGCTGATATTTGTTTCTTGTGTCCTCTTTTCCTTTTTGGCGGTTTTTCTGCCCGGTCTGCGTTCTGAAAAAGCAAAGCTGGCTTATCATGCAGCGGTGCTTCTGGGCGCGCCGCTGCCTCTGCTTTATACCACTGAACTTTTAAATATGGGCACCATACTTCAACTGCCGTTCAGCGTGGTCATGGCGAATTATTTGATCCTACTGTTGATTTTAACCTTATTTTATATTTTGACGAATCGCTTTTCTCTAGCTGTAACTCTAGGCAGTGCGCTCATCCTCATTGGCGCCACAGCGAATCACTTTACGTTGCGGTTCCGTCAAAGCACCGTGCTTCCCTCTGATCTCTACGGCCTACGCACGGCGATCGACGTGATGCCGGGCTATCAGTTTTCTCTCAGTCCCGGCCTTTTGATCGCCTGCGCCGTCTTTGTCTTTCTGCTCTGCCTGTCTCTGCGGGACCCGGTTGCAGTGCGGGGGTGGAAGTTCCGGATCTTGTCGGCAACCCTCACCGCAGCTTTCGCTCTTGGCTTGTGGGGTCTGGTCTCCACTCCCTCACTCTATCAAAAATTGGGTGCTTCGCTGGACAACTTCCGTCAAACTCCACAATCCAAAATCAACGGTTTTTATCTCAATTTTTCCATTAATCTTCCTTTTTTGATCTCCTCCCCGCCAAAAGGATACGATACAAAAAGTCTGGAAACACTCATCCCTGACCCGGATCCCGACACTTCTGCCTCAGGCCCTTTTCCTCATTTAATCGCAGTGATGAACGAGTCGTTTGCAGATCTCTCGATCGCCGGGGAGCTGCACACCAATGAAGACCCTCTGCCCTTTCTTCACAGTTTGGCAGAAGACAGCGCTCTTTCGGCCTATGTGGGCGACCTGATCGTCCCGGTCTACGGCGGCGGTACCAGTTGTACGGAATTTGAATTTCTCACGGGCTACTCCCTTGCTTTCTGTAATTCCTCGGGTGCTCCCTATGGGCAATATCTGAACCGTGAGATCCCCGCGTTGCCCTGGCAGCTGAACGAGCTTGGCTATTACACCATAGGGCTTCACCCCGCGCCAGGCCACAACTGGAATCGAAATTCCGCTTATCCGCGTATGGGCTTCGACGAGACCTGGTTTGAAGAAGATGGTCTCACCTCTAACAACTCTATCCGCGGCTTCATGTCCGATAGCGATACATATGAAAAGGTTCTGGAGCTGTTCGGGCAACACAAAAAAGAGGGACCGGTTTTTCTTTTCGCCGTCACCATCCAGAACCATGGCGGCTATGACAATCCTTACTTTGAAAACTCTATGACCGTCCGGGAAAAGGAGCAGGAGTTTTCGCTGGCAGAGCAATATTTTTCCCTGCTCAAGCTCTCCGATTCCGCCTTGAAAGAGCTGATGGAGGCGCTCTCACAGGAAGAAGAGCCCGTGCTGCTCGTGGTGTTCGGCGATCATTGGGGAGCTTTGGAAGACGGCTATCTTGAGACCGTCTTCGGCAAACCTCTAGATCAGCTCTCGGAAGAGCAAGATCTTCTCCGCTACCAAACACCGGTCGTTATCTGGTCAAACTATGGGCTGGATCTCTCTGGATTGCCTGATACTCTTAGTACAAATTATCTCTCCTGTACGATCAAACAGGCCGCCGGTCTTCCTCTAACGCCGTTTGAACGGTTTGCTCTCTCCGCACAAAAGACCTGGCCGGTCATCTCCACCCATGGCGCGATCAGCGCGGAAGGGACTTTTGTTCAGCAGATGCCTGAGGATGATCCTCTGCTCGCCTCTTATTCCTATTTACAGTACAACGGACTGTCGGACCACAGACATCTTCAAAAAGATCTTTTTCTCCCCATGCTTTTCGAGGGATAAAAAAGGCCTGATCGTCTTTTTCCCTCTTTCAACAAAGCGGCCGGCGCACCTTCCTGTGCCGGCCGCTTTGTTATGGTAAGCCGGGCCGCTTCGGGCAAGGGATAAGCGCCCCTGGTGCGGCCGACAGGATCTCTCTACCCCTCCAGCGCGGCGGGCTGGGTGCCGAAATAGCGGCAGATGGCGCGGTAATAGCTCTGGGCGGCCAGGCGGCAGCCCTTGTCGCTGCCGAATGCCTGTGCATCGGCGGCATTGGTGACAAAGCACTGCTCCGCCAGCACGGCCGGGCAGCCCGCGCCCTCCAGCACGCCGAAGCTTTTTTCGGTGTAAACGGCATCGTCGGACGACTCGCGGATCACCTTTTCATATCCTCCGCTGCCGTCGGAAAAGTAATAGGCGTATTTGATCCCGTTTTCGCCCCGCAGCTGCGCCCCGGCGGCGGACATCTCCTCCACCAGCAGCCCGGCAAACCGCAGGCTGTCCTCGTGGCGCCCGCGGCCCGGCGGCAGCGGATAACACTCAAATCCCTGCGCCTGCCCGCTCTGCTCCGAGTTGCCGTGCACCGACAGCAGCAGGTCCGCGCTGCGCCGGCGCGCCGCGGCGGCGCGGGCGTTCACATCCTTGCCCTCGCCATACTGCCGGCAGAGCACCGGCGTGTAGTTCTCGTCTGCCTCCAGCAGCGCTTCCAGATAGCGCACCGTGGTCTCGGTGAGCGCCGTTTCGGCGACGATGCCGTTCGCCCCGGGGTCGCTGCCGCCATGCCCCGCGTCCAACGCCACCACGTAGTGGCGCGGCAGCAGGCTGCGCAGCGCCAGCCCCCCGACCAGACAGAGCAGCCCCACGGCGAACAGCGTCAGCGCGATGCGGCGGCCCCGTCTGCGCCTTTTCCGCCGCCGTGCCGTCCGCCCTCTGCCGGCGCGGGCAGGGGGGCCGCCTGCGCCGGGGCGCGCCGCCGCATGGGCGGCCCGGCCCCCGGGTGCGGGGCCGCCCGCCTGCCGGTAGACCCTCTTTTTGCCGTATAAATTTTCCTGTGCTGCCATGTCATCCTCCCGCGCCGTGTTTTTTTTGTTCCCCTGCCGGGAAGACGCCGCCCGCTCGGCAGCGGGGCGATCGGCCCCGCTGCGCTTTCGCTTTGACTGTTTTCTATCATACAGCACAATACTTAACAAAACCTAAATTTTCTCCAATTTTTTACGAAAAAATCGCAGATCTTGGGACGCGCGCCCCCAGCGCTTTTGCTTTGCGCCGTGCGGCCCCAAAGAAAAAGGGGCGGCCAAGCTGCCGCCCCCGGTCTCTTTATTCCCGATACAGCCCCCGGCCGAATTCATACGCCTCTTTCAAATGGCCCGTAGCGCCGATCTGCGGGCCGTCCGCCGTGCCGCCGCATCCGCCGGCCAGCACCATGCCCCTGTCCCGGAACCCGATATAGTTCACCAGTGCAAACTGGTAGTAAGACACGGCCTGCTCAAAGGTCCAGAAAAAATCGTCCGCCGAAGTCATCAGCAGCGCCGCATCCTTGACGGGGTATTGCTCATATCTGCCGCGGGGCGGGGCGGCGTTCTCTTTTGCCAGGCAGTAAAAGCGCTCGATGAACGCTTTCAGCCGCGAAGAGATGGTCCAAAAATAAAGCGGGGAGGCAAACGCGATCAGATCCGCCGCCAAAATGTGCGGGATCAGGCTGTTGAAATCATCTTTCTGCACGCAGGGTTTTCCCCTGCGGCAGGCATTGCAGCCGATGCAGCCGCGGACCTCTTTGTCCAAAAGGGAGACAATCTCCACCCTGTGCCCGGCGGCCCGCGCGCCCTCCGCAAACGCCTCGGCCAGCTGCGCGGTATTGCCCCGCGGCCTGCCGCCGCCGAGGACGACCAGAATATTTTTCATCTTCCCCTCCTTTCCGCACGCTGAAAAAAGCGATAACGCGCCGCGCCCTACAGCACCTTGCTGAGAAAATCCTGCAGACGCGGGTTCTGGGGATGGTCGAAAAACTCCTGGGGCCCGTTCTCCTCCATGATGACCCCCTCGTCCATAAAGAGCACCCTGCTCGCCGCCTCGCGCGCAAAACCCATCTCGTGGGTCACCACCACCATCGTCATGCCCTCGTCCGCCAGCTGCCGGATCACGTCCAGCACCTCGCGCACCATCTCCGGGTCCAGCGCGCTGGTGGGCTCGTCAAACAGCATCACGTCCGGCTGCATGGCCAGGGCGCGGGCGATGGCCACCCGCTGCTGCTGGCCGCCCGACAACTGGATGGGGTACGCGCTGCCCCGGTCTCCCAGCCCCACGCGCTCCAGCAGGCCCAGGGCCAGTTTTTCCGCCTCGTCCTTTTTCATGCCCTTGACCCGCAGCGGCCCGGCCATGACGTTGTCCAGCACCGTCATGTTGGCGAAGAGGTTGAACTGCTGGAACACCATGCCGATCTTCTGGCGCATGACGTCGATGTTGGTCTCTTTTGAGGTGATGTCGGTGCCCTCAAAGATGATCTGTCCGCCGGTGGGCTCTTCCAGCAGGTTCAAACAGCGCAGAAAAGTGGACTTGCCGCTGCCCGACGGGCCGATCACGGCCACCACGTCCCCCTTGTGGATGTCGATGTCGATGCCGCGCAGCACCTCCAGGCGCTTGAAGCGCTTTTCCAGCCCCTTGACCTGGATGAGTTTATCTTGTGACACTCTTGTTCATCCTCCTTTCCACCGCCGCGATGAGCTTTGAAAGCGGGAATACCACAGTGAAATACATTGCCGCCGCGATGATATAAGGCTCTACAAAGATATAGGTCTGGGTGGAGATGGACTGCGCCTTGAACATCAGTTCCGCGATGCCCACCATGGCCAGCACGCTGGTCTCCTTGATGATGGTGACAAACTCGTTGCACAGCGCGGGCAGGATGTTGCGGATGGCCTGCGGCAGGATGACAAAGCGCATCGCTTTCCACTGGCTCATGCCGATGCAGCGCGCGGCCTCCAGCTGGCCCCCGGGCACCGCCCCGATACCCGAGCGGATCACCTCGGACAGATACGCGCCGGAGTTGAGGCCCACCGCGATGATGCCCCACATCATGCGGGTGGCGGTGGCGTCGGAAAGGCTCAGCCCGATGCCGGTGGCGCTGTAATAGATGACGAACACCTGCACGATCAGCGGCGTGGCCCGCAGCACCTCCACGTACGCGGTGCAGAGAAAGCGCACCACCGCTTTGATCCCTTTGAGCACCGGGTTGTCGCGGGAACGCAGCTTCATCATCCGGCCCGAAGCCACCAGCAGCCCCAGCACCACGCCCAGCGAGACGGCCAGCAGGGTCACCCAGAGGGTGTTCCCCAGGCCCTGTAAGTAAAAGTGGCCGTATTTGGCCCAGATCTTGACGATGCGATCGCCTGAAATCATTGCTTCCTCCTTGCTGCGGGGCGGGCCGCCGCCGGCTGCCGGGCCCCGCCTGTACTGTATGCGCGACACAAATACAGCGGCGAAGGAGCATCCCTCCGCCGCGTATCTGTTTCAGAAGCTGTATTCCCCCCTTTTCCGGCGGGGGACACAGGGCCTAAAAACAGCGCCTCTGTTTACTCAACACCCATGGTCTCGGCCTGCTCTTTTGCGGCGTCGAACCACTCCTGGATCTTGCCGGCCTCCTCATACTCCTTGATCTTGCCGTTGACCCAGTCCAGCAGCTCGGTGTTGCCTTTCATCACTGCGACCGAGTTGCCGTTTTCAGCGGGATCGGTCTCCACCGGCACCTTGCCGATCGCCAGGCCCTCGGTGGTTTTCATGTACTGCTCGGCGCTGACCTGATCGATGAGCACCGCCGCGCAGGCGCCGTTTTTCAGCTCTGCGATGCACTGGGGGAACTTGGGCAGCAGCAGCGGGGTGGAGTCGGGGAACTGTTCCGCCATCAGGGTCTCCTGCAGGGCCGCTTTCTGGGTGGCCAGGGTCTCGCCGGTCAGGCTTTCCTTGGTGGCGTATTTCTCCAGGTTCTCTTCCAGCACCAGCATGCACTGGCCGCCGCCATAATAAATGTTGCTCATGTCCACGCTCTGCTTGCGGTCCTCATTGGGGGTCAGGCCCGCAATGGCCATGTCGGCGTTGCCGGCCTGCACCTCGGGCACCACCGAGTTGAAGTCGATGTTCTCGATCTTCAGCTCCACGCCCAGGTCGTCCGCCAGGGCCTGCGCCAGGGAAGCGTCCAGGCCCACCACCTTGCCCTCCTCGTCCAGGAACTCAAACGGGGCGTAGCCCGCCTCGGTGGTGACCACCAGCACGCCGCGGTCCTTGATGGCCTGCAAGCTGTGCTCCTCCACATTGCCGGAGGTCATGCCGATGCCGCTGTCCGCGGCGGAAGAGCTGCCCGCCGCAGAAGAACCGGCGGCGGAAGAACCCGCCGGGGCCGAAGAACCGGAACCGCCGCAGGCGGCCAGTGAAAGCGCCATGGCCGCAGCAAGCGCGAGCGTCAAAATCTTTTTCATCTTTATTCCTCCCAAAACCTCTGTGTCTGTTGTATTTGATCTCTCTGTGTGCCATCAGTATATATGCATAAATATGCTTTGTCAACGAATATTTATGCGTTTCGGCGCTTTGGCAAAACCTGCCTGCCAAAGCGGAGAGGTTTTGGCCATTCTGACCGAGAGAAACCGGGCGCGCGGAGGCGGAACGGAAAAAAACCGTTTTTTGCCCGCCTCCAAGACTATTTTTCGCAAAAGGCGTCAAAGATATTGACACCCGGCGGAATGATATGGTAATATATTTAAGCGCCGATTTGTGGAAAGGTGTCCGAGTGGTTTAAGGAGCCGGTCTTGAAAACCGGTGACCCGCAAGGGCCCGTGGGTTCGAATCCCACCCTTTCCGCCACAAGCGGGAGAGGGCGGGATTCGAACAAAGCGCTCCCGTGAACGCGAGCCGCAGGCGAAGCGGGAGCGGGCCAGCAGCAGTCCGGCGGACTGCTGCGCAGCGCGTCCAAGCGGAACGAAGTGCAGCGCGAGAAAATCCCACCCTTTCCGCCAGAAGCTTTTCACATCAGGTGTTACAATAGAATAAGTATTAAGATCACTTTGATCGCAAGTCTGGAGAAGTACTCAAGCTTGGTCGAAGAGGCGCCCCTGCTAAGGGCGTAGGCCGGGAAACCGGCGCGAGGGTTCGAATCCCTCCTTCTCCGCCAGAAAAAGCCATCGCATAAAAGCGGTGGCTTTTCTATTTGCAGCAATAAGTCCAGGTGAGGGATTCGAACAAAGCGCTCCCGCGAGCGCGAGCCATAGGCGAAGCGGGAGCGGGCCATAGGCGAAGCGGGAGCGGGCCAGCAGCAGTCCAGTGGACTGCTGCGCAGCGCGTCCAAGCGGAACGAAGTGGAGCGCGAGAAAATCCCTCCTTCTCCGCCAGAAAAAGCCATCGCATAAAAGCGGTGGCTTTTCTATTTGCAGCAATAAATCCAGGTGAGGGATTCGAACAAAGCGCTCCCGCGAGCGCGAGCCATAGGCGAAGCGGGAGCGGGCCAGCAGCAGTCCAGTGGACTGCTGCGCAGCGCGTCCAAGCGCAACGAAGTGGAGCGCGAGAAAATCCCTCCTTCTCCGCCAGAAAAAGCCATCGCACAAAAAGCGGTGGCTTTTCTATTTGCAGCAATAAATCCAGGTGAGGGATTCGAACAAAGCCGCAGCCCGAACGCGAGCCGCAGGCGAAGTGGGAGGGCTACAGCGGCAGTCCGGTGGACTGCCGCGCGCGGCGTCCAAGCGGAACGAAGTGGAGCGCGACAAAATCCCTCCTTCTCCGCCAGAATAAGCCACCGCACAAAAGCGGTGGCTTTTCTATTTGCAGCAATAAGTCCAGGTGAGGGATTCGAACAAAGCCGCAGCCCGAACGCGAGCCGCAGGCGAAGTGGGAGGGCTACAGCGGCAGTCCGGTGGACTGCCGCGCGCGGCGTCCAAGCGCAACGAAGTGGAGCGCGAGAAAATCCCTCCTTCTCCGCCAGAATAAGCCACCGCACAAAAGCGGTGGCTTTTCTATTTGCAGCAATAAATCCAGGTGAGGGATTCGAACAAAGCCGCAGCCCGAACGCGAGCCGCAGGCGAAGCGGGAGCGGGCCAGCAGCAGTCCGGCGGACTGCTGCGCAGCGCGTCCAAGCGCAACGAAGTGGAGCGCGAGAAAATCCCTCCTTCTCCGCCAGAATAAGCCACCGCACAAAAGCGGTGGCTTTTCTATTTGCAGCAATAAATCCAGGTGAGGGATTCGAACAAAGCCGCAGCCCGAACGCGAGCCGCAGGCGAAGCGGGAGCGGGCCAGCAGCAGTCCGGCGGACTGCTGCGCAGCGCGTCCAAGCGCAACGAAGTGGAGCGCGAGAAAATCCCTCCTTCTCCGCCAGAATAAGCCACCGCACAAAAGCGGTGGCTTTTCTATTTGCAGCAATAAATCCAGGTGAGGGATTCGAACAAAGCCGCAGCATACTTTCTCAGCGTCCGGCGCACCGCTGAAAGCCAGACCATCCTTTATCGCCGCCAGCCCAAGGCCTATCACATCATGATCATCCGGCGCCGCCGAACCTCTGGCGTCAGCCCTGATACTTGAGGAAGTTGGCGATCATTCGGGGAGTTTTCCCCTCCGCCAGCCACATTTCTATTGCTTTCTTGTACACCGGGTCGTCCAGCCAATACTGGATCTCTTCCTCCGACATCGGAGTATCCAGCTCCTGTGCCTGCCGCTTGTCCTGCTCCATTTTAAATACCTCCGTTAACCCCATTACATTCAGCTTTCAACTTGCTATCAAACCCGGCCGTGCTGCGCATCCAACCTCCGGCGTCAGCCCTGATACTTGAGGAAGTACGCGATCTGTTGCGGGGTACTCCCCTCCGCCAGCCACATTTCTATTGCTTTCTTGTACACCGGGTCGTCCAGCCAATACTGGATCTCTTCCTCCGACATCGGAGTATCCGGCTCCTGTGCCTGCCGCTTGTCCTGCTCCATTTTAAATACCTCCGTTAACCCCATTACATTCAGCTTTCAACTTGCCGTCAAACCCGGCTGTGCTGCGCATCCAGCATCTGTCTGCGGCAGTTGGAGCCGTTTGTTCTGCCCCGCTTATCCGCATGCACGCCTATTTTTATACTGATCGGGTGTTCTCCTGCCTTAGCTTTTCCATGCCCTCCCGGAGTATCTGCAGCCGAATGGATTGTTCAAACTCTGAAAGCCCCATCCTATGAAAGGCTTCCACCATTTCTTTCTCTTCTTCACTCAGGTCGTTCGGCAGCCTGTATTTCTCCAGTTGTTTGAGGATCCTTGCCACTTCCGGGCTCCACTTTTTCTGTTTATGCGTCTCTTCTTCCCCAACTGATCGGGTGTTCTCCTGTCGTTCCTTTTCCCTGAATTTTCTGAGCGTCCGCAGTTTGATGGATTGTATAAGATCCATATCCCCCATCTTTTTCCACAGTTCCACGGCCTCTTTTTCTTCCTCATTCAGGTCATCCGGCAGCGCGTATTTCTCCATTTCTTTCAAAATCTTCGTAACCGTCAGATTTCTCCGCTTCCACCGCTCCACTTCCTCCTGCTCTGCCGATCGGGTGTGTTCCTGCCTCTGCTTTTCCATTGTTTCTCTGCGTTCCCGCAGTTTGATGGACTGCACAAGTTCCGAATACCCCAGCTTTTTCCAGAGTTCCACCGCCGCTTTCTCATCTTCGTTCAGGTCATCCGGCAGCTTGTATTTTTCCAATCTTTTGAGGAGCCTCGCAATTTCAAGGTCCTGATTTTTTTGCTTCTGCTTATGTCTCCGCCCTTTCTTTGGCCCTGTCGGTTGGGCATTCTCCTGCCCTTGACTTTCCATACTTTCCCGGATCAACTGCAGGCGAAGTGATTGGTCAAACTCTGAAAGCCCTCTTTTATCCCAGAGTTCCACCAGCCTTTTCTCCTCCGCGCTCAGGTCGCCGGGCAGCTTGTATCTTTCCAAACTTTTGAAGATCTCCGCAACTTCCGGCCTCCACTCCTCCTGCTTACTCATCTGTTATCCTCCCCTCTTTCTTTTCTCGGCTGTAGCCTCTTGTCCCCAGCTGCCTGATCTGATCGTCCCCAAACACCACGTAAGAGATGCCCTCTCCCTCATGTTCGTTGGGGTAGCTGAATCCATCATAGCCCAGCTCCCGGAAAGTCTGTTCCAGCTCCCGGTTCTCTATCCCCATTATAACATAGAACAACTCTTCGTTTGAAAGTTCTTTGCCTAACTGTTGTTTTGCCAAGGCCTCCAGCCTTGCTTGTTCCTCCTTTTTTAAAGTTCCTACCCACTCAAGCTGTTCTAACAATTCATAAACTTGCTGTTTGTATTCGTCTCTCTTAAAGTGTTCGTACCGCTGTACAGCAATGTTGAGATCCCCCGCCAAATCTTTCTCTTGACGGCACAGGTAAGAATACTTTCCTCCATGCTCCCGTACATAGGCCTTTTCTGCGTCGGTAAAGTCACCGCTCTCCAGAATACGCTCTGAAAATCTATAAGGATGGTGCGGCTCCCCAAACTCGTCACTTTTCAGCGGTTTCAGGTTCTCATAACTCAGATCTGCCTCTATGATGCGCCCATCGGTCGCTAATTGTATCAGCCTTTTTTCCGCCTGCTCCTCTGTCCCAAAGTGGATGCCCACGTTCTGGTCGCCAAGCGCAAAGCGTTCAAACTCTGCCGGGGTCCCGTGATAGGCCCGTACAATCTGTTTTTCTGACTGTTCCGGCATCAAAGCCCGCGGCGACGGGTCTGCACTTATCTCCGCCCCATCGGCCGCTGTCTTGAGGAGTGCATCGGTGAAATTCTCAGGTTTAGGACCGATCGGCACTTTAGGCCGGTTTAGATTTTCTCTGAACGCGGTAGTTCCCGGGTGCTCGTTGATATAAAAACTTTTTATTGCCGCGGCTTCTGCATCTGTGATCGCCTGTCCTCCCTGCAGCTTTTTCACGATGGCCTTGATTGCCGCGGGTATCATCTCACTACCCAGATTAAACAGTGCGTTGACCCCAAAATTCTGTGCCGCCCCTGCTGCCACGTCCCATCCGGTTATGCGTTCTTTTTCCGGGACACCCTGTTCTTCCTGCCTCCGCATGCGGTTCAGATTATCGAACGTCTCTGGTATCGTGTCAAAGGCCACATCCAGCATCTGGTCACTCAGCAGGCCCGCCACCCGGTCCGGGGTAAAGAACCCCGCCGTGGCCTGTCCCGCAGGGCCCAGGCCAGACAGGCCTCTGTTTACGGCGTTCCCCGCCTGTTTCAGCGCGTTCCCCACGCCGGGCAGCGCCCCCATGAACTGCTTGCCCGCCGTGTACTCCAGCATTTTGCCGCCCATCGTGCCCGCGGCGGAGGCCACCGGGTGCTGCGTCTGCCCCGCGGCCCGCACCGCGCCGCGCGCGTCTTTCCACGCGTCCATGGCCGCCCGGCCCTCGTCGTCCGCGCCGATGCGGCCCAGCAGGTCCAATACCTGCCCTGCGCCGGTCCCCTCGGTAAAGCCGGTGGCTGCCGCTTCCAGCGCGTCGGTCTTGTTCAGCAGCTGTATGTAGCTTTGATATTGCGGGTCCCGCATCATGGCGGCCATCTGGTAGCCGGCCTGCGGGTCCATCCCGTTGATGGGGTCGTAATCCCGCGTTTTGGGGTATTTCGCCTCAAACTCCCTGACCAGCCGCTTTGCCGTCTGCATCTGGATGTCGTTCAGCTTGACCGACGGGTCGGCGTAAAAGTCCAGCAGCTCGCCGTCCTCGTGCGCGGCCTCAAAATCCCGCACCGCGTTGTACACCGCGCCGCGCTGCTTTGCCTGCCGGCGGAGCGTGTCATACTGCGAGCCGGTGACGTCGTTTGCCGCCGTCAGCACGTCCTGCCAGGTGTAGACCGGCGCAGCCGCCTCCACCGCCTGCTGCCAGGCGCTGTTCCGGGCGGGCTGGTCCCCCGCGCCCGCGCCGGGGCCGGCCTGCCCGCTGCCCGGCTTTGCCGCAGCCACGCCCAGCGTGACGGGCTGCACCTGTCCCAGCCCCGGGCCGTTTGCCCCAAACTGCGGCAGGCTTGTGCCCGGCTGCACCCGCACAAAAGGCGACCGGGCGGCAGGCGGTGCCCCTGTGTTTTGGTCCTCCCCGTTTATGCCAAGCTGCAGCGCGTCGTCCTGCTGGGCCGGCGTGAAAAGCTGCTGCAGCGTGGTATCTGTCTTTGGCTTTATCCTGCTGCCGGCGCTTGACCTGCCGCTGCGGCCCGTCGTCTTGTCCTGAGGCTTTTCGGGGCGAGGTTTCGCCTCGCGTCCGCAATATTCCTCCAACGCCTCATAGCTCAGCTTGCCGCCCCAGCCCCGGGCGGTCTTTTTCTTTTCCGTCGGCCAGTCGCCGCGGCCGCAATACCGCTCCAGCTGACGGTAACTCATCTTCCCCACTGATGTCCCCCTTATCTTGTCAGCAGTTCGTAGGTCTCTTCATCCATCACGCCGCTGCGGTACATCTCATAATAAAAATTTTTCATGGCGTCCTCCGCACTGCTGCTGGCGATCTGGGTATAGCCGTCCTGCACGGCTTTTTGGTAGGCGTCCTGATACACCTTGGAGCCCTGGGCGCGCAGGTCGTCCGTCAGCTGCTGGGTGCTGACCGCAGCGGGAGTATTGCCGGCGCTGTATACGGCAGAGCGCGATTTTTGCGCGGCGTCCGCCTGCGACTGGTTCAGCTTTTTCATCTCCTCGGCATAAAAGCTGTCCAGCCCATCGATGGCCCCGTACTGGCTGATGATGTCGGCGATATCGTTGTCCCGGTTTTGTTCCAGCTGCATCTGATAGGACAGCTTTTGGGCCGCGTCGTTTGACAGGGCGCTGTTGTAGGCCTGCAATGCGCTGGACTTGTTCTGGTTCAGGGTGTTCAGCAGGGACGCCAGGTCGCTGTTGCGCCCGGTGTCCACCGCGCTGCGGGCGTTGCCGTAACTGTTGTACAGGCCGGCAAGCCGGCTTTCCGACGCGCCGCCGTTGATGCCCAGCGCCGCCAGCTGCTGGGGCAGGTCCCGCTTGGACAGCATGTAGTTGAGATACGCCTGCTGCTGGGCGCGGTCGGCGTTTTCGTTGACCCCCTGTGCGCCGTAAGCGTACTGCCCCTGCAGCTGCGCCAGCGTGTCGTTGTAGTTGCCCTGCAGCAGCTCGCCGCGGCGCGCGTAGGCGTCGTTCAGGTAGCTCATGTTTTTTTCGTAGGCTGCCTGGGCCGCCGCGCGCCTCTGCCGGGCAGCCTCTGCGTCCCGCGCCCGCTGCTGGTCCAGCATATTCTGATAGGCCGCCATCTGCTGGGCATAGAGGGCGGAAAGATTGGAGCCGCTGCCGGTGTTGCCGGTGTCATCTTTGTCATCATAAAAGCTCGATGGCAGCGGCACGCTGGCAAGGGTCGGCGTCCCTGATCCTCCCATCGCCTTATTCGCCGTGGCAAGCGCTCCCCTATAATATTGGTACCCTCCGTTTGCATGCCATCTGTCGGCGTCTTCGTTCGTTTTTCTTCCCCCACCTTTCATAAATTGTTTACCCTGTCCGCCTATATTCAATTTTTTGACTTCTGCCATTTTCCCGCTCCTTTCATAAAAGGCCTGCCTCATGGACGGGCCGCACTCTGTCTAATCCGCTTTTTTGAGCTGTTTGGCCAGCTGGTCCGCGCCGGTGGCGGCAAGGCCGCTGACAATGCCCACAGCCACCGCGGTCACCGGGTCCCCCGCGGGAAAGTCCGGCACCCACGCCATGCACACCGGCCCCAGCACCGCCCCCAGCGCCCCGCAGATCGTGGGCAGCCATTTGTTCGCCAGCGGCGTCTGCTTTATCGCCAGCGCCGCCAGATAGCAGATCACCGTGATGCAGGCCACCCCCGCAATGCCAAATGCGTTCAGTTCCATTTACTTTTCCTCCCTTATGTCTTCCTTGATCTCGTCGATCTGCTTCCAGGCACTTTTCAGGTCCCGCTCCGCGACCGCCATCCGCTCCACCACACTGTTGTGCTTGTCCACCTTTTGCTCCAGCATTTTGAGCCGCTGGGTCATGCTGCCCCAGGTGGCGGAAAAGGTAACCGCATACACCAGGATCTGTACCCAGAAGCTTGTGTCAAACTGCGGCATCAAGTCACCTCCTCATAGGTCTGTGCAAAAATGTCCGGCCTGCCGGGGCAAAACGCGCCGCTTATGTCCCGGACGGCGGGTCCCCCGGGCCGGGCCTGCTTTCCTCCCCCAAATGCAGACACGCTCAGCACCTGCGGCCGCGCGGGCTCGTCCTGCCGCCCGAGCTCAGGCCTGCGTTCCGACAGCGCGGCAAAGCATCCGTGGGGATCCTCAGGCTGCACCGCATCGACCCCGACGGGCTTTTTGCGATATTCCGTCATATCTTCTCATACCTCCAGCGCGGCAGACGCCGCTTTGATGCGGGCGAGATACCCGTCCGCCAGATCTTGCGCCTGTTCCGCTTTTGTCTCGGCTGTGGCTGCGCGGGCAGTCAGCTGTGTGTTGGTCTGTCTTAGCTCTGCAATTTTGTTTTCCAGGACTGCCGCGTCCCCGCCCGCAGACTGTGCCTGCACGGCCCACACGGCGTCGCCTGCCGACAGGCCCGTGATCCTGCACCGGTCGTCCAGCACTGCCGCGTACCGCTCAGACCCGCCGGCCAGCACCCGCACCCAATGGAACCCGTCCGCCCCCCTGCCGCAGTCGGCCATCAAGGGGTAATATGTACCGCTCGCCAGCGTGCCGTTGTTATAGGACTTGTCCACCGCGTTGACGTCCGGCCGGGAGAAGCACTCGCACCGTCTCTCCCCAAACGCTTCTAAAAACTGCATCACGCCGTCATCCTCCTTTTTGTCTGCCGTCCATCCGTGTCCGCCGATCAGGGCGGGATAGTCTTTGTAGGCGATGTTCAGGTCCACCCGGCCGGCGATGCCAGCTACCCGCCCGCTGCTGGAATACTGCCAGATGCCCGCGCCCTGGATGCCCATATACCCGCGGTAGTCTGCGAGCCACAGGTCATAGCCGGACAGCGCGTCCATGTCAAGACAGCTGTTTGCAAAGCTGGTATAGGTGTACAGCATGGGATAATGCCCCAGCGCTCTGACCTCGTCCAGAAATGCGGCCGCGACGATGCTGTTGTCGCCCTTTGAGATGGGCTTGTAGGTCGCCGCGTCCTCCATGTCAAAGGCCAGCGGCATGGTCAGCCGGTAGGGGGCCAGCAGCGCGGCGGCCTCCCGGGCGGCCCGGCGGGCGGCGTTTGCCGTCTTGCAGTAGCTGTACACATATGCGCCCACAGCCAGTCCGGCGTCCAGTGCACCGCGCATGTTTTGGGCAAAATACGGGTCTCTGCCCTCATCGATGCCGCCCTCATACCCGGCCCACCCCACCCGCACAAAGGCGAACTGCACCCCGGATGCCGCGACCCGTGGCCAGTTGATCTCTCCCTGGTATTTCGATACGTCAATGCCTTTGAGTTCCATTTTGTCAGCCCCCTTCTGCAAGCAAATATACGCCAAACCCGTTGAACTCGATTCGGGAGGCTATCGAACAGGCCGCTTTTACTGTACTGCCCGAGATCACGAAAAAACCGGTTCCTGCGCTGGTGTCAGCGTTTACAATCGCAGCTGGGCAGTAGGCCACTCCAGCAGGCCTGAATTGCGCGGGAACGTTTCCAGCGAAAGTCAGAATTTTGTTTGGTGCATTTGTAAAATTTAGAATATTTGCAAACGAAACATAGCACAACTCTGCAATCCGGTAAAAGGTGACTGAAAGATTTCCACCATCGCTGGTAAATGTCACAGTCTCCTTTCGAATGTCACAGACTCGCCCCAGCGTAATATCCATACTACCATCAAAGTCAGCATTGCCAATTTTGCGCGGCGTGGATAGCCTATCCGCGATCACCTCCTGCGCCACCACCGGATCTGGCTTTGCCCGGATCTGCACGTACACCGCCCGGTAGGGAGGCAGGATACTGAACGGAGTCCCCTTTCCTGAACTTGTTGTTTCCCGCGTCACGCCTGCGTCTCCCAAAGGGATCCCGCCCACTGCCGAACTCGACTGCGCGTAAACGGCGTTCACACTGAGACCATGCACATGAGGACCGTTGTTGTCGCCGGTCAAAGCGACGGTCTTTGCGCCGCCCTCAACCCCCGCCGCAAAGTCTACGTCACCGCTCTTTGCCCCCACGAGGAACTTCCCTCGCAGGTCCGGCAGCAGAAAATGTCCCTGCACGTCCGCGGGCCATCCCAGTCGCGCCGCATAGGCATGCAGCTCCGGCCAGGCCACCGGGTCGATGGGGCTGCCGTCCGCCCACAGGTGGTTCTCCGCCAGAACCGGGTCATCGGTAAAGCGATAATCTCCCACCCGACCGGTCACGTCCCGTGTCTTGTCCCGCCCAAACAGCCGCAGCACCGCATCCGCGCCGTCCGCATCGTATACATCCCCGATATAGCACGGGTTCGAGACCGGCCGCCCGGTCTCAAGGTCCACAAATTGCTTTGTCGTCAGGTTCTCAGGCATTTTCAGCTCCCCCCTCCAAAGTGTTCACCCGGGTGTTGAGGTCGTCAATTTGCTTCTGCTGTATCTGGCACAGCCGGATGAGCTGCGGCACCAGCATCGTGTAGTTGATGCCGTCTATCTGCCCCTCACTGTCCCGGTAAACACAGGTCGGGTCAATTTCAGCCAATTCCTCTGCGATCAGGCCGTATTTCGTACCATGGTCATGCAAATCGTCGTTGTACTCAAAGCTCACCGGCCGCAGTTTCAGCAGCAATTTTGTCGTTTCCCCCGACATATCCGTTATGTTACGCTTATATCTCCTGCTGGAAGCGCCGCTTACATTAGACGCTAACACCGGGGCAAGCGTAGATCCATTGGGCTCTACTACTTTGAGACCCGCCAACCCCCAAATACAGGTATAGCCTGAGGCTGCCTCAGCTGCTGCTCCATAATTTGTGGTAAAATTAGAAAAGAGTAATTGTGTGGCAAGTCTGATCGCCCCGCTGGAGGATAGGACAGGGGCCGTTATTCCGCCGCTAAAAGTCCCGCCACTTTTAGGCATAGCCGCCTCCGCCTTTGCCCCCTGCGCCGCACTGGCAAATTTCCTATCCGCCGCCCCATACCCGTTTTCGTCATACAGCATATTCACCGGACAGGCCACCGGCACCCGGTTCCCCTCACTGTCATACGGCACGTAAGCCGTCACATTTTCAGCCATTTTCCGCTCACTCCTTTGCTATCGCTGCGCCAAACGTCCTATGATACGCTGTATTTGCCAAATTAACTATTAATTTTCCGGCGGTGGTTAATGTTGCGTAGATACAATTTGGAGTAGTATCGATTTGCACTGTAAAATTAAGCGTGTAATCCGTTGTAATCCCGAGATCAAAGGTTACCGTGCCCGCAGCGTTGCCTTTGATTGCCGTCGAGAACAACACCACAGGTCCATACCTGAAAACGTGCAAACCACTCGTTTGAATACTGCTCACCGACCCGCTCAGCGTATAGCTCGTGATGTTTTCATACTGATATGCAAAGCCCATCTCCCCCAGCGTAATATCCCCTCCGCCGTCAAACTCCGCATTCCCGATCTTTCGCGGCGTCATCAGCTTCGGCGCCGCCTCCACCCGCCACACCCCGCTCTCCGCATCCGCAGCCAGGGTCACGCCGTCCGCACGCCCCTCCGCCGGCACCGGCGGGGCGATGCCCACCGGCTTCAAAACGCAGTGCAGCGGCACGCCCGGTGTCGGCGCGCGGTCCGCCAGCTTCACCCCCAGCCCCTGCACCTCGGTGGTCCCGCTCACCGGGTCGTCTGTGACCTCCATCCCAGCAAACCGCAGCCTGCCCCGCTGCGGCAGCGCCGCCCCGGTCCAGTCCTCCACAATGTGCCCGCTGGACCCCGTCGCCTGCCAGTTTGTCCCGTCCGCCGAGGTCTCCAGCACCCGGTCCGCGTTCACCCGCAGATATTTCACGGCGTCGTTCACCGCGATCACCCGCAGCAGCAGCGCCTCTTCCGCTTCCCGGCCCGCGGCCCGCAGGGATTCCAGCACCGCCTGCACATCCGCGCCCGCCGCGCCCTCGATCTCCGACACCCCAACGCCGCCCGCACCGCTCGCATCCGCCGCCGTCGACTCCAGCGCCTCGACCAGGCCGTTGAATTTCGGGATGATGACCTCCCGCGGCAGCTCGTCCAATATCCGCTGCATCTCCGCGGAAGAGACCCCCGGCGTGTCCGGCCGGCCCACGTTCCC
>NZ_JACONZ010000002.1 GCF_014287275.1 Anaerofilum hominis
TGCTCCAAAATCAGCGACCGCTCCAGGTCCGGGTAGGTGCGGCGCAGGATGAGCTGCTTTGAGCCCGGATACCGCAGCGCATACAGCAGCGCGTCGATCAGCTGTCCATAGCTTTTGCCCCCGCCCGCCGCGCCTCCGAACAGCACCTCAAACGCTTTTGCCCGCACAAATGCCAGCTGCCGCGCCGTGATGTCGATGTCCAGCGTCACCGGATCACCCTCAGCTTGACCTCCAGCGCGCCCTCACTGTCGACCGCCACATTGTCGGTAAACAGTTTGTGCTTGCGCCCTAAAAGCTCCAGCGCCTTGAGCCGCTGCGTGACACTCACCGGGCGCTCCACCGGGTTACCGAACATATCAAGGCCCGGATAAGTCTTTGTGCCAAACGCCATCGCCGTGAGTTCCTCCAGCACCTGCGCAGCGGTGGCGATCGTCTCGCCGTCTGCCTTGGCCCTTACCTCGCCCATCAATGCATCGTACCTAGCCCGCACCTCGGCCCGCGCAAACAGCTTGGACGCCTTGTTGTCCACGGTCCTGTCTGTTGCCTCCGTGCAGTTATAGGCATCCCGATAGGCGTCACGTTGGCTCTTGCCCTCTACCAGGCCCCGCACAAAAGCTTCCTGTTTCACGGTCATGCTGGGCCCTCCTCTCTTCTGCGTTACCCTTAAATAAAAAAACTTAGGATTTCTCCTAAGTTCAGTGTAAATCATTTGGTGTCCTTTTCGTGGGACATTTTCTCAAGTTTGATTTCGTATCCCCTTCGTTGCAGAGCGAACACAGTATTGTAGTCAAAATAAAATGGCAAGCCCTTTTGAAGTCGAGAAACCTTGCTTTTAGACAACCCCGTTTTTTGAGCAATACTACGTGCACTCTCTTTATTCATGATATCTGCTATCTCATCAAAAATCATTTTCTTTAATCCTTTTTAGCAGCCCAGAAGCATTCTATTTTTTGTGGCATTGTTTGCTATCAGGTGTTATAATGACAAAAATTATGATTTAAAGTGTGGTTGAAAAAAATTAAATGCTTTTTGTTTAACGAAAAGGGGAGCTACAATGAAAGACTTGAATCTTGAAACCTTTGTAAAAACTTTGCCAAGTTTAACAAATTTGTACTATAACTTATATCCTGATATGAAAATTCTAGCCCCCTCCCAAATTATTAACATAAATATCACTTCAAGCCTCAGCAAATCACATCTTGCTCTGCGTCCAGATTTGAAAGACACGTTAACTGTTCAGAAAATTGAAGACTTCGACAACTACAACGGTCAAATGGTTCTCCCCCCACTAGTTGGCGAACCTATTCATATACTTCTGAATAAAAACAAAATTATAGAATATTTTTCTCATAAGGACACGGAGTTAACCCCAATAGGTACATATCTTCATGAATTAACACATGCTATAGATTTTTACTTGATGGCACAAAAAGAAAAATTAAAATCCTATGATCCCTTGTTATCAAGTGATGACTATTTAATGTTTCAAATGTGGTCTGAATATCACGCAAGAGAATTAGGCCTTAAATTTCTTTTAACCTTTTCTGAGAAGAATTCTGCCAATAAAAAAGAAGAATTACAGTATATATTAACAACAGCATTTCCATATATTATTGAGGTTACTTTTAAAGAGTATCATGCGGCAAAAAATGCAGAAAGTGAAATGTATATTATAATGCAACTTTTAGGTCGCATATCTGTATGGAAGGATATATACCCCCTAGAATTTAATGATGTTTTTCTTGAAGATGTTTTTGGAACCAATATCTGGATGAAAAATATATTTTACTTTTTAAGAAAGTTTCGAACCTTAGAAGAAATTTATCCTAACTTCAACACTATGCGTCTAATTTTTTCAGAAAACTGGACCTTTTAAAAAATTTATAATATTTTTTTACTCTCCCACCTTTGTTTTTTTCTTCCTCCTGACCTTGATATCCGGCCCGTGCCGGCCCCTGTAGGCCGCTGCCCGATATGGCGTGCCCACATGCCTGTAGCAGTCCGCCGGGCGTATGCCTCGCAGCGTACCAGTATCGCAAGCATAATGGCACATCATGTACGTGCCAGGCACTCCACCGGCACCGCGGTAATAATAGCAGCCCTTGCAGACGGTGATCCCGTTTTGGAGGTCCGTCTGCCGATCCAACTCTGCACGGGTCATGGCTGGAGATCCTCCGGCGGGTCCGGCAGTGGCATCCAATGAGTGACATTGCTTGACGCCCACGCCCATCCATCTGTTCTAAGAAGCCCAAACTTCGGAGCATTGCAAAAATATCTATTAGTTTGCTTTACCACGCCGTTATACACAAGCACGGTCAAAAAACAGAATTCCTCTCTTTCAATATGTTTTTTTATAGTCAGGTCATCTTCCGGCAGCCTCTCCTTGACACTGATCCACTGACCCATCGTCCCGCGCCTCCTCTGCCACATATTGCTTGTCTCTGCTCCACCTAAAGTTTTTACAGCAGTTCCAGTAGCTTTTTATCTCGCTTAACTTTAGACAAGGGATATACTCATCGCTGGACCCGCCAGACCAATGCGCACAATTACAGCAGCGACGGTTTGATTTTTTGGATTTGTCTACGAGTTTCACGTCATGTCTCCCTCCATCAGGTCCATCCGAGCTCCGCACCACTTACAGATGGGTGTGACGCACTCGCCCTCTCGACCTGCACATGCGGAGCATATCCATTTGCAATATTTGGGACTCCATATCCACCGCCCGTGCACCACCGGCGCGGCTTCAACGGTGGGAAGTGCATTGATATCGTAGCGGTAAACGAAATCTTCCAGTACACCGTCTTCACTTTTCACGTATGGAATTTTATCGGCATCAATCAGTCTCATATTTTCTCTTTTTCCTCCGTTAGGTTCATCCTTTCTTTCAGCGCCTCACGGCTGATCAGATCATCCATGCTGGGCCTCCTTTCTCGTGACAAACACAATGCAAGCGCACCGATTACAAAACCGCTCATGGTTGTCCTGTCTGCACAGGCCCACGCCCATTCCATATTTGCGCTCGGTGAAAGCGTTATAATTCCAGTACTCGCAATCGGAACAGTATTTCTCTTGGCTTTCCATATCTGCCTCCCCCGGCTCAGGCCGGATGTTATTTTTCGGTCAGCATGCGGCCACACATGGGGCAGAATCTAATATTTACACCCTCCCAACCGAATGCATGGTCAAAGTAGGACAGCGTGTCCCCGTGTATGCGAAAGTCGTGTGCTCCTCCTTCGCCCCAATCGGTATGCTCCGTACAGCATGACTCGCAACCCTTCTCCCGCTCCTGCTTCTCGCGGAAGGCATCCTTTGCAGCCTCGACAGCCTGCCACTCCGCCTCACTGCGGCGGATGTGGCTATACTGGGCCTGCATCACGTTAAGGGTCTGGATATGCTGTTCAATTTCCGTCATGTACTGCTCTTTTTTTACTTCCCAATCCGCCCTGACCAGTTCTCGGAGGCGGCTCGTTGGAATATCTCGGATGATCTCCAGCCGTTGGCCTGATTCCGTCCGCAAAGTCATTCCACGCCCATAAGCGTCTAAAATGCGCTCGATTTCCTCAGGCGTAAGCCCCGTGTTCTCGTAGGCCTCAAGCGATGCTCTTATTTGGGTCATCCATTCGACATACTTTTCGCACCCGTAGTCACATTGACCTCCGTGTGGGCAATCCGGCGTATTGCAAGGGCATTTATTGCTCAGTTTTTCCATGGCCTACTCCTTTTTTGATTTCCAAATCCGCCTTGGCTTCGGCGGCTTGTACGGCAGCACCACGCACCGCCCCTCCCGGTCAGCCTGGGCCAGTTCGCGGAGGCGGTCAAGGTCGTAGTCGTCGCCCAGGATGTTCTCGATGTCCAGCAGGCGCTCCTCCATGTCGCTGTAATATGGCTTGTCAATGGGGTTTGTCAGTCTTTCCAATTTCATTTCTCCAGCCCCTCCATTCTGGCTTTCAACTCGATGATTTCCTCCGGCTCCAGTCCCGTGTCCTCGTAGGCAGCGAGGCGTACCACGGCATTACTGGCAGGCGCGCTTTTGCGCTCCTTGTTAAGGTAGGCGCTGGTGCATCCCTTGATGCGGATGCATCTGTCGCCATAGTGTTCGGTCAATCTTTCCATCGTCTACTCACTCCAATTCACGGTCAAACAATCCATGCAGATTTCGAGTTGCCGGTCCAGCTCTCGGTATATTTCTGCATAGGTACGCGCGAGTTCAACGGGAGCACGTGTCTGTCCCATCCACTCCTGGATGCACTCTTTCATTTCGTCAATAGTTACCATCGTCTATCCCTCCTCCTGCGCGGGCTGGGTGAGCCAGTTCAGCACTCTTCCGATGCACCGCTCGATGCAGCGGTATTTGTTATTGTCGCAGATTTCACACCTGTCGAAGTATGTCAGAAACTCTGCCAGCTCCTCATCACTCATGGCCCGGATGCGGTCAGCATTTGTAGGCGGGATATAGTTCGCTCCTGGTCTCCATTTGCTGGGCGTATGCCCCGCACGGCAGTCAATACAGTCAACGCCATCCTTTGCCCCTGCGCAGCTATCACAGTTTTTGACCATTACCCCTCGCCCCCTTCCGGCTGGCGGTAGGCAATCCCGAGTGCATCCAGCACTCGACAAACAGTCGCCCGGTCATAGTCTTTGGTGGCCTCTGCCAAATCAGCATATGGTTTCATGTCCGGGTGGTCTGTTACACCTTGATTGACTTTTTCTTGCCACCAGCCGTTGTGTACTGCCTCGCAGATTTCTTCAAACCGTTCCAGCGTCAGCGGCTCGGTGACCGCGGTCTCGGCGCGGTTCATGCAGTCAATAGCCATGCTCAGAGCAATTGCAAAACATGGGTCTGGTAACTTTGCGTTTGCGTAGTCTTTGAGTGCTGTCAGGTATTCCAGCGCCTTATCTGTTGGCATGATAACACGATGTGTCTCTGTTAGGCTCTGCTCTAGCTTTTTACTCATCGGCGGCCTCCCTTGTCTCCTCGCACTCCATGCGCAGCGGACACCATCTGGGCGAACTTTTGAGCTGAGGGACATTCCCACCCATTACCGTGAATCCGATGAACTTTGCCATCCTCGGACTATGTGGGCAAACCTTATAAAATGTTTCCTCAGCATCCGGGTGTTCGCAGAAACAAGATCCTCTGGGATTTCCCCTGTTATTTCTGTTTACCGCACAATACCCAGTAAGTTTCATGTAACTGCAAATTTTGCATATCGGAGTTATATGTTTACTCATGATTTTCTCCCTCCTCGGCCCCCAGGAGGCGATAAGCCCGCTTTATGTAATATCGTTCAAGTCGTTCTGTTTGCATCGTATCAACAGAGTACGTTTCGATCGATAGCCGGAGTGCTCGTTGCGCCGCGTCCCTCTCCGCCGTCAGCCGCTCGATCTCTGCGGCCTGCCGCTCGATCTCTGCGGCCTGCTCCTTGATCAGATCTGCCGCGTCCCAATATAATCTATACGGGTAGGGAGCGCCAGCCTCGTGATAATGACAGCTCTTGCAATCGGCGCGAAAATCGAAGCACCGCAGCTCCGTGACGATCATCTCTTTATCCATTGTCGACCTCCTTGATTTCCAGGTAGCCACCCCCGTAAACCCGACCCAATTTCAGCTTTCATATCTTGTCTCATAGCTGACATAGCTGTGATACTGCGGCTGCCAGGCAAACTTCAACTCTCCGACACCCCCGTGCCGATTCTTGAGGATGCTCGCCGTAACCTCCGCGCTGCGGTCCCCGGATAAGAACCCCTCGAATTTCTCCACCTCCAGGGCGATCACCACATCCGCGTCCTGTTCCACCGCTGCGCCTCCGTACAGATCGCCTTGAGTAGGCCTCCGCCCGTCGGTGGCACGGGATAGCTGCACCAGCTCCACAATGCACAGGTCATGCTTCATGGCAAGCGCTTTCAGTTCATGGGTAGTGGCGGCGATCTCTTCCCACTGATTTTTCTTCTGCTCCCGCGCAGACATAAGACCGAGATGATCGATGAACAGCACATCCGGGTGATAGCGAGCGATCTTGCCCTCCACCACTTCAGCATCGATGTGCGTAGTCTCATCGAAATTGATCTTCAAACATTTTGCCTGCAGATCCAGCACTTTTGCGATTTTTGCCCGGTCCTCCTCTGTCAGGTCCCGGTCCCGCAGCCGGATAGAATTGATCTTCGTTCCGCGGCTCACTACGCGCTGCAGCAGCTGGTCGGTCGGCATTTCCATGCTGTTGTAGTTCACCTGGTGATCGAGCGCGACCTGAGTTGCCATTTGCAGCGCGAAATCCGTTTTGCCCTTGCCCGGACGCGCGGCGATCACGACCACACTTTTGCGCTGCAGCCCTCCCACGACGCGGTCAAAGTCTCGCCAACCGGTTTTGATCGATTTATCCGGCTCATACAGACTTTGCAGATACTCCGTCGCCGCCTCCACGAAATCCTTGATGCCTGCCTCTTTCAGAGCCGCCGTGATAGCCTCCTGCCGGTCCAACGCCGCCCTGTAACGGGCAATCAGCTCCGCGGACGTGCCGCCCTCTATTTGTGCGCTTACAGCGACTGCCGTCAACTCTCTGACCCGCCAGCCCTCCAGCACGATTCCGGCATAATCCGCCAGGCGCGACACGCTGGGCGCCGTCTCACAGCACTCCAGCATCAGCTTTTGATAAGAGCTCCCCAGCACGCTCTGCGCGGTCACAAAATCCGGCGTCTTGCCCTCTGCCCTTAATTGGCCGCAGGCCTCATAAATGCGGCGCAGCGGCGCCTCTGAGAACATTTCCGCTTTTAAGCGTTCATGGATGTTCTCCGTTTCCTCCGGGAACAGCAGCATGCATCCCAGCACGCTCTCCTCCGCCAATAGGGTATCCATCAGTAGTCACCCCCGAACACCTCCCGGGCTGTCATATGCTCCACATCCCGCGCTTTGTCCGGTTCCAGTTTTGGGACCACCGCAGCGGACCGGTTCACCGGCTTTCCATCTTTTCTCCACCAGTTCAACATCGTGGCGTAATGGCTCTTATACGCTTTACCGGTTTGTGCGAGATAGGCGGAGAGGCGGTCGATATATTCGGCAGCGCCCCGGTCGCCCAAGCTGTCCACCAGCTTCTCATGCTCGTCGCCCGTCAGTTCAACGTTTTTGAACTCGCCAAAAATATTTTTGTCTGCAGATGTGTCCGCGTTATCGATATCGTTATCGAATACGTTATCGAATACGAATACGGGAACATTTGCAGACAATTGTTCGCAATTGTTTTCAACTGGATTCAACTGCCTGCAATTGTCCGCAGGTGCCGGAAATTTGCTCTTTTTCGCCCTCACTTTCTGGTGTTTCGACCATGTGCACAACTCAAGATATTTTCTTTTGTCTATTTCGTAAATTCGCAGCAAACCGCTCTCTGAAAGCTTGACAAGCGCGGCGTTTATTTGTTTGTTCGTGACCTCTTTTAAGGCGAACAGCTTGCCGTTTATGATCCTGCTGTCGGCGTAAAACCGGCCAAAGTCATCACAATTTACGATCAGCCGGTAAAAAAGGACCTCTTCGAACCAATTTAGACCGCTCAGAGTCTCGCTTGTGCAAATACTTTCCTTGATGATCCTGTTCGGCATGTGTTCACCGCCTCACTTTATAGTTTTCCCGCTACAGGGCGCCGGCCATCTTCTAACCGGCAGCGCAGCCAATAATACAGGATGCCGTAAATCAGCTTCCCGGTCTCCTCCGGCCGGCAAAAATTGATGGTCACGTTGTACTTTACCTGCCAGCTCATCAGGCTGGCCGCAAAGGGGCTGGGGGCGAGGCGGCTGCGGTAATCGTGGCTCCAGATCGCCTGCCAGCTGGCGTTTTCGATGAGCAGGAAAACTTTTATGTCCGCGGCTTTGGCGCGCAGAAATTCCCGCTCAAATCGCGGCCGATCCACCGTAAAGTTCCCGGCGATCTCATCCAGATTCGCCTTTCTCTCGATCACGACCTCATCCGCAAGGCTGGTAAAACCATCGATTCTTTCAAACCCCGGAAACGCCGCGATCGGCAACAGGGCGGTATAGTCTCCCTGGTCCAGCTTTCCACGGACCAGGGGACACCCCAGGTCGGCCAGGGCCCGTTCCACATGTCCGCAGACCTGCTCCCGTGTGTCGCCCACGATCTGCATCTGTTTCAAGATCCTGCGTACCTGCGCCTCGCTATATTCTGTCTTCATAAGCGCACCTCAAAAAGGCATGTCTTCATCATCCGACGTATCTGCAAAGTCCCGGGTGATCTCCTGCGGGTGCGGTTCCTCGCCGCTCCAGGGAGGCAGCTTGTCGAACTGCTCGCGGGTGAGATATCGTCTGACTTTCAGAAAGCCCTGGTCATCTTCTCCCAGCCGCACGCCGCCGCTGAAGCCCGTCCAGCCCCAGATCGTCCGCGCCCGTTCGTCGGGGATAGCAAAACAGTCCAGCAGACGTGTCACGTTTTGGTTGTACCTCTCGTTTTTGACAATGTAAATCCTGATCGTGATCTGCTCACCTCTAAAATTGGTCAGCCCGTCCGGGGCCACAGTCACAACCAGCATCGGGCTGCCGCTCGTTTTGCTCACTGTTTCTTCTACTGCACTGATCTTTGCACGGTAATCTCCCTCGCGCTTTGCCGGCGCTTCCCGTTCGAATCCATCCATAATGCTCATACCTGTTTTCCTCCTTAATATTTGCTTCTCCAGTTGTTGTAATAGGTCGCCAAAAGGCCCGCGCTTTTCAAATATCGGATAAACTGACGTATCGTCAGTTCAATGGGCGGAGTATCCTCACGCAGATATTCCTCCCGGCAGAGGTCTGTGCCGTTGCTGACAAGATAGACGAACTTTTGGACCTCTGGACAGCATTCAAAGTACATGGGATGCTGTGGGCTGTCCAAAAACTTGCCCGGCTCATAGCTGCGGCTGAACTTGATGTCATAGATCACACCTGCTTTCAGTGCATCCAGCCGTCCATAAAGGACAAAATCAGTATCCTCGATCCGCCTCCGCACTGAGGCCGCGACCTGGAATTGTCCGCCCTGCACGATCCCGCTAACCGCCTCCACTCCCGCGGCCCACTTGTGTTCTGTAGCCGGCGGGCTGCCTGTGCAGCAGGCGGTGACCATATTTTCAAATTGGATGCCGTCCAGCATCGGACCGGTAGGACGTTCTTTTCGGCGTTCCAGTACCCGTAGGAAATCCATCTGGGATTTTTCCGGGTCGGACGCCTTATACAGCCACAGCCAGCTTGACAGCAAGCTTTGGGTCACCAGAAAGCGATTACTCATATCTCTGTTCCTGCTTGTTATATGTCAGCCCCAACTCTTTCACCTTTGCGCGAAACAGTTCACGCCCCTCCCGCTCGCTGGTCAGATGGTGTTGCAGATCTCTCATCTGGCCGGCCGCCTGGTTTGCCGTCTCCGCGTCCACGACCTCGGCCATAATAGCTCGGACATTTTTCATTGCCTGGTCATATCCCATCATTTCTTTGGCATTTTGGGCGCTCTCGGCCGCAATATTTTCCCGGGCCCGATCAAACAGCCGGGTGATAAAATCGTTCGGTGTCCCACTGGACAGTTCCGGCACTTCGATCAGCCCGGTGATCCCGTAACAGCCTTTAGCGAAATACTCCTCTGTGGGAGAAAATCCACAAAACCGTTTGTCTCCCACCATCTGCACAAAGCATCCAAGGTCACAGGGCTGCCATACAATGTTCCGCGCAGCGCCCTCGCACATCAGGCGCTGCTTTGTGATGTCTTTATCCCGTTCCTCCATGGTGTGAAAGATGTATATGATGTTTTTGTTCATTGTGTACTGCAAGACGTTGGTGAAGCGCACGAACTCGGACTTTACCGCGCCGAATCCTTTTAGAGAAATAGCGCCGTTTTTCTGCTGGTTGAGAGCGGGGTTATCCCGCATGGCCCAGTCCTGCAGATAAGTGATAAAAGCGCCGCCGGTGTCCAGCACCAGCGTCTTGGCAGCCTTGACCTCCGGGCTTTGTATGTCTTTCAGTACTTCCTCGTAGGTGTCGCAGACAATGGCGGCCTTGCGGTGCTGTGCCCGCACCCGGCTGATGCCCTTGTCAAAGTCGATCAGTACCGGGTCCGGCGCAGACAGCGCCAGCGTCGTTTTCCCAATACCGGGGCTGCCGCTGATGATCATGGAAAAATTCTTGTTGGAAAAGTCCATCTCACTTGGTTGTAAAATCATACTGTGCCTCCTGATTTGTGTCCTGTTCTTCTTTTAAAATCCGGGCCAGATACTCGTCCCAGCTCTCCACCGCGTCATCGTAGCCGGCAAGATCAAACCGCACGTCCTCAACGGTGCCCAGCATCTGCGGCCCCCTCTATGTAGGCATAAAACCGCACCCCGCCCGCATAGGCTTCCAGCCTTGCACAGGCGTAGGGATTATCCTCCAGCGGCTCTTTGCGCCAAACTCTAAAACAGGTGTGGAACAACCTTTCGGACAGCAGCACACCGTCATGGGTGACGTCCAGTACGCCCCCACAACTCTCCACCGCGCCATGGATCTCCCGCTGGATGCGGGCCAGCCGGCGCAGCATCTGCCCCTGATTCCGCCGCCGTGCGGCAGCGTCGTTGCTCTCCATTTCAAACCCTCCTTGACAAAATATCGAAATTTGATTATGCTGAGGGTGGTTAAGAACCCTTAGCTGTTGCGCTTGTCAGAGCTGCTACTCTGGCAGGCACTTTCTTTTTGCCCGTTGGCCCAAATTGCCAATACCACTGCCGCCGCCAGAAAAAACAGCGGGTGACAGGTGGACAGGACCAGCAGGGCCGAGATCAGCCAGCGCATGATGTGTCACCTCCCAGCAGCCAGACATCATGCCATCCATACCCCGGCCACCGCAGCGCGTCCTCGTGGCTGCCCTCGACCGCCACATCGATGCAGTAACCCTGCACCGCGCCGCCGATGTCCTGGGCCACCCTTACGCCTACATCCTGCACATACACGACGGACCCCAGCGGGATGATCTCCGGGTCCACGGCGATGGTCAGCCCTGCTGTTACCGGCGCTCCGCTGGCCGTGATCCCGTCACCTGTGCCGCAGATGTGCGGGTATCGCTCGGTGCAATAAGAGGTGCACCGAAAGTTTCCGATATATTGGGCTCCCATCCCTGCCGGCAGCAGCGCCCGGGACGACAGCTCGTCCACCTGTGCTGCAAGACCCGCGATCTCCGCGTCCCGCCCGGCCAGCTCAACGTCTCTCCGGGCGGCCTGTGCCTCGATGGCCCATCCGGCCCCCAGCAGCGCAACGCCCAGCGCCGCAGCCAGCGAGAGCATCAGCAGGCGGTATTGATAGCGCCGCATCAGCTCACCTCTACGGCCGGTACATCGGCCTCGGGAATACTGCCGCCCATACGCTGGATGAGGAATTGCGCAATAGTATCAGCCGGAATGTCGGCCCATTGGCTGCGCTCCTTGTCCATATGCCAGTTTCCGTTTTCGTCCTGCACCATGTACCCTACGACAGGTATGTGACAGGCATTGTTGGCGTTCAACAGATCGTGCTGAGTTCCTGTTTCCTTTTTCATGTGCTCCTCTTTCCCGCCGCCCTCTGGGGCGGTTTTTATTTTTCATCCGCTTCGATGCCCAGAATTTTGCAGATGCTCTGTGCAACACGCGCAGATGTGCGTTGGCCTGTCAATATTTTGCTCATGTACGCACTGTCGATTTTCAAGCCCGTGTCCGCATTCACCGCCGCACAAAGCCATTCCTGTGTGCGTACAGGAGGCCCAAGAAGTTTCGTTTTAACTACCAAGCCAAACGTGGTATATTCAGCCATCTTGCCGAAAACCCTCCTTTCCTTCAAGAAGTCATTGACTTGTACAAATGATTGTACTATTATGAAATTGCAAACATCATTAAGTGCAATCCGTTGTACATTTCATGACTATATGATAGTACAATGCGTTGTACAAGTCAATAGATTTTGGACAACTAGTTGTACTTTGTAGGCCTGCACAAAAAAGGAGACTCTTTTATGGCATCTGTATATGAAAAAATTTTGGAGTTGTGCCAGCAAAAGGGGGTATCTCCTGGGAAAATGTGTAATGACCTGGGATATTCCAGGAACACCATGACCGCCCTAAAAAATGGACGCTCCACCACTATTAAGCTTGATAAAGCGCAGCGGATAGCCGCTTACTTCGGCGTATCTGTAGACTATCTCCTCGGCAACGACACAAAAAAAGAGCCCGCCGCAGATAGCGACGGGTTAACGGCACGGGACCGGCGGGACATTGCCCGCGATCTCGAAAAAATAATGCGGGATCTGGAGGAACAGGACACCCTCATGTTTGATGGCGATCCCGCCAGCCCCGAAGCGCGGGAAAGCATCCGTAATGCACTTGCAATGGGGCTGGAGTATGCCAAGAAGTTAAACAAAGAAAAATACACACCCAAAAAATATCGAAAAAGCAAGGATCAGGAGGAGTGATCCATGAAGCCGAAAGAACTGGCCGAGGCCGTCATAACAAGGTTGCACACCGCCGACCCGGACGAGCTTTGCGCCGCTCTGAATATCCGCATCCTCCCATCCTCCCTTGTCGATCTGCGGGGCTTTCTGGTCCGTATGAAACGCAGCAACCTGATCTTTATCGCGGATGATCTGGACGACTTCTCGCGCCGCTTTGTGCTATTTCATGAAATCGGTCATTTTTTGATGCATCGGGAGGTCAACCGTATTTTTATGGACAGCCGAACCTTTTTCAAAACATCTCCGTATGAGCGGGAGGCCGACCAATTTGCCGTCTGCTGTCTTTATCCAGACGACGCCGATCTATATGCCTATATAGATCGCGACATCCAAACCGTTAGCCGCTGCCTCGGCCTCCCCGCAGAGCTGGCGCGCTACCGCATGGAGCTGATCGACTATCCGTTCAATCTGTTACTGTAAATTAAAAAAGGAATAGGGACGTGAAAAAAATGGAGGGACAACAGAAAAATGCAGCGGTGTGGGGAAGAAACATCATAGGGTTCGTGCTGGGAGCGGTGCTGGGCTATGCCGCCTATTTTGTGACAGGGGTACTTTTCGGCTTTCTTCTGTCCGTGAGGTGGCTCGCAGCTCTTTTGAGCTGGCCGTCCACCCCTCTGCTGTATGCCCTGTTCGGCATGGGGCTGGCAGGGGTGGGCGTTGGCACCTTAATCGCAGGTAAAGTCTGTCTCCCTAGCAGCAAAGGAGTAAAAACGGGATGCCTTGTTCTGGGCGGGCTTATTATCCTTTATTTTGGGCTCTGCGCTGTCAGCAGTTTGCTTTCGCATGGTCTCTCAGATTACGTCTGGGGATACGGCGCAACTGCATTGATGGGGCTGCTGCCGATTGAAGAAGCGAAGTCAAAAAAACGCCATCGTAAAATGGCGGTAACCAGGAGATGAAATCATGGAGAGCAAGAAAAAGTCCGAGTTGCCGGGTTTAACGTTTTTTTTCGTCTTTACCCTGGTTGTTGGTCTGCTGCGCGAGCTGTGGACCACCTATGAAATGTTTGTTGACTATAACGCTTTCTGGGGCACCGAATACGCGAGTATTGCCGCGATCGATATCGGGCTGCGCCTTATCGAGCTTGCAATGTATGTGGGGATGCTGGTCTTTATTGCTCTGCGGAAACGTACATTTCTCATCTGCTTTTGGGTCGATTACGGCTGCCGGGTCTTCTCCCTGCTCTGTGTCCTCGTGATGGGCGGGCCCGCCGCCTCTTTCCTCACCCCCCTGGTGCTGCCGACGATCTGGGCTGCTTATTTTTATCGGTCCTCAAATTTCGCCCACGCTTTTACGCCATATAAACCTCCGTTTTTCTCTTTCGAGGGTATGGCGCCCGTCACCCCCGCCGAGAGCCCGGCCGGGGCAGCCGATGGCTCCTCTTCTCCTCAAACACCCGATGCACCGGCCGCCGCTGAAAGTGTGTCGCCCCCATCCCCGCCGGAAGCCGTAACGCCCCAGCCTGCACAGGAAGAACTCCCTGTTTCAGTTCCGATGGCCGCTCCCAGCGAGTCAAGTGCCGCCACATCCGTTGCGACTTCTCCGTCCTCAGTACCGCAGGCCGAAGCGGTCCCCTCATCCTCCGCCCAGCACAGATTTTGTAAATACTGTGGAGCTGAATATGGGCCACAGGATACTGTTTGTCCCAAATGCGGAAAGAGAGTAAGATACTTTTCACCCAGCAAGCCCCATGTTCCTCTTCTGGCCGCACTGTTGATCATTTCTCTTGTGGGAAATATCATTTTGGGGGTTGTGTCTGTAAAACAGAGCAATGAGATCAAAGAAAATCAAAAAGTCCTGGACATTCTTGCCTCTCTTTCCTATGAACCCAAAATCGGCGATCCGTGGGAAAATACTATCATAGGTTTTTCAAAATTGCATGTTGCCATCGTAACGCCCAATGGAGAGGTCTATCATGCGCCCGGGTGCCAATATTTGAAAGCGGCAAAATCCCTGCGGATTTATTCGGTCTCGGGGGCAGAACAACTTGACTATGCGCCCTGCAGCGTGTGCCATTGATTTTTCTGATTCAGTAAGGGGAGATCAATAAAATGGGAAACAAACAAAAAAATTTCAGAATTTTGAACTGGATCTTTTCTGTGTTCTGCCTGTTCGGATTCCTTGCCTATTTTGGCAGCTTCAGCGGTTTTCTGTTTTTGATTGTCGGCATTTTTTCCTCGCCTATCGGCCCAATAAAAAAGCTTTTTGATTTTGACCTGCCTGCAAGTCTGGCAAAATACATAGGCTCGGCCAAAAATCTGCGCATCGCCCTTTTTGCGCTGCTTTTTGTGGTCGGACTGTTCAGCGTCCCGCGCCCCGTTGATGCCGGGCCGGATTCGTCAGTATCTCAGCCGTTGAGTACTGCGGCCGCCACCGCAGCGCCTACCCCCATCGCAACGGCCTCACCCACACCAAAGCCGACGCCCTCCCCCGAACCGACCACAGAGCCCACGCCAGCCCCCACCGAGGCGCCCTCTCCGGCTGCCGCCCCGGTGGAACAGCCTGTTTCGGTGACAGTGTACGTGACCAACACAGGGGCAAAATATCATGCCGCTGGTTGTCAGTATCTGCGAAAGAGTCAAGTGCCTATCAGTTTGGATGATGCAAAGGCGCAAGGGTATACCCCCTGTTCCAAATGTCATCCGCCGCAATAGTGAAACGGGAAAAATCCCCCACCGACCGTAATCTGTAAAAATCGTCAAGGGAGGTGAAGATCATCGAACAGGCAGTAATCTATGCCCGTTTTTCATCCGACAAACAAACGGAACTGAGCATAGAGGCTCAGATACGCGCCTGCCGCGACTACGCGGCCCAGCACGGGCTTTTGGTGTCCGAGGTCTATGCAGATGAGGCAATCAGTGGAAAGGGGTCAAAAACGGCGTCTAGGCGGCAATATCAAAAGCTGCTGCGGGACTGTGAAAAGGGCGCGGTCTCCGTCATCCTGGTACATAAATATGATCGTGTGGCCCGAAATTTGGGGGAACACGTCAATCTGGAAGCGCGGTTGAAAAAAAGCGGTGCGCGGTTGGTGGCTGTGGCTCAGGATTTCGGGGAGAGCAACGAGGCAAAAATCATGAAAGCTCTCATGTGGTCGCTATCGGAATATTACGTTGATAATTTGGCCCAGGAGACGCGGAAAGGCCTGAAAGAGGTCGCAGAAAAAGGATTGCATACGGGGGGATATGCCCCCTTTGGCTATGATATTGTGAATCAGCAGTATGTGGTCAATGAGTTGGAAGCGGG
Source organism: Anaerofilum hominis (assembly GCF_014287275.1). Lineage (GTDB taxonomy): Bacteria > Bacillota > Clostridia > Oscillospirales > Ruminococcaceae > Pygmaiobacter > Pygmaiobacter hominis. Next base: position 15,712 of record NZ_JACONZ010000002.1, read on the forward strand.
CTATGTGCGAAAGATGTTTGACGCAGCTCAACGCAGAGAGGGGTTTGCGGCCCTGTGCAAGGAGATGGCCGCAGCAGGCATAACCGGCAAGCGAGGAAAGCCTATAAAATACCCTCAAATTTATGAGATCCTCCGCAACGAAAAATATACCGGCGTATACTTATATAGTCCTGTAGAGGCCGACAAACGGGCAAAGCGGAGATCAAAGCCGGACGCGATACGAAAAGAAAACGCCCTGCCGATCATCGTCGACAGGGCACAATTTATGGAGGTACAGAAAATCATGGACGAGCGCAAACAGACGGGCCGACGCGACCGATATCTGTGCAGCGGTCTTGTATATTGCCGCTGTGGGGCAAAGATGCACGGAATCACCACCCGGCGCAAAGGCCACGAGTACCAGTACTACACCTGCTCAAAAAAGTGCGGCGCACCGGTCGTGCATATGGAAGAAGTAGACAGATCTGCACGGGAGTATGTTCAGGAGCTGCTCAACACGGAAAATCAGCAAAAAATCGCAGATGCGCTGCGCCAGTATCAAGCAGGAGAGGGCCGGCGCATGTCGGAGTTTAAGCAAGCGCTGAAAAAGCGAATCAGAGAACGACAGGCGCAGTACGACGCCCTCATGCAAAATCTTGCCAGCGGAGCGCTGCCGCCGGAGATCGTGGCCGACATGGGAGAAAAGATGCGGGAGGTCAAACAGGAGATTGCCATCCTGAAAGCGACAGAACCTCCGAAAGACTTCACGGTGGATACGATCAAATCCTGGCTGGAAAGCATTAAAGCGGCGCCGGACCGGGAAGCTGTGCGGCTGCTGATAGAGCGCATTGACACCAAAGAGGGCGAAGAAAAAGAAAAGACCGCTTTCGAGATGCAAAGCACCTTAAAAGCGGTCTTAAGTAAACATGGTTGCGGAGGCAGGATTTGAACCTACGACCTTCGGGTTATGAGCCCGACGAGCTACCGGACTGCTCCACTCCGCGATATCCGCCCCACTCTTTGGGGCTAGATTAGAATACCACGAAGTGAGACGGATGTCAAGAGAGAATATCGAAAAAATTATTTTCAGCCCCAAAGCCGTCCTCCGCGGCCGCCCGGAAAAGAGGGCTGCAGATCACGCATTCAGCGCGTCGAACGCCACCTGGATGAGGAAGGCGACGCCCGTCTCAAAGCAGCGCTCGTCGATGCAGAACTTGTCGCTGTGCTGCGGGTACTCGCCGCCGCCGCCCAGCATCGCAAACGAGCCCGGCACCACCGGGGTGTACTCGGCAAAATCTTCCGCGCCCATCTGGCGGGGCAGATTGGTGAGGATCATGCGCGGGTCGGCGGCCACCTTTTTCAGCGCGCCCAGCGTGATGTCGGTGGCGTGCTGGTCGTTGATCAGCACGTCCACGGCAAACTCGTATTCCACGTCGGCGGTGCAGCGGTAGGCGGCGGCGATCTCCTTGGCGATGCGCTCGATGCGCTCGGGCATGCTTTTGCGCAGTTCGCGGTCAAAAGTGCGCACGGTGCCGGCCATTTCGGCCTCGCCGGAGACGATGTTGTTTTTGGTGCCCGAGACAAAGCGGCCGACGGTGACCACGGCGGGTTCGGCCGGGGCGATCTCGCGGCTGACAATGCTCTGCAGGGCGGTGACGACGTTGGCGGCGGCCAGGGTGGCGTCCACGCCGGTGTTGGGCATCGCGCCGTGACAGCCCTTGCCGTGGACCTTGATGCCGAAGTGGTCGGAGGCGGCGGCGGACGGCCCGGCGACGGTGGCGACGGCGCCCACCGGCATCATGGCGGCGATGTGCTGGCCAAAGATCATGTCCACGCCCTCAAGCGCGCCCTGCTTCACCAGGGCCTTGGCGCCCTGCACGGTCTCCTCGGCGGGCTGGAAGATCAGCCGCACGGTGCCGGGGATCTCGTCTTTCACGCTGACCAGCGCCTTGGCGGCGCCCATCAGCATGGCCGCGTGGGTGTCGTGGCCGCAGGCGTGCATGACGCCGTCTATCTTGGAGGCAAAGGGCAGGCCGGTGTGCTCCTCCACCGGCAGCGCGTCGATATCCGCGCGCAGGGCCACGGTCTTGCCCGGCTTGCCGCCCTTGATGTCCGCCATGGCGCCGGTGGGCTCAAAGCGGTGGACGGTCAGGCCCATCGACTCCAGCTCTTTGACGATGCGGTCGGTGGTCCACACTTCCTCCATGCTCAGTTCCGGGTGCTCATGCAGTTCGTGGCGGAAAGCGACGACATACTCCTGTACCTGTGCGGCTAACTGTTTGCTGTCCATTTCGCAACTACTCCTTTTTGCCCGGCCGGGCCGGATAAAGCGGGCCGCGGCTGCGGGACATTTGTTTGTTACCAGTATACCGCCGCCGGCCGCCCGGCGCAAGCCCGCAGTGCATGCCTGCCGGCGGCGGGGGCGCTTTCCCCCGGCTGCAGCCGGGTCCCCGTGCGGGCGTGCAGCGGGCGCGCCCGCCGGTTGAAAGGGCGGAGCGAAAGAGGTATAATAAAAATATACTATTTAAGTATATGATTTGGAATTTATGTGAAACAGGGGAGGTCAAAAAATGGACGGTTTTCTGAAAGCACTGCAGGAAAGGCGCAGCTGTTATGCGCTTTCAAAGGAGTCGCCGGTGAGCGGCGAGGCGCTGGAGACGCTGATCCGCCAGGCGGTGAAGCACACGCCCTCCGCCTTTAACATGCAAAGCGGACGCGCGGTTTTGCTGCTGGGCGCCCATCACGACAAGCTGTGGCAGATCACGCTGGAGACGCTGGCGGCCATTGTGCCGCGGGACCGGTTTGCCGCCACGGAACAGAAGATCGCCGGTTTTGCAGCCGGTCACGGGACGGTGCTGTTTTTCGACGACGCGGCGGTGACCGGCGCCTATGCGCAGCAGAACCCCGCTTACCGCGATAACTTTCCGGTCTGGGCCCAGCAGGCGGCCGGTATGCTGCAGCTTGCGGTCTGGGCCCTGCTGGAAGAGGCGGGCCTCGGCGCGTCGCTGCAGCACTATAACCCGCTCATTGACGAGGCGGTCAAGCAGGCTTGGCAGATCCCGGACAGCTGGCAGCTGCTGGCCCAGATGCCGTTTGGCGCGCCCGCAGGCGCGCCGGGCGAAAAGACGTTTGAGCCGCTGGAAAAGCGGGTGAAAGTTTACCGCTGAGCTGTTGTGCCGCGCCGCCCAAGGTGTGGTATACTGGAGACAGAAAGACCGGGTGCGCGGCGCGGGATGAGCGGGGCTTTTTAGGGGAGACAGGGCCGGGTGCGCGGCTGCGGGGCGCGGTCCGGCGGACGGCGCCCACAGCGGGGGGAAAAACGGATGAGGGGCAAAGTGAGCGATTTTATGGCGGGCGGGCGGCGCGTCTTTGTCTACGCGCCGCCGGGCGCGGGCCAGGCGCTGCCGCTGGTGCAGATGGCGGCGGGAGATGCGCTGAGCGAGCAGCTGCCCCAGATCATGGGCGAAGTGGAGCCGCTGCTGGGACAGGGCTGCGCCCCCTTTTTGATGTGCTGGACCGCGCCGGCGGACTGGGAGCGGGACTATACCCCCTGGCCCGCGCCTGCACTGCAGGGGCGGCAGCCCTTTTCCGGGGGCGCGGACGCATATCTCGACCTGCTGGAGGGCACAGTAAAACCGGCGGTGGCTGCCCGCTTCGATGTTCTCCCAGGCGCGCGTAGCACCGCCCTGGCCGGATATTCGCTGGGCGGGCTGCTGGCCCTGTACGGGCTGCTCTCCCGGCCCGGATACGGGCGGGCGGCAAGCCTTTCTGGCTCGCTGTGGTACGACGGCTGGGCCTCCTGGCAGGCGGCTCATCCGGCGCGGCCGGGGTGCCGCTGCTACCTCTCGCTGGGTAAGGCGGAAGAGCGCAGCCGGGACGAGAGGATGGGCCGCGTGGGACAGGCCACCCGCGCGGCCGCAGACCTGCTGCTGCAGCAGCTCGGACCGCAGAACGCGGTGCTGGAGTGGAACAACGGCGGGCATTTCACCGGCATCCCCCACCGCATCGCCAAAGGGCTGCTGTGGCTGATGCGGGATTGAACAGCCGCACAGGCGCGGCCAGGCTGTGCGGCTGCGGGCTGCCCCGCGCCTCTTTGCAGCTGTGCGGGGCGCTGCCGATGGGAACCATTGTGTGACACGGACACAAAGCGCAGCCCGGTGGAACCGGATGCCGCGGCAAGAAGAGGGCGGACAGCCCCGGTTTTGGACCGCAGGGTCCAGGAGGGCAAGGACCGACTGAGTATTTCTATGCCCGCAGCGCGGGCAAAAGGCGGAAAGAAAGCCGGACGGACGGTCTGGCTCCCTTGTCCGGCTCAACATTGTAAGAGGGGGGCGGGTCAGCTTGTGCTGCCGTTATTATATTGATAAAAGCCTGATGCGCGGCCTGTTCGACCTGTTTCACGGGCTGCCCCAGGTGGAGCAGCAGCGGCTGGCCGGGCTGCAGGGGGAGGTCTTTCCCACCGGGCGCGCGCCGGCGGTGCGCGCTGCGCAGGACAGTGCGGAGTTGTTTGTCCCCCGCTGGGGGTTTGCCGGGCAGGACCGGCGGCAGCCTGTGGTGAACGCGCGGGCTGAAACGGTGGCGGAGCGGCCGATGTTCCGCGACAGTTTTGCGCTGCGCCGCTGCCTGGTGCCTGCCAGCGGGTTTTTTGAGTGGGATAAACTGGCTCCCCGGGGCAGAGGGCCAAAGACGAAGTACGCCTTTGCCCGCGCCGACGGCGCGCCGCTGCTGCTGGCCGGCTGCTGGAAGCGCGGCCCCGAGGGGGACCGCTTTGTGGTGCTGACCACAGCGGCCAACAGCTCGATGGCGGAGATCCATGACCGCATGCCGGTGCTCATCGCGCCGGAGAACGCAGAGGAGTATTTGTTTGACGAGACCTCGGCCCGGCTGCTGGCCGCCCAGCAGGGCCCCGAACTGGTGCGGGAGGCGCAGCTGCCCCCCGGCGGCGGCGAGCAGCTGCGCTTTTGAGCGGTGAGAAGGGAGAAAACAGATGACACAGGAAGTCTATCAGCTGCTGGAAAACTATATGCTCCACTGTATGAAAGACAGCGCCCACGATAAGGAGCACATCTACCGGGTGCTGTACACTGCGCTGGACATCGCCGGGACGGAACAGGGAGCAGACAAAGACGTGCTGATCTGCGCCTGCCTGCTGCACGATATCGGGCGGCGGGAACAGTTTGAGGACCCCCGCCTGGACCATGCCGCCGTGGGGGCGGAAAAGGCGCGGCGTTTTTTGATGGAACACGGCTTTGGAGAAGTCGCCGCCCGCCGGACGGCGGCCTGCATCCGCACCCATCGCTTCCGCGCAGAGCAGCCCCCCGAGAGCTTGGAGGCAAAGATCCTCTTTGACGCCGACAAACTGGAGGCGGCGGGGGCGCTGGGCGCTGCCCGCACCCTGCTTTATCTCGGCCGCGCCGGCCAGCCATTGTATTCCATGACGCCGCAGGGGCGGGTGGCCGATGGAGCGGGCGACGAGCCTCCCTCTTTTTTTCATGAATACCGATATAAGCTGGAGGGGCTGTACGGCAGGTTCTTTACCCGGCGCGGCGCGCAGCTAGCCCATTTGCGCAGGGCGGCGGCAGCTGATTTTTACCGGGCGCTGCTGGCGGAGGTGAGCCTGCCCTATGAGCGGGGACCCGGGCTACTGCGCGCGGAACTCGATGGAAAGGCAGCGAAGCCTGGGCCGTGAGCGGGGGCGTGTCGCGGCAAAGCTTTTACATAGAGAACGTGCCGGAGAGCGGCGCATTTCACAGGCAGGCGGCAGGATGCCGCGGATAAGGGAAAGACGCTTTCAAGGTTTGTCCGCAGGAAAGCTGCGGCATCGGCCACTGAGTGAAAGGTTATTGGCTTTGCCGACAGCTGAGCGGGAGAGAACACTATCGAAGTTTGCCTATGGCAAACTTGCGGCATCGGCCGCTGAGTGAAAGGTTATTTGCTCTGCCGACAGCCGATGCGGGTGTCCGCGAAAGCGGAGCTCTGCTTTTCGGCGGTCTGACGCAGGACAAAACGCCGCAGGCCTGCGGGCTCGGGGGCGCTCTGTGCGGCCATGCGTGAAAACGGAAGAGCAGCCTCTCTCCATCGGCCGCTGGGGCGGGCGCGCCGCAAAAACAGGTACGGGCAGCAGAGGAAAAGGAAAACCCGCTTCCCCTGCTGTGAAAAATAGGGAGCTGAAAATGGAAAGGATGATCGGTATGACAGTGATGGAAGCGATCCAGGCGCGCCGCAGCGTGCGCAGCTACAGCAGCCAGCCGGTGACGCAGCAAGAGCTGGAATCGGTGCTGGAGGCCGGACGGCTGGCCCCCTCGGCCCGCAACCGGCAGGCCTGGCACTTCACCGCCGTGCGGGACGCGGCCCTGCGGGAGCGGCTGATGGCGGCCTGCAAGGATCAGAAGCAGGTGGGGGAAGCGCCGGTCACACTGGTGGTCTGGGCAGAGGACGACCCCCTCATGGCCTGCGGCCAGTCGGCCTCCACGGTGGATTGTTCCATTGCACTCAGCTTTATGCTGCTGCGTGCGGCGGAACTGGGCCTTGGCACCTGCTGGCTTGGCGCCTTTGACGCGGAGCAGGTCAAGGAGGCGCTGGGCCTGCCCGCCCAGGCGGTGGCAGTGGCAGTCACGCCACTGGGCCACCCGGCCGAGCAGCCCGCGGCCCGGCCCCGCAAGGCCCCGGCGGAAGTCTGGGACGTCCGCGGGTAAACGCGGCGCCGGCCTTGCCCTTGTGCCGGCCGGCGCGGGAAGCGCTTTTTTGCAATTCCGCTCTGCCGGGCGTAGCCGGACGGCGGCGACGCGCGGGGAACTGCCCGGCTGCGGGGACGCCGGCGGCGCCAGGGCACTTGCCCGCCTCAGCCGCATCGGGGGCGCAAAAGCGGCCGGAGCGCTTGAGAGAACATATCATCACTATACAATACAAAATTTTATAGACAAGTTGCAGAGGGAACGCAGGAGGGCAGTGTTCATCCGCAATTTGTAAATTGAAGAAGATCCTTTTTATTCCAAAATCCCCCGCGATGGCATAAGTTTTGATGGGACAGCTTCTGGACGCCTGACCGGCGTCCTTTTTCTGACAAAAAGCGGCCGATCCGCGTGGATCGACCGCTTTATCGTTGGATGCGAAGCCGAGCAAATGACAGCAGGACAAATGCAGAGTAGAGCATTTTCATATACTTGCAGTATAAAATTGCTGATATTTTCTGAACACAGCAGCGGATGGTCCCTTTGATCGGCGTGCGCACTGCTTGGAATCGCAGGTCACAGGCACTGGTCAGGACGGCGTTTTCGTCCCTCTGCTTGTCTGACATCGTGGGTCGTCTTTATTTGCATTGCCGAACTCTATTTCGCGCTCCCTGTTAAAATTTCTGCTTTGTAAAGATGCGCCGCCCTTTCTCTTTTGTTATTTCTCGGCAGACGGCACAGCGCTCAGCTTCCGGGTCATGACCGATCTTCTCCGTTGAGGGGCGTAACGATCGGTTTACCGTCTTTATCCATCAAAACGGTGATGCCGCAGCCATTGGTCTTGTTGGAAGACATCAGCAGATAGTTTACTCCTGTTTCTGTATCTACAATGATTTTTCTGACGTTGGTGACCCCCTGGTCATAAACTTCTATAAAACGATCTTTTGCCATTTTGAAGCACTCCTTTTTCATTTTCATTTTTGGGATAGACGATAAAGTTCTGTTTATAAAGCGATCCTCACGATGCGATGAAGAAGAAACGCGGAGCAATAAAGGCAGGCCGGGGCTGTTTTTTGGCCTCCCGCGCGGCCGTCAGGCACTCGGGCCGCGGCAAGTCACGGCAGACGAAAGCGGGCATTGAAACGCGGCCCGCACGGGCGGTTTAAGGCGCTGAGGCTGCCCGCTTTTTGCCGGGCATGTTTCGTGATAGAGGCTCCCGTGCGGCAGCAGCCTTTTTTCGGCGCCTGCGGTTTGGGGCCGGGCCTGGGGTGCAGGACGGGCCCGGACCTGCGGGCGACCCGCAAGCGTTCACGCCCCGGCCGCATTTGCGCTGTTTCCGAAAGCCCTGGCCTGAAGCTGCGTTTTTTTCGCCTGTCCGGCCCCCGCCCGCGGACGGAGGCGCCGGACAAGGGGATGCGCGCGGCTTTCTTCACCTCCCTTTAGAAAAAGGCTGCGCCCCGCAGCCGGGCCCGTTTTGGCGCCTGCCGGGGCCTTTTTGGAAAAATTGCTTGAGCCCGGCCCCGGGGTGCGGTAAACTAAACAGGAAGGGACCGCAGACGGGGGAGGCGGAAGAGGTGGAGATACGGCTGAGGAGTTATGAGGACCGGGACCTGCCCGCGCTGGCACAGCTGTTTTATGATACGGTCCATACGGTAAACGCCGGGGACTATGACCCGCAGCAGTTGAACGCCTGGGCGCCGGGGCAGATCGACGCGGCCCGCTGGCATGAAACGCTGGAGGCGCATTTTTCCCTGGTGGCGGAGGACGGGGCCGGCGGCCTTTTGGGATTTGCCGACCTGGACGAGGCCGCGGGGTATCTGGACCGGCTCTACGTACACGCCGCACATCAGGGAAAAGGCGTGGGCGCCGTGCTCTGCACCGCGCTGGAGACCCGCGCCTGTTATGCGGGCTGCCGGGCCGTCACCACCCATGCCTCTGTCACAGCCCGGCCGTTTTTTGAGGCCAGAGGCTACCGGGTGCTGCGCGCACAGCAGGTGGAGCGCGGCGGGGTCACGCTCCCCAATTTTGTTATGGAAAAATGTCTGTAAGGAGGAGATAAAATGCCGGTCAACAAGATCCACGCGGCGATCCAGTTCGCCGCGCTGGCGCACGGGCAGCAGAAGAGAAAGGGAACCGAGATACCCTATCTGGTCCATCCCTTTGAGGTGGCGCAGCTGCTCACTGCAGAGGGCGCGCCGGAGGAGCTCATCCTCGCCGGGCTGCTGCACGACACGCTGGAAGACGCCCATATCGCGCCCGAGCAGATCGAAGAGGAATTTGGCCGCGCCGTGGCCCTGCTGGTGCTGTCTGCGTCGGAGGACAAGACAAAAAGCTGGGAGGAGCGCAAAGCCCACACAGTGGAATATCTGCAGAGGGACGCGCCCTATGAGGCACTTTTGCTGGCCTGCGCCGACAAGCTGTCCAACCTGCGCAGTATCGCGGCGGATCATGAGAGCGAGGGAGAGGCGGTCTGGGACCGATTCAGGCGCGGCCGGGCCCAGCAGCGCTGGTATTATGCCGGGCTGCTGCGCGCGTTTGCACCGCTGCAGGACACGGGGATGTACCAGGAGTTCTGCGTGCTGTTTGAGGAGGTCTTCGGCTGCTGAGGCCGGGCGCGCTGCGGCGCTGCTGCGGGGAGACAGGAGCAAAACGCCGGTGGCGCATCTGCACCAGGACGGCCCGGAGCGAGCGGCCTGGAGCGGAGCCACCCCGGCGCAGGGACAGCAGGGCAGCCCCCATACCGACCGGCGGGCAGGCGTTCCCCGTGCGGCCGCCGGAGAAAAACCGGCTTTTGGGGGACGCCGCAAAGCCCACCGCCGCCTTTTGTCCCGGGCCGGGCCTTGCGGCCCTGTGCCCGGAAGTGCTGCGGGGCACAGCCGGCGGGCGCCGGAAAAAGCGCGCTCTGCCGCGCGGAGAAAGGGGGATAAAAGATGACGAAGCCGCTGGTGAGTATCGTCGTGCCGGTGTACAACGCCGCGCCCGATCTGGCGCGCTGCATTGAGAGCGTGCGGCGGCAAAGCTATGAGCGGATCGAGGTCTTGCTGGTCAACGACGGCAGCAGGGACGCCAGCCTGCCCATCTGCGAGATGTATGCCCGGGTGGACGGCAGGGTGCGGGTGATCGACCGGCCCAACAGCGGCGTGTCGGCCGCCCGCAACGCCGCCCTGGCCCAGGCGGAGGGCGAGTATCTGCAATTTGTGGACAGCGACGATTATCTTGACCCGCAGGCCACGCGGCTGCTGGTGGACCGGGCGCAGGCGACGGGGGCGGACATGGTCATCTCCCATTACTGGCGGGTGATCGGGGAAGAAAAGACCGCGCACGGCTTTTTGTGTGAAGACGCGGTGATGGACCAGCTGGAATTTGCCAAAAACCTGATGGAGGAGCCCGCCAGCTTTTATTATGGCGTCATGTGGAACAAGCTCTACCGGCAGGAGATCATCCGCCGCTACGGCATCCAGTGCAATGTGGACCTGGGCTGGAGCGAGGATTTCCTCTTCAATCTGGAGTATATCCGCTATGCGCAGCGGTTTGCGGCGCTGCCCGTCCCCATCTACTATTATGTAAAGAATGAGAAGAGCATCACCGCCACCCAGATCCACTGGCGCAGCGCGCTGGAGACCAAGCGGAACCTGTTCGGCTATTACCGCGATCTCTATACCAACCTGGGCCTGTATGAAAAATATAAACCGCAGATCTTCAAGTATCTGATCGCCAGCGCGGAGCATCCTTAACGGCGGCGATCAGCAGCGGCCACCCTGGGCAGCGCGGCGGACCGCGCGGGAACGTCAGGACCGTTTTGGGGCGGAAGCGCTCCTGCGCCGGGCGCGCGGTATAAGACCCGGAAGCGATGCGCAGCGGCTGCGCCGGGCAGAGGGCCGTCTGCGCCGGCAGCCCGGCCGCCGCCCGGGCAGAGGAGGACGGCCCGCCGCCTGTGTATCGCACATAAAAAAGATCCTTCCGGGGAACGCTAACCCCCGGGAGGCTTTTTTATGCCCTGCGGTCTGCCCGGCCGGCAGCGGTGCGCCTCCCCCAAAAAGGAGGCGCTTTAAAATGGCTGTCGCATATAAGGGCAACATCGTTTTTGGGCTAGTGCAGATCCCGGTGACGCTGCACACCGCCACGCGCGACCTGGATGTGCGCTTCAACCAGCTGCACCGGGGAGACCACCGCCGCATCCGCTATAAAAAGGTGTGCGGCCACTGCCAGAAAGAGGTCACCGGCAAGGATATCGTGCGCGGCTTTGAGTACGCGGACGATAAATTCGTCATCATCACCGACGAGGACCTGGCCCGCGTCAAAACGCCCGCCGACCGCACGGTGACCATCCTGCAGTTTGTGGACCGGGGCGCGGTGTCGCCGGTCTATTTTGACCGCACCTTTCACGCCGCGCCCACAGCGGGGGGCGAAAAAGCTTACCGCGTGCTGGCCGACGCCATGCGCGGGACCCACACGGCGGCCCTCTGCCGCACGGTGATGGATCATCGGGACACCCTGGTCCTTTTGGTGCCGGATGAGGAGGGCATCCTTGCGGAGACGCTTTTTTACGACGAGGAAGTGCGGCGTCTGCCCAAGATCGCCCCCACCGAGGCCCCGGGCGCGGGGGAGCTGAAGATGGCAAAGACCCTCATCGGCCGCATGAAAGCGCCCTTTCAGCCCGAGCAGTATCACGATGAGTACCGCAAACGGCTCAAGCGGATGATCGAGGACAAGATCGCGGGCAAGCGGCCCAAGCTGAGCCGGCCGCAGCGGCCCAGCAATGTCATCGAGCTGGGGGATGCGCTGCGGGCCAGCGTGCAGGAGACACCTGCGCGCGGCCGCGGCAGAGCGGGCAAGCCGGTAACGCCCGCCTGAAGAAAAACGCGGGCCGGGCGCTGGGCGGCGCAGGCGCCGGCAGCAGCATGCTGCCCCCGGTTTATGGGGCGGTCAAGCAGGGAGTCACCGCCCGCGCCTGAGGCTGATTTTCCCGGCAGCACAGCCGGTCCGCCGAACCGGCGCGCCCCATCCCGCAGGCCCTGGCGAGAAGCGGCATCCCTGAAGTCGGCGCTTTGACGGCCAAAGGCGTCCGCAAGTTCTTCCGGCAGGGAGAAAGAGGAGCTGTCAGAGGATGCGGGTTTTTCCGGCGCTTTTCGATCTCATCCGCAGATTTTTGATCGTCTGGAGCGGAAGAGGCCCGATGGCCCGCGGAGGACAAGGGCTGCAGATCGGGTCTCCAAAAACATGTGTCTCCTTTTGCCCTGGTGTTTCCATAATAGTGCTATTTGACCTATAAGTCAAGGCCTTTTATGACAGAATGTCATAAAGGGGAGATGGCATGGAAAACTTGAAAAAGCTTCGTTTAGAGGCAAAAATGACGCAGGTGGCGCTGCAATTGGCCGTGGGGATCGACCAAAGCATGATTTCCAAATACGAGCGCGGCGACCGCTGGCCCAATTACCATGAGCTGATCGTTCTGGCTGGATTTTTTAATACCAGCGTGGATTATCTCATGGGGCGGACCGGGGAACGGAGGCCCTATCCTCCGGCTGAAAAGTGAAAAGCCGGCTGCCTCCGGCTGAAAAAAAGACCATCCCCGCGGGGATGGTCTTTTTGATTTCCCGGGACAAGCCGCTGAGGCGGGCGGCCGGGGCGCCGCGAAAAAACAGGACAGCGGGGAAAAACGCAGCCTTTCCCGCAGAGGCCGGGGCATCACTCCACGCCGAGGATGGCGATGCCCACCATCACCAGCGCGATCACGGCATATTGGGCCTTGGTGAGTTTCTCTTTCAAAAACAGCCGGGCCCACAGGGCGGAGAAGATGCTGTAAGAGGCGATGGTGGGCGCCGCCACGATGGCGTTGCCGGACAGCGCGAACACATAGCTGAACTGGCCCGCGGTCTCGCAGAGGGCGGCGGCGAATTTGGTCTTTTCCCGCAGGGGGTGGAACCGCTCCTTTTTCACAAAGGTCAGCCAGCAGAAAGCAAACACAGCCATGAGCAGGAAAGTGAATTCATACGAGAGATTTGCCGTGATCTCGTCCATCACCACGTCCAGCACAAAAGAATCTGAAAAAGTGCCCAGGCCGTCGATCAGGCAATAAAGGATGGGAAAAAGGATGGCGAGAACGCTGCGGGTGTATTTTTTGTCCGGCGTTTCGCCGGCGAGAAGGCGCTGGGCGTCGGCCTGCCGTTTTTCCAGCACGGCCAGCGCCAGGATGCCGGCGCTGATCAGCAGCACGGCCCCCAGCTGCAGGCCGGTCATCCGCTGACCCAAAAACAGAAAGCAGAGCAGCGCCGTGATGGCCCCGGAGGAATTGCAGATGGGCGAGGAGACCGACAGCTCGATATACCGCAGGCCCGCGTAGCCGAAGATCATCGACAGGATGTACATGGCCGAGACGGGCAGATATTTCAGCAGGTTGATCGGGTCATACGCAACGCCGCCGACCGTGACCTGCCAGATGGCGTGCAGGCCCATCACGGCGCCCACGGCCAGCACCATCTTCCAGTGACTGTTTTTGTCGTCGGGCGCGGAACCCATCTTTGAGAACAGGTCCGAGCCGCTCCAGAACAGGATCGTGACAAGGGTGAATACAAACCACATATTAAATTTTAACTCCCATCGCGCGGCATTGGCCGCGCCGTTTTATTTTTTTTATGCCGGCGGACGGGAAACGCCGGTGGCGGCCGCACAGGGCGGCGATGCCAGGGATCGGGCATGCGATGACTCCTGCTCCGGCAGCGGTGCGGAACACCGCGGCTCTGTGAATTTTTTGACGACTCATCATATCATATTTAAGGATGGGGCACAAGGGCGCAGCGCTCGGATAAAAAAGGCCCCGGCCGGGGCGCCGGTGCGGCGGCCTCAGACCAGGGCAGAGAGAAAGGTAAACCAAAAAGGAAAAACTTTTTAAAACGGGCGCATTAAAACGGGCGCCGGAGAAAGGCGATCAGCCGCTGTTCTGCCCGTAATAAGCGTTCGGGCCGTGCTTGCGCAGGAAATGCTTGTCCTGGACGCGCCGGGGGGCGGGGGCTGCGCTGGGGTCGACCTCCCGGGTGAGGATGGCCATTTTGGCCACCTCCTCCAGCACCACCGCGTGATACACCGCCTGGGCCGCGTCCGTGCCCCAGGTGAAAGGCCCGTGGCTGCTGCAGATCACACCCGGCACCTGCGCCGGATCCAGCCCGCGTGCGCGGAACGTCTCCGCGATCACGGCCCCGGTGTTCTTTTCATAGTCCTCGTCGATCTCCGCCTGGGTGAGCTGCCGGGCGCAGGGCACCGGGCCGTAGAAATAATCCGCGTGGGTGGTGCCGTAACAGGGGATATCCCTGCCGGCCTGGGCCCAGGCGACGGCGGCCGGGCTGTGGGTATGTACCACCCCGCCGAGCGCGGGAAAGGCGCGGTACAGCTCCAGGTGGGTCCTGGTATCGGAGGAGGGGTTGAGGCTTCCCTCCACCACCCGTCCGCTCTCCAGGTCCACCGCCACCATGTCCTCGGGCCTCAGGTCCTCGTAGTCCACCCCGGACGGCTTGATGACCATCAGCCCCCGGCTGCGGTCAACGCCCGAGACGTTCCCCCAGGTGAAGGTCACCAACCCGTATTTCGGCAGCAGCAGGTTTGCTTCCCACACCTGTCTTTTTAATGTTTCCAGCATACAGGCCGCCTCATTTCAGTTTCCAGGCCAGGTCGGAGAGGAACAGATCGTGCTCCAGCGCCTCCACGGTAGTGCCTTTTGTGATATGGACAAATTCGATCTCCATCATACGGGCCCAATCCCGCATTTGTGAGGCGGTGACGTCGTAGCTGAGCACTGTGTGATGGGCGCCGCCCGCTGTGATCCAGCACTCTACGCCGGTAGTGAGATCGGGATAGGCTTTCCACATCACGCGGGCGACCGGCAGATTGGGCATTTCCATGATCGGTTTGACACACTCGATATCCTGGCAGATCAGCCGCAGGCGGCCGCCCATATCGATGAGGCTGACCACGATGGCCGGCCCTTCATGTCCCTCAAAGACCAGACGCGCGGGCGGCTCCCGGTCACCGATGCCCAGCGGATGCACTTCGATGCGGGGTCTGGTGGCTGCCACGCTGGGGCAGACTTCCAGCATATGAGCGCCCAGGCTGTACTCCTGTCCTTTTACCAGATGATAGGTGTAATCCTCCATAAATGCGGTGCCGCCGGTCTGGCCCTCGCTCATCGCCTTGAGGATCGAAGTCATCGCCGCCACTTTCCAGTCGCCTTCGCCCCCATAACCGTAGCCCTGCGCCATCAAGTGCTGGCTGGCAAGGCCGGGCAGCTGCCGCATACCGTACAGATCCTGGAAAGTATTGCTGAAAGCCCGGCAGCCCTCGGCGTCCATCATCTTTTTCATGGCGATCTCTTCCCTGGCCTGGTAGCGCACGGTTTCCAGATCATCGGTCGCAAGGTCATACAAAGAACGATAAGTCTCCATGAGGGCGTCGATCTCCTGGTCTGTGACAGCGTCCATCGTTTCGACCAGCTGTCCCACCGGCCAGGTGTTTACCTGCCAGCCCAGCTTGGCCTGCACCTCTACTTTGTCGCCCTCGGTGACTGCCACCTCGCGCATGTTATCGCCAAAGCGCATCACCTTGAGCTGCTTGGAAAAAGCCACGCCGACGGCGGCACGCATCCAGCGGCTGAGCCGGTCCTGCACCTCTTTGTCCTGCCAATAGCCTGCGATCACCTTGCGCGGCATCCGCAGCCGGGCGGCGATAAACCCGTGTTCCCGGTCCCCGTGAGCGGCCTGGTTCAGGTTCATGAAATCCATATCGATCTCTTCATTGGGGATTTCCCGGTTGTACTGCGTCGCGAGATGGCAGCAGGGCTTTTGCAGGTCCGTAAAGCCGTTGATCCACATTTTAGAGGGACTGAAAGTGTGGCACCAGGTGATAATGCCTGCGCAGCGATCGTCGAAATTAGCCGCACGCACCACCTCCGAGATCTCTTTGTTGGTCTTAGCGGTGACCTTGTAGACCAGGCGGCACGGCAGATTGCCGGAAGCGTTCAGCTTTTCCGTCATCTCCTCTGCCCTGGCGGCCACGGTTTCAAGAACCTCGGGCCCATATAAAAACTGGCTGCCCACTACAAACCAAAATTCATAATCTTTCATGCTCATTTATGTATCCTCCTTGTTATGATAGATGCCCCGTCTGTGATGGGGATGTTTGGCCGTTTCCTTTTCAGGTGTTATCATGTCAGAAAAACAGCGGTATTTTTCAGCAGGCGCGGAAAGCCCTGCGGCGAAAGTCGGATGCACCTGCCGGCCCGGGCTCAGAGGGAACGGTATCCGATCTCTGCGGATAACCCCGCTTTTATTTCAGCGCCGTCACGGCGGCCCTCTCCGCGGCAAGGGCGCTTTTATAATTTTCCATAAAGCAGTCAAAACCCGCTGCGTCCTCGCTCCGGGGCTGAGAGATGATCCCGGAAGTCTGGCTGAAAACTTTTGAGTCGAGATAAGCTTCCAGCGTTTCCTCCTGATCGCGTCCGCACATATAGGCGGCCAGTATGGCCATTCCCCAGGGGCCGCCTTCCCCAGCAGTTTCCATCACGGTCACTGGTACTTTTAAAGCCCCGGCCAACAGCCGCTGGCCGACCTCCGCCGTTTTGAATAGTCCTCCGTGTCCCAAAAGCCGCTCCAAACGGACCTGTTCCTGATCGAACAGCAGGTCCATGCCCAGTTTGAGGGTGGCCATGGTGGAGTAAAGCTGTACGCGGGCGAAGTTTGCAAGCGTGAGGCGCGCGTCCGGACGCCGCAGAAAAAGCGGCCTGCCGTCTTCCAATCCGGTAACGGGCTCGCCTGAATAATAATTTATGTTGACAAGTCCGCCGCAGTCCGGCTCCCCCTCCAGTGCTTTGGCATAAAACAGGTCATAGAGACGGGGCTTTTCAAGCGGCGCACCGGCCGCGTCCGCCATCTCCCCAAGCATCTTGATCCAGGCGTCCAGATCGGAGGTGCAGGTGTTGCAGTGCACCATAGCTACAGGCTTACCAGTAGGGGTGGTGACGAGGTCGATCTCAGGATAAACTTTGGAAAGCGGCCTCTCCAGCACAGCCATCGCAAAGACGGAAGTGCCGGCCGACACATTGCCGGTGCGCGCCGCGACCGAGTTTGTGGCGGTCATACCGGTGCCGGCGTCCCCTTCGGGCGGGCAGAGGGGAATGCCGTGCTGCAGGCGGCCACTGGGGTCCAGCAGGCGGGCCCCCTCCGGGGTCAGCCGACCCGCCGGCGCGCCGGCGGGCAATACCTGCGGCAGCACGTCATCCAGGAGAAAGGGCAGGCCGCGCTCTTTCAGCAGCGCGTTGAACTTTGCTTTCATCCCCGCGTCAAAATCGCAGGCTGCGCTGTCGATGGGAAACATGCCGGAGGCCTCGCCGACGCCCAGCACCTTTTCACCGGTCAGCTGCCAATGCACATAACCTGCAAGCGTGGTGAGAAAGGCGAGTTCCTTGACATGTTCCTCTCTGTTCAGGATCGCCTGATACAGATGAGCGATGCTCCAGCGCTGGGGGATGTTGAAGCCGAACAGGCCGGTCAGTTCAGCCGCGGCCTGGCCGGTGGTGGTGTTGCGCCAGGTGCGAAAAGCCGCCAGTTGGCGCCCATCGCGGTCAAACGGCAGATAACCGTGCATCATTGCCGAAAAGCCCATCGCTTTGACACTGCAGAGGGGAACGCCGTATTTGGCCTCCACTGCCCCGGCAAGGCTGGCGTATGCACTTTGAATGCCGGTCCAGACATCGTCCAGACGATAGGTCCAGTACCCGTCTTCCAGCCGATTTTCCCACTCATAACTGCCGGAAGCCAGCGGGGCGTGATCCGGACCGATCAACACGGCCTTGATCCGGGTGGACCCCAACTCAAGGCCCAGAACGGTATCGCCGCATCTAATTAATTTCTGGGGGTGAGACACTTTTCTCTCTCCTTTTTAATTACGGTTTTAACATTTGGATTGGAAGTAAACTACAAAATTTTTATGAACGATTTTTAATCAGGAAAAGCGGTGCAAAAGAACTAAAACGATGAAGCATATAAGGTGCTGGTAGTATAGACAATTTGACAAAAGACACATACAAATTAAACAAAAAACTAAAATAACAAAATTGTACGAACAATTATAAATTTAGTCTACATGATCTATTCTATTTTAGCAATATACATATTTTACAAAAAATAAAACATAGTTTCGGCGGAATAAAACTATGTTTTTGCTTTTTTATCGTTTTCACAAAAAATATTTTTAACTTTTCCTAAAAATGAAAAAATAAATACGTATTATAATAGTAATACAAATTTTAGAATGCTTTTATTTTAATAATAACGAACTTCCCCAAAAGATAAAAAGTGACAGCTTTTAATTCTTGCAAAAAATAGAAATGACGTGGATCAACTTCACCAAAGAAGTTGATCCACGTCATTTCTTCTATTAAAGATTCAGATTTACCAGAGAACAGAAAACGGGTTATAATGTCCTGCCACCTCGTCTTTTTTCTCTTTCACCCGTTAGGATAATTTGTGTGATAAAGTGTCATATACTCCCAAGGCGTATTCTCAAGCGTTTAAGTGCTCTCCTTTTCAATAATTTTCCAGGGGACAACAGTAGGCTCTTGAGGGATGCCAGCTATAAGAGAAAGTAACTTTTGTGCAGCGGTTTCGCCGATTTGTTTTTTATGCTGTGAACATGAAGTGATTTTTACTGAGGCATAGTTACTGTAGGAACTATTATCAAAGCTGATCAAAGCCATCTGCTGGGGCACTGCTATTCCTTCCGCCTTTAGAGCATCTAATACCTGCACGGCAATCTCATCATTATAACAGACCACTGCGGAGCAGCCTTCCAACTTTTCCATAAGTTGAAGAGAGGCGATGTTCTTTTTATCCTCAGTTGTATACCAGAGGACGTGATCGTCAGATACGGAAAGGCCCCCCTGCAATAGCGCTTCATAGTAACCCGTACAGCGTCGATGTCCTTGAATGTCGTCGCTTTTAAAAATACCTGCGATCTGGCGATGCCCCTTGCTCATCAAAAACTGAGTAGCGTTATAGCCACCTTTGCGATCGTCAGTAGCTACGTAAATAGGAGAGACAAGGCCGGGATAGAAGCTATGAACAAAGACAATGGGACGTCCCATGTCATACCATCTCTGGTATAAGTCTAGGTTTGGATTGGGCAAGGCTGTCTTGGTGCCCTCCACGATCAGTCCGTCCAACGGCCGTGATAAAACGTCCAACAGTATTTTGCGTTCGTTGTCGATTCGGTTCTGGGTAGCAAACACAAGGGGGGAGTAATTTTCTGCAGAGAGGACCTCCTCGATTCCGCGCAGGATATCGGGGAAAATATATTCGCTGATATAGGTAGTGATAACGGCAATATTGTAACTGGGTGTAGACTGCACATGGGAATGCCGAACAACAGAACCGCTGCCCTGGCGGCGTTCAATAAGTCCATCCCGTTCCAGGATAGAGAGCGCTTGGCGCACAGTCTGCCTGCTTAAGCAATGAGTTGCCGTCAATTCATTTTCGGTGGGAAGACGATCCCCTTCTTTATAAATTCCTCGGGTAATTTCATCACTGATTTGGGAAGCGAGAAGTTGGTATTTGGGCTGCTGTTTCATATAATTACATCCTATTTACCGTTTTCTACCATTGTACCATATTCTTTGCTTTTTTCAATTGCGGACCACCTTGGTAGCAATGAAAGACAGCTGTCTCGCAGGTCGCGAAGCGGTCTCCACCTTTTCAATCCGTTTTCAGCCCAAAGTATTAAAATGCAATTTTAAAGCGAATGCTTTCCTATATAAAACTATTATGTATCAATCATTTTTTAAACAGCCTGGGGAATTCCCCAGGCTGTTTAAAAATATCTGTGAGACTTGATTAGCTTTCTGCATAGAAGAGATCTGCATTTTCCTTAGTAACGATTGAAACGCCGGTGTCGACAGTTGTAGGGAGAGGGGTAAGACGATTTTCTTCCCATTCATCTACGACCAGATCGTGCTGGGTCTGAAACAAAAATTGGAAAGACCAATACCCCATCAGTTCAACTCCTTGTGCCACTGAACCGGTGATGACTCCCGCTTTGATGAAGTCTAAAGTCGCATTATCAGTGTCAAAGGCACAAATTTTGATCTCACCTGTGTTGCCGGATTCCTCGACAGCGGTGGCAACGCCCGCACCCATCTGAGCGCTGGTAGTATAAAATCCTTTCACTCCAGGATAGGCCTGCATGATCGAAGCAGCTGCTTTAGAAGATTCAACGGAGTCGGCTTTGCCGTCTTCTATCGCGACCACCTGAATATCAGGTTCGTTTTTTTCCATATACTCCACAAAACCATCGATGCGGTCAATCTGGCTTTCACTGCCGGAAGGGCTGCCGACAATAGCGACCTCACCGGCATGGCCGATTTGCTCAGCGATAAATTTTGCGGCAGCGGCACCGGCGTTATAGTTGCCGGTACCCAAATAGGCCAATCGATCGGACTGGGCAGAGTCAGAGTCGTAGGTCACGACAGGAATTCCGGCTGCACGGGCTTCGTTGATGACATCAATAAGACCTGTGGAATCATTACATGTCAAAGCGATACCGGCGGGGTTCTTAGCGATCACAGAACGGATGTAGTTAACATAAGAAGCGATATCGCTGTCGGTGGGGCCGCCAAACTCCGTTTTGGCACCATAGAGTTCCGCTGCCTTGGTAAAGCCGTTATAACACCCTTTCCAATATTCAATACCGGAATAAAATGCCAGCATATAATAGACCTCGTCCTCTTGCGCCCTTAAGGGGGAGTTAATTGTATCAGACGCACCGGAAGTGGCAGGTTCAGTCCCTGCATTACCAGAAGCGCTCTGCCCCCCTCCACAGGCCGTCAGGCTGAAAACCATCGTGAACGCTAATAATACTGACAATAATTTTTTCATTTTTTACTCCTTTTTTCTTTTTATTTTAAGCGCTTTGTGCCTTGCGCCTCAAAAACTGTAGATGGTTAACCTTTTTTTGTATGAGAAAAGTAATCCAGAAGTACGGCGGCAAGCAGAATTACACCACTGATTAAATTCTGCCAGTAGACACTCACGCTCATAAGAACCAGTGCGTTGTCGACAAGACTGAGCAAGATCAACGCCAATGTAGTACCAAGAATCGTCCCGGATCCTCCCGATGCAGAAGCACCACCGATAACTGCGGCGGACATAGCGGTCATTGTGACGGTCCCTCCGGCAGCGGGAGACGCGACTGAAAGACGGGCGGTGGTCAAAACCCCCGCAATACCCGCCATAACGCCTGCAAACACAAAGGTCATGGTCTTAACCTTTTTGGCGTTAATGCCGGAGTAGGTGGCCGCCTGAGGATTAGACCCTACGTAATAAACCTTACGTACCATAGAGGAACGACGCATGAGGACATCTACAATAATGCCAAGGATGAGAAATTCTAAAAAAATCATCGGGAAAAATCCACCGACAAATCCTTTGCCGATGAAAGAAAAAAATTCTGGCGCAGAACGGAGCGATTGGGGGGACCCCGTTGTGATGACATTGGCAATACCTTGGCATACAAATTGGGTGCCAAGAGTACAAATCATGGGATTAAGGGTGGTATAACTGATAATGATGCCATTTAAAAGACCGACTGCGGCGCAGGAAAGAAGAGCAATGAGGATAGCCAGCAGGATAGGAACCCCTTTGATAAAGAGAACACCGACGATTGAACCGGACATAGCGAGTTGTGCACCCAGAGAGATATCGATAGCACCTCCAGCCATAACAATTGTCGTTCCGATTGCAAGAATGGCGGTACAGCTCAAGCCGATTAATACCGAGCGAAGATTTGCCCATGTAAAAAAATGAGGGGAAATTAAAGAGAGCACCAAACCCGCAAGAAGTACAATAAGGAGGACAGTGGCTTCGCGGAAGTTAGCGAAAAATTTTTTTACATTTCGCATATTGCATCAACTCCTTTTTTTCGGTTGGAGGCCATCAGCATCAAGGTCTCCTCATTGATATCCTTACCGACGACTTCTCCAACCACGGAGCCTTCGTGCATCACGACTACCCGGTCGCAGACTCCGATGATCTCTGGCAGTTCGGAAGAGACAACAATCACACCGATTCCCTCTTCACTTAGTTTGCGGAGCTTGTGGTGGATCTCGCTTTTGGAACCCACGTCAATGCCTCGGGTAGGTTCATCCATGATCAGCACCCGAGGATGAGCGACAAGCCATTTGGCGATCATGACTTTCTGTTGATTGCCTCCAGACATTGCACCTGCGGGGGTAAGGTCGGAAGCTACACGCACATCCATCTCGTGGATCATGGCAGAAGAAAGGTTTTTTTCTTCCTCATTATTTAAAAAGCCGTGATGGCAGAACTCCTCTAGCACGGTGACGGAGATATTGCGACGTGTTGTCATGTTCAAAAACAGGCCATTAGCTTTTCGGTCTTCGGTGAGATAAAAAAGGCCCAGACGAATGAGCTCGGAACTTTTTACTTTGCCACAGAATTTTTGTCCCTCCAACCAGATTTGTCCCTGAGTGTAGGGCAAAAAACCGCATAAAGCCTGCATTACCTCTGTACGTCCAGAGCCCACCAACCCAGAAAAACCGAGAATTTCATGCTTTTTAAGAGTAAAAGAGATGTTTTGAAAGCGTTTGCCAGAAAGATTTTCTACACGAAGCAGTTCTTTACCGGGCGGGACAGAGGCTTTGGGAGGATAATAGTCCCCAAGGCTACGTCCTACCATTTTGAGTACGATATCATCTGGCGTGACTTCATGGATTGACAAAGTATCCACATATTTTCCATCTCGCAATACTGTGGCGCGATCACAGATGCGAAAAATCTCCGGCATACGATGTGAGATGTAAATCACGCCGACGCCACTGTCTTTCAGCATTTCAATAGAATGATAAAGATTTTCCGTCTCACTTTCGGTGAGAGAGGAAGTTGGTTCATCAAAAATAATGAGTTTTACATTCATGGAAAGGGCGCGTGCGATCTCAACAACCTGTTGCTGAGCCACGTTTAGTTCTCCCGTACGTGTACGGGCATCAAAGCCCGCACCGAAGCGACGCAGAAGCAAGTTGGTTTCTTCATATAGCCGTACAAAATCAACCGCACCGCCACGCTTGGTGGGAATGTTCCACATGAAGACATTTTCCGCTACACTCATATGGGGACACAAAGACATCTCCTGATGGACAAAGCCAATTCCGGCCATACAGGCTTGACGAGGTGAGATAAAATTAACTTCTTCCCCATCTAAACAAATACGACCGCTGTCCCGCTGGTATACCCCGGACACGATATTCATCATGGTGGATTTGCCTGCGCCGTTTTCTCCCACTAGAGCGTGGACCTCTCCTTTCTTTACGGAGAGTTGAACATTATCCAGCACTTTAACAGGCCCAAAGGACTTTGTGAGGTTTTCGACTGTTAGGATTTCTTCGCTTTTTTCCATTTTATCACCTCCGAAAATGAGCATGAGGGACGATTAGAATTGAGAAATAAGGAGATCTCAAAATGCGAACAATTTATTCAGCCAATCGATACAGCAAGGAACCCAACTGCTGACGTTTACCGGATGTTCCAGATGGTAAGCTGTGAGATCGCTGTTAAGCGAAAGTCCATGCGGACCGTGTTCAAAAATGTGCAACTCGAAAGGTATTTGGAACTCTAAACATTTTGCTGCAAATAGGAGCGCATTTTTAACCGGAACCTTTTCATCGTTCACCGTGTGCCAGATAAAAGCAGGCGGAGTCTGGTTGTCTACGTAGCGAACCGAGCTAAGCTCCTCTGGGCGATCTTTCAGTAATGTGCCAAGTTGGGTGTTGGAAGACGGACGTTGCTCCATTTCTACCGGTGCGTAAGCAAGGAGCATGGCATCGGGACGGCTTCCCCCCCGAGGAATCCCGAGGCGTTCCTCCACACCGCGATGCCATTGTGTGCCAAGGATGGAAGTTAGGTTTCCACCGGCAGAAAAACCACCGACTGCAATTTTGCATGGATCGATGTTCCATTCGTCCGCGTGCTGACGGACGGTCCAGACGGCTTTGGCTACATCCTCCAATGGCGCAGGCCAGACTGATTTGTCACCTGTACGATAAATCAGAACAAAAACGTTATAACCAGCGCAAAGGAAAGGGTAGGCAACCGGTTCTCCCTCGCGGTCTGAACAGTAGCTATAGCCACCGCCGGGCAATAGGATAAGAGCGGGACGCTTAGGAGGCAACCATTCTCCTACGTCTTCCCAGTCTTGCTCATAACGATCGTGAAGATAAGTAATAAGATAGGCATCCTTTTCATCAGTCAAATAAATTTTTTGATGTAGCATGAAGAACGCTCCTTTCAAATGGGGAGAAATAGATAGCAAAGACAATTTGTACGAATAAATTATATAAAATAAAAAGGATACATACAATAGTTTTTGGTATAAATTTTTATAACAGCTAATTTTTCATCGTGTTGTACATACAATTAGGGGGTGTCTTATAAATTTTGCTGAGAAAAAGGCCGGAATTTGCATTATTAGGATATGGAAAAAAACAAATGTTCGCTATTACTGAAATGAAATAGAAATTTGTTTTTGTTTCCAGTTTCTTATTGTCTGGTAAAAACAGAATAGAAAGGGAACTAAACGTCAAGGATTAAAATGGAGTGGGACAAAATAAAACGGATTCGCCAGAAAGGCGAATCCGTTTTATTATTTATTAAAAAATGGTAAAAAAGCAAAATAATGTATTGGGGTCTCAGCCAAATGATTTAGGATTAGTGCTTTCTATTCCCCCTCCCGCCCACAGTAAAAGCAGCGGCAGGTCCCGCCTTTGGCCGGGACGAAGAGATGATCGATCCCGGCTTCGGCGGCGGTGATACAGCGCTTGTCGCCGCAGCGCAGAAGATTTTTCTGCGTTTCCGCCGGCAGTAGCGGCGCGCCCTCTCCCAGCTGGACGGGCCCCAGGCCCAGCAGGGTCATCATCAGGGCCATGCGGGCGTAAACGCCGTTTTGCGCCTGCTCAAAATAGGCGGCGCGGGGGTCGTCGTCCACCTCCGGTGCGATCTCATTCACCCGGGGCAGCGGATGCAGCACCGGCATCGCAGCCCGGGCCGCCGCAAGTTTGTCCGCGGTGAGGATATAGCAGTCCTTGAGGCGCTCATAAACGGCTTTGTCGCTGAACCGCTCCTGCTGGACGCGGGTCATATAGAGCAGGTCCAGCCCGGGCAGGGCTTCCTCCAGGGAGCGGGTCTCAGTCAATGCGCTGCTGGGCGCGTCTGCGATCTCCTCGCTGACAAAAGCGGGCAGGCGCAGTTCCTCCGGGCTGATGCAGACAAAGCGGTTGCCGGGATAGCGGGAGAGCGCGGCGATCAGCGAGTGCACCGTGCGGCCGTATTTCAGGTCGCCGCACAGGCCCACGGTCAGATGGTCCAGCCGCCCCAGCCGCCGCCGGATCGTCACCAGATCGGTGAGGGTCTGGGTGGGGTGCTGGTGGCCGCCGTCGCCCGCGTTGATCACCGGGATGCGGGAGTAGAGCGCGGCCCGGAAAGGCGCGCCCTCCAGCGGATGGCGCATGGCGCAGATATCCGCGTAACAGGACAGGATGCGGATGGTGTCGGCCACCGTCTCGCCTTTGGAGACGGAGCTGGAGCTGGCCGAGGAAAAGCCGAGCACCGAGCCGCCCAGATTCAGCATGGCGGACTCAAACGAGAGCCGTGTGCGGGTGCTGGGCTCATAAAAAAGGACAGCCAGCTTTTTGCCGGCGCAGACGCCGCGGTAAGCGGCGGGGTCCCGCGCGATATCGTCCGCGAGGGCGAGCAGGCCGTCCAGCTCTTCCACGGAAAGGTCGAGCGGCGTGAGAAAATGGCGCATGAAAAAGACCTCCTATCGGGACAGGATAAAGGATGGGGCGCAGGCAGCCCGGCAAAAGCGGGCGCGGGCAGAAGAGGAAGCGTCTGAAAGAAAGACGCCGTAAACTGCCTAAAATTATACCTGCCGCAGGGCGGATTGTAAACGAAGAGCAGAATTTTCGTCGTTTTTGGCGTTTTGATGCTTTGAAAATATGATATACTGGATAAAAAAGCAAGCGGCCGCGCCCCGCCCCCCGCTGGAGGATGCGGCAGTGCCCGCAGGTCCCCTGTAGGGGGGCGAAAAAAGGCGGAACCCCCGCTTTTGCGGCCGAGAGAAGAAAGGTGTTTGCAGAGATGGATTCTTTCGCAGAACTGGCTGCGCGCCGGCAGAGCTGCCGCGCCTATGACCCCGCCCGGCAGGTGGAGCCGGAAAAGCTGGAGGCCTGCCTGCAGGCTGCGCGGCTGGCCCCCTCCGCCTGCAACAGCCAGCCCTGGCACATCACGCTGGCCCAGGGCAGCTTGGCGGCGCAGGTGGGCGAGTGCCTGCGCAGCATGGGGATGAATAAATTCACCGCCGGCTGCCCGGTTTTCGCGGTGGTCACAGAGGAGGGCTACAACCCCTCTGCCGCCGCGGGCGCAAAGCTCAAAGATCAGGATTACCGCTCGGTGGATATCGGCATCATGGCGGCCCATTTCACGCTGCAGGCCGCGGATCTGGGGCTGGGCAGCTGCATTCTGGGCTGGTTTGATGAAAAAAAGCTCCAGCGTCTGCTGCACACCGACAAAAGGGTGCGGCTGGTGTTGGCGCTGGGCTACCCCAGTGAGGGGGATCCGCTGCGGCCCAAGACCCGCAAGCCTCTGGACGAGCTGGTTTCCCGGCCCGGGTGAGGCGTGCGTCCGGCCCGCTCTGCCGGCCCGGGTCGACCGGACGGCCGGCGATCTGCACTTCAGAAGAACGGAGGAAACTGAAAATGCCCTTTATCCATACCATGACCAACCTGCCCATCCCGGAGGAAACGGAAAAAAGACTGAAAGCCGCTTACGGCGAGGCGGCGGCCCTGATCGGCAAAAGTGAAAACTGGCTGATGCTGCGCTTTGAGGACAGCTGCCGCCTTTGGATGGCGGGCAGCGGGGAGCCCGCCGCGATGGTACAGGTGGACCTGTACGGAAAAGCGGCCCCCGAAGCGTATGAAGCCATGACCGCCCGCCTCACCGCCGTGCTGGAAAAAGAGCTGGGCCTTGCGCCCGGGCGCGTGTATGTGAGGTATGCGCAGACCCCCTATTGGGGCTGGGACGGCGGCAATTTCTAACCGTGCTCCCGGCGGGATGCTGCGCGGCCCGACAGGTACAGGAAAGAAATAATTTCTCTGTTTGGATTGTATTGATTTCTTTTGTTTGGTATAATTATCCAGAAGAAAATCATTTCGTATGAAAATCAAATTTGAGGTTTTGATATGACATCCTATCAGGAACGCGCGGATTTTATTTTGAACCAGCTTGAACAGTTAGGGGAAGTACGGGTGAAAGAACTCAGTGCCTGTCTCAACTGTTCCGAGGTGACAATACGGGGTGACATTCGGCGGTTAGAGGGGGAGGGACTGCTCAAACGGACCCACGGGGGCGCGATCAATAAGGTGCGCATGTTAGAGGTACTGTGTGAGCCGGGCGAATACATGTGGAATCAACAGGAAAAGGCGCGCATCGCCTCCTGCGCATATGAATACATCAACAATCGGGATTCCATCATCATCGATGATTCCACCACTGGTGGTTATCTGGCAAAAGTGATCCGGCAGCACCCACAAAAGCACATTATTGTGATTACCAATTCGCTTCTGGCGGCTGCGGAGCTGTCTGCGGCAAAGCACGTGGAACTTTTTGTCGTCAGCGGGCATGTGATCGGGGCGCCTCCGGCGGCGCTGGACAATTTTACAATCGACGCCTTTCATCAGTTCAAAGTTTCCAAGGCTTTTATCGGTGCCAATGGAATCAGCCTGCGAGACGGATTATTTTCGCTAGGGGCACCCCAGCGGGATGTGAAGAAAGCGATCATCTCAGTCTCTAACGAGGTGTATGTCCTTGCGGACCACACGAAATTTGACGGCGGCAATCTGTTCAATATCTGTGGGATGGACGAGGTCACCAGAGTGATCACCGACAGCAAGGTGAGCGAGGAGATCATAAAAGAGACAAAGGAGCGGGGAATCTATATAGATATCGTATAACCTGCCTCCGCAAAACAAAACAGAGAGCCGCTCAGGAAGTTTTTTATCCTGGGCGGCTCTCTGTTTTGTTTAAAAAAGGAGGTGATGTTTCGATAAAATGTCGAATATTTGCGATTTTTTAAAAAAACGAAAATGAAAAGAAATATTATTTGGGAAAAAGCTCAAAAAAATAAAATAAAAAATAACAAATATAATGAAAATAGTTGGAATAAACTGTTTAATATTGCGATTTTGCTTTTGTATTGCTAAAATGAGAGTAAATAAAAAATTGTTTTTTGAATTCAAAAATAAAAAATTTGCTATTTTTTAAAAGACAAAAAATTTTCTTTTTTAACTTTTTTAAAAAAGGTCGAAAGAGAGTCTTTGGGACCTTGTACAAACTGTAAGATATCAAGCGTAAGGAGTGGCCGCTATGTCAGAACAATGGAGACCGATTACTGCCATCACGATGGGAGACCCGGCCGGGATAGGGCCGGAGATCTGCGTGGATACGATGTTGGACGAGGGAGTCCACAAGCTCTGCCGCCCCTTTGTGATAGGCTCTCTTCCTATTTTGCAGCGCGCGGCCGACTGTAAAGGGGCCCATCTGGAGTTTCGCCGCATCAGCGATCCGCGAGAGGCTCAATATCTGCCAGGCGTCTGCGATATCCTGGAGACGGGCGACTATGATACGGATTCCATCGTCTGGGGAAAGGTGCAGAAGCTGGCGGGTCGGATGTCGTTGGATTTCATTTATAAGTCGATCGAACTGGGGCTTGCCAAAAAGATCGATGCGGTCTCCACCAGTCCCATCAACAAGCAATCGATCAAACTGGCCGGCTGCAAAGAGCCCGGACACACCGAGATTTATCAGAAAAGGACGGGCAGCCGCTATGCCCTGACCATGTTCAGCTGCCACAAGCTGCGGGTCTTTTTTGTAAGCCGGCATATGAGTCTGATTGACGCCTGCCACTTTGCCAATAAGGCAAATGTTTTGCAGGATGTCATTGATATTGATACTGAGCTAAAAAAGATCGGGATCACGCGGCCGCTGATCGCGGTGGCGGCGTTGAACCCCCATGGAGGGGACAACGGACTGTTCGGCACCGAAGAGCAGACAGACCTGATCCCGGCGGTGGAAGAGGCGTGCCAGTTGGGGATCAACTGTGTGGGACCCTGCCCAGCGGACTCGGTGTTTAACCTTGGGAAATCGGGAAAGTATGACGCGATCCTTTCCCTTTACCACGATCAGGGCCATATCGCCTGTAAGACACTGGATTTTGAAAAGTCTGTCACCCTGACCTTTGGTCTCCCTTTTATTCGCAGTTCGGTAGACCACGGCACGGCGTTTGATCTGGCCGGAAAAGGGCTGGCCCAGGGTGAATCTATGATCGAATCCACCAAAGTAGTCTCAGAGTATGCCGCTCTTCAACATGAAAAAGAGGAGATGGGCCGAACGGCAGGATCTGCTTGCTAAAGGGGGATGAGGAAAATGCCTTTTCTGGGTGTGGCGGCAGACGATCTCACTGGGGCGACGACTGCGGGTGTGCTGCTGGCTCGCTCCGGGGCTCGCGCCACAGTCTTTTATGATGGGCAGTCCCAACTGGGCGAGGAGGGAGAACGGGCGGATGCGGTACTGATCAGCACTTCCAGCCGTTCGCTCCGTCGGGAACAGGCCTATTTCCAGGCCGCACAGGCGACCCGCGCCCTGCGTGAGGCGAGAGCCCAGTATTTTTCGAAACGCATTGACACAACCCTGCGCGGACAGATCGGAGCGGAGCTCGACGCTATGCTGGATATGCTGGGGGACAGTACGGTGGCGATCGTCGTACCGGCCATGCCCCAGTCAAGGCGCATCCTAGTAGGCGGATATTCTGTGATAGACGGCGTCGTGCTTTCCCAGACCCCTGTGGCGCAGGATGTCCTCACCCCGGTGAGGGAGGCTTATGTACCCGACCTGCTGCAGGAGCAGAGCAAGCGCAAGGTGGGGCTGGTGCCGCTGAAATCAGTGCTCACAGGTCCGGAGGAAACGGCAGAAGCGTTGCGCAGCCAGAGGGCGCGGGGGTGTGAGATCCTGGTGGTAGACGCTGTTACCTTGGAGGATATAGGTACGGTGGCCCGGGCCTGCGCCGATCTCCAGTGGCGGATATTGTCTGCTGATCCCGGCCCGTTTACGGTGCAGCTGATGCGTTGCCGAAGCCTGCTGGGGGAGGAACGTTCCGTCCCCATCCGGCCCGCGGCGATACTAGGGCAGGCGGCACCAGGGCAGGCGGTGCTGGTGGCGGCGGGGTCTGCCACACCGGTCACACGGGAACAGATGGAAGTGTTGACGAAGCGTAAAAGAACCCTCCAAATCAGCATAGACCCGGCCCGACTGGCTTTTGACGGCCGCGAGGCGCGGGAAGAGGGCCTGGCCGCGGCCGCAAAGGCGATGGCGGCTTTGAAAGGAGCGGATGCACCGGAAGTAGTCCTGCTGGAGACAGCTTTGCACGGGACACGGCTGCAGCTGGACCAGGTGGACCAAGAGCATGGATACCCCAAGGGCAGGAGTGCAGAACTGATCAATAAGGGCCTGGGGTGGATCGTTGCCCGGATCTTGGACGAACGGGCGGACCGCGTCGCCGGGCTCTACTGCACCGGGGGCGATACGGAGGTACAGGTGTGCCGGGCGTTAGGATCACCTTGCTTAGAGATGGTGGACTACGTCTTTCCGCAGGCGGATTTGGCGCGGTTGCGGGGGAGATATGCGGGGATGCCCATTGTTGGCAAAGGCGGTTTGACTGGAAGCAGCGAGGCTGCTTGTGTGATCGTGGATAGGATTTTTAAAGAGGCTGGCCGGATGTCCTGAGCTTCAGAAAGAGGGGAGATAAGATGAAAATTGCATTTGGAAGTGATCCTAACGCCACCGAATACAAGGAAAAGATGATGAAGTATGTGGTGGGCTTGGGCCATGAGGTGATGGATTTTGGTTCAGACGACCCCATCTACGCGCATGTGGCCATCCAGGTAGCAGAACAAGTGGCTGCAAAAAAGTATGACAGGGGCATCCTGTTCTGCGGCACCGGCCTTGGGATGATGCTGGCTGCGAACAAGGTGAAAGGCGCCTACGCCGCAGTGGTGGGGGATGTGTACAGCGCTCAGAGAGCCTGCCTGTCCAACAATTGCAATATCATTACTCTGGGATCCCAGGTCACCGGAGAAAAAAAAGCGGAAGCACTCATCCACGAGTATCTGGAATGCACCTATATCTATAACGACCGTTCCGGCAAAAAGGTGGATGCTATCATCGAATATGAACAGCGACATTGAGTAGGGACGGGAAAGAAGCGCGAGGATGAAAAGATGAAAAAGATCTATTTTGGGACAAATCTCAAAATGTACAAGGATATCCGCGAGACCAAGCGCTACCTCTCGGACCTGGAGGCACGCACCCGGGACATTTCTCGGGCGGAGATAGAACTGTTTGTGCTGCCCTCTTTCACCTCTCTGCCAGACGCCTGTCGCAATACGGACCGGCGGCTCATCCGGTTGGGCGCACAGAATATGTGCTGGGAGGAGCAGGGCCAGTTTACAGGCGAGGTCAGTCCTCTGATGCTGCAGGAACTGGGGTTGGATCTGGTGATGGCTGGCCACTCAGAGCGGAGACATGTCTTTCGTGAGACGGATAAAGAGGAGAACTGCAAAGTGCGAAGCGCTTTGGAACACGGTTTCACGGCTTTGCTCTGCATCGGGGAGACAGCGGAAGAAAAAGAGTGCGGACTCAGCGACGCATCGCTGAGAGGCCAACTGCTTGCCGGGTTGGATGGTATATGGCCCGGCCAGGCCCCGGACCTCTGGATCGCCTATGAACCGGTCTGGGCTATTGGGGTAGAGGGGGTTCCCGCCACGGCGGAATATGCCGCTGAGAAACACCGGGTGATCCGGTGTTGTCTCAAAGCGCTGCTGGGTGAGGCCGGCGCACAGGTGCCGATCCTTTACGGCGGCAGCGTCAACCCGGACAACGCCGACGAATTCATCACCTGCGCAGAGATTGACGGGATGTTCGTGGGCCGCAGCGCTTGGCAGGCACAAACCTTTGAAAAAATGATCCGCAGCGCGCTCGCCGCTGCCCGCAGGGCGGGAAAATAGCAAGAACCCGGCAAGCGGAGGGAACTCCGTCTTGTGAAATAAAAAACAGACAGAAGAAATGGAGAGAGAAAAATGAAAAAGATCATGGCATTCATCATGGCACTGACATTAACGTTCAGTTTGGCGGCCTGCGGAGGCAGCTCTTCCTCTGCAGAAGTCAGCGGGAGTGGTGGCGCGACCGGGTCAGGAAACCTGGCGGTGGCGGAGGACGAAAAGGTTTATGTGGGCGTTTGCAGCCACCTTTCCGGCAGCTATTCTTATCTTTATGAGTACGCCAAAGAATCTTTTGATGTCTGCTTGAGCTATCTCAATGCCAACGGCGGCATTATGGGCCACGAAGTGGAGGTCGTGTGGTTTGATCTGGGCGACAGCATCGATACCGCAATGAATGCCTTTGAGTTGGCGACAGAGGACAAACGACTCTCAACGATCGTCATGAGCACTTATTCGCAGAACTGTCTGGCCGTATTGGACGCAGCTACCGCCGCCAAGATACCTACCTTTATGGGCGGCTCAGGTGACGCGATTAATACGGGGGCCGACTATATCTGGATGAACCGACCGCTGGACAGCTCCGCGTCGGCTACCATCGTCACCTATGCGGTAGACACGTTGAAATATACCAAGCCGGTGATCTGCTACAACACTTTGGCTTCCACCCAAGCGGGCGCTGAGTATATGATCGAATACTTGGGAGATCGCGGCATCGAAGTGGACGACGCACACACTTTTGGCTATTCCAATGAGGAAAAAAACTTTGACACCTACGCAGCGCAGGTCAAGAGCCTGATCGATGCGGGCGAGTGCGACGGCATCCTCTGCTTTGGCAACCAAACCGATCTTGCGGCGCTCGCAAAATCGCTGGACGCCGCCGGCTGCGATGTACCCTGCATGGGCAACGCACAGGTGATCAATGAGACCACCCTCAGTCTGGCAGGCGCCTCGATCAACGGCTGGTATTCGGTAGCGGAGTCCTACGCGGAGGATGAGGGCAAGCTGAACCAGGAATTTCGAGAGATCTACAATGAGGCGACGGGACACTATCCTACCACCAACCTGTACGGCGGATATTTCCTGTTCTATCTTGAAGCTCTCTGCGAAAAAGCCGGGGATCCTTATGATCGTGATTACATCAATGAAGCCATCAAAGAGGTGGAATTTGACACCCCCTCTGGCATCTACAAATATTGGGGCGAGGGAGACAGCAATCTGCGAAACAACATGTATGTCTGCGTGGTCGAGGACGGCGTGGCAAAGATTTTAAACTCGGTAGAGTATCGCTGACAGAGGAACGCTTTTGAACAGCGAACGGGCATTCTTTTGGCGGAGGGCCGGAGGCCGTAAAGACCGCGGTGGAAGGCCGTAGAGGGTTTGTAATCGATAAACAGATGCGGTGGAAACACCGGTAAAGCGGGGTCATTATGAACTTTAATTTATTTGTTTCACTGCTGGTAAACGGCTTGGCGATGGGAATGGTATACGCGTTGTTGGCGATGGGGCTCATCATGCTTTTTCGCTCTGCCGGCGTTATGAACTTCGCCCAGGGGATGATGTTGGCCGTCGGCGCATATATCAGTTACGCCACCCAGGTACAGGCGGATCTGCCGCTTTATGCGGCGATCCCTCTTTGTCTGGCTTCCTATGTGGTCTTCGGGCTCATTTTTATGGCTTGTATCTATCTGCCGCTGAAAGATACAAAATTCCCTGCGGCGATTGTCGTGGCCACGATGGGGACCTCCTCCATCCTCTCTGAAGCCTGTACTCTGATCTGGGGAGGCGAGGCATTGTCGGTGCCGTACCTGGTTACCAACGGAGAGGGCAAGAGCGCCTATCTGACGATCGGCGGCGTTTCAATCCAATGGCAATACATCCTCACCACCATCGTGGGCGTCGTGCTGATCTTTTTGGTCTATGTACTGTTCGACAAGCTGTACGTGGGGAAAATGATGGAAGCGGCCGCGCAGGACAAATACACTGCCTCGCTGATCGGAATCCCCAAGTTGGTCACGATCGCCATCACCTATGCGATTGCCATCTCGCTGGGATGCATCGGTGGGTTTATGGTCTCCCCGGTGACCTACTGTTCCGTGAGCCTCAGCTCTCTCCAGCTGCGGGCTTTCGCCTCGGTGGTCATCGGCGGCACGCGCAGCATCAAAGGCGCTGTGATCGGTGCGCTGCTGGTGGGGCTGGTGGAAGCTTTTGCCACAGTCAACCTGTCCAATTACAAAGATGCAGTGGTATTTATTCTCCTAATCGTATTTTTGCTGGTCAAACCGGATGGCTTGGTACGCAGCAAGATTGGCGATAAGGCGTGAGGTGTGGATATGAAATTGATTCAGAAGCCTTTGAGGCGATTTCGGGTGTCGACTCTGCTGCTATTTGCTCTGGTGCTGCTGTGCGCCGTTCTGGTGCCCCAATTGTTTTCCGGCTATACCCTTAAAGTCATCAACCTTTCCCTTCTTTACGGCATCATGGTGTTGAGCACGGTGATCGTGCTGGGAATGGGCGGACAGATGTCCATGGCGAACGTGGCGATGTTTGGCCTGGGGGCTTACGTCACCGCCAACCTTTGCTCCAGCCATATGGGAATCAAAAATTTTAATACGTTGCTGGCGCTCGTCATCTCCGTCGTCGGGGTGGGACTAGTCTCTTTTCTGCTGGGGCTTCTTCTGGAAAGACTGGATGGAACCTTTTTCACTTTTGCCACAATTGGCGTCGTCCAGGTCTGTGCGGCATTTTTTTCGCAGTATCGGCCGCTTTTTGGAGGCCCGGATGGCATCAGTGGTGTGGCTAAGTTGGAGCTGTTCGGATTTAAAGTAGAGGATTATAAAAGCTGGTTTTATGTGCTGGTGTTTTTCCTCCTCGTGGTCGGTGCTTTTACGGCGCGGCTGAAAAAGACGAAATTTGGCCGCTCGCTTTTCTGTATCCGCGACAACAAGACCGCTGCTGTCACGCTGGGCGTGAATGTTTTTATGACGCGGGTATATGCGTTTACCATCCAAGGGATCATCTGTGGCCTATGCGGCGCTCTGTATGCCTTTATGAACGGTTATGTGGGATCCACCATGTTCACGTTCACCAAGGCGACTGACATGATGATGATGACTATGATCGGCGGCCTGAACAGCATTGCAGGTTCCGTTTTTGGGTCCTTTGTTGTCACGGTTCTGCCTGAAACGCTGCGAAGTTTACAATCTTACCTGCGCTTAATCTTTGGCGTGATCGTGGTGCTGCTGATGATCTTTATGCCCACAGGTCTGGCGGGGTTGGCGTCGTCCACGGCGGAAAAAGCCGGGCGTAGGCTACGCAAGGCGAAAGAAAAGAAGAGTGAGGCGAGGCAACCATGAAACCTGTATTGGAGCTAGAGCACATAAACAAGGCTTTCGGTGGGGTGATTGCCGCCAGTGATGTGACCTTTTCGGTGATGCCCGGAGAGATCCACGGCCTGATAGGGCCGAATGGGGCCGGAAAGACCACAATGATGAACATCATCAGCGGAATCTATAAAGCGGACAGCGGCAAGATCTTTCTTTCGGGAAAAAGTATCGCGGAGATGCCCGCCCATCGGCGATCGGTTATGGGGATTGGGCGCACTTTTCAAAGTCCGCGCCTGCTGAAAGGGGCGAATATTCGGGACAATCTGCTGGTAGGTACCGATGTGGCACAGGATATGGGCTATGCCAAAAGCTTCTTCAGCCGCAGAGACCGAGCGTTTGAAAAAGAACTGGAAGAATACATGGAAATTGCAGGTTTTTCGATCGACTTGGAAGATGACATCTCTAAGCTGACCTTTGGGCAGCGCAAGATATTGGAGATCATCCGTTCCCTGCTTGCCAACCCCAAAATCATGCTGGTGGACGAGCCCGCGGCTGGGCTGAATGAGAATGAAGGAGAAAACGCCATGGCTCTGCTGCGGCTGGTAGCGAGCAAGGGGATTGCCGTACTCTTTATTGAGCATGCCATGCATCTGGTCATGAACACTTGCCACCAGATCGAGGTGCTCAATTTCGGAAAGATCATCGCATCCGGCACGCCGCAAGAGGTCTCCAACAACAAAGAGGTAATTGCCGCTTATCTGGGGAGGGCCGACGATGATTGAGATCCGCGATTTGCATTGCTATTATGGGGCGATTGAGGCGTTGAGAGGCATTAACATGAAGATCGAGGACGGCGCCATCACCTGCCTCATCGGTTCCAACGGCGCGGGGAAGACCAGCACCCTGAAGTCCATCTCCAACGTGGTGTGCCGCACTGGAGGTATTATTTATGATGGTGTCGACCTCTCACATTTGAGAGATATTCAGATCGCCAGGCAAGGAGTCATTCACGTCCCGGAAGGGCGCGGAGTTTTTCCGGGCCTTACAGTGGAGGAGAACCTACTTACCGGTACTGTCAACTGGCACGGTCTGTTCGGCAAGGGGAGATACGACCAGGATCTGGCAGAGGTGTACGAACTTTTTCCGCGTCTGCAGGAGCGCCGCAATCAGCTCGCTTGGTCCCTGTCCGGCGGAGAGCAACAGATGCTCGCAATCGGGCGTGGCTTGATGGGGCGGCCGAAAGTGATGATGCTGGACGAGCCGTCGATGGGGCTGGCGCCCTTGGTGGTGGCAGAGCTTTTTGAAAAGATAGTGGAGATTAACAGGGAGCGCGGTATCACGATCCTGCTGGTGGAGCAAAATGCAAAACTGGCACTGAAAGTGTCCAATTACGCTTATGTGCTGGAGCAGGGATGTATCCTGTTAGAGGGGCCTGCAGAAGAGCTGCGGTATGACCCGAGAGTGGTGTCCGCTTATATGGGGACCGGCGCACATTGAACTTTTGTGGCAGGACCTGACAAGAAAGGAGAAAAAATGGCGATTTTAAGGGCTGAAACAACTCTGGGAGTTGTAAAAGGACAACCAGCTGGCAACCATATCGTGTCTGTTTTCAAGGGAATACCCTACGCAAAGTCCCCCGTTGGAGAGTTGCGTTGGAAAGCCCCGCAGCCGGCGGAGCCCTGGCAGGGCGAGCGGGAATGCTACGTGTTTTCATCTATTCCCATGCAACCCCGGCGTCCCAAAGACTCTTTTTATACGCGATCATTTTTTCCGGTATCTCTGCCCCGCAGCGAGGATTCTCTCTATCTCAATATCTGGACTCCGGCCGAGTCTGCCCAGGAGCGGTTGCCGGTTGCCTTTTGGATCTTTGGCGGAGGGTATACGACCGGATACGGAAATAAGATTGAGTTTGACGGGGAAGGATTTGCCAAACGAGGCTGTGTTTTTGTCGATTTCAACTACAGAGTAGGGCCATTTGGTTTCCTTGCGCACCCGGAATTGAGCGCGCAGGATGAAAACGGCGTGTCGGGAAATTATGGCCTGCTGGACCAGCTTGCCGCCCTGCGATGGGTAAAAGAAAACATCGCCGCATTTGGAGGGGATCCGGATCAGATTACGATTTTTGGGCAGTCGGCCGGAGCTGGGAGCTGTATGTGTCTTGACTGCAGCCCACTTGCCAAGGGGCTGTTTCAACGGGCGATCTATGAGAGTGGCGGCGGTTTTTCCGTGACGGGAATCCAGAATCTGGACTCTTTGGCAGAAGCTGAACAGAGAGGTGTGGAAACACTGGAAGCTTTGGGTCTGCCCGATATCGCTGCGGCGCGGGCCATGGATGGGGAACAGCTGATCGACCAGCTGTACTCTATGGACCGCACGGGGGATGCGCTTGGGTTTAGGCCCAATCAGGACGGTTATGTCCTGCGGGAATCCATTTTGGACTGCCTTATCTCCGGGCATAACCATGTGGTTCCCTTTATGATCGGCTGCACAGCCAATGAGGGCTATGCGTTTGAAAAAGATGTTTTTGCCCAGGCCGTGCACTATGGCGACAGAGCAGAGGACTATCTCAAAGCCTGTGGAGTATCTCTCTCCAGCTCATCTAAGGACGCTGTGGACACTTTTGGAGAAAGTATGTTTGCCTCTTGTCTGTCCTGGAACGAGTTTGAGCTATGGCGGAGCGGTAAGAGCGGATACCAGTACTATTTCACGAAAAAAGCCCCAGGAGATGACAGCGGGGCATTCCATTCTGCTGAACATCACTATATTTTTCAGACACTGGAGAGGGACTGGAGACCTTATGACGGCACGGACTACGACCTGTCCAACTTAATGGCGGAGTACTGGGCAAACTTTGTAAAGACCGGAGATCCCAACGGAGCTGACCTCCCCCGCTGGGAGCGCTTTGAAGAAAGTGGGCGCATGATGGAACTGGGTTACCGGGTCGGGATGATCGAGCCCTTTCTTCCTCCTAACGTGAGATTCAATGTGGATTATACTCTGGAGATGATGAAAGAGAGATATCGGGAATTTAAAACAACCCTTTGAGGGAAAGGCCCCGGAAAGGACGGCTGCGGCTTTCCTATTTCGGGGCCTATCCTATCGC
Organism: Anaerofilum hominis; assembly: GCF_014287275.1. Taxonomy (GTDB): domain Bacteria; phylum Bacillota; class Clostridia; order Oscillospirales; family Ruminococcaceae; genus Pygmaiobacter; species Pygmaiobacter hominis. The sequence continues at coordinate 53,947 of NZ_JACONZ010000002.1, forward strand.
CTGGCAATGTGCTATACTGAAAACGATCCTGTGACCTAGTAATTCAGGCCGCGCAGTGCCTGGATGGGCGTCGGAGAACAAAAGGAGGGGGGATCTACTCAGTGGCACAACAGACGATCGAGCCCCGCGAGTCGGGCTATCTGCAGACAGGGGACACTTATCTTTATTATCGGGACTATGGCGACAACGCGGCGCCGCATACCTTGCTGCTGCTGCACGGCAACGGCGAGGACTGGCGCTGCTTTGAGCGCCAGATCGGACCCTTTGCCGCGGCGGGGTACCGGGTGGTGACGCTGGACAGCCGGGGGCACGGCGCGTCCAAAAGGGGAAAACTGCCCATGACCCCGCAGCAGCTCGCCGCCGATGCGCTGGATGCGCTGGAGGGGCTGGGGATCGCCAAAGCGGTCCCGGTGGGGTTTTCCGACGGCGGCAACCTGGCCCTGCTGATGGCGGCGATGCGGCCGGATGTGGTGGAAGCGCTGGTGGCCGCCGGGCCGAACCTGGTGCCGGCAGGGGCGAAGCTCTCCGCCCAGCTGCCCTGTGAACTGGGCTATCCCCTGTGCCGCCTGCTGGGCAGATGGTCGCCGCAGGCGGCGCTGCGGGCGGATGTTCTGGGCCTGATGGTGGATCAGCCGCAGCTCTCTTTTGAGGCGCTGTCCGCGATCGCCGCGCCGGCGCTTATCCTGGGCGGCGAACACGACATGATCCGGGCGGGGCATCTGCGCCATATTGCCGCCGCTCTGCCCTGCGGGCGGCTTTCCGTGCTGGCGGGGGCGAGCCATTTTGTCTTTGGCGAGCCCTGGGCGGAAGAGACGAACCGCCGGGTGCTGGGCTTTCTTGCCCAGGTGCTGCCGCGGAAAAAGGCGGTGGGCCCCGGAGCGGAAACAGTCCCGGCGCCAGCGGCTGCGGACGCGGAGGAAGCGGAAGCGGGACCGCTGGCAGAAGTTTTCTTTGAAAATCCATTGACATGATATCCGGCAGCTTATATAATCATAATATAATATAATGTTATAATAAATGAGGGAAAAAGATCTGCTTTCCTCATTTATAGAGACCGGCGCCCAGGCGCGCGCGGGCGTCCCGCTGCTGCCGCCGCCTTTAAAGGGCGGCGATCGGGTCTCGATCCGCCACCGCCGCCGGGAAAGACAGCACCTGCCGGGCCCGGTGCAGGCGGTTTCGGCAGGGCGCGGGGCTCAGGGACAAAAGTGAAGAAACTTCTATAAAGGGGGTGCGGACGCGTGGAAAACGAGCTTGATTTCAGCGGCCGTACCCAATTGTATTTTCAGCTCTATGACATCCTGTACAAGGATATCCGGGACGGCGTTTACAAGCCCGGCCAGTTGCTGCCCACCGAGAACACCCTGATCGAGCAGTACCACATCAGCCGCATCACGGTGCGCAAGGCGCTGGATCTTTTGATGAACGACGGCCTCATCGCCAAACGCCGCGGCTACGGCACCTTCGTGCAGAACCGCAAGGTGGAGCAGACCCTCACCCGCGTACAGCATTTTGCCAATGAGATGGAAAAGCGGGGCTATGTGTCCTCTGTGACCATGCTGGCCAACGAGGTGGTCTACGCCAGCAAGGCCGTTGCCGGCGAGCTGCACATCGGCGAGGGAGACGAGCTGGTGCGGGTCGAGCGGCTGCGCTATGCCGACGGGGTGCCCATGTGCATCGAAAATTCTTACCTCATCCGCGCCCGGTGCCCCGACGTTCAGCGGCACGACTTCTCCAAGCAGTCGCTGCGCAAGTTTCTGGAAGAGCGCTACGACATTGTCTGGAAGCGCGCCCGGCAGAAGATCTATGCCGTGGCCGCCACGGGGCGCACGGCGAACTATCTGGGCATCAAGGAGGGCGACCCCCTCATCTACATAGAGCGGGTGTCCTACACCCGGGACGACGAGCCTGCCGAGTATCTGCAGACCTGGTACCGGGGCGACAGCTACTATCTGACGGCCGAGCTGCAGGCCTGAGCAAAGGTTCCTTTGCCGCGCGCGGGGGAGAGCGCTTCCGCCGGGGCATCCAATAAAATCATTCTATTTTAGGAGGACGGCATTATGAAATTCTTCATCGACACCGCAAACGTGGAAGAGATCAAAATGGCAAACGACATGGGCGTCATCTGTGGCGTCACCACCAACCCCAGCCTGATCGCCAAAGAGGGCCGCGACTACGCCGAGACGCTGGCGGAGATCGCCTCCATCGTCGACGGCCCCATCTCTGGCGAGGTCAAGGCCACCACCGCCGACGCCGAGGGCATGATCGCCGAGGGCCGCGCCATCTATGCGCTGGACCCCAAGCACATGGTCGTCAAGATCCCCATGACTGTTGAGGGCCTGAAAGCCATCAAGGTGCTGGCCGCCGAGGGCATCCCCACCAACTGCACCCTGATCTTCAGCGCCAACCAGGCGCTGCTGGCCGCCCGCGCCGGCGCCGCCTACGTCTCCCCGTTCCTGGGCCGTCTGGACGACATCAGCATGCCCGGCATCGACCTGATCCAGACCATCAGCGACATGTTTGCCAATTTCCCCGACATCCACACCGAGATCATCGCCGCTTCGGTCCGCAACCCCATCCATGTCACCGACTGCGCGCTGGCCGGGGCCGACATCGCCACCGTGCCCTATAAGGTGATCGAGCAGATGACCAAGCACCCGCTGACCGACCAGGGCATCGAGAAGTTCAAGGCCGACTACATCAAGGTGTTCGGCGAGTAATTTTTTGCAAACAGGCTTTTTCCCGCCGGGCCGCGTCCCGGGCGGGAGAGGGCCGGGATCCAGCCGGGCGGCGGCTTTCCGCCTGCCGCCCGCCGTGAAAGGATGATAACAGAGCATGACAAACGCTGAGAAAAAGACGCTCGCCGTCACCGCCTGCAAGGTGCGCATGGGCGTTATCGAGGGGGTACACGGCGCCAAAGCCGGCCACCCGGGCGGCAGCCTTTCCGCCGCCGACCTGTTTACTTACCTGTACTTCAAAGAGATGAAAGTGGACCCCAAAAACCCGCGCTGGGCGGACCGCGACCGCTTTGTGCTGTCCAAGGGCCACACCGCGCCCGGCCTGTATGCGGCCCTGGCGAACAGGGGCTTTTTCCCCGTGGAGGACCTGCCCACCCTGCGCCACATCGACAGCTATCTGCAGGGCCACCCCAATATGAACACCGTGCCCGGCATCGACATGTCCACCGGCTCGCTGGGCCAGGGCGTTTCCACCGCCGTGGGCATGGCGCTGGCTGCCAAGACCACCGGCCGCGACTACCGCACCTATACCCTGCTGGGCGACGGCGAGATCCAGGAGGGTCAGGTTTGGGAGGCGTTCATGTCCGCCGCCCACTACAAGCTGGATAATCTGCTGGTCTTTATCGACAACAACGGCCTGCAGATCGACGGCGAGGTGGCCAAGGTCATGAGCCCGTATCCCATCGATGAAAAGATGAAGGCTTTCGGCTTCAACGTCATCAACATCAACGGCCATGATTTCGACGAGATCGAGGCCGCCTGCGAGGCCGCAAAGGCCTGCAAGGGCAAGCCCACCGCCGTGGTGATGAAGACCACCAAGGGCAAGGGCGTCAGCTATATGGAGAACCAGGCGGGCTGGCACGGCAAGGCCCCCAACGACGAGCAGTATGAGATCGCCATGAACGAGCTCAGGGCGCAGCTTGCAGAAGTGGAGGCGAAATAAGTATGGCAGAAGTAAAAAAGATCGCCACCCGCGAAAGCTATGGCAACGCGCTCGTGGAGCTGGGCAAAGAGCATCAGGACCTGGTCGTGCTGGACGCCGACCTGGCCGAGGCCACCAAGACCGGCATTTTTCAGAAAGCGTTCCCGGAGCGGCATTTTGACTTCGGCATTGCGGAAGCCAACATGATGGACGCCGCCGCGGGCATGAGCACCGCAGGGCTGGTGCCGTTTGTGTCCACCTTTGCGATGTTCGCCGCAGGCCGCGCGTTTGAGCAGGTCCGCAATACCCTGGGCTATCCTCACCTCAACGTCAAGATCGGCGCCACCCACGGCGGCATCAGCGTGGGCGAGGATGGCGCGTCCCACCAGTGCTGCGAGGATTTTGCGCTCATGCGCACCATCCCCGGCATGGTCGTGGTCAGCCCCTCCGACGACGTGGAGGCCCGGGCTGCGGTCAAGGCCGCTTATGAGCATGACGGCCCCGTCTACCTGCGCTTTGGCCGCCTGGCGGTGCCGGTTATCAATGATGTGCCGGGGTACCGGTTTGAGCTGGGCAAGGGCGTGACCCTGCGGGACGGCAAGGATATCACCGTGATCGCCACCGGCCTGATGGTCGCCGAGGCGCTGGCCGCCGCCGAGACCCTGGCGGCGGAGGGCATTGACGTGCGGGTGCTGAACATCCACACCATCAAGCCGCTGGACGAAGAGCTGGTGCTCAAGGCCGCGAAAGAGACCGGCCGGATCGTCACCGCCGAAGAGCACAACGTCATCGGCGGCCTCGGCGAGGCGGTCTGCAGCTGCCTGGCTGAAAACTGCCCCACCCCGGTGCGCCGCATCGGCGTCAACGACGAGTTTGGCCACTCCGGCCCGGCCGCCGCGCTGCTCAAGCAGTTCGGCCTCTCGGCGGAGCACATCGCCGAGGTCGTTCGCGAGATGGTGAAATAAGACTGTTTTGGCAGGCGTTTGCCGATAACAGCAGAGAAAAAGAGGCTTCACCCCAACGGGGTGAAGCCTCTTTTTTGCAGTGCGGCGGCAGCGGTGGGATTTTTTGGGGGGCGATGGGCGCCTTTTTGCAGGGTCAAAAGGGGGAGGGCGTCCTGCAAAAAAGCGTTCCTTGCCGCAGAGAAAGTGCCAAACCGCCTGCCGGACGGCGAACGGGGAGCAGACACCGTTTTAACAAGAGAGCGCCCAGCGGCCGCCCGCCGGGCGCTGAGCGGCCCCGCACAGCTATATCGGCATGGACAGTTTCCCTGGCTTTTTCCACGCGGATCCACAGTGCAGCGCTTTACAGAGCCGCGCCTGGGAAGCGCATGTGGAAAAAGACTTTGCTGAAAATTTCAACTGCGTTTCCGCAGCGCCGAACAGCTATATCGGCACGGACAGTTTCCCTGGCTTTTCCACGCGGCTCCGCAGTGCGGCGCTTTACAGAACCGCGCCTAGGAGAGCGCATGTGAAAAAAATTTTGCTGAAAATTTTAAACTGCGTTTCCGCAGCCCCGCAAAACCGGCCGCTGGGCGGCAAACAGGGAGCAGACGCCGTTTTAAAAAGAGAGCGCACCTAGCGGCTGTCCGCCGGGCAATGAGCGGCCCCGCTGGTTTACAGGCGGCGGCCATTTTGGCCGCACAGGCACAAAGCGCCGGCCCGGTTTTGCGGCGCGAAAAAAGAGGGGAGTCAAGTTTTTCAGCGTTAAAGAGCGGTCCCCTTTTTCGGTGTGAACAGCCCGTCCAGCGGCGCGCCTTCTAATTTAAGGAGAAAAAGCTTTTTTTCCACCCCGCCGGCATACCCGGTCAGGCTGCCGCCGGACCCCACCACCCGGTGGCAGGGGATCAGGATCGAGATGGGGTTGTGCCCCACGGCCCCGCCCACAGCCTGGGCCGAGACGCGGCGTCCGCCTTGGCGCTCCAGCGCGCGGGCGATCTGGCCATAGGTGGTCAGGCCGCCGTAGGGGATGCGGCGCAGGGCGGCCCACACGGCCTGCCGGAACGGGCTGCCTGCCGGGGCAAGGGGCGGGGCGGCCCCCGGGTCCCTGCCGGCAAAATACAGGTCCAGCCAGCGGCGCGCGGCGTCAAAAACCGGCAGTTCCGCCCGCAGCGGCTCCTGTCCTCTGGGCAGGGTGCTGCCAAAATATTTTTGATCTCTCATCCACAGCCCGGTAATGCTTTGGCCGTCAGAGGCCAGCACAAGGGGGCCGATGGGGGAATCGCAGTCGGCCAGAAAGGTTTTTGGGGTCATCTCGCATCCGCTCCTTTTTTTGTCTCAAGAAAATTCCACAGGTTGACGGTGGCATAAGAGCGCCAGGGGGCCCACGGCCCGGACAGTGCCAGAAGCTGCTTTGGCGTGCGGCCGGGCAGCGCTTTTTTTACGCCGCAGTCGGTATACAGAAAGGCGTCCGTCCAGCTCAGCGTGCGCATGGCCACATATTGCGCGGTCCAGGGGCCAAAGCCGGGCAGCGACAGCAGGACCTGCAGCTGCCGCTGCGGGTCCGCGCCTGCCGAGAGATCGAGCCTGCCCTCCGCCAGGGCCTGCGCCAGCGCCAGGATGGAGCGGGCGCGGCCCCGGGGGATCCCCAGTCCGCAGAGGCGGTCCTCTGCGGCGGCCCCCAGCGCCGCGACGTCGGCTGCGCTGGGAAACAGAAAGCGCGGGCCGGCGGGCAGGTCCGGCAGCGGCGTGCCGAGGGAGGCCGCGACGCGGCCTGCCAGCACGGTGGCCGCCCGCACCGTGATCTGCTGCCCCAGCACGGCCCGCACCGCGGTTTCAAACGGCTCAAAGCAGCCCGGCAGACGGGCGCCCGGCCGGCAGAGGCCGTCCTGCAGCCGGTTCATCGGCAAAAGCCGTCGGCCGATCTCCTGGGGGTCGCAGTCCAGGTCGAACAGCTGCCGCACCCGGGCCAGCACGGCGGCCAGTACCGGCAGCAGCGGGGCGGAGACGGTGACGGCCAGGGCGTTTTTCTTTGCCTCCGGCCGCACCTCGAACAGGCCGCAGCAGCGCTCGCCGTCCCGCAGGAGGGCGGCGGTGCGGCGGTAAACGCCGCCGCAGACCTCTTCCACGCCGGGAATGGCCCGTTTTTGCAGAAACGCGAGAAGCTCGTCCCAGAGATAGGGCGGGCGGTAGCCCAGAAAGAGGGTGATCCGCTCCTGCTCCGCCGGGCCCTCTTTTTGCCGCCGAAGCGCGCTGGGAGAAAGGCGGTACCGCTGCTGAAAAAGGGCGTTGAAGCGGCGCAGGCTGCTGAAACCGGCGGCAAACGCCGCCTGAGTGACCGGCAGATCGGTGTCGGTGAGCAGGCTTTTGGCCAGCAGCAGCCGCCGGGTCTGCAGATACTGCACCGGCGGGACGCCGTACTCCGCCAGAAATACCCGCCGCAGATGACGGCCCGTGACGCCCAGGGCCGCGGCAAGCTGTTCCAGGCTGCACTGCCACAGGCCGTCCTCCATGCGGGCGGCCGCCCGGCGCGCCAGGGCGGGGGAGGCGTCCACCGGGGCAAGGCCGGGGGCCAGCTCTGGGCGGCATTTCAGACAGGGGCGGTAGCCCGCAGCCTCGGCCGCCGCGGCGCTGGGGAAAAAGCTGCAGTGCTCTTTTTTGGGGGTCCTGGCGCTGCACACCGGCCGGCAATAGACGCCGGTAGAGGAGATGCCGACAAATATCCGCCCGTCGAAGCGGGCGTCGCGGGCCAGCAGCACGGGCCAGCAGATATCGGGGTCGAGTGGAACGGCCGCCTGCAGCGGTTTCATGGCTTTCCCTCCCCTGTACGGTGTTGCGGCGGGCCCCAAACGGTGCGGGCACGCCCGGTAAGGACAGTATACTGCCGCTTCGCCCGAAAGACCAGCCGTTTTCGGACATCAAAAAAATTTTTTTGAAGAGGACGGATCCGCTTTGGGTGCGGGGCAAAAAACGAAGAACAGGCAGCTGATATGGAGATATCAGCTGCCTGTTTGGCGTTCGATATGGGGCCGGCGCGCCGGGGCGCGGGCTGCGGCAGGGGCTCAGGCCAGCTCCGCAAGGCCGGCTCTCAGGCGGGCGAGAGCCTCTTCCCGGCCCAGGATGGCGGCGATCTCGATGCCACCGCCCGGCGTGAACTGCATGCCGGACAGCGCGATGCGCATCGGCCAGAGCATCCAGCCGTTTTTGACCTCCATTTTTGCGATCAGGTCAAAGCAGGCGGCGTGGATCTTTTCGGTGGTCCAGTCCGCTTCGCCCAGCGCTTCCAGCGCGGGGATCAGCGCTTCCAGCGCCGCTTTCGCGGTCTCGGGGGTGGTCTTCATCTTTTTGCTGGCGTAGAGGTCCAGCCCGTGCGGCTGCACCTGGTCGATAAAGGGCAGCTGGGCCGGGATCTCGCCCAGCACCTCGCAGCGCTGCTGCAGCACATGGGCCAGCAGCCGCTTGTCGCATGTGCGGCGCACCGCCTGGTCGATCCACGGCAGCGCTTTTTCATAAAAAGCGTCGGGGGACAGGCGGCGGATATACTCGCCGTTCATAAAACGCAGCTTTTCCGGGTCGAAAATGGCCGGGGAACGGCTGATGCCCTCCTCACTGAAAGCGTCCACCATCTCGGGCAGGGTGAAGATCTCGTTTTCTCCCTTGGGGCTCCAGCCGCAGAGGGCGATATAGTTGAGGATCGCCTCGGTGAGATACCCCTTGGCCACCAGATCCTGATAGCTGGCGTCCCCGTTGCGTTTGGACAGCTTGTTCTGGGCGTCTTTCATCACCGGCGGGCAGTGGATGTAGACCGGCTTCTCCCAGCCGAACGCCTCGTAGAGCAGGTTGTATTTGGGGGTGGAGGAGAGGTACTCGCTGCCGCGGATGACATGGCTGATCGCCATCAGATGGTCGTCCACCACGTTGGCGAAGTTGTAGGTGGGCATCCCGTCGGTCTTGATGAGGATCTGGTCGTCCAGTTCGGCATTTTCCACTTCGATGTGGCCGTAGACCACGTCGTCAAAGCCGGTCACACCCTCCCGCGGCATCTTCTGGCGGATGACAAAGGGCTTGCCGTCCGCCAGGTTCTTTTCGATTTCCTCCGGGGAAAGGCTGCGGCAGTGACCGTCATAGTGGGGGGCCTGGCCGCTGGCTTTCTGGATGGTGCGCATCTCGTCCAGCCGCTGTTTGTCGCAGAAGCAGTAATAGGCGTGCCCGCTCTGCACCAGCTGTTTGGCGTAGTCCATATACAGGCCCATGCGCTCGCTCTGCACATAGGGGCCGTAGCCGCCGTCCTTGTCCGGCCCCTCGTCCCAGAGCAGCCCGGTCTCCCGCAGGGTGTTGTAGATGATGTCCACAGCACCCTCCACGTACCGTTCCTGGTCGGTGTCCTCGATGCGCAGCACAAAGGTGCCGCCGCAGCTTTTGGCCTTCAGGTAGGCGTACAGGGCGGTGCGCAGGTTGCCCACATGCATATAACCGGTCGGGCTGGGGGCGAAACGCGTTCTCACGTTGCTCTCCATATATACTTCCTCCTCTAAAAAGGTATCGGGCTTTTGACACAGGGTCATACTCTTAAAGTCTACCCTGAGCAGACGGGTTTGTCAATGAAAAAGCGCTTTCCGCCGCCGTTTTCGGCCCGGCCCAGCTCCGGGCGCCAAGAGCGGGCGGCCGTGCGGGGGCGGCGCAGAAGCGGCGGTCTCCCCGCCGCGGCCCGCGCCCGGCGGACGGCCCGGCGAAAGGGAGAAAAGAGCGGGGCGGCCGTCCTCCTTTTTGAGATAAGCGCTGCTGTCAGCTTGGGCAGACCGGCCCCTGCTGAAACAGCGGGAAAGGGCCCCCGCGGTTTTTCGGCGCAGGAGCCCTTTGACCCGGGGCTTTCGCCCCTCTTTGCCGCCCTGCCCGCCGCCCCGGCCCCAGAGGGCCGTATGCCGCCGAAGCGGCCCGCCCCTGCGCGCCCGGAGGAGAGCGGTGGGCAGGGAGAGGGGGCGCTTTTTAGCGGGACCGAAAAACGGAAACGGAAAAGACCGGCTGCCGAGAAAAAAGGATGCCCGGCAAGGGGCATCCACAGACAGAGCGGGACCGGCTACTTCGATTTTTTCCGGCACTCGCTGCATTCCCCGTCATGCAGGGAGAGGATGCCGCCGCATTGCGGGCAGGTATAGGCTGCTTTCTGTTGTTCCATAAAGCGCTTCAGGCCTTGCGTTTGCACAAAACGGCTGTTTTCCATCAGGCTGGCCTGATAGCGCTGGTTGTAGCTTTTTTCAAGGTTTTTGATCCGCCTGCAGGGATAGCCGGGACATTCAAAGCAATGGGACAGGGCCTTTTCTCTGACGCAGTCCTTTATTTTGCATTTGCGGCAATGTTCCGGTTTTCCCGCATCGCTGTTCCGGCAGCCGGCGCACGGCTTTTTTGTGCTGCAGTGCCGATAACAGACTTTGCAGTTCATCCCGCAGGGGGCGAACATGGCCGTATCGATCGTTTCCCTGGGCATTTTCATAAATTTTCTGCCCCCCTCAAAGCTTTTGATCTGCCAGAGAGTATAACAGTTCCAAACAACGCTGTAAAGAAAATTTCCCGGGGCCGCGCTTTGGCATCGCGGACCAAAGGACCCGGCCCGGCGGTGCCGGGCGTCCCCTGAAGCGCCGCCCCATCCCGGCTGCTGCGGCATGCCGGGTAAGACGAACTCCCAAACGCCCTCTTCGGTGCGGGGGCGGGAGCTGAGCGCGCGGCTGAGCCGGGGTCCGTCGCGGCGCTTCCTTGGGGCAGGCGGCCGCGGGGCTTTTGAGAAAGGGCGGACCCTTTCGCGGTCAGGCGTCCTTTTGCAGGCGGATGCCCTGCTGCCCCAGCCAAATTTTCATCATCAGCCTTTGCGGCGTGATCTTGGACAGCAGATGTGTGAACTTGACGTATGACCCGTACACAGAGATGTCTTTCCCTTTTTCTGCGTCGCGCAGCGCTTTTTTGGCCACCAGGTCGGGGGTGACCATGCCGGAAAAATTGCGCGTCCCCTTTTTTGCCCCGATCAGGCCGCGGTCGAATAACCCCGTTTTCATCCAGCCGGGGCACACGGCGGTCGCGCCGATCCCCTTTTCTTTCAATTCGACATTGAGCGCCCTTGTGTAATTGCGGACGAACGCCTTTGTCGAACTGTAAATATTCTGATAGGGCAGCGGAAAAAAGGACGCCTGGGATGCAATGTTGATAAGATGGCTCCCGCGCTCCATATGAGGGATACAGGCCAGGCCCAGGGCCACGACTGCACCGACATTCAGGTCGATCATGTTCAGAGATTCTTCTATACTGATATCGTCATAAGAGCAGAACTTGGCAAAACCGGCATTGTTGATGAGGTATTTTACAGCTGCCCCGCTTTTCTCCAGCTCCGCTGCGAGATGCTTCACATTTTCGCGGTCCGTCAGGTCCATGGAAAAGATGCGGACCCGCGCGCCCAGTTCCAGTGCGCTTTGCTCCAGTTTTTCCCGGTCACGGGCGATGGTCCAGATCTCGGTGATCTCGGGCTGCGCTGCCAGCAGTTTGACGAATTCTTTGCCCAGGCCCCCGTTGGCCCCGGTCACGATGGCGATTTGATCCCTCATTCTATCGATCCTCCAAATTTGTTTATAAGTTTAAACTTTTAAACTAATTGGTTAAAATTGAACGCCTTATCCAGGCGTCAAATTCATATCCCTTTCCAGAGACTGCAAAAGATTTTTGAGCAGGACGACCGCTTTGTCCATACTGAGGCTGTAGATCCGCTCTTTTCCGTTTTTGACGGCCTGGATGAGGCCGCAGTCCCGCAGCAGTTTCAAATGGTGGGAAACCGCCGGCCGGGACAGGGCAAGATGATCCGTCAACTCGGAAACAGTCATACTGTGGTGGTCAAAAAGCAGCATGAGGATCTGCTGCCGGTTTTCGTCCTGCAGCATCGTGAAGATGGGAATGCATTCGGATAAAGCCGCCAGGGTCGCCTTGCTCATAGCACACCTCACATGCGTTTAAACTTTTGAACATATCTTACCCCACAGATCTTCTCTTGTCAATGCGCAAGATAGTGATAAAATATTAAAGAGCAGCAAAAGGGCAGCCGTTTTGCAGAATTTTTTGCGGAAAAAGTCCGGCGCTTTTCCCCCCAGGGCGTTTCTCCAAATCGGACGGAGACGCTCTTTCCTTGTGCGGGACGGCCGGTCAGTGTATAATAGACAAAACCATCCCAAAAATCAGAGAGGAGGGCCGCGCGGTGCCTGTTTTTTCTTTTGCGTTTTTCGGCTTTTTTGCCGCGGTGTTCGCCCTCTACTGGCTGGCGCCGCACCGCTGGCGTATGGGGCTGCTGTTCGCGGCCAGCCTGGGCTTTTATGCGCTGTTCGGCCTGTCCTATACCCTGCTGCTGCTGGCCTGCATGGCGGGCTGCTGGGCGGGGGGACTGTGGCTGGGGCGGGGGCGCTCCCGCGCGCGGCTTGCGCTCTGCGTGGTGCTGGCCCTGGCGCCGCTGTTCCTTTTCAAATATCTGGATTTTCTGGCCGGCGGCCTCGCCGCGCTGTCCGGGCTGTTGGGCGCGCCGTTCAGCGCCCCCTATCTCAAATGGGCGCAGCCGGTGGGGGTGAGCTATTATACCTTCCAGATGATCAGTTATCTGGTGGACGTCTACCGGCAAAAGACCGCGCCGGAAAAAAACTTTTTTGCCTGCGGGGTGAGCCTGTCGCTGTTTTTGCAGGTCACCTCCGGCCCTCTCACCCGCCCCCGGGAGCTGCTGCCCCAGCTGCGGCGGGAGCGGGCCTTTGACGCAGCGCAGGGCGTGGCCGCAGCCCAGCTGGTGCTGCTGGGCCTGTTCAAAAAGATCGTGGTGGCCGACGCGCTGGCCTATTACACCAAAGCCGTCTATCACGACCCCACCCGCCTGTACGGCCTCAGCCTGATCGTGGCCGCGCTGTTCTACACGGTTCAGATCTATGCGGATTTTTCGGGCTATACCGATATGATGCGGGGCTTTGGCGGGCTGCTGGGGCTGGAGCTGGCTGAAAATTTCAACGCGCCCTATCTCTCCCGCTCGGTGAAAGAGTTCTGGAAGCGGTGGCACATCTCGCTCTCAAGCTGGCTGATGGAGTATGTCTACATCCCGCTGGGGGGCAGCCGGGCGGGGCGCCCGCGCTATTATTTCAACCTGTTCTTCACCTTCGTCGTCAGCGGCCTCTGGCACGGCGCCAGCGCGCCCATGCTGGTGTGGGGGGCGCTGCACGGCGCTTATATGGTGGTGGGCGCAGCCACCCTTGAACCGCGCCGGCGGGCCTGCCGGGCGCTGCGCCTGCGCCGCGACGGCCTGCCCGCCCGGGTGTGGCAAACGCTGGTCACCTTTGTTCTGGTGGGTTTCGCCTGGATCTTTTTCGGCGCGCCTGACCTGGCCACGGCGGGCTATATCGTCACCCATCTGTTTACGGGCTTTGTGCCCACCGTCGCCCACCTCAAGGAGAGTCTGGTGCTGCTGGGGCTGTCGGCGGACGCCTGTGTGCGGTTTGCGGTGCTGTTCGCCGCCCTGTTTGCGGTGGACCTGGCCGCCAGGGACAGGGGTTGGCGCGCCTGGCTCTCGGCCCGGCGTCCCTGGGTGCAGGCGGTGATCTGTTATCTGCTGGCCGCGGCGCTGGTGTTCTGGGGAAACCTGGGCGGCGGCAACTCGATGTATTTTCAGTTTTGAGGGGGCATGGCCCCACGCGGATCGCCCCGCGTGAGGACAAAAAAACGGCGGAAAGGGGGAGGCTGATTGAAAAAATTTCTTCGCGTCCTGGCGCTGTTCCTGCTGCCGGTGGCGCTGTTGTACGGGCTGTTTGCGGCGGTGCTGACAAGCACCCGCGAGCTGGCGGGCATGGAGGAGATCGTCGCCGCCACGCTGGACGGCAGCCTTGTCCTGTACGGCACCTCGCACCATGAAAACTTTGCGGCCTATAAGCTGCGGGTGACGGGCGCGCTGGCGCCGCGCCTGCTGGTGCTGGGCACCAGCCGCAGCATGCAGCTGCGCGGGGAGTTTTTTTCGGAAAAGAGCTTTTATAACGCCGGCGGCGCGGTGCGCAATATGGCCGATTATGAGGACTTTTTGCGCCGCCTGCCCGAGGAGGCGCTGCCGCAGACCCTGCTGCTGGTGCTTGACCAGAACATGTTCAACACCAACTGGCGGCAGAGCAGCCCGGCGGACCCGCAGGGCTACGGCGACCTGAAGATGGACTTTTTCGACACGCTGCTGCGCACCGGGCTGGACTACGGCAACCGGAAATTTTCGATTCTGAAGACCCTGCTGCCCCGGCAGGGGATCTACGGCCTGGCCGCGGCAGCCCGGGGCATGGGATTTGCCGCCGACGGCAGCTACCGGTACGGCAGCACGGCGGAAAAAAATCTGGGCCAGCCGGAGAAAAATTTTGCCGACACCTACCGCAATATCGATTTTGGCGAGTTGCGCTTTGCCTACGGCGACGCCCCGGACGCGCTGGCCCTTTCACAGCTGGACAGCCTGCTGGACTTCTGCGCGGAAAAGGGGATCCGGGTGGCGGGCTTTCTGCCTCCGTTCCCGCCCTCGGTGAACTGGCGCATGGCGCAGAACGGCGGCTACGGCTATCTGGACACCCTGGGTGAAGAACTGGCCCGGCGCTTTGCCGGCTGCGGGGGAGAATTTTATGATTTTACAGCCGTGGACAGCGACGACGACGAGTATCTGGACGGTTTTCACGGCGGCGACCGGGTCTATGCGAGGATCGCCGTGCAGCTTTCGGAAAAAAGCGATATTTTGTCAAAAAGTATAGATCTTGTGACTTTAGAAAAATTGCTCGGCGAAAACGGCGGGAATCCGCGAATTTTGCCGTAAAAAGCAAGATCTTGCGATATATAGGGAAACGTTTTTTGGAGGTCACAAAAAAGAACAAAAAACCAAAATTTTCCAACTGGAAATTATTGACATATAAGGGGGGATATGGTATTTTAAACGTGTAAGAAAAATGATTTTGTCGATAAGAGGAATCGTTTTTCTCCAAGATGAAGATGAGTTCATATGGAATGGAACCACCAAGGAACAAGGGAGGGAATTTTACTGAGATGAAATCCACTGGAATTGTACGAAAAGTCGACGATATGGGCCGTATCGTGCTGCCCATCGAGCTGCGCCGTGCCATGGAGATCGAAGACGGCTCGCCGCTGGAGATCTATGTGGAGGAGGACAGCATCATCCTCAAAGCCTGTAAGCCGGTCTGCATCTTCTGCGGCAGCGACCAGGGCGTGGAGGAGTTCAAGGGCCGCTGCGTCTGCGCTTCTTGCCGCAGCGAGCTGCGCGGGGAGCAATAAAAAATAGCCGGAGGCTATTTTTTAGTAGCCATGTGGCCTGTCCTCAGGCCACGGCGAATCGAAATAAATTATTTTTTATTGCGGAGCAATAAAAAATAGCCGGAGGCTATTTTTTAGTAGCCATGTGGCCTGTCCTCAGGCCGCGGCGAATCGAAATAAGTTATTTTTTATTGCGGAGCAATAAAAAATAGCCGGAGGCTATTTTTTAGTAGCCATGTGGCCTGTCCTCAGGCCACGGCGAATCGAAATAAGTTATTTTTTATTGCGGAGCAATAAAAAATAGCCGGAGGCTATTTTTTAGTAGCCATGTGGCCTGTCCTCAGGCCACGGCGAATCGAAATAAGTTGTTTTTTATTGCGGAGCAATAAAAAATAGCCGCAGGGCTATTTTTCGGCCATGCGCCCGGTTGCCGCGCAAGCGGTGAGGGCGTGGCCATCGAGATAAAAAAGAGCGTATCCGTTTATCACGGTTTTCTGTGCGCGTCCGGGAGATCTTGGCCCGGACGCTTTGCTTGTCTGTGCGGCAAGCCCTCAGGGCGCGGCGGGCCCGCAGCGCGGCTGCAGCGCGCTGTCTTGTGTTTTTTCGCCGGGGTAAGGGCACTCTGTCGTGGCCAGCCGCAGCCGGCGGCGTACCGGCCGGCCGAAAAGACTGCCTTTTTCACCAGTGCACAGGCCGCCTGTGGGGCAGGGAGGCCCACTGGGGGCCACAGCGGGCGCACTCACCGGCAACCCGCTGCTTTTTACCCGCGTGGGGGAACCGCTGCGGGAAGCGCCCGAAAAACTAAAAAAACAGACGGAGCCCTGCTCCGTCTGTCTGCGGCTCTGGCCCGCGGCGGGGCCGCAGGGCCTTTGTTTTCTCAGCGCAATGTGCTAAACTGTTCGTGGGCCCAACAGCCGCTTCAGCCCTTTTCCCCGCGGCGTTCGGCGGGCTTTTTCTCCGGCCCTTTCATCCGCAGCTCGCTGGCCTTGATCAGGTTCAGCAGGCTGGTGGCATAGAGGGGATATTCCCGCGAGAGGCTCTCGGTGGTCATGGCAAAGCTGCCGGTGTCCTTGACCGGGTCGCCCAGACCGACGTCCTGGCCGGACAGAATGGCCTTGGTATTCGCCGCCGCCCGCGCCATCTCCGCTTCGGCATAGCCGCCGCAGACCTCCCGCGGTACGCTGAACAGCACCGGGGCGTTTTTGGGGTTGGAGCCGTAGAGCAGGCGGAACATGCGGTAAACGGCCAGCATCAGGTAGCCGCTGATCTCGCCCACCAGCCCTTTGTTGGGGCAGCTGTTCAGCTTGTCGAACAGGATGTTGAGCGAGTTTGCGATCAGCTTTTTGTTGAGGGTGGGCAGCAGGCTGCCGCGGTAGATGCCGTCTTTGGCGCTCTCCGGGCCGGGCAGGTCTTCCACTTTCAGGGTCAGGCCGCTGCGGTCGGCGCTGCGGCCCAACAGGTAATCGCAGGACACGTTGTAGAAATCAGCCACCCGCACCACAAAGTCAAGCCCGCACTCGCGGATGCCCTTTTCGTAGTGGGACAGCAGCGCCTGAGAGACCCCCAGGTGCGCCGCGGCCTCTTTCTGGGTGATGCCGCGCTCTTTGCGCAGCAGTGTGATGATACGGCTGAAGTCCTGTGACATGAATACAAACCCCTTTTCCCACCGCTGCGGCCCCCTTGCGGCCGCAAAAAAGTCAGACAACGTATTGTAAATTATAAAACAGAAAAAACAGATTGTAAATAAGAAAAAACGTCAAAAAACGACGTTAAATTTTGGGGGAACTATGAAAACGTTCAAATTGTACCTGCTGCGCCACGGTTTGACCGAGGCGAATTTCAACGGCGTTTATGCGGGCAGCGGCACCGACCTGCCGCTGTCGGACGAGGGGGCCGCGCAGCTGGACCGCCTGCGGGAAGATTTTGAATATCCCCGCGCGGGCCTTGTCTTTGTCTCCCCGCTGCTGCGCGCGCGGCAGAGCGCCGATATCCTCTACCCGGGCGTGCGCCAAATCGGCATCGAGGATCTGCGGGAGATCCACTTTGGGGAGTTCGAGGGCAAAACGGTGGAACAGCTGCAGCAGGACCCGGTCTATCACCGCTGGCTCGACCCCGCGCAGCAGCTGACCCCGCCGGGCGGCGAGAGCGGGGCGGCCTTTGCCCAGCGGGCGGGCGGAGTGCTGGAAAAACTCTGCGAGTATATGGTGCGCAGCGATACGCCGGAGGCCGCGGTGGTCACCCATGGGGGACTGATCATGACCGCCCTGGCCATGCACGCCGTGCCCCGCCGCGCGCCGCAGCAATGGGCCTGCGACCCCGGCTGCGGCTTTGCGGTGCAGACCAGCGCCGCCAGCCTGATGCGGGACGGCACAGTGGAGGCGCTGGAGATCATCCCCTATGGGTACGGGGACTACTGCGCCGGACAGACGGGGGAATAAGCGGCCGGCGCGGGCCTGGCGCCAGGGCTGGGAGCTCGTCCTACCGCGCCGGGCAGCCAGGGGGACAAGCGGCTGTAGGGACGGCGCAAAAAGGTCCGCAAAAAGCGGATGCGCGTCCGCGCAGGCAGCTGCCCGCGCGGACGCGCATCCGAGAAGATCCCGCTGTTTTTTGTCAGCCTGCCCCGCCAGTACCCGCGCCCGCAGAAAAAGGCGCAGGCGGCCTGCGCCGCAGGGATGCCCCATGCGGGAACTCGTGTATAAAAGGGCCCGGCGCCGCCGGTTCAGATCTTCGGCCCCCTGGCCAGCGCCTCTTTGAGCATGGCGAAGAACCTGTCCTTGTCCGCCTTGTAGGCCACGACGGTGTTGGAACTCTCGTCATTTCCCCTGCGCTGGTCCACGATCAGCTGGCCGTCGGCCGCGCCCCCGCTGATGTCGATATCGCACTTTTGGCGCCGCGCGTCCAGCATGACCGCTTCGTCCAGCACCCAGGCCACCGCCAGCGCGTCGTGGATGGGCTCGGCTTTGCCGTCGGTGGACCCCATGCGCAGGCTGGCCGCCGCCCGGGTCTTGACCATATCGCCGGCCAGCTTGCCCGCCCGGGTGCCAAGGCCGATCAGTTCGTCGGCGTCCTCCAGCGTCAGCATGGCCGAGTGAGTGGCGTTCAGCGGCACGATGCGCACTTTCACGCCGGAATCCAGCACGATCTTCACCGCCTCCGGGTCGTGGAAGAAGTTGGCCTCGGCCACGGCGGTGGCGTTGCCCATGTTCACCGCGCCGCCCATAAAGACGACTTCCTCAATGTTTTCAGCGATCGAGGGGTCCATGCGGAACGCCATGCCGATATTGGTGGCCGGGCCCACAGGGATAAGGGTCACTTTGCTGTCCGCTTTTTTGACGGCGTCGATCAGGAAGGTGCAGGCGTGGATGGGCTCCGGTTTGCCCACCGCGTCGGGGATGGGCATTTTTGCAGGGTGGATCGAGTACTCCACGCCGTCCTCCACGATGGAGATGCGGTTGACGGGGTTGTTTGCCACGCGGCCCGGGGTCAGCTCGCGCACCATGGCCGCGGGACAGCCCTGATAGACCGGAATGCCCGCGTCCACCAGCTCCACCACCTGCAGGGTGTTGGCGACGCAGTCCTCCACGCAGCGATTGCCCCAGGTCACGGTCACGCCCAGGATGTCCAGTTTGCCCGAGAGGATGGCGAGCAGCAGAGCCACCGCGTCATCCGAGCCGGTGTCCACGTCCAAAATCACTTTTTTTCGAAGTTCCATCTTTATGCTCCTTTCGGCCGTTTGGCCATATCCTACAAAAAATAGATCAAATGATTAAAAAATAAAGCTATTTTACATATTATATCATCTTTTCCCTTTTTTGGAAAGCATTACTGCCAAAAAATGATCCAGTGCGCCAAGGCGCTCCAAAAGAGGCGCGCGGCCGCCGTGCGGCGGGCGAAACAGCGCCGTGCGGCGGTTGACTTTTCCATTCTGTCCGCGTACACTTTTTGCAAAAGCGCCGGCCGGGGGCCGGGAGGAGGCGGAGGCCATGGAGCGCGGCCTGGTGGAGATCTATTACGGCGACGGCAAGGGCAAGACCACCGCGGCGGCGGGCCTGTGTGCCCGCGCCGCCGGGCAGGGGCTGCGGGCGGGCTTTTTTCAGTTTTTAAAGGGGCGCGCCAGCGGCGAGCAGGCCGCGCTGGCAAAGCTGGGGGTGCGGGTGTCCGCACCGCCGCAGAGCGATAAATTCATCTTTCAGATGAGCGCCGCAGAGCAGGCCGAGGCCGCGCGGGTGCAAAACGCCAACCTGGCCGCTGCGGCCCTGGCGGCCCCCGGGCTGGACCTGCTGGTGCTGGACGAGGCCCTGACCGCCATGGACCTTGGGGTGCTGGACCGGCGGCAGCTGCTGCAGCTGGCGCGCGAAAAGCCCGCCGGGCTGGAGCTGGTGATCACCGGGCACCGGCCGGATGTGGAGCTGTTCGGGCTGGCGGATTACATCACCCGCTTTACCGCTGAGCGGCATCCCTATGAGCACGGGATCGGGGCGCGCAGGGGCATAGAGTATTGAAGTGGTTTTCCTGAAAGTGTGCGCGCGCAAAACACATTTGTAGGGCTATCAAAAAAAGCGGCGGAATCCCCGCCGCTTTTCTTACAGTTTTGCCGTATTTTTCGCGCGGGAAATTCGGTACAATAAAAAGTACAGGATGGGCGGCCCGGTCCCCGGGCCGCCCGCCGTACAGGCGCCGCGCCCGCCTGACCCGGCGCGAAAAAACAGGATCATCCGGAGGGAGAACGAAAATGGCCAGAGTGTACAACTTCAGCGCGGGCCCGTCAATGCTGCCCGAGAGCGTGCTCAAAAAAGCGCAGAGCGAGCTTTTGGAGTACGGGAGCAGCGGTCAATCTGTGATGGAGATGAGTCATCGCTCCAGCGTGTACGACGCCATCATCCGCGATGTGGAATCCTCCCTGCGGCGGGTGCTCGCCATCCCCGAAAATTATAAGGTGGGCTTTTTTCAGGGCGGCGCTTCCACCCAGTTCGCCATGGTGCCCTTGAACCTGATGACCACCGGCAAAGCGGATTATATCGTCACCGGGAACTTTTCAAAAAAGGCCGCCGAAGAGGCCGCCAAGTTCGGCGAGGCGCGGATAGTCGCTTCCAGCAAGGACAGAAATTTCACCTATATCCCGGACGTGAAAGCCATCGATTATTCAAAGGACGCCAGCTATCTCCACATCTGTGAAAACAACACCATCTTCGGCACCCGCTATGCGGAGCTGCCCCAGGTGGAGGGGGTGCCCCTGGTGGCGGATATGAGCAGCTGCATCCTCTCCCGCCCCACCGACGTTTCAAAGTATGGGCTGCTCTATTTCGGCGTGCAGAAAAACGTTGCCCCGGCCGGTATGGCGGTGGCCGTCGTGCGGGAGGACCTGCTGGGCCGCGCGGCGGAGAGCGTGCCCACGATGCTCAATTACAAGACGATCATCGACGCGGACAGCATGTACAATACCCCGCCCTGCTGGTGCATTTATATGATGGGCCTTGTGCTGCACTACATTGAGGACGAGGTGGGCGGCCTTGCGCAGATGGAAAAGCGCAACAACGAGAAAGCCGCCCTGCTGTATGACTATCTGGACAGCCAGGAGTTTTTCACCAACCCGGTGGAGAAGAAATACCGCAGCGTGATGAACGTCACCTTCACCAGCCCCAGCCCGGAGCTGGACAAAAAGTTCTGCGCCCAGGCGGAGCAGGCGGGCCTGGTGAACCTGAAAGGCCACCGGCTGGTGGGCGGCATGCGCGCCTCCATCTACAACGCCATGCCGCGCGCGGGCGTGGAAAAACTGGTGGAGTTCATGCGAGAATTTGAAAGGGAGAACGGGTGAGAAAAATGCAGGAGATTTTGACCCTGAACAGCATTTCCCCCAAGGGGGTGGAGCGGCTGTCCAGCAGCCTGTTCCATGTCGCAGACGATGTGGAGGCCCCGGCGGGCATTTTGGTGCGCAGCCAGAACATGCACGAGATGGAGCTGCCCGAAAGCCTGCTGGCCATCGCCCGGGCGGGCGCGGGCACCAACAATATCCCCGTCGAACAGTGCACTGCCCGCGGCGTGGTGGTCTTCAACACGCCGGGCGCCAACGCAAACGCGGTGAAAGAGCTGACGATCGCCGGGCTGATCATGGCCTGCCGCAACCTGGCCCCGGCGTTGGACTGGGTCGGGGGCCTCAAGGGCGAGGGGGACGCCGTCGCCAAGCTGGTGGAAAAGGGCAAGAGCCGCTTTGTCGGCCCCGAGCTGGCGGGCAAGCGCCTGGGGGTCATCGGCCTGGGGGCCATCGGCGTCAAGGTGGCGAACGTCGCCACCCATCTGGGGCTGGAGGTCTACGGCTACGACCCCTATATCTCGGTGGAGGCGGCCTGGAACCTCTCCCGCAACGTCATCCACTGCGTCAACCTGAACGATCTGTACAGCCAGTGCGACCTCATCACGGTCCACGTGCCGGTGACCAAGGACACCGTTGGCCTGATCAACAGCGAAGCCATTGCCCAGATGAAGCAGGGGGTGCGCATCGTCAACTTTGCCCGCGGCGAGCTGGTCGACAACGGCGCCCTGCTGGCAGGGGTGCGCACCGGCCGGGTGGGCTGTTATGTCTGTGATTTCCCCACCGAGGAGCTGCTGGGCGAGCCGGGCGTGGTGGCGCTGCCCCACCTTGGCGCTTCCACGCCGGAGAGCGAGGAGAACTGCGCCGTCATGGCGGCGGATCAGCTGAGGGATTATCTGCTCAACGGCAACATCCACAACAGTGTGAACCTGCCCAATGTGGAGCTGCCCCGGGTAGGCGGCAGCCGCATCTGCGTGCTGCACAAAAATGTGCCCGGTATGCTGTCCGGCATCACCGGCGCGGCCAGCGAGGCAGGGCTGAACATCGAAAATCTGGTAAACAAAAGCCGCAGGGACGTGGCCTATACCATGCTGGACGTCTCCGGCAACGTGGGCGGCGGCGTGGTGGCGCGTCTCAAGGGCCTGGAGGGCTGCATCCGGGTGCGCATCATCTGACCGGCAGCCCGAACGGCCGGCGGCAGGCCGGCAAAGCCGGGCTGAAAAAGAAAACAGGGACCCCAAAAATAAAAGTGAAGAGATCGGCCCCGCGCCCGCAGGCGCACCCGCCCCCGGCGGGGGAAGAGGCCGATCTCTTCACTTTTATTTTTGCCGGCCGGGGGCTGCGCCCCGGCCGCCTCCCGCTTTTTGGCGGGCTACCGTTCCGCCACCACCCGGCAGGGCAGGCCGGTCATGCCGGAAAAATTCATGGGATAGGTGTGGACGACGCAGCGGGCGGTGGGGTCCCCCTCCAGCACGCGGTCCAGCCGGCAGAGGTTCTCGACTACAAAAGTCCCGCGGTCTGCGCAGCGCTGGTCCGCCGGCGTGTGTTCGGGCCCGCGCCGGATGCCGGCGCAGTCCACCCCGATCAGGGAGACGCGGCGCTCCAGCAGGGCGCTGATAAGCGCCTGCGAGAGCTGGGGATGCTGTTTGAAATAGGCGGCGGTGCCGTAGCCCGCTTCGTCCAGAAAGCCGGTGTAAAAGGCGGCGAACGTCCCCGGCTCCAGCAGGGAGAGATCCACGTCCTCCGGCTCGATCTCCTGGCCGCGCAGGGCTGAAACATCGAAAAACACGCCCTGCCTGCGCACATAGTCCAGCGGGAACTCCCGGTCCATCACGTCAAAGTGGGTGCCCAGATGCCCGGTGAGCGCCTTTTTTTCACGGCCCTGGGCGTCCGCGGCCAGGGCCGGGGTCACCCGCAGGGTCAGGTCGATCAGCATGGTGGTTTCCTCCTTGAACAGGGCGCAGTACCCTGTCCCTGCATTTTTTTACAGACCGCCGGGTGGGGAGCTTTGCCGGGGGCGGCGGTCGTTTTTTTGCGCTGCCCAGCCGCCGGCGCTTTAGCGCCTCCGGGGCAGAAAAGCAGCGCCTGAGAGAACAAACAGGAGAAGGTGCGGCAGCGTGGAGAGATCGGCGAGCTGCCAGCCGCCGGGGCCCTGGGTGCACACGAGCAAAAGCGCCGAGAGCAGGACGGCCGCTGCGGGGAAAAGCAGGCTGCGGTGTTTTTTGAAAGCCAGGATCAGCAGGACGATGCAGCCCGCGGCCAGCAGCAGGTCCGCCAGGATCATCTTTTTTGTGGGGGAGGGCTCCGTCGGGGCAGAGGGCGCCGGCGAGGCGGCCGGTCCCGGAGAAGGGGCGGGCTCCTGACGGCCGGCCGGGCCGGCATCCCCATCCTCGCCGGCTGCAGGCCGGCTCTCTGCGGCGGGGGCGGCGCCGTTCCGGGCCTGACCGGCAGCCGGCCGCGCCGGTGCCGGGGCCGGGACGTCCGGGGCGGGAGGAGCGGCGGGCGCCGCCACGCGGCGGATCGTCAGGGTGATCTCCTTTTCCGCGGCCAGGTAATTGGCCGTCTCCGGCGCCCGTATGCGCAGCGTGACCGTTCCCTCGCCCAGGATGATCAGTTCTTCCCCGCGGATGGCGAGAAGGTCCGCTCCCTGTATCACCTCATAGATAAGAGAACCCGGGGAAGCTGCGGTGCTGAAAACGCCCAGCCGGGAAACAGGCAGGGTGTCCCCCGCGGCGTCCAGAGCGCAGGACGAGGCGCCCTGTAAGGACTGGGGCACTTTCGAGATCTGGCAGGTGAGGCCGGTGGGCTGCAGCAGCAGATAGTTTGCGCTGTCCGCCCCCGAAAGGGCATAGCCGCTGACCGTCACGTCTTTGGGCAGGGGGCTGGCGTCCGCGTCCGCAAGGCTGCCCACCGGGGAACCGGCGAGAGAGACCTGGTCGCCGGGCAGCACCCCGCTGAGAACGCCGCCCGACACCGTGACCGCGGTGGTGCCGTTGTAAAGCCGGTCTGCCGCCGATGCGCCGGTCACTGCCAGCGGCAGCGGCGTGATCTCGCCCTGACCGGTCAGGACGGCGTTTGCAGGCGCGGTATAATTGTGCGCATCCTGCCCGTCGATCTCATAGGTCACCGTGATGGTTTTGGCGCTGCCCACGTTTTTGTCATTGTAGGCCGCAGAAGCGGACAGGACAAGGTCGTCCCCGTCCAAGAGATTGAGGGGCACGGCGGAGACCGCGGCTGTGGGTGTGCCGTCATACTGCTTTTTCAGCGTGACGGCGGACGGTGAGGCCAGCAGGGCCCGGGGCCGTACCAGAAGCGGGACGCTCAGGGTGACGGAGGCGTAGCGCCCGGCTTCGTCGGGGGTAAAAAGGACCTCAAAGGCCTCACTGCCCGCGTCCGGCACCGTGTCGGGCGTTTTCCAGCGATAGGTGCCGGCTGTCAGGCCGGATGCGGTGGGCGGCGTCAGGGCCGAAGCTGCAAGAGAGGAGCCGTAGGTGATGGCTGCGGCGGTGGGCAGCCCGGTGACGGGCGGGGCTTTGGCGATGGTGAAAGAGGACGTCCCGCTCACCTCTCCCAGCAGATAGGCCCCGTTGTCCACCCGGACGCTGACCGTGTAAACACCGGGTTCAACGGGGTCCGTGATGACCCCGCCGCGCCGGTAGATCAGGGTATAGTCGGACTCCTCCACCGCGTCCAGGCTGGGCACGGCCTGGGCCGTTTTGGAGGTGCCGTCATAGACGAGGTCGGACGGCGCTGAGAGGGAAAAATTCACCCGCTGCTGTTTGACGACCTGCAGGGTGCGCTCCACAGCGGGGATCTGGACGCCGTGCCCGTTGTCCAGAGTGAGGCGCAGCCGCACCGTGCCGCTGTCCGACAGGGTCAGATAGCGGGTGCTGCTGACCGCGAGGCTGACCGTGCCGGAGGAAGAGGCGCTTGCCGTCCCCTGCAGCACGGCGCCGGTGGAGCCCGCGTCGGCCACGGTGAGAGAGAGGGTCTTGAGCTGATCGTGCGCTTCGTTGCAGTAATTGCCGCTTCCCGGGTTTTCCTTCGCGGAGTAATAGAGCTTCAACTGCGCGTCGTCGGCCGGGATGATGATCGGCTCGGCGGTGTCAGGGCCGTAGGCGGAGCCACTTTTCAGCGTCAGAGAGGGGGAGGCTGCGTACAGGCAGCCGGAGGGCTCGCAGGTGACGGCGACCTCCAGGCTGACGGTGGGGGCGTCTTTTGAGAACGCGGCGGTGTTTGGGGCGGTGATGAGGATCTTGGCCTGGCCGGGGGAGACATAGGTGACGACGCCGTCGGCGTCCACGGCCGCCACGGAGGGATCACTGCTCTGGTAAAGAAGCGTTTCTCCCTGCGCCAGGGCAGGGCTGACGGTGGGGGCAAGCCGCTTTTGCGGGGATTTGATCTCCACTAGCCGGACCCCGGCCGCCGACAGTTCGCGGGGCCGCCGCAGCCCCAGGTCATAGCCTGTGAGGTCGGACAGGGATGTCTCGCGGGTGACGGTGACCGCGGCGGAGGCGTCGTTGCCGTCAAATGAAAAACGTGAGCCCTCGCCAAAGCGGTCGCCGCTGCGCTTGGTATACCGCAGCTGATAACTGCCGGGCGCGACAAACTCCAGCGCATAGGGCTGGTTGAAAGAGGAGCCCAGAAAACTGCCTGCCCCCGTATAAAGAGAAACCACGTTGTTGGAGACGACGGTCTCGCCGTCGTCATAGCGTCCGTTTCCGTTGTCGTCGTAGTAGATGCGGCCCTCCAGGGCGGCGGGGACGGCGGAAAGGGTGCAGGCGGGCAGCGCGGCGCTGACGGGCGTATCTCCCAGGGAATAAGAGAGCTGGGCGGCAAAAAGACTGACGTCCCCCTTTTTGGCCGAGGCGGGAAAAGAGACCGCGAAAGGCAGGTAGGCGACGGCGCTTTGGTTTACCTCGACCAGCCGCTGCCCGCTGCAGACCAGCTTTACATGGGTCACCTCGGAGAGCAGATCGGGGGCAGGGGCAGGGCCATAGGTCGCGCCGTTGTCCGTGCTGTAAAGCTTTTGGACGCCGTCCCACAGCGTCCCCTCCACGTCCGCTTCCCCGGTGAGGACCACGTCGAAAGCGCTTTTAGCCGTCCCGGCGCGCGGGAGCGGGATGGTAAGGGTCAATTCGGAGAGCGTCTGAGCTTTCTGCAGGCTGTTGCTGACATAGACCCGATAAACGCCCTCGTCACAGTAGCGGTAGTCCCCGGCGGCGCCGGTGGTGTTGCCGTTGGTGGAGGTCAGATAGGCGGAGAAAGAAAGCGCCTGCATGTATTGAAAGGTCAGGGAGAATTTTTTGGTACAGGCAAAAAGA
Source organism: Anaerofilum hominis (assembly GCF_014287275.1). Taxonomy (GTDB): domain Bacteria; phylum Bacillota; class Clostridia; order Oscillospirales; family Ruminococcaceae; genus Pygmaiobacter; species Pygmaiobacter hominis. The sequence goes on from NZ_JACONZ010000002.1 coordinate 79,965, forward strand.
TCGTCCCGCTCCTCCGGTGTGCCGTCTCCGTTGAAATCGGCGGTCAGGGGCCCGGCGGCAACGGTGTCCGCGCCCGCGGCGGTGGGGTACTCCGGGTGGTTGTTTTTGCCGTAAAAAGCCGTGGGCAGCTGCACGGGCCCGCCGCCCGTGTCCACGGCCGGGCCGACGGTGAAGTTGAACCGCACGTAGCCCCTGCCGTCCGAGGCGCTGTTGCCCTGGTAGCGCAGCGCATACAGCGTTTGGCCCTCGCTCCAGGGCGAGGTGGTGAGCTGATAGTGGCCGCCGGGGGAGGTGAGGCCGGAGAACAGATACCCGCTGGGCATCACCAGATAAAATTCCTGATCCTGTGCGGAAGAGCCGGAGGGAACGACCTGGGCCTCGAGGTAAAAGCTGCTGCCGATCTTCAGATTTTCCAGGGCGCCGGCGCCCAGCTGCAGGGGCGCGGTGATCTGATCATAAATGTAAAAGAAAGAGGTGGAGCTCTTTTTTACCGGGATGTGGTCAGACCCCTCCAGGGAGGCGAAGGACAGGCTGGAGACGATGTTCCTGTACGCACCGTTCAAACCGTTGCCCGCGTCGCTGTGGACATAGGCGCGGACGCAGCAATTGCTGGAGGTGAGCATGCTGTTGCCCGGCAGCCGCTGGAAACGCAGCGTGTAGCCGGTGAAGCTGTCCCCCGGCGGCAGGACGACCGCCTCGTCCAGAGCGGTCAAGGGCTGCGGCTCGGTGGGGTCCGGTTGCTTGCGGGTGGTATACTGCAGCGTCACCTCTCCCAGCCCCAATTCCCACGGCAGAACAAGCTCCAGCCTCTGGCAGGAGATCTCCGGGGCGATCTGGGCGGCAAGCACCGCATCCCGCATGGCAAAGGAGGTCCTGTTCACAGGCGAGCAGTAGGCGTAGCCGGTGCTGCTGGGCAGCAGCGTGGCTGAATAGGACGCAGTGACGTCGTAGTCCTGCGACAGATCGTAGAGTTTCAGAGAAAACGAGCTGGACGACTGCCCTTTACTCAGTGTGACCGTCCCGCCGTCGTGCGGGGCGGTGATCTGAAGATAGGAGCCCTCAGGGGACCGGTAGGTGCGGCTCGTGATCGTCAGGTCGGGCAGGTCCTTTGCCTCCAGGCGGATGGTGAGCGCCGGCATGTAAGTAAAACAGGTGCCAGAAGAGTTGGAAAAAGAGGGCACCAATTGCGAGAGGTCCTTATCCAGCGTGTAGCGCAGCGCCTTGCAGGTTTTGCCGGGCGCGTACTCATAGCTGGACAGATAGGAATAGCGCACCCCGTCCGCGGTATAGGTCTGGCCGTCGGCCAGCGGGACGAAAGCGTCGCCCGTGCCGGTGCCGGGCAGGGCGGCGTCGTGCAGCGGCACGGTATAGGTGACGCCGGTGAGCGGGTAAAAGGGGGCGGACAGCTCCGGGCTGTGGGCTGGCAAATAAAAATAAGGCTTAAAATTGAGGTCGCAGGGGACGCCCGGATACAGGGTGCCGCTGAGAGAAGCGGACCCGTAAAGGGTGGGCTCCCGGACCGTCCAGTTGTAGGCGGTCAGGCTGTGCGATTTTTCCGCAGTCACGGCGTCCCCCTCGCACAGCTGTGCGTCCACCGTGAAAAGCTCTTTGTCCGCGATCTGATAAAGAGGGGTGAGAAAAACCTCAAAACCGATCTTGGTCGCCGTGCTGGAAAAACAGTAGGTCAGCGCCGTGCTGCCCGTATCCCCGTCCGTCTCCACGGTCACGGAGGTGAAATTGCTGCCCAGGGTGGAGTCGTCCTGCCGGGGATAGTCCTGGAGCTGGACGGTGTCCGGCAAAAGGATGCGCAGGCTGGGGGCGGTCATCTGCTGAAGATCCAGGTCGAACCGCAGCGAGTAGGTATAGCCCAGCCGGTAAGAGCCGTCCTCCTGCAGGGCGCCGGACGGCAGGCCGGGCGTCAGCACAAGCCGGTCCTCATCGGCCGCATCGGTCTCTGAGAGGAAAACGGCGGGCGCGCTGCAGACCGGACAAACGCCGTCGGCCAGCAGGCCGCCGCAGACCTCACAGCGCGCGGCCGTCTCGCCGCCGGGCAGGGTATTTTCGCCGGGCGGGACGGTCTGGCTGCCGTCGGGCGGCGGGGAGGGCGAAGTTTCCGGCGGGGAAGCCGTGGGTCCGGACATGGCCGGCGAAGCCTCTGGAAGAGGAGAAAAGACAGGGGCCGGGCCGTTTTCTGCGTCGGAGAAAGCGGTGTCGCCGGAGGAGGCGTCCGCGTCGGCGAGGGAGAGCGGGGCGGCAAAGCCCTCCAGCAGAAGTGAAAAGGATAGAAGAAGGGCGGCGCCCAGGCATAAAACTTTCTTTTTCATGACTGCAAACTCCTCTGCTACAGCGGTAAAAAGACGGGGCCAGTTCCCCAAAGGCGGACAAATGGCTTTCTTACCTCTTATTATAAAGGGTCACAGAAGAAAAAGAAAGAAAAACAGATTTTTAGTGAAATAAGACAAAGAAAAAAGGTCCGCCTCCGGCTTTTCTGCGGTGCGTCCGGGGGCGGAGCGCCGCCGTCCCGGCAGGGGCCGGGGAGTTTCACCCGGTTCTGATGGAAAGCGCCCGGCGCAGGAGAAGAACAGTGCGGAGCGCCCTTTGCGCGCAGCCGCTGCCCGGGCCGGGCAGCGGCAAAATAAAAGATCCCCGGGACGCCCGGCAGAGCGGGCGTCCCGGGGAAAAGCCGGGGCACAGCGGGAGAGCCCACTCCCCGGCGGGCGCACAGAAAAGCGGCGGAGCCCGCCGTTTTTATCTCTTGAGCGCGTCCAGATGGTCCAGCGCTTTCACCGCGCCTTTTTCCGCTTTTTTCATCATCTTTTTCAGCTCGCGTTTGTTTTCGCTGGCCAGACAGGCGCCCACGGCGCCCGCCGCGATACCGGTGACGAGGCCCAGGGCCGCGCCTTTGAACATACCGCCATTGTCGTGATACATTTGCCGTTCCTCCTTTGCTTGATGCCCCGCGCTGTACAGGGGCGGGGCCGGTCTACCGTTAGTCTGTCCCGGTGCGGCGGGCGTATGCGGCGCGAAAACAGGGGATTATTGTCAGACCCTTTCCTTCTCGAAAGCGGCAAAAAAGTATTCCGTTTTCACCCCCGGTGAGGTATAATGTTTGTCAACGACCTTTTTGCAGGACTTTTTCAGCCGCGCCCCTTGCCCGGAGAGGGCGCGGCCCGCGATAGAACCGAGAGGTGAAAGTTTGAAACGCATCCTTTGTATCCAGGACCTGTCCTCTGTGGGGCGCAGCAGCCTGGCAGTCGTCTCCCCTGTGCTGTCGGTGATGGGGTATCAATGCTGCCCGCTGCCCACGGCCCTGCTTTCGACCCACACCGGCGGTTTTGCGCCGGTGGAGCGGCTGGACGCCACCGCATTTTTTTCCGCGGCGCTGCAGGCCTACCGCACCCAGGAGATCGCCTTTGACGCGGTGTATACCGGGTACCTCTGTTCGCCGCAGCAGGCGGCGGTCGCCGCGGACGAGCTGCGCCGCTGCGGTGCGGCCCTGCGGGTGACCGACCCGGCCATGGCGGACAACGGCCGCCTGTACGGCGGCTTTGGGCCCGAGATGGTGGGGGCCATGCAGGCCCTTTGCCGTGAGGCGGACCTGCTGACCCCCAACGCCACCGAGGCGGCCCTGCTGGCTGGGGAGCAGCCGCAGGAGCGCTATGGCCTCCATCAGGCGGAGGAGCTCTGCGAGCGCCTTGCCGGGCAGTACGGGGCCCGGGTGGTGATCACGGGCGTTCCCCTGGAGGACGGGCAGACCGTCTGCGTGGGCCGGGGCGAGGCTGCGTGGGAGCATTTCACGCTGCGCTGCAGCTATGTGGACGCGGCGTATCCCGGCACCGGGGACCTGTTCTGCGCCGTGCTCACCGGGGCGCTGCTGCGCGGCAATGCGCTGCAGAGCGCCGCCGAGTTGGCCCTGCGCTTTACGGAAAACGCCGCCAGGGCAACCTTTGCCGCCCGGCGCGACCCGCGCTTTGGGCTGGAGTTTGAGCCGCTGCTGGGCGAGCTGCTGCCGCCGAGGGAGGAGCCGTCATGGGCACGCTGAACATTGTGCTGGTAGAGCCGCAGATCCCGCAGAACACCGGCAACATCTCCCGCACCTGCGCGGTGACCGGGGCGCGGCTGCACCTGGTGGGGCCGATGGGCTTCACCATCACGGACAGACAGCTCAAGCGGGCGGGCCTTGACTACTGGGACCTGCTGGATGTGACCCTTTACGACAGCCTGCCGGAATTTTTTGAAAAAAACGCCGGCCCCTTTTACTATTTCACGACCAAGGGACAGCGATGCTACAGCGACGTGGCCTACCCGGACGGGGCCTATCTGGTCTTTGGCCGGGAGGACCGCGGCCTGCCGGAACCGCTGCTGTTCGCCAACAAGGAGGCCTGCGTCCGGCTGCCCATGCTGGTCCACCCGCACGCCCGCAGCCTGAACCTGTCGAATACGGTCGCCATCGCGGCCTATGAGGCGCTGCGGCAGTGGGATTTTGAGGGATTGAAAGAGGCGGGAGAGCTGACCGCCTTTGACTGGGCGGACGACCCCGGCGCACAGGAGACGGAAGGAGGCTCGGCAAAGGGATGAGAAAATATGCGGTGATGACCGATTCCGCCTGTGATATCCCGCAGGAGCTGGCAGAAAAAAACAAGATCGATATCCTGAGCTTTGCCATCATGCTGGACGGCCGGGAGTATTCCGAGCGGGAGGACCTGACCCCCGACCGCTTCTATGAGCTGCTGGACGCAGCGCAGGGGATGCCCACGACCGCCCAGATCACCCCCATGACGTTTGAGGAAAAATTTGCCGCCTACGACGCGGCGGGGGTGGAAGAACTGCTGTATGTGGCCATCAATTCCGGCGGCAGCAGCACCTACAACAACGCGCTGTTTGCCGCGGCCGAATACGGCGACGCCCACCCGGACAGCCGCATGCGCATCTCCATTGTGGACAGCCATACCTATTCGATGGGGTACGGCCGCTTTGTGATCCGGGCGGCGGAAAAACTGGCCGCAGGCGCGGAGATGGCGGACGTGGTGGACTATCTGAAAGCGCGGTTTGCCCGGGTGGAGATCGTGCTGTCGGTGCACAGCCTCAAGATCATCAAGCGCAGCGGGCGCATCTCCGCAGCGGCGGCGTTTGCGGGCGAGCTGATGGGGCTGCGGCCGGTCATCACCCTGATCCAGGGCGGGACCCGGGTGGCGCAGAAAGTGCGCGGCGACGCCAAAATGCTGCCGGCCCTCACCGCCCACATGAAAGCCCACGCGGGCGAGCGCAGCCCTTATATGGTGGGCGCGACCAAAGGCGCGTCGGACCGGCACGGGGACGCGCGGCAGCTGTCCAGGCTGTGTGAGGAGGCCATGGGCTATCCGCCGGAGTGCATCTTCCGCCTGGGGGCGGCGGTGACCAGCAACACCGGCACCGACGCCATCGCCCTGGTCTATCTCACAGGAGACGAGGGCTGAACGCGCGTAAAAAAAGGAACAGATCAAAAAAAGGCGGCTGCGGCCGCCTTTTTTGATGGAGGAGCGCGGCGGGGAGACCCAGATCTGCCGCGTTCGGCTTTTGTGTTTTGCGCTGCAAAATACTTGTTGGGATGCTCTCAAGCCCTTACAAGCTGGGCTCTATTGCGCATCCCCTGGGATCCTGCGTTTCTTAATTGTGGCAGCGGTCGCATGAAAGCTCATGTCAAGCAGCATCTTTATCATGTCATCCGGCACGCTGCCGTCCAAAGCAACCGTTATCCAGCTTTCTTTATTCATATGATAGGCAGGGAAAAAACCTGATCTTGAGCGCAGCGAACCTACCATGATGGGGTCACATTTGAGATTCACAACGTCTAAAAGGCCCTCGCCCTGTGCTCCTAATTTCACTTTCGGTACATCCATCACCAGGGCAAACCATTTGTGATTGTTGGCATGACGGAAAACTTCATAATTTGGATATTTTGCCCAGGGGCAGTCTTTCTCTGCATGATAAGTTTCAGCGATATATGCCGCTAATCCAACTCTATTCATCTGATACTTTCCTCACAAATTTATCTGAAACTAATAAGCGAAAGAGGACGTCGATTATGAAATTGAAATGTGCCGCGGAAAAGGATTTTACAAATATTCGAAATTTTTATTATTCTTTAATAGAGATCATGGAAAAAACAGAGTTCGACCCGGGGTGGGAAAAGGACATATATCCGACGCAGGAATTTTTGATTACATCCATTCAAAACCGTGACCTTTATTTCATCGAAAATGATACGCAGATACAAGCTTGTATGATAGTGAATCACCTATATAACAAGGGGTACAAGGAAGTGAAGTGGTCTGTTGATGCAGAGGATCCCGAACTGCTGGTCATTCATGCGCTTGGGGTCCATCCCGACCATGCGGGAAAAGGGCTCGCGAAAGAAATGGTCCGCAATGTGATAGAGATGGCGCGAGAGCAAAAACTCAAAACCATTCGTTTAGATGTTTTGGAGGGCAATGTTCCGGCGGAAAAAGCTTATTCAAAAATGGGATTTCAGTATGTCACCACACTTAAATTGTTCTATGAGGATACGGGATGGACGAATTTCAGAGTATATGAGTATATTATTTAAAACACAAATTGCTTTTTGTCGATTTCAACGATAATAGCACAAAGCTGTGAATTTATCCACAATTTCTTTACTGTTCCAAAACCGCAGAGGCGTTCGCGCCCGGCTGCGGTCAAGAGAAACAGGCTGCGCCTGCCGTTGACAATGGCAAATGCCCCCGCTTGGGCGACAGACAGGAGGGCGGGGGCGGCCAGGGGTATCGCTGTGGAAGAGGATAACGCTTATTACATCTCCCCGCATCGCTTTCTCTCGTGCAGGGAATTCGGGCCCCTTTTCCCGCGCCTGACAGGCCGGGAGCGCGCTGTCCTGACCGCAAGCGCAAAAAAGCGGCCTGTCCGGGGGGCGCGGCCCTGGCCGGACGGCTGGGGGAGGAAATGTCAAACAGGACCGATCTTTTCCTTTTGGGGGCGTTTTATCCGCCGGGGGCCCGCGCTGTATCGCCTTGCCCTTTTCCGGGCGCGGGGGTATAATAAAGTTTAGAGAAGTGTCTAAATGAAAGGGGTGGGCGGATGTCGCTGCAGCAGACTTTTAAGGCCCTGAGCGACCCCACGCGGCGGGAGATCCTGCAGCGGCTGGGAAAAGGGCGGCTCACCGCGGGGCAGCTGGGGGAGGGCCTGGGACTCACCGGGGCCACCATCAGCCACCACTTGTCCTGTCTCAAAGAGGCGGGCCTGGTGAACGATGCGCGCGAGGGCAAATATATCTATTATGAGCTGGACACCTCTGTGATGGAGGATATTTTCCGCTGGGCGGCGTCTCTGACGGGAGGTGGCGGGCATGAAAAGTGAGCTGGCTTTTGTCCCGCCGCCCCGATGGGGCGGATGCCCGGGCAGTGGGGAAAAAGGTGTTTCCAACGCGGAGAGGGAGGGGGCGGCAGCATGAAGAAAAACCGAAGCGAGCTGTTGTGCTGGGTGCTGGCGGCGCTGCCGCTGGCGCTGGCGCTGTGCTGCCTGCCCACGCTGCCCGAGCGCATACCCCTGCACTGGGATCTGGCCGGGGAGATCGACGGCTGGGGGACGCGCAGCTCCGCTTTTTTGATCCCGGCGATGACGCTGGGCCTCAACGCGCTGTTTGTACTGCTGCCCCGCATCGACCCCAAACGGCGCAACTATCCGCGCTTTGGGGGCGCGTATCGCGCGTTCCGGCTGATGTTCAACCTGTTCATGCTGGGTATGGCCGCCATCACCCTTTACAGCGCCTACCGGCCCGGCGCACTGTCGGTGAACAAGCTGATCCCGGCCGGGGTGGGCGCGCTGTTCTGCGTTATGGGCAACTATATGCCGAAGTTCAAACCCAATTATTTTATGGGGCTGCGCACGCCTTGGACGCTGGCCAGCGAGCGGGTGTGGCACAGCACCCACCGTCTGGCGGGGGCGCTTTGGTTTTGGGGCGGGCTGGGGTTTATGGGGGCCAGCTTCCTGCTGCCGCCGAAGCCGCTGTTCGCCGCGCTGGTGGCGCTGGTGGCGCTGCTGGCAGGCGTGCCCTGCCTTTACTCCTATCTTGCCTACCGGGCCGGGGAAGAGGACGGCGGCGGGCAAAAATAGCGGAAAATTTGATGCGCGGGGCTGGAATTTGGGCCCCGCGCCTTGTTTTTGCAGGGCGTATCGGTTATAATGAATCTGTTACAGAATTAACGAACTGAGCCGGAGAGCGGACAGGCTGTAACAGGACAAAAATCCTTTTAAATTGAAGTATGGGGGTAAGCATCATGCTGGTAAACGCGAGCGAAATGCTGAAAAAAGCCGTGGCCGGCCACTATGCGGTGGGCCAGTTCAACATCAATAATCTGGAGTGGACAAAGTCCGTCCTGCTGACTGCGGAGGAGATGAAAGCCCCGGTCATTTTGGGCGTGTCCGAGGGCGCCGGCAAGTATATGACCGGCTTTACCACCGTGGCGGCCATGGTCGCGGCAATGGACAAAGCCCTGGGCATCACCGTGCCGGTGGCGCTGCACCTGGACCACGGCACCTATGAGGGCGCAAAAGCCTGCGTCGCCGCCGGTTTCACCTCCATCATGTTCGACGGCAGCCATTACCCCATCGACGAGAACGTGGCCAAGACCACCGAGCTGGCGGCGCTGGCGCATGAGCACGGCATGTCCATCGAGGCCGAGGTCGGCTCTATCGGCGGTGAAGAGGACGGCGTGGTTGGCATGGGCGAGGTCGCCGACGCCGACGAGTGCAAGCGCATTGCGGACCTGGGCATCGATTTTCTGGCGGCCGGCATCGGCAACATCCACGGCGTCTACCCGGACAACTGGAAAGGCCTGGACTTTGAAGCGCTGGCCCGCATCAAGGACAAGATCGGCGACATGCCGCTGGTGCTGCACGGCGGCACCGGCATCCCCGCCGAGATGATCCAGACCGCCATCTCGCTGGGCGTTGCCAAGATCAACGTCAACACCGAGTGCCAGCTCTCCTTTGCCGCCGCTACCCGCGCATATGTGGAAGCCGGCAAGGACAAGGAGGGCAAGGGCTTCGACCCCCGCAAGCTGCTCGCCCCCGGTGCCAAGGCCATCCAGGACACGGTGCGCGAGAAGATCGAGCTGTTCGGTTCTGCGGGCAAGGCATAAGTCCCACAGAGAGGTCAATAGAGAAAGGCAAAACGCACGCAGGTGTGTTTTGCCTTTCTTTTTTTAGATAAAGAAAACCACCCGCAGGGCGAGCAGTTCCCAAAAAGTCTCATGACGATAAGTATGAGAAAGAAACTCCCTTTGCAAAATCGGAAGCGCGGTCTGCCAACTGCATCAAAGGCAGCGGAGAGGCATCCAATGGATGACCTGACCGCCGGCTGCGTAAGGAATGGGGGAGCCTGATGTCGAGGAGATCATGCAGAGACAGCGGGGAAAAAGCAAAGAAAATAGAAGAATGGGTACGACACCGGCGGGGAGAAGAGCAAGCGGGCAGCTGAAAATGGAAACTTTCAAATAGGCCCGTTTACGGGCGGCAAGCAGACGACCTCTCGGGGCGGAGAGGCCGCGCCAACGCGGCGTGACGCATACTGGTATTCCAGGGATCTGACCGCCTGTGAAAAAAAACGGCTTTGCCTGCGGATATTTATTTTGAGCGCGGGAGGGAAAGGAGGCGTGTCCCGGCCCCGCGGCAGTGTGCCGGGCGCGCGGAGCTCCTTTTTTGCCTTCGCCCTTTTAGAGGGAGAAAGTCCGCAGGCCCCATATTTGCAGCTTTCGCAGCTGTGTTTTGCGCCCCGCCGCCGCCCTTTCTGCTTTTGCGGGCGGCGGTCGGGGGCCCGCAGCCGGACCCGCGGGGCTGCTGCGGCCCTCAGCCCCCGAGACGCCACAGCGCCAGGTCGATGAGCGCCAGATGCAGCGGATAGTAAAAATAGAAAGCGAGAGAGGCGGCTCTGCGCCTGACAGGCGCCCGCTGTGCCGAAACAGCCGGGTCGGCGGCGCGGCGGGCAGGCCTGCCGTTGTACGTTGCCAGCAGGGGCAGGGCCAGCAGGCCGCCCAGCTGGATGCCGCCGATGCAGATCAGTTCCGCCGCCGGGGCGCCCTGCACAAACAGAGGCAGCGAGACCTGCGCTGCAAAGCACAGCACCAGCGCGGAGAAGCAAAGGGCCTGCGGCAGTCGCCGGCCGTGCAGCCCAAAAAAGAGGAGGCACCAGCCAAGGCCGTAGACGCCCCAGTCCCCGGGCAAAACCAGCAGGGCCAGCGCTGCCAGCACCAGCATGCAGAGCAGGGGGCTGCGGATCGCGTCGCAGGCCCAGATCGCCAGCAGGCCCAACAGCAGCGTGTAGAGCACGCTGAAAGGGGACCCCAGCAGCGTGCCGGTATCAAAGTAAGAAAAGGGGACTGCCGACGCCAGCGCAAAAAAGCCCAGCCGCAGCGCGTAGCGGGGCACGCTGTGCGTGTGCCGGTAGCCCTCCGCAATGAAAAAGCACATCACCGGCATGGCGGTGCGGCCCAGCAGATGGAGAAAAAAGGCGGGGAGGCTGACGGTGGGCAGAAAAGCCCAGGCAAGATGGTCGCCGGTCATGGCGACGATGGCGATGATCTTCAGCTCTGCAGCGGAAAGCCCCGGCTGACGGGAAATAGAAGAAGCCATAGGAACCTCGATTTTACAGGGGATGGGTGATGCTTTATTATACGCTTTTCCGGCGCGGTTGAAAAGCGGAAATAGCGGACCGCTGATTTTTTTAGCAGCCATGCGGCCTGCCCTCAGGCCGCGGCGAATAGAGATAGGTTTTTTATTGCGAAGCAATAAAAAATAGATTATTTCTATGGCCCGTCCCCCCCCCCTCGTCCCTGCGGGACGATCGGGGCGGATGGCCGGAAAAACAGCCTGCGCTTTGCTCCGGCTGTTTTTTATTGCCTTGCGATAAAAAAGGACCTATCCCGATGCCCCGCTCTCGCCGCTTGCACGGCGACGGGCGGATGGCCGGAAAAACAATCGCGGCAGGGCTGTTTTTAAGTCTCCCCTGGCGAAAAGCGAGCGGATGTGGTACAATGGGGCACGGCCGACTTTGGCGGCCGCAGCGGAGAAGGGAACCCTGCCCTGGGGCCTGTTTTGGCCCCGCTTCCTGCGGCGCGCAGTTTGCGGCCGCGCGCCCTGCGGGGTGCAGCCACCCCGGCGGGAATTCTGCGGCGCCGCCGGGGAAAAATCTGCCGCGGGGCCTGGGGCTGTTTTCCCCAGAGGCAAAGACAGATGAAAGTGCAGGACCTGCCCGGCAGGCCCGCTGCTTTTGCCTGCCTGTGCGTTTGCCCGAAAGGAGTTTTTGTCCATGTTGTTGTCCAAACCGCAGCGCATGGCGCGCTGCGCCATGATCGCCGCCCTCTACACCGCCGTCAGCCTGCTGCTGGCGCCTTTCTCCTACGGCGCGGTCCAGGTACGGGTGGCCGAAGCGCTCACCCTGCTGCCCGTCTTTACCCCGGACGCCGTCGTGGGGGTGACGCTGGGCTGTCTGCTCACCAATCTGCTGGGCTCCTCGCCCATCGACGCGGTCTTTGGCACCCTTGCCACGCTGGCGGCCGCCCTGCTCACCTATGCGCTGCGCAGGGTGCGCTGGCGCTCGCTGCCGCTGGCTTCGGCGCTGATGCCCGTGCTGATCAATGCGCTGGTGGTGGGGGCCGAGATCACCGTTTTCTTTATGGACGCGCCGTTTACCCTGCCCGCGCTGGCGTTCAATATGTTCACGGTGGGCCTGGGTGAGGTGGTCAGCTGCATGGGCTTGGGGCTGCTGCTGGTCAGGTGTGTGGAAAAGAACCGCACGCTGGGGGAGTTCCTCACAGCCTGACCATTCCGCCGGAAATGGGGGCTCCAGGGTCAAGGGCCTGGGCGGAAAATGGTTTTCCAGAAAAGAAAATATGAAAAGCGCCCCTGAAGCAGGCAGAAAAATGTCCTCTTCAGGGGCGTTTTGTTTTTGAAGGACACAGTGCTTTTTTATATCGCTTGTCCTTTACCCTTTCGTTTTGCGGCGGCCCACACAGGAAAATCCCCTCGGCGGCCCGCCGGTGCTCACTCAGAGGTTTTGTTCTGTTCCTCCGGCTGATCGGGGTCGATGGAAAACAACTCGTTGGGCGTGCAGTCCAACAAAAGGCACAACGTCTCGATTTTTTTGTATTGAATGGAGCGGGTTTCATTTTCTATCATTTTTTTGAAATTCTGATAGCTCATGTCCAGCTGTTTGTACAGCCAATAACGCGTTTTACCTTTTTCTTCCAAAAGAGAAAGAACATTCAGACGGATCATATCTGCTGTCTCCATTATCTTATGTTTTTATTAGATAATAGAGTTTGCAGAAAAAAGAACTATAGACTTTTAAATTAGATAATGTTATAGTCTATATAAGGGGTGAAGAGAACGTGATTCGAAATATGGATTTCAATGGACGGGTCCTGCTGCCCTCCAAATACAGAAAAATCCTTTCGTTGCACCCCAACGACCTGGCAGAGCTGCGGGCAGAGGGGCAAAAGGTGATCCTGACCGCCTATGGCAGAAGATGCAGGATCTGCGGCGGCAAAGAAAAAATTTTAGACTGCAGCGGTTTTTTCCTCTGTGAAAGCTGCAAAGCAAAGATCCCCTGAAAGCGGCAGGGCTTTGGGCGCACGCACCCAAAGCCCTGCCGCTTTCAACTTCACACCGCCCGCCCTGCGTTTTTGCCGCGCCGCAGACGGTGGTGGATAATGCCCGCCGCTTTCATCAGCCCCAGCAGCAGAAACGGGGCCAGCACCGCAAAAAAGGCGAAGATGCCCAGCGAGATCCAGTTCAGCCACACCAGCCCCAGCAGCTTTGCGCCGATGACAGAGCAGGCGAAGAACGCGATGAACAGAGCCACCCACATGGCGCGCCGCCAGCGGTTGAACGGCTTGCACACATGGTAGAGCACCAACATGCCGATATATCCCGCCAGCAGCGTGCAGATGGTCGATACCTGCGCCTGCGGCAGGTGAAACAGGCAGCTCGCCCCCATCACGCCCAGGATGCAGAGCACATCGGTGAGGCCGCCCGGCAGGGCCCGCAGCAGCACGCCCTGCATGAATTTGCCCCGCACCTTGGTGTAGCAGGGCTCCAGCGTGAGCAGAAAAGAGGGGACGCCGATGGTGAGCGCGCTGAGCAGGGTGAGCTGCAGGGGCACAAAGGGATAGGGCATGGCCACAAAGACCAGCACCAGCGAAAGGGTGAGCGAGAGGATGTTTTTCACAAGAAACAGCGCGGCCGAGCGCTGGATGTTGTTGATGACCCTGCGCCCCTCGTTCACGATGGCGGGCATGGCGGAAAAGTCGGAGTCCAGCAGCACCAGCTGGGACACCTGCTGGGCCGCTTCGCTGCCGGAGGCCATGGCGACGCTGCAGTCCGCATCCTTGAGGGCAAGCACATCGTTGACCCCGTCGCCGGTCATTGCCACCGTGTGCCCGGCCGCTTTCAGCGCCTGCACCAGGATGCGTTTCTGCTCCGGCGTGACCCGGCCGAACACGGTGTACCGCTCCGCGGCGGCGGCCACCTCCTCGTCTGCGAGCGGCGAGAGATCGATATAGCGCTCTGCGCCCGGCACCCCGGCCCGGCGGGCGATGGCGGCCACCGAGGCGGGATTGTCGCCGGAGATGATCTTCACGTTCACGCCCTGCTCGCGAAAATAGGTCAGGGTGGCGGGCGCCTCGGGGCGGATCTTGTCGGACAGCAGCACCAGGCCCAGGGGGCGCAGCGTCTGCGGCGCGGCGTCGCCCGCGGGCAGGGCGTCCGTCTGTGCCAGCAGCAGCGCCCGCTCCCCGCGGGAGAGGGGCCCGGCCAGCAGACCGTCCAGCTCTTTGCGGCGGCCGCCCATCAGCACCTCCGGCGCGCCCAGCAGCAGGCAGCGGCCCTGAGCCCGGCGGCCGCTCCATTTGCGGGCGGAGGAAAACGCGACCTCCTCTGCGCCCGCCAGCAGGCCGCCGTCGGCAAAGCGCTCTTTCAGCGCGCGGGCGGTGGCGTTGTCGTCGCTGCCGCTGTGCGCAAAACTGCCCAGCAGCGCTTCCAGCCCGGGGCCGTCCAGCCCCTCGGCCAGCGGCAGGGCTTCCAGCACCTCCATACTGCTCTCGGTGAGGGTGCCGGTCTTGTCCAGGCAGAGCACGTCCACCCGCGCCAGGTTTTCGATGCAGGACAACTCATGCACCAGGGTGCGGCGGCGGGCCAGGTTGAGCACGCCCACGGCCAGCGCCAGGCTGGTGAGCAGGTAGAGCCCCTCGGGGATCATGCCCACCACTGCCCCCACTGTGGAGGTGACGGCGTATTCCAGGCCGGTGTGCAGCAGCGTGTACTGCTTGACGAACAGGACGACGGCGACCGGGATCAGGGCCAGCCCGATCCAGCGCAGCAGCCTGTCCAGGGAACGCATCATCTCGGAGCGGTTTTTGCTGGTGCGCTTGGCCTCGCGGGTGATGCGGGCGGCAAAGGCGTCCGGCCCCACGGCGTCCAGGCGCACCGCGGCGCGGCCCGAGACAACAAAGCTGCCCGATAGCAATTTGGCCCCCGCGGCCTTGGCCACGTTGTCCGCCTCCCCGGTGAGCAGGGCCTCGTTGACTTCCAGCGCGCCTTCCAGCAGTACCGCGTCGGCGGGGATCTGGCAGCCGGCCGACAGGCGCACCACGTCGTCCAGCACCAGCTCTTCCACCGGCAGCCGGAGCTCGCGCCCCTCCCGCACCACCTGGGCGGTGGGGGAGGCCAGCAGGGTGATCTTGGACAGCTCCCGCTTGACCCGCAGCTCCTGGATGATGCCGATGAGGGTATTGCAGACGACGATGCCCAAAAACATCATATTGTGGTAGGAACCCACCGCGAACAGGCAGGCGCCCAGCACGCAGAACAGCAGGTTGAACGGCGTAAAGACGTTGTCCCGTATGATCTGCCAGGTGGTTTTGGAGAGCGGGGCGCCGGACCGGTTGTCCCAGCCGCGGGCGGTGCGCTGGGCCGCCTGGGCAAAGGTGATGCCCAAAGCGGGGTCCGGCTGCAGCCGCTCCACAGGTTTGCGCTTGTCCGTTCCGTCTGTCCGTCTCATCACTGCGATTCCTCTTCCGTTTTTGTTTCTAGTTATAATACGACCCGCGCAGGCGGGAGGTTCCAAAGAAAATCTAAAGAATTTGTTACGATTTGTGAAATCGCCCGCCGCAAAAGCGGGCGGGCAGGGCAGCTTTAAGCGCCGCAGGGCCGCAGACGCCCTTATCCCATTGTCTGCAAAAAAGCCGCGGCCATACGGGGGAAGAGAAAGACAGCCTGCACCGGGACGGCAGAGGGCCGGTTTGGACGCGTGTGCGCAGAGCGTCCGGCGGCGCCGGGATGGGGGATGCAGCGGGCCAGCGCGCCGCACGGGAAAAGAGCAGCAGAGGGGCGGGGCTTTGAGCGGCGCCGGCAAAAAGCCGGAAAAAAGTAAAAAATAGCTGGAGGCTATTTTTTAGCAGCCATGCGGCCCGTCCCCAGGCCGCGGCGAATCGAAAGGTTTATTGCGGAGCAATAAAAAATAACCGCGCAGCGGTTATTTTTTGGCCATACGCCCGGTTGCCGCGAAAGCGGCGAGGGTGGGGCCATTGGGATAAATTGTTTTTTATTGCGGAGCAATAAAAAATAACCGCACAGCGGTTATTTTTTGGCCATACGCCCGGTTGCCGCGCGGCGACGAGGGCGAAGCCAGTCAAGATAAATCGCTTTTTGATCGAAGCCATAAAAAAACGCGCCCGGACAACCTGCCCGGGCGCGCGATCGCAGCTTTTTCAGTTTTTTCCCTTGGTCCTTTTGATGACTTTGAGACGGGTGAACTCCTCCCGCTCCCGCTCCTCCAGCACGCCGGAGATAAAGCGGATATTTTCCTCAAATTTCGGGATGTTCACATTCTCCAGCATGTTGGCGCGGCGCTGGGTCTTTTTGATGGCAACGGCCAGCCGGTAGACGCTGTTGTCGATGCTGGCCAGCCGCGCCGTCAGCTGCTTGACCCGATCGAAGCACAGATAAGCATGATCCAGCGCGGCATTGGTGTTTCCGAAGCTGTACAGCGGCTTCAGCGGATGGCGGGCCAGCGCGGTGGTGGGCAGCTCTACGCCCATAACGCTGCGGGAGGACAGCGAGAGCCCGTTTTCCGCCGGCTCGGTGCCGATCATGATCTGGTCGATGCCCAGCGTCACGTTGGCCGCCTGCAGCGCCTTGTACGCGGAGGAAAAGGTGTCGCCGATGTCCTGCTGCAGTTTGGCGGACTCGTCGATCAGCTTCATCATCTCCCGCATCAGCACGTTGCGCTTGCGGTCCAGCAGCTCAAAGCCCAGCTTCGCCTGCGCCAGGCTGCGTTTGAGGCTGATCAGGTTGCCTTTGGTGGGGATGACGTTTTCAGCCACGTTGGCCCCCTCCTTTCAAAACGGCGCAAACGCGCGGGGCGGACGGCTGCGCCGCCCGCGTCCCGCGCCCTCAGGCCGGATGCTTGTTGTAGTGCTCCTCGATGACCTTATCGTCCAGGCGGTCCAGCTCTTCCCGCGGCAGAATGGACAGCAGCTCCCAGCCCAGGTCCAGGCTCTGGTCGATGGTGCGGTCCTCGCCCGCGCCCTGGTTCAAAAAGCGCTGCTCGAATTCTTTGCCGAACTGCAGGTACTGCTTGTCGGTGGGGGAGAGCTCCTCCTCGCCGATGACGCTGGCAAGGCCCCTCGCGTCGCTGACCTTGGCATAGCTGGCGAACAGCTGGTTGTACAGGTCCGAGTGGTCGGCGCGGGTGTAGCCCTCGCCGATGCTGTCTTTCATCAGGCGGGACAGGCTGGGCAGCACGTCGATGGGCGGGTAGACGCCGGTCTGGTCGAGATACCGGTCCAGCACGATCTGCCCCTCGGTGATGTAGCCGGTCAGGTCCGGGATGGGGTGGGTGATGTCGTCATTGGGCATGGTGAGGATGGGGATCTGGGTGACGCTGCCGCCGCGGCCCTTGACGATGCCCGCGCGCTCGTAAAGGCTGGCCAGGTCCGAGTAGAGGTAGCCGGGATAGCCCTTGCGGCCGGGGATCTCGCCCTTGGAAGAGGAGAACTCGCGCAGGGCCTCGGCGTAGCTGGTCATATCGGTCATGACCACCAGCACGTGCATATCCTGCTCAAAGGCCAGATATTCCGCGGCCGTCAGTGCGCAGCGCGGGGTGAGGATGCGCTCGATGATGGGGTCGGAGGAAAGGTTCAAAAACATGGTGACCCGGCTTTCGGCGCCGCTTTCGGAAAAGCTGCGGCGGAAATAGTCGGCCACGTCGTTGGTGACGCCCATGGCGCAGAAGACCACACCGAATTTCTCCCCGTTTTCGCCGTCTCGGTCGGACAGTTTGGCCTGGCGCACGATCTGGGCGGCCAGCTTGTTGTGGCTCATGCCGCTGCCGGAAAAAATGGGCAGCTTCTGGCCGCGGATCAGGGTCATCAGGGTGTCGATGCTGGAAATGCCGGTGCGGATGTAATTGCGGGGATAGGTGCGGCTGACCGGGTTGATGGGGCTGCCGTTGATATCCTCGAACTTTTCGGCGTAGACCGGGCCCAGGCCGTCGATGGGCTGGCCCGCGCCGTTGAAAACGCGGCCCACGATCTCCGGGGCCAGCGCCAGCCGCATGGGATACCCGGTAAAACGGGTGCTGGTGGAGGCCAGCCCCAGGCCGGAGGTGCCGTCGAACACCTGCACTACGGCCTTGTCTCCCTCCAGCGCGACCACGCGGCCAAGGCGGCGCTCGTCTTTCTGGCGGATCTCCACCATCTCTTCAAAAGAGGCCCCCTCGACCCCCTCCAGCGCGACAAGGGGGCCGTTGATCTCGGAAAGACCCAGATATTCGATTGCCATTTGGAATCTCTCCTCTCTAGGCGATGTGCTCGGCGCGCAGGCGTTTGGCCGCGTCGTCGATCTCGGTGTAATAGCCCTGGAACAGCTCGGGGCGGTCATTGGGAACGTCGTATTTCATCTTGACCAGCCTCTCAAACAGTCCGGTCTCCAGCAGGGCGCGCATGGGGATGCCCTCCGCCACCAGCGCCGCGCCGGTCTTTTGCAGGTAGAGGATGACCTCCATCATCTTCATCTGTTTGACAAGGGGCACATAGGTGTCGTCTTTGTGAAACGCGTTCTGCTGCAGAAAACCGGTGCGGATGGCCCGGGCGATCTCGATGGTCAGCTTCTGGCTGTCCGGCAGCACGTCGGAGCCGATCAGCTTGACGATCTCCATCAACTTGGATTCCTCGCTGAGCAGGCTCAGCAGCCGGCCGCGCAGGGCGCAGAACTCCGGCCCCACATTTTTGATGTACCAGGGGTCCAGGTCCTCATAGTATTCGCTGTAGCTGATGGTCCAGTTGATGGCCGGGTAGTGGCGGGCATAGGCCAGCGCTTTGTCCAGCGCCAGAAAGCAGCGCACAAAGCGCTTGGTGTTCTGGGTGACGGGTTCCGAAAAATCAGAACCCTGCGGCGACACGGCGCCGATCAGGGTCACGCTGCCCGAAGAGCCGTTCAGGTTCTCGGTGCAGCCGGCGCGCTCGTAGAACTCGGCCAGGCGGCTGGGCAGATAGGCGGGGAAGCCCTCCTCGGCGGGCATCTCCTCCAGCCGGCCCGAGATCTCGCGCAGCGCTTCCGCCCAGCGGGAGGTGGAGTCCGCCATCATAGCGACGTCGTACCCCATATCGCGGTAATATTCGGCCAGCGTGACGCCGGTGTAGATGGAGGCCTCGCGGGCCGCCACCGGCATGTTGCTGGTGTTGGCGATCAGCACCGTGCGCTCGGTCATCGGCTTGCCGCTTTTCGGGTCCACCAGCTCGCCGAATTCCTCCAGCACCTGGGTCATCTCGTTGCCGCGCTCGCCGCAGCCCACATAGACGATGATGTCAGCGTCGCACCACTTGGCCAGCTGGTGCTGGGTCATGGTCTTGCCGGTGCCGAATCCCCCGGGGATGGCGGCCGCGCCGCCCTTGGCAATGGGGAACAGGGTGTCGATGACCCGCTGCCCGGTGATGAGCGGGCGGCCGATGGGCTCGCGCTGGGCGGCGGGACGGGGGCGGCGGATGGGCCAGCGCTGCGCCAGGGTCAGTTCGCGCTCGCTGCCGTCGGCCAGCTTCACGCGGCAAAGCGCGTCGCGCAGGGTGTGCGCGCCGTCCGCCGCGGCAAAGACCACCTCGCCCGCCACATCCGGGGGCACCATGCTTTTATGGGTGATGACGCTGGTCTCGGGGCAGGTGGCAAAGATGTCGCCGCCTTTCACCCGGTCTCCCGGCTTGACGGTCAGGGTGACCTGCCAGGGCTTGTCAAAGTCCAGGCTGTCCACCGAGATGCCGGCAGGGATAAAAGCGCCGGTGCGCCGGGCGATGTCGCCCAGCGGCCGCTCGATGCCGTCGAAGATGTTGCCGAGGATGCCGGGGCCCAGCAGGGCCGAGAGCGGGCTGCCCGAGCCGGTGACCGGCTCGCCGACCCGCAGGCCGGTGGTGACCTCGTAGACCTGGATGGTGGTGGCCCGGTCGGTCACCCCGATCACCTCGCCCACCAGGCGCTTGACGCCCACATAGACCATCTCGGCCATCTCAAAACTTTTGGTATCGCGGACCGTGACCACCGGCCCGTTGATGGAATAAATCACGTCTGTCAAATGGTGCCCCTCCTTTTCGGTGTTCCGGTATGAGGGCGGGTCATACCCGCAGGCCGCTCTCGGCGATAAAGCGCTCCTGTTCGGCGGCAAAAGCCGCGTCCAGCGTCTCGTCGCAGAGCACCCGGCCGGCGACCAGTTTGAATCCGCCGCAGCGGATGCTCCGGTCGGTCTCAAAGACCGCCTGCGGAAAAACCGCGCGCAGCAGCCCCTGCTTGCCCTCGTCCGCCGGCCGCAGCAGGATGGTGACCGCCTGCTGCGCCAGCGCGGCGTGCCGCTGCGCCTTGGCGGTCAGCCAGGCGTCGTAGTCCGCCGTGGCGGCAAAGGCGGCGATGCGCGCCTCCACCTCGTCAAAAAGGCTTTGCGCCATGGCCCGCCGGGCCTCCAGCAGCTGGCGGCGGCTGTCCTGCCGGCGCTTGGCCGCGTACTGGCTGCGGGCGGTGAGCAGCTCCTGCCGCTTGCGCTCCAGCTCGGCAGCGCCGCTGCCCTGGCTGGCTGCGCGCAGCTCGCTCTGGCGATACTGCTCGGCCTCGACCACGATCGCCGCCGCCTTGCGCTCGGCACCGTCGATGACCGCCTCTTCAAATTTGCGGAAACTGCCTTTGGGATCCAGTTCAGTCATATCAAACCTACCATGCCTTTCCGGCCCTTTGTCGCAGGGGCCGATTCCGGGCGGCCGCGGCACAGAGCGCACGCAGCCCGGATAGAGAACGATTTTTTGTATCTTTTTAATAAAAAATACGAAAAGTATACCGGGCGGCCCCGCATCTTTGACGCGGAGGCCAAAAGCGCTGCCCGCGCAGCCCCCTGCCGGGCCGGGATGGCGCAGCCCCGGCGCGTCTGCGCGCCGGACCGCCGTCAGATGCGGATGCCCACTGCCTCGGAGATATAGCGCTTGATGTCGCCCGCCGCGTCATCGCCGCTGTGGCGGTCAGGCATCGTGACCAGCAGCGGGCGGCTGCAGCCCAGCTTGTAGCGCAAGACCGTCTCCCGGCAGCTTTGGGACAGCTTGTCGGTGAGCAGCACGATGCCGATCTCGGGGTCGCCGCAGGCTTTTTGCAGCGCGGCCTCGACCTCTTCCGGCCGGTGCACCACCACGCCGGGCACCCCGACCAGGGCCATGCCGGCGAGGGTGTCGGTATTATCGCTGATGAGAAAGTATTTCAACTGGGATCACGCCCTTAGACCTTATTGAGGATGAGGATCGAGATCAGCATGCCGTACAGCGCGATGCCCTCGCCCAGCGCCACGAAGATCATGCTTTTGCCGAACGTTTTCGGGTCCTCGGTCAGGGCCCCGATGGCAGCGGGGGCGCCTGCGCCGACGGCGATGCCGGAGCCGATGGCCGCAATGCCGGTGGAGAGGGCGGCGGCGATCATGCCCACGCCGCGGGCGGTGGCGGCCGCGGCCTCGGCGCTTTCGCCGGCTTCCGCGCCGAAAACGGTGGAGAGGGCGGCGGCCGTCAAAAAGACGAGCATGCAGGACAGCAGGATGCGGACAGCTTTTTTCATACGGTTCATAATGGAATCCTCCCAAATCTTAAAAATCAAATCGGATGTCTCGATGCGGTCAGGCGCGTCGCCGCGCAGAGGGACGATGGAAAGCTCAGCCGCGCGCGTCTGCAGCGCGCACGGTGAGGGGGGTGAAAGGGACGCCGTCGGCGTCAAAAAAGCGGCTGAACACCTCGTAAAACTCAAGGCGCAGCGCCTGGATGCCCACGATCAGGCCCTCCATGCCCATGACAAAAATGTTGCCGATGACCACCACGACCGGGGCCGCGCCTGCGCCCACCATCTCCGCCAGCGTCATGACCACGCTCATCATGCCCGCATGGGCCAGCACAAAACCGCCCACACGCAGAAAGCTCATGGTGTTGCTGGCGTAGGTCAGCAGGGTGTCGAACATCTCAAAAAAGGCGCTCGCAACATATTCGGCCTTGCCGCTCTCCAGCTTGACCTTGTGGTGGTCCACCCACTGGGCCAGCGGCTCTTGAAAATACATCAGCAAAAACGGGATCACCAGCCCGGCCGCGATAAAGACCGGGGTGAAAAGATTGCGGTCAAGCAGCAGCAGCGAGGCCGCGCCCGCGATGACGGCCCCGTAAAAGACCAGGCCCGCGATGCCGTTGGAGGAGAAGATCAGCGCGCCCCTGGCCCCGCGCTTGGCCTTGGAGACCAGGCCGAACAGGATGGAGGCCAGGATGACCACCACGCCGATGGCGATGGAGCCGATGAGGATGAAATTGGTGTTTTCCGGCGCCAGCACCTCCAGCGGCTTGCCGGAAAGGCCGACGGCCCGGTACAGCGGGTCGAGCAGATGCTCATAGCCGAAGACGCTGCCGTAGCACAGGCCGAAGAACATCGAAAAGACACCGCAGCGCGCGAGGATGGAGCCCAGGGGCAGCTTCATGAACCTGGCCATCAAAAGGCCTGCGGCGCACACGCACAGCCCCTGCCCCACGTCGCCGAACATGATGCCGAACAGGATGGAGTAGGTGACGGCCACAAAACCGGTGGGGTCCACGTCCTTGTAGCTGGGCAGGCCGTACATGGAAACATACATCTCGAACGGCCGCGCGAACCAGTTGTTTTTGAGCCGGATCGGCGGCGGCACCGGCGCGTCGGCGCTGGCGATGGGGTCTGAGACCTTGCAGTCGCACTCCGCCGTCAGCCGCCCGGTCACCCGCCGGCTCTCGGCCTTGGGCACAAAGCCGGACAGATAAAAGGTGCCGCCCATCACCTGGGCGTATTTTTCCATGTCGTAGAGCTGAGACTGCCGGTCCAGCCAGACGCACATGCGGCGGATGGTGTCCAGGTCCGCGCGGGTCTTGTCCCGGGTGGGGGTGGTCAGCTCTTCGATCTTTGCATTCAGCTGCGCTTCGTGCTCGGCGATCTGGATCAGCGCCTCGCCCGGCGTGCCGTGGACAAAATCCGGCACCCGCAGCCGCTCAAAATGCAGGCTGGCAAAGATGGCGTCCACCTCGTCCGAGATCTGCTCGGGGGTGAAATAAAAGCCCCAATAGTACTCGCCGTCAAAGTCGAACGAGTTAAAGCTGAACTCGCGGTCGGCGTAATAGGGCAGTTTGCGGTACCCCTCTTTGGGCAGGCGGCCAAAGCGCACCTTGACGTACTGCAGCGAAAAAACGTCGTCCAGGTTGACGTCCATTTTTTCCAGGTGGCGCAGCTGATGGCGGGTGTGGGCGTAGAGGGTCTTTTCCTCCAGCAGCTCGCTGTGCTTTTCCGCGCTCTGGGCCAGTTTCTGCCGGTAGCCGCCGATCATGCTGCGCACGTCGGCCAGCTCAAAGCTCTCCAGGGCGGGCGTCTCTCCCCCCTCGGCGTGCAGGTCGGCCAGCAGGCCCTGCGCCTCCCCCAGCAGGGCGGCGTAGGGGTTATCCGACACGTTGGGGCGAAATTCCTCTTTGCCGGCGGTGTCGGGGTGGAAGCAGGCCAGGTCCGTGAGCACCCCCAGCACCCGCATCAGCTCGCTCTGCGGGCCGTAGATATTGATGTACTTCATCTTTTCAATAGCCAAAAAACATTACCTCCTCAGGGGCGGAACAGACGTCCGGCGCCGTTAATATTTTAAGAGGACGCGGATGTCCGCCGGGTCCATACCGTAGCGGACGCCCTCGATGATGGTGATGAGATTGCCGCGCTCGATCCTGGCCAGCAGCAGCACGGCGGCCAGCACCGTGCCCGGCGAAGAGGAAAAGCGCAGGATGCGCGCCGAGACCTGGTAGAGATGCCTCCAGGCGCAGGCAGAGGAATTCTCGCGCTCAAAATCACCGTAGGCGCGGTCATAGCCGTAGCCCTTATAAACGGCCGCCAGCTCTTTCAGGCCGCGGGCGCGGGCCATCTCCTGCAGGCGGCGGGGCGGGATCTCGCAGTTCACCGGCAGCAGCAGCGCCTCAATCTCGGCGGCGGAATAGCTGTCCGGGAAAAAAGCCTTGATGCGGTAGATGATGTCCAGATTGTAGATCTCGGCCTCGCGGGTGAACAGTTCGCGCACGCCGGCGGCCTCCCGCCTGCTGAAAGTCCGGTCGACCAGCGCCAGGGCGGTCTCGTAATAATAGCCGCGCAGCGCCCGCTCGCAGGCGGCGTAATCGAACCGGGCGGGGGAGGACAGCAGCGGCAGCAGCAGCCTGTGGTAAGGCGTGTGCGCCACCGCCTGCAGGATGTCGGCAAAGCTGCGGGCGCGGGCCAGGGCCAGCAGGTCAAAACAGGTCTGGCCGGCCAGAAAGCTGGGCAGACGGGCGATATAGTCCCCCGGGCTGCCGGTGGCCAGCAGATGAAGGGCGTAAAGCAGCTCCTGCACCTCGCAGTCCACGATGAAAAAATGGGCGAAGCTGCCGGAAGAAAAGTCATAGCGGCGCAGCGCTTCATATTTATAATAGATGTCGCGGGAGAGCAGCTCCTCCAGACGCCGGCGGTGGATGTGGGTGTCCTGGATGCCGGAAAGGCTGTCGCGGAAACAGGGATGGTTTTTGAGATAAGCGCCGATCTCCGCGACGCTGCGCTTGTGCATCAGCTCGTCATACTCCCGCTCGGTCAGCTGGTGCGCGAAGAGGCCGCGCGCCTTGGGGATCAGCGCCAGCGAGGACTTTTTCTGCAGCATGAGACCACCTCCTTACAGAATGGATCTGGCGGCCCGGCCGCCGGAGGGCAAAAGAGACGAACCCGGCGCGGGTCGTCTCTGGGGTTCAAACAGTGATGATATTGCGCAGCATCTCGTCCGCCCAGGCGGCGCGGCGGGCCTCGAATTCGTCGGAGAGGGCCTTGCGGCGGGCGGTGAAGTCCGTTTCCTCCGCGGCGTCGATGCGGGCGATCTCCGCCTGCTCGCTCTCGTCCAGCCGCTCGCCGGCCCGGGCAAAGCTGCTGCGGTAGCTTTCAGCGGCCTGGGCCTTTTGCTCCCGGGTCTCGCGCAGGATAGCCTCGCGCTTGGACGCGGCCTTTTCAACGATCACGCGGGCCTTTTTGTCGGCGGCGATGATGCTTTCGATCAGTTTTTCCATGCGGGCACCTCCCGGCAGCCGCCCGGACCGGAAAACAGCGGTTGCCAACTATTGATAATAAATAAAAATTGACTTATTGCCTGAAAGCGATCTCTATTATAGTCTCTATGGAATCGGTTTTCAAGGGAACGAGTTGCCAAATAAATGCCATATACCTATCGTGAAACTGGGAAAAACAAATAAAAATGCGGCTCCCATGACCGGGCTGTCCTGAGAGGTGAAAAAATCGTTTCCACAAACAAGGAGATCCCGGGCACGAAACGCTCTTTCCGCAGCCCCGGCGCGGGGGGAGCCAAAGCGCGCAGAGACGCTCCGCCGGCTTGCAGACCTTTCAGCGGACCGCCGCGGCTCTTTCGCCGCCCTCCGGCGCGCAGAGGGCGGCGGGGCGCGCCGGGGGATGCTGTTTGCCTGGGAAAAGACGGGACAAGGACGGCGCGGAAAAAAGAAAAAATCAGCGGCTGGACGCGCCGGGGCGCGTCTCCGCTGATTTTTAACGACAGGGAACAGGGCAGGCGGTCCGCCCGGAGGCGAGGCTGGGCCTGTGTCCGCGGGCCGCGCCGGTAAGGCGGCCGCTTCGGGCGGTGCAGAGCGCTGGGGCACGGCGGCCGCGCCCTGCTTTTTTACGGTGCGGGCCGCGGTGCGGCGCGCGGAAGTCAGGTGACCAGATTTTGCGGCTGCCCGGCAAGATAGCTGCGGAAGTTGTCGGTCACGATGGCGGCCAGCCGGTCCAGAGATTCCCGCGTGGCCCAGGCGATGTGCGGGGTGATCAGGGCGTTGTCGCAGCCCAGCAGCGGGTTGTCCGGCCGGATGGGCTCCGCCCCCACCACGTCGGCCCCAAAAAAGCCGAGCCGGCCGCTGTGCAGGGCGCGGGCCACAGCCGCGTCGTCCACCAGTGCGCCGCGGGCCGTGTTGATGAGGATGGCGCCGGGCTTCATCTCCGCCAGCGTGTCGTCGCAGATCATCCCCCGGGTCTGGGGAGAAGCGGGACAGTGCAGGGTGACGACGTCGCTGGCCGCCAGCAGCTCGTTCAGGGATAAAAAATCCACCCCGTCGCCCAGGTAGGCGTCCCGCACGGTGCGGGTGTGGGCGAGTACCTTCATGCCGAAGCCCTGCGCGATGCGCGCCACCGCCCGGCCGATCTCCCCGTAGCCGACGATGCCCAGCGTCTTGCCGAACAGCTCCCGCTGGGGGGTGACGCCGTACTCCGGGCGGATATCGGTCTGCCAGCAGCCGCCTTTCACCGCGCGGTAATAGCGGTCGGGACACTGGCAGATGGAGAGCAGCAGGGAAAAGACGTGCTGTGCCACCGAGTGGGTGGAATACCCGGGCACATTGGCCACCGGTACATTATGGCGGCGGCAGGCGTCCAGGTCCAGGCTGTCGGTGCCGGTGGCGGTCAGGCCGATCCATTTCACATTGGGACAGGCGTCCAGCACCGCGTCGTCGATCCAGGTCTTGTTGACCACGACAAAGTCGGCGTCGCCGATGCGCGCGGCGGCCTCCTCATAGGGGGTGCGGGGCCAGGCCGCAAAGCTGTCCACCAGCGCGCGTAGCGGCGACCAGTCGAGATCGCCCTCCTGCATGGCGTAAGAGTCGAGAAGGACCAGTTTCATGAGAGATTCCTCCTTTGGGTGGGGACGGCCGCAGCCGCCCCGCCGTTTCGGCGCCTCTCAGCGGGTGAGGAGAAGCTCTTCTCCGTCCGCCGAGAGGGCGGTCCCGCGCCATCCCTCTTCCAGGCGGCGGCCGAGCAGCCTCGTCTCAGAAAAGGGACAGCGCAGGGCTGCCGGGTCCCCCCTATTATAAATAGTTTCCCCCTGGGGCGCAAGCGCAAAAATAAAACAGGCGCACAGGCGCAGCATCGGCCGCAGCGCCGTCAGCAGGTAGCCCGCGTCGAAAAAAGGCCCCAGCGGCGGCGCGTTTTTGACCGGGACCGCGGCCAGCAGCCCGCCGTCCCGCCCGGCACCGAGCGCCCGGTCCGCGGCGGCGGCCAGCAGCGCGGCGGTGAGGGCGGCGGGGTCCTCTGCGCCGGGGGCCAGGGCCAGGTCGCAGACCAGGGAGGCCCGGCCCGGTTCAGGGAGCCCCGCCAGAGGGACGAGCTCCGCGGCCGCAAGGCAGGGGCGGCAGGCCGCGTCCAGCGGCAGCAGGGTGACGGCGCCGGCCAGCGCCCGCCCCTCGAAAACGCCCCAGATCTCGCCCAGGTGCAGATCGTCCTCCAGTTCGGCCCCGGTGGGCTGGGCGGTGGGGGCAAAGCAGGAGCGCTGCAGCTCGGCGAGGTCGCCGCGGTCGGAGGACAGCAGGCGGCGGCAGCTGAAGCGCGGGGGCAGCGGGCGGCGGGTCGTTTGCATGGCGGGATCATCCTTTCAGCGGGGAAAAGTCCGGCGCGCAGCGCCGGTTTATCCTTCAGTGTATGCGAAAAGGAAAGCAAAAATGAGAGAAAAAACGCGCCGGGGCACAGAAAGATCAGCGCCGGCTCACCGGCGCGGCGCAGACGGACAGGCGGGCAAAACAGGAGAAGAGCGCGGGAAAAGACTGCGCTGCAGGCGCGGCGGCGGGTCCGAGGTTGCGGCTTCGCGCTTCCCGCTCCCTGTCGTGTCCCGCCGAATAAGGCCGCCCGCCCTGCGGATGTAACTTGGCTCCCCGCTGCGCCCCCGCCGGGCAAAGATGGCCGGCCTGCGAATACAGGTTAGCGTTCCCTTTGTGCCCTGCCAGACAAAACCGCCCGGCCCTCGGTGCGGGGAGGAAGAGATATCGGCGCGCAGCGGGCTTAGGGGGTATTTGTGGGCGCCGAGGCGCGAAGAAAGTACGCCGTACCCCTGAGCGGCGGCTGGTGGTCTGCGGACGCGGCTTGGCGCTCCTGTTGTGCCTCTCGGGCAAAAAGGCGGCCGGCCTGCGAATACAGGTTAGCGTTCCCTTTGTGCCCTGCCAGACAAAACCGCCCGGCCCTCGGTGCGGGGAGGAAGATATCGGCGCGCAGCGGGCGTAGGGGGTATTTGTGGGCTCCGAGGCGCGAAGAAAGTGCACCGCACCCCTGAACGACGCCTGGTGGTCTGCGGATGCGGCTTGGCGCCTCTCGCTGTGTCCCGCCGAATAAGGCGCCCGTCCTGCGGATGTAACTTGGCTCCCCGCTGTGCCCCGCCGGGCAAAGGTGGCCGGCCCGCGGCGGGGGGGGGGAGACTTTTGTCCCGCGTTGTCCGGCCCCGGGCAGGGACGCCTGCGGCGCTGGGGGTGCTCCGCAAACGGGAAAATTTATTTTGAAAAGATCGTCCTCTCTCCGCTGCAGCGGCTCTGCCCCCTTTTTTCGCGGCAGCCGGAGGGGAACGCCGCCGCCCTTGCCGCCTGCCCGCAGCTCCCCCGCTCCGGCGGTTCCGGCGGGGCGGGCCATCGGGGCGCGCCGGACGGGTGTCCTTTTTCGGTGGATTTTTGAGCGGCCATGGTATATAATGTCTTTAAGCCTGTCCGGCCCGGCTTTAAGGGCGCTGCAAGAGGGACGGGGAGAAAGGGGACGCGCAGTTGAAAGAAAAAAACAAATGGCTGTGGAGCCACCGCACGCTGGCAAATCTGTTTGTGGTGCTGGTGGGGATCGCGTTCTATCTCTGCCTGTCGAATTTTGATCTGGTGCGCGGCAAGGTGGCTGAGGTCGTCAAGATCTTCACCCCTTTCATCGCGGGTTTCGCGCTGGCCTATCTGCTCAATCTGCCCATGCGCTTTTTTGAGCGCCGGGTCTTTCGCCGTTTCCGGGCCCGGCGGGGCCTTGCCATCCTCGCCTCCTACCTGCTGGCCGGCGTGGTGCTGGCGGTGCTGTTGGGGCTGGTGCTGCCGCAGCTGGTGCAAAGCGTCATGGCGCTGGCTGCCAATGTGCCCATCTATCTGCGCAACCTCAACGAACTGCTTGATTTTGTGATCGACAAGTTCCATGTGGACGAGGAGATCGTCTCCCAACTGGGGATGACCTATAAAGAGATCGTGCAGAAGCTCACGGCCATTGTCACTGCGGCGGCGCCGCAGCTGCTCAATTTCTCGGTGGCGCTGGGCAGCGGCGTGGTCACCGGGCTCACCGCCCTGATCAGCTCCATCTATATGCTGGCGGGCAAGGACAAATTGATTTTCCAGCTCAAAAAAGTGGTCTACGCGCTGATGCCCACCCCCAAAGCCAAGCGCTTTCTCAGCGTCTGCGGCCATGCAAACGGGGTGTTTGCGGGCTTTATCAACGGCAAGCTGATCGACAGCGCCATCATCGGGGTGCTGTGTTTTGTGTGCATGAGCCTGCTGCGCATGCCGCTGGCCCTGCTCATCAGCGCGGTGGTGGGGGCCACCAATGTGATCCCGTTCTTTGGCCCTTTCATCGGCGCGATCCCCAGCGTCATGATCCTGCTGATTGTGGACCCCTGGAGCGCGCTCTGGTTCTGCATCCTCATCATCCTGCTGCAGCAGTTCGACGGCAATATCCTGGGGCCCAAGATCCTGGGGGACTCCACCGGGCTGTCGGCCATCTGGGTGCTGGTGGCCATCATCGTGGGCGGCGGGCTGTTCGGGTTTGCGGGCATGCTGCTGGGGGTGCCGGCTTTTGCGGTGCTCTACAGCCTGTCCAGTGATTTTATCGCCGCCAGGCTGGCGGCCCGGGGCGTGGACGCCGCCGGGGAACCCCTGCAGCCCCCGCAGGAGAAAACAGAAGAGGAGAGGGCCCAATGAAAAGCAAAAGAAGGGCTCTGCTGAAAATCGTGGGCGCGCTGGTGCTGGTGGGGGTCGCGGCGCTGGCGAGCCTGCTCATCAAGGAGACCATCGACTCCACCGACCCGGAGAATAACCTGCCGCTGATAGAGGCGTCGGTGGGGTACACCAAACTCAACGTGGTGCGGGCAAATTTTGAGTGGAACTATATCACCCGCAAGGTGCGCGGGCCCGGGCTTTCGGCCGAAAGCGGCGACGTGCCCTTTGCCCCGCTGGACGTGATTCCCGACTCCAAGCTGGTGGTGGTGATGAGCGACCCCAATTATCTGTCGATCCGCGTCTCCCGCGCCGACGCGATGTACGACGCCGATTATATCGAGATCTACGGGGACGTGTTCACCCCCAAAACGCCGGGCGTTTACTATTATAAGATCGAGGTCAGTTACAAAAAGGGGAGCCTGCTGTATTACACTGCGGTGCGGGTGCAGGACCCGAATCAACTGACGGTGGGCTGAACAGCCGGCGCTGCTGCCGGGTGTGAAAAAGCGGCGGCGGCCGGGCGGCGGCCGCCGCTTTTTCTGTTTCCGGGCGGCGGAAAAGACTCCTGCCGGCGCTCCCCGCCAGCGCCCCGCGCCGCGCGCGCCCGGAGCGGGATACCCCTGCGGCGGCGCGCGCGGCAAAGCGGAGAAGATTTTGCCGCAAAACCGCGATTTTCGTTGAAAACTGTGCTACAATAGAAAACGATCTTTCCGCCAAAGGGGCGGGTGATAAGGAGTTGTGGTGGATGGGAAAAAATTATGCGGTGCGGATGGTGCGGCTGCTGTTCGGCCTGGCACTGTTCGGCTTTGGCTGTTATCTGAGCATCCAGGCCAACATCGGGCTTGCCCCGTGGGACGCCTTTTCCATGGGGTTTGCAAATCTGACGGGCCAGTCTTACGGGAATATGACGGTGCTCACCGGGCTGGGCATCCTGGTGGTGGACTGCCTGCTGGGGGAAAAGATCGGCGTTGCCACGGTGCTCAACACGCTGCTGGTGGGCAAGTTTGTGGACCTGTTCGACGCACTGGGGCTGGTGCCCCGGCTGAACAATTTTTTTGCGGGCGTAGCGCTGCTGCTGGCGGGGCAGGTGGTGCTCTGCCTGGGCAGCTATTTCTATATCGGCGCGGCGATGGGCTGCGGCCCGCGCGACTCTCTGATGGTCGGCGTGGGCAAAAAACTGTCCCGGCTGCCCATCGGCCTGGTGCGCGGCGGGGTGGAAGCCGCGGCCCTGCTGGTGGGCTGGCTCATGGGGGCAAAGGTGGGCCTTGGCACCGTGATCGCGGTGTTCGGCATCGGCTTTTTGCTGGAGACGACGTTCCGGCTGCTGCATTTTGACGTCAAGGCGGTCGCGCATGAAAACCTGTTTGAGACGGCCCGGCGCCTTTTTGGAAAAGAGAGCGCCCGGGGGCCGGACGCGGAGGGGTAGGCTTTTGCACAAAGCTTTCCGCGCGCGTTCCAGCGGGAAGAAAGGGCCAAAGCACCCACGGTCTCCGCGGGCGGCGCCGGCGGGGACCTGCAGGGACGACAGCGCAAAAAGGCGGAAGAGAAATTTCTCTTCCGCCTTTTTCTTTGGTTAGGGAAACCACGGACTATGCCGGTGGAGGTGCCGCGCAAAAAAGCTTTCGCTTCCAGTATCGAGCGAAGCGAGTTACTAATATAGCAGCCCGCCGAGCAGCAACGGCTTAGGGAGATGCGCTTGTGTCCGCTTACGGGCGGCGGAGCAGTTGATGCAAGAGAGAGATAATTTCAGTACATCTCTAGATGTCCGCCGGTGAAATGCCCTTTCAGGGCTTGATCAAGCCTCCGGTTTAGCCGGGAGATCATGACTTGAACGGGATCTTTCAGCCCCGGGGGCCGCAGCGGCCTGTAAAAAGAGTTCGTCTCTAACAGGGCAGGCCGGATTTTCCATCAGCCGGCCGGCGCACAAGCACCGCGCCGCGCCGGAGAGCGGGACGTCGGTCTGTGGGTGGGGGCGGATGCGGGGGGAATGCCCGTCTGTCCCCCTCTCTGCATGCCTGTCCCTGAAAAGGGCTTGCGGGGCCGCCGCAGGTCGTCTGTGCGGCGGGCGGCCGTGACGGAAAGCCGCCGCTCCGCGGTTTTGCCGCAAAAGCCCGGCCAGAGAAAGCCCGGGGCGGTGAAAGGGCGGTCAGGCCCCGCCGAAGCGGAACACCACGCCCACCACGGCCGACAGGGCCAAAAAGGCGGCGGGATGCAGGTTCTTGAGCTTTCCGATGCGGGTGAGCGCCAGCAGCACGGCTGCCAGCAGGAGGGCTTTCCAGTTCAAGACGGCCAGCAGGCCGCCGGAGGAAAAGGCGTCCAGGCGCAGCAGCGAGATGACCACCAGCGACCAGCAGGCGGCGGTGATCAGGCCGGTAGAGGCGGGCCGCAGGCCGTAAAAGGCGGCTTTGACATAACGGTTGTCTTTGAACGCGCGCAGAAAGCCCGCCACGATGAGGATGACGATGATGGAGGGGGTGATGAGCCCCAGCGTGGCGATCACCGCGCCCGGGATGCCCCCGGTGGTGTATCCCACATAGGTGGACATATTGATGCCGATAGGGCCCGGCGTGGATTCCGAGATCGCGACCATGTCCGCCAGCTGGGCATGGGTGAACCAGCCGGTGGCGTCGGAGATGTCATAGAGAAACGGCAGCGTGGCAAGGCCGCCGCCCACCGCAAAGAGGCCGGCTTTGAAAAATTCATAAAACAGCTGAAGATAGATCACTTGGAGACGCCCCCTTTCCGGCTCTGGATCAGCACGCCCGCAAGGCCGGAGGCCAGCACGAACCAGATGGGGGAAAGGTCCGTGCAGACGGCCAGCAGGGCGACTGCCGCATAGAGCGCCAGCGTGGGCTTGTCCACCACGGATTTTTTGAGCAGCTTCAAGATGGCGTTGAACACCAGCACGCAGACGCAGACGCGGATGCCGGCAAAAGCATTTTTTACCAGGGCAAGCTCGGCAAAATTGCTGATAAAGGCGGCGATGATCGTGATGATGATCAGCGAGGGAAAGACCACCCCCAGCGTGGCCACGATGCCGCCAAGCGCCCCGCGGCGGCGCTGCCCCACAAAGGTGGCGGTGTTGACGGCAATGATGCCGGGCGTGCACTGGCCGATGGCGTAGTAGTCCATTAGCTCGTCCTCGGTGACCCAGCCGCGCTGCTCCACCACCTCTTTTTGCAGCATGGGCAGCATGGCGTAGCCGCCGCCGAAAGTGAGGCCGCCGATCCGCGCAAAGGTCAAAAACAGATCGAGCAATTCTTTCATCCGATTCCTCCGCTCCGCGCCGGAAAGCGCTGTTTTCCCCGCCTGCGGCGGGCCGGGGGGGGCGGTATCCAAAGCCGCGCCGGGCCGCCCGGCAGGCATCTCCCGCCCCGCAGCCGCCCGGGCACCCTGCAAAAAAGCCGCGCCTGCCCGGCGCCCGGCTCAGAGTACCGTCCCTGAAACTCATAGTCCCAGTATAGCACGGTTTTTTTCAGATGGAAAATATTTGTTTGCTATGCTTTCCATAGGGCAAAGATATGGCAGGCAGTCAGACGGCAAAGGCCGAGGGGGGCGGGCCCCGGCCGGCGGGGAGAGGCGCAGGGGACGCCGGCGGAGCGCCCGCCGCGTCGGGCGTCCCCGCCTGAAAAGCGCAGGGAGGGGGAAGCGCTGCGCCCGGTGCCCGCCGCGCGCCCGGTGCGCCGCAGGGGTGGACTGCCCGCCCGGCGCGTGGTAAAATAACCGGGAAGCGCGCCGCCCTGCAAGCCCCCGGCGGCGCGGGCACACAGACGGGAGGTATGGCTGTGGAAGAACTGGAACTGCCCCAGGCCGCGGCGGCATTGGCCCGCGCGCCCGGCCAGTGCGCGGTCGAGTGCGCGCCGGCCCAGAGCGCCGCGCTGCTGCGGGCCATGCGCGCGGCAGGGCTGCAGCCGGGCGTCGTGTTCCGGGAGGACGCCCTGTATGAGCGGCTGCGGGCGGGGGAATACCTGGCCCTGTTCGCCGGGCTGTCCGGACACGCGGAACGCGCCGCCGGCGCGGCGCGCGCCATGGAACTGGAAGATCTGCTGGGACAGAAGATCTCCCGTCTGGACGAGGGCCAGCGGCGCAGGGTGTCGCTGGCGCGCGAGATCGCGAAAGCGCCGGACGCCTTTTTTCTGGAGGAACCGCTGTCGGGCCTGAAAGAACGCGAGATCGGCGTCGTGCTGCAATGGCTGGAAAGGGTGGGCGAGCAGGGGACGCCCCTGATCTGCACTACTGAGCTCTCCCGCTCTTTTTATCTGCTGCCGGGCGCCCACTACCGTCTGGACGGCCAGGATCTGCAGCTGGTGGAGAACGCTGCGGACCAGAGCGCGCCGCCCGAGGCCCAGGTGGAGAAGATTCCGGCGCGCGATGGGGAAAAGCTGCTGCTGTTCAACCCGGCGGACATCGATTATGCCGAGAGCGCGGACGGCCGCAGCCTGGTTTCGGTGCGCGGCTCCTGCTTTGCCTGCCCGCTCACGCTGGAAGAGCTGTCCGCCCGGCTGGAGCGGTACGGCTTTTTTCGCTGCCACCGCTCTTATCTGGTGAATATGCAAAAGGTGGAAGAGATCATCCGCTGGACCCGCAACAGCTATGCGCTGCGGGTAAAGGGCGGGCCCGAGGGCGGCGTCCCGCTCAGCAAGGGCAGGGTGGAGGAGATGAAAAGCCTCTATCGGTTCTGACCCTGTCCCCGGCGCGGCGCGCGGCCCGTTTTCCGGCTGCGGCGCGCCGGGCAGCGGCACGTTGCTGCTCCATTCGGCCCCCAAAATGCGCCGTTCGCGGTGTTTTTGTTGAAACCGGCGGCCGGGGCGGGGTAAGATGACAACGGCCGGCGGAGGAAAACTTTCCAAACAGACCCGGCCAAAGGAGTCGTTCAGATGGAGGAACAGATCACGATGCGCGGCGTCGGCATTTCGTTCGGCGGCGCGCAGGCCCTGCGGGATCTCACCTTTTCGGTGGGGCGGGGCGAAATTTTTGGCTTTCTTGGGCCCTCGGGCGCGGGCAAGACGACCACGATCAAGCTGCTGACCCGGCAGCTGACGGCGGACGAGGGCGAAATAGGCGTCTTTGGTGAACCCGTGGAAAAACTGGCCGGAGGCGCATTCCGCCGCATTGGGGTGCTCAGCGACAACAGCGGCGTCTATGAGCGGCTTACGGTACAGCAGAACCTGGAGCTGCTTGCGCAGCTGCGCGGGGTGGACAAGGCCCGCGTGCAGGAGCTGATCGAAGCGGTGGGGCTGGCCGACGCCCGCGGCAAGACGGCGAAAAAGCTGTCCCGCGGCATGCGCCAGCGGGTGATGCTGGCAGGGGCTGTGTTGCACCGGCCGCAGCTGCTCTTTCTCGATGAGCCCACCGCTTCGTTGGACCCGGGCACCACGGCCGGGATCCACGCGCTGCTGCGGCAGCTCAACGCGCAGGGCACCACTATTTTCCTCACCACCCATGACATGGAGGAGGCGGATAAGCTCTGCGGCCGCGTGGCCTTTTTGCATCACGGACATATCGAGGAATGCGGCGCGCCCGAGGAGCTGAAGCTCAAATACGCGAAAAACGAGATCGTGGCCCTGCTGGCGGACGGCCGCAGGGTCTCGGCTGAAAAGACCGCCGAGGGCCTGGACAGGATCCGCCGCGCCGCAGGGAGCTGCGCGATTCTCTCTGTCCATTCCCAGGAGCCGGATCTGGAAGAACTGTTTTTGCAGGTGACGGGGAGGAAACTGGCATGAAAACACATTGCACAAGGACCTGGGTGCTGCTGCGCAAGGACGCGGCGGATATGGTGAAAAACCCCAATATGCTGATCATGCTGCTGCTGCCGGTGCTCTTCTCCTGGATCTATACCTTTATCGGCGCGGAGACGGGCGAGCATCTGACTCCCGCGGCGGTGCTGACCCTTGCCACCCTGATGACCCTGGCGCTGGTGCCGCTGAGTTTGCTCTCGACCGCCATCGCGGAAGAAAAAGAAAAGAATACCCTGCGCACCCTGATGCTCACCGGCGTCACGGCGGGCGAATTTCTCACCTCCAAGGCGCTGGCCACCGAGCTGTCGATCGCGGTGGTGAGCACAGCGACCTTTTTTGTGGCCGGCGCCCCCGTCACGGCGCTGGCCCCCTATCTGGCCGCCAGCCTGCTGGGCGCCCTGCCCCTGCTGCTGCTGGGCGCGGTGATCGGCATCGCCAGCCGGGACCAGATGTCCACCGGCATCGCGGCCGCCCCGCTGGCGCTGCTGATGATGCTGCCCGCCATGTTTGGCGCTGCGGGCGGGGTGATCGGGTTCATCGCCCGGCTGATGCCCACGACGGCCGTGCTGGATCTGGTCTATGCCGCCATGGAGCTGCAGGCTTTGGACCTGGTTTCCAGCATGCTGGTGCTGGCGGTCTGGAGCGTCCTGAGCGCCGCGGTTTTTGCCCTGATCTACAAAAAGAAAAGGCTGGACAACTGAGCGGACGCCAAAGCGGAAAGGTGCGCAGCCGCCCGCGGGGCGCTGTGTAAATATAATGAGAGGAGACGCGACCGGGATGCAGCTGACGCGGGAGGAACTGGGGCGGGCCGGACCCTGCTTTGCCGGCTGGGAGGAGACGATGATCTGGTCCTGTCTGGACGGTTCGATGGGGCGCGTCTTTGTCGACGAACGGCAGGCCCCGCGGGCGGCCGCGGCCTCCATTGCGGATTTCTGCTTTTTGGCGGGCCGGCCGGACGCGGCGCTGCTGCGGGAGGCGGCGGCGGATGCCCCGCTGCTCGTCCCCCGCGGCGAGGCCTGGGCGGCGCTGATCGAGCGCGAATGGGGCGCGGGGGTGCAAAGATTCGAGCGGTATGCCACCCATAAAGATCCGCAGGCGTTCGACCGGACGCTGCTGCGGGAGCTTGCGGAAAAAATACCGGCCGGCTGCCGCGTCGTGCCCATCGGCGAAGCGCTTTATCACCGTCTTGCCGCGGAGGATTGGTCGCGGGATCTCTGCAGCCAGTTCCCCAGCTGGGCCGACTACCGGCGGCGGGGCCTGGGGTTTGCGGCGCTCTGCGGCGGCCGGCCGGTGTCGGGGGCGTCCTCTTACACCGTCTGGCAGGGCGGCCTGGAGATCGAGGTGGACACCGCGCCCGGCTCCCGCAGACGCGGCCTTGCCCGCGCCTGCGCGGCACGGCTCATCCTGGCCTGTCTGGACAGCGGGAAGTACCCCAGCTGGGACGCCCACAACGCCGGCTCCCTCGCCCTGGCGGAAAGCCTGGGCTATCGCAGCGCCGGGCCCTATCCGGCCTATGAGCGGACGCGGTAAAAGCGGCGCGGAGAAGCCGGTGTGGCTCAAAACGGCGGATAAAAGATAAAATAAAAAGAGCGAGTTTAATACTAATTGTATTAAACTCGCTCTTTTTGCTCTTTTTAAGACCCAGAAGCGCGGCCCCCGTCCCAAGACGAGCCGCCTTGCGGGCCGCGGCCGGGACCGCCGCCCGGTCTATTTCGGTCGGCCCGCGCGGGCAGAGCATCAGAACAGGAACAGCGTCAGCAGATCGCGCAGGGGCTTCCAGAGGCCGGGCGCCCATTGGGCCAGAAAGGCGCGGACCTCCGCCCGCGTGAGCTGATCGGCGCCCGACAGGGCGTGCAGGCCGCGCGCCTCGACCCCCACGGCCACCGGCGCGCTGGCAGCTGCGCCCACCGCGACGGAGGAAGCCGCGGCCGCCGCGCCCGCCGCATAGACGCCGACGGCGCAGGCCCCCAGGGCGACCACGCCCACGGCGACCCCTCCAAAGGCAAGGCAGCCCGCCGCGACGCCGCCAAGGGAGAGCAGCAGCCCCAGGGAGATCGCCCCAAAACTGAACAGTCCCGCCGAAAAACACCCCACGGATACCAGCCCCAGCGAGAAATTGCCCACTGCCACGATGCCGCGGGCCACCCGCAGGCCGCGCCCGCAGTTGATATGGACCAGCGGGACGCCGAACAGCGTGCGTTTCGACCTGTATTCCCAGTGGTCGTCCTGTACCACGTAGACCACGCGTTCGCCCTGTGCCGGCTGGGTGTCGCAGGCGTCGGGAGCGGCGCTTGCCCCGCCGGGCCCCTCCTCTTCGCCGCGCACCAGCGCGTCCAGCGAGATGCCGAACAGGCCGCTGAGCGCCAGCAGTTTGTCCAGATCGGGCGTGCTGCGGCCGGACTCCCATTTGCTGACCGCCTGCCGGGAGACCCCCACATAGTCGGCCAGCTGCTCCTGCGACCAGCCCCGGGCGCGCCGCAGGCAGACGAGATGTTCACTGAATTCCATATCTATTCCCTCTCTTTCCCATGCTCCCATCATACCCTGCCTGGTTGTTCCGGCGCAAGCAAGCGGGCGGTACAATTTGTCAACCAGAGGTTGCGGCGGCCTGAAAAACGGGTCAGATTTTTTAAAAAACATTTTTTGTGGAGATTGTAGAACAAAGATGCATTAAAAATAAAGTTTGAAAATGGAGCCGCCTCTCCCCGCTGCGCGGGCCGCAAAATGCGGCGGCGCGCCGGACGGAAAACAGAGAGGCTCTGCGCCGCTGCCCAAAACTGCTGCGCGGACGCCGCCGCCCCTGTCAGCGGGTAAGGGTGCGCACCCAGTTGTAGCTGTTCACCTTGAAAACAGCCACGATACATTTGAGCACCTGATCGCTTTTGAGGATGACAAAGACCCAGAGAGGGGGCGCGCCCCACACAAAAGCCGCCAGGGCGGAACAGGGGAGCACCAGCCCCCACATGAACAGCAGGTCGTTGATCATGACAAAGCGGGTGTCCCCGCCGCCGCGCACGATGCCGGTCAGGCAGGCCATCTGATAAGAGGTGCCCACCACCGTGACGCAGAGCACCAGGATGAATTGGCGCGCCAGTTCCAGCGAGGGGCCGGAGATGGCGTACAGGCGCAGCACGGGCTCGCGCAGGAAAAACAGGACCAGCCCCTCAAAGACCCCCACGGCCAGAAAAAGCGCCTGCAGGGTGCGGCAGTAGCGGCGCAGCTCTCCCTGCCGCCCGGCCCCGATGGTTTTGCCCACCGTCACGCCGGCCGCCGCCGCCGCACCGTAGCTGATCACGCTGACGATCTGAAAGATCGTGGTGGCGATGCTGTTGGCAGCGATGGCGCCGGAGCCCAGATGGCCCAGGATCGCGGTCTGCACCGCCATCGCCAGCCCCCAGATGCCGTTGGAAATAAAGATAGGCCCGCCGGCACGGGCGAGATCGGGCAAAAAGGAGAGATCGGGGGTTAAAAGTTCCCGCAGGCGAAAGCGCAGTTTCTGGTCTTTGCGCAGCAGATAGACTAAAAGGATGATCAGTTCCACGGTGCGGGAGACCAGCGTGGCGACGGCCGCGCCGGCGCTGCCCAGCCGGGGCAGCCCAAACCGCCCGAAGATCAGGCAATAGTTAAGGCAGACATTGATGCACAGGGTGGAGACAGAGAGCACCAGGCCGATGCGGACCGTTTCCACGCATTTCAGCGAGCCCACCAGCAGATTGGTCACGCTGAACAGCAGATAGGTAAAACAGACGATGCGCACATAGCGCACGCCCTCCGCCAGCACTGCAGCGTCGGAGGTAAAAAGAGAGAGGCAGGCGCGCGGGGCCAATAAGACCGCAAGAAAAAAGAAAAGCCCCACCCCAAAGCTGAGCCACAGGCCCAGGCGGATGATGCGCTTGATGCTGGCGGCGTCCCTGCGGCCCCAGTATTGGGCGCCGATGACCACCACCCCCTCCGCCACGCCGCTGGTAAGCATGAGCAGCAGGAACTGGATCTGGTTGGCCAGAGAAGCGCCGGAAAGCGCGGCTTCGCTGTAGCCGCCCAGCATGATGTTGTCGGCCAGGTTGACGCCGTGCGTGATCAGGTTCTGCAGGGCAACGGTCAGGGTAAGGGGCAGAAAAACGGCAAAAAAGGATCTGTCGTGGGTAAAAAAGGGCTCCTTGTTCCGTGTGTGCATCCCATCGCCTCCAGTTTGCTGAAAAAAGCTGCCCGGCGGGCCGCTTTTTTGACTATACCGCAAAAAGAGGCGGTTGTACAGCCCTTTGCTTTTTTTTGCACCGCCGCTATAATAAAAGACGGCAGCCCTGCCCAAAAGCCGGATCCGGCTAACGCGCGGCGGGGATATACTTTTTCCAAAGGAGCACCCATGAGAAAGACCAATTATCACACCCATACGGCCCGCTGCTTCCACGCTTCGGGCAGCGACGAGGCCTATGTGGAAAGCGCGCTGAAAAACGGCTATGAGGTGCTGGGATTTTCGGATCACAGCCCCTGGAACTATAATTCGGACTATGTGGCCACCATGCGCATGGCACCGGAAGAACTGCCGGGCTATCTTGCCAGCGTCCGTGCGCTGCGTGAAAAGTACGCGGGCCGCATCGAAATTTTAGCCGGGCTGGAATGTGAATATTATCCACGGTATATGGACTGGCTGCGGCAGACGATAAGCGAAAATGAACTGGACTATGTGATTTTCGGCAACCACTTTTACCGCTCGGATGAGGACGGCCCCTATTTTGGGCGCGCCACCAAAGACAGGGCCATGCTGCGGCGCTATGTCGACAGCTCTCTCGAGGGGCTGGAGAGCGGGCTTTACGCCTATTTTGCGCACCCCGACCTGTTCATGCGCTGCTATCCGGGGTTTGACGCGGATGCCCGGGCCGCCAGCCGTGAACTCTGCCGCGGCGCAAAACAGCTGGGCGTGCCGCTGGAATACAATTTGATGGGTGCGCTCTACAACGACAGCTATCATGTGGACGGCTATCCCTTTGAGGGCTTCTGGCGCATTGCGGCGGCGGAAGGCTGCACGGCTGTCATCGGGGTGGACGCCCACGCGCCGGAACAGCTGGAGACCGACCGCTTTCGCGATGAGGGTCTGCGCCTGCTGCGGGGGTTGGGCATGGAGATCGCCGACGAGATCCCGCTGCGCACCAGGCGCAGGGACAAGGGGAGCCGGGACCAGCGGCCGTGACCGTACCCCCGGCAGAGAGAACCGGGACGCGCGGGCAGCAACGGCGCTGACCGCGGTTTTGATGGGACCCGGCAGAGGGAACGGGAGGTGCTGTAGGCAGCGGCGCTGACTGCAGTTTTGATGGGTTTTAGGCGGAAGAGAGAAGAGCACCCCCGGTTTTCACATATGAGGGCCGGGCCCGCTGCGCCCCTGTGCCCGCAGAGGTACAGCCGGACTTTCGGCTGTTCTGTTCTGTGCCCAGGAAGCCTTGCCGGCAAGGAATTTTCTCTGGCGGCAGGCGGGCCTTTTTGAGGCGCAGGTCTTTTGAAAAGGATTTCTTTTCGATCAGGACAGAGGCAAAGTGGAGGGCGGCAGTTCAGAGGGCAGCAGTTCGGTTTTTTGAGTTTCAAATATTCATTTTTTATGAAATTATAAACTAGAGTATTTCAGATAAAAACAGGGACGCCGTTTTGAGAAACAGCCCGCGGGCGGCCGCAGTCCCAGGCTGGTCGCCGGACAAAAGACGGAGGCGGGAAAAGAGCGCAGGGAAAAGAGCGCAGGGAAAAGAGCGCAGGGAAAAGAGCGCAGGGAAAAGAGCGCAGGGAAAAGAGCAGGGGAACGGTCTGTCGGCTTTTTAAAAGCGACTTTGGATAAAGCAAAAAAGCAGAGAGCGCCTTTCACTTTCGGCGCTCCGGCCCCGTTTTTATAGGATAGGATCGCCGCGCTGGCTGTCGCTTGCCGTATTTTGTAAACTGGCAATGCGGACTTTTTTGTACCTGCCCCGGCCTGCGCTTTCAGGGAGATGACCGAGACGGGCGCATCCCGATGCGCCGGTGCAGCCGCCCCTCTGTGGGGAGGTTCCAGGGAGGCTGGAGAATTGCGATATATTCTTGTTTTGTGAAAAACACCTGCGGCGCTTTTTTGCCTCGGTCCCGGGCTGTACCCGGGAAAAGCGGGAGAGATCCGCAGCGGCCTGCGGACTTTCACGGTATTGGCCTGCTTTCCCGTGCTCCCGGTTCCACCGGCATCGGGCGCGGCCCGAGGTGCGGTCGCGCTGCGGTTTTGCTGTGGTCGCCCAAAGCGGCAAAAGCCCCTACCCTCACCCCCCAAAAGCTCCAAAACTCACCGCGGCCTATGGGATTTCGCGGTACTGCCGGCTTCCTGACACGCCAGTTTTCACCGGCACCGGCCCCGGACGCTCTGCGTTCGTGCCACGTTTTTTCCCCCGGCGTCCAAAACAGCAAAACCTCTAGAACCTCCCAAAAAACCACCGCGGCCTATGGGATTTCGCGTTATTGGCCCGCTTCCCGGCACGCCAGTTTTCCCCGGCATCGGGTGCGGCCTACATTGCGCCCGCGCCGCGGTGAGGTCATTCCATCGGGGGAGGCCTGGCGCGGAGAAAATGATAAATTATTGCTGTTATCCAGAAGAAAAAGCCGTTTTTCAGTTTGCGAAGCGCAAAATGTCTGCGGTGCAAACAGAGAAAAATGCTGCTGTAAAGCCAAAAAAAGAGGAAAAAACAATAAAAAAAGTGACGAGTGATGCAAAAAATAAATCAATCTAGCCAAAAAATGGGGGTTGACATCTGCAAAAATTCTTGCTATGATGGCGTTGCAGATGTGAATTCACATTCCGTGAGAAAAGGCTGCCTAAAAGCAATATATTATATAATTTATATAATATATATACAGGCTTTTCTCCAAAGCGCAGCGCAAAATTGAATACGGTTTTTCTGACGAAGTAATAGCTGACTGAATCGAAAAGTTGTAGCATACTGACTCGGCCCTTGGGTTGAGAAGTATGCTACTTTTTTTTAGGGAGGGAGTATGCGGCTCAAGGCAAAATTCGGCCAAATGTGCAAGGATACCATTTTGATCTGCGCGGGGCTTTTTGTGATGGCCCTTGGCTCCGCGCTGGTCTACCAGGCCGCGCTGGGCACCGGCTCTATCGGCACCATGGTGGACGGCGTCCATCACGCGCTGGGCATTTCACGGGGCCTGGCGGATATCACGGTGAGCCTGGTGCTTTTGGCGATCGTGTGCCTGACGGCAAGGGATCTCATCAACATCGGCACGATGATCAGCCTGTTTTTCACCGGGTTTTCCATCGATTTCTGGAA
This sequence comes from Anaerofilum hominis, assembly GCF_014287275.1. GTDB lineage: Bacteria > Bacillota > Clostridia > Oscillospirales > Ruminococcaceae > Pygmaiobacter > Pygmaiobacter hominis. The sequence goes on from NZ_JACONZ010000002.1 coordinate 122,337, forward strand.
GTGGGTGCTCACATTTCTCCCCGCGCCCTCCACCGCGGGCGTTTACGCCATGTACGCGGCGGGGCTGGTGCTGGGGGCGATGGGGACAGGCTTTTACATCGCGGTCAACGCGGGAGTCAGCGCCTATGACGCTTTTATCATGACGGTCTACCGGCTCACCCGCTGGCAGTACCGCTACGCAAAGATCTTTGCGGATTTTTTGCTGATGCTGGTGGGCATCCTGCTGGGCGGCACCATCGGCGTGGGCACGGTGATCAGCACGGTGGCAAGCGGGTTTTTGACCCAGTTTTTTATCAAGCGCAGCACCCGGCTGCTGGGCCGCCGTGCGGTGCTGACCAACTGACTGTTCTTTGTGCGAAGGCCCCGGCTTCGGTTCTGGGACGCGGCGGGGGAAAAGTTTTAGAAAAAGATTTTAGGAGGAAAGAACCATGAAAAAGTTTTTAGCGACCCTCATGAGCATCACCCTGGCGGCCTCCATGCTGCTGACCGGCTGCGGCGGTGGCGGCGGCCAATCCGCGGCGGGGTCGGGCTCGGCCCCTGAGGCAGGCGGCACGGCGGGCAAGGACGCCAAAAATATCGTCTATGTGACCAGCAGCTCTCTGGGCGACGACCCGCTGGTGGACCTGGTGTGGGATTCGGTGAAAAGCGCGGGCGAGGATTTCGGCATGAACACCAAGTGCGTCGAGCTGAACAACGACACCTCGCTGTACGCCTCCAGCATCATCGACCTGTGTGAATCCGGCGAATGGGATCTGATCATCACCGGCTTTTTCCAGATGATCGACCCGGTCTGCGAGGCTGTGGCGGAATACCCGGACCAGCACTTTATGGTTTTTGACAGCTCGCTGGACTACAGCACCGGCGAGTTTGAGAACTGCGTGTCGGTGGAGGGCCTGCAGAACGAGGGCTCTTTCCTGGCGGGGGTGCTGGCGGCCTGCCTGACCACCAGCGGCAAGGACGGCTTCAACGACGACAAGGTCATCGGCTGCGTGATGGCGAACCCCGGCATGCTGGACGATTTCCTGGCCGGCTATATCGACGGCGCCAAATGGGTCGACCCTGCGATCGAGGTCCTTTACTCCTACAATGGCAGCTTCAGCGACACGGCCGGCGCCTCTGAGCACGCGCTGGCCCAGTTCAACCGCGGCGCGGACATCGTGTACTCGGTCAACGGCGCGGCCGGCCTGGGCGTTGCGGACGCTGCCCTGCAGGCGGGCCATTACATGATCGGCGTGGACACCGACCTGGCGGCCGAGGTCTCGGGCAACAACGCGGCCATGGCGCAGCGGATCGTCACCTCCGTGTGCAAGGATTTCGGCACCATCCTGTATGACCAGCTGGAAAAATATGCGGACGGCACGCTGGAATTCGGCACCCACACCCGTTACGGCCTGGCAGATCACGGCATGTTTATTGTGGAGAACGAGTACTTTGACGCGGTGGTGGACGACGAGATCAAAGCCAAGCTGAAAGAGGCCGAAGAGGCTGTCGCCAGCGGCGAGGTCAAAGTGAGCACCGTCATCGGCGCCAGTGACGAAGAGTATGCGGAGATCCTCAGCCGCGCCAGCGCCGCCGAGTAAGGCGGCAGACAGCGGGGCGGCGCTTCGCATCCGCCCTGTCGGCACAGGGAGCCCGGCCCCAACGGGCCGGGCTTTTTATGCCGGAGGACAGACGGGATGGGAGGGCGCAAAAAATAGCTTTTGGGCTGTTTTCGATCATTCGCCCGGCCGCCGCGCAGGCGGCGGGGGCGGGGCCGTTAAGACAAGCTGTTTTTTCGGCCAACGCCCCGGCTGTCCCGCAGGGACGAGGGGCGGACCTATTAAAACAAGTGAGGATAAGTCGTTTTTATTGCGGAGCGACAAAGGGCAGCCGCGGCGGAATGCGGGCTGTTTTTCAGGCCATCTGTTGGGACGTCCGCGGCAGCGGCGGGGGACAGATGCAGTTTAAAACAAGCGGGTTTTATGGCTTTGCGGCGCAGAGCTGTAAAAGAGCAAGGAGGAATGAATGTGGGCAGCACGACGCAGACGGCGGCCGACGTCCTTTCGATGCAGCATATCACCAAGATCTATGGCAACGGCTTCATGGCCAACAAGGATATCTGCTTTTCCGTGCGCAAAGGCGAGATCCACGGACTGGTGGGAGAAAACGGCGCCGGCAAATCTACTTTAATGAAAGTCCTTTTTGGGCAGGAAGTGCCCGAAGAGGGAAAGATCTTTATCAACGGGGAAGAGGTCAGCATCTCCAACCCCCTGGTGGCGCTGGACTATGGCATCGGCATGGTGCATCAGCATTTCATGCTCGTCCCCTCGCTGACCGTGGCGGAGAATATGGTGCTGGGCGTGGAGCCCCGCAAAGGCAAGATGTTTTTTGACTACAAAAAGGCAGCCCGTATGACCCGGGAGGTGGCGGAAAAATACAATCTGCCCATCAACCCCGACAAGCGGGTGATGGACCTGTCGGTGGGGTATAAGCAGCGGGTGGAGATCCTCAAGATCCTGCTGCGCGGCGCAAAGATCCTGCTGCTGGACGAGCCCACAGCGGTGCTCACCCCCCAGGAGACCGCCGAACTTTTTGTACAGCTGAAGAACTTGAAAAAAGAGGGCTTCACCATTGTTTTCATCTCCCACAAGCTGAACGAGATCAAGGAGATCTGCGACCGCATCACCGTGCTGCGGGACGGCCAGGTGGTGGGCTCGGCGGAGATCGGCGAGGTCAGCGAACAGGATATCTCGCGCATGATGGTGGGCCGGGACGTTTTGATGGACATTGAAAAAGGCGCCCCGCAGCCGCGGGAGGGCATTCTCAGCGTGCGGGGGCTGGGGTTCACCAATATGTACGGCAAAAAGGCGCTGCGGGACGTTTCCTTTGATCTGCGCTGCGGCGAGATCGTGGGCATCGCCGGCGTGGAGGGCAACGGCCAATCAGAGCTGGCCTCCATCCTTACCGGGCTGGAGCGGCCGCAGGAGGGGCGTGTCCTGCTCAACGGCCGGGACGCCTCGAAGATGTCCATCCGCAAAATGCGGGAGGAGCAGGTCTCGTTTATCTCGGAGGACCGCATGGTCTACGACCTGGTGCGGGACGCCACCATCGGCGAAAACCTGATCTCGGACCGGTATTATAAAAAGGAATACCGCAGGGGCCCGCTGATGGACCAGAAAAAGATGGACCGGGAGGCGGAAGAGCTGATCGAGGGCTATCTGGTGGCCTGCGATGGCCGGGACGCGTATATGCGCACCCTGTCAGGCGGCAATATGCAGAAGGTCATCACCGCGCGGGAGTGCTCTTCCCACCCGCGGCTGCTCATTGCCAGCCAGCCCACCCGCGGCATCGACGTGGGCGCCACCGAGTTTATCCGCAAGCGTCTGGTGGAGCTGCGGGACCAGGGGGCGGCGATCCTGCTGTTCTCCGCCGACCTGGCCGAGATCATGCAGGTCAGCGACCGCATCCTGGTGTTCCATGGCGGGCGGATCGTGGCGCATATCCCGCGGGCGGAGGAAGTCGACGAAAATATCCTGGGCGAGTATATGCTCGGGCTGCGCACGCAGAGCGAAGAAGAGATAGGGGGCGCCGTGTTTGAGAACAAAAACTAAAAATGTGGAAGCGATCGAAAAGCGCTTTACCGTCATCCGCACCCTGGTAGGGGTGGGGATCGCGCTGGTGATCGCGCTGGCGCTGATCGCAGCGGTCAGCGACAACCCGTTCGAAGCGCTGATGGGCTTTCTCACCGGGCCGCTGACCTCGATCAACCGGCTGGGCAACGTGGTGGAAAAGGTCATCCCGCTGCTGTTCACCGGCACGGCGGTCTGCATCGTGTTCGCCTGCGGGCAGATCAGCCTGTGCATCGAGGGCGTCTTTTACATCACCGGCATCGCCTGCGCGGCGGTCGCCACCCAGTCCGGCATCGCGGCCGGGCTGCATCCGCTGCTCTGCATCCTGGCGGCGGGCGTGCTGGGGGCGCTGATCTGCGCCATCCCGGCGCTGATGTACATCCGGTTTGACACCATGACGGTGGTCTCCTCGCTGATGATCAACTTCATCTGCCTGTACATCGGCAAGTATCTGATGCACTATGTGATGCGGGACCCCGCGGCGGGCTTTGACGCCTCGGCAAAATACGAAAAAAGCGCCCGGCTGTTCAAGCTCTTTTCCAAAACGAACATTCATTTCGGCCTTGTCATCGCCGCGGTCGTGGTCGTCGTGGGCTTTTATGCACTGTACAGGAGCCCGTGGGGCTATGGGGTGCGGATGACCGGACTGGGCGCCAGCTTTGCGCGCTTCCAGGGCATCGGCGTGGCGGGCATGATCCTTACCGCATCCATGGCGGGCGGCTTTCTGGCCGGTATGGGCGGCGCCGTAGAGCAGCTGGGCATGTACAAGCGCTTTTCCTACGACGGCCTGTCAGGCCATGGGTGGGACGGCATCATGATCGCGGTCATCGCCCAGAACAACCCCAAATTCGTCCCGCTGGCGGCCCTGTTCGTGGCCTATATCAGCACCGGGGCGGATGTGGTGAACCGCACCTGCGACGTGCCCATCGAGATTATCAACATCGTCCAGGCCGTCATCATCATGTTTGTGGCAGCCGAGCGCTTCCTTGCGGGCTGGAAACAGCGCAAGATCGTGCAGGCGTCGCAGCAGGCGCAGATGGAGAAGCTGGCCGGGGAGCAAAAGGAAGGAGCGGAAAAGGCATGAACAAGGCATATGAAAAACTGCAGAACTGCACCCGCATCGTGCGGGAAAAGATAGGGGACTTTACCCCGAAGGTCGCCCTGGTGCTGGGCACCGGGCTGGGGGGCTTTGGCGAAAAGGTCGAACAGCCCATCGTGGTGGATTACCACGAGATCGAGGGCTTTCCCGTCTCGACGGTGGTGGGCCATGCGGGCCGGTTCATTTTCGGCACGGTTGCCGGCGTGCCGGTGGTGGTGATGCAGGGCCGGGTACACTATTACGAGGGCTATTCCATGGAGGACGTGGTGCTGCCCATCCGGCTGATGGGCCTGCTGGGCGCGCAGGTGCTGTTCCTCACCAACGGGGTGGGGGCTGTGAACCGCAGTTATCGCCCGGGCGACCTGATGCTGATGCGGGACCATTTGTCCCTCTTTATCCCCTCGCCGCTTTTGGGCGCAAACATGGATGAGCTGGGCCCCCGCTTCCCCGACATGACCCATGTCTACCGCGAGGACCTGTGCGAGGCCATCCGCAGCGCGGCGGCACAGCTGCGCCTGCGCTTGCAGGAGGGCGTCTATGTCCAGCTGACCGGCCCTCAGTACGAGACGCCGGAAGAGATCCGGGTGCTGGAAAAACTGGGCGGGGACGTAGTGGGCATGAGCACCGTCTGCGAGGCCATTGCGGGCAACCACATGGGCCTGCGGGTCTGCGGGATCTCGGCCATCGGCAATATGGGCGCGGGGATCCGGGATGAAGTGCTCACCCACGAGCCCAAGGACGAGGTGGACCAGAACTTTGCCGATCTGGTGACGGCCTCGATCCGGAATATTTCCCAGCTGCTGTCTTAGCGGCGGAGGACCGGGAGGATAACAATGAATGATTTGATGACCTTTGTTTTGTCGCCCGCCTTCGCCAATGCGATCATCCGCATGAGCACGCCGCTGATCTTTGTCTCGATGGCGGCGGTGCTGGGCGCAAAGGCGAATATCCTCTGTATTGCCTATGAGGGCATGATGCTGTTTGCCGCACTGGGCGGCGTCATCGGCAGCGCTCTGTCCCAGAACCTGCTGGTGGGCATGCTCTGCGGCGTCCTGGCCGGCAGCCTCATCGCCGGGCTGTTCGCCTATTTCGTGCTGGTGCTCAAGACCAAGGACATGCTGGTGGGCCTGGCGCTGAACACGCTGGGCAGCGGCGGCACCATCTTTGCGCTGTATGTCATGTCGGGGCAAAAGGCAAGCTCCATCTCGCTCAACAGCCTGCAGTTCCCCGTGATCCACATCCCTTTCATCGAAGATATCCCGGTGCTGGGCGGCATTATCTCCGGGCACAACCTGCTGACCTATCTTGCCTATCTGTCGGTGATCCTGGTGTATCTGCTGCTTTATAAGACCCCGCTGGGCCTGCGCATCCGCTCGGTGGGCGAAAGCCCGGACGCGGCCGAGTCGGTGGGCACCAATGTGGTAAAGACCCGGGTGATCGCCCTGATGATCGGGGGCGTGCTGGCGTCCTTCGGCGGCATGTTCATGTCCATGGGCTACACCCCCTATTTTACCCGGGACATGATGAACGGACGGGGCTACAACGCCATTGCGGCGCAGAACCTGGGCGCAGGGCATCCCATCCTCACGCTGCTGTGCTCCATCCTGTTCGGCGCCGCCGATGCGTTCGGCATCGCGCTGCAGACCTCGCGCCTGCCGCCGCAGCTGGCCTCGATGGTGCCCTATATCACCACGCTGGTCGGCCTGATCATCATCGGGCAGGCCCGCCGCAAGCAGGAAAAGAAGCGGGCCCTGGCGCTGGGCGCGCGGGAGCTGGCCGCTGAGCAGGAAAGCGCTTCTCAGGGGGTGAAAGGATGAGACGGCTGCTGATCGACACCGATACCGGCGGCGACGACGCGGTTGCGCTGATCATGGCGCTGCGGGACCCGGGCGTCCGGGTGGAAGCCGTCACCACCGTGATGGGAAATGTGGAGGTGGAACAGGCGACCCAAAATGCGCTGCTGGCCATCGAACGGGCGGGCACCTATGCGCCGCCGGTGTACAGGGGGCTGCATAACGCGGTGCTCAACGAGCCGCTGGTAAATAAAAACTTTGACATCCACGGGCGGGACGGCATGGGCGATCTGGGTCTGCTGCCCCCCGCCCTGCGTCCCCAGCAGGAGCACGCGGTGGATTTTTTGATCCGCACCATCGAGGCGCAGCCCGGCGAGTTTGAGATGGTCACGCTGGGCCCGGTCACCAACCTGGCCTGGATCAGCCTGCGGTCCCCCGGCACGCTGGCAAAGCTCAAGCGGATCACCATGATGATGGGCACCGGCCCCTATTTCGGCAACGCCACCCCGCTGGCGGAGGGCAACGCGCGCATGGATCCCGAGGCGCTGGATATCGTGCTGCGGGACGCCGGGACCGAGCTGGTACTGGTGGGCTGGGACCTGTGCATCAACGAATATCTTTTTACGGAAGAAGACCTGAAACGCCTGCGGGAGACCGAGTCCGAGACGGCGAGATTCTGTCTGGACATCAACCACAACCTGGTGGAGCTGAACGAGCGCCGTTTTGGCGCGCGGGTGCTGGATCTTGCCGACCCGGTGGCCATGGCGGTGGCGCTGGAGCCGGACCTGGTGGAGCAGAGCGTCACCGCCTACACGCGGGCGGAGACCAATAAAGGCCTGGCCTACGGGGCCATCGCAGTGGATCACTGCCATCAAAGCGGCAGGGTGCCCAACGCCACCACCTGTACCAAGCTGGACGCCAAACGGCTGAAGCGCTGTATCCTCAGCCATATCATTTGAAACGGGATAAAAAGGAGACGGGACGGTATGTATGCACTGAACGACAACGGCCAGCAATATCATGTAGAGCTGTCCAAGGGAGATGTGGGCCGCTATGTGATCCTGCCGGGAGACCCGGGCAGGGTAGAGCGGATCGCAAAATTTCTGGATAACCCCCGCCGGGTCGCCTGCCACCGGGAGTATGTGACCTACACCGGCTCTCTGGACGGGGTGCCGGTATCGGTCACCAGCACCGGCATCGGCGGTCCCTCCACCGCCATCGCGGTGGAAGAGCTCATCGCCGTGGGGGCGGACACCTTTGTGCGCATCGGCACGGCCGGGATGGTACAGGACTACTTTGACCTCAACGACTGCATTATCGCCACCGGCTCGGTGCGGGACGAGGGTACCACCCGGCAGTACATCCCGCTGTCCTATCCGGCGGTGGCGCACTATGATGTGGTGGATGCGCTGCGCCGCGCCGCAAAGCGCTGCGGCAAGACCGCCCATGTGGGGATCGTCCAGTCCAAGGATGCTTTCTACGGCGAGGCGGAGCCCGAGAGCATGCCCAACGAGCCGGTGCTGCGCTACCAGTGGGACGCCTGGAAGCGCGGCGGGGTACTGGCCAGCGAGATGGAATCCGCTGCGCTTTTTGTGGTCAGCTCCATCCGCCGGGTGCGCGCGGGCTGTATCCTCAACAACCGCGGCGACATGGACGAGACGATCCGCGTGGCGGTCGAGGCCGTCCGCGATCTGATCGCTGCGGACAGAAAAGAAGAGAACTGACGGGACGAAAAACAGAAAGGGAGAGGGATGCCAAAGCATCCCTCTCCCTTTCTGTTTTCTTTGCGCCATGGCGGGCGCAGCCCGCTGTCAGACAGTGCAGCGCAGCGGCGATGGTTGGAGCTGCATTCCTGGCCCGGCGGCAAACGGCGGCAGCGGCGCTGATCCGCAGACCTCTCAGCCGATCGCAGCGCGGCGGCGGGGGCCCGGGCGTTTTCCGGCGGCAGCGGCGCTGCCAAAGATGAGAACAGGCAAAAGGCGCCGTCCGCAAGGGCCGCAGGGAAGCGGCCGCCGCACTGAAACGACTCGCCCTGCGCGGGGCAGGGCAGGAGAATGTCCGCCCCGGGCGGCGCCCGGAAAGACGGCGCGTTTCCGCCGCCTGCAGGTCAGGGCCGTGCACCGGGCGCAGGGCCGTGAGGCCGCTTTGCAAAAAACGCGCCCATGGTTTTGCCGGTCCTGCACCCGGAGAGGGGCCGGCCTGTGATTTTCTTTTTTGTCCGCCCCCCGCGAAAGGGGAACGGCCCTTTTGCGCCCGGCGCGCTGTGGGCGCGGGCGATCACGGCGGCGCGCCCTGCGCGGGGCCTGCGTCTGCAGCCAGACCGCAGGACCGGCTTTTCAGGGGGGCGCAAAAAGGACGGAGGGCGTTATTCCAGCTCCAGCTTTTTTGACAGGCACCAGCGGCAGATGCCAAAGTAAACGGCGATGTGGAGCACTGCCGACAGCAGGATGCCGCCCCAGATCAGCAGCAGGAACGAGACGGGAAAGACAGAGTAGGAGAGGCGGGCGCCCAGCAGACCGATGGGCAGGGAGAGCAGGGCGGTGAGGAGGCCGAACTCGAAATTCAGCATAAAATAGAACGCCACTGCGCCCAGCACCCGGTGTCTGCGCACAAACTGCCCCAGCGAGATGGCGGCGTAAAACATCAACAGTCCGGAGAGGCTGGAGGCGGGTATCAGCAGAATGACCTCGGTGACGGCCAGCGCCATGCTGCCGGGCTGGAAAGAGAAAAGCCTCCCCAGCCGGGACAGCGCCCAGCCCGCCTCGCGCCCCAGAACGGGGAACACGCCGGTGCCGGCCAGCAGGATCGACAGGGACAGAAACACCGACAGCGCCACCCCCAGCTCCCACAGAAAGGCGCAGATCAGCTTGGCCCAGATGTGCTGGGCCGGCGTGACCGGCAGGGTGTTCATCAGATACCCCTCGTCGCCGTAGAGATTGCGATAATAGCGCACGATGAGGACGATGGTGCTGGCGACGCAGCAGGCAAAGAGCAGCAGCACAAAAAAGAGGATGCCCACGCCCTCCAGCGTTTGGTCCAGGCTGGGCCAGGCGCGGGTGATGCGCAGGGCGCTCAGCAGGCGGCAGAGCGCGGCGTAAACGAGCATGGCCCCGCACAGGGGCAGGATCTGCCTGCCGGTGGCCCGCAGTTCATATTTGAGCAGTTTGCCTAACATTTGAACACCTCCCGGAAAAACGCGTCCACGCTGCATCCGCGCTCGGCGCGGATCTCATCCACGGTGGCGCAGAGATCCACCTGGCCGCCGCGCAGAAAGACCACCTGGTCCAATATCTTTTCAATGTCCCCGATGAGATGGGTGGAGATCAGCACCGTGGCGTCCGGGCTGTAGTTGGTGAGGATGGTGGATAGGATATAGTCCCGCGCCGCGGGGTCCACGCCGCCGATCGGTTCGTCCAGCAGATAGAGCTGGGCGCGCCGGCTCATCACCAGGATCAACTGTACCTTTTCTTTGGTGCCCTTGGAAAGGGTCTTGAGTTTTGCGTCTGGCCGCACGCCCAGCCGCTGCAGCATATCGAACGCGGCGGCAGAGTCAAAGTCGGCGTAAAAATCAGCAAAAAAGCAGATGACCTGGCGGGCTGTCATCCAGTCGGGCAGATAGGTGCGCTCCGGCAGATAGGACACCAGGGATTTCGTTTCCGGGCCCGGCACATGGCCTGCGACCAGGATCTGCCCGGCCGTGGGCGCCAAAAGACCGGCCGCCAGTTTGATGAGGGTGGTCTTGCCGCTGCTGTTGGGGCCCAGCAGGCCCACGATGCGGCCCCGGTAAAGGGTCAGGTCTACGCCTGCCAGCGCGCGGCAGGAGGTATAATCTTTAAACAGCTGTCTGCACTCTAAAATTGGTTCCATTCTACTCTCCATCCTTTCACTGCGGTGCTGGGCGCGCCGCCGCACGGCCTATTGCTGCCTGTCCGGGCCCGCCTGCCGGGCCGCTTCCTCCGCCAGCGCGGCGACCTCCTGCGGCGTATAGCCCAACCGGCGCATCTTTTCAAAAAAAGCGCGCGCCTCGCCCTGCGCGAACGCCGTTTTGACGGCGGCAATGCGGGCGGCGTCCTGCGTGACGGTGCGCCCGCTGGTGCGCTGGGTCTGCACCAGACCGCTCTGTTCCAGCTCCTGCAGGGCTTTTTGCATGGTGTTGGGGTTGACCGCCGCCTCCGCCGCGAGCTCCCGCACCGGGGGCACCCGGCTGCCGGGCGGCAGCAGGCCGGAGATGATCGCCAGCTGCAGATGCTCCACAAGCTGGATATAGATCGGCCGGTCCGACTTGAGATTCCAGTTCATGACCGCCTTCCTTTCTTTTTTTGTATCAAGTGATTAATACAATAATACAACTTTTTTTGAAAAAGTCAAGAGGTAAAAAAAACGGGCCTGCCGCAGCGGGCAGGGGCGCGGATCCCCAGCGCTGACGTTTGTGGCGGCAGGCCCCTGAAAAACGGATCTGGTTTTTGAGATGCCGAAGGAAAGGCCTAAAAAATGTCCGGCCCCGATTTGCCGGGGTCCAAGAGCCGGCCCCAAGGGTGACGGTATGCAGGCGCTTTCGCCGGTCGTCTCAAAAAGGGCCGGGCGAACAAAAAGGGCGCTTCCCGCAGCGGGAGCGCCCCCAAGTTTTATGGATCTGGATGGATCGGGAAACAGATAAAGCCCTGTTTGCAGATCGCCCTTGTCAAACGCTCAGCCCATTTCGATGGGAGGGGCTCTCCCGGGCCGCCGGGGGACAAAGGGGATGCGGTTTGCTCTTGTTCAGCCTGTTCTGCCATTTGACCGCCGCGGACTGCGGGACGGGCAAAACGCTCAGGGCAGTGAGATCTCCAGCTGCTGTGCGGCGTCTGCATTGTACCAGGTCACGGTGAGACCGTCGGCGTCTGCGGGCAGGTCCAAAAGCAGGGAGACGCTGCCGCTGCGGCCCGCGGGCAGAATGGTGTGGAACGCGTCCGCAAAGGGATTGTTGTAATCCACCGCGGTGTTCCCCGCCGCGTTGACCGAGCGGTGGTCCCCGGTGTAGAAATAAAAGCTGCGCGCGCCCACATCGGCTTCCCGGCTGCCGGTATTGCGCACCTGCAGGGTGACAAGGCAGCCGTTTTCAGCCCACTGCGCCTGCGCGCCGGTGACCTCAAAGCTCTCCGGCACATAAGGATAAGCCCGCGCGCTGTCCAGTGCGCCCATCAGGGCGATCAGCATCAGGCCGGACAACAGGAAAAAGACGACGGTGGCCAGCGTGACGCCCAGGGAGGAACGCTGTTTCATTCCGTCCCCTCCTCTCTGAAAGTGATGGGCAGTTCCGTGACCGCTTTCAGCTGCTGCCCGTACGCGCTGTAGGAAAAGTCCTCAAAGCAAAGCTGCGCGGCCCGCGCGTTTTGGGGCACCACAAAATAAAAAGCGCAGTCCGCCGTTTCGGTGGGGGTCTCCAGCCAGTATACGTCATAGGGAAAGGCGTGGATGGCCTCTTCGTCGGCGGGAAAAACGCTTTGGGCGTCATAACTGCCCAGGGCGCGCTGATAGCTGCCATCTTCCAGCCGGAGATAGGGGCGGGGAGGCGTCTCCTCCGGCCGGGAACCAGACATGGAGACGGAGAGCAGTACCCGCAGCACGCAGCTGTTCTCCGGCAGCGGCCACAGACCGGCGTAGGGCACCAGCGCAGCATCCGCGACCTTATAGGTAAAAGGGGATACCACGGCACAGCCGCTTTCCGCCTGCAGCACCGCCAGGTCGCGGACCTGCGCGTTTTCCGCCGCGCGGCGGTCAAAATCTGCCTCGACAACGGGCGGGAGGATCAGATAAAGCGCCAACAGGACGCAGAAAAGCAGCACGGAGGCCAGCAGCAGGCGGTGCCGCTGCCGGGGCGGCCTTTGTCCCGCTGCCGGGGCGGCCGCGCGCCCTGCGCCTCCCGCAGGGGGAGGGGTAAAGCTGCCATAGCCCTGCGCGGCGACCTGCGCCTCTTCCGCGCAGGTGCCATGCGCATCGTAGTGTCCGGCCTCTGCATGCCACTCAGGCGCATCACAGACCGTGGGGGCAGAGGGGGAGAGCCCGCCGCCCCCCGGCTCCACATCCCAGCTGACCGAGTTGTAGGCGCCGCAGTGCGGGCAGATGCCGTCCTGCTCTTCATATTCAAACCGCCTGCCGCAGCTGCTGCATCGGATCTTCATTCCTCACACCTCTTTTTTCTGTCTGCCGGGCCGTTTCAGCGCAGCACCACCACGGTGACACCGTCGTTTTCGCGGCCCCAGTCCCGATCCTGTCGCAGGGCCGGCCAGCGCTGGGCCGCGTCCCGCGCCTCGGCGGAAAAAGGCCCGAAACTTTCGCCCGGCAGCACCCAGGCCACGCCCTGGCGGGCGCTCAGCGCCCGCCGCACCGCGCCGCGGATCTTGCCGCCCGTGCCGGAGGAGCCGTAGCCGTGGATGAATTTGAACAGTTTTTGCCTCGTGTGCCGGGCGGCGGAAAGCTCGATCTCCATCCGCCGCACCGCCACCTCAGAGGGCGGCATATCGTATTTCAGGTTGATCTCGCGCACTGTCACCAGGCCGCGCCCCCTTTTTAAACTCTGTTAGAAAGTATAACAAAACCCGCACCGCCGCGCAAGGCGGGGAGAGACAAAAGAGGGCGCAGGACCCCTGAGCCGGCGCGCGCCCCCCTGCGCTGCAGGCGCCGGCAGAGGAGACCAGCGGCAGGGGAAGACCGCGGCAGAGCACGGGGAAACGCAGCCGCGCGGCCCGCCGCTGTTTTCTGCACAGAGGGCAAGGCGCCCCCCCCGGGGCGGAGGCAGACAGGAGGCGGAAAAAGCGCGCTTTTGCAGTTTGCAAAGGGCCTGCCCTGGCCGCCTTTGGCGGTGGGGCACGGCGGAGGCGGTTTCTGCTTCCGCTGCGCGGCAGGCCTCTCTTTAGGGCTTTGAAGCCTCCCCTGTCGTTCTGGATCTCCGGGCGGCCGCGCGCAGCGGGCCTCTTTTTTGGGGGGGGGGACGGAAGCCGCGGGCAGGGCTTTTCCGCAGATCGAAGATGATGGCAAAGACCGTCAGCCGCCGATCATCACACCGACATTGCCGTACAATGCGAGCCGGAGCAGCCCGCAGAGGACCAGGTGCAGCGGATAATATCCATAGAAAAACCATTTCATCCCTTTCCAGGTCCCCTGCCGGCCGTTATACCTTTTTAACAGCGGAATGGCAAGCGCGACGAAGAGCTGTAGGACGCCGTAGACGGGATGGATAAAAACGGCGTAAACGACGGCGTACACCGCTACCCACAGCATCATCATGGTCATTTGTTTTTTGAAGTTTCCGCGATTTGTCCCGATCTGCACGATCGCCAGGACCGCAATACTGCTCCAGTCCGCGCAGAATGTGATCACGGTGATCCCCAGGATCAGAACCGTCTTCTGCCACGGTTTGAACCGCCCGCTCTGCTCGATCGCCAGCGCCGTCAGCCCCCAGGCCAAAGACCATATCACGCTTGTCTGGTTGAACACGGAGGTTTGAAAGGGGATAAAGGGAATGCCGAATGCAAAATTGTAAGCAAAATGGGAGAGGATGGCGAACGCAAACAGCCGGAGGGCGTATCGCTTGACGTCGTGCGTATAGTAATAGCCCTCTGCTATAAAATACCAGAAGATGGGAGCCGCTAACCGGCCGATGATATGCAGGGCGACGATCCACCACGCGGTCGGATAATCGGGATAGAGCACGCTTGCCAGATGGTCGACCGTCATGGAGATGATCGCGATCATTTTCAGCTGGTTGCCGGTCAGCGATTTTTGTTTCATGGTTTTCTCCTTTTTGTCAACGCCAACAGATCGGGGGCCATTGCGCCGCAAAATGCCGGCGCTTTCTCCCGGCTGTAACTTTTGTATTGTTTTGATGACGCCGCTTCATCATACCACATCCCGGCCGGGATCTCCATCCTGCCTGCAGCGCCGGGGCGGAAAATGCACAGAAAGGCCGGATGCGCCCGGGCAGGCGCTTTTGGGGGAAAGGCGCTGTTCCGCGCTCTTATTTTGACTTTTTTGCCGCAAAAAGGGGCCCCTCGCCGTGCCCCGGCCCGCCGGCAGCGCCGCGGCCGCCTGCGGGTGATGAGGGGATGCGCGCAAAAAAACAGCGGCGCGGCTGTTGTTTTGTAACACATGCGGGCGCGCCAGGGTGTAAAATAGGGGACGGATGCGAAAAAAAGGGAAAAGAGGCGCTGACCCATGGAAGTCAACGAGACGCTGATGCAATTTTTTGAGTGGTATCTGCCCGCAGACTGCGGGCACTGGCAACGGGCGGCCGCGGCCGCGCCCGCGCTGGCGGCACAGGGGATCACCGGGGTCTGGCTGCCCCCCGCATATAAGGGCGCGGCGGGCAGAGAGGACGTCGGCTACGGCGTCTACGATACTTATGATCTGGGCGAGTTTGACCAGAAAGGAACCGTGCCCACCAAATACGGCACCAAAGACGAGTATCTGGCGGCCGTCCGGGCGCTGCAGGGGGCGGGGATCAGCGTGTATGCCGATGTAGTGCTCAACCACCGCATGGGGGCCGACGGCTGGGAGGAGGTCCTGGCGGCAGAGGACGACGGCGGAGACCGCAACCGCGAGGTGAGCGGAGAAGAGCGCATCCGCGCTTATACGCGCTTTGATTTTCCCGGCAGGGGCGGGAAATACAGCGATTTTCACTGGAACTGGCGCCATTTTGACGGCGTGGATTGGGACGAGGCGCGCAGGAAAAAAGCCGTCTATCAGTTTGAGGGCAAGCAGTGGGAACAGGATGTGGACGGGGAGAAAGGCAATTACGATTATCTGATGGGAGCCGACCTGGACATGGATTCCCCCGAGGTGCTGGCCGAGCTGGACCGCTGGGGGGACTGGTATCTGGAGACCACCGGGGTGGACGGCTTTCGGCTGGACGCGGTCAAGCATATCCGTTTCACCTTTTTCAGGGACTGGCTGGACAGGCTGCGGCGGCAGAGCGGCAGACCGCTGTTTGCCGTGGGGGAATACTGGACGCCGGATACCGGCGCGCTGCTGCATTATCTGGAGGAGTGCGGCTCCTGCATGAGCCTGTTCGACGTGCCGCTGCACTTCAACTTCTACGCCGCCTCCCACGGGGGCGGGGGCTACGATATGCGCAATATCCTGAAAGGCACCCTGCTGGAAGCGCGCCCCGCCAGCGCCGTCACCTTTGTGGACAACCATGACACACAGCCGGGACAGGCGCTGCAGAGCTGGGTGGACGGCTGGTTCAAGCCACTGGCTTACGCGCTGATCCTGCTGCGGCAGGAGGGGCTGCCCTGCGTCTTTTACGGCGACTATTACGGCATCCCCCACGACGGCATCGACCCGGTGGGCGGCCCGCTGCTGGCGATGCTGCGGGTGCGGGCAGAGCGCGCGTTCGGCCCGCAGCATGACTATTTCGACGATCCGAACGTGATCGGCTGGACAAGGGAGGGCGACGACGCGCACCCGGGCAGCGGCCTGGCGGCAGTGCTTTCCGACGGCGCGGGCGGCCCCAAACGGATGTATGTGGGACAGCGGCACGCGGGGGCGACCTTTGCGCCGGTGACCGGCGGTGGCGTGGCGGTGCTGGTGGAGCCGGACGGCTGGGGCTGTTTTTCGGTGGACGGGGGCAATGCGCGGGTGTATGTGCGCATTTGAATCAAAGCTTGGGGCGGGGCGCCGGGGCGCTGAAACGGCGGGGCGCGCGTGACGTCCCACGGACGCGGCGTTCTTTTGGCCCGTCTGCCCGGCGGGCGGCCCGGCCGTGCTCCGCCGGCCCGGGGGCTGCGCTTTTCAAAGGCACAGCCGCTTTCGCATCTTTTCCACCGGAACACAGTGGGGCGTTCGGCCCGTGCGGGTGCGGCGTTCCTTTGGCCTCCCTGCCCGGCGGGCGGCCCGGCCGTGCTCCGCCGGCCCGGGGGCCGCGCTTTTCAGAGGCCCGGCCGCTTTCGTGTCTTTTCGACAAGGACACAGCGGGGCGTTCGGCCTGTGCGGGCGCGGCGTTCCTTTGATCCCCCTGCCCGGCGGGCGGCCCTGAGGCGGGAGAGGGGCGGCCAGCGCAGAGAAGCGCCGCCAGGCGCCGCCGCCCGGAGAATGACTGCGGACGCCCGGGTTTGAGATCACCGGCCACATCTCCGAACGGCCCCTCCCGGACCGCAGGCGGGCCTGCAGGCGCCCGGGTTTGTGGGGGGGAAGGCGGGACGCCCCGGTGCGGACCGCGTCGCCCTGCCTTTGAAAAAGAATGCTGGCCCGGAAACCCGGAGCCCAAAGAAAAGGGAGCCGCCGCCATGGCGCTGAGGGGAGAGGGGAAAATATCCAAACTGCAGAGGCCCGCGCGCCGGCCGCCGCTTGACAGTGGGGAAAAAGCGTTATATACTACTATTTAGCAATACTAAATACTATGCAAAGCAGGTGACTATTGAATGGAATCCCGCATTGAGCGCCAGCTCAAAAAGGGCGCGCTGGAGCTGATCGTGCTGCGGCTGCTGGAGGGCCGGCCGTCTTACGGCTATGAGCTTCTGGCAGAGCTGGCCCGGCGCAGCGGCGGCTATTTCACGCTGCGCGAGGGCACCCTTTACCCGATCCTTTACCGGCTGGAGGACGACGGCCTGCTGGCCTCCGCCTGGGGGGAGGGGGCGGGCCGCAGCGCGCCCAAAAAGACCTATACCGTCACCGAAAAAGGCCGTCAGGCGCTGGCGGAGGGGCTGGCGCTCTGGCGCGTTTTTTCCGGCCATGTCACCGGGCTGCTCACACAGGAGGATGCGATATGACAAGGGAAGAGTACATCAAAGCGATCCTGCGCGCCGCCCGTCTGCCCCGCAGCGTCAAGCGGCGGCTGCGGGCCGACCTGCTCACCGACGTGAACGCGCGGCTGGACAGCGGCGAGACGATGGAGCAGGTGGCCGCCGCCATGGGCAAGCCGGCCGAGGTGGCGGCAGAACTGTCCGAGAACTATGCGCCGCGCCCGCGCACGCGCGGGGAAAAGCTGCTGCTGGCGGCAATCGTCCTGCTGGCGGCGCTGCTGCTGGGCGTCCTGGGCTGGCAGCTGGTCTATTCCACGCTGCTGGGCGATTTGCTCTCTCTGCTTGCGGGGAGCGGCGCCCCGGCGGGCGGCTTCGGCGGCGCGGGGGTGATCGGCGGCGCGGACGGGCCCACCGCCATCTATATCAGCGCCGCGCCGGGGCTTTGGGCACTGGCCGCGCCGCTGACGCTTCTCGTGCTGCTGACGGTGTGCGCCGCGCTCTATCTGCGCGCCCGCAAACGGCCGTAAAACAGCCGTTCCGGCACGGGCGGCGGCCTGCAAAAGCTGCGGGCGCAGGGGCGGCGGCACAGGGTTCCTTTTATTTTTCGGCAAAAGCGCCCGCGCGCCGCGGCGGCTTTCTTTGCATAAAGAAAACCACTCGCCGGGCGAGCGGTCCAAAAGAGGTTTCATGGTGATGATTGCAGACAGAAGCCCCCCCTTTGCCAAACTGGAAATGCGGTCTGCCAACGGCACAAAAAGACAAAGCGAGAGCCTCCATTAGATGACGTAAACAGTTGACCGCGCACCCGGTGGAATTGCAAATACCCTGTTGTTGCCGCACCAAGATATAGAAGAAGCGTTCTGCGCAGAGAAACAGCAGAGACCCCGCGAATGCTGTGTAATGGGAAGAAGCTGCGGCTCAGGGAAACAGAGGGATACCCGGAGGATGTACCCATGCTGGCAGAGATCCCGCCAAAAGCGGCAATTCCCAGCTTTATGGAAGTTCTAAAAGGAAAAACAGACCGAAGATATACAAAAAGTATTCAGAGCTGCGATGCAACGATACCCGTAGGGAGCTCAAAAATTCTGGTGTGGAGATTGCCGCGCAGATGCGACGGGAAAAGTGCAAAGAAACCCGAAGGATCCCTATCACACCAGTTTTTGGAGAAGAGCAGGCAAACAGCAGGCAATGGGGAATTTCCAATAAACCCGTTTGCGGACAGTGGGCCCGCGATCCCTCAAGGCCGGCGGGCCGCACCAACGCGGCGCGGCCGGTATGCCGGTATTTCGGGGGAGTTATCTTGAGCGGTCCCGCCCGCACTTTTCTGCGGCGGCGCGGGCAGCGCCCCATGCGGGGCAGCTTGTGGCGCGGCGCGCAGCGGGCGGCCGGGATGCGGGGGCAGCCGGTGCGCTGGGGCCCGCAGTAAAACAGAGAAAACGCCCTGGGACCCGGCGCTGCCGCAGCCGTGTCCCAGGGCGTTTTTTTATCCTGTCTCCCGCGAAAAAACGCGGCGAGCCGGGCCGGTGCGCCCGCAGCCGCCCTTATTCCACCTCTGTGATCCAGCCCTGCGGGGCGGGAAGCCGGCCGTACTGGATGCCGGTGAGGGTGTCGTAGAGCCGCTGGGTGACGGGGCCGATGCGGCCGCCGTTGATGACCGCAGCCCGGTCCCTGTATTTCAGCTCGCCCACCGGGCTGATGACCGCGGCCGTGCCGGTGCCAAAGACCTCTTCCAGCGTGCCGTCCTCGTCCGCCCGCATCACGTCCTCGATGGGCAGAGGGGCCACGCTGACCGGATAGCCCCATCCCTCCAGCAGCTCGATGCAGCTCATGCGGGTGATGCCCGGCAGCACGGTGCCGGCGGTGGGGGCGGTGCGGATGACGCCGCCTATTTTGAAAAAGCAGTTCATGCTGCCGACTTCCTCCACATAGCGGCGCTCCACGCCGTCCAGCCACAGCACCTGGCCGTAACCCAGCCGGTGGGCCTTTTCACCCGAGAGGAGGCTGGCCGCGTAGTTGCCGCCGCATTTGACCGCGCCGGTGCCGCCGGGGGCGGCGCGCACATATTCGTCCTCCACATAGATGCGCACCGGGTCGATGCCGGTGGGGTAGTAGCTGCCCGAGGGGCTGGCGATGATGCAGAACTGATAGGCGCTGCTGGCCTTGACCCCCAGCTGCGCCTCGGTGGCGATGGTAAAGGGCCGGATGTAAAGGCTGGTCCCCTCCTCCGCCGGCACCCAGTCCTTGTCCACAGCGACCAACGCTTTCACGGCCTGTACGAAGTCGTCCACCGGGATCGGGGGGATACAGAGGCGCTCGTGGGTGCTGCGCAGCCGCTCGCCGTTTTTGTCCGGGCGGAACAGCTGCACCCGCCCCGCTGCGGTGCGGTACGCTTTCATGCCCTCAAAGCACTCCTGCGCATAGTGAAAGACCAGCGCCGCCGGGTCCAGCACGATGGGGGCGTAGGGCACGACCCGCGGGTCGTGCCAGCCCTTGTCCGCGGTGTAGTCCATCAGAAACATGTGGTCGGTGAAAACAGAGCCGAAGCCCAGCGGGCCGGTGGGCTTGGGTTTGGGATGCGCGGTTTTTTCGATTTTGATCTTGAGCATGGCAAATCTCTCTCTTCCCTCTATCAAATTGCGGGGCAGGGGCACTCTCCCCAGGTCGGGAAGGGCGCCCTTGCCCCGCGCTGTCTTTATCATACGCTGAAACGCTGCGGTTTTGCAAGCCGCAAAGAGACCAAAATTTGGGGCCGGGAAGCCCGAAAAAAGGGGCAGGTCTTACAAGGCCGCCGCCCGAAACGGCGGGCTCAGGCCCCGGTCATCTGCCGTCCGGGCCGGCGTTTTCGCCCGGGGGCGGGAAAGCGGGGGCGGCGGGCTGCTGCATGGCGGCCATGCGCCGCGCCCGGCGGCGTTTGCCGGCGCGCAGCGAGAGCAGCACCACGGCCAGCACCGCGGCGGCGAGCAGCAGCAGCGGCAGCAGATAGATGAACAGGATCACCATTTCCTGCGCCAGATGCGCCGCGTTTTCGGCAGACCCCTGGAAAGCGCGCAGGATGCGGTCGCCGAAAGTGGGGGCGGTGAGGGTCTCGCGGGCCACCTCGTTGACGATGACCGAGACGGTGGCATATTCCACCTGGTTGTCGTAAAGCTTCTGCTGGCCGGTGATGCTCTCGATCTCATAGCGCACCTCGGAGAGCTTGTCTTCCAGCGTGATCAGGTCCTCCAGCTTTTGCGCCTGGCTCATCAGCTCCAGCAGGCGCTGCTCCTGGGTGCGCAGGCTGGAAAGGCGCGCCTCGTTGTCCACGTATTGGGCCGTCACGTCGGCAGTGCTTTGGCTGGAGGAGACCACGGTGCCCGTCTTGCCCGCCCCCTCCAGAAAAGAGGCGAGTTTTCCGGCGGGGATGCGGGCCTCGTAGCGGGCGCTGCGGCTGGAGGAATCGGCGGAGCCGTCCCGGCTGCTGCTGGCAAGGTAACCGCCCAGCGCCTCCACCTGGCGCTCGATCTCCGCAGCGGCGGCGTCGAAGTCGGTGGCGTCCAGCCAGAGCTCTGCGTTGACGACGAGCTTGCGGTCGCTTTGCGCCCCTGCGCCGGTCAGGCCCGCGCCGTAGCTCTCCGCCTCCGCGGCGGCCGTCTGGTCCATGGCGGCGGGCGCAGCGGAAAAGTTTTCGGTCCCGGCGGAGCCCCCGCAGCCGGCAAGGGCGCAGATCAGGACAAAGCAGAGCGCCGGCGCAGCCAGGCGCATGAGGAGAGGGGGATGCTTCATTGAGATGACCTCCTTTGAGAGATGAATGCGGGGCAGAACGACCCCCGCGCGTGGTCCCCGCCGGCAGCAGCGGAGACGCTTTTTTTCTATTCTATAATAAGAGACGGGAAAAGGGCTGGTTTTTTACAGTTTGTCATAAAATTGACGGCAATTTGTAACCTGTCCGCGGATGCCGCCCCGGCGGAGCGGGCGCAGCGGCGTCTTTGCGCGGGGCGGCGGCCGCGCGCCGGGGCTTTTGCGGGCGCAGGCGGCGCGCCCTCGCAGCCGTGCCTTGACAGCGGCGGCGGGCGGGAAGTATGATGAAAACAGAAAAAACAAAACGGCGGCGGCCGAAAAAAGGAGGATAAAAATGGACAAACAGTCGATGCTGGACTGGCTGGACGGACAGGAAAAAATGCTCTCCGACATGGCGCGGGTGATCTGGGAAAAGCCGGAGCTGGCCATGGAAGAGGTGTTTGCCAGCGGCCTGCAGCGGGATGCGCTGGCCGCGGCGGGCTTCCGGCTGCGGGAGGTGCCGGGCGTGCCCACGGCGTTTGTGGCGGAATACGGCAGCGGCAGGCCGGTGCTGGGCATCCTGGGGGAATATGACGCCCTGCCGGACCTGTCCCAGCAGCCGGGGCCCGAGCGGCGGGCGCTGGTGGAGCACGGCCCGGGACACGGCTGTGGGCACAACCTGCTGGGCACCGCAGGCCTGGGCGCGGCCATGGCGTTGGCCCGGGCGATCGGCAGCGGCGCGCTGGCGGGCACGGTGCGGTACTACGGCTGCCCGGCGGAGGAGACCATCAGCGGCAAGACGCTGATGGCAAAGGCCCATGTCTTTGACGACCTGGATGCCTGCGTCACCTGGCACCCCTCGTCTTATACCGCGCCCTGGGCCAACAGCATGCTGGCCAATCTTTCGGTGCGGTTCCGCTTCAAGGGCATCCCCGCCCACGCGGCCTCGGCGGCCGAGCTGGGACGCAGCGCGCTGGACGCGGTGGAATTGATGAATGTGGGGGCAAATTATCTGCGGGAACACGTGAATGAAAAGGTGCGCATGCACTATGTCACCACCAACGGCGGCAGCGTGCCCAACACGGTGCCCGAGGACGCCGAGGTCTGGTACATGGTGCGGGCGCCCAAATTTGAAATGGTGCGGGACACCTTCCGGCGGCTGAAGAACATCGCCCGGGGCGCGGCCCAGATGACCGAGACCCAGCTGGCCGAGGTGCGGCTGGAATCCGCCGCGTGGGAGGTGCTCACCAACGAGGTGATCTGCGGCGTGCTTGACCGCAACATGAAAGCCATGGGCGGCCCGGGCTTTGAGGAGGAGGACCGCCGCTTTGCGGCTGAAATGGTAAAGACCTTTGGCCCCGGTGAGCAGCTGAAAGGGTTTGCCCCTTTCTTTGTCCCGGCAGAGCTGGAGGGACAGGGGCTGTTTGAGGGGACGGCGGACCCGGTGGGCCGGGGCGTCTGCATCATGGCCTCCAGCGACGTGGGGGACGTGAGCTGGATCGCCCCGCTGTGCCAGTTCGGCGTCTCAGTCTGGCCGCTGGGCATCCCCACCCACACCTGGCGCACCACGGCCTCCACCAGCAGCCACCTGGCCATGCGGGGCATGCTGTTTGCCGCAAAGACCATGGCGGCCACCCTGTACGACCTGTCCGCCGACCCGGCGCTGCTGGGAGAGGCGCAGGCGGAGTTTGCCCGCGCCACGGAAAAACAGAAATATGTCTGCGCGCTGGACGAGGAGATCTGAGGCGCGCCCGCTGCGAAAGCAGCCTCCCTGCGCTTTTGCGCACCCGGCGCGGGGCCGGCGATCCCCGCGCTTGCCCGCAGGGCAGGGCCCCCCGCAGAAAAAAGGCGGCCGCCGGTCGGAGGCGCGCCGGTGAAGAGAGCGGCAAAAATAAATGGACTTGACGTGTGACAGACGCGGCGGCGCAGTATGGGCCCCCTGGAGCCCCACAGACAGGAACAGCCGCACCATTTGATGTTATCAAGTGGTGCGGCTGTTTGTTTTTTCCGCTGAAGCCGGTTCGGGCTGGCGAGGCTCTTGGCGGCAGTTCCGGAAGATCAGCTCTGAGCAGATCTTCTTTTATCCGCAGGCGCAGGCGGTTTTCCGCCTGTCTCCGCTTGAGTGCGGGACGGCGCAGGCAAGCCCCCGGGGACGGGGATAATGCTGTGAAAGGCTTTGACAAATACACAGAGCACAGGCGCAGGCAAGCACTCAGGGGCGCGGGGGCTTTTCCAAAACCGGGCGCGGGGCGGTTCATGCCCGGCCGGGCACCTCGGGCAGGCTGTCAAAGCCCCGCTGCAGTTCCTCGTCGGTGGGCACGGTGTCGGCCATCTTCCCCTCCAGAAAAGCGGTGTAGGCGGTCATGTCGAAATATCCGGTGCCCGTTAGCCCGAACAGGATGGTTTTGGCCTCGCCAGTCTCGCGGCAGCGCAGCGCCTCGTCCATGGCCGCGCGGATGGCATGGGCGGACTCCGGCGCGGGGAGGATGGTCTCCTGGCGGGCAAAAAAGACGGCGGCCTCAAAAACACGGGTCTGCTCTGCTGAAACAGCGCTCATAAAACCGTCGTGGTACAGCCTGGAGAGGATGGGGGACATGCCGTGGTAGCGCAGCCCGCCGGCGTGCCCGGGGGAGGGGATAAAGCCGCTGCCCAGCGTGTACATCCTGGCCAGCGGGGTGATCCTGCCGGTGTCGCAGAAGTCATAGGCGTAGCGGCCGCGGGTAAGGGAGGGGCAGGAGGCGGGCTCCACCGCGATGATCTGGGGGTCGGCCGCGCCGGTGAGCTTATCCCGCATATAGGGGGCGATCAGCCCGCCCAGGTTGGAGCCGCCGCCCGCACAGCCGATGATCACGTCCGGGTATTCCCCCAGCAGGTCCATCGCCCGTTTGGCCTCAAGCCCGATGATGGACTGGTGCAGCAGCACCTGGTTGAGCACCGAGCCCAGCACATAGCGGCAGCCGGGGGTGGCGAGCGCCCGCTCCACCGCCTCGGAGATGGCGCAGCCCAGGCTGCCGCCGGTGTGGGGGTCCTTTTCCAGAATGCGGCGGCCGGCCCCGGTGGTGGGGCTGGGGCTGACGGTCACGTCCGCCCCAAAGGTCTGCATCACCGCCTTGCGGAAAGGCTTCTGCTCATAGGAGACCTTGACCATGAAAACCGTCAGGTCCAGCCCAAAGTGGGCGCAGGCCTCCGCCAGCGCAGTGCCCCACTGGCCCGCGCCGGTCTCGGTGGTCAGGCTGGACAGCCCCTGCTCTTTGGCGTAATAGGCCTGGGCGATGGCGGAGTTCAGCTTGTGGCTGCCCGAGGTGTTGTTGCCCTCGAACTTGTAATAGATATGGGCCGGGGTGTCCAGCGCCTTTTCCAGCTGATAGGCCCGGCAGAGCGGCGAGGGGCGGTAGATGCGGTACATCTCGAGGATCTCCTCCGGGATATCCACATACCGGGTGCTGCCGTCCAGCTCCTGATGGGCCAGCTTTTCACAAAAGACCAGGTACAGGCCCTCTTCCGTGACGGGCTGCAGGGTCGCGGGGTCCAGCATCGGGTCCGGCTGGCAGGGCATATCGGCCCGCAGGTTATACCACTGGCGGGGCATCTGATCTTCGGTCAGGTACAGTCTGTGCGGGATGTTCATCTCAGTCACCTCTTGTGTTTATTTGCAAACGGGCTCCTGAAACGGGGCCCCGTCGGCGCATGGGGATCCGGGGGACAAAAGCGGCCCGGCCGGCCCGGTGCTGCGGGGCAAAACAAAAAGGCTTTTGCCCCGGCCAAAAAACCGGGACAAAAGCCTTTGCTTCTGCGGTACCACCCTGATTGGCGCAAACGCGCCCACTCGCTCCGCATACGATCATATGCGCTTCCTTGATAACGGGTGAAGATCCCGTCAGGCACTACTGGGCGCGCGGCCGTTCGTCCTGCCCTCATAAGTCCATTCAGCTGGAAAGCCGCTTGCCGTTTCGCACCACCCAACGGTTCTCTGAAAGCGTCTTAAAAGCTTACTCTTCTTATTCAGCGGTTTGAGAATATGGCGTTATTATACGCCCCGGGCCGGGGGCTGTCAATCTTTTTTTGCCGTCTGTCCCTGCGGCGCGGGGGCGGACGGCGGGGGCAGGTCCTGCGGCCGCCTTAAAACCGGCGCGCAGGGATTATTTTTTAAACGATGAAGAATTCCGGTTTCTGCCTCGTTCTACTTTAAAACGGGGGAGCTTTTTCCCTGTTTTGGAATGAAAAAGGAGGTGGCCTGATGGCGCAGGGGACAGCGGTATTCGAATGTGCGCAGCTGGGCAAAAAGTATCAGGGCAGGGCCGCGCTGAAAGACGTTAGCCTGACCCAGCGGCAGGGGAAGATCTATGGCCTGATCGGGGAGAACGGGGCGGGCAAGACAACGCTGATGAAGATCATTGCCGGGCTGGCGTTCCCCACCGGCGGGACTTTCGCCCTTTTTGGCGAAGCCGCCCGCCTGGACGCCGCGCGGCAGCAGTGCGGCTTTATGATCGGCTCTTCCGGCCTCAACGCCTCGATGTCCGCCGCAGAAAACATCGAGCTGCACGGTTTGATCCGCGGGCTGAAGCTCACCGGCCCCGAGGTGGCCGAGCTGCTGGGCCGGGTCGGTCTGGAAGATACGAAGAAAAAGGTGCGGGGCTATTCGCTGGGGATGAAGCAGCGCCTGGGGATCGCGCTGGCCATGATCGGCTATCCCGCATACCTGGTGCTGGACGAACCGGTCAACGGCCTTGACCCGCTGGGCATCGTGGAGATCCGGAACATGCTCCGGCAGCTCTGCGGGGAGAAAGGGATGACGATCCTGATCTCCAGCCATAACCTGCCCGAGCTTTTTCAGACTGCGACGGATTATATCCTCCTGCATCATGGAAAGGTCCTGGAGGAGATCTCTCTGCCGGAGCTGGAGATGAAATGCAAAAAATACGCGCGCGTGCGGACGGATGAGCCCGAAAGGCTCTTATCGGCCCTGAAAAGCGCTTTCCCGGAGGCAGAGGCCCGGCAGTGTCCCGACGGGGCGATCCACATCTTCAACTGCGGGGACCGGCTGACCGATCTTGCCGGGCTGTTCCATCAAAAGCGGATCCTGATCGAAGAATTCGCGCTGAAACAAGACACGCCGGAACAATATTTTCTGTCCCGGATGAGAGGAGAAAACAATGTCAAACCTGCTTAAAGCGGAGTGGAAAAAGCTGGCGCACTCTTTCCCCCTGAAAATAGCGGCGGCGGCCATGCTGGCGCTGTCTTTTGTCACGGCCCTGTCCAGCCTGAGCTATCGCGGCTCTCCGCTGCAGCAGGAGATGGAGATCGTGCTGGACGGTTACGGGGCGTTTCTGGTCTCCCTGCGCGACACCCCGCTGCTGATTTTGCTGGGCATCATCGCGCTTGCCATTGTGGTCTGCGGCGATTTTGACAACCGCACCATCCAGGCGGAGATCTGCGCCGGCCATGCGCGCGGCCAGATCGTGGTCAGCAAATTCATTGCCATGATGATGGCGTATACGGCCCTTTTGCTGCCGTATCCGGCGGGGCGGCTGATATTCCAGAGCATCTTTTACGGGTTTGGCAGACCCGTGAGCGCCGCGGTGGTGATGCAGCTGCTGGCTGTTTTTGCGGTTTATATGCTCATCGGCCTGGCGCTGGCAAGCGCGGGCGTTTTGCTGGCGTTTGCCGTCCGTAAAACGATCGTCGTGATCGCCGGCAGCATTTTGATCCTGCTTTTGGGCGGAAACGCGCTGCTCTCTTTCGGCGTTTCGATCCCGCAGCTGGGCGCGGTTTTGGACAGGACCCCGCTGGGCTTGGCAAAGTCGCTTTTTGCCTGCGGGTATCCCGCGGGCGATCTCGGCATGGCCGCGGCGGTCTGCGCGGGGATGATCTTGGTCATGTGCCTGCTGACGGCGCTGGTGTTCCGGAAAGCGGAACTCCGGTAAAACGCGGCGCTGCCGGCACAAAAAACAGCTCTCCTGCCAGGGATGCCCGGCGGGAGAGCTGTTTTGGTTTTCGCCTCTTCGATAACGGCAGGGAAATAACGGCAGGGAAAAAAGAGAAAAGGGCAGGCCCCGGCGGACCGCCCTTTTCCGTTTTTTATTTGGCTGTGTTGATGAACTGCCGGTTGGTCCAAAGATACTGGATGCCGGAGACGGCGGTGACGAGGGCCACCACCCAGCAGAGCGCCTGCGTGATGAGGCCCACGGCCATCCCATCGGTGGGACCGAAGAAGGCGGCCGCAAAATAGTAGAAGATGATGGTGAGCATCTGCAGCACCGTTTTGACCTTGCCCCAGATGTTGGCGGCGATGACGCGGCCGTCCCGGGCCCCGGCGGCCACCATGCGCAGCCCCGAGACCGCAAATTCCCGCGCAAGGATGACGGCCAGCACAACGGGGGAGCACAGGCCGTCCCGCATCATGTACAAAAAAGCCACCGTGGTGAGCAGCTTGTCGGCCAGCGGGTCGGCAAATTTGCCGAAATCCGTGACCATGTGATTTTTGCGGGCCAGGTGGCCGTCCAGAAAATCGGTGAAGCTGGCCGCGGCAAAGACGATGCCGGCCGCCAGATACCAGGTTTTGTCAAAGCTGGGCGTATTGTACTGGCCAAGGCCTGCAAAGAGCATAAACACCGGCACCAGCGCCATGCGCGCCAGAGTGAGCTTGTTGGGCAGATTCATCGCGATCCCCTCTCTTCCAGATGCGCATACAGGTCAAAAACGTCGCTGTCATCGACCCGGACGCTGTAAAAGCCGCCCTCCTCCAGCGGGACGGAGGGGGAATCCACATATACCACCGCGTCGATCTCCGGCGCGTCCCCGCGGGAGCGGCAGACGTACAGGCCGGTCTCGTCGTCCAGCCCGTCGCAGATCACCTCCAGCAGCGCCCCGTGCCGGGCGGCCTGCTTCTCCGCCATCACGTTCGACTGGATCTCCATGATTCGTTCGGCCCGCGCCTCGCGCAGGTCCAGGGGCAGCTGCTCCATGCGGGCGGCGGGGGTGCCCTCCTCTTCCGAGTAGGCAAAGCAGCCCAGGCGGTCGAACTTTGCCTCTTTGACAAAGGCGCACAGTTCGTCAAACTGCTCTTCTGTCTCGCCGGGATAGCCGGCGATGAGAGTGGTGCGCAGGGTCAGCCCCGGCACCCCGGCGCGCAGCCGCCGGATGGCGGACAGCACGGTCTCCCGGTCCCCCCTGCGGTTCATCGAGCGCAGGATATCGCTGTTGATATGCTGGATGGGCAGGTCGAGATAGGGCAGCACCTTGCTGTTGCGGGCCATGGCGGCGATAAAGGCGTCGGTGACCCGCTCGGGATAGGCATAGAGCAGCCGGATCCAGCGGATGCCCTCCACCTGCTGCAGCGCATCCAGCAGCGGCGCGGCCAGGTTCTGGCCCAGATCGTCGCCGTAGGCGGTGATATCCTGGGCCACCACGATCAGCTCCCTGACCCCCTCGGAGGCCAGCCAGCGGGCCTCTTCCACCACGCTGTCCAGACTGCGGGAGCGCAGCGGCCCCCGGATGAGCGGGATGGCGCAGTAGGAGCAGCGGTTGTTGCAGCCCTCGGCGATCTTCAGGTAGGCGTAATGGCGCGGGGTGGAGACCACCCGTTTGCCCTCCAGCGGCAGTGCGGTCTTGGGGCCGTAGGCCTCCAGCTTTTCGCCCGCCAGCACCCGGCCCACCAGCGCGGTGATATCGCCGTTGCAGCCGATGCCCACCGTGGCGTCCACCTCGGGGATCTCTTTTTGGATCTCCTCCCGATAGCGCTCGGCCAGGCAGCCGGTGACCACCACTTTGGGGGGACGGCCGCCTTTTTTCAGTTCCACGGCCTCCAGAATGGTGTCGATGGCCTCCTGTTTGGCGCTCTCGATAAAGCCGCAGGTGTTGACGATGATCAGGTCGGCCCCGGCGGGATCGGCGGTGGTGACGTGCCCGGCCGCCAGCAGCGCGTGGCACATGCGGTCGGCGTCCACCTGGTTTTTGGGGCAGCCCAGGGAAATAAATGCGATAGTTGCCATTTGAAAAAACCTCTGTATGTATCGGGCCGGGGAAAACGGAAAGGGGCGGGATGCCCCGCCCCGTCGCTCAGTCCCCGGCGGTTTCTGGGTCGGAGAGGAACTCTGCCACGGCGGCCCGCGCTTCGCGGGCGGAAAACCCCCGCCGGGCCAGCGCCGCGACGACCTTTTCGGTCTCGCCCCGCGCAAGCCTGGACAGGTATTGCTTTTCGATCACCCCGCGGATGGCCCCGCCCTCGTCCTGCGGCAGGCCGGCCAGCGCATCCTCGACCAGCCCGCGGTCCAGGCCCAGCGCGAGCAGTTTCTGGCGGATCTCCCACAGGCTCTTGCGCTGGCCGTGCAGGTAGGCGGCGCGGCGGCGGGCAAATTCCGCGTCGTCCAGCAGGTCCAGGCGGGTCATCTCGGCCACGGCCGCCGCTGCGGTGTGCTCGTCAAAGCTGCGGCACAGCTTGTCGTAAAGCTCGGCCGAACCGTAGGCGCGCAGGCTGAGAAAGGTGAGGGCTTTATCCTTGGCGCGGCGGGTGTCG
This sequence comes from Anaerofilum hominis, assembly GCF_014287275.1. Taxonomy (GTDB): domain Bacteria; phylum Bacillota; class Clostridia; order Oscillospirales; family Ruminococcaceae; genus Pygmaiobacter; species Pygmaiobacter hominis. Next base: position 151,829 of record NZ_JACONZ010000002.1, read on the forward strand.
CTGTTGCCGCGCAGGTCCTCGATCTCGGCCTCCGAGAGTTCGTCGCCCTCCGCCAAGCCGCTTTTGGCCAGCGTTTCAGCGTCCACCGAAAACAGGAATTCGCCGTCTGCGAAGATGGAAAAGCGGCCGCGGCGGGTGCGTTCGACGGCGGTGATGCGGTGTGTGGGGCCCATCAGTCTTCGACCGCGATGTCGATGTTGGCCGCGCGGCCGGCGGGCTTGGCGGCCTTTTCGGCGCTGGGCGCGGACGCTGCGGGCGCTGCGGGCGCGACCGGCGCCTCCTCTACGGCTTTGGGCTTGGCCGCGGCGCGGCGGGCCGCGCCCGGCAGCAGCTTATCGGCGTTTTCGCGCACCTGGCGCTCGATCTCGGCCGAAAAGTCGGGGTTGTTTTTCAGGTATTCCTTTACATTGTCGCGTCCCTGGCCAAGGCGGGTGTCGCCGTAACTGAACCAGGAGCCGCCTTTTTTGATGATGTCCAGCTTGACGGCAAGGTCCAGGATCTCGCCCTCTTTGGAAATGCCCTCGCCGAACATGATGTCGAATTCACCCTCGCGGAACGGGGGGGCCACCTTGTTTTTGACCACCCGGGCACGGGTGTGGTTGCCGATGAACTCGCCGTTCACCTTCAGCGCCTCGGTGCGGCGCACGTCGATGCGCACCGAAGAGTAGTACTTCAGCGCCCGGCCGCCGGAGGTGACCTCCGGGTTGCCGTAAACGATGCCCACCTTTTCGCGCAGCTGGTTGATGAAGATGGCGATGGTGTTGGTCTTGCCGATCACGCCGGTGAGCTTGCGCAGCGCCTGGCTCATCAGGCGGGCCTGCAGGCCCACGTGGCTGTCGCCCATTTCGCCCTCGATCTCGGCTTTGGGCACCATGGCCGCCACCGAGTCGATGACGATGACGTCGATGGCGCCCGAGCGCACCAGCGCCTCGCAGATCTCCAGCGCCTGCTCGCCGGTGTCCGGCTGGCTCACCAGCAGGCTGTCGATGTCCACGCCCAGGGCTTTGGCGTAGACAGGGTCCAGCGCGTGTTCCACGTCGATAAAGGCCGCCTCGCCCCCGGCCTTTTGGGCCTCGGCGATGACGTGCAGGGCCACGGTGGTCTTGCCGCTGGATTCCGGCCCGTAGATCTCGACAACGCGGCCGCGGGGCAGCCCGCCGATCCCCAGCGCCAGGTCCAGCGAGAGGCTGCCGGTGGAGATGGCGTCCACCTGCATGGTGACGTTCTGGCCCAGCTTCATGACCGCGCCTTTGCCGAACTGCTTTTCGATCTGAGCAAGCGCCGTTTCAAGGGCCTTGCTTTTGCTGTCCTGTGCGGATCTGTCCGCCGCTTTCTCTGCTGCCACAGTGGTACCTCCGTATCTTTCTGATCGCACCCGGCGCACCCGGCGCGCGTGGGTTTCAACTGGTCTGCACGGAAAAATGCAGATGCCTGCAATTCAATTCATTATACTAAATTCTGCCCCGGAGCGCAAGGAGTATGCGCGGCGGCCCGGCATTTGCGGCAAAGGGCACAAAAGGGGGAAGAGGCTGGGCCTCTTCCCCCCGATGACGCGGCGCGCAGCCGCTTTTCAGCTTATCGGGCCGCCCAGGATCTGCCGTATACGGCGCTGGCGGCGCGCTGCCCCCTCGGCCAGGACCTCGGCCTCGTCGGCCGATTTGAGCCGGCGCCCCTCCGCCAGCACTTTGCCCGCCACCCACACGGTGTCCACGCCGTTGCGGAAAAAGCCCCTTTTTTGCGTGCAGAACAACACAGGGCCGCCCCTGCAGGGGCGGCCCTGACCGTCACTCCCCGCCCAGTGGGGCGGAGGAGGGGGCTTCGGTGGGAGCGGGGGCGCTGAGATCCAGCTTTCTGGGGTCATACCAGGCCACGGCCTTTTCGTCCGCGACCACATCGTAGGCGTCCCAGACCTGGCTGCAGGCCGCGTCAAAGTCCTCGCCGCGCATGGTGGCCAGCACCGAGGGGCGCAGGTCCTGAAAGGCCTGTTCGGTCTCGTAGTTGGGCAGGCGGTGAAAGAGCACGGTCACCTTCTCGTCGGCATAGCTGCCGAAGCCGCCGACCCCCACGGCCTCTGCCTTTTGGGCGAGCGCCTCTGTAAAAGCGTTGCCGGTGCCGTCCAGCGTGAGGTAGGAGGAGGAGACGAAATTGTCCGCGGAGGAGAGGTCGGGCACCGTGAAGCCGCCCAGCGCAAAACTGGCGGCCACCGCCCCGGCGCACACCTGCACAAAACCAGCGTCCCCGCCGGGGGCGGCCAGCTCGTCCAGCGCCTGCTCCGCAAGGCGGTCCACCGCCCGCAGGTCCTCTTCGTCCAGCGGCGCGCCGTCCGAGTCGATGCGCGGCAGCTGGGTGTACTCGATAAAGACAAAGTGATCTTCCAGATAGGCCTTGACCTGTTCGTCCGTGAGATCGGCGCAGTAGGCCTCAAACAGCTTGCGCCCCTTGGCGTTGCAGAGCTGGTATTGGCGGTATACGTCCTCGTCCACGCCGTTTTTTTCATACACGGCGTGGGCGGAGGCCCAGGCGCTGCCGGTCTGTTCCTCCAGCAGGGCGCGCTCCTCTTTGGTGAAAGACAGGCCCTGGGCGTCGAATTCCAGCTCATAATAGCGCCGCGCGCGCAGCAGCGAGACCGTGGTGTCGTAGATCCAGTCGGTGGCCGTCACGCCGCCGATGGTGTCGCTGAGGGAGGAAACGCGCTGGGAGGCCTGCACATAAGCCTGCATCTGATACATGCGGTAGACCGCAGGGGAAACAGCCTCCCCGTCCACCGTGAGCACACTGTCGAACTGCTTTTCGCCGCAGCCGGACAAAAGCCCTGCCAGAAGCAGCAGGGCCGCAGAGGACGCGGCGAGCCTTTTCAGTTTCAAGTGGGATCAACTCCATACATTGGTAACAAAATGGTTACACAGCAATTCCATTATAGAGAAAATCCACAGATTTGTAAAGGGAAGCGGCTGTAAATTATAACATATTTTACAGAGAATGGCTTTGAGAACGGTCTCGGGTCAAAAACTGGGGCCGCCGTGCCGCGGGTCCCGGCGCTGGTACTCCACTGCGCTGCTGTCCGCGCCAGCGGTTTTTTCTGCCGGCGCGCGGCGCGCCGCGGCGTCCCCCCGTAGGAAAACGCGCGCTCAGCGGGCGGCCGGTCGGAGCAATTCCTGCCGGAGCCGCTGCTCCGCTTTGTCCAGATCAAGATCGCACAGCAGCGGCAAAAAATCCAGTAATTTTTCCGGTTCAAAATCCCACCATTTTAATTGCAGCAAGGTACGGATCAAATCCTCGTTAAATCTTTTTTTTATCAGTTGGGCGGGGTTGCCGCCGGCTACGCTGTAAGGGGGGACGTCCCTGGTCACCACAGAATAGGCCCCAATGACAGAACCGTCGCCGATATGGACGCCCGGCAGGATCACACTTTCCCGGCCGATCCACACGTCATTGCCGATGACGATGTCCCCCTTGAAAGGAAGCTGGGAAAGGTGCGCGGGTGTGCGCTCTTCCCATGCTCCGCCAAAAACATGAAACGGATAGGTCGTAACGCTGCCGGTCCGATGATTTGCGGGCCCCATGATGAACTTCGTCCCTGAAGCGATCGCGCAGAACTTTCCGATGATCAATCTGTCTCCGAACTCCGGATAATTGAAAAGGATATTATTCCTCTCAAAATCTGTGGGTTTTTTGTCATCGTCATAGTAGGTATAATCCCCGATGACGATATTGGGGGCTTTGACCACATTTTTCAAAAAACAGGACGTTTTATATTCATTGGGAAAAATTGCGTTGGGGTCGGGGGATGGCTTTCATTTTCAGTTCCTCCGTTGTATTTTTAGTCTCACTTCCTTTCTCCCGCAGGATGCAGTGGCGACCGCCCTTTTTCTTCGGATCTCTTTCATGTTATCACCTGTCAAGTCATATTCCGTCGGGCATACTTTTTCTCTGGGACGAGCCGATTTCCCGTTTTTTCATTCTATTCTTCCGCCGGTTGTCTGTCAAATAAGGACCGTATGCTGCCCATATCTTTGCACCGAGCAGTATTTTTAGTTCGGTCCTGCTCCGGTGGCCTGCGGCGCGCGCCCTGCCGGCAGGACGCGCACCCGGGCCTGGGCCGCCCAGCCCGCCGTATTGCCGAAATGCGCGGCCGGGGGGCGTAGGCAGGGGCCGCGCCCAGCAGGGCGGCGGCCAACAGTATGCGCGGCGGCCGGGACAACGGCAAACGCTTTCAAACAAAGTTTGCCCGTGACAAACCTGCCGCACCGGCCGCTGAGCAGAGGGACCGAAAGCGATCTGCGGCGCCGACCGCCGATGCGGGCAGAGGAGACCTGATTTTTTGGGGCTTGAGACGGCCGAGAAAGCGCTGTTTTCGGTTTTTGACGCGCTTTGCCCGGTCGAAAATTTTGCGGGCAGGAGAAAAAACGCGGCGCCTGCCGGCGCCGCGTCAAAAAATTCCCGTTTCTTTTTTCAGCCCGCGCTGTCCCCAAGGGCAGCGACCTGGACGAAAGCAGTTATATATTCTGCAAAGACGTTTTAATCCACGCTGCCCAGCTCACGCATGGTGCTGACGTCCAGGTTTCAATCCTGTCCCTCCGCGCTGTCCAGCGCGTCGAAGACGCGGCGCATGACCTCCACCGGCTTTTCTCCCTGGCGCACCCGCACCGACAGGTAGGGCTTGGCGCTGCGGTTGACGGATACCCGGCCGGGCAGCGCGCGCAGCAGGGGCGCCAGGTCCCGCCGGGGCAGCACGTCGGAGTACATCAGCAGCGCGTCCTGCCGCTGGCCGATCTCGTAGATGCCCAGCTTTGCGGCCACGATGCGGATCAGCGAGATATCCACCAGGCCGCGCGCCGCGGGGGGCGGCTCGCCGTAGCGGTCGTCCAGCTCTTCCAATACGTCGTCCGCATCGCCCTGGGTCTCGATGGCGGCGATGCGCTTATAGGCCTCGATGCGTCCGGCTGCGTCCGGGATATAACTCTCGGGGATATAGGCGTCCACCGTCACGTCGATCAGGCAGTCGCTCTTGTCCGGCGGGGCGGCTTCGCCCTTGAGGGAAGCCACAGCCTGGTTCAGCAGCTTGACATACATGTCATAGCCCACCGCGTCCATATGGCCGTGCTGGCTCTGTCCCAGCAGGTTGCCTGCGCCGCGGATCTGCAGGTCGCGCATGGCGATGCGGAACCCGCTGCCGAAAGCGGTGAACTCGCGGATGGCGGACAGCCGCTTTGCCGCCACGTCGGTGAGCACCTTGGAGGGCCTGAAGGTGAAGTAGGCGTAGGCCTTGCGGCCGCTGCGTCCCACCCGGCCGCGGATCTGATAGAGCTGCGCCAGCCCCATGCGGTCGGCATCCTCGATGATCAGGGTGTTGCAGTTGCGCACGTCCACGCCGGTCTCGATGATGGTGGTGCAGACCAGCACGTCGATGGCGCCGTCCAGCAGCGCCTGCCAGACCGTGGAGAGCTGCTCCTCGGTCATCTTGCCGTGGGCGGTGGCGATGCGCGCGCCCGGCGCCATTTTTGCGACCCGCGCCGCGCAGGCCTCGATGGTCTCCACCCGATTGTACAGATAATAGACCTGGCCGCCCCGGGCAAGCTCGCGGGTGATGGCCTGTTCCAGCACGCCCTCGTCGTACTCCAGCACAAAGGTCTCCACGGGCTGGCGCTCAAAGGGCGGCTGCTCGATGGTGCTCATGTCCCGGATGCCGCTCATGGCCATATTCAGGGTGCGGGGGATGGGGGTGGCCGAGAGGGTCAGCACGTCCACGCCGGGGAAATTCTCTTTCAGCTTTTCCTTGTGCTTGACGCCGAAGCGCTGTTCCTCATCCACGATGATGAGCCCCAGGTCCTTGAAATGCACGTCTTTCTGCAGCAGGCGGTGGGTGCCGACCACAATGTCCACCGTGCCCTCCCGCAGGCCCCGCAGTGCGTCCTTGATCTGCTTGGGGGTGCGGAAGCGGGAGAGCATGGCCGCCTTGACGGGGTAAGCCTCCATGCGCTGCAGGATGGTGTTGAAGTGCTGCCAGGCCAGGATGGTGGTGGGCACCAGGATCGCCACCTGCTTGCCCCCCATGATGGCCTTGAACGCCGCGCGCAGCGCCACCTCGGTTTTGCCCACGCCCACGTCCCCGCAGAGCAGCCGGTCCATGGGCCAGGGGCGCTCCATGTCTTTTTTGATCTCAGAGGCCGAGGTCAGCTGGTCGTCGGTCTCCTCGTACTCAAAGCGGGCCTCAAAATCCCGCTGCCAGTCGCCGTCCCCGGGGAAAGCGAACCCCTTTGCCGTCTTGCGGCGGGCGTAAAGCGCCAGCAGGTCTTTCGCCATCTCCTCGGTGGCTTTTTTGACGCGGGTCTTGGTCTTGGCCCACTCGCCGCCGCCCAGCTTTGCCAGCTTTACCTTTTCGCCGTCGCCCGGCGCGGTGTAGCGGCTGATCAGGTCCAGCTGGGTGACCGGCACGAACAGGGTGTCCGCGCCCGCGTATTGGATCTTGATATAATCCTTGACGACCCCCTGCAGGTCCAGCCGCTCGATGGAGGTGTACACGCCGATGCCGTGGTTCTGATGCACCACATAGTCGCCGGGCTTGAGATCCTCCAGGCTGGAAAGGCCTTTCGCCTTTTTGCGGCGCGGTTTCTGATCCTCCACTTTCTGGCGGCGGGAGGTGATGAGGGCAAACTTGGCGAACGGGTAGTCGGTGCCCGCCGACAGATGCCCGGGCAGCACCGCCACCGCGCCCGCGGTGGGCACCGGATCGCCCTTGGCCGCCACCGCCGTCAGCCCGGCGGCGGACAGGTCCCGCGCCAGGGCGTCGGCGGCGCGCCGGGTGCCGGCCAGCACGGCGCAGAAATAACCGGCGGCCCTGTAGTTCTGCAGGTCCTCCACCAGCGATCTCACCTCGCCTCCCCAGGCGGGCAGGGCGTGGGCGGTCACACTGACCAGCTCTTTGGGCTGAAAATCCGGCAGGGTGCGGGAAAAGTTTTCGCACACCACGGCGGGGGACTTGTCCGCCCGGCGCAGCAGTTCGTCGTAGTCCTCGTAAAAATGCGCCAGCTCGGCGGTGAGCACCTGCTGTTCCAGCAGGGCTTTCAGCTCTTCCCCGGTGCGGAAAGCCAAAGCCCGCGCGGCCTCCCGCACGGCGCTGGGTTCCTCAAAAAAGAAGAGCGGGTCTTTGAAGTAATCCAGCGCGGTCACCGGCTGCGGGTAGCGCAGGGCAAGGTATTTGTCCATGTGTTCCGGCAGGGCCCCGGCGTCCAAAAGGGCCAGATCCTCGGCCATCACGCTTTCAAGCCGGGCCTTTTTCGCCCCCTTGAGGCGGTCCGCGGCGTCCCGCAGCAGGCCGGCGGCCTCCGCGGGGTCCGAGAACAGCACCTCCCTTGCGGGGGAGACGTAGACCTTTTTCAGCTGCACCTCGCGGCGCTGGGTCAGCAGATCAAAGCCGGACATGGTGTCCACCACATCCCCCCAGAACTCGACACGGGCGGGGCGGTCCATGTCGGGCGGATAGAGATCGACGATGCCGCCGCGCACGCTGAACTGTCCCGGGCCCTCCACCTTGTCCCGCCGGTGGTACCCGGCCGAGACCAGGCGGGCCACCAGCTCCTGCTGTTTGAAGGTCTGGCCCTCTTTAAGGGTCAGGGTGTTGGCCTCAAAATCGGCCCGGGGCATGGTGAGCTGCAGGGCCCCCTCCAGCGGGGCGGCCAGCAGGTTGCAGCGGCCGCCCACGATGCTGCCCAGCACCGCGATGCGCCGGTACTCAAATTCCCGGCTCTGGCCCAGGGTGGGGCGCAGGGCAAAATCGCGCGCCGGGCACACGGCGCTGCGCGCGCCGAAAAAGGCCGCGTCGGCGGCAAAGCGGGTGGCCGCGGCCTCGCCCGCGGTCAGCACCACGGCGGGGCGGCCCAGGTCCGCGGCCAGCGCGGCGGCGGTCTGGGCGCGGGCGGCGGGCGGCAGGCCGAAAAGCGCCACCGGCGAACGGCCGCCGGCCAGCGCTTCTCTCAGGCGCCGGTATTCATTTGTTTGTCGCAGGGCTTCTTCCAGCATGGCAGTATCGTTTCCTCACAGGGTGGATGGGGCGCGGCGAAAGGCGGTTCAGACGTCGATGCCAAGGCATTGCTTGACGATGAGCCCGATGATGAACGAGATCACCGCCACGCCCAGGCTGATGGAGGCCATCTCGGTAAAGCGGCGGCGGAACGCCAGCCCCTGGGCCACCGAAACGTAATAGGTGAAGCCGGCGATGATGAGCACTACCGTCAGCAGCATGATGAGCAGGGACACCAGATAGGCCCCGGCGGGCAGCAGCAGATAGGGCAGCACCAACAGGGTCACGGTGATGAGATAGGCGATGCCGGTGTACACGCAGGACTTCAAAGCGTCGGGCCGCCCCTCGCTGCGCGCGGAGAGATACTCGCTGGACGCCATCGACAGGGTGGCCGAGGCCCCGGTGATCAGGCCGGAGAGCGCGACCAGCTTGTTGTTCTGCATGGCGAAAGTGAGGCCCGCCAGGGTGCCGGTCAGCTCCACCAGCGCATCGTTGAGCCCCAGCACCATACTGCCCACATAGTGCAGGCGCTCCTCGTCCAGCATCGCCAGCAGCTCCTGCTCGTGGCGCTCCTCGTCGGCGCAAATGCGTTCCGCCTCCGGCACCTCGGCAAACAGGCGGCCATAGGTCTTTTGGGCGCTCTCCTCGCCGTTTTCCATCTTTTTCATGGCAAACGTAAATCCAAAGATGCGGGCCAGCAGCACGGTGCGGCGCACCTTGTGCAGGTCCGGCTTTGCCTCAAAGCCGGTATAGCTTTTCCAGATGGCGGCATGGCGGCGCTCTTCCTCGCCCACACGGCGCAGCACGGCCGCGTTTTCCGGCGACCTTTTTTCTATGATGTCGGCCACCCGGGTATAGATGAGGTGTTCGGTCAGCTCGCCCACCTGCATTTTTTGGAGCAGCTTCAGGGTCTGGGAAGAGAGCTTTTTGCTGATCTCAGCAGCGGACATGATGATTACCTCCCCGCAAAGAATGACGGTGCGCAGCCCGGCGCTTTTGCTTTTATAGAAAAGCGGGCCGCTCAGTGGTTGAACCGGTTCATCGCGGAGGTCAGGTCCCCGCTTACGATAAGCCCGGCTGCGGCGCAGATGTCGTCGAAGCGCGCGAAAACGGCTTTTTTATCCTCGGCGCTGAATTTGGACAGCACGAAATCGGCGAGGTCCGCCTCGCCCCCGCGCCGTTCCCCCACCCCGATGCGGATGCGGGGGAATTCCTGCGAGCCCAGCGCGGCGATGATGCTCTTGATGCCGTTGTGGCCGCCGGCCGAGCCGGAAGGGCGGATGCGCAGCCTGCCGGGCGCAAGGGCGATATCGTCGTAGAGCACCAGCACCTGTGAGGGCGGCAGCTTGTAAAATTTGGCCGCCGCGCCCACCGCGCTGCCGGACAGGTTCATAAAGGTCTGCGGCTTCATCAGCAGGACCTTGCGGCCGTTCAGCGCGGCCTGCCCGGTGAGGGCCTGAAATTTGGCGCGGGCCACGTCGCAGCCCAGTTCTCCGGCCAGATGGTCCAGCGCCAGGAAGCCCGCATTGTGATGCGAGCCCTCGTACTGGCGGCCGGGGTTGCCCAGGCCGACGATGAGAAAATCGACGGCCGAAGTTTTTTTGAAAAACATAATACCTCTCGTCAGACAAAACAGAAAAAGGAAGATGTGGCGCAGAGCGCCACACCTTGCGTGAGGGGGATCTTCGAAAAAGGGGAGGACGGGCGGCGGGCCGGACGCCCGGAGCCCTGCAGGGCGCACAAGCCGCGCCGCCTTTGCCCCGCGCGGGGCAAAGAGGATCGCGTCCCCGGGGCAGGCCGATCAGACGAACAGCGTCGAGACCGGCTTGTCCGAATAGATGCGGGCGATGGCTTCCGCCAGCACCGGCGCCACCGAAAGGGTCTTGATGCAGCTGATCTTTTTTTCCTCCGGCAGGCGGATGGTGTCCAGCAGCACGACCTCTTCCAGCACGCTGTTTTCAAGGCGTTCCAGCGCCGGGCCCGAGAGCACGGCGTGGGTCGCGCCCGCCACCACGCTGCGCGCGCCCGCCTCTTTGATGGCCTTTGCGCCGTTGCACAGGGTGCCGGCGGTGTCGATCATGTCGTCGAGGATGATGACGTCCTTGTCACGCACCTCGCCGATGATGTTCATGACCTCGGACACGTTGGCGCGGGGGCGGCGCTTGTCCACGATGGCCAGGGGCAGCCCCAGGCGCTCGGCAAAGGTGCGCGCGCGGGTGACCGAGCCCAGGTCAGGGGAGACCACGATAAAGTCCTTGTCCTTTTCTTCGGCGATCTTCTTTTCATAATACGCGGCCAGGATCGGCATGCCCAGCATATGGTCCACCGGCACATCGAAAAAGCCCTGGATCTGCGCCGCGTGCAGATCCATCGTCAGCACCCGGTCCGCGCCCGCCTTGCAGATCAGGTCCGCCACCAGTTTGGCGCTGATGGGGTCGCGGGCCTTGTTTTTGCGGTCCTGGCGCGCATAGCCGTAATAGGGGATAACGGCGGTGATGCGGCCGGCGGAGGCGCGCCGGAACGCGTCGATCATCAGCAGCAGCTCCATCAGATGGCGGTTGACCGGGCTGGAGGTGCTCTGCACCACAAAGACGTCGCTGCCGCGGACCGACTCGCCGATCGAGACGCTGATCTCGCCGTCCGAGAACATGCCGATCTCGGATTTGCCCAGCGGCAGGCCCAGACACTCGGCGATGGAAACGGCCAGGTCCTTGTTGGAGTTGCCCGCGAAGATCTTGATGTCTTTTCCGTGGATGTTCATTTCATTTCCCCCGTTTATATAATGTGAAACGTGTCCCGCCCTGTCTGCCGCCTGCGGCCCAAAGCGGTTTTTTCAAGCTACTGTCCGTCCTTCATTTCGCGGGCGGCCGCCTCCAGCCGCTGTTTTTTCTGGATATAGGCGGCCAGTTTGGGCGCCGCCCAGTCCTCTTTGTTCACCTGCCGCGCCCGGGCGATGCCCAGCGCCTGGGCGGGCACGTCCTGGGTGATGGTGCTGCCGGCCGCCGTGTAGGCGCCGTCGCCGACCCGGACCGGGGCCACCAGGTTGGTGTTGCAGCCGATAAAGCAGTAGTCGCCGATGGTGGTGCGGCTTTTGACCTCGCCGTCATAGTTGACCACCACCACGCCGCAGCCGAAATTGCAGTATTTTCCCACGTCGGCGTCGCCGATGTAGGTCAGGTGGGCCACCGCGGTCCCCTCGCCGATGGTGGCGTTTTTGATCTCGACAAAGTCGCCGATGTGCACATTTTTGCCGATGACGCTGTCCGGCCGCAGCTGCACCCACGGGCCGATGGTGGCCCCGTCGCCAATGCGGCACTGGCGGCCCTGGCTGGCGTTGAAAGTGACGTTTTCGCCCACCACTGCATCCTCCAGCAGGCTGTTTGGGCCGATGACGCTGCCCGGGCCGATCACCGTTTTGCCCCGCAGGATGGTGCCGGGCAAAATAAGAACCCCGGGTGCGATCTCCACCTCAGGGTCGATACAGACGCCGTCCTTGCTGACAAATTCCACCCCTGCGTCCAGATGGCGCTCAAACGCTGCGTCGAACGCGGCGCGCGCGGCCTCGTAGCGGCTGCGCGCGGAACCAGTTTTTTCGCTCATGGCAACTCCTCCGGTTTGGACATTTGAATCCTCATGAGACGGCGCAAAAATGTTTTTCAGCAAAAAACAGAGGGCGGGCAGCCGCCCTTTGCACCGCCCTTACATCTATCATTTTACAGGTTCCACAAGTTTTTTCAAGGGCCCCCGGTCAAACATCATGGAAAATAGATAATTTTATCAATTTCCCATAAATAAGTATGGTAAACCAAAAAAAAGTTTGTTATAATTATGGTGCGACTGGACAGGCCCTTTCCGGGCCTGTTTTGGTGTATCGCGCGGCCCCGCCGCAGACGGGGAAGCTCCCGCGCGGCGCGGTTCCGGCGGGAAGCGCGCCGGGAAGAAACCTGCAATTTTTTTACGGAGGTAGATAAATTTGAGCAAACGATTCCTGTACCTGTTCAAAGAGGGCCACGAGGCCTTCGGCGGCGACCAGACCAAGATGAAAAACATCCTGGGCGGCAAGGGCGCCGGCCTGGCTGAAATGACCAATGCGGGTATGCCTGTCCCCCAGGGCTTCACCATCACCACCGAGGCCTGCACCCAGTACTATGCCGACGGCCGTGAGATCAATGAAGAGATCCGCGCCGACATCTTCAAGTATATGGGCCTGCTGGAGGAGATCACCGGCAAAAAGTTTGGCGATATCGAGAACCCCCTGCTGGTTTCTGTGCGCTCCGGCGCGCGCATGTCCATGCCCGGCATGATGGACACCATCCTCAACCTGGGCCTGAACGACGAGTCGGTCGAGGGCCTGGCCAAAAAGACCGGCAACCCCCGTTTTGCCTATGACTGCTATCGCCGTTTCATCCAGATGTACTCCGACGTCGTCATGGAACTGGGCAAGAGCTTTTTTGAAGAGCGCATCGACGAGATGAAAGCCGCCAAGGGCATCACCAACGACGTCGACCTGACCGCCGACGACCTGAAAGAGCTGGTCGCCCAGTTCAAGGCGATCTATCTGGAAAAAGAGGGCAGCGAGTTCCCGCAGGACCCGAAAGAGCAGCTGATCGGCGCCGTCAAGGCCGTTTTCCGCAGCTGGGACAACCCCCGCGCCAACGTCTACCGCAAGATGAACGAGATCCCCTACGAGTGGGGCACCGCCGTCAACGTGCAGCAGATGGCTTTCGGCAACAGCGGCATGCGCAGCGGCACCGGCGTTGCCTTTACCCGCAACCCCGCCACCGGCGAGAAGAAGCTGATGGGCGAGTATCTGATCAACGCCCAGGGCGAGGACGTCGTCGCGGGCATCCGCACCCCGTCCCCCATCAGCAAGCTGCATGAGGAGATGCCCGAGGTCTACGACCAGTTTGTCGAGATCGCCGCCCGCCTGGAGGCCTACTACAGCGACATGCAGGACATGGAGTTCACCATTGAGGACGGCCACTTGTTCATGCTGCAGACCCGCAACGGCAAACGCACCGCGCAGGCCGCCCTGCAGATCGCCTGCGACCTGGTGGACGAGGGCGTGATCGACGAGAAGACCGCCGTGCTGCGCGTCGAGCCCAAGCAGCTCGATACCCTGCTGCACCCGCAGTTTGACGCCGCCGCCCTGAAAGCCGCCGAGGTCGTCGGCAAGGGCCTGGCCGCCAGCCCCGGCTCCGCCTGCGGCAAGGTCGTCTTTTCCGCTGAGGACGCCGCCGAGTGGCACGCCCGCGGCGAGAAGGTCGTTCTCGTCCGTCTGGAGACCAGCCCCGAGGATATCGTGGGCATGCAGGTCTCCCAGGGCATCCTCACCGTGCGCGGCGGTATGACCAGCCACGCGGCCGTCGTTGCCCGCGGCATGGGCACCTGCTGTGTCTGCGGCTGCGGCAACTCCAACGACGTGGTCATCGATTACAACGCCAAGACCTTCTCCATCAACGGCAAGGTCTTCAACGAGGGCGACTTTATCTCCATCGACGGCACCACCGGCAATATTTATGAAGGCCAGGTCGCCACTGTCGCCGCCACTGAAAACGCCAACCTGAACCGCTTTATGGGCTGGGCGGACAAATACCGTCAGCTGCAGGTCTTTGCCAATGCGGACAACCCCCACGACGCCCAGCAGGGTTCTGATTTCGGCGCCGAGGGCATCGGCCTGTGCCGCACCGAGCACATGTTCTTCGCCGAGGACCGCATCAAGGCCATGCGCGAGATGATCGTTGCCGACAACACCGCCGACCGCGAGAAAGCGCTGGAGAAGATCCTGCCCTATCAGCAGGGCGACTTCGAGGGCCTGTACGAGGTCATGGGCGAGCGCCCGGTCACCATCCGCTATCTGGACCCGCCCCTCCACGAGTTCCTGCCCACCAAAGAGGCGGATATCCAGGAGATCGCCGGGGAGCTGGGCATCACGGTGGAGAAGCTGCACAACGTCATCGAATCCCTGCATGAGTTCAACCCGATGATGGGCCACCGCGGCTGCCGCCTGGCTGTCTCTTATCCGGAGATCGCGGTCATGCAGACCCGTGCCGTCATCAACGCCGCCATCAATGTGTCCAAAAAGAAAGGCATCAAGATCGTGCCGCACATCATGATCCCGCTGGTGGGCGAGGTCAAAGAGCTCAAGTTTGTCAAGGACGTCGTGGTCAAGACCGCCGATGAGATCATCGCCGCCGCCGGTATCGACATGAAGTATGAGGTCGGCACCATGATCGAGATCCCGCGTGCCGCCCTGACCGCCGACGAGATCGCCAAAGAGGCGGAGTTCTTCAGCTTCGGCACCAACGACCTGACCCAGATGACGTTCGGCTTCAGCCGCGACGACGCCGGCAAGTTCCTCGATTACTACTATGAGAACAAGATCTACGAGCTGGATCCGTTCGCGCATCTGGACCAGAACGGCGTTGGCAAGCTGGTCGAGATGGCTGCAAAACTGGGCCGTCAGACCCGCCCCGACCTGGGCCTGGGCATCTGCGGCGAGCACGGCGGCGACCCGACGAGCGTCGAGTTCTGCCACAAGGTCGGCCTGGACTATGTGTCCTGCTCGCCTTTCCGCGTGCCCATCGCGCGTCTGGCTGCCGCACAGGCTGCCATCAAGAACCCCAGGGCGTAAGTTCCATTATCCCCAGCGCCTGAGATAGTTATAAGTGAAAAAGATCCGCATGACGATCACCGTCATGCGGGTCTTTTTATATTCAGCTTTTTCCACTTAACCCCGTTCCATGTACATCGCCGGAGATGTTTGTACCGCTGTTCTGTTCCCCGGGATGCTTGTCGATTTCAAAACCGATTCTAGATGGTAAAGTGAGCAGGCTGCGGCAGTTGAACTGACAACGGCCGCATATACGAATAGGAGAATAGTGGCTTTTTATACAACCAGATGAGAAGAAAAAACACAGTTTCTGTTGCAAAAACGGTCTTTTGCAGTGGAAGAAAAAATTTAGTTTGAATTAGTCGATGCGGGAGGGAGAGAGCCAATTTATAAGATCCTGAGTATCAAAAAGGAACTGTAAAAGACGAGCAGTACCCCGATAGGGTTTTTGAAATAAATTTTTTGCTCTTTTGCCTAACAAATTGTTTTGCTCTCCTTTAGAAAACAGGGGAAATTTAGGTCGGAAGCCTGCGGTGATGAGCTGAAAAACAATCGGAAGCGGTTTTTGTCCTCTATTTCGACCGCTGCGCGGCGATGAGAAACAAGGCAATTGAAATAAATTCTTGAAAATTATATTTAGTATAAGGGCTCGCGATCTCTGACCTTCCTTGTGTTCGGGAAAAGAGGTCGAGAGACAAAATCCCCCGTCCCACCGTTTTCACGGAGGACGGGGGATCTGCTCATTATAAAAAGTTTAAAACTCCGCTTTCCAAAAACCGTGCAGATTGCAGTAAGCATAGGCGGCCAGGGGCCGGTCGCCCGGGGCAAGGGCGAAAACGGCCGTCGGTTCCTCTCCGGGGCGCAGGTCTGCCCGCTGACAGCCCTTTTCCGTCTGCAGATAGATCCACTGGATGCTGTGCTCTTCGGACATGGGATGAAAAACGCTGCCGACCTTGACGGTGACCATGTCCCCGCTGCGCTCGATCGCCGGCAGATGCTTTTCCTGCGCCCCGTCCGAGAGGTTGGGCGTCAGTTTCTGCAGTTCGGCGCCGCCGCACGAATAACAGTTTTCGGCCTTGCTTCCCCTGATCTCTTCCACGACAACGCCGCATTCCGCACAGGCGTAAAATCGCGGTTCTTTTTCAGCCATCAAATATCCCTCCTGTTTTTTGACAGATCTCACTCTGGGAGGCCGGGATGGGAAAAGGGCCTGCACCCGCAGGGCCCAGGCGGCTGCCGCCCGGCGCCGCAGGGGCGGGACGGCGGGCCTTTTGCGGATCGCCCTCTTTTTGTCCCCCTTGCCGGTCTCTCTTTGCAGTGTGCCCTCAAAAACGGACGCCATTCCCGGTCCGCCCAAAACTTCCCGCGGGGCCGGCAGTAACACGTCTTGGGGCGGGGCGGGGTCCTGCTTCAAAAGCGCAGAGGGGGAAGAAAACGCGCCGCGCAGCCGCGGAAAGCGGGGCGGTGCAGGGGAAAGGACGGCATAAAAAGCAGAGGGAAAGAATGAGATAAATATGAATTATTCGTGCAAGATGAAAGTTAGGGAACAAAAGCAATTGACTGTTTTGCCAGAAAAAATCCCGGATAAAATTTAAAAATAGGGATTAAATACAAAAATATTGCTGTAAATAGAATATTATTTTGCTTATTGAAGAGATGAAGAAAAAGTAACAGATTCATGTAAGAATGTTGCAACCGTTTTTACACACTTCTCACACAGGCGGCCGGTATAGTGGGTGACACGAGGTGATAACAAATGAAAAAAATTATGACGATCGCTCTTGCTCTTACTCTGGCGCTGGGCCTGGTGGCCTGCGGCAGCGATAGCTCTTCTTCCGCTCCGGCTTCTTCCGAGCCCGTGTCCTCCTCTTCCGTCTCCGCTCCCAGCAGCGTTGCGGACTCCAGCGAGCCGGCTTCCAGCGAAGCGGACTCAAAGGACGCGGGTTCCTCTGAGGTCGGTTCTTCTGAGGCGAGCTCTTCCGAGGCCGGCTCCAGCAGCGCGGCTTCTTCCAGCCAGGCCGAAGAATAAGCCTGCGGCAGCTGCCGCTTGAAAAGGCCGCCCTTCTCCCCGATCCAGCCGAAATGGGCTTGGGGGAGAGGGGCGGCCTTTTTGTTTTTCGCGTCCGTCCCCGCGCGAACGCCGCCTGGGCGGGCGCGGGAAAACCGGGAGCTGGGGAAAAATGAAAAAACAGGAAAAAATTTGTTGCCAGCCCAAACGGGAAAAGCGCCTCCGACGCTGTCCTGAACCCTGCGGGCGGCACGCCCTGCTGTTGCAGAGCGTTTTTCCCTTTTCTGCCGCGCAGTTCAGCGCAGCAGCGCTGCAAACGCCGCGGGGGCCAGCGGGCGGGAGAAATAATACCCCTGGATCAGGTCGCAGCCGGCGGTTTCCAGAAAATCCAGCTGATTTTTCTGCTCCACCCCTTCCGCCACGACCGTCATGGAGAGGGAATGGGCGAGCCCGATCACGGTGCGGATGATGCTCTCGCCCCGCGGGGAGCCGATGTCGTCGACAAAGCTTTTGTCCAATTTGATCACGTCCACGGGGACATTTTTGAGCAGCTTGAGGGAGGAATAGCCGGTGCCGAAATCATCCATGAGCAGCCGGAATCCCGCTTCCCGCAGACGGCCCACCACCTGATGCAGCAGAGCCACGTTGTCGAAAAGGGCGGTCTCGGTGAGTTCCAGCTGGATGAGGTCAGGGGGCAGGGAATAGCGTTTCAGGATCTCCTCATAGGTGCGCACAAAGTCAGCGCTGTGCAGGTGCAGAGGGGACAGATTGACCGACACGGGCGGCGGGGCCAGCCCCCCGTCCAGCCAGCCGCGCAGCAGCCTGCAGACGGATTCGAAAACGAACGCATCCAGCCGCAGCACAAAGCCGTTGCGCTCAAACAGCGGGATAAAATCGGCGGGCGGGATCACGCCGCCGTCGGGCCCGCGCCAGCGCACCAGGGCCTCGGCCCCGGCCAGGCGCTCTCCGCAGGCGCTGTACTCGGGCTGCAGCATCACAAAGAAATCGCCGTCCCGCAGCGAGGCTTCCATCTGATCTTCCATCTCCCGCTCGCGGTTGCGGCGGCGGCGCAGGGCCTCGTCATAAAAAGCCCAGGGCCCGGGCTGCCCGTTTTTGATCGCCTTGCGCGCCAGCTGGGCGCGGTCGAGCAGCTCCTCCACTTCCAGCGCGGGGTCCTCGATCTCGTACACGCCGATGGCCGGGGTGAGCTCATAACGGCGCTCGGAACGTCCGCTGTGCAGCGCGGCGCAGAAACTTTTCAGCTGGCCGGCCAGCGCCTGCGGGTCCGCGCAGGGAAGCAGCAGCTCAAAGCGGTCGGCGGAGCGGCGGGCAAAAAGGCCCCGGCTGCCCGCGCAGACGGAAAGGCAGTCCCAGATATGGCGCAGGGCGCGGTCTCCCTCCTCATGACCGAAGATGTCGTTGATGTATTTGAAGTATTGGATGTCCAGGTCCCAGACCATCCAGCGGGTCGATCCGGCCGTGTCCAGGGCGCGCCGCGCCTCGGCGCAGAACCGTTCATGGGACCAGCCGCCGGTGACGGGGTCGACGTAGACCAGCTCTTCCAGCCGGCGCCGGTTCTGGCGCTGCATGCGCAGCAGCAGCGTCAGCAGGGCGGCGAAGACCAGCGTGATGACCAGGCAGAGCAGGTAGGCGGAGTGGAGGATGGAGGCGCGCTGCCTGCCCAGCACGGCGGTGGGCGCCAGCGTGAAAAGATACCAGCCGTTGCACTCCACCGGCTCATAATAGAGATATTTTTCTACCCCGCCGCTCTGCAGGGCCAGATAGCCCGAACGCCCCTCTTCTACGGCCGTTTTCAGCTCCGCCGCCGCCCGCGCCCCGTCCGGCGAGGCGGCAAGCGCGTCGAAAAAGTTGTCAAAACCGCCGGTCAGGTCGCTGCTGCCCGAGTCCATGATGGGAGCGCCGTCCGCCTCTACAAGGTAGCAGGTCCCCTGACCGTCGAACAGATCCAGCCGGACCATGGGCAGATAGCGGGAGGTATCTGCGGTGGCGAACAGCACCCCGAGCACCTCGCCGCCGCGGCGGAGAGGGACGCTGTAAACGGTGATGCGCCCACCCCCTGCCTGATCGAAAAGCCCCACGGAGACCCGGCTTTCCCCCAGTAGGCCGGCTTCGAAATAGGGCCGCGCGGTCAGATCCATCTGCGCGCCGTCGGTGGTAAAGGTCTGCCCGCCGGCGGTGATGATGCCCATGCGCTTGAGGCCGTGGTTTTTCGCCACGGGGTCCAGCTCTTCCGCCGCGCGGCGGGGGTCCCATTCCTCCCACTGCCCCAGCACGCTGGCCAGATCTTCCAGCGTGCCGGTCATGTTCTCCACCTCGCCGCGCAGTAAAACGGCGCTCTGATTCGAGACCTCGGCCAGGGTGCCGATGATCTCGTCCTCAAGACGGGCCGAGAGCGTGCGGGAGTACCAGATCAGCATCGCGCAGACCGCGGCTGCCGCCAGGATCACCAGGACGGCCAGGTGCAGCAGCTTCTTTTTCTGTTTCACATTTGGGCCCCCTTTTTGCGGAGCGGCCCCGCCCCACGGCCCGGGGCGGGAAAGTTCGTCTTTATTATAACAGAAAAGCGCTGCAAAGTCTCACCGCCGGCGGCAGAAATACGGCCCCGGCGCCCTGCCGGCCCTGCGTTCTGCCCAGTGCCGCTTTTTTACGGACGCTTTGGCCGGGCGGCGCATACTCTGGTCTATAAGCGGCCCCCGCGGGATGGGGCGGCGGAGAGCGGGGTGGGGAGGATGGATCTTACCGGGGTGCTGCCGGGGCTGGCGCTGGCCGCGGCGCTGACCACCGACTCGTTTGTGGCGGGGCTGGGGCTGGGCGCGCAGAAGATACGGGTACCGCCTTTCAGCGCGTTTATCGTATCGGTCATGGGCACCGGGTGCCTCGCCGCCGCGCTGCTGCTGGGGGACCTGCTGGAGCCGGTGCTGCCGCAGCAGGCGGCCAAAGCGGCCAGTTTTTTGCTTTTATTCGGCCTTGGAGCCTTTAAATTTTTTGAGAGCACGCTGAAGATCGCGCTGCGGCGGCACGGGGGCCGCGGAAGCGTGCGGTTTACCGCCCTGGGGCTGCAATTTTTACTGGCCGTATACGCCTGCCCGGAGGAGGCCGACGCCGACCACAGCAAACGGCTGGGCGCGCTGGAAGCGGTGAGCCTTGGGGTGGGGCTGTCGGTGGACAGCCTTGCGGCCGGGCTGGGGGCCGGGCTGGGACAGGTGGCCGTGCTGCCGACTTTGGCGGCCAGCCTGCTGCTGGGCATGGGGATGCTGGCGGCCGGCAGCGCCTGTGCACGCTGGGCGTCGTCGCGGGTCTCATTGGACCTGTCCCCGGTGGGAGGCGTGCTGCTGATCGCGCTGGCGGTGCTGCGGCTGTAAAACCGCGGCCGTCTGGGCAGACGCGGTAAAATGTGACAATGTGACAAGACGATAAAATATAAAGCATACGGCGGCGCGGCGCGCCCGGCGGAAAGACCGGGCGTGCCGCAGCCTTTGCTGTTCTCCCGCCGCGGCGCAGAAAGACAAAACTTTTGCGCGGGGCTGGAGAAAGCAGAGGGAAAATGCGGTCAGAGGTATGATTTGCGGCGGAGGCGCACACATTTCCCGGTGTTTATCGGGACATGCCTTTTCGCGGCGGCACGGCCTCTCTGCGCTGCGAAGCGATAAAAAATAGCCGCAAGGCTATTTTTTTTGGCCATCCGCCCGGTTGCCGCGCAAGCGGCGAGGGTGGGGCCATTAAAATGAGTTGTTTTTATTGCGAAGCAATAAAAAATAGCCGTGAGGCTATTTTTTTCGGCCAATGCCCCGGTTGTCCTGCAGGGACGAGGGGCAGGCCAACAAGATAAGTTGTTTTTTATTGCGGAGCGATAAAAAATAGCTGCGCAGCGGCTATTTTTTTGGCCATCTGCCCGGTTGCCGCGCAAGCGGCGAGGGCAGGGCCATCAAGATAAGTTGTTTTTTATTGCGCAGCAATAAAAAACGGCCGCCGGCCGCACAGGAGCGCGCCTTACGGCGCAGGTTTGGACGCTGGCGCATCTAAGCGCCCCCATTTTTGGCAGAACATCCCCTTGTTTTGCCGCGCAAAACGCGCTGCGCACCAACGGCCGCAAGGTTACTCGTTCGGCGAGCGCCCGGGTCGTCTTATAGGGACGGGGGACAAGCCGTCAGGATAAGTGGTTTTTATAGTGCGGCAATAAAAAAGAGTTTTGCAGGCTGCTGCCCCCGGCCCGGCGGCGCGTCCGGCGGCGGTGTGGGGACGGGAAGCGCAGGCCCGCTGAGGCGGCGCTCTGCCCGCGCGGCGGCCGGGGCGTGGTTCCCTGGCCGCCGCAGGAAACGCCTCCCTGAAACGCCGCTTTTTTTGGCAGCGATCTGCCGCAGGGGGAGCTGCACCTACTGCGGGCGGCGGATGCGCTGATGACGCCGCGCAGGGCCCAAAAGAGGGAACAGCGGCGAAAATTTGCCAAAAAGCTGAAAATCAGGTATGATAAATTGAATCTTTTTTCAGCGGCAGGGCGCAGCGGCGCGCCCTGCCCGGCCTGCGGGCAAAGCTATCTTGAACACAGGGAGGAAACAAGGGGTGGATTTTAAAACTGTACAGACGTTGGTGGCCATGTGCTGCTATATGGCCTGCGTGGTCATCATCGGGCTGGTGTTCGCCAGAAGGGCAAACCAGAGCACGGAGAACTATTTTCTGGGCGGGCGCAGTCTGGGCCCGTGGATCGCCGCCATGAGCGCCGAGGCGTCGGATATGAGCGGCTGGCTGCTGATGGGCCTGCCGGGCGTGGCCTATTGGTGCGGCGTTGCCGATGCGGCCTGGACGGCCATCGGCCTGGGCGTGGGCACCTATATCAACTGGCTGCTGGTGGCAAAGCGGCTGCGCAGCTATTCGGTGGTCGCGGGGGACGCCATCACGATCCCGGAATTTTTCTCCGCCCGTTTTAAAGAGAAGAAAAAGGTGCTGCTGACCATTTCAGCGGTTTTCATCCTGATCTTTTTTACCGTTTATGCGTCCAGCTGTTTTGTCACCTGCGGCAAGCTGTTTTCGACCCTGTTCGGCCTGTCCTATCACAGCATGATGATCGCAGGGGCGCTGTTTGTGATCTTTTACACGGTCCTCGGCGGCTTTCTGGCAGAGAGCGCGTCGGATTTTATGCAGAGCATCGTGATGATCTTCGCGCTGGGCGTGATCCTGATCACGGGCACGGCGGCCGCCGGCGGCCCCGCGGCGGTGGCGCAGAACATCCGGGCGATCCCCGGCTTCACCAGCTTTTTCGGTATCGCCCAGCCGGTGATGGAAAACGGCGTGCAGCAGGTGTCGGGCGGCGCGCCTGTGTTTGGCGAGGCGGGCAGCTATGGGCTGCTGACCATTTTGTCCACCCTCTCCTGGGGGCTGGGCTATTTCGGGGTACCTCAGGTACTGCTGCGCTTTATGGCCATCCGCAAGGCCTCTGAGCTGAAAAAGTCCCGCCGCATCGCCACGGTCTGGTGCGCCGTCTCGCTTGCCAGCGCCGTGCTCATCGGCATGATCGGCCGCGCGCTGTATCCCACCGCGCTGCAGACCTCGTCGGAGGCGGAGAATATTTTTGTGGTGCTCTCCACCAACCTGCTGCCCCCGCTGCTGGCGGGCGTGGTGATGGCGGGCATCCTTGCGGCGACGATCAGCTCTTCCGACTCCTACCTGCTGATCGCGGCCTCGGCCTTTGCAAAAAACATCTATCAGGGCGTACTGCGCCGGGATGCCAGCGACAAAAAGGTGCTGTGGGTCTCGCGGCTCATGCTGCTGGCCATCTCCGCGGTGGGCATCCTCGTCGCGCTGGATGAGAACAGCGTCATCTTTACGCTGGTGGCTTTTGCCTGGGCGGGCTTTGGGGCCACGTTCGGTCCCATTATGCTGCTGAGCCTGTTCTGGAAGCGCACCACCTGGCGCGGTGCGGTGGCCGGCATGGTGAGCGGCGCTGTGACCGTGTTTATCTGGAAGCTGTGCCTCAAGCCGCTGGGCGGCGCGTTCGGCGTTTATGAGCTGCTGCCCGCTTTTCTGGTGAGCCTCGCCTTTATCGTGGGGGTGTCCCTGCTGGACAAAGAGCCCGCGCCGGAGATCGCGGCGGAATTTGAAGAGGCGAAACGGATGGCGGCGGAAGCCTGAGGGCGGCCTGTCCGGAAAAAAACAGAACAAAGAAAGCCGGGACAGCCTTCCCCAAGCGGAGGATGGCTGTCCCGGCCTTTTTTATACGGGCCGCCCGCACGGACGGCGCGCGGCCCCGCTCTTTCCATACCGGGGCACAGCGGGGAAGCGGCCGGACAACGGGTTGGCCGCTTTTTGGCAAGACCGCCCGCGCGTTTGCGGCCCGCCGCCCGCGCAGGGCCTGCGGCAGCGGGGCCCGGAAATCCCCTTAGCCGCACCACTGATCCTAAAAAAATTTTCTTAAAGCGCCTTTCGGCGGCTGCAGAGGGCAGATAAATATTACTAATTACTTGTTGCCGAATAGATATTTTACCGCGCAGGCCATGGACAAGATAGACAAGATAACGCCGACAACTCCCCTTGATAATACGACTGTTCTGGCAGCCCAAACGCCCCAGGTGTCAATGATCAAGTCAAGTATTGTCACGTTATTTTTTCTCTTTTGCTTTTCTGCTCTCTGCTCTTATACCATAGTTCAGCCGCCGAAGATCGGCGGCTCGCAGTTGCCGCTGGGACATTTTTCGTGATAGCGCCGCACCAGGTCGGCCAGCGTGATGCTGTCCACCACCTGGTTGATGGCGGCGGACAGCTTTTGCCAGACCTCCACGGTGGCGCAGTTGTCGTACCGGCCGCAGCAGGGGTCGCTGGCGGAATTGCCGCCGCAGGCCACAGGCGCAAGGTCGCCCTCCATCAGCCGCAGAATATCCCCCACCGTGTAGGTTTCCGGGGCGCGGGAGAGGCGGTAGCCGCCCTGCGCGCCGCGCGCGCTGCGTACAAAGCCGGCGCGGGAGAGCTGCGCGATCAGCTGTTCCAGGTATTTGTCGCTGAGCTCCTGCCGCTCGGCGATGCTGCGGATGGGGGCGTAACCGCCGTTTTCAGTGTGGACGGCGAGGTCCACCATCAGCCGCAGAGCGTAGCGCCCTTTTGTAGAGATCTTCATGATGCCCGCTCCTTTGCAAAGGGATAAAAAAGAAAAAATCAGCGCCCTGCAGCCCGCAGAAAGCCCTGCCAGATGGCAAGGCTGGAGGGCTCGCTGCCCACCAGCGCCTCCGGATGCCATTGCACCCCCAGCGTAAAAGCCGGGCGGGAGGGCAGTTCGATGGCCTCCACGACCTTTTCGCAGTCCGTGTCGACGGCGGCGATGCGCACACCGGGGGCGGGCGATTTTACCGCCTGGTGATGGAACGAATTGACGGGGATCTCCGCGGCGCCCACCAGCTGTTCCAGCAGGGTGCCGGGCAGCACCCGCGCGCGGTGCGCCGCCTGGCCCAGCGGCCGTCCCGCAGCGGAGTGCGGGGGCAGGCCGGCTTTTTCCAGGTCCTGGTACAGCGTGCCGCCCAGCGCCGCATTGAGCAGCTGGCAGCCGCGGCAGACGCACAGCAGCGGCTGCGCGCCTTTCAGCACCGCGCGCAGCAGGGGCAGCTCATGGGCGTCCCGCGCCGCCTGCGGCGGGTTTGCCCCCTCGATGGGAGATTCGCCGTAAAGAGAGGGATCAAGGTCGCTGCCGCCGGAAAAGACGATGCCGTCCATCCGCCCGGCAAGCGCCAGCGCCGTTTCAGGGTCGGTGAGGGGCAAGATCACCGGCAGGCCGCCGGCCCGCTCGACCGCGCGGATATAGTCCTCCGGCAGCAGGTCCCAGCGCTGGCCGGGGGCGCCGATCCCCAGCTCGCGAAAGGGGCCTCCGTTGTCGGTGTAGTTGGCGGTAATGCCGATCAGGGGTCTCATCTGCAGTCCTCCCGTTCCCGCAGCGGGGAACTTTGTTATTTTTGTGTCGAACTCAAGACAGCTTCATTCTACCATATCCCGGTGGGATTGTATAGATTTCGGATGGACTTTTTTGACTTTTTTTCACAAAAAAAGCCCGGCGATGGACAGACGGGCGAAAGCCGCTTTCCCGCGGGCAAAACTAACGGCCGAACAAAAAGGCGCCGGGCAGACCGGCGCCTTTTTGTGCCCTGGTTTTTGGAGTGCAAAAAAGGGCGCAGGGTGGCCGGAGAGGCCTGCTCTGCGCCCTTTGAGCCCGATTTTTGGCCCCCGCGCCGCCGTTTACTGCGGACACCGGCGCTGCGGCAGAGGCACGCACGGCGGCAAGGTGCGGCGGCGGAACTTCTTGCCCGGACCCGGGCCGGGGCAGAGACCGCTGGCGGCACTGCCCGGGTGCGCTGCCGGGACCTTTGGGCTGGGGCGGCGGCAGTTTCTTTTCGGAAAACAGGGGAGGGAAAAGACCGCTTTTCCCTCTCCGCGCAGGGGCAGTGGCGGAAAAACGCGTTTTCTTTGTGTCCGGGGCCGCGCCGCTTCTAAGCCGACAGAGGGCAGCCGGCCGCAAGAAGCCCTGAGAGCGCCCTGGAGGGGATGGTGAATTCCAGAGTTCCCATGGCGGCCACAGCGGCCTCCGCTTCGTCAAAGCAGATCACCAGCTCGCCGTCCTCCGTGATGGTAAACTGCTGGTCGGGGCGGATCTGCCAAAAGCCCTCCGGCTCCTGTTCTGAGCGGAGAAAATACCCGGCGTCGGGGTCGGCGTCAAGGGCCGCCTGCATCTGGCTGCGGATCTCGGCGCTGACGGCCTCTACATAGTCCGCACCCGGCCGGAACAGATCTGCCAGGGCAAGCAGGCGCCCCGCTTCTCTGTCCACCGTATACCAGCGCGTCAGCTGCTGGGCGCTGCCCTGCGCGATCGTGGTGGTGACTTCTATGGAGATAAAGCGCTTTGTGGCCGTCACCCGGCCCAGCGAGGAGACCACGCTCTCATGCCCGGTCTCTCCCAACTCGGCGATATCGGCCTCATAGCGGGCGATCAGGGCCTCTGCGTCGTCGGCAAAGGCCTGATTGAGCTGCTCCTCCAGCGCGGCGTCGGCCAGGCCGTGTGCCAGCAGCGTGTCGATCTGCGCTTCGGCATTGCCGGCAGGGGTCTGGTCCCGGTAGGTGCGGAAAGTGACGACCCGCACCACGGCCCCCAGCACCGGCACGCCGCCCAGCGCCTGGGCCGCCGCTGCGCTGCTGTTCACCGTGATGGTCAGCGCTATGGCGGCCGCTGCGGCGCAGCCGGCGACGCGGCGCAGCCAGATCCGCCGCCCGGGCTTTTTGTTTTGGGCCGGGGCGGCGCTGCCGCCGTCGCCCGCCGCCAGCGCCGACAGCTGTGCTGACAGCGCGTCGGGCGGTGTGATCGCCTCGTATGCGGCGCGCAGGCGCGCCATTCCCTCTTTTAATCCGGCCATTCCTCGGCCTCCCTGTCCTCAAAATAGCGTCTCAGGACGCGCAGCGACGCATAGAGCCTGCCTTTCACGGTGCTCAAGTTCATCCCCAT
Organism: Anaerofilum hominis; assembly: GCF_014287275.1. GTDB lineage: Bacteria > Bacillota > Clostridia > Oscillospirales > Ruminococcaceae > Pygmaiobacter > Pygmaiobacter hominis. The sequence continues at coordinate 177,960 of NZ_JACONZ010000002.1, forward strand.
GATCCCGGCGATCTCCGCCAGGGGCTTATCCTCAAAAAAGCGCAGGATCACGATAGCGCGGCTTTTTTCGTCCAGCTGCTGCAGCGCATCCAGCAGATAGAGCCGCTGGTAGCTGTCCTCGCGGCCCTCCGCGGCGTCGGGCAGGCCCACGCTCTCCCGCCTGCGGCGGCGCAGCAGGTCCAGCGAGGCGTTGACCGTCACCCGCCACAGCCAGGCAAAAGCGCGGTCCGGGGCGACGCTGCCGCGGTTTTTCAACAGGCGGCAGGCAGCCTCCTGTACCACGTCCATGGCGTCCTGTTCATTTTTAAGGTAGCTGTAGGCAAGCCGATAGAGCCGGCCCGCGTTTTCGGTGACAGCGCGGGCGAGCGGGTCAGCGGTGGGATCGACATGCGGCATCTGCGGACCTCCCTGATAGAATGACGGCGCGGCGGGGCAAAAAGTTTGGCGCGGCGGTAAAAATAGTTCCGGGGCGAACTTTAAAAGTGCGCGGCAGCCCATTTTTTGCCGCGCAGAACGCCTCTGTGCCCCGCCCTTTTTGCAGGGGACGGCTTTTCGGCGCTGCCGTATTGCCGGGCAAAAAGCCGGTCCGAACGCGCCTGCTGAAAAAAGTCGGGCGGACCGTGAGATCGCCTGCCCTGCGGAACCTGGCGGCGGGGCTGCGGCCGGGCTGCGGGCGGGCTGCGGTCCCCTTTTGCCGCGCGGGGAAAACCTTGTCAAAGCTTTCGGGATGCGGCCTTTCTCCCCCGCACCGCTGTACGCCGCAGCGCCCGCAGAGCGGCGCCGCGCGGCCAAGGGGATAGAAAAGCGCCCCCCAACTTTCAACAAAAGCGCTGCCCGACACCAGTGTAGCGCATTTGTGCAGACAGGACAAGCGGCACTGCAAAAAAACAGCCGCCGGCTAACGCTCCCGGCGGCTGTGCGCGTCTCGGCCCGCAGCTGTTCTTTTTTGCCGCCGTTTGGGGGGCGGCCGCAGCGGGGGCTCAGGTCTTTTTAACAAAGTCCTGCCCGCAGCGGGGGCAGGTGATGGCGATCATGCCCTTGCCCCGGGGCACGCGGCATTTTTGGCCGCAGTTGGGGCATTTGAAGCAGCGCTTGCCGCCCTGGGAGCCGCCGCCGAAATGCGGGTGACGGAACCAGTCCCGCACCGCGTACCAGAGATCGAGAAATTTTTCATTCTCCGCCCGGCGCACCACCAGCTTGGTGGACAGCGCGCGGTAAAAGACCAGCACGATCAGCAGCATGCCCAGCGCGGGCAGCAGCACCGAGCGGGGAAAAAAGCGGGAGATGATGGAGAGCGCCAGCGCCGTCACCATCAGCGTGATGTTCAGGTTGTCGATGCCGTAGCGATTGCCGAAAAAGTTGCGAAAGCCGTTCATTCGTCAGTTTCCTCCTGTCCTGCGGGTGAAGTGGTGTCCGGCGCGGGGGCCGTGGGGGCGGCGCCGGCCGCCGGGGCCGCGCCGCTCTCCGCGCCGGGGGCTGCGGGCAGCGGCACCGGGCGGGAGAGGATCTCCATGAAATCGTCGCCGGTGAGGGTCTCGCGCTCGTACAGCTCGCGGGCCAGCTCGTGTAATTTGGCCTTGTTCTCCCGCAGCAGTTCCAGCGCCTTTTGATGCTGCCCGCGGATGATCTCCACCACTTTGCGGTCGATGCGGGCGGCCGTGTCCGCGCTGCAGACCAGCGAGGCGTCCCCGCCCAGATAAGCGCTCTGCTGGCTTGCCAGCGCCGTCATGTCAAATTCGTCGGTCATCCCCAGCTGGGTGACCATGGCCCGCGCCAGCCGGGTGGCCTGCTCGATGTCGTTGGAGGCGCCGCTGGTCACCGAGCCGAAGATCAGCTCCTCGGCGGCCCGCCCGGCGGTAAAGGTGGCGATCTTGTCCAGGATGGTCTCCCGGCTCATCAGCACCTGTTCCTCTTCATCCACCTGCATGGTGTAGCCCAACGCGCCGCTGGTGCGCGGCACGATGGTGATCTTGTGCACCGGGGCCGAGTGCTTTTGCAGCGCCGCCACCAGCGCGTGGCCGCATTCATGGTAGCTGACGATCAGCCGGTCCTTGGTGCTGATGACTGCGTTTTTGCGCTGGTAGCCGGCGATCACCGTTTCTACGGCCTCGTCGAGATCCGCCTGCATCACCGCCTTGCGCCCTGCCTTTACCGCGCCCAGAGCGGCCTCGTTGATGATATTGGCGAGATCTGCGCCCGAAGCGCCGCTGGTGGCGCGCGCCACCGCGTTGAAATCTGCGTTCGGGGCGATGCGCACGTCTTTGGAGTGTACTTTTAAGATGGCCTCCCGGCCCGCAAGGTCGGGCAGCTCCACCGGGATGCGCCGGTCAAAGCGGCCGGGGCGCAGCAGGGCGGGATCCAGCGTTTCGGGCCGGTTGGTCGCGGCCAGGATCACCACGCCCTTGCCCGCGTCAAAGCCGTCCATCTCGGTGAGCAGCTGGTTTAAGGTCTGCTCGCGCTCGTCGTTGCCGCCCATGCCGCTGTTGTCGCGCTTTTTGCCGATGGCGTCGATCTCGTCGATAAAGACGATGCAGGGGGCCTTTTCACCCGCCTGTTTGAACAGGTCGCGCACCCGCGCGGCGCCCATGCCCACGAACATTTCCACAAACTCGCTGCCCGAGATGGAGAAAAACGGCACGCCGGCCTCGCCCGCCACCGCCTGGGCCAGCAGCGTTTTGCCGGTGCCCGGAGGGCCCACCAGCAGCGCGCCCTTGGGCAGCCGTGCGCCGATCTCCCGGTATTTGCCCGGGTCGTGCAGAAAATCGACGATCTCGGTCAGGGCCGCTTTGGCCTCGTCCTGCCCTGCCACGTCGGCAAAGGTCTTGCCGGTTTTGGCCTCCACATAAATCTTGGCGTTGCTTTTGCCAAAGCTCATGGCGTTGGCGCCGCCCATGCGTTTGGTGAGCATGCGCCCGATGAGCTGGCCGATGAGCACGATGCCCACTACCGGCAGCAGGATGCCGAAGATGAAATTCTGCAGCGGGCTGGCCTCCTGCGGGATCACCCGGCCGTAGCTGACGTGCGCGGCGTTCAGGGTCTCGGTGAGATCGGGGTCGTCCCAGATGCCGGTGATATAGATATTGCGGTCGCTCTCGTCGGTGGGGGAGAAGGCAATCTGGCTGTCGTCCATCTCCACCTCTTTTACCTTGCCCTCGCTCACCATGGACAAAAAGGTGTCATAGCTCACTTCCTGCACCCGGTTCTTCTGCAGCATGGGGGCAAGGAACGCGTTGATCAGCAGCAGCGCCAGCATGGCGAGAAGATAGTAATAGATGAGCGGCTTTTTGGGGTTCTTGGTCTCTTTCATTGTGTGTTGTCTTCCTCTCTTTCGGCCGGCAGATGCCGCAGCAGGATCTCCGTTATCGTTTCGCAGGCCGCGGTCAAGGCCTGCTGCTCCGGCGCGGAAAGGCCCTTGAGCGCGCCGAAAAGATTTTCGGACAGGGCGTCGGCCCAACACTCCCGCAGCTGGTCGGCCCGGGGCGTGGGCTGCAATAAGATCACCCGCCGGTTGTCCGTCTGGGCGGCCCGCTCCACCAGGCCCTGGGCCACAAGCGCGTCCACCGTGCGGGTCAGCTGCTGGCGGCTTACCCCCAGGCGCCGGGCCAGAGCGGTCATGTTGAGGCCGGGCCGGCACTGGATGCAGATGAGCGCCTGCAGCTGGCCCGCGGTGAGCGGGCAGCCCGGGCAGCTGCCGATGGGGCGCAGCACCGAACTGGTGAAAATGGGCGCGAGCCGGATCAGGTCCGCCGCCATGCGGCGCGCATCCTCCCGCATCATGGGATCGCCTCCTTTGCATGTAACACAGGATACAGCAGGAATAAAACGGTGATATGACACAATTGTTAACATTCAATGAAAATCAAAATTCCCCGCTGCCGACAGCAGCGGGGAAGAGAAAGGAAGATCAGTTTTTGACCTTGTCCAGCAGGCGGCGGATGGTGTCGGCCGCCTGGGAGAACTCCTGCAGTTCGGTTTCGTCCAGGCGGCCGAACTGGGGCAGCATCCGCTCCACGACCTCGTCTTGCAGCGCGCGCACCAGCGCTTTGCCCTCCTGCGTGAGGGAGAGCAGGATCACCCGGCGGTTTTTTTCATCGCTGGACCGGGACACGCATCCGCGCAGGACCAAAGCGTCGGCGATCTTGGTGAGCTGCTGTTTGGAGATGGCCAGCTTGCGGGCCAGCACGCTCATACTGAGCGGGGGCGTGACGTTGAGCACGAAAAGGGCCTGCAGCTGGGTGGAGGGCAGGTCGGCCACCGGGCTGACCTCCTGGGGACGGATCAGGGTGGAGCGCAGCAGCGGCGTCAGGTTGAGGGCCTTGCGGATGCATTGACGAAGCATATCTTCCATTTGAGCGAAACTTCACTTTCCCGGCACAAAGATGTCCCGTTATTGGATTATCAGTATCAGTTTACCATTTCGGGGCGCAAAGTCAATAACAAATCAGCTTTCGGTGTGCGGGGATAGAAAAGAGCCGATTCCAGCGGTGGCTTTCAGGGTACGGGAATGTGCGAGGGCAGGGGACGAAAGGGCTTTTGCCGCCGCGAGGCCCCAAACGGCGGCGCGCGCCGGCGTGGCGCTTGTGAGGGCGGCACTTTTTTCGTCCGCTGCTTTTGGGGAGCGTCTCCGCGCAGGCGGGTCCCACGCGCACAGCGGGCTGCTTGGGCGCGGCGCTTATCCCCGCTCCGACGCATTTTGGCAACCCTCCCCGCGCAGGCAGATTCTCTGTGCGCAGCAGTTCGACCCGGCAGAGCGTCAGTTCCGGCGGCGGCTTTCAGGGTACGGGAATGTGCAAGGGCAGGGGATAAAAGGGCCTTTGCCGCCGCGAGGCCCTAAACGGCGGCCTGCTCCGGCGTGGCGCTTGTGAAGGCGACACTTTTTTCGTCCGCTGCTTTTGGGGAGCGTCTCCGCGCAGGCAGGTCCCACGCGCACAGCGGGCTGCTTGGGCGCGGCGCTTATCCCCGCTCCGACGCATTTTTGGGGCCTCCCCGCGCAGGCAGGTCCTCCGCCCGCGCGGCCGACCCAGGAAACGGTGACAGATCGTCACCAGTTGAGACTGGCGGTTCTCCCCCGCGCGGGCGGCCGCCCCGACGGCGGCGAAAAGGGCAGAAAAAGTACCCGGAGGGAAAAAGGCTTGACAAAAAGAAAAAACAGAGTAAAATAGCAATTGATATATAACTTATGATATTTAAACAGGAGGCGATCGAATGCCGCCAAAAGTAAAGGTGACAAAAGAGGAGATCGTGCGGGCCGCCCTTGATCTGGTGCGGCAGAGCGGGGCCGCGGCCCTGAATGCCCGCGCGGTGGCAAACCGGCTGGGATGCTCCACCCAGCCGGTGTTCAGCAATTATGCCACCATGGAAGAGCTGCGGCAGGACGTACTGCAGGCGGCGGATGGATGCTATCAGAAGCATATTGCAGAGGGGATGCGGGACCGGGCGACCGGCTGCCCGCCTTACAAGGCAAGCGGCATGGCCTATATCAGCTTTGCGCGCCGGGAGAAGGAGCTGTTCAAGCTGCTGTTTATGCGGGACCGCACCGGTGAAAAGATCGAGGAGGACCGCCGCTCCGTGGCGCCGCTGCTGCGCCTGATCTCGGCCAACACGGGCATGAGCGAGGACGACGCCTATTTTTTCCATCTGGAAATGTGGATCTATGTACACGGCATCGCCACGATGATCGCCACCGGCTATCTCAACTGGGATGAAGAGCAGATCGGCAGGATGATGGCCGACGCCTACGAGGGCATCCGCAGCCGCCGCGTCGGGGGCAGCTGAGGGGCGCTCCCGCCGCGGGAGGATGCTTTTGGTGCGCGGTGCAGCCCGTTCCCCGGGCGGACCGGGTGCGGGAGAGCCCCCGCAGGGGACCGCCCCGCCCTTTCCGTCAGGCGGCGAGGGGCTGCGGCGCAGGGTGCTGCGGCCCGCAGAAAAGATGGGCGGACAGATGGGGCCTGCAACATTATAAAAGGAGGAGATCGGGATGGAAGCGATCGTAACGCGGGGATTGAGCAAGCGCTATCGGGACGCTGCGGCGGTGGAGGGGCTGGACCTGACGGTCCACCGCGGTGAGCTGTTCGCGCTGCTGGGGGTCAACGGCGCGGGAAAGACGACGACGATCCGCATGCTTTCCTGCCTCACCCGGCCCACGGCGGGCGACGCGCTGCTGGGCGGGAAAAGCGTGGTCTCAGACAGCCAGGCGGTGAAGTCGATCATCGCGGTCTCGCCGCAGGAGACCGCGATAGCCCCCAACCTGACGGTGCGGGAAAACCTGGAGCTGATGGGCGGCATACACGGCCTTTCGCGGGCGCAGGCCCGCGAAAAGGCGGCGGCGCTGGCGGAGCGCTTTGGCCTGGACCAGATCGCGGGCAAGCGGGCAAAGCGGCTTTCCGGGGGATGGCAGCGGCGGCTGAGCATCGCCATGGCGCTGATCTCAGAGCCGGAGATCCTGTTTCTGGATGAGCCGACGCTGGGCCTGGACGTGTTGGCCCGCAGCGACCTGTGGGAGATGATCCGCGCGCTCAGGGGGAAGATGACGCTGATCCTGACCACGCATTATATGGAAGAGGCAGAGGCGCTGTCGGACCGCATCGGCATTTTGAAAAACGGACGGCTGATCTTTGTGGGCACCGCCGCCCAGATCAAACAGAAAGCGGGCGCGGAACGGTTTGAGGACGCCTTTGTGAAACTGGTAAAGGGGGAGACACTGCAATGAGGATGCTGACCTTTTCAAGCCGCACCGCAAAAGAGATCCTGCGCGACCCGCTGACGGCGGCGTTCGGGGCGGGGTTTCCCCTCGTGCTTCTTCTGCTGCTCTCGGCGATCCAGGCCAATATCCCGGTCGATCTTTTCGAGATCAGCCGTCTGGCGCCCGGCATCGCGGTGTTCGGCCTCTCTTTTATGACGCTGTTCTCGGCCACGCTCATCTCGCGGGACCGCACCAGCGCCCTGCTGGAGCGGCTGTACACCACGCCGCTGACCGCGGCGGACTATATCGGCGGCTATCTGCTGCCGATGCTGCCGCTGGCGTTGGCGCAAAGTGCCGTCTGCTATACCGCGGCCCTCTTTCTCGGCCTGAAAATGCGGGTGGAAATTCTCTGGGCGGTGCTGTGGGTGCTGCCGGTCTCGCTGTTTTTTATCTCGCTGGGCCTTTTGTGCGGCACCCTGTTCAGCGACAAACAGGTGGGCGGCATCTGCGGGGCCCTGCTGACCAACGTGGCGGCCTGGCTCTCCGGCACCTGGTTTGACCTGGAACTGGTGGGGGGAGGGTTCAAACGGGTGGCCTATGCGCTGCCTTTTGTGCATGCGGTGGAGCTGGAGCGGGCGGCGCTGGCGGGCAGGGCGGCGGATATTCTGCCTCACCTGGCCTGGGTGCTGGGATACGGCGTTTTGACCGCCGTGGCGGCAGCCGCTGTTTTTACGCATAAAATGCGCCGCAGCTGAGCGCTTTCCCGCACAAAAGCGGGCGCGGCCCACCGGCGCCGCAGACCTCGCGCAAAGCGGGAGAAAAAAGCGCGCTCCGAGATTCTGCGGCAGCCGCGCGCCCAAAGCGGCCTCCCGATGCGTCCCCTTTGCCGGAAAGAACGGTGCGGCTGCGGTTTCGTACTGGCCGCCGCTGGAAAAAAAGCTTCGCGGGCGGGGCGGGGTCACTCCAACACTGAAACGCCCCCCGCCGCGCGATGGCACAAGAGGCGCACTGCCGGCTGAGGTCAGCCGGCAGTGCGCCTCTTGTGCCGTGCATATCCATTTTTGCCGCGCAGCCGCAGCGCGGGAAAGGCTCTTTCCGGCGCTGCGCGCCGTGGGCCCCGCAAACGCTTTCAGTTCCGCCCCGGCCTTACAGCTCGGCCACGACCTCAACTTCGCACAGGGCGCCCTTGGGCAGGCCCTTCACCGCAAAGCAGCTGCGGGCGGGTTTGCCCACAAAATAGCGCGCATAGACCTCGTTGAAAGCCGCAAAATCGCCCATGTCCGCCAGATAGCAGGTGGTCTTGACCGCTTTTTCAAAGCAGGTCCCCGCCGCGGTGAGCACGGCGTCCAGGTTTTTCATCACCTGTTCCGCCTGTGCGGCAAGGCTGTCCCCGGCCAGTTCGCCGGTGGAGGGCACAATGCCGATCTGGCCCGAAGTGTAGAGCATGCCGTTTGCCTTGACCGCCTGTGAGTAGGGGCCGATGGCCGCGGGCGCGTTCTGGGTGCTGATGATCTCTGCCATATCCATTCACCTGTCCTTTGCCAAAAGTTTGTGGTCTCAGTATACCACGCCGCGGGCCGAGGGTAAAGCGGCGGGAGGGAACAAAACGACAGGGCGGGACAAAGCGACAGGGCGGGACAAAGTGACAGAGCAGGACAAAGTGACAGAGCAGGGCAAAGCAGCAGGGCAGGATAAAGCGATGGGGCAAGACAAAGCGGCCCGCAGGTCTGCGCAGGGCGCGCGGCGGAGCCGGGGCAGTGAGACCGGGGTGGTACAAAGAAATAAAAAAGGCGCGCCGGGTGAGGGCGCGCCTTTTGAACGGATATTGCGGAAAAGCTCCGTCAGGCCTCGGGGAAAAGCGGGATGAACTCTTTTTTCATCACGTCGACCAGGCCCAGATCGCTGAACTTGGCCTCGGGCACGACGGGGAGAGCCAGGGTGGCGATGCGCAGCAGCGGGTTTACCATCTGCAGGCCCAGCTGGCGAAGCGCCGCTTTCATCGCGGTGGCCTCCGCAGCGGTTTCCGGGGCCGGGGCGGCGCTCATCAGGCCGCCCACCGGCAGCCGCAGCGTGTGCAGGATGCGCCCGTCCAGCGCTGCCGAGATGCCGCCGCCGCAGCTGCGCAGCTCGTTGTAAACGGCAAGGCCGCTGGCCGCGTCTTTAAAGACCAGGGTCAGGTTGTGGCAGTCGTGGCTGACCGTGCTGCCGTCGGCGCCCTGGTCGATGCCAAAGCCCCGCACCAGCCCGAACATGCGTCTGCCGCTGCCGAAGCGGTTGACCACCATGGCGTAGCAGAGCTCCTCGTCGCCGCTGATGTCCACATAGCCGTCCTTGACGGGCAGCTCTTCGGTGACACAGCGGGTCAGGGAGGTCTGGTCGGCATAGGTGAGCACGTTGATTTTCACCTTGCCGCCGCAGCCCGCCGGGGCCTGGAGGCGGAAGTCCTCCAGCGTCAGGTCGAGGACATTGACGCTGTTTTTGCGCTCCACCGCAAATTCTTTCTTTTCGATATCGGCCAGCAGCCTGCCCTCGCGGGCGACCTCCTCGCCGGCAAAATAGACCGAGTGGACCGAGAACTGCTCCAGATCGTCCACCAGCAGCAGGTCCGCCGCGTAGCCGGGCGCCACGGCGCCCAGATTTTCCAGATGTGCGGCCTCGGCCGTGTGCAGGGTGGCGGCCCGGATGGCCTCAATGGGCGGCATGCCCAGTTTGATGATGTTGCGCAGCACCAGATCCAGCTGGCCGTTTTCCAGGATGTCGTCGGCCTCCCGGTCGTCGGTGCACAGGCACAGACGGTCCCGCCAGGGCATGTCGCGGACGTCCTCCCAGATGGCGGGCAGATTGTAGCACATGGAGGACTCGCGCGCGTCCACATACATGCCGGCGCGCAGCTTGTCCTTTGCCTCGCCCGGGCGGCTGGTCTCATGGCAGGTGGCCGGGCCGCCGATGCGGTAGGCGCTCACCAAGCGGCCGAAGCCGGCGGGCAGGTGCCCCTGCAGGTAAAGCCCATTTTTTTCGGCGGTCTCGATGATGGACATCATGCGCTCCTCGCCGTCCACCACACCCAGAAAATCCATCACCTCGGCCAGGCCGATGACGTTGGGCAGTTTGGCCAGGCGGTCGATCGCGGCGGCGTCAAAGCTGGCGCCCGCCTCCTCCAGGCCGGGCACCGAGGGCACGCAGGAGGGGATGTTGATGAACTGGCGCATCGGCAGGCCGCAGCCCGCGTCGTGCATATAGACCACAGCCTCTTCCCCCAGCACGTTGCCGATCTCGTGCGGGTCGGTGATGACCGAGGTCACGCCCCGGGGCACCACCGCGCTGGCAAAGACGCGCGGGGTCATCAGGCTGCTCTCAATGTGCACATGGGCGTCGATCAGGCCGGGCACGATATAGCGGCCCTCCGCGTCCACCACGCGGCGGGCTTTTTCCAGCCCGGCGTCCAGGTCTTTGTCCTCCACGTGGACCACAAAACCCTGGTGGATGTAGACGGTGGCGGGGTAGACCTCGCCGGTGAAAAGGTTGACGTATCTGGTGTTTTTGATGGCCAGATCGCAGTCGGTGCGGCCGAGTGCGGCGGCCATCAGGGCGCGTTTGTCCCTGGGCTGGATCTTCATGGGTCGTCCTCCTTTGTTTTTTGCGCTCCGGTGCAGAAAAGCGGGCGCCCGGGGCGGTCGGCCGCCGGGGCCTGCGCGCTGCGCCGGGTCTTGGGGGCGGGGATAAAAAGTCTGTTTAAAAACAGTATAGCATCCGCGCCGCCGTTTGAAAAGCGGCGCGAGAGGCGCGGCCGGCAAAGCGGGCGCGGGGCCGGCGTTTGGGGCCGGCAGGGCGCAGACGCTCCGTCCGCGCTGCGCGCCGGGGTCAGTTGAAGATGAAGTACATGATCAGGGGGACGCACAGCACATACATGCCGGGGTGGATCTCTTTGAATTTGCCGGTGAGCACCTTGATAAAGACATGGGCCAGGATGCCGGCGGCGATGCCGGTGGCGATGGACCCGCAGAAAGTGCCGAACATGATCATCACAAAGGGGCCGAACGCCTCGCTGAAGTTGGAGAAGTCCACCTCGGTGATGCCGCTGATCATCAAAAAGCCCACAAAGATCAGAGCCGGGCCGGTGGCGGCGTCCGGGATGATGACGAACAGCGGCGAGAGGAAGGTGGCCAGCAGGAAGCAGGCCGAGGTGACCAACGCGGTCAGGCCGGTGCGGCCGCCCGCCTCCACGCCGGCGGAGGACTCCACAAAGGTGGTGATGGTGGTGTTGCCGGTGCAGGCGCCCACCACGGTGCCGACGGCGTCCACCAGGAACGGCTTCTGGATGCCGGGCAGGTTGCCGTCCTCATCCAGCATTTTGGCCTTGCCGGCAACGCCCAGCACAGTGCCCAGGGTGGAGAAGAAATCGCCGAAAAAGGCGATGAAGATCAGCACCAGCGTGCTGCCGGAAAGCAGGCCTTTAAAGTCGAAGTTAAAGCAGACGTTGCTCACCGTGGCAAAGCTGGGGACCTCGAAGATGCTGGCGGGCAGCTGGGTGACGCCGAAGGGGATGCCCAGCACGGTGACGGCGACAATGCCGTACAAGATGGCGCCCTTTACCTTGAAAGCGGTGAGCACGGCGATGATGAGCAGCCCCACCAGGGCCAGGATGACCGAGGGCTGGGTGAAATCGCCCATGCCGATGCCGTCGGCGTAGGTGCCGATGCCGGTGTTTTTAAAGCCCAGATAGGCGATGAAAAAGCCGATGGAGGCCGAGATGGCGACCTTGATGTTTTTGGGGATCATGCGCACGATCAGATCGCGGATGCCAAAGACGCTGAGCAGGACGAAGATGACGCCGGAGATGAGGACGATGGCCATCATGGCGCCGAAAGAGAGCTGGCCGCTCTGCAGCATGGCGCCCAGCAGAAAGTTGGTGCCCATGCCGGTGGACAGCGCAAACGGGAAGTTGGCGTACAGGCCCATGAACAGGGTGACAAGGCCGGAGATCAGCGCGCACATGATGAGGATGGCCTGCTTGCTGATGACCACGCCGTTGACGTCGGTGATAAAGGGGTCGGGGCCGAAACCGACGATGGCCGAGGGCTGTACCGCCAGCACATAGGCCATGGTCATGAAAGTGGTCAGGCCGGCGATGATCTCGGTCTTGACCGTGGTGCCGCGTTCCTTGAGCTTGAAAAATTTCTCCATACGAAAAAACTCCTCCTTGCAGAGCTGTGTGTGTTGCACCCGCCAAAGGCGAACCGGCTGTGACAGGCGCGCGGACATGTCAACAGTTGGTTGCAGCACAAAACAGCCCCGCAAAGAGGAGAACCGCTCTTTTCAGGGTCGTCAGGGCACAGCAAAGCTGCGCCTGTTGTCATTGTACCTCATTTACGGTGAGGTGTAGAAACTATCCGCCATATCCGGATATTAAACAACAACTATCGACAAGTAATCATTATGGGGGATGAGGAGGAAAAAAGCAAGGCGGGACGCCGTAGAAATATCCCGGGCGGGGAGGGAGGAATTTGGGGACAATCGACAAAATCCGGGCCGCGCCGCGCGCGCACCCAAAGCCCCGGCAAAGAAGACCCCTGCCGGGAGGGCGGGGGCGCGCGGGCGGGAAAAGCCCTGCGCCCGGCCGGGGGAAAGATGCTGCGGGCGTTCCGGGCGGCGGGAAAGCCCGCAGCGCCCCGGGAAGAAAATTGACGAAAGCGGCGGCGGTAAGCTATAATGAAAGCAACGGGCCGCTCCCCGCTGCGACAGGGGAAGAAAAGCGGCCGGACACCCATTTGGGGAAGGAGCGGTGTGTGATGGAACTGAGAGGGAAAACGATGCTCAAGGTCACGGGGATCCTGTACATCATCTTTGCGGTGCTGAGTATGCTGGGGGGCCTGCTGACCATGCTGGGCGGAGGCCTGTTCGCCCTGGGCGGCATCGGGGCCAACGCCTATCTGGGGGCGGCCCTGGGCGGCATGATACTGCTCAGCGGCCTGGTGCTGATCCTGGGGAATATCCTGGGCCTGGTCGCCGGCATCTTGGGCGTGCGCTACTGCGATAAGCCCGAAAAAGCGCAAACCTGCTTTGTGCTGGGCGTGATCCTGATCGTCTTTGCGGCCCTGAACCTGTTGGGACAAGTGTTTGACAGCTCGGCAGGGGGGATCTTGGGCGGCCTGATCGGCCTGATCCTGCCCATCTGCTACACGGTGGGGGCTTCCTGGAACAAGCAGTCGGGCCAGCCGCCCCTGCTGTAAAGGAAAAGACAAAAACGACCTGTCCGGGCGGCTGCGGCCCGAGTGGAACAGGCGGCCGAAAAAACGGCTCCCGCACGGCGGGGGCCGTTTTTTCCATGCGCAGCGCGGCGGGGCCGCAAAGACGATGCGCGCCCGGGTCTCGCGGCGGCCCGTCCCGCGGCGCGGCTGAAAACAGGAAAAACTCCCGGAGCAACCTTGCCCGCGGGGGAGAAGAGGGACCCATGAAAAGATACGTCGCACTGCTGAGAGGGATCAATATAAGCGGGAAAAACAAGGTCTCCATGCCTGAATTGAAAGCGGGGCTCACAGGCCTTGGCTTTGCAGAGGCGGTCACCTATCTGAACAGCGGGAATGCGGCCTTTTCCAGTACCCTGGACGACGAGGGCGCCCTTTCAGACAAGATCCGGCTGATGCTCAGAGAAAAATTTGGATTGGATCTGCCGGTTTTGGTCGTTCCGCAGGAATCGATCGCGGATATCCTGGACCATGCCCCCGACTGGTGGGGGAGCGGCGATCAGGAGAGATACGACGACCTGATCTTTCTCATCCCCCCTTTGTCTTATGAGGAGTTCTGCCGGGAAATGGGCGGCCTCAAAGAGGAGTATGAGAGGGCATATCGTTACAAAAATGTGGTTTTCTGGTCTTTCAGCCGCCGGTATTATCAAAAGACGAACTGGTGGTCCAGGACCGCCAGCTCCAGCATAAAGGACAAGATCACGATACGGACCGCAAATACGGTGCGGAAAACAGCGGGGATGTAACATCAGAGGAGGAGAAAATGGATTACCGGGAAAAGGCAGTAAACTGCGTCAAGGACACCGCACTGCCGGTCCAGATGCAGTGGTTTCGGGAATGCGGCTCCAATTTGGAGGCCTATTGTCAGAAGTATGGAGAGACGGAGTTTTTCTTTGCAAAGGTGATCGAGCCGGGACATGTCTATGAGATGGGATATCCCAAATGCGTCTGCCCGGAAGCGCTGGCAGGCGGAAAGGACGCCTCTTTCTGCGAGTGTTCCAGACAGGGGATGATCTATGTTTTGGAAAACATGATGCCCCAAAAACACATAGAGGTGGAAGTCATCGAGACGGTTTTGAGCGGGGCTGAAAAATGCAGATTTAAAGTTACCGTGGAATAGCGCGGCGAGCCCGCGCCGCGCAGGGCGCTTTTCCTCTGCGCAGGCGGGCTTTTTTTGAGAAAATGGAAAGGACCGGAACGCCCTGTTGGGCGTCCCGGTCCTTTCTCACAGCGCCGCGGGGTCATTTGATCGCGGCAAAGCCGCGGTGAAGGGCGCTTTTTTCCCTGCGGGGCCGCCGGTGACCTGACATGCAGCCGGGCGCCTGTTCCCCGTCGGCTCTTTGCTTCCGGCCGCGCGGGAAACCCCATTTCACCGCCCGCGCGGTCGGGCTGGCCCCTCTGACGGTCCCCGCGAAAGTGCACCGGGACCCGCCGCCCGCGAGGGACAGGCGCGCACCGGTCGGTCGGGGTCAGGCCGGGAGCAGCCGGGCCCTCTGCAGGGCGGGCGGCAAAAGACAGGCTTTTCACCGGCCCGCCAGATAGTCGTCCACCGTCATGACGCTGGTGTGGATGGGGGAGAAGCTGGCGACGATCTTTTCCACCGCCTGCTCGAACGCGGCGGTCTGGCCGGCCACCGCGTCGGTGAGGTAGACCACCTTTGCGCCTGCGTCGATCAGCCCCTCCACGGTGGAGAGGATGCAGCACTCGGCCACCACGCCGGTGACCACCACCCGGTCGGCCCGGGCGACGGCTTCGGCCACCTGCGGGATGGGCAGGGAGGAATAGGTGTGCTTGGTGTAGACCGGATACTCTGCCGCCGCGCCCGCCAGGGCGTCCACGATCTCGGCCAGGCGCGGGTCCGCGTTGACGTCCGCAAATTCGCGGTTGTAATCCGCCCAGGCCCCCACCGGGTCCGCCACGGCGTCAAAGCGGGTGAAGATCGTGTTTTCCGCCCTGCCGGCCGCCAGCAGCCGCAGGATGTTCTGCGACACCCGGTCCACGCCGCGGCAGGCCCAGGGCTCTCCCTCCTCGTACACTTTCTGCATGTCGATCACCAGCAGCAGATCTTTCATGGAACATGCCCTCCTTATCCTGAGTGGGAAGCGTTTGTCTGACCTTATCCTACCGCAAGACGCGGTTTCGCGCAAGCCCGGCGCCGCGATTGCGCTTGCATCCGGCGGCAGAGGCGTTATAATAGGTAATAATTACGCTGAGATCGTCCCCAAAAGGGCGAAAAAATCGGAAGAGGAGTGGACGGAAGATGACCAAACAGGAGGCGTGGGCCCTGCTCACCGAATACAATCACGAGGAGTTCCACCAGCACCATGCAAAAACAGTCGGGGCCGTGATGCGCTGGTATGCCGAAAAACTGGGCTATGGCGGCGAGGCTGATTTTTGGGAGATCGTGGGCATCCTGCACGATCTGGATTTTGAGATGTACCCGGAGCAGCACTGCAAAAAAGAGGTGGAGATCATGCGCGGCCGCGGGCTGGACGAGCGGCTGATCCGCGCCGCGGCCTGCCACGGCTGGGGTCTGTGCACCGACCTGAAACCGGAGCATGAGATGGAAAAGGTGCTGTTTGCCGCCGACGAACTGACCGGCCTGATCGGTGCGGCGGCCCTGATGCGCCCCTCAAGATCGGTGCAGGACATGGAACTGAAAAGCCTGAAAAAGAAATTCAAGGACAAAAAGTTCGCCGCCGGCTGCTCCCGCGAGGTGATCGCCCAGGGCGCAGAGCTGCTGGGCTGGGACCTGGACCGGCTGCTGGGCGACACCCTGGAGGCGATGAAAGCCTGCGAGGAGGACTGCGGATAAAGGGGCGCGCTGCGGCGGCCCCTTTGCCGGGGCGGGGCGCTGACAAAACGCGGTGAAAATCAGCGGCTGTTTTTGGTGAAAACCGAAAAGCTTTGTCCGCCGCCTTGACTTGAGGATTTTCGTTTCGTATAATAATGAAAATGCAAAGCGGCTGACTGGCGCGGCGGGCTGATGGCCCCGCGCGCTCGGCTGCTTTTTTTAGGGCCGTAAGGCGCGGCGCACCGCGCCGCGCGCGCCCATCTCACCGAACAGGAGGGTCCTATGCGGCAGTTGCTCACCGGCGGACAGGTTTTCCGCGAAGGCGCTTTTCACCCCGGGGATCTCGTTATTGAAAACGGCCTCGTCGCAGGGGCCGGTGTTTCCGTTTCAAAATTTGAGAGCGGCAATTCCATCGATTGCCGCGGGCTTTTTATTTTGCCAGGTCTCGTTGATGTCCACGTACATCTTCGCGAGCCTGGCTTTTCTTTTAAGGAGACCATCGCCACCGGCACCGCTGCTGCGGCTGCCGGCGGGGTCACCCAGGTGTGCAGCATGCCCAACCTGTCTCCGCCGCCGGACGGTATGGAGCATCTGCAGGCCCAGCTGAAGGCCGTCCGCCGGGACGCGCGGGTCCGGGTGACCCCCTTTGGCTGCATCACCCGCGGGCAGCGGGGCGCGGGGGAACTTGCGGACATGGAGGCGATGGCCCCCTATGTGGCGGGCTTTTCCGACGACGGCCGCGGGGTGCAGGCGGAAGAGCTGATGGAGGCCGCCATGCGGCTGGCAAAGCGGCTGGACAGGCCCATTGTGGCCCACTGCGAGGACAACGCGCTCTTGAAGCCCGGCGGCTGTATCCATGAGGGCCGCTACGCCGCCGCCCACGGGCATGTGGGCATCTCCTCTGAAAGCGAGTGGCGGCAGGTCGAACGGGATCTGAAGCTGGCCGCAAAGACGGGCTGCCGCTATCACGTCTGCCACATCTCCACCAAGGAGAGCGTGGCCCTGATCCGGCAGGCAAAAGCCGCCGGGACGGCGGTGAGCTGCGAGACGGCCCCCCACTACCTGCTGCTGTGCGAGGACGATCTCGGGGAGGACGGGCGCTTTAAGATGAATCCGCCGCTGCGGACGGCGGCGGACCGGGACGCGCTGCTGGAGGGCCTCGCGGACGGCACGATCGATGTGATCGCCACCGATCACGCCCCCCACACGGCGCAGGAAAAGGCGAAAGGCCTGGACGGCAGCCTGATGGGGGTGGTGGGGCTGGAGACGGCTTTCGCGGTGCTGTACACCGGCCTGGTAAAGCGCGGTGTGCTGAGCCTGGCCGGCCTGGTGGAAAAGATGAGCCTGGCCCCGCGCCGCATCTTCGGGCTGCCGGGCGGCGCCGGGCCGGGGCAGGAGGCGGACCTCGCCGTCTTTGACCTGGACGGGGAATACGAGATCGACCCGGAAACTTTTCTCTCGATGGGGAGAGCGACTCCCTTTGCGGGCTGGCGGGTCCAGGGACGCAATATGCTGACAATGGTGAAAGGATGTGTCGTATGGCAGCGGAATACACAAAAAAGATAGTGCTGGAAAACGGGCGCGAGTTTTACGGCTACGGCTTTGGGGCCAAGGTGGAAGCGGTGAATGAGATCGTTTTCAACACCTCGATGGTGGGGTATCAGGAGATCATCTCCGACCCCAGCTATACCGGCCAGATGGTGGTCATGACCTATCCGCTGATCGGCAACTACGGCATCACCGACGAGGATTTTGAGACCCGGGTGCCCACCATGGGCGGCCTGATCGTGCGGGAATACAACGACATCCCCTCCAATTTCCGCTACACCAAAACGGTGGGCGAAGTGCTGGAGGAGAACGGCATTCCCGGCATCGAGGGGGTCGACACCCGGGCGCTGACCCGCATCATCCGCAGCGAGGGCAGTCAGAAAGTGCTGATCTGCGAGCCCTACCTCAGCCATGAGGAAGCGATGGACAAGCTGAAAAAGGCCCGGCTGCCCCGCGACCAGGTGGCGCGGGTGAGCTGCAAAAAGCGCTGGTATTCCCGCACTGCGGGCCCCCGCTTCGACGTGGTGGCGGTGGACTGCGGCATCAAGCTGAACATCATCCGCAGGCTGAACGAGCGGGGCTGCAATATCACCGTGGTGCCCTACGACACCAGCGCCGCGGAGATCATGGCCCTGCGGCCGGACGGGCTGTTCCTCTCCAACGGGCCCGGGGACCCGGAGGACGTGCCCGAGGTCATCGACCTGGTGCGCACCCTGCGCGGCCGGCTGCCCATCTTCGGCATCTGCCTGGGCCACCAGCTGATCAGCCTGGCCTACGGCGCAAGGACGTATAAGATGAAGTTCGGGCACCGGGGCGGCAACCATCCGGTGGAGAACCTGGTCACCGGCAAGGTGGAGATCACCAGCCAGAACCACAGCTTTGCCGTGGACGCGGCCTCGCTGGAGGGCACCGGCCTGACCATGACCCACCGCAACCTGCTGGACGGCACCGCCGAGGGGGTGCGCTGCAGTGAGGACAGGCTGTTCAGCGTGCAGTACCACCCGGAGAGCGCCCCCGGCCCGCAGGATTCCGCCTATCTGTTCGACGAGTTCCTGCAGCTGATGGAGCAGGACAAGAGGGAGAAGGAAGAAAAGCAGAGAGCCGGGGCGTTTTAAAAAGGCGAAAAGGCCGCGGCGGGCCGGGCCTGCCGGCCGCCGGTCTCCGTCTTTGGACCGCTTATGGGCGCACTGGAGCCGCCCTGCGGGGAGCGGGCGGCTTCCGGCGGAGCTCTTCCGGTTTGCCGGAGAGCGGACCGGCAGGCCGCCGGTCTCGTCTGCCCTGACGGCTCGCGGGCGGCGCCGGCGGCAGCCGCCAAAAGACCGCGGCGCCCAGCCCGGCCAGGATCGCTTTTCACTGCAGGCCGTTCCGCCTGTGCATCACCACCAAGGAGGTTGTTTCAGATATGCCAAAACGCACCGATATCCATAAGATCATGGTCATTGGCAGCGGCCCCATCGTCATCGGGCAGGCCGCCGAGTTTGATTACGCGGGCACCCAGGCCTGCCTTGCCCTGAAAGAGGAGGGCTACGAGGTCGTGCTGGTCAACTCGAACCCCGCCACCATCATGACCGACACCGCCATCGCCGACAAGGTCTATATGGAGCCTCTGAACCTGGAATATGTGGCCAAGATCATCCGCTACGAGCGCCCGGACGCCATCGTGCCCGGCCTGGGCGGCCAGACCGGTCTCAACCTTGCCGTGCAGCTGGCCAAAAAGGGGGTGCTGGACGAGTGCCAGGTGGAGATCCTGGGCACCAGCTTTGCCAGCATCGAGCAGGCGGAGGACCGGGAAAAATTCAAGGAGCTCTGCGAGAGCCTGGGCGAGCCGGTGCTGCCCAGCATCATCGCCGGCAGCATGGAGCAGGGGCTCGCCGCGGCCGAGGAGATCGGCTATCCGGTGGTGCTGCGGCCGGCTTTCACGCTGGGCGGCACCGGCGGCGGCTTTGCCGACGACGAGGCCGAGTTCCGGGAAGTGATGAAAAACGCCCTCAAGCTCTCGCCTGTGCACCAGGTGCTGGTGGAAAAGAGCATCAAGGGCTATAAGGAGATCGAATACGAGGTGATGCGGGACAAAAAGGACACCGCCATCACCATCTGCAACATGGAGAACATCGACCCGGTGGGCATCCACACCGGTGACTCGGTGGTGGTCGCCCCCAGCCAGACCCTGACCAACAAGGAATACCAGCTGCTGCGGGACTCTGCGCTGCGGCTGATCCGGGCGCTGAAGATCGAGGGCGGCTGCAACGTGCAGTTCGCGCTGGACCCCCACTCTTTCAAATATTACCTGATCGAGGTCAATCCCCGCGTCTCCCGCTCGTCGGCGCTGGCCAGCAAGGCAAGCGGGTACCCCATCGCCCGGGTGAGCGCCAAGATCGCGGTGGGCATGACGCTGGACGAGATCGCCATCGCCAACACGCCCGCCAGCTTTGAGCCCACGCTGGACTATGTGGTGACCAAGATCGCCCGCTTCCCGTTTGACAAGTTCGCCTCCGCCAGCAACCGCCTCTCCACCCAGATGAAAGCCACCGGCGAGGTGATGAGCATTGGGCGCACCATTGAGGAGAGCCTGCTGAAAGCCATCCGCAGCCTGGAGACCGGGGTGTGGCACCTGCACAGCAAAAAGTTTGACGGCATGGCCGCGGACGAGCTGCTGCGCTATGTGCGCGAGGGCACCGACGACCGGCTGTTCGCCATCGCCGAGCTGATCCGTCAGGGGGTGGACCTGGGGCTGATCTACAATGCGACCAAGATCGACCTGCTGTTTTTGGAAAAGTTCAAAAACATCGTCGACTTTGAAAAGGTCCTGGCCGCGGGGCCCAAGGACCCCGCGGTGCTGCGGGATGCAAAGCGGATGGGGATCAGCGACAAGTACATCGCCGAGCGCTGGGGCATGACCGAGGCGTCGGTATACCGGCTGCGCAAAAAGCAGAACGTTTTTCCGGTCTATAAGATGATCGACACCTGCGCGTCCGAGTTCGACAGCTATGTGCCCTATTTTTACTCCACCTATGAGCAGGAAAACGAATCCATCGTCTCGGACAAAAAGAAGATCGTGGTGCTGGGCAGCGGCCCCATCCGCATCGGGCAGGGGGTGGAGTTCGACTACTCCACGGTGCATGCCATCTGGGGCATCCGCGAGGCGGGGTACGAGGCCATCATCATCAACAACAACCCCGAGACCGTCTCCACCGATTACACCACCAGCGACAAGCTGTACTTTGAGCCGCTCACCGTCGAGGACGTGATGAACGTGCTGGAGCTGGAAAAACCGCTGGGCGTGGTGGCCTCGCTGGGCGGGCAGACCGCCATCAATCTGGCGGGGCCGCTGCATGAGCTGGGGGTCAACATCATCGGCACCGGCGTGGAGGCCATCGAGAACGCCGAGAACCGCGACTGCTTTGAAAAGATCATGGAGCAGCTGCAGATCCCCCAGCCCAAGGGCGAGGCGGTGACCAACATTGAGGACGGCTGCCGGGTGGCGGCCCGCATCGGCTATCCGGTGCTGGTGCGGCCCAGCTATGTGTTGGGCGGGCGGGCCATGCAGATCGTGGCCGACGAGGACGCGCTGCGCCGCTATCTTCAGACCGCCGTGGAGCTGGACGCCGACCAGCCGGTGCTGGTGGACAAGTACATCCTGGGCAAGGAGCTGGAGGTGGACGCCATCTGCGACGGCCGGGACGTGTTCGTGCCGGGCATCATGGAGCATGTGGAGCGCACCGGCGTCCACTCGGGCGACTCGATCAGCGTCTACCCCACCTTCAGCGTCAGCCAGAAAGTGAAGGACACGATCCTGGATTACACAAAGCGCCTCGGCCTTGGCATCGGCATCGTGGGGCTGTTCAACATCCAGTTCATCGCCGTGGGGGACGACGTGTATGTCATCGAGGTCAACCCGCGCTCGTCCCGCACCGTGCCGTTTTTGTCCAAAGCCACCGGCATCCCTATTGCCAACATCGCCACCAAAGTGATCCTGGGCCAGCCGCTGGCGCAGCAGGGCTGCACCCAGCTTTACCCGCCCGAGCGCAAAAAGTGGTATGTCAAGGCGCCGGCTTTCTCGTTTTCCAAGATCCGCGGTCTGGACGCCTACCTCTCGCCGGAGATGAAGTCCACCGGCGAGGCCATCGGCTATGACCGCAGCCTGACCCGCGCGCTGTACAAAGCGCTGCAGGCCAGCGGCATGAACGTGGCCAACTACGGCACCATCTTCGTCACCATAGCGGACAAGGACAAGGAAGAGGCGCTGCCGCTCATCCGGCGCTTTTACGACCTGGGCTTCAACATCGAGGCCACCGAGGGCACGGCGGCTTTTCTGAAAGAGCACGGCATCCGCACCCGGTCAAAGAAAAAGATCAGCGAGGGCAGTGAGGAGATCCTGGAATCGCTGCGGCGCGGGCATGTCAACTACGTCATCAACACCAGCGTCATCGGCGGCGCGGGGGCCGAGACCGACGGCTACGAGATCCGCCGCTGCGCTGTGGAGAACGGCGTGACCATGTTTACGGCGCTGGAGACGGTAAAAGTGCTGCTGGACGTGCTGGAGGAGATCACGCTGGGCGTGTCCACCATCGACGAGGACTGAGCGCGCGGGCGCGGGCCGGGCAGCCTGAGAACAGCGGCCCGGCCGCCCGCAGGGATTGATTGAAAAAAGGAAGATCACGATGCAGAAACAGGGACTTTATACCATCCAGGAAAACGCCCCCCTCACCCGCGACGTCTACCGCATGGTGCTGGCCGGCGACACCTCCGCCGTCACGGCACCCGGGCAGTTTGTCAACGTGCGTCTGGACGGCTGTTACCTGCGCCGCCCCATCTCCATCGCGGACTGGGACGACGCCACCATCACCCTGATCTACAAGGTGGTGGGCGAGGGCACGCGCCGCATGGCGGGCATGGGCGGCCCCGGGGCCGCGCTGGACCTGCTGGTGGGCCTGGGCAACGGCTATGATCTGGCGGCCTGCGGCGCGGCGCCGGTGCTGTTGGGGGGCGGCGTGGGCGTGCCCCCGCTCTACGGGCTGGCAAAGCGGCTTTGGCGGCAGGGCCGTCCCCCCGCGGTGCTGCTGGGCTTCAATACGGCGGCCGACGTCTTTTACGAGCAGGAGTTCCGCGACCTGGGCTGCCCCACCATGGTGGCCACCGCGGACGGCAGCTATGGGCAGAAAGGCTTTGTCACCGACCTGCTGAACACGGCGGGCATGCGGTATGACTACTTTTACACCTGCGGCCCTGAGCCGATGCTGCGGGCTGTGTACAGCGCCTGCGCCTGCCCGGGACAGCTCAGCTTTGAAGAGCGGATGGGCTGCGGGTTCGGCGCCTGTATGGGCTGCAGCTGCAAGACAAAATACGGCTCAAAGCGCATCTGCAAAGACGGCCCGGTGCTGGCAAAGGAGGAAGTGGTATGGTAGACCTGCGGGTAACGCTTTCCGGCCTGGTGCTGGACAACCCGGTGATCCCGGCCAGCGGCACCTTTGGCTACGGCAACGAGTTCAAAGATTTTTACGATCTGGATATTTTGGGATCGTTTTCGTTCAAGGGCACCACAAAGGAACCGCGCTTCGGCAACGCCACCCCCCGCATCGCCGAGTGCGACGCGGGGATGCTCAACGCGGTGGGCCTGCAGAACCCCGGCATCGACGCGGTCATCCGGGAAGAGCTGCCCCGCATGAAGCGGTATTTCCACAAGCCGGTCATCGCCAATATCGGCGGCTTTTCGGTGGAGGAGTTCCAGTACTGCTGCGAGCGCATCGGCAAAGAGGAGCAGGTGGGCCTGATCGAGGTGAATGTCAGCTGTCCCAACGTCCACGAGGGCGGCATCAATTTCGGCAGCACGCCGGAGGGCGCGGCCGCCGTGACCCGGGCCGTCAAGCAGGTCACCGATAAGCCGGTCTACATCAAGCTCTCCCCCAACGTCACCGATATCACCGCGGTGGCGCGGGCCTGTGAGGAAGCGGGGGCGGACGGCCTCTCCCTTATCAACACGCTGCTGGGCATGCGCATCGACCTGGCCCACCGCCGGCCGGTGCTGGCCAACACGATGGGCGGCCTGTCCGGGCCCGCCATTTTCCCGGTGGCGCTGCGCATGGTGTGGCAGGTGGCCCATGCGGTGGACATCCCCGTGATCGGCATGGGCGGGGTGGACAGCGCCGAAAAGGTCGCAGAGATGATGATGGCCGGCGCCTCGGCGGTACAGGTGGGGGCCGCCAATCTGGTGGATCCTTTTGCCTGTAAAAAGATCGTGGAAGCCCTGCCGGGGGTGCTGGCCCGGCTGGGCGTGGAGCGGGCTGCAGAGCTGACCGGCATGGCAGCCGCAAAAACGGAATAGAAGCGCAAAGATATACTTTTTGTATAAACCGGGCCTGTCGCAGAACGGCGCGCGGGCCCGCCGGCGCAACAACAGCCCCGAAACGGCGTGAGCGCAGAGCCGCGCCCGGGGCCGGGGCGTCCGCGCGGCCCCGTTTTTGCTTTTCCGCTGTCCCAAAACTGTTTTTTTAAAAGTCTTTAAAAGTCTGAGTCAAATAATTTTTGTCTGCAGAAAAAATCGATTTGAAAAGGAGACGAAAGCCATGAACAGAGACGTCATCATTGCCTGCGATTTTGCGGGCGCCGGGGAGACCTATGCCTTTCTGGACCGGTTTGGGGAGGAGCGCCCGTTTGTCAAGATCGGCATGGAACTGTTCTATTCCGAGGGGCCGGAGATCGTGCGGGAGATCAAGCGGCGCGGGCACAAGATCTTTCTGGACCTGAAGCTGCACGATATCCCCAACACGGTGAAAAAAGCCATGGCCGCCCTCTCCCGCCTGGACGTGGACATCTGCAACCTGCACGCTGCGGGCACCGTAGAGATGATGAAGTACGCGCTGGAGGGCCTCACCCGCCCAGACGGGAGCCGCCCGCTGCTGATCGCGGTGACCCAGCTCACCTCCACCAGTGAGGAGCGGATGCGGGACGAGCTGCTCATCGACCGGCCCATCAACGACGTGATCGTCAAATATGCCCAGAACGCCAGGGCGGCGGGGCTGGACGGCGTGGTCTGCTCCCCGCTGGAGGCGGGCATGGTCAAGGAGGCCTGCGGCAGCGGCTTCCTCGCAGTGACCCCGGGCATCCGCTTTGCCGACGGCGAGGCGGGGGACCAGGTGCGCATCACCACCCCGGCCCGGGCCCGGCAGATCGGGGCCGATTACATCGTGGTCGGCCGCCCCATCACCGCCGCCGCCGACCCGCTGGCCGCCTATCGCCGCTGCGTGGAGGAATTTGTGGGCTGACAGGGCTTTGCGCCCCTTTTTGCGGGGCGCGCCCGCCCGTGCGCTCTGCCGCCGGCCCGGCGGCAGGCCGGCAAGCGCGCCGGAAAAGTCCCGCGCACTTTTCAGGCGGCGGGCCGCGCCGGGGACCCGGCCGCCGGCTGCCGCTGCCCGGGAACATCGACACATAGAAAAAAAGGAGAGATCATCATGCTGGACACCGAAAACCGAATTGCAAAGGACCTGCTCTCTATCGGGGCCGTGTTTCTGAGGCCGGACGAGCCGTTCACCTGGGCATCCGGCATCAAAAGCCCGATCTACTGCGACAACCGGCTGACCCTGTCGGCCCCGGCGGTGCGCGAGGAGATCGAGAACGGGCTGGCGGAGCTCGTAGAAGAATTTTACCCCGATGCGCAGGTGCTGATGGGCACCTCCACCGCGGGCATCGCCCATGCCGCCATCACCGCCA
This sequence comes from Anaerofilum hominis, assembly GCF_014287275.1. Taxonomy (GTDB): domain Bacteria; phylum Bacillota; class Clostridia; order Oscillospirales; family Ruminococcaceae; genus Pygmaiobacter; species Pygmaiobacter hominis. The sequence goes on from NZ_JACONZ010000002.1 coordinate 202,936, forward strand.
CCATTCTGGACCTGCCCATGGGCTATGTGCGCGGCGGCAGCAAGGATCACGGCCGCAAAAACCAGATCGAGGGCAGGCTGGAGCCGGGACAGAAAGTCGTGGTCGTCGAGGACCTGATCTCCACCGGCGGCAGCGTGCTGGAGGTGGTGGACGTGCTGCGCGCCGCCGGGGCCGAGGTGCTGGGCGTGGTGTCCATCTTCACCTACGGGATGAAAAAGGGCCTGGAGCGGCTGGCGGCGGATGGGGTGGAAAACCACTCTCTCTCCAACCTGGACGCGCTGGTCCAGGTGGCGGCGGCCGAGGGATATATCCGGGAGAGCGACTGCAAAAAGCTGCTGGCGTTCCGCGACGACCCCTCTGACGAGAGCTGGATGAGCAGGTGACAAAAACAGCCGCGGGCCGTTTTGCAGCCCATGCGGAGCGCCGGGCAGGCCCCGGTTTGTGAGGCGGACTGTTTTGCGGCCGCGCGGGGACCTGCGCAGGTCCCAAAAACGGCCGTTCGTGCGGTGGGGCGCGCTGCCCGGCCGCCGGAGCAAGGCTTTTATCGCACCGCGATAAAAGAAAAAAAGGAGGGCACCTGAGATGGATAAAAACGGGATCAGGGCGCTGGCCGAGGGCCAGCGGGACTATATGGTGAGCCTGCGGCGGGAGTTTCACCGCCGCCCCGAGCTGGCGGGCGAAGAGGTGTGGACTTCCGCGCGCATCGCGCAGGAGCTGACCGCTCTGGGCATCCCCTTTGTGGTGGATGAGCGCCGCAATGTGATCGGCAGGATCGAGGGGGCGCGGCCGGGCAAACGGCTGGCCCTGCGGGCGGATTTTGACGCCCTGCCCATGACCGAGGCCACGGGCCTGCCCTTTGCCTCGGAAAACCCGGGCGTCATGCACGCCTGCGGCCATGACGGGCACGCGGCCGGGCTGCTGGGGGCGGCCAGACTGCTGTGGGATCTGCGCGATCAGCTGGCGGGCACCGTTTACCTCTGTTTTCAAATGGGGGAGGAGCAGGGCTGGGGCGCTGCGGAGATCATTGAGTATCTCAAGGCCCAGGGCGGCGTCGACCTCGCGGTGGGCATCCATCTGATGCCCGAGTGGGAGCCGGGCACCTTTGTCTGCATGCCCGGCCCCTTTATGGCGGGCGCGGTGGGCTGGGACATCACGGTCACCGGGCGCGGCGGCCACGGGTCGGCGCCCTGGAACACGGTGGACCCCATCCGTCCGGCGGCGGAGATCCTGCTGCGGCTGGGCGCGGTGCAGGGCACCAGGCGTTCCTCGTTCGACCATTTTGTCATCAGCCCCTGTATGTTCCAAGCGGGCACCGGCAAGAACATCGTGCCGGACACGGCGCTCATCAGCGGCACCAACCGCTTCTTCTCGGTGCCCCAGCTGAAAGAGCTTTTCGCGCTGATGGAGGGGATGGCGCGGGATGTGGCTGCGTCCTACGGGGCCACGGCCACGCTGGTGCACGGGCCCGCGACCCTGCCGGTGGTGAACGACGCCGATGCCGTGGCCGTGGCGGCCCGGGCGGCCGAGCAGATCGGCGGCCGGGTGGAGCAGATGGTGCCCTCCCTGGCGGCGGACGACATGGGGGATTATCTGCAGGAGTTCCCCGGCGTCTATGTCTTTGGCGGAAGCGCGCCGCTGCAGGGCGAGCGCCTGCCCATCCACAATGCGGGCTATACCATCAACGAGGACGCCCTCTGCTGGAGCGCCGCCTTTTTCACGGCGCTGGCCTGCGATTTTTTGCCGGGGGAGGCGTAAAAGACGGCGGCGTCCAAAGGCGTCCGTGCCGTTTTCGTCCGTTTCCATCGCGCGTTCCGCCCCTCCGCAGAGGGGGACGGGCTCGCCGCGGTGATCTTGTCCTTTCTATTATGGAGTGATGAAAAATGCCTTTTTCGCAGAAGAGTCTGGATTTTTTGTTTGAAAACCGGCTCCATGACAGTAAAGAGTGGTTTTTAGAGCATAAAAACGAGTATGAGACCCTGGTGAAAGCGCCGCTGACAGAGCTTTCCGCCGCGCTGGGGCCGGTGATGCTGGAGCTGGACCCGCAGCTCACCACCGACCCGGCGGTGGGCAAAACCATCAGCCGCATCCGCCGGGACACCCGCTTCACCCATGACAAATCGCTGTACCGCGACAATATGTGGATCGTCTACAAGCGGGGTAAAATGTACGGCCGCGAGGTGCCGGGCCTCTATTTTGAGGTGTTCAGCGACGGGCACTTCGGCTATGGCTGCGGTTTTTACGACGCCTCCACCGCGTATATGGAAACGCTGCGCGCCCAGGTGCGCGCGCGGACGCCCGCCTGGAAAAAGGCGGATAAAGCCCTGCGCGCGCAGCAGGTGTTCGCGCTGGACGGCGAGCGGTACAAGCGCCCCCATTTCCCCGACGCGCCGGCCGCCCAGCGGGACTGGCTGGAGCTGCGGGGCATCAGCTTCAACGCCCGGCGGCGGGACCCGGAGCTGCTCTTTTCCGACCGGCTGGCGGACGAGCTGGCAAAGGATTTTCGCCTGCTGGCGCCGCTCTACCGCTTTTTGCTGGAAGTGGCGCATCAGCAGCGCGCAGAGACGGTGCAGCGCCCCTGGGAACTCGAACAGAAAGGTTGACCGGAAAGCGGCAGGGAGCACGCAGGCCCTGCCGGAACAGGCAACAAAAAACGCGGCCTTTCCCCGCAGCAATGGGGGGAAAGGCCGCGTTTTGATCTTGAGCCCGAAACTGCCCCGCAAAGGGCGGCGCGCTATCTGCTCACCGCAAAGAAAGCGCCGCAGCGCTCGCAGCAATATTGCCACACTTTGCCGTCATCCGAGCAGACGGGATGAGCAGGAAAGCCCCAGGCCAGATAGAAAAGCCCGGGCTTTCGGCGCACTGCCCGGGAGAAAGATCAAAAAAACGCAGCGGCTGTGAGGACATTTTGTCCGGCCGCTGCGTTTTTTGATCTTTCATTTGCCCAGAGAGTCCATCACATTCAGGATCTCTTCGATCTGACGTTCCATCCGCTCTTCGCTGCCGGAGGAAAACGCGTCCTTGACGCAGCCCTCCAGATGGGCGCGGATGATCTCTTTGTTGGCCTTGCGCAGGATCGCCTCGGCGGCCATGATCTGGTTGGCGATATCGATGCAGTATTTGTCGTCGTCCACCATACGCAGTACGCCGTCGATCTGGCCGCGCGCGGTTTTTAAAAGGCGGGTGATCTGGGCCTTATCAGCTTTCACGGGGCAGGTTCCGTCCTTTCCTGAGAATACGGCCGTGCGGGCCGCTGGTGAGGGGGCGCTCAGCCCACCGACACGACCTCATAGCCGGCCTCGGTAACGGCGGTGACCAGCTTTTCATCGGCGACGTCGGCGGCCAGCGTCACCACGGCCTGTTTGGACTCCAGGTCCACCGCCACGGCCGACACGCCCTCCACGGCGGCCAGCGCTTTTTCCACATGGGCCTTGCAGTTGTTGCACATCATGCCTTCGATTTTCAGGGTCTTGTTCATCACGGACACTTCCTTTTCTTTTTTGTTGTTTTCTATCTCGGACGGTGCGGCCGCCGCGATGGGACAGCCGCTTGCGGGGGACGGGAGGGGATGACGGAATTTGGGCCGGAACAGTTTTAGCCGCAGCGCGTTGGACACCACGCAGAAAGAGGAAAGGCTCATGGCCGCCGCGCCAAACATGGGGTTCAGCCTCCAGCCCAGCAGGGTGTAGAACACGCCGGCCGCCAGGGGGATGCCGATGGAGTTATAGAAGAATGCCCAGAAGAGATTTTCCTTAATGTTGCGGATGACCGAGCGGGAGAGCTGGAACGCGGTGACCGCGTCCAGCAGGTCGCTTTTCATCAATACCACGTCGGCGCTCTCGATGGCGATGTCGGTGCCCGCGCCGATGGCGACGCCCACGTCTGCGCGGGCCAGGGCCGGGGCGTCGTTGATGCCGTCCCCGATCATGGCCACCTTTTTGCCCGCCTGCTGCAGGGCGGCGACCTCCCGCTCTTTGTCCTGGGGCAGCACTTCGGCCACGACCCGGTCGATGCCGAGCTGGCCGCGGATGGCCTCGGCGGTGCGCCGGTTGTCGCCGGTGAGCATGACCACATCCACGCCCAGGGCCCGGAACTCCTCGATGGCGGCACGGCTGGTGGGCTTGACCACGTCCGCCACCGCGATCACGCCCAGCGGCCTGCCGGCCCAGGCGAAAAACAGGGGGGTCTTGCCCTCGTTTGCCAGCGCGTCCGCGTCCGCGCCGAAATCGGCGGCGGAGAGGCCGTTCGCCTCCATCATCCGCAGATTGCCCGCCAGCACGGGCTGCCCATCCACCTGCCCGGTCACGCCCTGGCCGGGGACGGTCTCAAAGCCCGCGGCCGCGTCCGGCTCAAGCCCTTCGGCGCCAGCGCGGCGCAGGATGGCGGCGGCCAGCGGGTGCTCGCTGGGGCGCTCGGCGGCGGCGGCCACCCGCAGCAGTTCGCGCGGGTCTGCGCCGGGCGCGGGCAGCAGGTCGGTGACCTCGGGCTTGCCCTCGGTGACGGTGCCGGTCTTGTCCAGCACCACGGTGTTCACGGTGTGCGCCACCTCAAGGCTTTCGGCGGATTTGAAGAGGATGCCGTGCTCGGCGCCCTTGCCCGTGCCCACCATGATGGCGGTGGGGGTGGCGAGGCCCAGTGCGCAGGGGCAGCTGATGACCAGCACCGCAATACCGATGGAAAGCGCAAAATCGATGGGATAGCCCAGCAGCAGCCAGACCGCCGCCGCGGCCGCGGCGATCGTGATGACCACCGGCACAAAGACGCCGCTGACCTTATCCGCCAGCTTGGCGATGGGGGCCTTGCTGGCGTTGGCGTCCTCCACCAGCTGTACGATCTGGGCCAGCGTGGTGTCGTCGCCCACTTTCAGGGCCCTGCATTTCAGATAACCGGACTGGTTGATGGAGGCGGAGATGACCTTGTCGCCGGGGCCTTTTTCCACCGGCAGGCTCTCGCCGGTGAGGGCGGACTCGTCCAGCGCCGCATTGCCCTCCAGGATCACGCCGTCCACCGGGATGCGCCCGCCGGGCCGCACGATGACCACGTCGCCCACGACGACCTCCTCCACCGGGAGCTCGAGCTCTTCACCGTCCCGCTCCACCACCGCGGTCTTGGGAGCCAGGTCCAGCAGCTTGGTGATGGCGTCGCTGGTGCGTCCCTTGGAGCGGGTCTCCAGATACTTGCCCACGGTGATCAGGGTCAGGATGGTGCCGGCCGATTCAAAATAGAGGTCCATGTGGTAATGAGCGACCAGCTCCATGTCGCCGTGGCCCAGGCCCCAGCCGATGCCGTAGATGGCCACAACGCCATACACCACCGCCGCGGCGGACCCGATGGCGATCAGCGAATCCATGTTCGGCGCGCCGCGGAACAGGGTCTTGAAGCCGACCTCGTAGTATTTGCGGTTCACATACAGGATGGGCAGGGTCAGCAGCAGCTGGGTCATGGCAAAGGAGACGGCGTTTTCGTGCCCCAGCAGGAACGCGGGCAGCGGCAGCCCCATCATATGCCCCATGGAGACGTACATCAGCGGCACAAGAAAGCAGAAAGAGACGATCAGCCTTTGCTTCATGGCCGCCAGCTCGGCTGACATCACGCCGCCGGGCGCCTCTTTGGGCGGGGCCGCGCGTTTTGGCCCCGCGCCGCGGGGCTGCTGGGGGGCGGCGCCATAACCGCCGGCCTTGACCGCGCTGCAGATCTGCGCTGCGCTGAGCTTGTCCTCCTCATATTCCACCAGCATGGTGTTCTGCAGCAGATTGACCGCCACCGACGAGACGCCGGGCAGTTTGCGCACGCTTTTTTCCACGTGGGCGCTGCAGGCCGAGCAGGTCATGCCGGTCACGTCGAATTTTTGTTTCATTCTCATCCTATCCTTTCTCTGTGGGGCGATCGCCGGCAAAACGGGCCGGCGGGATACCAGGCTGTTGAAAGGACAGCCGTTTCATATACCCCACCCCTGGGGGGTGTATCTTCATAATATCGTTCTCTTCGCCGGCTGTCAAGAGGCAGTATGCCCAAAATGAGGTAAGATCGTGAGGGCTTCCCAAGGTCCGCCCCCGATTTTTCCTTTTTACCGGCTAAAATCAGCTGCAGAGTTTCCGTTTTGCAGGTACGGGAAAAACTGGCTGCGAGTATTTGTTGCATTTTATAATTGATTTCGACAAAAAAGTCGAATACGATTGGAATAGAGATAAGAGAGGCGGCCGGTCCCGGGAGATTTTTCCAGATGCGCAGGTCCTGCAGAAAGGCGCACGGCTGCACGAGCATGCCGGGAACGCTTTCGGAAAAGCCTGACGGCCCCTGTGAACCAAGCGTCCGCAGTCACCGCAGCAGACGTTCCCGATGATTTTTTGGCCCAGCCGCAGAAATTTTTCTTTCGTGCTGTGGGAGGGCGGATGGGGATCTTTATGCAGATAACCGCGGCAGTTCTATGGTGCGTTAAGAAGTTTTCCGCGAAATATTTATTTTGAAACAAGCGTTCTTCTTTCCCATCCCTTACTGCGAAAATAGAGAAACCCCACAATAGCCGGAATGATCGGAGAAAGAGCCTGTCCGCAATAAATACCCGGGAATCCCATATTAAGTGAAAAGGCGAGAAGCCAACTCACGGGTAAGCGTACGATCACCGCGTCCAACAAGGCGTCCAGCATGGCGATATTTGCCGACCCTATGCCGATCGCAAATGAGTCCAATGTGTACATCACAGCATAAACAAGGCTGTTTATCCCACAGCAGACCCGCAGATAGTAAATTCCATCCTTTACTGTTTGGGGACTGCTGCTGCCGAAAAGCAGAATCAGCTGTTCCGCAAAAATTTGGACGCCTGATACGACCACAAGTGTTGCGGAGACATTGAGCAGCAAACCCGTTTTGACTACTTTTCGTGCCCGTTTTATCTGACCTGCCCCGATACACTGGCCCGCCATTGCTGTAACCGCCTGTCCAATAGCCCAACAGGGCATACCGGCAAAAGTGTTGATCTGCAATCCCATACCGGAAGCTGCAGACACCGAAGTGCCAAATTGATTCAGCATACCTGTTACGATCAGATAGGCTGTGTTTACCACTGCCATCTGAAAGGCTGTGGGTAAACCGACTTTCAGAATGGCGATCAGTTTATCCATTTGTAATGTGAATTTCTTCTGGCCGTCAGCATAAAAAAATACTTTATGCTTCCGCAAGTAGAAAATTGAGATCACAAAAGAGATCCCTTGCGCCGTGATCGTTGCATAAGCGGCTCCTGCCGTTCCCATTTCCAGGGGACCCACCAGTAAAATATCCAGTATTACATTAACAAATGCAGCGATCCCAACGAAATAAAGGGGCGATCTGGAATCCCCCAGGCCTTTTAGAATGGAACAGACCGCATTATATCCAAAGACAAAGACCGTTCCCCAGCAGATGATTTTCATGTAATCGCAGGCAGCCTGATAGGCGTCTGCCGGAATGCCTAACACTTGAAAAAGCGGCTGATAGAATGCCAAACTCACAACGGTTACAAGCAGCGCTGACGCAAGGGAGACCAAAGCCAGCGTTTGAAAAGTTTCAGCCTGTCCTTTCTTATCATTTGCGCCTTTATATTGAGCGATCAATACAGCTCCCCCCATCGTGAGGCCGATGCAGATGGAGTTGATAATATAGCATAGTTTGGATGCGTTGCTGATGGCCGCAAGACCCGCTTCTCCGACGGTCCGTCCAACCACCAACATATCTGCGACGTTATAAAAAGATTGCAGGAGATTTGCCAAAAGCAGCGGAAACGCAAAAGCGACCAACCTTTTGGGCACGCTCCCGGTCAATAAGTTTTGTTCCTCAGTCATAGATCTGTTCCCCTTTCAAAGAAAAGAGGGCACACAAAACTGTGCGCCCTCTGCGTGATTGCCTCAAAACAGGCAGAACAAAAGGCCGCAAACAAAACATTGTCTGTGGCCCGAACCGTTTGTTTTCTATTGTCGATTGGTCAAAAGGGTATAAAAACCAAAGGCAGTCCCTGGCTGCCTTTGCCTCCCCGTTTATCCATCAACGCTCAGAAAAGGCTCCGCACAATGTTTCGTGGTATAAACTTGTGTGGAGCCAAAATCAATCGTAAATTTTCCGAATAACACCATGTTCACCTCCTGTCAACAGGACATTACCAATCGTAAGCATTTTGGCGCCTCTTGTCAAGTGGGGGAAAGAGGGCTTTCTTCTCTGCTTTTTTGTGATTTATTCAGGATCGTCAATGGCGCTCACCGTCTGTCAGAAGTATCCGAGATTTGCAGTTGGCCTTTTTAAGCCGGAAAATCATATCCGTTTTTTCTGGTCCATTTGAGTGGGCGGTGATCACAACGCATTTGCCGGATGGACAGGTGCTGCCTTTGAGGATCGATGTGGTGTCAGCAGCGGCATCTTTATTCAGGTCCCCGGTCGGATCCATCGGCAGGCACCGCCGGTGCTTCGCCAACAGGGCGCTGATGGATACCGCGCTCTGCTGCTGGCTGCCGGGGCGCTTCAGAACAATCTTTCCCTGGTAAGCCCTTATTGTATCCCGGTAGGGGCCAAAGCGGCGGGTTTGAAAGTCATCTTCGAGGGGTAAAGGAGCCGGGCCGCAAAAGCGTCCTTTTGCACCGGCAGGGCTTTTCAAAAAATTTTACACCCGGTTGGTGTTTAAAAAAGGCAGACCGGGGTAAACTGTAAGTGTTGCAGAGCTGCCAACGATGCAACGGCTTTTTTCATTTTTCTTCCTCAAAAACGGCCCCCGCCTTCTGTACAGAGGCGGGGGTCGTTTTTTGGTTTTTGACGGCGGCGTTTCCGGTCCGGCCTTTCCGCACCAAACAAGGCGCGGAAAGGCCGCAGGGCGGCGTCTATTTTTTTTCGCTCTTGCCCGTGTGGTTCAGCGCCACGGCCGTGATGCCGCAGCCGATGCCGCCGACCGAGTAGATGATGGCGGCAGCCTCGTCCCGCCACTGGGGCAGGGCAAAGATACAGACCACAAACACCGCGGTGGACGCCAGCATGATGCAGGCGCAAAGGCGGCCGATCCGGCTGCGGCGGGCGCGGGTCTCGTCGTCGGGGTCGTTTTCCCGGTTGTAGTTGTCGATATGATATTTTTCTTCCTGGATGCCTGTCCAGATGAGCAGGGCCACGCCCAGCGCGATGCCCACAAAAAAGATCGAGCCGGAGAAGCTGTCGTTCCAGCGGGCGGGCAGAGGCAGCGCCTGGGAGCCCAGCAGCCAGAGGACGCTGAGAAAAATGACCCCCAGGGCGGAAGCGGTCAGCACCACATAACGGCTGTGGAAAGCGTCCCGCTGGGCCTCGGTGTAGCAATCTTCCATGCGCGGGTGTTTGCGGTTGAATTCGCTGGACAGCAGGCCGCTGACGATGAGCACCATGCAGCCGAGCAGGGCCGCCGCAAAAAAGGCCATACCGGCCACCATTTCGTGCATCCCCAGCCCGTCCAGCAGGCAGGCGAGGGCAAGGGCGGAGATCAAAATGCCCACCCCGGCGGCGCTCATCACCGCAGAGCGGTTTTTATAGGCGTCATAGGCTCTGCCCACGTCGGCGCTGGCGGCGACGGCGCTGCCTTTCAGCAGGGTGTCCAGATCGCAGCGGAACAACTCGCAAAGCGCGAGCAGCTTTTCCATTTCCGGGTAGCTCTGCCCGGACTCCCACTTGGAGACCGACTGGCGGGAGACGCCCAGCGTCTCGGCCAGCTGCTCCTGGGTGAGGCCGCCCTGCTGGCGGTAAAACTGAAGATTTTCACTGAAACTCATGACAAGTTCCTCCTTGGCGTTGATGAGGCGCTCTCTCCCCGCCGCCGCAGCGGGCGGCGGGCCGGGAGGCCTTTTCTGTGCTCTCAGTTTACCGTGGCGGGACGGCAACCTCCACCAACTTGCTGTTGCGTTTTGGTTTCGCGATGTAAAGTTGCGGTTGCGCCGGTTTTTTCGGCCCTGAAAAGCGGCCGCGCGGAAGCCGCGGGGCCGGTGACCTGATTATACCACAGAGAGGTCCGCCGCCGCAAAGCGGGGCAGGCGTCCCCCGAAAGCCGGGGCGGAAAACGGCGTTGGGGCCGGCATGGGGCGCCTGTCCGGGGAAAGCGCGCCGCAGCCCCTTGCCCGCCGCCCCCGCGGCACCTCCCCGCCGGCGGGGGCGGCAAAAAAGGCCCTATGCGGATCGGGCGGGCAAAATACTTGTGCATTTTGTTGAATTTAAATGCCGCAAAAAGGATAAAACACAGGCACAAATGAATATATATACAAATTTTAAAAAATATATTGAATATTTATTCATTATCTGATACAATGGACCCATCGCAGAACAAAGGGCTGCAGAACGGGGAGGTGACGTCCCTTTGAACATCCTGGAAATACTTACTAATTATTATCACTACTTTTTGCAGGGGACCCGAACCACCATTCTGATCTCGCTGATCACCGTGTTCTGCGGGTTTTTGCTGGGCTGCGTGATCTCGCTGCTGCGGCTGTCCAAGAACCGGCTGCTGAACGGATTTGCCCGGTTTTACATCACCGTGCTGCGCGGCACGCCGCTGCTGGTACAGCTGTATATCGTCTATTACCAGCTGGATTTTATCCCCTATCCCAAGGTGAGCGTCTGGGGGATCGCACTGGAGCGGGCGCTGCCCTGCGTCATCGCCCTGTCGATGAACTCGGCCGCCTATGTGGCGGAGGTCATCCGCTCGGGCATCCAGGCGGTGGATGTGGGGCAAAGCGAGGCGGCGCGCTCCATCGGCATGACGGGCGGACAGACGATGCTGCACATCGTTATGCCGCAGGCGATCAAAAACATCCTGCCGGCCATCGGCAACGAGTTTGTCACCATGATCAAGGAGACCTCGGTCATCCAGTATCTCGGCATCAGCGATCTGATGTACAACAACGGCATCGTGGTCACGGCCACCTACAACCCGCTGCCCTGCTATTACATCTCGGCCGTGATCTATCTGATCCTGAATCTGGTGGCGGGCAAGGGCGTGAGCATCTTTGAGAGGAGGCTGAAGCGCAGTGACCGGTGAAACAAATCTGTTGATCGAGGCCAGGGGCCTGCGCAAGAGCTTTGGCGGCAACGAGGTGCTGAAAGGGATCGACGTGCAGATCAGCCGGGGCGAGGTCGTGGTGGTCATCGGGCCGTCAGGGTCCGGCAAGTCCACCTTTCTGCGATGCCTGAACCGGCTGGAAGAACCCAGCGGCGGGCAGATCATTTTTGAGGGCAGCGATATCTGCGCCAAGGGCGCCAACATCAATCTGCTGCGGCAGAAGATGGGCATGGTGTTTCAGCAGTTCAACCTCTTCAACCATCTCACGGTGCTGGAAAACATCGTCATCGGCCCCAAGCTGGTAAAAAAGTGCAGCCAGGAGGAAGCGGAGCAGGAGGCCATGAAGCTGCTGGAGCGGATCGGCCTGGCGGACAAAGCGCAGGAATACCCCTCGCGCCTGTCGGGCGGACAAAAGCAGCGCATCGCCATCGTGCGCGCCCTGGCCATGAACCCGGACGTGATGCTTTTTGACGAGCCCACAAGCGCCCTGGACCCCGAGATGGTGGGCGAGGTGCTGGGCGTGATGAAAGATCTGGCCGGGGAGGGCATCACGATGGTGGTGGTCACCCACGAGATGGGCTTTGCCCAAAAGGTGGGCACCCGGGTGCTGTTTATGGACGAGGGACAGATCCTGGAGCAGGGCGCGCCGCAGAAGCTTTTCACTTCCCCGCAGCATCCGCGCACACAGGATTTTCTGTCAAAGGTGCTCAACTGCATCTGAGGGCTGCCCCGCGCGGTCCGGGACCAGGTGTGAAAATAAAAAACAAACATCAAAACTTTTCAGGAGGAGAGAATCATGATCCATTCCATTGACCCGGGTATTCTGTTTTTGCAGGAAGAGGACGTTATCAAGGCAGGCGCTCTGGATATGAAGATGACCATCGAGACGGTGGAAAAGACCTATGCGCTGCTGGGCCAGGGGCAGGTCATCAACCCGCCCAAGACCCACATCGGCATGCCCATCGGCTCGGGCGCCGACTGGAACTCGTTTTTCAACTCCATGCCCTGCTATATCGGCGGGGATGTCAACATCGGCGGCACCAAGTGGGCGGCCGAGTCCAAAAAGAACAGCGCCATCCCCGGCATCCCCTACGGCATCGACATCACCATCCTCAGCGACCCGGAGACCGTGCTGCCTTTCTGCATCCTGGACGGCACCCTGATCACCGCGATGCGGACCTCGGCGGTGGCCGGCGTCTTCGCAAAGCACACGGCGCCCGCCGATACCAAGGCGGTCACGCTGGTGGGCGCGGGGGTCATCGGGCGCACCATGATCATGGCGGTCTGCGAGAGCCTGCCCCAGGTGGAAACGATCTATCTGTCCGACCTGGACCTGTCCAAGGCGGAGGGGCTGGCGGCGGAATACAAGGACGTCTATCCGGCAGAGATCGTGCCCACCGCGGACGCAAAGACGGCGGCGCTGGCCTCGCAGATCATCATCACCGAGACCACGGCCCGCAAGCCGTTCCTGGACCAGTCGTGGGTCAAACCGGGCGTCACGGTCATCAATATGGGCAGCATGGAGGCGGAGCTGGACGTGGTGACCGCCAGCGACGTCATCGCGGTGGACTATTGGGACCAGATCATCACCTACGAGACCAAGGCGGCGGCCCAGCTGTACAAGGCGGGCAAACTGACCAAGGACACGGTGGTCGAGCTGTCCGACATGGTGCTGGGCAAATGGGGCGGCCGCACCGACCCGGCCCAGGTGATCAACTGCTCCTCGCTGGGGCTGGGCGCGCTGGATATCATGATCGGCTACCAGCTGTTCCTGAACGCGCAGAAGATGGGGATCGGCACCCCGCTCAAGCTGTGGGATAAGCCCCTGTGGGAGTAAGCGGACGCCGCCAGGGCGGCACCGGGGAAACATGAAGAGAAGAGAGAGGGAGAAAAGATGAAAAAGATCACTGCAATGGTTTTGGCGCTGGCAATGGCGCTTTCCCTGGCCGCCTGCGGCGGCTCGGACTCCAGTTCTGTCCCGCCGGACGCGTCGGGGACCGGTCCATCCGCATCCGCCCCCGCTGCGGGCTCCTCCGCGCCGGACTCGGGCGCGGGCGACTGGTCTGCCAGTGAGCGCATCGCCGGCATCAAAGCGGCCGGCAAGATCGTGCTGGGCACCTCGGCAGATTACCCGCCGTTTGAGTTCCACACCGAGATCGACGGCACAGACACCATTGTGGGCTTTGACGTCGCCCTGGCGCAGAAGGTCGCCGACGCGCTGGGGGTAGAGCTGGAGGTCGTGGACATGTCCTTTGACAACCTGCTCATCAGCCTGGACAAAGGGGATTTCGACTTTGTCATGGCCTCGCTGTCCAACACGCCCGAGCGTGCCAAAGCGGTGGACTTCTCCTCCTCTTATTTCCGCGGCGCGCAGGTGGTGCTGGTGCGCGCGGAGGACGCGGACAAATACACCACCCAGGAAAGCCTGGCCGGCTGCCAAGTGGCGGCGCAGAAAGGCGCTATCCAGGTGCCTCTGGCAAACGAGATCGCCGGGGCGGAAAATGTGGTGCAGCTGACCAAGGTGGGGGACATGATCACCGAGCTGAAAGCCGGCAAGGTGGAAGCGGTCTTTCTGGACAACACCATCGGCGCGGGCTACGCGGCGGTGCACGACGATCTGGTCATGCAGGACATCGGTATCGTCTATGAGAGCAACGGCAACGTGGCGGCGGTCAAAAAGGGCGACGCTGATCTGGCGGCTTTTATCAGCGAGGTTTTCGACGCGCTGACGGAAGAGGAGATCAACGCCCTGCTGGGCGAGGCGCAGGCCACGGCCGGCATCGTCGAAGAGTAAGAACTTTTGACGGCGCGTCCCGCAGGCCGACCGCCTCCGCTGTGGTCAAAAAAGGACGGGGGCCGCGGGGCTATCCCGAAAAGAAACGCTGCCCGGCGGCAGCGGAATGGTAAAAATGAAAGAAACCCCTGCCTGTCGCAAAACAGGCAGGGGTCTCTTGGGGATGGCGGCGTTTGGGCCGGCGCTGCGTGTTAAGATCCGCCTTAGGCCCGCCCCTAGCCACGCTGGGGAGGGGCGGCGTTCGGGCCGGCGCTGCTGGTCAAGCCCCGCTGCCTCAAAACAGCGCGGCCCCTTATGCGGGACTGCGTTTGCCGGGCGCTCCGGCACAGAAATGCTGTGCTGCGCTTTTTTCCAAAACGCTGTTTTGAGATGGCCCAAACGGGGCTTTTCAAAAAAATTTGCGGATTGGGCGCCGCGTGAGGCGGACGCCGCAAGGCCCGGGCCCTGTCTTTTTGTTTTTTCGCGCTTTTGCGGCATTCCCTTACTCCAGGGCAGGGCCCGGCTGCAGGGGGGCGGCTGCGGGAAAGCGCCTTTTCAGCGCGGCTGTTTTTTCAGTGCCGGCTGCGCGCCCGCCCGGGCAGACCGGCTGCGGGCGCGCCCTGCCGCCTGGTTTTCTGCGGCGGGGACCGCGCCCCCTGGGGAGCGGCGGAGCGGACAAGGCCCTGTTTTTCAGTCGGACCGATAAAAAAGAGAGGGAGGGGCGAAAGCCCCTCCCGCTTTTCTGTATTTGGAGATTTGGCGCCGCCGCGCGGCGCGCAGTCCCTTTATTTCAGGCCCATCGGCTCGTCCCGGAAGATGCGCGCGTCCATCAGCCGCAGATCGGGGGAGATGGCTGGGCGCACCGCCATATGCGCACAGATATCCCGCTCCAGATCGATGCCCGGGGCGATCTCGGTCAGCTCCAGGCCCTGGGCGGTGAGACGGAATACCGCCCGCTCGGTAAAGTAGACCACGGGTACGCCGTTTGCCAGCGCGGTCTTGGCGCTGAAGGTGATCTGCTCCACCTCTTTGAGGAATTTGTCGATGCGGCCCTCCTGGTCGATCACCAGTTTGCCGTCCTCCACATGGGTCTTGAGGCCGCTGGCAGTAAAGGTGCCGCAGAAAAAGACCTGTTTTGAGTTCTGGCTGATGTCGATAAAGCCGCCGCAGCCCGGCAGCTTGGGGCCGAATTTGGAGACGTTGACATTGCCCGCGCCGTCGCCCTCAGCAAAGCCCAGATAGGTCTGGTCCAGGCCGCCGCCCTGATAGTAGTCGAACATGCTGGGCTGGCACATGATGCAGTCCGGGTTCAGGCTGGTGCCGAAAGAGAGGCCGCCCTGGGGCGCGCCGCCGGTGATGCCGGCCTCCACGGTCAGGGTGAAATGGCTGGTGATGCCCTCCTCGGCCGCCACGTTGGAGATAAACTCCGGCGCGCCGATGCCCAGGTTGACCACCGTGCCCTTGCGCAGCTCCATGGCGGCGCGGCGGGCGATGATCTTTTTGTCGGTCAGGGGCAGCGGGTCCGCCGCTTTCAGGCTCACCCGGTGCTCGCCCGAAAGGGCGGGGTTATAGTCCACGTCAAAGGTCTGCATGTGGTATTTCATATCGCTCACCGGCACCACCGCGTCCACCAGGATGCCGGGGATCTCCACCTTTTTGGGGTCCAGTGAGCCGGCTTTGACCACCCGCTCCACCTGCACCACCACGGTGCCGCCGCTGTTTTTGCAGGCCTGGGCGGTGGCCAGCATCTCGCCGGTGACGGCGCAGCGCTCCATGCTGATATTGCCGTTTTCGTCCGCGTAGGTGCCGCACAGCAGCGCGAAATCCACCTTTTGATAATCATAAAACAGATAGTCCCTGCCGCCCAGTTCCATCAGATGCACCCGGTCCGGGGCAGCGCGGGTCAGATCGTTGATCTTGCCGCCGCCAAGGCGCGGGTCCACAAAGGTGCCCAGCCCCACGTGGGTGAGGGTGCCGGGCCGGTGCGCGGCAGAATCGCGCAGCATGTGGCACATGACCCCCTGCGGGAACACATAGGCCAGGATCTTGTTGTCAGCCACCATCTGGCCGATCTTGGGCGCCAGGCCCCAGTGGGCGCCCATGGCGGCTTTCAGCATGCCGTCGTGGGCCAGATGGTTCAGCCCCTTGTCCTTGCGGTCGCCCTGGGCGGCGCAGAAGATCAGCGACAGATCGCGCGGCCGCCCGGTCTCGAGAAAGCGGTTTTCCAGTTCCAGCGCCAGCTCCTCGGCAAAGCTGGCGCCGATGAAGCCGCCGGTGGCCACAGTGGCGCCGTCCGGCACCAGATCCATCGCCTCGCGGGCGGTCATGATCTTGACTGACATTGTGATCCCATCCCTTTTTTATCAGTTTTAAAGCCGCGCTCCCAGCTCCGCCCTGCAGCGCAGCCGCCTGCTTTGGGCATTGGCGAGCGGGAGGTGTTTTTATATGTTAAAATTATAACAAAGTGAGGGCGCAAAGTCAATGCGCCGGACATTGTGCCGCCGCTTTTTTAGAAGTATAATAAAAACACGGAAAAAAGGGAGCGGCGTTTTATCCATTTTGCGGACAGCCCCGGCCCCGGCGCAGCAACGCCGCGCCCGCCGGGGCCGGGAAAGGGAGGACGAAAGATGAACAAAAAAGAGGCGCTTTTGGCCCTGGGGCTGGGCCTTATCCTTTTTGCCGGGGTGCCGGCACTGGCGCGGGCCCTGCTGCCGCCCGGGGCGGGAATGGCTTTTTCCATGTTTTTTCTGCTGGTCCTGCATCCGGCCTTTTTTCTGGCTGCCGGCGTTTTCTGCGGCTGGCAGGCGTCCCGGCGCTGGGCGCTGCCCGCACTGCTGACGGCCCTTTTTGCCGCCGGTTACGGCCTGGTGCTGCAGATGCGGGAACCGTTTTATCCGCTGCTGTATCTGGCGCTGAGCTATGCGGCGCTGGCGGCCGCCGCTTTCTGCCGCAAAAAGCGGCGGGACGGCATGGGGAGGGAAAGCTGATGGATGCAAAACTGAGAGAACTCGTCGAAAGCAGCGGCAATATCGTCTTTTTCGGGGGCGCGGGGGTGTCTACCGAGAGCGGCATCCCGGATTTCCGCAGCGTGGACGGGCTCTATCATCAAAAGTATGACTACCCGCCCGAGACCATCTTGAGCCATACCTTTTTTGAGCGCCATACCCAGGCGTTTTTCGATTTTTACCGCGACAGGATGCTTTACCTGGACGCGGCGCCCAACGCGGCCCACCGCATGCTGGCAAAGCTGGAAGCGCAGGGGAAATGCCGCGCCGTGGTGACCCAGAACATCGACGGCCTGCATCAGCGCGCGGGCAGCAAAAATGTTTTCGAGCTGCACGGCAGCGTGCTGCGCAACCACTGCATGCGCTGCGGCAGGGCTTACGGCGTAAAGGCGGTCACAGAGAGCACCGGCGTCCCCCGGTGCAGCTGCGGCGGCGTCATCAAGCCGGACGTGATATTGTATGAGGAGGGCCTGGACAGCGATGTGCTGGAGGGCGCGGTCCGCGCCATCGCGGCCTGCGACATGCTGATCATCGGCGGCACCTCGCTTGCCGTTTATCCGGCGGCGGGGCTGATCGACTATTACCGCGGGGACAGGCTGGTGGTCATCAACCGCACCCCCACACCGGCCGACCGGCGGGCTGATCATCTGTTTCACGGGTCGATAGGAGAGATATTAGGGGAGTGAAAACGGTTTGGCACTCGGCCGGATTCTTTTATGAAATGTGGAGAAAACAACGCAGCAAAGCGGAAAAATTGAATTCATAAAAAATTAGCACTCTAACTTAAAGAGTGCTAATTTTTTACAGTTTGTTCAAAAATCATCCGTTGTTTTTTAACATGGCGGCGGTATACTGTAGCCGTAAACAAAAAACAGGATACGCCCGCAAAGGCGCAAAGGGAAACGGGTGATGAAACATGTGCCGCAGGGATGGGCGGAGCTGATCCGCAGAAGTTTTCGGTTTACAGTGCAAAAATGACGATGCAGACGAAAGGGGAATGCTTTATGTTTGGTCTTATGCCTTATGAGCGCCGCGAGCGCGGTATGATGGATCTGTTCAATGATCTGGATAAATATTTCTTCGGCGACAAGAGCATGCCGTCGATGCCGGCCCTGAGCTGCAGGACGGACATCGAGGACAGGGGAGACAGTTATCTGCTCAGCGCCGAGCTGCCCGGTTTCAGCAAGGAGGATATCCGGCTGGATCTGGACGGGGACGTGCTGACCATCTCGGCCGCCCACAGCGGGGAGAGCGAGAAAAAAGAAAAGGACGGCAGCTATGTCTGCCGCGAGCGCCATTACGGCTCTTACAGCCGCAGCTTCGACGTTTCCGCCATCCGCCAGGAGGAGATCAGGGCCACCTATAAAAACGGCGTGCTGGAGCTGACGCTGCCCAAAAAGGAGGCTGCGCCGGCGCCCGCGGCCCGCGCCATCGAGATCGAGTAAGCGGATGGGATCGGGATCGGAACAGCGCCGCCGGCCCGCCGGCACGGGGCCGGAAAAGGAATGTGCCCGGCCGTGGGACAGGCGGCTCGCCTGAAAAAGCTGCCGCGGTTTTGACCGCGTTTGAGATACCGGCCCGCAGGGGGACCCCCCTGCGGGCCTTTTGCTGTGTGCATGGGAGGGACAAAGACAGGTAAAAGTGTCGGTCAGTTTCCCACAGAGAGGGCCCTGTTTTAGCGAAACGACTATTTCAGCGCCCGGTGCGCAGGCAGTTGTTGCGCCGCTGGGCCCGGCGTGCTATGCTAGTGCTGTAAAAAGCCGGTCCTGCGCGGGACCGGCGCCGGACGCCGCATTTTGAGGGCGCCGGAAAAGGAGGCTGCGGCCGTGGCAAAGCAAAAGTCCCGTTTTGCGAACGAGGTGCGCAAGATCATCTATTTTCTGCTGGCAAACGGCTGTTACGCGTTTGCCATCCAGCTGTTCCTGGCGGGCAACAACATCGCGGCGGGGGGCTTTTCCGGCATCGCCATCGTGCTCTCCTCCCTTCTGCCCGTGTCCATCGGCACCTTTGTGTTTTTGCTGAACATCCCTTTCATCATCCTCGCGTTTTTCATCAAGGGGCCGCGCTACACCCTGCTCACGCTGTGCGGCTCCACGGTATACGCCGTGATCCTCAACGCGATCTCCTTTTTGCCCACCATCACGGAAAACAAGCTGGTGGCGGCGGTGTTCGGCGGCCTGATCTACGGGGTGGGGGCGGTGCTGTTTCTCAAGTCGGGGGCCTCCAACGGCGGCACCGACCTGGTGGCGCGGCTGCTGCTGATCCGCTTCCGGTCCATGTCGGTGGGCAAGATGTTTCTGATCGTGGACGGAAGCGTGGTGCTGTTTGCGATGCTGATGTTCCGCGACATTGAAGCGGGCATTTACGCCATCATCACCATCTACGTCTGCGGCATGGTGAACGACCGCATCCTCAACGGCTTCGACAAGGCCAACATGTGCTATATCATCAGCGACAAAGACCCGGTGGCGCTCTCGGACGCCATCCAGAAAGAGATCCACCGCGGCGTGACGCTGCAGCGGGGCGTGGGTATGTATCAGGGATATGAGCACAATATCCTGATGACGGTGGTGCGCCCCCGGGAGACCTACCACCTCAAAGAGGTGGTGCAGGGGCTGGACGAAAAGGCCTTTGTGGTGATGGCGGAGGTCAACGAGGTGCTGGGGCGCGGCTTCAAGGGCTTTGCGGACGAGACCCCCGTGGATGCGCCCGAACTGCCGGTGATCCCGGTGCCGGGAGGCAAAAAGAAGAAAAAAGCCCACAAAAAAGAAAAAGAGAAAAAAGAGGCAAAGACAGGCGTCTAGGGCTTGCCGGAGCTTGTGGAAAAAGCGCGGGCGCCGTTTTTTTTCTGCGCAAGGCGCTGCGGCCGGCGTGGGCGGGATACCCGCGGCGTCCCGGGTTTGGGGCGGTGCGGACGCCGGTCGGCGCGGAGAACACGGCTTTTGGCTCTTTGCGGCGGCCCGCCTGTCGGGAGGAGGAGTGAGCGTTTGAAAGACAACCATGATCTGCCGCGCGCAGTGATCTGCGATGTGGACGGCACCCTGGTGGACCGGGAGAGGCAGGACCCCACCCCCCGCCTGCTGGCCTGCCTGGAACGCGCCCGGCAGCAGGGGGCGCTGGTGATGGTCGCCTCGGGCCGCATCCGGCAGCTGGTGCCCGCGGCGCTGCGGGAGATGGCGGATTACTGTGTGTGCGGCAACGGGGGCATCGTGCTGGACCGCAGCGGCGCCGTGGTCTGCGAGACCTCCTATGCGCCGGATCTGGTGGAAGAGCTGACCGCGTTCTGCATCCGCATCGGCGCCGCGCTGAGCTTTTCTTTCCCCAGCGGGTACGGCGCTTACTGCAACTATGAGCGGATGCGCCGGATGTATCTGGAGAGCACCGGCATGGACGGCGGCATCACTGATGAGACTGCCGGCAGGGACCGGCATCTGCGGGAAGCGCCTTTCAGCGCTTTTCTGATCGGCAATGAGGGCGAGGTGTACCGTTATCTGCGCGCGCAGCCGCGCCTGCAGGGCGCGCGGCAGTGGCAGGACCACTTTGACATTTATCCGGTGGCCACCACCAAGGCGGCCGGCATCAGTCAGGTGCTGCAGCGGCACGGCATCGACTGGAAAGACGTGATCGCGTTCGGGGACAGCCCCAACGATCTGGAGATGCTGGCGGCGGCCGGGCGCGGTTATGCCATGGGCAACGCCTGCCCCGAGGCCAAAGCCCTCACCGGCTATCTCGCGCCCCCCGTGTGGGAAGACGGCGCGGCCCAGGTGCTGGAAAAAATTTTTGGTTCGGGTGAAAAGTAGTAAAATCGCGCGCTGTTCCGTTTATTCTATAAAGGGCGGCGGCCGGGCGGCGAAAAATTTTTGAGCGCCCTGCCGGGAAAAGCCTCGTGCCGAAAACCCGCTTCCCGCCGCATGGCGCTGGGCGCGGCCGGTCCCCCGGGATCTGCGGCGGCCTTTTATCGCCGCGCAGGGAAACGGTCGGTCTCTGCGGCGCAGGCAGTCCGGGATAAGGGCGCAGACCCGGGGAGAAAGCTTTTGCGCGCCGCGGCTGCTTTTTGCCGCGCAGCATGGCAGGGAGCCAAAAACTTGCCGCCCCGCACTTTTGACGGCAGTGCGGCCACAGCGGTGCTGCGGCGCTGTTTTTTAGCGTTCCGCCAGAAAAACAGGCGTTTGGACGCCCTGCACGCAGGGCCGGCCTCATCCTACGCTTGCCCCGCGGGGACGCCTGGGCGGGCCAAAGACGGCGCAGCTGCTGTTTTTGGCCCGCAGCGCTGCGGGAGCGCAAAAAATCGGTTTTTCCGGGCGTTTGGCAGGAGGACGGGCCGCGGCGCTGCCTGCTGCTTTTTTGCCCCCATTCGACCTGCCGCCCGTCTTCAAAATACAAAAGCGAGGTGCTTTTTATGAAAAAGAAGCTTGTGATCCTGGCCGCACTGGCCTGCCTGCTGTTCACCGCCTGCGGGGGAAACAGTTCTTCCGCTGCCGGCGGCGCGTCCTCTTCTCAGCCGGGTTCCTCGTCCTCCGCCGCGGCACAGCCCACCGCCACGCCGAAAGCCACCGCCGCGCCCACCGCGACCCCGCAGAAAGACGCGTCCTCTTCCGCTGCGCCGTCCTCCTCCGAGGTGGCGCAGGACGTCTCCGCCTGGGTGGGCAGTTATGCCAAGCAGCCGGGCAGCGCCGGCCAGATCCTGCTCACCGTCACCGAGGGCAGCGAGACGGGGCTCATCCATTTTGTGCTGGACGCCAAGGGCCTGACGGTGGAGGGAGACGCCACGGTCTACAAGGACGGCGGCGCGCTCTGCGAGGCGCAGGGCAACCTGACCCTGTCGCTGGGCCGCAGCGGCGTCACGGTGACAGAGGGCAAGGAGCTGAATCCCAATGTCGCATTCAGCGGCCTGTATGAAAAGATCTGAATAGATGCCGCAAAAAAATAGCCGCAGTGCGGCTATTTTTTTTGTGTAGTTGTATCGGGAGTTCTAAAGGCAAAAAACAGCCTGATGAGATAGGAAAAGTATCCAGAGCCGCGGTACAAGGACCGGAATCGAGGATCCTGGTGCCGAGGATAGGCGCTTCCCTCTTTCCATAGGATCGGCGGTGTCCTCCAATGTGCCTGACAGGGAGATTTCAGGCACTTCATCTGTGAGCTGAAATCAAGGTATCGCCTGTCTTGCCGCCTTTGGGATCGGATCTGCCGGTCAGACTGTTCCAGCAGTTCTTTGACCGAAGCTGAGTCCTCAACACAAATCCGGCCCCCAGAGGCGTTTTGATATTCTATCTTTACGAAAGACTTCTCCATTTGTTTTTCCTCCCTCCCTCATGTTTGCGGGCGGGCAGATGAGATGGGGGAGGGCGGGAAGCAGCAGCCGGGGCGGCAGTGGGAGACAGACCCCGTCCGGACTTTGGGTCAAGTTGGCTCAAAACCCTGTCAAAACAACCTTTTTCCATCTGAAATATCTATTCCAAGTTCTTTGGCTATACTTGCTTGCTTAAAAGGATTTATTTTTTCAACTATTCCATTACGCCTAAAAAGTGAGCCTGTATTTTTGAACCAAAACGTTTTGCTTGCCTTTTCGCATTGCTCACGGATATTCAGTACCCAATCATAGTCGCATTCACGGGCTTCCCGGCCTGTTTCGCCGCCAACGGTAACATGCTCTACGCCATGAAGATACGGGGTCAAGTCTATCGCTTCTAAAAGTGGGGCGCAAGCGATAAATCGCCGCTTTATCGGATAAGACAGAAATAAAGGAAGTCTGTAATCGGCTGATTTTTGATTTTCAACAGTACATCCAATATTCACATTGTCATATCCTGCTCCCCAATCTGACGGAAGCGATATGAGAAAGCGGTCGATCCGTTTTGTCAAAATCAAAAAATCGATGTCCGCCCGTTCCTTGATCATCGCCCAGACCTCGCCCCGCCACTCGTCCGCTTCGGGCAGGAAAAAATCAGTGGCAAAACAAGTAGCGAGAATTTTATCCCCTTTGATGTTATATTCGCCCTTTTTATTTCTCCTTATGGGCCAGTCGAATTTGTCTGTTTTTAGAATTGTATTCTGCCCATATCGTTTTGCATATGGCCCGTAAAAATAACAGTTTGTGCAACCATCACTTATTTTGTAACAGCCGGTCCACGGCTCCCAATTCATAGGCGGCCTCCTTTGTTTAGGGTAAAATCGCGGCTTTGATTCACCAAAGCCGCTGCGGGTCATCTATCAAAGTACGGCTCCAAAATAGACTTGAAAATCATGTGACTGTTCTTTGACACGATCGACTGGTGCACCAGCGATTTCGGCGTATCCTTGTTCCAGGGAAAATCCCTCAAAGGTTCCATGCGCACCAAACCTTTCAAAAAAATTCACCGACAAGGATTTTTATTATAGCATGATAAATCGGGAAAGGAAATGTACAATAGCAGCAAAGGATATTTACTATGCGCGACCCCGGCGCGGCCGGGCGTTTTCCGTCTCAAAAAAAGCGCGCCTTGAAAACCGAAAGTTTTTCAAGGCGCGCTTTATGATGTTGTTTCACATGCCGCCAGGAGAGCTGCAGACGGACCGGTTTTCCGGCCCGGGGCTCACCCCTTTGCGGAGCGGCCGCTGTCCAGCGGCAGGATGCCTGCCCGGCGCAGGGCGGGACGCAGCGCGCGCGCCAGAAGCACCGAGGCGATCACAGCCATCACGGCGTTGGTCAGCGAGGTGGCCCCTTTGGTGTAGAGCTGGGTGACGATGGCCCCCTGCGCCTGCCCTTCAATGGTCATGACGATAAAGGATTTTACCAGATAAAGCGCCACATAAGCGGCGCTGCCCACCGCCGCGCCCAGCACGTCCCGGCCCGGGCCCTGCTTTTGGCCGCGGCCCGCGATCAGGCCGGCGAGAAAGCCGATAAAGAACTTGGTGATAAAGGTGATCCAGCACTCTGCGATATAGGCCGGATTGGTCAGGTCGAACAGCATGCTGCCGAAGCCGGAGGCGAGGCCGCCGGTAAACGGCCCGAACAGCAGGCCGGACAGCGCGCAGAACACATTGCCCAGATGGATGCGGGCGATTTGCCCGATGGGGATCTGGATCCAGCTGAAGATAAAGACCAGGGCGGCGAGCAGCCCGGTGACCGCCAGGCGGCGCACGGTGAAAGACGCTTTGTTTTGCATAAATGGTTCCCCTCTCTGATTGACAAAAGCCCTTGTCGGGTCTATGGTTATTGTAAAGAAAAACTGGACCCATTAAAATATCCAAAAAATGTTTTTTTAATGAGGTCAGATGGGAGGTGTTCCGTGGAATATTTTCCTCTGGTACTGGATGCCGCAGACAGACGGCCCCTTTATCAGCAGCTGTACGCCTGGCTGGCGGGCGAGATCAGCGCGGGGCGGCTGCAGGCGGGCGAGCGGCTGCCCGCCAAGCGCAGCGCGGCGGCCAACCTGGGGGTCAGCCTGAATACGGTGGAAACGGCGCTGGCCATGCTGGCGGCGGAAGGCTATGTGGAGGCGCGGCCGCGCAGCGGGGTCTATGTGGCGGACGTGGCGCCGCTGGTGCCCGCCGCGCGGCCGCTGCCCGCCGCCGCGCAGGAGCAGACGCCCCCGCAGTGGGACTACAGCTTTGCCACCAGCGGGGTGGATACCTCGCTGTTCCCTTTCAAGACCTGGGGGCGCATCGCGCGCGGCGTGCTCTCCGCCGACCCGGCGCTGCTGAACCCCGGCCCGGCGGAGGGAGAGGCGGCGCTGCGGGGCGCGATCGCGGGCTATCTGCACGAGTTCCGCGGCGTCCACTGCGCGCCGGAGCAGATCGTGGTGGGCGCGGGCATGGAATATCTGCTGGGCCTGCTGGCCCATCTGCTGCCGGCGGAGGTGGCGCTGGAAGAGCCCGGTTACCCCAAGGCGCGGCGCATTTTTGAAAACAGCGGCCTGCAGGTGCGGGGGGTGCCGGTGGACGGGGGAGGCCTGCGGGTGGACGCGCTGGAACGCAGCGGCGCCGGCGCGGTCTATGTCACCCCCTCGCATCAGTTCCCCACCGGCGCCCTGATGCCGGTGGGGCGGCGCAGCGCCCTGCTGCGGTGGGCGGGGGCCGCGCCAGGGCGGCTGATCGTGGAGGACGACTACGACTCGGAGTTCCGCTTCGACGGCAGGCCGGTGCCCTCGCTGCAAAGCCTGGACGCGCACGGGCGGGTGGTCTATGTGGGTACTTTTTCCCGCAGCATCGCGCCGGGCATCCGCATCGGCTATATGGTGCTGCCGACGGCGCTTCTGGCCCGGTACCGCCGCGTTTTTGCCGGTTATGCCTGTACGGTGTCCCGTTTGGAGCAGCAGACGCTGACCGGCTTTTTGACAGGCGGCCATTTTACCCGCGGGCTCAACCGGGCCAGGGGCCAGTATCGCCGCCGCAGGGACGCCCTGACGCAGGCGCTGCACGCCGCTTTCGGGCCGCGGCTGGCGCTGTGGGGGGCGCACACGGGCCTTCACCTTGTGGCGTCGCCCGGTCTGCCGCTGACGGAGGCCCAGCTGGTGGAGCGGGCCGCGGCGGCCCGCGTGCGGCTGTCCGGGCTCTCCCGTTACGGCAGCCCGCCGCCGGGGCTGGACGCCGCGGTGGTGCTGGGCTACGGCACGATGGACGAAGACGCCATCCGCTGCGCGGTGCGGCGGCTGGCGGCGGTCTGGCAGGCCTGAGAGGCCTCCGATGCCCGCGCCCTGCCGCGCGCCCCCGCAGGGCGCGCGTTTTTCCCTGTACGCTCAAAAAGAGCGGGGGCGGGGAAAAACTGCACCCGCAGACGCGCCGTGTGCGCCCTGTCCCGCCGCGGCGGGCACAGGACAAACGGCGGGCCCTGTCTCTTTCAGGCGCGGGGGGAATGTGGTATACTGTTTTAAAACAAGTCAGCTGTGGGCGGCCCCGCCGCCCTGAAAGGGAGTGTTGTCATGTTCTGGTGGATCCTTCTGGCCCTGGCGGCGGTCTTCATCGCCGTGCTTCTGGTGCGGGCGGCGCGGTTTCGGCCGCAGGACGACGGCCGTGCGGCGGCCGGGCCCTGCGAGGTGGACGCCGCCGCTGCGACAGAGCATCTGGCGCAGCTGGTGCGCGTGCCCACGGTGTCCAGCTACCGGCTCGAGGAATTTGACGAGGAAAAGTTCGAAGAGTTCCGCGGCCTGCTGAAAAAGTTTTATCCAAAGGTGTTCGAGACCTGTACTTACGAGCGCTTTGACCACACCGAGATGCTTTTCACCTGGAAAGGCAAAAGCAGCGCCGCCCCAGTGGTGCTGATGGCCCATTACGATGTGGTGCCGGTGGAGGAGAGCCGCTGGAAGCACCCGCCTTTCTGCGGCGAAGTTTTTGACGGGGAGCTGTGGGGACGCGGCACCCTGGACACCAAGATCACCCTGATGGGCATCTTTGAGGCCGCCGAGCGGCTGATCGGCGAGGGCTTTGTGCCCCAAAACGACGTCTACTTTGCCTTTGCGGGCGACGAGGAGGTCAACGGCACCGGCGCGCCCGCCGCGGTACAGGTGCTGCGGGAGCGCGGCGTCAAGCCCGCCATGGTGGTGGACGAGGGCGGCGCGGTGGTAGAGGGCGTTTTCCCCGGTGTGCAGCGGCCAATGGCCGTGGTGGGCATTGGGGAGAAAGGCCTGGCCGACCTGGAGGTCACGGCCAAAAGCGAGGGCGGACACGCCAGCCACCCGCCGCTGCACAGCGCCGTGGGCGTGCTCAGCAAAGCGGTGGTGGCCTGCGAGAAGCATCAGTTCAAAGCGGAGATCACCACCCCGGTGCGGGAGATGCTGAATACCGTGGGCCCCCACGCGCCGTTTGCCCTGCGGATCGTCTTTGCAAATCTGTGGTGCTTCGGCGGCCTCATCACCGGCGTTATCCACAAGCTGGGCGGCGAGCTGAACGCCATGATGCGCACCACGATGGCTTTCACGATGGCGCGGGGGTCCAAGCAGTCGAACGTGATGCCCAACGAGGCCACTGCCACCGTCAACCTGCGGCTGATCAACAGCACTACGGTGGAGGGCGCGGCCGAACATCTGCGCAGGGCCATCAACGACCCGGCGGTGGAGGTCAGGGTACTGCACGGCTCGGAGGCGTCGCCGTATGCGGACGTGAACAGCGAAGCCTGGCGCACCTTGGCGGCGGCGGTGGGGGAGACCTGGCAGGAGGCCATCGTCACCCCGTATCTGATGATCGCCTGTTCCGACTCGCGCCATTTTTCTGAGATCTGCCCCAACGTGTTCAAGTTTTCGGCCATGGCGCTCTCCGCAGAGCAGCGCGGCCTGATCCACAACGATGACGAGCGGGTGGAGCTGCCCACCATCGCCAAGACGGTGGAGTTTTTCACGCGGCTGATCCAGAAGCTGTGAGCCGCGCCGGGCGTGCCGGCCAGGCTGGGGGACCGCGGGGCTTTGAAAAAGGCTCCGCGGCTTTTCCTCACCGGGCCGCCGCGGCCCGCACCCAAAGCAAAAAAATGCCGCGCAGCGGCGGGGAGAAGAGAGCGATGCTGAGACTGGGCACACCGATGGACGCAGGAGAATTGCTGGCGGTCTACGCGCCGTATGTGGAAAAGACCGCCGTCACCTTTGAGACCCGGACACCCGCGCTGGAAGAGTTCGCGGGCCGGATCGACGAGGACGGTCGCTATCCCTGGGTGCTGGCGTTTCATAGCGGGGAACTGCTGGGGTATGCCTGCGCCCATCCGTTCAGCGGCCGGGCGGCATATGGCTGGACGGCGGAGACCAGCATCTATCTGCGGGAGGACAGGCGCGGCCTGGGGGTGGGGCGCAAGCTGTACACCGCCCTGCTGGAGCTGCTGCGCCTGCAGGGATATGGCTCCGCGGTGGCGGTGCTCACCGACCCCAACGCGCCCAGCGAGGCCTTTCACGAAAAGCTGGGCTTTTCTGTCTGCGGCCGGCTGCCCCGCGCGGGCTATAAGGCGGGCCGCTGGTGGGGCGTCAGCTGGTGGCAAAAAGAGCTGCAGGCCCCCGGCTTTGTCCCCGGCCCTATTTTGCCGCTGCCTGCCCTGAGCCGCGGGACCGTGGAACGGGTGCTGCGCGAAAACAGCTGAGAGAGGGGCGGACAGGATGGCAAAAAAAGAGGAAAAGACCAATGTGATGCGCCTGCTGGACCGGGAAAAGGTCGCCTATCAGGCCCACGCCTACGACCATTCGGACGGGGTGATCGACGGCGCGGGGGTGGCCCGCAAGCTGGGGCAGGACCCGGCGCGGGTCTTTAAGACCCTGGTCACCCGCAGCGCCTCGGGCAGCTATGTGGTTTTTTGCCTGCCGGTGGAGCGGGAACTGGATCTGAAAAAAGCGGCCCGCGCGGCCGGGGAAAAATCGGTGTCGATGATCGCTGTGGCGGAGATCAACAAGGTCACCGGCTATATCCGCGGCGGCTGCAGCCCGCTGGGGATGAAAAAACAGTATGCGACATTTTTTGACGCCAGCGTCCAGGGGCTGGAGACGGTGATGGTCTCGGCGGGCCGGGTTGGCTTTCAGATCGAGGCCGCGCCGGCGGACCTGCTGCGGCTGACAGGCGCGTCGACGGCGGATCTTGCGGCCCGGCCCTGAGCGGGGAGGGCTGAAAAAGGAATGCCTGCCCCGTGGCAGCCGTGGGACGGCGGCCGCGCCGGGAGACCTGCTGCACCTTATCACCAGGGCGGAGCGGCGGCTCTGCGCCCGGCGTCTGTTGTCAGCAAGGCGCCCGCCCTGCGGCACGGTTTTGCCGGAAGATCGCGTTTTCCCTTTCCAAAAGCCATCCGCACCGGGGCGGATGGCTTTTGTGTTCCGGGCCGGGCGGCAGCGGAGAGGCAGGGGACCGTGCGCGGGGCTGCGGCAGCCGCCGGGCAGCGGGGCAAAAATAGTCGAGAAAAATTTTTTTCTTTTCTCTATGATGAAAAGGCCGGGGAGGTGAGAGGAAATGCGGGAACAGGTGGAAGCGGTGCAGCGGATGCAGGATTATATCGAGGAGCACCTGGGGGAAGAGATCACCCCCGCCGATCTGGCGCGGGCGGCGCTCTTCTCCCCCTGGCACGCCTGCCGGCTGTTTACCGCCTGGCTGGGCCTGACCCCGGCGGATTACATCCGCCGCCTGCGGCTGTCCCGCTCGGCGCTGCGGCTGCGGGACGAGGCCTGCAAGGTCGCGGACGTGGCGTTTGAGATGGGGTTTGGCAGCGTGGACGGGTATCAGCGGGCGTTTTTCCGCGCGTTCGGCTGCAATCCGCGGGAGTATGCCGCCCGGCCGGTCCCGCTGAGACTTTTCACCCCTTACGGCGTAAAATACCGAGAAATGGAGAGAAAAACCGTCATGGAACCTGTCAAAAACGTCTTTGTCCGGCTCGTGGAAAAACCGGCGCGAAAAGTGATCCTCAAAAGGGGCGTGCGCGCGGACGATTATTTTGCCTACTGCGAAGAGGTGGGCTGCGATGTGTGGGGGATTTTGCGGAGCATCCGGGGCCTGGAGGGGGAGCCGGTCTGCCTGTGGCTGCCCTCCGCCTATATCGCGCCCGGCACCTCGCGATATGTGCAGGGGGTCGAGGTCGCAGAGGTGGATGAGACCCAGCCCCCCGAGGGCTTTGACGTCATCCGGCTGCCGGCCGCAGAATACCTGCTGTTCCAGGGCGAGCCCTTTGCGGAGGAGGACTACTGTCAGGCCATCGAGGAGCTGGAGGCGGCGATAAAGAAGTACGACCCGTCCGGGATGGGCTATGTCTGGGACGAGACCAACCCCCGCATCCAGCTGGAACCCATCGGCACACGCGGCTATATCGAGCTTATGCCGGTGTGCAGAAAACCGTAACGCCCCGGGGCTGGGCAGAACGCAGGGAACCAAAAGCGCCCCCGGGCGCAGAAGCGGCGGGCGGCCGCAGCGGAGCCCCTCTCTGCCGCCCGGGGCCAGGCGGCCGATTTTCACGGCTTTTACAGCGCGGGGCCGCCGGGGGCACCCGGCCGTGCGGGGGATGCCGTCCCGCGGTTTAAAGATCGGTTTTTTTACTTTTTTAGCTGCTTCTTTTGTTTCTGTGCAAAAAAGTGCCCGGCCGTCCAGCGGCCGGGCGCTTTTTGCTGTTTTATCCTCGGGGCAGGCCGCGGCGGCGACCACCGCGGGGCGGGCCTGGGCGGGCCCGTTTTGCGGGAGAGGGAGCTGCTTTTCCGGCGGGCGGCGGGCGCGCGGTCAAAGGCCGCAGTTTCAGCGCTTTTCCGGGCAGGGCGCCCATGACCGCCGGCCGTCAGCGCCGGGAAAAGCCGTCAGGAGGACCACCTTTGCGGGGGAGAGAAAAAGAAAAACTTTTCCCCTACGAGCCGCGCGCTTTACCGGGCGGGCAGTTCAAACCCCTCCAGCGCGCGGTTCAAAAAGTCGTTGAAAGGCTGCATCCGCTGAAAGGCCTCCGCCACCCAGGGCAGAAAGCCCGGCTCCAGCAGGCGGCTGTCCGGCACCGGCAGTTCCAGATACCAGCTTTTGCAGCGCAGCCATTCCGCCTGCGGATGGGCCGGGTCATAGCCCTGCGGCACCCTTTTCAGGGCGCTGCCGCCCACTGTGAAGGTCCCGGCAAAAACGGGGTCGGCGAGGATCGCCGCCCATTCCTCCCCGTTTGCCGCGATGGCGTCCCGCACCCGTGTGGTGGCGTCCCGGAACATGTCCGCAAACAGCCCGCCGCCGAGGAACGAGCGGCCGCCCGGGCGGACCATCAGATAATATCCCACCGGCACCGGCAGTTTGCCGCGCGGCCCCAGATGGGCGCGGAAAGCGGGAAGATAGGGGGATTTGTCGCGGCTGAAACGGGTGTCCCGCATCAGTTTGAAAGTCAGCTCCCGCGCCGGCAGGACGGGCAGCGAGGGATCGGACCTGCGCAGCTCGCACAGCAGGTCCTCCACCAGCTTTTCAAAGGCCGTGCGGGCCTGGTCATACTCCTGCCGGTGGGTGTGGAACCAGTCGCGGTCATTGTTTTGTTCCAGCGCCGCCAGATAGTGCAGCATCTGCTCCATACTCATGCGCCCGTCCCCCCGTCCTGCACCGCCGCCGCAAAGCTCTCAGAGCGCATCAGCGCCCGCACGCGGCCGGCGGCCTGGGCCGGGGTGCGGTAGGCGGGCAGGCCGGCAAAGACCTGCGAGAGCTGGTCCAGCTGCTCCATGGCGCGGGCGTGCCGCAAGACCTCGTCATAGCTGCAGGACGGCAGCCCCGCAAAGGCGGGGGCGGCCGGGTCGATGCGGTGGGTGGCGACGGCGTAGTCCACCCGGCGCGCGCAGGCGCAGACGCCGCCCCCAAGGCCGCAGTACTCGCCCAAAAAAGCGGCCATTTTTTTGCGGGCGCGGGACAAGCGCTGGCGGTAGGCCTCGGGCGTCAGCTCCAGCGCCTGGGCCGCGACGCGGCTGTCCAGCCGGAACATGGTGCCCAAAATGTAGGCGCAGCGGCTCTCCGGGTCCAGACACTGCAGCATGACATTGGTGCAGGAGAGCTTCAGCTCCTGCTCCAGCAGCGACCGGTCCACGCCGCCGCTGAGGTCCGGCAGGTCCCGCTCACGGCCCGAAACGATGTCCTCACCGTAGGCTTCAAAGCTGAGCGGGCGGGCGGCGAACATGCCCTTGCGGCAGGTCTTCAGGTGATTGGCCGCGACGCGGAACACCCAGGTGGCAAAGCTGCTCTCGCCGCGGAAAGAGGCCAGGCGGGTCATCACTTTCACCAGGATCTCCTGCGCGGCGTCCTCCGCGTCCGGCACCGTGCCGAGCATCCGCAGCGAAAGGTTGAACACCATGTCCTGCACGCCCACCAGCAGGTCCTCCAGGGCCTGCCGGTCGCCGCCCAGGGCGGCTTCGATCAATTGTTTTTCCCGGTCGGGATCTTTCATTTTTCAGCACCTCCTGTTTGATTAGACTGCTGCTTGTCCCGTTTGTGACAGGCAGGGCACAGATCTTTGCGCCGCGCCGGGGCAAGCGGGGGACATCCTCTCTCCCGCCTTAAGATTTTCTTTGTCATCTTTTTGCAATCTATTTATAAGTCTAACAAAAATTGTTCACGATTCCCCTCTATAATAGCAACTGTCGGAGGGAAAGAAAATCCCCTTTGCCGGACAAGTTACAGGCCGCCGGGACGCCGCGGTGATGAAATTGCCGGGATCGGCGCAAAACGCCGGCCGCCGGCGAAAAATGCGAGAAGCCAAAAATTCCTGCTGTCCCCCGCCGCTCGGGACGCCGCCGTCGGGGCGCAGCAGACAAACCATCCTCCGCTTTGCGCGGTTTTTATAGATGTTCTCCTTTTTTTCTTTCTTTTCTCCTCATTGTCCTTGCCTGCCAAACGACTAGTTACAAAATAATTACAAATGTTAACAATTTCGTAACAACTTCTTGTAACCGTTTTGATACAATATAGTCGTAGCAAGTGACAATAACTTTTCTCCTTTTCCTCTTTTTTCTTTATGGGCCGCCGGTTCCACCGGCGGCCCCTCTTTTTGTGCCGCACGGGCAGTGGACGAGGCGGCGGTGTTGTGGTATGATGGCCGTTGAGAAAGGCAGGTTGTTTAAAATGACGCAGGAAAAGATCGCGCGCATCAACGCGCTGGCGAAAAAAAGCCGCGAGGGCGGCCTCACCGCGGAGGAGCGGGCCGAGCAGGAGGCGCTGCGGCAGGAGTACGTGCAGGCCATGAAAGCGAGCCTGAAAGCGCAGCTGGACAACGCCGAGACGATCGACGAGTTCGGTGTGCACCGTCCGCTGAAAAAGAAGCCGTGAGCCTCGCGGCCATTTAAAAGAGCGCCGCCGGCATCTCAGTGCCGGCGGCGCTCTTTGCACAAAAAAGGGGGATGGGGGCAAAAATGCTCCCCGGGGCGGCCTGCACAGGCCGGGGGCCGCGCTGCGGGCCCCGCCGCCGCTTGAGAGAGACGCGGCAAAAGCGCTTTTCCCGGCCCCGGGCAGATCGGGGCGGCGGTCCGGGGCAGGGCGGGTCCGCCGCGAAAAACAGGGGCCGGCATTAGCCGGCCCCTGTTTTTATTGTGAAAGCCACTGCCCGGCAAACGCGTTCAGGCGGTCTCCTCGGGCTCAAACTGGCTCTGGTAGAGCTCCGCATAAAAGCCGCCCTTTGCCATCAGCGCGTCGTGGCTGCCGACCTCCACGATATCGCCGTCCCGCATGACCAGGATGACGTCGCTGTCCCGGATGGTGGACAGGCGGTGGGCGATGACAAAGCTGGTGCGGCCTTTCATCAGCCGGTCCATGGCGTGCTGGATATGCAGCTCGGTGCGGGTGTCCACGCTGCTGGTCGCCTCGTCCAGGATCAGGATCTTCGGATCGCTGAGCACGGCCCGGGCAATGGTCAGCAGCTGCTTCTGGCCCTGGCTGATGTTGCTGGCTTCCTCGTTGAGAACGGTGTGATAGCCGTCGGGCAGGGTGTGGACAAAGTGCTCCACCCCCGCCATGCGGGCGGCGGCGTAGACCTCTTCGTCGGTGGCATCCAGCCGCCCGTAGCGGATGTTTTCAAGAATGGTGCCGTTGTACAGCCAGGTGTCCTGCAGCACCATGCCGAACAGGCCGCGCAGGCCGTTGCGGGTGAACTGGCGCACGTCGTAGCCATCCACCAGGATGGCCCCTTCGTTGACGTCGTAAAAGCGCATCAGCAGCTTGACCATGGTGGTCTTGCCGGCGCCGGTGGGGCCGACGATGGCCACTTTCTGGCCCGGCTGCACGATGTGGGAGAAGTCGTGGATGATGATCTTTTCCGGGGAGTAGCCGAACTTGACGTGGGCGAACATCACCTGGCCCTGGACCTCATCGGCGGACACGGGCTGTTCGGGGTCGGGGAGCTCCTCTTTTTCGTCCAGAAATTCAAAGACCCGCTCGGCCGCGGCCGCGGTCTGCTGCAGCACGTTGCTGATGTTGGCCAGCTGGTTGATGGGCTGGTTGAAGCTGCGCACATACTGGATAAAGGCCTGGATATCGCCCACGCTGATGCTGCCCTTTGCGGTCAGCCAGCCGCCCAGCACACAGATGGCCACATAGCCGATGTTGCCCACAAAGCCCATCAGCGGCTGCATCAGGCCGGAGAGGAACTGGCTCTTCCAGGCGGAATTGTACAGCTTGTCGTTGATCTCGTTAAAGGTCTCGATGCTTCTGTCCTCGCCGTTGAAAGCGCGCACCACCACGTGGCCGCCGTACATCTCTTCAATGTGGCCGTTGGCCTCGCCCAGATACCGCTGCTGCCGCACAAAGAAAGGCTGGCTGCGCTTGACGATCTGGGTGATGAAAAGCAGCGAGAGCGGCAGCGTGAGCACGGCCACCAGCGTCATCAGCGGGCTGATGGAGAGCATCATCGCCAGCACGCCCAGCACGGTGGTGACGCTGGTGACGATCTGGGTCAGGCTCTGGTTCAGGCTCTGGCTCAGGGTGTCCACGTCGTTGGTCACGCGGCTGAGCACGTCGCCGGTGGAGGTGCCGTCAAAATAGCTCAGCGGCAGGCGGTTGATCTTGAGGCTGATATCCCGGCGCAGCCGGTAGGAGACCTTTTGGGTCACGCCGGTCATCAGCCAGCCCTGCAGATAGGACAGCGCGCAGGACAGCACGTACAGGCCCGCCAGGATCAGGATGATCCAGCCGATATAGCCAAAATCGATCCCACCGGCGCCGGTGAGCATGGCGATGACGCCCTCGAACAGCTTGTTGGTGGCCTTGGCCATCACCTTGGGTCCTGCGATGGCGAACACACAGGAGAGCATGGCCGCGGCCGCCACCACGAGAATGGTCACATGATACTCGCCGAGATAGCGGATCAGCTTGCGGAAAGTGCCTTTAAAATCTTTTGCCTTTTCGCCCGGCATCATGCCGCGGGGGCCGCCGGGCCCGTGGCCGCCGAAGGGCCCGCGGCGCTGGGCGCGGGCGCCCTTGTTCTGTTCGCTCATGCCAATTCCTCCTTTGACAGCTGGCTCAGCGCGATCTCGCGGTAAGTCTCGCAGGTCTCCAGCAGCTGTTTGTGGGTGCCCTTGCCCACCATGCGCCCCTCGTCCAGCACGATGATCTGTTCGGCGTTCATGATGGTGGAGATGCGCTGGGCCACGATCAGCACGGCGCTGTCCGCGGTTTTTTCCCGCAGGGCGTGACGCAGGGCGGCGTCGGTCTTAAAGTCCAGCGCCGAGAACGAGTCGTCAAAAATGTAGACCGGGGCCTTTTTTACCAGTGCCCGCGCGATGGACAGGCGCTGCTTCTGCCCGCCGGACACGTTGGCGCCGCCCTGGCTGATGGGCTCGTCAAAGTGGTCGGGTTTCTGATCGATGAATTCCTTTGCCTGGGCGATCT
This sequence comes from Anaerofilum hominis, assembly GCF_014287275.1. Taxonomy (GTDB): domain Bacteria; phylum Bacillota; class Clostridia; order Oscillospirales; family Ruminococcaceae; genus Pygmaiobacter; species Pygmaiobacter hominis. The sequence continues at coordinate 237,983 of NZ_JACONZ010000002.1, forward strand.
CCGCTGCCTGATCGAGATCCGCGTCGGAGGCGTTTTCGTCGCCGTAGCGCAGGTTGGAGGCAATGGTGCCCGAAAAGAGCAGCCCTTTCTGCGGCACATAGCCGATATTGTCCCGCAGCTCTTTCTGGGACAGCTCCCGGATATCCACCCCGTCCAGCGTGATGCTGCCGCCGGTGACATCGTAAAAGCGGGGGATCAGGTTGATCAGGGTGGATTTGCCGCTGCCGGTGGAGCCGATGAAAGCCGTGGTCTCGCCCGGCCGGGCGGTGAAATCAATGTGCTGCAGCACGTCCGCGTCGGCCCCCGCATAGCGGAAAGAGACGTCGTTGAAGCGGATCTCGCCCCGGGCGCGGCCGCCGGCCAGATGCTTTGCCTGTGCCGGGTCCTCGATGCTGGCCTCGGTGGTCAGCACCTCGTTGATGCGCTCGGCCGAGACCGAGGCGCGGGGGATCATGATGAACATCATGCTGATCATCAAAAAGCTGAACATGATCTGCATGGCATACTGCATAAACGCCATCATGTCGCCCACCTGCATGTTGCTGGCGGCGATCTGGTGCCCGCCCACCCAGAGGATGAGCACCATCAGCAGGTTCATGGTCAGGTTCATCGCCGGCATCATAAAGGCCATCAAGCGGTTGACGAACAGGTTGGTGCGGTTCAGGTCCCGGTTGGCGTCGTCAAAGCGCTTTTCCTCAAATTTCTGGGTGCCGAAAGCGCGGATCACCATCATACCGGACAGGTTTTCACGCGTGACCAGGTTGAGCTTGTCGACCAGCTTCTGCATGATCTTGAACTTGGGCATGCCGATGTTGTAGATCACGGCGATGAAGAGCAGGATGAAGATCACGCCGACTGCCAGCACCCAGCTCATGTTGGGGCTTTTGGACAGCGCCATGAACACGCCGCCCACCCCCATGATGGGCGCATAACAGACCATGCGCAGGCCCATGGTGATGAGCATCTGCATCTGGGTGATGTCGTTGGTGGTGCGGGTGATGAGGCTGGCGGTGGAAAAGCGGTCAAACTCCTGATTGGTGAAGCGGGAGACCTTTGAGAACACGTCTCCGCGCAGGGTGCGGGCCGCGCCCGCGCCGATGCGGGCGGCCAGCAGGCCCACCAGGATGCTGGACGCCGCGCCGATCAGCGAGACCAGAAGCATCCTGCCGCCGGTTTTCATCACATAGCGGGACTGGAGGGCCGCCGTGTCGGCGCCCAGCTCGGCCAGAAAGCTCCGGGCAAAAAGCGCGCCGGTGGAAGAGGTGGTCTGTTCCGGCGCGGCGGCCGCGGCGGCCACCGCCCTGTCCACCGCCTGCTGCTGTGCGGCCAGCATCGGCAGCATGGGGTACAGCTGGGTCAGGTCAAAGGAGGCGCTGTCCCCGGCCTGCTGCGCCGTCTCGCCGGCGGCGCCCGCCAGGTCCTGCATCAGCAGCACCATGGCGTAGCCGGCGCGGCCAAAGGCGGCGTTCAGCGCGGCGCTGTCCTGCGCGTTCAGCGGGCCGGCGGTATAGACGGTGCCCGACAGGGCGGGGTAATCCTTTTTCAGGCTCTCCCACTCCGGGGTCCCCTCCTCCACCGGCGCGTAGACGCGCTCGGCCAGGGCGCGGTCCTCCCCGGTCAAAAAGGTCTCCATCAGCGCCAGGCCGTCGGCGCTGATCGCCTCCGGGTAGCTGTGCTCCACACCGCCCTGCTGGATGCCGACATTGACGATGTCGGACATGTAGTTGGGCAGGTTCAGGTCGGCGTTGGCCTGCACAAAGAGCAGTGCCACGCACAGCAGGATGGGCAGGATATAGGGCTTGAGATATCTTGCCAGTTTTGTCATCTGCATTCCTCTCCCTTCTTGGATCTTGAAATGGACGCCGCGGCCCGCCCGCGGGCGCGGCAGGCGCCGTGTGCGGCGCGTTTACGGCTCCGGCGGGGCATCTTCCCCCTCCGTCCCGCCGCGCGCCAGGGCGGCCGCAAACTCGGCCTGCTCCGCCGCGAGGGCGTCTTTTAAGTTTTGCAGCGTCTGGACAAAAACGCGGATCTGCTCGTCGCCCAGCCGGGCCACCACCCTGCGTCCCAGATGATCGTACAGCCGCATGGCGCGCGCCATCAGCGTCTGTCCCCGGGGGGTGAGCGAGACGTAGACGGCGCGCCGGTCCCTGCGGCCGCGCCGCCGCTCGATGTAGCCCAGCCGTTCCAGATCGTCGGCTTTCTGGCTGACGGTGGGGGGCGCGTTGCGCATCAGCTTTGCCAACGCGGTGATCTTGATGCCGCCCTCGCCGTCGGACAGGCCGGGCGGCGCGGCGCCGAACGGGCACTGGTCGTTTTCAAACAAATAGATATGGCGCAGCATCAAAAATTGCCCATGGCTGAGCTGGGGCAGGGGCGAATAGTTGAAAAACAGGTCTTTGATCTCCGCCGCAGTCGCAAACAGCTCCCGCGTGCGCTGATCGATCTCCTCCGACGTGGACACGCCCGGACCACCTCCTGTGGATGATAGTACCGCCGGCCCGGGCATACCTGGCGCTCCGGCCGCCGTGCGCCCTGAAAGGGGCAAAAAGATTCGCAGGACAAATATTTAGGTATGCTAAACAAATTGCGAAAGAGGTTCTATCATATGCTTTTCTTTCCAAAAAATCAATGAAAATTTTGTTAAAAATGTAAAAAGCCCGGCAGCCGCCGGGCAAAAAGAGAAAAATAAAAACGACGGCTGGCCGCCGCCGTACACTGCCGGGATCAGCGCCCGGCCCGGCACCGTGCCGGAGGAGGGTATGTGGGTCTGCATTTCAGACGTCCATCCGCAGCCGCGGCTTCGGTTTTGCCGCCCCACGGGGTCACATTACCTGTGCGTGTCCGTCTACCCCGGCACCTGCACCAGCGCCCGACGGTAACCAGTGCCCGCGCCCGCCTGCCGGGATTCCCGTGGGGAGAGACGGAAGCGCGCAGGGTATGCCGGTCATGGGGCGACGGGACGATGGGCGCTTTCCCTGCCGGACCGGGCGCACCGGGGCAGGCAGCCGCCCCGCGCTCTGGGCGGTGCGGAGGGGCGGCCGGGATCGGCTACTGCGCGTTCCCCTGCCCGGGCGGGACGCGCTTTTCGGCCCGTTTCTGCCGCAGGTCCTTGAAAAATTCCGTCAGCAGGGCGGCACATTCGGCCTCCCGGACGCCGCGCACCAGCACCGGCCGGTGGTTAAAGGGCAGGGCGGTCAGGTCGATCAGGCTGCCGCAGCAGCCCGCGCGGGGGTCGGCGGCGCCGTAGACCACCCGCACGATGCGGCTGTTGATGATAGCCCCCGTGCACATGGGACAGGGCTCCAGCGTCACATAGAGGTCGCACTGCCAAAGCCGCCAGCCTCCCAGTTCCCGGCAGGCGGCGTCGATGGCGGCCAGCTCGGCGTGGGCCAGGGCGCTGCGGCCGGTCTCGCGCCGGTTGTGGCCCGCGCCGACCACCTGGCCGTCCCGCACCACGACCGCGCCCACCGGCACCTCGCCCAGGGCGGCGGCGCGGCGCGCCTGTTCCAGCGCAAGGCCCATAAAATAGTCGTCGTCTCTCTCATTCATCTGAAATACTCCAATATCGCGGTCAGAATCAGGATCAGCAGCATAAAGACAAAGACCGGGGCCGACAGGATGCGCTCGGTGCGGCCCATGCGGTTTTTGCGGGTGGGGTAGCAGGGCAGCTTTTTTGCGCCGCCGCGGCGGATCAGCGCCGCCAGCGCCAGCAGCCCGGCGCCAAAGTAAAGGGTGAACAGAATGGCCGACAGGCCCACCGCGTTGGTGCCGTCCATCTGCTGCTGGGACCAGAGCAGCAGAAAGCTGGACACATTGTTCACAAAGTGCAGCAGGATGGAGTTGCCCACATTTTTGGTGGCAGCCGCCACATAGCCCAGAAAGAGCGAGAGGGCAAAGATGGAGGGCAGCTGGGACAGATCGGAGTGGAGCAGCGCAAAGAGGGCGGAGGTGACGATGATCGAGAACCAGTCGCCGTAAGGCGCCAGGATGCCCTGGATCGCGCCGCGGAAAAACAGCTCCTCCAGCACGGCGGGCAGCACGCAGATGGCGACGAAAGCCAGCGCCAGACCGCCCGCGCTGTCGGGCAGGCGGACGGCGGCGGGCGGGGTATAGCCGCCAAAGCCCAGCAGGATGCGCACCAGGTTGGACAGGGCGCTGCAAAGCGTGGTGTAGCAGAGAAAAAGCGGGATGCCCAGCAGCGCCACCTGCCGGGACGGCGGGCGCAGCGGGCGGCGGGGCAGCCCCAGGGGCCTGGCCCACCGGCGCAGGCAGAAAAGGGGCAGGGCCAGGTTGACGCAGGTGGCAAGGCAGTTGAGCAGCATTGCGGCCCACACCGGGATGCCCGCGGGGTTGGCCGCGCCTGCGCCCGGCAGGTTCGCGCCCAGCGCGGCCGAGAGGGCGGCCTGCAGCAGCTGGCCCAGCAGCAGATAAAGCCCCACCGCCATGCCGATCAGGTTGGCGGAATAATACAGATTGTCCCTGCGTGGTCTGCCCTCTGCCATCCCGGTCCCCTCCTTTTGCTGCGCGGCGCGCGGATCTTGCTCTGACAGTCTATATAGTAATGGAAACGGAAAAAAATTACAATACGCGGCCGTCAGGACGGCGCAGGGGGGCGCGGGCGCTTTTGGGGCCCGGTGAAACGGCGCGCGGGCGTTTTTCGGGGGCGGCGCAAGGACGGGGCGGAAGAAAAAGCGGCGTTTGCAGAGGAGCGTTTGGGGGGCGGCCGCCGGGCGCCGGGGCGTGCCGGTGAAAATTTCCTGTAAAAAAGCGGTACAGTTTTGAAGAGTTTTCTCCCTGCCGGTCGTTTCAATGCTAGAATCAAAAGCGGGGACAGGCCTCACGGACCGACGGCCGCGTCTTGGGCAAACGCCCGGCATCCCCGCAAAAATATCCCCGTCTCCCCCAGGGAGAAAAAAGGAGCTGACCGCCATGTCACTGAACCTGTTGATCGCACTGATGGCCGTGCCCGGGCTGTTTTTGGCCGCTTACGGCCTGTACTTTGCGGGCATCGCGCTGTTTGGACTGCGCCGCCGCGCCCACTATGAGCCCGCCGCCCCCAGGACCCGCTTCGCGGTGGTGATCGCCGCCCGCAACGAGGAGGCCGTGATCGGCAACCTGGTGGACAGTCTGCTGCGCCAGGATTATCCGCGCGCCCTGTACGACGTGATCGTCGCGCCCAACAACTGCACCGACGGCACCGAAGTGGCGGCCCGCGCCCACGGGGCCCGCATCTTCCGCCCGCAGGGGCAGGTGAAGAGCAAGGGCGAGGTGCTGCGCCAGGCGGTGGAAAAGGTGGTGCTGGCCGAGGGCTACGACGCCATGTGCGTCTTTGACGCCGACAATCTGGTGGACCCGGCTTTCCTCTCCCGCATGAACGACGCCCGGCAGGCGGGCGCGGGTGCGGCGCAGGGCTTCCGGGACAGCAAGAACCCGCGCCAGAGCGCGGTGTCCGGCTGTTACTCGATCTGCTATTGGATGCTGAGTCATTTTTACAACAACGCCCGCGCCGTGCTGGGCCTGTCGGCGCTGGTAAACGGCAGCGGCTTTATGGTCACGGCCGCGCTGCTGCGCCGCCTGGGCGGCTGGAACACCCGCACCATGACCGAGGACTACGAGTTCAGCGCCCAGTGCGTGCTGGCGGGCGAGCGGGTCTTTTTTGTGCCCGAGGCCGTCATCTACGACGAGCAGCCGCTGACGTTCCGCCAGTCCTGGAAGCAGCGCCGCCGCTGGACCACCGGCAGCCTGCAGGGGCTGGAGCTCTACGGCGGCCGTCTGTTCGCGCACGCGGTGTCAGAGCATGACATGGTGAGCTTTGACATGTATCTGACCTTTCTCTCCCCGATCATCCAGGTGGCGTCGGCCGCGGCCGGGGCCCTGGCCGCGGGGCTGATGATCTGGCAGGGCAGGCTGGAGCCGGTGCATCTGCTCATCGCGGCGGCAGCGGCGGCGGGCTCGGTGCTGGCCAGCGCCGTGGGCTGCGCGGTGGTGGCCCTGGCCGCGGTGCTGATGAAAAAGACGCCTCTGCCCGGCATGGCCAAGAGCATCCTCTCGTTCTGGCTGTTCATGGGCAGCTGGATGGTCATCACCCTGGTCAGCATGGTGCGCCGCCAGAAGAGCTGGGACCCCATCGCCCACACCAGCGCGCTGACCATCGACGAGGTGGGGCGCACGGCCTGAGCCAAGGGCCGCAGCGGGAGAGCGGGCGGTCCTGTACGGCCGCCGTGCAGGGCGGCGGTGGAAAACCGCTTTGGCGTTGCGGCAAATTGAAAAAAGGCGCGGGGCTGGCCCCGCGCCTTTTTGCTTTTGGGTTTTAGCATCGTCCCTTTGGCAAAGGCAAAGGGACGATAACCGCCCGCTATGCGGGTGGGATCAAAGCTTAAACAAAAGAACATCTTTTTGAGGAAAAAAGTATGTAGACCCTTTTCCAGGGCGGCAAGCAGTGATGCCGCCGCAGCTTGAACAAAGTGAAAGCCAGCGTCTTCTGGGCGCTGGCTTCTGTTGCGTCCTTATAGGCCGCTCGTCATGCCGACCCTTTTAGGGGAGGCCATGACTTGAACGAGCCGGCGCTCCTGCCCCGCCTTTTCCGTGCCTGGTCCGGGCGCTGCTGAGTGAGACCGGCCTGGGCCCCGATCTCCCGGCCGCGCTTCGCTCATCGCCAGGCAGGGCGCACGCCGGGACGGGTCACGCGGTCCAGCGGCGACCAGCCGCCGCAGTCCGGCAGGTCCGGGTCCCGCAGCACCGCGTCCAAACGGGCGAGCGGTACCCCGGCCTCGGTGGCGGTAGCGGCCGGACGCAGCGGGTAGACGCCGCCCCGCAGCGCGGCGCGCGGCAAACGGCGCAGGACGCGGTCTGCATCGACGATCAGCACCACGGACGTTTGTTCTATGACCGCCCCCTCTCTCCGATCCTCTATCCGTACAGGATATCTCGATATCGCGCGGGCCGTCAAAGGGTGTTGGCAAGCGGCGGAGGAGATCGATTTTTCACAAAAGTCCAAACCGGGACGCGGCGCGCATCGCCGCCGGACAGAAATATTAACGCGGCGTTAATGGAACCCCCAAAACCATAATGCCGCGCTAATCGCAGAAAAGGTATACTAACACCGGACCGAGAAAAAAGAAGGGATGGGACGCGCCGTGAGGGCAAAAAGGAACAACGGTATTTTGATCGCGGGCTGCGGGCGGCTGGGGTCGGGTCTGGCCTCGATGCTCAGTGCCCGCGGGCACAGTGTGACGGTGATCGACCGGGACGGCCGCGCCTTTCGCCGGCTGCCGGCAGAATTTGCCGGTTTTGAGCTGCAGGGGGATGCCACGGACCCGGATATTTTGCGGGATGCGGGCGTCGAGACGGCGGGACTGCTGGTGGCGGCCACCGAGAACGACAATGTGAACTGCATGATCGCCCAGATCGCGGGACGGCTGTTCGGGTTGGGGCAGGTTTTTGCCCGGTTTGACGACCCAGAGCTGTCCTATCTGGTGGAGGGGAGCGGTATCCATGTGCTCTGCCCGGCCCAATTGTCGATGGATGCGTTCAGCGCTGTCAGCCTGCTGAGCGCCGATGAGGCGGGGACGCCGCGCAGAGGGGGGATTTTCACATGAGGATCGCGATCGCGGGCGGGCGCGGCAAAGCGGATTATCTGATCCGGCTGCTGCTGAGCAGGCACCATCAGGTCGTGGCGCTGCATGACGACCCGGACTACTGCGCTTATCTCTCCCGCCAGCATCATATCCCGGTGATCTGCGGCGATCCTTGCAAGCGCTATGTGCTGGACGACGCTGAGATCGACGGGTTTGACCTGCTGGTGGCGCTGCGCCCCAGCGATGCGGACAATCTGGTGATCTGCCAGAGCGCGCAGCGGCTGTACCATGTGAAGCGCACACTGGCAGTGGTCGCCAGTCCCAAAAGCGTCGAGCTGTTTCAAAAGCTGGGGGTCACCACCGCGCTCAGCGCCGCTTATCTGGCGTCTCAGTATATCGAACAAGCCGCCGCGGTGGAGGGCATGGTGGATACCCTGCCGCTGGAAAACGGACGGCTTTCCCTCACCGAACTGCTGATCACGGCCGCAAGCCCGGCAGCCGGGAAAAAGGTGGCCCGGCTGCCGCTGCCGCAGGATGCGGTCATCTGCTGCATCCTGCGCGGCGGGGATATGCTGGTGGCAAGGGGCGAGTCTCAGGTGCTGGCAAACGACAAGCTGCTGGTGCTCTCGCCCGCCGCCCTGCGGGAGAGCGTCGTCGCGGCGCTGCGGGGAGGCAACGGCGTTGTGTGAATGTTTTTCCTGTCGGCAGGCGGAGGGCTGGCGGCTGATCCTGGGCTATTTCGGGGTGATCCTGATGCTGCTGGGCGGCATCATTCTGCTGCCGCTGCTGGTGTTGCCCGCCTACCCGGACGAGGGGGGACAGGCTGTTTTTTTCATTCTGCCCGGCTGCGGCGCGGTGCTGGGCGGTTATCTGCTGGCGCTGCTCATCCGCGGCAGGCCGCGCGGCCGGCTGCGCAAGCACCAGGACGCCGTCATCGTGGTGGGCGCGTGGCTGCTGGCGATCACCCTGTGCGCGATCCCTTTCCTGCTCACCGGCAACTATAATTTCACACAGGCTGTTTTTGAGTGCACCAGCGGCTGGTCCACCACCGGGCTGTCAGTGGTGGAGGTGGAAGCCGCGCCGCGCATCTTTTTGATGTATCGCAGCGTAATGCTGTTTTTTGGCGGGGTGGGCCTGGTGCTGGTGATGCTGTCGGTGCTTTCCGACAGCTATGGCATGCGGCTGTACAGCGCCGAGGGGCATGCGGACCGGCTGCTGCCGAACCTGGCGTCCTCCGCCCGCACCATCCTGGCCATCTACGCGGGGTACATCCTGGCCGGAACGGTGCTGTACAGCATTTTCGGCATGGACTGGTTCGACGCGCTCAACCACTCCATCGCCGCCCTCTCCACCGGGGGCTTTTCCACCCGGGCCGCCAGCATCGGCTATTATGACAGCCCGGCCATCGAGCTGGTCACCGTGCTGCTGATGCTGTTGGGCTGCACCAATTTTCTGGCCCATCTCTATCTGATCCGGGGCAGGCTGAAAAATTTTTTTGGCTACTGTGAGGTGCGCTTCTGCCTTTTTGCGACCGCTTTTGTGTCCCCGCTGCTGGCGGGGCTGCTGCTGACGGGAGGCCTGTCGGACACGCTGCCGCGGGCGCTGCGGGACGGCCTGTTTCAGACCGTCAGCGCTCTGACCACCACCGGCTTTCAGTCCATCCCTGGTTTTGCGGGCTTTCCCGGCGCAGCGCTGCTGGTCCTGATCCTGCTGCAGCTGATCGGCGGCGGCACCGGGTCCACGGCGGGCGGCATCAAGCAGTTCCGGATCTATATTTTATATAAGGATCTGATCTGGACGCTGCGGGACAAATTTTCCCACCGGCGGGTGGTGCACGACGATGCGATCCGCAGGCCGGACGGCCTTCAGCAGGTCGGCACGCGCACCCGCGGCGAAGTGGCGGGTTTTGTGCTGCTGTATCTGGCAGTCTTTGCGCTGGGCAGTTTTATCCTCAGCTGTTACGGCTACCCACTGGCGGAAAGCATGTTCGAGTTCTCTTCGGCGCTGGGCACGGTCGGCCTGTCCGCGGGCATCACTGCCTTTGACGCGCCCGCGGGCGTGCTTTGGACCGAGACCGCGGGTATGCTGCTGGGCCGGCTGGAGATCTATGTGGTGCTGCTTGCCGCCGTCCGGGCGGCAGGAGATCTGAAGAACGGGGCCGCCGCTCTGGCGGGTCAGCTGAAAGGGAGGATGCGCAGATGAAAGAAAAAAGGACGGTCCGCTGCGGCGCTCTGAATTACGGAAAAGCGGCCGCCGCGCTGGCGCTGTGCACCCTGCTGGCGCTGGCCCTGCAGCAGTTGGGGGCCCATACGGAAAATTGCTTGATGATCTACCTGCTGGGCACCATCATCATCATTTTGGAGACGGGCGGCTATTTGTTCGGCATGGGGTTTGCGGCGGTCTGTATGCTGGTATTCAATTTTCTTTTCACCGACCCGCGCCTTTCGTTCAAGGTCAGCGATCCCAACCTGCTGCTGACGATGGGCATCTTTTTGGTCGTCTCCCTGCTGACTGCGGTACTGGTCACCCGTCTGCAGCAGCAGGAGCGCCTGGCCCGCGATCTGGCGCGGCGCACCCAGGCCCTGTTTGAGATCAGCAGCGGTTATCTGAACCTGTCGGGGGTGGACAATATCGTCTATTACGGTTTGCGCAGCCTATACAGTGCCCGCGGCGACCGCTGCGTGGCCTATGTGGCAAGTCCCTCCGCCGGACTGTCAAAACCCTATTATATCGCGGCGCAGTTCGACGATCCCGCGGACCTGGAGGGGGAGGCCCTGCCGGGCTGGTGCCTGGTCAACGCCACGCCCTGCGGCGCGGGCACTGCGTTTTACGGCGAGTCCCATTGGCTCTATCTGCCCATCCGCAGTTCCGGCCGGGTGCTGGGGGTGCTGGGCGTTTTCTGCGGCGGCGGGCAGGCCGGGGACGAGCAGATGCTGTTTGTGCGCACGGTACTCTCCCAGATGGGCCTGGCGCTGGAGCGGGAACTGGGGAGCGGGGAGAAAGCGAAAAACAGCGATGTGTCAAGCGCCGGCGCCCCAGCATGAGATAAAAACGGCGCGGCGTACTTCTCCGGCCGGAGGGGAGATCTCTCCCGGCACGGCCTTTTGTCGCCGCGCCGGGATCTGCTTTGCAGGGCCGGACGGCTGGTCAGGGGACCGGCCCTGCCGGGCGGGAGCCGATTGCCCGAAAAGCGCAAAAAACGAGCAGCACATCCATTTTGGGATGTGCTGCTCGTTTTTTGCTTGTCTTTTACTTTCGGTATCCGCACTTGGGGCATACGCCGTTTTCATCCAGGGCGATACCGCATAGAGGGCAGCGGTCGATCTTGTTTCTGGTCTCAAATTCCGCACAGGCGGCGTTGACGCCGCTGGTGAAGGTGAGTTTGACGATGTTCAGCTGATCTTTCAACAGGTCGTAAACGATCTTGATCATGCCCTCAACGGTCATGGTCTCTTTGGTGACGACCAAACGGCACTCGGGATAGGCGGCTGCCAGTTCCGTTTTAAAAGCGGGGCCCTTCATCTGGTTGGTGGGCGCACCGTCCCGGATGCCCTGTTTTTCATACACGTCCAGCACGGCGGGCAGCAGGGGATCGTCCTCCCGCAGGATCAGGGCGTGATCAAAGTTTTTTAGCACGGCCCATGCGGCTTTCTGGATCTCATTACAGGGAAAGACCATGTTGACCCCGTCGTTGATCGAATCCTCCACTTCGATGGTCAAAATGCCGGTGTGGCCGTGCAGGTACTGCGCTTCGCCCTTGAATCCGTAAAATCGGTGTGCGTACTGCAGGTCCAATGTGGTGATGCTTCTCATGTCGCTGTTCTCCTTACATCTATTTTATTTACGGGATGCTCCCGTATGCGCACGGAAAGAGTGCTTTGCAGGCGAGCCCCGGCCAGGGCCGGCGGCCGTGCCGGCATTTGTAAAATGCCGTGAAAGCGGTATCGCGCCTGGTAAAAAAAACTGCGAGGCATGATAATTAATCTTTATTAATATAGTATATCAATAAAAACTAAAAGTCAATAGATGCAAAAAATTTTGTTTGACAGGCTCACCAAACTTGCAGTATCGCTTCCCCTGTCCAAAGGCGGCGCAAAAAATAAGCAGGCCTCGTCTGGGGGAGATACGAGAGAACGGCAGCGCGGACGGTTGAAGCGGCTGGGCGACAGAGACAAAAGGCTGCGGCCTGCCGGGGCGGCAGCGCGCGCCGGGGAGAGGGCGATGGGGCGTTCGTAAGGCTGCGCAGTTTCTCTGACAGCCCAAACCCGGCGAGGGCATGGACGTAGGAACGCCTGAAACCGAAGAAATGCGGGCGGCCAGATACGCCGCTCCTTACCTGTGTCCGGCGCGCAAAAAGGGAGACGCCTGCGGCTGGGCCGGCCGTCGGAAAGCGTCTCACTTTTTATGCATTTTTTTTGTGGGGCCGTTTTGCAGCGTTTTTTCGCAGCGTTTCCCGCCGCCGTAAAAGGCCGCCGCGCAAACGACGGCCCTTTGCATTGCGTGGGAAAAGGCGGTGTGTCCGCGACTGCTCCGGGAGGTCAGAGGTCAAATGAGGCCTTTGCCGGTAAGGAAAGCGACGGCCACATCTTTGGGATTTTTGCCTTCCACGTCCACCTCATAGTTCATCCGGGCCATCTCTTCGGTGGTGATACCGCCTTCCAGCCTGGCCAGCAGCGGTACCAGCTCGGGATAGCGGTCCAGCGTGTCCTGCCGCGCCAGATTGATGGCCTGGTAAGGCGGGAAGAAGCCCAGATCGTCCGTGAGCGGGATCAGCTTCACCTTGACCGTCATCGCATCGGTGGAGTAGGCGTCGGTCACATCCACCTCGCCCGAGTCGATGGCCTGATAGCGGATGTTGCCTTCCAGGCCGACGACCTCTTTAAAATGGATGCCGAACTGAGATTCCATCTTGGGCAGGCAGTCTTCCCGCTGTGTAAAGGCAGTGGTGCAGCCAAAGCGCAGGAACTGGGCATTATCCACAAGATCCGACAGAGTGTCCAGCCCATAGGACGCGGCGGCCTCCGGGCTGGCGCTGATCACGTATTCGTTGGAAAAGCCCAGCGGAGCCGAGACGGCGACGCCGTGTTCGTCCCGCATCAGCCGCGCCACGTCGTCGTAGACCTTTTGGGTGTCGGTCTCGGTGGGCAGCCCCAGCAGGATGGGACCGGCAATGCCGGTGTAATCGGTGAACATGTCGATGTCGCCCCGCTCCAGCGCCGAAAAGCTCAGCGGCGAGCCGTTCAGGTTGAACCGTTCCTCTACCTGGATGTCGGTGTTTTCCTCGATCAGCGTCTCATAAATGTAACCCAGAACGATCGCCTCGGTGAAGTTTGAGGTGCCCACGGTGATCCTTTTTTGCGAGGCGTCCAACGCCCCGGCGGCGGCGGAGCCGACCGGCACCGTCAGAAGCACCGTGCACAGGGCAGCAGCGACCAGCGCACGGCGACGTTTTTGGGCGCGGCTGCGCAGCACGATCTTCTCCGGGCTTTTGAGGCCTTCGGCGGTGACCCCCTTTTCCAGGGTAGAGAGCACCAGGTCCACCAGCAGGGCCAGAATGGAAGCGGGGATGGCGCCCAGCAACACCAGGTTGGGGTCGTTGCCGTTCAGCCCCAGGCTGATCAGCCAGCCCAGACCCTTCGCGCCCGCAAAGGCGGCGATGGTCACGGTGCCCACCGCGCCTACGGCCGAGATGCGCACACCGGCCATGAGAAAGGGCATGGCCATGGGCAGTTCTACCCGGAACAGACGCTGCAGGCGGGTGAGGCCGATGCCATCCGCGGCCTCCAGCAGCTTGGGGTCGATACTGGTGATGCCGGTATAGGTGTTTTTAATGATCGGCAGCAGCGCATAGAGCACCACCATCAGGATAGCCGGTTTTTCGCCGATGCCGATAAAGGGAACCAGAAAAGCCAGCAGCGCCAGACTGGGGATCGACTGCAGCACGTTGGCCAGGCCGATCACCGCGGCGGCGGCGGGCCTGTTTTTGGTGATGAGCAGCCCCAGCGGCACGCCGATCAGCAGCGAGAGGAGCACCGCCATGGTAGACAGGTCCACATGCTGCAAAAACAGCTCCCAGATCTCACCGCGCCGGTCCAGAAAAGCGGTCCAAAGAGTGTTGAGCGTCATATCACACCGCTCCTTTCGCTCTGGGTCTCAGGCGTCTCATACTGTTTGCTGAGAGTGGCCAGCAGGATGCTTTTGGTCAGATAGCCCAGCAGCTCTCCCTTGTGACTGAGGACCGGGATGACGCCTGAAATGTTGTAGTCGATGGTGTCGATGATCTTTTGCAGGCTGGTGTCCTCGTAGACCGAGACATAGTCCTGCGAGATAAAATTGTCCAGTGGGGCGCGGTAATCTTTGAACTTCTGCAGGTCGGCCAGCCAGACCACCCCTTCCAGTTGTCCGGCCCGGGTGACCAATACGCTGTCCACACCGCTGTGGTTCATCACCTGCAGCGCCTGTAGCACCGACCGCCCGCGGGAGATCCGGCTGGGGTTCTTTTTCATGATATCCCGCGCCTTGATGAACTCCGGGTTGCCCCACAGCCGGTTTTTGCCCACAAAGTCGGCCACATACCCGTCCGCCGGGCTGCGCAGCACATTTTCCGGTGTGTCGTACTGCACCACCCGCCCGTTTTCCAGGAAGCAGATGCGCTGGGCGAGCTTTACAGCCTCGTCCATATCATGGGTGACGAAGAGGATGGTCTTGCCGGTGTGCCGCTGCAGGGCGGCCAACGTATCCTGCAGCTCGGCCCGCGTGAGCGGGTCCAGGGCAGAGAACGGCTCGTCCATCAGGATCAGCGCCGGGTCGGCGGCAAAGGCGCGCGCCACCCCCACCCGCTGGCGTTGACCGCCGGAGAGCTGGCAGGGGTAAAGCATGCGGTATTCGTCAGGCTGCAGCTCCACCATTTGCAGCAGTTCCGCCGCCCGGGCGGTGCGGCCGGCGGCGGGCACCTTCGCATTTTTGAGAACCAGCTCCAAATTTTCCTCCACCGTCAGGTGGGGGAAGAGACCGCCGTCCTGCACCACATAGCCGATGCCGCGCCGCAGAGCGGCGAGGGGCAGCTGGGAGACGGGCCTGCCGTCCAGCAGGATCTCTCCGCTGTCGGCGGGCCCGAGCCGGTTGACGGTTTTGAGCAGCGTCGTCTTGCCGCAGCCGGAGGCGCCGATCAGGGCTACCAGCTCGCCGGTTTGCACCGTCAGGCTCACCCCTTTCAACACCGTCTTGGACTTATAGGATTTGGCGACATTTTGAAATTCGATCACAGCGTCCGATCTCCTCTCTTTTGGACGGTCCGGAAAGGCGCCTGCGCGGCCCTTTGCCGCCTGTCCTTACCGCCCATTATAGGAGCTTTGAGATTAGGTGAGGGTAAATTTTTTGTTGTTGGCGTAAAGATCCCGTTAAGACAAAAGTGATGCCGAAAGCGCCTTTACAAAACTTTAGCGTGCCGGAGCAAAGGTTAACCCCCGTTTTATGCGGGCGATGGTACACTGTGGGCACAAGAAAGGAAACGGGAAGTCCGTTTCGCGGCAGGGAGGATCTGCTATGACAGGGACAACGGAAGCGGCATATGCGGTGTGCGGGGAAAAAAGGGCGGCCCTGCGGCTGCCCGGCCGCGGCGCGCAGAAGCCATACAACAGGGAAGCCCGCCGCCGCAGATGGGAGCGCTGGTTTGCGCATCACAGGCTGGCGCTCTGGCTGTGCTGCTATCTGGGCGTACCCGCGGCAGTGCTGGGGACGGTCTGCCTGGTCTGCGGGCTGATCGCGCTGCCGATGCTGCTGGCTTTGTGATTTTTGGAGATGCAAATGCCCTCTGCCCCGGAAAGACAGCTCCGGGGCAGAGGGCATTTGCAGTAAACTCTGATCGGACCGCGGCGGGGGCGGCGCGAGAGACCTCGGCCAACCGCCCGGGCCCGCCGCAAAACAGGCACGGTTCCAGCGGCAGTGCCGCCCGGGGCGCAGGACGCAGCGATCTGGACCCGCCGCAAAGCGGGCTCAGCTCCCGCGCGGCTTCCACGCCGCTCCAGGCGGCTTTGGCAGGAGAGCGCCTTTTTTCGGGCGTGCGGGAAAACTTACAGCGGGAAGAGCGGCAGCTCTTCCAGAAAGAGGATGTCCGCGCGCTTTGCCGCGTCCCCCTCGGCCAGGATGGCGGCGCGGGCCGCCACGACGGCGCCCGCCTTTTCCACCAGGCGCTCCACCGCGGAAAGGCTTTCGCCGGTGGAGATCACGTCGTCCACAATGGCCACCCGCTTGCCCTTGATGGCCAGCGCATCCTTGCCGTCCAGGCAGAGGGCCTGGGTCTTTTGGGTGGTGATGGAGTTGACCTCATCGGTGATCGGGGCGTTCATATACGGCTTGATGCTTTTGCGGGCCACGATATAGTAAGGCAGGCCCAGCAGGCGGCTGACCTCGTTGGCCAGCGGGATGCCCTTGGCCTCGGCGGTGACCACATAGTCGATCTCGGGCAGGCGTTCGGCCAGCAGCGGGGCGGCGGCGGTGACCAGCTCGCAGTCCCCCAGGATGACGAAGCTGGCGATGGCGAGATCCGGCGCGATCTGGATGATGGGCAGCTGACGGGTGACCCCGGCAACGGTGAGTTCATAGGTGGAATTTTCCATAACGACACTCCTTTGGCGAAAATGGCGGGACACAGGGGATAACAAGGCTATTTTAGCACATTTTCAGCCGGGCGGGGAGGGAAACGAAAAAAAGAGGCGCAGGACGCTGCGCCGCGGTTTTGCACTTCTCCTGCGGCAGGATATCGGTTTTGCGCCTTTCCTGCGGCAGCACGGCTTTTCGGCCCCGGCGCAGGCGCCCGAAAGCGGCGCGGGGGGAAAGCGGCGCGCGGCGGCCCCGGCGGCCCGGCCCGCAGCCCGGGCAGAGCCTTTGCGTCCCGGGGCGGCAGGGAACGCTTCGACGGGCGTGACTTGGTTTGGTAAGATCGATGACGTCAAGATCGGGCGTCGGGGCCCGCTTCTGCGGGGGCGGCCCTGCCGGCGGACGGTCCGCTTTTTGCAAAGACCGCGGCCGCAAAGGGGGCCAGCTGCAGCACCACCCCGCCATAGGCCGGGATCAGGGGGCCGTTTACCCGGCCGCCGCCGCCAAACCGCTCGTCGTCGGTGTTCAGCAGCTCCCGCAGCGGTGCGCTGCCCCGCCAGGCCACCCCCGCCTCCTGCTTGAGCGCGCCGGAGAGGTTCAGCGCGAACAGCAGCCGCTCGCCGCCGCCTGTGCGGGAAAAGGCAAAGACCTCCGGGTCCTCGGTGTTCAGCGCCGTCCAGTTTTTGGGGTCGTATTCCCCGTCCCACAGAGCGGGATGCTCCAGATAAAGCTGGCCCAGCGCGGCGAAACAGCGGTCAAAGGCGGCGTGCATCGGGTATTCCAGCAGGTTCCAGTCCAGCTCGCGGTCCTCGTCCCATTCGCGGAACTGTCCCAGCTCGTTTCCCATAAAGCTGAGCTTTTTGCCCGGGTGGCAGAACATATAGGCGAACAGGGCGCGGCACTGGGCAAACTTTTCCTCATAGCCGCCGGGCAGCTTGTCCAGAATGGTCTTTTTGCCGTGCACGACCTCGTCGTGGGAGAGCGGCAGCAGATAGAGCTCGCTGGAAAAGTACTGCATCGAAAAGGCCAGCTGGCCCCGCAGCCGCCCGCGGACCTCCGGCGGCGCGGCAAAAAAGTCCAGCGTATCGTGCATCCAGCCCATGTCCCACTTGTAATCGAACCCCAGCCCGCCGTATTCCACCGGGGCGGTCACCTTGAGAAAGGTGGAGGAGTCCTCCGCCGTCAGCACCGCGCCCGGATGGCGGCGGTGCAGGCCGCTGTTGAGCCCGCGCAGGAACTCCACCCCGCCCGCGTTCACCCCCCGGGAGGGATCGCCCTGCCAGTAAAGCGCGTTGGAGACCGCGTCCATCCGCAGCCCGTCGCAGTGGTAAAAAGAGAGCCAGAGATCCGCCGCGGACTGTAAAAAAGAGCGCACCACCGGCTTGTAATAATCAAAATTGCAGCTGCCCCAGGCGCTTTGCGCGATGTCCGGGTGGTCGTATTCGTACAGCGGCGTGCCGTCAAAGCGGTGCAGGCCGAAATCATCGGCCACAAAGTGCACCGGCACAAAATCCATCAGCACCCCGATGTCCGCCCGGTGCAGTTCGTCGATCAGGTATTGCAGGCCCCGCGGGTCCCCATAGCGGCTGGTGGCGCTGAAATAGCCGCTCACCTGATAGCCCCAGCTGCCGTCAAAGGGGTGCTCGGCCAGCGGCAGCAGCTCCACATGGGTAAAGCCGTGCCGCTGCAGATAGGGGATCAGCGGTTCGGCCAGCTCCCCGTAGAACAGCCAGCCGCCGTCTGCGCGCCGCCGCCACGAGCCGGCGTGCAGCTCGTAAATATTCATCGGCCGGTCATAGCCCCGTCCCGGCGCGGGCCGCCAGCCGGCCGCGGCGCGGGTGGGGGACAGCCGTATCAGGCGCGAGGCGCAGCCGGGCCGCAGCTCGGTGCACAGCGCAAAGGGATCGGCCCGGTCCACCGTGCGGCCGTCCGCCCCCAGGATGCGGTATTTATACAGGCCCCCCTCCTCTGCGGCGGGGTCGGTCAGCGTCCAGAACCCGTCCGCGTCCCGGGCCATGGGGGCGGGGGCCCAGCCGTTCCAGCCGGCGATCAGCCCGACTGCGCGGGCCCCCGGCGCGTAGACGCGGAAAACGGCCCCCTCTGCCCCGGGCGCAAAGCGCCCGCCCAGCCAGCGCCAGGCCGTAAAGCTGCGCCCGGCCAGAAAATCCGCCCGCTCTTTTGCCAGATCCATCCCCATGACCGCCCCTCTCCGCCGCCGGCTGCCCCGACACGGTTTTGCTTGTCCGCCCCAATTGTATCATTTTTCTGCCGCCGGGTGCTATTTTTTGCGACAGAGACATAAATCTGTACAAATGACACACGGGGCGGCGCGCCGCCCGCGGGAGTAAATTTGGCAGGGGGAACTGCCGGGGAGGCCTGAGATGTTTGTGTTTACAATGAACAAAAACGGACTGAAAAAAGCCGCCGTCGTGGTCGGGTGCGCCGCGCTGCTGGTGCTGTCCGCCGTGGTGGTGAGCGGGGCGGTGAAAAACGGGGACACCAAAGCCACCGCGCTGACCGGGACGTCGGAGGCGGCAAAGCCGGGCAAGATCAAGGTGAAATCCACCGACGACATGGTGACCTATCTGGTCTCGATGGGGGTGGAGGCGGACATCTCCACGGCCAAGGTGGATAAGGTAAAGGTGCCCAAAAAGTGGGACGACAGCTTCGTCGCTTTCAACGAGGTCATCAAGCAGAGCGGCCTGGACCTGAGCAAGTACAAGGGCAAGACGGTGGAAAAATGGGATTTTGTCGCGCCCAACAGATCTACCGAGAGCGACACGGTCAGCGCCATCCTGCTGGTCTACAAAAAACAGGTGATCGGGGCTTACCTGATCGGCCGGCCGAGCGGCGAGGTGAGCGCACTGGCCGCGCCGGAGGCTTCGCCTGCGCCCAGCGCCGCGCCGACCGAGGGGCAGCCGGAGGGCACGGTGCCCACCATGACCGACGCCGAGCAGGCCCAGCAGCAGGGGGCGGAGCTGACGCCCGAGCAGCTGGCGCAGGTGAGCGCGGCGGCCCAGGCCGCGGGCCTGATCGACGAGCAGATCGCCGCGGCTGCGGCGGCTATTGAAGCCGCGGCGCAAAACCCGGACGCCCTGCCTTCCGAGTAGGCGGGCGCGGGCCCTGAAACAACGCTGTGCAGCGGCCGTCGGCCGCTGCTTTTTTTATAAAGGGAATGCCGATCGCTCCCAAAAAGCAGGACGGCGGGGGCTGCGGCGCCGTGCCGCCGTGCCGCACTTTCCGGCGGCGGGCCCTGCCGCAGCCGGGCGCCGCCCAGATATTTCCTCGCCCAGGACCGCCTTTCCGTGCTATAATATCCCCGTGGCCGCGGCGGCGGCCGGAAGGAGGCGCTCGTTCATGGCGCAATATCGGTTGGACCGGCTGCTGGCCGAGGCGGCGGGCATCCCGCGCGCGGAGGCGCGCCGGGCCATCCTGAGCGGGCAGCTGGCGGCGGACGGGGCGGTCTGCCGCCGGCCGGACCAGAAAATAGAGGACACCGCCGCCCTGACGCTGGCGGGGCGGCCGCTGTCCTGGCAGAAATATGTTTATCTGATGCTGGATAAGCCCCAGGGCGTGGTCAGCGCCAGCCGGGATGGCCGCGACACGACGGTGACCGACCTGGTGCGGGAGCAGTACCCGCGGCGGGAGCTCTTCCCGGCCGGGCGGCTGGACAAGGACTCCACCGGCTTTGTGCTGCTCACCGACGACGGGGTCTTTGCCCACGCCCTGCTGGCGCCCAAACGTCATGTGGACAAGGTCTACCAGGTACTGCTGGACGCGCCGGTGACCCCGGAGATGCTGGCCGGCTTTGCCGCGGGGGTCGTCCTGGCGGACGGGGAGGCCATGCTGCCGGCCGGCCTAGAGGCCGACCCGCAGGACCCCTGCCGGGCCACCGTGGTGCTGCATCAGGGAGTCTATCATCAGATCAAGCGCATGTTCGGGGTTTTCGGGGCCGGGGTGTGCGCGCTGCGGCGGGTGGCCATCGGCGGCGTGCCGCTGGACCCCGCCCTCGGCCCCGGCGGCAGCCGCCCCCTCACCGGCGCGGAGCTGGCCTGTCTGCGGGCCGCCTGCGGCGCCGTCAAAAGATAAAAAAAACGGGCGGGGCGGGCACGCTTTTTGGAGGCTTTTTGAGCGCGGTTTCCCGGTGCGCAGGGAATTTTATCAAGTTGCACAGGAAGCGGCTGGTTATTTTGTCGATTCCTATTGCAAAAGACGAAAGCATTGTGTAAAATAGAAATATACTACACGGCAAATTGGTGAAATTCACAATCGGCAGCCACTGCCAGAGAAGGGAATCGATCATTATGGCGAACAGAGTGTTTCAGGGCGTGATCTATCAGATGAAGGATGCGGTGGACCGCGTCCTGGGCGTCGTGGACGAGACCGGCACCATCATCTCCTGCAGCGAACTGACCAAGATCGGCGAGGTGCGGGACGGCATCGCGGCCGACCGGCTGTCGACCGGCGACGTCTTTGTGCGGGATGGCTACACCTACCACATGTTCAGCTCCAACAAGCGCAACGATTACGCGGTCTTTGTGGAGGGCGCCGACGACCTGGCGGGGCGCTATGCGTCGCTGATCACCATCTCGCTGCAGAACATCAAGCAGTATCACGACGAAAAGTTCGACAAGGCGAATTTCATCAAAAACGTGGTGCTGGACAACATCCTGCCCGGCGACATCTACGCCAAGGCGCGGGAGCTGCATTTCTCCACCGACGTGTCCCGCGTGGTGCTGCTCATCCGGGTCACCAGCGGCAACGATATCTCCGCCTATGACGTGGTGAGCGGCCTGTTCCCCGACAAGCAGAAAGACTTTGTCTTTAATATCAGTGAAAACGACACCGTGCTGGTCAAGGAGATCAAGCGCGGCATCGACCGCGAGGATATCATCAAGTTGGCCGCCAGCATCGTGGATACCCTCAACGGCGAACATTACATCAAAAGCGTCATCGGCATCGGCACCCCCATCGCCAACGTGAAAGACCTGGCGACCAGCTTCAAAGAGGCCCAGATCGCGCTGGAGGTGAGCAAGGTGTTCGACACCGAGCAGACCGTGGTCAGCTACGATAACCTGGGCATCGCCCGGCTGATCTACCAGCTGCCCACCACCCTGTGCGAGATGTTCCTCAAAGAGGTGTTCAAGCAGGGCAGCATCGACTCGCTGGACTCCGAGACCCTGTTTACCATCCAGCGGTTCTTCGAGAACAACCTCAACGTCTCTGAGACCAGCCGCGGGCTGTTCGTGCACCGCAACACGCTGGTTTACCGGCTTGAAAAGATCAAAAAGCTCACCGGGCTCGACCTGCGTGAGTTCGACGACGCCATCGTCTTCAAAGTGGCGCTGATGGTCAAAAAATATCTCAATTCCAACCCCGCCAAATACTGAGCGGCGCGCGGCGGGGATGCAGACAGAAAAAAGGTCCCGCGGGGCAGACCGCCTGCGGGCGGGGCAGGCCCCGTCCCGGGCGGTGCAGCCCTGCGGGGCTGCGTTTTAGGTCCCCGCGCGCGGGCAAAGGAGATTTTTGCCAATGATAGAGTTTAAAAACGTCAAAAAAGTATACCCGGGCGGCATCACCGCCCTGGACGGCATCAGCCTGAAGATCGACCGGGGCGAATTTGTCTTTGTGCTGGGGCATTCCGGCGCGGGCAAAAGCACCTTTCTCAAGCTGATCCTGCACGAGGAGACCGCCACCGAGGGCAAGATCGTGGTCAATGGATATGATTTCCGCCGGATCAAAAACCGGCAGATCCCCTATATGCGCCGTTCGCTGGGCGTGGTCTTTCAGGATTTCCGTCTCATCCCGACCATGACCGCCTACGAGAACGTGGCCTTTGCCATGCGGGTGACCAATATCCCTGAAAAGCAGATCCGCAGCCGGGTGCCCTATGTGCTGAACCTGGTGGGCCTCAAGGACAAGGCGCGCAGCTATCCGCCCGAGCTCTCGGGCGGCGAGCAGCAGCGGGTGGCGCTGGCCCGGGCCATGGTCCACTCGCCGCCCATCATCATCGCGGACGAGCCCACCGGCAACATCGACCCCGAGCTTTCGGTGGAGATCATGGAACTGCTCACCGCCATCAACAAGGTGGGCACCACCGTGGTGGTGGTCACCCATGAGCAGGAGCTCGCGGCCCAGTTTCACCAGCGCACCATCTACATAGAAAAGGGCGAGGTCGTGGCCGACACCAGCGCCGGGCTGCGGGACAAGCTGGTGTCCCCCAGTGAAGTGGAGGTGGTGGCGCGATGAGCTTTTCCGGTTTCAAATATCTCACCGGCCAGGGCCTGCACAACCTGACCCGCAACAAGCTGATGAGCATCGCCTCCATCGGCGTGCTCACCGCCTGCCTGGTCATCACCGGCATCGCGGCGCTGCTGTCGGTGAACGTGGGCAATTTTGTGGACTATCTGGGCGCGCAGAACAAAGTCATCGTCTATATGCAGCCCAACGCGGACGAGGCCTCCATCCAGGCTGCGGACGAGGCGATCGGGGCCATGCCGAATATCCTGGGCTACACCTATGTGGACAAGGACCAGGCCATCGAGGAGATGCAGGGCTGGATGTCCGACGGCGACGGCGAGTCTTACGGCGAACTGTTGGAGCCGTATAAGGGGGACGGCAACCCCCTGCTGGCCAGCTTCCGGGTGACGGTGGACGATCTGACCCAGATCGACGCCACCGTGGACCAGCTCAAAGCGCTGCCGGGGCTTTACTCGGTGGATGCGCCCAGCGACCTGGCCGGCACGCTGGTCTCGCTCAAAAACACGGTCAATATCGCCGGCTGGGGGCTGGTCGCGGTGCTGGCGGTGGTCTCGCTGGTGGTGATCTCCAACACCATCCGCATCACCGTTTTTGCCCGCCGCAAGGAGATCAACATCATGAAGTTCGTGGGCGCGACCAACGGCTTTATCCGGCTGCCTTTCCTGGTGGAGGGCACGGCCATCGGCCTGATCTCCGCCGCCGTGGCCTTCGGGCTGGTGTCGGGGGCGTATCTGGGCGTGCTGGAAGCGGTCTCCCGCTCCGGCACAGGGCTGCTGTCCAACCTTTATTTCACCCTGTTGTCTTACCGCGCGGTCTGGGCCCCGCTGCTGATCGGCTTTGTGGCCAGCGGCGCGGTGCTGGGCGGCTTCGGCAGCGCGGCAAGCGTGCGCAAGCATTTGAAAGTCTGACGGCCCGTCCGCCCGGCAGGGGCCGGGCAGCATAAAAGCTCCGCCAGGGGGCGCCGCGCAGCCGTCTGCCCGGCCGGGGGGACCGGCGCAGGGCGGCAAAAGCGCTGTACGGGCTGCGGCCGCCGGCCGCGGACGCGGGCCCCGGGGAGCGGCATGTCCAAGATCACTGTAGTTGGAGGCGCGTATGAAAAAAAAGACCGCACGTGTTATCTGCCTTGCCATGGCGATCCTCATGGCTCTGATGCTGGCTTTGCCCTATGTGGCGCGGGCCACGGCGGCCGACGATGTGGAGCGGCTGCAGCAGGAGCTGAACGAGGTCAAGAAAAAAGGCGAAGAGCTGGAAGAAAAGGAAGAACAGCAAAAATCCTACAGGGACAACCTGAAGCGCCAGAACGATATCATCCAGGCGCAGATCGACGCGCTGGGCACTTCCATCGACCAGACCAAGGAGCAGCTCGCCCAAAAGCAGGCGGAGCTGGACCAGAAGCGGCGCGACATCGCCCAAACCGACGCGCTGTTTCAGGAGCGGCTGCGCGCCATGCAGGTGAACCGCACCTCCGGGCTGCTGTCCACCCTGCTGGCGGTCAACAGCTTTGACGAGCTGCTCACTGCGTCCACCACCCTGTCCCGCATCTCGGTGGCCGACACGGAGCTGCTGAAAAAGCTGGCGGAGGAAAAGGCGGAGATGGAGCGGCAGGAGGCCGAGATCAACGCGCAGCTGGACCAGCTGCAGGCTGATCTGGACGCCCAGAACGCCAAAAAGCAGGAGCTTGCCGGCAACCTGCAGGCGGTGGACGCCAGCCTGAGCGACATTGAAGCGGCGCAGAAAGCCAATGCCGCCGACGAGGCCCGGCTCACCCGGGAATACAACGCCGCCCGCGCTGCGGCCCAGGCGGAGATGAGCAAACCCTCGGACAACCCGGACTTTGTGGGCGGCGCCTACGGCTGGCCGGTGCCCGGTTTTTACAACATCTCCTCGCCTTACGGCTGGCGCATCCTTTATGGGCAGAGGGATTTTCACACCGGCATCGACATCTCCGGCGGCGGCCGGGTGATCTACGGGGCGGGCGTGACCGCCAGCCTGCCCGGCACGGTGCAGACGGTGGTCTACGGCTCGCGCGGGTACGGGTACTACGTCATTGTGGACCACGGCGGCAACAACAAAACGCTTTACGGGCATATGAGCGCCATCTATGTCACGCCGGGGCAGGCGGTCGGTCAGGGTGAAACGCTGGGCGCGGTGGGCAGCACCGGCAATTCCACCGGCCCGCACCTGCATTTTGAGATCCGTCAGAACGGCCAGCAGGTGGACCCCGCGCCGTTCTTGGGGCGCTGAGGGGCCCGGCTTTTTGCCGCGCGGTCTCTTCGCGCGGCAAAAGGCGTCCGCTGCGTCAAAACCGTCTGCCGGGGCGGCCTGTTTGGGCATTTTCCGGCTGTCGGGGCGCGGGCCCCGCGCCCTGCCCGCATTTCTGAGCGGGCTTTCCGGCGCAGCGCGGCGTTCATAAAACCAACACATTCCGGCAATATAATGAAGCGGGATCAGCGGGGCGGCCCTTTTGCGCCGTTTCGCGGGAACGGACGAGAGACCAGGCGCACCCCGGGGGCCGCGCGCAAAAAAGCTGCGCAGGCCCCGGGGCGCGTTTTGCCGGTTTGGGGGCAGAAGCTCTTTCCCCCGAAAAAAGTGCCGAGAGATCCGGGAGGTTCGCAATATGAAAAAAAAGATATCGGTCAGCCTCGCCATCGCCATCGCGATCATCGCCATGACGGTGACTTTTTCGGTGACCATGATCCTGGCCATGAAGCTGTTTGACAGGACCGTGAGCGATGTAAATGAAAAACAGGTGATGTACAATAAGCTGGCGGAGATCGACAAGGTGGCGCGGGACAATTTTTACACCGAGATCAACGACCAGACCCTCTACGACATGCTGGCCACCGGCTACGTGGCCGGCCTGGGGGACCGCAACAGCAAATATTACACCGCCAAGCAGGTCACGGAGCTCAACGACACCGCCAGCGGCAAGCTGATGGGCATCGGCGTAGAGGTGGTCAAGGACGCCAGCGGCTATTTCCGTATCGTCAAGATCTATCCGGGCAGCCCGGCCGAGGCGGCGCAGCTCTCGCAGAATCTCATCATCACCAAGCTGGACGAGACCGACCTGAAGACCCTTACCCTCGACGCGGTGAACAGCCTGCTGAAAGGGGAGAGCGGCACCACCATCAAGGTGACTTACCTGCAGGACAACGCCGAGACCCCGGTGGATATCCAGCGCAGCCCGTTCGACCTGCCCACGGTGGAGTTCCAGCTGGTGGACGCGGTGGGCTATATCAAGATCCGCACCTTTGCCGACGAGACGGTGTCCCAGCTGGATTACGCCATCAATGCGCTCACGCAGCAGGGGGCCTCCTCGCTGGTGTTCGACGTGCGGAACAACGCCGGGGGCTCGCTGTCCGCGGCGGCCGAGTGCGTCGACCTGCTCTGCCCCGCGGGCACCATCGTCTCGGGCACCTATAAGGGCGGCGAGACCAAGGTGCTTTATACCAGCGACGAGAAAGAAGTGGCCCTGCCCATGGTGGTGCTGACCAACGGCAACACCGCCTCCGGCGCGGAGCTTTTTGCGGTCTCGCTGCGCGATTTCGGCAAAGGGCGCATCGTGGGCGCCAAAACGGCGGGCAGGGGCACCCTGCAGCGGATGTACACCATGACCGACGGCAGCGCCGTCAGCCTGACGGTGGCGGTGATGGTGCCGGGCAGAAGCGAGAGCTTCGACGGCGTCGGCGTGACGCCGGACTATGAGCGCACCCTCTCGGCAGAGGAAGAGCTGGCCTATTACGATTACACAGTGAACGACGACCCGCAGATCCAGCGCGCCATAGAGGTGGCGGTGAGCCTGGCCGCAGGCAACAGCGGCAACGGGCCCGCGCCCTCGTCCAGCGCCGCGCCGGACAGTTCTTCCTCGCAGGCGTCTTCGGACGGCGCGGACGGCGTGGCGGATAGCGGAGTTTCCTCCGCGCCGCCGCAGGACGGTTCCTCCGCGCCGCAGGACGCGTCTTCGGACAGCGCCGCATAGAAAAAAGAAAGAGCTTCCTTTCCCGCTGCGCGGGGGAGGAAGTTTTTTTGTAGTTACAGTGCGGACAGAAAAAAATAGAGCGGTCCGGGCGGCGGCAAAAAGAGCGGCGTCGAAAAATGCATTTAAATGCAAAAACAGGGGCGCTGAATCGCAAATATCCGAGTAAAGAAAAGGAAATAAAGAAAATCGTGAATATAAAGCTGTATATCTATACCAGCCCCGTCAGAGGGTGAAATCCCCCCGGATTTTGACGGCAGTTTTGTTTGACCCGGGTGGGCCGTTTTGGTAAAATGCTCGAAGTGAGGTCAAGAAAGGGCCAAGGCAACTTGCCGTTCCGCGCGGGCAGACAGCGCGGCGGCGTCTTTTTTCTCTGCAGCGGCCCGGCAGAAATTCAAAATGATTCGCGTCTCCGCCGCCGGCGTCCCCGTACCGATTCGGGCTTTGCCGGCGGCGTTGCAGACGGCGGCGCGAAAGACAGGGTTTGACGTTTTTCGCGAACGGCCCGGCAAAGCGCGCTTCGGTGCGCGTGCCGGACGAAGAAAAAAGGAGTGAATGCATGACCAAGCTCATCGAGCATCTGCGGCGCCGCATCGCGGGCATCCCCGCGAGAGCGTACGCCGTGGCAATTTCCGCAGCGGCCCTCTGCTGCACCCTGTTCAGCCTGTATCTGGCGCTGAACATCGTGCTGGTGACCGACTCTGACGGCAACCGTCAGATGCTGTTCACCACTGCAGAGGACCCGCAGCAGATCATGGAGGTGTCCGGCATCGTCGCCGGCGAACACGACGACGTCTTTTACACCGAGTACAACGGCAATGTGGCCAGCCTCAACATCCAGCGCGCGTTCACGGTCGCGGTCGAGGCGGACGGGGAGACCCGCACCGCCTATCTCACCGACGGCACTGTGGAACAGGCCCTGGCCCAGGTGGGCGCCGCGCTGGGCGAACACGATTATACCGAGCCGTCCCTCAATACCTCACTGACCGAGGGCGACACGGTGACCGTGCACCGGGTGGAATACCGGGATACGGTGGTCCAAAGTGAGATCGAGCCAGGGACCGTCTATCAGGAGACCAGTCTGCTCTACCGGCGCAAAAACTCCAGCTATGTGGTGCAGGAGGGGGTGCCCGGCCTGCGGGAGACCACCACCCGCGAGCGGGTGGTGGACGGCGCGGTGGAATCCGCCGAGGTGATCCGGGTGGAGGATGTGGTCCCCGCACAGGACACCATTATCATGCGCTACGGCGCAGGCGCGCCGGTCTCCCCGCTGGAGGGGCCTGCGGGCGTCACGGTGGAAAACGGCGTGCCCAGCAGCTACCGGCAGGTGCTCACCGGCCGCGCCACCGCCTATTCCGCCCGCCGCGGGCGCGGCTCGTCCGGCCTGGGCCTGTATGAGGGCACGGTCGCGGTAGACCCCAACGTGATCCCGTACGGCAGCCTGCTGTATATCACCTCTACCGACGGCCGGTTTGTCTACGGCTATGCCATCGCCACCGATACCGGCTCGGCCATGCAGCAGGGCCACGCCCTGGTGGACCTGTTCTACGACACCTTTGACGAGGCGTATCTGTCCGCCGTCCAAAGCGTCAACGTCTATATCCTGTAAGGGCGGGGCAGGAAAGATCGTCACAAAATTCAGAATACGGCCGCGGGGCCTTAAACCGCGGCCGCAGAACAAAAAAGCGCCTCCCGGCTGTGGGATCACAGCCGGGAGGCGCTTTTTTACAGTTTGTCCCCCGGGCTGCCTTTGGCCGGGGCGGGGGTCATTTCCGGCTTGCGCCGGTCAGGTCGATGACAGGGCCAAAGGGACTGACGACGACCCCTTTCAGGTCCGGGGCGAGATAGAATCCGCTGCTTTGAAATGCCAGCGGCGCCACGGCGGCGTCGCCCAGCAGCTGCCGCTCGGCAGCCCCCCAGGCAGCGGCCTGCGCCGCGGAGGCGGCAGCCGACAGCCCCTGCCGGGCAAAGCTGTCGAACGCCGTGCTGTGGTAGCGCGCCGGGTTGGCCGCCTCGTCGGAGAGAAAGCCGGTCAGCAGCGTTTCGGGGCCGCTGGAGGTCATGGAAAGGGGGATGAGCGCGATGTCGAACTCACCTTTCCGCACCCGGGCGAGCAGCTCGCTCTCGGGCAGGGCCTGTACTGAGAAAAAGGCGGACAGGCTGCGCTGCCAGCGCTGGTTGATGATCGGATACAGGTCTCCCCAGGGCTCGGTCTCCGGGATCAGTACCTGCAGGCCGGAGAGGCGCTCGACGCCCAGCTCGGACAGCCCCAGCCGGTAAAGGGAATAACTCTGCGCCTCCGCCAGGGAGGGCATCGCGTCCCCTACCGCGTCCCGATAAGGGCTGCCGCCGGTCAGCTGCGCGCTTCCCGGCACCAGGCCGTCCGCTGCGCGCAGATGCACCAGCCCGGACAGATCTTCCGCCGACAGCCGCGCCACAGAGGCAAGCGCCTGCCGGATGGAGAGGTTGGTGAGGGAGTCGTCGGCGCAGTTGAACACCAGCGTCCAGACCGTGGTCTCAAAGGTCTGGGAGGGATAGCCGCTCAATTGGGACTGCTGGTCCGCAGAGGCGAGCGCGCCGTCCTGCTGGCCTTCTGCCAGCCGCTCGGCGGCAGTGCTCCCGCCGTCGTCCGGCACCAAACGGATGCGGTTGACAAGATCGTTTTCGTCCCCCCGCAGGCGGCGCAGGGTCAGCCCGGACGCCGCGGACCAGGCCGTCGGCTGAAAAGCGCCGTTGCCCAGCACCGTCCCCACCGAAAGCCCGTAAGCGCCGGCGGTGGAGTCGAAGAACGCCTCGTTGCAGGGCATGGCCCCCGCGGAGGCCAGTTTGGCGGGCAGGCCGTCGTCCGGCGTGGACAGCGTGATCTCCAGCACCGTGTCGGATACCGCGCGCACCCCCAGCGAGGCGGGCCGCGCGGCGCCGGACAACACCTCCGCCGCGCCCCGGATGGAGAGGAAGCTGCGCGCCGAAGGCGCGCCCGTGGCCGGGTCCAGCAGCCGCTGCAGGGCAAAGACGTAGTCCCGCGCCGTCACCGGCACCGTGATCTTGTCCCCGTCGGTAAAAACGTCGTCCGGGTCCAACGTAAAGGTATACACCAGGCCGTCGGCGCTGACCTCCGTCTCCTGCGCCCGGTCCGGCGCGGCGCGGCCGGCTTCGTCCAGCCGGTAAAGCCCGGCAAACATGTTTTTGACGGCGGTGAGTTCCGCCGGGGTGGAGGCGAGCTGCGGGTCCAGGGTGGTGATGGCGTCGGAGGTATAATAGATAAAGTTGACCGCGTCTTTTTTGCAGCCGGTCAGCAGGCACAGGCACAGCATGCCCGCAAGCGTCAGCGCGGCCAGGCGTTTTGTCAACAGGGATCCCTCCTTTAAAAGACGATAAAAACACTCTATCAGTAGTAACGCAGGTCTGCCCTTAATGTTAACAAAAAGATCCTTAAAAAACAATGAATAAGCACAAAAGAACATCGAAAAATTTGTGAAAAAGACGAAATAACGCCCCATTTCTGCGAGATGTGCAAAAAGAATCAGCCGCTTCACCCCGGCAGAATGGCATTTGCGCGTCCCGCGAGGCATCCTTGGCGAAAAGGCCGGCCGGGGCGGATGCTTTTATCACTGCCCGCACCGGCTGCGCGCAGACGCGTGCGGGACAAGGGAGGGGGGCGGATCAATAAAAAAGTGGCGCCGGCGGCGCCACAGTGCTGGTGTTCATTTTTTGGCGGGTTTAAAGGTCGTACAGAAGGTCACTGTAACCCGGCATCGGCCAGGCGCTGTCGGCGACCAACTCTTCCAGCCGGTCGCAGGCAGCGCGCAGCCGGGCCATCTCCCCGGTGCGGATGCCATACCATGCGTCGGCCTCCTGCTGGGCGTCCCGGGTTTTCATGCCTTTGACCTTTGCCGCAAGGCGGTCGCGCGCGGCCTCCATCGCGTCGATGCCCGTGGCCAGCCGCTTGACGAGCTGTACGGTGGCGCGGCTGGAGACCCCCTCCTGCCCGGCATAATAGCTGCTGCGGGCGATGCGGCCCATAAACTCGATCGAGGCGGGCAGCACGCTGCGGTCCACCATCTCCAGCATGGTCAGGGCCTCGATATGGGTGGTCTTGACATACCGCTCCAGCAGCACCTCATAGCGGCTGTGACATTCGCCGGGGGTGAAGATCTTGGTGCGGGCAAACATCTCCACGTTTTTCTGGTCGACAAAGGCGCGGGCTGCGGCGGCCATGTGGTCCAGACAGGGCAGGCCGCGCCGCCGTGCCTCTGCGGCCCATTCCTCAGAATAGTTGTTGCCGTTAAAGACGATGCGGCTGTGCTCCACCCAGGCCTGCCGCACGATCTGCATCAGCTCGGCCTGCGGGTCTGCGGCGGCTTCCAGCCGGTCGGCATAACCGCGCAGCGTGTCTGCAACGACGCCGTTGATCACGGCATTGACCAGCCCGATGCTTTGGGAGGAACCCACCATGCGGAATTCAAACTTGTTGCCGGTAAACGCAAAGGGGGAGGTGCGGTTGCGGTCAGAGTCGTCCAGCGTTACCAGCGGCAGGCTTTTGACGCCGGTGAGCAGCTTTTTGCGCTCGCCGCCCTGCACCTCATGGCTGGTGGCCACGGCGTCCAGCACTTTTACCAGCGGGTCGCCCAAAAAGATGGAGACCACAGCGGGCGGGGCCTCGTTGCCGCCCAGCCGGTCGTCGTTGCCCGGGCAGGTAGCGGCCAGACGCAGCAGATCGGCATAGCGGTCCACCGCCTCGATCACCGCGCTCAAAAACAGCAGAAAGCGCGGGTTGCCGGCGGGATCCTTGCCGGGCTTGAGCAGGTTTTCGCCCCGGTCGGTGGAAAGGGACCAGTTGTTGTGTTTGCCGCTGCCGTTGACGCCGGCAAAGGGCTTTTCGTGCAGCAGGCAGGCAAAGCCGTGGCGCAGCGCCACCTTGCGCATCAGCTCCATCATGATCTGGTTGTGGTCGCAGGCGATGTTGGAGCTGGCAAAGACGCTGGCAAGCTCGTACTGGCCGGGGGCGACCTCGTTGTGCTCGGTCTTGGCGGGCACGCCCAGCGCCCACAGCTCCTCGTCCAGCTCGCGCATAAAGGCGCGCACCCGCTCGCTGATGCTGCCGTAGTAGTGGTCGTCCAGCTCCTGCCCTTTGGGCGGGCGGGCGCCCATCAGCGTGTGGCCGCAGACTTTCAGGTCCAGCCGCTTGTCAAACAGCTCTTTGTCCACAAGAAAATATTCCTGCTCGGCGCCGACGGTGGGGCGCACCGAGATCACCGCCTTGTCCCCCAGTGCCCGCAGTACCCGCAGGGCCTGCTTGTTCAGGGCCTGCATGCTGCGCAGCACCGGGGTCTTCTGATCCAGCGCCTCGCCGGTATAGGCGCAGAAAGCGGTGGGGATGTACAGGGTGGTGCCCAGCACAAAGGCCGGAGAGGTGGGGTCCCAGGTGGTATAGCCGCGGGCCTCAAAGGTGGCGCGCAGCCCGCCGGAGGGAAAGCTGGAGGCGTCGGGCTCGCCTTTGGAGAGCATCTTGCCGGAAAAGCTCAGCAGCGGCTGGCCGAAATCCACCCCGTCGATGAAAGCGTCGTGCTTGCCGCTGTTGGTGCCGGTCATGGGCGAAAACCAGTGCACATAGTGGGTGGCGCCCAGTTCCATGGCCCAGTTTTTCATCACCTCGGCCACCACGTCGGCCACGGCGGGGTCCCACTCCCCACCCTCGTCGCGGATGACGCGCAGGCATTCGTAGACGTTGCCGGGCAGCCGCGAGCGCATCACCCGGTCGTCGAACAGCCGGCTGCCGAACAGCTCTTTCAGATCGAAATCCGCCAAAGGTACCCCTCCCGGAATTTGTATATTTTGCTTAATTTTTATTGTGTCCTATTGTAGCACATGACAGCATCGCGGAGCAAGAAAAAATTTGGAGAAAAGGGCGCGGAGAGGCGGGCCCGGCGGGAACTTTCCGCACCGCCCGGCGCGGCGGCGTACCGGACCGGCAAAAGGCGCAGCGCGCCGTGCCCGGGCGGGGAGAACGGGCCTTTTACAGGCCGGGGGAGGGTACACGGCGGAAAAGACGCCGCTGAAACGGGAAGAGGGCCGCGAACGCCTGTGCCCGGGGGATGCGACAGCGGGCGGCACGCGGGCGAGCCTGCGCAACCGCGGCGCGGGAAACTTGCTCTCCCGCTCTCTGAAAAAACACAGTGTGGGCGCGTGGAAAGACCGCTCTTTTCGCGGTATCGGGGCGCGTCCGCATCCTGCGCGGCGCAGGGACGGAACGCTCCCCTGCGTCTAAGCCGGGCTTGATTGGCTCATCCTTTCATATTATAATGGTAAGGCTATGGACCGGCGCGGATCGCTTTGCGTCCGCCGCCGGCCGCCGGGCCAGATGAAACAGGGAAGAGGGGTCTTGCGGAAATGAAGACAAAGGCGGAGCTCTTTTTTGAAGGGCTTGCAGGCAAACGGGTGGCATTTATCGGCGCGGGGGTCTCCCACCGGGAGCTGCTGCCGCTCTTTGCAAGACAGGGGGCGGTCGTGACCCTCTGTGATCAAAAGAGTTCGGTGGAGGAGTTCGGCCCCCTGGGAGAAGAACTGCGCGCGCTGGGCGTGCGCTTCTCGCTGGGGCAGGATTATCTCGACGGCCTCAGGGGCCAGGATATGATCCTGCGCACCCCGGGGTTTGAGTATTTTACCCCCGCCCTGCAGCAGGCCCGGGCCGAGGGGGCCGAGGTCACCAGCGAGATGGAGCTGTTTTTTGAGCTTTGCCCCTGCAGGATCTATGCCGTGACCGGCTCGGACGGCAAGACCACCAGCACCACCCTCATCGCCGAGATGCTCCGGGCCGAGGGCAGGACGGTGCATCTCGGCGGCAACCTGGGGCGGGCGCTGCTGCCGGTGGTGGACACGGTGCGGCCCGACGACGTGGCCGTGGTGGAGCTGTCCAGTTTTCAGCTGATCTCGATGCACACCTCCCCCGATGTGGCCCTGGTGACCAACGTCACCCCGAACCATCTGGACCATCACAGGGACATGGAAGAATATGTCGACGCCAAGCGCAACATCCTGCTGCACCAGCGGCCGGGCAGCAAAGCGGTGCTGGGCTACGAGAACGAGATCACCCGCGCCATGGCAAAGGACGTGGTGGGCGATACCTACTGGTTCAGCCGGCTCCATCAGGTGGCGCGGGGGGCCTTTCTGGCAGAAAACGGGGACCTCTGCTTTGCGAAAGACGGGGTCGTGACCCCCGTGCTCAACCGCAGCGAGGTCAGGCTGCGCGGCCTGCACAATGTGGAAAACCTGCTGGGCGCCATCGCTACGGTGGCGGGCGAGGTGCGCTTTGAGACCATGGCAAAGGTGGCACGGGAATTTGCCGGGGTCGAGCACCGCATCGAGCCGGTGCGGCTGCTGCACGGGGTGCAGTGGTACAACGATTCCATCGCCAGCAGCCCCACCCGCACCATCGCCGGGCTGCGCAGCTTTGACCAGAAGATCATCATCATCGCGGGCGGCTATGACAAGCACATCCCCTACGAGCCGCTGGCGCCGGAGATCCTTGCCCATGTCAAGGTGCTGATCCTGATGGGGGACACCGGCCCCATCATCGAAAAAGCGGTCAGGGAATGCCCCGGCTTTGCCGGCAGCGGGCTGGTCATCGAACACGCGCAGGATATGGCCGAGGCGGTGGAGACCGCCCGGCGGCGCGCCGTGCCCGGGGACGTGGTCTCCCTCTCGCCGGCCTCTGCCAGCTTTGACAAATACCCGAATTTTGAGGTGCGGGGCCGGGATTTCAAGCGGCTGGTCAACGCTCTGCCCGAATGATCGCCCGGGTCGCAGAGGGGGACAGGGAGGCTTTTGCCGCCCTTTTGCAGCGCGATCCGCTTTTCGGCGGCCGCATCGCTACCGCCTTTGACTGCTGGGGAGAGCATCCCCGGGCCTGCGGCTTTTACCGCGCCGGCCGCTCCGCCGCCCTGCTGGTGCAGGGCGGCGGAGCGCTGCTCTGCGGGCGGCAGGAGGCCGCGGAGGCGGAGGAGCTGGCCGCTTTCCTGCGCTTTGCGGGGGTGGAGCGGCTGTGCTCCCGCGGGATCTGCCCGCCCGGCTGGCAGCAGCGGGCGCTGATCGAAATGGAGCTGCGGCAGCCCCCGGCAGCGGACAGCGATGCGGGGCCGGATTCTCTTCTGCCGCAGGGTGTGCGTCTGGAGCGGCAGCCCTCGCTGTGGCGGCTGAGGGAGAGCGGCCTGCTGGAGGGGGCGGACCCGGACGGCTGGTATGCCGACGCCTGCGCCCGGCGGGCGCGGGGGCTGGCCCTGATCTGGACGGTGGAGCGGGACGGCGTGCCGCTGGCCACGGCCGGGCTGTACAGCCTGCGGCCGGACGGCGCTTATCTCACGGCTGTGGCGACACGGCCCGGGGCCCGCGGACACGGTTATGCGGCCGCGCTGGTCCTGGGGCTGTCCCGCGCCTGCGGGGGACGGCCGGTGCGGCTGCTGTGCGGGGAGCCGCTGCGGGGATTTTATGAAAAGCTGGGGTTTGCCGCGTCCGGCACGGCGGTGGAAGCCGTCTGCCCGCCCGGCGATGCGGCTGCGCGGCATCGATGAAAAAAGGCCCTGTTGCGGCCGGAAAAACAAAGGAGAACACAAAACAGATGATCCAGGATTTTTTTGACGTCTCGGACGAGCTGCTGGAGATCGACCGGCAGGCCATGGAGCGGTGCGCGGCGCGGTTTGCCGCCATCGAGGAGATCAAGGAGCACAATCAGTGGAAGATGCTCAGGGCCTTTACCAGCTGCGGCGTGGCGGGCAGCCACCTTGTGGGCACCACCGGCTATGGCTATGATGACCGCGGCCGGGATATGCTGGACAGGGTGTTCGCCGCTGCGGTGGGGGCGCAGGACGCCCTTTGCCGGCCGCATTTTCTCTCCGGCACCCATGCCCTGGCGGTGGCGCTGTTCGGGGTGCTGCGGGCAGGGGACACCCTGTTTGCCGCCACCGGGCGGCCCTACGACACGCTGGGGGGGGTCATCGGCCTGGACGGCAGCCGTCTGGGCAGCCTGGCCGAGTTCGGCGTGCGCTATGAGGAGGCCCAGCTGGGGCCGGACGGCAGCCCCGACCTTGCGGCCGTTGAGGAAAAGAGCCGCGGCGCCAAGGTCTGCTATATCCAGCGCAGCCGGGGCTATGCCAGCCGCCCGGCCCTGTCGCTGCAGACCATCGGTTCCATCGCCCAGGCGGCAAAGCGGGCAAACCCCGAAGTGATCGTGATGGTGGACAACTGCTACGGCGAGTTCACCCAAAAGGACGAGCCGGTGAGCGTGGGCGCGGACCTGATGATCGGCAGCCTGATCAAAAACGCGGGCGGCGGCATCGCCCCCACCGGCGGCTATATCGCGGGCCGGGCCGACCTGGTGGAGCTGTGCGGCCACCGCCTGACCGCGCCCGGCACCGGGCGGGAGCTGGGCTGCACCATGGACGTGCTGCGCCAGCTGTACTTGGGCCTGTATTACGCCCCGGGCGTCACCGCCGAGGCGCTCAAGACCAGCGTTTACGCCAGCAGTCTGTTCAGCCTGCTGGGCTATCAGACCTCCCCGGCCTATGACGCGGACCGCAACGACATCATCACCAGCATCGAGACCGGCAGCCCGCAGGGGCTGACGGCTGTCTGCCAGGGGGTACAGGCGGGCAGCCCGGTGGACAGCTTCGTCACCCCGGAGCCCTGTCCCATGCCGGGATACGACGCAGAGGTGATCATGGCGGCGGGCGCTTTTACGATGGGCAGCAGCATCGAGCTGTCCTGCGACGGGCCCATGCGGGCCCCCTACACCGCCTATCTGCAGGGCGGCCTGAATTTTGCGGCCAGCCGCGCGGGACTGCTGCTGGCCGCCATGCGGCTGAAAAAGAGCGGGGCCCTGCAATAAAGGCAGCCCGCTTTCGGGACAAAAGGGAAACCGGCGGCAAGGCGTCCCAAAACAAAAACGCGCGGCGGCTTTCCCGCGGCGCGGCAGACAGGCGGGACGCGGCAATAAAAAAGAGAGGAGCTACCGGCGGCAGGCCGGTAGCTCCTCTTTGATGCAGGGCAGGAAAAAGCGGGAGATATCCGCCGCCTCCCCGGCAGGGCCGCCGCACGGGGCATTTCCGCACCGGCGCCCGGTGCCGCCTCCTTCCATCGGATCGCCGGGGCCGCTCTCTCACAGCAGGTATTCCAATTGGCAGTCAAAGGGTTCCTCTTCGACATGTTTCTGATTGCAGACCTCCGCCTCGCGGCAGCCCATAGCGCGGTAAAAGGCCTGGCTCTCCACGGCGGAATGCGCGGAGATATAAAGCTTTTTTGCGCCTTTTCTCTTTGCCCACTGCGCCGCCGTCAAGAAAAGTGTTCTCCCGACGCCGTTCCTGCGCAGATCTTCCGAAACGTGGAGGTTGGTCAGGTCAAGGTACTCCCGGCCGGCGCCGAACCACGCAGGGCTCACGGAGGCAAACCCTTTCAGCCGCCCCTGGTCAAACGCGGCGCAGACGAACCCGCCGGCTGCCAGCAGCTCTCTCAAATGGACGAGCAGGGCCCGGCGGTCGCTTTCCGACCAGTCGTCGATGAAAGGATCGTCTTTGACGGTCCACTCCCCGTTTTCTTTCCGCCAGCATTTCGTTACGTTCTGGCGGCGCAGAAAGCCCTCAAACAGCCCTTCGCGGATATCCTCCGCACAGCAGCTTTTGTAACAGATCACAGTTTGTTCCACTCCTGTTTCAGATCGCGGTAAAAAACAGCGCTCCCTCTGCCGGCCCAAACAGACGTTTTTTCCACTGCCGGAGTTTTGAGAGAAAAGTGTAAAAGGGCCGGCTTCTCTTTGCCTTTTGCGGGTGGAGGCCCGATGCCGGTCAGGTGGATGCGGACGCGGCGCAGCCTTTTGGGACAGGGCAGACGCGGCAGCACATCGGCGGGGCTGCGCCGGAAAGCCTGAAAAGCCGGGCGCAGGGCAAAATGCGGGACCCAGGGATCAGGGAAAAAACCAAGCGCGGGAGAACGGCACAGGCGCACCGGGCAGACGCAAAGGCTCCTTTTTTGTTAAAAAGGAGCCTTTTGCTCTACAAATACTAATTTTCGACAGGTTTAAAACTGTCCGTAGATAAAGGGGGTGGCGCCGAAAACACCGAAAAAGAGGATGCCCAGCAACAGCAGATAGTATCCCACCCAGCGCAGCGCAAAAGGCCAGCGGCCAACCGCCTCCGCCAGCGGCCGCCGCCGCTCCAGCGCTTCGGCGACGAACATCAGCAGGATGGCGCACACCAGCGCCGCACCGTTGTTGGCGTAAAAGCCGATCCCCGCAAGGGCGCGGTCCACCGCCGTCCAGCTGGCCAGAGTGCGCCCCAGCTGCACAGGCAGGCGGTAGATGAAGAGCAGCGCTTTGTCCAGACTGTCAGCCCGGAAGAAGATCCAGGCGAAGGTCACCATGCAAAAGGTCGCTGCGCGCTGCAGAAAATGGTGCAGCCGTTTGCAGCGGTTCAGCCGGGTGAGCCGGTTCACGGTGAGGCGCAGGGGCTTTGTGAGCCGCGAGATCACATTATACAGACCGTGCAGACCGCCCCAGACCAAAAAGGTCAGCCCGGCGCCGTGCCACAGGCCGCTGACCAGAAAAACGATCAGCGTATTGGCGCAGGCGCGCGCCACCCCCCTGCGGCTGCCGCCCAGGGGGATATAGAGATAGTCCCGCAGCCAGCTGGAGAGCGAGATGTGCCAGCGGTCCCAGAATTCGCCGATGGTGCGGGCCGCGTAGGGCCGGCGGAAGTTGCCGGGCAGCTTGAAGCCCAGGCAGCGTGCGGCGCCCAGCGCAATGTCGGAGTAGCCGGAAAAGTCGGCGTACAGCTGCACGGCATACAGCAGGGCGGACACCAGCAGCTGAAAACCATTATAGGACCCGGGGGACGAAAAGGCCAGCTTGAGGATGGCGGCGGCGTTCTCGCTGATCACCATTTTTTTGAAGTATCCCCACAGCATCTGCCGCAGGCCCTGGCTGACCATGGCGCAGTCGTAGCGGTGGACCCGGTTCATCTGGTGCAGCAGATCGCCGCTGCGGCTGATGGGGCCGGACACCACCTGGGGGAAGAACGAGAGGAACAGCGCGCATTTTACCGGGCTTTTTTCCGCGGGCGAGACGCCGCGGTAGACGTCGGCCAGATACCCCACCGCCATCAGGGTGTAAAAGCTCAAACCGATCATCCACACCGGGGAGAGCGCGGGGGCGGCCTTGAGAGACCAGCCGAACCACCCGTTCAGCAGCGAGGCGAAAAAAGAGGTGTACTTTACATAGATCAGCGCGCCGATATTGGCCAGCACGCCGGCGGCCAGCAGCAGCCGGCGCGCGCTGCGGGAGACGGGCCGGTCAAGGGCCAGCCCCAGCAGGTAGGTGACAAGGGTGAGCAGCGCCAGAACGGCCAGCGCGGCGGGGTGTGCACGGCCGCCCGCAACGGTCGCAAAATAGTAGAAAAAATAGCTGCACACCAGCAGCCAAAGGTTGCGCGCGGCCTTTGGCAGCAGATAATAAAGCAGCACGCAGAGCGGGAAAAAGAGCAGAAAGGCAAGGGAATTAAAGCTCATCCCCTTTTGCAGCAGGCCGCCCAGCCAGTCCCCGACCGACTGCAGGGAAAAGGGCTGGCTGAAGATCTCCTGCTGCAGAAAGCGCCAAAGCTCCTGCACCTGCTTTGTGAATGTCTCCGTCATACCACCAAAACCTCAACTCATGGATTCGCCGCGCCGCAGCGGCGTAGGGGGATGCGGTTCAGTGACGGCCGGGGCCGGGCTTTTGGCCCGCGTCCTCCCCGGCGTTCTCCCGTCCGCTTTCCAGCTCGCGGATCCGCCGCTCCAGCAGGGCGGCATTCTGGGTGAGGGACTTGATCTTCAGGGCGAAACCGCTGACCACCGCCGAGAGGGAGAGCAGGATCAGCAGCACAAAGGCCAGGATCACCATAAAGACGAAATTGACCGGGTTGAGCACATGCAGCAGGTCGCCCATCACCAGCACGATATAGGGGAACAGGGCGAAGATCAGCAGCACAAAGCCGGAGATCAGCCAGATGATGGCATACTGTACGCCCAGCTTCTGCTTTTTGAGCAGGTAGAAGATGACGCCCAGATAGAGCAGGACCCCCAGGATCATCGCCAGCCGGAATGCCGGGAACATAATATCCATTTTACTTCACCTCAAAAGGATGGGGATGACGCGGCTCACTGCCGGCGCCGCCGCCGGGAAAAGGACAGCCGGTAGACGATCAGGGACAGGCAGACCTTGACCATGTAGTAAGCGGATTTGAAAGAGCGGATGCTGGAGGTGCCGCCCATGCGCTCTTCCATCACCACCGGCACCTCGCCCACCCGGTAGCCCGCCGCCAGCGCGGCCACGATGGCCTCGGGCTCGGGGTAGTCCTGGGCGTAATGGCGGGCATAAAATTCGGTCAGGGCGCGGTTGCAGGCCCTAAAACCGCTGGTGGTGTCCCGCACCTTTTTGCCGGTGAGCACCCGGATAAACAGGCTGATGATGTTGATGCCCAGCCGCCGCAGCGGGCTGGACTGGAAGCCGTCCTTGGTAATGAAGCGGCTGCCGATGGCCATATCCAGACTGCCGTCCAGCACCGGCTGGACCAGCGCGCGCAGATAAGCGGGGTCGTGCTGGCCGTCGCCGTCCATCTGCACCGTCACATCGTAGCCCCGCTCCACCGCGTAGAGATAGCCGCTCTGCACACCGCCGCCAATGCCGAGATTGACGGGCAGCGAGATATAGCTGTAGCCCTTTTCGTCGCAGATCTCACGGCTGCGGTCGGTGGAACAGTCGTTGACGATGAGATAGTCCACCTCGGGACAGGTCTCTTTCAGACGGGTCACGACCCGTTCCAGATTTTCCTCTTCATTGTAGCAGGGGATCATTACCAAAATCTTCAAAAGCGGATGCACCTCCGGTCGGTCAGCAGTCCCCGGCAGAGGGCTGTTCCCCGCCGAGTATAAAGTCGGTGAGCTGCCGCAGCAGCGTCTTGCGGTCGAAGTGGGCGGCGTTGTAAGCGCGTCCGCGCCGGCCCAGCTCGGCGCGCTCGCCGGGGGACATGCGGTACAGCCGCAGCAGGTTTTCCGTCAGCGCCTCCGCGTCGCCGGCCGGGCTGGCAAAACCGCATCCCGCCTCCTGCACGACCCGGGCGCCTTCGCCGTCCATGCTGGCCAGCACCGGCCGCCCCGCGGCGCAGTAGCTGGTGATCTTGGCGGGGATGGTCAGGCCGAGATCTTCAGTGCCCGCCAGACAGGCGACCAGCGCGTCGGCCAGC
Source organism: Anaerofilum hominis (assembly GCF_014287275.1). Classification (GTDB taxonomy): domain Bacteria; phylum Bacillota; class Clostridia; order Oscillospirales; family Ruminococcaceae; genus Pygmaiobacter; species Pygmaiobacter hominis. The sequence continues at coordinate 278,656 of NZ_JACONZ010000002.1, forward strand.
GTGTGGTACCGGGGCACGTCCTCTGCGGGATGCGGCCCCTCATAGGCAAAATAAGAGTCCAGCCCCTCGGCGCTGATCCGCTCCAGCAGGGTCTCGCGGCTCATGCCGTCGCCGACCAGGATGAACCGGATGCCCTGCTCCCCGCGCCGGCGCAGGCACAGCGCGGCCTCTACCAGGGTGTCCAGCGACTGGGCGGGGGAAAAATTGCCCGCAAAGACCACGTTGAACTTGTCTGCAAAACGGGCGCGCAGCGCCTCGTCCTCCACGTCGCGGGTGTAGAGGTCCTCGCAGTACTGGGGCACCACGGCCACGTCGCCGGTGCGCTTGCCGGTGCGCTCGATCAGCTTTTGCCGCAGCCCGGGGGACATGGCGATCAGCCGGTCCGCCGCCCGCATGTGCCAGCGGGAGACGCCAAAGGCCAGCGCGCGCAGGGCGCGGTTTTTGATGGGCAGCACGGAGTAGAGGTTTTCGGGCCACAGGTCCAGCACATAGATGGTGGTGGGCACCCGGTGCAGTTTGCCGTACACGATCGCCGGAAAAGCCATCAGCACCGGGCTGGTCTCGTAGCAGAACACCGCGTCGTAACGGCGGCCGTGCAGCCGCAGCAGATCAAAAACCGCAAAAAAGGGGAAGGAGACATAGTTCCAGAAGATGCGCGGGCCGGTATTCCCCTTGCGGGGCACCTCCCAGGCGCGGAAGATCTCCACCCCGCCGCGGGTCTCCCGCCGCCGCTTAAAAAAGCCGTAGCCGGGGAACAGCTCCCCCTTGGGGTAGTTCGGCAGCCCGCAGAGCACGTCCACCTCGTAGCCCAGTTCGGCAAAGCCCTGGCAGACGTCGGTGCTGCGAAAGGTCTCGGGCCAATAGTGCTGGCTGACGACCAGGATCCTTTTGGGCAATACGACACCACCTTTTGGCAGAAGATGAAAAAACGGGGCGCGCGCCGCCGCTGCGGCGGTCTGGAAAAGAGAACAAAAGCGGGCGGGGCCGCCAGTGCGGGAAAAGATCTCAAAGGTCCCGCGCGCCGCGCCAAAGCGCGGGCCGCTGCTCTTTCTCTGTGCCCGCGGCGGCTCAGCGCTTGAGCCACACCGTCTCGTTGACGATCTTGGTATAGCTCTGGATCAGCTTGACCACCTTTACGGAAACGTTGAGGTCGGCATAGTCTTCCGCCATCACCACCGGCTCTGCGTTGTCCCGCATCGCAACAGCCAGCTCCATGGCCTGTTCCACGTCGTCGCCGCGGATGCCGCCGATCACCACGCTGCCCTTGTCCAGCACCTCGGGGCGCTCGGTGCTGGTGCGGATCAGCACCCCGGCAAAGCCCAGCATGGCGCTCTCCTCCGACAAGGTGCCGGAATCGGACAGCACGCAGTAGGCGTTTTTCTGCAGCTTGTTGTAGTCGAGAAAGCCGAAAGGCTGCATCTCCCGCACCAGCGAGTGAAACCGGAACTGCCGCGCTTCGATGTACTTGCGGCTGCGCGGGTGGCAGGAGTAGATCACCGGCATGCCCGTGTGCTCGGCAATGCGGTTCACCGCCCCCATGAGGGACATGAAATTTTCCTCGTTGTCGATGTTTTCCTCCCGGTGGGCGGAGAGCAGGATGTACCGGCCGGGCGCAAGGCCCAGCTCTTCCAGCACCCGGCTGTCCTCTATGGCTGCGGCGTGGGCGGCCAGCACCTCGCGCATGGGGCTGCCGGTGACGAAGATCGTCTTGCCGTCCAGCCCCTCGCTGAGCAGATAGCGGCGGGAATGTTCGGTATAGGGCAGGTTGACGTCGCTGATGTGGTCCACGATCTTGCGGTTGATCATCTCAGACACGTTCCAGTCCCAGCAGCGGTTGCCCGCCTCCATGTGAAAGATGGGGATCTTCAGCCGTTTTGCCGAGATGGCGGACAGGGCGCTGTTGGTATCGCCCAGCAGCAGCACCGCGTCGGGGCGCTCTTTCACCATCAGCTCATAGCTCTTCGCGATGATGCCGCCCATCGTCTCGCCCAGATCCCTGCCCACGCAGGACAGGTAATGGTCCGGCTGGCGCAGCCCCAGATCCTCAAAAAAAATGCCGTTCAGACGGTAATCGTAGTTCTGGCCGGTGTGCACCAGCAGATGGTCGAAGTACCGGTCGCAGCACTTGATGACCTCCGACAGCCGGATGATCTCGGGCCGGGTGCCGACGATGGTCATGAGCTTCAGTTTTTTCATTTTATCACAGCCTCCGTGGGAAAGTTTTGGCCGCCCGGATGCGCGGGGCAGCCCGGCGCCGGGTTTGAGGACCGCGGCCCGGAAAGGCCGGAGGGCTGAAAAGACAGCCTGCGGCCGGTCCGGCCGCCCCGGGATAGAAACGCCCGCCGCAAAAGGCCGAAACAGACGGCCGGAAAACGGCGGCAGGGCCGCGTCAGTCCCCGGTCACCGGCAGGGGCCAGGTGTCGGGATGGTCCGGGTCAAAACACTCGTTGGCCCACATCACGGTCACCAGGTCGCCCTCGCCCTCGTTTTCGATGGAGTGGGTGTAGCCGGTGGGGATGTCCACCACTTCCAGTTTCTCCCCGCAGACGTGATACTCGTAAACAGGGCCGCCGTCGGCCCGGCGGAAGCGGATGCAGGCCCGGCCGGATACGACGAGGAACTTTTCGTTTTTTGTGTCGTGCCAGTGGTTGCCCTTGACGATGCCGGGGCGGCTGACGTTGACGCTGACCTGGCCCCGGTCCGGGCTGCGCAGAAATTCGGTAAAGCTGCCGCGCGCGTCCGCGTGCGTCTTCAGCGGGTATTTGAAGCCGCTCTCCGGCTCAAGATAGGACAGATAGGTGCTGTAGAGCTTTTTGGTCAGGGGGTCGGACAGGTCCGGCACCTGCAGCGTGCCGCGGCTGTCGGCAAACGAGCGGATGGTGTCCGCCAGCCAGCTCAGCGTGGTCTCATGCACCGGGGCGATGGCAAAATAGCCCGGGCGTTCGGGGTCGGGCAGGCTGCGCCCCTCCAAAACGCCGACAAGGGCGTCCACCACGTCGTCGATGTAGACCAGCGGCAGCGAAAATGCGGGATCGCGCACCTGCACGGGCAGCCCGGCGGCGATGTTGTGGCAGAAAGTGGCCACAACGCTGTTGTAGTTGGGGCGGCACCATTTGCCGAACACGCCGGGCATGCGGGTCAAGTGGACGGGGGCGCCGGTGTCGTGGCTGTACCGCACCAGCTGCTGTTCCGCCAGGGCCTTGCTGTTGCCGTAATCGCTGCCGTTGCCCACCTGGATGCTGCTGGTCATCAGCACCGGGCAGCGGCCCCCCGCCCCGGCCAGCAGGGCGCACAGGCGGGCGGTCAGGTCGCTGTTGCCGTCGTAGAATTCACTGGGGTCCCGGGGGCGGTTGACCCCGGCCAGATGAAAGACAAAACGGGCTTGCGCGCAAAAAGCGGCCAGCTCGGCGTCGGTGTTCCCGCGGTCAAAGCGCAGGACGTTGGTGTAGCCCCGGTTCTGCAGCGCAAGCACCAGGTTGCGGCCCACAAAACCGTCCGCGCCGGTCACCAGGATGGGGTCCCCTTTTTGCAGGGGCCGAGACTGTGCGGCCAATGGGCTCACTCCTTTGCCAGCTCTTCTTTGATATAGTCCAGGGTCATCAGCTTGTCGACGATGCCCGGCACGTCCAGCCGCGTGGTGTTGTGGCTGGTATAGGATTCGGGCTCGCCCTCGGGCAGGGTGCCCTCGACAAAATATTTGTCGTAGTTCAGGTCGCGCGTGTCCGCCGCCACCTTGAAATAGCCGCCCATGTCGGTGGCGTGCATCCGCTCCTCGCTGGTGAGCAGCGTCTCGTACAGCTTTTCGCCGTGGCGGTCGCCGATGATGCGCACGCCGGTGTCGCCGAACAGCTGCTGCATGGCCTTGGCCAGGTCGCCGATGGTGGAGGCCGGGCTCTTTTGTACGAAGAGGTCGCCGGGTTCTGCGTGCTCGAAGGCAAAGACCACCAGCGCGACCGCCTCGTCCAGGCTCATCAGAAAACGGGTCATGTTGGGGTTGGTCACCGTGATGGGCTTGCCCGCCCGGATCTGGTCGACAAACAGCGGGATGACGCTGCCGCGGCTGGCCATCACGTTGCCGTAGCGGGTGCAGCAGATGGTGGTGTCCTGCGCGCTGACGGTGCGGGCCCGGGCGCCGATGACCTTTTCCATCATGGCCTTGGAGATGCCCATGGCGTTGATGGGATAAGCCGCCTTGTCGGTGGAGAGGCAGACCACCTTTTTCACCCCGGCCTCAATGGCCTCGGCCAGCACGTTGTCGGTGCCCACGATGTTGGTGCGCACCGCCTCCATGGGGAAAAATTCACAGCTGGGCACCTGCTTGAGGGCCGCGGCGTGAAAGATGAAATCCACCCCGCCCATGGCGGCGTGGATGCTGTCGCGGTTGCGCACGTCGCCGATGTAGAACTTCAGCTTGCCCGCCAGATGGGGGAAGCGCAGCTGATAGTCGTGGCGCATGTCGTCCTGCTTTTTTTCGTCCCTGGAAAAAATGCGGATCTCCCCGATATCGGTGGAGAGAAAATGTTTGAGCACCGTGTTGCCGAAGCTGCCGGTACCGCCGGTGATCAGAAGAGTCTTATCCTTGAAAATGCTGTCCATACTTCGTCCCTCTCCCGCGCTCTGTGCGCGACACGGCATAAAAATGTAAAAAATATGCCCGTTTTAAAAATACTCCGGGATATGCCGTCGAAATATAACCTTACCCAGTATACCATATCAGCCCCCGCTAGACAAGAAAACAGCCCGCTTAAAACTGCAGATCCCGCCTGCGGCGCAGCGGCGTCCCGTGATAATCACGGTTGCCAGATCAGGCGCCGGTTATACAGCCGCGCAGCCCGGCGGCGGGCAGGGACAAAAGGGGCGGGCCGGGCTTTCTGGTAAAACGCCCCAAAACGGGCAAAATAGCGGAAAAGGAAAGGGAATAGACGGAAAATCCCCGCTGCGCCCGCCCGCGCCGGGCTTGGCGCGGACGGGCGCGGCCGCAACTGCCCGGGCGCGGCTTGACGCGGAGCGCCGCGTTTTGATACCATTTCAGTAGATCAGGACTTTTTATCCGCGGGGCGCGCCGGGACCCGGCCGCGCCCACAGACAACGCCTGCGCGGCGGCAAACGCGGCTTTTGGGGCTTTGCCCCCGGGGCGCGGCCTACCGCCGCCCGGCTCACAGAAAGAGGTTGGTTTCCCCACATGGACGTTTGGCCCAGTATCCTGCTTATTTTGATCCTCATCGGCATCAATGCATTTTTCGCCATGAGCGAGATCGCGATCATCTCCATCAACTCGCAGAAGATGAAGCGCCTGGCGGAGGACGGCGACAAAGCGGCCGGGCGGCTGCTCTCCATCACCGACTCGCCCTCCGATTTTCTGGCCACCATTCAGGTCGGGGTGACCCTTTCGGGTTTTCTCAACTCGGCCGTGGCGGCGGACAATTTTGCCGGGCCGGTGACGGGGGCGCTCTCCTTTCTGCCGCTGCCCGCCGGGGTGCTGCGCAGCGTGGTGCTGGTGGTCATCACCATCATCATCTCGTACTTCACCCTGATCCTGGGCGAGCTGGTGCCCAAACGGGTGGCCATGAAAGACCCGGACGCCGTCGCGCTCAGGGTGGTGGGCGTGGTCTGGGGCATGTACCGCATCTGCCGCCCGTTCGTCAAATTTCTGGCCCTCTCCACCAATCTGGTGCTGAAGCTGTTCGGCATCGGCGCCGCCAATGAGGAGGAGCCGGTGGACGAGGAGGATATCCTGATGATGGTGGAGGCCGGCGAGGAGGCGGGCGCGCTGGAACCGCACGAGCGGGCCATGATCGAAAATATCTTTGAGTTTGACGACCTGCATGTCAGCGAGGTCATGACCCACCGCACCGATATCGCGGCGGTGGAGCGCACCGCCCCGCTGGCGGCGCTGGTGGAGCTGCAGCGGGAGGAGCGCTTCTCCCGCCTGCCGGTGTACGAGGGCGACCTGGACAACATCGTGGGCATCGTCTATGTCAAGGACATCCTGCCCGCCCTGGGGCAGGAGGACGGCGCGGACAAAACGGCGGCCGATTTTATGCGGCCCGTGCCCTACGTGCCAGAGAGCATGCGCTGCAGCGGCCTGCTGCGCCAGTTTAAAGAGCGCCGCCAGCGCATGGCCATTGTGGTGGACGAGTACGGCGGCACAGAGGGGCTGGTGACGATGGAGGATCTGCTGGAGTCCATCGTGGGCAAGATCGACGACGAGCACGACGAGGAGACCGGCGTCGTCCAGCTGTCGGAGGACAGCTGGATGCTGGACGGCGAGCTGGAGATCGACGAGGTGGAGCAGCTGCTGGGCAGCGATCTGTTTGAAAACGACGACTCCGATACCCTGAATGGCTTTATCACCAATATGCTGGGGCGCATCCCGGCCCAGGGCGAGGTCATCCCGCTCAAGACCGACGGCTGGCTGTGCACGATCCTGGCCGCGAACCAGCGCTGCATCGAGCGGCTGAAGATCGAGCGGGCGTCCGGGGCGCCGCAGGAGGACGCGGCCGCGCAGGAAAAGGGCGCAAAAAAAGAAAAAAATGAAAAAAAGAGGCAGGGAGGAACGATGAGATGACGGCGGCAGAACGGCTTTTGAGATATGTGACGGTGGCCACGGACAGCGATGAGGACAGCAGTTCCACCCCCTCCAGCGCCTGCCAGTGGGACCTGGCCCGCATGCTGGAAGAGGAGATGCGCGGGCTGGGGCTGCAGAATGTGCGGCTGGAGGCAAACTGCACGCTGTATGGGGAGCTGCCCGCCGCGCCGGGCTGCGAAAAGGTACAGCCGGTGGGCTTTCTGGCCCATATGGACACCGCGCCCGCCTTTTCCGGCCGGGGGGTGAAGCCGCAGGTGGTCCGGGATTATGACGGCGGCCCGCTGTGCCTGCCGGGCAGCGGGGAGGTCCTCTCGCCGCAGCGGTTCCCGGAGCTGGCAGAGATGCGGGGAAAGACCCTTATCACCAGCGACGGCACCACCCTGCTGGGGGCAGACGACAAGGCGGGCATCGCCGAGATCCTGACCATGGCCGAGACCCTGCTGCGGGAAAAGCGGCCCCACGGCAAGGTCTGCGTGGCCTTTACGCCGGACGAGGAGGTGGGCCGGGGGGCCCACGGCTTTGACGTGGTGGGCTTCGGCGCCCCGGTGGCCTATACGGTGGACGGCGGCGCGGCGGGCGAACTGGAGTATGAGACTTTTAACGCCGCGGCGGCGGAGGTGACCATCCACGGGGTGTCGGTACATCCGGGCACGGCCAAAGATGTGATGAAAAATGCCCTGCTGGTGGCGATGGAGCTGAACGCCCTGCTGCCGGAGGAGACCCCGGCGAACACCAGCGGCTACGAGGGATTTTACCATCTGGACCGCATGAGCGGCAATGTGGCGGGCGCCACGCTGGGCTATATCCTGCGCGATCATGACCGGCAGCGGTTTGAGCGCCGCAAACAGGTGATGCGGGACGCCGTGGCGGCCGTCAATCGCCGCTTCGGCGAGGGGACCGCTGTGCTGGACCTCTCGGACACTTATTATAATATGGAAGAGAAGATCCGCCCCCACTTTTACCTGGTGGAACGGGCGCAGGCCGCCATGAAAAAGCTGGGGGTCACGCCGGCGGTCACCCCTGTGCGCGGCGGCACCGACGGCTCGATCCTCTCCTATCGGGGCCTGCCCTGCCCCAACCTGGGCACCGGGGGCTATGCTTTTCACGGCCCGTGGGAACACATCACCGCCGAGGACATGGACCTGTGCGTTAAGATCCTGCTGGGCATTGTAGAGGAATTTGTCAGCGCCTGACCCGCGTGCCGGGCGGGCGGCTGACCGCGCCCCGGCTTTTTGCGCTGACGGCGGGACAGACAACAGCGGCAGGCCCTGCGCCCGCCGCTGTTGTCGTAAGGAGGGAACCCTGCGGCGCGTTACCGTTGCAGCAGGACAAAAAAATAGAAAAAGGAGAGTGCGGCAAATGCAATACAAGATCGACGGCACACCGCTGCCGGTGGTGACCTGTACGCTGGAGGCAGGGGAGACCATGATCACCGAGAGCGGGGCCATGGCCTGGATGACACCGAACATGAAGATGGAGACGACCTCGAACGGCGGGGTGGGCAAAGTGCTGGGGCGGATGTTCTCCGGCGAGTCGATGTTCCAAAACCGCTATACCGCGGTGGGAGAGCAGGGGCTGATCGCCTTTGCCTCCTGCTTCCCCGGCTCGATCATGCCCTTTGACATCGCGCCGGGCAGCGGCATCATCTGCCAGAAGAAGTCCTTTCTCGCCAGCGAGGCGGGGGTGGAGCTTTCCATCTTTTTTCAGAAAAAGGCGGGGGCCGGTTTTTTTGGCGGGGAGGGCTTCATCATGCAAAAGCTCTCGGGCAGCGGCCGGGCCTTTATCGAGATCGACGGCCACGCGGTGCAGTACGACCTGGCGCCCGGCCAGTCGATGGTGGTGGACACCGGATATCTCGCGGCCATGAGCGAGACCTGCTCGATCGAGGTGACGGCGGTGCCGGGGGTGAAAAACATGCTGTTCGGCGGCGAGGGCGTTTTTAACACCGTGGTCCGCGGCCCCGGCCGCATCATTTTGCAGAGCATGCCGGTGAACGTCGTGGCGGGCGCGCTGCGGCCTTTCTTCCCCAGCAGCGGCTGAGGCCCGCAAAAATCGGAAAACGGCGGGCGGGAACGCTGTGGCTGCGCGCAAAAGCGGACGCGGCGCAGCTTTTTGAGACCGGCTGCCCCAATGCCGGGAAAGCCGCGGGGGACTACTCTGCCCGGCGCCGCGTGTTCCGCGGCCGGCCGCCCCGCCGACAGGCCTGTTTTTTGGCGCTCCCCGCCGGCGGGCCCGCTCTGTGCGGCGGCGGAGGCAAAAAAATTGTGCGGACGCGTCCCCCTTGCAGGAGCGGCGGTTTTTGTTATTAAAGAAGGAACGCCCGTCCCCGCTGTGCCTCAAAGAGGCGGCGGGGACGGGCGTTCAGCAAAAGGGGAGATCGGGCTCAGCGCGCGTCGGGCGCGGGAAAAGCACTTTTCCCGGATGTGCCCGGGCTTTCAGGACGCCCGGCCGTCCGGCGGAAAAACAAGGGGCCTGTGGCCGGTGCGCCGGGCGTGTTTGGCGCGGTAATTCCAGCAGAGCTGGGCCAGATGCGCCTGATACTCCCGCTCCGCATCCTGACGGAGCTTGCGGCGGGCCGCTGCTTCCCTCTGTTTGCGATCCGACTGCCGCTTCCATGCCAAAAGGGCGGCAGCGGCGGCAAACAGGAGGAGAACAAGGCCCAAAAGGGAAAAGATCATGTTCATTGCTGTCACCTCCTGTCCTTATTATAAGCGCGGCCTTGACAATGACATAGGACATATGTCACACTGAAAAAGGGCATTCCCCATTTCAACACAGAGGGGGCGGCACGATGCAGAGGGGACCGCTGCAGGAGATGCACCTGCAGACGCTGCGGGAATATCATCTCGGCCCGCGGGAGGCGGCGCAGGCAGTCTGCCTGCGCTATGCTGCGGGGGAGACGATCATCCGCGAGGGGGCGCAGCTGGACTGCTTTTATGTGGTGCAGCGCGGCCGGGCAAAGGTCTGCGCCGAAAGCCGGGACGGCAAGGCGCTGATCCTGTGCTATTACATCGCAGAGGGCGTGATGGGGGATATCGAGCTGATGAACGGCATGCTGACGGCGGCCACCGGCGTGGTGGCCGTGACCGACGTGGAGTGCATCGCGCTGCCCTATCCCGGGTGCGCGGCGGCCCTGAAAGGGAACCCCGCTTTTGTGAAGCGCCTGGCCGAAGATCTTTCCGCCAAGCTGCTGCACAGCTCGCGCAGCCGCTGCGCCGCCGCGCTCTGCTCGGCGGAAGAGCGCCTTTGCGCCTATCTGCTGCTGGCCTCCGACCGGGGCATGTTCCGCGAGCCGCTCACCGACCTTGCCGGTTCCATCGGCGTCAGCTACCGGCACATGATGCGCATGATGACCGCCCTCTGCCGGGAGGGGCTGCTGGGCCGGGAGCAAAGCGGCTATCGCCTGCTGGACCCGGCGGCGCTGCGGGCGCGCGCGGCGGAGTTTGAATGACGGGGCAAAACAGGCGGCGCAGCGGCAGGCGCTGCCTGCCGGGGGCGGCAGAGATAAAACGTGGGGGCGCATGCCTTTCGGCGGTAAGGCGCGGGCCGGCCGGTTAGGATCTGCGCGCCGGCGCACCCGGATGGCCGGTGGAGACGCCGCAGAAAAAATGCGGCGGCAGGCCGCCTGCCACTGCGCTTTTTGCGTATGCGCTGCGGCCCGGCTTCCGCCGCGGGGGACGGCAGGAAAAGACCGGCGGCCCCGCCCCGCGGGACGCGTCTGCCCGCGGAGCGTAGTGTTTTGGGCGACAAAAAAGCAGGGGCCGCGCCCCTGCTTTTTTCGTTTACTTCTCTCCGCTGCAGTCGTCCGTGATCTTTCCGTTTTCCACATTGGGTTCCAGGTACTGCGCGCGGCAGAATTCCCACAGCGTCTGGGAACCGCGCTTTGTGCCCTCGTGGCGTTCCAGGATGCTGGAAAGGCGGGTGGAGTGCTCCAGCCAGGACCTGCCGCCCGCTGCGGCGTTGAGCATGGTGGGCTGCAGGTTGTCCATGGCGTGCGCAAAGGCCGCCTCGGGGGTCTGACCGGCCTCAAACTCCTCCCACAGGTCCCGCAGCCTGCGGCACTGGTCCTCCGGCAGCAGGCCGAACAGCCGGTCCGCCGCCTCGGTCTCGCGCTGACGCTGGGTCTGCCTGCCCACCGGGTCGTAGGCGTAGGTGTCGCCTGCGTCGATCTCCACGATATCGTGGATCAGCACCATGGATAAGGTGCGCAGCACGTCGATCTCCCGGTTTGCATACTCGCTGAGCAGCAGGGTCATCAGGGCCAGATGCCATGCGTGTTCGGCGTCGTTTTCCCTGCGCTCCCCATCGGTCAGATAGGTCTGCCGCTGAATAAACTTTTCTTTGTCGGCCTCCAGAATAAAAGCCATCTGCTTTTGCAGCCGTTCGCTGGCCCCGTTCATTGCGTCCCTCTCCTCTGTCTTTCAAAAATTTTGCGCGCCCGTCAGCCCGACAGGCCCTCTGCCTGCCGCTCCATATTCTCCACGACGATGTCGTGGATCTCGCCCAGCGAGGCGCAGTATTCCAGCACTTTCCAGGGCTCGTTGGTGTGAAAGTGGATCTTGATCAGTTCCTCGTCGCCCACCGCAAGCAGGCAGTCGCCTGCAAAGTGCTGCGAGATATAGGCGTCGATGTCGTCCTCTGAGAGGCCCTGGCCCTCGATGAGCAATTGTGTGTCGAATTTGAAGTCCAGCATGATGGTCCTCCTTTTGCTCTGCTTTTTAAAACAGTATTGCCGTCCCCGGCGGCGGATATGGCCTCAAAGCCGGCCTTTTCTGCCGCCGGGCGCTTTTGCCGGGGCACGCCGGCCCTTTCGCCCCGCCGGCGCCTGCCGCGGGAACGCTCTCCTCCCGCGCGGGACAAAAAGCCGCTGCGCGGCGCTTTTGCCGGGTGCGGGCTTGTCAGTGGGATGGGCCGCGGGTTTTCCGGCCCGCCGTCTCCGGGGCGGAGGCGAGCCGCTTTTTTCTGCGCCGCCGCAGGTGCAGGGGCCAGAAAACGGCATTGGCCAACACCAGCGCCCCAAAGAGGAAGAGCAGCGCATAGTCCCAGATGCGGTATCTGCCAAAAGACCGCTGCACGGCGGCGAAAAGGCCGGGCCGGTAGTACTCTGAAAAGCGCAGGACCCGCGTTTCGTACCGGCCCTCCAGGATCTCGTCCTCGTCGATCTCGATGATGCGCACGCCCCGGGCCGCATCGTCGCCGTAGCTGGTAAAGGTCGCGCCCGGGCAGGCCGTCAGGTCGATGCCGTTCAGCGTGGCGGTGAACGAGTTGAGGTGGTCGTGGGCGAAAAAGGCCGCTTTCACGTCGCCCGCGGCCAGCCAGGTGGCGAACTGCCCGTTGGAGTAGTCGGGCGGGCAGGGGGCTTCCAGCAGCGCGCCGGCAACGGCGGGAGGGCCCGCGGTGTACCAGCGCCCGGCGCCGGCGCCCCGGCCCTCGAACGCGCCCTCTACATTTTTGTCCCGCACCTGGGTAAAAGCGCTGTAGACCTCGGGCACGATGATGTGCTGAAAGGCCAGCGCCGGTACCGGGCGGCCGCCGTTCAGCCGCGTCAGCGTCTCGCCCACAGTGCGGCACCAGGCGATCTGTTCCCTGCTCACACAGCCGTAGCCGCCGCCCTCGTCGTACTCCAGCGAGTCGATCAGATACAGGTTGAGGGCCGGGCGGCTGCCGTCGGCGCTGTAATAGAGCAGGCTGTAGGTGCCGCAGCCGGGCAGAGCGTCTCCCTCGTCCAGGGCCAGGCAGCCGGGAAAGCTGCGGTAATAGGCCATCTGCGTCTCTTTCGGCACCCCGGCGTCCTGCGCGTCGTGGTTGCCGAATACCACCGCAAAGGGGATGCCCCGGCTGACCACCGGCTCCAGCACCTGGTCGATGATCCGCTTTACGTGGGCCTCGTTGTCGCCCAGATGAAGGAGGGGATGGGTGCCCTCCACCTGGTCGCCCAGATAGAGCACAAGGTCAGGCTGTTCGGCGTCCAGCACCGCTTCCAGCCCGTCGAGAAGATTTTGAGAGACGTTCTGGGTCGTCTGCAGGTCTGCAAAAACGGCGATCTTCAGCTTGCCGTCCTCAGGGAAGCGCAGCTGTTCTTCTCCGGCCGCGGCCGCCCGGGGCCCGCACAGGCAGACGCCCAGCAAAAGGGCGGCTGCAGCCGCGCAGGTCCGCGAAAACTTTTTCACACGATCCCCCCGTTCCCGAATTATTTCCTGTCATGAGTATACCACAAACAGCGGCCGCGGGCACCTGAAAAATAGCGCCTGCCGCCGCGCGGCGGCCCGGGAGCGCGGCGGAAAAGCGGGACTTTCGAGGCCCCGTCCCGGCCGCGGTACGGCCCCACGGCTCCCCCGAGCCCCCCCGGCGCGGGGAGGCCGCCGGGACATCCCGGAGAGAAGCGCCGTACCGGGTGTTTTTCAGCCTCGTCCCGGCCGGGAAAAGGGAGGGGCGCGGCGCCGGGGAGACAAAGAGCAGCAGCGGGCCGCTGCTGTTGTTGCGCGCCGCCCGCGGAAAGGGGGGGCCATGATACGGGTTGCCCCCGGACACAAAGCAAGGGCTGTTTTAGGGCTCTTGCCCCGCTTGCTGCGCGGCAGGCGCGGCGGGGCTATGGCGGCCCATAAAGAAAAATTGTTTTTGCCGCCCCGGCGCGCCGTGCCATAAAAAGCCTGTTTTTCTGCCGGCTGAAGTTTTTTAGCAGCTGAGAGGCGCACGGCCGGCGGAGCTTTGGACAAGTTGTTTGACATTTCTGCGTCCTGACCTTAGAATGGAGAGAACTTAACCGGCGTTTGTCTGCTCTCGGCGGAGAAAGCGCAGATCGGCAAATCGGGGAGGATCGTCATGAACACCAGAATGCTGGACAAGCAGAAAAAACCGACATTTGAGGATATGGCTGCACACTGCGGCAAGAGCCGGGAGCTGTTTATCCGGCTCAACGAATGGCTGTCCGAGAGCTGTCACACCGCCCGGGAGATCGATTTTCCCTACGGGAACAACTACGGCTGGGCAGTGGCCCATCGAAAAAAGAAAAAGCTGATCTGCAACGTGTTTGCAGAGGAAGACGGCTTTACCATTATGCTCCGGTTGTCAAATGAACAATTTCGCTCGGTGTATGATCGGATGGAAAAAGAAACGCAGGAATGCATCGACAACAAATACCCCTGCGGAGACGGCGGCTGGCTCCATTATCGCGTTGCCGATGAAGCCCGCTTTTGCGATATCCAGGAGATGCTGAAAACGAAGTGCGGCCTGTGAACCATTCGGGATCTGCAGCGGAGGAACTTTAGGGAATGAGAGGATGGGCAAGATGAAGTTTGAGTTACCCTTATTGGCGGTTCAGGACGTGGAAGTGTCGAAAAAATTTTATAAACAGCTTTTTGGGCAGGAAGTCGTGTTGGACCTGGGGAAAAACGTGACGTTTAGCGGCGGGTTTGCCATACAGGAAGATTTTGCATGGCTTACAGATATCGACCCGGATTCTGTTGTCAGAAAGTCGCACAATATGGAGCTGTATTTTGAAGTAGAGGATTTCGACGCCTTTTTGCACCTTTTGGAACAGCACAGCGAAGTAAAGCTTGTTCATCCCCCGAAGAAACACGACTGGCAGCAGCGGGTGGTCAGGATCTACGACCCGGATCTTCACATGATAGAGATCGGAGAGTCCATGGAAGTGATCGCAAAGCGCTATCTGGCACAGGGGCTTTCCGCAGAAGAGGTCGCAAAGATCATCCAGCACCCCGTGGAATTTGTGCGGCAATGCCGGTGAGCAGCGTGGACAGGGGAGAGTGCGGGACAAAACCGCGCCGCGGCAGCCCGTGGCGGCCGGTGCGAGAGATCAAGGGGTGCCTCCGTCTGCCCGGCAAAACAAAAAACGACCTCCGCAGGCGGAGGTCGTTTTTTTTATTTGATCGCCCGGCTGAGGCGCGGAGGCGGGGGCACGCTTCGCTGCCGTTTTACCGGGGGCGGGGAGAAAGCCGCAATCGGCATGGCCACGTACAGGCCGCGGACCCGTGAAGCCCCTGTCCGTCCCCGCCGCGTTTGAGCCCGAGCGTGCAGCCGCGGGATCTGCCGGTTCGCACCCCTGTGGGCCGCGCAGCTGCGCCGCAGTGGGGAAAGACGGGTTCACGCTGTTTTTTCCCGGCTGCTGATGCCGGCAAGCTTTTTCTTCCAGACGCCGGAGGCGAAGCGGAAGAGAAAGATCACCGCGCGCAGGCATTCATCCGCCGCCATGGCCCACCAGACGCCCGTCAGGCCCATGCCCAGATGCACCCCAAAGAACCAGCTGCCCAGCACCGAGACGCCCCACATGCTGACGACGCCCAGCCCCACGGGGAAGTTGACGTCCCCCACCGCTACCAGACAGCGGACCATGACGATGTTGACGCTGCGGCCGATCTCCAGCACGAACTCGATCAGAAGGATCTGCCGCCCCAGTTCCACCACGGCCGCATCGGCGGTAAAAAGGCCGAAGATCGGCCGCGCGAACGTGAAAAGCAGCGCTGTGACCGACAGGGAGACCACGGTGGAGACTGCGGTGGTGGACCACACCCGCTTTTGTATGCCCCGATGGTCGCCCGCGCCCGCCAGATAGCCGATGATGATCTGGGTGGCCTGGGAGATGGCCATGGAGTAGATATAGGCCACGTTGGCCAGCATGCTGCAGTACACCTTGGCGGCGATGACCGCGGTGCCGAACAGATTGACGAATTTCAGGATGGTCATCTGTGAGAGGTTGTAAGAAAGCTCCTGCCCGGCTGAGGGCAGCCCGATCAAAAGCAGCCGCCGCAGGGTGCCAAAGGGGAATGGCCGCAGGTCGGACGCGGACATCCGCACCCCGGTGCGCCCGCGGAACATCAGATAGACCAGCACCAGACCGACGCATTTGGACAGGTCGGTGGAGATGGCCGCGCCCACGGCCCCCAGCCGCGGAAAGCCCAGCAGGCCGTTGATCAGCACGGCATTGCCGGCGATGTTGCACAGGTTCATGACGGCCGAGACGGCCATCACCTCTTTCACCAGCCCGTAGCTGCGCAGGATGGCGGCAAAGTTCATATAAAGGCCCTGCACCAGCACGAACGCGCCCACGATCAGGGTGTAGGCGAGCGCTTCGCCCAGCACGTCGGCAGGCACGCCCAGAAAGCCGAAGATGCTCCGGCTGCCCAGCATCAGCACCGCGGTGGCAGCGAGCCCGCCCAGCACCATGACCAGTGTGGAGACCGTGCAGACCTGCGAAACGCGCCGGGTGTCCCGCGCGCCGATGGACTGGGACAGCACCACCGTGGAGGCGCCCGCCAGCACGCTGAGCAGGATGATGACGATGTTCATCAGCTGGTTGCCGTTGCCGATGGCGGCCACCGAGCTTTGGGAGATGCGGCTGACCATGAACTGGTCCACATTGCCCACCAGCATCTGCAGCAGCAGCTCGATAAAAATGGGGATAGACATTCTAAAAACATCCCGAGCGCTGAAAGAGCGCTGGTTTTGAAGTTTCACAGGCAAGCCTCCTTTGCGGCAGTTCGCCGCGCTGCAAACAGGTTTTATTATACTGCTGTTCTGTGGTTTGACAAGGGAGATCACACAAATAAAAAAGAAAAATTTGTGCAAATAGACGGTAAAAATGCGGAAGAAAGGCAGCCGAACGCAGCCTCTCCCGGGGCTGCAGGGCGGCAGCGGCGATGTGCGGGCCGGGGAGCGGCGGCGAAGCCTGCAGGGGGGATCCGACGCTGAAGCACGGCCCGCTGCTGCTTTTTGGGAAAAAGGGATGCCGAAGAGGCAGATAGGAGAGTGCCTTGGCTTCTCTGAAAGTTACCCGTCGCTTTTTAGTAAGGGGGAGAAAGCACGGCGGGCAAAAGGGTGCAGCCCCGGCCAGCGCCGCGATCTGCCGTTGCTTTTTCCGGGCAAAAAGATGACGGCGTGGTGGGCAGGAGAGCATCCTGATTTCTCCAAAAGTTACCTATAGCCTTAGTAGGGAGGAGGATGCGCAGCGGGCAAAAGGGCACGGTCTCTCCCAGCGCCGCGATCTGCCGCTGCTTTTTCCGGGCAAAGAGATGGCGGAGTGGTGGACGGGAGAGTGCCTTGGCTTCTCTGAAAGTTACCCATCGTTTTTAGTAAGGGGGAGAAAGCGCGGTGGACAAAGGATGCAGTCTCTCCCAGCGCCGCGATCTATCGCTGCTTTTGGGGGAAAAGAGATGGCGGAGAAGCGAACGGAAGAGCGCCTTGGTTTCTCTGAAAGCTACCCATCGTTTTTTAGTAAGGGGAAGAATGCACGACGGGCAAAGGATGCAGCCCCGGCCAGTGCGGCCCCGCGGCCCCGCCGGAGGAGAACGAAGCGCCTCTGCCCGCCGCCCGGCGCTGCAGAAAAGCGCAAGAGAGCAGGGCGGCGGGAGAACCGCAAAACGGGACCGCCGCAGCGGCCCCGCTTTTCCCCGTTCTTTTTTCTTTTTGCACGGACGCGGACCGGCCCGGCGACAGAAAGGACGTGCCGCGGCAGCGGCCTATCGGGGGGACGTGCGCCCCCCTGTGTGCCTCCTGCGGGCGTCCGCTCTCAACTGCTTGCGGATAGACCAGCAGCGTCCTGTGGCATTTCTGCGGCCGTTCATCCCGGCTGCTTACGGATCAGGCCGGCGGCGCCCTGCCTGCCTCCTGCAGCTGCCTGCTCAGCCGCTTGCAGAATCAGGCTGATGGCGTCCAGGGACCCTCCTGCAGCCACTCAAGCCGGTCCGGCCGCTTATCGGGGCGGCAGCGCCCTGCGTCCCGCCTGTGGCCGTCCGCATCTGGGCGCGCGGTGGAAAAAACGGCACGGCAGCGCGCCAAAGCGCGGTTTTACGCTTCTTTGCCACCCGCCGATCAGATCGGCAGCAGATGGATCGCGATGTTGAAGTAGATCACCAGGGACAACGCGTCCACGATGGTCGTGATCAAAGGCGCGGCCATGATCGCCGGGTCGGCGTGGAGAAACTTTGCCGCCAGCGGCAGGATGCCGCCGATCGTCTTGGCCATCACCACGGTGCAGAACATGGTCAGCGCCACCGTGAGCGCCACCATCTCATGGCCGGGGTAGGTGAGCACCAGCCGCACATAGTTGACGGCGCTCAGCACCGCGCCCACCAGCGCCGCCACCCGCAGCTCTTTCCAGAGCACGGCCGGGATGTCCCGCCCGGTGATGTCGCCCACGGCGATGCCGCGGATAATGAGGGTGCTGGACTGGCTGCCCGCGTTGCCGCCGGTGTCGGTGAGCATGGGGATGAAGGTGACCAGGATGGGCATGGCCGCAAAAGCGGCT
The DNA here is from genome assembly GCF_014287275.1 of Anaerofilum hominis. Taxonomy (GTDB): domain Bacteria; phylum Bacillota; class Clostridia; order Oscillospirales; family Ruminococcaceae; genus Pygmaiobacter; species Pygmaiobacter hominis. Next base: position 296,508 of record NZ_JACONZ010000002.1, read on the forward strand.
TCGTACCGGCCCAGGATGCCGCCGGTCACCATGCCGGAGATCATCAGCACCAGCAGCCACACGATGCGGTTTTTTGCCAGCGTGATCACGCCGGTCTTGAGATAGGGCTTTTCAGAGGGGTGCATCGCGCCCATGACCTCAAAGTCCTCGGTGGCCTCCTGCTCCATGACGTCCATGGCGTCGTCCACCGTGATGATGCCCACCAGCCGGTCTTCGTGGTCCACCACCGGCAGCGAGAGAAAGTCGTATTTGTTGAACAGCCGCGCAGCCTCTTCCTGATCGCCAAGGGTGTTGATCGAGATCACGTCGCTGCTCATCACGTCCCGCACCTGCATCCCGTCCGGGGCCAGCAGCAGGTCTTTTACCGTCACCACGCCCTCCAGCTTGCGGCTGGCGTCGATGACGTAGCAGGTGTAGATGGTCTCCCGGTCCTCGCCGGTGCGGCGGATGTGCTCGATGGCCTGGGCTACCGTCATGGCGGCCCGCAGGTCGGTGAACTCGGCGGTCATGATGCTGCCGGCCGAGTTTTCAGGGTACTTTAAAAATTGGTTGATCAGCGCCCGGGTATCCGGCTTTGCATTTTTCAGCACCCGCTTGACCACGTTGGCGGGCAGTTCCTCCAGCATATCCACCGCGTCGTCCACGTAGAGGTCCTCCACGATGGCGGCCAGCTCGGCGTCGGTGATCGAGCCGATGATGACCTGCTGCACGTCGCTGTCCAGATTGGAGAACACCTCGCTGGCGGCCTCCTTGGGCAGGGTGCGGAAAGCGAGCACCGCCTTTTCGGGTTCCAGCTCGCCCAAAAATTGGGCGATATCCACCTCGTTCCTTTCGGCCAGCGCATCCCGCAGCGCCCGGAACTGCCGGGTGTCGATGAGCAGTTCCAGCGCGTCCAGATCAAATTGTTTTTCCATGGGGTTCTTCCTCCTGTTCGTTTCAAAGTTTCGTGGCAGGAAGACAGGACAAAACGAAAACACCGCGAAAGACACACGGGTCTTTCGCGGTGATCCACACAGGGGCGCGGCGCCGGGGAAAGCCCTCCTGCGGAAAAACAGCAGGGCAGGGCCCGGCGCAGGCGCGCAGCGGCGCACAGGCCGCCGCCGCGCTCAGATCAGAACAGAGCGGGACAAGCGGCCGGCGTCAGCGCGCGGCACAAGTGAGGATCATCGCAAAAGCCTGTACTTCGACCAACAGCGTCCACTTGTTCTCCCTCCTTTAAATTCGGGTCAAAAGCCCTTTGGGGCATCTAACAGTGTATGCCCTCCCGGCTCATTTTGCAACCCCTTTTTTGAAATTAAAAGCAGCGCGGGCAGACGCCGGAAAAGCGGCCTTCAGGGGCGAGACCTTTTTATTGAAAATTGGGAAGATCAAGCCCGGCAAAATACCACAGCCGACGCAGGCCGGTGCGCCGTCTTGATCAAATATAGGGATAGACGTCGATCGCGTCGGCACCCACCTCAGGGGCGCGGTCGTGGGAGGAGACGATCTCATTGATGTACCAGGCGCCGCTTTCCGGGCTTTTTACGGCTTTTACGCGCCGAGGCACAAGGTTGTCTCCCGCGTTCTTGCCGCTGTCGCGCTCGTATACCATGCAGTAGGTCTCTGTATTGAAAGTGGCCGTCTGTACGCCGTTTTCCTCCCGCAGTTCCATGCTGTCGAAGTCCACGGCGAGATACACGATGTCGTATACATAGTCTTTATTCTGGTTGAAGATGCGTCCGCTCATCTCATCGGCGCAGGGGCCGGAACAGTATTCGAGCAGCCCAGCGTCCATAGTGCGGATGGCCTCGATATAGCTGCGGTAGAAACGGCCGAAAGCGACGGCCGCGCCGTCCATATCCTCATTGCCAAAGATCGAGGGCTGCGCGTCCTCCTCGGACGCCGCAGGCTGCTGTGAGGGGATGTCCGCCATGTTTCCCAGCAGGGCAAAATTCCCGTCCCAAAGATCTGTGTATGGGTCGTTTGTGACAGGCTGTTCCGGCACGCCCTCACAGATGTGATCCGACCTGTCCGCCGCGTTGTCCGTGTTGTCCGCCAGGCGCTGCCGCCCGCCCGCTGCAAGATCCAGGGCGTACAGCGCCCCCTTGTCCAGCAGGTCGCAGTAGTACAGCGTTTGCCCCTGTACGGCGAGGGATGACGCCGAGGTCCGCACGAGGACCGTCCTGCTGGACGGTATGCCGGGGATGACGCTGCACACAGCCATCGCCGCCTCATCCAGATAGTACACGGTGCCGTTGTACAGCACATATTGCGCGACATCTGCTGCAACCGTTTCCGGCTCGCCTCCCGCGGAGACGCGCAGAAGATCGCCGCTCTCGCGGAAGTAGACACCGTCGGCGGAGGCTTTTACATCAGATGCATCGAACAGGAAGTTTTCAGTCTGATACAGCACCGCGCTTTCCGTGCCTGCCATATCCACGCGCAGCAGTTGGTAGTCGGAGTCGATCTCATCGCTCAAATAGATCCACCCGTCGGCTGTCGTGCACGAGCCGCCCCAACAGAGGACCGTGCGACAGATCGGCACGCCGTACGGAGCGTCCTGCGCGCCCCGGCAGAGAACGTCGGCGGAGCTGAGACGCGCGAATACGGGCGTCCCGTCCTCAGCGACTGTCCATCTCACAAAATTGCCCTGCTGCACGAGCGTGGCCCCCGCTTCGTCCAGGCGGCTGATGCCGCAGACGCCCGGCGCGCCGTTCGCCTCGCCGTTATAATACACGTTCCCGCCCGCCGCCAACAGGTCGGCGCCCAAAGCGTCGGCCACCCTGGTCAGCTCCGTGCCGTCCTGCGGGATGCGGTACACGCCGTCTGCCGTCGAAAAGTACGCCGCGCCGTCCACTGCGGCGACGCTTTTTGCAAGGGGGGTCATGAGCGGCTGCTGGGTATTTCCATCCGTCGCGCACAGCAGCATCGTCCCGCTGCTTGAGGGGTCCAGCGCATTCCTTTCGTAGACGGCCAGCCGGTCGCCGAACACAAGGACTGTCTCCCAGTCGTATGTGCCGGGGACGTCCTCGCGCAGTACTTTCTGCGCGCCGGTAGGCAGATCGATGCCGACGAGCTGGCAGCTCGTCTCTGATTCTTTTATACAATAGAGCATGCCGTTCCCGCTGTCCAGCGCAAAGCCGGACGCTAATCGACCAGATAACCGACTGGTTTCCAGCACAAGTGTTCTCTCGCCTGTAGTCGGGTCGAGCTCATATATCCCGGGAAGCGCCTGGTCATTCTCCGCTCGGGAGTAATTTTCTTCCCACAGATCAGATTGGCTCAAGCTGTAATACAGTTTGTTTCTGTATACAACAGGGTTGCGGATGCGGCCTGTGACATCCTGCCAGACGACCGAAACGTTTTCACCGTCCAGATCAAACCGCAGCAGCCTGCCATCCGCTGTCATGGCATAAAGTTTATTGTCCGCGATCTGCATAGCGCTGAACTTGCCCTCGGCCAGAAGCTCGTCTGAGCTGCCGTCGAGCGCCATCCTGTACAGGCCGCCGATTTCCTCTTCAGAGAACGAGTAGGTGTTGTAATAGATACGGTCGCCATACACCAGCATTTGCAGCATCAGATCCCAGGAGAAAGGGATCTTTTCCGTTTGTCCTTTCCGTGAATCCACACGCCAAAGGCAGCCGGACCTATCGATCCCATACACATAGCCGTGCGCTGCCTGCAGATCGCTGAAGCGTACCGTACTCAGGCGCTCGCCGCCTGTTCCGTCCGTCTTTACGCGGTAGAGGCCGTCGTACCGGGCGATGTAGACATTTTCCCCGCTCACGAGCACACAGCCGTCGTTGAGCTCATTGGAAGCATTGTACGCCACGGTACCCGCGCCTTTTGGCGCCAGCAGCAGAGCGATGACGACGCCGGTGCAGACAAGTGCAAACGCGCATGCCGCGCCGATATAAACGGCCTTTTTGTGCCCAAAGGCTTTCCATTTTTCAGACAGGTCTCTGAAAAACGGCCCAAGGGAGGCCCATGCCTTTTTTGCGGCTTCGCCGCCCTCCTTTGCCGCTTTCTTTCCCTCCTCGGCGGCTTTTTTGGAAAGATCCACCAGCTTTTCGCCCGCCTGTTTTGCCGCCGGGGTCAGCTTTTCCAGCGGCGTCTCGGGCAGCGAATAATCGGGAGGGGCAGTGTATCCGCTTTTGTTCTCCGCGCGCTCTGCATCGGTCCCTGCGTCTTCAGAAGTGCTGGACGGAGATGCTCCGTCCAGAGGACGGCCGCAGGCAGGGCAGAACTTTGTTCCCGTTGTGGACGCGCCGCACCACGGGCACAGACTGCCCGCGTCGCCCTGGATTTTTTCGGGGGCAACACTCCCCGAGGCTGCCGGCGCGGCGGCAACGTTTTCGGCAACGGCCTCTACCGGCTGACCGCATTTCGTGCAGAAGCGCTTGCCGTCCGGCATCTGCGCGCCACAATGTCTGCAGATCATGTTTTTTCCTCCACATTTCGTTTTCGTGTATTCACTTGCGGGGGCCTGTCAGGCAAAGCGGTTGAACTTGAAATAAAAAGGCGGGCAGTTCAGAATGCCCACTATGGCTTCGCCCACCCCCAGCGAAGTGATGTCCACATCGTCGATGACACTTCCCTCGCGAAGTTCCTCTGAGATCCCGCGCGACTGCACCGCAGAAAGATAGGTGTGCAGCTGCATATTGCCGCCATACAGACCCTTGACGTACTCGCGCGAGTTCGCGTCGCTCACCCGGAAAGAGATGTTCGTGCCAAAGCCCGAGAGGATGCTCTTGGCCAGGTTGGGGCCGTAGGCGGCGGAGATCTGATCCACGTTCTGCACGCCTGCCACGAACTTTGCGCCCAAGCTGCGCCCAAAGTTCACGCCGTCGTCGATGTGATGCAAATTGGGCAGCAGGCGGAACTCGTCGATGATGAAGTAGACGCTCCCCTCATTTTCCTTGCGGCACAGCGCTTCCTTGATGGCAAGATCAAACAGAAGCTTGTAAATAGGCGTCAGGGTGGAGCCCAAGCCGAGGTCATACTCGACGAACACCACTTTGGCGCCCTTTTCCCGCACCAAGCGGCGCATCGAAAGCGCGCCTTTCTTTTTGAAGTTGCCCACGAAGATCTCCCTCACGAGCTGCTGCAGCTCGGATACGACCCCCAGTGTCTGACCTGAGCGCTCGTCCTCGATATAAGCGCGCAGAGCTTTCAGGTCCGGATGCGCCGCAAGGATACGCTTCATGGCCTCCACGGAGAAAGTGTCGAATATCGATCGAAGATCCGCATTGTTCCGGCAGCGCGCCATTGCGTCTGTGCGCAGCAGGTGCAGCAGCACCGCGCCGAAAAGGTCTTTTGCCGCATTGGGAAAAAATGGTTGGGAAGACTGGCGCAGCCTGTCCTCAAACAGCGCGTTTGCGATCTCCAGCGCGTTTTCCTCGGCGCGGCCGTCAACGGAGATCTCCTCGAATAGGTTCCAATAGTCCGCGCCCTGCGCACCCGCGGCGTGCTCGTCGTTGCTGATCACGACGTCGCCGGGGCGGTAAAAAGTTTTGTAATAATCGCCTTTCGTGTCGAAAATGATCATCACGTCCTGCCCGGTGAGCGAGCTTCTCAGGTTGCGGATAAGAAAATGAAACGCATTTGATTTTCCCGTACCGATACCACCCATCAGCAGCATATGTCGTGATAACAATTGCTCTCCCACCGGAATGCGGCTTGGGGCCCCCGCGCGGTCCTCTCCCACAAGCAGAAATTTTGGGTCCGGGTCTTGATAGGTACACGCGTCCCGCAGGCTGTCGCCATGCACGACTGTTTGGCTGTAGCTGGGACTGCTCATGCAAAACTCTCCTTTTTCTCACATTGCAAAACTGGATATGAGGCTGTTTGAAAAAATTAAGATCAGCGTCTTTTTTTACAGTCCGCAGCGTTAAAAATATTTGGAATTCAGGAAAAGCCGCTGCGTTTCTTGCCTCGCGCCCCCCCCCTTTGCCGGCTACGAAAAATCGGACGATTCCTCTATTTTCAAATAAGCCTCGGTCAATAGGAGACGCTTTCCTCCCATTCTTCTTTGGGGGAGGCGGTATCTTCCTGTGCAGCCACGGTCTCTTCCTGTTTTGGGGCCTCCCCCGGCTTTGAAGCGGCTGTTTCATCCCATTCGGGCGCGGCTTCCTGCATCGAGACGCCCTGCGCCTGCCCGGGGGCGGCTGTCTCGTCCCGTCCGGGCGCGGCCTCCTGCATCGAGACGCCCTGCGCCCGCCCGGGGGCGGCCGTCTCGTCCCGTACGGGCACGGTCTCCTGCATCGAGACGCCCTGCGTCTGCTCCGGCGTCCTGCCCGTTTGTTCTTCAAATGTGGCCCGCGCCTCGGCTTTCATCTGCGATTCCTGCGCCTGCAGCCAGTCGAAGTACCCCTCGGCCTGTTGTTCCGTCCACTCGCTCCCGGGGCTCTGCAGCTCGCTTTTCAGCTCTTCATATTGACCTTTCATGCTTTCGTCAATGTCCGCGATGCGCTGCTCATACTGCTCGCGCGGCGACGGCTTGTGGATGGTGCCGTCGCCGCCATAAACCAAGCCTTTCACCGCATAGCTTTCGTCGGGGTCCAGAAAGCCGTCCTCGTGCGAGCGCTGTACCCGGAGATATTCGGCCGGGGCAGCTGCTTCGCTTCTCTGTGCGGTTTCCTCAGCCGGGGCGATCTTCTGCGCTCCCGGGGGCATCGTTTCCGTTTTCCCAGCCGAAACGGCCTCTTGCTCCCCCCGCGTTGGCGCCCCTATGTTTTCTTCTTCGGCAAGGCCCCAGCGCACACAATTTTCGTGCATCTGCGCCCGCATGTCCTCCAGCGCATATGGATTTTGCCTGCGTGCCTCCGCCAGCGCGCCGTCATAGGATCGAAAGTCGCAATTCTGGCAGTATGCTTCATAGCCGAGCTGCGCTTCATCTGTCAGGGTCAGACCGCCGAATGCCTCATGCGTTTTTTCCTCACCATAGGCAAAAGCGTCGCGCTCCAGCGGCTGTACACGATAAAGGGCGCTGTCCTTATCAAAAGGAATATAATTGTATTCTGCCGCGGACACCTGCGCGTCGTTCTCGCGCCACTCCCGCAGCTGTGCTTTGTCCGCATGTGCCTCCGGGTGCTCGACGGCATAGCTCTGATAGGCATGGTAGCCCTCGTGTGCCACAGTGTCGAATATCTGCAGGCTTGCGTCAGGCAGCGGTTGGTCGGTCAGCGTTTTGTAGGTAAAGGCGCCGCTGTTCACGAGCGATTCGTTCAGCTGGATGACATCCTCTCCCGGGCTCCAACAGCCATAGCACGCGCCGTCGAAATGGGTGAGGATAATGAGCTTGGACGGCCGCCCCTGTTCGGCGGCGAAATGGTCTTCCAGCGCCTGACAGGCCTCTTTGCGCTGCGCAGGGGAAAGGCCGGCCCATATGTCCGCGGTAAAACAGCGGCACAGGTCTTTATATTCCATTGCGGAAAGATCCCGTTCCTGCTGTGATGTCGCGCGCCCATTCAAAGACGAGAAGAAGCCCATAGCGTTTCCTCCTATGCCCGCCCGTCGTGCGCGCCGCAGCGGAACAACAGTTCTTTTCCAGCGGCCTCGTCTTTCTCATAGATGCGCAGCAGCTCCACGCCCATCAGCGCGTCGCAGCCGGCCAGGGCGCAGGCATCCTCCAGCAAAAACCCACGCGCTGCCAGTTGGATGTCTGCGGGGCTCTTCCCCTCCAGCGCGGCACAGGCGGCCGCGCGATATGCCGGTGGATATTCGCAGAGCACACGGTAAGCATGCGTGCCCGCCTGCGCGGGCGCGCAGCGCCAGTACCGCGCGATCTTTGCCGAAAGCTCAAGCAGCGTCATTTTTTCCTCCCACTCTGTGCGCTATTCGCTCCACTTTTTCACAGCATGGTCGCCCATAGTCTGCAGATCCTGCACCAAAGCGCCCAATTCCACCATCATGCGCGCGGTGTCATGCGTGGGTTCGCTCGCCAACGTGTAAAGTGCCCCGTTGCCCGCGCCGCGGCTGAAGATACCACTGCCCAATGAAATAGACGAACTGCTGGTATTTTGTGCGTAAACGCACATCAAAAAGCTGCGGCGGAATGCAAGGAAGATCAGCAGGACCCCCAAAGCCAAGGCGATCATGCCAGCAAAGATGCCGCCGCCCCCGATGCGGAACAGCAAAAAGCTGAATAGGGCAAGAAGAGCGCCCAAAACGATCATTCCCCCGCGAATATTCATCCCCATAAAGCAATCCAGACCGCCGACGGAACTGATGGGGACCTCTTTCACCACCCGGCTGGAACTTCCTTCTGCGTGAAAGATCAGCCGTTTATTTGTTACGGTCAGATCGCCGTTTGCAGATGGACGCTTGATGCTGCAGCACCGGTACTGGCGCACGACGACCTCATTTTCCGCCAGCGCCGGCATGCCATTGGCGCCGGGCTGCCCATAATAGCGAGGGGGTGTTTCTGTCCTGTGCTGGGGGGCAGGGGGGGCCTGGGGCTCTGAGACCGCAGATGCGGCTGTGTCCTGTTTCGATACGCGGGCGCCGCACTCGCCGCAAAATGCACTGCCCTCCTCGATCGGACTGCCGCATTTGTCACAAAAAGTCATTCTCATTACTCCTTTCGATTTTGGCTAAAGTCACATTTTTCTAATGAAAAGTGACAAAAAATGGTTTATTTTTATTATATCAATCTACATTTATGAATGCAATATGAACACTTCTTTTTGCGGCAGAAAAGTTTCCGGAGGAGATAAAAAGACCGGTGCAGCTGTTCAACCCGCAAAAAAATCAGGGACAGATCGACAGATCTGTCCCTGATAGACGAGTTGGATCTTGGAATCGAGCTTGCCCATTTTTTACAGCTTGAGTTTTTTTGCCAGGATATCGGGGTTTGCGGCATAGGTCAGCGCGGTGCGTTCGCTGATCTTGCCCGCCCGATACAGGTTCAGGATGCTGGTGTCCATCGAGATCATATCCTCGTCTGCGGACGAGCCGATCACCGTGTCGATCTGATGGATCTTGTTCTCGCGGATCATGTTGCGGATGGCGGGGTTGACGTTCATGATCTCAAAGGCGGGCAGCAGGCCGCCGTCCACAGTGGGCAGCAGCTGCTGGCTCACCACCGCCTGCAGCACCATGGCCAGCTGCACCGCGATCTGGTGCTGCTGGGTGGGGGGGAAAACGTCCAGGATGCGGTCGATGGTGTTGGCCGCCCCGACCGTGTGCAGGCTGGAAAAGAGCAGATGCCCCGTCTCGGCCGCGGTCATGGCCACCGTGATGGTCTCGTAGTCGCGCATTTCACCCAGCAGGATCACGTCCGGGCTTTGGCGCAGCGCCCCGCGCAGGGCGGCCAGATAGCTTTCGGTATCGCTGCCGGTCTCGCGCTGGCTGACGATGCTGGTCTTATGGCTGTGCAGGTATTCCAGCGGGTCCTCCAGCGTGATGATGTGGTCGGCCCGGGTGCGGTTGATGCGGTCGATCATGCAGGCCAGCGTGGTGGATTTGCCGCTGCCCGCAGAGCCGGTCACCAACACCATGCCCTTGGTGCGGTCGGCCAGCTTCAGCACCTGTTCCGGGATGTGCAGCGCCGCGGGGTCCGGCAGCTCGAAGGTGATGACCCGCACCACCGCCGCAAGGCTGGAGCGCTGCTTGTACGCGCTGACCCGGAAGCGGGAGATGCCCTGTACTGCAAACGAAAAATCGTCGTCGCCGGTCTCCAGCAGGCGGTCCATGGGGCGGTTCCCGGCGAGCTTGTAGATCTGGCGCACGAACTCCTCGGTGTCGGGCGGCAGCAGCCGCGTGTCGTCCACGTTGGTCAGCTGGCCGCTGAGCTTGTACACGAGCGGCCGCCCGGCCACGATGAAGATGTCGGAAGCGCCCCGCGCCACCGCGTCTTTGAGCTGTACGGTGATATCCATTTCGGTCTCCTTTCGGTCTGGTCCGCGGTCAGGATGCCAAAACGGGCGGGCGCCCCCGGCAGAGGCCGCGCGCGCCCGTCCGTCTTTTTTAAAAGGGCTCAGGGCCGGCCGGGCAAAGCGCCGACAGCGCCCTCGCCGCCGTAGACCGGCAGCCCCTCGTCCGGCTGCCACTCGCCCATGCTTTCCACCTGCCAGCGCAGGATCTCATAAAAGCCGCTCTTTCCCGCTTCGGGCGGATGTACGCGCAGCTCGCAGGCCAGCGACTGGCCCTCGTTGACCTGCACCGAGAAAGAAAAGCGCAGGCCGCCGTCCTCCGCCGTCACCTCGCCCAGCCCGGCCAGGGCGGCGCCGGCCCGTGCCAGATAGGCGCCTTCCTCTCCGCCCGCCAGCCGCCAGCAGTCCGCCAGCAGGGCGTCCGCCCCGGCCAGCGTCTCCTCGGCCGCGTTGGATGCGGTATAGTATTCCAGTGTGTGGTCGGCGGCTTTGCGGGAGAGGTTCCAGTCCGCCCGGGCGCTCACCAGCGACAATGCCGCAAAGGTCACCAGGCACAGCAGCACAAAGATGACCAGGATGGAGGACGCGCCGACGCCAAGGCCGGTGCCTCCCCGCCGCTTTTGCTCCTGCTCGGTCATGACTGCCGCCCCCTTTCCCTAAAATGATCGTGCATTTTCCCCGCCTGCGGCTCAGTCCGCGGTGAGCGGGACATGGCAGCGCACCGGCAGGGAGAACAGCTCGCCGCCGTCCTCCAGCCGCTCCACCGTCACGGCGGTCACCTCGTCCGCGGCGGGAGAAAGGCGCATCACATAGACGGCTCCCTCTTTGGCGGCGGGCTTCCAGTCCGCGTCATAATAGATGACCAGCCCGCTGTCCTCGGCCGCCGCGCCCTCGAGCAGGGGCAGCGCGGCGTTCAGGTCGCCGTCCTCCGCCCGCAGCACCGCGGCCGCGGTTTCCGCCCCGGCGACGGCGCGGTTGAGGTCCACGGTATCCTGCGACATGAGATGGGCCTTTACAAAAAGCTGTACGCAGACGGCGCTTGCCGCTGCAAAAAAGAGGATCGCCAGGATCAGTTCCATCAAAAACAGGGCGGACCTTGAACTTTTGCGGTTCATGCGGCGGCCCCCCCTTCTGCGCTGCGCAGCCCAAAGGTCAGCTGCTCCTGCGCGCCGTCCGTGCCGGTGACGGTCACGCGCCACAGCCCATCCTTAAGCGCCTCAAAGGACAGGCCCGCGGCCTCGGTGATCTGCTGGCCCAGCTCGGGCTGGGGGGCGTCCTCCGCCCGCGCCAGCAGCTCGCGCACCGCGCCGTCGTAGTAATAGATATAGGTCTTGAAAAGACCGCTCTCGCCCTCTTTGGTCAGCACCAGGGCCTGGCCGCCGCCGATCTCGCCCAGCGCCACCGCCCCGGCGGCGTCGCTCTGGCGCACTTTTTCCGCCACATACGAGACCGCGGTGCGGGTGCTGAAGTTCTGATCCATATTGCGCGCGGTGGAGGTGTAGACGTCGGCGCCGATGAGCACCACCGCCAGCGCGCTGGCGCAAAAGACGCAGAACAGCGCCAGCGTGAACAGCACGTCGATCACCGAGCCCCTGTTTCTCTGCATGGCGGGCACCTCCTTTTGGGCGAAAAATAGCAGCGGAAAAAAGTAAAGTAAAAAGTAAAAGCTGCCGCAGCCGCGGCCGGAACACAGCCGCCGCGCGGACCTGCGGAGCACAGGGATGCGCCCGCGGGGGCGGGGCTGCGTTTACCGCCCTTTTGCGATGACGGTCACCGAGGGCATCAGGTTGCTGGCAAACACCTGATAATCCACCAGAAATTTGTCCGTGTCCACCCGCACGCCGTAGTGCTCCTCCAGGTATTGCAGGCTCTCGGGGTAAGCGCCCTCGGTGGCGTAACAATGCACGGCGCTGCGGCGGATGGCGCTTTCCAGGCTGTCCCGCTCGGCCTCACGGGCCGCGCGGCTCACCGAGGAAAGCCCGGGCACAAACAGCCCCAGCACCAGCGCGAAAAGCGCGGCGGGCAGCAGCAGCTCCCGCAGCGGGGCAAGATCCCTTTTCTGTTTTTTAAAGCGGTTGCGGCTCATGGCGCGCTCCTTCTCTCAGGCGTTCGGGGCGGCGGTCAGGCCGCCGCAGAAACAGGCTCGGCCGCTCAGCCGATAGAGGACATGATGCCCATCAGCGGCAGCATCACCGACAGCAGGATAAAGCCCACCAGCACCGAAAAGACGGCCACCAGCGTGGGCTCTACCAGCGAGACCAGACGGGTCACCTCGGCGTCCACCTCGTCCTGATAGCGGTCGGCCAGCTTTTTCATCACCGCGTCGGCGCTGCCGGTCTTAAAGCCGACCGTCACCATCCGCGCGTAGACGCCGCTGAACAGCTCGGACCCCACCAGGGCGTCGCCGAAATTCAGGCCGTCCTCTTCGATCAGCTTCTGGCAGCGGACGATCTTCTGCTGCACCTGGGGATTGTCCACCAGACGGCCCACCATGGCCAGGCTCTTGTCGGTGTCCAGCCCGCTTGCCAGCATCAGCGACATGCCGCTGGCAAAACGGGCGCTGCCGATCTTGGCCGCCAGCTTGCGGCTGCCAAAGACCCGGGCGCCGAAATGCTTTGCCTTAAAGGCGCGGCCGGCCGCGGTTTTGGAGCACCACAGGCAGAAAGCAGCCACAGCGGCGGCGATCACCACCAGCACCACGGAATAGCGGGACAGCGCCTGCCCCACGTGCAGGATGGAGAGGGAGATGCCGCTCATCTCGGCGCCCAGCTGAAGAAAGACCTCGTTGAACACTGGCAGCACCTTGACCAGCAGCACGCCCAGCACCACCACCATCATCACGATCATGACCAGCGGGTAGCGCACCGCGCTGCGCACGGCCTCGTGCAGGGCTTCTTCCCGTTCATAATAGGCGGCCAGGGCGTCCATGACCTCGTCCAGCCGGCCCGTCTCCTCGCCGATCGCCGCCATGTCCAGCAGATAGCGGGGAAACGCCCCGCTGGCAGCCAGCCCGGCGGTCAAAGGCTCGCCCAGCTCGCAGTGGTCCAGCGCCGTCTGCAGGATGGCGCGCCCCTCCGCATTTTCGGTGTCCTCCACCATGATGCCCAGCCCCTCGGTCACCGAGATGCCGGAGCGCAGAAGCATGGCGATCTGGGCGCAGAAGACCGACAGCTCGCCGTCGGTGAGCCGCTTTGTCTTTGGTGTTGCCGCCATCGTATCCTCCTCCTGTCCACAGGTTTGCTTGAAAAGATCAAAAGTTTACAGCTTGTCGCGAATGATCGCAGAGAACCGCAGAAAAGGGAACGGCCGCGCCGCCGGGGCTGCGCGCAGCCCGGTTTTCGGCACTCTGCTGCCGCGGGGGCCATGATCGCCCGGCGGCGGTCCAGCCGCTTCAGTACACCAGCAGCACGTTGTAGTTGCTGTCGGCTGCGATGAAATCCATGATCCACTGTTCCTGATTGCCGTTGTCCGCAAAGGTGGGGTCCATCCGCTTCCACTCGTGGCCGTCAAAGCGGATGATGCCGTTGATCCACCCCACGTCGTCCACGTAGACGCTGACCCAGGCGTGGTAGATATCCCCGGCCCAGCCGATGTCCAGGCGGGTCGGGATGCGCTGGGTGCGCAGCATCGTGGCCATCACGGCCGCGTAGTCAAAGCAGATGCCGCCGCCGCTGGCCAGCGTTTCGTCCACATCGGGCAGAAAATTCTGCACCGACCCGCGGGAGGCGACCGCCGCCTTGTCGTAGTCATAGTCCACATGCTCCATCACGTAGTTGTACACCCGGTCCACCACTTCAAGGTCGGTCTCGGCCCCCTGGGCCAGTTCGGCCGCAGTGGCCACCGCCCCGGTGTCCGCATCGTAGCGCACGAACTGATTGGGCCGCAGAAAGGTGGTGAACTCGTCTTTCACCGGCGCGCTGACGGTGACGCCGTAAAGCGGATAATACTCGTTGCCGCCGGCGCTCTCGTAGACGTTGATCTGATAGCTGCCCGCCCCGGCCGACAGCGGGAACACCTCCCAGCCGCCGTTCAGGGCAAACTTGTACTGCACGCCGTCCGGGCCGTCCACCAGCATGCGCACCTTGGGGCTGGCGCCTGCATAGTTGGCCATAAAGTAACCGTCCGCCAGGTTGGAGCAATCGATGGTCACCGAGGCGTTGCCGTAGGCCTCGGTCCCGAGGGCGGAGGGTTCCAGCACCTGGGGGGTGCTGTCCCGCACGGGGGTGGGCTCCGGCGTCGGGGCAGGGGTGGCGGTGGCCGCCGGGGGCTGGGCCGGGCTCGCCGCGCCCGGCACCGGCGAAGAGGACACCGGCACGGGGTCCCCGCCGCAGCCGTACAGCGCCGAGGCGAGTAAAAGAGAGAGCAGCAGCGCCAGCGCGCGCCGCAGTGTTTCCCGCACGGACGCCACCTCCTTGCCGCGGGCCGAAAATTTTTGCAACATCGTGTCTGCGCAGCCCTTATCCGGCCTGGCCGGCCCGCCGGATAAGGGCGGACCGGCCGGCGTAAAGCGCCGGGCAAAGGGCGGGGCCGCCCCGGCAGGCGCGCCCCAAGGGCCCGCCCGCGGCGGCGATCTACTTTTTAGTCTACATCAATTTTAAAAAATGGCAACAAAAAAATCAAACCGTTTATCGATCTGTCAAAGAAAACCTGGACTTTATCTTCACGGACAATGCTGTTCTGGCCGCGGGAGACAGACCACCTGTGTTCCCCCCTGGGCGGTCGCCCGCGCCCGGTGCCGGCTTTGAAGCCGTTCAGCCCCCGGAAGAGCTGGAGGAAGAGGACGAGCCGTCGCCGTCCTCCGGCTCGAGCGGGTCGGCCCGCAGCAGCTTGCCGCGCACACAGACCCGCTCGGTGTCCCCCTCCATCTGGCAGCTGGAAAGGGTGATGGCGCTGTAGTTGGTGCAGTACATCATGCTCCAGTCGTCTACCGGCACGGTCACCGTCTCCATATACTGATAGGTGAACAGGTAGCCGTTGTATTCCAGATACAGCAGGTCGCCCTCCTGAAATTTATCGATGTTATAGAATTCGGCCCCATAGACGCCCCGGTGCCCGGCAATACAGACGTTGGGGTTGCCGTAGCTGGGCAAAGCGCTGTAGTTGTACAGCCCCACGCCGTATTTGAGCACCCCCTCGGTGGTGCCGCTCAGCACCTCGCCCTCATAGGCCAGCCGGGGCACCCGCAGCACCAGCTGCCCGTTTTTGTACGCCTTGCGCTCGTTGGTGAGAAAAAAGCTGTCGGTGGGATAGGTGTAGCGATTGTAGTTGTCCTCCACAAAACCGCTGTCTGCGGTCAGCGAAAGATCCTCCACCGTGGGCAGCGACATGTCCAGGTTCTCCCGGTAGGTCCACTCGCGGTACCATTTGGGCACCCAGTTGACCCCGACGTAATACAGCAGCAGCGCCGCGCCCGCCAGGATCAGCACAAGCGACAGCAGCCCGCGCGGGGTAAGGCGGTGTTTTTTTTGAGGATGTTCCATGCCCTGTCTCTCTGCCTCTTTCTGTTTAAAATTTCTCTGTCTTTGAAGTTCAAATTTGAAAAGTCATAAAATATCGGGTTGAATTTTGCAAAACAACAAAAAAGTGATGGAAAAGCAATTAGAATCAGGTAAAATGCACAAAAGAATAATTTTATTTTCATCCAAACTTTGAAATAGTTGGCGCTTTCTATTTTACCGCCTATTTGCTATACTTGTAAATAGCGAAATAAAATCAGAGCAAAACCAAAATTTTCTGCAGACCATTTTTTTGAGACCGACAGAAAGGGGGGTGGGACGGTTGCAGCAACCCTGTATCCATATCGCCATGCTGGGCGAGTTCCAGGTGAAAGTGGGAGACGCGGTCGTCAGCGGCGGCGGCGCCCGTGCCAACCAGATCTGGAACCTGCTGCAATACCTGGTCGCCTTCCGGCACAAGACCCTCTCGCAGGAGGAGATCATCGACGCCATGTGGGAGGAGGGCACCGGGGACCCGGCCAGCGCGCTGAAAAACCGGGTCTACCGCATCCGCACCGCTTTTGCCAGGGCGGGCGCGCCTTATGCCAAAGACGTCATCCGTCTGTCGGGCGGCGTTTATGCCTGGAACAACGACCTGCCCTGTCAGGTGGACACCGAGATCTTTGAGGACTGCTGTGCCCGCGCGGCCGCGCCCTCGCTGCCGCAGGCGCAGCGCATCGCCCTTTACCGCCAGGCGGTGGACCTGTACAAGGGCGATTTTCTGCCCGCCGCCTGTTTCATGTCCTGGGTCATCCCGCTGAGCAGGCATTATCACACGCTTTATTTCAAAAGCGTGCAGAGCCTGCTGGAGCTGTACGAGGCCACGGAGGATTATGAGGCCATGTACGAGGTGGCGAACAGCGCCGCGGGCATCGACAAATTTGAGGAGGCGCCCCACAAATACATATTGCTCAGCCTGATGGGGCAGGGCAAACAGGCGCAGGCGCTCAACTATTACAATTATGTCAGCGACCTGTTCTACCGGGAGATGGGGGTGGGCCTGTCGGAGGAGCTGAGGGCCCTGTACCAGCAGATCGCCAGGACCGTCAAGACCGCCCGCACCGATCTTGACGTGCTGCGCGAGGATATGCGGGAGGACCCGGCCAGCATCAACGGCGCTTTCTACTGTGAGTACGAAGTTTTTAAAAACCTTTACCGCATCGAGGCGCGGGCGGCGGGCAGGCATGGGTCTTCCACCTATCTGGGCCTGCTGGGCCTGAGCGCGCCGGAGGGCGGCGAGCCTGCCCGGGACGTGCTGGAGCGCGGCATGGAGGCGCTTTACCGCTGCATCATGGACAGCCTGCGCCGCGGCGACGTGTTTTCCCGCTGCAGCGCCAGCCAGTATGTGCTGCTGCTCTCGCCCATCACCTACGAGGACGGGCAGATCGTGCTCACCCGCATTGAAAAAAATTTCAAACGCGTCTACCACTCCCGCAAGGCGGCGCTGGTGCGCAACCTGCAGCCCCTTATCCCGGTGGACGAGTGGTGAGCCGGCGTGTAATGCGTCCCCAAAGGACGGGCACAAAAGTGCCCGTCCTTTTTTGTGTTTTTGCAGACCGGGGAGAAAACGGTCTTAAAACAGGTCACAAAAATCTCGAAATATGATTTTTTAAGAAAGAAAGGGCGGGCCACGGGGGCGGAAAACGCTGGACCTGCCTTTGAACCTGCGCCGCAGGGGAAGCTGAGGCGAAACAGGGCATTTGCCGCAGCCCGCCGCCGTCTGCGGGCTGCGTGTAAGCTGCCGCGCCGCGGCTTTTTTTCCCGCAGAGCCGCCAATAGGCCTCAGGTCGCGCGCGGGCGGAAGCGATTAAAAAAATTGTGACAAAAAAACAAAAGACGGTGACCGTTCGGTGACTGCCGGGTGAGATAATGACAATGATAAAACCGGCCGGGTGGGCGCAGTGTCCTCTTTTGGCCGGCGATCCGATCACAGAACAGAAAGGCGGGATGTGCATGGCGGGCACGGGCGGCAAGGCCCTCATCATACCCAACGGCGCCACCCGCGTGCTGATCTGTGTCGACGCCCTGCGGGATGAAGAGCTGGGCGGCAGATGGTACAATCCCTATCAGCCCCAGGCGGTGCGGTTTGAAAGCGTGCTGCAGCTGCTCGGCGGCATGGAAGAGCTCTACGACGATCTGTCCTTTCCGCAGCCCGCGTTCTGCTGCCGCAGCTGGCGGCAGGAAGAGCGCGGCCGGGACAGATACCGCAAACGGCAGAAAGAGGTGAAGAGGTACATGAGCGACGAGATCTTCAAAGAAAAGCGGGGCGAAAAGGCCACTTTCGTGGTGCAGGTCCAGTTCCGGCAGAACGCCACCTGGCAGGGCACCGTGACCTGGGCCGAAAAAAACGAGACAAGGCATTTCCGCAGCACGCTGGAGCTGATCCGCCTCATGGACGAAAGCCTCAGCATGGATCAGGACACACCGGCCCAGGCCGCGCCCTGAAGCGGCAGACCCCCAGCATCCCCGGCCCGGAGGCCGGTTCAGATAGATCAACACCCTATATGAGTTAAGTGAGGAAAGGGTTGAAGAAATGAAGAAAAAATTTTTAAGTACGCTGTTGGCGCTTGTCATGCTGGCGACCTGCCTGCCGCTGAACCTGTTCAGCGCGGTCGCGCCAAACGACAGCGGTGAGGCTGCGGTGCCCGGTGTCTATAACGGCGCAAGCGTCACCAAAGACGGTATCACCCTGAGCAAGGACGCCGTGCAGGTGGGCCTTGACGAGTACGAGGTCACCCTTAAGCTCACCGGCGGCGGCACTGCGCTGCAGCGTGAGCCGATGGAGCTGGTCTTTGCCCTGGACGCCTCTGCCAGTATGTGGGAGCAGGTTACGGTCACCGCGCGCAGGGAGTGCGGCAAGACGATCCAGAGGTCGGTGAACACGACCACCTCGACAAAGACCGGCGACAACTATTGGGAGAGGGGCGCGCTGAAGCGCACTTTCACCGAGACCGAGACCCAAAAGGTCACCTATCAGTGCGAGGACGGCCATGTGCAGAGCACCTACACCGCCACGCGCACCCGCAGCGGCACCCAGACTTATTGGGCTTTCGTAGGATGGGAAAACGACGGCAGCCCCAGCTGGAGCGGCTGGAGATGGTCGAGCCCGGACGTGAATATCGCGGGCCAGACCTGCAAGTTTGAAGTTGTAGGCACCGGACAAAGCAAAGTTGACCGCATCGTGCGCGCCCGCGCGGCAATGAAAGAGCTGCTGCGCAAGCTGTACGACAACAAAGTCGACGCGCGTATCCGCATCCTTCAATTTGCTGGTAATTCGCAGGAGCTGACTTCCGGCTGGGTCGATCTGATGAAAGAACAGGACGGCGAGCTGGTACAGGATCAGACCGCGCTGAACACACTTCTCGGCCTCATTGATACGAGATGGTCCCCCTTGCCCAAAAGCGGCGGCAGCGACCGTCCGATTTATGGGAAAAGCGGCGGCACCAACATCCAGCAGGCGCTGTCTCATGCCGATCGCCTGTTCACCGCAGACAATACTAAGCCGCAGAATCTGCTGCTCGTCAGCGACGGCGGCCCCACCACCTATAATAAAAACGGCACGATCGGTTATTGGTGTACAAAGCACAGCGATTATTGTTCAGACGCCGCTGATGCGGCGCTGAAACAGGCGGGGACGGTAAAGAACGCCCACGCCGCGAATTCGAACTTCTCACTGTACGCGGTATCGGTGGATATCACGAACAGCAGTGCAAAAAAATTCTTCCCGCAGCTTGCCAGCCCGGGCTGTTCCGTAGAGGCCAGCAGTGAAGAGCTCAGCGGCGAGTTCATGAAATTCGTCTCCAAGATCACCCAGCTGGTGAACAACGGCGTCGTGACCGACCGGATGGGTGAAGACGTGGACCTGGAAGAGCAGAGCGTAGCCATCAGCCCCTCCGTGTTGTACGGGGACGACGGCGAAGCGCTGCCCGCCGGCCAGCAGCCGTCGTACAGTTTCAAGGACGGTATTCTGGAATGGTATACCGGCTCCTATCTGAAAAAGGGCGAGGAGTACACCATCACTTACCGGGTAAAACTGAACAATCTTGACAAGGCCGGCCAGTATGTGCCCTTGAACGGCACCACAAGTTTGTCCTATAAAGATAAGGACGGCAAAAGTCACGATATAAACTTCAATGTGCCGCAGGTGGCCTATGCCACCGGCACCCTGCTGGTGACCGCCAGCGGCCTGCCGGATGGGGCGGTCTTGCATGAGCAGACCGATGGTCCCGCGCTTGTGGGCACAGGGGAATTCACCAACGAGTTCGACACGGTACGGTCTGCGGGAAAGATTGTAGACAATCTGCCCGCTGATTATGAGCTGAAGCAGGTGAACGTCACCCGCGGCGAAGGTGCGGACACACAGGAACTCACCCCGGAAGAATTTGAAGAGTGGTTGAAAGAAGCGTCTTCCAGCAAGGGGACGGGGATCCTGGACGTCGTAGCTGGCCAGACCAAGATCGAATATGTTTACGGCGTCAAGCGCGGCGGTTTCAGCTTTGCCAAGACATTGGCTGCCGGCCTGCCCGCGGACGGCGCGACGGCATTTACGTTCAAGATAGAACTGGCCAACGAGAAGTATGACCTCAACGGTGAGACCATCAAGTATGTGGTGGGCGGCGCCGAGCACACGCAGGTGCTGAAAAGCTCTTTGCTGGGTGGGTACTCCTTTAAGGTGGAAGTCAAGGCGGGCCAGACCGTTCAGGTCGCTCAGGTGCCCGTGGGGACCCGCTATGTGGTCTCTGAGACCGATACGGGAGATTATGCCGATTTGACTGAAACCATGGCCGGCACGGTCGTGGCGGGCGACGGCGCCCGCGGGACATTTACCAACAACAAAAATTTTGCACTGACCGTTGAACATGTGTATTTCGCCGCTGATGGCAGCGAGATGAAGGTAACTTCGAAAGATGCGGTAGAGACTCTGTTTGGAGCCGCTGTCCATGAGACCAAAGCAGACAAAGACGGTTATATCCTCACGAACATCGTCATGACGCCCTCCAATAAAACGGAGATCGTTGATAAAACAGCCGGCGTCATCACTGCAACCATGCCTGCGCAGGACGCGGTCATTCGGTTTGAGTATACTCCCCGCACCGATCTGAGCTATACGGTGGAATACCGCGAGGACAGCGAGACCGGCTCGGTGCTGTACCCCTCCAAGACGGAAACGGGCAAGACATTCGGCAAGACCTATACCGAAAACGCGGTTGACATCAAGGGTTATAAGGTGGATCAGGAGACCAAAACCGTAACGATGGCGACCGGCGTCAATAAGATCGTCTTCATCTATACAAAAGACGACGGGCAGACGCAGAAAACGACCTACACTGTGAAACACACGATCGAGGGTGTGGAGCAGACCGCGGACACCAGAAACTACGAGGACACCGCGTGGATCAATGAAAAGAACCCGACCATCGTGGTCAAGGACGGTTCTCTGGCGCAGAAGACCTACACAGGCTACAAGTTCGAAAAGATGACCCCGGCGGCCAAAGAGGGGGATTCTGTCGCCAGCGGCACGGTTATTGTTCTGAACTATGTGAGGGACGATAAACAGACGCAGCCGACGAGCTATACGGTGCAGCACAAGGTGGAGGGCGAGATCCGCGATAGCCAGAAATATACCGGCACTGCGTGGATCAACGAGGAGAACCCGACCATCGTGGTCAAGGCCGGTTCTCTGGCAGAGAAGACCTACACGGGCTACAAGTTCATCAGTATCGACACAGAGTCCAAAGAGGGCGACAAAATTGCCAGCGGCACGGTCATCACTCTGACGTATGTAAAAGATGATGGCCAGACGCAGCCGACGAGCTACACGGTGCAGCACAAGGTGGAGGGCGAGATCCGCGATAGCCAGAAATATACCGGCACTGCGTGGATCAATGAAGAGAACCCGACCATTAAGATCGAGGCCGGCTCCCTGGCAGAGAAGACCTACACGGGCTACAAGTTCATCAGTATCGACACAGAGTCCAAAGAGGGCGACGAGATTGCCAGCGGCACGGTCATCACTCTGACGTATGTAAAAGACGATAAGCAGACGCAGAAGACGACCTACACTGTGAAACACACGATCGAGGGTGTGGAGCAGACCGCGGACACCAGGAGCTACGAGGGCACTGCGTGGATCAACGAAAAGAACCCGACCATTAAGATCGAGACCGGTTCTCTGGCGCAGAAGACCTACACGGGCTACAGGTTTGACAGCATGACCCCGGAGACCAAAGAGGGGGATTCTGTCGCCAGCGGCACGGTTATTGTTCTGAACTATGTGAGGGACGACAGCCAGACGCAGCCGACGACCTACACTGTGAAACACACGATCGAGGGTGCGGAGCAGACCGCGGACACCAGAAACTACGAGGACACCGCGTGGATCAATGAAAAGAACCCGACTATCAGGGTTCAGGAGGGAACACTAACCCCCAACAAGTATCAGGGCTACAAGTTCGAAAAGATGACCCCGGAGACCAAAGAGGGGGATTCTGTAGCCAGCGGCGCGGTTATCGTTTTGAACTATGTGAGGGACGATAAGCAGACACAGCCGACGAGCTATACGGTGCAGCACAAGGTGGAGGGTAAGATCCGCGATAGTCAGGACTATACCGGCACTGCGTGGATCAATGAAAAGAACCCGACCATCGTGGTCAAGGACGGTTCTCTGGCGCAGAAGACCTACACGGGCTACAGGTTTGACAGCATGACCCCGGAGACCAAAGAGGGGGATTCTGTCGCCAGCGGCGCGGTTATCGTTTTGAACTATGTGAGGGACGATAAGCAGACGCAGAAGACGACCTACACTGTGAAACACACGATCGAGGGTGTGGAGCAGACCGCGGACACCAGGAACTACGAGGACACCGCGTGGATCAACGAAGAGAACCCGACCATCGTGGTCAAGGCCGGTTCTCTGGCAGAGAAGACCTACACGGGCTACAGGTTTGACAGCATGACCCCGGAGACCAAAGAGGGGGATTCTGTCGTCAGCGGTACGGTTATCGTTCTGAACTATGTAAGGGACGACGGGCAGACGCAGAAAACAGCCTACACTGTAAAGCACACGATCGAGGGTGTGGAGCAGACCGCGGACACCAGGGGCTACGAGGGCACTGCGTGGATCAACGAAAAGAACCCGACCATCGTGGTCAAGGACGGTTCTCTGGCGCAGAAGACCTACACGGGCTACAAGTTCGAAAAGATGACCCCGGAGACCAAAGAGGGGGATTCTGTTGCCAGCGGCACGGTTATCGTTCTGAACTATGTGAGGGACGATAAACAGACGCAGCCGACGAGCTATACGGTGCAGCACAAGGTGGAGGGCGAGATCCGCGATAGCCAGAAATATACCGGCACTGCGTGGGTCAATGAGGAGAACCCGACCATTAAGATCGAGGCCGGTTCTCTGGCAGAGAAGACCTACACGGGCTACAAGTTCATCAGTATCGACACAGAGTCCAAAGAGGGCGACAAGATTGCCAGCGGCACGGTCATCACTCTGACGTATGTAAAAGACGATGGCCAGACACAGCCGACGAGCTACACGGTGCAGCACAAGGTGGAGGGCGAGATCCGCGATAGCCAGAAATATACCGGCACTGCGTGGATCAATGAAGAGAATCCGACCATTAAGATCGAGGCCGGTTCCCTGGCAGAGAAGACCTACACGGGCTACAAGTTCATCAGTATCGACACAGAGTCCAAAGAGGGCGACAAGATTGCCAGCGGCACGGTCATCACTCTGACGTATGTAAAAGACGACAAGCAGACGCAGAAAACGGCCTACACTGTGAAGCACACGATCGAGGGTGTGGAGCAGACCGCAGACACCAGAAACTACGAGGGCACCGCGTGGATCAATGAAAAGAACCCGACTATCGTGGTCAAGGCCGGTTCTCTGGCAGAGAAGACCTACACGGGCTACAAGTTCGAAAAGATGACCCCGGAGGCCAAAGAGGGGGATTCTGTCGCCAGCGGCACGGTTATCGTTCTGAACTATGTGAGGGACGATGAGCAGACGCAGAAAACGGCCTACACTGTGAAACACACGATCGAGGGTGTGGAGCAGACTGCGGACACCAGGGGCTACGAGGGCACCGCGTGGATCAACGATGAGAACCCGACTATCGTGGTCAAGGACGGTTCTTTGGCGCAGAAGACCTACACGGGCTACAGGTTTGACAGTATGACCCCGGAGACCAAAGAGGGGGATTCTGTCGCCAGCGGCGCGGTTATCGTTCTGAACTATGTGAGGGACGATGAGCAGACAAAGACCGTGGGCTACACGGTTGAATATTACCAGGACGGCAGCCATGTGGTCGGAGATGACGTGGAGACTGAAAAGGCTGTGTGGGTAAACGGTAGTTTGCCTGTAAGTGTGAACATGCCCGGCGATAAATATGCCGGCTATAAGCTGGCAGACGCCCCCACAGATCCCGTGACAATTCCCGCGAGCTATTCCAATGGCGGCAAGGGCGAGAACGTGATCAAGGTGTTCTATGTAGCCGACAACAGTCAGACACAGCCGACGAGCTACACGGTGCAGCACAAGGTGGAGGGCGAGATCCGCGATAGCCAGGAATATACCGGCACTGCGTGGATCAACGAGCAGAACCCGACCATTGAGATTGAGGCCGGTTCTCTGGCACAGAAAAACTATGATGGATATAAATTTGCCGGCATCGACTCAAGTGCGCAAGAAGGTGATCGGATCCCTAGCGGCACAGTCATCACCCTCACTTATACCATCCGCACAGACCTCTCCTACAAAGTCGAGTACTACTACACCGGTACCAATACCCCCTTTGACACCTATCAGAGCGAGGCGAATGTTGTTTTTGGTACCGAGGTCAATGATGTGGCGGACAGCAATGCGCTGAAGCCCGGTTATATGCGGGTGAGCACTGAAAACCTGCCCTTGAAAGTCGGTACCGATTTGGGCGCGAATGTCGTTAAGGTTTGGTATGGTCCGCAGACCGATATTACGGCTGGCCTGCACTACAACGTTGAGTTCTATGTGGATGAGGCGTTAAGAGACTCCGCGGCTGGTCTGGAAAAAACCATTTGGGCGGGTCAGTCCACGGCGAATATCACGCGTGAAGAAGTCGTTGTCCATCTGGCTGACGGCTCGGTAAAGGGCATCGATGACTACTTGCAGTATTTGGGTACAGACCGGTATTACCTGACGGGTGAACCCTCGGCTTATCCCGTTGTGGTTTCTGAGGGAGATACCGTCAAGGTCTACTACCGCAGTAAGGTTGCTCAGTCGGGTGATTTGAATGTCGCACACAGTTACACCAAGAACAACTATCACGACGATCAGCTGATCGGTACCGAGACCGGCGAGACCGGCCCGGGCAGTGAGATCAGAGCTTACGGCAATGTAGCGGTATCTGGTCTGTATCAGCAGACCTATAATGGCACAGGATACAATGTCACAGGCTATAAGGTCTATCGCATGCAGAAAGAACTTGTTGAGGGCGATCTCACTGAGGAGCAGCTGCAGGCAAACCTGACGCAGGCACAAGAGGCCTATGAGCAGGCGGTCAAAAACTATGAAGCGGCCGTTGCAGCGGCAGGTATCACCTTGAACGAGGAAGGTGATATCGAGTCAAATACGGCGCAGGCAGATAAGGCGGCAGCCGAGAAAGAAGTCGAGGCACTGGTTCAGGAGCGTGAAGCGCTGGGTGAGCGTCCGGCCGATACCCCTGAGATCGAAGTATTGAAAGGTGCCATGGCAGAAGCTGAAACGGCATACAATGCAGCCAAGGCCAAGTATGATGCAGCCAAAGAGGCATATGATGCCTATCAGGCGCTGGCAAGTGAAAAAGCAGCCAATGATATCCGTTTGGCGGAACTTCCCGGTTTGATCGGGGCCGAGACGACCAAAAAAGTCGATGAAGCCCCTCTGCTGACCGAAGCGGAACGCGCGGGAAAAGCCTATCAGGATGCTTTGGCCGCACAGGCAAACCTGCCCGAGAGTGCGACGGAAGAAGAGCGAGATACGGCGCAGCAGGTGGTGGATGCCGCCTTGGCAGACAAAAAAGCGGCGGACGATACACTGACAAGCGCGCAGAACGCCAACCGGGCTGCTGATGAAGCAATCGCTGCATTCGAGAATGAAAAGGCGGCTTTGGAAAAACGCAATCAGGAGTTACAGGCGCAGATGTCTATTTCCTCCCCCGAGGAGCCCTCTGAGGAGGAGGCAAAAGCGGCAGAGCAGACTTATCTTGAAGCGAAAGCTGCTTTCCAGCAGAACCCGACCTATCAGGCACAAATGCTTTGGGATCAGGCGGATGTGAATCTGAATACAAGAACCGCTGATGCCAAGGCTCGTGTGAGCGCAGCCAGGCTCCTGCTGGATCAGTACAATACTGCGCTTGTCGCCCGCAATGAAGCCGAGACTGCTCTTGAGATGGCTCAGGCAGCAGTGAGCGGAGACAAAGTGGCGCTTGCTCGGGTTGCTATGCTGCTGAATAATGAGTTTAAAGCAGCGGAAGAAGAGGTTACCGTTAACAATGGGGCATTTAAGTATGAGGAGGGCTACAGCTATCGTGTGGTGATCAGCTACTATGCTGAAGCAAGAACCTATACTCCGGTCGAAGAGCCTCCCACGTCGCCCTACATTCCCCCGGTGGTCATCCCCGACGACCGGGTGCCTGCAGGGCCCGGACCGAGCCGTCCGGTGACCATCATTGACGACGACGTGCCGATGGGCGCACTGCCGAAAGGCAAGAGCCGCACCAGAAGAGGCCTGTACACCATCCTGGACGACAACGTGCCCCTGGGCGCGCTGCCGAACACCAGCGGTTCCCGCGGCGCTGCCGTGGGCGGGCTGGGCGCATTCCTGCTGGCTGCAGGTGCGGTTCTGGGTCTGACCAAAAAACGCAAAAAGGATGACGAGGAGTAAGCTGCAAAGCGTATGCATCGCATCCCGGTAAGTTCCAAAAAAGAAAGACGCCTTCGGGCGTCTTTCTTTTTTATATTGGGGCAGCTTCAGCAAACGGAAGCCCCGGCCTTGCCGCAGGGGAAAAGCTTTGGCCCGGGGCTGTGCGCGAAGAAAACAGGCAAAAGGGCCGGCCTCTGCATGACGGGAGGGGAGGCCATAAAAGAGCTTCGCTGCTGGGTCGGCGGCAGGGCGGAGGAGGCGGACACCGGCGGCTCCGACAGGCCCAAAGATGCCTGACGGCAGCAGGGCTTTTATAGAAAACAGTCAAACTTATGCCTTGGCCAGGGATCTTGATGGGGCAGAGCCATACCCTTTGGCTTGACCGATGGGGCCCACAAAAGTTTTTCGGCGCCCCGCGCGGGGCGCAGCGGGCTGACCGGCATGCCGCTCGTTGTGCGGCGCGCCTGCCTGCCGATGTTGTGCAGGCCGATGCTGGCCCCAAAGCCCTGCATCCCCTGTTGTGCGGCGCGCCCGCCCACAGGGCTGCGCCTCTTTTTAAGAGCGCGCGGCCCTTTTGCGTCTTACACACCAGGGGCGGCGGTCACCATAAAGTAATAACTGGCGAAAAAATAAAAAAATTTGGCATGATTTTGTTACCAATTGGTGACCCGTTTATGCGATAATAAAAATCGGAAAGCAGCGCCCCTTTTTAAAAGGGGAATATCGATAGAAAAACGCGGGAGACAACGCGTCAAGAACGGGAGAAAAAACAATGAAAAAGAAATTGCTCAGCCTTTTGGTGGCCTTGACAATGATCTTTTCCTGTCTGCCCTTTGCCGGGCTCAGTGCGGCCGCGGCAGAAGCCGACGGAAATCTGAAAAAGACCGTGCAGCTGGCGCAGCAGGTCGCAGAGGGCTTCAACGCCTGCACCACGGATGCGGAGCGCCGCCAGTATCTCGGCATCAGCAACAATAATATGTCCAACGACAGCTTCCGGGGGGTCTATGCACGCCTGACCGGCGATACCGCGCTGCAGCTGCGGGATGCGGAGGTGCTGTCAAACGAGCTGGTCCAGGCCGCCCTGCGCACCTCCAAGGCGCAGGCGTTCTATCTGCAGCCGTATTTTTTGCAGGATGAGCAGGGCAGGCGTACCTTTGTGGTCTACGCCTCTGTTACAGGCACCATCTCCCAAAGGAACTGGAACGCGTATCTGCTCTATGTGCCCGCGGGCGACGACGGCCTTTCCGGCTGCTGGTACACCACCGGCGGCAAGGCGACGAGCATCGCTTATTTTAACGGCAAATCCTTTGCAGATGTGCGCGACGTCGAGGCGCACAACACCTCGGTCTGGACGCTGGTGGCGGACCGCAGTTCCGCGCGGGAACCAAAAGTTGCGGACCCCTATGAGGCCATCCGTTTTCTGGCCGGGCAGCTGGCTTCGCCGGGCAGCGTGGCGGAGGGCTATTTCAGCACCCGCGGCCAGGGGACATCTCTGGATGGGCGCGGCAAAAACTTTGCGCCGGACGTCAACGCCGCGCTGGCCGGTTCCGGCGTGACGGATGAGGATTCCACCTATGCCTGGCGCATCTATAAATGTAAAGAGAGCACGGGGGAACAGGGCTATAATATTTTCTGGACCAATTCGGACCTGGACGCGGGCGGCAGGTTTCCCTGCCTGAAGTATAACACCGCCACCGGCGAATGGGTCGAGGGTACGGCCACGGCCCGTGAGAACACGGTGGAGGGCTTTACATTCCTCATCATCGACGGCGGTTCCTTTGTCCCCAATGAGAGCCAGCCTGAGGTCGAAAAATATACCCTTTCTTATGATGCGAACGGCGGCGACGGGGAAACGGTGCCCGCCGCAGTGCAGGCGGAAGAATACGAGATCGTGGCAGTGGATTTCAGCGTCGTCCCCGAGCGCGAGGGCTATCGCTTTCTCGGCTGGGATACGATCCCTGATCCTGTCGGCCCGAAGTATAATCAGGACCCCCTGGGGGCCCGTGAACTGATCATGCCGGCGCACGATATGACCCTCTTTGCCATCTGGGCGCAGGAGCCGGCCCCGACGGTGACGCCGACCCCCACCCCGACGGTAGCGCCGACGGCAACGCCGACCCCGGTGCCCACCCCGACGGTAGCGCCGACGGCGACACCGACCCCGGTACCCACCCCGACAGTCGCGCCGACAGCAACGCCGACGCCGACCCCCACCCCGACGGCCGCGCCGACAGCGACGCCGACCCCGGTGCCCACTCCGACAGTCGCGCCAACGGCGACGCCGACCCCGGTGCCCACCCCGACAGTCGCGCCGACGGCGACGCCGACGCCGGTCCCGACCCCGACAGTCGCGCCGACGGCAACGCCGGAGCCTGCAAAGTATCTGTTGTCCTATAACGCGAACGGCGGCAGCGGCAGCCAGCTTCCCGGCGCTGTCGAGGCAGAGGCGGGCGCTCCGATCCAGGTGGATCTCTCGGTCCAGCCCGTGCGTGCCGGGTATCTGTTCCTCGGCTGGGATGAGGACCCTGCTTCCAGCAGCGCGCGTTATCCCGCAGAGGGCGCGGCTTCTCTCGTGATGCCGGAACAGGACCTGACCCTTTATGCGGTGTGGAAGATCGACGAGACGCAGACCGCCTCCGCCGGTTATACCGTACATTATTATATAGACGGCGCGCTGCAGCCGGATTGGACCGAGACTTATTCCAAAACCACCCTGGTCGCCGATGATCCGGCTCCCGCCTATGTGGTAAAGCAGGTCACAGATCATCTGGCCGGGCTTGGGGCGGATTATTACGCCGCTTCCCGTCCCGATCTGCCCGTCACCCTCAGCGGTGAGGACAACGTGCTGGAGGTCCATTATGCGCACAAGCTGGTGGACATAGCGGGCACCGGCATCGAACTCTCCCACAATTACGTCTATACCCGGGTCATTGACGGACAGACGGATGTGAACAACTTCTCAGCGGTTTCCGGGTTCTCTGGGGCCCAGCCGGGTTCGCTGCTGCGCCTGCAGGATCTGCAGCAGACCGTGGACCCCGAGGGCAATACCGGTTACCAGCCCACCGGGGCGGCGATCACCCGCACCCGGCTTCCGCTGATAGCGCCGGAAATGGAACATGAGGTCCAGGCCCCGGAGACCAGTGCCGGGCAGACAGCCGACGCGGCAGCGGCTTCCCTGGCGCAGGCCCAGATGGCGCGGGATGCCGCGCAGCAGGACAAAGCACTGGCGGACGAAGCGCTGATCGCCGCCCAGAACAGCCTGGAGGCTGCCCGGACGGCTCTTGCAGAGGCCGAAGCCGCAGCGATCCCGGCGGCCCAGCAGCTGCAGGAGCTTGCCGCCCGCGAGGAACCGCTCGGTGAAGAGGAACTGGCGCTGCAGGCCCAGCTTCAGGGGATCGTGGAAGCCCCCGCTGCGGCGCAGACCGCGGTGACGCAGGCGGAAACGCTGGCA
Source organism: Anaerofilum hominis (assembly GCF_014287275.1). Lineage (GTDB taxonomy): Bacteria > Bacillota > Clostridia > Oscillospirales > Ruminococcaceae > Pygmaiobacter > Pygmaiobacter hominis. Next base: position 326,196 of record NZ_JACONZ010000002.1, read on the forward strand.
GCCCAGCGCGCCGAAGAAGCGCAGGCGGCTGCAAACGCGCTGATCGAAGCGGAAAACAGTCTGGCCCAGGCACAGGAGGCGGCGTCCGGCGCGCAGCAGGCGTTGGCGGCTGTGCAGGCCGCCGCGCTGAACGCGGCCGCGCAGACCCTGGCGGTGGGCGAGAGCGAGACCGTCGCGCTGGATGCGGACGGCGCTTTCCTCTATGAAGCGGGCTATACCTACCAGGTGCGTCTGGACTATGCCAAGACCTATGTCTACCAGACCCCGGCTGAGCCGGAACAGGAGATCGTCTCACCCGGGCCGAGCACCCCGGTGCAGCCCGCGCCGGGCCTCCCTGTCGTTTCGCCGGCAGAGCCCTCGGCGCCTCAGGCGGCCGCTCCGGCCGTCGCAGCGCCGCCGGCAGCCGGTACGGTCTCCATCTCTGACGACGACGTGCCCCTTGGGGCAACGGCCGGCCTGCGCGGCAAAAGCCGTGTACGCCGGGGCACCTATGTGATCCTGGACGACAGCGCGCCTTTGGGCGCACTGCCCAAGACCAGTGGTTCTCTGGACGCCTCCTGGGGCGCGCTGGGCGCATTTCTGCTGGCTGCCGGCGCGGCGCTTGGTCTGAAAGGAAAGCGCAAGGAGCAGCAGTAAAGGGCTGCCGGCCCGCGTGGGCGGAAAACGGACGGCGGCACAGGGGGAAAGCGGCGCGGCAGTTTCCAGATGCGCCCTTTCACAAAGAAAGCCGCTTTACGGCCGCGCTTTTTGCGGCCAGCAAACAAAAACGCATTGAGAATTGCGGACAAAAAAGCTATAATAGACCTTAAGGATGGCCGCGCGGCAGTAACAGCACTCCGCGCGGCCAAGCCGGTTATAGCCGGGCAGGGCGCAAAGCGCCCCGACGCCCCGGGACCGGCGTGTAGAGATAAAAAAGCCGGCGGCCCCAGAGCGCCGGTCAGGGAGGGACAGCAAATGACCATCACACCGGAAAAAGAGATCACCCTGACGGCGCCCGACCGCGCCGCCTGTGCGGAGAAGCTCACGGGACTGCTGGCCGGGGGAGAGGCGAAAAACTCCGCCGTTTTCAAGCTGGCATTGGTGGACTTCAAAAATTTTAACGATATTTTCGGCCGCCACTACGGTGATCTGCTGCTTGACCAGGTGAGCGCTTATCTCGCCGGGTTCGAGGGCGCGGAAGTGCTGCGCAGCGGCGGGGTGGAATTTGTACTGATCCTGCACGGCAGCGGCTATGCGCGGGCGGGCGAGGTCGGCGAGGAGATCTGCGACCGGTTCAACGAGACCTGGCGCATTGGAGATATGGACTTTGTGTGCGCCATGTCGCTGGGCATCGTGCTGCCTCCCCTGGCGGCGGAAAAAGGCGAAATGCTGCTGGAGATGCTGGACAGCGCCGAACACGAGGCCTATCTCAGCGGGCAAAACACCGCCGTCACCTACACCGAAGAGCTGCGCGAGAGCCTGCTGCGGACCAAAGCCATCGCTACCCGGCTGAAAAACGCCCTGGCCGTGCCGGACGACCCGGATCTGGAGGTCTGCTACCGCCCGACCGTGCTCTATGACGCGCACCGGTACACCCGGGCCGAGAGTTATGTGCGGCTTTTTTCCGACGCTTACGGGCTGGTCGGCGAGGCCACGCTGATCCCCATCGCTGAACAGAGCGGGCTGGCCTGCGCCTTGAATCTCTATGCGATCCGTCATACCTGCGCTCTGATCCGCAAACTGTTGGAAGAGGGCCGCTCGTTTGAGACCATCGCTGTGCCGATCTCCGCCGTGCAGTTCCTGCAGCCGGACTTTGACCGGGAGTTGGCAGGGCTGCTGGAAGAGTACGACATCCCCGCGGAAAAGCTGGCTCTCGAGATCACCGAAAGCACCCTGATCAACAGCTTTGTGCAGGTCAACTATATGATGCAGCAGGTCGCCGAGATGGGCGTGGAACTGGTGCTCAGCGATTTTGGCACCGGTTACTCCGGCATCAATAATGTGCTTGACCTGCCGGTCAGCGTGCTCAAGCTGGACCGCCTCTTTGTGCTCCAGTTGGAAAATGATGAGCGCTGCGGCAGTGTGATCGAAGGCCTGATCTCAATCGCCCACAAGCTGGGCATGAAGATGATCGCCGAGGGCGTGGAGACCGACCATCAGCGCGAGCTGCTTGCCAGCTGGGGCTGCGATTATCAGCAGGGATTTTATTACAGCGCCACAGTGCACGCGGACGAGCTGGTGGGGATGCTCTCGATGCCGCACCCGGAAGATCAGGTGGAAGAACTGTGAAGAACGGCTCTCCCCAGAGCGGAAAACAAAAATAAAGCCCCATGCCGGGCAAAAAACTGCAGGACCGCCGGAAGAGCAGGAGTTCGCGCGGTCTTGGGGACGGACAGCAACGGACAAGGGTAAAAGACAGCCGCAGCAATGCGGCTGTCTTTTTTGTTGCGGAACGCGACAGAACGCGGCAAAGGGCAAAGAAATGCCGGCGCGGTGTTTTGACGGCGGCCCAGCGATGGCGGCGCTGGGGCCTATTTCTGGCCGCTTTACGGCAAAAGCTTCTCCGGCCGCCTGCACCGCCGTCCCCCCGCAGCTGACGGAGCCGGGGAGCATCCAACACCGCCGGGGCGGTGTTGGATGATTTTTTGTTCTGCGCGGGGCCGCTGTGAGGTCTTTTGCCGAAAGCGGCAAAGGGGCATGCCCCGGGCCTGCACAGCACTGCCGCCCCAGCGCCTTTTGGGCATCCATCTGTTTTGGACTCTCAGCGCCGTCCGGCGGCGTTTTCAGGCCAATTTCTGCAGAGAAACAGGAGACCGGCTGCCGCCCCCAAAAAACAGGGAGAGCCTATTTTAAGAAGGGGGCCCCGCCCTGCGGCGGCGGGAGAGAAAGCTCCGTAAATTTTTTATTTGGCCTCTGTGGCCAGGGGGCCGCGTTTTTTTTACGCTGCGCGGGCTTTTTTGAAAGAAACAGGCAAAACCGCTTCGGAGCCAGGCTCATCGCTGTCTGTGCGCAGGGGCAGACAGAAGAGACGGGACATAGAATGGCACGGGCAAACGCCCGCACATCTGTTTGGAAAGGAGCTTGAAAATTTTGCAAAACGATCTTCAACACGGCTGTCCGCAGCCGTACGGTCCGCTGCCGCTGGCCATCGCCACTGTGCCGATGCAGCGCTTCCGGCAGCTTTATGACCCGGCCACTGCGCTGAGCAGAGGCACGATATTCCGCGAGCTGGACCTGCCGTTTTATGGCAAACGAGGAGGTGGCTGCCATGAATGAAGCCAACAGCCTGTTCGATTCTATCGTCAAAGTAAGCTTTGCCATGGACGAGATACGCCTGTTTCTCGACACTCATCCGCAGGATGAGGAGGCGCTTTCCGCCTACGACAAGCTGCGCGGGCAGCGGGAGGCACTGGTGCGCCGCTATACCGAAAGCTGCGGCCCGATCAATTTTTATGACGCCGGGGGCAGCTGCGAATGGAACTGGGTCCAGCAGCCCTGGCCCTGGGAAAAGGAGGCATGAGCCATGTGGAGTTATGAAAAGCGGCTGCAGTTCCCGATCAAGATCAAGCGCCCCAACGCGGCGGCGGCCAAAGTCATCATCAGCCAGTACGGCGGCCCGGACGGGGAACTGGGCGCCTCGATGCGCTATCTCTCTCAGCGCTATACCATGCCCTACCGCAATGTGGCGGGGCTGCTGACCGATATCGGCACCGAAGAACTGGCCCATCTGGAGATGGTCAGTGCCATCGTGTACCAGCTCACCTGCGATCTCTCTGTCGATGAGATCAAAAAAGAGGGCTTTGACGCCTATTTTGTGGATCACACCACCGGCGTCTGGCCGCAGGCCGCGGGCGGCGTTCCGTTTGACGCGCTGTGCTTTGCCAGTAAGGGCGACGCCATTACCGACCTGCACGAGGATATGGCTGCGGAACAAAAAGCGCGCACGACCTATGACAACATTATCCGGCTGGTAGACGACCCGGATGTGCTGGCGCCCATCGGCTTTTTGCGCGAGAGGGAGATCGTCCACTTCCAGCGCTTTGGCGAGGCGCTGGAAAAGGTGAAAGACCATCTGGACCACCGGAATTTCTACGCTTTTAACCCTGAATTTGATAAATGAGGCCCGGCCGGTAAGGCCTGACCTCGATATCAAAAAAATGAAATGACCCCCAAAGCTGTCCGTGCTGCGCTGCAGAGAGCGCCGCCCGCGGACAGCGGCCAGGCAGGGGCGCGAGGGACTCTCACGGGGAGGCTCTTGCGCCCCTGTTTTGCGTTTACAGGAAAATATTACCTTTGTCTCCCCTAAAAAATATTGCTACCATTAAGTCCAGAAGCCGCATTTTCGGCCCGGAACACAGTGCGCGGGCGGTTTTCCGTCAAGCGGGGAGCGTGTCCGCCCCATTCCCGCCGGGGAGGGAAGCGGCGCGGCCCGGCGGAACATACCGTGCGGACCTGCGTCCCCGGCGGTGAACACGGCTTCTTCAAGTTGTGGAGGGAGGAAAAACGAACATATGCAGCAGCAGTATTTGACGGGACGCCTGTTGAAACGCTATCAGGCATATCTCTGCGTGGAGGAAAAAAGCGAGGCCACGATACAAAAATATCTGCGGGATATCCGGGCCTTTTATACCTATTTAAAAGGGGAGCCGATCACAGGGCGGGAGACCGTGATCGGCTATAAGCAATGGCTGGAAAACCGGGGTTATGCCGTGACCAGCATCAACTCCATGCTGGTGGCGGTAAACGGGCTGATGACCTTTTTGGGGCGGCCCGGCTGGCGCGTCCATCTGCTGCGGCAACAGCGGGACGCCTTTGGTCTTCGCGACAGGGAGCTGACGCGGCAGGAATATCTGCGCCTGGTGCAGGCCGCTGCTGCCCGGGGGGACGAGCGGCTGGCGCTGCTTTTGCAGACGATCTGCGCCACCGGCATTCGCGTCAGCGAGCTGCGCTATATCACCGTGGCGTCGCTGCGGTCGGGGCAGGCACAGATCTCCTGCAAGGGCAAGGTGCGGCGCATCCTCATCCCCCAGACACTGTGCGTGCGTCTGCGGGATTATTGCCGCAGACGCGGGATCGGGGGCGGCAGCGTATTTGTCACCCGCAGCGGGGCCCCTATGGACCGCAGCAATATCTGGGCGCTGATGAAACGGCTCTGCCGCGCGGCGGGGGTGGCGGAGCACAAGGTCTTTCCGCACAATCTGCGCCATCTGTTCGCCCGCACTTTTTATAAACAGTACAAGGATATCGTGCATCTGGCAGACGTGCTGGGCCACAGCAGCGTCAACACCACCCGCATTTATACCATGGTCAGCGCCGCAGAGCACCGGGGGCAGATCTCCCGCATGCATCTTTTGATCTGAGATCATCGGGATGAGGTGTTTTTTCGGCCAGTGCCCCGGTTGTCCCGGAGGGACGAGGGGCAGGATATCAAGATAAACTGTTTTTTAGTAGCCATGCGGCCTGTCCCCAGGCCGCGGCAGATCGAAATACAAAAACAGCCGTTCCGCCCAAGCGGAACAGCTGAAAATCGAAAGTCTCGATCTACTACATAATTTGCATTATGTAGTAGATGACAAAAATCCACAAATTTTACATATCTATTGTATGATAACTCATTGTTTTTTGCGCGTCAAGACCGCAGGGACAAAGGCAGAGGATGATAGATAGTAATGGCTAAAATTGAAGTATGAAAAAGTTCTGATTCAGTAAAAAGGGACAAGAGCAAGAAATACAAAACTTTTTCATCGCTTGTATTTCCTGATGCTTTTTTTACTTTCGTGGAGTTTTCAAAACAGGAAAACAGGGGCAAAAATCACAGTCACCACATAATGCAAATTATGTGGTGACTATTTTTTATGTCAACGGAGGAATCGTGTTTTGGAACAGGAATATGAAACGATAGACCTGCGGGAGATTTTTTCCCTGCTGAGAAAAAATCTTCTGCCGGTCTTTCTGGCGGCCGTGGCGCTGGCTGTCGCGGGGTTTCTGGTCACCGCCCTGCTGATCACTCCCAAGTACGAGGCAAGCGCCACCCTGATCGTCAATTCCCGCGAGGAGCAGCAGGCGCAGACCGCTGTCACCAACGATCAGATCAACTCGGCAAAGCAGCTGGTCAGCACCTATGCGGTGATCCTCAAAAGCGACACCGTCTTGGACAGGACCATTCAGGACCTGGGGCTGAAGATGAACTATGAGACCCTGGCCAAAAAAGTATCCATCGAGGCGGTCGACTCCACCCAGATCATGAAGATCACCGTGCGGGACCCTGACCCGGAGCTGGCAAAGAACATCGTGAACAGCATTGTGGAACAGGCGCCCGAGATCATCATCTCCACGGTAAAGGCGGGCAGTGTGGAGGTCATCTCTTATCCCAAGGCCGGCGAAAAGCCGGTCTCGCCCAGCAAGATGAAAAACACCCTGCTGGCGGGCCTTGCCGGCGGCGTGCTGGCTGTGGGGATCGTCTTTCTGCGCAGCCTGCTCAACAATACCTTTATGACCGACGACGACATCACAAAACATCTGGGGCTCACGGTGCTGGGCGTGATCCCGGATATTGAGATCAAAGAGTAGAAAGGGTGTGCCGGCATGAAAAAAGATCAGAAAAAGAAAAAGAAGTCGGGGCGCAGCTTTCTGCTGGTGGGCAAGGAGGCTCCCTTTCAATACCAGGAGGCTTTTAAAAGCCTGCGCACCAACCTGAAATTCGTGGCGCTGGACAAGGCCTGCAAAAAGATCATCATCACCAGCGCCATCCCGGGCGAGGGCAAAAGCAGCGTCGCCATCAATCTGGCGGTGTCGCTGGCGCAGGCGGGCAGCAAGGTGCTTCTGATCGACTGCGACCTGCGCAAGCCCATCATCCACAAATACATGAAGATCAGCCGCACCGCCTGCAAGGGCATCACCAACGTGCTGTCCGGCAGTTCCATGACCGAGTCGGTCGTCAACATGCAAAGCCTGGGCCTGCACGTGATGATCGCCGACGCCATTCCGCCCAACCCCGCCGAGCTGCTGGGCAGCGCGAGGATGAAAGCGGTTATAGACGAAATGGGCCGGCACTACGACTATATCATCTTCGACACCCCGCCGGTGTCGGTGGTCACCGACGCCGCGGTCTTGAGCCAGTATACCGACGGCGTCATCCTGGTAATCCGGCAGAACCTTTCCACCTTTGACCAGGTCGCGCTGGCAAAGAAAAATCTGGACGCGGTCGGGGCGAATATCCTCGGCGCCGTGCTCAATGATTTTGACGCCAAAAGCGCGGATAAGGAGAGCGGCTATTATTACAGCTATAACTATGACTATTCCAGCAACGACTAGGAGCGTGGCCCCATGACGGATCTTCACTGCCACATTCTGCCCGGGCTCGACGACGGAGCCAAAGACCTGGACGTGTCGGGGGAACTGCTGCGCCGCCAGTGTGCGGCAGGCGTGCAGCGGGTCGCCTTTACCCCTCATTTTCATTTTGAACGTCAGGATGTGGACCAGTTCTGCCGGCGGCGTGACGCTGCTGCGGCAGAACTGGTCCAGTGCTATCCGGAGCTGGCGTCACAGCTTGAGCTGAAAAAGGGGGCCGAGGTGTTTTTTTCACCCGCCTTGCTGGAGAGCGACCCGCAGCCGCTCTGCCTGGAGGGGACCGGCCTGATGCTGGTGGAGCTGCCGGTGACCTATCGGCCACAGTGGACGGTGGAGGTGCTGTATCAGCTGGGGACGCTGGGGATCACCCCGCTCATCGCCCATGTGGAGCGGTACCCCTATGTGATGGAGGACCCCAACCTGCTGATAGACTGGATCGAGGCCGGGGCCTATACGCATGTGAACGCCTCCAGCCTGGTGCTGCACAAGCGGCGCAGGGCGCAGATCTTGAAGATGATCCGGCACGGTCTGGTGCATCTTGTCTGCACCGACGCACATTCGCCGGACAAGAGGCCGCCCCTGCTGGGACAGGCCATGGAGCTGGTGCGCCGCCGGTGCGGCGGGCAAAAAGCCCAGGAGATGGAAGCGCTCAGCCTGGGACTTTGGCGCGGGGAACAGCCGGAGCCGCCGGCCGCCGCGCCCATGCGGCGGCTGCTGGGGCGGCTGGTTTAAAAAAGAGAGAGGACGGCACAGCGGATGGAGAAGAAAAAGAAGGGGCGCAAAGGCCTGATCGCGCTGGCGGTGGCACTGGCGCTGATCCTGCTGCTGGGCCTGTGCGCCTGGATCTATTACGAGGGCAAGTTGGGGCTGATCCGATATGACGACGGCAGCCGGGAACTCGACATCAGCGCCAGCGTGCCGGCGGACGATCTGGACCTGCCCGATATGGGCGAAGCGCCGCAGGACGCGGAGGAGCGCGGCAAACTGCCGCAGGGGGAAGCGGCCTTTGACAGCGACGTGGTAAATATCCTGCTGCTGGGCACCGACGAGCGCAGTGAGGAATTCAGCGACAACGCCCGTGCGGACAGCATCCTGCTGCTCAGCCTGAATACCCGGCTGCACACCATCAAGCTGGTGAGCATCGAGCGGGGCATCGGCGTGCCGGTGCCCGGGCGCAATGATGACTGGATCACCCACACTTTCCGCTATGGGGGCGCGGCATTGACGCTGCAGACGGTGCGCGATTGCTTTAAGGTGGATGTGGACCGGTATGTGCGGGTAAATTTCAGCGCTTTTGAAAAGGCGATCGATGTGGTCGGCGGGGTGGATATTGTGCTGACCCCGGCGGAGGCGGCGTACATCAACAAAGAAAAAGACCACGGCGGAGACAGCGGCGTGCAGTCGGTGAGGGCGGGCAGCGCGCATTTGAATGGAAAGACCGCCCTGATCTATGCCCGCGCCCGGGAGATCGACAGCGACTGGCAGCGGATCGAGCGGCAGCGGAATGTGATCCAGGCGACTGTGAATGAGGTGAAAGGGGAGGACGTTTTCACCCTCAACCGGCTGGCGGACGAGATCCTGCCCATGGTGCAGACCAACCTGACCAAAGGGGAGATCACCTCCCTGCTTTTGGAGGCGCCGGGATTTATCAGCCAGGGGGCGCAGATAGAACAGATGACGATCCCCACCTATGAGACCTGCTGGAACAGCGTGGGCGTGGACGGCAGAAAGCTGATCGGCGTGGACTTTGCGGCAAATGCAGAGATCCTGCAGCGGTTTTTCTACGAGGGGGAATAGAGCGGGCAAAGCCCCGCGGGAAAGCGCCGGACGGATGCTTTGGAGCATGCGGACAAAAAGAGGAAAAGCGGATGCGGCTTGCACAAGCGCTTTGCTTGGTCAAAGCCCTGCCGTATGGGATGTGAAACGCACGCGCGCCGCGATTCGACGCGCGCGGCAGAACAAAGGAAAGGGAACAGCATGAGCGCAAAAATGCGGAGCGCCTCGCAGGACAGGACGATCACCAACACCGCCAATGTGATCATGACGCTGGTCGCAATGGCGAGCACCTGCGCCGTCTGGTTTGGCTATTACAACGATTTTGTCTTTCGCACCTATCGCATGGCGGGCGGTGTGGTCTCGATGGCGATCTATCTGGCGGTTTATCTTCTGTTCGCCAGAGTGTACCGGGCTTTCAAGATCGCCTCGTTCCCCATCATGGAGACGGGTTTTTCACAGTGCCTTGCGCTGGGGATCGCGGATGTATTCATCTATGTAGAGGGCTGCCTTATTTATCGCCAGTATATCAACATTTTGCCCGGAGCCGTTACGGCAGCGGTCCAATTTGTCCTGGCTTTCGTTTGGGCTACGCTTGTAAAACAATACTTTTTAAAGCATGTGCAGCCGCAGGAATGCGTCATGGTCTACCATACGGCGAAGTACAGCCGCGGCGCGGCGGAACTGTTCGTCAAAAAGATCGAGGCCAAATATGGGCATCTGTTCCGCATCGATAAAAGCCTGCCGGCGGAGGCGCTGAAAGAGCTGGACGCCGCGCTGCGTCCGTATCCGGTCCTGTTCCTGTTCGGCGTCGAGGGCACCCAGCGGAGCCGCATTTTCAATTATGCGTCCAGTACGGGGAAAAAGCTGTACATGGTGCCCACGATCGAAGATGTGCTCGCGCGCGGGTTTCAGGTAAAGCATTTGATCGACACCCCGCTTTTTGCATACGAGAGCCACGGCGACAGACCCGCGTCCTATCCTGGCAAACGGCTGATCGATATCGTTTTGAGCCTGCTGATGCTTTTGGTCACCTTTCCCATCATGCTGGTCACTGCCCTGTGCATCAAGCTGGAAGATCACGGGGACGTTTTCTTTAGACAAAAGCGTTATACGGCCGGCGGCAAGGTGTTTGAGATCCTGAAATTCCGCAGTATGGTGATGGACGCCGAGACAGACGGAAAACCGCGCCCCTGCACGGCGGGGGACAGCAGGGTCACAAAAGTGGGGAAGATCATCCGCGCGACCAGGATCGACGAGCTGCCTCAGATCTTCAATATATTGTCGGGCGATATGAGCTGGGTCGGGCCAAGGCCTGAAAGGATAGAGCATGTGGATCTGTTTGCCAGGGACCTGCCTGAATTCAACTACCGGCTGCGGGTGAGGGCCGGGCTGACGGGCTACGCGCAGATCTACGGAAAATATAACACCACGGCGCGCGACAAGCTGCTTTTGGACCTGCTGTATATAGAGCAGCAGAGTTTCGTGCTGGATGTAAAAATATTTTTTATGACGATCAAAACCATGTTCACGCCGGAAGCGGCCGAGGGCTTTGATGAGGCGAGGGCGAAAGCGATCAACGCAAGGGCGGCCGAGGAAAAAGAAATCGTAAACGCATGAGGGCAAGGTATGAGAATCCTGGTGATATGTCAGCACTATTGGCCCGAGCCATATCCGCTTGCGGATATTTGTGAGGAACTGGCGCAGCGCGGTCATTTTGTGCATCTGGTGACGGATGTTCCCAACTATCCGATGGGGGAGATCTATCCCGGGTACCGAAAGGGCCGCAGGCGGGAAGAAGAGCACAACGGCGTAAAGATCACAAGGACCTTTACGATCGCCAGACGCCGCAGCGCGCTGTTCCGCCTGCTGAATTATTACAGCTATGCGATCTCCTCCTCGCTTTATGCAGGGAGCCTGAAACAAGACTACGACGTGGTCTTTGCCAACCAGACCTCGCCCGTCATGATGAGTTCCGCGGCCTTTGCCTATGCCCGCAAACACCAGAAAAAGGTGGTGCTGTACTGCATGGACCTGTGGCCGGCCTGTCTGGCGGCGGGCGGGATCTCGGAACATTCCCCTGTTTACAGGTTCTTCGACTGGGAATCCAAAAGGCTGTACAGAAAGCCGGACAGCATCCTGATCACCTCCCGGATGTTTCGCGGATATCTGGTGCAGCGGCATGGCGTCGAAGACGCCAGGATCACCTATCTGCCCCAATATGCGGCGGCGCAGTTTGAGACGGAGCAGGAGCCTCCGCTTCCAAAGGACACCGTGGATCTGATGTTCGCCGGCAATATCGGCGCTGCGCAAAGCCTTGCGACGGTGATCCGGGCGGCGGAGATCTTAAAAGAGCAGCCACAGCTGCGCTGGCATATCGTGGGCGACGGTTCGGAGCTGGAAAACCTGAAAAGGCTGGCGGCGGAGAAAGGCCTGACAAGCGTTTTGTTCCATGGCCGCCGCCCGCCGGAGGAAATGCCTCAGTACTATGCCATGGCCGACGCAATGCTGGTGACCCTGACGGCGGACCCCGCGATCTCGCTGACGCTTCCCGGCAAAATGCAGACGTATATGGCGGCCGCAAAGCCGATCATCGGCGCGGCGGACGGCGAGATCCCAAAGGTCATCGAGGCGGCGGGATGCGGTTTTTGCGCCGGGGCGGAGGATGCGCCGGGGCTGGCAAACGCGGTCCAACGCTATTTGGAGTGCAAAAATAAGCGGCAGCTTGGGCAGAACGCCCGCAGCTATTATGAGACCCATTTCACGCGGCGGCATTTTATGGACACGCTGGAAAAGACGCTGAAACGGTATGCGGCTGCGGAGAACGCAGTGGAGGAAAAAGCAAATGTCGGCATTTGATGATAAGACGCTTCTGATCACCGGCGGCACCGGTTCTTTTGGACACACGGTCCTCAAACACTTTTTGACCGGCGATATCGCGGAGATCCGCATCTTCTCCCGCGACGAGAAAAAGCAGGACGATATGCGCCATGAACTGCAGGCGCAGTACCCGCAATACGCTTCCAGGGTCAAATTCTACATAGGCGACGTCCGCGACCTGCAGAGCCTGCGCGACGCCACGTGGGGGGCGGATTACGTGTTTCATGCGGCGGCGCTCAAAGAGGTGCCGAGCTGCGAGTTCTTCCCCATGGAGGCGGTGCGCTCCAACATTATCGGCACCGATAATGTGATCCGCGCGGCTGTCGAGAGCCGCGTAAAAAATGTGGTGTGCCTGTCCACCGATAAGGCGGCTTACCCGATCAACGCTATGGGGATCTCCAAAGCGATGATGGAGCATGTCGTATATGCCAGCGCCAGAGCCGCTGCCGAGCACGGCACCACCCTGTGCTGTACACGGTACGGCAACGTGATGTGCAGCCGTGGCAGCGTGATACCGCTGTTTATCGACCAGATCAGGGCGGGCGTGCCCATTACCGTAACCGACCCGGAAATGACCCGCTTTTTGATGAACCTGGATGAAGCCGTAGAACTGGTGCTGTTTGCGTTTCAACATGCAAACCCGGGCGATCTGTTTATTCAAAAAGCCGACGCCTCCACCATTGGCGATCTGGCCAGGGCGGTACAGCAGCTTTTTGGCGATACGGGCATCCGCAGGATCGGCACCCGCCACGGTGAAAAACTGTATGAGACCCTCATGACCCGTGAAGAGCGCCTGCGCAGCGAGGATATGGGCCGGTACTACCGCGTCGCCGCCGACAGCCGCGATTTGAATTATGACAAGTTTGTTGTCAGCGGGCAGGTGCGCACGATGGCCGACGAGGCCTACACCAGCCATAACACCCACCGCCTGGACACAGCGGCGACAGTGGAGAAGATCATGACGGCGGAATATGTGCAGGAGAGGCTGAAAGAAAAGGAAAAAACAAGCGATTAGAGAAAGCGGAGGGAATAGATGTCTGAAAAGAAAATGACCGTTAAGAAAAGACCCTACCAGATCTGCACCAACTGCGTTATGGACACATCGGATTCAAAGATCGTTTTTGATGAAAACGGGCGATGCGACTTCTGCGGAGATTTTTATGAAAATATCCGACCCAATTGGAAAACGGGGGCCGCTGGGGAAAAAGCATTAGAGGAGATCTCCGCCAAAATCAAAAAAAGCGGTAAGGGAAAAAAATACGACTGCATTATTGGCATGAGCGGCGGGGTGGACAGCTCTTATCTGTGCTACGTCGCAAAAGAGCTGATGGGGCTCCGGCCGCTGATCTATTGCGTCGACACCGGCTGGAACCTTGATATAGCGGTTCAGAATATCGAGCGGATCATAAAAGCGCTGGAGCTGGATCTGTACACCGAGGTCATCAACTGGGAGGAAATGCGCGATCTGCAGCTGGCATTTTTCAGGTCCCAGGTCCCCTATCAGGACCTTCCGCAGGACCACGCCATTTTTGCAGGCCTGTACAATTATGCCGTCAAAAACGGCATCAAGTATGTGCTCACCGGCGCCAACAACGCGACCGAGTGCATCCGTCCGCCGATCGAGTGGGTGTATCAAAACGACATCACTCTTATTAAGGATATCCATCGAAAATTCGGGAAAACGCCTCTTGCGACCTTTCCCATGTGCGGGCTGCTGAAGTCACGTTTGTATTACCGCTATCTGCGCGGCATGAAACGGGTCGCTCCGCTGAATATGATCGACTATGACAAACAAAAGGCGCAGGCGTTTTTGTACGAGCGCTTTGGCTGGGAGCGCTATGAGAACAAGCACTATGAAAATGTCTTCACGCGGTTTTATGAGGGCTATTACCTGCCGCACAAATTTGGTTATGACAAGCGCCGCTGCTATTTTTCAAATGAGATCCTCACAGGGACGATGATGCGGGAACAGGCGCTTGAAGCTTTGAAAGACCTGCCCTATGACGAGGGGCAGATGCAGAAAGACAAGGAGTATATCGCTCAAAAACTCGGTGTCTCGCTCAAAGAATTTGATGAGATCATTGCGGGCGAGAATAAGACCTTTGCCGATTACAAAAATTCATGGTGGCTGATTCAGCTGGGGACCATCGCACTTCGGGCGATCGGGGCGGAAAACAAGAAATATCGCTGACAAAGCCGATGACACAAGGATACCGTTGTTTTGAATGAGGGAGATCTATCAAACAGGGAAAAAACAGCGGTAGTCACCTGCGGCGGCACAAGCGGGAGAGTTAAGCGGATATGAAAAAGGACTGTGGCCGTACCGCGGCTGCGAGTGCTTTTGGCCCGCTGCGGGCAGGAAGCGCCATTTTGCGTGTCCCGCAGGCGGAAAAAGAATCGTCAGAGGCGGAAATTTATATAGAGGTATATACGACTTGAAAATCCTGTTGATTGATGTGAATTACAAATTTAGCAGTACTGGAAAAATTGTTTACAATTTATATAAATCGATAAATGAGAGTGGTGACATTGCAGGGGTTTGTTATGGCCGCGGCCCCAAGAGCGATGACGTCAATGTGTTTCGGTTTTCGCCGCCTTGGGAAGTTTATCTTCACGCAGCTCTGACTCGTCTTACTGGATTCACAGGATGTTTTTCGGTGATAGGCACTTACAAACTGATCCAATACATAGAAAAATTTCAGCCGGACGTTGTCCATATCCATGAACTTCATGCGTATTTTGTCAATATAAAACAGCTTGTCCAGTATTTAAAAAGAAAACAGATTAAAACGATATGGACCTTTCACTGCGACTTTATGTTTACAGGAAAATGTGGAAAGAGTGCTGAATGTGAACGGTGGAAAACGGGATGCGGGCACTGTCCAAGGCTGAAAGCCTATGTCTCGACTGCCTGCTTTGACTTTACAAGTATGATGTGGAAACAAAAGCAAAAACTGATGCAGCAGTGGCCGGAATTGACGATCGTTACGCCGTCGGAATGGCTTGCAGATAGGGTGAGGCAATCATTTTGCGGTGGAAATGAAGTGCGGGTCATTCACAACGGAGTGGATGATACGATTTATTATCCGCGGGATATAACAGAACTTCGTGAAAAGCTTAGCCTGCAAGACAAAAAAGTGATTCTTTCTGTCGCTCCAGATATCATGTCCGACATGAAAGGCGGGAGATGGATACTGCAGCTTTCAGAGAGGATGCAAAAGCAACCCTATGTATTTGTATTGATAGGTTTAAATCCCGGCGAGGCAAAACACATTTCCCATGGGGATAATGTCATCCTCTTAGAGAAAACTTCAAGCCAAAATGAGCTTGCCGAGTATTATTCGTTGGCGGATGTTTTTGTCATTTGCAGTAAAGCAGAAAATTTTCCGACAACCTGTTTGGAGGCATTGGCATGTGGAACACCTGTTTGTGGGTTTGATGTGGGCGGAACAAAAGAAACGTGGCCAGAACATGAAATGAATTTTGTGGAATATGGAAACTTGGAAATGCTTCAAGCGCTAATAAATATAAATATGCGTATGGATGTAAATAATCAAGATTATACCATCGCACAAATGACTGAAAATTATTATGAGTTATATAAAAAATAATATCTGGCGTAAAAAACGGTGGAGCGAGTTTAATGAGAATAGTACATATTCAATTTGCAGGCCCCTATACTAGCGGAATGAACTATCAGGAAAATTTGCTTCCAAAAGAACATGTGCGTTTAGGTCACGCAGTGACTTTACTGACCTGCTGCTATGCTTGGGTGAATGGAACTATCCAATATGTTCCTGAGGAAAGTTGCATTTTACCGGACGGTGTTCATTTAAGGAGAATTGATTTCCGGGGGCTTGGAACAGAGTTTTTTACAAGGAAAATGCGGTGGGTAAAAGGCCTGGATAAAGTCTTGCAGGAAGAAACTCCGAATTTCATTATGCTTCATGATTTTCAGAGTGTAAGTACTTTAGCCGTTTGCCGTTTTATCAAGAAGCATACGGCAGTTCACTTGGTAGTAGATTGCCATACAGACTTTCACAACAGCGCTCAAAATTGGCTGTCAAAATATATTTTGCATGGTGTGATATATAAGCGTTTTGCTCAAGAGGCGGGGAAAAGAGCAGATAAATTATATTATCTCTCAGAAGAAACAAAAGATTTTATGCTTGAAAGGTATCATCTTCCAAAAGAAAAACTGGAGTATCTGCCTTTAGGAGGGATTCTGTTTTCGGATGAGGAATATGAACAGAAACGCAGCCGCCGCAGAAAAGAGTTAGGAATAAAAGATGAAGACATTCTTGTTGTTCATTCGGGAAAAATGTCAAAAGAGAAGCGCACGGTTGAGTTGATGAAAGCCTTTACCGCAACTGCTGCCCATCATATGTTTCTTGCAATTATTGGAACAGCGGAACCCGACGTGCAAAACGAAATTGAAACAGCCTGCAAAAATAACCAGCACCTCACCTATTTGGGATGGAAAAGCGGAGAAGATCTTCTGGATTATCTCTGCGCCGCAGATGTTTATGCACAGCCGGGAACCCAGTCTGCAACTCTGCAGAACGCTATCTGCGCCAGATGTGCGATCATGGTCTATCCGTATTCCAGCCACAGAACAATGATGCAGGGGAACGGATATTATATTGAAAACGAGCGGCAAATCCAAGATGCTTTAACCGACATGGCCTGCCATCCGGAAAAAGTGGAGCAAATGAAATTGAACTCTTTGAAAGTCGGAAAAGAACTTTTGGATTATAAGCGGCAGGCAGAAAAGATCATTGAAGTGTGTGAAGATGTTTAAATCGATTATGTAGTTAATGAAATATCATAGTTACAAGATGTGAGACAGGCTGTAGCAATAATGAGAGAAATTCTACGGGTTTAGTGGGCCCCAGACAGCACTATTGCTGATTTATGAGGACGAGCTAGATGGCATTAAATTTTAAAATGGGAACAACAAGTAAAAACATTGCAATTGTCTTCAGTAATAACGTTATTTCTTTGCTGAGGGGTGTTTTGGTATCGTTATTAATACCACGCTTTTTATCTGTTGAGGGATATGCGGATTATAAATTGTTTACGTTGTATGCATCTTATATGGGGTTGCTGCATTTTGGCTTTGTGGATGGAATATGTGTGAAATGTGCAGGAAAAAGTATTAAGGAAATAGGGGAAGCAAGAATCCGATTATACACGAGATTGCTAATGGGACTGGAGCTGATTTGCTCGGTATTACTTCTTTGTATAATTTGTATACCAATATTTTCTGCATATAAAAATATTCTATTTTTTTTGGCAATCGATATTTTTATCCATAATATGACCTCGTATTTTAATTCATTATTTCAGATTTCAATGCAATTTAAAAAGTATACAGCTGTTGGTATTGCGATGAATTTGTTTCAAATTTTATCTGTTGCTTTTTTATTTATTGCATATCAGCATAATTGCGCAACAAGTACTTTGTATATTAGCTTATTTGTGACATGTGAACTGTTTTCTCTCGGGCTTTGCTTTTTGTTAGAACCTAAAGCGATCTTTGGAAAAACCGAAAAAGTAAAAAATCAAAAAGATGAGATCATAGAAATATTTTTTAAAGGGATTCCGCTGCTAGTTTCCGGAATTATTTCAACGCTAGTGCTGAATATGGATCGGCAATTTGTCTCGGTATTATTTACTAAAATAGATTATGCAATATACTCTTTTGCTTACACCATAATGAGTTTGTTAACAACACTGATATCTTCGGTTTCTATTGTTCTTTACCCTGCTTTAAAACGCAGCGGTGCGGAAAGAATGTCTGCAAATTACAATAAATTATGTGACAGCGTGGTAGTGCTGGTTTTTGCCGTATTGATTGGAGTGCTTCCGCTGTGCCGTTTTGTTCGGTGGATTTTACCTGCCTATGAGCGCTCTTTGTCGATACTGGTTTGTGTATTTCCATCTATTGTGATGATTAGTTTACTCCAAATAGTAATGGTAAATTACTATAAGGCGACTGAACAAACAAGTCAATATTTTAGGATCTCCATTTTAGCTTTAGGGTTATCTTTTATATTGAATCTCCTTTTTTATCAGGCGTTTCACAATATGTTTGCGATTTCAATTGCTACAGTTATTTCTTGCTTTCTTTGGTTTATGGTTTGTAATGATTCTATTTCAAAATTATTAAATATAAAGTCAAAAAATATTCTATGGTATGTAACATATATGTTACTTGCCTACTATATTGCATATTTTGGACTTTTCTCCCAAACAGATATTAGAGGAATGACATTATATGGTGTTCTTTTCTGCATTGGAACTGTATTTTTTGTAAGAATTGAAAAAAGAAAATTAAATTAAGTGATGAAGAGGAATATGCAATGTACAATTTGCCCACCCCACTATCCAATGGGAAAAGAGTCATACGAATAAAAAAAATGAAAAGCTTTTCTATCAGAAAAAGCATGATTTTATCCCTGATATTGTTGGGGACACTTATTGTCATCACATCACAATACTGCGACATGACAGACTATGAGTGTTATTACCGTGAATATAACAGCATCATGCACACAGGAAAAGTTGGCTTGACTCATATATTCGAACCTGGTTACGTAGCTCTTAGCTATATTGGGGCTAGTTTAGGCATTCCTTTTGAAGTGTTTTATGCAGTTTATATGTCGATAACTTTGTTGCTATTGTTTGACTTTTACCGCAAGCAGGTAAAATCCCCTTTCTTTCCCTTGCTGTTATTTATCATCTTTCCCTATATTAATTATGTCCAGCAGATAAGAAGTGCGTTAGGTACCGCAATTGTTTTGCAAGGATTAGACGGCCTTATTGCAAATCGAGAAAATGCGAAGAGGAAATACTTGATTTTAGTGTGTATTGCAACACTGCTTCAAATATCTAACGTCGTGCTAGTCGGATTTATTTTACTTGACAAAATCAGTTGTAAAATGCTTGAGAAAGTTGTTGGTCTGATTTTGATCATAGGGCCGATCGCATACCAACCACTTACAAAGCTGATAGTATTCATTTTAACTGAGGTACCATTTTTAAATCGCTTATTGCACAACATTAATAGTGACTTGAAAGTATCTAAATTTTCTCTAGTGAATATTGTTCTGTTTTTTCTGCTCTATCTGCTGCTGATGGTACTTAGGCATACCTCATCCAATTTGAGTATAAAAACAGTAAACTTATACAAACTGTCTTTGATGTCGGTGTCAACGATTTTTTTTGTGGTGGTGACAGCAAATGCGTATCGCATTGCAGTAATGCTGCTGCCTATTATTTATATTACACTCATAAAGCTTTCCTCTAAACAGCATGGTCTGGTTCGTATAGCCATAAATACAGGCGTTTTGTTATTTGGAGGTGTAATGCTGTACGTATATTGGGGACCTCATAATACAGAGATGCATTACATCCTTACACAAGTTATGTGGAAAGTCCATCCCTGAGGAGGTTATATGATTCAACCTAAGTTAAGTATATGTATTGCCGTATATAACCAGATAAATTTAGTTAAGCAATGCATAGAATCTATTTTAAAATATCAAGGTAACAATATTGAAATTATTGTCGGAGATGATTGCTCTACAGATAATATCCAAGAAATGCTGGAGTTGTTTTCGGATATGCGAATAAAATATTACAGAAATGATGCAAATTTGGGACACGACATGAACATTCTGGAGATGCTTCGAAAATGCACAACTCCGTATGCTTTTCTTTTGCGAAGCAGAGATAAATTATTTGGAAAAGAAATTCCCCATATTTTGTCATATATAGAAAAATACCCTAAAGCATCTTATTTTGCATTTTCTGCAGTAGATGAATTAGGGAACCCCGTCTTAAAATTTAGCGATAGGGAATACGCAGCCGGAGAGGACGCAGCACAAGCGCATACAAAAATATTTGTTCATCCGAGTGGTAATCTTTATTCTTTAAAAGGCCTGGATTTTAATAAGCTTCAAGAATACTTGTCGCAATATTTTCAAAATCATTATGCATTTGTAGTACATGATTTAATTCGGATGCAATTAATAGACAAGGGGACTTTTGTAACATCTCAAGAGGTCGTTTGGCAATACACACAAAGAAAATTAGATGTTGCGGTGAACTCTGCACCTCATAAAATATCGGTATACGCCCCCCAATATCAATACCCTCGCTACCGATGTGAAATCTTTTTTTCTATAAAAGAATTAGCAGGAAAAAGTCAGAAAATTGTTCAAAGATATTTAGTGAAACGTTTTTATAAAAGTATTTCTTTTGATTTTTTCTATGAAAATCAGGATCCCAAAACTCGATATCACTATAATTATGATCCTATTGCTTTTTCAAAAAGAAAAGAACGAAAAAATTTTCAACAAGTATCTAATAAAATTTTTAGTGCCGCACTCGCCCCTTCACGAAGAAGAGAACTTAAATGTTTGATGTGCTTAGAGACGATATTACAGATGAGTTGGTATCCGCTAAAACGAAAATTGATAGCAATTTGTGGTTCAAGCGGGAAAATGGCTACTTTAGTAAAAATAGTCAAAGATATGTGAGCTTATTTTGGAAGGACTCAAAAGATGAAAAAGACGCTTTTACAAAAAATAGAAACCCGCACTCTGGTCGCCGGCGTAGTTGGCCTTGGCTATGTGGGGCTGCCGCTGGCTGTGGAAAAGGCAAAGGCCGGGTTTCGGACGGTCGGGTTTGATATTCAGGCCGCTAAAGTGGAAATGGTGAACGCGGGGCAAAACTATATCGGGGATGTGGTGGACACCGATCTGGCAACACTGGTGCAGGAGGGCAGGCTTTCCGCCACCACGGAGTTCAGCTTTATCAAAGAGGTGGATTTTGTCGCCATCTGTGTGCCCACCCCGCTGGACAAGCATCAGGAGCCGGATATAAGCTATGTGCGGGACTCTGCCGCGGCCATAGCGCAGTATCTAAAAAAGGGGACCATGGTCGTGCTGGAATCCACCACCTATCCCGGTACGACGGAGGAGTTGATCCGGCCTATTCTGGAACAGGGCAGCGGCCTTGTCTGCGGCAGGGATTTCTATTTGGGGTTCAGCCCGGAGCGCGTCGACCCGGGCAATCTGATTTATAAAACCAAAAACACCCCCAAGGTGATCGGGGCGATCGGGCCGGACGCCGCCGAGGTGATCTCGGCCATGTACCGCGCGGTGCTGGAGGGCGAGGTGTACACCGTTTCCAGCCCTGCAGTGGCGGAGATGGAGAAGATCCTTGAAAATACATATCGCAACATCAATATCGGCCTTGTCAACGAGCTTGGCCGCCTGTGTGAGAAAATGGGGATCTCCATCTGGGAAGTTATTGATGCAGCCAAAACAAAGCCCTATGGATTTCAGGCGTTTTATCCCGGCCCGGGCCTTGGGGGGCACTGCATTCCGCTGGACCCTTACTATCTCACCTGGAAAGCCCGCGAGTACGGGTTCCACACGACCCTGATCGAAAACAGCATGGTCATCAACGACAGCCAGCCGGAATACTGCGTTGATCGCGCCATGCACGTTTTGAACGCCCAGAAAAAGGCCGTCAATGGGGCCCGGATCCTCGTGCTGGGCGTAGCCTACAAACAGGATATCGACGACTGCCGCGAGAGCCCCGCTATCCGTGTCATCAAAGAACTGAAA
This sequence comes from Anaerofilum hominis, assembly GCF_014287275.1. GTDB lineage: Bacteria > Bacillota > Clostridia > Oscillospirales > Ruminococcaceae > Pygmaiobacter > Pygmaiobacter hominis. The sequence goes on from NZ_JACONZ010000002.1 coordinate 347,819, forward strand.
AAGGTGGGCGCAGATGTGGCCTATTATGACCCGTGGGTGACCGAATTTCACAACATGTACGGCGAGAGCGGCAAGAGCATCCCCGAGCTGACCCCAGAGGTGGTTGCAGCCTATGATCTCGTGATGATCACCTGCGCGCACACCAATGTGGATTACGCCATGGTCCAGGCAAATGCAAAGGCTGTCTTTGACACCAAAAACGTGATGAAACATATCACCCGGCGTGACAATATCGAGGTGCTGTAAATGCAGTTTACTTATCAGGGGTATGCCGCTTTGATCGAGCGTTTGCGTGGGCACTCTTATCAATTTGCAAACTATTTTGACTGGCAGAATTATTCTAAATGTGTGATCCTGCGTCACGATATTGATACCTCCATCGATAAAGCGGTAGAATTGGCTAAATATGAAAATATGGTAAAAAATGGAATTGGAGACGGCGTAAAAAGTACTTATTACGTCTTACTGACCAGCAATTTTTATAATGTGTTTTCCGCAGATAATCTCTGTAAGCTGAAACAGATCGTATCCTACGGTCACACGTTGGGGCTTCATTTTGATGAGATGGCCTACAAAGATGAAGTGGGGGATCCTTTAGCGATCAGAGAAAAAATCGAAAAGGAATGCAGCGTCCTCACAGATGCGCTGGATCTTCCCATAAAAACATTTTCTTTCCATCGTCCGAGCAAAGAGATTCTGGATGCGCAGATCGAGATCGAGGGGCTTGTAAATTCTTACGCTTCCACTTTTTTTAAGGATTTTAAGTATTTGTCCGATTCTCGCCGCCGTTGGCGGGAGCCGGTGGATGAGATCATTGAGAGTGAACAATACCCACGGCTCCACATCCTCACCCATGCGTTCTGGTATCAGCAGCGGGAAGAAGATATTGGTCAGACGATTTCCAATTTTGTCAATGCGGCCGGTTCACAGAGATATGCGGCCTTGAAAGAGAATATCACGGACCTGAGTTCGATCATGGAAGAAAGCGAGGTGAGGTAAGATGTCAGTGCACTGCGCGGAAATTGTTGAGTATGCGAAAGGAATTTCAGCAGCCGTAAAAGTGGTCGGAGAAACAGATCGGGTCATCGACGGCTTTTGTTCGCTCAATGTGCCGAAATCAAACGCGATCACCTGGATCAAGCACCCGGAGGAGCACAGCCTGGATGGATTTGCCGGGAAAGAAGGTCTGTTGATCGTTTCCCCCCATGTGATCGATTCTCCGGCAGAGCACACTTCCTTTTTACTCACAGACACGCCGAAAGCTCTTTTTTTCAGCATCCTGCATCATTTTTGGGCGCAGGAGCCGCCCCGGGGAATTGCCGGGACGGCGACTGTAAACTCCCGATCCATCGCTCAAGGCGTCTCAATAGGAGAGTATTGTTACATCGGGCCGGAAGTGGTGATAGGAGAAAATACTATCATTGAACACAATGTTTCACTGCGCGGCAAAGTGATAATCGGTGCAAATTGTATCATTCATTCCGGCGCTGTTATTGGCAGCGATGGATTCGGCTATTTTATCAATGAAAATGGCCGGCCTGAAAAGGTAGAGCATTTCGGCGGGGTCATGATCGGCGAGGATGTAGAAGTCGGCGCCAATACGTGTATTGACCGCGGTACGATCGATGACACCGTAATTGGCGCCCACACGAAAATTGATAATCTGTGTCATATTGCACACAATGTGCGCATTGGAGAATCCTGTATGATCATCGCACAAAGTTTGATTGCAGGGAGCGTCCAATTGGGGAAAGGCAGCTATATTGCACCGGGAGCGATCGTTAAGAATCAACTGACGGTGGGGGAAAACGCTTTTGTCGGTATGGGAGCTGTTGTGGTGAATAATGTGGAGCCGGATATGGTCGTTGCGGGGGTTCCGGCAAGGGTGATCCGCAAAGTGGGCCCCAGTGACAAATAAGGGAGGACATCGTATGAAATACGCGCTGATCGGCTGCGGGAGGATCGCGACGAATCATGTAAAGGCCGTGCAGAATAACGGCCTGCAATTCGTCGCAGCCTGTGACGTTGAACCGCAGAATATCGAGACATTGCTGGCAAAGCATGAATTGGAAAAAGACGGCTCCATCGCGCGGTATGCGGATTACAGACAGATGATCGACGAACATCCGGAGCTGGAGCTGGCCGCGATCGCCACCCCCAGCGGCCTGCATGCGCAGATCGCCCTTTACTGTATCGACCACGGCGTCAACGTCATCATCGAAAAACCCATGGCCATGAGCATGGCGGACGCAGACGAGATCATCCGGCGCAGCGCGGAAAAAGGCGTGACGGTAGGGGTCTGCCACCAAAACCGCTTTAATACGGCAGTTCAGAAGACCCGGCAGGCCCTGGAAAACGGGCGTTTCGGCAGGCTTTCACACGGGAGCATCCATGTCCGCTGGAACCGCGATCAGGACTATTACACGCAGGCGCCCTGGCGCGGCACATGGGCCGAGGACGGCGGCTGCCTGATGAATCAGTGTATCCACGGCATCGACCTGCTGCGCTGGATGATGGGGGACGAGGTGGAGTCCGTATACGGCGTGACCCGGCAGAGGTTCCATCTCTATCTGGAAGCAGAGGACATCGGTGTGGGTGTGCTTCAGTTCAAAAACGGCGCGGTTGCCACGGTGGAGGGCACGACCAATGTGTATCCCCGCAATTTGGAGGAAACGCTTTATCTGTTCGGAGAAAAAGGCACAGTAAAGATCGGCGGAAAATCGACCAATAACCTTGATGTGTGGGATTTTTCAGACGAGACTGAGGCAGATCGGGCCAATAAAGGGCTGGAAGAGCAGACCAGCAATGTCTACGGCAACGGACACACCAGCCTGTATGCGGACGTGATCGACGCCGTGAAGCACCGCCGCCAGCCTTATGTGGACGCCGCTGCCGGAAGAAACGCTCTGGAAATCGTGCTGGCGCTGTATAAGAGCATGAAAACCGGCCGGGCGGTGAAGCTGCCGCTGACGGATTTTGCCAGCATCGATATGACAGGAGAGTTTTAAAAATGGAGGACTATTATGTCCACCCGACCAGCATTGTAGACGCAGGGGCGAGCATTGGGCGGGGAACAAAAATCTGGCATTTTTGCCACATCCAATCCGGTGCAAAAATTGGGGACGGCTGCAGCTTTGGACAAAACATCAACGTTGCGAATAATGTTGTCATCGGAAACGGTGTAAAGGTACAAAATAATGTTTCTCTCTATGAGGGGGTCGAACTAGAGGACTATGTCTTTTGCGGCCCCTCGATGGTATTTACCAACGATCTGACCCCGCGTGCACGCTATCCAAAGGGCCATATGGGATATAAAAAAACGCTGGTCCGGCACGATGCCACCATCGGCGCGAACGCAACGGTCGTCTGCGGACACACACTGGGCGAGTTCTGCACCATCGCCGCAGGGGCGGTTGTGACAAAGGACGTACTGCCCCATGCCCTGATGGCCGGCGTTCCCGCCCGGCAGATTGGCTGGGTGTGCAAATGCGGACAGGTACTGGACAAAAATCTGCACTGCCCGGACTGCGGAACGCAATACCTGTTTGTTGATGAAAAAGCAGGAATATGTAAATGCGGGGGAGGGGAGTAGGTCCATAAGCACATTCTGGACGTTATGCCCATCTGTATGGGATATGCGCAGGAGATATCATGCTGATGGATGCTCCCCCAACAGCTTTTTGGAATGAGATTTCGCATGGCGGTATACCGCGAAAGAACACGGCGCCGTTCATCACCGAAAAGGCCTCATCTCTGACCGCCATGCTGGACCAGAGGCAGGGAGATCCAATTTGGGGCGGAGAAGTCATGAAGCGCCCGCCAAGAGGTATTGGTCCGATAAAAGATACCGTTATATAGAATTTCTCATAAACAGATGGGTTGGTGCATGTGGGACACAAGGCCTGTAGGAAGAATACCGAGAGCCCAACGGGCGGTCTCATCGAAAGAGATGGGGTAATTGGAGAGAATCGCTTTAGGGGCCTCAAGTCTATGCCGCGCGATCTTATCATGCCCGAAAAGTCGCTGCATCGTCGCGGCGAACACGACGGTAGCTGGAAACCCGGCCAGATTATTTGAAAAGAAGGAAAAATGATGGAGTTTCGGGATCTGAAAACGCAATATCAGGTATTAAAGCCCAAAATCGACGCGGCGCTGGCCGAGGTCTGTTCCAGCGCCGATTTTATCTCCGGCGCGCAGGTCGGCGCGCTGGAGCGGCGTCTGGCGGAATATGTGGGCGTAAAGCACTGCATCACCTGCGCCAACGGGACGGACGCCCTTTCGCTGGTTTTGATGGCTTGGGGCATCGGCCCGGGAGATGCCGTGCTCGTGCCGGATTTCACCTTTTTTGCCAGCGGCGAGACGGTCGCTTCTGCCGGCGCGACGCCGCTGTTTGTGGATGTGGACCCGCGCACGTTTAACCTTGACCCGGCCAGGCTGGAAGAAAAGATCGCCGAGGTCCGCAGCAGGGGGAAATATCGTCTGCGGGCGGTGGTCGCGGTGGACCTGTTTGGACAAGCGGCAGATTACCCCAAAATTGAGGAGATCTGCAAAAGGCACGGCCTGCTGTTGCTGGAAGACGGCGCGCAGGGCTTCGGCGGCAGCATCCATGGCCGCAGAGTGTGCAGTTTTGGGGATGCGGCCACCACCAGCTTTTTTCCGGCAAAACCCCTGGGATGCTATGGCGACGGGGGCGCGATCTTCACCAACGACGATGAATGCGATGCTCTTCTGCGCTCGCTGGCGGTACACGGCAAGGGAAGCATGAAATATGATAATATACGCCTGGGCGTCAACAGCCGCCTGGACACGGTGCAGGCAGCGGTTCTGCAGGTGAAGCTGGACGCTTTCTGCGCCTATGAGCTTGACGCCGTGCAGCAGACAGCGGCCTGGTACGGCGAGACGCTCAGGGGCAGCGGCCTGAAATTGCCCGTTGTGGCGCAGGGGTTTGCCAGCAGCTGGGCACAATATACTGTGCAGCTGCCTGAAAAGACTGATCGTGCGCTGCTGCAGGAGCGCCTGCGGCAGCGGGAGATCCCCACGATGATCTATTACCCCAAACCCATGCATGCGCAGCAGGCTTTTGCGGGACAGGACGGCGCGGCTTCGGACTGTCCTGTCACCGAAGCTCTCTGCGCGGCGGTGCTCAGCCTGCCGCTTCATCCGTATATGACAAAGGAAATGACACAGACCGTCGCGCAGGAATTGCTTGCAGCGTTGGAAGAAGCTGCCCGGTAGCGCCTCAAAGGCGCGGGCGAAAAACGCTTTGCCGTTTGTCCCCCCAAAAGCGCGTGCCGCCGGCCGTGCCCGGCGCACGGCCCCACAGGGGTCTTGGCAGGGCGTAAAAAAGCCGCCTTTCGGCGGCAGGTATGTTGCCCAAAAGCGGCGCAGAAAGAGGGGAAGCGCGTGTTCCGGCCTCGGGCTGTGCAGAACGGCCCCGCCAACCCGCTGTGCCGCAGAGGGGGAAAGGGCTCACAGCTCCACCGGCACCGCGGCGTCGATGTGCAGGGAGGCGGGGGCGACAAGGCAGTCGCGGGCCAACACCTCCACCCCGGCGTTCGCCGCCGCCTGCAGCGCGTCGGCAAAAGCGGGCTGAACGGCGCGGTTCGGGGCGAAGCGGCGCGCCCCTTTCATGGGAAGAACAAAAAGCACGCAGCAGCGCCAGCCCTGCGCTGCCAGGGCGGTCAGTTCCCGCACATGCCGCAGCCCCCGCAGGGTGGGCGCGTCGGGGAAAAGCGCCGCTCCCTCCCGCTCCAGCGTGCAGCCTTTGACCTCCACCAGCAGGGGACGTCCGCGCTGCTCGGCATAAAAGTCAAAGCGGGAACCGCCGAGCGCATACTCGGGGCGGAGCCCCTCCAATGCACCCAGGCCGCCGGAGGACAGCCACTCTGCCGCCACGGCATTGGGCGCGGCGGAATCGATATTGACGAGCAGCGGCGGCAGGCCGGGCCGTTCCTTTTCCACGGCGACGAGGTCACAGGGGGTCCTGCGGGCCGGGTTCGGGCTGTATTCAAGATACGCTTTGGCGCCGGGCAGCAGCAGCTCGGCACAGCGGCCGGTGTTTTTTATGTGGGCCGTGACGATCCGGCCGTCCTGTTCCATATGGGCGATAAAGCGGTTGGGGCGGCTGAGAAAACGCGCGGGCCGCACATCGAGATAGTTCAAAACGGGCACCTCCCACGGAAAAAAGTTGAGGTCGGACCTGCCGTGGCCCCCTCATTTTGAGAGCAAGGCTGCCGTCCGCAAGCGGGCGGCAGTTTTTGTTTACAGCATACGGACCGGCCGCAGCGGCGGCCCCCGGAAAGCGCTGGGCGCAAGTGTCCGGCAAATCGGAAAAGAATAAGCCGCGTCCCCCAAAACAGCCCAAAAACAGAAGCAGGCGCTGGGGACGCGCAGTGCGTCTGCGGACGGTGGGGAGAAGAATGCAGGAGAGGGATATTTCAACGTGCCCCCAAAACACTTGTCGGATAAGGCCCTCTTACAAGGCCGGGCCAATCCACCTGCAGCTGCTGGAACAGCCTGCGACAGCGTGAGCCGCCTGCCGCTGCAGGGCCCCGGAGGGCAGGCCGGCCGGGGCGGTCTGCGCGGCCCGCGCGTCTGGTATGCACAACTATGCTATCACATTTTAAAGCGGGAACAAAGATATAAATGTCCTCCGCGCTGAACGGGAACTACACGGCCCCCCAGTAAAAGCCGCAAGATTCCCGCCGCGGCAGCGGACGGACGCGCCCTGCCCTGGCAGGGGGGCGCTTGCTCAAAAAAAGGCCGCGCTACAGAGCGCAGCCTTTTTTGAGGGGGACGGCGGATAGAACACGTTTTTCCCCATCACATCCTGGGGATGCTTTTGGAAGAGACGGCCGCTGCCGTCAGCGTTTCTGCGGGTGACAGATCCCGGCGCTGGGGCAGCCGGAACAGCCGCAGCCGCATCCGCCGCCTTTCTTCTTTCTGCGCACCATGCTCGCCACGGCAGCGGCTACGGCGGCCAGCACGATAAGACCGATCACGATGGTGGGAAGATTCATAAATATCCATTCCTTTCCCTGAGGGCGGTCCCTCAGATGCGGAGTCCCCGGCGATCTGGACGGCGGGTCTGGGGCACGGAGCTGGGACTTTGTGCCTCAGGCCCTGGCCTTGTCCTTTCGGTCGAGGGAGGACGCAGTGCTGCGCCTGTGATCCGAGTCGTACCTGTTGGGGCGGAAGATCAGGAAGAGCAGCAAGGCGAGCACCGCGAGCGCCGCCGCCGTGCCTGCGCCAAAGTTCACCTGGCCGGTGATGAGGCCGCCCAGCTGGTAGACGATCAGGGCCGCCGCATAGGCGAAGCCGCACATATAGCCGATGGCGGCCGCCGTCCATCTCGCGTTGTTCATCTCGCGCCGGATGGCGCCCATCGCCGCAAAACAGGGGGCGCAGAGCAGGTTGAAGATCATAAAGCTGTAAGCGGACAGCTGGGTGTAATGGAGCGCCACGGCGGACCACAGCGCGGGATCGTCCTCCCCGATCTCCTCCCCCACATGGAACAGCACGCCGAAGGTGGAGACCACGTTTTCTTTGGCGATCAGGCCGGTAAAGGTCGCCACGGCGGACTGCCAGTCCCCGAAACCCAGCGGCGCGAAGAGGAAAGCCGCGGCGCTGCCGATCGCGGCAAGCAGGCTGGAATTGTTGTCCTCCACCATACCGAAAACGCCGTCCGCGAAGCCGAAGCCTTGCAAAAACCACAGGATGACCGAAGAGGCGAGGATGACGGTGCCGGCGCGCTTGATGAAGCTCCAGCCCCGCTCCCAGGTGGCGCGGAACACATTTTTGCCGCTGGGCAGATGGTAGGCGGGCAGTTCCATGACAAAGGGCGCGGGTTCACCGGCAAAGGGGCGGGTCTTTTTCAGCAGGACGCCGCTGAGGACGATGGCGGCCACGCCGATGAAGTAGGCGCTGACGGCGACCAGGCCGCTGCCGTCGAACAGGGCCCCGGCAAACAGGCCGATGATGGGCATTTTCGCGCCGCAGGGCACAAAACAGGTGGTCATGATGGTCATCTTGCGGTCGCGGTCATTCTCGATGGTGCGGCTGGCCAGCACGCCCGGCACACCACAGCCCGACCCGATCAGCATCGGGATAAAGCTTTTGCCCGAGAGGCCGAACTTGCGGAAGATGCGGTCCATGATAAAGGCCACGCGGGCCATATAGCCCACGTCCTCCAGCACGGCAAGCATCAAAAACAGCACCAGCATCTGCGGCACAAAGCCCAGCACCGCCCCCACGCCGCCGATGATGCCGTCGGAGACCAGGCCGGTCAGCCAGCCGGCCACGCCCCAGCCCTCCAGCAAAGCGCGGGAACCGGCCTGGAGCCATTCGGCGGCGAACACGTCGTTGGTCCAATCGGTGAGAAAGGTGCCGAACGGCCCCATCGCCAGCCAGTAAACGAGAAACATGACGGCCGCAAAGATCGGCAGCGCCAGCACGCGGTTGGTGACGACGCGGTCGACCCGGTCCGAGGGGGACAGGCTGTGCCGGGGGGCCTTTTTCTTCACGCAGCGGTCCACGATCTTGCTGATATAGGCATAGCGCTGGTTGGTGATGATGCTCTCGGCATCGTCGTCCAGCTCTGTTTCGCAGTCCTGGATATGGGTCTCCAGATGGTCGATGAGCGCTTGGTCCAGGGCCAGCTCTGCAAGGACCTTTTCATCGCGCTCGAACAGCTTGATGGCATACCAGCGCAGTTTTTCTGCCTCCACCCTGCCGCTGATCGACTCCTCGATATGGGCCAGCGCATGCTCCACACTGCCGGTGAAAACATGCGGGTGCTCGCCTGCCCTGGGGGCCGCGGCGGCCTTGATGGCCTTTTCCGCCGCCGTCATGCTGCCCTCGCCGCGCAGGGCGCTGGTCTCGACCACCGCGCAGCCCAGTTCCTCCCCCAGCCTGGCAAGGTCGATCCTGTCGCCGTTTTTGCGCACGATGTCGATCATGTTCATGGCGATGACCACCGGGATGCCAAGCTCGATGAGCTGCGTGGTCAGATAAAGGTTGCGCTCCACATTGGTGCCGTCCACGATGTTGATGATGGCGTCCGGCTTTTCCCGCACCAGGTAGCCGCGGGCCACGACCTCCTCCAGCGTGTAGGGAGAGAGGGAATAGATGCCCGGCAGGTCCTGGATGGTCACGTCTTTGTGGCCTTTCAGGGCGCCCTCCTTTTTTTCCACCGTGACGCCGGGCCAGTTGCCGACGTACTGGTTGGAGCCGGTCAGATCGTTGAACATGGTGGTCTTGCCGCAGTTGGGGTTGCCGGCAAGTGCGATGGTACATTTCATGCGTTTGCCTCCTCCTGTCAGGTCCGCCCGCAGTGGTTAGAAATAACTAACCAAACGGGCGAAAAAAATAAACTCATTCGACCTCGATCATCGCCGCGTCGGCTTTGCGCACACTCAGCTCATAGCCGCGCACGTTCAGCTCCATCGGGTCGCCCAAGGGCGCCACCTTGCGCACCTGCAGTTCCGTCCCGCGGGTGATGCCCATATCCATGATGCGGCGCTTGAGCGGCCCCTCACCGTGCAGGCGGCGCACCGTCACGGTCTCGCCCACCCTGGTATCTTTCAGTGTTTTCATAGCTCTGCTCCTCCTTTTTTTGCGCATTGGGCCTGCCGGTTTTTTAAAACAGGACCCGGTTTGCCAGCGTCCGGTCCAGGGCGACCCGGCTCTCCTTGACCTGCAGGATCAAATTGCCCGCGATCTCACTCACCACGGTCACCGTGCCGTCCACCACAAATCCCAGTTCCGCCAGATGCCGGCGCACCTCGTCCCTGCCGGTGACCTTGCGGATGGTCACGGTCTCGCCCGGCCTTGCCATTGTCAAAGGCATCACGGCCTTGCCTCCCTCCGCTGCGGCGTCAGACGCCGCAAAGATAAAGTTAGAATGAACTAACTGCTTTCAACGCTGCAAAGTTTAACACAACTAACCGCGGATGTCAAGGGCCCGGACAAAAATCGTTCGCTTTTTGCCGCGCTTGATAAAAGCGCCTGATTATGTTACCCTTACAGCAGACAGGACAGAAGATCCGCGCCCCCCTGCACGGCGCCGCCAGCGCGCGCCGGAGGGGAGATCGGGGCGCGGGGCGCTTGTGTTGAAGGAGGTCATGGCTTGCAGATCCATCAGTCCGCGGAAGATTATCTTGAAACGATCCTCATATTGAAAGAGCGCAAGGGCATGGTGCGCTCTATCGACATTGCCAATGAACTGCAGTTCACCAAGGCAAGCGTCAGCGTCGCGATGAAAAAGCTGCGGGAAAACGGCTATGCCGAGATGGACCCTGAGGGCTTTATCACCTTGACCGAGGCGGGCCTGAAAGTCGCCAGCCGCATCTACGACCGCCACAAGCTGCTGACCGAGTTTTTTGTGCGGCTGGGAGTCAACGAAAAGACGGCTGCAGAGGACGCCTGCCGCATCGAGCACGACATCAGTGAGGAGACCTTTGAAAAGCTGTTGGCCCATGCCCGCGGGAACGGGACGCAGAAAAGGGGATAGGGACCCGCAGAAAAGCCGGGGCGCGCCGTTTGATGCCTGCATCCGTCCCCGGCACGCGGGACCATAAGCGGAAGAAAGCCGGAGCGGCGGCGCGCATTCAAAATGCGCGCCGCCGCTCCGGCTTTTGCATGGGTCTGAAAAAAGCGCAGGCCCCGAGATCTTCACAGATGCATGCGCCGGCTGATCTCCCCGATCAGCTCGCGCCCCTGAAAGACCAGCACGGCGGAGAGGGAGAGCGCGCTGATGCACACGCAGATCAGTGAGGGGAACAAGACGCCGTCCAGCGCCCCGGTGAGGTAAAAGACCACCGGCAGGCTGCCGAACAGGATGTCGATGGCAAGGTAGAACAGGTAGTCGGACAGCCGCAGCCGCAGCAGGCGCGGCAGGATCATCAGCGCCAGCATGGCCCCGCTGCACAGGATGGGGATGACATAGCTGAACCCCCAGCCGTGCCAGCCGGTGCAGCGGTCCCAGAACAGCCCCAGCAGCCCGCCCAGGACCACCAGCCAGAGGATGGTCTTGGGGATGTTGTGGCGCTTGCGCAGCGCGATGACGACGAGCAGCCAGACGCTGGCCAGCCCCGCGGTGACAAAGCCCGCCCACCAGACCTCGGTGGGAAACATGAAGTTGACGGCCAGGCAGATCAGGGCCGCGGCGATGGTGCCGAAAGCCCCCAGGCGCAGAAAGAGCCGCAGCTGGTGACGCTGCTCCGCCAGCACGGGGAAGACGTCCTCCTGTGGGGCGGGCTCGCCGGTAAGCGGCCCCTGGCACAGCGGGCAGCGCCGGTGGCTGCCCGCCACCGACACGCGGCAGTGTTCACAGAACTGCATCAGTCCACCTCCTCAAATTCCGCCAGATTGGTGGTGACCGTGACCTCCAGCCCCATCCCGGTGAGGATGCGGAAAAAGCTGCGCTGCACATCGGTGGACACCAGCGGGGTGGTGAAGGTGATGACAAAGTTGTCGCCAAAAGAGGACATGCAGGCCTGCAGCCGCTTTGTGGAGAGGAATACGTCCACAAGACGGATGTGCTTTTGCATGGCGGCGGGCATCTCCACCTTGCCGATGTTGGAAAACGAGACCGTCACCTCCCGCTCGGTGATCCAGTTGGAAAATTTCAGCACCGGGATCTTGAGAAAGAGGGGGATCACCCTGATCAGCATGGTGTGCTCGAGATTGGCCAGCCGGTTCATGCGCCGGGCCAGCTTGTCGGCGGTGAGCTCGGCCTCCAGCCCGCGGGCCACCTCTGAGATGATATCCTCAAACGCACCGCTGCGGCGGGAAAAGTCATACCCCACGTTGACGACGCTGAAAAAGTTGCGCGCGGTGGCGGAGGGGAAATAGTTGCGCAGGTTGACCGGCACGGTCACCACCACGGGGCGGCGCTCGTCCCGCAGCGACATCTGGCTGTGGATCGCCTGGATGAGCGCCGAGGCGAGAAAGACGGTCAGCGTGGTGCCGTACTCATGCGCCTTTGCCAGCAGGGCCTGCACCGAAAAGCAGCCCTCCACGATGGAGAGGCGAAAATCCGGCAGGCGGCTGCCGCACAGCTGGTAGGCGGAGGGGTTGAGTTCGGGCGGGGCCTTTTTGTCTCTTGAATAGTATTTGAGAAAGCTGTCGTCAAATTTTTGCGTGGCCGAAGCGTCATAGTCGATGGGCGGCGGCCCGTCGGGAAAGTCCGCGGCGTGCACCAGGGCCAGATAGTGGTAGACCAGCACCCGCAGAAAGTGCAGCGCGCCGGTGCCGTCGGCCAGGGCGTGGTAGACCTCCAGATTGATGCGGCGGCGGTAGTAGGTGACCCGGAACAGCGGGTCGCGGCCGTCGCCGCGATAGAGCATACTGCAGGGCGGCTCGTCCTCCGCTCTCACCTTTACGGGCTGGTCGCTGCCCTCCAGGTAATACCAGAACAAGCCCTTTTTCAGGGAAGAGCGGTAAAAGGGAAACTGGACCAGCGTCTGGTCCAGCGCTTTTTGCAGGGCGTCCGGCTCCACCGGCTCGGCCAGCTCGCAGGCAAAGCGAAAGACCTTTGCGTCGCGCGCCGTACTGGTGGGGGGGAAGATCTTGGCCGCGTTGTCAAGGCGGGTCCACTGAAAAGTTCTCTGGCGTTTCAACTGCCGGGTCACCTCGCTAGGAATTCGTTGATGATCTCATAGGTCCGCTTTACCTGCACGTAGCGGGGCGGCAGCATGAAATAGCCGTGCAGCGCGTCCCGCACCCGCACGATGCGCACGCGGTTGCCCGCTTCCAGCAGGCGGCGGCCGTAGGCCTCGCCCTCGTCCCGCAGCGGGCAGTATTCGGCGGTAAAGATCAGGGTATCCGGCTGCCGCGACAGGTCCCCGGCCAGCAGCGGGGCAAAATACGGGTCCTGTCTGTCCTCGGGCCGGGACATATACAGCTCCATATACTCATTGACCCGCTTGGCGGTCAGCAGGTAATCGCTGCCGTTGCTGCGCACGGAGGGGAACGGCGAAGCATCGGTGTGGTCGTTGTAGGTGGCCGGATAGATCAGCACCTGCTGGCGCGGCAGAAACTCGCCCCGATCCCTTGCCAGCAGCGAGACGGCTGCGGCCAGGTTGCCGCCCGCAGAGTCGCCCACCAGGGTGATCTCATCGGCGTGGGTGCCCAGCAGCGTGTCGTCGAGAAAGATCTCGCGGGCCACCGCATAGCAGTCCTCTAACCCGGCGGGAAACGGGTGCTCGGGCGCGAGCCGGTAATCCACCGAGACCACCGTGCGGCCGGTCTTGTTCGCCATCACATGGCAGGTCTTGTCATAGCTGTCGATGTTGCCGGTGACCCAGCCGCCGCCGTGAAAAAACAGCAGGATCTTGGGCTGCGGCAGGCTGTCCCTGGGGGCGAAAATGCGCACCGGGACCTCGTGGTCGCCGCAGGGCACCGCGTGGTCCCAGGCCTTGTAAAACAGCTTGTTGGCGGGCGGGTGGGAGACGTTTTCCGCTACCCGCACCAGCTTGTAGTTTTTCTTCAGGTCGATGTCGGGGTAGGACAGCGCCTTGAGCGCCGCGCGCATCGCTTTGTTGATGGCCATGAAGGCCTCCTTTTCCGCAGAGGGGAAACGGGCTCCCGGTGGGATATCCTATCAGCTTAGTATAGCACATGACGGGGCGGTTGAAAAGCGTCGGAGCGATGGGGGAGCGCTTTCATAGACGGAGACCTCTTTGAGCCCGGCGGCACGCAGCATGGGGCATTGGCGCAGTTTGTCCAGTGTGGAAAAATGATCGCTTCCCGACTATCCCTCAAGTTCGCTGCTCGCCGCCTGCAAAAAGTTTCAGATGCTTTTTGCCTCAGTCGTTTTTCAGCCTGAAGCTTTTCCAGCTGATGTTTGATGTGCTCTTTTCTCTTCACATCGTTCTTCCACGCCGTGTCTATGCAGCATGAGCCGCAGCGCCCAATTTTCCTATTTTAACACGTCCACTTCGACCCGGGGAACTTCTTCCAAATCATCAGGCTGATGTTCCTTTCAAGTGTTTCAAAAAACAGGATATCGCGATCTCGGAGGGAAGTAGTCAGCCTGTGTATCTGGTCTGCCCCCCCCTTTTTGCCTCAATATTTCAGTGACACGGCATCTCCGCATTCCGCTGGTTCTCCTGCGTACCCCTCTATAAAATGCCCTCATTTGATATAGAGGTATCCAGCCCAGGGGGAGGATCGCGGTCACATGTCGTATAGGGCGAGCGGTTCCCGTCTTCTTTTTGTGCAGTTGGATGACCGAACTTTTATTTCAGCAAGGGAGGCGCTGTGATAACCGCCGGACTGCTTTTGAACTGCTTGCGCGGCAAGCGGCTTGCTGAATGCAAAAAGGCCGCGGCCAAAGGCCGCGGCAGGAGAAAGAATAGGAAAAAGTAAGCAGTTTAAAGGCAGCAATAAGCGCCGTCCACCAGTACGTCGCTGCCGGAAGTATAGCCGGAGGCGTCACTGGCCAGATACAGCACTGCAGGGACAAGCTCTTCCGGTTTGCCCATGCGGTGCATTGGGATCAGCGGCATCCAGGCGTCTTTCAGCTCCTGCGGGGTGTCCACCGACATGGGAGTGGCAATGTAGCCCGGGCTCAGGCTGTTGACCCTGATGCCGTAGTCGGCCCACTCGGCCGCGAGGGAGCGAGTGAGGTGGATCACGCCGGCTTTAGAGGCGTTGTACGAGCACTGCCACTGCGGGGTGTTGACGATAGAGCCGGACATGGAGGCCATATTGATGATGCTGCCGTGCAGGTGCCGCTCCATCATGGCCCTGCCCGCGGCGCGGGCGACAATGAATTCGCCCGTCAGGTTGACGTCCACCACCTGGCGGAAATCCGCCGGCGTCATCTCCATCGTGGACTGGTGCATGCAGATGCCCGCGTTATTGAAGACGACGTCGAGCCGGCCGCAGCGAGACAGGATCTGCGCCACGGCGCGGTCCACCTCCTCCTCACTGGTGACGTCGGCGGCAATGTAAAAAGCTTTGCCGCCGTCGCCCGCGATGAGGGAGAGGGTCTCCTCGGCGCCGGAGCGGCACACGATCGCGACCTCGGCGCCGGCCTTTGCCAGCCCACGAGCTACCACCTGGCCGATGCCGCGGCCGCCGCCCGTGACGAGGGCGACCTTGCCGGTCAGGCCGAACAATTCTTCCAGATAAGACATAGCGGTTTCCTTTCTCTGCGTCCGGCGCCTGCAGGGCGCCCGCGGCGGCCCTGTGCGCCGGACATTTTTTTGGTCACAGGCCGAGGGCCTGCAGGCCCTCCAGGCTCAGACGCGCGCTCTCCAGCACGTCGATCTGGCTGTTGTCCTGCTCCACGACCACCCAGCCGAGGGCGAGGTCCCGCGCCTGCCGCACCACGGGGACGTTTTCCATTTTGCCGGTGCCGATGGCGCAGAACACCGGCGGCTGGACGGTGCGGTCCAGATAGTCCTTGACGTGGATGATCGCGAGGCGGCCGCTGTACTCTTTCATACAGGCTACCGGGTCGCGGCCGGCATACATGGCCCAGAAGGTGTCAAGCTCCAGCCTGACGCGCGCGTCGACTGCCAGCAGGGTGTCGAGCAGGATGCCGCCGTCCCAGGGGGCAAACTCGAAGTCATGATTGTGGTAGCCCACGGTAAGGCCTGCCGCCTCACACCGGTCCGCATAACCCGGCAGCTCGGCTGCGAGGCGCGCGTAGGTCGTGGCGTTTCGCAGCTCCGGCGCGATGTAGGGTACCGTCAGCATTGGGATGCCCGCCTCCACAGCGTAGGCGATCTCCGCGTCGAGATCGTTCTGCCAGCGGTCCAGCGAGACGTGGGAATTAAAGCCCTCCAGCCCGGCCTCCCGCAGAGCGGCGCGCAGCTGTGCCGCCGGCACGCCCGCATAGTCGAAGAATTCCACGCCGTCATAGCCCATCTCGCCGATCCGGCGGATGGTGTCCAGCAGGCCCTCGGCGCTCTGGCAAAGCTCAAGCGCTGAAAAGAGCTGATATCCTTTTTTCATCTACACGCCTCCTCAGTCGTGGTCGTTCAGCACCTGAAGGCTGTTTTCGGTGTACTGCATGACCTCGATCTCGTTGCCCTCCGGGTCCTGGATGTAAAAGGCGATGGAACCGCACTGGCCCACCTCGGTGCCGTCAAAGGGCTCGGTGAACGGGTTGTTCATCCAGCGGGGGCCGCGCCACAGAGTCACGCCTTTGCCCTCCAGCTCCCGCGCGGCGGCAACGACGTCCTCCACCATCAGGCAGACGTGATGAAAACCCTCGTTTTGAGTGTCGTTTTTGCCGTTGTAGGGCACGTTGAACAACTCGATAAACTCGCGCGGGGCGACCTTGTAATAGCTGAGCCACTCCTCGCCCACTTTGCCGTCAAAATCATCGTAGCCACGGGTTTTGAAGTCGTCGATGGTCTTCTGATCATAGTCGATGCCGAACAGCTTTTTGAGGCCCAACACCTCGCCGTAAAAGTGCTGTGTGGCCGCGTAATCCCTGCACACGAAAGTGCAGTGGGTGATGCGCTTGATGTAATCCTGCATATCGATGAGCCTCCCTCACGCTTTTTCGTCGTCGCAGACCAGCTGCAAACTGTTTTCGGTGAACTCCATCAGTTCCCACTCGTTGCCCTCAGGGTCATGGACGAACTGGCAGTAGCTGCGGCACAGGCCCACCGTGTCGTCGGGGGTGCGTCCCACGGGCAGCCCTTTTTCGCCCTCCAGGTCCGCGATCATGCGGCGGCGGTCGTCGATCTCGAAACAGGCGTGAAAATGTGAGCGGTCGATCTGCGCGTTGTCGCCGGTGTAGTGGTCGTTGGGGCAAGACTTGACGCCCGGGAACAGCTCTATGTATTGGCCGGGAGCCACGCGGAAATAGGTGATCCAGGCCTCGTTGTTCTCGTCGATGAGGTCGAATGCCTTTTTGAAGCCCATGGTTTCAGTGTAGAATTTTTCCATCGCCGCGTAGTCCTTGCAGCGCAGTGCGATGTGACCGATACCGGTGAATTTGATTGCCATGACAAACCCTCTTTTCTGTGAGTTGGTGATACGGGGGATCCGGCTGCGCCGGGTCAGTCGTGGTCGTTGACGACCTGCAGGCTCTCGTCGGTGTACTGCATAAACTCGATCTCGTTGCCCTCGGGGTCATGGACAAAGAAGCCGTAGGAATTGCACTTGCCGCGGGAATGGTCGATCTCATAGGGGATGCGGTAGGGCGGGTTCTCCATGATCGGGCCGTGGCAGATCATCACACCTTTGGCCTCCAGGCTGCGGGCGGCCTCAACGATATCTTCCACCATCAGGCAGATGTGCTGGTGGGCGCGGTTGCGCCAGTTGTTGTCGCCGGTGTACCGCTCGTTGAACAGCTCAATGAACTCGCGCGGGGCGATTTTCAGGTATTCGATCCAGACGCTGCCGTCCTCGTTGCGCAGCGTGAACAGGTGCGGCAGCTCCAGAATGTCTCGATAGAAGTGCACCATCTCGTCAAAGTGGTTGGTGCGGAAGCTGCAGTGGGTCAATCCGTTGATTTTAGCCATCGTGTTCTCCTCCCTCAGCGGTCACAGATCAGCTGCATGCTGGCGTCTGTGAACTGCATGATCTCGATGTCGTTGCCTTCCGGGTCCTGAATGAACGCGCACAGGGAACCGCACATGCCGCGCGCACGATCCTCCGGTTCGCCGGCCATCACGGGGTGGGTGTTGGCCGGGCCGTCGTAGACAGTGACCCCGCGCTCGCGCAGCTGGCGCACAAAGCCGGCAAAATCGTCCACCTCAAAGCAGAAGTGGTGGGGCGACTGCTTGAGCGCGTCGTTGTCGCCGGGGTAGTCCTCGGGGAACAGCTCGACGAACTGTCCTTTCGCCGTGCGCACATAGGTCAGCCAGAGGCTGCCGTCGTCGTTGTCCAGATGGAACAGCTCCTCGCAGCCCAATTTTTTTACATAAAAGTCGAGCATCTTCTGATAGTCTCTGCAGCGCAGGGCCACATGGCCCAGAGCCGTGTAGTTGATCGCCATTTTTGTATCTCCCTTCCAGATAAAAACCGATTGTCAGGCCCACCACATGGCGGCGGGCTTCTCACTGATCATAACGTCCTGTAAAAAGGTGATCGCCTTTTCCAGGCCCTCGCGCACCGACATCAGGCTGTCCTCGTGCTCAATGCTCACTGCACCGTCGTACCCCACCATCCGCAGGGCGGAGATGATGTCTTTCCAGGTCTGGACATCATGGCCGTAGCCCACGGTGCGGAACACCCAGCTGCGGTGGATCTCGTCGCTGTAGTGCAGCAGGTCCAGCACCCCTTTTCTGGCGGTGTTGGCTGGGTCGATGCGGCAGTCCTTGGCGTGCACGTGATAGATCGCATCCCCGAGCTCGCGAATGGAGGCAATGGCATCCATTCCCTGCCAGAACAGGTGGCTCGGATCGTAGTTCGCGCCCAGCGCGGGGCCCACCTGGCCGCGGATCTTCAGCATGCTGGCGGTGTTGTACACGCAAAAGCCCGGGTGCATCTCAAACGCGATGCGCACCCCGTGTTCGGCCGCAAAGGCCGCGGTTTTGTGCCAATAGGGCAGCAGGCAGTCGTTCCACTGGTAGTCCAGCACCTTGCCGAAATCGTCCGGCCAGGGGCAGGTGACCCAGTTGGGGTAGCGGCTGTCCGGGCAGTCGCCAGGACAGCCGGAAAAGGTATTGACCAGTCCCACGCCCGTTTCGCTCGCCATCAGGATGGCGTTTTTCAGGTCGCGGTCCGCCTCGGCGGCGATCTCCCGGTCCGGATGCACCGGGTTGTTGTGCGTGCTGAAAGCGCTGATCTCAAGGCCCGAGGTGCGCACAGTATCCTTGAACTTTTTCATCTCGGCCGTGTCGTGCAGCAGCACATCGGGATCACAGTGTGCCTTGCCCGGGTTGCCCCCGCAGCCGATCTCGACGGTCTCAACGCCGAGGCCTTTCAGATAGGTCAGCGCTTCGCCCAGCGGCATCCCGCTCAGCGGCACAGTGAGTACGCCAACTTTCATCTCACAAACACTCCCTCTTTGACGAATTGAGCTCCACCCACTGACCGCTCTCGCTGCTGGCAAGGCAGGCCTCTACCAGCCTCATGATGCAAAGGCCGTCCGCGAAGGTGGCGAAAGGCTGCCCCTCCTGTGAGAAGCTGCCTCCGCGCAGAGCGTGGTAAAAGGCTCCCACACTGTTGCGCAGCGCGTCGCTCCAGGCGACGGGGTGTCCGCCCGGCAGCGTAGCGTAGGCGGCCGCGCTGCCGTGCAGGGTGTCGGGGGCCGCCCGCAGGATCTGTGTTCCCGCCTCCCGCGTGCCCACTCGCAGCTGGTCCGGGCTCTCCTGCTGCCACTCCAGCGCGCAGCGCTCGCCGGCGATCTCGAGCCGCAGATCATTTTTATGCCCGCCGCTCACCTGTGAGAGCACTACCTGGCCGAGGGTGCCGTCCTCAAACCGGACCAGAATGAACCCCGCGTCCTCGGAGGTGATGGGGATAAGCTCGTAGTCGTCGGTATTCGCAGCGGCGAAAGTCTGCACCTCCACGGCCGGCTTTTTACGGTTTTGGTGTACGGTGAGCAGTTCTGCCCGCACAGCGGTGATCCGGCGGCCGGTGGCCCATTGGGCAGTGTCAAACCAATGGGAACCGATGTCTGCCACAGCACGGCTGCGGCCGCCCTGGTCGTCGGTGAGCCGCCAGTTATAGTCCGTGTCGTACATCATCCAGTCCTGCACATACTGGCCGGTGACGAGAAACAGCCGTCCGACCTCGCCGCTCAGCACCCGCTGGCGCATCTCCTGCACCACGGCATTGTGGCGGTAATTGAAGTTGACCGCGCACAGCACCCCGGAGGTGCGCGCGAGGGCCGTCAGTTCCTCGGCCTGCTCCAGCGTGACGGCCAGCGGCTTTTCGCAGTAAACATGTACGCCGTGCTCGATACAGTATTTGTTGATTTCGTAGTGCATGCCGTTGGGGGTGCAGTTGTGCACGGCGTCCGGCTGCACGGTCTCGATCATCTGCCGGTAATCGGTAAAGGTCTGTTCGATGCCCAACTTTTCGGCAACCCCGGCCAGGGCGGCGGGGTTGGGGTCGGCCAGAGCAACCACCTCCGTGCCCGGGATGCGCCGCACAGCCTCAATGTGCTGCTGGCCCATCATACCGCAGGCGATGATCGCAACGCGCAGTTTTTTCATGGTTGTTTCTCCTCTGTGAGCGGTGAATTTATTTTGCTGCGGCCTCTTTTTTCTTGGCCATGTTGGCATACATCTTGGTCCACACGACGTCCAGAATGATGGCGAAGAGGATCAGAACGCCCTTGGCGATGATCTGCCAGTTGGAGTCGGCGCCCAGCAGGTTGAGGCTGTTGTTGACCACGCCGACGATAAGGCAGCCGACCAGCGTGCCCAGCACGTTTGCACTGCCGCCGGAGAGCGGGGTGCCGCCGATGACGACAGCCGCGATGGCATCCATCTCGGTGTTTTGGCCGGCCGCGATCTGCGCAGAAGCAGAGCGGGCGGTGAGGATGACCGAGGCAATGGCGACATAGACGCCCATTGTCATGTAGACGCCCAGACGCACTTTTTTAGTGTCGATGCCGGACACGCGCGTCGCTTCGGCGTTACCGCCCATCGCGATGGCATGACGGCCAAACATGGTGCGGGTGAGCAGGATATACATGACGAGCACCATCAGGGCCATGATGTAGATCGGCACCGGGATGGGGCCGATATAGCCCTGCCCGAGGAACACAAAGCTGGAGGGCAGGTTGGAGATAGGCACCATTTTGGTGATGAGGTAAGTGCTGCCCTTGTACACCGACATGGTGGCCAGCGTGACGATGAAGGGGGGCAGGTCAAACAGGGTGATGACCGAGGCGTTCAGCGCGCCGCACAGCGAGCCGGCGATGATGCCCACCAGGATGGCCACCGGCACCGGCAGGCCGGACTCCATGGCTTTGCCCATGATGACGCCCACAAAGCCCACCATGCAGCCGATGGACAGATCCATGTGGCCGGAGCCCAGCACCAGCGTGAAGCCGGCGCCCATGACCGCGCTGTAGGCGACTTGGCGCACCACGTTGAGCAGGTTGTCGGAGGTGAAGAAAACGGGGGAGGCGAATGCCATGATCAGGATCAGCGCCAGCAGGATGAAGAGAGCCTTATTGCCCATCAGCAGCTGGCTGATCAGGCTGCTTTCGGATTTTTTTACCTTTGTGTTCATGATGCTCTTTCCTTTCAAGACTTTAGTTTGCCTGCGCGCCGAACGCATAGGTGATCAGACCCTCCTGCGTGGCGTCTTCGCGCATGCACTCGTGGACGATTTTTCCGTGCCGGACCACGAGGATGCGATCGCTCATCCCAATGATCTCCGGCATTTCAGAAGAGATCATGATGATCGCCATGCCCTGCGCGGCGAGACCACTGATCAGACGGTGGATTTCAGATTTAGAGCCCACATCGATGCCGCGGGTCGGCTCGTCAAGGATCAATACTTTCGGGTTGGTCAGCAGCCAGCGGCCGATGATGACCTTTTGCTGGTTGCCGCCCGACAGCTGGCTGATCTTCTGCTTATGGGAGGAACATTTGACCGAAAGAGTATCCCGGATGGAACTGAACGCTTGCATCTCGTTCGATCTCCGATAGAACCCCAGCTTGTTGCAGATAGCATAGAAATGAGCGATGGTGGTGTTGGCCATGACCGACAGCGCATAGATGGCGCCCATCCGCAGCCGGTCTTCCGTCACCATGCCAAGACCGCAGCGCACCGCATCCTTTGGTTTTTTGATGCGCACCTCTTTGCCATCCATCACGATCTTTCCGCTGTCGTGTGGGTCGATGCCGAAGATGGATCTCATGATCTCGGTACGGCCGGCGCCCATCAGGCCGCAGAAGCCCAGGATCTCGCCCCGGTGCACCTCAAAGCTGACGTCGTCGAAGACACCGGCACTGGACAGATGCTCCACGCGCAGCACGGTGTCCCCGATCGCCACTTCCTGCTTGGGGAACAGGTTGTTCATCTCGCGGCCCACGATCATATTGATGAGCTCAGGCTGGGTGATCTCGTCGCAGTTGTGAGTGCCGATGTAGTGGCCGTCACGGTAGACCGAGACGCGGTTGCACACCTCGAACAGCTCTTCGATTTTGTGGGAGATGAAGATGATCGACACGCCGCGGGCGGACAGGTCGCGGATGATGCGATAGAGCAGCTGGATCTCCACATCGGTCAAGGCCGAGGTGGGCTCATCCATGATGATCACGTCCGCGTCATAGGAGGTGGCCCGGGCGATCTCAATCAGCTGCATCTGGGCAATGCTCAGGTTTTTGACGATGGCGTGGGAGTCCAGGTGAATGTCGAGCTTTTCCAGAAGCTCTTCCGTGGCCTGATAGCGGGCTTTGCGATCGATCAGGCGTCCTTTCAGAAAACGCTTTTCACGCCCCAGCCAGATGTTCTCGGCCACGTCCATCGTGGGGATGAGGCTGATTTCCTGATGGATCATCGCGATGCCGTGGGAGAGCGCCTCGAGGGGGCTGGTATAGCGCACCGGTTCGCCCTTATACACGATGGTGCCCTCATCGGCGATGTAGATGCCCAGTAAAATTTTCATCAGGGTGGATTTACCGGCGCCGTTTTCACCGATGACCGCGTGGACTTCGCCCTTGCGCAGCTCCAGCTGTACATTGTCCAGCGCACGCACGCCGGGAAACAGCTTGGTGATCCCCTCCATTTTTAAGATAACGTCTTCCATGTGATATCCCCTTTGCTCAATCATGCGACACCTTACGGGAAATAGAGGACGAAGTTACGTCCTCTACTTCCGGCGGAATTTTTTCAGTTGACGTCTTTGTACTGGGACACGTTAGTGGAATCCACAGTGGCCAGCGCGTCGGTGCCCGGCGTGTAGTAGTCGTCGTTGAAAGTGCCCTCGACAGCTTCAATGGCGATATCGACCCACTGGCTGTACGCCTTATCCTGCAGGGCCTTGACCGTCATGTCGAGCTTGCCTTCCTCGACCAGCTGGCAGCCGATCTTGGTCCCGTCGACCGCAAGAGTAAGGAAGTCGTCCACTTTGCCCGCAGAGGTCAGTGCATTGATCGCGCCCAGGATCATGTCGTCGGAGGCGGCGGAAATGGCGTTCATCTCGGGGTAGCGCTGCATCCAGTCCTCGGTGATGGCCATGGCCTCCTGGGTGCTCCAGTTGGCGTACTTCTCGTCCAGGATCTTAACGCGATCGGGCATCTCGTCTGCCAGTTCCTTGATATCGTCGTTGCGGATGAGCTGCAGCACCTGCGCGGGCAGGCCGTACAGCAGGCCAAAGTTCAGCACTACGTCGGGATTGGCCTCCAGGTAATCGACGACCCACTGCTTCTTCATATCCTTGATGGTGTTTTCATCCATACCCTGGAACTGATAGGAGATGCTGTCGTCTTTCATACCGCGATCGTCCACGCAGATGATACCTGCATTGGCGACGGCCTGTGCGGCGGGGACTGAACCGACAAGGTCCACGGCGCTGACCTGGATGAGGTCGGGCTTCTGGGCGATCATGGATTCCAC
The DNA here is from genome assembly GCF_014287275.1 of Anaerofilum hominis. GTDB lineage: Bacteria > Bacillota > Clostridia > Oscillospirales > Ruminococcaceae > Pygmaiobacter > Pygmaiobacter hominis. The sequence continues at coordinate 371,312 of NZ_JACONZ010000002.1, forward strand.
GTCCGCCAGCTGTTTGTCAACGCTGGATTGGCCGTCGGTGTAAATGAACTTTACTTCGATGTCGTCGCGCTCTGCATTGACCTCTGCGATGCGCTTTTCGATCGCATCCATCGTGCGCTTATTGTTTTCATCCATGTTTGCGTAGGCATAACCCAGGGTGATGACACGCTTTTGCCCGTCTGCAGCGGCGGAACCGCCGGTGCCGGCCGAACTGCCAGTGCTGCTGACAGCGGAAGAACTGCCCCCGTTGCCGCCGCAGGCAGCCAAAGAGAACACGAGGGAAAGAGCCAGTGCCAATGCCAAGATCTTTTTCATTTCTACTCCTCCAATTTTTTTGTTGTAGTGCAAGCGATCGTTTTATTCAACGGCGGTCTGCCGTCAGAACCGTGTTCTGTTCCTCCCCGGGAAACAGGTACCCCGCTGCAAAGCGGCAGGCGTCCATCGTGCGCATCACACGCAGTGTGCAGTCCAGTGGGAAGATGTAACTCTCAGCCTCCCCCTCCAACACACAGCGCGCAAAGTGTTCCAGTTGATAGGCATATCGATACCTGTTGCCGGAAAAGTCGTAGTAGCGTGTCCGGCCGTTCTGAGTTACAATAAGCTGCTGCGCCTGGACAAAGCTGTCCAACGCCAGGCTGCCGCGCCCGCCCTCAAGAAGAAGGGTAGTGGGCCGCTCTTCCTCGCAGGTCACCAGAATATCCGCCCGCACGCCGCTGCTGTAGACCAGCGTCAACTCATCCCGGATGTCCACCCCGCTGGCAGGGTCCCGGCTCATGCGATTGATGACCCGGGCCGGCGTCTGGCTGACCAGCATCTCCAGAATGCTCAGAGCATAGACGCCGATGTCCACCAGCGCCCCGCCGCCGCGTGACAGATCGTACACGCGCCCATTTTTTTCCGGTGTGAGCACGCAGCCCGTCTGCATATGGATGGCGCTGAGGTTGCCGAACATGCCCGAGCGGACGAGCTCGGCCGCCATCAGCATGCCGGGGATAAAACGGCTCCACATGGCTTCCATCACAAAGACACCCTGACGGCGCGCCGCGTCCACCAGTTGGCGGGCCTCTTTATAATTTAAGGTAAAGGGCTTTTCCACCAGCACCGGCTTACCGGCCTCTACCGCCTGTAAAGCCAAGGAGAGATGCGTCTCGTTGGTGGTGGCGATGTAAACTGCGTCCACTGTGTCGCTGCGCAGCATTTCGTCTAGATTGTCGGTACAGGCGGGCAGATGATACCGGGCTGCGAACTCCTGCGCAGCCGATAATCTTCTTGCATAAACCATCTCCGCCTGAAGATGATCCGTCTCGGCGATCCCTTCGCAGCACATCCCGGCCATCCAGCCGGCGCCGATAATTCCCAGCCTGAGCTTTCTCATCTTTTTGATGTTCCCTTCGCTGTGTTTCTGAAAATATTATATCTATTTTCAGAAATAATTACAAGTGTTTCATGACGTTTACAGTCAGATTTCCTGTATTCAATAAACAAAAAGACAACTGTTCGGCAATTTTTTAAAGTAAACAGGAAAAATAAAACATTTTTTCTGAAAAACGTATACACTTTCATGAATAAATGTTATACTAAATCTAAACAAGTAGCGAGAGAATTAAAAAAGGAAGGGACCTAGATGCCAAAGAACAGCAAAGCGGCAACGGTCGCCGAGATTGCCGCGATGGCAGGGGTGTCGTCCGCCACCGTGTCCCGGGTACTCAACCACAAGGGCATTGTTAAAGGGGACACCTATGATAGAGTAGTAGCGGCAGTGCACGAGTTGGGCGGCAGCTTTAGTGAGCGAACGGAGGTGGAGCCGTCGGGAGGGCTGTTGATTTTTAATCTGCCCTCGCTGGATAACCCTTTTTACAGCGAGATCGTGCGCGGGGCAAAGACCTCGGCTACCCGGCACGGCTACCACCTGCTTATTAATGAGGAACATATCAACCGCAATACGATGCCCCGCGTGCTCAAGCTGCTGCACAAGACGCGGGCGGTGGGTATGGTGACCACCAACCACATCTCGCCAGACATCCTGCAAAAGCTCGCCTCCACCGTGGCATTGGTACAGTGCTGCGAATACGATGAGGAGCTGGACTTGCCCTATGTTTCGATCGACGATCTCTCGGCCAGCAAAAACATCGTCGAACATCTGCTGGCGATGGGACGCAGGCGCATTGCTTTCATCAGCGGACCCGCCCGGTACAAATATGCCCGGCATCGGCTGCAGGGATATCGCACCGCACTGCAGGAAGCGGGACTGGAGGAAGACCCCCGCCTGATCGTGCAGCTGCCGGAGATCAGCTATGACCTGTCCATCAGCAGCGCCATGCAGCTGCTGAACGCCGATAACCCGCCGGATGCTTTTTTTACTGCTTCGGACGTCTACGCCGCAGCGGTGGTGCGGGCTGCCTATCTGGCGGGATATCGGGTGCCCCAGGATCTGATGGTGGCGGGCTTTGACAACATCGAATTCTCGTCTATGGCCATCCCCTCCATCACCACAGTCAGCCAACCGCGCACCCAGCTGGGATTCATGGCATGCGAACTGCTGCTGGAAAAAATCATGGACCCTGATATCCCGAACAAAAAAATCGTGTTGGAGACCGAGCTGATCGTGCGTGAGTCCACGGCTATCTGAGCGGACGGCCCGGAGGCGAGGGAAGAACGCTTGCTTTTCAAACGGATAGGGGGCATCCTCTCGATCTGTTCGTTAAAAAGTTCTGGAGAGGACACGGAAGAATCTGCAGCTGACCTTTGAAAGTGGGCAGAGCGCCAAAAAGCGGCCGATAAACGGCCGCTTTTTTGGCGCTTTTCTTCTTGCAATTAGGGAAGTTTTCTTTTACAATAAAGACCGACCGACCAGTCGGTCGGAAACGCGGCGGACGGATTTCGTTGCGCCGCCGCTTTTTTGTGACAGAGAGAAAGACCGGCATCCATTCCGCCGGAGAAAACAAGGATCCAGGGAGGGAACCCAATGCTGCCCAAACTCAGCGTAAAAAAGCCGTACACCATCCTGGTGGCGGTGGTGCTTGTGCTGGTGCTCGGGGTCGTGTCGTTCACCGGCATGACCACCGACCTGCTGCCAAACATCGAACTGCCCTATGTGGTGGTGGTCACCACCTATCCCGGGGCCAGCCCCGAAAAGGTCGAGCTGGCGGTGACCAGGCCGCTGGAGTCGGTGCTGGGCACCACCAGCGGCCTGTCCCACGTCAGTTCCGTCTCGCAGGAAAATTCCAGCATGATCATCCTGGAATTTGAGCAGGGGACGAACATGGACTCGGCCATGATCGAGCTTTCGGGCAACGTGGACCTGGTCAAAGCGCAGCTGGACGACGCCGTGGGCGCGCCGATGCTGATGAAGATCAGCCCCGATATGCTGCCGGTGATGGTGGCCAGCGTGGATGCGGACGGCATGGACGCAAAGGCCCTGAGCCGTCTGGTGGACGACACGGTCGTGCCGGCGTTTGAGCGGCTGGACGGCGTGGCCTCGGTCAGCGGCACCGGCCTGCTGGAGGAGAAGCTGCAGGTCACGCTGGACCAGGACAAGATCGACGCGCTCAACGACAAGGTGCTGGCCAGTGTGGACGAAAAGCTGGCCGAGGCGCAGGGCGAGCTGAACAGCGGGCGGGCCAAGATCGCGGACGGCCGGGCCAAGCTGGAGAGCGCAAAGTCGGAACTGGCCTCCAAAAAGCAGAGCGGCGTTGACGAGCTGGCGGCCGCCAGCGCCAAAGTCGACGGCGTGGTGGCAAACCTTTCGGCGCTGCTGGCGGAGGAGGCCACCCTCACCGCCAACCAGAAGGCGTTTGAGGCGGAGAAAGCGGGGTATGCGCAGGCATGGGAGCAGTTGAAAGGAACCTATAGTGCGCTTGAGAAGATTATAAAAGATCTGTCCCAAACGGCCTCTCAGATGGGGGCGAAGATACCTGATAGTATTGCTGGCCTGGCCGCGTTGGACGAAAATGAGTACAATAATACAGTACTGCCGGTGATCACTCCTTTTATTGAGGCGGTCGCTCCGGATCAGGCTGCGGCCTTTAGCTATGCAAATATTTGCGCCCTGCAAAAGGGATATATGGACATAGAACGCCGCCTGCCCGAGATCGAGACCGAGCTTTCCAACATCACCACCCGCATGGCGGTGATCGCGCAGATGAAGCCGCAGCTGCAGCAGGGGCTGGACGAGGCCACCAAAGGCTATCAGCAGCTGGAGAGCGGCAAGATGACCGCCGTCAACGAGCTCACCAAGGGCGAGGTGACCATCACCACCACCGAGCAGAGCCTGGACGAGGCCGAGCAGCAGCTCAAAGACGCCCAGAAGCAGTTTGAGGAAGCGCGGGACGCGGCCTATGAAAAGGCGGACCTGCACGGCATCCTCACCCCGGAGCTGATCTCCAACATCCTGATGGCACAAAACTTTTCCATGCCCGCGGGGTATCTTTCGGGGGAGGACAGCCAGACCCTGGTCAAGGTCGGGGACGCGTATTCCGCCGAGGGGGAGCTGGCGGACACGCTGCTGTTCCACATCGACGCCGAGGGGGTCGGGGACATCCGCCTGTCCGATGTGGCGCAGGTGGAACTGGTGGACAACAGCGGCGAGACCTATGCCAAGGTCAACGGCAACGACGGCATCCTGCTCTCGTTCCAAAAGCAGAGCACCGCCTCCACCACCGCCGTGGCGGACCGCATCGAAAAAGAGATCGCCGTCCTCATGGCGGAGAATGAGGGACTGCACGTCACCCCGCTGATGAACCAGGGCGACTATATCCATCTGATCATCGACAGCGTGCTGCAAAATCTCGTCATCGGCGGCCTGCTGGCGATTTTGGTGCTGATCTTCTTCCTCAAGGACGCCAAACCCACCCTTATCATCGCCTGCAGCATCCCCATCAGCCTGCTGTTCGCCATCACGCTGATGTACTTCACCGGCGTGACCCTGAACATCATCTCTCTGTCCGGCCTGGCGCTGGGGGTGGGCATGCTGGTGGACAACAGCATCGTTGTCATTGAAAACATCTACCGGATGCGCAGCGAGGGGGTGCCCGCCCACAGGGCGGCCGTGGCGGGCGCAAACCAGGTGGCGGGCGCGATCTTTGCCTCCACCCTCACCACGGTCTGCGTCTTTTTGCCCATCGTGTTCACCCAGGGCATCTCCCGCGAGCTGTTTACCGATATGGGCCTCACCATCGGCTACAGCCTGATGGCCAGCCTGCTTGTGGCCCTCACGCTGGTGCCCGCCCTGGGCTCCACCGTGCTGCGGACCACAGTGGAGAAAAAGCATCCCTGGTTTGATGCGCTGGTGCGGGGCTACGAAAAGCTGCTGCGCTTTTCGCTGGCGCACAAGGCGCCGGTGCTGATCGCCGCGGTGGCGCTGCTGGGGTTGGCCTGCTATGGGGCGGCCACCATGGGCACCGCTTTCATCCCGGCCATGGACAGCCCGCAGATGAGCGCCACGCTGGAACTGCCCAAAGGGGCCGACAGCCACACCCTGTATGAGACCACCGACAAGGTGGTGGAGCGGATGCTCGCAGTGGAGGGGGTCGAGACCGTGGGCGCCATGGAGGGCGGCGGCATGATGGGCGGCGGCTCGTCCGGCGGCATGAGCTTTTATATCCTGCTGGGCGACGACCCGGGCGCGACCAATGCGGAGATCGCCCAGCAGCTGCGGGACGCGGTGGCCGATCTGGACTGCACGCTGGAGGTGAGTGCCTCCACGATGGATATGTCCGCACTGGGGGGCAGCGGCATCGAGGTGGAGCTCAAGGGCCGCGACCTGGACCAGCTGAAAGCGGCCGCCGATGAGGTAGCGGCCCTGGTCCGGGATACGGAGGGCGCTGTGGAGGTCTCGGCCGGCAGCGGCGAAGCGGACCCGGAGCTGCGGGTCACGGTGGACCGGGACAAGGCGATGCGCAAGGGGATGACCACGGCCCAGGTCTATGCCGAGCTGGCCTCGGCGCTCAAGACCGAGACCTCCGCCACCACCCTCACCCAGGGACAGAACGACTACCCGGTGATCGTGGTGGACGGCGCGGACGCGCTCACGCGCGGCAGCCTGGCCGGCTATACGTTCACGGTCACCAACGCCGAGGGCGAGGAGGAGAGCTTCCCGCTGTCCGACATCGCAGACGTCAGCGAGCAGCCCGGCGTCTCCGCGATCCGGCGCGACGCGGGTTCCCGCTACATGACGGTCAGCGCCGGGATCGACGCGGACCACAACGTGGGGCTGGTCAGCCGCGAGCTGGAAAAAAAGCTGGCGGATTACCAGCCGCCCGCGGGCATCACGGTGGAGCTGCAGGGCGAGAGCGAGACCATCAACAGCGCCATGGGGGATCTGGTCAAAATGATCTTGCTGGCGGTGGTGTTCATCTATCTCATCATGGTGGCCCAGTTCCAAAGCCTGCTCTCGCCTTTCATCGTCCTGTTCACGCTGCCCCTGGCCTTTACCGGCGGCCTGCTGCTGCTGTGGATCACCGGCAAGGAGCTGTCCATCATCGCCATGCTGGGCTTTCTGGTGCTGGCGGGCGTGGTGGTCAACAACGGCATCGTCTTTGTGGATTATGCCAACCAGCTGCGCCTGGCGGGCAGGGAGAAGCGGGAGGCCCTGGTGGAGACCGGCCGCACCCGCATCCGCCCCATCCTGATGACGGCCCTGACCACGATCCTTGCCATGGGTACGATGGCGCTGGGCCTTGGGGACGGCGCGGAGATGACCCAGCCCATGGCCATCGTCACCATCGGCGGCCTCACCTATGCGACCCTTCTCACCCTGCTGGTGGTGCCGGTGATGTACGACCTCTTCTCCCGCAGGGACCTCAAGCCCATCGATATCGAGGAGGCATAGAACGTGGTGGAAAAGAAGAGTTATACCGAAAAGGAGACCGCCCTTTTCGCGGCGGTGACCCGGCTTGCCGCCTCAGGGCGGGAGCTGCACGGCCTGCGAGTGTCCGAGATCGCCGCCGAGGCGGGCATCGGCAAGGGGACCGTTTACGAGTATTTCAAGAGCAAGGAAGCGCTGATCGGCTGCGCCATGCTGTATAATCTGGAGCAGCTTTTCGCCTGTGCGGAGGAGACCCTGAACGGCGTGGGCAGCTTCCGGGAAGGGTTCTTCGCCTGCGTCGGGATGGTGCGCGGGGCGCTGGAGCGCCGCCTCTCCGCCGTACAGATGCTGGTCAGCGAGCTGCGGCGCGGCGAGCTGGAGACCTATTTGGGAGACCGGCTGGAAGAGCTGGAGCAGTACCGCAGCGATATGGACGCGCTGATCGGGCGGGTGGTCTCGCTGGGCGAGACGGAGGGGCTGTTCGGCGCAGCCGACCCGTGGGAGTACCGGTGCTTTGTCTTTGGCTCGGCCGTGGCCTCCTGCGCCATGGCGGGGGGCGTCTGTCTGCGGCAGGGCGAGGCGTCCCAGCTGGACGGCTATGCCTACGAGATGCTTTTGCGGGCCCTGCGCGGCCCGCGGGAGGAAAGGGCGCGCTGAACGGCGGCGTTTGCCGCAGCTTCCCGCGGGAGCGGGCGGTGGGAGACCGCGGTCTCTGCCGGGGGAGGGCGGCCGTGAAAAGGGGCCGGCTGAAAAGCCCCCGGCGGGCCGCCGCAGCCTCTTTGCGCGCAAAGAACTGTTTTGCCGGGCCACAGCGCGGCGCTTTTGCAGCCTTTGGCGGTTGCGCGTCCGCTTCAAGTCTGATACAATAAGAGCCAAAGTTTTGAAAGGGGGGCGCCGCGGTTTCGCGGCGCCTCTCTGCACAGGACGGGGAGACCCAGCGGCGGCTGCGCCGCCGCGTGAAGTTAAGGGAGGAAAGACGGATGAAAAAGATCATCAAGTGCGGCAGCCTGTTCACGGCCGCCGACGAGTCGGTGCAGAAAAACATGGCCGTCGTCGTCGAGGGCAGCGTCATCACCGCGGTGCTGCCCGCCGACAAGGCGGACACGGCGGGGGCCGAGGTGCTGGACCTGTCGGACAAGTTTGTGATGCCGGGCCTCATCGACGCCCATCTGCACACCAACGTTTCCGGCGAGCCCAGCATCCTGCACGCCTTTGTGGACGGCAGCGAGGGCGCGTTCACCATCACCAGTATCAAAAACGCCCAGCGCAATCTGATGGCGGGCTTTACCAGCGTGCGAGACGAAGGCGGCTTTCGGTATACTGACGTGGCGGTGCGGGACGCCATCGACCGCGGCATGATCGTGGGCCCGCGCATGATGGTGTCCGGCGAGGCGCTCACCGGCACCGGCGGCCATGCCGACTCTCACCTGGCACCCTATGTGGGCGGCTTCACTTCCCTGGGCAGGGTGATCAACAGCGCCGACGAGGGCCGCAAGGCCGCCCGGCTCAACCTGAAGTACGGCGCGGACCAGATCAAGATCATGGCCACCGGCGGTGTGATGAGCTTTGGCGACGACCCCAAGTGCAGCGAGCTGTCGTTTGAAGAGATGAAAGCCATCATCGACATTGCCAGGGCCCACGGCCGCATCACCTCCGCCCACGCCCACGGCAGCGACGGCATCAAGATCGCCGTCCGCGCGGGCATCACCTCCATCGAGCACGGCATGCTGATGGACGACGAGTGCGTCGAGCTGATGGCGCAGCACGGGACCTATCTGGTGCCCACCATCATCGCAGCCAAGGCCATTGTGGACAACGGCGCCGGCGGCGGTATGGCCCCCTGGCTGGTGGAAAAAGCGCAGCTGGTCCTGGCCGGGCACAAGGAGAACCTGCGCAAATGCCGCGAGGCCGGCGTGCCCATCGCTTTCGGCACCGACGCGGGCACCTGCTACAATTATCACGGCGCCCAGACGGTGGAGTTTGGTCTGATGGTGGAGTTTGGTTTTACGCCCGCCCAGGCGCTGATCGCGGCCACCCGCACCAACGCCGTCATGATGAAATGGATCGACCGGCTGGGCACCGTCGAGGCGGGCAAGCTGGCGGACCTGGCGGCGTTTGACAAAAACCCGCTGGAGGATATCGAAGTGATGAACAGCGTTTCCTTTGTGATGAAGGATGGCGTTGTCTGCAAAAAGGACGGCGCGCCCTGCGTCACCTTGCAGTAAAGGGGGAAAAGAGCGATGAAACAGGTTTTAAAATGCGGACATCTGTTCTCGACCAGGGTCAAGGGCTTTGTGGCGGACCAGAACGTCTATGTGGAGGATAACAAAATCGTCGAGGTGGCCGGCGGCCCGGTAAAAGAGGGCTGGGAGGTCGTGGACCTGTCGGGAAAGTATGTGCTTCCCGGCCTGATCGACACCCATGTGCACTGCAACCTCTCCGGCGGCCCCACCGACATCGTGCAGTACGGCAAACCCACGGTGGCGGATTACACCGTTATCAGCCTGACCAACGTGCAGGCGGACCTGATGGCCGGCTTTACCACCCTGCGGGACGAGGGGGCCATCGGCTTCACCGACGTTGCGGTGAAAAACGCCATCAACAGCGGCGAGACCTGGGGCCCGCGCATGTTCGTCTCCGGCCCGGCCCTCACGGCCACCGGCGGACACGCGGACACCCGCTACGCCCCTTATGTGGAGATCAGCGCCCAGATGGGCGTGGTCTGCGACTCCCCGGACGAGTGCCGCGCTGCGGGCCGCTACGTCATGAAGTACGGCGCGGACCAGATCAAGATCATGTCCACCGGCGGCGTGATGAGCGAGGGCGACGAGCTGGGCGCGCCGGAGTTCACCTTTGAAGAGCTGCGGGCCATTGTGGAGCTGGCGGAGAGCCGCGGCCGCATCACCTCCGCCCACGCGCAGGCGGGCGAGGGCATCCGTCTGGCCGTCAAGGCGGGCGTGACCACCATCGAGCACGCCGCCCTGGCCGTGCCGGAAGATCACGACCTGATGCTGGAGGCGGGCTGCTGGCTGGTGCCCACCCTCTGTCCCGGGGCAAATATCCTCAAGTACGGCACCGCCGCGGGTCTGCCCGACTGGATGGTGGAAAAGGACAAGCCGGTGGTGATCACCCACGCCTCCAACACCAAAAAGGCCTTTGACATGGGCATCAAGCTGGCTTTCGGCACCGACTGCGGCACCCCGTTCACCAAACACGGCGAGCAGGCCAATGAGTTCAAGCTGCTGGCTGAGGCGGGCATCCCCACGGCGGACACCCTGATGATGGCGACCCTTTACGCGGCGCAGATGCTGCGCTGGGACGACCGTGTGGGCAGCGTCGAGGCCGGTAAGCTGGCCGACATCGTGGCGGTGGACGCCGACCCCATCGCAGACATCGACGAGATGACGCGGGTCACCTTTGTCATGAAAGACGGCAAAGTCTACAAACAATAAGGCTTCCGCGCAAACAAAAAACAGGGGCTTCTCCATTTGGGAAGCCCCTGTTTTTCAATTTTTCAGCCTGGAGGTTTGGAGAATGGCCGGAGAAAGCTGTGGCCGAATGGCGGACCGGCTGGGCCCGGCTGGCAGAGCGGTGCTGCGCGCGGGGCGGACCGCGGTGTGCAAAGGAGTTTGAAAAGGAGAGCGCAGGGGCCGCGCCGCTGCCGCGCAGCAGGACACGCCCTGCGCGCTGCAGTTTCGGCAAGGGGCGGGCAGGGAGCAAAACGGGAAAGAAAAAACACGGGATGCCGCGCGGGGAAACGCAGGGAAAGAGAAAAGCGGAGATAAAGGGACCGTGGCCCGGGGAAAAGAAGAAAACCCGAAAATGTCACAAACATCCCTTAATCCCCGCGGCGGATTGTGCTATAATGAGATGAAAATAGCCATAGGCTATTTTCATCAGCCATGCGGTTTGTCCTCAGGCCGCGGCAAATCGAAATAAAAAATAGCCGGAGGCTATTTTTTAGCAGCCATGTGGCCTGTCCTCAGGCCACGGCGAATCAGAATAAGTCGTTTTTATTGCGCAGCAATAAAAAATAGCCGAGGCTGTTTTTTCAGCTGTGCGCTTCGGCTGCGGCACCCAGGGCAGAGGACAGGGGCACAGAAAGTCAGGTCGCTTTTTAAAAATAATCAGCAAAATAATCAGCTATGTCCCGGACAGGACGGCGCTTCCACAGACGTCCCGCCGGCAGGCAAACAAAAGGAGAAGACGCGCAATGAGTGAGATGCAGCGGGAAAAACTGGAGAGCGCCGGCATGGAGATCGACCGCACGATAGAGAGGTTCAGCGGCAATGAGGCGCTTTATTTCAAATTTTTAAAAAAGTTTCCGGGCGACGAGAATATGGAGCAGCTGACCCGGGCGGTGGAAGAGGGGGACAGCGAGACGGCGCTGCGCGCGGCGCACACCCTGAAAGGCCTTTCCGCCAACCTGGGCATGAAAGAGCTGTATGAGATCAGCAGCAGGATGGTGCGCCTCTACCGGGAACAGCAGCCCCAGGAGGCCGGCAGCCAGCTGGCGGCGCTGCGGGACGCCTACGCAAAGGTGTGCGGGGCGATCACGGAATGTTTGTGAGCGCGGCCCGGGCCGCTGAAAGGTGAAGCTATGGAAAAAAGGGATACCCTGCTGCTCGTGGACGACGTGGAGGTCAACCGCGCCATCCTGCGCGGCATCTTTGAGCGGGAGTACAATCTGCTGGAGGCGGAAAACGGCGACCAGGCCCTGGTGCTGATCGAGCAGTATCACGACAGGATCGCCGCCATCCTGCTGGACCTTGTCATGCCTGTCCGGGACGGCTATCAGGTGCTGGAAGCGCTTGGCCGCCGGGGGCTGCTGTCCGAGCTGCCCGTCATCGTCATCACGGCGGAAGATTCCGCGGCCAGCGAGGTGCGCGCTTTTGATCTGGGCGCGTCGGATATCATCATGAAGCCGTTCGAGCCGCATGTGGTGCGCCGGCGCGTGCAGAACGTCGTGGAGCTGAACCTGCACAAGCTCGGCCAGCAGGAGCGCATTGAAGAACAGGCGGCCAAGCTGCGCGAGTCCAACGCGGTGATGGTGGACGCGCTCTCTTCCATCATCGAGTATCGCAGCGTGGAGACCGGCCAGCACATCCAGCGCATCCGCATGTTCACCCGCGTCCTGCTGGAGGAGGTGGCCCGCTGCTGCCCTGAATACGGCCTGGATGTCCGCAGGATCGACATGATCTCCAGCGCCTCGTCGATGCATGATATCGGCAAGATCGCCATCCCGGACGCGATCCTCAATAAGCCCGGTCGCCTCACCGACGAGGAGTTCGAGATCATGAAGACCCATTCGCAGCGGGGCTGCGAGATGCTGGCCAACCTGGACCGCATGGGCGATCAGGAGTATCTGCAGTACGCCTATAATATCTGCCGCTATCACCACGAGCGCTGGGACGGGCGCGGCTATCCGGACGGCCTCAAGGGAGACGCCATCCCCGTCTGCGCCCAGGTGGTGGGCGTCGCGGACTGCTATGACGCGCTCACCACCGACCGCGTCTACCGGGGCGCGCTGTCCCCCGAGCAGGCGTTCAACATGATCCTCAACGGAGAGTGCGGCTCTTTTTCGCCGCGGCTGCTGGAGTGCTTTAAAAGCGTGCAGGGCGCGTTTGCCAAATTGTCGCAGGAGTACGCGGACGGCACCCGCCGCACCCATCCCGCGGCGATGCAGCTCAGCGCGGCGGAGCCCTCCTTTGGCGAGGGGGAGCTGGACTCGCTGCAGCTCAGCCAGATGAAGTATTTCACGCTGCTGCGCTATGCGGACGCCACCGTCATGGAGGCCGACCTCACCACCGGCCTGTATCATCTGGTGTATCTGGCCAGCAGCGATTTTGAGCTGCTGCGCGGGAGCGGCCGGTTTGAGGAGGCGTTCCGCGGCTTTGTGGAAAATGCGGTCCACCCCGACGACCGCGCCCTGGCGCTGCAGCTGCTGGGGGAGTATCTGGACGAATTTTTCAACGAGGGCCTGATGCGGCGCAGCCGCACCTACCGCGTTTTCAGCCATGCGACCCAGGCCTATCGCCGCTGCGAGGCCACGATGCTGCGCGTGGACACCGGCCACCCGCGCCAGCGCAAGGTGCTCATCATCTGGAAAGACGCGGACGCGGCCGACGACGCGGCGGCCCCGAAGCTGGCCGACAACGCCGCGCTGGGCGCGCTGCTGGGCGGCGTGCAGGTATGCCGCAACGACCAGTGGTTCACCATGCAGAAGATAAACGGCAGCCTGGGGGCGCTGCTGGGCTACAGCGAGGACGAGGTGCGGGAGAAATTTCACAACCGCTATCTTGAGCTGATCTACCCGCCCGACCGGGACGACGCGCTGCGCCAGACCAGGCAGCAGCTGCAGGCGGGCGACGCCGTCGAGCTGGAATACCGCCTGCTGACCAAAGACGGCAGGCTGATCTGGATGCTGGACAAAGGGTTGCGCAAGATGGGCCCGGACGGAAGCGAATATCTGATCCTGGTGCTGATGGACATCACCCAGTCCAAGCAGGCGCAGGAGGAGCTGCGCCGCACGATCGAGCGGCACAAACTCATCATGGAGCAGTCCAACGACATCATCTTTGAGTGGGATATCGAGCGGGATGAGGTGCTCTATTCCGCCAACTGGGAAAAGAAATTCGGCTATGAGCCCATCCGGGAGCACGCCAGCGTCCGCATCCCGCAGGTGTCGCACATCCACCCCGAGGACCTGCCCCAGTTCAACCGGCTGATGCGCGATATGGCGGGCGGGGTGCCGTATGAGGAGATCGAGTTCCGGGTGGCGGACGCCGCCGGGCGCTACCGGTGGAGCAAGATCCGCGCCGCCGCACAGTTCAACGAGACGGGCCTGCCCTATAAGGCGGTGGGAGTGATCGCCGACATCGACGAGGAGCGGCGGGCCACCGAGGCCCTGCGGGAGAGGGCGGAGCGGGACGAGCTGACCCAGCTGTATAACAAGAGCGCGGGGCGCGGACTGATCGAGGACTATTTTGCCAAGCGGCCCGCGCAGGAGGGGGCCGCCCTGCTCATCGTGGATCTGGACAATTTCAAGCAGATCAACGACACCTACGGTCACCTGTTCGGTGACGTGGTGCTGCGCGAGTTCTCCTCTGAGCTGCGCCGGCTTTTCCGCGGCGAGGATATCCTCTCGCGCATCGGCGGCGACGAGTTTCTCATCTTTATGCGGGGCGTGCCGAACGCCGAGGCCGTCGAGCGCCGGGTCGAGCGGGTAGTGGAGTCTTTCCGGCAGATGTTCCGCCACGACGTGCTGCGGGGCAACCCCTCCTGCAGCATCGGCATCGCTTTTTGTCCCGGTGACGGACAGGATTTCGAGACCTTGTTCCGGCATGCGGACATCGCGCTGTACGGGGCGAAATCCCGGGGGAAGAACTGCTGGCTGAGGTTCGACGCCGCCACGATGGACGACTCGTTCGGGCTGGGGGCGCAGCAGATGGTGGCCAGCACCCGCATTGAATCCGGAGAAGCGCCGGATTCCGCCGCGCAGGGCCTGGTGGAGCAGGCTTTCCGCGAACTGCAGCGCACCGACGATCTTGAGGCTGCGGTCCAGGCGATCTTGGAGATGATCGGCAGGCGGTTTGGGGTCAGCCGCGCTTATGTCGTTGAGGACAGCCGGGACGGCCGCTGCACGACCAACACGTTTGAGTGGTGCAACGACGGCATCAGGTCACAGAAACCCATGCTGCAGCAGGTGGAATATGAAACGCTGGGCGGCCGAAAGGCCTATCTTTCGCTTTTCAATGAGGAGGGCGTGTTCTATTGCCCCGACCTGCAGCTGCTGGACCGGGAAGAGATCCGCGACCTGCTGACGCGGCAGGACATCAAGTCCACGCTGCAGTGCGCCATCCGGGACGAGAGCGGCTTTCGGGGCTTTGTTGGCTTTGACGACTGTGTGATCCGCCGCATATGGACCAGGGACCAGATCGAGACGCTCACCTTTACTGCCCGCCTGATCTCGCTTTTTCTGCTCAAGCGCCGCGCCCAGGAAGAAGCCGAGCGCGCGGCCGGGAACCTGCGCACGGTGCTGGATCACCAGAACGCCTGGGTGTATGTGGTGGACCAGGGCAGCTGGAAGCTGCGGTATGTCAACCGCAAAACCCGGCGCCTGGCGCCGGAGGCCCGCGCGGGGGCGGTGTGCTACCGCGCGCTCTTTGGCCGCAGCGCGCCCTGCGAGCATTGTCCCCTTGGCGGGGAAGAACAGGCGGCCGCCCGCGGCACCGAGATGTACAACGCGCGCCTGGGCGTCTGGGCGCTGGTGAACGCCGCCGCCGTGCAGTGGGAGGGCACTCCCTGCCACCTGCTCACCTGCCAGGACATCACTGACTATAAAAAATAGCCGGAGGCTATTTTTTAGTAACCATGCGGCCTGTCCACAGGCCGCGGCGAATCAAAATAAATTGTTTTTTTATTGCGAAGCGATAAAAAATAGCCGGAGGCTATTTTTTCGGCCATGCGCCCGGTTGCCGCGCAAGCGGCGAGGGCGGGGCCATCAAGATAAGTTGTTTTTTATTGCGGAGCAATAAAAAATAGCCGCAGGCTATTTTTTCGGCCATCCGCCCGGCTGCCGCTGCAGCGGCGGGGGCAGGGCCGCGGAAAGGGGACGTTTTTCTGCGGCGCAGCAGGAAAAGCGGGCTGCCGCACAAAGGCGGAAAGCCGGCTGCGCGGGGACTTTTTGCCGCCCTGCGGCGCTCTGCAGCAAAAACAGGCATCTTTGGCATCAACAGGGAACGGCGGGCCTTTTTTCGGCCGCCGGGCCGCCCCGCGCAGGGGCGGGACGCAGGACAGGGACACGGCTGCGGCGCGGCGTTTTTGGCCCGGCACTGAGGGGCTGCCCTGGGGGCGCCGCTTTTGACAGCTTCACAGAAAAGACAGGGGGAACCTTATGGACGAACAGAAAAAACAGAAGGTGGAAACCCTTGCGCACGAACTTCTTTACAGCTATTACACCGAATCGGACGTGGAACTGCTGATCTCCCATCTGGCGCCGGAGGTGGTTTGGCTGGGGGCGGGGCAGAACCAGCGCGCCGAGGGGCGCGAGGCGGTGGCGGAGGTCTTTCGCGCCGGCAGAGGGGAGCTGTTCCGCTGCACGATGAGCGGGGAGCGGTATGTCACCCGCTGCCTTGGGGGAGGATGCTGGCTGTGCCAGGGCGACAGCCAGGTCGCGTCCGCACCAGGCACCGGAAAGTATATCCAGGCCCATCAGCGCATCACTTTTCTTTTTCAGGAGCAGGGGAACGACCTGCTGATCGCCCATATCCATCACTCGATGGATTACAGCGGCGTGGAGGACGACGAGCTGTTCCCGGTAAAGGCGGGAGGCGCGGCCTACCGAAAGCTGCAGGCCAGCCTGGAGGAAAAGGACCGCCAGATCGAACTGATGCTTTCGCAGATGCCCGGCGGCATGGCGATCTGTCTGCCGGATGAGGACTTCACGCTGGACTGGATCAGCAGCAGCCTCTGCAAGCTGCTGGGCTATGCCGGGCCGGAGGACTTTTTCGCCGCCACCGGCGGCACCTGCCGCTCGTTCATCCTGCCCGAGGACTACGGCGAAATGGCGCGGACGGTGGCAAAGCGTTTTGAGGATTCCGACGAATACTATGCCGAGTATCGGATATGTCTGCGGGACGGCGGCGTCCTGTGGGCGTCCGATCTGGGGCGCAGGGTAACGGGTTCGGACGGCCGCACCCTGATCTATTGTTTCATCTCCGACATCACCCACCGGCGCGAACGCGAGCTGGAGATCGAGCGCGCAAACCGGGAAGCGGCCCGACAGGCGCGCTTTCTGGGGCAGCTGTACGAGTCGATCCCCTGCGGGATCCTGCAGTTCACCCCCGGGCCGGAACATCGTATCATCAGCCTCAACCCGATGGTGTGGCGGTTTTATGGCTTCTGCTCAGAGGCGGAATACCGCGCCGCGGTCTCCGACCCCTTTGACCTGGTGCTGGAGGAAGAGCGCCCGCGGCTGAAGCGGCTGGTGGACGGTCTGCCGCTGGGGGGCGGCACCATCTCGTATACGCGGCAGGTGCGCCGCCGGGATGGGCGCGAGGGCTGGATCAGCGTGGTGCTGGAACGGCTGGTCAACGCCGACGGCATTGAGGTGCTGCAGGCGATCTTTACCGACATCACCGAGATCAAAGCGCTGCAGGCCGCCCAGGAACGGGAACAGCTCCTTGAAAACCGGGCGCTGCGCGCGGCGATCTGTACGGCGTACCCCATGATCGTGAGCCTGAACCTGACCCGCGGCACCTACAGCTGTTTTGTGGACCAGCAGGGCTTTTATGACGGGCGGCTGCAGGGCAGCTTTGAGGAGATGGCGCGGGAAGCGGTGCAAAACACCTATCCCGCTTACCGGGCGGACTTTGCCCGCTTCCTCTCCACAGAGGAGATCCAGCGCCGGTTTGCCGCCGGCGAGCGGGAACTTTATACAGAGCTGTGCCAGCTGGGCGTGGACGGGGCCTATCACTGGAACTCGGTGCAGCTCATCCAGGTGGAGGACCCGGTGAGCGGTGATCTGATGGCCATCGAGCTGGTGCGGGTGCTGGATGAGCAGCGGGCGGAAAAGGCGCGGCAGGAGCAGCTGCTGCGGGATGCTCTGGCGGCGGCGCAGGCGGCCAACAGCGCCAAGTCGGACTTTCTCTCCCGCATGAGCCATGACATCCGCACCCCGATGAACGCGATCATCGGTATGAGCACCATCGGCCAGCTCAAGGCGGCCGACCCGGCGGCGGTGCAGAATTGCTTTGCCAGGATCGACGCCTCCTCCCGCTTTTTGCTTTCTCTGATCAACGACATTCTGGATATGTCCAAGATCGAGAACGGGAAAATGACGATCGCGCAGGAACGGTTCGACTTTACCGGCTTTTTGGGGGAGGTCGTCTCGATCATCTATCCCCAGGCGGAGAAAGCCGGCCTGGAGTTTGAGGTGCACAGCGCAGTGGCGCTGCAGCGCTGGTATGTGGGGGACGAACTGCGGCTGAAGCAGATCTTGATGAACCTGCTCTCCAATGCGCTCAAGTTTACCCCGCGCGGCGGCAAAGTCGTGCTGGAGGCGGCCGAGGAGAGCCGCGCGCCGGGCCGCGCCCTGCTGCGTTTCGACGTGCGGGACACCGGCATCGGCATGTCGGAAGAATTCCTCACCCGCATCTTCTCCCCGTTTGAACAGGAGGAGGAGAGCTGGGCGCGCAACAATGTGGGCAGCGGCCTGGGGCTGTCGATCGTCTCCAACCTTGCCCAGCTCATGGGCGGCGGGGTGGAGGTGCGCAGCCGCCGCGGAGAGGGTTCGGCTTTCACGGTGCGGGTGCCCCTGGGCCTGACGGAGGACGGCGCGGAGGAAGAGCAGCGCAGCAGGGCCCGGGAGCTGATGCGCGGCGCGCGGGTGCTGGTGGCGGACGACGACCCCGCGGTGGGCGAACAGGCCTGCCTGATCCTGGAGGACGTCGGCGCACAGGCGGACTGGGTCCCCTCCGGAGCAAAGGCGGTGGAAAAGGTGGGCCGTGCCCGGGCGCGGGGCGAAAACTATGAGCTTGCCCTGATCGACTGGCGGATGCCCGGCATGGACGGCGCCGAGACCACCCGCCGCATCCGGCAGATGGTGGGCCGAGAGGCCACGATCGTGATCATATCCGCCTATGACTGGGGCGATATCGAGCAGGAGGCGCGGGCCGCGGGGGCGGACTATTTTCTGGCAAAGCCGTTGTTTGGCTCCACCCTCTGGCACGCCGTCGCCCATCTGGAGAACACCGAGGTCCAGCGGCGTCCCGAGGCGGACGAAGCGCTTGCCGGGCAGCGGGTGCTGCTGGTGGAGGACAATGAGCTCAACCGGGAGATCGCCCGCTCTCTGCTGGAGCTTTACGGGCTGCAGGTGGACACGGCGGAAAACGGGCAGCAGGCCGTGGAACAGTTTTCCGCGCAGCGGCCCGGCACCTATCTTGCGGTGCTGATGGATATCCGCATGCCGGTGATGGACGGCCTTGAGGCGACGCGCGCCATCCGCGCCCTGCCGCGCGGGGACGCGGCGGGAACGCCGATCCTAGCCATGACCGCCAACGCCTTTGACGAGGACCGCACCCAGGCTTATCGGGCGGGCATGACCGGTTATCTGACCAAACCGCTGGATATCCAGATGCTGCTGGAGGCCCTGGGGGATCTGCTGCCCGCGCGGTCTGCCGCACAGGCGCGCCCGACCCCGACCAGCGGTGGGAACGGCGCCGCGGAAAAAACAAAAAAGCCGCCGGCGGAGTGACAGGGGTCGTTCTGCCGGGCGGGACAAGGGCTTTTGACGCGGCGCGGCGGCGCGGGCTTTGCGCGCCGCAGGACACGAAATAAAACAAAACAGGGGGCCGATCTTCCACATCCGGAAGATCGGCCCCCTGTTTTGTTCCTCTCTGCGCGGCAGGCGGCGGGCCCGAGGCCGGGCCTCAGCCGGACAGCGCTCCGCGCAGGGCCGCGGCCCGCTGCGCGGCGTCACGCCCCACGGCCAGGCGGGGCACCGCGGCGGCAGTGTAGTCAAAGTATTCCAGCGCCTTTTCCCGGTCGCCCTCTTCCAGCAGCAGGGCGCGGGCAAGATAGTAGGCCGCGCCCGCGCGGCTCACAAGGTCGCCCGCCATCTCGAGCTGGTTGCGGAAATACGCCGCGTGGCCGCCCGCTTCTCCGCGGCGCACCGCCAGCATCTGGTCCAGATCCTGCAGCATTTTTGCGTAATGCACCTGCAGCGTGTCGGTGGACTTGAGCGCCGCCACCTCCCGCCGCAGGGCGGCCAGATGCTGCTCCGCCGCCGGGTACTGGTCGCAGTTGATGGCGAGGCCCGCACAGCGCACAGAGTAGGCGCAGCGGTCGTTCTGCCGGGCGCGGGGCTGGCGGCAGCTGGCGAGGTCGAGCCCGCTCAGCAGGGCGCTGGCCGCGTCCCAGCGCCCCTCCAGAAGATAGGCGTAGGCCTTGGAGATCAGGATCGTGTTGCGGGTGTTGCGGTTGGCGGCTTTTTCGCAGGCGGAGATCTCCTGCAGAAAAGCGCGGGTGTCGCCGGTCTGCAGCAGACGCAGGTTCATCTTCTGGTAACGGCGCATCCCGGCGGCGCTGCAGAAGATCGCGGCCAGAAAGACCACCAGCACAAAAAACGGCAGAGAAAACAACAGCGGCAGATCCCAGACCAGCTCTGCGGCGGCCCAAAGCAGGCCGGCGGCAAGGGCGACCGAGAGGTAAATGGCCAGATAACGGCGATAATATCCCATAAAAACGCCTCCTTGAAAGCGGATGGATGGACCAGACAAAGCCTTTGGCGGCAGGCGGCGCCGTGCGGGGGAACTGCGGGCTCCGTTTGCCGCATGAAAGCGAAATGCTTGTGGCGGCAGAGCGCCGCAGGGGGGGAAAAGCGGCGCAGGTCGCCCTCCCTCGGCGCCCGGCCGCAGCCTGCGGCGATCACTGGTACAGCAGATACGGCTCGAACAGATGCAGGCTGCGGCGGTCTGCCAGGGCCTTTACATACACCCCGTCGTCCCGGTAGTCCTCTGTCTGCACACTGCCGCCCTGGCGCAGCGGGGCCAGCAGGGCCAGCTTGTCATAGGGCAGCAGCAGTTCCACCTCCGCCACGCGGGAGGCGAGGCGCTCGTCCAGCAGGGCCAGCAGCTCTTCCAGCCCCTCGCCGGTCTTTGCCGAGACGCAGATGCCGTCCCAGGCGGCCAGGTGCATGCGGTCGCATTTGTTGTAGACTGTGGCCGTCTCGTTTTCCGCCGCGCCGATCTCGGCCAGCACCTCGGCGGTCACCCGGAGCTGCTCCTCCCGCAGCGGATCGGAAGCGTCTGCCACCCGCAGCACGATATCCGCGTATTTTGCCTCTTCCAGCGTGGATTTAAAGGCCTCCACCAGGCTGTGGGGCAGGCGGCTGACAAAGCCCACGGTGTCGATAAAGACCACGTTTTGCCCGCTGGGCAGAACGGCCTTGCGGGCGGTGGGGTCCAGCGTGGCGAAAAGCTGGTCCCGCGCCTCGACCTCGGCCCCGCAGATGCGGTTCAAAAGGCTGGATTTGCCCACGTTGGTATAGCCGACCAGCGCCACTACCGGCACCGCGTTGCGGCTGCGGCTGCGCCGGGTCTGGGCGCGGCGCTGCTCAATGGCGTCCAGCTTGTGCTGGATCAGGTCGATGCGCCGCCGAAGATGGCGGCGGTCGTATTCCAGCTTGCTTTCGCCCGCGCCGCGCCGGGCGCCGCCGCCCCCCGCGCCGCCGCCGCCCTGACGGGACAGCCCGTCCCGCAGGCCGGCCAGCCGGGGCAGCCGGTACTGCAGGGAAGCCAGCTCGGTCTGCAGCTTGCCCTCACCCGTCACGGCGCGGGCGGCGAAGATGTCCAGGATCAGCAGCGTGCGGTCCACCACCGGCAGCTCCAGCGCATCTTCCAGGTTTTTGATCTGGGTGCCGGTGAGCTCGTCGTCAAAGACGCAGACGGCCACGTCGTTGTCCGCGCACAGGCTTTTTGCCTCCGCCAGCCGCCCTTCGCCCAGATAACAGCCGGCGTCCGGCGTGTCGCGGCGCTGCACGATCTCCAGCAGCACCTCCATCTCCGCGCTCTCGGCCAGGGCGCGGAGCTCGGCCAGGCTGCGGTCGATATCCCGGTCCCCGCAGTCGGCCGCGAACAGCGCGGCGCGGGTGCGGGGGCGTTGGTTCAGTTCTTCCATTGTTGTCCTCCGTTTTGCCGCTTTGCGGCGGTGCAGATTGCAGATCGGATCCAGAAAACGCTTTTCTCCCGGCCCGTCCCGGCGCTGCCGCGCAAAGCGGAAAAGGGAGAAGCGGGCCCCGCGCGGGAGCGCCCCTGCGCCCTAGGGACGAAAAGTCCGCCTTTTGAAGCAAAAGGGCGGGAGCCGCCCGGCACGGGGGAGCGGCGGCGCGCGGCCCTCACCCCAGCAGGTGATAAGGGACGCTCCGCACCAAGTCTTCGGCCTCCAGCCGGTAGTGGATGCAGGGCCAGACGCGGGTGTGGTCCAAACTCTCATAGCTGCCCTCCCCGTCCGGCACAAAGCCTGCCGAGCGCAGCACCGCGCCGCTGGCCGGGTTTGCCGCGGCGTGGCAGGCGGCAAAGCGCCCGGCACCGCCCTCGTCGACCAGATAGGCCAGCGTCGCCGCAAGAGCTTCTTTGGCGACGCCCTGTCCCCAAAAGGCGGGCGCCAGGTTGTAACCCGGCTCGGGCACCCCGTCTGCGATGGAAAAGCCGATGGAGCCGGCCAGCGCCCCCGTCTCGCGCAGCGTGACGGCCCAGGTGTAAAAATCTTCCTCTTCTTCATAAGCAAAGGCCCAGCCGCGCAGGATGGCCCGGGTCTCGTCCATGCTCTCGTGGGCGTTGTAGCGCATGAAGCGCACGACCTCCGGCCGCCCGGCCCACCCCTCGAACATCGCCGGGGCGTCCGCCAGGGTAAAGCGGCGCAGCAGCAGCCGGGGCGTTTGTAAAGTTTTGGTACCGGGATGGCGTTTCATGCAGGACCCTCCTTTTGTGAGATCGGTAAACAGTATTTATTGTAGCCGCAAATGGGTGAAAAAGCAATGAAAAGGCCGCCGGGCGGCCCAGAGGCCCCGGGGCGGGCGGGCCGCCTTTACGGGTTCTTTACAAAATGCATACACAAAGCTGGTGTTCTGTGTAAAGCCGCTGCTGTTAAAATGGCATCGTAGCCAAGGGCTGCAGAAAATTTGGATCGATTTTGCAAGTTTTCGAGTGATGAAAGGAAAAGGGGATCGCTATGAAAAAAATCGTTTCTCTCGGTATCGTCCTGTCCCTTGCGGCCGCGCTGCTCGCCGGCTGCGGCGGCACGGATTCCAGCTCGGGCGGGGCCGCCTCCGGCAGCGCCGCCGCCCCCACCCAGGCGCCGGCTTCCGCGCTGTCCGGCTCGGTGGGCACCAACGGCTCCACCTCGATGGAAAAGGTGATCGGCAGCCTGTCCGAGGCGTTCATGAGCCAGAACGGGGACGTAAAGGTCACCTATGACCCCACCGGCTCGGGCACCGGCATCCAGGCCGTCGTTGACGGCACCACCGACATCGGCCTGTCCTCCCGCGCGCTGAAAGACGAGGAGAAGGCCAACGGCCTGAAAGAGACCATCGTGGCGCTGGACGGCATCGCCATCATCGTCAACAAGGACAACCCGGTAGAGGACCTGACGCTGGAGCAGATCGCCGGCCTTGCCACCGGCGCGATCACCAACTGGAGCGAGGTCGGCGGCAGCGACGCCGAGGTGGTCATGGAGGGCCGCGAGGCCGGCAGCGGCACCCGCGACGGCTTTGAGAGCATCGTAGGCGTTTCGGACGAGTGCAAATATGCCAACGAGTCCACCTCCACCGGCGCGGTCATCGCCAACGTGGCCTCCAACCCCAACGCCATCGGCTACGCCAGCCTGTCCGCGGTGGACGACACCGTCAAGGCCATCACCGTCGAGGGGGTCGCCGCCAGCGAGGAGACCGTTCTGGACGGCAGCTACAAGATCCAGCGCCCGTTTGTCTTTGTGACCAAAGAGGCCGACGCCCTGAGCGCGGAGGCACAGGCGTTCTTCGACTTTGCAACCGGCACCGCCGCCAACGACATCATCACCGGCGCGGGCGCCGTGCCGGTCGCGAAATAAGCGCGGCCTGCGCATGAAATCATGGGATCTCCCCGGGGGCCTCTGCCGGCCCCGGGGCAGTTCCCGTATCGGAGGGTTTTTGTGAAAGCGAAAAAATTCGTGGAAAAGCTGATGAACGCCGTCTTTTTTTTCTGCGGTATCCTGGCTGTCGGCTGCGTGCTGCTGATCACGGTGTACATGGTGGCCTCGGGGCTGCCCGCCATCCGTGAGATCGGGCTGGGAAAATTCCTTTTCGGGCAGGTGTGGGCCTCCACTGCGAAAGAGCCCCGATTCGGCATCCTCCCCTTTATCCTGACCTCTGTTTACGGCACCGCAGGCGCCACCCTGCTGGGGGTCCCGGTGGGGCTGCTCACCGCCGTCTTTCTCTCGAAAGTGGCGCCGAAAAAGCTGGCGGACCGGGTGCGCCCGGCGGTGGACCTGCTGGCGGGCATCCCCTCGGTGGTCTACGGCCTGATCGGCGTGTCGGTGCTGGTCCCCTTTATCGCAAAGGTGTTCGGCCTGCCCAAGGGCACCAGCCTGCTGGCCGCCATGCTGGTGCTTTCGGTCATGATCCTGCCCTCCATCATCAGCGTGTCGGAGACCGCCCTGCGGGCGGTGCCGCCGGAGTATGAAGAGGCCAGCCTGGCCCTGGGGGCCACCCCCACCGAGACCATCTTCAAGGTCAGCATCCCGGCGGCCAAAAGCGGCATCGCGGCGGGCGTGGTGCTGGGCATCGGGCGGGCCATCGGCGAGGCCATGGCGGTGATGATGGTGGCGGGCAACGTGGCCAATATGCCGGCGCTTTTTGACAGCGTCACCTTTCTGACCACCGCCATCTCCAAGGAGATGAGCTATTCGTCCGGCCTGCAGCGTCAGG
Source organism: Anaerofilum hominis (assembly GCF_014287275.1). Taxonomy (GTDB): domain Bacteria; phylum Bacillota; class Clostridia; order Oscillospirales; family Ruminococcaceae; genus Pygmaiobacter; species Pygmaiobacter hominis. Next base: position 395,581 of record NZ_JACONZ010000002.1, read on the forward strand.
CGCTGTTCTCCATTGCGCTGATCCTGTTTTTGTTCATCATGGTCATCAACGTCGTTTTGAACGTGGCCCTCAAGGGCGGCAAAAAGGGGGAAAAGTAGCATGGGGGACAAACGCCTGGACCAAAAGCTGCCGCCCCGCCGCCGGGCGTGGGATCTGACGCTGCGCCTGCTCATCTGCGCGTGCGCCGCCGTCACGGCGCTGCTGGTAGCGGCGCTGATCGCCTATATCCTGCTCCGCGGCCTGCCCGGCGTCACCTGGCAGCTGATCTCCTCCCAGGAGAGCTATCTCAACAATACCATCGGCATCCTGCCCAGTATCCTCAACACCCTGTACATCATCGTCGCCGCGTTGGTCATCGTGCTGCCGCTGGGGGTGGGGGCGGCGGTCTATCTGACCGAATACGCCTCCAGCAGGCGCCTGGTGCGGGTCATCGAGTTCACCACCGAGACGCTGGCCGGGATCCCCTCCATTATTTACGGGCTGGTGGGCATGATGTTTTTCTGCCAGCTGCTGCGCCTTAAGACCTCGCTGCTGGCGGGCGCGCTGACCCTGGTCATCATGATCCTGCCCACCATTGTGCGCACCACCCAGGAGAGCCTCAAGACGGTGCCGGAGAGCTACCGCGAAGGCGCGCTGGGGCTGGGGGCCACCAAGTGGTATATGATCCGCACCATTATCCTGCCCAGCAGCATCGACGGCATCGTCACCGGCTGCATCCTTGCCATCGGCCGCATCGTGGGCGAGTCGGCGGCGCTGCTCTTCACCGCCGGGCTGGGGCTCAAGCTGCTGGGCAACTTTTTCGAGGCCATGGGAGGCTCCGGCGCCACCCTCAGCGTGGCGCTGTACATCTACGCGATGGAGCGCGGCAAATTCGAGGTCGCCTTTGCGGTGGCCGCGGTGCTCATGCTCATCGTGCTCGTCATCAATTTTGCCGCAAAGGTATTGGGCAAGCGGCTGAAAAACAAGTTGTAGGGGGAAAGCCCGCGTGGAAAACATTATCACCAGCCAGGACCTGAAGCTGTATTACGGGAATTTTGAGGCCCTGAAAGGCATCACGGTGGAACTCGCAGAGCGGGAGATCACCGCGCTGATCGGCCCTTCGGGCTGCGGCAAGTCCACCTTTTTAAAAACGCTCAACCGCATGAACGATCTGGTGCCGGGGGTGCGGGTAGAGGGGCAGGTGCTCTATCACGGGCAGGATATCTTTGCGCCGGAGGTGGACGTCACCCAGCTGCGCAAAAATGTGGGGATGGTCTTTCAAAAGCCCAACCCGTTCCCGATGAGCATCTACGACAACATTGCCTACGGCCCGCGCCTGCACGGCACCCACTCCAAGGCGGAACTGAACGACCTGGTGGAGCGGAGCCTGCGCGGCGCCAGCCTTTGGGAGGAGGTGCGCGACCGGCTGAAAAAATCCGCCCTGGGCCTGTCGGGCGGCCAGCAGCAGCGGCTGTGCATCGCCCGTGCCCTGGCGGTGCAGCCCGACGTGCTGCTCATGGACGAACCCACCAGCGCCCTGGACCCGGCCTCCACCATCCGCATCGAGGAGCTGATGGCAGAGCTGAAGAAAAACTACACGGTGGTCATCGTCACCCACAACATGCAGCAGGCGGCCCGCATCAGCGACAAGTGCGCCTTTTTTCTGCTGGGGGAAATGGTGGAGATCGGCCCCACCGAGCAGATCTTCAGCATGCCCCGGGACAAGCGCACCGAGGATTATATCACCGGCCGCTTCGGGTAAGGCCGTCCTGCGGGCCGCGTTTTCGGCGCCCGGCGCATTTTGGCCAAGACAGCGTCTGCCCCGGCACGCCGCCGCGCCTGCCGGCCCGCCGCAGAACAGAGCTGCGCCTTTTTGCAGGCGGCCCCGCGGCGCGCCGTGCCTTTTTACAAAAAATCCTTTTCCCGCCGCCCTGCGGCGGGGTATAATGAAAGCGAGCGTGAAACCGAACATGTCTGTTCGAAAAACTTTTGACGCCGAACTGGCGGAGCTTTCCGCCAGCCTGATCCGGATGGGATCAGAGGCCGCCGGCGCGATCGACAACGCGATCCGCGCTTTTGACAGCCACGATCTTCAGCTCGCCGGCGCGGTGATCCAGGGCGACCGCCGCGTGGACGATATGGAGCGGGAGATCGAGCGCCACTGCCTGACCCTGCTGCTGCGCCAGCAGCCGGTCGCCCGCGACCTGCGCATCATCTCCACCGCACTGAAAATGATCACCGATATCGAGCGCATCGGCGACGCGGCGGCCGATATCGCCGAGATCACCCGGCACATCAGCGGCGAGATCCCCGAGCTGCTGGTGCTGATCGACAGCATGGCCGCCGAGGCGCGCAGCATGGTGAGCGACGCCGTGGACGCGTTTGTCGCCAGCGATATGGAAAAGGCGGAAAAGGTCATCCTGCGGGACGATATCGTGGACGGCGCGTTCAACAGCGTCAAGGGCAAGATGGTGGAGGTGCTGCGCCGCGACAGCTCGCTGGTGGATGTGGCCATCGACTATCTGATGATCGCAAAATATCTTGAGCGCCTGGGCGACCACGCGGTGAACATCTGCGAGTGGACCGAGTTTTACAAGACCGGCGTGCACCAGACCGGCCGCTGAGCGCCGCCGCAGGCAAACGCCCGGCGGAGACCTTTTGAGGAAGGAAGGATTTGCTTTGGCACAGCTGATCTATGTGATCGAAGACGACGAGAGCATCCGGGTGCTGCTGGACGCGGCCCTGACGAGCGAGGGATATGAAGTGCGGGGGTTTGCGGATGCGGCCCCGGCGCTGAAAGAGATGGGCGCACACCGGCCCGCGCTGGTCATTTTTGACATCATGCTGGAGGGGATGGACGGCATCACCGCCCTCAAGCTGATGCGCCAGAAGCCGGAGCTGATGCGCACCAAGGCCCTGATGCTGACCGCCAAGGACACCGAGGGAGACAAGGTGACCGGCCTGGACGCGGGGGCGGACGATTATATGACCAAACCGTTCAGCGTGCTGGAGCTTTGCGCCCGGGTGCGGGCCCTGCTGCGCCGCGTCGGGGAGGAGGGGCCCATCCTGCAGGACCACTATGCCTTTGAGGGCATGACGGTGGATGTGAAAGCGCGGGAGGTATCGGTGGGCGGCAGGCCGGTGGAGCTGACCTATAAAGAATTCGAGCTGCTGAAGATGCTGATCGGCGCCGCCGACCGGGCCCTGGGACGGGAAGAGCTGCTGCAAAAGGTGTGGGGCTATGATTTTATGGGCGAGTCCCGCACGCTGGACATGCACGTCGGCACCCTGCGCCAGAAGCTGGGCGACGACCCGGTGAACCCCAAATACATCAAAACGGTCCGGGGGGTCGGCTACCGCTTTATCGGCCGCAGGGACGGCAAATAGCGGCCCGCCTCTGCCGGATGGGGAGAAGACGATATGAAGAAAAAGATCATTAAAAGCATGGCTGCGGTGCTCAGCCTTGGCCTGCTGCTCTGCACCCTGATCGCCTCCCTTGTGTTTGAGGCGCAGTTCACCCAGCGCGCCAAACAGGATATGCAGCGGCTGGTCGCCTCGGCGGCCATGGAGGCGGAGCTGCTGGGCGGGCGGGACGAGGCGACTGCCCGGCGCATCTCAGACGCGGCGGGCGGCCTGCGGGTCACCTTTGTGGACGCCGGGGGGCTGGTGACGGGGGACTCGGCCGTCGACGCGGGGACGATGGAGAACCACGCGGGCCGCGAGGAGATCGAAACGGCACGCACGGCGAAATACGGCGTATCGGTGCGCAGCTCGGTCACCACGGGGCGCAACATGCTCTATGTCGCCACCCGCCTGTCCGACGGCGGATTTCTGCGGCTGGCGGACACCTATCCCTCGGCGCTGGCTGGCTTTGTCGGTTTTCTGCCCGCTTTGCTGGTGGCGGCGGCCGTGGCCTTTGCCATTACGCTGGTGCTTGCCGACCGGTTTGCCAAAAGCATCACCGGGCCCATCGAAGAGCTGTCCGACAGCCTGAAGCTGGTGCGCAGCGGCGGGACCACGCTTCAGCCGGACCGCTATCAGTACGAGGAGCTGCAGGACATGGCCGCGGACATCAACCAGCTCTCGGCGGAGGTGGACGAAAACCTGGCCAGCCTGAAAAAAGAGCGGGCCCGCATCGACTATGTGCTGGACAACATGTCCGAGGGGCTGATCCTGCTGGACGCGGAGGAGACCATCCTCACCATCAACCGGGCGGCCTGCGGTTTTCTGGGCTGCGACAAATCGGTGACGGGGAAAAACATCATCTATGCCACCCGGCACATCGCTTTTGTCGGCGCGGTGGACGAGGCGGTGCAGGGGGCAAAGACGGCGCGGGTGGAGATGCCGCTGCCCAGCGGCGCCCTGGTGGAAGCAGTGGTCAGCCCTGTGGCGCAGCGTCAGGGGCAGGAGGCTTTGGCAGAGGCGGCCATCGCGGTCCTGTCGGATGTCACCATCCGCAAAAATGCGGTCAAGATGCGGCAGGAGTTTTTCTCCAACGCCAGCCATGAACTCAAGACCCCCATCACCTCCATCAGCGGCTTTGCCGAGCTGCTGTGCGGCCCCGCCGAGCTGCCGGAGCAAAAGCGCCGCGAGTTTGCCCACCGCATCCTGAAAGAGGCGGGCACCATGCAGAACCTGATCAGCGACATCATCATGATCAGCCGGCTGGAGGCCGGGGACATCACTTTTGAGCGGGAGGTCCTGGACCTGGCGGAGGTGGTGCGCGAGTGCTGCGCCGACGCAAAGCCGCTGGCGGCCCAGCAGGGGGTAAAGATCTCCTGCGCGGCAGAGCGGGCGGTGCTCTCCGCCTCCCGCAAAGAGATGCAGGAGCTGGCGGGGAACCTGATCCAGAACGCGGTACGGTACAACGGCGAGGGCGGCCGCGTGGAGGTGACCCTTTTCTCCCGCCCGGAGGGGATCGTGCTTTCGGTGCACAACAGCGGCGGCTATATCGAGCCCCGCTACCGGCAGCGGATCTTTGAGCGGTTCTACCGCATCGACAAGGGGCGCAGCAAGGCCATGGGGGGCACCGGCCTTGGGCTTGCCATTGTCAAGCATGTGGCGGGCCAGTATGGGGCAGAGATCGGCCTTGCCTCCACGCCGGAGGAGGGGACCACTTTCACCGTGACCTTTCCGCCGCAGGGGCGGGGGCAGGGCTGACACTGTTTTTTGCGGCCGGGCCGCGCGCCGTTTGCCCTGAAAAAACCGAAGACCCCAATGCGGCCGCATCGCCGGCCGCATTTTTGCGTGCGGGGCAAACGCCCGCCGGGGACGCTGCTCTCCAAAAGACCGAAAGACGCGGATCTTCCGGCGGTTTCCCGGCGAAAAGGCGCGGGGCCCGGCAAAAAACGGGGGCCGGGCCCGCCGCAGGGCCCAGAGAACGCAGAGCGCCCAAAAGCGCACCGCCGGTGCGGGTCTGCGGGTAGGAGCAGTCGTCCCGCGCCGCTGCCGCCGCCGGTGGGCGACGCAGAAAAACACGTTTGGCCGTCCCCTGGGCCCGGCGCCGGGAAGGGGCATGCCCCGGCGTTTTGTCCGTGAGGGCAAAGGTGCTAAAGGATGCGCCGGTGCGGGCGCTGCGCGCCGTGGCGGCCTGCCCCTCCCCTTTGTTCCCTCTGTCCGGCTTCACCGGATTTTCACACCCCTGCAATTGTTTTTTTACCGTTTGCATGCTATGATGAAAGAAAAGTCCGGCCCGCCGGGACCTGCCGGGGCACGCCTTTGTCCGCGCGGTGCGCGGGGAGGCATTTCCCTCAGCGGGGAGCCCGATACCGGCGGCCGTGAAAGATGTGGAGTGAAAAGCGATGATCTGCAGAAAATGCGGAAGAGAATTACCGGAAGACGCCCGGTTCTGTGGGGTCTGCGGCACCCCGGTGGGGCCGCTTGCAGGCGCCCCCGGCACACCGGCGTCCCCCGCCCCGGCCGCCCCGGCGGCAGAGCAGCCCGACCTGCAGGCTGCCCGTGCGCAGCAGGAGGCGCCTGCCGTGGAAGAGGCGTCCGCACAGGCCGGCGCCGCGCCCGCGGGCGGCCCCTCGGTGCCGCCCCCCATACAGCCCGGCTACGGCGCGGCGGGCGCGCCGCCCATGCCGCCCACCGCCCCCAGCTATTCTGTGGGGACGGTCCCGCCCGCTGAGAACAGCTATCAGCCCCCGGTAAGAGAGCGGCAGGACGCGCCGCTGACGATGGGCCAGTTCCTGCTGCAGGACCTGATCTGCCTGATCCCCGTTGCGGGCATCGTCATGCTGATCATCTGGAGTTTTTCAGACAGCAGCAACATCAACCGCAGAAACTGGGCCCGCGCGCGTCTGGTCTGGATGGGCATCACGATCGGCCTGTCCATCGTGACCCTGATCTTTGTTATCATCGTCCTGAGCATGAGTTACCCCTATTGACCGCGGGACGCGGGCAGAAAAAACAAAAGCCGCCGCTTTTCACAAAGCGGCGGCTTTTTGATATGGCCCTCTGCGCTCTGCACAGGGAAAAGCCCCGCCGCGCTCTAAAAACGGGAACAGAGGGGACGGGGCCTTTTGCCGGCTTTTTGGAGGGGTTCGGCAAAAATGGGAAAATGCCGGGGCGGGGGGGACCGGCCGCTGTGAAAGCCCCGCCGCACCGCAGGGCGACGGCCCCTGCGGCTTTGCCGTGGTTTCTCCGTCCGGGCCGGGCCAGACCGGAGCGGGGGGACCGAAAGGCCCCTCCCGTCCGCGCCTTTTTGTGCGGGCGCTCTTTACAGCTCCGCCGCCATCTCACCGATGCCCCCAAATACGAAGTCCGCGCGCACCGCGCTTTTTTCATAGTCCGCTGCCGAGGTCTCGCCGGAGAGCACCAGCGCCGTGCGCACCCCGCAGGCGCCCAGGGCGATGTCGGTGTACAGGCGGTCGCCCACCATGCAGATCTGCTCGAGCGGCACCCCGAAGCGGGCGGCGGCGGCGCGGGCGATATAGGCGTTCGGCTTGCCGATCACCGCGTCGGGGCGGCGGCCGGTGCAGGCCTCCACCAGCGCGATGACCCCGCCGATGTCGGGGATGAAGCCCCCCTCTACCGGGCAGTTATAGTCCGGGTGGGTGGCGATATAGGGCAGGCCGGCCCGCACCGCATTGCACAGCAGCACCAGCTTTTCATAGGTCAGCGTGGTGTCAAAGCCCAGCACCACCGCCTGCGGCGCGTCCGCGCGCACGGCGTATCCCGCGGCGGTGAACTGCGCCTCCAGGCTGGGGGTGCCGATGAGCAGCAGCTGGCGGGAAAAGTGGTTTTCATCGAGATAGTCCAGCGTGGCGTCGGCGCTGGTCAGCACCTCGCGCCCGCTGACGGCGGCCCCCATGGCGTTCAGGCGCCGGATATAGTCCTCCCGGCTGCGGGAGGAGTTGTTGGTCAGGAATGCAAAGGGGATCCCCTTGCCGCGCAGCGCCGCCAGAAAATCCAGCGCGCCGGGCAGCGGGGTGCCGTCCAGATAAAAGGTGCCGTCCAGATCGAGCAGGAAAAGCCGGACCGAAGAGAGCGCATTCACAAAAATCATCCATTCCGCCGCTTCGCGCCGGCATAAATTTCAAAAAGAGCCTCCGCCTTACCACGCGAAGCAGAGAGAGGATAAGGCGGCCCGGACGCGCCGGGGCAAACAACAAAATGCGGGGAGCGTCCCGACCCCTGGGGCTGCGGGACACAGGCTTTTTGCGCCGAAACTGCGCCCAGGCCCGGCAGGCGTCCTTCACCTATTATAAAAGAAGAGGGCGAAAACGGCAACCGCCGTTGCAAATTGGACTGCGGCAGGGTAAACTGTAAAGGGATCGCCCCCGCGGGGGCAGGAAAAAAGACGGCGGGGGAGAAGCGCGTGAAAGCATCAGTCATCATACCCAACCTCAATGGGGCCGGTTGGCTTGGGGAAAGCATCGAGAGCATCCTGGCACAGGATCTCGCCGATTTTGAGCTCATCGTGATAGACAACGGCTCCACCGACGAAAGCCTGGAGATCGCGCGGTCCTATCTCGGGCGGCCCGGCTACCGGCTGATCGAGAACAGCCAGAACACCGGGTTTTCAGCCGCGGTCAACGCGGGCATCCGCGCTTCGCAGGCGGAGTACGCGGTGCTGTTCAACAACGACGCGTTTGCCCGGCCGGACTGGCTGCGCCGCCTGGTGGAGGTGGCGGACCGGGATCCGAAGATCTTTTCTGTGGCGTCGCTGATGCTGCGCTATTATGAGCCCGAGCTTGCGGACGACGCGGGGGACTATGTCAATCTCTTCGGCTGGGCGGCCAAGACCGGCGACGGCCTGTACGCCCGCCGGTATCAGCGCGAGCGGCGCTGCTTTTCGGCCTGCGGGGGCGCGGCCCTTTACCGAAAAAGCATTTTGGAGCAGATCGGCCTGTTTGACGAACACTTTTTCGCCTATTACGAGGACGTGGACCTGGGCTGGCGCGCCAACAGTTTGGGCTACAAAAACATCTACTGCCCGCATGCGGTCTGCCGCCATATCTGCGGGGCGACCACCGGCGGCGCCGGCGGCGCGCGCTACAACGACTTCAAATCGGTGCAGAGTGGCCGCAATTCGCTGCTGCTGCCCTACAAAAACGAGCCGCTGCTCATGCTGCTTCTGAACCTGCCTTTCCTGCTGACCGGCTATCTGGTAAAGTTTGCCATGTTTGCGCTGCGGGGCTTCGGCAGGCCTTACTGGCAGGGGACAAAAGAGGCGTTTGCCGTATTCGGCAAGTTGGAAAAACCGAAATTCCGCTTTGAAAACCTGCCCAACTATGTGCTGATCCAGTTCTGGCTCATCGGCGGATTTTTTAAATATGCAGTGTACCGTGTGCGCCGGGCCGTGGGCGCAAAATAGAAAAGATGGCACAGAGCCGAAGCGGGGAGGACGGCCGTATGGGGAAGAAAAGCCCGGCGCCGGCGCGAGGCTGGCAGGCGCATGCCGCGCCGCTTGCCTTTCTGCTGGCGTTTTTCTGGCTGGGCGTGGTGCTGTACCACACACTGGCGGGCGGCACGCTTCTGGCGGCGAACCCCTATGACAGCTATTCGCTGCAGGCCCAAAACTGGCTTGCGGGGTCGCTGTCCATCCGGCACGGGGAGGCGTATCCCTGGCTGGAGCTGGCGGTCTTTCAGGGGCGGTATTATCTCTCTTTTCCGCCGGTGCCCACGCTGTTTGCCCTGCCCTGGGCGGCGCTGGGCGGCGGGGCGGCCGCCCCGGCCAATCTGCTGGTCGCAGGCTACGCCGCCGCCGGGCTGGCCGCAGTTTACGCCTGCTTTGCCCGTCTGGGCCATCCGCCGCAGGCCTGCGCTTTCTGGGCGTCGTTCTTTGTGCTGGCCACCAATTTGCTGGGGCTTTGCTGCAGCGGCGGCGTGTGGTATCAGGCGCAGGTGCTGAACTTTATGCTCTGCGCGCTCGGCGCATGGCAGTTTGCCGCCGGGCATCGCGGGCGCTGCCTGTTTTTGTTAGCCCTTGCCGTTGGCTGCCGCCCCTTTTCCGCCCTGTATTTGCCTTTGGCGCTGCTGCTGTTCCGGCTGCAGGACCGCAGGGAGGGAAGAGCCGCCGGCTGGACGCTGAAGAGCGCGCTTGCGGGGCTTGCGGCGGCGGCGCTGGTGGCCGCGGGCCTGATGGCGCTGAATGTGCTGCGCTTTGGCGACCCGTTTGAGTTTGGGCACGCCTATCTCCCCGAGTTTCAGCGCAGCGAAAGGGGGCAGTTTTCGCTGTCCTATCTGCCCGGCAATCTGCTGGCGCTGCTGCGCCCGGTCACACTGACCGCCGATCTGGCGCTGGACTTCCCGCGCTTTGACGGCTTTTTGTTTTTTCTGTCCAATCCGGTGTTCCTGGCCTGGTCCGCCCGCCTGGTCCGCGGCTGGCGGGAAAAGGAAGATGGGCGCATCGCCGGGCTGTTGACGGGCGGCGCTTTTTTGCTGGGCCTGCTGTTGCTGTGTGCCCACCGCACCACGGGCGGCTGGCAGTTCGGCGCAAGGTACACCGTGGACCTGCTGCCGGCGGCGCTGCTGTATTTCTGCGCGGTCCCGCAGGCCCCGCCTCGCCGCTGGGAGCGGGCCTGCTGCCTGCTGGGCGTTCTCTTCAACGCCTTTGGCGCCGTTTATATGCTGATCGGGATGCCGGGATGACAAAAACGGCCGAAACGCGGCAAAAGCCGTTTTCGGCCGCAGAGGCGGTTTTCAGGGCGCAGCTGTCCGTCCGGCTGTTTTTTGCGGCCCTGCCGGTGCGGCTTTGCCCCCGCTGTGTTTTGTCCCGCCGACGGGCGGGAAAACGCCTTTTTGTGCGCGTGCTGCAGCGGACGGGGCACGCCCCGGGCGGGCCGGCCCCGGGCGGAGTTGGAACGAAAAAGTCCTGCCGAAGCGTTTTTGGGATCCGCAAAGGGAGACTTTGCAGCGGAGCGGCTCTGCGCCCCATTGGCGGGTGGCGGGTAGCTTCCGGGTGCCGCTGGGCCCCAGGGAGATTTTTTGATTTTATATTCCCGCCGTTCTCCGCCCTTGAAAGAACAGGCGTTTTGTGACGTCGGGAACAGAGAAGATCCCGCAGATCGGCTGTTAAAACCGGTCTGCGGGATCTTTAATGTAAAATTTTTTCGATGTCGGGAACAAGGGGGCCGAGCGGCGGAGTCATAGGGAAAAGGCGGCCCTCTTTTTGTGCCGGCACCCTGTGCAGGGGGCTCTGCGCCTCCGCCGTCGTCCGGCGGGGCCGGGCTGCGGGCGCGGCTCTGGCGGCCGGGCGGCGCTCCCCGGGCAGGGCCGCTTCGGCGGTTTCGTCAGGGACGGATGAATTTTTCGGTGAACTCCTCCGACGCGGGTCGGGGGCGGCGCAGGCAGAGCGCCCAAAGCGCCCCGGCCCGGGCCTCCAGCGCGGCGACCTGGCCCGCCGCGCCGGGCAGCCGGGCCAGCTGCGCCAGCGAGTGGGAGACGGGCACCGCCGCACCGGCTGCCTGGCCGGGGATGCCCTGCAGGCCCGCCTTTGTGCCCCCCAGCAGGCGCAGATAGGGGGGCAGGCGGGGCAGATCGTCGGTCAGCCCCAGATAGGCGGCCAGCGCCAGACGGCGCAGCCGGGCGTGGGTGTAACGCTTGCTTTTCAGCAGGGCGTAAAGCCCGGCGGCGCTGGTGGCTTCCGCCGCCGCCCGGGCCAGCAGGTTGGCCAGCCCCTCCCCGCCCGCGCCGGGCAGCCGGGCAAAGGCGGCGGCGTCCCCCAGCCGCAGCGCGGTGAGCAGCGAGAGGGAGAAAGCCTGCTCGTCCAACACGGCCCCCTCCGCCGCGTCCTCTTCATAAAGCGCGAAAGCGCCCGCGGGCACATAGGGGCGCAGGGCGGCCAGATCGCCCGCCAAAATGCGCCCGCGCAGCGCCCCGGCGCTGGCGCAGACGCCCCCGGAAGGCAGAGGGGCGTCGTGCGCCGCGCCCTCGCGGGGCAGGGCGATGGCCTGCAGAGGCAGGCCCAGACGGCGGATGGCGCGCAGATAAGCCACGCCCAGATTGTTGTTCGGCCCCGCCAGCAGGGCCGCCGCGCCGGGCAGCCGCTCCTCCGCCAGCTGGGCGCGCAGCGCGGCCAAGCTGCCCCCGCCCGCGGCGTGACGCGCCTGCAGCCCGGCGTCGAACCCCGGGTCGTCCAGGATCTGGGCCAGCGCCGCCAAGGGCTCTGCGCCGCCGCACTCCGCCCCAAAGCAGATGGCGTCGCAGCCCAGGGCAGCCAGCAGAAAGACGCCGCCCTCGGCGAACCGGTCGGCCTCCGCGGTGGCCCAGGGCGCCGGCAGTTCGGCGACCAGGTCGGCACCGCCCTCCAGCGCGGCCCGCGCCCGGGTGAATTTGGAGAATACGGCTGGGGAGCCGCGCTGCGCGAAGCTGCCGCTCATCACCACCGCGACGCTCTGCGCGCCGCGGCTGCGCAGGGCCGCGATCTGGCCCGCATGGCCGTTGTGAAACGGATTGTACTCGGCGATGATGCCCACTCTTTTCATTCCCGGCCCCCTTTCTTTTCCGGGCGGCGCGCTTTGCGCGCTCACCCCTCTGCGTCCCGCCGCCTGCGCACGGCAGGATAGCGCCGCAGCAGGGCACTGCGGCAAAAGCAGGTCTCGGCGTGGTCGTTGATGACGCCGCAGGCCTGCAGGTGCGAATAGACGGTGACCGGCCCGAGATAGCGGAAGCCGCGCCTTTTCAGCTCAGCGCTGATGCGTCGGGAAAGCCCGTTTTGCGCCGGCAGGCCGCCGCGCTGGTGGCCGGCGTACAGGATGGGCGTCCCGCCGGCCAGCCCCCAGAGCCAGCTGCTGAAAGAGCCCTGCTCCCGCTGGATCTCCAGCAGGCGTTGGGCATTGTTCACGATGGCTTCCACCTTGCGGCGGGAGCGGATCATCCCCTCGGCGGCGAGGATGCGCTCTATCTCCGCTTCCCCGTAAGCGGCAACGCGGGCCGGTTCAAAGTTTTCAAAACAGCGGCGGAAGATCTCCCGCTTGCGGATCATCATGTCCCAGTTCAGGCCGCATTGAAGGACCTCGAGACACAAAAATTCAAATTGCTTCCGGTCGTCGTGAAGCGGCACGCCCCACTCCTCGTCGTGGTAACGTGTCATCTCTTCGGTGCCAAGGCACCAGCTGCAACGCTCCAAGTCTGTCCCTCCCTTTTGCCGCGGTCCCCCCGCGGGCGCAAAAGCCGTGCGGCCCTGTGCCTGCCCGGGCGCGAAACCGCCGTTCTGTGACGAAAAACGCTGTTTTTGCGGCTGGAAAGGCAAAAAAACGGCGTGTTTTCTTGAAAAGACCCTGTGTTTATTATATAATAAATTGGTTAAAGAGAGAAGACATCCTGAATGTGAAACTATAAATGGAGGTTTGGCGTTTATGAAGATTCTGGTTATCAACTGCGGCTCCAGCTCCCTGAAGTATCAGCTGATCGATATGGACGGGGAAAAGGTCCTCTGCAAGGGCAACTGTGAGAGGATCGGCATTCCCGGCGGCATGATCACCCACAAGACTGCGGACGGCTATGAGATCAAGGTGGACTGCTCGTTCCAGAACCATACCGAGGCCTTTACCAAGCTGATCTCCATGATGACCGCCGGGGACGGCGCGGTCATCGAGAACATCGCGGAGATCGACGCCATCGGCCACCGCGTCGCCCAGGGGGCGGACAAGTTCCCCCACTCCTGCCTGCTGACCGAGCAGGTCATCCAGCAGATCTCCGACCTGTCCGAGCTGGCGCCGCTGCACAACCCCGCTCACATTCAGGGCATCCGCGCCGCGCAGAAAGTGTTCGGCGCCGATCTGCCGCAGGCCTGTGTCTTCGACACCTCGTTCCACCACTCGATGCCTCCCAAGGCGTACATGTTCGCCATCCCCTACGAGTACTACAAAAAATACAATATCCGGCGCTATGGCTTCCACGGCACCTCTCACCGCTATGTGAGCAAGACCTGCGCCAAGCTGATGGGCAAACCCATCGACCAGCTGCGCATCATCACCTGCCATCTGGGCAACGGTTCCTCCATCACCGCGGTGGACCACGGCCGCAGCATCGACACCACGATGGGCATGTCGCCGACGGGCGGCCTGATGATGGGGACCCGCAGCGGCGATCTGGACCCCTCGGTGGTCACCTATATCGCCGAGAAGACCGGCGAGCACGGCAACGAGTTCCTGCGCGTATTCAACGAGCGCAGCGGCCTGCTGGGCGTGTCGGGCATCTCCAGCGACAACCGCGACATCGAGCGGGCGGCCTCGCTGGGCAACGAGCAGGCGCAGCTGGCCCACGACATGCTCTGCTACCAGATCAAAAAGTATATCGGCGGCTATATCGCAGCCATGGGCGGCCTGGACGCGCTGGTCTTTACCGGCGGCATCGGCGAGAACAGCGACGAGGTGCGGGGCGACGTCTGCGCCAATATGGAGTACCTGGGCATCAAGATCGATGAGGAAAAAAACAAAACCAAGGGCGACATCGTCGACCTGACTGCCGAGGGCGCTGCGGTCAAGACCTTTATCATCTGCACCAATGAGGAGCTGATGATCGCCCGCGACACCAAGGCGCTGGTGGAGGTCGACGCCATGATGCACACCAAAAAGGTGGCCGAGCCGGAGGCGTAACGCGCCCCGGGTGCCTTTTAAGGCAGCGCAGGGCGCGAACCGCCCTGTGATCAAATGGATTTGAGATGACACGAAAAAGGGAAGCGGGGGCGTTGATCCCCAGCTTCCCTTTTTTGAAAACAGGATCCCCGGCCCGGCCGGAGACAGTGAGCGGCGAAAAGCTGCGGCGACAGGGCGCGGACGAAGCGCGCTTGTCCCCGGCGGGCGGCAAAGGGGGACAAAGGCGGATGGGCGAGAGCGGCGGGCGGACGAATGGCACGCCACAGGCGCGCGGGACGGACAGACCGGGAGAGATCGTGAGGTGCCTGCAGGAGCGGCCGGGACAGAAACAGAGGCGGGACGAAGCGCTGCGCTTTTCCCGGCAGACGGACTCAGCGGGGCACGGGGCACGGGGAAAGGCCTTTTCAAGGGTCGAGGCGCTGCCGCGGCGCGGCCGCGGGAGATGCGGCCATACACGGCTTGACCGCCCGGTGCGCCGCCCCAGCCTGCTCGGCGGGAGGCGCAGAGGACGATGCCCGCGTCCACCGCGCTGCGGGGCACAAGAGCCCCAGCCTGTTCGGCTCAAGACGCAGAGGGGGCGGCAGGAGAAGCGCGGCTTCAGTAACTCACCTTGCCTCCCGTGAGGGCGACGATGCGCTTGCCCCTGTTTTCCGGGGCGCGGGCCAGCTCCAGCGCTGCGGCCAGCACCGCGCCGGAAGCGGGACAGAGGGGGAGGCCGTCGCAGAGGAGCGCTTCCCCCGCCAGTTTTTTGCCGTCGCCGGTGGAAACTGGTACTATTTTGTCGACAATATACGGATTGTAGTTTTCCGGGACGAAACCGCAGCCCAGCCCCGCCAGCCCGTGCTGGCCCGCAAAGCCGCCGGACAGGACCTGGCTCTCGTAGGGCTCCACCGCGACGATCTGCACCCCGTTGGTCCAGGCCTTGACATGTTCGCCCACGCCGGAGATGGTGCCGCCGCTGCCCACGCCGGCGACGATAAAGTCCAGCCTGGCGTCGGTGGCCTGCAGGATGGCCGGGCCGGTGACCCGGCGGTGATATTCCGGGTTGAGGTCGTTGGCGTAATGGTCCATAAAATAGCCGCCGCGCTCTGCGGCGATTTCAGCGGCGCGCTTTTCACAGCCCGCGCGGCCGTAAACATAGTTGCAGAGCGCCAGTTTGGCCCCAAGGGCGGCCAGCTGTTTTTGCCGGGCCAGCGGCGCCGTGGCCGGCAGGCACAGGGTCACCGGGTGGCCGGTGCGATAGCCCGCCAGGGCGAGGGCGGCGGCAAAGCTGCCGCTGGCCGCTTCGGTGATCAGCGCGCCGGGGGCCAGCGCGCCGGACTGCTCGGCCATGCGGATCATCCCCTCCGCAAGGCTGTCCTTAAAGCTGTCGGTGGGGCCGAAAAAGTTGACAAAGCAGAGCAGTTCCGCCTCCAGCCGGTAGCGGGCGGCAAGGCCGCCGGCGCGCACCAATACGCCCGCCCCCCGCGCCTGGGTATAATCGTGATAAACGCCCATACTGCACCTCCGGTATCGGCTTGAGGATGAAAACGGCGAGGATCTTTTCTCCATCCTACCCGGATTCAGGGGGAATGTCAATCTTGCCGCCCGGGGCCGAAGCACTGTGTGGAAAACCGCCGCCCGGGCCGGCGGCGGGCGGTTTTCCACAGGCCGGGGGAGGCGGGCGGCGAAAGCGTAGCTAAAGCTGGGATGCGGTGAGGGCGGCTTTTCGCAGCTGGGAAATGCAGGGCCTCTTCTTATTGGCTGGGAAAGGGCGGGCCCCCTCTTTTTCACCCGCGGCGCGGGGACCGGAACGTCCCCGGCGGCGGACCTCCCGCGCGGGGCAGGCATCCCGATGGCGATTCGCTGCGCAGTGCGCAGCCATTTTGGCGGCATGCCTCCCGCGCGGCGGAGGCATGCCCCGCATCTTTCACAAAAAAGCTGCGCGCAGCCGCCCGGAAATGCGTCAAGTTTTTCACCTTTACGGCTCTTGACGGGCGCCTGCAGATCTGGTATAATGACAACTATGTAAAGCTGAATGCTTTACAACCATCCAACCTGCGGCGGAAAGGCGGCGAGAAGATGGCCAAAAACCTGGAGATCTCGTATCTGCTGGATTTTTACGGGCGCGTTCTGACGGAAAAACAGCGCGATGTGATGGAGCAGTACTATAACGACGATCTCTCGCTGGCGGAGATCGCCGCCAATTTCGGCATCTCGCGCCAGGGCGTGCGGGACGCCATCAAGCGCGGCGAGGCCATCCTGCTCGATCTGGAGGACAAGGTGGGGTTTGCCGGCCGCTACCGCGAGGTGCAGCGGGACGTCGCCCGCATCGAGGAGCTGGCGCGGGACATCCGCTTTGAAAACGAGGAGGGGTACGCGCCGTCGGAAAAGGTCTCCCGCGACGCGGGGGAGATCCTCGCCCTGACAGAAAGAATCAGCGATTAAGTGAGGCGGACCTATGGCGTTTGAAAGTTTAAGTGAAAAGCTGTCCGCCGCATTCAAGCGGCTGCGCAGCAAGGGCAAGCTGACCGAACCGGACATCAAGGCCGCCATGCGCGAGGTGCGCATGGCCCTGCTGGAGGCGGACGTAAACTATAAGGTCGCAAAGGAGTTCATCGCCCGGGTCACCGAGCGCAGCGTGGGCGCCGAGGTGATGGAGAGCCTCACCCCCGCCCAGCAGGTCATCAAGATCGTCAGCGAGGAGCTCACCGCCCTTATGGGCAGCGAGAGCCGGGGCATCCACATCAATTCAAAGCCGCCCACGGTGGTGATGATGTGCGGCCTGCAGGGCAGCGGCAAGACCACCCATTCGGCCAAGATCGCCAGGTATTTTATCAAGCAGGGCCACCGGCCGCTGCTGGTCGCCTGCGACATCTACCGCCCGGCGGCCATCGACCAGTTGAAGGTCGTGGGGGAAAAGGCGGGGGCGCCTGTTTTTGAGCTGGGCACCGAGCAGCCGGAAGTCATCGCCCGCAGGGCCTATGCCCACGCCAGGGACCACGGCAACGACCTGGTCATCCTGGACACAGCCGGCCGCCTGCATGTGGACGAAGAGCTGATGGCTGAGCTGGGCCGCATCAAAGAGGCCGTGCCGGTGGACGAGACGCTGCTGGTCATCGACGCGATGGTGGGCCAGGACGCGGTCAACGTGGCGGCCAGCTTTAACGAAAAAGTGGGCGTGGACGGCGTGGTGCTCACCAAGCTGGACGGCGACACCCGCGGCGGCGCTGCGCTCAGCGTGCGCGCGGTCACCGGCAAGCCCATCAAATTCGCGGGCGTGGGCGAAAAGCTGGACGATCTGGAGGTCTTTCACCCCGACCGTATGGCCAGCCGCATCCTGGGCATGGGCGACGTGATGACCCTGATTGAAAAGGCCCAGGAGACGCAGGACGAAAAGAAAGCGCAGGAGGCGGCCAAACGGCTGCTGGAAAATAAATTCGACATGAACGACCTGCTGGACCAGATCGCCCAGATGAAAAAGATGGGCGGCGCGGCGGCGATGATGTCGATGCTGCCCGGCGGGGCAAAGGTCAGCGAGAGCGACCTTGAGGGCAGCGACAAAATGTTCAAGCGGATGGAGGCCATCATCCAGAGCATGACCCCCGCCGAGCGGGCAAAGCCCGCCCTGATCGACCCCAAACGCAAACGCCGCATCGCGGCGGGCAGCGGCACCCGGGTCGAAGATGTCAACCGCATCCTGCGCCAGTACGAGCAGATGAACAAGCTGATGAAGCAGATGAAAAAGCGTCCCAAGGGCGGGCGCAGGCGCCTGGGCGGCATGTTCGGCTGAACGCCGGCGGCGGCCCGCCGCATCGATAAGGTTTTTACCGGGACACCGGTCAAAAATACAGTTCAGGGCTTGTCTGAAAAAAAGGAATTGCCGCGTTTTGCGCAGCGGGCGACAGACCGCAGGACAAAAAGCGCAGGGGCCCCGTGGGTCCCGGCCGCTTTTGCGCCTCGGCCGCGCCGGCTGCAGAAAAAGAGGGCGGTCCCGGTTTTCAAGCAGGTCCCGATCATTCAATTTATAATATGGAGGAACTCTATCATGGCTGTTAAGATCAGACTGCGCCGCATGGGCGCCAAGAAAAATCCGTTTTACCGCGTTGTCGTCGCCGACTCCCGTTTCCCGCGTGACGGCCGCTTCATCGAAGAGATCGGCACCTATGATCCCGGCAAGGACCCCGCCGAGGTGAAGATCGACGCGGAAAAGGCCAAAAAGTGGATCGCCAACGGCGCCCAGCCCACCGACACCGTCCGCGCGCTGCTCAAGAAGAACGAGATCCTGTAAGCGCAGGCACGGCACAACGCAAAGAGGTAACCGCCTATGTTGAAAGAGCTTTTGATCACCCTTGCCCAGGGCCTTGTGGAAGACAAGGACGCGGTAAAGGTCACGGCCGACGAGCCGGACGCCGAGGGGACCACCGTCTACCACCTGAGCGTGGCGGAGGGGGATATGGGCCGCGTGATCGGCAAGCAGGGGCGCATCGCCAAAGCGATCCGCGTGGTGATGCGCGCCGCCGCCGTGCGCGTGGGTGAAAAGGTCATGGTCGAGATCGACTGACCGCAGTTTTACACAAGAGAAAGCATGCCGGGCGCGTCCGCAGGGACCTGTCCGGCATGTTTTGCCCCGCGGCGGCGCAGGCCCCGGCGGGGCGGAAGGGGGCCGAAATGCAGAAGAGATATCTCGAGGCGGGCAAATTTGTCACCACCCACGGCGTGATGGGAGAGCTGAAAGCCTATCCCTATTGTGACAGCGCCGAATTTTTATGCGGCTTTGACCGGCTTTACCCCGCGCCCGGCGGCGGGCATCCCTGGCGGGTGGAGGCGGCCCGCGCCCACAAGGGCATGGCGCTGCTCAAGCTGGAGGGGGTGGACAGCCTGGACGCGGCGCGCCCGCTGGTGGACAGGCTCTTTTATATCGACCGGGAGGACGTGGACCTGCCCGAGGGCACCTGGTTCATCCAGGACATCATCGGCCTGCGGGTACTGGACGCGGCCACCGGGGCGGAGTACGGCACAGTGGCCGACGTGACCAACGCCGGGGCGGGCGACATCTATGAGATCCGCACCCCGGACGGCCGCAGCGTGCTGTTTCCGGCCGTGCCGGAGTTTTTGGCACAGGTCAGCCCGGAGCAGGGCTTTGTGAAAATACGGCCGATCGGGGGGATGTTCGACGATGCGGATTGATATCGCGACCCTGTTCCCGGAGATGTGCGAGGCGGTGCTCAGCGAGAGCATCATCGGCCGCGCGCGGCGCAGAGGCAGCATTGAGATGCACTGCCACAACATCCGCGATTACACGCTGGACAAGCAGAAACGGGTGGACGACTACCCCTACAGCGGCGGGCACGGCATGATCCTGCAGGCAGAGCCCATCTATCTGTGCTGCAGGGCCATCGAAGCCCAGCAGGAGGCAAAGCCCCACGTGATCTTTCTCACCGCGGGCGGCAGGACCTTTACCCAGCAGCGGGCGCGGGAGCTGGCGCAGCTGCCCAGCCTGACGCTGGTCTGCGGCCACTATGAGGGCATTGACGAGCGGGTCGTGGAGGAGCTGGCCGACGAGGAGATCAGCCTGGGCGATTTTGTCATCACCGGCGGGGAATTGGCCGCCCTGACGGTGGCCGACAGCGTGGCGCGCCTGTGCGACGGCGTGCTGTCCTGCCCGGAGGGCTATGAGGACGAGAGCTTTTACAGCGGCCTGCTGGAATACCCCCAGTACACGCGGCCGGAGGTCTGGCACGGCCGCCGGGTGCCGCCGGTGCTGCTGTCCGGCCACGCCAAAAAGATCGCTGAGTGGAAACAGGAGCAGTCGCTGCAGCGCACCCTGGCGCGGCGGCCGGACCTGCTGGAACGCCGCCGGCAGCCGGACGCGCCGCCCTGTCCGCGCGCCCCGGCAGAGGAGAAAAACGACAGCGATTGAGCGAAAAATCCGGCCTGTCTGTTACCCATAGACAAAAACCCCAAAATTTGGACTCGAAAACTTGTGGATTTGACCAACGATGTTGAAAACTTTGTGGTGAGATTATACAAAGCGCTGCGCCCGGGCATTTTGGATTTTAGCGAACTGATGAAAATGACGGGTGGGGGGATTATTTTGTTGACGGGTTGGAAATATTGAGCTATGATAGTACCATATCAGACTACAACTTTTCTTCTCTTAGAAAATTCTGGAATAGGAGCGTTCTTATTATGTATGTGAAAGAAGTTACCGTGGAGAATCAGGTCGGCCTGCACGCCCGCCCTGCGACTTTCTTTATTCAGAAAGCCAATGAGTTCAAATCCTCCATCTGGGTCGAAAAAGAAGAGCGCCGCGTCAATGCCAAAAGCCTGCTGGGCGTATTGTCGCTGGGCATTGTGGGCGGCACCACCATCCGCGTGATCGCGGACGGCGCCGACGAGCAGCAGGCCGTCGAGGGCCTCATCAAGCTCGTCAACTCCGGCTTCAGCGAATAAGGTCCTTTTCAGCAACTGTGCGGCGCTGCCCGCAGACGGTCTCCGTCTGCGGGGCGGCGCTTTTTTTTGCCGGGCGCGCGCATACTACCTGCAGGCGCCCGCGCGGCGGACGAAAAAACAGAGGAGGCAGGCGGCGGATGACCAAACAGGAGCTCTATGAAAAGGCAAAGCGCTTGCCGCTGCTGCCCGGCGTGTATATCATCAAGGACAAGACGGGCGAGATCATCTATATCGGCAAGGCAAAGCGGCTGCGGCTGCGGGTGAGCCAGTACTTCCGCGAGGGGGTGCCCCACGAGCCCAAGGTCACCCGCATGATCGAGCACGCGTACAGCTTTGATTTCATCGTCACCACCAGCGAGTTCGAGGCGCTGGTGCTGGAGTGCAGCCAGATCAAGCTGCACTCGCCCAAATATAATATCCTGCTCAAGGACGACAAGGGCTACTGTTTCATCCGGGTGGGAAAGGGGCCTTACCCCAAGATCTCGGCCGAGCTGCAAAAGCAGGACGACGGCGCCCAGTGGATCGGCCCCTACATGAGCAGTTTTGCAGTGCGGGAAATGGTGGCCACGGCGCAGGACTCTTTCAAGCTGCACCGCTGCGGCAGGCAGTTCCCGCGGGATTTTGGAAAAGAGCGTCCCTGTCTGAACTACCATATCGGCAAATGCATGGCGCCCTGCACCGGCAAGATCAGCGAGGCGGCCTATGCCGAGTGCGTCGACGGCGCCGTGCGGCTGATCAAGCAGGGCAAAAACGAGATCGTCCGCAGCCTGCGCCAGCGCATGGAAGAGGCCAGCGAGGCGCTGGAGTTTGAAAAAGCCGCCACCCTGCGGGACCAGATCAACGCCATCGAAAAGGTCGCCAACGGCCAGCGGGTGGTGCAGAGCACCATCAAGCAGGCGGACGTGTTCAGCTTTGTGGCCGCCCACGGCGCGGTCTGCGCGGCGATGCTCTCTTTCCGCGAGGGGCGGCTGGTGGACAAAAACGAGTTCACCTTTCCGGACACGACGGACGCGGCCGAGGTGCGGGAAGAGTTTTTGCCGCGCTTTTACAACGGCGTGCGCGAGGTGCCCAAGCTCATCCTGGTGGACCAGCTTCCCGAGGCGGCCACAGAGCTGGAACAGATGCTGGGAGAACAGGCGGGCAGAAAGGTGACCATCTCGGTGCCCCAGCGCGGCGACGGGCCGCGGCTGGTGCAGATGGCGGCGCTGAACGCCTCTGAGAGCCTGACGCTGCGCAGCGGCCGGGTCTCGCGGGAGGAGCGTCTGCTGGACGAGGTGGCCAAGACCCTGGGCCTTGCCTCGCCGCCCACCGTCATCGAGAGCTATGACATCTCCAACTGGGGCGAGGGCACCAGCGTGGCGGGCATGGTGGTGTTTGAGAACGGCAGGCCCAAAAAAAGCGGCTACCGCCGCTTCAAGATCAAAAGCGTGGCCGGCACCGACGACTATGCCTCCATGGCGGAGGTGCTCTGGAGACGGGCGTATGAGTATGCAAACGAGGGAAAAGGCCAGTTTGGCGTCAAGCCGGACCTGATCCTGCTGGACGGCGGCAAGGGGCAGCTCTCCTCGGTCACCGAGGCCCTGGCGGGCACCGCGTTTGAGGACGTGCCCACTTTCGGCATGGTCAAGGACGACCGGCACCGCACCCGCGCCATTGTCTCAAAGGAGGGCGAGATCGCCATCTCGATGCACAAGTCGGTCTTTGCTTTTATCAGCACGATCCAGAACGAGGTGCACCGCTTCTCGATCGAGTACCAGCGCACAGCGGGCAAAAAGAAGGCTTTTTCCTCCACCCTGATGCAGATCCCCGGGGTGGGCCAGGCCACGGCAAAAAAACTGCTGCGTACCTTAAAGACCGTGCACGCCATCAGTGAGGCCACGCCGCAGGAGCTGATCGAAAAGGCGGGCATCCCCACCCGCACGGCGGACGCGGTCTGGGCGTTTTACCACCCGGGCGGCGCCGAGGTTGACAACGGGGGGCAAAGCGGAGATAATAATACCATTCCGCAGAGCGGAGCCGCCGATGAGGCGGCGCAAGGAGAACTGATATGAGAGTGATCGCAGGGACCGCCCGCGGCGTCCGCCTCGCGGCGCTGCCGGGCACCGACGTCACCCGGCCCACGGTGGACCGGGTCAAAGAGGGGATGTTCAGCGCCGTGCATTTCATCCTGCCCGGCGCGCGGGTGCTGGATCTTTTTGCCGGCAGCGGGCAGCTGGGCATCGAGGCCCTCTCCCGCGGGGCGCTGCGCTGTACGTTTCTGGATGAAAACCGTTCGGCGGCGCAGATCGTGACCCGGAATTTGAAAGCCGCAGGGCTTTTTGCGCAGGCAAGCGTGGCCAATATGAGCGCGGAGGGCTTTCTGGCCGCCACGCGGGAACAGTTCGACCTGATCCTGCTGGACCCGCCTTACCGCCAGGGCACGCTGGCGCGCATCCTGCCTCAGATCGACCGGGTGGCGGCGCCCGGCGCCGCGGTGCTCTGCGAAAGCGAGCGGGACGCCGAACTGCCCGCGCAGGCGGGCGGCCTGACGCTGCAAAAGCAGTATCGATATGGCGCCGTGCTGGTGAGCAGGTATCGCAAAGAGAACGCAGAGGAGGACCCCCTATGACGACAGCCATCTGCCCCGGCAGCTATGATCCGGTGACCAAGGGCCACCTGGATATCATCCAGCGCAGCGCAGCCATCTTTGACAGGGTGATCGTGCTGGTGCTGATCAACCCGGCAAAGACCCCCACCTTTACCGTGGAAGAACGGGTGGAACTGCTGCGCCGGGCGGTGCGGGACATCCCGGGTCTGGACCAGGGCCGGGTCGAGGTGGATTCCTCCCCCGGCCTGCTGGTGGATTACGCCAAGGCGCACGGCGCCAAGGCCGCCGTCAAGGGCCTGCGGGCCGTGACCGATTTTGAGTACGAGTTCCAGCAGGCGCTGATCAACAAAAAGCTTTACCCGGATTTTGAGACGGTGTTTATGAGCTGCAACAGCCACTACATGTACTTATCCTCGAGCATGGTCAAGCAGATCGCCGCTGAGGGCCGGGACGTGCGGGAGTTCATCCCCGCCAGTATTTATGAGGACGTCATGCACAGGGTATACAAACCGGCAAAATAGCGGTAGAATGAAGCAATGAGACGAGAATTGAGAGGAACGAGGTGTCACCGAGATGAATGTGGACGAGTTGCTGGACCTGTTGGACGAAACGCTGGAAGAATCGACGAACCTGCCCTTTACGGGCGGCAAGCGGATGGTGGACGTGGACAAGGTGCGGGACATCATCGACGATGTGCGGCTCAATATGCCGGCTGAGATCAAGCAGGCCAAAGCGATCGTAAACGACCGGGCCGAGATCGTGGCGGGGGCAAGGCGCGAGGCGGAGGGCATCATCAAAAAAGCGGAGGACCGGGCCCGCGCCCTGCTGGACCAGCAGGAGATCGTGCGCCAGGCCCAGCAGAAAGCGGCCGAGCTGCTGTCCGCTGCGCAGCAGCAGTCGCGGGAGATGCGCACCACCATCACCGATTACTGCGAAAACATGCTGCGCCAGACCGAGGAGATCCTGGCGCGCAGCGCCGGGGAGGTCAAAAACGTGCGCGGCGCTTTGCGGCAGAAAGCGAAAAACGGCGGCTGAGCGCAGCGAACGGCTTCTGTTTTTTGGCGTCTGCCCGCGTCCTGCCCGCACCGCCAAACGAAGGGCCTGACGATTTATTTTTTTGTTTTCCAGGCGGCCGAAACAGGCCGCTGCAGACCAGCTTCCGCCTTGCGGAGGCTGGCTTTTTTTGCGTCTGCCGCAGACAAACGCCCCGGGAGATCAGGTTCCCGGGGCGTTTGCTTGTAGCAGATTCCGGACGGAAATGATATTGACATTTCCCCCAAAGGTTTTTACCAAAATGGCGATTTGACGGGAAAATCGCAGAAAAATTTGGGAAAGGTCAATAAACGAGAAAAAATAAAAATATTTTTTGAAAATAATTATTGAATTTTTTGTTAATATTTGATATTCTATGTTACAAATTGGTTGCGGTAGTCTTTCGTGTGAGAACAGATGCACGGATAAGAAAAACAAAAAACGCCCGTGCCGCCGCCCGATTGGTCCCCGCGCTTTGGACGCTCCCTTTTTGTGCCGCACGGCGTGCTGCGGCCGCCGGGGAGCTGCGCGCCGGAAAGAAGAAAACGCCGCCCCGCCGGTACGGCGGCGGCGCGGGGGAAAAGAGGCGGGCGGCCGGCGGCCCGCCCCGCGCCCGGTTCAGTCATGCCCCGTCCGCGACGGGAAATTATAAGGAGGAATCGTTATGGGATTTAAAGAGATTGCGAGCAGCCCGCTGCTCTACGGCCTGGTCATCGTGGGCATCCTGATGGTGGCGGCCTATGCGGCTGTTTTTCTGAAAAAAGCCTACGGCCGCTGCCTGGCGCTGGGCTTTGACAGGAAAACGGTCAATGGGGTCATCAAGTCCAGCCTGACCTTTTCGGTGGTGCCCTCTATTTCGATTGTGATCGGCTTTCTGACCCTCTCTGCGGCGCTGGGGGTGCCCTGGCCCTGGTGGCGCCTGTCGGTGCTGGGCGCAGTGGGCTATGAGCTGATGGCTGCGGATATGGCCACCAAGGGCATGGGCTACGAGAGCCTGGCCGCCATGGCGCAGGCCAACGACCCCAAGGTGTTCGGCGCGGTGATGTTCGTCATGACCATCGGCATCATCGGCGGCCTGCTGTTTGTGCTGGTGCCTTTCGGCAAAAAGCTGACGACCGGCATGATGAAAGCGCGCAAGAGCACCAGCACCTGGGGCGTGGTGTTCAGCAGCTGCTTTATGCTGACCATGGTGGCGGTGTTCCTGCCGCTGATGGTCACCGGCGACCCGGTGCAGGTGGCTGTGCTGGCGACCAGCGCGGTGGTCACGGTCCTGCTGGGGCTGCTGATCAAGGTGACGAAATGGGCATGGCTCAACGATTTTGTATTGGCCATCACTCTGATCGTCTCCATGGTCTCCGCCGTCGGCTGGAACGCGCTGCTGCACTGAGAAAGGGAGGGAAAAAAGTTGAGTAAAAAAGATAACGCCGCCCTGACCCCGGGCGAAAAATACATCAACTGGGTCCACAATTTCGGCCGCGTGGGCATCATCGTCATCATCCTGTACATGCTCTGCATGCCTGTCATCACCTGCGCAGTGTTCGACTGCTTCCCGCCCATCGCCAGCGTGCTCAAGGGCGGCGCCGGGGTGCTGGCGCTCTTCATCCCGCTGGGCATCTCCGAGGTGCTCAGCTACACCCCCATCGTCGGTTCGGCCTGCTACGTCACCTTTTTGACCGGCAACGTCATGAACCTGAAACTGCCCTGCGCCATCAACGCCATGAAGCTGGCAAAGGTGGACCAGAGCACGGAAAAGGGCGACGCCATCTCCACCGTCGCGGTCGCGGCCAGCAGCATCCTGACCATCTGCGTCATCGCTGTGGGCGTTGTGCTGGCGGTGCCCCTCAACAACAGCGGCATCCTGCAGAACGAGAGCGTGCAGGTGGCCACCAACTATATGCTGCCCGCCCTGTTCGGCGGTATGTTCCTGGGCCTGCTGGGCAACGGCGGAGGCGAGACGGTCATCCGCAAAAAGCTGCTCATCCCCGCGCTGCCGGCCCTGATCGTTCTGGTCCTGGGCCTGATGGGCATTATCTCCAGCGGCATGGAGGGCATCGCGATCCTGGTCATGCTGCCCGTGACCCTGCTCTGGGCGCGCTTTTTGTGGAAGAAAAACATCATCAAGGTGGAGCCCAACCCCGACCGCGTCGATCCGGCCGAGGAAGAGACCGCCACCGAACTGTAAGCTCTGCCTGCCTTTTGAGAGAAGCCCCGGATGCGCCGGGGCTTCTTTTTTTGTCCCCGCCGCGTTATGCATAGAGAATAAAGTTTTTCCAACTTGCGGTTAATTCTTGAATTTTTTGTTAAAATTTGCTACGCTATTATATGAAGCGAAGCGCACAGTTCTTCACGGGAGTACATTCGGAGGGCTGAGCGATACAAAAGGAGGCGCGGAAAGTGGAATTGCGGGACAAAATCTGTAGTCTCGTAGATGCAAAGGCCGACCGCTTTGTCCAGCTGAACGACAGCATCTGGTCTACGCCGGAACTGGACTTCAAAGAGACAAAAAGTGCGGCGGCCCTCATCGGGGCGCTGAAAGCAGAGGGCTTTCAGGTGGAAGAAGGGCTGGCGGGCATCCCCACCGCCTTTGTGGGCAGCTGGGGCAGCGGCAAGCCGGTGATCGGCATCCTGGGCGAGTTTGACGCCCTGCCGGGGCTGAGCCAGAAAGCGGGCTGCCCGGTCAAAGAGCCGGTGGAAGAGGGCGGCAACGGGCACGGCTGCGGGCATTGCGCCCTGGGCAGCGGCTCGCTGGCCGCTGCGGTGGCGGTAAAGGATTACCTCCAGGAGACCGGCAAGGCGGGCACCATCCGCTATTATGGCTGCCCGGGGGAGGAACATGGCTGCGGCAAGATGTTCATGACCCGGGACGGCGTCTTTGCCGACCTGGATGCGGCGCTGACCTGGCATCCCGGCGACAGCAACAGCGTGTGGGGCATCTCCACGCTGGCCAACCGCCACATCCATTTCCATTTCAAGGGCAAGACCGCCCACGCGGCGGCCGCGCCCCAGATGGGCCGCAGCGCGCTGGACGCCTGCGAACTGATGAATGTGGGCGTGAATTACCTGCGGGAGCATGTGATCCCCGAGGCGCGCATCCATTACGCTTATCTGGATGTGGGCGGCGACGCCCCCAATGTGGTGCAGGGGACCGCAACGACCTATTACATGATCCGCGCGCCGAAGATCAAACAGGTGCTGGAGCTGTGCGACCGGGTGCTTGACGTGGCGCGCGGCGCGGCGCTGATGACCGGCACCGAGATGACCTACGAGATCAAGCAGGGCCTGTGCGACTACATACCCAACCGCGCGCTCAGCGAGCTGGCGGCCGAGTGCTTCAGCCAGGTCGGGGCGCCCGAGTTCGACGAGGCGGATTTTGCGCTTGCAAAAGAGTTCCGCGCCACCCTGAGTGAGCGGGAGCGCAGCGCCCCGCCGCTGGCCATCGCGCAGCTGCTGGGCGCGCCCAGGGCGATGGAGATCGCCGAGAGCGGGCTTTGCGACGTGGTGCTGCCCTATGCGCATATGCCCCAGATGGCGATGCCCGGCAGCACCGACGTGGGCGACGTGAGCTATGCGGTGCCCACCGCCCAGCTGGGCTCGGCCTGCGCGGCGATCGGCACCGGCGCCCATACCTGGCAGATGACGGCCCAGGTGGGCAGCGCCATCGGCCACAAGGGCCTGCTGACCGCAGGCAAGGCGCTGGCCCTCACTGCGGCCCGTCTGTTCGAGGACCCCGCGGTGATCGACCGCGCCAAACAGGAGCACAAGCTCAACGTGCCGGACGGCTATCTCTGCCCGGTACCCGACGACGTCAAACCAAGCCTGTGACACGGGTTTGAAAAAAATTGTCCGGTAATGAAGGAGGAAATCAAATCATGACCTTTCTGGAAATCATGTCCAGCCCGATCTTGTTTGTACTGGTAGGCCTCGGCGTCCTGTACATCCTGGTTTTCTGCGGCATCACTCTGGTGCGCTCTTATCGCCACGGCCTGGCGATCGGCCTGAGCAAAGAACAGCTCAGGACGGCGATCACTTCGTCTTCTATTTACTCCATCGTCCCCTCCATCTCGATCGTGGTGGGCCTGATCAGCCTTTCCACCGTGATCGGTGTGCCCTGGGCCTGGTTCCGCCTGTCGGTCGTGGGCGCGGTCACCTATGAGCTGATCTCGGCAGAGATGACCGCCACGGGCGCCGGCTTTGCAGATATGGCCGCGCTGGGCGCCTCTGCTGAGGGCGCTTCCCTGGTGGGCACCGTCATGTTCGTAATGAGCATCGGTATCATGGCCGGCGTCATCGCCATCCTGCTCTTTGGACCGCGCATCATGAAAGGCGTTTCCGGCCTGCGCAGCAAACACGGCGCGTGGGGCGCGCTGATGACCGGCGTACTGTCCATGGCCATCATCGAGGCTTTCCTGCCCCTGCAGCTGGTCAAGGGCCCGGTCTATATCGCGGTTGTGATTACCTCTGTCGTCGTCACGGTCCTGCAGCTGTTTTTGATCAAGCTGACCGGCTGGAAGTGGTGGAACAACTTTATCATGGCTGTCACACTGCTTGTCGGTATGGCTTCTTCGCTGCTCTGGACCAATCTCCTCGGTTGAGACCTCACTAGAGAAAGGATGAAACGAACATGGATAAAAAGTACGAGAGAGGCATCCACCTGATCGGCCGTATCGGTCTGATCATCGGTATTGCATTCATGCTGGGTATCCCGGCAGTCATCAGCGCGGTATACGATGTTTGGCCCTCTTCGATCACTCAGGTCATGACCATCGGCGGCGGCCTGCTGCTGATGTTTATCCCCACCGCTCTGGCTGAGGTCATCAGCTATACCCCGGTGCTGGGGTCTTCGGCCTATATCACGTTCCTGACCGGCAACGTCATGAACCTGAAGCTGCCCTGCGTCATCAACTCGCACACCCTGACCGGCACCACCCAGGGCACCGATGAGGGTGACACCATCGCAGCCATCAGCGTTGCGGCTTCTTCCATCACCACCACCCTTATCATCATCGTGGGCGTTCTTCTGATGGTGCCCCTGCGCCCGATCCTGACCAGCCCGATGGTGGCCACCGCTACCAGCTATCTGCTGCCCTCCCTGTTCGGCGGCATGGTGCTCAGCTTTATGAACGAGAGCTGCGGCGAATACATTGCCAAGGGCAAAAATCTGGTCATGATCCTGCCCCTGGTGCTGGTCTTTGTCATCAATCTGGTCTACCCGCTGTCCGGCAAAGAAGGGTTTGCCGTGCTGGCCTGCATGGCGCTGAACGTGCTCATCGCCTGGGTCCTGTACAAGAAAAACATCATCAAGATGGTCCCGAAAGACGCGGCTCCGGGCAAGTCTGAGTAACTGACAGAGGATAACAGACACGGCGCGGACCGTCTGTCCGCTCTGTGCCGCCCGGTTACATTTTGCAGAGTATAAAAACAGCGCTTCCGAATGAGTTCGGAAGCGCTGTTTCTTTTTGCAGCGAAAAACCACCGGCTGGGCCGGCGGATAAAATTTGCACCCGGGGCGCGGCAGCGTTATTCCGCCCCCGGACCCGCTGCTTTTTCCTTCAAAAAATAGGTCTCTCCCCATTTGGCCATTTCCAGAAGCAGGGGACGGAGCGTCCTGCCGAATTCCGTTAAGGCGTATTCTGTCTTTGGCGGCACGACAGGATAGACTGTGCGGACGATCAGGCCGTCTTTTTCCATCTCTCGAAGCTGTTGCGCCAGCATTTTGTCGGTCGCATAGGGCACATATCTGTGGATCTCGCTGTAACGCAGGCTTTCATCCATCAGGTGATACAGAATGACCGCCTTGTATTTTCCGCTGATCAGGCGGATGGTCCCGGCCACCGCGCACAGGTCGTATCCCTTTTCCGTTTGTTCGGGCATCTTTGCTTTGGCTCCTTTATCTTATACTTTCCAATTAGATAGTATATACCTAAAAAGTGGGTTCTTGCAAGATAGAAATGATGTTTTATAATAAGACCAGAGACAGCATATCATGAAACAGGAGGCAAAAAAATGGAATTGGATCAGGCGATAAAAGAGCGCTATTCCGTGAGACAGTACTCTCCGAAAAAGGTGGAAAGGGAAAAGCTGGATGAACTTCTCCGCATCTCCCAAATGGCCCCCACTGCGGCCAACCGTCAGCCGGTACGGGTCATTGTTGTTCAGGAAGAACAGGGGCTGGACAAGGTGGCAAAGGCCGCCCGCGTTTACCGCGCCCCGCTTGTTCTGATCGTTTGTGCCGACAGAGACGCGGCGTGGGTGAGAGAGTTTGACCACAAAAATCACCTGGACATCGATGCCAGCATCCTGACCGATCACATGATGCTGAAAGCCACCGATCTGGGTTTGGGGTCCGTCTGGATCTGCCGCTTTGACCCGGAGGTCATCCGGGCGGAGTTTCGGCTTCCGGCCAGCTGGGAGCCGGTCAATCTGCTTGCGCTGGGATATCCCGCGGCTGAGAGCGCTCCGTCTAAAATGCATACGGACCGCAGAAAATTGGAGGAATACGTGTATTACGAGACCGTCTGAGAGAGAAACGGCGTTTTGGGGAAGCAGGCCGCAGAACATTTTTTGACCGTTTCAACGGAGGAGAAGGGCCGAAGGTGCGATATTCCGGCAGACTGTCTCTGCCGCTGGCGGTGCCCGGGTCATGGGGGCGGCCTGCCTCCGGGACGGCGGCGGGCGCAGACGTTCCCGCACAGAGGGGGATAAAAGCGCCCTGAGACCTCGATTTTGAAAAGCTGCACAAAACCGCCCTTGGAACCAGGCTTTTGTAGCCTGCCCAAGGGCGGTTTTGTGCAGCTTTTTTGCAGCGGCCGGATCCGCCTGCCGGGAGTCGTGGCCCCCGGCTGCCTTTTTTGCAAAAATTTACCGCTGCAGCGTCCTGGATGCAGGGCGCTTTTTTGCGGGCGAGGCCGCGGGCGCGCGGTTTCCACAGAAATCTCCCCGCCGCACGGTATTTTTGCTGTGTGCCGCCTTTCAGCCGTCCTCCAGCGGCGCCACCGCATCGACGGCGATGCCCGCGTGCCGGATGCTGTCCAGCTTCTGCGGGTCGGCGCCGGTGTCGGTGATCAGATGGGTGATATCCCCCAGCCGTCCGCTGAAAAAGTTGTGTTCCAGACCGATCTTGGTGTAGTCCGCCACCACGATCTTGGGGCCGCTGCAGCGCCGCAGCATCATCTGGTTGATCGCAGTCTCCTGGATCACCCGGCTGGTGATGCCGCCCTGCACGCTGATGCCGCTGACGCCCAAGATGCATTTGGTCGCTGTGATGCGGGACAGCGCGTCCAGCGCAAACTGCCCCACCAAGGACTGTTTGTCGCCGTACACCTCGCCGCCCGTGAGCACAAGCTCCACGCCGGCGGCGCGCTGCGCCAGCAGGCTGCGGCCGTTGTTGGTGACCACCAGAACGGATTTGTCCTGGATATAGGGATAGATCAGCAGCGCGGTGGAACTGGAGTTGATAAAGACGGTGTCGCCGTTTTCCAGCAGTTCTGCCGCCCGCCGGGCAATGGCGCGCTTTTGGGACAGATGCTGGGTCGTGGTCTCCAGATAGGCGGGTTCGTCGTCCTCCTGCGCGCTTTCGGCCAGCCTTGCCCCACCAAAATAGCGGGTCACCAGCCCGCGCCCGGCCAGCTCGTCCAGGTCCCGCCGCACTGTGATGGGGGAGACCCGCAGCAGCTCTGAGAGCTGGGTCACATCCGCAAAGCCCTTTTCCTTGAGATGATGCAGCAGCTGCATCTGCCGTTTCTGGATCGCACCTCTGTTATTTTTCATGCTTCTTCTCCTCGCAACTATTGTGACCGCAGCCCTGCCAGAAGCCGGGACAGCTCCCGGTTGGGCAGAGACTGTGCAAGTTGCCTGCGCGCCGTGTTGAGCCGCCGGTAGAGGGATACCTCCGCCGCCTGCGGTTCAAAGCGCCGCGCCGCCCTGCCGCCGGGCAGCCGTCCGCAGGCCTCCTCCAGCGAGGAGGTCCACCCCAGCGCCCGCCCGGCGGAAAGGAATGCCCCGATTGCAGTCGTCTCTTCTATTGTACATCTTTCGACCGGAAATTCAATCATATCCGACAGTATCTGATCGAATATGTCAAATTTCGCCAGCCCGCCCGTGGAACGGATGGGGCCGGTGCCGGGCAAAAGCTCCCGCAGAACCTGATGGCATTCCGCGATCTCCGCGGCGATCCCCTCCAGCAGGGCGCGGGCGCAGTCGCCGCGGGTGGCGGCAAAGCTCAGATTGTAAAAGACGCCGCGGGCCCAGTCGTCCCAGTCGGGGCAGCCCTTGCCGGCCAGGTCCGGCAGCATGAGCACCCCGCGCGCGCCCGCCGGGCTCTCGCGGACCTCCCGGTCGATCTGCTCCAGAGAGGCAGTCTGTCCCGGCCGGGCGTAAAACAGGCGGTTGAACCAGTCGTAAACGGAGCCGGAGGAGAGGGTGCTGGCCTCCAGCACCCATTGGCCGGGGCTTGCCGCGGCATTGAGGTTGACCCGCCGCAGCGGATCAAAGACCGGCCGGTCGCTGACGGCGGCGAGATAGGCCCCGGTGCCCACCGTGACGCCCGCCATGCCAGCCTGCAGCAGGCCCTGGCCCAGCACCGAGCACTGCTGGTCCCCGCCCGCCGTGACCACCGGCGTGCCGGGGGCAAGGCCGGTCTTTTCGGCAAAGCTGCGGGTCACCGAGCCCGCCACCGACCCCGGCGGCAGCAGCTCGCAGAGCTTGTCCCCATCCAGCCCGAACAGGTCCAGCAGGCGGTCCGACCAGCGCAGCCGCCGCACATCCATCAGGCAGGTGCGGCTGGCCAGGGTGGCGTCGGTGACGGCGCGGCCGGTGCAGAGCAGCAGCAGATAATCGTGGATGCCCACGATCTTATCCGCCTGCGCGTACACGTCGGGCCGGGCCTGCCGCAGCCAGGCCATCTTGGGGGCGGAGAGCACCGGCGTGGGTCTCATGCCCGCCAGGGTGTAAAGCTCTTCCCCGCAGCGGCGGATCATCTGCTCGCAGATCGCGGCAGAGCGCTTGTCATACCAGGTGATCACATTGCACAGCGGCCGGCCCGCCCGCGAAAGGGGCAGGATCGAAGAGCGCTGGGAAGTAAAGGAGAGGGCGGCGATAGAGCGTCCCTGCGCCCCGGCCCAGCCCGCGCACGCGGCGCAGATCTCTTCCAGGCAGCGGGCAAACACGGCGGGGTCCTGCTCCGCTGTGCCGTCCGCTTCCACCGACATAAAATATTTGCGCCGTTCCTTGAGCAGGATCTCTCCGTTCTGGTCGAACAGGATGCCCCGCATGCTGGAAGAGCCGGTGTCGATCACAAGAATGACAGGCATGGTCTCATCCTCCCCTTTCTGGATGGAATAGTTGAAATAGATGATCTTACAGAAGTCAGGATAGCACGATGGAATGGAAAAAACAATCTTAAAAAGAACTTATATTATGCTTTTGTGAGAATAAACAATAAAATACGACAAAAATAGTTCATTTTATAGATTGAATTTAGAGCAAAAAGAAAATATAATGAGGATGCCAACAAAAAATGAACACAAAAAGAACGTAAAAATGCGTTTACGATCTTCTGCAGGATCAGAGAATGCAGGGACGGCTGGCGGAGGAGAGAAGCAGATGAGCAAAGTCGACGAGATCACCCGGGAGTCCTGGATCATGAGTGCTTTCCCCGAGTGGGGCACCTGGCTGAACGAGGAAATTGAAGAGGAGGCCGTCCCGCCGGGAAACGTGGCCATGTGGTGGCTCGGCTGCACCGGCATGTGGATCAAAAGCGCGGGCGGCTGCAACCTGAGCGTGGATTTTTGGGCCGGCAACGGCAAGCGCACCAAAGCGGGAAAGCTGATGGCAAAAGGGCACCAGATGGCCAACATGTGCGGCGGCCGCAAACTGCAGCCGAACCTGCGGGCCATCCCCCATGTGCTGGACCCCTTTGCGGTGAAGCAGCTGGACGCGGTGGTCGCCACCCATTATCATCAGGACCACATGGACCCCAATCTGGCCGCTCACGTGCTGCGGGACCTGCCGGGGGACATCCCCTTCATCGGGCCGCTGAAAGCGGTGGAGACCTGGGTCGGCTGGGGGGTGCCCAGAGAGCGGTGCGTCGTTGTGAGGCCCGGCGACACGGTCCGGGTCAAGGACGTGGAACTGGTGGCGCTGGACTCGTTTGACCGCACCTGTCTTGTGACCACCGACGGCGAGCAGGACATCCACAACACCTGCCCCAACGATATGGACGACAAGGCGGTCAACTATTTGATCAAGACCAGCGGCGGCAACATCTATCACAGCGGCGACAGCCACTATTCCATTTATTTTGCCAAACACGGCAAGGACTATGACATCGACGTGGCTTTCGGCTCTTACGGCGAAAACCCGGTGGGCGTCGCCGACAAGATGACCTCGGTGGACGTCCTGCGCATGGCGGAGGCGCTGCGCTGCAAGGTGGTGATCCCCCTGCACTATGATGTGTGGAGCAACTTTGCGGCGGACCCGGGCGAGATCGAACTCCTTTACGAGCTGCGCAGGCGGCGGCTGGAGTACCGCTTCCACCCGTTTATCTGGGAGGTGGGCGGCAAATACGTCTACCCGCAGGATGCGGACAAGCGCCGTTATCATCACGACCGGGGCTTCAGCGACTGCTTTGAAGAGGAACCGAACACCCCGTTCCGTTCCATCCTGTAAGCGGGGAGGGCGGACAGAGCATGAAATTTACCAAGCGGATCCTGGAAGAGCAGGATCACTGCTATGCCGTCGCCGTGATGGAGGCTGACGGCGCGCCGCACGCTTTTTTTGCGGCGGAAAACCGCGGCGGCTGCTTTGCCTGGGACTGTGATACCCTCACCCGGCGCAAAGCCGTGTGGGAGCAGCCGGGCGGCACCATGAGCATCGTGCCCATCCCCGGCCGGCCGGGCGAGTTCCTGGCGGTACAGAAATTTTTCCGGCTCTACGACTGGGAAGAGGCCTGCCTGGTGTGGGCGCGGCCGGACGGCCTGGGCGGCTACCAGGTGAAAGAGCTGTTCACACTGCCTTACCTGCATCGCTTCGATCTGCTGCAGCGGGACGGCCGGACCTGGTTCATCGGCTGCACGCTGGCCGCCCACAAGCAGACCCGGGACGACTGGAGCTGCCCGGGCAGCGTCTACACGGCGCCCCTGCCGCAGAGCCCTGAACAGCCCTTCGAACTCTCGGTGCTGCGGGACGATCTTTACCAGAACCACGGTTATGCCAGACTGCGGCGGGACGGATATGACGCGGGCCTCATCACCTGCGGGCAGGGCGTGTTCCTGGCCGTGCCGCCCCCAGCGGGGGAGCGGGACTGGAAGCTGGAACAGCTGATGGACCAGCCCACCAGCGATGCCGATGTCATCGACATCGACGGGGACGGCGAGCTGGAGATCGCAGCGATAGAGCCGTTTCACGGCAGCTATTTCCGCATCTACAAGCAGCTGAACGGTGTGTGGGAGCAGGTCTTTCAGCACCCGGAGGTCAGCGAGTTTTACCACGTGGTGCGGGCGGGGACCCTCTGCGGCAGACCGGTGTTTCTGGGTGGCTGCCGGCGGGGGAAGCAGCAGCTCTTTGCCGTGACCTGGGACGCGGAGCGCCGGCGCTTTGAGACCCATATCGTGGACGAGGGGGTGGGCCCCAGCAACGCCGTCATTTACAATGGGCCTTCCGGCGACTGCATTTTTGCCGCCGACCGCGAGGCCGCGCAGGCTGCGGTCTATTTTGCGGAGGATTGAGCATGGCATATGAAACATTGAAAAAGCAGGTGTGGGAAGCAAACCTGCTGCTGCCGAAATACGGGCTGGTGACCTTCACCTGGGGGAACGTCTCGGGCGTTGACCGCAGCCGGGGGCTGATGGTCATCAAGCCGTCCGGGGTGGACTACGAGGACCTGAGGCCCGAGGACATGGTGGCGGTGGACCTGGAGAGCGGACGGGTGGTGGAGGGAAGCCTCAACCCCTCCTCCGATACCAGGACCCACCTGGAGCTGTACCGCGCCTTTCCCGCGCTCGGCGGGGTGGTACATACCCACAGCCCGGCCGCCGTCGCCTGGGCCCAGGCCGGCAGGGATATCCCCTGTTACGGCACCACCCACGCGGATTATTTCTACGGCCCGGTGCCCTGCGCCCGGCAGCTCACCCAGGCGGAGATCGACGAGGACTATGAAAAGAACACCGGGGCCGTGATCGCGGAGACGTTCCGCGCACGCGGGCTGGACCCGGCGCAGGTGCCGGGTGTGATCTGCAGCAGCCACGGGCCTTTCACCTGGGGCACGGACGCGGCCCAGGCGGTATATCACGCCGTGGTGCTGGAGGAGGTGGCCAAAATGGCCATCCTCACCCGTGAGGTCGACCCCAGCGCAGCCCCCGCCCCCCGGCGCGTCCAGGACAAGCATTTCCTGCGCAAGCACGGCCCGGACGCTTATTACGGGCAGAACAGATGACGGGGGGCGGCGAGATGGCGCATTACCGGCTGGGGCTCTATGAAAAAAGCATGCCGGGCAGCCTTTCCCTGCCGCAAAAGCTGGAAGAGACCGCCCGGGCGGGCTTTGATTATCTGGAGCTGTCGGTGGATGAGACGGACGAGAAGCTGGCGCGGCTGGACTGGACGGCCGGAGAAGCCAAAGCCCTGGCGGACGCCGTCTACGCGGCAGGGGTGCCCATCCACTCCATCTGCCTGTCCGGGCATCGCAGATATCCCCTGGGCCACCCGGAAAAGGCGGTGCGGCAGCGCAGCCTGCAGATCATGGAAAAGGCGCTGGTGCTGGCCTCCCGGCTCTCGGTGCGGGTCATCCAGCTGGCCGGGTACGACGTTTATTACGAACCCGGCACCGCGGACACCCGGCGCTGGTTTGAAGAAAACCTGGACCGCGCGGCGCTGCTGGCGGCCGAATACGGCGTGACCCTTGCCTTTGAGACCATGGAGACCCCTTTCATGAACACGGTGGAAAAGGCCATGGCCCAGGTGCGGCGGGTGAACAGCCCCTGGCTGCAGGTCTACCCGGACGTGGGCAACCTCACCAACGCCGCAAAGGCCGGGGGCGGCGGCGTGGAACAGGACCTGCGGCTCGGCCGCGGGCATCTGGCGGCCGTCCATCTCAAGGAGACCGTGCCGGGGGTGTTCCGGGAGGTCCCCTTTGGGACGGGGCATGTAGACTTTGTCTCCGCCGCCCGCACGGCGCTTGAGCTGGGGGTGCGGGCCTTTGTGGGAGAATTCTGGTATACCGGCGGGGACGCCTGGAGGCAGGATCTGGCGCAGGCGGACCGCTTTTTGAGAGAAAAGCTGGAAGCGGCCCGGGCCGGCTGACAGAAATTGGATTTTACCTTGTCCCCTTGGACGCGATAGGATAGAGACGGAAGATCTGTGGCCAACGGCGCAGAAAGCGCCGTGACTATACAGCATGCAGAAATGAACGGACCCCATCACAGAAACAGGAGGAAAGAAAATGAAAAAGCTATTAGCACTGATCCTGGCGGGCGCGATGGCGCTCTCGATGGCCGCCTGCGGCGGCTCGGATCCCAGCTCGGGCACGGCTGCTTCGGGCAGCGCGTCGGTAACAGTATCCAGCGGGGGAGAGACTTATTCCGCCGAAAAATTTTTCGATATGGCTGCTGACGAGATTGTCACCTGGACACCGGTCAACGAGGTGACCAAAAAAGTCGGGCTGATCGTTCCCGATACGACCAGCGAGTTTTATAACGGCATCATCAAGGACGCGAAAGCGATCTTTGAGGAGGCGGGTTATGAGTTTGTCTCCGACGGCGTTAACAAGGATGCCACCCGCGGCGTGACTGCGATCGAGAGCTGGATCGCCGGCGGTATCGACGCGATCATCATCATGGCTCAGGATCAGACCTGCGACCTGGCTCTGAAAAAGGCAATGGAGCAGGGGATTTTGGTGGTATCCGCCTCTGCAAAAATCCAGTATTATCATCACTGGCTCATGCAGGACAACTTTGACGTGGGCTACCAGACGGCTGTTATGGCGGCTGATTGGATGAAAGAACATGGCTATGAAGACGGTCAGTATATCTGTGTCTCCAACAATACCACCGAGGCGACGGCAGACAAATCCAAAGGCGTGGTAGACGGTATGGCAGAACTGCTGCCGAACGGTGAATGCGTGGGCGAGGTCGTGCTCGTCAGCCCCGATCAGGTGCGTGCTGATCTGGATACCCTGCTGATGCAGTATCCCGACGTACATTGCATCGTAGCGATGCACAATGCGTTTTCTCTCATCGGCCTGGA
The DNA here is from genome assembly GCF_014287275.1 of Anaerofilum hominis. Classification (GTDB taxonomy): domain Bacteria; phylum Bacillota; class Clostridia; order Oscillospirales; family Ruminococcaceae; genus Pygmaiobacter; species Pygmaiobacter hominis. The sequence goes on from NZ_JACONZ010000002.1 coordinate 433,897, forward strand.
AGCGGCAAAAGCGGCAGGCAAAGCCGTTAAAGACGAGTTCGCGGTGTTTGGTTCGGCTCTTTCCGAACAGGTCCTCAGCGAACTGAATAAAGAAGACAGCATTTATGAGGGCGAGATCTGGATGGGAGATCAGGGCCGCAACCTGGCTGAGCATACTCTGGGCCTGTTGGAGGGAAAAAGCTACCCTCACGACTGGGCCGCGCTCAACTTCCCCATCACCCGGGAGAATTTGTCCACCTACTATGACGATTACTATGCGGAGCTGAACGCTCAGGAGTGAGCGGCAGACAATACTGAAGACGCGAGACAGAGGGAAAGCGGATATATCCGCTTTCCCTCTGTAAAAATAGGAGGCTCATTGTGACAGACAAGACGATACTGAAGATCGAGGGACTCTCCAAGTATTATCCGGGTGTCAAGGCCATCGATCATCTGTCGATGGAGTTCAGAGAAGGAGAGGTCCATGCGCTGCTGGGTGAAAACGGCGCAGGCAAGTCCACCCTGATCAAATGCATCGCAGGCGCCATCCACCCGGATGAGGGGATCATAGAGATCAGTGGAGAAAAATTTACCTCCCTGACGCCCCAACAGGCAAAAGAAAAAGGGGTCCAGGTCATCTATCAGGAATTTAATCTGGTGCCGCAGATGTCCTGTGCAGAGAATGTTTATCTGAATGAGCGCACCAGCGGCTTGATCGTGAATACCAAGGAGCGCTCTCAAAAAGCAAAAAAGATATTTGAGGACCTTGGAGTGGATGTGGACCCTGACAGGGAAGTGGGAAGCTATACGCCCGCGTATATGCAGATCGTCGAGATCGCCAAAGCGGTGAGCCGCAACGTGCGCATCCTGATCATGGATGAGCCCACGGCACCGCTGACTGTCAACGAGGTCGGGCTGCTGTTCCGCATCGTAAAACAGCTCAAAGAGCAGGGCGTCACGATTATTTATATCTCACATCGCATTGAAGAGTTGTTTGAGATCGGTGACCGGGTATCTGTCATGCGGGACGGCCAGTACGTAAAAACGTTGAATATAGGCGAGACAAACCGCAAGGAATTGGTGGATCTGATGGTGGGCCGGGAACTCACTGAAAGCTATCCCAGCCGCAAAGTGGACCTGGGGGAAGAGGTCCTTAGAGTCGAGAAGTTCACCGGTAATGGGGTCGAAGATATCAATTTCACTCTGCACAAAGGCGAGATATTGGGATTCGGCGGCCTGGTGGGTGCCGGCCGCACCGAACTGATGAATGTCATCTACGGGGCAAATAAGCTTGAGAGCGGCCAACTTTACCTGGAAGGGAAGCCTGTCCGCATCAAAGACACGGCCGACGCTCTGGCCCGAGGGATCGGCATGATCCCCGAAGATCGCAAGCGTACCGGCGTTTTTCTGCGCATGAGCATACGCTGGAACACCGTGATCTCCGCAATTAAACGCATCAGCCGGTTCGGGATCGTAAATCGGAAAAAAGAGCAGGAAATTGCAGATTATTACATTGAACGTCTGCGTATCCGCACCCCGTCCCCGGATCAGCTGGCGGGCAATCTGTCCGGCGGCAACCAGCAAAAGGTGGTGCTGGCGAAAACGATGGCGGCGAACACGCGCGTCATTATTTTTGACGAACCCACCAGAGGCGTGGATGTGGGGGCGAAACAGGAGATTTACCAATTGATGAACCAGCTGGTAGAAGAGGGGCACTCCATCCTGATGGTCTCCTCTGATATGCCGGAACTGCTTGGTATGTCCGACCGGATCGTGGTGATCTGCGAGGGCAGGCAGGCCGGCATTGTGCCCAAAGAAGAGTTCAGCCAGGCGCATATCCTGGATCTTGCGTCCGGTACCAATTAGAATGGAGTGAAATATCATGGGCGATAAATTTTGGAAATTTTATAGAAAATTTGGCTCTTATATTATTCTCGCAGCAGTTTTTCTATTCTTTGCACTCACACAAAAGGCCTTTTTGAAGCCGGCGAACCTGATGAACGTACTTCAGCAGGTGGCCATCTATGGGATCGTGGCGACTGGCGTCACATTTGTCATGATCTCCGGCGGTACGGATCTGTCCGTAGGCGGGCAGGTAGCCTGTAACGGTCTGCTGATGGCGGCTATGATGGTTTACTGGCATATCCCTGTGCCGGTGGCGATCCTGTTGGGGATCGTGGCCGGCATCGTCCTGGGCTGCATCAATGGGGCCATCGCGGCGGTGCTTCGTGTAACACCCTTTGTCATTACTTTGTGTACGATGCTGATCTTAAACGGAGTAGCTCTGGTGGTGACAAACGGATACCCTATCTATGATATGCCGGAAAGTTTCCTCTGGTTTGGCCAGGGGTGGATCGGGCCGATTCCGGTCTCGGTCATTGTTTTGGCGTTCGTCTGCCTGATAGGCTGGTTCGTGCTCTCAAAAACTTATTTTGGTCGCAATGTCTATGCCCTTGGGGGGAACCAGGAAGCCGCCCGCCTGGCGGGCATCAACATCGTTAAGATGCGCATTATGGTCTATGGCCTCTGCGGGCTGTTCACAAGCATCGGCACCGTCGTCATGCTGGCGCGTACCAACAGCGCTACGGCAACCAGCGGAGGCAATTACCAGTTTGACTGCATGACCGCGATTTGTCTTGGCGGTATTACGTTTGGCGGCGGTAATGGAAATATGATCAATACTTTTATCGGCGTACTGATCATTGGCATCCTGGCGAATGGACTGATCCTGATGGGGGTCAATTCGAATATGCAGCAGGTCATCAAAGGCTTTTTGCTGTTGTTTGCCATCGCGATGGACGCCATACAAAAGCGCCGCGCGGCGGGCGATTAAGAGAAAGGACGAGCAATGAGGGAAAACGGGCTGTTTTCCAGTCTGAAACTGGGAGACGGGGTATATCATACGCTGATGCCGGGTAAGACGCCGGGGCCGGGGCGGGTCTACAGTTCCTTGATCGTGGGCAGTAAACGGGCGCTTTTGATCGACACAGGGTACGGCATTGGAGATTACCGCACCTATATAGAATCTCTTACCGACCGGCCTGTAACGGTGGTCAATACACACGGGCACATCGACCACGCCAGCGGGAACTGCCAGTTTGGCAAAGTATGGCTGAACCGAGAGGATTGGGAACTGGCAAATTGGCACACCTCGCTGGAAATGCGGCGCAGCAGCGAGGGCAGCGCTGACTTTTGTGAACTTTTGCGAGATGGCCCCTGGGAAAAGCTGCCTTTGGAAGAAGGCGCGGTATTTGATCTGGGAGACCGGACAGTCACGGCGCATTGCTGTGCGGGACACACCCGCGGCAGTATGTCTTTTTTGGACAGCAAGACGAGGTTCCTTTTCACAGGGGATAACATCACCCGCCGGGTGCTGTTGCTGGACTCCATCCACAGCACTACACTGCCCGAATTTTATCAGACCTTGCTGGACACTGAAAAGCTGGATTTTGAAAAAATTGTGGCGGCCCATGTACCTTACCTGATTCCGCGCAGCTGGCTGGGTAAGGTGAAAACGATAGTGAAAGCATTTGACCCCGCAAAGGGCAAACCGCCGATCTGTTTTTCCCTGCGTCTGCCGGGTATCCATCCGCTGGAATATACCGTGGGACGGGATTTTGACGATCCGGAATACTGCGGTTTTGTTTTTGACGCAGAGCATCTCGAGGAATTTCTGGGTAAGAAAAACTTTTCTGATCCTTTGTAAACCGTAAAAAGGAGTTTAATATGGCGCTATTTGATATCAAATTGTTTTCTACGTCCCTTTTGACCAACACCGATGTACGGGTAGTGGTGCCTACCCCCGACGAACCGTTCCAGCCGGACGATACCCCGTATTACCGCCCTGATAAGCGTTACCAGATACTTTATCTGCTGCACGGGGCGCATGGAGACTGCACGGTCTGGACGCGCAACACGGGCATTGAGCGGTATGCGCAGGAATACAAGTTAATGGTGGTAAGCGCTTCGGTCACGAACAGCTGTTATGTGGATATGGCACACGGAGGCAGATTTTTGACTTATATGACAAAAGAACTGCCTGCCTTTATCAACGCCATGTTTCCTGTAAGTACCCGCAGAGAAGATACTTTTATCGCGGGTATGTCGATGGGAGGATACGGCGCGTTTCGCGTGGGTCTTGAGGCCCCGGAGCGGTTTTCCTGCGTCGCCAGTCTGTCTGGGGCGATCGATATGACCTCTGTATATCAAAAAGGAATCGAGGGAGCGCCGAATTCTATCCGCATGGAAGATGTGTTTGGGGAAGGAACCATTGCCGGAACAAAGAATGACAACCTGTGGCGCATCAGCGAACTGAAAAAGCAGGGAGCCCAATTACCGCGTTTTTACCAGTGCTGCGGAACAGAAGATTTTCTTTATGGCCAGAACCAAAAGGTGCGCAGAGAACTGGAAAAGCTGGGCGTTGATCTGACCTACGACGAGGGGCCCGGCATTCATAACTGGGATTATTGGGATCCACAGATCCGAAAAGTCCTTCAGTGGCTTCCTCTGGCAGGTACCCTGGTGGATGCTTGAAAACAAAAACGGAAAACGAGCGGATCACAGTAAAATGGTCCGCTCGTTTTTTATGCGCTGTTTTACAGCAGCTTCACGCTGGCTTCGGTGCTGGACAGGATGATCTGGGTGCTGGTCTGCCCGATTTTTTGGAAGCGGTTGATCAGGCGTTCCAGCGAGTCCATGTCCCGGGTGGCGACGCTGAGGATATAGCTGTAGTCCCCGGTAACATGATGGCACTGGAGCACGGAAGGCTGCTGGGCCACCATGTGAAGAAAATCCTCCCGCGCGGCGGGCGGCACCGAGAGGCTGATCAGGGCGCGGATGCTGCGCCCCGCCCTGGCCAGGTCGATGACGGTGGTATACCCCTGGATAATGCCCTCCTGCTCCAGACGGCGGATGCGCTGGGACACGGCCGGCGGGGTCAGCGCCACCTGCGCGGCGATCTCTTTGACGCTCATGCGGGCGTTTTGCTCCAACAGGGCCAAAATCTGCTTGTCCAGCATGTCCACGGCGACATTCCTCCCTCAAAAATTTTTGCAAAATAAAGTCGGCGAGCGGATAAAAAAGAAAATATTTTTAAAACAAAAACAAAAACGATTTCTTATTAATTATATTAAATAAAAAACAAAATGTAAAGCACGAAAAGAAAAGCCAAACAGAAAAAAGACTTGACTTTTAGCTGTTTTTGGATATGATTAAAGCGTAGCAGATAGATCACACAATCTATTGATACTTTCCCACCCCTCTATAAAAAAGAAAGACAGCCGCCATTCCCGGGCGGCTGTCTTTCTTTTTCAAAACAGGGCTGCGGATCACACAGGGGGCCCGGACTTTCGGCTGCAGGCGCTGATCGGCCCGCCCAGCGCCCAAAAAAGACGGCGGAGGGACCCGTTTTGCCGCAGACAAAAAGCCGGAGGACGGCGACCCCTGCCGCCGCCTCCGGCTTATCACAGCGCTGCCGGGCCGGTTTCAGCCCTGATAGCCCACGGCGTCGGCAAGCGCCCTGTCGATGACGACGGTGGCGTTGGGGTGGAGCTTGAGCAAAGTGCTGGGGTTGCTGGTGGTGACCGCGTCCTCCATCACCAGCCCGCGGATCGCCTCCACCTTGGAAGCGCCCGTGGCCAGCAGCACCACGGACTTTGCGGCCATGATCCCCGCCATCCCCATCGTGATGGCCTTGGTGGGCACATCTTCGGGGCGGTCGAAAAAGCGGCTGTTGGCCTGGATGGTGCTGGGGGTCAGATCTTCCAGGTGAGAGGGGGCGATAAGGCGGTCGGGATTGGCCTCGTTGAACGCGATGTGCCCGTTTGCGCCGATGCCCAGCAGCTGCAGGTCAGGCGCGCCGCCCTCCAGCACTGCGGCGTCCAGCGCCCGGCAGTTCGCCTGCGGGTCGCCCAGGCCGCTGGCCACATATGTATTTTCTTTTTTGATGTTGATGTGGTCAAAGAGGTTGGTATCCATGAAATAGCGGTAGCTCTGGTCGTTGTCGGGCTGAAGTCCCCAGTATTCGTCCAGATTGACGGTGCGCACGGCGGAAAAATCTGCCCGCCCCTCTTTGCAGGCCTCGATCAGGGCGCGGTAGACCGGCACAGGGGTCCCCCCGGTGGCAAGGCCGAGCTTTGCGTCGGGTTTCGCGGCGATCAGCGCGCAGATCTGGTCAGCCACCCACGCGGCGGAGGCCTCATAACTTTCGGTGACGATTACATTCATGCTGCTCCTACACTCCTTTAAGCCCCGCGGAGAGGGCCATATTCACTTTAAAATATTGTACCGTATTTTGAGAAAAGTTCACAGGGGGAAAAGAGAACATTTTTGTCGCCTGGACGGGCAGAGGAACAAAAAAAGAAAAAACCGCCCCCAGCTTGTCCTTTTTTGGAGAAGAAAGGGGCGCAGGGGCGTCCGGGCGGTTATCTTCTGTTCAGCAGCCGTGCGGCGCGGGCGACCTCCCGCTCCGGGATGCGGCTGCGGAAAGCGGCCATGCTGCGCGTGGAGAAAGGGGGCGTTTCGGAAAACACGGGCAGCCCGATAAAGTACTGCAGATACGGGCTTTCGCGGATCAGCTCCACGGTTTGGCGGTCGGAGACACCCAGCGCGCGCTTGATGACCAGGCTGCCGAAAGCGCAGCGCACCGGGATAGCCTGCTTGCCACCCCGCCGGAAATGGGCGGCGTACTGCTCTTCCAGCGCGCGCCAGTCGATGCGGGCGGCAAGGCGCACCCAGCGGTTGTCGGGCCGCACCGCATCCCCCAGCGGGGACACGACGTCGTAGACTGAAAGCTGGTCCAGGGAATGCTGATACATTTTGCCCACACCTTCCGCTGCTTATTTTAACGGATGTTCTCTTCGCCGCCGTGCCAGACAGCAGCAAAAGGGCCGGCCGGGGCCCTGGACAGCTGCTGCGGCAGCTTCTCCAGGGGATGATCCGGCAAAAAGACGGCGCCGCAGCATTTCAAGCGCATTTTCGGCGTGCACGGATAATTGCCGTCTCAATGGCTTTGCCCCGCCGCCGCGGTGCAGCCGGGCGGGTGGCTCCCCGCACGGCCTCCGCTTCGCTGCGGTCGCTTTTATTATAGCATAAAAAGGTGGCGAAAACCACTTGTCCTTCTGCAAAAGACAAACTTTCCGCAGGGGAAAGGTCTGTGCTATAATGGGCGGGAACAGGCTCACGCAAGAGGCGTTCCCCGGCGGCGAGAGCCGGCTGCGGGAAGAAAGAGGGAGTGTTTTATGAGTTTAAAAGCGGTGCACCACGTGGCGATCCTGGTGAAAGATTATCAGAAGAGCCGTCATTTTTATGTGGACCTGCTGGGATTTGCGGTGATACGGGAGAATTACCGCCCCCAGCGCGGCGACTGGAAGCTGGACCTTGTCGTGGGGGAACTGGAACTGGAGATCTTCAGCGCCCCGCAGGCGCCGGCCCGCCCCACCCGGCCGGAGGCGCTGGGGCTGCGTCATCTCGCTTTCCGGGTGGAAAGCGTGGAGCAGGAAGCAGCCGCCCTGAATGCCATGGGGATCGCCACCGAGCCGGTGCGGATCGACGAGTTTTCCGGCAAGCCCTTTACCTTTTTCTTCGACCCGGACGGCCTGCCGCTGGAACTGCATGAGTGAACGGAAAGGAGCAGCGCCGCGCGGTCTGCGGCGTATCGCGGCAACGTGCCGCGGGGCTGCGCGTTTTCCGGCCGGCGATTTGTGCGGCAGCGGACGGCAAAAAATCTTCCAACAAAAACAGCGGCAGACCGCGCAGGGCCTGCCGCTGTCTTTGTTTTATCGGCGAAAAAGGCTTTCCGTCTTGCCGGGCCGGATGAAAGCGTTTTCGCATCCTATATCGAACGAGGAGGGGAACACAGAGATAAACCTGCCGCGGCCAAAGGCTTTGCCCCGCACCGAAAGCGCCTGTCTGCGGGCAGGCGGTCTCCTCCTGCCGGATGTCATCAAAAGGAAAAAACAGGGATAGGGAGAAACCGGATCCGGACAAGGAAACAAGAGTCGAGCCATACGATTTTGGCGCAGCACAGGTTCAAACATGCGGGGTGATCCATACAGGATCGCGTTTTTGGTTTTCGCCTACGCTGCATCCAAAATCGTGGGGTTCGACCGCCCAGCGCCGCAAAGCCGGCGGCCCGGCGTTTTCTGCTGCTCCCTAAAAAGAGAGAGTACGCGTCCCGCAGCCCGGGGCTGCGCGCATACTCTCCGCAATCGTTTTTGACCTGTCCGCGTCCCGGCGCGAGGCTGGCCCAGGGGACGCAAGATCGGTCATTCCAGATTCTCCAGATAACGCCGGGGCCCCAGCTCATACAGGTTGTTGCCCAGTGTGTCGATGACCACGGTCAGCGGCAGCCGCTCCACCGTCAGCCGGCGCACCGCTTCGGTGCCCAGATCCTCATAGGCGATGATTTCGGCGGTTTTGATCGAGCGGCCGATCAGCGCGCCGGTGCCGCCCACCGCGCCGAAATAGACCGCGTGATGGCGGCGCATGGCCTCGACGACGTCCGGGCCGCGCAGCCCTTTGCCCACCATGCCGCGCAGGCCCTGCTCGAGGAGCGCCGGGGAATAGGTGTCCATGCGGTAGCTGGTGGTGGGCCCGGCGCTGCCGATGACATGGCCGGGCCGGGCGGGGGTCGGCCCCACGTAGTAGATGACGGCGTCCCGGAGATCAAAGGGCAGGGGCGCCCCTGTTTCCAGCGCCTGACAGAGGCGGGCGTGGGCGGCGTCCCGGGCGGTATAGAGGGTGCCGGTGAACAGCACGCTGTCGCCGGCCCGCAGGCGGTCGGCCTGTTCCCGGGTGAAAGGGGTGGTGATCTCAGTCATGGCGCGCGCCTCCTCTACAGCACCCGCCGTGCATGGCGGGTGACATGACAGTTGATGTTCACCGCCACGGGCAGGGCGGTGATGTGGGTGGGCATGGTCTCAATGGCGACTGAAAGCGCCGTCGTGCGGCCGCCGAACCCCTGCGGGCCGATGCCCAGGGCGTTGATCCCGTCCAGCAGTTCTTCTTCCATCGCCGCCCACACCGGGTCGGGATGATGCTGTCCCAGCGGGCGCAGCAGGGCGCGTTTGGCGCACAGGGCGACCTTGTCAAAGCTGCCGCCCACCCCCACCCCGACCACGATGGGCGGGCAGGGGTTCGGCCCGGCGGCCCTGACGGTGTCCAGCACGAACCGGCGCACGCCTGCCGCGCCGTCGCTGGGGCGCAGCATTTTCAGCGCCCCCATGTTTTCGCTGCCGAACCCCTTGGGGGCCACTGTGATCTCGCAGTCCTCGCCGGGCGCAAGCTCCACGGTGAGCAGGGCCGGCATGTTGTCGCCGGTGTTGACGCGCTGCAGCGGATCGCGCACCGCGCTGGCGCGCAGGTATCCGTCCCGGTAGCCCTGCCGCACCCCCTCGTCCACGGCCGCCCTCAGGTCGCCGCTGATGTGTACGTCCTGCCCCAGGCGGATGAAAACGCAGGCCAGCCCGGTGTCCTGACAAAGGGGATAATCTCCGCCTGCGGCGGCCTGGACATTGTCCAGGATATTGCCCAGGATCTCTTTTGCCACCGGCCAGCTCTCCCGCTCGCGGCAGGCGCGGATGCAGGCGGTCACATCCGGCGGCAGCTGGTAGTTGGCTTCGATGCACAGCTCCCGCACGGCGCTGGTGATCTGTTCCGCGCGCAGTTCTTTCAATATCATCGCTTCCCTTCGCCGGCGCGGCGGCTGCCCGCCCGCCGGAGCTGTTCTCTTGCTTTTACGGACATGCTAACACATTCGCGCGCAAAGCTCAAGGGCTGCCGGTAATGCGCGCTTCCCCCTCCGGCGGGCAAGAGCGCCGGTACAGAAGTTCGCGCCCGCGCTTGCCCGCGCGGCGGAGGGCGCCGACCTTTTCCAGCGTGTAGACCGCGCGGCGGCAGAGCGTTTCGCTGCGCCGTGCAGCCGCGCGCAGCTCCCGCAGGGTAAACGGGTCCGGCAGGCCTGCGGGCAGCAGGGCGGCGTAGGCCGCCGGCCCGCGCACCTCCTGTTCGGCGCGCAGAGAAAGGGGCTGCAGCTCGGCCCGGGTCGAGCCGCGCTTGCCGCTTTTGTCCCAGCCGTCCCGCATGCGGTATTCGTCCGCGTCAAAAAGCAGCAGATGCAGCGTCAGGTTGGGGTGGGCCAGCACCGGGGCGATGCGCATCAGCTCATAAAACGCGTCGATGGGGGCGCCGTGCTTGGGGGAGGGGCGGCGCGCGGAGATCTCGCCGGTGGCGGGGTCGACCCAGCTGATCCATTTTCGCGCCGGCAGCGGGCACACCACCCGCACTGGCCCCAGGGGCAGAAAGGCGTCCAGCTTTTTGCGCAGCGCGCCATAGTTGCGGGTTTGCACTTCGGTGACGCCTTCCTCGTTCAGGATATCGGCGACGTACCCGGCAAAGGGCCGCTCCCGGCATGCCGCCCGGGGTTCAAAATACGTTTTCAGCACCCGGTGCAGCCGCTTTTCTCCCAGCGTGCCGATCCCGCCGTCCGCCGCCTGCTCCTGCAGACAGAGCGCGTCGAACCGCTCCTTGTCCATCCGGCCGCCCCCTTCCTTTTCGTCCTATTTTATAGAAGCGAAGAGAAAAAATCAAACGGGGCCCGCGCGGCGCAGCGGCCGCGGCAAAGGCGCAAAAAGGAGTAAAGATCCTGAAACAACGAGAAAAGAAAGAATAGTTCATTAAAGATGATCGCCTGGGTGCCGGCCGGACAGAATCGGTTGACACAGGTCATAAAAGCCTTTATATTTTATAATGGAATATTAGGTTTAGTGACTGCTTGTCCGGACGGGGAGGGCGCCATGCAGGCGGAGAAAAAGACGATCCTGAAAACGATCCTTGCCACGGCGCTTGCGGCCGCCCTGGTGATGGCGCTGGGCTGCGGATATCTGTTTTCTGTTTTAAAGGATCAGGAGGAACAGTCCGAGCGCTATCTTCTGGAGGTGGCGCGCCAGAGCGCCGCAGTGATCGAAAAGCAGATCGAGGGCGATTTCAACGCGCTGGAGGCGGCGGCCCGGGCCATCGGCGAGAGCGGGGAAACGTTCGAGACGCTGCTGCCCAGGCTGTTCCGCGAAAATTTGAACAACCATTTCCGCCGCATGGCCATGATCGCGCCGGACGGCACGGTCTATGCCGTCAGCTACGAGGCCGTTTCCGCCGCTGAGCGCAACGTGCGGGACGAGCCCTTTTTCCGCCATGCCATGGACGGAGAGCGATATCTGGACGACACCCGTTCCGACCCTTTGGCGGACAGCGGATACATCAATACCTATGCGGTGCCCATCTACCGGCAGGCGGACCCGGCGGGCGCGCCCATCGGGGTGCTGACCGCTGTGTTTGACAACGAACTTTTCCGGGACGCGCTGGGGGGCTCCTCCTTTGACGGCAGCGGGTTTGCCCACATCCTGAAAGCGGACGGCACCTTTTTGATGCACAGCGCCAACGAGAACGCCGACCAGGAGATCCTCAACGCCTTTGAGGACGAGGCCAATTTTGAGAGCCCAAAAGAGATGCGCCTGGTGCAGGACCGCATGGCGGCGGGGGAGAGCGGCACTTTTGCCCACAGGACCCCCACCGGGCTGGAGGTGCTGGTGACCTACACGCCGGTAGGGGTCCAGGACTGGTATCTGTTCAGCGTGGTGCCGCAGGCGGTCGTCGAGAGGCAGGCCCGGCAGTTTACCCGCACCACGGTGGAGCTGCTGCTGGTGCTTTCGCTGCTGTTTGCCTCTGCGCTGGGGTTTGTGCTGCGGGTGCGGCAGAAGAGCCGCCAGGAGGCCCAGCGGCTGGCGTATGTGGACCCGGTCACCGACCTGTACAATAAAAACCGCTTCCGGATGGAGGCGACCCGCCGGCTGGAGCGTCAGGCGGGGCCGCCGATGGCGGTGATGATCTTCAACCTGAGCGGTTTTAGGACCGTCAATGAGCTGTTCGGCTTTGCCGAGGGCGACCGGCTGCTGGCGGCCGTGGGGCGCATGCTGCAGAAAGAACTGGGCGAGGGCGACCTCTATGCGCGGGGGGAAGCGGACAATTTTTATCTGCTCACCGGGCGGTACAGCCCCCAGGGGCTGCGCGGGCTGGGAGAAAAGCTCGCCGCCCGCCTTGAGCGGGAGATCCCGCAGCAGGGGCGGCAGTTTGTGCTCTCGGTGCACTGCGGCGTCTATCTGCTCACCGCGGAGGACGCAAAGGTGAGGGAGATCAGCGTGCTGCTGGACCGCGCTAAAACAGCCCTGGACGCCGGCCGGGGCGGACAGGAGCGGGTCAGCTTTTACAATGTGTCCCTGCACGAGCGGGAACAGCTGCGCCGGGCGGTGGAGGCGAACCTGGACGCGGCGCTCGCGGCCCACGAGTTCGTGGTCTATCTGCAGCCCCAGTTTTCCGCCGCGGGCGGCGGGGTGACCGGTGCGGAGGCGCTGGTGCGCTGGGACGACCCGCGCCGCGGACTGCTGTCGCCGGGGGATTTCATCCCGGTGCTGGAAGAGAACGGCTCGATCACCGAGCTGGACTTTTATGTGCTGGAGGAGGTCTGCCTCTTTTTGCGGGAGTGGCTGGACGCGGGCTTTGACCCTGTGCCCGTCTCGGTGAACCAGTCGCGCCTGCACCTGTACCGGGCCGATTACCTGCAGCGGCTGCTGGGCACGGTCCGCCGCTATGGCGTGCCGCCGCGGATGATCGTGCTCGAGATCACCGAGAGCGCGGCGCTGGACAACGCCGGGGCGCTGGTAGAGGTGACACGGGAGCTGCACGACGCGGGCTTCCGGGTCTCAATGGACGATTTTGGCTCGGGGTATTCCTCGCTGAACCTGCTGGACAGTATCCCCTTTGACGAGCTGAAGCTGGACAAGCGGTTCTTTGACGACTTTGCCAGCCGCTCCCGCGGGCGCGCCATCGTCGCCAGCGTCCTTTCCATGGCAAAAGAGCTGGGCATCAGCACCGTGGCGGAGGGCATCGAGCGGAAAGAGCAGCTGGAATGGCTGCGCCGCGAGGGCTGCGACGCCATCCAGGGCTTTTATCTGGCAAGACCCATGCCCAGGGCGGCGTTTGAGCGGCTGGTTTTCGGCGCTGAGAGCAGCGATCGGATAAAACGGGTGAGGGGATCTTTGACCTGAATCCTGCAATCTGCTGTAGTCTTATGCCGATTCAGCAAAAAGTTTGGGCAAAACTGCGGCTTGTGTTTCCCGCCGGGATGGCCTAAAATTAGATTGTGAACAAAAGGTGAAAATCTTTTGCAGGATATTGCCTCAAAAAAATTGAATAAGCCAATATAATATGGATAATACGGGTCCAGAGTTTCTACCGCGCCGCCGTAAATGGCGCGACTATTGGAAAAAACAGAACGGGACGTGCGCGAGCTGCGGCCCTTTCCTTTGTGTTTTGTTTTTTTCTGAGAGAAGCTCAGGGCGGCCGGTGATCCGGCCGCTTTTTGTTTTGGGCACAGGGGCCATACGGGGGCTGCGCCCCCTTTGGAAATATGGACGCGGGGCAACGCGCACCAAAAAATGGAGGAGTTTGTTTCATGGAGAAAATGTTCAAGCTGAAGGAGCATGGCACCACAGTCGGCAAAGAGGTCGCGGGCGGCTTTACGACCTTTTTTGCCATGGCGTACATCATCTTCGTCAACCCGAATTTTCTGTCCCAGACGGGCATGGATTTCAACGCGGTGATGCTTGCCACCTGCATTTCGGCGGCCGTCGGCACGGCGGTGACGGCGCTGCTGGCCAACGTGCCGTTTGCCCAGGCCCCCGGCATGGGCCTCAACGCCTTTTTCACCTTTACCGTCTGCTTTGGCATGGGGTATACCTGGCAGCAGGCGCTGGCCATCGTCTTTATCTCCGGCCTGCTCTTCCTGGCCATCACGGTCTCCCCGCTGCGCAAGCAGGTGATCGACGCCATCCCCGCCCCGCTCAAAAACGCCATCAGCGCCGGTATCGGCCTGTTCATCGCCCTGGTGGGCCTGCTCAACGCCGGCATCGTGGTGGCTGACGGCAACCTGCTGGATCTGGGCAACATCACCTCCGGCGCGCCTCTGCTGGCCCTGATCGGCCTGCTCGTCACCGGCATCCTGATGGCCTGCGGCGTCAAGGCGGCCATGCTCATCGGCATTCTGGTCACCACCGTCATCGGTATCCCCATGGGCCTGACCACCCTGCCCGGCGAGATCACCCTGTCCGGCGTTTCGCTGGCCCCCACCTTTATGCAGATGGATTTCGGCGGCCTGCTGAGCATGGGCGTGCTGCCGCTGATCACCGCCATCGTCACTTTCACCATCTGCGACATGTTCGACACCGTGGGCACCCTGATCGGCACCGCTGGCAACGCGGGCATGCTGAATGAAAAGGGCGAGCTGCCCCACGGCGACCGCGCCCTGATCGCCGACGCCGTCGCCACTTGCGCGGGCGCCTGCCTGGGCACCTCCACCGTCACGACTTTCGTCGAGTCCTCCACCGGCATCAGCGAGGGCGCCCGCACCGGTTTCTCCAGCCTGGTGGTCAGCCTCTGCTTCCTCGCCTCCTGCGTGCTGGCCCCTGTGGCCGGCATCATCCCCGGCGCAGCTACCGCCCCGGCCCTCATCATCGTGGGCATCTTGATGCTCAAGTCGGCCGCGCGCATCGACTGGAGCGATTTTGAGATCGCCATGCCCTGCTTTTTGACCATCGCCATGATGCCCTTTGCCTATTCCATCACCGACGGCATCGGCTTTGGGTTCATCAGCTGGGTGGTCATCAAGGTCTTCCGCGGCAAATTCAAGGAAGTGCCGGTGCTGATGTACATCCTCTCGCTGCTTTTTGTGCTGATGTACATCCTCTCCAACCTGTAAAACGGCTGGGGCGTGATAAAGGGATTCTCCGGGACAACAGCCCCGGCGAAGCTGACGGGGGGCGGAAAATTTCCGCCCCCCTGTTTTTGTAAAATGAAGCTCTGTTCACAAAAAATTAATAAAGTTATCGTAAAATGTCAATTTGAGGCGATTATGGGTCCCGCCTCGTATTAATGGAAAACAAGCGGCGCGGCGGGGGCCCGCAGCGCGCGGGAAGGGAAAAAGCCTATGATGAAAAAGCCGACCCTGCGGGAGGTCTTTACCATCCCCAATCTTCTCAGCTATTTCAGGCTGCTGCTGATCCCGCTCTTTGTGTGGCTTTATCTGCGGGCGCAGAGCACCCGCGACTTTGCGCTGGCCGCGGTGGTGATCGGCGTTTCGGGCTTTACCGATCTGTTCGACGGGCGGCTGGCGCGCCGCCTGAACCAGATCACCGAGCTGGGCATCCTGCTGGACCCGGTGGCGGACAAGCTCACCGAGGGCGCGGTCATCTTTTGTCTTGCCACCCGCTACCGCTGGGTGGTGGCGCTGGTGGTCGTCTATCTGCTGAAAGAGGGGTTCATGACCGTGGCGGGCCTGGTGATGCTGCGGCGGGGCAAAAAGCTGGACGGTGCGAAGTGGTTTGGCAAGGTGTGCACATTTGTGTTTTATCTGGTGGTTTTCACGCTCATTCTCTGGGTGGAGATCCCGCTGGGCCTGGCAAACGCCCTGATCGCGCTGTGCACCGGGATGATGCTGTTTACCTTTGTCATGTACGCGCGGGTATATTTTTATATGGGACATGAAAAAGATTACTGAAACAGGCTGTTTTGTGCGCCGGAACGTGGTACAATAGCATCGGAACACAGCGCCGCCCTGTGCTGCGGCGGCGGGAGTGAAAGGAGTACAAAAGGTATGCTGGAAAAACTGGTCGAGACACTGAAAATCAAAAACAAACGCCTGATCTACACAGAGGGCTGCGACCCCCGCATTCTGGAGGCCGCCAGCCGCCTGCACCGGGAAGGGCTGCTGACCCCTGTGCTGGTGGGGGAGCCGGAGGCGGTGCGGGCCGCGGCGGAAAACGCCGGCTTTGACATCGAGGGCATTGAGATCGTCGACCCGATGCACTATGACGGTTTCGAAGCCATGGTGGACAAGATGACCGAGCTGCGCAAAGGCAAGATGACCGCTGACGAGTGCGCGGCGGCGCTGAAAAAGGCCAATTATTTCGGCACCATGTATGTAAAGCTGGGGCTGGCCGACGGCCTGCTGGGCGGGGCGACCTATTCCACCGCCGACACCGTGCGCCCGGCCCTGCAGATCGTCAAGACCCGTCCCGGCAGCAAGATCGTCTCCAGCTGCTTCATCATGGACCGCACCGGCGCGGACGGCAAACCGGAGCGCTACGCCATGGCTGACTGCGCCATCAACCTGCACCCCAGCGCGGAAGAGCTGGTGGAGATCGCCGTCGAGACCGCCAAGACCGCCAGCTTTTTCGGCATCGACCCCAAGGTGGCGCTGCTGTCTTACAGCACGCTGGGCTCCGGCAAGGGCGAGGATGTGGACAAGGTGCGCGCCGCCGCCGCCCTGCTGAAAGATATGGATCTGCCTTTCCCTGTGGAGGGCGAACTGCAGTTCGACGCGGCCTTTGCGCCGGAGGTGGGCAAGCTGAAAGCGCCCGGCTCCCGGGTGGCGGGCGAGGCGAACGTCTTTGTATTCCCGGATATCAACGCGGGCAACATCGGCTACAAGATCGCCCAGCGGCTGGGCGGGTTTGAGGCCGTGGGTCCCATCCTGCAGGGCCTGGCCGCCAATATCAACGATCTCTCCCGCGGGTGCAGCGCCGAAGAGGTCTACAAGATGTCCATCATCACTGCCGGCATGGAATAAGCTGGGCGGTGAATATAGAAAAACAGGGTGCGGCCCCGGCGGGGCTGCACCCTGTTTTTCTATGTTGATGCGGGGGAGCACAGCAGAAAGAGACGGTCCTCCCCGGTTTGCAGCCGCCGCCGGGACACAGGCGGATGCAAACGCCCGGTCTCGCAAAGCCGGCCTTGCCCGGATCTGAAACGGCATATTTTGAGAGGCGTGCCCCGCCCAAAAGCGGAGAAGCGGGGAGGGGAGAAACAGCCGGCGGCTGTTTTCTTTGCTGTGTAAAATTGCGGTGTAAAAGAGGAGATGCCCTTTTTGGGGAGCGTCTCCCGCCGCGGGAGCGCGGGCGCAAAGAGAGGGGGAGCCGCCTTTGCCCGCCCGCAGCCGCAGGCGTCTTCCGCGCGGGCGTGCGGGCCCAAAGCCAGACGATGCTTTTTCCGATCGGCTTTGCGCGCCGTCTCCCGCGCGGATGCGCGGGGCCAAAGGGCGGGGCCGGGACAGCGGTCCCTGTCACGGCTGCTGTTTGCGCAGCAGGACAAAGCCCTCCCACGGCCGCAGGGTGAGGACGCCCTCTTCATCCAGCTGCGGCGCGCCGCAGTTGGACAGCAGCAGCTCGCCTCCGGCAAAGCCCTGGGGCAGCGGGAAGTGCCGCTCCTCGCCGGAAAAATTGTTTACTGAAAGCAGCGCCTCTTCCTCCGCCGTGCGGGTGTAGACAAACAGGTCCGGATCCTCCGGCACGAGAAAGTCCGTGCGTCCCCACAAGACCGAGGGGCGGCCCTTGCGCACGCGGATGAGGGTGCGGTAGAAATTCAGCACCGAGTCGGGATCGTTTTCCTCCGCGGCGGCATTGATCTGGGCGGCGTCGGCGCAGGGGTCCATCCAGGGCGTGCCGGCGGTGAACCCTGCGGCCGGGCCGTCATTCCAGGAGAACGGTGCGCGGCCGCAGTCGCGCGAGCGGGCGTTCAGCAGTTCCAGCCAGTGCTGCTCGCTCTCGCCCCGGGCAAGCCCTGCCCGCAGCGCGTCCAGCGCCTCCACGTCTTTAAACTGGGATAAGGACGTATAGTGCGGGTTGGTCATGCCCAGCTCTTCCCCCTGGTAGAGATAGGGAGTGCCCTGCAAAAAGTACATGGCGTTTGCCAGCATCTTTGCGGAACGGGCCCGGTATCGGCCCTCGTCGCCAAAGCGGCTCACCGCCCGGGGCTGGTCGTGGTTGCCCAAAAACAGCGCCAGCCAGCCGTGCCCGTGCAGCACCTGCTGCCAGTGGGCCAGGGCCTGCTTGAAGCGGGGCAGGTCCAGCGGCAGGGGAGAAAATTTGTCAAAGCCCTGCTGGTCCACGTTCAGCACGTCGAACAGGTAGAGCATATCCAGTTCGCCGCGGGCGGGGTCGGCATAGCCGCGGGCGGTCTCGTCGTCGAGATACGCCACCTCGGCCACAGTGGAAAGGCCGCGCGGCCCCATCACCCGGCTGCGCAGGGTGCGGAAATGCTCGTGCACCCTGGGCTTGTTGGCGTAGTGTGCAGTGGCAAAGCCGTAAGGGGAACCGGGCAGCGGCTCCACGTCGGGGTAGCCGGGTTCCTTGTACAGGTAGTTGATGGCGTCCAGCCGGTAGCCGTCCACCCCCTTGTCGGCCCAGAATTCCAGGATGGAAAGGACCTCTTCCACCACCTGCGGGTTTTCCCAGTTCAGGTCGGGCTGTTTTTTGGCGAACAGGTGCAGGTAATATTCGTCCAGCGCGGGCACATACTCCCAGGCGCTGCCGCCGAAGATGCTGGCCCAGTTGCTGGGTTCCCGCCCGTCTTTGCCGGGGCGGAAGGTGTAGTAATCGTGATAAGGGCTGTTTTTGTCCGCCAGCGCCGCCTGGAACCAGGGGTGCTCGTCAGAGGTGTGGTTGCCCACAAAGTCCATGACGAATTTCATGCCGCGGGCATGGACGCCCGCCACCAGGGCCTCAAAATCCTCCATGGTGCCGAAAGCCGGGTCGACGGCGCGGTAGTCGGCGATGTCGTAGCCGCCGTCCGCCCAGGGGCTGACAAAAAATGGGCAGCTCCAGACCACATCCACCCCCAGCGAGGCGATATAGTCCAGCTTTTCCGTGATGCCGCGCAGGTCTCCCACCCCGTCGCCGTTGGCGTCGTAAAAGCTGCGCGGATAGACCTGGTAAACCACCGCGTCCTGCCACCATTTCGGTTGCCGCATCGTTTGCATCTCTCCTTTTTATGGACCTTTTCCGGCGCCCCGGCGGGCCGCGCAGCGGCGGGACCGTTTTCCGGCGGCCGGGGACCGTTTTCCTTTTGACTATTTTACCACAGGCAGAGGCGTTTTTCCACGCCCGTGTCCTGCCGGGGCGCCCGTCTAAGCGGCGCACAGTCTCCCTCCGTGCAGACCGAGAGGGAGAGATACCATATGCCGGACGACAACCTTGCCGGTGCCCCTGGGGGAGAGGGGGGGCGCCTCAGGCCCGGACGATGCTGCGGAGGCACACAAAAAGAAGAGGCCGGAAATCTCGCCGCCGGTCCCGGACGGGAAAAGCACAGCGGCACACGGATGGGACACAAGCGCCGGTAGCGCCAATGGCCGCACCGGCAGAGCGCGGGGAAACACAGGGACGGCGCAGAAAGCTACCGAGACGACGCGGGAAACCGCCGGGGCGGCGCGGGACAGCACCACGACGGAATCGGAAACCGCCGTGAGGGAGCAGAAAAAACGCCGGGCAACGCAGGAAAACAGGGGCAAAAGCCCGGCAGAGATCCTCAGTAGAGAAACAAGTTCGCCCGAAAAAACAAACGCGCCGCTCGAAAGAGCGGCGCGCTTGGAAACAGGGACGCCCGGTAAGCCGGCGAAATGCAAAAGAGGCCGCCGCCCGCGAGGACATCTGGGTTGAAAGCAGGCCGCCCCGTTGCCGGCGGGCGCAGCAGACAAAAAATCCCCCGCCCATCTTAAAACGGGCGGGGGATCCCTCTTACTGCCGGATGCTTTGCGGCATTCCCGGAACCGCATTCCCCGCCGGGCCCTGATTCAACAGGGCAGGCCGGGGCGCTTTGCGGCCGTCACAGGTCGGGATGGTATTCCTTGCAGTTGCACTTTTTCCACTTCAGGCCGCTGCCGCAGGGGCACAGGTCGTTGCGGCCGATCTTTTTGACCTTTTGCGGGGTCTTGGTGTTGGTTTTGGTGCCGCCCACGCCCTCGCCCACCGGGATAGCCACCTGCTCGCGTTTGGGTTCCTCTTTGGTGCGGATCTTCACCGTCAGCAGCATGCGGGTGGTGTCCTCGCGGATGGAGGCCACCATCCCGTCGAACATGTCGAAGCCCTCGATGCGGTACTCCACCACCGGGTCGCGCTGGCCGTAGCTGCGCAGATAGATGCCCTTGCGCAGCTCATCCATATTGTCGATGTGCTCCATCCATTTGGTATCCACGACCCGCAGCAGCACGACCCGCTCCAGCTCGCGCATCATCTGGCTGCCGTACTCCCGCTCTTTGCTTTCGCAGATGCCGCGGGCGCGCTGGATCAGAAGATCCGATACCGCATCCCGCTGCAGGGAGGCAAGCTCCTCCTCGCCGTATTGGAAGTCGGTGTCGCGGCACAGCCAGCCGCGGTAGTGGTCCCGCAAGCCGGAGAGATCCCATTCTTTGGACAGATCGCCCGCGGTGTACTGGGCCACGGTCTCCCGGATGGAATCCTCCATCATGCTGCGCACGCTTTCAGACACGTCGTCGCCCTGCAGCACCTTGTTGCGCTGCCCGTAAATGATCTCGCGCTGCTGGTTCATGACGTCGTCAAAGGAGAGGACGTTTTTGCGGATGCTGAAGTTCTGGCCCTCGATCTTTTTCTGGGCGCTTTCGATGGTGCTGGTGATCATGCGGTTCTCGATGGGCATATCCTCATCGACGCCGAGGGTGTCCATCAGGTTCTGTACCCGCTCGCCGCCGAACAGGCGCATCAGGTCGTCCTCCAGGCTGAGGAAAAACCGGGTCGCGCCCGGGTCTCCCTGGCGGCCGGAACGGCCGCGCAGCTGGTTGTCGATGCGGCGGGATTCGTGCCGCTCGGTGCCGATGATGAACAGGCCGCCCGCGGCCTTGACCTTTTCGGCCTCATCCGCAACGATGGGCCGGTACTTTGCCAGCGCTTCGCTGAAAGCGGCGCGCACCTTGAGGATCTCGGGGTCGCTGGTGTCGGCATGGCCGTCGGCCTCTGCGATCAGCTCGTCGTCAAACCCCTGGCGGCGCAGGTCGGCCTTGGCCATGAATTCGGCGTTGCCGCCCAGCATGATGTCGGTACCGCGTCCGGCCATGTTGGTGGCGATGGTCACCGCGCCGAATTTGCCGGCCTGGGCCACGATCTCGGCCTCTTTTTCGTGATACTTGGCGTTCAGCACCTCATGCTTGATGCCGTGGGGCCGAAGCATTTTGGAGAGCAGCTCGCTTTTTTCAATGCTGATGGTGCCCACCAGCACCGGCTGGCCCTTTGCGTGGCTCTCCACGATCTGCTCGATGACGGCGTTGAACTTGCCGCGCTCGGTTTTGTAGACCACGTCGTCCATGTCCCGGCGCACGATGGGCCGGTTGGTGGGCACCTCCACCACGTTGAGGCCGTAGATCTCGTTGAACTCGTCGGCCTCGGTCTTGGCGGTACCGGTCATGCCGGCCAGCTTTTTGTACATGCGGAAATAGTTCTGGAACGTGATGGTCGCCAGCGTTTTGGACTCTTTCTGGACGTTGACGCCCTCTTTGGCCTCGATGGCCTGATGCAGGCCCTCGTTGAAACGGCGGCCCAGCATCAGGCGGCCGGTGAACTCGTCGACGATGATGACCTCGCCGTCCTTCACCACATAGTCCACGTCCCGCTTCATGATGCCGTGGGCGCGGATGGCCTGGTTGATGTGGTGCGAAAGGGTCATGTTTTCGGCGTCGGCCAGGTTCTCGATATGAAAATGGGCCTCGGCCCGCTTGATGCCGTTCTGGGTCAGGGTGACGGTCTTTTGCTTTTCGACGACGATGTAGTCCACGTCGTCCTCCACCTCGTCGTCGTGCTCCTCTTTGTCGTCCACGTCGGCAAAGACTTTCTTTTTCAGCCGCTTGACGAACGCGTCGGCATCCCGGTACAGATCGGTGGACTTGTCGCCCTCGCCGCTGATGATCAGCGGGGTGCGGGCCTCGTCGATGAGGATGGAGTCCACCTCGTCCACAATGGCATAGGCGTGGCCGCGCTGCACCATCTGCTCTTTATAGGTGACCATATTGTCCCGCAGATAGTCGAAGCCCAGCTCGTTGTTGGTGCCGTAGGTGACGTCGCAGGCATAGGCGCGTTTGCGCTCGGCCCCCGGCATGTCATGGGTCACCAGGCCCACGGAAAGCCCCAAAAAGCGATAGACCTTGCCCATCCACTCAGAGTCGCGCTTGGCCAGATAGTCGTTGACCGTGACCACATGCACGCCCGCGCCGGCAAGGGCGTTGAGATAGACCGGCAGCGTCGCCACCAGCGTTTTGCCCTCGCCGGTTTTCATCTCGGCGATCTCGCCGCGATGCAGCACGATGCCGCCGATGACCTGCACGGGGAAATGGCGCATGCCCAGCACCCGGTAGGACGCCTCGCGGCAGGTGGCAAAAGCCTCCGGCAGGATGTCGTCCACCGTCTCGCCATTTACCAGCCGCTCTTTCAGGGCGGGGGTCACCGCCTGCAGCTGCTCGTCGGAAAACGCTTTATACTTGCCCTCAAGCGCCAGCACCTGATCCGCGATGGGCTTGATCTTTTTCAGCTCTTTGTCGGAAAAGCTGCCGAAAATCTTTTCGAGAAAAGCCATTTGATTACCGCCTAATCTTTTTACAAAATTGTCGTGAACCGGCGCGCAAAACGCCGGCCGCGCGCGGGTCGAGCCCGCGCGCATATACTCACTTATTTTACACCGCGAGCTATACAGTGTCAAACAGATGACATGAAGAAATTGTTAAATATCAGCGCCCGGCCCTGTAAAAAGCAGCTTTGCCGCGGCGGACGGGACGGCAAAGCCCCCGCGCTGCGCCTGCCTGCCCCCGCGACCGTCTGACGCCCCGGCCGCGGGAAGAGGAAAAACTCACTTCAGGGCCGCGGCCGCCGCAAGGATCGCGCTGCCCAGCGCGATGATCCCGCAGACGGCCAGATGCCGCCGCTTGCCCATGGCGCTGACCGCGATATATTCGCGCAGCAGAGCATTGGGCAGATAATAGGCGGCGGTCCTCGCCCCCACCCCGCGGGCCCGCAGCCCCTGCCGGCGGGCGATCATCGAGGCGCGCAGCAGATGGTAACCGTTGGAGACAAAAACACAGCGGAAGCGGCCCTCGCTGCGCAGTTCCATGATCTTTTTGGAAAATTTCAGGTTTTCCGCCGTGCTGCGGGAGTTGTCCTCCACCAGGATGTCCTTTTCCGGCACGCCGGCGGACAGCGCATAGCGCCGCATGGCCTGTGCTTCCGCCACCGTCTCGTCCGGCCCCTGGCCGCCGGAAAAAAGCAGCTTGGGCGCGCGGCCGCGGCGCTTCTGCTTTTCATAAAGACGCAGGCCGCGCTCGATGCGGCCGGCCAGAAGCGGCGGCACCTGGTCGCCGCCGGTCAGGCCGCTGCCCAGTACAAGGATATAATCCAGCCTGCCCAGCGGGCGGTGCAGGGCGCAGAGGCCTGCTGCGGTGAGAAAATTCACCGCGTCGAAAAGCAGATAGGGCAGTATCAGCGAACAGCCGCCCAAAAAGCTGCGCACCGGCGCGGGCAGCCAGCGCAGCGGGTCAAAGGCGGCCAGCGCCACCAGGGCGATCAGGCCCAGCGCCAGCAGCAGGGTCAGCATATTTGCCAGGCGCGGCCGCTCCCGCTGCAGCATGACCCGGCTGTTGAGCAGCAGCAGGACGATCAGCAGATAGAGGCCGAACAGCATCACCAGCGCGGCCGCGATGCCCAGCAGGGCGAGCAAAGCCTGGGCCGCAAGGCTGCGGCTGGACAAAGCGAACCAGGCAAAGGCCGCGCCGCCCAGCAGGACGGTGAGGTTTGCCAGAAAACCGCCCAGCAGCCCGGGGCGCACCGCCCAGCAGAGGGCGAACAGCAGCAGCGAAAGGGCGGGGGCGGACAGGATGGCGAGGGCGAGATCGGACGACGGCATGGAGGTCCTCCTTGGACGGGGCGCCCGCGGGGCGGGCGCGGCGTATTCTGCCTTATTATAGCACTTTTCGCGCGAAAAGTGGGGCGTCAGACGTAGATCTCGTCCATGGGCAGGGCGGGCGCGCCGTCCCCCGGGCCGGGCGCAGCCCGCCAGGCCGCCGGGGTGCACCCGGTCTCCGCCTTGAAGACGCGGCACAGGTAATTGGCGCAGGAAAAACCGGCCAGGCTGGCCACCAGATCCAGCGGCGCGTCGGTGGAGCGCAGCAGCTGCTTTGCTGCTTCCACCCGCACCGAGGTGAGATAGCGCCCGGGGGTGATGCCGGCAGCGGCCTTAAAGCTGCGCACCAGATGCCCCTTGCTCACCCCCAGCGCGGCGGCCAGCTCGTCCACGCCGTACAGGCTGGCATAGTTTTTGCGGATGGCCGCCATGGCCTGCGCCGCCAGCGGGGCCACCCGGGGCGGGGCCTCGTCGAGGCGCGCCGCCCGGCAGAGCAGGTCAAAGCAGAAAGACGGGCTGGGGGCGGCGCGGCCCGAGGCCAGCAGGGCCAGTGCGTCCGCCGCGCCGGGGCAGCGCCCGCCGTCCTCGGCCACCGTTCCGTCCAGCGCGGCCGCGACCTGGTCCGCCAGCGCCCCCGCAAAGCGCACCCCGGCCAGGCGGCAGGGCAGGGTGGGGCAGAGCACCAGCGCCTCGCTGGTCAGCAGCAGGCAGCCGGGCTCCAGCAGCAGCGGTCCCTCCCGCCCGCCCTGGACGCCGCAGCGCCCGTGGGAGAGGCAGGCCAGCCACAGCCCGGCGGAAAGCCGAACGGGCGCGCTGCCGCGGTGGTCCAGCAGTTCCCCGGCACGGCACAGCGCGTTTGCATCAAAAATCAAATTTGACACCACACATCAATATTTTACTATAGTATTCCGATATTTTGGTGATATCATTGTACTAGAAACCCACAAAAAGGTCAAATTAATACTATTAAAACCTCTCGGCCGCTGGTTGCTGAACCGGACGGGGAGGGCGGACGACAACACAACAACAGACGATACTGTGGAGGGATACGCTATGGCGAGCATCAGCCTGAGAAACATCTATAAGATCTACCCCGGCGACGTCACTGCCGTCAGGGATTTTAACCTGGAGATCGAGGACAAGGAATTCATCATCCTGGTGGGACCCTCCGGCTGCGGCAAATCCACCACCCTGCGCATGATCGCTGGGTTGGAGGAGATCTCCAAGGGCGAGCTGTACATCGGTGACAGGCTGGTGAACGACGTGGCCCCCAAGGACCGGGACATCGCGATGGTGTTTCAGAACTACGCGCTCTATCCCCACATGACCGTGTACAAAAATATGGCGTTTGGCCTGGAACTGCGCAAGACCCCGAAAGAGGAGATCGACCGGCGCGTCCATGAGGCGGCAAAGGTGCTGGATATCGAGCATCTGCTGGACCGCAAGCCCAAGGCGCTGTCCGGCGGCCAGCGGCAGCGCGTGGCGCTGGGGCGCGCCATGGTGCGCAACCCTGCGGTCTTTCTGCTGGACGAGCCGCTGTCCAACCTGGACGCCAAACTGCGCACCGCCATGCGCACCGAGATCATCAAACTGCACAAGCGGCTGGGCACCACCTTTGTCTACGTCACCCACGACCAGACCGAGGCCATGACCATGGGCGACCGTATCGTGGTCATGAAAGACGGTGTGGTGCAGCAGGTCAACACGCCGCAGAACCTGTACGACTTTCCCTGCAATATGTTTGTGGCGGGCTTTATCGGCAGCCCGCAGATGAACTTCCTGGATGCGGTGCTGGTGCAAAAGGACGGGGGCTTCGCCTGTGATTTCGGTGACCGCAGCATGCCGGTGCCCGCGGCAAAGGTAAAGGCCAATCCCGGGCTGGAGCAGTACGAGGGCAAAGCCATAAAGGTGGGCATCCGCCCCGAGGATATCAAGGACGACCCGGATTTTGTGGCCGCCCATCCGCAGGAGACCTTTGAGGCGGACGTGGACGTCTCCGAGCTGATGGGCAGCGAGGTCTATCTGTACCTCGACTGCCGCGGCGCAAAGATGACTGCCCGGGTGGCGCCGGCCACGGCAAGCCGCACCGGCAGCCATGTGAAAGTCGCATTCGACACCGCAAAACTGCATCTTTTTGACGCGGAGAGCGAGCTTGCCATCCTGAATTGAACAGGGAAAAAGAGACAAAAGTAAAAAGGCGTTTGCACCGGCAGGTCTGTGCCGACGGTGCAAACGCCTTTTGACGGAATGGGGGATTTTTTGTGTTTTGTGCCGCATCGGCTGAAAGTTTTGCAAGGAACCTTTGGTTCGGCGGCCGATGCCGCAAGTTTGCCTGCGGCAAACTTTGATAGCTGGTTCTTCCACTGGGCTGCAAGCTTTGCAGGGAACCTTTGGCTCGGCGGCCGATGCCGCAGGTTTGCCTGCGGCAAACTTTGATGGCGGGTTCTTCCACTGGGCTGCAGGCTTTGCAAGGAACCTTTGGTTCGGCGGCCGATGCCGCAGGTTTGGCTGCGGCAAACTTTGATAGCGGTTTCTTCCGCTGGGCTGCAAACTTTGCAGGGGACCTTTGGCTCGGCGGCCGATGCTGCAGGTTTGCCTGCGGCAAACTTTGATGGCGTTTTCTTCCGCTGGGCTGCAAGCTTTGCAGGGGACCTTTGGTTCGGCGGCCGATGCCGCAAGTTTGCCTGCGGCAAACTGTGATGGCGGGTTCTTCCGCCTGGCGATAAGCCCCGCGAGCGACTTTTTTGCCGGGCGCCTGACGTCTGACGCCGCAATGCTGCGGGGCTTTCGGCAAATTGAGATGGTCCTCTCCCGCTCCGCCGCCCGCGGTGCGAGAGGACCTGCCCAAAAGGGCGCGGGCAGGGGCGGGGGACCGCGCCTTTTTCACGCCTCAGCGTGGGAGATCGGGCGTCTCAGCGGGAACAAGCGTTCCTAAAGGTTTACAGTTTTGGGGTTGCGCCGCCGTCCGCCGCCGCATATAATAGATAATTATTGAAAAAGGCGGCGCAGGGAGAAACGCCGGGGATGCCGGCCGGGCGGAAGAGCGAAAAGGCCCGGCCCTGCCCTGCGGCCGCGGGGAAGCCGCGCGCTGCCCCCGCCCCGCCGCCGGGGATAAAAGGTGCCCGAAAAAAAGGGCACAGGCCCGCCGCGCACAAAAAAGACGCGCGGGCCGGAGAGGGAAGCAGATGGGAAATTACAATTTTTCGACGATCACGCCCGCGATCCGCGAGCTCAGCGAGATGGGGATGCACCACAACCAGATCGCGCCCGAACTGTTCGATCGCTATCAGGTCAAGCGCGGCCTGCGGGATGAAAACGGCAAAGGGGTACTGACCGGGCTGACCAACGTGTCCGACGTCTGCGCCACCAAGGTGGTGGAGGGAAAGACCGTGCCCTGTGCGGGCGAGCTGTATTACCGGGGCATCAATGTGCGGGAGCTGATCGACGGCTTTCTTGCCGACGGGCGCTTCGGCTATGAGGAAACCGCCTATCTGCTGCTGTTTGGAGAACTGCCGGATCAGCCCCATTACGAGTGGATCTGCCGTCTGCTGGCGGATTACCGCAGCCTGCCCACCGCCTTTGTGCGGGACGTGATCTTAAAATCGCCCAGTGCCAATATCATGAATACGCTGGCCCGCGGCGTGCTGACCCTTTATTCCTACGATGAGATGGCGGAGGACACCTCGCTGCCCAATGTGCTGCGCCAGTCCCTGGAGCTGATCGCCCTGCTGCCGCTGCTGGCGGTCTACGGCTATCAGGCCCATACCTATTATCACGAGGGGGACAGCCTGGTCATCCGGCCCCCGAAGCCCGAACTTTCCACCGCTGAGAACATCCTGCAGATGCTGCGGCCGGACGGCGCTTTCACGGAACTGGAAGCGCGGGTGCTGGATCTGGCCCTGGTGCTGCACGCGGAGCACGGCGGCGGCAACAATTCCACCTTTACCGCCCGGGTGGTGACGACCTCCGGCACCGATACCTATTCCGCGATAGCGGCGGCATTGGCTTCCCTCAAGGGGCCGAAGCACGGCGGGGCCAATATCAAAGTGGTGCAGATGTTTGAGGATCTCAAGCAGAAAGTGGACGATTGGGAGGACGAGGAACAGCTGCGCCGCTACCTGTCCGCGCTGCTGCGGCGCGAAGCGTTCGACGGGGCGGGCCTGATCTATGGCGTGGGACACGCGGTGTACTCGGTCTCCGACCCGCGTGCGGAGGTTTTCCGGTCCTTTGTGGAAAAGCTCTCCCGCGCCAAGGGGATGCAGCGGGAGTACGCCCTTTACGACCGGGTAGCCGCCCTGGCCCCCCAGGTCATCGCCGAGGAGCGGCACATGTTCAAAGGCGTGTCGGCAAATATCGATTTTTACAGCGGTTTTGTCTACCGCATGCTGGATCTGCCGCTGGAACTGTACACCCCCATCTTTGCCATC
The DNA here is from genome assembly GCF_014287275.1 of Anaerofilum hominis. Lineage (GTDB taxonomy): Bacteria > Bacillota > Clostridia > Oscillospirales > Ruminococcaceae > Pygmaiobacter > Pygmaiobacter hominis. The sequence continues at coordinate 462,078 of NZ_JACONZ010000002.1, forward strand.
GCCCGGGTGACAGGCTGGAGCGCCCACCGGCTGGAAGAACTGGCAACCGCGGGCAAGATCATCCGCCCGGCCTACGCCAACGTCTGCCCCCACCACCCCTATGTGCCCATGGACCGGCGGCACGAAAAGGAATTTTCGGCGCAGGAGTGAAAAAAGCGGGCTGGAGGCTGCCGCCGGAGCCGAAGAGGGGGGCCCAAAGCGCCGGCGGGAACAGGGCGCAGGGAAAGCGGCCCCCGTTTCCTGGAAAGAGCTTGTAGGGGCGGCAGAAACAGATATTAGCACAAGCACAGACAAAGGCGCCGGACGGGATCCCGTCCGGCGCCTTTGTCTGCTTATAAGGCCTCAATTACATAACAAAGAAATGTTTCAATCCATAGCCGCCTTAGCTAGATAATAAACACACTATAACACAAGAAAAATATCTTGACAAGTGTATCTATAAGGATTACTATAAAATAAAATTACAAAACAAAGAAATGAATTTATAAGAACAACTATGTCTGACGACGGCGCAGACAAGATCATCCGCATGGAAAAAAGCAGCGGCTGCCTGCCGCGAAAGGAGTGATTTTATGGTTGAAAAAGCATACCCCGTGTCCTTTGAGATCGCCGGCCCTGCGGCGATGTTCACAAGGCCGGATACCGGGTCTTCCCCGGTGTCCTACCCGGCCCCGACAAGATCGTCGCTCAAAAGCATGTTTGAAAGTGTGGCGATGTCCAAGACAGCCTATTTTGAACCGCAGAAAGTGGAGATCTGTTCGCCTATCGTGTTCCACAAGTATTCCACCAACTACCGGGGCCCGCTGCGAAAAAGCGGAAAGCCCAATTTTCAGCTGTTTTCCACCGTGCTGGAAAATGTCTGCTACAAGGTGTACGGCGTCGTCAAAGCCTACGAGCCGCCGCGGCACGGCGAAAATCCGCAGCACAGGCTGCAGGCTGTCTTTCAGCGCCGCCTGCAGGCCGGCGCGCTGTTTGTCACGCCGTTTCTGGGCCTTAAGGAGTTCACGCCGTCCTATTTCGGCCCGCTGCGCGATTTCACCGCCCCTGACGCCGCGATCAACCTGGTCATCCCCTCCATGCTGTCGGCCATGTATGACCGCCCCACGGACGGCAAGGTGGCCCCGCGCTTTTTGCAGAATGTGGAGATTCGGGGGGGAGTGATGTTTTTTGATCAATGAGCTGTATGAACTCAGCAGGTCTCTGGAGCGGCACGGACTTTTGCAGCCGACGACCCACCCGGACGTCGGCAGGATGGGCAAATACGACTGCCTTGTTTTCGAGCTTGGAGAGGACGGGCTGCCCTGCGGCCTGCGCTGGCTGGAAAAACAGCAGACGGCGGCGCTCTGGAAGCACAGCAAGGGAAACCACAACAGCTTCCCGGCAATTCGGCTGCAGCACCCCCTGCTGCCCCTGAGCCAAAGCGAGAGGATGGCGGCCTTTCCCTGGGCCAAGGCGCGTCTCACAGAGCGCACCGGCATGCTGTCCGCGCTGGACTGCACGGCAGCGAACCCAGACTGCACTGAGATCAGGATGTCGGAATGGACGCTTCAAAAATTGCAGCCCGTGATAAAAAGTCAAGAGCGGGAACTTGCGGCGCTCAAAAAACTGATCCGCCTGTTTCCCGGTGAGGATAGCAGGGCGGATTTTGTCCAGCGGGCCGCCGCTCTGGTGAAAAGCCAGGCCATGTTCTGTCAGCAGCCGGAGCTGCTCGACTTTTTCAAAAGGCTGCTGACCGGCTCCCGGGACGCCAAAACGCAAAAATTTGTGTCCGGCTGCATGCTCTATTTTGACCTGCCGCCGTCGGAGGAGATGGACAACCTGGTCGCCTCGGAGCAGACGCGGCAGGCCCTGGTGAAAGCCCTCAACGCCGCCGCGCCGGCACAGCCGGGCAAATGCATCGTCTCGCCGCTGTCCGGCCGCGAAAGCGAGGCGGTGGGGGACAAATATCCAAACCCCAATCTCCCCCTGTTGGGCCTGACTTATCTCTATTCCAAAAAGGCCGACGTCCCCTGTCTGACACGGTATGCGCTTTCCGGCGCGGATGCGTTTCAGACGGGAAAGGCGGAGATCAGCGCGATCAGCGACGCGCTGGCGTTTTTGACGCAGGAGTCCCGAAACGGCAAGTCCTGGCGCGCCATGATCGACAGCAACCGGGACGGCACCGATCTACTGCTGGCCTACCTGCCCGACGATCCGCAGAACAACGCCTGTCTGGCCCGGATCCTGGGCGACCCGTCCGGGTATGACGGCCCGGACGAGTTGCGGGAGACGGCGGAGGCCGTTTACGAGGCGCTTTGCCGGCAGGTTTTGGGGAACGTGGAGGACGTCCTGCAAAAGAACAGTCAGGCCAGGGTGAACCTGATCCTTTTGGAGACGCTGGACCCGGGGCGCAAACAGGTCGCCTACGAGACTTCCCTCACCGCAAAGCGGCTGTGTGAAAACATCCTCGCCTGGGATGCGGCGTCAAAAAACTGCCCCCCTGTCGAGATCAGGATACGGGAAAAAGGCGGGACCAGAGAGGTCGGCCGGGCCTGCCCGGGGCCGATGGAGATCTGCCGGCTGCTGAAAGTCTGGTATACCCGCTCCGGCGCCTCCAAGCCGGGAGGGCAGAGTGCCGCTTCGCTTCAGGAGATCTATCGCCTTTACATGCCCGCAGAGGAAGAAGAGCGGTCGGAGGAACTGATCGACCGGTTTTTGGAGCTGACGGTGCGCAGATCCCTGCTTTTGCTGGGAGATATCGGGTGTCAGCTCACCCGTGAATACGCCCTCCCGTCCGCGAAGCCGTCGCTGGCCCGGGCGGACTGCGCCGCCGGATTTGTCGCTTTGCTCTCGATCCTGCTTTATTTCAGGAAGATCAGAAAGGAGACCTATATGCTGGACGCCGCGTTCAATATCGGACAATTTTTAAAACTTGCGGACCTGCTGCACCGGGAATATTGCATTCAGGTGCGAAACGGCGGCAACAAAGCCGCGCCTCTCCCCACCTGTCTGATGGGGAACGAGATGCTGGCGGTCGCCGCAGAGGACCCGGTGGAAGGGCTGAACCGCCTGCGGGAGCGCATGAAAATTTATCTGGCCTGGGCCGGCACCGCCACGGGGAAAGATTCCGGGCTGGCAAAGTGGATCCTGGCGCGCTTTGAGGAGATCAGCCTGAAGATCGCCCAGCAGGAACTGCCCCGGCAGTTCGGCCCGGCAGAGCAGGCGCAGGTGCTGCTGGGATATCTCTCGGCCATCCCGTACGAGAAGAAAAACACGGCCGACGACAGTGAAAAGGAGGAGAAAAAATGAACGGATTCATCAACAGGGGAACAGGGCTTCTTTTGATCGACGTGACGAACTCAAATCCAAACGGAGACCCTGACCGCGAAAGCGACCCGCGCACCCGGCAGGACGGACGGGGCGAGATCTCCCCGGTGTCGTTCAAGCGCAAACTGCGCGATCTTGTGGCGGCCAAGGACGGCCCTGTCTGGAAAGAGCTCTCGCGGGAGCTGGACCTCCCGGAAGCAGCGTTTGACATTCTGGAGAGCAAGGCCACGAAAAGAGCGGACGTGCGCGCGCTTTCCTCCCGGGAATTATTGGACAGGTACTGGGACGTCCGTGTGTTCGGCACCACTTTTCTGGAAGAGGAAAACGGGGAAAAGGGGTCTTTTATTTCCTCCGGGGTAGTCCAATTTGGTCTGGGGGTATCGCTGGACCCGGTCAGGATCGAGCGGATGACGACCACAAAGGTGCTTCCCGTCGAAGAGGATAAAACAAAGGGGATGGCCCCGCTCTCTTTTCGGGTGGTCTCCTACGGGCTGTATGCGATGCCGTTTTTTATCAATGCCACGGCGGCGTGCAAGACCAACTGCACCTCAAAGGATATCGAGCTGCTGCTGCGGCTGATCCCCCACGCGTATAAAGAGACCGCTTCTTATGTGCGCCCCCAGGTGGATATCCGCTATGCGTTTTATGTCGAGCACGATCGCGCCCGCGGCACCTACAATGATTTCCGCATCCTCGAGGCACTGACCCCCGTGAGGGCCGACGGCGCGGCCGGGCCCGCCGCGTCGTGGAGGGACTACGATGAAAAAGCGCTCCAGCGCAGCATTGCGCAGCTCAATAAGAGCCTGGCCGGAAAGACCGCGCCGGTCAGAGACCTGATGGAAGCCCTGTGACGCTGCTGGCCCATAGCGCCGGGGGCGAAAGGCGCGAACAGACCTATGGGGACCATATCCGCGGCGTGGTGGAAAAGGCGCAGGCCGATCTCGCGGCGATCGCCCCCTATCTCTCAGAGGAAAACGCGGGGCAATACCGCGCGATCTTGGCGTCTGCCGCGGAATATCACGATCTCGGCAAGCTCAACGAGGAAAATCAGAAAGTCCTTCACGGAGAGAAAAAGGCGGGGCGGCTGCCGGTGGAGCACAGAGACGCGGGCGTGAAACTGCTGCTGGGCGACGAGGCGGAGCGGCCGGCCGCAACGCTGGTCTATGCGCATCACCGGCCGGGGCTTCCCGATATCCCCGCGCAGAAGACGGCCGGGGCGCCGTTTCGTTTTCCGACGGCCATGGCGGACAGCGAGGCGCATCTGCAGGATTATCTCACACTGCATGCGCAGGCGGCCGGCGGGCCAAAAGGCGCGGAGGAAAACACGCAGCAAAAGCTGTCGGCGCTGGGATACCGGTTTTTGCTGAGCTGCCTGGTGGACGCCGACTATTCCGATACGGGCGGGGGATCCCACCCGCTGCCCCAGCCGAGATGGGAGGAGCGACGGCGAAAGCTGGATCAGTATGTGGAGGGGCTCTCCCGCAAAAGCGGATGCCCGCAGTCCCCGCAAAACCGGCTGCGCAGGGAGTTTTATGAAAGCTGCCGAAACGCCCCGACGGGGCAGGAGATCACCTGCTGCGACAGCCCGGTCGGCACGGGAAAAACGACCGCCGTTTTGGCCTATATGCTGAAAACGGCGCAGGAAGCGGGGCTTCGGCGCATCTTCATCGTCCTGCCGTATACCAATATCATCTCGCAGACGGTGGCGGTGCTGAGGGAAGCGATCGTCCTGGACGGAGAAGATGGGCAGGAGATCGTGGCGGAGCACCATCATCAGGCGGATTTCGAGAGCCCCCGGCTCCGCCGTCTTGCCGCGGCATGGACGGCGCCGATCGTGGTCACAACGGCCGTCCAGTTCTTTGAGACGCTGGCCGGGAACCTGCCGGCCAGACTGCGAAAGCTGCACCAGCTGCCGGGAAGCGGAATTATTCTGGACGAGTACCATGCCGCGCTGCCGGTCAAGCACATGCTCCCGGCCTGGAAATGGCTGACGGAGCTGGCCGGCAGCTGGGGATGCCGGATCTGTATGTGTTCCGCGACGGCGGTCCGCTTTTGGGACGAGCCCGCGTTTCAAAAGCTGTCCCAGCAAAGGGCGGCGCCGATCCTGCCGCAGGCCGTTTCGGAGGCCCTGGGGGCATTTGAGCGGTCGCGGATCGCTTTGGGGGCATGGAGCGGGACGATCCATGACTTTGAGGGCGCGGCTGCGCTCGCGGCCCATATCGGGTCGTTTCACGGCTCCAAGATCGTGGTGCTGAATACGGTCCAGTCCGCGGCGGCCTTTGCAAAATACCTGAGGGAAAGCGGCGTGGACACCCTGCACCTGTCGTCCGCCCTTACCCCGGAGGACAAAGAAAAAACGATCGGGGAGGTCAGGGGACGGCTGGACCCCGAACACCCTCAAAAAGAGGATTGGGTGCTGGTGGCGACAAGCTGCGTGGAATGCGGGCTGAACCTTTCCTTTCACTATGGCTTTTGCGAGCTCAGGTCGTTGGCCGCCTATCTTCAGCTTGCGGGCCGTGTCCGGCGCTATCATGAAAAGAGATATGAGGATGCGTTTTTAGATGTGTTTAAGGTGGTGGACGACGCTTTTTCCGCAAACCGGGCGTTTGAGGCATCCGCAAAGATCTTTTCGAACATGATCGGCGCCGGGGAACTGCCGGCGCTTACGACGGCGCAGGCTGTGACAAGTGCTTTCCGAAAAGAGGTCCAGATAAGCGGCCAGCTGTCTGAGGCGGTCTGCAAAGAGGAACAGCAGAAACAGTTCTCGACCGTCGCAAAAGAGTTTCGCGTGATCGACGAGGCCACGATCACTGCGGTCGCCAGCCCGCGGCTTGCGGAACGGCTGCGCTGCGGGGAGAAGATCTCCCCGCGGGAACTCCAGCGCGGGAGCGTGGAGATCCCTTTGAGCGCGTGCAAAAAGCTCGGCCTGCCGGAGGAGGAACTGCCGGTACTGGACTGCACGCAGTACGACTCTTTTCTGGGGTACAGGAAAAGCCTGGTATAACGCGGCGGCAAAAGCGGCGGGTCAAAACGGCGGCAGCTGCCCTTTGGCATTGCTGTGGGCGGCGGACGCCGCTGCGGTCCCGGCCGCGCGGGACAGGTGCGGCGGGACCGCCGTCTCAAAAACAGAAAGCGGGTTTTGGATCCGATAAAAACAGAGGGACCGCATCCACCCGGATGCGGTCCCTCTGTTTTTCGTCATGCCTTTTTCTGCGCCTCCCGGGGCTTTTTCATGGTCAGGCCGATGCGCTTTTTGGCGGTGTCCACGCTGAGCACCCACACCGTCACCACGTCGCCCACCTTCAGCGCCTCGCTGGGGTGCTTGATGTACTTGTTGGAGATCTGGCTGATGTGGACCAGTCCGTCCTGATGCACGCCGATGTCGACAAAGGCGCCGAAATCGATGACGTTGCGCACCGTGCCGGTGAGCTCCATGCCGGGCTTCAGGTCCTCCATGCTCATCACGTCGGTGCGCAGCAGCGGCTTTGGCAGCCCGTCGCGCATGTCGCGGCCGGGGCGGCGCAGCTCGGCCGCGATATCGGCCAGGGTGGGCAGGCCCACGCCCAGTTCCTCCGCCAGGCGGCCGCGGCCGCAGGCGCGCATCCGCTCGTCCAGCGCCGGGGTGCCGATGTCCGCCTCGGAAAAGCCGCAGTGGGCCAGCAGTCCTCTGGCGGCGGCGTAACTTTCGGGGTGGACGGCGGTGGCGTCCAGCGGCTCCCGGGCGCCCGGCAGCCGCAGAAAGCCCGCGCACTGTTCAAAGGCTTTGGGGCCCAGTTTGGGCACCTTGAGCAGCTCGCGGCGGTTCTGGTAAGGGCCCTCGGCCTCGCGGCGGGCCACGATGTTTTTTGCGGTGGTGCGGGTGATGCCGGCCACATGGGAGAGCAGCGGCACAGAGGCGGTGTTCAGGTCCACCCCCACTGTGTTCACGCAGGATTCCACCACGCCTGCCAGCGCCTCGTCCAGCCGCGCCTGCGGCATGTCGTGCTGATACTGGCCCACCCCCACCGCCTTGGGGTCGATCTTGACCAGCTCGGCCAGCGGGTCCTGCAGGCGGCGGGCAATGCTCACCGCGCTGCGCACGTTCACGTCAAAATCGGGAAACTCCTCGGCGGCCAGTTTGGAGGCGGAATACACCGACGCGCCGCTCTCGCTGACCACCATATAGGACACGCCGCCGCCCAGCTCGCGCAGCACTTCGGCGGCGAACATCTCGGTCTCCCGGCCCGCGGTGCCGTTGCCGATGGCGATGATCTCCACCCCATAGGTGCGGATCAGCTTTTTGACCACGTCCTTGGCCTGCTCCACCTTGCTGTGGGGCGGCACCGGGTAGATGACGGTGGTGGTCAGCACCTTGCCGGTGGCGTCCACTACCGCCAGCTTGCAGCCCATGCGGTAGCCGGGGTCCATCCCCAGGGCGACCTTGCCCTTGATGGGCGGCTGCAGCAGCAGCTGGCGCAGGTTGTCGCTGAACACTTTGATGGCGCCCTCGGCGGCCTGCTGGGTGAGGGTGGCGCGCAGTTCCCGCTCCAGCGAGGGGGCGATCAGCCGCCCGTAGGCGTCCGCCGCCGCCCGGGCCACCAGCGCGCTGTATTCGCCCTTGCCCTTTACGGCGGAGGCGGCGATCAGGCCGACGGCCTGTTCGGCGTCCACCTCCACCGAGACCTTCAAAAATTTTTCCCGCTCGCCCCGGTCCAGCGCCAGCACCCTGTGACCGGCGATCTTGGAGGCGGGCTCGCGAAAGTCGTAATACTGGGCGTAGACGCTGTCTTCCTCTGTGGCCGCCCGGCTGGCGATGATGCCGGTGTGAAAGGTGAAGCCCCGCAGCAGGCCGCGCAGGCGCGCGTCGTCGCTCAGGTCCTCGGCGATGATGTCCAGCGCGCCCGCCAGGGCGGCTTCGGCGCTCTCCACGCCCTTGTCCGCATCCACATAGGAGGCGGCGGCTTCCAGGGCGGGCACAGCCCCCTGCTGGGCGAAGATCAGCTGCGCCAGCGGCTCAAGGCCGCGCTCCCGCGCAACGCCGGCGCGGGTCCGGCGCTTGGGCTTATAGGGGCGGTAAAGGTCCTCTACCTGGGCCAGCGTGGCGGCTGCGTCCAGCGCGGCCCGCAGCTCCGCAGTCAGCTTGCCCTGCTCTTCGATGGAGGCCGCCACCTCGGCCCTGCGGCGCTCCAGCCCGCGCAGATAGGCCAGCCGCTCGTCCAGCTCGCGCAGGACCTGGTCGTCCATGCTGCCGGTCTGCTCCTTGCGGTAGCGGGCGATAAAGGGGATGGTGTTGCCCTCGTCGATCAGGGCGATGATGTTCTGCACATATTCCGGGCGGGTGTCAAATTCGCCCGCCAGCGTTTTTACGAAGTCCATGGGGTCACTCGCTTTCTTTGGGATGTTCCGGGGCCTGCTCCGGCCGGTCGGCGTCGGGCGGGCAGCCGGGGGCGGCGCTCTCCTCCGCCAGCGTTAGCTGTTCGTTTTCCTCCATGCCGTCCCACAGGGCGCTGGGGCGGCAGGCCGCCGTCTCCAGCGGCACAAAGCGGCCGGGCAGCGGGCCGTCCCGGCGCCGGCGCAGCAGCGTGAAGCCCAGATAGCCCGCATACAGCAGGACGCCGGCGGCGGTGAGGGCGGAGGAGAGCGGCAGCCATTTGGGCGTCAGGGTCAGCACGATCTCATTTGTGCCCGCCCCCGCCGGGATGGCGATCAGCCCGCCGTCCACGTTCAGCACCTCGGCCTCCTCGCCGTTGACCAGAGCGGAAAAGCCCTCGTCGTAGGGGACTGAGAAAAAGACCAGATTGTCCCTGTCCAGCGTGATGGAAGCGGTAAAGCCGTCCCGCGTGGCGGCAAAGCTGCTGCAGGCCGCCGCGCGCCGGTCGGCGCAGTCCTGCACATAGCTCTCGTAGGAAAAGCCGCCCGTCCGGGCCTCGGGCAGGGGCTGCAGGCCCTGCCCGTACTGCGCGGCCTGCTCTTCGCTGAGGCCGATCGCCCGCAGGTACAGGCTGCCGCGCTTTTCTTTGGACACCTTGTCCACGGCGTCGGGCAGTACATAGTAATCGTAGGTGAAGCCCATGGGCACGGCGTTCTCGTTGCGATAGCGGGCATAGACGCCGTCGCCGGTGAGGCCGTCAAAGACAAAGCCGGTCTGGGCGTCCTCGGCCAGAAAATCCGCCTGGCTGTCCGCCGGCATCAGCAGATATTCCACGCTCAGCAGCCCGCGCAGGGCGTACAGTTCCAGTTCCGGCTTGGAGGAGACGTCCCGCTTGACCCCCACCTCGGGATAAAACTGCAGGATGCTGGGGGTCACGGTGCTGTTGAAGCAGCGGATGCAGGGGCGGTCGAGAAACAGCCCCAGATTGTCGTAGCAGCTGTAGGTGTCGATGCGGTAAAAGCGGTCGTCGGGCAGTTCGATCTGTTCCACGACGTCGTAGTTCTGCAGCTTGTAGCGGGCGTCGTTGTCCCACTGCGGGAACTTGCCGATGGAGAGATGGATGATGCCGTTGACGACGCCAAAGCCCAGCACCGCAGCCAGCATCAGCGGCGCAAAGCGGCGGCGGCCCCGGTGCCAGGTGACGATGCAGTAAAAGATCAGCAGGCCCAGCAGGGCCAGCAGCAGGGTCAGCCAGAACTGGGCGGCGTTGTCCGCCACGCCCAGTTTCCAGTGGTCGTCCTCCTTGGCGGGCACCAGGCCAAAGACGGCGAAAGCCGCGGTGAGCAGCGCCGCGAGCCGGATGCCGCCCACAAGGTCCACGTCGGCGTCCTCCAGTGCGTTTGCGGTGGCCAGCGCCATCAGCAGCACCGGCATGTAATACCAGCGGGCGTAATAGCTGGAGTTGAACGCGTAAAAAGAGGAGTTGAGGATGGGCACCAGCGCCATCACCAGACAAACGGCGAGGATCCGCCTGTGGGGCGAGCCGCGGCGGGCGCGGCACCAGGCCAGCACCCCGGCCATGCCGGCCAGCGGCAGGTAGCCGGACATGCTGGTCCATTTGACGGTGGCCTCGCTGTAAATGCCGGGCAGATAGGGCGGGTCAGGGGGTACGAAAAGGCTGCGCAGGATGGCGAAGTACTGCTGGACCCGGCCGTAGAGCAGCATGCCGTAGCCGTTGGCATAACTGTCGGTGCGCGGGTTGTTCAGCAGGCTGGCCGCGGCGGGGAAGATCAGCAGGCAGCCCAGCAGGCAGCCCAGGACCACCTCGAAAGCGAGGCGGAAAAACTCCCGCAGGCTGAGCCGGTAGTCCTTTGCGGCCAGCTTGATGAAAAAGTAGAGGGCCAAAAAGAGCGCCTCGCCGAGAAAAAAGAAATAATTGTTCAGCAGGTTGACGGCGATGGCCAGCGGCAGCACCGCGCGCTGTTTGTCGTAGATATAGCAGTCCAGCGCCGCGAGCAAAAATGGGAACAGCACCATGCAGTCGATGAAATGGTTGAAAAAGATATTGTATACGCCCCAGCCCGAAAGGGTGAACAGCGCGCTGCCGATCAGGGCGGCGTTGGCCGACCGGGTATAGCGGCGCATATAGAGATAAGCGCCCAGGCCCCCCACCCCGAATTTGAGGCAGAGCAGGGGCACCATGGCGTAGGGCAGCCAGCGGTTGGGCAGCAGGCAGGACAGCCAGAAAAACGGCGAGCCGAGATTATAGAAAGAATAGGTGTTCAAAAAGCCGCTGCCCAGGTCGGTGGCCCAGCTGAACGCCCCGCCCCCGGACTTTACAAACTGCTGGCAATACTGGTAAAACGGGATCTGCTGGCTGTTGAAGTCGCCGCAGTACAAAAAGAATCCCTTGTCGATGACGAGGAACGGCAGAAAGAGCGCCAGCGCAGCCAGCACCGAGACGCAGAACGCCAACAGAGCCGGATGCCGTTGACGCGGTTTGTTTTGCAGGCTGTGTTCCAAATGATCCCCTCCAAAAAGATGTGGGCCGCGCAGTGCTTGCGCAGAGGGCGCGGGCCCTCTATAATAGTTCCAAGACCTGCTGCGGGACAGAAAGTGCCGGGGCTTTCGCGCCGGGCAGGGCAGCGGGGAACGCGGAAGAGCGCCGCGCTGTTCCCGGCGGGCCGGGAGCCCTGCCGCCGCAGAAGACGGCGGTCGGCGGCCCGCCGCAAAAGGCCCCTTGACTTTAGTAACGAGTTTTGGGCGGAAAAACAGACGCGCCGCCGCCAATTTTCACATTTTATCCCGCACCGTCCCCCGCGCGGGCCGCGGGTGAAGCTGAAAAAATGCAAGAGAAGAAAGAAAAGAGGATGTCTGATGACTGTTTATCCGTTTTCCGCGCTGCTTTCACGGATGAGATATATCGCGCGCTGGGGGCTGATGCGGGCCGCCCGGCAGGAGAATCTGGCCGAGCACACCGCCGAGACGGCCCAGCTGGCGCATCTGCTGGCGCTGCTGGCGCGGGACCGCTTTTCCGCCCCCGTCTCGCCGGAGCGGGTGGCGGTGGCGGCGCTCTACCACGACGCCTCCGAGATCCTCACCGGGGATCTGCCCACCCCGGTCAAGTACAACAACGACGAGCTGAAAAACGCCTATAAAGCGCTGGAGCGGGAGGCGGAAGAGCGGCTGTCCGCCCTGGCGCCCCCGGAGGTCCGGGAAAGTATGCGCAGGGCGCTTTGCGGCGACGGCATGACGGAGCGGGAAAAACGCATCCTCAAGGCCGCGGACAAGCTGTCGGCTCTCATCAAGTGCGTCGAGGAGCGGCAGGGCGGCAACCTCGAGTTTGAGAGCGCCGCCCGGGCCCAGCGGGAGTATCTCGCCGCCCTGCAGCTGCCGGAAGCGGATTATTTTATCGAGCGGCTGCTGCCCGCCTATACCTGCACGCTGGACGAGCTGGCCTCAAGGGAGGACGCGGCCGCCGGTGAAGAATGAGGCGCGGGCCGAAACGCGGCTTTTGCGCCGGCCGGGCCTGCGCCCGGGTCACCCCCCGTTCAGCTCCAGCGCCAGGCGCGCCAGCGCTTCGGCGTCGCGGTAGACCGTGAGGCCGCAGGCGGCGCGGCGCAGCTGCGCCGCGCCGCGCAGGCCTTTCATATAATAGGGCGCCTGGGTGCGGGCCTGCCGCATGGCGGCTTCCTCTCCCTTTTCTTCGCACATGCTGTAAAGCTGGCGGCACATCACCGCCATGCGCTGGCGCAGGCCGGGCCGGGGCGGCAGCGGCTCGCCGGCAAGGGCGGCTTTCACCTCGGCGAACAGCCAGGGGCTGCCCAGCGCGCCGCGCCCGATCATCACCGCGTCGCAGCCGGTCTGTTCCAGCAGGGCCAGGGCCTCTGCGGCGCTGGTCACATCGCCGTTTCCGATCACCGGCACCGACACGGCCGCTTTTACCGCCGCGATGCAGCCCGGGTCGATGGGCGGGGTGTACATCTGCTCCCGCGTGCGCCCGTGCAGGGCGATGGCGGCGGCCCCCGCCGCCTCGCAGCGCCTGGCCGTTTCCACGCAGGTGACGGCGCTGTCGTCCCAGCCCTTGCGCATCTTCACGGTGACGGGCAGGTCCACGGCTTTTGCGACGGCTTCCACGAGGCGCCCGCAAAGGGCCGGGTCGCGCATCAGCGCGCTGCCCGCGCCGCCGCCGGTGATCTTGGGGGCGGGACATCCCATGTTGATGTCGATGAAATCAGGGCGGTATTTCAGCGCCAGCACCGCCCCCTGGGCCATGATCTCCGGCTCGCTGCCGAAGAGCTGGATGCCGAAAGGGGCGCCGCCCCCGCCGCCGCGCAGCAGCGCGGCGGTTTTTTTGTCGCCGTAGCACAGCGCTTTGGCGCTGACCATTTCGCTGACCGTGTACGCCGCGCCGTAAGACGCCATCAGCCGCCGGGCGCTGGCGTCCGAAAGGCCCGCCATCGGCGCAAAGGCCGCGCCCGGGCCGATGGAAAGAGTTTTAAATTTCAAAAGAAGTTCTCCCTGAGATGGATTTTTGCACCCGCGGGCGCCGCATACTAAACAGGGGCCGCGGCGCGCGGGGCGGTCAAATCATTGTACCATAAAATTCCGTCCTGTGGTATAATAACCGCAAAGCGATCGGGACACGATCTGTGCGCGGCAGGCTGCTGTCCAGGGCCGGCGCGCGGCGGGCGGCAGGCTTTTTGATGCGCGGCAGCGCCCTGCGCCGCTCTGCGGAACGCCGTGCCGCGAAACGCCGCCTTGCTCAAACGCGGCGGGCGGCGCACCTGCCCGTCGCGCCCGCACACCCGTGGCGGCAGGCGGCGCTTGAAAAAGCGCCGGGGCCCGCGAAAAAATTGTACAGACAAGGGGGGCGCAGCCCATTGAAACTTCTCGCGATCGACGGAAACAGCATCGTCAACCGCGCCTTTTACGGCATCAAACTGCTCACCACCAAAGACGGGCGGTACACCAACGGCCTTGTGGGGTTTATGAATATCCTGCTCAAGCTGCTGGCCGATGAAAAGCCGGACGGGGTGGCCGTGGCGTTCGACCTGCCAAAGCCGACTTTCCGCCACAAGCGGTACGACAACTATAAGGGCACCCGCAAGGGCATGCCGGAGGAACTGGCCCAGCAGATGCCGCTGCTCAAAGAGCTGCTGACGGACCTGGGCTACAAGATCGTCACGGCGGAGGGGTTTGAGGCGGACGACATCCTGGGCACCCTCGCCGCCGACTGCGCAGCGGACGGGGACGAGTGCGTCATCGCCACCGGCGACCGGGATTCGCTGCAGCTGGTGGCGCCCGGCACGCGGGTGCTGCTGGCCTCCACCCAGATGGGCCGCAGCGTCACGGTCAACATGGACGAGGCGGCGGTGCGGGAAAAATACGGCGTCGAGCCCCGGCAGCTCATTGAGGTGAAAGCCCTGATGGGGGACGCCAGCGACAATATCCCCGGCGTGGCGGGGGTGGGCGAAAAGACGGCCCTGGCCCTGATCGCCGAGTTTGGTTCCCTGGCCGGGGTCTACGAGCATCTGGACAGTCCCTCCATCAAGCCGGGGGTGCGCGCCAAGCTGGAGCGGGACAAAGAGCAGGCCGAGATGAGCCGCTTTCTGGCAGAGATCGTCACCGACGCGCCGGTGCCCCACGACGTGGCGGACTACCGGCCCGGCCCCGGCAACCCGGCTGCGGCCGCACGGCTGCTGGCCTCGCTGGAAATGGTCAGCCTGCTGGACAAGCTGGGGCTGCAGCAGAGCGCTGCGGCCGCCCCGCCCCCCACGGCCCAGACAGACGCGCCCGCGCCGGCGCGGGTGGAGGCGCTGCCGCTGCCCGCGGGGCTGAAAGGTCCCGTGGCCATTGCCGCCGCCGGGGACGGCTACAGTATTGTCCGGGGCGGGGAACTGTATGCCGCCAAGGCCGGCGACCCGGCTTTTCTCGCGCTGCTGGCGGACGAAAAGACGGAAAAACGGGTTTTTGACGCAAAGCCGCTCTACACGCTGATGCTCTCCCACGGCAAACGCGCCAGGGGGATCGTCTTTGACGGCAAGCTGGCCGCTTATCTGCTCAACCCGTCGGCCAGCGGCTACGACCCGGTGCGTCTGGCCGCCGAGTACGGCGTCCAGCCCGCCTTTGTCTGCGGCGACGACGCGGCGGGCGTGCTGGAACCGCTGTTCGACGTTCTGGCGGCGGCCTGTGAGGAGCAGGGCATGACCCGGCTGCTGGGAGAGATCGAACTGCCCCTCTCAGAGGTGCTGTCCTCCATGGAAGTCACCGGCATCCTGGTGGACCGGGCCGGGATCGAGCAGTTCGGCGTGGAGCTCAGGCAGGTGCTGCAGGCCGAGCTGGCCGAGATCTATGAGCTGGTGGGGTACGAGTTCAACCTCAACTCCACAAAACAGCTGGGCGACGCTTTGTTCGGCAAGCTGGGCCTGCCCGCCCGAAAAAAGACAAAGAGCGGATGGTCCACCAACGCCGAGACGCTGGAGTCCCTGCGGGGCATGCACCCGGTGGTGGAGCACATCCTGCTCTACCGCACTTATCAAAAGCTGAATTCCACCTACGTGGAGGGGCTGCTGAAGGTCATCGGCCCGGACGGGCGCATCCACTCGGCGTTCAGCCAGACGGAGACCCGCACCGGCCGCATCTCTTCCAGCGAGCCGAACCTGCAGAATATCCCGGTGCGCACCGAGCTGGGCAGCCGCCTGCGCAAATACTTCATTGCGCCGCAGGGCCGGGTGCTGCTGGACGCGGACTACAGCCAGATCGAGCTGCGCATCCTGGCCGCCATCAGCGGCGACGAGCACATGCAGGCCGCGTTCGGGGCGGGGGAGGACATCCACCGGGCCACCGCCAGCCGCATTTTCGGGGTGCCCTTTGAGCTGGTGACCCCGCAGCTGCGCTCCCGCGCCAAGGCGGTCAACTTCGGCATCGTCTACGGCATCGGGGCGTTCAGCCTGGCCAAGGATGTGGGGGTCTCGGTGAAAGAGGCGGACACCTTTATCAAAAATTACCTGTCCGAGTATTCGGGCGTAAAACACTATATGGAGAAAACGGTGGAGGATGGACGGGAAAAAGGCTATGTGGCCACCCTGTACGGCCGCCGCCGCCCCCTGCCGGAGCTGACTGCGGCCAACCGCAATATCCGCGCGCTGGGCGAACGGATGGCCATGAACACCCCCATCCAGGGCACCGCCGCCGATGTGATCAAGCTGGCCATGATCCGGGTCTTTCAGCGGCTGGAGGCCGAGGGCCTCACGGCCAGGCTGGTGCTGCAGGTACACGACGAACTGATCGTGGAAGCGCCCGAAGAGGAAGCGGACCGGGCGGCAAAGATCCTGGGCGAAGAGATGGAGCGCGCCGCCGATCTGGCGGTGAAGCTGACCGCAGAGGTGAACCGGGGCCGCACCTGGTACGAGGCAAAGGGCTGATGGCGTCCGGCGGGACGCTGCGCTTTGCGCCGGCTGCGCCGCAGCATGTGCCCGCACTGGCGGCGCTGCACGCAGACGCGCCCGACCCCTGGGCCGCGACGCAGCTGCAGGCTGAGCTGGACAAGCCCGAGTGCCGGGCCTTTGTGGTTTTTCAGGACGGGGCGCCGGCGGGGTTTGCCTGCTTCTGCCTGCTGGGGGACACGGCGGAGCTGGAGACGATGGCGGTGGCCCGCGCCCTGCGGGGGCAAGGGCTCGGCGCGGCGCTGCTCCGCCGCGCTCTTGCGGACCTGAGACGGCAGGGCGCGGCGCGCTGCCTGTTGGAGGTGCGCTGTTCCAACGTACCCGCAAAGGCGCTTTACCGCCGGCTGGGTTTTGAGCCGCTGGCGCTGCGCCGGGGGCTGTTCAGCGCCCCGCGGGAAGACGGCGAGACGATGCAGCTCGTCTTTGACAGCGCGCCTGCGCCCGAAAAGGGCGGCGGGGAGCAAAGAGAAGAAAAAGAGAAAAAGGCCGCCCTGAGCGGGAGCGGAGAGTGCCCGCGCCGGCACGGGGCGGGCGGGGAGAGTGAAAGATGCTGATCTTGGGGATCGAGTCCAGCTGCGATGAGACCGCTGCCTCGGTGGTGGAGGACGGGCGGACCGTGCGCAGCAATGTGGTGGCCAGCCAGGCCGCTGAACACAATCTTTACGGCGGCGTGGTGCCGGAGATCGCCTCCCGCCGCCACATCGAGGCCATCAGCGGGGTGGCCGCGGCGGCGCTGGCCGAAGCGGGGGTCCGCGCCGGGGAGCTGGAGGCGGTGGCGGTGACCTTTGCCCCGGGGCTGATCGGCGGGGTACTGGTGGGGGTCAACTTTGCCAAGGGGCTGGCTTTGGCCGCGGG
The DNA here is from genome assembly GCF_014287275.1 of Anaerofilum hominis. Lineage (GTDB taxonomy): Bacteria > Bacillota > Clostridia > Oscillospirales > Ruminococcaceae > Pygmaiobacter > Pygmaiobacter hominis. The sequence continues at coordinate 479,037 of NZ_JACONZ010000002.1, forward strand.
CAAACCGCTGGTGCCGGTCCATCATCTGCGCGGGCACATCGCGGCGCTTTACCTCACCCACCCGCAGCTGAAGCCGCCCTTTTTGTGTCTGGTCGCCAGCGGCGGCCACAGCCATATCATCCAGGTGCTGGACTACACCCGTTTCCGGGTGCTGGGCCGCACGGTGGACGACGCTGCCGGCGAGGCGTTCGACAAGGTGGCGCGCACCCTGGGGCTGGGGTATCCGGGAGGTCCGGCGGTGGCAAAGGCCGCTGCCGGCGGCGACCCGAAAGCCTACCGCCTGCCCACCCCCCGGTTGGAGGGACGGTACGACGTCAGCTTTTCCGGGCTGAAAACGGCGGTGCTGAATCTGGTCAACCAGGCCGGGATGAAGGGGGAGACGGTCAGCGTGCCCGACATGGCGGCCAGCTTTCAGTTCCGGGCCACCGAGATCCTGGCCGAAAAGCTGATGCTGGCCGCACGGGAGACCGGGGCCGAAAAGGTCTGTATCGCCGGGGGCGTAGCGGCCAACGCTGCGCTGCGCAGCCTGCTGGAGCGGGATTGCGCCGCCCTGTCCGCAGAGCTGTACCTGCCCAGCCTGCCGCTGTGCGGGGACAATGCGGCCATGATCGCATCGGCGGGATATTATGAGTATCTGGCGGGCAGCCGGGCGGGCCCGGACCTGAACGGGCTGGCGACGCTGCCCATCGACTATCGATAAAAAGGGCCGTGGTCCCGGTCTGAGCGCGGGCGCGAACGCCTGCCTTGCCAGGATCGCCGAAGCTTTGGCACCGGCCTGCCGCATGTCGGCGGGGCAGAATGGCCGGACGGGAAGCGCAGCTCGGACTCGGGCACGGACGCCTGCTTTGTCCCGGACCGGCGGAGCTTTGGCACCGGCCCGCTGTGTGTCGACGGGGGCAGAATGGCTGAGCGGGAAATGCGGCACGGGCGTGGGCACGAACGCCTGCCTTGCCAGGATCGCCGAAGCTTTGGCACCGACCCGCCGCATGTCGGCGGGGCAGAATGGCCGGACGGGAAACGCGGCACGGGCGCGGATACGAATGCCTGCTTTGACAGGACCGCCGAAGCTTTGGCACCGGCCCGCCGCGCGTCGGCGGGCACAGGGCGGCCGGGCGGGAGGCACAGCCCGGGCGCGGGCGCCTGCTTTGTCCCGGACGGGCGGAACTTTCGCGCCGGACCGCCGAAGCTTTAGCACCGGCCCGCCGCGTGTCGGCGGGGACAGGGCAGCCGGGCGGGAAGCGCAGCCCGAGCGCGGACACGAGTACCTGCTTTATCCCGGCCCGCCGAAGCTTTCACACCGGCCCGCCGCGCGTCGGCCCGCCGAAGCTTTCACACCGGCCCGCCGCGCGTCGGCTCGACGGAGCTTTCGCACCGGGCCGCTGCATGTCGGCGGGGGACAGGGCGACAGGGCGGAAAACATGGTCCGGCTGGTCCTTGGCGGCCAAGTGCGCCGGCTTTTGAAAAAAACGGACGCAGAGGCGGAGGAAAAAATGAAAAACGACAGGGTAAAAATAAGAAGAAAATCTTCCGACGGCGGGCGGAAGATCTGGCGGGCGGTCCTGCCGGCTGTTTACGGCGCCGCGCTGGCGATCTGCCTGATCTGCGACCTCGCGACGGGCGGCGGCCTCTCCTGGTTCTGGATCGTGCTTTGTTCTCTGATGCTGGCCTTTTCCGTGTTTCACCTTCCCTTTCTGCTGAAAAAACACCGGCTGCTGCCGGCCGCCCTTGCGGCGACCCTGTCCCTGTTGCTGCTGCTCGCCGCCTGCGAGGCAGTCACAGGGGGCGGATGGCTGCGGCCTTACGGTCTGCCCATCGCCGCCTATCCGCTGGCCTTTGTCTGGGCGATGCTGCTGGTGACGCGGCTGCGCGGGCTGAACTGGTTTTTCCGCTCCGCGCTGCTCTCGCTGCTGGCGGGCGCGCTCACCCTCACGATGAACGCCTGGGTGGGGGCGGTGCTGGCAGGGGGGCCGGGCCGTTTTGCAGAATTTTTCTTTTCCCAGTTCGGCCCCTGCGGCACCGGCAGTTTTGTCAACGCGCTTGCGGCGGCCTGCTTTTTCCTCTATTTTGTGCTGGGCACGGCGCTGGGCGCCGCCACGGCCGTGCGCGCCCGTGTTGTACACAGGCCCTGAGAGGGGCCCTCTGCCGCAAGTGGGAAGCGGGCTGAAAGACGGCTGGCGGGGGAACAGCATCCCGCCGTGCCGGGAGCTCGGCGGCGGCCCGGCCCCCACCACGGCTCCCACAGCGCCGTACAGGGCCCTCTGCCCACACGCTGCCCCGCCTGTTTTGGTCCCGGCGGCAGCCCATACAGCGCTGCGGCAGGCAGGCCCCGTATCGCAGCGGACTGCCCGCCTGCACAGGGTCCCCCGGTTTTGGCCGGGGGATCTTTTGCTGCCGGGGCCGCGCGCAAAAATGCATTCCGCCGCCCCGGCGCAAAAAGGGCGGGGCAGGGCGCGCGTTAAGTTTTTGTAAAGATTTCAAAAGAGGCGTTTGTCATAGCAAAATCATGGGTTTTTGGATGCTTTGTATATTGCTAAATATTTAACGCTGTGCTACAATAAATCTGATTTCGGATTTTGTTGGAAGCGAGTCCAGAATCAAAAGGATGTTCGATATTTTATAGAGAAAGGTGAGTTATGTCTTATGAGTAGTTTAACCTCCAACCAGCATGTGCTGGACTGGGTCAAAGAGATGGAAGACCTCATGACCCCGGACAAGACCATCTGGATCGACGGCTCTGAAGGCCAGCTGCGCGCCCTGCGCGAAGAGGCGTTCAAGACCGGCGAGCTGACCGAGCTGAACCAGGAGAAGCTCCCCGGCTGCGTACTGCACCACACCGCGAAGAACGACGTCGCCCGTGTGGAGGACCGCACTTTTATCTGCACCTCCAACAAGGCGGACGACTGCGCCATGATCAACTGGATGGAGCCGACCGCGATGAAAGCCAAGCTGACCCCGCTGTACAAGGGCGTCATGAAAGGCCGCACCATGTATGTCATCCCCTACTGCATGGGCCCTGTCGGCAGCCCCTTCTCCAAGGTGGGCATCGAGGTCACTGACTCCATCTACGTCGTGCTGAACATGGACATCATGACCCGCATCGGCATCAAGGCCCTGCGCCAGCTGGGCGATTCCAACGATTTCGTCCGCGGCCAGCACGCCCGCGCCGACATCGACGCCGAGAACCGCTACATCGTCCACTTCCCCGAGGACAATGCCATCTGGTCGATCAACTCCGGCTACGGCGGCAACGTCCTGCTGGGCAAAAAGTGCTTCGCGCTGCGCATCGCCTGCTATCAGGGCTACAAAGAGGGCTGGATGGCCGAGCATATGCTGATCCTGGGCGTCGAGGACCCCAGCGGCCACGTGGACTACGTCACCGCCGCTTTCCCCTCCGCCTGCGGCAAGACCAACCTGGCCATGCTGATCCCGCCCGAGATCTATGCCAAGAAAGGCTATAAGGTTTGGACCGTCGGCGATGATATCGCCTGGATGCACGTGGGCGCGGACGGCCGCCTCTACGCCATCAACCCCGAGAACGGCTTCTTCGGCGTCGCCCCCGGCACCAACGAAAAATCCAACCCCAACGCGCTGGCCACCACCCGGCAGGGCACCATCTTCACCAACGTGGCGCACAACCTGACCGACAACACCGTGTGGTGGGAGGGCCTGGACAAGAACCCGCCCGAGGACGCGCAGGAATGGACCGGCCTGGCTGTCGACGGCAAGGAGTACGTAGCGGGCGGCGGCAAGCTGGCGCATCCCAACAGCCGCTTCACCGCCCCTGCCACCGGCTGCCCCTGCCTGTCCAAAGAGTTCAACAATCCGGACGGCGTGCCTGTGACCGCGATGGTCTTTGGCGGCCGCCGCGCCAAGACCGCCCCGCTGGTGTACCAGAGCTTCAGCTGGAACCACGGCGTGTATGTGGGCTCGTCGATGGCTTCTGAGACCACCGCCGCCGCCGCCGGCGCCGTGGGCGTGGTCCGCCGCGACCCGATGGCCATGCGTCCGTTCTTTGGCTACAATGTGGGCGATTACTTTGCGCACTGGCTGGACATGGGCAAAAAGCTGGGCGACAAGGCCCCCAAGATCTTCCACGTCAACTGGTTCCGCACCGATGACGAGGGCCACTTCATCTGGCCGGGCTTCGGCGACAACATGCGCGTGCTGATGTGGATCCTCAACCGCTGCAAGGGCGAGGTCGACGCGGTCGAGACCGCGATCGGCTATCTGCCCCACGCCGAGGACATCGACATCACCGATCTGAACGGCGTCACCCTTGACACGGTCAAGAACCTGCTGAACGTCGACAAGGACCTGTGGCTGGAAGACGCCAAGGGCGTCGAGGAGCTCTATGACCAGATCGGCGACCATGTGCCCGCCGAGCTGCGCGCTGAGCTGAACGCACTCAAGGACCGTCTCTCCAAATAAACACACCTTTCTCTTTCTATAAATATTGCGGACTGCCGCGCGAAGACACGCGGCAGTCCGCTTTTTTATGTTTTGGCCCCCGCGGGCGGTCCGCGGGGGAGAAACGGCAGCCCTGCCGCCGGGGGCGAGGCGGGCGCAGCTTTCCCGCCGCGGCCCCCGGCAGGGGACCGGCATTCTATCCTGAAGCACCTATTCGTCCATATCCTGCTTTCCCGCCGCGGCCTGCAGGGGAGGACCGGCGGCGCAGAGCCGTGCGCGGGCCGTGGAAAAAGACCGCCAAAGGCCTGCCGGGGCGGCCCTGTGCCCGGGCAGCGGAAACGGCTGTAAAAAAGGCGCAAAAATAATTCGGCAGGCCCTTGACATATATAGATATTCGATATATAATCGGAAACAATAAATATAGAATATCTATATATTAATCAGGAGGGATGAAAGATGGCGAACAGCAGGGGTCTGCTGCCCGGTTCCGCGGGCATGCTGCTGCTGCAGCTGCTGAGCGAGGGGGATCTGTACGGCTATCAGATGACGGAAGAACTGCGCCGCCGCTCCGACGACACGTTTGTGATGAAAGCGGGCACACTGTACCCGATCCTGCACGGGCTGGAGCAGGAGGGCAAGGTGGAGAGCTACGAGCGGCAAAGCGAGGGCGGCGCCCCGGGCAAACCGCGCCGCTATTACCATATCACCCGCACCGGCCGGGCGGCGCTGCGCCAGCAGCGCAGCGAGTGGGAGCGCCTTTCGGGGGCGGTGAACGCGGTGCTGGGCAAGGCTTTTCTGACCTGCCCCGCGCTGGAAAGGGGGCGGGCCTGATGCTGCCGGAGACACTGCAACAATGGTTGGAACAGGCGCTTGCCCAGCTGCGATGCCGGCGCGCCGAGGCCTCGGTGCGGGCCGAACTGGAAGCCCATCTCAGCGAACAGTACGGCGCGCTGCTGGCGCGGGGGCTGCCCGCGGAGGAAGCGGCAGCCGCGGCTGCCCGCGAGATGGGGGACCCGGTGCTGGTGGGCGGCGGGCTGGACCGGGTGCACCGCCCCCGCCCTGCCTGGGGACAGGTCGCGGCGGTGGGCGCGCTGCTGCTGGCAGGCGCGCTGCTGCGCTGCGCTGTCGACCGGGAGGCTGCAGGCGCGGCGGTCAACAGCGCCGCTGCGTGGCTGGTGGTGCCCAAAGGGTTTTGGGGCGTACTGCTGGCGGTGGCCCCCGCGCTTCTGCTGCTGGTGCTGGCGGCGCGCTTTTTTGACATCACGCTGCTGGAGCGGCACACGGGCAAGCTGTACGCGGTGTTCTGCGTCCTCGCCGTTGTGTGCTTCACTGCGGGTGCGCGGGTCGGCGGCCGCTTTTATTACGGCGCGCCGCTGGCGCTGCTGTTTTTGCCGCTTTACGCAGCGCTGCTCTACCGCCAGCGGGGCAAGGGCATACAGGGCCTGCTGACAGGCTGTTTTGGAGCGGCGCCGGGTCTGGCGGTCTGCCTGCTGACGCCGCACCTGGAGATGACGGTCCTGCTGGGGCTTTGCTGTCTGGCAGTCTGCCTGTGGTGCTGCGCCAAAAACTGGTTCGGCTTGGGGGCGCGGGCCAGCGCCGCGGCGGTGCTGGCAGGCGCTGCGCTGGCCGCTGTGGCGCTGGGGATCCTCATTTTGAACGGCGGTACCCTGCAGTACTATTTCGGCCGCCTGCAGGCCGCGATGGACCCGGCCAGCGACCCCATGGGGCGCGGGTATCTGCCGCTTTATGTCGACCTGATGCACCGGGCCAGCGTGCCGCTGGGACAGGGGCTGGACCCGGCGGCGCTGGCGGCGGGCGATGTGCAGTATCCCGCCGGGTTCGTCTTTTCCAGCGTTTTTGTGCGGGACGGCTACCAGCTCAGCTACCTTGCGTGGCGGCTGGGCGTCCTGCCCGCCGCCCTGCTGGCGCTGGCCGTCACGGCAGTGCTGGCGCTGCTCTGGCGCGCCGCGCTGCGCACCCATAACGCGCTGGGCCGCATGCTCGGCATCGGCTGCGCCGCGCTGCTCAGCGGCCAATACGCCCTCAACCTGCTGCTCAACTGCGGGCTGCCGGTCTCAGGCGGTTTTCTGGCTTTTGCGGGCAGCGGCGGGGCGATGCTCTGTGCGCAGGCCCTGCTGGCCGGGCTGATGCTGTCGGCTTTCCGTCTGGACCCGGTCGTCGGTGATCCTGCCCTGCGGCGGCCCGCGGTCCCGGCGCCGCCCCTGCCGGAGGGGGCGCGGGTGGCTTACCGGGACGGGGTGCTCTCGATCCGGTTTCGCCGCTGAAGAACAATTGTTTTTCTCTGGACACACCTCCCAAGGGGTTATATAATAGAGATAACGAATCTCGCGCGGGGCAAAAACGCCGCGCGCCTATCATGGGAGGGCATACATATGGACAGGATCGAACAAAAGATCTGCGAGATCATCGACAGCAAAAAAGAGGAGATCATGGCCTTTGGCCGGGACATCTTCTGCCACGCGGAGCTGGGGTTCAAGGAGACGCGGACCAGCGGCAAGTTCGTCGAGGAGATGAAAAAGCTGGGGATGGACGCCGAGACCGGCCTTGCGATCACCGGCGTGAAGAGCTACCTCAAGCCCAAGGGATCCACTGAGGGGCCGACCCTTGCGGTGATCGGCGAGATGGACGCGCTGCCCATCCCCAACCATCCCGACGCGTGGTCTGAGACCGGGGCTTCCCACTGCTGCGGCCACAACGCGCAGCTGACCGGCGTGGTGGGCGCAGCGATGGCGCTGGCCGACCCCGAGGTGGCGGCGGCCATGGGCGGCAACATCTGCTTTATGGCCGCGCCCGCGGAGGAATATGTGGACGTGGAGTACCGCGCCGGCCTGATGAAAGAGGGCAAGCTGCGCTACGGCGGCGGCAAATGCGAGCTGATCCGGGTGGGCGCGTTTGACGATGTGGACATCGCGCTGGGCCATCACAGCATGCCGGGCATGGACTTTGGCCTTTACAACGGCAGCAGCAACGGCTTTGTCAACAAGACCGTCACCTTTACCGGCCGTTCGGCCCACGCCGCGGCTGCGCCCCATGAGGGTGTGGACGCGCTGAACGCCGCCACCGCCGCCCTGGTGAACATCGCCCTGCAGCAGGAGAGTTTCCGCGACGAGGACACCATCCGCGTACACGGTTTTGTCTCCGAGGGCGGCACCGCCATCAACGTCATCGCGGACCATGTCACCATGCAGTACTCGGTGCGCGGCAAAACGCCCGAGGCTTACCGGGACGCCTCGCTGAAAGTGGACCGCTCGCTGAAAGCGGCCGCCATGGCCACCGGCTGCGGCGTCACCATCGAGACCCTGCCGGGCTATATGTCCGGCGTGCCCAACAACCACACCGAGGTGCTGGACAGCGTGCTTAAGGACCTGACCGATGAGAAGTACAACAAGCGGTTTGACATGGGCCCCGAGATGCACATGACCGGTTCGGACGATTTCGGCGACGTGGCCACCCTGATGCCGCTGGTGCATTTCTACAGCGGCGGCTACACCGGCAGCCTGCACAACCCCGACGTCCGGGTCACCGACGAGTATCTGGCCTATGTGGTCACCGCCAAGATCTTCGCGCTGACCGCCTACCGCCTGATGAAAGACGGCGCCGCTGCGGCAAAGGAGAACATCGCCGACTACAAGCCGGTGATGAGCAAGGACGAGTACATCGCTTTCATGGAGAGCATGCTCACCACCGAAGAGGTCGCGCCGACCCCGCTGCCCATCGTCGGCAAGTGAGGCAGGCTTTGCTTTGACCAAAGGTCCCCTGCGGACAGCGCGTTTGACGCGCTGTCCGTTTTTTTGTGCGCGGGACAGGGGACGCCCCGCGGTGCGGCCCGCTCTTTTTGCGGAACGCCCCCGGCAGGCGGGGGGAAAACGGCGTTTTGCGCTGGACAATCCGCAGCAGGGGCGATATAATGAGATTATTGAGATCATCCGCACTGACGCATTGAAGCGCCAGTGGGGAAACTTATTTCGGGAGGGACAAAAACATGGACAGGATCGAACAAAAGATCTGCGAGATCATCGACGGCAAAAAAGAGGAGATCATGGCCTTTGGCCGGGACATCTTCTGCCACGCGGAGCTGGGGTACAAGGAGACGCGGACCAGCGGCAAGTTCGTCGAGGAGATGAAAAAGCTGGGGATGGACTCTGAGACCGGCCTTGCGATCACCGGCGTGAAGAGCTACCTCAAGCCCAAGGGGGCCGCCGAGGGCCCGACCCTTGCGGTGATCGGCGAGATGGACGCGCTGCCCATCCCCAACCAGCCCGATGCGTGGTCTGAGACCGGGGCTTCCCACTGCTGCGGCCACAACGCGCAGCTGACCGGCGTGGTGGGCGCGGCGATGGCGCTGGCCGACCCCGAGGTGGCGGCGGCCATGGGCGGCAACGTCTGCTTTATGGCTGTGCCCGCGGAAGAATTCGTGGACGTGGAGTATAAGGCGCAGCTGATGAAAGACGGCAAACTGGGCTACGGCGGCGGCAAATGCGAGCTGATCCGGGTGGGCGCGTTCGACGATGTGGACATCGCGCTGGGCCACCACATCTTCCCGGGTGCGGATTACGGCGTTTACAACAACAGCAGCAACGGTTTTGTCAACAAGACCGTCACCTTTAAGGGCCGCGCGGCCCACGCCGCCGGTATGCCCCATGAGGGCGTGGACGCGCTGAACGCCGCCACCGCCGCCATGGTGAACATCGCCCTGCAGCAGGAGAGCTTCCGCGACGAGGACACCGTGCGCGTGCACGGCTTTGTCTCCGGCGGCGGCACCGCGGTCAACGTCATTGCGGACAACGTCACCATGCAGTACTCGGTGCGCGCCAAAACGCCCGAGGCCTATAAGGACGCGGCCGCAAAGGTGGACCGCTCGCTGAAAGCGGCCGCCATGGCCACCGGCTGCGGCGTCACCATCGAGACCATGGCCGGCTACATGTCCAACGTGGTCAACCCGCACACCGAGGTGCTGGAGAGCGTGCTGGACGATATCGCCGCAGAGGGCAAATACACCAGCCGCCGCGATCTGACCGAGCATTCCACCGGTTCGGACGACTTCGGCGACGTGGCCACCCTGATGCCGCTGGTCCACTTTGCCACCGGCGGCTACACCGGCAACCTGCACAACCCCGACATCCGGGTCACCGACGAGTATCTGGCCTATGTGGTCACTGCCAAGATCTTCGCGCTGACCGCCTACCGCCTGATGAAAGACGGCGCCGCCGCGGCAAAGGAGAACATCGCCGACTACAAGCCGGTGATGAGCAAGGACGAGTACATCGCTTTCATGGAGAGCATGCAGACCACCGAGGTGGTGGAAGCTGCCCCGCTGCCCATCGTCGGCAAAAAAGAGCAGTGAGCGGCGCGGGGGCCCCTGTCGTGGGGCCCGGCGCGGCGGCTGCAGAGGAAAAATAAAATAGCCGAAAACGGAAAGCACGCCCCGGGCTGAGCGAAAAGCTCTTTTCAGGGCGTGCTTTCTGCGCGCTTTTTTTCAGATCAAAGGGTTTGGGGCGGCTGCGTTCCGCGGCTTTTGGGGGCCGGGGCGCGCCGGGGGCCCCGGCGGCGGCAAGATTCTCAAAATCTTTTGCAGATACGCCTTGACAAGGCATCTAAAAGACGGTATAAAAGTGTATAGGAAATTTCTCTAGGAGGAACGATCAATGGTTTTTGAAAAAGTCAGGGAGATCCTTTGCGATCAGCTGGATCTGGAAGAGGATAAAGTCACGATGGACTCTGATATCGTCGAGGACTTCGAGGCGGATTCCCTCGACGTGGTCGACCTGGTGATGTCCCTTGAGGACGAGTTCAGCATTGAGATCCCCGACGAGGAGATCGAGAACATCAAGACCGTCGGCGACGTGGTGCGCTATATCGAAGAGAACACCTGATCGTTGAAAAAACAGAGCAGCAAAGCCTCCGAACCGTGAACGTAGGAGGCTTTGTTTTTTCGGATGAAAAAGGGAGTGTCAAGGCGAATGAGCGAACAGAACAAAAAAATGGTGGAGGCCATCACCCCCATCAACGAGGACTTTGCGCAGTGGTATACCGATATCTGCAAAAAGGCGGAGCTGGTGGACTATTCTTCCGTCAAGGGCTGTGTGATCCTGCGCCCGTACGGCTATGCCATCTGGGAGAACATCCAGCACATCCTGGACGGCATGTTCAAGGCCACCGGGCACCAGAACGTGGCCATGCCGCTGTTTATCCCCGAGAGCCTGCTGCAGAAAGAGAAAGACCACGTGGAGGGCTTTGCCCCCGAGTGCGCCTGGGTGACCATGGGCGGCGGCGAGCAGCTGGAAGAGCGCCTGTGCGTGCGGCCCACCAGCGAGACCCTGTTCTGCGATCATTTCGCCCATGTGCTGCAGTCCTACCGCGACCTGCCGCTGCTGTACAACCAGTGGTGCAGCGTGGTGCGGTGGGAAAAGACCACCCGGCCTTTCCTGCGCAGCCGCGAGTTCTGGTGGCAGGAGGGCCACACCATCCATGAGACCGCCGAGGAGGCGGTCGCCGAGACCGAGCAGCAGCTCAACTGCTACGCCGAATTCTGTGAAAAATATCTGCGCATCCCGGTGATCAAGGGCCGCAAGACCGAGAGTGAAAAGTTTTCAGGCGCCGAGGCCACCTATACCATCGAGGCCATGATGCACGACGGCAAGGCGCTGCAGAGCGGTACCAGCCATTACTTTGGCGACGGGTTCTCCCGCGCCTTTGAGGTCACCTTTGCCGGCCGCGACAACAAGCTGCAGTATCCGTTCCAGACCAGCTGGGGCATGTCCACCCGCATCGTGGGCGCCATCATCATGACGCACGGCGACGACGAGGGACTGATCCTGCCCCCCGCCGTGGCGCCCATCCAGGTGGCCATCGTGCCGGTGGCCCAGCACAAGCCGGGCGTGCTGGACAAGGCGCAGGAGCTGAAACAGCGCCTGTCGGCGGCGTTCCGGGTGCATCTGGACGACTCGGACAATTCGCCGGGCTGGAAGTTCAGCCAGTATGAGATGAAAGGCGTGCCCCTGCGGCTGGAGATCGGCCCCAAGGACATTGAAAAGGGCCAGTGCGTGCTGGTGCGCCGCGACAACCGCGAAAAGACCTTTGTGCCGCTGGAACAGCTGGAGGCGGAGATCGGGCGTCTGCTGACCGAGCTCGGCGACAGCCTTTATCAGCGCGCGCTGGAGAACCGCGAAAGCCGCACCTGGAGCGCCGTCACGATGGAAGAGGTCAAGCGGCTGGCCGGGGAGCACACCGGCTTTATCAAGACCATGTGGTGCGGGGACGCCGCCTGTGAGGAAAAGATGAAAGAGGAGGCCGGCCTTTCCAGCCGCTGCATGCCCTTTGCGCAGGAGCAGCTGTCGGATGTCTGCCCCTGCTGCGGCAGGCCGGCCAAAACGATGGTCGTCTGGGGCAAGGCGTACTGAGCGCGCTGCCGCTGAAAAACAAGAGCGCAAAAAGGGGACGGGACCCGGCCGGGTCCCGTCCCTTTCTGCTGTTTTTTGGGCCGCCGGTTCAGCTTTGGCCGGGCTGGGCCCCGTCCCCGCGCAGGCGCTCGTTGATCTGGCGCAGCTTCTTTTTGGTGGCCGCGTACTGAAGCAGCCAGACGGCCAGATAAATGCCGGCGAAGATGCCGAAGTAGAGCAGGGCCCCCGCCGCGTTGTGGGGGATCCAGTACATCAGATAGGCGATGGGGAAGGTGGCGGCGGAGCAGACCAGCAGATGGGTGACGGTCTGGCGCAGCAGGCTCCACCCCTCCAGGGTCCAGATCACCGAGGCGCCCGCCCAGGCGGCGCCGTACAGCATGGAACACCCGGCCTGCAGCAGCACGGCGTTCAGCTCGCCCCCGCACTGCGCCGCCAGCTGCGGTACGACGGGGTAAAAGACGCCGTCTCCCACAGAAAAGGAGATCGCGATCGTGATCAGGGTGCTGAGGGCCAGACCGACCGGGGCCCCGAGCAGGCAGAGCAGCAAGATCTTTTTTTTCATCATGTTCACCTCATATTCCCAATACTTGTTTGATTTTGGCGACATAGCGGCGGGAGACATAGGTCGCCGAACCGTCTGAAAGGGAGACGCAGATCGTGCCGGCAAAGCTGAGGTCGAACCCGCGCACCTTTTTCAGGTTGACGATCTCGGAGTTGGAAATGCGCACGAAGCCCAGGCCGGCCAGCGTCTGTTCCAGCTCGTACAGCCGCGGGCGCAGGGTGTATTCTCCGTTTTCCGTGGCGGCAAAGACCTTTCCCGCGGCGGCGTAGACCCGCAGCACCGCGCCGGGGTCCAGGATCTCCAGCATCCCGTCCCGAAAGCCCGCCAGCAGCGCGGGCTGCCCGCCGGACAGCTTTTGGACGATCGCGTTCACCTCTTCTGTCACGCGGTCGGTGAAGATCACCGCCTTTGGCTCCCGGCAGGAGCTGTCGATCCTGATCTCGATCTCCATCGCAGATCGCCTCCTTACAGTATCAGTATAAACGCCCCGGCGAAGATCTTCCACCGCCGGGACACGGATGGTCGGTTTTGGCGCACAGATGGCGGGGAAATGGCCTAGCCGGTGCGCAGAGCGGCGCGGGGAGGCGGGCACAGAGGCCCGTTGGTCCTGTGGGGTCTGCGTCCCGCAAAAAGGGGAGGGCGGCGTCTGCGAACAAAGCGCTGTGCGCTTTGCCTGCGGTCTCCCGGCCCGGGCACCGGCGCTGCTGCCCCCGGCGCGGCGTGGTTTTTCCTTTGACGGCAGAACGGCCCCCCGGCTTTGATGAACCGGGGGGCCGTTTTTCTTATTCTTCCGGGGGAAGCTGCGCGTCCTCCGCTTTTTTGCGCTGCTGCAGATAATCCACGACCCGCAGCAGATAGGCGGCGGCGATACAGAGGATCAGCAGCGCCGCACAGCCTGCCATCACCCACTTGAGTACGCCGGTAAAAACGCTCTGCTGCAGCAGGACCAGCAGCATCCAGACCGCCGCTGCAAGCAGCAGCAAGTGGGCAAACAGCGGAACGATCAGCTTTTTCAACATATGGGACCAGCTCCCCTGCGCTTATTTCGTGCCGAAGATGCGGTCGCCTGCATCGCCCAGCCCCGGCACGATGTAGCCGTGCTCGTTGAGGCATTTGTCCAGCGCGGCGGCGTAGATCTCCACGTCCGGGTGGGTGTCGTGCAGCCGCTTGATGCCCTCGGGCGCGGCGATGATGCACAGGAACTTGATGGTCTTGGCGCCGCGCTTTTTGATCTGGGTGATGGCGTCGCTGGCGCTGCCGCCGGTGGCCAGCATCGGGTCCACCACCATGACCTCCCGCTCGGAGATGTCGGCGGGCAGTTTGCAGTAATACTCTACCGGCTCCAGGCTGGCGGGGTCGCGGTAAAGGCCGATGTGGCCCACTTTTGCGGCCGGGATCAGGGCGAGCACCCCGTCCACCATGCCAAGGCCCGCGCGCAGGATGGGCACGACCGCCAGCTTGCGCCCGGCCAGGACCTTGAACTTGTCGGTGGTGATGGGGGTGGTGATCTCCACCTCCTGGGTGGGCAGGTCGCGGGTGGCCTCGTAGCACATCAGCATCGCGATCTCGCTGACCAGTTCTTTGAACTCTTTCGTGCCGGTGTTGACGTCCCGCAGATGGCTGACCTTGTGCTGCAGCAGGGGGTGGTTCAGGATCATGGGCTCTTTCATCTGTATCTCCATTCTCCGGCGGCAGTGATGGGATAAAGAATGGCCGCACCTGTCATTGCCGCCGGACGCGGCAGGGCGGGAAATACAAATTTTACCGCTTTTCTTCCAGCGCGGCGACCTTGGCGATGCGGGTGGCGTGGCGGCCGCCCTCAAAGTCGGTGTTCAAAAAGACGTCCACCAGCTCGATGGCCAGCCCGACGCCGACCACACGGCCGCCCAGGCACAGCGCGTTGGCGTCGTTGTGCAGGCGGGTGTATTTGGCGCTGAAGATATCGCTGCAGCAGCAGGCGCGGATGCCCTTGATCTTGTTTGCGGCGATGCTGATGCCCACCCCGGTGCCGCAGAACAGCAGGGCCTTGCTGCATTCGCCGGAGACCACGGCCTCACAGGGCGGCGCGGCCATGTCGGGATAGTCCACGCTCTCCTCAGAAAAGCAGCCGAAATCCTTATAGGCCACGCCCAGCTCGTCCAGATGCGCCTTGATGGCTTCCTTGAGGGCATACCCGCCGTGGTCGGCGCCCAGTGCGATCAAACTCATGATCTTTCACTCTCCTTTAATTTTTCCTGCCGCTCCCGCTGGGCCTGGCTCAGCCGGTGATAGGCGGGGCGCAGGTCGCCGGCGGGGACTGCCCCGCCCGCTTGCCACAGGGCAAGGCCCGCCAAAGCGACCCCGGTGGCTCGTCCGAGACGCCAGGGGGCGGGGACGGGCTCCAGCGGCAGATTTTCTCTGAGGTTATTATAGCACACCTGTGCCCCGTCACCAACCACAAAAACAGGTTTTTTGCATCCGGCGAGCAGTTGGGCCAGGGGGCCGGGTTTTCCGGCGGTATCGGGGCACAGGCGGCGCAGGGCCTCGCCCTCGCGGGTGAAAGCGGCGTAATACACCTCGCCCCGCCGCGCGTCGGAGGCGGCGACGACCGAAGCGCCGTCGGGCAGAAAGACGCTGCGGGCCAGCGCCTCCAGGGAGGACACGCCCGCACAGGGAAGCTCTCCCGGCAGCGCCAGCCCCTTGGCCAGGGCCATGCCGATGCGCAGCCCGGTAAAGCTGCCCGGCCCGGCGCCTACGGCAAGCAGGTCCAGATCGGCTGTGGAGATATGGGCGGCCGACAGCGCGGCCTCGGCCATGGGCAGCAGCGTTTCGCTGTGGGTAAGGCCGTTGTTGAGGTAGGATTCATACAAAAGTTCGCCGTCCCGCAGCAGGGCGGTGCCGGCCGCCCTGCCGGAGGAATCGAGCGCAAGGATGATCAAAGGCTCTCAGCTCCTGTCACAGTGATTTTTCTCTCGTCCCCGCCCAGGTTTTCAATGGAGACGCGGATGCAGGGCTCCTCGATAAAGTCCTCGATGTTCTCGCTCCACTCCACCGCCACCGCCGCCCCGGCGTCCAGGTAGTCATAGAAAGAACAGGCGTACAGGTCCTCTTCCGAATGGATGCGGTACATGTCGAAGTGGGCCAGAGGCACCGGGCCGCGGTAGACGTTGACGATGCTGAAAGTGGGGCTGCTGACCGGGTCGGCGCAGCCCAGCCCCCGGGCAAGGCCGCCGCAGAACGCGGTCTTGCCCGCACCCAGGCCCCCGGTGAAAGCCACCAGGCCGCCGCCCCGCAGCTCCTGCGCCAGCCGGGCGCCCAGCGCCTCGGTGTCCTCTTTACAGTGGGAGAGGTGAACGCCCATCTCTTTTCTCCTCCTTTTCCCTCCGCCGCCCTGCGGATGCAGACGGTCCTTTATGGGGGATCTCCTAAAAAGTATAGCACATTTCCGCCCTCTGCGAAATAGCCCCCGCCGGGCACGGCGGGGCGCGCGGGGGCAAATCGTTAAAAGATTTTGAAATTTTGGCCCGCGGGGGCGAAATCCCCAGTTTCTATGTTATACTATAAAACAGCCGCAGCAGGGCAAAGGCTGTTTTTCCGGCTGTCTGTCCCGTCTGCCGCCCAGGCGGCGGGACGCAGGTCCTTTAGACGGGTCTGCTTTTTGCTGCGGGCGATAACGACAGCAAGACCGATGCGGGGCCAGAGCCCCGGAGTGAGGAGACCTGACTTGAAAGCCGTCAAAGAATATATCCGTTCCACCGACAAACTGTTTATCCTGCTGTGCATGGCCTGCAGCGCCCTGTCGGTAGTGGCCCTGACCTCGATCGCCCACGACAGCGCCAGCGCGCAGAACAGCCTGTTCGCCAACTACCGCCTGCCCCTTGTGCAGGCGGGCGCGGCGGCGCTGGGGCTGCTGTGCGCCGTGATCCTCTCCACCTTTGACTACCACGCGCTGGCGGCCAGCTGGCCCTTTCACGTGGCGCTGTCCTGGGGGCTGGTGCTGCTCACTTTCGTGATCGGCTACGCGCCCCCCGGCACCACCAATAAGTCCTGGATCGAGCTGCCCATGGGCCTTTCGCTGCAGCCCACAGAGCTGGCAAAGATCAGCTTTATCCTGTCCTTTGCGCTGCATCTGGACAACGCCAAGGACAGGATGAACGAGCCCTCCGCCCTGATGGCGCTGCTGGCGCATCTGGGCGCGCCCCTGCTGCTGATCCACTTTCAGGGCGACGACGGCACGGCGCTGATCTTTCTGTTCATCGGCGTGTCTATGATGTTTGTGGCGGGGCTCCCGCGCAAGTTTATTTATGCGGGCTGCGGCCTTGCCGCGGCTGCGGTGCCGCTGCTCTGGTTCGGCATCATGGAGGAGTATCAGAAACGGCGCATCTATGGGCTGTTCGACCCTGAAAACTACACCGACGTCATGTGGCAGCAGAATCAGGCGCGCATCTCCATCGGCGCGGGGCAGATCACCGGGCGCGGCTTTTTCGGGGTGGAGCATCACCCGGTGCCGCTGGCCCAAAACGATTTCATCTTTTCCTATATCTCCGAATCGCTGGGCATCATCGGCAGTTTGCTGGTGCTGGGGCTGCTGTTCGGCCTGGCGGCCAAGCTGGTGGGCACGGCGTTCCGCAGCCAGGACAGGCTGGGCGCCCTGATCTGCGTGGGCATCTCGGCGGTCATCCTCTGGCAAACCATCATCAACGTGGGCATGAACCTGTCGCTGCTGCCGGTCATCGGCATCACGCTGCCCTTTTTTACCGCAGGCGGCACCTCGGTGCTGATGCTCTATCTTTGTATGGGGCTGGCCCTCTCGGTCTATACCCACAACAAGCGCAACCTGTTCGACAGCTGAATTTTGTCTCCCGCCCGCGGTAAAAGCCAGATCCGGTTTTTACCGCGGGCTTCTTTTTTTGAAAAGCCGCCGGGGTTTTCACTGAATTTTAACAGAAAGGGGCTACAATAAGCGCCTTGAAGCCGCCCGGAAAGAAAGTGAGGCGAGTGCGGTGAGAACCAAACTGTCAAAAAGAAAAAAAGCCGTCCTGATCGCCGTGGGCGCGGTGCTGGCGCTGTTGGTGCTGGCGGCCGCCCTGGCGGCGGCCTTTATCAACGGCAAGCTGAGCTTGCTCGACCGCTCGGCAAGCTACGGGGCGGGGGAGATCCCGCCGGGGGACGAACTCTCTTTCGATCACCTGGACCTCGACTATATCGACGTGATGGAGGACGGGGGCAGCATCCAGCCGCCCGAGGGGGAGGTCAACGTCCACGACGGCATCACGAATATCCTGCTGGTGGGCTCGGACGAACGGGAGGACGAGCTCTCCGCCTCCGCGCGCGCGGACAGCATCCTGCTGCTCTCGGTGAACAGCAGCGCCAACACCTGGAAGCTGGTCTCGTTTGAGCGCGGGGTGGGCGTCTCGATCCCCGGCCAGGGGGACGACTGGCTGACCCATACCTTTGCTTACGGCGGGCCCGAACTGCTCATGCAGACCCTGAGAGAGTATTACAAGGTGGATGTGAGCCGGTATGTGCGCATCAACTTTTCCATCTTTGAGACCGGGGTGACCGACATCGGGGGCGTGGAGGTGGAACTGACCCAGGCCGAAGCCGATTATATGAACGGCATCGCCGGGGAGGAAAAGTGGTCGGCCGGCCCCGCGCGTCTGGACGGCCCCACGGCCCTGGTCTACGCCCGGATGCGCCATCTGGACAGCGACTGGCAGCGGGTAGAGCGCCAGCGCAGGGTGCTGCAGGCCGCAGCGGACCAGATCGCGACCCTCAGCCCGGCCAAGATCAGCCTGATCGCGGACAAGCTGCTGCCCATGATCGAGACCAACCTGACCAACGGCGAGCTGTGGCAGCTGGCGTTCAAGATGCCCGCGCTGCTGGGCAGCGACGCCGGCCAGCTGACCGTGCCGGACGAGGAGGCCTGCTGGGGCATCCGGCTGCCGTCGGGCCAAAGCCTGATCGGCTGTGATTTTGCCGCCGAAGCCGAGCGGCTGGACCGCTTTTTGACCGGCGCAGAGGGCTGAGCCGGTCCCGTATATTGGGTATCTTCACGAAAAAGCCCGCCCCTCTTGCGGCAGGATCGCCAAAAACTGCCGCCGCGGCTTGCTGCGGGCCGGCCAAAGTGCTATCATATGGGGCACAAAGAAACGTTCCGCAGGAGAAAAAGAGCGCGGGGAGGCTTCCTTGACCGGGAGACCGCCCTGCGCTTTTTGTTTTCTCCCCGGGAGGAAAGAGGCGGAAAATGAAACGAGGATGGAAGCGTTTTGTCGCCGTTGTGGGTGCGCTGCTGGGCGCGGCCGTGCTGGCGGTGGGGGGCTATGTGCTGTACATGGTGGTGCAGTATGACCGCATCCCCGACCACCAGCCCCTTGCGGTGGAAAACCCGCAGGGGGCGGAGCTGCGGCGGGGCCAGGCCTACACCGCGGCGACCTACAATATCGGGTTCGGCGCTTATGACCCGGACTTTTCGTTTTTTATGGATACCGGCACCATGAAAGACGGCACCCCCGTGCAGGGAAAGCACGGCAGGGCGCAGAGCAGGGAGATCGTCCTCAGCAACACCCAGGGCGCGGTGGACACGCTGCAGGGCCTTGACCCGGATCTCTGTCTGCTGCAGGAGGTGGATACCGACGCCACCCGCAGCTTTCACATCGATCAGTCCCAGATGGTGCGGCAGGCCTTTTTGCAGTACGGGTCGGTCTTTGCCTCCAATTTTCACTCCGCTTATCTGGCCTATCCGCTGCAGGAGATGCACGGCAGCGTGCAGGCTGGGCTGCTCACCCTGTCGCGCTATGCGGTGGCGCAGGCCGAGCGGCGCAGCTATCCGGTGGACGAGAGCTTCCCGACCCGGTTTTTCGACCTGGACCGCTGCTTTTCGGTGCAGCGGCTGCCGGTGGAGGGGGGCGGCGAGCTGGTGCTGATCAACAGCCATATGTCGGCCTACGACGCGGGCGGCACCGTGCGCGCGGCCCAGCTGGAGCTGTTGGGCGGCGTGCTGCGGGAAGAGCGGGAAAAAGGGAATTACGTGATCGTGGGCGGCGATTTCAACCACGCGCTCTGCGGCACGGTGCAGGCCTTTGCCAGCGGGCAGCAGGTCCCGGACTGGGTGTTTGAGTTCAGCGACAGCGACCTGCCCGAGGGTTTCCACGTGGTGGAAGCGGAAAACCTGACCCGGGTGCCCACCTGCCGCAGCAGCGATATGCCCTACACGCCGGGCCTCAACTACACGGCGGTGCTGGACGGCTTTATCGTCAGCGACAATCTGACGGCCACGGCGGAAAACATCGATACCGGCTTTGCCTACAGCGACCACAACCCGGTGCTGCTCACCTTTGTGCTGGAGTGAGGGTGCGCGCAGAAAAAGGCAAAAAGACAGCGGGCACAGGGGAAACGTCCCCCGCGCCCGCTGTCTTTTTTGTGCCGGTCACTCGCTTTCAGGGCTGCCGGGCTGTTCGGGACGATCCTTTTCGAACAGCATGGGGATGGCGACGATGGCCGCGAGGCCCACGATGGTAAAGACGATACGGCTGAAGATCGAAGCCGTGCCGCCCAGAAGCCAGCCCACGCAGTCAAAGCGGAACAGGCCCACCAGCCCCCAGTTGAGGCCGCCGATGATAAGCAGTACCAGGCATATTTTTTTGATCATGTCGCAATTCCTCCACAGGCGGGCCGTGCCCGCCAAGATTCTGGGTCCTGGCCATAGAATACCCGCTTTTTGAAAAGATATGCGGCGCTTTTGCGGGGCACGGTTGCAATGTAGGGGCATTTTGGGGTATAGTAATACATATCTGACGCACACCCGTCCGGCGCACGGCGCCGGCTGTGAAAAAATGCAAAGAAAGAGGTATGACAAAATGACGATCACAAAAGAGACCATCATCGGCGATATCCTGGACGCGGCTCCCGAGACCGCGCCCCTGTTCCTGGAGATCGGCATGCACTGCCTGGGCTGCCCCTCCTCCCGCGGCGAGACGATCGCGCAGGCCTGCTATGTTCATGGCACCGACGCGGACGCCCTGGTCGAAAAGCTGAACTCGGCCGTCGCCGGCAAGTAATGCGGCCGCTTGCGCCCGGCGCGCGGCTTGCCGCCGCCGCCGGGCTGGTGCGCCCCGGCAGCCGCGCGGCCGATATCGGCTGCGACCACGGCCGCCTGGCGGTCTTTCTGGCCGAGAGCGGCCGCTGCCCCTTTGTGGTGGCGGCCGACCTGCGGCCCGGCCCCCTGGAAAAGGCGCGGCAGCTGGTGGCGGCCCGCGGGCTGACCGGCAGGGTGGACTGCCGCCTTGGCGACGGGCTGTCGGTGCTGCGCCCGGGCGAAGTGGAGGACGTGGTGATCGCGGGCATGGGAGGGGAGACCATCGCCGGGATCCTGGCCGCCGCGCCCTGGGTGCGGCGGCAGGGCTGCAATCTGGTGCTCCTGCCCGCCAGCGGCCAGCCGGAGCTGCGGCGCTGGCTGTGCGGGAACGGCTTTGCCCTGCTGCGGGAGATCCCGGTGGCCGAGGGGCGTTATTGCTATACAGTGCTGCAGGCGGCCTACACGGGCGAGCAGGTCTCGCCGGGGCCGCTTTTCTGCTGGCTGGGCCTGCTGCGCGGGCAGCGCGGCCCGGCGGCAGAGGCGTATTTTGCCAAGCTGCTGCGGCAGCTGGAAAAGGAGCTGCGCGGCCGCGAACGCGCCGGGGAGACGGACCTGGACGCGCTGCGGCGGCTGGCGGACGAGATCGGAAGGGAGCTGGCGGAGTGCCGAGAGTAGAAGAGATCCGCGCATTTTTGGACGAACTGGCGCCGCAGGCGCTGGCAGAGGACTGGGACAATGTGGGCGCGCTGGTGGACTGCGGCAGCAATGTGACCAGCGTGATGATGGCCCTGGACATCACCGACGAGGTGGTGTCCGAGGCGGAGATGGCGGGCTGCCAGCTCATCGTCTCTCACCATCCGGTCATCTTCCATCCCCTGAAAGCGGTGGGCCGGTCGGACGTGGCTTTCCGCATGATCAAAAAGAGCATCAGCGGGATCTGCATGCACACGAATATGGACGCGGCGGACGGAGGGGTCAACGATATCCTGGCCATCATCTTCGGCCTGCAGGAGGTCAGAAAGCTGGACGGCATGGGCCGGGTGGGCCGCCTGCGCGCCCCCACCAGCGCGCCGCAGCTGGCCGCCCTGTGCAGAGAAAAGTTCGGCGCGGCGGTCAAATATGCCGACGCGGGACGGCCCGTCTCCACCCTGGCCGTCGTGGGCGGTTCGGGCGGAGACTTTATCCCGGCTGCGCTGGCGGCGGGGGCCGACTGCCTGCTCACGGGGGAGGCGGGACATCACGACGCGCTGGATGCAAAACGGCTGGGTCTGAGCCTGGTGGCCGCGGGGCATTTTGCCACTGAATTTCCGCTGATGCCGGTGCTGGGCGACAAACTCAAGCGCCGTTTTCCAGAGCTGCGGGTGCTGGTCAGCAAGCGCTGCCGCGACCCGTTCGTCTATCTGTGATACGGTGCCGCAGGCGCTGGCGCGCAAAAGCCGCCCGCGCGGGGCGCTTTCGTGCGGCGGCAGATAAGGGATACTTAAAAGGAGAGACAGATGCTGGAGGAATTTGAGGATTATCAGCGCGAAGAGCAGCAGCGCGGCGTTTTGGAGGCGGAGCTGGCGCCGGGCGAAACGCTTATCTGGCAGGGCGCGCCCCGCGGCCGGATCAGGGTGCGGGGCACCTGGCTTGTCCGCCTGTGTGGGATCATATGGCTGGCGTGCTGGCTCAGTGCGGCCCTTCCTCTCCTGGCGGCGGTCGTGTTCTTGGGCGAACTGATGGGGCTCGTCTTTCTTTTGTTCACGCTGCCCTGGGGGGCGCTCGGCCTGTGGATGGCATACCTGAACCCGGCCCGGCAGCGCACCCGGATAGAGAGTTCCGTGTATGCGGTCACCGACCAGCGGGCAATGATCGTGACCACCCGTCCCGACCGGGTGGTGCGCTCGCTGCCTCTGGGGGCGGTGCGCGCGCTGAAAAAACGGATGGGAGGCGACGGCAGGGGAGAGCTGTATTTCGATGCGCCCCGCGCCAGTTACGACGGACCGCGGCGCCGCGAACTCTTTGTCTTTTACGGCATCGACGCCGACGCGGCCCAGAGCGCGGTACAGCAGCAGATGGCTGAGCTGAGAAAGGAGGGGGACGGCAATGGCGCTTGATGCGGCGACGCTCGCCCTCACGGCGGGGGAACTGGACGCGCGGCTGACGGGGGCCCGGATCGACAAGATCTTCCAGCCCACCCGGGACGAGGTGGTGCTGATGATGCGCAGCCGCGCCGGGGGGGCCAAGCTGCTGCTGTCGGCCCGCAGCGGGGCCGCGCGCATCGGCATCACCACCGAAAGCTTTGAAAACCCGCAGGTGCCGCCCTCTTTCTGCATGCTGCTGCGCAAATACCTCTCCGGCGGCCGCCTGGACCACGTGCGCGCGGAAAAAGGGGAGCGGCTGGTCTTTTTTGATTTCACCTGCACCAGCGAGATGGGGGATCAGGTGCCCGTCACCCTGGCGGCCGAGCTGATGGGCCGGTATGCCAATATCGTGGTGGTCAACGGGGAGCGGAGGGTCGTCGACGCCCTCAAGCGGGTGGACCTGGACGCTTCCGCGGTGCGGCCGCTGCTGCCCGGGCTGGCGTATACGCTGCCGCCCCGGCAGGACAAGCCGGACTTTTTTGAGGCCGGGGAGGAGGAGTTCCTGCAGAGGACCTTTTCTTTCGATGCCCCGGCAGGGGACGCGGTGATGAAAGCGGTCAGCGGCATCGGCCCGGCCGTCTGCCGTGAGATCGCCTATCGCGCCCTGGGCGAGGGCCGCTTTTTTACCGGGGAGCTCGATGCGGGGCAAAGACAGGCCCTGGCCCGCGCTGCGGCGGAGGTCCGCGCCGCGTTCGCCGCGGGCGGCCAGCCGACCGTGGTGGTGGACGAGACCGGCAAGCCGGTGGAGTACAGTTTCATCCCCCTCACCCAGTACCAGCCCCGCTGTGAGCTGCGCCCCTGCGAGAGCTATTGCGGTATGCTGGAGTCCTATTATGCCGCCAAGGATCAGGCGGAGCGGCTGCGGCAGAAAAGCCGCAATCTGGGCAAGACGGTGCAGAACCTCTGCGAGCGGGCAAAGCGCAAACAGGCGGCCCGCCTGGAAGAGCAGGCGGCCACCGAGAAAGCCGACCACCTGCGCGTCTGGGGCGAGCTGCTGCAGGCAAACCTCTATGCGGTGCAGCGCGGCGCGCGGGAGGTCACGGTGGAGAACTATTACGACGGCACCCAGGTCTCCATCCCGCTGGATGTGCGGCTCTCGCCGTCCGCCAACGCGCAGAAGTACTTTAAAGAATACAAGAAGAAGCAGACCGCCGCGCGGATGCTGAAAAAGCTGCTGGCGGACGGCCAGCGGGAGATCGACTATCTGGAGACGGTCCTCTACGAGGTGGGGCAGGCCGGCGGGGAGGCCGCGCTGGCGGAGATCCGCGCCGAGCTGAAAGCGGGCGGCTATCTGAAGAATGACCGCCGCAAGGAAAAAAAGCAGAAGCCCGCGGATTTCCTGCGCTATACCTCATCGGACGGGTTTGAGATCCTGGTGGGGCGCAACAATGCCCAGAACGACAGGCTGACCCTGCACACTGCCCGCGGCCGGGACCTCTGGTTCCACGTCAAGGACGCGCCGGGCAGCCACACGGTGGTCCTCTCCGGCGGCCGGGAGATCCCGCTCTCCACCCAGAACGAGGCGGCCATGCTGGCGGTGTTCCACTCCAGCCAGGCGGCCTCGGCAAAGGTGCCGGTGGATCTTACCGAGGTGCGCAATATCCGCAAGACCGGCGACCTGAAGCCGGGGATGGTGCTGTATGAGAAGTACGAGACCGCCTATGTCACCCCCGACCCGCAGGTGCTGGAAAAGCTTGGGGCGGGCAGGTGACCGCCTGCCGGGCCCCCTTTCCGGGGCGCGGCCGCGCGGCGGAAAAAGCCGCCGCCCGCCTGCCGCTGCTGCGGCGTGTGCGCCCCCGAACGGATTTGTGCAGCCTTACAAAATTTTGCAAAAAAATTCTAAGT
The DNA here is from genome assembly GCF_014287275.1 of Anaerofilum hominis. Lineage (GTDB taxonomy): Bacteria > Bacillota > Clostridia > Oscillospirales > Ruminococcaceae > Pygmaiobacter > Pygmaiobacter hominis. The sequence goes on from NZ_JACONZ010000002.1 coordinate 503,451, forward strand.
TTTTTTCAAAAACCCCTTGCATCGCAGGGGGTTTTATTGTATTATGATTAGGCGACTGCGAGGGCTCTGCACCCTGTGCAGAGCTGCGATATGCGTTGACGCGGGAGGTTGCCACGTTTTTCGTGGGTTTTTCCGCCGAGTATGTCCGATCCAGAACCGGGCGAAAAAATACGGATGGCAAAGGGATATGGCCCCTTTCGGGACCCAATTTCCACGAACTTTGCGTGATGTGTGTCCGGGGGAACTGCGTTTTGCGGTTCACCGGCTTTCTTCATGCAAAAGCGTGAAACACCCGGCGCGGTGTTCCGTATTTATCGAACCGCCAGGCAAAATTTTAAGGAGGCGATTTCATGGCAGTCAAGGAGAAAATCAGGATCCGTTTGAAGAGCTACGATCACCAGCTGATCGACGCTGCCGCAGAGAAGATCGTGGAGACCGCGCGCCGCACCGGCGCCCGCGTTTCCGGCCCGATCCCCCTGCCCACCGACAAAGAGGTTGTCACCATCCTCCGCGCGGTGCACAAGTACAAGGACAGCCGAGAGCAGTTCGAGATGCGCACCCACAAGCGCCTGATCGATATCCTGAAGCCGTCCAACAAGACGGTCGAGGCTCTCACCAGCCTGCAGCTCCCCGCCGGCGTCGACATCGAGATCAAGCTGTAAGATACTTATTAAAGTAGATGCGGCGATCTCGGTAAAGACCAGCGGAGAGGTCATGTTGAGGGCGGCAGCCCCCAACCAATAACCACTTTAGGAGGCAAACAACATGCAAAAAGGTATTATCGGCAAGAAGCTGGGCATGACGCAGCTCTTCGATGAGAACGGCAAAGTCGTGCCGGTCACCATCATCGAGGCGGGTCCCTGCGTCGTGGTGCAGAAGAAGACCGTCGAGAGCGACGGCTATCAGGCTGTGCAGCTTGGCTACGGCGATATTTCCGCCAAGAAGGTCACCAAGCCCGCCAAGGGCCACTTCGACAAGGCGGACGTCGCCCCCAAAAAGACCCTGCGCGAGTTCCGTATTGACGACATCTCCGGCCTGGCGGTCGGCGACATCGTCAAGGCCGACGCCTTCGCGGCCGGCGACCACATCGACGTGGTCGGCATCAGCAAGGGCAAGGGCTACGCGGGCACCATCAAACGGTTCAACGGCCACCGCCTGCGCGAGAGCCACGGCACCGGCCCGGTCTCGCGCCACGCCGGTTCCAACGGTTCCACCAGCACCCCGTCCCGTGTGTTCAAGGGCAAAAAGCTGCCCGGCCACCTGGGCGCGGAGCGGGTCACCATCCAGAACCTGACCGTTGTCAAGATCGATGCGGAAAATAATCTTATTGCTATCAAGGGTGCGGTCCCCGGTGCCAAGGGCAGCGTGGTCACCATCCATGACAGCGTTAAGGCGTAAAGGAGGGAAAGCAAAATGGCGAAATTTGATGTTTTGGATATGTCCGGCAAGAAAGTTTCCACGATCGAGCTTTCCGACGCCATCTTCGGTATCCAGCCCAACGAGCGGGTCATGCACGCGGCTGTGGTGAACTTCCTGGCCAACCAGCGCCAGGGCACCCAGAGCACCAAGACCCGCAGCGAGGTTTCCGGCGGCGGCCGCAAGCCGTGGCGCCAGAAGGGCACCGGCCGCGCCCGTCAGGGCTCGACCCGCTCCCCGCAGTGGACCCACGGCGGCGTCGCGCTCGGCCCCAAGCCGCGCGATTACAGCTACACCCTGAACAAAAAGGTCAAGCGCCTTGCCATGTTCAGCGCCCTGTCGGCCAAGGCGGCCAGCGGCGATGTGATCGTGGTGGAAAAGTTTGACTGCCCCGAGTTCAAGACCAAGACCATGGTCAACATGCTGAACGCGGTCGGCGCCACCGGCAAGAGCCTGGTCGTCGCGCCCGAGGTCGACAAAAAGGTCGTCAAGAGCGCCGCCAACATCCCCGGCGTCAAGACCACCCTTGCCACCGCGCTGAATGTCTATGACATCCTGAACGCAGGCAAGTTCGTCATCAGCGTAGATGCCGCGAAAAAGCTTGAGGAGGTATTTGCGTAATGAAGGTTGCAGCACAGGATATCATCCTTGCCCCGGTCATCACCGAGAACTCGATGGCCGGCATGCAGAACAGAAAATACACCTTTAAGGTGGCCACCAACGCCACCAAGATCGACGTCGCGCGGGCCTGCGAAGAGCTGTTCGGCGTGAAAGTCGCAAAGGTCAACACCATCAATGTGCGCGGCCGTTATCGCCGCCAGGGCATGCACGCCGGCTTTACCGCCGCCTCCAAAAAGGCGATCGTCACCCTGAAGCCGGACTCGAAGACCATCGCGTTCTTCGACAGCATGCTGTAAAAAGAGCGCACGCTCCCCTGCGGGAGCGGGACGGGCGCCTGCGCCCGGCAGCCTCTTTCCCGCCGCCGGACCGGTTTTCCTTTCACGGGCGGCGGGACGTGATCCCGGGAGGGGTCAGCTATGGAGATATGACTCCGATAAGAATTTCATAAGAAAGAGAGATAACAATGGCCATTAAAAAGTACAAACCGACTACTCCGGGCCGCCGTGGCATGACGGTCACCGATTACTCGGTCCTTTCCAAGGTCGAGCCCGAGCGGAGCCTGCTCGAGCCGATGAAGCACAACAGCGGCCGCAATAACACCGGCCGCATCACCGTGCGCCATCACGGCGGCGGCAACCGCACCAAGTACCGCGTGGTGGACTTCAAGCGCAACAAGTTCGACGTCCCCGCGACGGTCAAGACCCTCGAGTACGACCCCAACCGCTCGGCCCACATCGCCCTGATCCAGTATGAGGACGGCGTGAAGAGCTACATCATCGCCGCCGAGGGCCTCAAGGTGGGCGACACCGTCATGAACGGCCCCAACGCCGACATCAAGCCGGGCAACTGCCTGCCTTTCTCGGCCATCCCCGTGGGCACCGTCATCCACAACATCGAGCTGTATCCCGGCAAGGGCGCGCAGCTGGTGCGCTCGGCCGGCAACATGGCCCAGCTGATGGCGAAAGAGAACGGCTACGCCCTGGTGCGCCTGCCCTCCGGCGAGATGCGCAACGTCCCGCTGAACTGCGTGGCCAGCATCGGCCAGGTCGGCAATATCGACCATGAGAACGTCAACTACGGCAAGGCCGGCCGCAAGCGTCACATGGGCTGGCGTCCCGCCGTCCGCGGCAGCGTCATGAACCCCTGCGACCACCCGCACGGCGGCGGCGAGGGCAAGAGCCCTGTGGGCCGTCCCAGCCCGGTCACCCCGTGGGGCAAGCCCACCATGGGTTACAAGACCCGCAAACATCACAACCGTTCTGACAAGTTCATTGTCAAACGCGCCAACGGTTAAGGAGAGGAGAGAGCAACATGGGTAGAAGTATTAAAAAGGGACCTTTCGTACAGCCCGCACTGCTGAAGCGCGTCAAAGAGATGAACGCTTCCGGCGAGAAGCGTGTGCTCAAGACCTGGAGCCGCTCCTCTACGATCTTCCCGCAGTTCGTCGGCCACACCTTCGCGGTGCATGACGGCCGCAAGCATGTGCCCGTCTATGTGACGGAGGACATGGTGGGCCACAAGTTGGGCGAGTTCGCCCCCACCCGCACCTTTAAGGGCCATGCGGGCGCCAAAACTACGAGGTAAGAGGAGGATTCACAAGATGGAAGCAAGGGCAAAACTGAGCTATGCCCGCATTGCGCCGCGCAAAGTCTCGATCGTGCTGGACCTGATCCGCAACCAGCCGCTGGACAAGGCGCTCGCCATTCTGCAGTATACACCGAAGGCCGCCTCTGAGCTCCTTTACAAACTGGTGAAATCTGCCGCGGCGAATGCGGAGAACAACTTCAACATGGACAAGAACAGCCTGTATGTGGCAGAGTGCTACGTTACCCCCGGCCCCACCCTGAAAAGGGTCATGCCCCGCGCACAGGGCCGCGCGTACAGAATACTCAAGAGGACCAGCCACATCACCGTGGTTCTCAAAGAGATGGAAGGGTAAGGAGGGTAACAGAGTATGGGTCAGAAAGTCAATCCGCACGGTTTCCGCGTCGGCGTCATCAAGGATTGGGACAGCCGCTGGTTCACCGGCAAAAAAGAATTCGGCGACACCCTCGTTGAAGACCATAAGATCCGCACCGTGCTGAAAAAGCAGCTCTACGCTGCCGGCGTCCCCCGCATCGAGATCGAGCGCGACGCCCAGAAGGTCAAAGTCAACATCCACTGCTCCAAGCCCGGCATGGTCATCGGCCGCGGCGGCAGCGAGATCGACAAGCTGCGCCTGCAGATCGAGAAGATGATCGGCAAGCCGGTCGTGGTCAATATCGTTGAGATCCGCACCCCGGACCTGAACGCGCAGCTGGTGGCCGAGAACGTCGCCTCCCAGCTGGAGCGCCGCATCGCTTTCCGCCGCGCGATGAAACAGTGCATCGGCCGCACCATGCGCATGGGCGCCAAGGGCATCAAGATCAGCGTCGGCGGCCGCCTGGGCGGCGCGGACATCGCCCGCACCGAGCACTATCACGAGGGCACCATCCCCCTGCAGACCCTGCGCGCCGACATCGACTACGGCTTTACCGAGGCGAACACCACCTACGGCAAGATCGGCGTCAAGGTCTGGATCTACAAGGGCGAAGTGCTCAAAGGCGCGAAACCTCGCAAAGAAGGAGGCAGCAAGTAATGCTTTTACCCAAGCGTGTCAAATACCGCCGTCAGCAGCGCGGCCGCATGAAAGGCAAAGCAATGCGCGGCAATAAGGTCAACCAGGGCGAGTACGGCCTGCAGGCTCTTGAGCCGGCGTGGATCACCTCCAACCAGATCGAGGCCGCCCGTATCGCGCTGACCCGCTATATCAAGCGCGGCGGCCAGGTGTGGATCAAGATCTTCCCGGATAAGCCGGTCACCGAAAAGCCCGCCGAGACCCGCATGGGCTCCGGCAAGGGCAGCCCCGAGTACTGGGTGGCCGTGGTCAAGCCCGGCCGCGTGCTGTTCGAGATCGCCGGCGTGTCCGAGGAGAACGCCCGCGAGGCCATGCGTCTGGCCGCGCACAAACTGCCCATCAAGTGCAAGTTTGTGAAAAGAGAAGATGAAGAGGAGGTTGCCAAGGCATGAAAGCGAACGAACTCACCAAGATGAGTGCGGCCGACCTGGACAAAAAGCTGGCCGAGCTGAAGGAAGAGCTGTTCAACCTGCGCTTTCAGCACACCATCAACCAACTCGACAACCCGCTTAGGATCAAGGCCGTCAAGCGTGACATCGCCCGCGTGAAAACCGCGCAGCGGATGCTCGCAGACAAGGCTGAATAAGAGAGGGAGGAGTTAAAGAATGGAAGAGCGCAATTTACGCAAGACCCGCGTGGGCACCGTCGTGTCCGACAAGATGGATAAGACCATCGTTGTGGCGATCGAGGACAACGTGAGCCACCCTCTCTATAAAAAGATCATCAAACGCACCGTCAAGTTCAAGGCCCACGATGAGAAAAACGAGGCCAAAGCCGGCGACCGCGTGAAGATCATGGAGACCCGCCCGCTGTCCAAGGACAAGCGCTGGAGACTGGTCGAGATCATTGAAAAGGCGAAATAACTGAAAGCTTTGAAAGGAGGACGCAACTGTGGTACAGATGCAAACCTATCTCAAAGTGGCCGACAACACCGGTGCGAAGGAACTCATGTGTATTCGTGTGCTGGGCGGTTCCCGAAAGAGATACGCTAATATTGGCGACGTGATCGTAGCTTCTGTCAAGAAGACTACCCCGGGCGGCGGCATGGTCAAAAAGGGCGAGGTCGTAAAGGCCGTTATCGTCCGCAGCAAAAAGGGCCTGCGCCGCGATGACGGCTCCTATATCCGCTTCGACGAGAATGCGGCCGTCATCATCAAAGAGGACAAAAACCCGAGAGGCACCCGTATCTTTGGACCGGTGGCCCGCGAACTGCGCGAGGCCGGCTATCTGAAGATCCTGAGCCTTGCCCCGGAATCGCTGTAAGGAGGTTTTAAAATGAGTAAAGTTCATGTTAAGACCGGCGATACCGTCATGATCATCAGCGGCAAGGACGCTGGGAAATCCGGCAAGGTATTGCAGGTCAGCCCCAAAGAGGGCAAGGTCATCGTTGAGGGCCTGAACATGGTCACCAAGCACGTCAAGCCCCGCCGCGAGGGCGAGCAGGGCGGCATCGTAAAGGCCGAGGGTGCGCTGTACGCGGCCAAGGTCATGCCGGTCTGCCCCAAGTGCGGCAAGGCCACCCGTGTGGGCCACATCGTGAACAACGGCAAAAAAGTGCGCGTCTGCAAAAAATGCGGCGCGGAATTTTAAGGGAGGAAGTTGACAGATGGCAAGATTAAAAGACAAATACGCCAGCGAGATCGCTCCCGCCCTGATGAGCAAATTCGGCTACAAGAGCGTGATGCAGATCCCCAAGCTCGACAAGGTCGTTATCAACTGCGGCTGCGGCGAAGCCCGTGACAACCCGAAGATCATGGACGCCGTCCTGGCCGACCTGGCCGCGATCACCGGACAGCATCCGGTCATCTGCAAGGCGAAAAAGTCGGTTGCAAACTTCAAGCTGCGCGAGGGCATGCCCATCGGCGCCAAGGTCACCCTGCGGGGCGACAAGATGTACGAGTTTGTCGACCGCCTGTTCAGCGTGGCCCTTCCCCGCGTGCGCGATTTCCGCGGCATCAACGGCGATTCCTTCGACGGCCGCGGCAACTATTCGCTGGGCATCAAGGAGCAGCTGATCTTCCCGGAGATCGACTACGACAAGATCGACGCGATCCGCGGCATGGACATCGTGTTTGTCACCACCGCGAAGACCGACGAGGAGGCCAAAGAGCTCATCCGTGCTCTGGGCGCTCCGTTCGCAAACTAAGGGAGGGGTTTCAATGGCTAAAACATCCATGAAAGTGCGGCAGAGCCGTGAGCCGAAATTTTCGACCCGTGGCTACAACCGCTGCAAGATCTGCGGCCGCCCTCACGCTTATCTGCGCAAGTACGGCGTGTGCCGTATCTGCTTCAGGGAACTGGCCTATAAGGGCGAGATCCCCGGCGTAAGGAAAGCAAGTTGGTAAACACTCTACGATAAAGGAGGTACATGGCATGCATATCACCGACCCCATCGCTGATTTGCTCACCCGTATTCGGAATGCCAGCACTGCAAAACACTCTACAGTAGATGTACCGGCTTCCAACATGAAAAAGGCGATCTGCCAGATCCTGTTGGACGAGGGCTACATCAAAGGCATGCAGGTAAAAGAAGACGACAAGCAGGGCGTGATCACCGTCACCCTGAAGTACGGCGAGAACAACACCCCGGCCATCACCGGGCTGCGCCGGGTATCCAAGCCCGGTCTGCGCATCTACAAGAACTGTGAGGAACTGCCCAAGGTCATGAAAGGCCTTGGTACCGCGATCATTTCCACATCCAAAGGCGTTATGACCGACCGGGCCGCGCGCGCAGCACACTGCGGCGGCGAAGTCCTCGCCTTTATCTGGTAAGGGGGTGCAAGACAATGTCGAGAATTGGAAGAAAACCCATCGTCATTCCCGCGGGCGTCGAGGTCACGATCACCGGCAGCGACGTTACCGTCAAGGGCCCCAAGGGCACGCTGCATTCCACTTTTCACCCGATGATGAAGATCGAAAAGCAGGGTGAAGAGATCGTCGTGACCCGCCCCAACGATGAAAAAGAGGCTCGCTCTCTGCACGGCCTGACCCGGACCCTGGTCAACAACATGGTCGAGGGCGTCTCCAAGGGCTTCACCAAAGAGCTGGAGATCCAGGGCGTTGGTTACCGTGCCGCGAAGCAGGGGAAAGACCTGGTCATGAACCTGGGTTATTCCCACCAGGTCGTCATCTCTGAAGAGGGCGACATCACCATAGAGGTACCCGATCCCAACAAGATCGTCATCCATGGCATCGATAAACAGCATGTCGGCCAGTTCGCCGCGCAGGTGCGCGAGAAGCGTCCGCCCGAGCCGTATAAGGGCAAGGGCATCCGCTACGTCGGCGAGTATGTCGCTCATAAAGAGGGCAAGGCCGGCAAGGGCGCAAAATAAACGAAGGAGTGAATTAAGATGGTCAATAAGCCGAACAAAAACGAAGCCCGTCTTCGTCGCCATCGCCGCGTCCGCGGTAAGATCAGTGGCACAGCATCTTGTCCTCGCCTCGATGTTTTCCGCTCTAACGCGCACATCTATGCCCAGATCATCGACGACGTCGCCGGCGTGACCCTGGCAGCAGCGTCCAGCATGGACAAGGGCTTCGAGGGCACCGGCAGCAATATCGAGGCGGCCAAAAAGGTCGGCCTTGCGATCGCGAAAGCAGCTAAAGCGAAGGGCATCGACCAAGTCGTGTTCGACCGCGGCGGCTACATCTACCACGGCCGCGTGAAAGCGGTGGCCGAGGGCGCCCGTGAGGGCGGCCTTGAGCTGTAAAGCAGGAGGGATACAACAGTGGCATTTGATAGAAGACAGAATCCCGATAGAAGACAGAATCCTGCGGATCAGGAGTATCAGGAGAAAGTAGTCGCGATCAACCGCGTTTCCAAAACCGTCAAGGGCGGCCGCGTGATGAAATTCTCCGCTCTGGTCGTCGTGGGCGACGGCAAGGGCAAGATCGGCTATGGTCTTGGCAAAGCTGCCGAGGTCCCCGAAGCCATCCGCAAGGGTCTTGAGGACGCTAAGAAAAACATGTTCACCGTCTCGCTGAAAGGCACCACCATCCCGCATGAGGTGCTGGGCGCTTTCGGCGCGGGCCGCGTGATCCTGCGCCCCGCAGCAGCCGGTACCGGCCTGATCGCCGGCGGCCCGGTGCGCGCGGTGCTGGAGGTCGCGGGCATCCGCGATATCCGTACCAAGTGCGTGCGCTCCAACAATCCCTGCAACGTGGTCATCGCCACCTGCAACGGTTTGAAGAGCCTGCGCACCGCAGAACAGGTCGCCGCCACCCGCGGCAAGACCGTCAAAGAGATTTTAGGTTAAGGAGGCTTTGAGCATGGCAGAAGAGAAAGTGACCGCCGTGGCCGAAGAGGCCGTGGCTGAAAAGGCGCCTGCGAAGAAGGCTGCCCCCAAGAAGGAAGCCGCCGAGAAGGCCCCCGCCAAGAAGCCCGCTGCCAAAAAGGCCGCCCCCAAGAAGGACGCCGCCGAAAAGGCGCCGGCAAAGAAACCGGCTGCGAAAAAGGCCGCTGAAAAGGCGGAGAGCGCCCCCGCAGCGGAGAAAGCACCCGCCAAAAAGCGCGCCGCGAAATCCGCAGCCGCAGGCACCGTCACCGTCAAGCTGGTGCGCAGCCTGTCCGGCCGCAAGAAAGATCAGATCGCGACCGCCTACTCGCTGGGCCTACGCCGTGTGGGCCATGTCAGCATGCAGCCCGACAACGCGGCCACCCGCGGCAAGATCAACAAGATTTCCCACCTCGTCGAGGTGTGCAACGCGTAAAAGCAAGGAGGTGTACTACTATGATGCTCCACGAACTGAAACCCGCTGAGGGCGCCAGCAAGGCTGCCAAGCGCAAGGGCCGGGGCGCGGCTTCCGGCAACGGCAAGACCGCCGGCTACGGCCACAAGGGCCAGAAAGCCCGGTCCGGCGTGAAAAAAGCGGGCTTTGAGGGCGGCCAGATGCCCCTGCAGCGCCGTCTGCCCAAACGCGGCTTCAACAACATTTTCGCTACCGTTTACACCACCGTCAAGGTCAGCGACCTCAACCGTTTTGAGGACGGCGCCGTGGTCGATACCGCCGCGCTGCTGAAGTCCGGCCTGATCAAAAAGGTGAACGACGGCGTCAAGGTTCTCGGCAACGGCGAGCTGACCCGCAAGCTCACCGTCGAGGCCGCTGCTTTCACTGCCTCCGCAAAGGAGAAGATCGAGAAGGCCGGCGGAAAGGCCGAGGTGAAATAAAGTGTTTAAAACACTGAGAAACGCCTGGAAGATCGAGGACCTGCGCAAAAAGCTGATCTATACCCTGATCATCATCGTCATCTTCCGTCTCGGCGTGGCCATGCCCGTCCCGTTCCTGGACCCGGGCAGCCTGTCCGAGATGGTCAACGCGACCGGCAGCATGCTGGGCTACATCAACATGCTCACCGGCGGCGCGTTCGCCCAGGCGACCCTGTTCGCCCTTTCGGTCACCCCCTATATCAACGCCTCCATTATCATCCAGCTGCTCACCGTGGCGCTTCCGCCGCTGGAACGGTTGGCGCAGGAGGGCGAAGAGGGCCGCCGGAAGATCAACCGCATCACCCGCTATACCGGCGCGGGCATTGCGCTGGCCCTGGCCATGGCCTATTTTGCCCTGCTCAAAAGCCGCAATGCGGTGCAGTACACCGAGGGCTGGCAGGGCTGGTTCGCGGCTGCGGTCATCGTGCTGGCGTTCACCGCGGGCTCGATGCTCATCATGTGGCTGGGCGAGCAGATCGACAAGAAAGGCATCGGCAACGGCATCTCGCTGCTGATCTTCGCGGGCATCGTCTCGCGTCTGGGCACCATGCCGGCCACGATCTATAACTACGTCGTGGGCCTCATCAACGGCTTCAAGGCCGGCGGCGACCTGACCCAGCTCAACCTGGGCGGCCAGATAGTGTATCTCACCGCGGAGGGCACCGCTGCCTATCCCTGGTACTACATCCTCTATCTGCTGCTGATCGTGGTGCTGATGCTGGCCAGCGTGGTCTTTGTGGTCGTCATGACCAGCGGCGAGCGCCGCATCCCGGTGCAGTACGCCAAGCGCGTGGTGGGCCGCAAGATGTACGGCGGCCAGGCCACCCACATCCCCATCAAGGTCAATATGAGCGGCGTCATGCCGGTCATCTTCGCCTCGTCCCTGATCTCCATCCCCGGCACCATCAAGTCGATCTTCAATATCACCGGCACCGGCTTCTGGGCGACTTTCCTGGGATGGTTCAACTACAACGGGGTGGCTTACGCGCTGATCTACGCGCTGCTGATCCTGGCGTTCAACTATTTCTACGTCGCCATCCAGTATAACCCCGTCGAGATCGCCAACAACCTGCGCAAAAACAACGGCGCCATCCCGGGCATCCGCCCCGGCAAGCCGACCACTGATTTTATTGTGAAGGTTTTGGGCAAAATTACCTTTATCGGCGCGGTTTTCCTGATGGTCATCGCACTGCTGCCGATCGTCGTGGGCAACCTCACCCATATCAATATCCAGCTGGGCGGCACCTCGCTGCTCATCGTGGTGGGCGTCGCGCTCGACACCGCCCGTCAGCTTGAGAGCTTCATGCTGATGCGGCATCACAAGGGCTTCTTAGAGTAACCAGGAGGGAGACAACATGAATCTGATCCTTTTGGGCGCGCCGGGCGCCGGCAAAGGCACCCAGGCAGAAATCATCTGTGAAAAGTTCTCCATCCCCGCCGTCAGCACCGGCAACATCCTGCGGGAGGCCGTGAAAAACGGCACCGAGATGGGCAAGAAAGCAAAGGCCTATATCGACGGGGGCAAACTGGTGCCGGACGACGTGATCATCAGCATCATCAAAGAGCGTCTCTGTGAACCCGACTGCGAGAACGGCTTTATCCTGGACGGCGTGCCCCGCACGGTCGTCCAGGCCGAGGCCATCGAAAAGGCGGGCATCCGCATCGACAAGGTCATCGACATCGAGGTGGCGGACGGGGACATCGTCAAGCGGCTGTCCGGGCGGCGCGTCTGCGCCTCCTGCGGCGCCAGCTACCACACCGTCTACAAGCCCTCGTCCGACCCCAGCAAGTGCGACCGCTGCGGCGGCGAGCTGATCGTGCGCAAAGACGACGAGCCCGCCACCGTGCTGGAGCGCCTGGCGGTCTATCACGAGCAGACGGAACCCCTGAAAGACTTCTACGCGGCCCGCGGCAAGCTGGCCGTCGTCGAAGGGCAGGAGGAGGTCGCGGACACCACCGCCCTCGTCCTCAAAGCCCTGGAGGCGTGAGCGTGATCTCAGTAAAGACTCCGGGGGAGATCGAACTCATGCGCGAAGCCGGCCGCATCTCCGCGCGGGCGCTGCAGCTCGGCGGCGAGGCGGTGCGGCCGGGGGTCACCACCGCCCATGTGAACAAGGTGATCCACGACTATATTGTCAGCCAGGGCGCCACGCCGAATTTTCTAGGGCTGTACGGCTTTCCCGCCTCGGCCTGCATTTCGGTCAACGACACGGTCATCCACGGCATCCCCAGCACCTCGCAGGTGATCCGCGAGGGGGATATCGTCAGCATCGACACCGGCGCGCTTTACAGGGGCTGGCACGGCGACAACGCCGGCACCTTTGTGGCGGGCGAGGCCAGCGAGGAGGCAAAGCGCCTGATCGCAGTCACCACCCAGAGTTTTTATGAAGGGCTCAAGGCGGCTGTGGTCGGGGGCAGGGTCGGCGATATCTCGCAGGCGATCCAGCGGTATGTGGAGGCCAACGGCTTTTCCATTGTGCGCGAGTATGTGGGCCACGGCCTGGGCCGCGAGCTGCACGAGGACCCGGAAGTGCCGAACTTCGGCCACGCGGGCCGGGGCGCACGGCTGGTGGCCGGCATGACGCTGGCTGTCGAGCCCATGGTCAACGCGGGCGGCGCGGCGGTGCGGCAGATGCCGGACGGCTGGGCCGTAAAGACCAAGGACGGCTCGCTGAGCGCGCATTTTGAGCGCTCGATCGTGATCACCGCCAAAGGGCCTGTCATCCTGACCGACCCGGAATAGGAGGGGACGGGATGGACTTTACCAGAGGCCGGATCGTCCGCTCGCGCGCGGGCCGCGACAAGGGCCTGTATCTGGCCGTCCTCGCCGACGCGGGGGACCGGGTGCTGGTCGCAAACGGCCGCGGGCGGCGCGTCTCGGCGCCCAAGGCAAAGAACCCCGCGCATCTCGCGCCCACCACGGTGGTGCTGGCGGAGGGAGAGCTCGGGTCCGACAAACTGCTCAGCGCTGCGATCGCCGCGGCATTCCCGGCGGCGCAGGGGATTTAAGGGGGGTAACCGCTTGTCTAAAGACGATGTCATCGAGGTTGAAGGGGTTGTGGTCGAGGCCATGCCCAACGCGATGTTCCTGGTGGAGCTCGCCAACGGTCACCGCTTATTGGCCCACATTTCCGGCAAGCTGCGGATGAACTTTATCCGCATCCTGCCCGGCGATAAGGTAACATTAGAGATGTCGCCCTACGATCTGACCAAGGGCCGCATCACATGGCGCTCGAAATAAGGGCGCGCGAGTTAAGGAGGTACCATTATGAAGGTAAAACCTTCCGTTAAGCCTATGTGCGAGAAGTGCAAGGTCATCAAGCGCAAGGGTCGCGTGATGGTGATCTGCCCCAATCCGAAACACAAACAGCGTCAGGGTTAAGACGCAAGTAAAGAAATAGGAGGTGCAAGGGAATTATGGCACGTATTGCCGGAGTTGACCTGCCCAGAGAGAAGCGAGTCGAGATCGGCCTGACCTATATCTACGGCGTTGGCCGCAGCGCGGCCAAGGAGATCCTCGAGGCCACCAAGATCAATCCCGATACCCGCGTGAAGGACCTGACTCACGACGAGGAGAACCTTATCCGTGATTACATCGACAAGCACATGACCGTCGAGGGTGACCTTCGCCGCAACGTCGCGCTGGATATCAAGCGCCTGACCGAGATCGGCTGCTATCGCGGCATCCGTCACCGCAAGGGCCTGCCCGTCCGCGGCCAGCGCAGCAAGACCAACGCGCGCACCCGCAAAGGCCCGAAGCGCACGGTCGCCAACAAGAAGAAGTAACCATAGGAGGTATAGGTTCATGGCAACAAAAGCAGCTGCGAAAAAGACTGCAGTGCGCCGGAAACGCGAACGCAAAAATATCGACCGCGGCCAGGCACACATCCAGAGCACGTTTAACAACACCATTGTAACCATCACCGACGTGCAGGGCAACGCGATTTCCTGGTCCAGCACCGGCGGCCTGGGCTTCCGTGGTTCAAGAAAAAGCACCCCGTTTGCCGCCCAGATGGCAGCGGAGACCGCCGCCAAGGCTGCGATGGAGCATGGTCTGAAATCCGTTGAGGTTTTCGTCAAGGGCCCGGGGCAGGGCCGTGAAGCCGCGATCCGCGCTCTGCAGGCGGCCGGCCTGGAGGTAAATATGATCAAGGACGTTACCCCCATTCCCCACAACGGATGCCGCCCCCCCAAGCGTCGCCGCGTTTAATTTGTAAGGAGGAACAAGAATGGCAAGATATACAGGCGCAGTATGCCGTCAGTGCCGTCGTGAAGGCCAGAAGCTCTTTTTGAAGGGCGAACGGTGCTATTCCGACAAGTGCGCGCTTACCCGCAGAAACTTTGCCCCCGGCCAGCACGGCCAGGCCCGCAAAAAGGTCTCCGAGTACGGCGTCCAGCTGCGCGCGAAACAGAAAGCGAAAAAATACTATGGCGTTTTCGAGAGCCAGTTCCGCAAATACTTCGAGATGGCCGAGCGCAAGGCCGGCATGACCGGCGAAAATCTGCTCAGGATCCTTGAGAGCAGAATGGACAATATCGTCTATCGCGCCGGTTACGCCATGAGCCGCGCCGAAGCGCGCCAGCTTGTGCTGCACCGCCATTTCACCGTCAACGGCCAGATCGTCAACATCCCCTCCTACCTTGTGAAAGAGGGCGACGTGATCGAGCTGCGCACCCGCGACTGCGAAAAGATCAAGGGCAGCGTCGAGAAGAACGCCGGCCGCCCCACCCCCGTGTGGATGACCGCCGACCGCGATAACTTCAAAACCACTGTCACCCGTCTGCCTGACCGCGCTGATATCGACTTCGACGTTGAAGAGCATCTCATCGTTGAGCTTTACTCCAAGTAACCCGATAAGTAGCATAGGGAATGCGAATCTATGGCAGAGGCTTTGCCTCTGCTTTACAAGGAGGGTTTTTCTGAATGATTGAGATCGAAAGGCCGAAAATTGATACAGCCACCCTCAGCGCGGACGGCCGCTACGGCAAGTTCGTCGTAGAGCCTCTTGAACGCGGTTTCGGCACGACGCTGGGCAACAGCCTGCGCCGTGTGCTGCTCTCCTCCCTGCCCGGCGTCGCCATCACCTCGGTGAAGATCGACGGTGTTGTGCATGAATTCTCCACGATCGAGGGCGTGAAAGAGGACGTCACCGAGATCGTCCTGAACCTGAAGGGCGTTCGCGCGAAGCTCTTTTCCGAAGGCCCCAAGACGGTCCGTATCGAGGCCAACGGCGAGTGCGAAGTCACTGCCGGCAGCGTCCAGCAGGACGCCGAGATCGAGATCCTCAACCCGGACTGGCACATCGCGACCCTGGACGAGGGCGCAAAGCTGGTTATGGAGCTTGTCTTTGACAAGGGCCGCGGCTATGTGCCCGCCGACCGCAACAAGCAGAACGCGGAGTTCGCCACGCTTGGTGCGATCGCGGTGGACAGCATTTACACCCCGGTTTTAAAGGTCAACTATACTGTGGAGAACACCCGTGTGGGCCAGATCACCGACTATGACAAGCTGACGCTGGAGGTTTGGACCGACGGCATCATCAACGCGAAAGAGGCTGTCAGCCTTGCCGCGCGGATCATGACCGAGCATCTGAACCTGTTTGTCAACCTGTCTCAGGAGGCGATCGACGCTGAGATCATGGTGGAGAAGGACGACAAGGGCAAAGAAAAGGTCCTCGAGATGACGATCGAGGAGCTGGACCTGTCGGTCCGTTCGTTCAACTGCCTCAAGCGCGCGGGCATCAATACGGTCGAAGACCTCATCAGCAAGAGCGAGGACGAGATGATGAAAGTGCGCAATCTGGGCCGCAAGAGCCTGGAGGAGGTCATCTCCAAGCTGGAATCTCTCGGCTTCAAGCTGAGTAAGGACGACGAGTAAAAAGACATGGAGGAATGCGGCGCGGCCCAGTGCCTGCTGCCGGTTCCCCGATTACTGCAAAGGAGTGAATTGGGATGCCCGGTACAAGAAAGCTTGGCAGAACCAGCGATAGCCGCAGGGCTATGCTCAGGGCGATGGTCACCTACCTTTTCGAAAAAGGCAAGATTGAGACCACGGTTACCCGAGCGAAAGAAGTTCGCGCTGTTGCCGAAAAGATGATCACACTCGGCAAGCAGGACTCCCTGCATGCGAAACGGCAGATCTATTCTTTTATCACCAAAGAGGATGTTGCCAAAAAACTGATCGACGAGCTTGGCCCGAAGTATGCCGACCGCAACGGCGGCTACACCCGCATCATCAAGATCGGCGCGCGCCGCGGCGACGCTGCCGAGATGGCGGTCATCGAGCTGGTCTGAGCGACCGACTGAACTGAACTGAAAACTTCCCGCACGCAGGCGGCCCGGCAGGGCCGCTGGGGGCGGGAAGTTTTTTTGCATCCGCTTGTTCCGCGTGCTACAATAAAGCTGATAAGACCTCTGAGGCGCGGCCCGGAGGAAATGGCGAAGCGGAAAGGGGGGAAGATCAGAGGATGAAAGAGCGAAAATTTGCTTTTTTGCTCAAAGGTGAGGATTACGACCCGGTGGTCCAGCAGACCTTTTTTGAAACGCCTTTTATGACGACCTACGTGTTCACGGTGCGCAATTTTGAAGAGGCGGCCGCAAAGGTGCAGGCGCTGGCAGAGGAGGGTTTTGGGGTCATTGAGCTCTGCGGCGCTTTCGGCCCGGAAAAAGCGCGGGAGTATCAGAAACTCACAGGGGGCAGGGTGGCGATCGGCTACGTCACGCATGACCCGGAGCAGGACCCGCTGTTTGCGGCCTTTTTTGGCGCGTGAGGTAAGGTTGCCGCAAGAGACAAAAAAGGAAAGCGGCCCCCGGCGCGCGGCAGTCCGCCCCCTGCCCGGGGCGCTGCAAAGGCTTTAAAAAACAGAGCGTGATATTTACATAAAATATCACGCTCTGTTTTTTGTTTTGGAAGCTCAGACCGTGGTGTTGGCCAAAGGCATCCAGTCCAGAACACGCTGGATATGGGTGTCCCAGTAATCCCAATCATGGATGCCGGAATGCTCTTCATAGGTGAGATCGACCCCCAGCTGTTCCAGGGCGCGGCGCATCTGCTGGTTGGCCTCATAGGTGAAGTCCTCGGTGCCCACCGTTTGGAACAGGCGGGGCAGCGGCTTGCCTGCCGCGAGGAGATCCTTGATCTGAACGAGCAGGTTCACCTCCCAATGTGGTATAAAGGCATATGGGGAGTAGTCATAGACAGTTTCGACTACTCCCACAACCTTGAAAAGGGTACAAAAACATTGTATATTGAAGCTAAAATATAGTTGCAACTGTTAGTTGCGGGATCGCATACTCCGATATGTAGTGTTCTACCGCTTATATTTGGTATGCTTAAAGCGGAAGGAGGAGCAAAGTGTTATCTGAAAAATTGTATATGCTTCGAAAGAAAAGTGGTCTTTCACAAGAGCAACTTGCAGAACAATTAAATGTATCGCGTCAGGCTATTTCAAAGTGGGAGTCTGGAACATCTATCCCAGAGAGTGATAAACTCATTGCGATTAGTCAATATTTCAATGTGACACTGGATCACCTGATGAAAGAAGATAGTGACGGCAATTTGCAACCAGCATCAACCGATGGATCGCATGGACTATCACAGAAGATGATTGCAGGGATTGTACTATGTGTTGCAGGTATTATTGGTCTGATCCTATGGGGATTGATTTCAATATTTCACCCTACTGTATCAGCTCAAATCAGTGAGTCATCTATGATAAATATAGATGGTAACGGAATGTTGCTGATAGCTTGTGTCGTTGCAATTATTATTGGAGCAGTTGTACTCCTGAACGGCCGGAAATAGTAAGGAGGAATTCTCTATGAAAAAACTTAGTAGCATTTTTGGACTGTTGGCAATCATTCTGACCAATGTCATGTGCGCTGTGGTTGGATATAACTATGCAACGATGCTCTGCGGTATCAAGCACATGGGGTTCAGTGCCCCGGCTAATACCGCATTCTTGCTTGCAATCCCTTACTTGATCGGTGTCGTGATGTGCATTGTGATTGCTTTGGTACTGAGAAAGAAGGGGAAGTAATTTTATCTACCAAATCGTATGGGGCTACCTCTGTATGGGGGGAGCTCTTTTTATGCCTTTGAATGAATAAAACTACATTAGTAACCCCTAACTATACTCCGGGAACACAAAAGAGAATGGGGATAAAAATAAAAAGCTGATTCAGCTAAATAGTTCATCGCCCGCCCGGGGACAAAAAAACATCCGGGCCAGCGGGCCCGGATGCCGGGAAAAAACGATGGAAAAGCGGCCGCCCCAGGGGGGCGGGGCGTCAGCCCGCCGGGCCGCCGTCCGCAGGGTCTGCGGTGTCCAGAGATTCTATGCTGTGCAGGTCCTCATTGGTCTGCCCCAGCGTGAAGTCGCCCTCCGGGATGAGGGGCAGGCCCAGCGTGTCGGCCGGCACAGGGTCTGCGTAAGGGCGGAAATGATCGTTCAGCAAAACGGCAAGATTGTCCTTGTTGATGCCGTAACAGGCTTCCGGCTTGGAGGTCGCCGTGTTGAGCCGGGTGACAGGGCCGCCGGGGCAGCGGACAAAGCCGATATCGGTCCCCTCCATCTCCATGATGACGGAGGCAAAAGAGAGCATGTCCCCCACGCTCATATCGGTGTTGACGTAGGTGATAAAGCCGGGCATCACCTTGATCACGTCGCTCATGGGAAAGCTTTTAAAGGTGGAAAAAAGCGCCTTGTAGAAGTATTGCTGGGTCTCCAGCCGCTTGTAGTCGGCCTGGCTGTAGTTGCGGTTGCGCAGGATCAGCTCGGCGGTCTCCCCGCTGATCCTGTGCACGCCCTGGTTTGCCACCAGCGTTTCCTGGCCGGTGACCTTGTCCTTTTGCACGATATCCCAGGGGACATACATCTCAACGCCGCCCAGCACATTGATCAGCGATTTAAAGGCGGCCATGTCGATGGTGACATAGTGGTCCACCGGCAGCTGGAACTGGTCGTTGAGCAGCTTTGCCAGATTGGAGATGCGGTTGGTGGTGTCCTCGCCATGGCTGTAGACGGCGTTGATCTTGCAGGTGCCGCCGGTGGACACCTGCTCGCCCACATAGGTATCCCGGGGGATCTGCAGCGCATTCATCGTGTTTTTTTCCACGTCCAGCGAAACGTAAAGAATGACGTCGGTCATGCCCTGGCCCTCGCCGTAGTCGCGGCCGTCGTCGTCCGCGTCATAGTCGATCCCGCAGACCAGATAATGGACGACTTTCGCTTTCATCTCGGGGGCGGTGGTCACCACGTCGCTGGTGAGCTGGCCCGCGTCTCCCTCGGTGATCTGGGAATCCAGATAAAAATAGACTGCGGCAAAAGCGATGCCGCCTGCCAGCACCAGAGCGGCCAGCACGATGCAGACGATCACGACCACCCTTTTGGATGTGCTCATCTTATTGTCCCGTTTGCCGGGCTGCTGCGGGCCCGGATCTGTAGTTGGTTTTTCCAAAGCAGAACCTCCCAAAGAAAAATATAGGCCAAATGGCCGGACGGGACCCCGGAGAGGGACCCGCAAAAAACAGAGTACAAAAGCGCAAAAGCGGTTGCTGAAAACTGCGCCTGCACAGGGCTTGCAGGTGATTCAGCACAGCCAGGGCGCGCTGCCGCCCCTTTTTACAGGGCAAAGCAGACGTTTTAAACAGTGAAATTGAAATTGCCGCGCCGTAAACGCGAAAAGGGAAAGGGGAGCGGGTCCCCCTCAAAGGACCGCCGCCCCGCAGAAGACAGGCGGTGCGGCATAAACGGGGTACCATAAAAACTGGTTTTGCGCATCAGAAGCCGGCTGCTCTCTGCGCGTGAGCGCGGAGAGCGAGGCGCTGCGCAGCTTGGTATAATAACCGCTCTGCGGTTATTATACCATAAAAGCGGTTTGAAACCACGAAATTTGTAAATTTAAGGCAAACACTTCGTCCGCAGCAGCCGAAGAATTTTCGATGCAGGGGGAACTTTTTTCCATTCTAACAAAAAAAGAGGACCGCAGCCATCGAGTGGGCTTACGGTCCGGGCGGAATACTTTCAGTTTTGTAAGGGCGAGGGGAAGATGGTCAGAGGACGAAGAAAAAAACCGCCAGATAGTGCAGCAGGCTGCCGCCGAGAATGAAAAGATGAAACAGCTCGTGGAAGCCGAATTCCGGGGAGAAGTTGGGCCGCTTGACCGCGTAAAGCACCGCCCCGACGGTATAGGACACGCCCCCCAAAGCCACCAGCGCCATGCACGCGGCGCCGCAGCTGGCAAAGTCGCGCAGGACAAATACGATGGACCACCCCATGGCCAGATAGAGCGCCGAGGTGAGCACACGGGGCGCGCTGATCCAGAGCAGTTTCAGCACGATGCCGGCCAGCGCGATGCCCCAGAGGATCAGGCAGAAACGAAGCCCTTTTGGAGCGGGTAAAAACTTGAGCGCAAAGGGCGTGTAACTGCCCGCGATCAGCACATAGATCATACTGTGATCCATCTTGCGCAGCCGTCGCTTGACGCCGCCTGAGTTGACGTCCCCCGGGTAATAGTGATAAATGGCGCTGGCAGCGTACAGCGCGATCAGGGACAGGGTAAAAATTGCCGCGCCGGCCAGATCGCGGACAGAAGCGCCGGTACCCAAAGCCCGAAACACAAAAATAAAACCGCCCAGCAGCGACAGCACTGCCCCCAATGCATGGGTCTCGCTGCTGATGGGGTCCTGTGCGGTGCGGAATAAGATGCTCATAACGATTCTCCTGATTTTAAAATACTATTTTCAATATTATATTATACTATGTTGGAAAAAGTTTCAAGTGACAAATCAGTGAAAGCGGACGCGAGGCCGTCTGTTTTCAGTATGGCCGATACCGGGCCGGCGATAAACGGGACGAGAGCAGATTTTTGCCGCAGAGAGAACAAAAAACGCCTTTTCCGGCGGACAGGAAAAGGCGGTATTGAAAAGAGGACACAAGCCCGGCTGCACTGTGATCGCCGGGACAAGACGGGAAGAGGGAAGCACAGGCCCCCGGGCAAAAGGCAGGCAGCGCCCCGGAGCGGGACCATCATGGGAATGACGGCATACTGCGCGTTGAGGCCGCCGCCCGTAAGGGGGCGGACGGAAAAAATGTGACTGGCGGTGCTGAAAAATCATGCCCCTGTTTGCAGCCGCTTCAAAAAGTTCCATTCAGCCGCACCGATAGAGCTGCGTCGGCAGAGCCGCGCTGGCAGGGCCACACCGATAGGACTGTGCCAACCGAGCTGCACCGGCGCGCGCCCCATCAAAGCGCAGCCGGCGCAGGGGCGTATCTGCCGCATTTTATCGTCAATTGGGGAAACAAAACGTTTTATAGCAGCTTATCATTACGGACTGTATATTATCTGCACCTGAAAAGCAACGGTTGCAGGGTATAAAAACAGACCGAAACGAAGTCCCTCCAAGGGGCCATGCGTCAGTCAAAACAGGAGATCTTCCGCCGGAATAAAAAACGGCGCCGTTCCAGGCGCCGACAAAAAGAGGGGAATATCAGGAACCCCGGGAAAATGCATCCCCAAACAGGCAGAAAGCATCTGTGGAAGAAAGAGCGGGGAGGTTGGGCGCGCCTTTGGCGCAGGACGGCTGGGAGCGCACCTGGAGGAATGGTCCGACCAGGCCGCTTAAAAGGGAAAAAGCAGCCCGCCCCGCAGTTCGCCTGCAGCGGGTGGCGGGGGCCCATACTTTAGCCTATCCCCTGGACGCAGCCTGACACCGACAGCCTGCCCAGGGCGAAAGGCCGCAGCCCGCGTTTAAGCTTATCCTCGCTTAGCCTCGGATGCAGTGTGCCCCGCATCTACCCACGGCAGAGGGCCATAGGTCGTGTTTGGGTCCATTCCCCGGGTGCAGCTTGACCCGCAGCCTGACCACGGCGGGTGGCCGCGGCCCATGTTTGGGTTTATCCTTGGGTATAGTGTGGCACCCACAGTCTACCCACGGCAGAGGGCCATGGGTCGTGTTTGGGTCCATCCCCCGGGTGCAGCCTGACACCGACAGCCTGCCCAGGGCGAAAGGCCACAGTCCGCGTTTAAGCTTATCCTCGCTTATCCCCGGGTGCAGTGTGCCCCACAGCCTGCCCACGACAGAGGGCCCTGGGTCGTGTTTGGGTCCATCCCCCGGGTGCAGCCTGACCCGCAGCCTGCCCATGGCAGAGGCCGGGGCCCATACTTTGGCCCATCCCCGGGTGCAGCGTAACCTTAACCTACAGCCGGTCTATGACGGGGGCCGCGGCCTGTGTCTGGGTCCATTCCCCGGGTGCGGCCTGACCCACAGTCTGCTTACGGCGGGCATGCGGCAGACTGCCTGCCCCGGCCGCAAAAGAGGTCAGAGCCCCCGGGCTGCCAGCAGGGTGCAGAGATCGTCCAGCAGCTCATGGGGGAGCATGGAGATGACGCCGCGCCGGGCCGCGCAGGCGTCGGCCGCCGTCCCGTGCAGCCAGACGCCGCACACCGCTGCGTCCAGAGGAGCAAGGCCCTGCGCCAGCAGGCCCCCGATCAGGCCTGTGAGCACGTCTCCGCTGCCGCCCCTGGCAAGGCCAGGGCCGCCGCAGGTGTTGTAAAAGCAGCGCCCGTCCGGGGCGGCGACCAGGGTGCCGCGGCCCTTGAGCACCACCACACAGCCGGTCCGGCGGGCCAGGCTGCAGGCGCTGTCCTCGCGGGCGGCCTGTACCTCGGCGGCTGTGCAGCCGCACAGACGGGCCATCTCGCCGGGATGCGGGGTCAGTACGGTGGGGAAAGCGCGGCCTTTCAGCAGGTCCAGCTGTCCCGCCAACAGGTTCAGGCCGTCCGCATCGACCAGCAGCGGGCAGCCGGCGTGTTTTGCCAGCCCCAGCACCAGCGCGGCGGTGTCCGGGCTCTGGGCCAGCCCGCAGCCCACCGCCAGGGCGGTGCTGCCCTCGGCCGCGGCCAGCAGGGCGGGCAGCGACGAGGCTGCGATGGTGCCGGTCACCGATTCCCCCAGCGGCAGGTAGATGCATTCCGGCAGAGCGGGCGCTGCCGCGGCGATCACCCGCTCGGTGGAGGCGAGGGTGACCAGCCCGGTGCCGATGCGCAGGGCTCCGGCGGCGGCCAGTTGGGCCGCGCCCCGGTAGCGGCTGCTGCCGGCGGTCAGCAGCAGTTTGCCGTACATCCCCTTGTGGGCGTCGGGCGTTCGCGGCGGCAGCAGGGAAAAGACGAGGGAAGCGGTGATCTCGATCATAAAAAACTCCTTTGTTTGCGGCGGGATAAACGGCTCATCCCGTTTATTGAGAGAAAAACCGAGCGGCAAAGGCTCTTACCGATGGACCGGGTGGCCTGTGACGCGGCGTTTCCTGATTCAGGGCAGCCTTTTCCGGCGGCCGGGCCCTGCGCAGAGGCGGTTTTGAAATCGCGCTGTGTCCAGCCCTGCTGCGGGCAGCGGGAAAGAGCTATTTTCTGCGCAGAAATTCCACAAAAGCGAACAGGATGGAGATTACGGTCAGTGCGGAGACGATGAGCTGGGACATGTTGGTGGCATACCCGGCCAGCCCGGGCTCAAACAGGCCCAGCGCCAGATAATAGAAACACCAGATCAGGCCCAGCACTAAAAAAAGAAAAGTAAAATATTTCAAAAGACCGGAAAAAACAGCTTTTACTTTCTGGATGGCGGAGATCTGTTTTTCCGTGTAAGCGGGGTGGAGCAGCAGCCGGAAACCGCCGCAAAAAAAGCCGAGCAGCACCCCCAGCGAGAGCGCGCGGCAGAGCTGATGGACCATCTGCATCCAAAAGACCTCCTGTGAGGAAGAGTCCGCCGGTGCGGCGGCGCCTTTATTGTAACACGCGGGGGGCAAAAAGAACAGGCCGCCCTGCCGGGCGGCCTGAAAAAGAATACTGTGCGGGCAAAGGCTCCGGCCGGAGCCGCTGCCGCGGGAGACTTATCCGCAGAGCGCCTCAAACGAGCGGCGGCCCCAGCCCCGCAGCAGCACGGTGAACAAAAGGCTGAACAGGACCAGCAGCGCGGCCAGACAGGCGAGGGCGGCAGTAGAGCCCAGGGGCGCTGAGAGCAGGTAGTAAAGGCCCGCCCCGACGGCCAGCAGCCCAAAGGAGCCAAAGACCTGCACGCTCACGCTCATACTGCGCTTGACGACCACGGTGTCGTTGACCGCATCCAGCTTGGGCCAGATCAGATTGAGGACCAGACCCTCCAGCACCGTAAAGAAGGTGGCCGCCACCCCCAGCAGGGTCAGCACCAGCGCGGAGGGCAGCGAGAGGCCGCAGCCATACGCGCCCAGCGGCACGCCTATGAGCACTGCCGGCAGCATCAGGGTGAGACCCGCCAGGATCTTGGCAAAAAAGATGGTGTCCACCGGCACAGGCGCTTCGCGCAGGATCCACAGGCGGTTGCCCTCCAGCGAGATGCAGGCGGAGGTGGAGGAGGAGAGCGTCACGCAGAAGCAGAGCACCAGCGCCAGGGCGGGGGCGATCATGTCCCCCATCTGCGGGGGAAGCTGGCTGAGGACCGCCGAGATATCCCCGCCGCTGACAAACGCGTAGATGCCGCCGCCCAGCAGCAGCAGCGCGCCCACGCCGGTGTTCATCAGATAGGTGGGGGTGCCGAAGATGCGCCGCAGCTCCTTGCGGTAAAGGGCGGAAAAAGCGCTGCCGCTTTTAAGGGCGGTCAGCTTGTAATCGTGGCGCACCTGCACCGAGGTGAGATGGGTCAGGATGCTCTTGTAAAACAGGCTGAACACCCAGACCACCAGCAGGAACGACCCCGCGCAGGACAGCGCAAAGGCCAGCATCCACCCCAGCGAGGGGCCGGTGAGTGCTTTTGCCATCCAGACCACCGGCAGCGCCCAGCCGGTGGCGGCGTCCAGCGGGCCCGCGATGGACGGGTCGCCCGAGCTCATGCTGAAGCTCATGCCAAAGCTGAGAAGCATCACCGCCGCAAAGAAGAGGATATAGAGCAGATTGGTGATCAGGGCGCGGTGCCGCACGCGGGTCTGCAGCAGGCTGAACAGAAAGCCCAGCAGCAGGCACAGGGCGGTGGGCAGCAGCGGCAGCAGCACGGCCGCCAGCAACAGCAGCAGCACAAAGGCCGCGCCCAGACTGCCGAAGTAGACGCAGGCCGCCCCGGCGGGCAGCAGCAAAAACAGCGTGAAAGCAAAGTTTTCCAGATACAGGGCCAACACCTTGGACAGCAGCACTGAAAAAGCGGAGACCGGCATCGACAGCAGGATATCGTTGTCCTTGCCGCCGAACACAAAGCCGGAGCTGCTCATCACGCCGAAAAAGAAGCACATGGCCACGTCCATCAGGCCCATCAGGGAGAGCAGCAGGTCCAGCCTGCCCAAGGGGGCAAGGATCGCCCCGAAAGCGAAGCTGTACACCCCGCCCAGGTACAGCATCAGCAGGCACATCAGGGCCAGAAAGCCCACGCCGGAGGCAGCCTTGCGCTTTGCCTTGGAGGAGGGATTGGCCGACAGCAGCATCCCGCGGAAGCTGACGTTCAGCAGTGCAAAAAATTTCTTCATCGCTTCAGGCCTCCCCGTTTTCCCCATCCTGCTGGGCCAGCTCCAGAAAGACGTCCTCCAGCGAGGAGTTGCCCACCACGTCGGCGGTGCGGCCGCTTTCGATCAGACGGCCGTCCTTGATGATGGCGATGTGGTCGCAGAGCTTTTGGGCCACCTCCAGCACATGGGTGGAGAAAAAGACCGCACTGCCCGCCTGGCAGAGCTCGTGCAGATACCCCTTGAGCAGGTGGGAAGCCAGCGGGTCCAGCCCCACGAACGGCTCATCCAGGATCAGCAGCTTGGGCTGGCGGATGAGGGCCGAGATCAAAGCCAGTTTCTGCTTCATGCCGTGGGAGTAACCGGCCACCGGGCTGCCCAGCGCGCCGGTCAGCTCAAATGCGTCGCCGTATTTGGCGATCAGGGTCTGCCGCTGCTCTTTGGGGATGCCGTAGAGGTCCGCGATAAAGGTGAGATAGCCGATGCCGGTGAGAAAGTCGTAAAGATCGGGGTTGTCGGGGATGAACGCGGTCACCTGCTTGGCGGCCACCGGCTCGCCCTTGACACTGTGGCCGTCGATGAGGATATCCCCCTCCTCAAAACCGAGGATGCCTGCGGCGCTGCGCAGCGTCGTGGTCTTGCCCGCGCCGTTGTGGCCGATAAAGCCGTAGATCGACCCCGCCTCCACGGTCAGGTTCAGGTCGTCCACCGCGCGTTTGCCGCCGCTGTAGGTCTTGGAAAAATGACGGATTTCCAGCATGATACTCCTCTTTCCGGGCCGTCTCTGTGGCCCTTTCCATGGAACTTACAATTAGAAAAACATCTAAATGTGACCTCATTATAGCGTCCGCCCTCCGGGTTGTCAAGCGGGGATAAAAGGAAAGGCGGAGCGGCAAAGCCGGTCGCCTCTCTGCCACCTCCATTTTAACCTGTTTCAGGTTAATAGTCAATGTCTGGGGGAAAACTGGGATAAAATCTGTAAGAGGTGTTTTTCATGTACAAAAGGCTTCGCGACCTGCGGGAGGATCGAAACCTGTCCCAGCGGCAGGTGGCGGAGATACTGCGGATGTCCCAGACGGGATATTCAAAGTATGAGACGGGCGAAAACGATGTTCCCACACAGGTGCTGCTGAAACTGGCGGATTTTTACGAGACATCGGTGGATTATATCCTGGGCCGCACCAACACGGCGGCGCCCTATGAGGATGCGAAAAAAAGAGGGAGATAGCGGGCGGGGGGCTGTAAAAGGCTTTTCTTCGCCCGTTTCTTTCTGTTCTGGGGATGCGAAAAGCGGCGGCCGGGGGCGGCCCGGCGGCAGCGTGTGCGGGCGCTGCGGTTTTTGAAGGCCCGGGCCTGGGAGAAGAGAGGGCCGGGGCGGCAGGGCCCTGCGGCAAAAATGCCCTGGCCGCGCGCTGCCCGATCTTTCAGGGCGGCGCGGCGCTGTGCGGGGCGGCCGGCAAAAACGGGAGGGAACGCAGGTGCTGGAAACAAGGAAAACGGGCCTCGCGGCACAGCGCTCCCTTTCGCGCGGGGGACGGATCACAAGAAAAGGGCCGGTACAAAGCGTACCGGCCCTTTTCTTGCTCAGAGTGCAGCGGGAGTTTCAGTTTTTCAAGCTCTGCAGCGGCGCGGGGATGCGCCCGCCGCGGGCGATGAACTTCTGCGGGGAAAAGCGGTTGATAGCCATCACCGGGCCCCAGCCCAGCAGGCCTCCAAAATCCAGCGTGTCGCCCACCTGTTTGCCGATGGCGGGGATCACCCGCACGGCGGTGGTCTTCGAGTTGACCATGCCGATGGCCGCCTCGTCGGCGATCAGGGCGGAGATCACCTCCGGCGCGGTGTCGCCCGGGATGATCACCATGTCGATGCCGACGCTGCACACGGCGGTCATGGCCTCCAGCTTTTCAATGGAGAGGCTGCCGCAGCGGGCGGCGGCGATCATGCCGGCGTCCTCCGACACCGGGATAAACGCGCCGGACAGGCCGCCGACAAAGTTGGAGGCCATCACCCCGCCCTTTTTGACGGCGTCGTTGAGCAGGGCCAGTGCAGCGGTGGTGCCGCAGCAGCCGCAGCTCTCAAGGCCCATCTCCTCCAGCACATTGGCCACCGAATCGCCCTCGGCGGGGGTGGGGGCCAGGGACAGATCGACGATGCCGAAAGGCACCCCCAGCCGTTCGCTCACCAGGTTGCCCACCAGCTGCCCCATGCGGGTGATCTTGAAAGCAGTGCGCTTCACCAGCTCGGCCACCTGGCCCAGGTCCATGCCGTCGGCCTGCCCGGCCAGCGCGGCGCGCACCGCGCCGGGGCCGGATACCCCCACGTGGATTTCGCAGTCCGGCTCGCCCGGGCCGTGAAAGGCGCCGGCCATAAACGGATTGTCCTCCGGCGCGTTGCAGAAGACCACCAGCTTGGCCGGGCCGATGCAGCTGCGCTGCGCCGTGATCTCGGCGGCCCGCTTGACGATGGGGCCCATCATGCCCACAGCGTCCATGTTGATGCCCGCCTTGGTGGAGCCCACGTTGACGCTGCTGCAGACAAGATCGGTCGCGGCCAGCGCCTCGGGGATCGACTCGATCAGCAGGCGGTCGCCCGCTGAAAAGCCCTTTTGCACCAGGGCGGAAAAGCCGCCCACAAAATTGACCCCGACCTTTTTTGCCGCGGCGTCCAGCGTCAGGGCAAACTCCACCGGGTCCGCCCCCTTGCAGCCGGCCAGCAGCATGGCGATGGGGGTCACCGAGATGCGCTTGTTGACGATGGGCACCCCGTAGGCGGCGCTGACCTCCTCGGCGGTGCGGACCAGATCCTTTGCGCGGTCGGTGATCTTGCGGTAGATTTTTTCGCAGGCCCTGCGCGGGTCCTCATCCGCGCAGTCCAGCAGCGAAATGCCCATCGTGACGGTGCGCACGTCCAGGTTTTCGTCGCTGATCATGCGGATGGTCTCCAGAATATCTTTTGTGTCCAGCATTGGTTTTCCTCATTCCTTCCCGCGTTCAGATATGGTGCATGGCGTCGTAGAGCTCCTGACGGGTGACCTTGACGTCGACGCCCTTTTCTTCGCCCGCGGCGGTAAAACGGCGCTGCAGCTCGGCAAAGTCGATGGTGCAGGCGGTGACGTCCACCACCATGATCATGGCGAAGGTGCCGGACAGGATGCTCTGGGTGACCTCCTCCACGTTGACGTTGGTCTCGGCGCAGACGCCGGCGATCTTGGCCAGGATGCCCACGGTATCGCGGCCCACGACGGTTACGACAGCTTTCATATGTGTACCCCTCTCTTTTCCTGTGGTTTTACCGCCTTTGCACGGCAAAGCGGTAAAAACGGCCGTCCGGGCGCTGTGCGCCCGGGGCTGAGCGTAAGAACTGCGCCCGCCCGCAAAGTGGGCGGATGCGCGCAAAAAACACCAGCAAAGCGGCTGCTATCGCCATAGCCGCCCCCTCGTCCAGCAGGGACGAAGGGGACAGCGGCCGATGAGACAGCCTTTGCTCTGCTGCGGCTGTTCCATTATACCAGATAATCCGCGGCGGCTCAACGGTAAACGCGGCCGGCGGCCCTTGTCAAAGGGGCGCTTTACAAGTATAATAGGTTAAATTCCCCCCTGCGCGCGGGCGCGGGGGAGAGAAATACACACAAAGAGGGAAAGGGTGGGACAATATGGACCGTATTCTGAAGATTTTAGAGGACAACGCGCGCCTTCCGCTGGAAGATATCGCAGCAATGGCGGACAAGACCCCGGAGGAGGTCGCGGCGGCCATTGACGAATACGCAAAGGCCGGTGTCATCAAGGGATACAAGACGCTGGTGGACTGGGACAGGACGGATTCGGTCCGGGTGCGGGCGCTGATCGAGCTCAAGGTGAGCCCCAAAAAGGATCACGGTTTTGACGAGATCGCCTCCACCATCGCGCTTTTCCCCGAGGTGGACAGCGTCATGCTGATGAGCGGCGGCTATGACCTGGGGCTGGTCATGACCGGCAAAAGCTTTCAGGAGATCGCCCTGTTCGTGGCGCTGCGGCTCTCGCCGCTGGACGACGTGCTGTCCACCGCCACCCATTTTGTGCTGCGCACCTACAAGAAGGACGGGGTGATGTACACGGACGAAAATAAGGATGAAAGAGGGTACAATTTCCTGTGATAGACTATAGCAAGATCCTGAGCGCCCGGGCCCAGGCGCTGAAACCCTCCGGCATCCGCAAGTTTTTCGACGTGGCGGGCACTATGGAGAACTGCATCTCGCTGGGGGTGGGCGAGCCGGATTTCAAGACCCCCTGGATGATACGCGACGCGGGCATCAAAAGCCTGGAGCGCGGCAAGACCTGGTACACCAGCAACGCCGGCCTGGCACAGATGCGGGCCGGGATCGCCGATTATCTGGCCCGCCGTTTTGAGCTGCATTACGACCCGGAGAGCGAGATGCTGGTCACGGTGGGGGGCAGCGAGGCCATCGACCTGGCCCTGCGCGCGGTGCTGGAGCCGGGGGACGAGGTCATCATCCCCGAGCCCTGCTATGTCAGCTACGCGCCCCTGACCTCTCTTGCGGGCGGCGTGCCGGTGCCGGTGGCGCTGAAAGCGGAAAACGGCTTCCGCCTGACAGCGGAAGAGCTGCGGGCGGCGATCACCCCGCGCACCAAGATGCTGGTGCTGCCGTTCCCCTGCAACCCCACCGGCGCGGTGCTGCGGGAGCGGCATCTGGCCGCCCTGGCCGAGGTGCTGCAGGACACCGATATCCTTGTGCTGACCGACGAGATCTACGCCGAGCTGACCTACGGCACCCGGCGCCATGTGAGCATCGCCTCGCTGCCGGGCATGAAAGAGCGCACCATCTATATCAACGGCTTCTCCAAAGCCTATGCCATGACCGGCTGGCGGCTGGGCTATGTCTGCGCGCCCGTCCCGCTGATGAAAGCCATGACCAAGATCCACCAGTACGCCATCATGTGCGCCCCCACCACCAGCCAGTATGCCGGCATCGTGGCGCTGCGGGAGGGGGACGAAGCCATCGAGACCATGCGGGACGAGTACGATATGCGCCGCAAATTTCTGGTAAACGCCCTCAACCGCATGGGGATGACCTGCTTTGAGCCGGAGGGCGCGTTTTATGTCTTTCCCAGCATCGCGGTCAGCGGCCTTGGGTCGGAGGAGTTCTGCGAAAAGCTGCTCTTTTCCAAAAAGGTGGCCGTGGTGCCGGGCACCGCGTTCGGCGATTCCGGCGAGGGCTTTGTGCGCATCTCCTATTCCTATTCAGTGGCGCACCTCTCCGAGGCGCTGGGCCGCATCGAAGAATTTTTAAAGGAGTGCGGCCATGGCTGAGCCGGCGCGTCAGGTCTATTACAAAACCGGCCTGTCCTACGATCAGCCCGAAGCGCTGGCCCGGGCGATGGAGGAGATCTTCCGCCTGTGCCCGGCCGCGGAGCGGCTGGGGCCGGGCAGCCGGGTGCTGCTCAAGCCCAACCTGCTGGCGAAGCATCCGCCCGAACACGCCGTGACCACCCACCCGGCCGTGGTGGAAGCGGTGGCCGCCGCGCTGCGGCGGCGCGGGGTGGAGCAGATCGTGCTGGCGGATTCCTGCGGGGGGCTCTACAGCGAGGGCGTGATGCGCGGCATCTATAAGGCCAGCGGGCTGAGCGCGGTGTGCGGCCGGCTGGGGATAACGGTCTGGGACAAGACCACCAGCGGCCCCCGCGCCTCGGGCGGGCGGCTGGTGCGCGAGTTCAACCTCATCACCCCGGTGCTGGAGAGCGATTTTATCATCGACCTGCCCAAATTCAAGACCCATGTGATGACCGGCCTGACGGCTGCGGTAAAAAATCTGTTCGGCTGTGTTCCGGGTCTGCAGAAAGCAGAGATGCATATGCGCTTTCCCGACCGCGAGCGGTTTGGCGAGATGCTCTGCGACCTGTGCGGGGCCGTGGCGCCGGCGCTGGCCATCGTGGACGGGATCACCGCAATGGAGGGGGACGGCCCCGCGGGGGGCGTCCCGCGGGAACCGGGGCTGCTGCTGGGCGGCTGCGACCCCTGGCAGGTGGATCTGGCGGCCGCCGCACTGATGGGCCTGGCGCCCGAACGGGTGCCCTATCTCGCCGCCGCCGGGCGGCGGGGGCTCTGCGGGGAACGCTTTGACCCAGCGGATCTGGCGCCCGGCAGCGACCCGCTGCGCCCCATCCCGGACTGGAAGCTGCCCGAGAGCTTTTCCAGCCTTACCTTTGCCGACAAGTTCCCCAGCGGGCTGCGCTGGGCCAGCCCGCTGGTGACCCGCTTTGCGGCCCCGCGCCCGGTCATCCGCCGCGCGAAATGTGTGGGCTGCGGCAAATGCGCCGAGATCTGCCCGGGCCATACCATCGCGGTGAAGGCGGGCAAGGCCAGGATCGACCCCGTGGGCTGCATCCGCTGCTTCTGCTGTCATGAGATGTGCCCCGCAAAGGCGATCGACGTGCGGCGCATCCCATTTTTTAATCTTTAAGATCGCCGCCGGGCTTTCACGGCGGCGGGGAGGAGACCGTTATGGACGGCGTGACCCTGCTGGCGCCCGCCAAATTGAACCTGACGCTGGACGTCACCGGCGTGCAGGAGGATGGTTACCACACCATGGACATGCTGATGCAGGCGGTGAGCCTGTATGAGCGGGTGACGGTGCGGCGCGCGGAGAAGCTGCGCGTCAGCGCGCCCGGCGCGGCGCTGCCGCTGGGGCCGAAGAACGTGGCCTGGAAAGCGGCGGCGGCTTTTTTTCAGCAGACAGGGCTGCTGGCGGGCGCGGAGATCCGGCTGGAAAAGCGCGCCCCGGTGCGCGCGGGCATGGGCGGCGGCAGCGCAGACGCGGCGGCGGTGCTGTTGGGCCTTGATCTGGTGTACGGGGCGCGCCTTTCTCTTGGTGAGCTCTGCCGCATTGGGCAGGAGGTGGGCGCGGACGTGCCCTTTGCCCTTGCCGGCGGCACGGCCCGGGTGCGCGGTTTCGGTGAGCAGATCACGCCGCTGCCGCCGCTGCCGGACTGCCTGTTTGTGGTCTGCATGCCGGGCTACGGCATCTCCACCCCCCAGGCCTTTGCGGCCTACGACCAGGTCGGGGCGGACGCCCGCCCGGACAACGAGGGGGCGGAACGGGCTGTCCGTGCCGGAGATCTGGCGGCGCTGTGTCCCTGCCTTGGCAACGCGCTGCAAAAGGCCTCGGCGGGCCGGGATACCGGGCGCATCTGCCGCCTGCTGACCGGTTCAGGGGCCAAAGCGGCTTTGATGACCGGCAGCGGGGCCGCCGTCTATGGGCTGTTCACCGGCGCCAGGGCGGCGCAGCAGGGCGTCACGGCGCTGCGGGCCGCGGGCTTTGACCGGGTATGGACGCTGGCCCCCGCCGCCACAGGGCCCATTGTGGAGGAGATCTTTTGACCCGGCGTGCGGGAGAGCCGCGCGGACGCCTCAGATGAAAGTGTAAAAAAGCAGCCGCTTTGCGGCTGCTTTTTTTTGCGGCAACGGGGCGACGGCTGCGGCCCCGTTTTGTTTTTTGCAGACAAAAAATAAACAGGCGGAATATTTTACCAGATCTGCGCCGATACTCTGGGCAGAGAGCAAGGGAGGCGGCCGCCGCGGGGCGGCGGGGCGCACCCGCACAGAGAAAGGCGTGTTTTTTTGAAAAGATTCAAGACGGCGCTGGGCCTCGGCCTGCTGCTGGCCATCGTACTTACCTCTTCCTTTTCCAGCTTTTCAGCGGTCTGCGCGGAGATCCGGCAGGACACTTTGCGGCTGCATATTCTGGCCAACTCCGACACCGAAGCCGACCAGCAGCTCAAACTGGCGGTCCGGGATGCGATCTTGGCGGGGACGGGCGACCTTTTCGGGGCAGCCGCCAGCAAGCAGGCGGCTGAGCAGAGGGTGGATGCAAATCTGGACAACATCCGCGGGATCGCCGAGACGGTGGTCCGGCAGCAGGGATACGATTACCCCGTGCGGGTGACCCGCACCAACCTATATTTTGCCACCACCCGCTATCCCGATACGGGCCTGACCATGCCGGCCGGGCGCTATGATGCGGTGCGGGTGGAGATCGGCCGGGCAGAGGGGAAAAACTGGTTCTGCGTGCTTTTCCCGCCGCTCTGTGTCCCGGCGGCCACGGCGGACGCGGCGCGGGAAGCGGCCTATACCGAGGAGGAACAGGCAGTCACCGGCGGCGGCTATGAGGTGCGCTTTGCGGTGCTGGAATGGCTGGAACAGGCCAAAGAAAGCCTGACCCGGGCCACAAAGAAACAGGAGAACGATGCAGACGGGTGCAGCGCCCCGCAGCGGACGGCCGCCCCCCAGGAAAACGCCCTGCCGGGGGAAAGGGAAGAGAAGAGGGAGGACCAGAAAAAGACGCAGGAGCAGGCATAGAACTGCGCCCCACCCCGGGACCCGGGCGGAGCCGGACGGCCGGAGCGAAAGCTCCGGCCGTTTGTTTTTGCGCCCTGCGTCCCACCGGCCCCGACGGAGGGACAGCGGGGAAACGCTTTTCCTGCACACGGCGGCAAAGCGGGAGAGGAACAAGCGGTTTGCCTCCAACGCAGGCGAAGGTGCAGGCGAGAGACCCGCCCGTTTGCGGGCGCTGAGCGGTAAAAGACGGCGAAAAGCGGGGGAAAGACGCTTGCACGCGCTCTGGACCGCCTGCCGGGAAAAGGCTCTTACAGGGCCGGTGCAAGCCGCCCGCCTCGCCGCGGGGAAAGAAACGACGCCGAAGCCGCAGAAGAAAAACGCTGCCCGCCGCGAACGGCCCGTTTTGCCGCAGCAAGACGCCCGGACAGAAGAGACGGGCCGGGCGGCTTGCTCGCCGCAGCGGCGCGCCTGCACGGCGACGAAAGCCCCCCGCGCCGCCTGGGCGGCGGCATAGGCCAACGAGCAAAGACCGCGGCGCGCGCACGGCAGCGGGCGCTTGACGGGCCTTTGAAAGGGTGGGGAATGCCGCGCTGGCCGCGGGACCAGGGCGGGGCGCGGAAACGCAAAAAGAAGTCATGACCTCCGGCTAAGGCGGAGGCTTGATCAAGCCCTGAAAGGGCATTTCACTGGCGGACATCTAAAAATGTACTGAATTATCTCTCTTTTGCATCAACTGCTCCGCCGCTCGTAAACGGTCACAAGCGCGTCTCCTTAAGCCGTTGCTGCGCGCTAAGCTGTTGCTGCTCGGCAGGTCGCTATGTCAGCAACTCGCTTCGCTCGATACTTGAAGCGAAAGCTTTTTTGCGCGGCACCTCCACCGGCATGGCCCGTGGTTTCCCTAACCAAAGAAAAAAGCCGGGGGCGGCCCGCCGCTGCGGACAAAAAAGGGGAAAGGGCGGGGTGGTAATGCCCCCCGCGCTGTGCTAAAATAGGGGCGGTAAAGAGAACTCCCGTGTTTTGCGGCCGCCCGCTGTGAGAAGATGCGGCCGGCCGCACCAGGATAGGAGAGATATTGATGAACGTCAAAGCGCTCGGCACAAAAAGGATCGTGAAAGACGCCGTTACCCTTTGCGCGGTATTGGCCTCCTCGCTGCTGCAGACCTATACGATACAGACCTTTATGACCCCGGCAAAGCTGATCTCCAGCGGCTTTACCGGCGTTGCGCAGCTGCTGAACATGCTCACCGAGGGCATGCCTTTTCATGTGGACACCCCCCTGGCCATCATTTTGCTGAACGTGCCGGTGGCGCTGCTCTGCGCCCGGGGCATCAGCCCGCGTTTTACCCTGTTCAGCTGCATCCAGTTCGGCTGCACCTCCCTTTTCCTCAAGGTGCTGCAGTTCAGCCCCATTTTGAACGACGTCATCCTGAACGTGGCTTTCGGCGGCTTTCTCTACGGCCTGAGCGTGGTTGTCGCCCTCAAGGGGAACGCCTCCACCGGCGGCACCGACTTTGTGGCGCTGTATTTTTCCAACAAGTTCGGCAAGTCGCTGTGGCAGTATGTGTTCATCTTCAACACCGTGGTGGTGCTGATCTTCGGCGCCTCCCGCGGCTGGATCTACGCGGGCTATTCCATCGTGTTCCAGTTCATCTCCACCAAAACGATCTCCACGTTTCACACCCGGTACGAGCGCCTGACGATGCAGATCACCACCGAGCGCGCAGAGGCGCTGCTGCGGGCATATGTCGCCCACTACCGGCACGGGGTCTCCTGTGTGGACGGGTACGGCGGCTACTCGCGCCGGCCCTTTACGGTGCTGACGACCGTGGTCTCCTCCTATGAGGTCAAAGAGATCATTCATCTGATGAAAGAGGTGGATCCCGGGGTCATCATCAATATCTACCGCACGGAGGATTTTGTGGGCGGCTTCTACCAAAAACCCATCGAATAGCGGGACCGCACGGCGCCCCCGCAGCGCGCAGCGCCGCTGGGGCAGCGCGGGAGAAAAGAAAACGTCAGAGCAGCCGCGCAGCCGCTCTGACGTTTTCTTTTTGGGGTTTGGCAGCCTGCCGGCACAGCCGCTGGTCCCGGCCGCGCAGCGCGGGAGCAGACGCCGCGCACGAAAGGGGACTGCGCGCCGCGCCCCGCGCCGGGGGAGGGCCGTCAGGACGACGCCCGGGCCCGGAACCGCGCGCTCAGAGAGAGCGCGGTCCAGCCGGTGAAGAGCGCGGCGGTGAAAAGGGACATGGCCAGCAGAAAAGCGCCCAGATAGGACCCTGTCCTGTCATAGAAAAGCCCCATGGGGCCAAAGGAGAGCGCCCCCATCAGGCTGTTGCCGATCATCATGACCGACCAGATCTCCGAGTAGTGACGGGGCCCCAGAACACTGCGGGCGATCAGCGGCGCCTGTACCGTGTACATGCTGCCGCCCAGCCCCAGTATCGTGCAGGCCGGCAGCAGAAAAGAGACGTTGCCGATGGAAAGGATCATGCCGGAAAAGCCGATCAGGTTGAAAACAGCGCCCCATATCAGCCCCGCTTTCGCGCCGAAACGGTCGTTGAGGACCCCCAGCACAAATCCGCAGCCGATCATGCCCAAACTCACGCAGGCGGTGGCAAGAGAGCCAAAGCGGATGCTCTGCCCCAGCTCCATGGTGGTGAAGGTGGCGGCATAGCCGGCCACGCTGGACGCTGCGCTGTAGCACAGGCAGGTCAGCCAGGCAAGATAGAACATGGGGCTGTGCAGGGCTTCGCGCCGTGTAAGGCCCCATTCCGCCCCGGAGGGCGCAGAAGAGACAGGGGTGGGCGTGTCCGGCTCGTCGGCGCCATAGGGGGAGATCCCCTTTTCTTCCGGGGTTTTGAGCAGGAAAAAGATGGCGGGCACGGTGATGACGGCGCCGCCGAGGGCCAGGATCAGATAGGCGCTTCGCCAGCCCAGGCTCGAGATCAGCTGGGCGGAGAGCAGGTTGCAGAGAATGCCGGAGGCGCTGCCGCAGGACATGACCAGCCCCAGGGCAAAACCCGCTCTTTTTTTGAACCACATGTTGATGATGATGGGCAGCGCGATATAAAGCGCAAAGGCGGAACCGACCCCGGTGAGCAGACCGGAGAGGTAAAACCAGCGGATGGAGCGGTAGGTCCCCATCAGGGCCATGCCGGCAAACTGCAGCGAGAGGGCGCAGGCGACCACCTTGCCGATCGGCCGGGTGGTGAGAACGCGGCTGGCGGTGGTATAAAGCAGCGCCATGGACGCCGCCTGGATGCTGATGAACATGGTAAAGGAGCTGACAGAGCAGCCCAGCTCTTCCACCACGGGGGTGACAAAATTGCCGCAGGCGCTGGTGATGACGCCCATCCCCGCAAAAGCCATCAGCATACAGCAGCCCAGGACGACCCAGGCATAGTGAAACGGGGCGGTCTTTTTCATGCAGAAAAGTCTCCTTTTGACGAGATTGGCGCGAGAGGAAAACGGCGGGGCGGGACAAAAGCGGTCCTCCGCCGGCGGCTACCGGGCCCGGACGGCGCGCTTTTCAGGGACGGCCGGGGGAGAAAAAGCCCTGGGGCGGGCTGTCCCGCAGGGAGGGCTCCCCCGGCGAGACCGCCGTCACATAGCCCCTTGCCGGAACGATAAAAAGGCGGGAGCATTGGACGGGAACGTTTTCCGCCCGCGTGCAGATAAGGCTTTCAAGGCAGATCACCATGGCGTCCGGCGGGATCTCCAGCTGAAGAGCGTGTTTGCGGGACATCGCCCGGTAGCGGACGCATTGTTCCACCAGAAAGTCTTCCAGCACCCGTCGGATCGCAGCGGCGTCCAGCGTCAGATCCAGCGGCTTTTTGCAGGAGGTGTCCGGCAGCCAGGACATCTCGCAGGCAATGGGGTGCCTGCCGCGGCGGATGACGCGGCGAAAATACTTTACCGGGTCGGACGGCTGCAGCCCCAAAAGGTCGGAAACGGCGTTGGCCGGGCAGCGGTAGCGGGACATCCAGTCAAAGCTGTAGTCGTTCGGGTGGCAGACGGCCGCCGCCGAGGGGCCGCACAAAAGCGCCTGCGCCTCCGGCGGCAGCCCGGCGGGTGGGCCCGCCCCGTCGCCGGGGTAGGCTGCAAGACAATAGAGATATTCTGGTTCCCTGCAGGGCATCGATGGCGTCATCCCCTTTCTGTTCTGCCGGCCTCAAGCGTGTAAACAATGGAGCCGGGATTGCTGTAATTGCAGTAATACTCGATCACCCTCTGATTTTTTTGCGACCGGACGATCCCGCTGGAGACCGCCGCCGCCCCCCGCGCACCCAGCAGAGCGGCGTCTTCCGGGGGGAGGGCAGAGATGCAGATGACCGACCGGCTGACAAAGGGGTCCGTTTTCAGCTCCTGAAACTTTTTTCGGATCGACTCACGGTTGAAATCGGTGTGGAGAAAATCGGGGAACAGGTCCAGGGGCGTATAAGAGTATTCAAGACACATGGAAGTGCCCTCCCTCTGGCGGAGCCGTTTGAGCTCCAGCACCGGCGCGCCGGCAGGCAGGTCCATCACCTGCCGCAGATAGCCGCAGGGCGATATCCTGCGCTGGAGCAGGGTCCGGGTGGAGAGGATCACAAAGTTGGGGTACTGATGTCTGCGCAGGTTGGAGGCGGCGGAGGTGGTGAGCACTTCAAAGGGCCAGGCGCCCACGTACTGCCCGGAGCGGGACCGCGTGTAAAGCGTGCCCTCCCTGACCAGAATGGAGACGGCGTCATGGATGCACTGGCGGGACACGCCGAACAGCGCGCACATCTCCCGCTGAGAGGGCAGCCTGCTCCCGGGCTTCAGGCCCTGCTCGCGGATGTAGCCGCGTATTTTTTCGCAGGTGAGCGCCCGCTTGTTTGCGCGATAGGCGTTTTTCATCGGTTTTCCCCGAGCAGGGGAAGGACCTGGGCCGCGCTGTGGGGATAGCCGTCCCGGCAATATTCGGGATGCTCCCGCACGTATTGGTCGTACACCTGGGCGGCAGTCCTGAACGCGGTCTCCCGCAGGCCGGCGTCAAATTTTTTGATGATGCCCGCACAGGACACGTTGATGCCGCCGGTGACGTTGGCGATGATCGCAGTCATCACCGGGTTGCGCGTCTTGCGCCAGGCGTACATCGCGGCGGCGGTGGAAGAATTGCCGCAGCCCGTGGCGTCCACGTGGGGGGCGCCCTCCAGATCGATGCTGGGGACGAACCAGCTTTTGCCCCGGTGCAGCAGATAGCTGCCGGCGCTGCCCGCGCGGTAGAAGAACATGGGGATCTTCCAGTCGTGGATGCGGCGGAAGATCTCCTCACGGTCCTCCACGCCGAAAAAGTCTTTCGCCTCGTTGTGGTTCAGGCTGGCCATTTCCGGCCGCAGCAGCTCCAGGACCTGAAGCAGATGTCCCCGGTCGTAACGGCCGCCCTTGGCGATGCCGATCTCCCACATCAACTCAAAGTCGTTCCTGTTCCGGATCTCCCGAAGCTGTTTCCAGAAGTGCAGATAAAGCGGTTCTACGAAGAGATAAAAAGCCTGCGCATTTTTGGTGTGGGCGTCGATCTGTGCCGGGCGCACATTGGTCCAGCCGTATTCGGCGGCGCGGTCGATCATCTCCTGCGTCGACCTGGCCGATTGGGCGTAAGAGCCGTCCTCCTCATAGATCAGGTCGGAGGAATGGGTGTGGTCGTAGACGGTCTCCAGGGCGCTTTGGTCCACCTGGTTTGCCTGAAGCCAGTCCCCATAGTAATCATAAAAATCTTCGGCAACGTTGAGGATCATTTTTACGCTGTCGTCCCAGATGCGGATGCCGGTATAGGCAAAGACGCCGGGGCCGCCCAGATTTGTGCCAAGACAGGTGCCGTCGGGTTTGACCACCCGGTCGATCGAAGCCTGTCCGGCGGTGACATAGTTCATGTGGGCCTCCTTTGAGATCATGCTGGAATGTGAGAGGATGCGGGCGCGTGCTGGAACGAAGGACCGCCGAAAAATCCACTGAGACGGGAGGCCTGCCCAAAACCCCGGACGCAGTCTGTCCGCGCCGGGTGTTTTGACGCCGAAAGCCTCCGTCTCAGCAGGATTTTTCAGGTGTTTCCAGTTTTAAATCGCGCTAGAACAGGTCGGTGTGATATCTGTTTTCGATGAGCCGGACCATTTCAGCGGCTGCGCCGCAGAGGTCCAGATCGGGGTTGGCCTGGCGGAACAGGGCGCGCCAGGACTCGGGCAGGGCGCTGTAGCCGTTGCGCGCCCCGGCCAGCATCCCCGCGATGCAGGCGATGGTGTCGGTGTCGCCGCCAATGTTTGCCCCGCCCAGGATAGAACCGGCGCTGTCGCCGTCCGCGGCCACAAAAAGGCCGATGGCAAGCGCGCAGGTCTGGGCTATGGCGGAGGAGTCGGTGCCCAGCTCGTCGTTGAGCAGGACTTCGGCCTCCTCGGGGCTGTCGGCCAGGTACGCCAGTTCCACGGCGCGCAGGATCTTGGGCAGCACCCGCGCCCCGGCGGCGATGCGCGCTTTTTCCAGCCCGATCGCCTCCCCGCGCTTGGCGCCGTAAACGCAGGCTTTCACGACAGTGTGGACGTCGCATCGGCCCGTCATCGCCTGTGCGATCCCGCAGGCGATGGCACAGGCGGCGGAAAAGGCGATCTGGGTGGCGTGGGAGCACTCGGTCATGGCCACGGCCGTTTTGATCGCGCCTTCCAGATCCCCGGGATTGCAGAGCCCGGCGCCCGCGATGCGCATGATCGCGCCGTTGGAGGTGCCCAGCTCGTACCGCCCGCCGCTGCGGCCTACAGCGCAGGGGTCTTCGCCCGCTTTGAGGCGCTCGATGACGTTGCGGGTCGTGGGCCCCGCATTGCGCGGAAAATAGCGGGGATAGTTTTCCGACCAGCGCACCAGCGCTTCTCCCGCGGCCTGCGGCGTCAGTTCGCCCCCGCACCGGATCACGGCTTTGACCATCTCATACATCTGCGAGGTGTCGTCGGTGATCTCCGCCGTGCGGTTTCCCCAGGCCACCAGATTGGTGGACCCGTCGACAAAGCCGGTGATCCGGCCGTATTTTTCAAGAATCTCCTGTCTGCTCATCGCCTCGGTGGGGGCACCGATCCCGTCGCCCATCCCGGCGGTCACCAGGCAGCCCAGCACACGGTCATAAAGTGAATACATCCCGTCCTCCTTCCACAAGTTCGGCAAAAGCGGTCAGCCCGGCCCAGAGCGGCTCCCAGTCGAAGGGAGCGGCGGCCCGGACCTTTTCAAAGTGCTCTTCCAGCGCCTCGTCCACAGGGGAGGATGCGGCGCAGGCCGCGGCGGCGATGACAGCGGTACAGCAGGCGCAGTTGCCGGCGTTGGCGGCAAGCCGTACCGCCTCCCCGGCGCGGCCGCCGGCGGCGATCACAAGCCCCACCGCGCTGGGCACCGCCTCGCTGGCGTAGGCGCCAAAACCGACCACATCGTTCAGCTCCTGCAGCAGCTTTTCCGGGTCGCGCCGGTACCGCAGGGCCAGGTTGACCGCAAGTTCGATGCGCTGCGGCAGTTTGGCGCCCACCGGGGGCATACCGGCTGCGGAAAGCCCCAACTCGTACCCGTCGCGGGCGGCTTTCAGGGCCAGCTCGTAGAGGCGCCCGCAGTCAAACCCCGGCAGAAAAGAGGCGGCGGTCAGGGCTGCGCTGACCGCGGCGCCCGAGATGGCGATGGCGTTGGGATGAGTGGGCATTGAAAGCGTCACCGCATCCCGGATGGCGGCCTCGGGGTCGCCGGGGTTCAGCAGGCCGGCCACCCAGGCGCGGGCGGCGGCGCTGCAGTTGATCCTGCGCCCGTCGCAGGGGACAAGGTCAAAGCGGGTGGAAACGTAGGAGCCGTCCAGTCGTTCCAGACCCTCGCGGGTCACAGGGTCCAGAAAATCATCAAAGTAGGGGCGAAACGCTGCGTCTGTTTTCAGCCGCAGCAGCGCGCGCCCCGCCCGCGCAGCCGTGATATGACCGCCGTCGCTGAGAAAGCCGCGCAAAAGCAGATAGCCCGCGGCAAAAACGTCGCTCACCGCCCCCGGCGGAAACGCGGACCCCACGGCACCGGGCGGCGCTTTGCACAGGCGGCGGACCAGATCGCCGTCCCCAAGGTCCCGGCGGATCTGCTCGGGCCCCATGCCCAGCATGGGCAGTGCAAAGGCATCCGCGGCGGCGACCGCGCGCACGGTGCGTTTCATGCGGGCGGACAAGTCCAAAGCGTTCAACAGATCCCCTCCTTTACGACGGCGCAGATCCCTGCGGCCATAGCTTTCAGGTCAAAGCCGTTTTGGCTGTCGATCAGGTCTGAAAAGTGCGGGGGCAGTTCCGCGTCGCCGTTCCACGCCCCCAGCACATAGCCCAGCATACAGGCGGTGGAGTCAGCGTCGCTGCCCATATTGACCGCCATGACCAGAGAGTCCATCAGGCGGCCCTTGCAGGCGGCGAGGATGCCGAAAGCGGCGGGGATCGCCTCGTAGGCATAAAGCCCGGCGCCCACGGTATCGCCGATCTGGA
This sequence comes from Anaerofilum hominis, assembly GCF_014287275.1. GTDB lineage: Bacteria > Bacillota > Clostridia > Oscillospirales > Ruminococcaceae > Pygmaiobacter > Pygmaiobacter hominis. The sequence continues at coordinate 545,638 of NZ_JACONZ010000002.1, forward strand.
AAAGCGCCTGCTCAAAGTCTCCCTGATAGCGCAGGCCCAGCTCCACCGCCAGTTCCAGACGGCGGGCAACGCTGCTGCCGGCGATCTCTGATGTGCGGCCCGCGCTCTGCTCCAGCCCCTGAGAGATCCCGCAAAGCCCGGCGGAGATCAGGTCCAGATATCCCGTGTTGGGACAAAAGGCGCGGGCGGCCGCGGCCGCGATGGCGCAGGCCGCGGAGAGAGAGATCGGGTTGCTGTGGGTGGGCAGACACATCGTGATCGCGTCCTCGACCGCCTTTTCCGGGTCTCCCGGGTGGAACAGCCCCATCATGCCGGCTTTCATGCCGCCGCCGTTGGTGGCGAGCGTGGGGGAGAGCCGGGCCGGGTCGCCGTCGTCCGCTTCCCCCAACAGCTTCAAGATCCCTCTTTTGGTGCTCGGCCCGCAGTAGCAGGTGTATTCCGGGTGCTGCCACCAGCGCCTGAGGCCCTCCACAGCCAGGGCGGTCGTGATGCGGCTGCGGTGTTCCAGCAGTACCTGGGCGGTGTAATAGGCCACCGAAAAGTCGTCGCTGACCATACCCGCATGGGCGTTGATGGTCAGGCCGTCGCCGGTGGGCTCCAGCAGATCGCGGATATAGCCGCCGTACCGGCTGCGGAGAAATTCCGGGGCAAAGCCCTCGGAAACAGTGCCCATCGCGTCCCCGGCAGCGGCCGCCAGCAGCGCCCCATGGAGCCGGGCATACAGTTCATTGTGCATGATCCCCTCCCAAAAGCGTCATATAAGGGCCGAGACCGCGCGGGCTGTGCCCGCAAGGTCCATTCCGTTTACGTCGGACAGATATTCCAGGTGCCGCGGCGGCAGCCCGGCGCAGCCGCGGAGAGCGCCCGCCATCGCGCCCGCCATCGTGGCCACGGCGCTGCTGGCGTTGCCGGCGTTGACGGAGCGATAGATCGTCTCCATGACGTCGCCGCCGGCGGAGACCAGAAAACCAAAAGCGGCGGGGACAGCCTCGTTGGCGGGAGAACCCGTCCCGACCAGGTCGGTCATCTCGTTGACGCAGCGCTCAAGATCATTTGCGCAGCTCAGGCCGATCCGCACGGCGAGCCGGATGCGCTTTTCCACGCTGGCGCCGGCCGCGTCGCCGGCCACCTCCAGCGCTTTCCGGTAACCGGTCTGCGCGCCGTACAGGCCGGCCTCGACGATGCGGCCGGTGTCGGATCTTTCCATCATGGCGCAGGCCGTGCCGGCCGCGACGGCGCAGGCGCCGGACAGGGCGATGACGTTATCGTGGGTGGGCAGGCCCATCACCAGGGCGTCCCGCACGGCGCGGTCGGGGTCGCCCGGGTGGAGCAGCCCGGCCACCCAGGCCCTTGCGGCGGCGCCGCTGTTGAGGGTCTTTTGGAACCCGGTGAACTTGTCCTGGTCCTCCGCGGGGGCGGAGCCCTCCAGCTTTTGGATGCAGTACCGGGTGGTGGGGTCCGCACAGCAGTCAAAATAAAATTTATAACGCCCGTTTTTCCATTCAAGCAGGCTTTCGGTCACCGCCTGATCGGAGATGCCGCCGTGCCTGACAAAAGCCTCCACAGCGGCGAAAGCAGAGCTGAAAGAGCCCGAGACCATCCCTTTTTTCAGCTCCGGGGCAAGCGCCCCCTCCGGGGGCGCCGTATAGTCCCGGACGAACTCGCCCCCTCCGCAGAGCCGCTTGATCAGGTAGACCGGCAGGGAATCAAGGGGGGCGCCCATCGCGTCTCCGATCGCCGCCGCGAGCAGGGCCCCGAGTACTTTGTCCTGTTTCATTTTGTGATCCGTCCTTTCCTGGGTGAGCCGGACAGCGACGTCCCGCTTAGGTTTCCGGCGTGTTTCCCGCGATGGCGTCGATCTGAAGCGCCATATCCCTCAGATCGAAGTGGTTGACCTCGTCGATCAGGGCCAGATATCTGGGGGAGAGGTCCCTTGACGAGCAGTACGCGCCGGTGATAAAACCCGTCATGCAGGCCACGGTGTCCGTGTCGTCGCCCGCGTTGATGGCCATGTAGAGAGAATCCATCACCTGTCCCCGCGCGGCGGCGATGTAGCCGAAAGCGGCGGGGATCGATTCATGTGCGAACAGGCCGCATCCGATCACGTCGGCGATCTCCTCCATGGCGGCGGCGAGATCGTCCTGATGTGCCAGCCCGATCTCGGCGGCAAGGGCGATCCGCTTGGAAATACTGCTGGCCGCCACGGGGCGGAAATGCTCCAGCGAGCGGGCGTACCCCTCCTGTGCGCCGTAGATGCCGGCCTCGATCAGGTCCAGGTAAGATACGCCCGGGCAAAAGGCCTTTGCAGTGGCCGCCGCAATGGCACAGGCCGCGGACAGCGCGATGGTGTTGTCGTGGGTGAGCCCGCACAGGGTGATCGTATCGTCGATCGCAGCGTCCAGGTCGCCGGGGTTGAACAGGCCCATCATCCCGGATTTCATCCCGCCGCCGTTGGTGACCCTGCTGTTGTCGCACAGAAGAAGATCGCCCCGGGAGGGGGGAGACGGGCGCCCCCTCAGGCGGTTGATGGTGGTGATGGTGGTGGGCCCGGCGCACTGCGCGTAAAGCGGCTGCTCGTTCCAGCGCAGCAGCCCCTCGATCGCCAGTTCCCGGTCGACCTTTTGCCGGTGCTCGATCAGCGGGAGCGCCGAATAATACGCCACGGAAAAATCGTCCGTCACCAGCCCGATCTGGTGCCCTTTGGCCTTTAACGCCTCGTGGGGCTCGATAAAAGTATCCACCCAGCCATAGTCCTTTTTCAGTTTTCGCCGGGAAGCGTGTTCCGTGACAGCGCCCATGGAGTCGCCGATCGCCGCCGCGAGCAGCCCTCCCAAGATCTTTTCCTGCCTGTCAGTCATTCTGATCCTCCTTATCTGGCTATACTTCGATGTCGGCGGTCCCCTTGAAATTCTTGAGGCCATTAAAGAAGAGCACCAGAATGACCGCAACATAGGGGATCATGGAGATAATTTGCGTGGGGATGCTGAGGGTGCCCAGGACCAGGACCAGGGCCTGGGAATAGGCGAACAGCAGCGCTACCAGCAGGATCTTCAGCGGGTTCCCCTTGCCGATGGCGATGGAGCACATGCACAGAAATCCCCGCCCGGCTGTCATATTTTCAGAGAACATCGAGATGCCTGAAAGGGTCAGAAAGGTGCCCGAGACGGCAGTGAACGTCCCCATCAGCAGCAGGGAGATCCAGCGGTATTTTTCCACGTCGATGCCGGCGGTGTAGGCCGCCTGGGCGTTTTGCCCAATGCCGCGGATGCGCAGGCCGAACGGCGTTTTGTACATCACGACAAAAGCGGCGACCACCATCACGAAAGACAGGTACACCAGGATGATGTTGTTGTTGAAGATGGAATCCAGCAGCGGTATCTTTTCCAGCAGCTTGAAATGGATGGGGCTGAAGCTGACGATCCGCTCGTTGTAGACAGAGCCGCGCACGTTGAAGATGATCACCATCAAAAGGGTCGTCACGGCCCAGGCGCTGGAGTTGAGGGCGATGCCCACGATCAGCGTGTTGGCCTTAAAGACAAACGCCATCAGGCCGAAGACGACCGAAATGAGCAGGCCGATCCCGATGCCGCAGAGCAGGCCGACCCAGGGGCTGCCGGTCAGATAGCTGCCCAGGATGGAAAAAAAGCAGGAATAGAGCATGACCGCCTCATAGGCGATGTTCACACAGCCGGAGGTGTGGTTGAAACAGCCGCCCATGGCCCCGAAAAGGATCGGGCAGGCCAGGCGGAAGGTGGCGGCAAAGGTGGAAGCCGTAAGGGCAAGCTCCAAAATCGATTTAAGCAACGCTCTCCATCTCCTTTCTGTACTGCTTTTTTGCCCTGCGCTCTTTTGCGCGCAGGTAGATGCCCTCGTAATCGACAGAGACAAAAAGAACAAAGAGGTACTGGACGATCTGGACGGTCAGGCGGTTGACGGAGATCACCCGCTCCATCTGCATGGCCCCCGCTTTCAGGGCGGCCCAGATAAAGGAGACAAAGATGAGCGCGATGGGGTTCAGCTCGGCGATGCGGGCGATGCTGATGCCGTCCCAGCCCATGGTGTCCGCAAAGCCGGTGTTGAATTTTTTGTAAGTGCCGATGACCTCGATGCCGCCGCACATGCCGGAGATAAAGCCGGACAGCAGGAAGATGATCAGAAACTGCTTGACCACCTTTACACCGCCGACCTTGGCGAATTTCAGGTTCTCGCCCACCTGCTTGAGCTCGTACCCCTGGATCGTGTACTTGTACAGAAATGCAATGGCGATCGCAACGATCAGGGCGATGGGGACGGCGAGGGTGGCCGAAGTGCCGTGGATCAGATCGGGCAGCACCGCGGAGGAGAGCACGGTGGGGGTGGCCTCCATGTTCACATATCCCCAGGAGTCCAGCCCGCCGGCCAGCACCTGCTGGGTGAGATATTGGGTCAGAAAGTTGGCCACATAGTTCAGCATCAGCGAGGTGATGAATTCGTTGATGTTGAAAAACAGGCGCAGGATGGCCGGCACCACGGACCACAGCAGGCCCGCGACGCCCGCGACCACGATGATCAGGGTGATGTGGGCCAGCGGCGGCAGCTCGTAAAAGGCGCCGATCAGGCCGGCGAGAAAGCCGCCGATCGTGACCTGCCCGGCGATGCCCAGGTTGCTGACGCCGGCCTTGAACGCGACGATGGCCGCAGCGCCCGTCATGATGCAGGGGGCCGTCCAGCGCAGCGTGTTGCCGATGGCCATTTTATTGCCGAACGCGCCCTGGAAGATGGCCTCCAGCGCGGCGATGGGGCTTTGCCCCTGCAGCAGGATCAGCACGCTGCCGCACAGCAGGAACAAAACGATCGAGATCCCATATTTCAGCGCGTTGATGATCAGTCTGTCGTTTTGGGCAAGGTCTTTGCCCAGCTTTTTGACCCGGAAAGAGAAAAGCTTATTTTTCATCCGATTTTCCCCCCATCATGATAAGGCCGATCTCCTCTTCGGTGAGCTCGCCGTGGGCGCCGCCGTCGTACAGCTGGCCCTCGTACACGACCTTGATCGTGTCCGCCAGCTGCATGACCTCGTTGAGCTCATGGCTGATCAGGAGGACGGAGACCCCGCCGGCGGCCAGGTCGATGATCTTTTTCCAGATGAATTCGATCGCGCCCACGTCGATGCCGCGGGTGGGGTCCTCGATGATCAGCAGCTTGTTGTCCTGCAAAAATTCGCGGCCCACCACCACTTTTTGAATGTTGCCGCCGGACAGGCTGCGGATCTTGTCGGAAGTTTTCTGGCATTTGACCGCGAAGTTGTCCACGATGCGGCCGGTGAACTCTTCGATCTGCCTGAAGTTCAGCAGAAAGCGGCTTTTGAAGCCATGGGCCACATGATAGCCCATGATGGCGGTCTCCCAGATGCTGGACTGCCCGTTTGCCCCGGCCCCGAGGCGGTCCTGGGGAACATAGCCGATCCCCATGCAGCGGCGCTGCCTTGGGGTGGCGCGGGTGATGTCCGTGTCCTCAAAATAGACCGCGCTGCCGGTCTCGGGGGCGCGCAGGCCGAAAAGCGCCTCCACCAGCTGTTGCTGGCCCGAGCCCGCCACACCGGCGAGGCCCACGATCTCGCCGCGCCGCACGTCCAGATCGACGCCTTTGACCCGCAGTACGCCGTCTTTGTCCTTGACCTGCAGGTTTTTGACCGAGAGCACAGGCTCGCCAAAGTCCACCTCCACCTTGTTTGCCTGCAGGATGACGTCGCGCCCCACCATCATCGAGGCGAGCTGGTTCTCCGTCACCTCGCCGGGGAGCACCTCGCCGGAGATCTTGCCGTCTTTCATCACGGTGATGCGGTCGGCGATCTCAAACACCTCTTTGAGCTTGTGGGAGATAAAGATGATCGTCTTGCCGGAGGAGACAAGGTTGCGCATTGCGCGGAACAGGCCCTGGATGCCCTGGGGGGTGAGCACGGAGGTGGGCTCGTCCATGATGATGATATCGGCGCCGCGGTAGAGCGCCTTGACGATCTCGACCTGCTGCAGAATGGCCACGGGCAGGTCTTTCACCAGCGTTTTCATCGGCAGGTCAAAAGAATAGTCCCGGCAGATCTGTTCGATCTTCTTTTTGCAGGCCTTTTTGTCGATAAAGACGCCGAGCTTTTTTTCTTCAAAGCCCAGGATCAGGTTGTCGTAAACGGAAAGTTCCGGGTAGAGCATAAATTCCTGATAGATCATGCCGATGCCGTGGCGGGCGGCGTCCAGCGAGTTTTTAAACACCACTTTTTTCCCGTTGAGGATGATATCCCCGCTGTCCGCCTTGTAGATGTCGGTGAGGATATTCATCAGCGTGCTTTTGCCCGCCCCGTTTTCGCCCACGATGGCGTGGACCGTGCCCCGCTCGATGTTCAGGCTGATGTTGTCGTTGGCAACGAGCGGCCCAAAGGTCTTTCGGATCTCTTTCATCTGAAGGATATAATCAGGTTTATCCATGAGGCCCTCCTGTCTCGGGTGATAAAAATAGCCGCAGGCTGTTTTTTTATGCGCCGCCCATCTCACAGGCGGGCGCAGGGATGTCCGCCGCCGCCGGCTCGCCCCGTGCCGGAAGCTTTTTTGCCGGGCGGCCTTTTGCAGGCCGCGGCCATCCCAACTGACCGCGTTTGCAGCAAGGCGATAAAAATGGGGTGATGCAAGCGCTCACCCCATTTTTTCGCCCTGTTTTAAGAATCAGTAATCGAGCTTATACTCGGCATAGTCGCCGTAGAATACGTCGATCGAACCCGATTTGATCCCCTCCATCAGTTCCTGCACCTTGTCCTGCACATCCTGGGGGAGCGCGGAGAGATCGCGGGTGTCATAAGGGACGGAACCGGCGGCGATGTTAAAGGACATTTTGGGGCCGAAAGAGGATTCCTCGTTGTTCAGCCAGCGGTTGGCCGTGTTGAACACCATCAGGTCGACGGATTTCAGCGTGCTCCAAAAAACGGTATCCCCCTTGTCGCCCTGCCAGGCGTCGCAGCCGATGCAGGGGATGCCCAGCTCGCTGCAGGCGGAGAGAACGCCGTTGCCGGAAATGTAGGCCGCATGCGCGATGATATCCACATTGGGGCTGTTCTCGTGCATGGCGTAGGTGGCCTCCTGGCCCTTGATGGGGTCGTAGAAATCGCCGGTAAAGCCGACGGCGACCTTGCACTCGGGGACCGCGTACTGTGCGCCGGCGATGAAGCCGTTTCTGAAACGCGCCAGGTTGACGGTGTCCATGTGGCCGATCCAGCCCACCTCTTTGGTCTGCGACATCAGCGCCGCCACATAGCCGCCCATGAACGAGGATTCATAGGGGTCTACCGGCACGGCGGTGGCAAAATCGAGATCGTGCTCGATATACGAGTCGACCAGGATAAAATAGACGTCGGGGTACATGGCGTGGAACTCGTCGGCGATGTCGATCAGCACCGAGGCGATGGCGTCGCCCTTGATATAGATCAGTTTGTAACCGGCCGCGGCCATGGCGTAGATGTCTTCCTCATACTCCGCCTTGTCCAGCGCTTCGATGCACTTCACTTCCCAGCCGTTGGCCTCCAGCATCGTGAACCCGCGCCAGATGACCTGGTCAAAGTCCGCCGCCATGCTGGAATCGGAGATGAGGCAGGTCTTTTTCTCCTTGTCGGAGACAGCGGCGGAGGTGCCGGAGGCCCCGGCGCCGGAGCTGCTGCCGGCAGCGCTGCCGGAACTGTCGGAAGAGCCGCAGGCCGCCAGACCCATGCCCAGGGCCAGGACCAGCAAAAGCGAAAACAACTTTTTCATTATTCTCTCCTTTTTTAGTTGGGGGTTGATCGTCCTGCAGGAACGAAGATTTGATAGACCGATCTTTTTCACCTGTAGTATAAATTGGGAAAATGCATAAATCAACAGCAAAAACTCTTTTCTATTTATTGCATAATGAACATATATTCGACTTTGTTCAACATAAAGTTTAACTGGACATATTTTTGCATCAAAAGTGCCCGGCGCATTTTGAAGGCCTTTTCTCCGCCGCCGGGTGCGGCAAAAGGAGCCGCGCGGGGCGCTCCCTTCGCCGGGCGGGGGAAAAAGCGATCTGAAACGACATTTTTTTGGGGTCCCTCTTTTTCCGGCGGGAGAAATCCGCTATAATAAGAACATTCAATTTTTCAGAGGATCAGGAGAGGGGAAGCAGAAATGATGAGGACAAATCTGGAACGCATCCAAAGGGACGTGGAGGCGCTTGCCGCGTTCAATTCCACCCCCGGCGCGGGGCTGACCCGTTTTTCTTTCAGCGAGGAACACAGAAAAGCGCAGGACTACATTGTTGCGGAGATGGAAAAGGCCGGTCTGCAGGTGCGGGTGGACGCCTGCGGCACCGTGATCGGCCGGCTGGAGGGCGAGGACCCCGACGCCGCAGTGATCATGACCGGCAGCCACTATGACTCGGTGCGCAACGGCGGCAATTTCGACGGCCCCGCCGGCGTCATCACCGGGCTGGAAACCGCGCGGGTCTTTCAGGAAAACAAGATCCGGCCGCGGCGGCCGGTGGAGTTTATCGCCATGGTCGAGGAGGAGGGGGCCCGCTTCGGCGGCGGCCTTTTCGCCAGCCGCGCCATGACCGGCCGCCTCACCGCCGAGGAACTGGCGACGTTCACCGACGCGGACGGCGTCACCACCGGCGAGGCGATGCGGGCGTTTGGCCTTGACCCGGCAGCCTACAAGCAGGCGGTCCGCCGCAGGGGGGAGATCAAAAATTTTATCGAACTGCACATCGAACAGGGCCCCGTCCTGGAGGCCGGCGGCATCCAGGTGGGCATTGTGGAGACCATTGTGGGCATCAAGGAGGTGGAGGTGACCATCACCGGCCGCCCGGACCACGCGGGTACTACGCCGATGGAGATGCGGGCCGACGCGTTTCTGGCGGCGTCCAAAACCGCCATTGCAGCCAATGAGGCCGCGGTGCGGGTGGGCGAGGGCACCGTGGCCACGGTGGGCAAGGTGGAGGTCAAGCCGGGCTCTTTCAACATCGTGCCGGGCAAAGTGACCTTTTATATCGATATCCGCAGCAAAAAGCTGGCCTGTGTGGACGCGGTGCTGGATGCCGTCAAAGAGAAGCTGGAAGAACTGACGGCGGAAAATGAGGGCCTCTCTTATGAACTGCGGATGATGCTGGCGACCGATCCGGTGGACACGGACCCCCACGTCTGCGCGGCGCTGGAACAGAGCGCCCGGGAGCTGGGCCTCTCCAGCAAACGGATGCTCTCCGGCGCGGGGCACGACGCGATGGTCATGGCCGACGTCACGGACATCGGCCTGGTCTTTGTGCCCAGCCGGGGCGGACGCAGCCACTGCCCGGAGGAGTGGACCGACTACGACCTGCTGCAGAACGGCATTGAGACGGTCTGCGCCACCGTGGAAAAACTGGCCTGCGATGGCTGACCCGGCCGGGAGCGGCGCGCCGGGGAAGAGGCGGCCATAAAAGCGCCCGCCGCTTTGGCGGGCCGGGCGCGCGCAGCGCGCCGGGCACGGGCGGGACTTTTGCCCGTCCGGCGGGACTGACCATGAAAAAAAACAGCGGCGCAGCCGCTGTTTTTTTTGTGCCCGCCCGCAGAGGAGATGCCTGTCCGCGCCGCCTGATGCAGAGCGGCTGTTTTCGATCTTGCACGCAGGTGCTTTTTCGTTCCATCGGACAGCCAAAACAAAAGCGCCCCGGCGCAGGTCGCGCAGGGACGCTTTTGTTCTTTCCGCCCGGCTGTGCCGCGCGGGAATTCCGCACCGCGGCAGGGAGCTCGTTCAGGAGGCCGACTCCGGCTCCTGCTCTTTTTCTTCGGCGAAATAGGCGATGCCGCAGGCGCCGGGCCCGGCATGGGTGCCGATCACGGTGCCGATGGGCGAGACCGGCGGCTGCGGCAGGTGCAGGGTCTCGGTGATATAGCGATAGAACGGTTCCACCGTGCGCCGGTGGCCGGTATAGCCCAGCAGGCAGGGCTTGAGGATGTCGATGCCCCCCTTTTCGGCGGTGATGAGTTTGAAGATGGTGACATAGGCGCCGGGCAGCCCGCGGGCTTTGCCCGCCACCCCCACTTTTCCGTCCTGGATGGTGATGACCGGCTTGATGCCCAGCAGGGTGCCCGCCACCGCCACCGCGGCGGAAAGGCGGCCGCCTTTCTGCAGATATTTCAGGGTGTCCACCACCGCGTAAAGGCGGATGCGGTGCTTTTCCTCCTCCAGCTGGGCGGCGATCTCAGCCCCCGCGCGCCCCTCGTCCCGCAGCGCCAGCGCGCGCTGCACCAGCAGTTTCAGCCCCAGCGTTGCGGTCAGGCTGTCAACGATAAAAATGTGTTCCTCATAGCCGCAGAGGCTGCGCGCCAGTTCCGCGCTCTGCACCGTGCCCGAAAGCGGGCCCGAGAGCAGCACCGCCACCACCTCGTCGCCCGCTTCTTTGGCCTCTTCAAAAACGGCGAGGAACAGTTCGGGGCTGGGCTGGCTGGTGGTGGGCAGTTTTTCAGCCGCCGCAAGCCGGGTGTAGAATTCCTGCGGGTCCAGGTCCACGCCGTCGCGGTAAACCTCGTCGGGGCCGAAATTGACGTTCAGGGGCACGACGGAGACGCCGAGGGCCTGCGCCTCCTGAGCGGAAAGATCCGCGGTGGAATCGGTGAGAATGCGAACTGCCATAAAATGATCCAATCCTTTCTTTGAAAAAAGCTCGGGCGCCGTCCCCGCCGCAGCGGGGCGCCCGGCGCTGTCACAGGCTGTCAAAAAAGCGGTGCAGGGTGGAGAGCGCCTGTGCAAGGGCGTCCATCCCGGCGGGGGAGAGGTTTTCGGCCACCGCGGCGACCAGCCGCTCATGAAACTGGCGGTGCACGTCGTAGGCCTTGCGCCCCAGAGAGGTGGGGGCGACCAGCACCCGGCGGCGGTCGCTGCGGCTGCGCTCGCGCAGCAGATAGCCTTTTTGCTCCAGCGTTTTTACCGCAATGGTCAGCGTGCCCGCGGACACGCGCAGCCGCGCAGCCAGCGCAGCCATGCTGTTGCTGCTCTTATCCTGCCCGTCGCAGGCTGCTTCTATGACATGCATCTCGCTTACCGACAGGTTTTTGAAAGGGCCTTTGAGCAGTTCCTGTTCTTCCAGCCGCATCACATCGTGAAAGACTTCCACCAAAAAGCGGTTGAGCTGGGCCTCGCTGTGCTTCATGCCGCCGCCTCCTCTCCATGTTATTTTGAACTTCAAAGTAATAGAACACGAGGCAGTATACCACGTCGGGTCAGACCTGTCAAGAAATTTTGAAGTTCAAAGTATTTTGCGGCGCGGTTTGACGCCTGCGGGCGCGGAGGCTATAGCTGCAGGGAGAGGCGCAGCTGCGGGAGCGGCTGGGCGGTTTGACGCCTGCGGGCGCGGAAGCTATAATACGGATAGGAAAACGACAGGGGCTGCGGCGGGAGAAGCGGCAGCTTTTTGCGCGTTTTGCCGGGAAAGGGGCGCGGAAGATGCTCACACAGAAAGAAAAACAGGCGCGGGAAGTGGCTGCGCAGGCTTTGGGCGTCCCGGAGGAACGTTTTTTGCGGGTGAAGCAGATGGGCGGCATCACCAACGAAAATTTCTATCTCGCCACCGCCGAAGAGGAGGTCATGCTGCGTCTGCCGGGCAAATGCACCGAGACGCTGGACCGCTCGCAGGAAGAAAAAAATGCCGCCGCCGCGGCGCGTGCGGGGCTGAATCCCCGCACGCTCTATTTTTCCCGCCAGACGGGGGTGAAGATCACCCGCTACATTCGCGGTGCGGTGACGCTGGACGCGGCGCTGGCGCGCAAGCCGGAGATCATGTGCAAGTCGGCGGCGCTGCTGCGCAAACTGCACGAGACGCTGCCCCCCTTTGAGAACGTCTTTGACCCTTTTGCGCTGTACGACGCCTATCTGGCGCAGGATGCCGCAGCGTTTGCCGAGATCTTCCCCGGGTTTGCAAAGTCGCGGCGGGCCTTTGCCGCCCTGCGCCCCGCGCTGGAGGCCCTGGGGCTGCGCAGCTGCCCCTGCCACAACGACACGCTGGCCGAGAATCTGGTGATGGAGCGGGATGGGGGCCTGTATCTGATCGATTGGGAGTACAGCGGCCAAAACGACCCCATGTGGGACGTGGCGGGACACATGCTGGAATCCGGCTTCAGCGCCGCGCAGCAGGAGCAGTTCCTGCGCCTTTACCTCGGCGCGCCGCCATCCCGGCAGGACAGGCAGAAAGCGCTGCTCTTCCAGATCTGCCAGGACCTGCTCTGGTCGGTGCAGACGATGGCAAAGACCCTGGCGGGAGAAGATCAATATGAATATGCGCTGGGCCGCTACGGGCGGGCCCAGGCGCTGCTGCAGGAATACGGGGACCGCTACGGCGCGCTGTGAGGTTCTCCCGTGCCCGCTTCTGTGGGCGGGGATGGGGGACAGGGGAATAAAAGCCCCGGTCTCCCTTGGACGCGGCGCGCCCGCGCGGCCGGCCCCCTTTTATCGTCTGGCGCAGTAAAACGGAAAGATCCCCTCCGCGGCCTATGGGCGCGCGGAGGGGATCTTTTGCGAGAACGGGTCCGGCGGCGGGCTTTTCTGTGCCGGCGGTTCAAAAGACCTCGGTGAGGATCGAGTTTTGCACCAGCATCCCGCGGGGCGTAAGGGTGAGCCGGTCATCGGAGAGGCGGCACAGCCCGGCTTTGCAGCAGGCGGCAAGCAGCTTTTCCTGACGCCCGTCCAGCTCCACGCCGAACCGGCGGCGCAGCTCGGCCAGCGAAAGGCCGGAGCAGAGCCGGGTCTGCAGCATGATATAGTCTTCCGCGTCCACGCGGCCGTCCGTTTCCACCGGGGCGGCGCGCGCCAAAAACGCCCCAAGATCCGGCGGATAGTGAAATCTTTCCCCGCCCATGGAGGAATAGGCCGCGGGCCCGAGGCCGAGATAATCCCCGCAGTTCCAATAGATCAGATTGTGCCGGCTCTCGCAGCCGGGGCGGGCGAAATTGCTGATCTCATATTGGGCGAAGCCCGCCTCAGCCAGCCGCTCCACCGCATAAAGGTAAAAGTCGGCGGCGGCGTCCGCGTCGGGCAGGCCCTGCGGCGGGTGCAGGCCAAAGCGGGTCTTGGGCTCGATCTTCAACAGGTAGCAGCTGATATGGGTGACCCCGCCCGAGACGAGCAGCTCCAGCGTGGCGTCGAATTCCGCCCGGCTGTAATGGGGCAGGGCCAGCATCACGTCGCCGGAGATGTTTTCAAAACCGGCTTCGCGGGCCAGCTGCAGCGCGCGGCGCGCGGCGGCTGCATCGTGAGGACGGCCCAGGCGGCGCAGCTGTTCGTCCGACGCGCTCTGCACCCCGACCGAGAGGCGGTTCACCCCCGCCCGCCGGTAACCGCGCAGGCTGCCCAGCGTGACCGTGCCGGGGTTGGCCTCCAGCGTGATCTCCGCCCCGGGCGCGGGGGCGGCCTCGCTGATGAGCCGGGCGGCCTGGCCGGGCGTCAGCAGGCTCGGCGTGCCGCCCCCAAAATACAGGGTGTCGGGCCGCAGGCTGGCGCAGTCGCAGTTGCAAAAGCGGCGCATCTCCCGCAGCAGGGCCTCGATATACTCTTCCGGGACAGCGCGGCTGTTCCCTCTGGAATAAAAATCGCAGTAGAAGCACTTTCCCTCACAGTAGGGGATGTGCAGATAAAGCCCGAACGCCATGATAAAGCCTCCTTGCAGCGGGGATAAAGGCGCGCCGCAGCCCTTTCGGGGCGCGGTGCGCGGCGGGGTCCAGCGATGGGGGGCAGACCGGCCGCAGCGGCCCAAAGCGCTGTTTTTATAATGAAATTACGTCAAAAAGCACAAAAAGCGTGGCGGGCCGCTCAGGCGGCTGCCGGTGCCATGTCCCCGGTCTCCGGCGGACCTGACCGAAAAGGGCAAAGCGCCGCCGCCGGTCCTCTGCCCCCCGCGGACAGGGAGGCCGGTCGCGGAAAGGCCTGAAAAAAAGCCCGCTGCCGGCGCGGAGATGTTCTGCGGCGGCAAATTTGGGACGGGATTTGAGAAACCAGGCGAAAACTGGTATACTGTCTTTCAGAGTTGGAGGGATAGGGAATGACGATCCAGGAATATATCGACGCGGTGGCCGCGCAGCTGGACCTGCCGGAAAAAACGGTCCAGCGCATCCGCAGAGAGTTGGAAAATGAACTGTATGAGCTGGTGCAGGCCGGCGCCGATCAGGCGGCCGCCATTGAAAAGATGGGGACGGTGGAGGAGACCGCCGCTGCGCTGAATGAAAAATATGCCGACGCCCGCCGCAGGGAACCCCTCAAAAAAGGGGAGATGCCGCTGCTGCTGCCCTGGTGCCTGATCTTTTCTTCCGCGCTTGGACTGGTGAAAGGGGCGCAGGTGCTGTTCTGGCAGGGGACGGGGTTCGACGCGGCGCTGGCGGTGTTGGGGCTGGTCCTGACCATCGTGTCTGCACTGGCAGTGGTAAAATATAAGAAGAAGTAATAAAAATGGATGGCGCAGGCCATCCATTTTTTTTTGTGAAAGGGAATAAGGGACCGCACTGCAGGCTGCGTCCCCGCCCTGCCCGCAGGGCAGCAACGGAGCCGCAGGCCCTTTTGCCGCAAAACGCTCCGCCGCCCAGACGAAAAGCGCGGTCAAGATCCACCCGGCTGCACCTGCCGGTCCCGGCGGGGGGAACGGACCTTTTCCGAGCGCTTTTGGACCAGCTGGCTGACACAGGGAGGGCGCGGTCCCGCCGAAGAGGGGAAGCCGCAGGGGAAAAGCCGCACAGGGGCGCCCGCCGCGGCAGAGGCTTGCCGGAGAGGAGCGCGCCGCGGCCGGAAACGCCGCGAAAAAGCCGGTCATTCCTGGTCGGCGATCTCCTCCTCCGAGGTGTGCTCGTTTATGAGCACGCAGCCGTCCAGGCTGAAAGCGCGGTAAAAATCCACCTGGCTGCACTTGCTGGTCTCGGCGAGGAAATAGACCTTTTCCGAGCGCTTTTTGACCAGCTGTTTGACATAGGCTTCACGGATATCGTAGACATAAGCGCTGTTTTCATTCAGCGAGTAGGCGTTGGCACCCAGAAAAACGCGGTTAAAATACATGTTGGAGATCTGGGTGTCGGTGATCGGGCCGTTTACCGCCCGCAGGTCGGGCAGGTACTCCCCGCCCAGCAGGATCACAGAGATAGAGCCGTTTTCCGGCACCGTCTCCAGCACCGCCAGGCTGCGGACGACCAGGGTCACGTTTTTTGCGGTGATAAACTGCGGGATCTTGCGCAGCGTGCTGCCGGAATCCACAAAAACGATCTCATTGTCCCGCACCAGGCGGGCGGCCTTTTGGGCGATCAGGGTCTTGGCGTCGGTGTCGCTGTGATCGGCCTGCGGCGCCTTGGGCTGCAGCTCCGGCGGGATGACCGGGGAGACGCGGCTGATGCGGAACGCCCCCCCGCGCAGCCGCTCGACCGAGCCCTCCGCCAGCAGCAGGTTGATGTCCCTGCGCGCGGTGGAAAGGGAGACGTTCAGCGCTTTGGAGAGGTCGTACACCGTCATCACTTCATTTTTTTGCAGCAGCGCAAGGATGTCCTTGCGTCGGAAATAAGGAGCCAGCATATAATACCCCATTTTGACGAATTCAGTGATCGCCGTTTTTCTTGCCATTATTATAACAACAGCGTCTTTAATTTACAATCTCTATCTTTCCCAAAACGCGCGCCTTTCCCCACCCGCCCCGGGGCGGAAAGGCGCGCGTCCGCCCCGTTTTTTCCTGCGCCGGGGGGAGCGGCAGCCGAAGAAAAAAAGGCAGCGGAGTTGAGTTTTCCGTGAAATAAAAAGTAAATTTTGAATTGATTTTATCGAAAAATGGAGTTAAAATGAATTTGTTTAGAAATTATATTGAACTTTTTGAAAGCAAAAAGAAATGCAGAGCAAAAGGAGTTGGTTGTGGGTGACCCAATATTTTTCTATGCCGACGGCGGTGGTGCTGACACTGCTGGCGGCGGCAATGTGGGGCAGCTGGATGCAGGTGGTAAAGCTGAAGAAAGACTTTCCCATCGCGGGCATCGTGTTTTGGCTTTACCTGTTTTCGTTTGTGTTCGTCTGGGCGATCACCCTGGTGCTGGCCCCCTCGCTGCTGCCGCAGGGCATCTGGACGGTGACGATGCAGAACCTGCCGGTGATCGGCAAGATCCTGATGGGCGGCGCCATGATGTCGGTGGGGATGCTTTTGAGCCTCACCGTCATGCACAGCATCGGGCTGATGCTGGCCACCACGCTGAGCGGCACCATCACCAGCATCCTGGGCATTTTCACCTCGGTCTCCGAGGAGGGGCTGCCCGATAACCCCTTTGCCCTGCCGCTCATCATCGCCACCACCGTGGTTTTCCTGCTGGCGAGCTTTGTCTGCTCTTACGCCTCCCAGCAGTGCGGCAAAGACCGGCTGCTGGCCCAGGGGGGCCGGGGCGCGGTGGTGAAGCAGAAGAGCACCGTCACCTTTAAGGTGGTGCTGATGATCCTGCTCAATTCGGTGCTGGCAAACGGGTGGTCGATCGGCACTGCGTCCGGCACTGCGGCCGGCCTTCCCCCCATTTTGACCTGCGCTTATCTGTGCACCGGCAGCACGATCAGCACCCTGCTGGTCTGCAGCTTCCTTTTTACCCGGCAGAAATGCTGGAAGACGATCTTCTGCGTGGGGACCAGCAAGCGGCCGCTGCTGCTGGGCGTCGTCTCAGGGCTGTGCCACTACGGCGGCAACCTGATGTCCATCTACTCGATGCCGACCATCAGCGCCACCCTGTCTTTCCTGTTCGGGCGCACGGCGAACCTGTGGACCTATTTCTGGGGTTTTTATTACAAGGAGTTCCAGGGCGCGAGAAAAAGGACCCTTGCGGTGCTGAGCCTGGGCCTGCTGCTCTATTTCGGCGGGCTGGGGCTGCTGTTTCTGTATAATTTCAGTTGATCTTGCCCCCCTCTGCGGGCGGCGCCGGCAAAAGCCGGAAAAGGACAGAAGAAAAGAGACCGTCGTTTGGAGCACAGCCCGGACCGGGCAGGCCGCCGGGCGCCGGTCTTTTTTGTGATTTTGGGCCGTTGCACAGGGCCGGCTGAAAAAACGCCGGCGGAAAGGATGGAAAAAATGAAATACAACGCGTTGGGAAAAACCGGGCTGATGGTGAGCGAGGTGGGCCTTGGCTGCGAATTCCTGCAGGGCAAGGATGAGGCCACCGTGCGCGCGGTGCTGGACGCCGCGCTGGCGAAAGGGGTCAATATCATCGACGTGTTCATGTCCGAGCCGGAGGTGCGCACCAACATCGGCAAAGCGCTGGCCGGCCGCCGGGAGAAGGTCTATATCCAGGGCCACCTGTGCGCGGTGTGGAAGAACGGCCAGTACGGCCGCAGCCGCGACCCGGAGGATGTGCGCTTTTTCTTTGAGGACCTGCTGACGCGGCTGCAGACCGATTACATCGATCTTGGCATGATCCACTTTATCGACAGCGAGGAGGAGTACAGGGCGGTATTCGAGACCGGCCTGATCGACCAGATCCTGGAGCTGAAAAAACAGGGGAAGATCCGCCATCTGGGCTTCAGCTCCCATGACCCCGCCATCGCGCTGAAGGTGGTGCACACGGGTCTGGTGGAGGCCATGCTGTTCAGCATCAACGCCGCATACGACCTGCTTCCCCCGGAGGTAAAGCTGCCCTGCCGGTTGGACGCGGACAGCTTCACCCGGGACGGCACCGCGGCGTTCAACCCCGCCCGGGCCGCGCTCTATGACGCCTGCGCGGCGGCGGGGGTGGGGATCACGGTCATGAAGACGCTGGGCGCGGGCCGCCTGCTGAGCGCTGAGAGCTCCCCGTTCGGCGTGGCCCTCTCGGTCCCCCAGTGCATCCAATACGTCCTCACCCGTCCCGCGGTGGCCAGCGCCATGGTGGGGATGCAGACGGTGGAGGAGGTGGACCAGGCTCTGGCCTTTGAGGACGCCACCGAGGAGGAACGGGACTTTTCCGGCATTTTTGCGGCGGCTTCCCAGTTCACCATGGCGGGCAAGTGCATGTACTGCAACCACTGCCTGCCCTGCCCGCAGGGCCTGGATATCGCCGCCGTCCACAAGTATCTGGATCTCGCCACCGCAAAGGAGACGGTGCCGGACACCGTGCGCGCCCATTATGAAGCGCTCGGCCGCCATGCGGGCGATTGCATCGGCTGCGGCAGCTGCGAGACGCGCTGCCCCTTTGGCGTGAAAACAGTGGAGGCGATGGCGCAGGCAAAAGCGCTGTTTGGGTACTAAAAAGTCAAAATGAGTTTAAGTAAAGTTCAAATATTGCTTTCAAAATGGAATTTTTATGATATAATTTTGAAAGCGGAGGTTTCTTAACTCCACACTTTGCGATAGGAGGTAGTTTGAGTGAACAAGCTGGACTTCGACAACCCCATCCGCCAGCAGACTTTCAGCCTCACCGACCTGGTGGAGGCGCAGCTTGAGGGCTGTTTTGGCCCGGGCCTGAAAGATCTGATGAGCATGGCGGAGATCTTTGACGCCCGCAAGATCATCCTCACCGGATGCGGGGATTCTTACGGCGCGGCCATCGCCATGGCGCCGGTGATCGAAAAATACTGCGATTGCTTTGGCGTACAGGCAATGCGCACAGTGGAATTCACCCGCTTTTTGTCCAAGGCGGATATCGGCATCGGCGAGCCCAACAGCCCGCTGGTGATCGCCATCAGCGCCGGCGGCGGCACGGCGCGCATCTGCGAGGCGCTGGAAAAGGCAAATCAGGTGGGGGCGTTCTCGATCCTGCTCACCAACAACGGCGAGTCCCGCGCCGCCAAGGTGGCAAAGCGGGTGTATGTGGTGGGCACTCCGCCGTTCCCCAACGATCACCCGGGCCTGCGCTCTTATTTCGGCTCGCTGGTAGGGCTGATCGCCTTTGCCTCCCGTATGGGCCACGTGCGCGGCACTTTGCCCCCCACCGGTCCCGCCCAGTTCAAAAAGGCCATCACCGACTATGTCAAGAGCTATGAGGGCGTGATGGAGCAGATCGACGACCAGATGTTCGCGCTGGCCCAGCGCTGGAAAGGATTTGAGCGCTTCGACTTCATCGGCGACGATGTGGAGTACGGGTCCGCCTTTTTCGGGGCGGCCAAGTTCCTGGAGTGCAACGGCTGCACCGTGTCGGTGGACGACTCGGAGGACTGGTGCCACATCAACTATTTCATCAAACAGCCGCAGACCATCGGCACCGTCTTTATGGCGGACCGTCACGCGGCCTCCTTTGGCCGGGTGGTGGAATCGGTCAACTCGGCGCACCGCATCGGGCGCCCGGTGCTGGTGGTGACCAATGCGGACGCGGACGTCTTTGACGAGGGCGTGGAGGTCTGCCGCCTGCCTGACACCCCGGAGGGCTACGAGTGGCTGATGCCGCTGATGGACTACGCGCCCGCTTCGATCCTGGCGGGATATATCACCACGCTCAAGGGCGAGCCCTTTTTCCGCCGCGCGCTGCTGCCGGACGGCACGCCCGACCCGGCCAATCCCTTTGCCAACCGGGAGTGCTACACCATGAGCACCAGCAAAGTCGAGATCTACGAATAAAGGAGGGACGAAGGCATGTTTTATAAAAAGGAGCTGCAGACGGAATTCCGCTCCTGCGCATCGATCACCGCGGACGTGAACGAGATGGTTGCCTCCAGCGGTGTAAAAGAGGGCCTGTGCGTGGTCTCGGTGCCCCACACCACCGCCGCCCTGGTCATCACCTCGTTTTGGGATCCCCGCGGTCTGGCGGACCTGATGGACGAGATCGACCGCAATATCCCCACCCGTGTCAGCTACAAACACCAGGACTCTCCCTACGACGCCTCCGGCCATGTCAAATCGGCGATGATCGGCTCCTCCGCGACCCTCATCATCCATGAGGGCAAGCTGGTGCTGGGCTCGTCCCAGGGGCTGGTCTTTGTGGAGTTCGACGGGCCGCGCCCGCGCGAGTTCTACGTGCAGATCGTGGAAAAACCGCTGGCCATCGAAAAGGTCAACGTGGGTACCGTCTACATGGGCATGCACGACCTCACCGGCGAGGTGCGGGAAGTGGTGCGGCGCAGCGGCGTCCGGGACGGCATCTGCCATGTCTCGGTGCTGCACTCCACCGCCGGGCTGGTGCTGGCGCCGGCGGACGAGGCGTCCCGCAGGGACGTCATGGAAGATATCGAGCGCATGGTGCCCACCCGGGTGGACTTCAAGCACCGGGAGACCGCGTCCGACGCGGGCGGCCATGTAAAGACCGCGCTCACCGGCACCCAGCTCACCCTGCCCGTGCGCGGCGGCGAGCTGGCCCTGGGCGAGGGCCAGGCGGTGGTGTTTGCCGAGTTTGACGGCCCGCGTCCCCGCAGCTGCTTTGTCGCCGTTTACGCCGACTGCTGATTCAAGGAGGGAGAACAAATGGATAAAAGAGAATTCGACAATCCCCTGCGCCAGCAGTGCATGAGCCTGCCCGCGCTTTGCGCGGACCAGATCGCCGGCGTGCGCCGGGGCCTTGAGAACGCCCTGACCCAGGAAGAGCTGCGCCAGATCCGCAGGGTCATCATCACCGGCTGCGGCGACTCCTATGTGGCCGCGCAGGCGGCCATCCCCGCTTTTAAAAAGTTTGCGGGCAAGTTTGGTTCCAATTTCAGCTACGGCCGCGCCATCGAGGTCGCCCGCTATCTGCCTTTTGAGGAAAAGCAGAGCCCTTATACCCTGGTGGTGGGGGTGAGCTGCTCCGGCGGCCCCGCGCGCGTGCAGGAGGTGCTGCGCCGCGCCAACCACTACGGCTGCATGACCTTGGCTGTCACCAACAACCCGGATTCCCCCGCCGCGCAGGAGGCGAAGCGCAGCCTGATCGTCAACACGCCCGCGTTCCCCAACGCCAGCCCCGGCCTGCGCAACTACTATGCCTCTCTGGTGGGGCTGTACCTGCTGGCGGCCAGCCTGGGCGAGGCCACCGGCTGCAGCGCGCCCGGCGCGGTGGACGGCATGGCAAACGCCATCGCCGAGTATACCGCAGCCTATGAGCCGCTGCTGGAGGGCTATGACGAGCAGATGTTCCGGCTGGCCCAGACCTGGAAAGACTTTAAAGCCTATGATTTTGTCGGCGACGACATCCAGTTCAGCACCGCGTTCTTCACCGCGGCCAAGATCGTGGAGGTGGCCGGCGGCATGACCTTTACCGACGATTCCGAGGACTGGTGCCACGTGGGCTTTTTCCAGAAGGAGCCGCACCGCATCGGCACCACCATCGTGGCCGACCGCACCGCCAACGACCGCAGCCGCATCGGCGAGACGATCGGGCAGGCGGCCGGCATCGGCAGGCCCGTGCTGCTGGTCGCCAACGGCGGCAAGGAGGACTTCGGCGTCACTGCGGACATCGAGGTCTGCCGGGTGCCCGACGCCCCCGCCGGTTACCCGTTCCTGCTGCCGCTGATGAATTATCTGCCCGGGTCCATCCTGGCGGGCTATCTGTCCACCCTCACCGGCGAGCCTTTCTTCCGGGGCGGGGGCGTATGGGCGCAGCCCGGCGTCGGCACCATCCGCAGCAGCAAGATCGAAATCGTGTGAGAGGAGGAACGGGTATGTTGGAAAAACGGATCGTTCAGGCGGAACATAAGGGGATGCTGGTAGAGATCACCAGCAGCGTCCAGGAGATCGTCGCGGCCAGCGGCGTGCGCAGCGGCGTGGCCGTGGTCAGTACCCCGGACGTGGACGCGGGGGTGCTCATCACCTCTTTTTACGACCCCAAAGGGCATGAGGACATCATCGACGATTTTGTCCGCATCTGGCCCGCGCGGGACAACTTCCACTTTGAGGGGGCGGTCAGCGAAGGGGCGGCCCATTCAAAATCCTCCATTGCCGGCCAGTCGGTGGACCTGATCGTGGAGGACGGCGAGCTGAAGCTGGGCGGTTCCCAGGGGATCTTTTTCGCGGAGTACACCGAGCCCCGCGCCCGCGAGTACAGCGTGGCGGTGTTCGGCGCGTGAGGCCCGCTTAACAATAAAAACGGGAAGGCATCTTTAGCCGTGCCCGGACAAGAAAACATGACCGCAAAGGGTGCAATTTGGGCGCATTGCTGCGTTAAACCGCCTTGCCAGCCATACAGGATGCCTGCGGTGGTTTGCCTTGCACTGCATCCCAAATTGCACCCTTTGCGGCGCTGCGCGGTCGAGCCCCACGATTTTGGATGCAGAGTGGGCGAAAACCAAGGGCGCAATCCTGTATGGCTTGCCCCGTAGGTTTGAACCCTCACTGCGCCAAAATCGTACGGCTCAACTCATGTTTTCTTATTCGGACACGGCTTTGCCTTCCCGTTTTTTGGGATAAAGGGCAGGGAGCGCTGCGCGGGGCCCCGGCAGTGCCTCAGGGCAGCGGCGGGTAACCGGCGCGCAGCTTCTGCGCCAGCGCCAGCGCGTCCCGGCGGGTCTGCTCTGTAAAATGGGGATAGGGGCCGTACTGCAGCACATTATGGGCGGCGGCGATGTTTGCCATAATGGCCGTCATGATGGGGTCAAAGCCCGCGGTGTAGGCGTACATGGCGCTGCCGGTGGAGCAGTTGCCGCAGCCGGTGGGGTCCACCGGCTCGCCGATATCCACGGCGGGCACAAAGGTGGCGGTGTTGCCGTACAGCGCGTAGGACCCGCGGGAGCCCACCCGGAAAAAGATGTGCTCCACCGGCAGCTGCAGCAGCTGGGCGATGATGTCCTCCTCCCGCTCGCGGGGGATCCCCAGCAGCAGCGAGGCCTCGTTCAGGTTGCAGGAGAAATAGTCGACAAGCCTGCAGATCTCGCGCACGTCCTCCCAGCCGTTGTTGTACTCCAGCTCCAGCATGAATTTAAAGCCGTGCTTTTCTTTGAGGCGGGACAGCTTGCGCCAGTACACCCGGTCGGTGTTCTGGGCCATATAGATCCCCTTTGTGTGGTCCAGCGCGGCTTCCAGATCTTCCGGACGGGTCTTCAGATACCCCAGGTTTTGCGCCCCGTAGATGGACTGATGCCCGTATTTTCCGTTTTCCAGATAGCGCAGGATGTGCAGGGAGGTGTGGTCGGCGCGCACCGACACCGCATCGTCCGGGATGCCGTTGGCCCGCATCCAGGGGCCGTAGATCTCTTCAAAGTCGGCGCCGACCCCGGAGCAGAGCTTGACGCTGTCGGTCCACAGCCGGATGCCGGCCAGGGCGAAAAGAGCCGGGCCGCCCAGGTGCATGGCGCTGCGGGTGCCGTCCTCCTGCTCGATGATATCGCTCATCACATTTCCGGCGGCGATGTAATCCATAAATATCAGTCCTTTCCAAGCGATACAGACAAATTTTGTGGTTGCCCTGCGGGAGGCGCGCGCCTCTGCCGCAGGACAGAAAAAGAGAGGTAAAACGTATGCGCTGTCCCCAGAACGACCGGACCCTGAACCGGTATTTCTGCCTGCTGCAGGCAAGCATCTTTTGCATGATGGCCATCCACAGCGGCTTTTTCTCGCTGATGCTGTCCCAACAGGGCGTCAGCAAAATGGAGATCGGCAGGATCGCCGCGGTGACGGGGGCCGCCTCCCTGGTGGCGCAGCCCCTGCTGGGACTGATCAGCGACCGCTGGCGGGCCGAGCGGCTGCTGTATGTGGCGGGGGCGGCGCTTGCCCCCCTTGCCTACTACAGCATCCAGCATGCCGGCCAGCTGTGGCTCATCGCCTTTTGGGCCGCGCTCTTTGTGGGCTTCAGCCTTGGGGCGCAGATCCTCAGCACGGGCTGGATCGCGGCGCTGAACGCCGGCGGGCACAAGCTGGATTTCGGGTTTTCGCGCGGGGTGGGCTCGCTCAGCTTTGCCCTGGGCTCGGTCGTGATCGGGCTGGCGGTCAACCGGTTCGGCATGGGGTGCCTGCCCGTCCTGCTGGCTGTGTTCGGCCTGACGCTGGCCGCCGCCGCGCTGCTTTTGCCCCGGCCCCAGCTCGTCCGCCCCGCGCAGGGGACGGACGCCCCCCGCGCCCTCAGCTTTGGCAGGGCGCTTCAAAACCTGGCCAGGACCCGGCCCTATGTGATGCTGGTGTGCTGCAGTTTTCTGGCAAACCTGTCGTCCGGCGCGTTCACCACCTATTTTTCGGTCTTTTTTTCGCAGGAGGGTGGCAGCGCCTCGCTGCTGGGCATCGCCTTTTTTGTGCTCGCCATCGTGGAGGTGCCGGTCATGCTGAATTACCGGCGGCTGGAGCGGCGCTTTGGCGTGGAGACGCTGCTCGCGGTCTCGATGCTGGGGTATGGGCTGAAAAACCTCTGCCTTGCCCTTGCGCCGGGGCTGCCGTTCATCGTCACCTCGCTGCTGCTGCAGGCCATTGGCCTGGCGCTGGCGATCCCCGCCGCCCAGAGCATGATCGCAAAGCGCACCGACCCCGCCTGCTGTGCCACGGCGCAGTGCCTGTGGTCCTCCCTGGGGGAGGGGCTGGGCATGATCGCCTCCAGCCTGTTCTGCTCCTGGCTGGTCTCGTTCAGCAGCATCCGCACGGTGTTCGGCGTCACCAGCCTGTTCGGGTTTGCCGCGGCGGCCCTTTTCTGGCTGTCGGTCGGCCGCCGCGCCGCGCAGCCCGCCGCCTGAGGGCCGGGGCGGTTTGAAATGCAGCAGCAGCCGGCGTTCCCGACGGGGACGCCGGCTGCTGCCGTTGTGTGAAAAAGCCGGAGAGATCAGGCCGTCCCGTGTTCCCGGCGGTATTTTTTGGACAGGGAGAGGGCGGCGCTGCCCACAAAGACCGCTGCGGTAAAGACCGCCATGGCCATGATAAAGGCGCCGCGGTAACTGCCCGTCTTGTCGTAGAACAGGCCGATGGGGCCGAAAGAGAACGCGCCCATCAGGCTGTTGCCGATCATCATGACCGACCAGATCTCCGAGTAGTGCTTGGGGCCCAGCACGCTGCGGGCCACCAGCGGCGCCTGCACGGTGTACATGCTGCCGCCCAGGCCCAGCAGGATGCAGCCGGGCAGGACCAGCATGGGGCTGCGGATGGCCAGCATCATGACGCTGAAGCCCGCGACGTTGAACGCCGCGCCCCAGATCATCCCGGCCCTGGCGCCGAAGCGGTCGTTGATAAAGCCCAGGATGAAGCCGCAGGCGATCATGCCCAGGCTGACGCAGACGGCCGCGTAGGAGCCGAACTGGATCGACTGGCCCAGTTCCATGGTGGCAAAGGTGGCGGAATAGCTGGGCACGCCGCTGCCCAGGCTGTAGCACAGGCAGGTCAGCCAGGCCAGATAGAACATCGGGTGGCGGAACGCCTGTTTACGGGTAAGGCCCCATTCGGCAGAGGCCGGGGCCGTGCCGCCCTCGCGGGGCTGTTCGCTGCCATAGGGAAGCGTCTTTTTTTCCTCCGGGGTCTTGAGCAGAAAAAAGACCACCGGCAGCGAGACCATCCCGCACAGGGCCAGGATAAAGTAGGCGTTGCGCCAGCCCACATGGACGATCAGCTGGGCCGAGAGCAGGCTGGACAAAATGCCGAAAGTGCTGCCGAAAGAGGTGACGATGCCCAGGGCCAGACCGGCCTTTTCTTTGAACCACATATTGATGATGATCGGCAGGGCGATCAGGTAGGAAAAGGCGGAGCCCACGCCCGAGAGCACGCCGGACAGATAAAAGCTGTAGACCGAGTGGTAGGTGCCCATCAGCCCCAGCGCGACCAGCTGCAGCAGCAGCGCCGCGGTCACCACCTTGCCGATAGGCTTGGTGGTCAGCACCTTGGCGGCGATGGGGTACATCAGCGCCATGGACCCGGCCTGTATGCTGATGAAAAGGGTGAAAGAGCTCACCGAGCAGCCCAGCTCCTGGACGACCGGCGTGGTAAAGTTGCCGCAGGCGGCGTTTGCGATCATGCTGGTGAAAGACATCATCACGCAGCAGAGCACCACCACCCAGGCATAGTGGATCGAACCTTGTTTTTTCATCTGAGATCCCCCTTGGAAAAATGCGTTCTCCGGCCCGTCCGCGCGGCCGATGGTGCGGACAAAAACGAAACGGCCGTGTGCCGCCGCGCGGCGCGGACCGGTGCGCCCGGCGCGGAAAGCCCCGGCGCACAGAAAAGAACAGACCGGCGGCCGGGCCCGGGACGGAGAAACTTTGCCGCAGCACAGGCGGCCGCAGCGCGCCGCGGGGCCGGACGTTCGGCCCAGAGCAGGCTGTCTCAACGTCCGGCCCCGCGATGCGTTTTGAAGATCGCCCTGCCGGCCCTGCGGGGGCGTGCGGCGTCTCGCCCTGCACGGCGCCCCGACGGCCCGCTCTGCGGCCCCGTGCGGCGAAACTGCGCGGCTTTTGGCCGCGCAGCTCCGTTCCTGTTTCCCTGTCCGGGCCCGCACTTTTCCCCTCCGCACAGGGAGCGGGGGAGAACGGCCCGTTCCTCATGGAAGAGCGGCTGGCCGGGGCGTCAGGGCGCGCCCTGGGACGGCTGCCCGCCGCCGGCCACGATAAAAGCGTTGTAGGCCGCGGTGTTGTAAGCCTCATAGGCGGCCTTATACTCCGGTGAGTGCCAGCTCTCGGTCATGGCGAAAAGATAGGTGAAAAGGATAAAAACGATCATCATGCCGATCAGCGACTTGGAGCCGATCCGCTGCCGGAAAAGCGGCAGACGCCGGCGCAGGGGCGTTTCAGAGAGAAAGATCGCCGGGCTGATCATCCACAAAAAGATCACCGTCACCGAGACCTTGTAGACGAAAACGTCCCAGAGGCCCGCCTCAATGGGCAGCGGGGTGACCAGCCCCACCGCAAAAACGGCAAGGCAGATCAGATAGTAAAGGACCGCGACGATCTTTTTCCAGGGCGTATTGGAGCGGAAGCCCAACAGTTTTTTCAGGTTTTCTCTCATGACAGGTATCCCTTTTCCTATGGATGGTTTGAAAGCGCCAAACGCCGCCTGGCAGGGGCTTCAGGCAAGCTCTTTCTCCAGCTCGCGCACCCGCTTGACATATTCGGCCACGATGGACTCAATGATCGGGCCGCCCCACTTGCCGCCCTCGAAGGCTCTGCCCACCAGAGCGCCGTCCGCATAGCGCAGCCGCTCTTTGCAGTTTTCCGCAGAGGTGCCGCCGCCCAGGATGACGGGGATGTCGCCCAATTCCTTGATGTCCTTGACCAGGCGCTCGTTCATTTCGAAATCACCGTTCATCACCTCGACGGCGCTGGCCCCCACCTTGATAGAGCTGGCCGCCAGGTTTTGAAGGGTGTTTTTGTCATAGTCGCCCTTGAAGTGATAGCCCGAGATCTCCGAGATCATGCCCACGCTCTGGGCGTCGATCTTCTTGCGGTATTCCATCACCTTCAGCGGCTCGGCATACACGCGGCCGAACATCGAATCGGTGGAGCTGACCAGGGCGGTGCAGCGGGTGAAATCGGCACCGGTGGCCTTTGCCACGGCCAGAGAGGGGGTGATGCAGTTCCACATCAGCTGGACGCCCATCTTGAAGTCGGGGCCCACGGCGGCGCGCACCCGGCCGGCGATCATGGCAAGGGTCGCGACCCGCGCGTAGTCGGTGTCGTCGGTGGAGGGATAGATCACGTCCACCGACTGGATCAGGCCGCCGTCCGCGCCGGCATTCTGCAGGGTCTTGCAGTCCTGGATGGCTTTTTCGGTCATCTTTTCCAGGTTGCCCTCTTCATAGAGCGGCGTGCCCGGCATGGGCAGCAGATGCACCAGGCCCAGGACCAGCTTTTTTCCGTTGAGATTTTTAAACATATCCATGATGAGTTCTCCTTTGTGAGTTGATGGTGTTGTCCCCGGCCGGGGCGCGGCAGGCGCGCTCAGCGGGAAACGGCAAGGCCCAGGCTGTCGAACCGCTCTTTGGCAAGCCGCCGGGCCAGCTGCATATCCTCTTCCGTATAAAGGGGATAGGGGCCTTTCTGTGCCGCGTTAAAGCCGGAGGAGATGTTTGCCATGACGGCGGCCATGGCGGGATGCTCGCCGGAGACATAGGCGTACATGGCCGTCCCGGTGGAGCAGTTGCCGCAGCCGGTGGGGTCCACAGAGGGGCCGAAAGGGTCGACGGCTTCGCAGAAATAGGCGTTGGTGGGGGTGACCGCGTAAGAACCGCGGCTGCCCACCCGGTAGAAGGTGAACTCGACCGGCAGCTTCTGCAGCTCGTTGATGATGCTCTCGTCATCCTCGCGCGGCAGCTGGAACAGGTCCGCGGCCTCGTTGTGGTTGATGGACCAGAGGTCGGCCACCTCCATGACCCTGCGCGCCCGGTCCAGGATCTGCTGCCGGGTCAGGCGCAGCATCCGGCGGATCTGGCTGGCATATTCGATCTCCCACATGATCTTGAAACCGTATTTTTCCTTGACGGCGCCGAGCTTTTGCCAGATGACGGGGTCCAGATTGTGGGCCATGTAGATCCCCTTGACCGCCTGGCCCTCGCAGGCCAGGTCGATCTCCTCGGGATGGGTCTTCAGGTAGCCCAGATGCTCCATGGAAAAATGGGGGGTGGGGGAGAACGAGCCGTCCGGGTTGTATTTCAGCGTGAAGCGGGTCACGTTTTCCGCTTCGACCTGGACCGAGTCCCGCGGGACGCCGTTGGCATCCATCCAGCGGCCATAGGTGGAGGCGTAGTCCTCGCCGGTCCGGCAGACCAGCTTGCAGTCCTTTGTCCACAGGCGCATGCCGGAGAGGGCGAAAAAGGCGGGGCCGCCCATGTTCCACTCAGAAAAGCTGCCGTCCTGCCGCTCGATGCGGTCGGACATGATGTTGCCGCAGGCCAGATACTCGACCGCCATTCAGCATCCCTCCCCGCGCGGATAGGCCTCGTACAGTTCTTTTGCCTGGGCAAAGGCCTGCGCGCGCACGGCGGCGAAGTCGGGGATGACGCCGAACTGACGGATATTCTGGGCCGAGGCGACGTTGGCCATGATCCCGATCATCAGCGGGTCGTAGCCCTCGGCATAGGCGTACAGTGCCGAGCCGGTGGAGGTGTTGCCGCAGCCGGTGGGGTCGATCTCCCGGTCCACCGGGGCGGAGGGGACAAAATAGACCTTGTCGGGGGTCACCGAGTAAAGCCCCTTTTTCCCCACCCGGAACAGGGTAACGTCCACGGGCATCTTCTGCAGCTCAGCGATGCAGGCCTCTTCGCCCTCCACCTCAAACAGGGTCTGCGCCTCCTGGATATTGATGGAGAAGATATCCACGGTTTTCATGGCGTTCAGCACGTCGGGCAGATAGCGCTTGTAAGAGCTGGGGGATTCGATCTCCCACATCATTTTAAAGCCGTCCCGTTTTTTGATCGCGTCCAGCTTTTCCCAAAAGACATAGTCCACGTTCTGCGCAAGATACACGCCCTTGACCCCGCCGCGGCGGGTGAACTCGCCGATCTCCTCCGGAGAAGTCTTCATATAGCCGAAGTCCTGCACCCAGTCGCTGCGGAACCGCTCTACCTCGGGGTCGCCGCCATAGGTGCCGTCGGGGTTATAGACGAGAAAAGAGTGGTTGCAGTGATCGCATTTTACTTTGAGGCCCCGGGTGTCGATCCGGTTCTTCTCGATCCAGGGCAAAAACAGTTCCGCATAGTCCGCGCCCACATTGCTGCACTGCAGGACGCTGTCCGTCCAAAGACGGATACCGCTGTAGGCAAAGGTGGACGGGCCGCCGATGTGCTCCCGGTTGGACCGGGAGCCGTCTGCAAAGCGGACGGTGTCGAGCATGACGTTTCCCGCTGCGATATAGTCCATATACATTCTCCTAACGCGTGAATTTTGAAAGCGTGCGGGCAGGGAACGCGCCCGGCGCGGCTCTCACAGGACGCGGATCTCGTTGGTCCCCAGGGTGTTGATGGAGGGGTCAAAGAATTTTCCGCCCCCGCGGAAATAGGGCTCTTCGATCAGGGCCGTGTGATAGCCCGCGACCAGCGAGCCGGGCACAAAGGCATAAAGCGGCAGCAGAAAACGGAACTGCGGCGCCGGCACCGGCAGGATGCACTCCATCACCGGGGCGGTGACGCCCAGCTCGGCGGCGGGCTTGTCGGCCACCACCAGCACTTTGCGGCCCAGCTTTTCCACCTGCCCGCTGATGGTCTGCGCCATGCGCTCGCAGTTGCGCTCGTCACTGACCACATAGTCGATGGTGCCGTAAGCGTTCTGCGGCATCATGATGCTGTTGACATGCCAGAAGTTTTCCGAGTCCACCACCGTGCACTTGTCGCCCGAGACCTCGGCGTACTTGGCGGAGATGAATTCGCCGCAGGAGAAGAGCGGCCCGTCGGCGCAGACCTCAAAGCCCTTGCTGTCTTTCATGGTACATGCGGCGGCATAGGCGCTGTCGTCCATCTGGTCCAGCGCCGCGGCGAAACGGCCGTTATAGGCTTCCAGCTCGGCCCGCAGTTCGTCGCACAGGCCGGTTTTGCCGCTTTTCACCTCGCCCAGCACGGCGGCCAGCACGAACAGCCCCATCATGGAGGCGAGATAGCTGCGCAGGCCGGGCATCCGGTCGGGAAATTCCGGGGTGTTGGTCACATAGGCGAGATCGGCGGTGGTGCCGGCGCGGGAAGCGCCGTTGTTGGTCAGGGCCATGGTCAGGCAGCCGTGCCGCTTGCCGCGCTGCAGGATCTCCGCGATGCGCGCGGGGCCGCCGGAGGCGCTGATGGCGATCAGCAGGGTGTCGGACGCGTTTTCGTCCAGCGGCAGGTAACGGGCGGCCTCGATCGCCCGCACCGCCTCCATGCGGCATCCGGTGCCGCGAAGATAGTGTTTAAAGACCTCGCGGGCCTCTGCGGCGGCGAGATACGAGTCGCCGCAGCCGGTGACGATCACCCGGCGGATATGGGCCAGGCGTTTTTCAGGTTCCAGCCCCAGCAGGGCCTCGCGGGCGAGGTCGAACTGGGCCGGCGCAAGGCGCACAAGATCAAAGCACTGGCGGCGCAGCGGGTTGTCATAGTTTTGTTTCATTTTGCATTCCCCCCTCATCACATTTTCCAGGTACGGGTCCGAAAGTCGTAGCGGTTGCTGAAGAACAGTTTTCCGGCCCGGGCGGCGCAGTAGGCCGCCAGCAGGGAACCGGGGGCGTGATCCATCATCAGCAGCGCCCAGGGGGCGTTCTCCGGCGCTTTGGGGAGGCGGCAGACTGCGGCGCCCTCGGCAAAAGCGCAGTCCGCGTCGGTGACCACCAGGGTGGGGCGGCCGATGGCGACCGAGACCCGCACGCTCTCGGCGATGCGGTCCAGATCAGGGGCGCTGGCGTTCACATGGAAGATCGTGCCGATCTTTTCCGGCTCGCGCAGGAAAAAGTTGATATGGCACCAGTCCTCGGAATCCGCATGGGAGGCGTGGACGCTGGCGCACTCGATGAACTTTTCCTCCACGAACTGGGCGGAGAAGAACTCGCTCTCGTCCCCGACGATCTCAAATTTCTCCAGGTCTTTCCAGCTGCCGGCAAGCTCGAACATCGCATCGTCGATCGCCTCATAGCAGGGCTGGCAGGCGGCCACATAGTCCAGGATGGCCTGCCGGGCGGCGGCGGGTTCCGTCACGCCCTTGCAGCCGCCGATGTAGGAGCCCAGCGCGGCCAGCGCCGTCAGGCTGGCAAAGTAGCTGCGCAGCCCCGGGGTGTTGCACAGTTCCGGCGTCTCTACACAGTAGACCAGCTGCGCCGCTTTCGCGCCTTTGGATTCGGGGTTGTTGGTGATCAGCATCGAGCGCACGCCGGCAGCGCGGGCGCGCTCCAGCATTTCCACGATGCGCACGCTGCCGCCGCTGGCGCTGATGGCGACGACCAGGACCTCCTCAGCCCTGCAGCCGTCCAGGATATCCTCGTCCGTGTAAAAGCTGCACAGCTCCATCGGGTCGGGCGAAGCGCAGCTCACGCCGGCCAGCCTGCGGATCACAGGCGCCATGGCGCCCGCCGCAGAGTAGGAGTCGCCGCAGCCGGCGACGATCAGCCGCTTGAGGGCGGCCGCTTCGGGCAAGGGGAGAAGTGCTGAGAGTTTTTTTTCATCGAAACATTTTTCCACCTGGACCGGGGCAAGCTCAAACAGGCTCTCCACCTGCAGCCCAATGGTGTTGTAGTAATTCTGTTTATCCAATCGTTGGTACCCCCTGTCTTGATTAAATTACGATTCGCCGGAGCCCGGGGCGGACTTTTTCACTTTGGCCTGTTCTTCCTCCCAAAGCTGCCGCTCTTTTTCTTCCGCCAGGCGCTGACGGTTGATCTTCAGCAGACGGTCGGCCTGCTTGGAGCGCCAGAAAGACATGATGAAGTAGAGCACAACGATCATGATAAAGGGCAGGGCGGTCAGGAAATACTGGTCCACGACATAGGGCTTCAGATAGTTGGTGACCGCATAGGCCAGGCCGAAGACGAAACTCATCAGCATCGAGCCGATGGGCATGCCGTTGGCGATGGTCGCGGCCGCCAGGCCGATGAAGCCGCGATTGGCGGTGATGTTGCGGATAAAGAAGTTCTGGTAGCCCATCGACAGATACATGCCGCCGAAGCTGCCCACAAAAGCCGCCAGCGCAAAGGCCAGGGTGTAGATCCTGCGGGGGTTGATGCCCACCGACTCAGCCGCCTGCGGGTTCTGTCCCACCGCGCGCATACGCAGGCCGATCTTGGTGCGGAACAGCAGGAACCAGACGACAAAGACCATGACGATGGAGAGATAGGTGAACACGTTGTGGCCGGACAGGATCGAGCCGATGAACGGGATATCCTTGATGAGGGGGATGTTCACGTTGCCCAGCGCAAGGCTTTTGATGACGCCCGCCGTGGTCGCCTTGGTGCCGGTCACCAGATAGACCACGAACACCGTGCCGCCCAGCAGGGCCATGTTCAGCGAGATGGACATCAGATAGAGGTCGACCTTCATGACAAAGGTGGCAAAGCACAGGAACAGCGCGATCAATACAGCGGTCATCGCGCCGCCCAGAATGCCCAGCCAGACGTTCTGGGTCCAGGCGCTGAACAGCACGCCGCCCAGCGACGCGGTCAGCATCATGGCCTCGGCGGCCATGTTCAAAAGGCCCGCCTGCTGCGAGATGGTGGAGCAGATCGACACAAAGATCAGCGGCGTTGAGATGCGGATCAGCGAATAGATAAAGTTGCTAACAAATTCAAGCATTGCTCTTTGCCTCCTTTACCTTGACCGCTTCCTCCTCGCGGGAGATGTTGAAGATGACGCGGCGCTTGGTCTTGCCCAGGAACTCCTCAGCGGCGACGAACAGCACGATGACGGCCTGCAGCATGGTGACCAGCTCGATGGGGATATTGGTGTTGGCGTTGAGCACCGCGGCCGCAGTGCGGATGTAGGCCAAAACAAAAGCGGTGAGGGGGACGAACAGCGGCTGTTTGCGCGCCATGACCGCGCACAGCAGGCCGTCCATGCCCACGTTGGTGAGGATCTGGTAATAGTAGCTGTTGTAGGTGCCGAAGCAGTCCACGGCCGCCGCCACGCCGGCGAACAGGCCGCCGATCAGCTGGGCCAGGTACATCATCTTTTTGGCGTTGATGCCGGAGTAGGTCGCGAACGAGAGGTTGGAGCCGCACATGCGGATCTTCGCACCCAGCGGGGTGCGGTAGAAGAGGATGCAGGCCACAACGACGCCGATGACCGCCACCCAGATGGCGGAGGTGAAGTTGGTGTCGCCCCAATAGCGGGTGAACCGCATGTTATCGGGGAAGATCGGGGAGGTCAGGAAGGACTGGCCGCGGTCCGCCACGGTGGATTTCAGCAGCCACAGGGCCAGATACAGGCACATATAGTTCATGATGGTAGAGGTCACCATCTCGTTGGCGCCCAGCTTTTCGCGCCCGAACGCGGGCACCATGGCAAAGGCGCCGCCGGCAATGGCGCATACCACAATGATGATGATCAGGTTGACAAACTGGGGCAGGTTGGTCATCAGCGGGGTCTTGAACATCACGATCAGGGCAAAGATGGGGGCGATGTTGATGATGCCCTCGCTGATCAGGCTGAAGCGGCCGCAGGCGTAAATGAAGCACATGCCGCAGCCTGTGAGCAGGTAGGGCGCATAGCGCGCCAGCACCTGGCCAAAACGGCGGGGGGACATAAAGGGGCCCACGACGAAGTTGTAGACCGCGTCTCCCGCGCTCTCCTCGCTGATGAGCACGATGATGACGATACAGGCCAAAAAGGCGATCACGATACCCAAAAAGACGCGGAGAAATTCGAACATGTATTCAACTTTTTGTACCTTTTTCAAAACAAATCCCCCATTTCCTCGGGCGTCATGCTCTTTACGCCGAGCATGTATTCGCCAAGCTGCTCCGCAGTGACCGATTTCACATCGTTGAACTGGGCGACGATCTGGCCGTCTTTCATGACCAGCAGCCGGTCCGAGACCTCCAGGATCTCGTTCAGGTCCGAGGAGATCAGCAGCGCGCCGATCTTCTTTTCCCGGGTATATTTCACCAGCAGCCTGCGGATCAGGTCGGTGGTGCCCACGTCGATGCCGCGGGTGGGCTGGTTGGCGACGATCAGGTTTGCCCCGCTGGAGAATTCGCGGGCGATGATGACCTTTTGGATGTTGCCGCCGGACAGCAGATGGATGGCTTCGTCGCCGCCGGTGCAGGCGATCTCAAACTCTTCGATGCAGTGGTCCACGAACTTGTTCAGCTCGCGCACATTCAGCAGCGGGCCCTTGGTGAACTGTTTGTTGTCCAGATAGATGGACGCGATGTTGTCGCGGATGGACAGGTCCGGCGCGATGCCGTACTTCATGCGGTCCTCAGAGATGTGGGCAAGGCCCAGGTCGCGGATCTCGCGGATGGTCTTGCCCTCGGTCTCTGTGCCGTTGAGGGTGATCTCGCCGTTGGTGCGCCGGCGCAGGCCGGTGATGATCTCGGACAAATCGGTCTGGCCGTTGCCCTCCACGCCTGCGATGCCGACGACCTCTCCGGCCCGGATGCCGAAACTCAGGTCCTTGATCATGTGCTTGCCCAGGTCGTTCAGGTAGTTGAGCTTTTCCACATGCAGGATAATGTCGGCGGGCGCGGATTTTTCTTTTTCGATCTCCATCACCACGTCGCGCTCCACCATCAGGCGCGAGAGCTTGACGGGGTCCAGGTCCTTGATATCGCCGTGGCCGGTCACCCGCCCGTGACGCAGCACGGTGCAGCGGTCGCACAGCTCCATGACCTCTTCCAGCTTGTGGGAGATAAAGATGATGCCATAGCCCTGGTCACGCAGCACTTTCAGCTGGACGAACAGCTCCGCAGTCTCCTGCGGGGTAAGTACGGCGGTGGGCTCGTCCAGGATCAGCACCTTGACGCCGCGGATCAGCGCTTTCAGCAGCTCGACTTTCTGCTTATACCCGACGCTCAGGTCGCGGATCAGCGTGTTGGGGTCCACATGCAGCTGAAACTTTTCCGCCGCCTCGGTGGTCAGCTGGATGGCCTTTTTCTTGTCGAACACCATGCCCCTGCCGGGCTCGATGCCCAGCATGATGTTTTCGGCCACCGACAGGTTGGGCACCTGCATGAAGTGCTGGTGCACCATGCCCACGCCCTTTGCGATGGCGTCCAGCGGGTTTGCGATATGCGCTTCTTCCCCGTTGATATAGATCTTGCCGTTCTGGCAGTCTTCCTCACCAAAAAGGATCTTCATGAGGGTCGTCTTGCCCGCGCCGTTTTCGCCGATCAGCGCGTGGATCTCGCCCTCACTTACGGAAAAGGTGACGTCCTTGTTCGCCATAAAGCCGTTTCCGTAGATCTTGGTGATGCCCTCCATTCTGAGAAGTTCCTTAGACATTCGTTTGCCTCCCCTTTAATTACTGAGCGGGCGGGAATTACCCCGCCCGCTCAGCGATTGGACTAATTCAGTTTTTGGGTGAGATTACGCCGCGAAATCAGCGTCGGGGTTGTCGCGGTAAGCGGCATACGCCTCATAGCTGTTGAAGTCGAAGTAAGAGGGAACGTCGATCTCGCCGTTGGCGATCTTCTCAGACAGCTCAGCGATCTTGTCCTGGACCTCTTGCGGGGTGTTCTCGGTATAGTTGTCGTTGATCGCCAGGCCGGTGCCGCCGGTGGCCACGCCGTAGAAGCTGTTGCCCGGCTTGATGTCGCCCTTGCCGCCAATAACGCTTTCGAAGATCAGGGCCACGCAGGGCTCGATGTTCTTCAGCATGGAGGTGACCAGGTTCTCGTAACCGACAGCGTCGCCGACCTCTTTGAAGTAGGTCCACTGGTCGTAGTCAACGCCGATAACGCCGTAGCCAGCCTCCAGGCCGCCCTTCTCCTCAGCCGCCTGGCAGG
This sequence comes from Anaerofilum hominis, assembly GCF_014287275.1. Classification (GTDB taxonomy): domain Bacteria; phylum Bacillota; class Clostridia; order Oscillospirales; family Ruminococcaceae; genus Pygmaiobacter; species Pygmaiobacter hominis. The sequence continues at coordinate 581,791 of NZ_JACONZ010000002.1, forward strand.
CGCCCAGAACGTTGGTGCCCGCGACGGACCAGACATAGTCGGCGCCGTTGTCGAACAGCACGTTGCAGGACTCATAGGTGGACTGCACGGAGTCTTCACCGATGTAGGAGAACACCATGTCGACGTCCAGATCCATCTCTTTGGCAGCGTACTTGTAGCCAGCCAGCCAGCCGGTGCCGAAGTCGTTCAGGATGGGGGTGTCGGAGCGCAGCGAGCAGCCGATCTTGCCGGTCTTGGTCATCAGAGCCGAATAGACCGCCACCAGGAAGCCGCCCTCGTTCTGGCCGAAGGTGATGCCGTAGACGTTGTCCATACCGTCGAAATCGCCGGTCGGGGAGGTATCGAACAGGATAAAGGTGGTGTCCGGATACATCGGGGCGATCTCTTTCATGACGTCGGAGATATACCAGCTGGACGCCACGACATAGTCGTAGGTCGAAGTCTCGAGCGCATCGCGGAAGCTGTTGACCGCCACCGAGCTGTCGGTGCCGTACTCGACCAGCTTGTATTCCAAGTTGTACTTCTCAGCGGCTGCCAGGGAAGCGCGGTTGCCCATGTCGCCCAGGCCAAAGTCGCCGATAAACGCGCAGTAGTACAGCAGGGTGCCGTCTTTTTCACCGCTGCCGGTGGTGCTGGCTGCGCCCGAGGTGCTGCCTGCAGCAGGGGTGCTGCTGGAGTCACCGCCGCCGCAGGCGACAAGGCCGAAAGCCAGTGCTGCAGCAAGGATCAATGCCAATACTTTTTTCATTAGTTCTCCTCCTTTGATTTGCCTTTCTATTTTTGCCGCGAGGGTCCGCGGCAACCTTTATGACCCGCAAACGCACACGGGAAAGGTACTGAATAAGGACTGCCGGCTCACAACACCCGTTTCACTTTTTTCAGGTATTCGCCGCGCAGCCGGCAGGCCTGCTCCCGCACCGCGGGGGTGTACAGGGGATAGGGGCCGTACTGCAGGCAGTTGTAGCCGGAAGCGAGGTTCGCCATGACCAGCGCCTCTTCCGGGGACCGCCCCGAAAAGAGCGCGTACATCATCGCGCCGGTGGAGCTGTTGCCGCAGCCGGTCTGGTCCACATAGGGGGCGACGTCGATCGACTCGCAGAACCATGCCGCGTCTTTGGTGACAAGAAAAGCGCCGCGCTTGCCCACCCGGTAAAAGGTGAAAGGGATGGGCAGCTGCTGCAGGTTGCGAAGCATTTTTTCGTCGTCCCCGAGAGGGATGCCGAACAGCTCGCTCGCCTCGGTGTGGTTGAGGGACCAGGCGTCGGCCAGGGGCAGAGCCTCCAGAACGCGGTTCAGGTCTTTGCCGGTGTTGAAGTGCTCCAGCTCCCACATTATCTTGAAATGATACTCTTCTTTCAGGGCGGCCAGCTGGCGCCAGATGACCCGGTCGGCGCCCTGCGCCATGTAGATGCCTTTCACGCCCGGCGCAAGGGCCTTTTTGATGTCCGAGGGATGGGCCTTCAAATACCCCATGGCCTCGTCGCCGTAGAAAGAAAAAGACTTTTCGGGATCCCGGACGCTCCGGCCGTTTTCATCGTAGGTGATCTGGTAGCAGGTCACGTGCTCAGCGTCCACCCGCACGTGATCTTTGGGGACCCCGTGGGCATCCATCCATTTTTCATAGTCCTCCGACCAGTCCGCGCCCGTATGGGTCACAAGCGCGCAGTCGTCCTCCCAAAGGCGGATGCCGGACAGGGCGAAGAACGCAGGACCGCCCATATGCCGGGTGCTCTTTTCCCCGTTTGGCTGAACGATGATATCCGACATAATGTTTCCGCAGGACAGATAAGTGGACATAACTGTGACCTCTCAGAAGCAATAAATGATTTGCTGTATTTTTAAAGCATAATTATAATATCATATCAAATTAATGATTAATATTGACTTTTTACATCATGTTTTTTAGATATTTTTGGCAGTTTTCCCAAAAGTCGGCAAAGCCGAACGGTTTAAAAGCGGTGAAAACCGCCGGCCCGCCAGCGAAAAAAGCGCCAAACCGCGCGCAGTTGGGCCGCGGCGCGCGGCCCGGAAACGGGGGAAGAGGGCGCGGCGTGCGGCGCAGGCATACCGAAAAATAAAAAGAGAGCGTAAAAGTGCGCAGCGCCGGGTTTTATGGTAAAATAAAAATGACAGGGGACCTTTGGGGAGAGTGGCGGCTGCGGCGGCCCGCCCCAGGGGGATAAAAGTTTATTTTGGAGTGTGGACAATGACACAGCGGGAGCGGGAAATTCTTCAGATCATCCGCGAAGATCCGATGATCTCCCAGTACGATATCGCAAAAAAGCTGGGGATCACCCGCAGCGCGATCTCGGCCTATCTGAATACAATGTATAAAAAGGGGATCTTGAAAGGGCGAGGGTACATCATCAATGAGGAGCTCAAGCCCCTTTTGATCGGGCCCAGCCATGTGGACATCCGCAGCGTTTGCGCGGACAGAAGCGCCGGGCGGAGCACGCCGATCTATATGGCCGCCCAGACGCGGATCACCTACGGCGGGCCGATCAAAAACATCGCCGAGTATTTGATGGAGCTGGGGGTCTCCTCCCGGGCCATGTTTGCCGTGGCCTCGGACTCTTTCGGCGCTTCCTTTCTCAGCGCCTGCCGGCAGAAAGGGATCGACAGCGGCGGCTCGGTGGTCGTGCCGGATTCGGCCTCGCCGGTCTATATGGAGATGGTGGACCAGGATCAGCAGCTGATCGCCAGCTCTTTCGCCACCTCGGACCTGACCACCGCAATCACGCCGGCGCATCTGGCGGGACAGAGCCACCTGCTGCGGGGGACAAATCTCATCGCCCTCCACGATTCCGTGCCCGCGGAGTCGGTCTCTGCCATCCGCACGATCTCGCCCAGCGCAAATCTTTTTCTCGTCTCCTCTTCGGCGGAGTACTCCATCCGGCATGTGCCGCTCTTTCCCGTCTTTTTCTGCGCCATGCTCCACTACGACATCGCCTTTGAGATCGTCAGCCGTGTCGGCGACCTGGGAAAGATGCTGGATTACACGCCGGATCAGCCCCTGCCCATCGTCCGCGCGCTGGTAAAACTTGGGCTGTCGAATTTTTATCTGCTGCTGGATCACTCCTCCGTGTGCCACTGTGACGGAAAAAATCTGACGATCCACATCGCCCAGCTCCCCGCGGGGACTGGCGGCAGCCTGGCTTATCTTTACAGCGATTGCCGGGACATCTTTTCGGCTCTGGCCCTTTATGGGGCCGAGAACCAGATCCCCGGAGAGGAGCTTTTGCGCCTGCTTGCCGCCGCGCAGTATCTGGTGGGCTCGTCCTCGGCCTATTTCGACCGCAGCGTGACCATCGACTCGCTGGAAAAAAGAGCCTCCGAGCTGATCTGCCGCCTCAAGACCTTTCAGCTGTAAAGAAAAACAGACGGCGAAAGGGAATGGGAGCGGGGCATGACACCGGGCTGCGGCGCCGCTGCCCCGCGCAGGCCGCCGTCTGTAAGGGCGGCGCGGATCGAAACAATGATACGGTCATTCCCAGAATCACCAAAGAGGTCGCTGTCCGCAAGGGCGGCGCGGATCAAAATACGACACTGCTTGAAATGATAAATGCGGGCAAAGCGTCTCTGCCCGCAGAAGCGGCGCGGCTGAAACCAAAAAACGGAACCGTCCCGGGAGGGATGGTTCCGTTAAAACAGGGCAAACAGTAAATTTTTGGCTGAGGGGCCGGACACGGTCTCCCAATAAGTTGAGGCCGGCGCGCTTCAGGCGCAGCGAGGGAAACGCTGCCTGCGCCCGCCTCTGGCCGGCGGGAGCCGGGGCCCGCGCGCTGAAACGGCAAGTTTGTGCAGACGGATGAGGAAAAGACAGGGCGGGCCTGGAAGTGGAAGCAAAGCGGTAATGGATCTTTGAGATGCTGCCCACACGTTCGGCGGGAATAAAGAGGATTGAAACATCCACGACGACAGACAACACCAATGTCAAGGGGCGCTGTCCGTGAGGGCAGCGGGGCGAGAGGCGCGGCGGCAGTGTTTGACCTTTTGAGATGCAAAGGAGAGGCGCGGTCAGCCGTATATCAAAAAAATCCCGGCTCTGCCGGGATTTTTTGTTGAAGATAGGGTGAGGAGCCGAACGATCAGACGGCCCGGCCTGAGGGCGCGGGGAAATACCCTGCAGGGACGCTTTCGTCTGCAGCCTGCAGCAGATAAAGCTGGCTGCCCCAAAGAGAACCGCTCACATTGCTGCGGCTGCTTTATATATAAGGAAGCGGCAGGAAAGGAGGCAAAGCGGCGGCGGACCTGTCCTTTGGGCAGAGAGGAAGCATTCAGTCCAGCTTCAGCACCGCCGTGAACGCTTCGCTTGGAATCTCCACCGTGCCGATCTGGCGCATCTTCTTCTTGCCCTCTTTCTGCTTTTCCAGCAGCTTCTTTTTGCGGGTGATGTCGCCGCCGTAGCACTTGGCCAGCACGTCCTTGCGCAGGGCGCGCACCGTCTCACGGGCGATGATCTTGCCGCCGATGGCCGCCTGGATGGGCACTTCAAAGAGCTGGCGCGGGATATTGTCTTTTAGCTTTTCGCAGATCTTGCGGCCGCGCTCGTAGGCCTTGTCAGTGTGTACGATCAGGCTCAGGGCGTCCACCGGGTCGCCGTTGATCAGGATGTCCAGCCGCACCAGCTTGGAGAGTTCGTAGCCCTTGACGTCGTAATCATAGCTGGCATAGCCGCGCGACAGGCTTTTGATGGCGTCGAAAAAGTCATAGACGATTTCGCCCAAGGGCAGCTCGTAATGCAGGTCCACCCGGGTGGCATCCAGATATTTCATGTCCTTGAACACGCCGCGCCGGTTCTGACACAGCTCCATCAGGCTGCCCACATAGTCGGTGGGGGTATAAATGTGGCCGTTGACAAAGGGCTCCTCCGCCGAGCGGATGGTGGCCGGGTCGGGATAGTCGGTGGGGTTGGAGACCAGCTTTACCGTGCCGTCGGTGAGGGTGATGCGGTACTGCACACTGGGGGCGGTGGTGACCAGATCAAGGTCGAACTCCCGTTCCAGCCGCTCGATGATGATCTCCAGGTGCAGCAGCCCCAAAAAGCCGCAGCGGAAGCCGAAGCCCAGCGCGGCCGAAGTCTCCGGCTCAAAGCTCAGAGAGGCGTCGTTGAGCTGCAGCTTGTCCAGCGCCTCGCGCAGGTCGTTGTAGCGGGCGCCGTCGGCGGGGTAGATGCCACAGAAAACCATCGGCACCACCCTGCGGTAACCGGCCAGCGGCTCATCGGCGGGGCGGTCCGCGCCGGTGACCGTGTCGCCTACCCGGGTCTCGCGCAGGCTTTTGATCGAGGCGGTGATATAGCCCACCTCGCCGGCCTCCAGCTTGTCACAGGGGGCAAGAGAGAGCGCGCCCATGTGGCCTACCTCCACCACGTCGAATTCGGCCCCGGTCTGCATCATGCGGATGCGGTCGCCGGGCCGCACGCCGCCCTCCCGCAGCCGCACGTAGACGATGACGCCCTTGTAACTGTCGTAGACCGCATCAAAGATCAGCGCCTGCAGCGGCGCCGTTTCATCCCCCTGGGGGGCGGGGATACCGGCCACGATGGCTTCCAGCACTTCGCCCACATTTTCGCCGGTTTTGGCTGAAATGCGCGGCGCGTCCAGGCAGGGCAGGCCGATCTCGTCCTCCACCTCCCGCGCCACCCGGTCCGGTTCGGCAGAGGGCAGGTCAATCTTGTTGAGCACGGGTAAAATTTCCAGATCGTGCTCCAAAGCCATGTAGGTGTTGGCCAGCGTTTGGGCCTCCACGCCCTGGGTGGCGTCCACAATCAGCACCGCGCCCTCGCAGGCGGCCAGCGACCGGCTGACCTCGTAGCCAAAGTCCACATGGCCCGGGGTATCGATCAGGTTGAACTCATATTCCTGCCCATCCTTTGCAGCATAACGCAGGGTCACGGCGCGGGCCTTGATGGTAATGCCCCGCTCCCGCTCAAGATCCATATTGTCGAGAAGCTGGCTTTCCATCTCCCGCTTGTCCACAGCCTGGGTCAGCTCTAAAATGCGGTCGGCCAGAGTGGATTTACCGTGATCGATATGGGCGATGATACAGAAATTGCGGATGTTTTGTTTGGACAAGGTGGGGGCCCTCCTTGATTGTAAAGTAGAAAAGTTTGTAAAACATTATAACATAGATTTCCAGAGAGGAAAATGGAAGTATATTTTGAAGAGAACTTTCAATCTTTACTAAAAATGTGAAATGTATTATAATCGGCTCTGTGAATAGTGTTTCAATTTAGATTATTAATATAAAGGGTAATTCTTTATACACTAATAAAAAAGCAGGTGAAGAAAATGAAAGTTATGAGTGTGTTCGGCACTAGGCCGGAGGCTATTAAAATGTGTCCACTTGTGAAAGTTTTAGAAAGTTTACCCCAGATAGAAAGTGTTGTATGTCTAACAGGACAGCACCGAGAAATGTTACAACAAGTAATCAATATTTTTGGTATAAAAGTAACACATAATTTAAATATTATGAGATCAGAACAAACACTATATACGATTACAATAGATGTTTTGTTAAAGATGGAAAGCATCTTAAAACAAGAGCGGCCAGATATTGTTCTTGTGCATGGAGATACCACTACTAGCTTTATTACTGCCTTAGCAGCATTTTATCAAAAAATACCGGTAGGTCATGTAGAAGCAGGTTTAAGAACATATGACAAGTATTCCCCTTTTCCAGAAGAAATGAATAGATGCCTTACCAGCGAAATTGCAGAGTTGCATTTTGCTCCAACAGAAAACAACAAAAACAATTTGCAAAAAGAAGGAAAAAGAAAAAATGTTTTTGTGACAGGGAATACAGTAATCGATGCATTCAGTACAACGGTTCATTCAGACTATCGTTTTAAAAATGCAGAAATTCAAAAAGTTCTGAAAAGGGCTAATAAAATTATTTTAGTTACGGCCCATCGTCGAGAAAACTTGGGAAAGCCTTTAGTACAAATTTGCGATGCACTACTTTCTTTGCATCAGTCTTTTCCGGATTTAGAATTTGTATATCCCGTGCATTTGAATCCGAAAGTAAGAAAAATTGTTTTTTCAAAATTAAGTAATGTTGAAAAAGTCCATTTAATTGATCCCATTGATGTAGAAGATATGCATAATCTGATGAGCAGAAGTTATTTGGTTATGACAGATTCAGGAGGGCTTCAAGAAGAAGCTCCCGCATTTGGAATACCTGTTTTGGTATTGAGAACAGAAACTGAACGCCCAGAAGCGGTAAAAGCAGGAACAGTAAGAGTAGTGGGAATAAAAACGGAAGACATTGTTGAGCAGACGACAAAATTGTTGCAGGATTCTAAAGAATATCAGACTATGGCCCATGCAGCAAATCCGTATGGGGATGGACATGCAAGCGAACGAATCGTTAAATATCTTTTACATTGGTATGAAAATTTGAAATCTAAGTGAAAGATTATAGGAAAAAATAAAAAAGGAAGAAACTCCATGAAAAAGTTGATTGCGCTCGTGATAATGACCTTAACAATAGGGCTGATTATGCCCATTGTTTATGCAGATAGCGTATCTGTTGAAAAAGATAAAGAACAAAGCGTAACCAATCCAGTAGTAAATATAGATGTTTTTCAGAAATATAATTTGGTAAATGATGAGAACGGAAACATCGTAGGAGGAGAAGAAAATTCGGGCGGTGATGAGAACGGAAACATCGCAGGAGGAGAAGAAAATCCGGGCGGTGATGAGAACGGAAACATCGCAGGAGGAGAAGAAAATCCGGGCGGTGATGAGAACGGAAACATCGCAGGAGGAGAAGAAAATCCGGGTGGTGATGAGAACGGAAACATCGCAGGAGGAGAAGAAAATCCGGGCGGTGATGAGAACGGAAACATCGCAGGAGGAGGAGAAAATCCGGGCGGTGATGAGAACAAAGATGTTGTCGAAGAAGAAAAACTGACGAATGGTCTCCCAGACGAAGTGGAAAATTTGGTCCCAGGCCTGAATGTAACAGAGAGAGGCTATGTATTTATAAATGAATCTGGAGACTTGTATCAGGGAGAAATGTATGCAGATTTATTTGGGACGGGTAAGAAATGGTACTATTTTGATCCTCTTAACGATGGAATTTTAGCTTTAGGGTGGACGAAACTTGGAGACCGAACAGTATATTATGATAAAGATGAGGGAATGTTAAAGGGTTGGCAGCAACCAGACGGTTACTGGTATTATTTTGATTTGAATACAGGTGATGGCTATAAAGGAGAAATAAATAGTTTAAAAAACACAAGTGGGCAGAGTACGTGGTATTATTTTGACCCGACTACTCGGCGTCTTGCAGAAGGCCTTACAACTCTGCCAGATGGAAGACAAGTATATTATACTCGTGAAAAAGGAATGAACAAAGGTCTTGTCACATTGAAAAGTGCAGAAGGCTGGGATACTTATTACTATTTTGACCCTTCAAAAGGTAGCGCGGTAAAAGGTGAAGCGCAGTTAAATTTGTTTGGGAATGGAAGCAGATGGTACTATTTTTGGGGTAATGGAACGATGGCATTGGGGTTGTCCCCTATTCCAGGCAATCGGAAAGCGTATTATACACTGCGTGAGGGAATGTTAAAGGGTTGGCAGCAACCAGACGGTTACTGGTATTATTTTGATTTGAATACAGGTGATGGCTATAAAGGAGAAATAAATAGTTTAAAAAACACAAGTGGGCAGAGTACGTGGTATTATTTTGACCCGACTACTCGGCGTCTTGCAGAAGGCCTTACAACTCTGCCAGACGGAAGAAGAGTTTGTTATACTCGTGAACAAGGAATGTTAAAGGGCTGGAATACATATAAAGGAATAGAATATTTTTTTAATATGAGCACCGGAAATCTTGAAAACACTATTGTGAATGGACTTTTAGGCATTGATGTTTCTTCTCATCAAGGGAAGATAGACTGGCAAAAAGTGAAAGAATCTGGAGTACAATTTGCTATTATTCGTGTCCTAGGATGGAATAGCGCTGGTGGGGACTATATGATTGATTCTATGTTTGAGACAAACATGCAAAATGCTTTAAATGTGGGCTTACAGGTAGGGGCATATTTATATAGTTATGCGTTTAACACGAGTGAGATTGCCTATGAAGTGAACTATGCGCTATCCACACTGAATAACTGGAAAGAACAAATTACTTATCCCGTTTATATTGATTATGAGGATAAACTAATTTGGGAGAATACAAACAATAAAGAACAAAGAACAGATATCTTACGGACAGGAATGAATTTGTTGCAAGCTCATGGTTATTTGTCAGGATTTTATACCTATTATTCAGCGGCTCAAAATTATATCAATACGCAAGATTTGATTGACGAAGGATATGACTTTTGGGTAGCGCATACCAGCGCTTCTGAAAATCCTTGGGTAGGAGCATCTATTTGGCAGAATAGTCATGAAAGTATAATTTCTGGAATTAATGGTAATGTAGATACCAATATCAGCTATGTGGATTACGGCCGGTTGAACAGGACAATTACTGTTTACGATCAAAATGTCGGGAAGAATATACAGGGGAGTATGCGCAGCATCGTTGCCCAGATCGTGCAAAACGAAGTCGGGAACGGCTTGGGCCTGACCGGTTTAGATAGGCAGGAACTTTATAAAGCACAGGCTGTAGCGGCGCGCAGTTATCTTGAGTTTCATCTAGGACGTGGTAGTGTACCCTCAGTCGGTTTATCACTTCCCACCAGTGAAGTGCTGCAGGGAACAAACCAGGTGGTTCGCTATGAGATATTGTATAATGGTTCAGTAGCAAACACAGCTTATGGCAGTTGTGCTGGTAGCTATACTAATTCTGCTGCTAATATGGGTTGGGGAAATTACTCCTATTTGGTACCAGTAGTTAGCCAATATGATAATATATGGGCACCAAATTATTATCCCAAAGTTAATACCATCAATACATCAACTATGCGTAATAATATTATTAAAATGGTGGGTAATACTGTGTTTAGCCAATATGCTAATGAAATGGGAAAATGGATTACAGATATAAGAAAAGATAGTTATGGAAATATTACTAGTGCAATCGTATGTGGTGTAACTATTGCAGGAGGAAAATTTTATGAAGATTGTTGGGGACTTTACAGTGCGAATCTAGGGACTAATGCGAAAAACTGGAGTTATAATGGAGATGGAACATGGACATTTACTAGTTATGGGAATGGACACTGTGTAGGGATGAGTCAATATGGTGCAGCAGCTTATATTGCCCGAGAGAATAGCTGGAGATGGGTACTGACTCATTATTATCCAGGGACAAATCTTAAACAGCAAAGCGTTTAGACTAATATTAACTTATAAATAGTTCCAGCAAAACCGAACATGAAGTTTATCCCCCTGATGTAGTTGCTTCCTACATCAGGGGGACTTTTGTAAAAATAAAATATGATGGTATTCATGAAAATAAAAATATTTTTTGAGAAAGAAAAAACTTAAGTAAAAAATCACAAAGTCCATCTTTGTAGATCAGAAGGTAATATGTTATAATTACTTTGTTTCAATACGGAGGGAAGCTTATGAGAAAATATGGGGTAATTTGGTATGAAAAAACTGATAATATCGGTGATGATATTCAAACTTATGCGGCCTCAAGATTTCTTCCTCATATAGATTGTCTTTTAGAAAGAGAGCATTTAGATAGTTTTTTCTTGCCTGATGAAGAGAAAGTCGTCGCTATTTTTAATGGATGGTTTTTACACAAAAAATACCGTTGGCCCCCAAATCCAAATATATTTCCCCTTTGCATAGGAATACATTTTACCCCTAATGATCAGTGGGATATAGGATATCATTTTTTGGATGGAATCGGGGGAGATTATTTGAGAACGTTTGCTCCGATTGGTTGTAGAGATGAAGCTACTTACCAGGAGTTAAAAAAGAGAGATATTAGAGCATATATTTCCGGATGTCTAACATTAACGTTGCCAAGACGACCTCTTAGAGCAGATGCAGGGAGCTATATATGTGCGGTGGACGTCACAGAAAGTGTACATTCCGCTATGAAAGCCAAACTTAGGCAAAGTAATATTGAGGTGAAACAAATAACCCATTGGGTGGATTATTGCAATATGGAAAGACCTCCTGAATGGAACAAAAGACAACAAGTGGTGGAACAGCTTTTAGACTGCTACCAAAATGCTCGCTGTGTGGTTACAACGCGATTACATTGTGCATTACCTTGTCTGGCTATGGGAGTTCCAGTTTTATTGCTCTATGACTCCTCAAAAGATGATTCTACTCGTTATAGCACTTTTTTGCAATGGCTTTATCACTGTACTACTCAGGAATTTCTAGAAAATAAGGTCAATTTTGATTTGCGTACTCCTCCAGAAAATCGAAATGGGTTTTTAATGGCTAGAAACAATATAGAAAAAGAAATAAAATTTTTCCTTGAAAATACTTTAAGAAGTGAAATGCCTAAGTTTTCTTACACGGAAGTTCAAAAAAAAGAATGGCAAAAGCTTTTACTGGAGAAAATAGCAAATCAGAGTGCAGAGAGGATTGAAAAAATCAAAATTCAAATTGCAGAACAGCAGGAAAAAAGAGATTACGATATAACTGAATTGGGAAAATATTCCGCAGCATTACAGGCACAGATTAGAGATTGTGAAGGACGACTTCAAAAAGAAATAAGTTTACGAAATCAAGTGGAGACGTGTTTAGAAGATAAGATAAGAGAGTGCACACACCTAAAGATGCAAGTGGATGTGCAGATAAAACAAAATAAAGAGATACAACAACGTGCGGAGGCACTTCAACAGCAGATAGAAAGTCTACTGTCTAGTCGCTTGGTACAGATAGCACTGACTGTTCGAAGATTTCTGAAGCGAAAATAAATAATATCAAAAATGAAGGGGAAAAATATGCTAACTACAGGCATCATTATATTAAATTATAATAGTAGTGACTTTTTGAAATTGACTTTAAATTCTTTGGTAAGGGCAAAAAACGACACTCCTTGGGAAGTTTGTGTAGTGGAAAACGGTTCCAGCTTAAAAGACAGGAACCAAGCGGAAGAATATTTTTGCGACATTATCCAAAATAGTTCGCAAAAGGGGGTATTTATAGATGCGAAAGAAAACAAAGGTTTTTCTGGAGGGAACAATATTGGTATACAATATTTTCTAGAAAAAAAAGAAATTACTCATATCTGTCTTTTGAATTCTGACGTAATTCTTACAGATTATTGGCTGGATATCCTGCTGCAAAAGCCTTGTGATGTGGTAGGGCCTGTCACGAATGCTGCAGGAAATGAACAGACTATCGGCATAGATGTGATCCCGAGTAAAGATGAAAATGCTTTTCCTGTGGTGAACCAATTTGCCCGAAAACGTAGATTGGCCTATCAAGATTGTTGCAACCAAAGTAAACTTATTACTTTTTTTGCTACGGTTTTCACAAGAGAAGTTATAGAAACTGTTGGAATGCTGGATGAGCAGTTTTTCCCCGGTTCCTTTGAAGATGACGATTACTGCAAGAGAGTTTACAATGCTAATTTCCGAATTTGGATTAGAAGAGATTGTTATATTCATCACTGGGGATCCGGCTCATTTTCTAATCTTGCCATGAACAGTCGGATACGGATCTCGCAAGAAAACAAAAAGAAATTTGAGGATAAATGGGGCATTTTATGGGAAGATCGGAGACCGCTTTTATTAGAATCTTTTTTTCAGGATGTACAATTCTTGGTTAAATATCCGCCTAATGAGTTGTGGGCAATGGATGTTCTTAGGAAGAGTGAAGAGGAAATAAAAAAAATATTTGGCAATATGATTCAAATAGAATCACGTTATCAAAATTCAGAACAGATCATAGCGATGCAACAGGGAGAGATCAATCGTCTAAACGCGCAGTTGAAAGAAGAGCTTCCTTTTAAAGAAAATGTGCGACAGATTTTCCGAAAGTTATTTCGGCGTCTTTCCCCTTCCTTTTGGAGGACAAATCCACATCGAATAGAAAGAAGAAACAAAAAAAATCTTAAAATTCTTCTGAAAACAATACAACATCAAATTACGGAAGCAGTTTGGGAAAGCAAGAAGAAATGTATTTGTGTATTTGCACCTATTTTCAATGAAAAAAATATCACAGATGGCTATGAACAGCGAGTAAAAGCGGTCGATGAGGAAGTTCTTACGAACTATTACAAAATATATTTTGATATTCATGATATCGGCGCAGCTCCTCAATTTAATGTTGTAGATAAGTGTCATGCGGAATTAAAATTGAATTTATCTGACCCTCTTCAAGCGGAATTTATGAAAAAACTAATCAAAAACTATAGAAAAGTCTATGTGCATAGCGTTCTTCAGATAATGAAAGATGTAGTACCTGACAAAGCGAGAAAGATTTTGAAAAAACCTTTCGTAAAGATAGTATGGGATGTACACGGCTCGGTCCCCGAAGAATTTGCCTTATATGGTGACTACTATGGTGCGCAAATCGCAGGAGAAGCAGAAGAATTTTTAGCGCAGTATGCCACTCTTGCAATTACTGTAAATCAGGCCATGAAACATCATTTGGAGGAAAAATATAAAACACAGTTGAGGGGCCAAGTACAAGTAATGCCGATTTTCAATCAAGATCTTTTATGTAAGGTGAATTATGCAGAAGACAAACGCCTTAAAGAAGCGCAAGTCCCCCTGGTAGTTTATGCGGGCGGTTTACAAAAGTGGCAAAAAATTGGGCAAATGCAGGATGCCATTGAAGAAATGGGAGACGATTGCAGATATAAAATATTTGTCCCATTACCGGATGAATTTGAAAAACAGTGGGGGCAAAGAAAGAAACCTCATGCTATGGAAGTCTCATGTAAGCCGCCGGCGGAGGTAATGGAGGAATATAAAGAATGCCATTATGGCTTTGTTCTACGGGATGATATAGTGGTTAATAATGTCGCATGTCCGACAAAACTGATTGAATATCTTCAATTTGGAATAGTGCCTGTGTTAGACACCACAAAGATAGGTGATTTTGTAACGTTGGGAATGCATTATGTAGATTATCGCGATTTTGTAAATCATCAGTTGCCTACGGAGGAGCAACGCAGAAATATGGCAGCCTCCAATTATCAAGTCCTTCAAAAATTAGTGGATACCTATTTAGCAGGGAAATCAGCAGTAAAAGATTCTTTGATATAAAAGAGAATTACGGGAGGTGTCAGAGTGGTTCATACATTATTTAAAATTTATTGGATGTTCCGTTTTCGTTTTAGATTTTTTTTGCATCAAAAGCAAGGACATAAAAATGTGGCATTGGTAGTGAATAGTTTTGACAAAGGTGGATTAGAACAGGTCGTTTTAAATTTGTATCTGGGATACAAGAAAAATGGTTGGAATGCGTATATTCTTTCACAGTCTAGAAATATAGGGCAAATGGCGGAAAAACTTTTAGATTTGCGAGATATTTATATTTTTGATGAAAAAGAGGATGAGTTTATTCGCTTTTGTTGGGAAAAAAGTATTGATACTTTGCACTATCACTATAACACTTATATGTTAATGGGTGCCAGGAAAATGGGCTTTAAGGTCATTTATACTATGCACAATGTATACACGTGGATGAGTTTGCCTGAAATTCGTGCGTATAGTTATAAATTAACTGCTGCACATAAGATTGTGCCAGTATCCAGTTTCGTTGAACAATACTATCTCACGCGTACTCAAGCTCCTCGTAACAACATTCATACGATTTTGAATGGAGTGGATTTTCATGAATTAGATAGTAAGTCTGGGATATTGCCAGTTACACGACAGAGTTTGGGCTTCAAAAAAAGTGATGTGATTGTAGCGGAAATTGCCTCTTTTCACCATGTCAAACATCAAATTGGACTCATTGGGGTAATGGAAGCTTTACAGAAAGATTATCCGGAGATAAAACTTTTGTTGGTGGGAAACAAAGGGGATATCAATTATTATAAGGAATTTGAGCACATTTTGAAAAGTTCTTCAGCTAAAAATAGCATTAAAATTATCCCTTATTTTGACCACAAATATATGGGGCGCTTTTTACGAGAAGTTGTAGATATTTTTACTTTACCTACCCTGCAGGAGGGATGCAGTAACGCAGTTTTAGAGGCGCTTTATTGTGCCAAGCCGATGATCCTTACGGATGTAGGTAACGCTGGAGACATTAAAGATGTAGCGGCTTGTATTGTAGTTCCGCCAGCATATCCGAATATTGTAGACTTAACACAGGAAGATGTATTGAATATTGCTGGTTGTAAACGAAATTTAAATACGGATGCTTTGGTGAAGGCTTTTATTGATATGACAGAAAATTTAGATGAGTACAATAAAAAAGCTCAAACTGTCGCTCAGAACGCATCTGTATATAGTACGGAACATATGGTAGAACAGTATATAGAACTCATTCAAAAAATGAATAGAAAGGAAAGATAAAGACATTGAAGTGGAACAATAAAGTAAAGAGCGACTGTGATACTTTTCATAGAAAAGAATATATTGTTTTTGGAGATAGTCCACAAAATATAGCGGCTGTTATCGCGCATGTGCCTGTAGAGATAGAGTATGTATTATCGAACTGTTTAGATGATATAGAGTTAGAGGGAAAAAAGGTATATCCTGCCACAAAAATATACAAAGATTTTAAAAAAAGAGAGATGTATATTTATGTTGCTGAAAAGGACAATTATGCAGAGTTAGCTGACCAGCTGACCAAGATGGGGCTCATGGAAGGTCTTGATTTTGGGGGGGGCACTCCCCTATCTTTACGATCAATGGAAAGATCGAGAATACTTTCATACATTGTTTGACGTGAGGACCAAACACTTATCCTCTCTAATTGACCCTCAAGCCAAAAGCGTTATGGATTTAGGGTGCGGAGAAATGAAATTAAGAGAATATTTAGCGCCTGAAATAAAGTATATTCCTGTTGATTATGTAAAGCGTAGCGAAGAAACATTAGTATGCGATTTTAATAAGCATCAGTTTCCCACAAAAATGGCAGACACTGTGTTTTGCAGTGGAGTCTTAGAATATATAGAAAATATGTCGGAGTTTGTCTTGAAACTTTATGAGAATGCCAATAAAGAGGCTATCGTTTCTTACTGCGCGTTAGAGTATAAGTGGGATATTAATGAACGTATGAGTTTAGCGTGGAAAAACTATTATACCATTGAACAATTTGTTTCTATATTTGAAGCCGTAGGATTTCATTTAGTGTTTTGCCAAAAAAGTGTCGGCTGCAATTTACTTTTTAAATTTTCAAAGAAAGCTTCTTCTTTTATATAGGGAAAGAATATGCTGATAAAAAGATTAAAAAAGAAAAAAATCTATTTGTTTAGCGGAATTATTGTTTTTACGCTGCTAATTCAAGGGTTCAATTTTTTTGCAGTGGTTTTGCCAAAGTCGACAGAGGCTACGGCGTTAAAGAAAACTTTAAACTTTTCTGAGGGACTGTTGCTTGATAGCGAGGATAGTTATTTGGAGCAGGGTTTCTATTGTGAAGAGCCATTAACAGGAATCGCTGTGTTAGCAGGGAGTTTTGGTGGTGAGGAAGACTCTGCGATTCTTCAGACTATACTTTATGATGACACTACAGGGGAAGAACTAGAAAAAGTAAAAACACCTTTGGGAGTTACTAAAGGAAATTTTAATTTATCAATCCAGTTTTCTCAGACTTATTCTATTGCAGAACAAAAATATCGTGTTAAAATTTCAGTGTTAGAGACCGACAAGCTAGAAAGGCATTATTTGCTTTGGACGACAAAAGAAAATGCTGGTGAGATAGAAGACAAATTACTTTATTCAGGCGAACAGAGAGAAGATTATTTAAAATTGGATCTCTATGGAAAACCTAAAAATATTATTGCTTTTTTTGTGATTATATGTAGTGGTGTGGATATTTTGCTCCTAATAGGTTATTGGGTTATTTGTAAAAAAAGGCCATTACAACAGATTTTTGTTGTTTTGGCTTTAGGTTTGGGCGTGCTATATATGTTGGTTTACCCATCTTATGCTGTGAATGATGAAAATATTCATATCACCTCTACAATCGCAAGGGCAACAGCTTGGGAAAATGGAAAATGGGATCATCCGTCTGAAATGCAAAATATTAAAATTAGAGTATCAGAACAGCAAGAGGTATACACGGGACTAAAACCTACAGCGGGACACTACGCCTACTTATTTGACACTGCGCTGGACGGGGAAAAATCTGGAACTATAGACATGACCATTGAAAAAACAGTGGGTTTTACAATTGAGTACATTCCGCAGATATGCGGAATTCTGTTGGCAAGATTATTGCATCTTGGACAGACGCCAACATTGTATTTAGCACAATTTATGGCACTTGTGTTTTATGTAGCTTGCGGTTATATTGCAATCAGACTGTCTCCTTTTCCCGAATTATTCACCGTTATCGCCCTTTTTCCGATGGCAGTTCGATCAGCGGGTTCGTTCTCATATGATTCCTTTATTAATGCAGTTTCACTGATTTATGTGGCACTTTTATTAAAGTTTATATATGATGCTCGAACTTCAACGATAACAGTTTGGCAACTAATGCTCACTTTTTGTTTAGGCATAATTCTTGCACCCTGTAAAATTATTTATATTCCCCTTTCGTTGCTGCTTTTTGCTGTACCGAAGGAAAAATGGAAAAAGAAAAGGCATCGATGGTTTTTTATTTGCACGGAAACTGCCATAAGTATATTTGTGGGAATTTACATGAACACAGCAGTACTCACGAGAAGCGTTTCTTCCGGCAATACTTTCGGGCCATGGGGGAATCTCGCTTATTCAATGAGTGATCTTGTAACTCATCCTTTCGAAATGATAAGGCTCACACTTTCCACAATGATAAATCAGGCTTTAAATTTAGTTTTTATGGGTGTGGGGGGACTTCAATATGTAAATATAGAAAACACCATCGTTGTGGGTTTTATCTTGTTGGCACTTTTTTCTATTCCGAGGCAGCAGTCTCTGATAGTCACAAGGAAGCAAAAATTATTGTATGCTTTTTTATGGATTTGTGTCGCAGGTTTGGGGTATGCAGCAGCCCTTACTTGGACAACAGTTGGTTCTTATTACATTATGGGGATGCAGGGACGATATATGATACCTCTATTTCCTATTCTGTTTTTAATAGGAGCAGGAGCTTTTGCCAGGCAGCCAGAAAGAGATGTGGTCCTGTACAGCAACTTGGTACTACACAGCTATTGCATTCTCGACATTTTTTTAAGGGTAATATGGTAATTAAAAAAGGAGGGCTTAAACAGTATGAAGATATTATTCATGAATTTTTGGGGAAATTTGAAATCAATTAGGGCCGGGAGCTGGAAAAGACCCAAAGCGGCACTTAGTATTACCTAAAAGGTGATTACCGAGCAGATGGTGTTGTTGATGGAGGATTTTTTGTTGGAGTGGGCTAAGGGCAAGCTAACCACTTCAACGCTTGGCTATAGCTAAGAAATGTTGAACGCAATTAGATGACTAAATCCCAAGGTTAAGATTCTTATTGGAGGTACCTATGCTACCGTCATCTCAGATCAGGCTATGAGAGATTGTCCTGTCATCTGTGTGATGGTCCAGCGGAAATATGGCTTTCCGCCAGATGAAATCACGAAAAGTTGAGATGACCTTTCCGCCGTGTGAGGCATTATTTATCATGGAGCGGGTGCGAAATCGTGCACCAGACAGACTACCGTTGGGCAGAGGAACTGGATAAGTGGCCGATGGCATCCAAGATTTAGGAGAAATTCCTCAACGTCAACGACTACCACTACCACTATGTGCTTGCCTAAAAACTGCTGGTATAGACCATCAGCCACCCCCGGCATTCATTCCGTTATAATTTCTGTTCCTGTTCGGAAGGCATAAGCGGACTGAAGGCATAAGCGGACTATGGTTTTGTGGACATCGCGTAAAAAAATTTGTGGATGAGATGGAATATATCCATAACGACATGCCCTATATTCAGAAGATATTCAGCGAAGCTGATACTTTACTGGGGACAAGCAACAGGTCGCGGAAGATCTACAACGAGATTAAGTGCTGGAGGGTCTTAAATTAGTATAGTCCTATAATACCTGCACCGGCGCGCTGGACGGGGATAGGGTGACCAAAATAAAGAAAACGGTTTTTTATATGTAGCAGGTACTGTGGTGATCGACTGCTACATGATACCTGCTTATGTGTTCACGATTGCAGGAATCAGGGTATAGATGCGTGATTCTGCATTGGTCAAAAACGCAGATGCCAGAGACTGAATCACGCGAAAATCTATTTTTGCAAAAAGGATCTGTGAGGAACATTTCAGTGGAAAATTGGTGTTGCCGGGAGGAAAAAAGTGAAAGTTGGAATCTTGACTTTTCATGCTGCAAACAATTATGGCACCTGCCTTCAGGCATATGCGCTGCAGAAAAGCGTGGAAAAGCTGGGGGCGGAATGTGAGATTATCCGGCTGCGGGGGGAAAAACTGTCGGTCCCGCCGGCGGCGCCCCGCAGCCTGAGCGCGCGAGTGACAGATCTTGTCGTTAAGACGGGGGCAAAAGTCGTGAAGTCTGCGTCCCAGCCTGCCTTTGAGCGATTTCGCAGGGAGCACTACCATTACAGCGATTGGGTAGAGATGGACCAACTGGATGCGCTGAACCGTCGATATGATCTGTTTTTGTCCGGCAGCGATCAGGTGTGGAACTACAACATCGCCGGAAATCTGGATGTTTACCTTCAGACCTTTGTCACGGATGCGCGCAAAAAGAGTAGCTATGCCGCGAGCTTTGGGCTGAGCAAACTGCCCGCCGACCTGGAGCAGCGCTATGCGCAGGCGCTGGGCAGCTTTTTCTACCTTGGCATCCGCGAGCCCGAAGGGGCGCGGCTGGCCGAGGAGCTGACCGGGCGCCGCGCGCAGGTAGTGGTTGACCCCACGCAACTGCTGGACCGTGAGGACTGGGAGCGGGTTATGCAGCCGGTCGGGTCGGACAAGCCCTATATCATGGTGTACCAGCTCGGCTTTTCCAAAACACTGCTCCAGTGCGCAAAAAAGCTCAGCCGGGATACTGGCCTGCGGCTGGTTTTTGTCCCATTCCCCGAGGGAACTCCGCTGAAGGGAAGGTATTACCCCACCATTTCACCCGCGCAGTGGGTCTATTTGATGTGGCACGCGCGGTATGTGGTGACCAACAGCTTCCATGGGACGGCATTCTCGATCGGCTTTCAAAAGGATTTTTATACCGAGATCTCCCTGAATCTGTCCGCACTGGGCTCCCGGATTACAAACCTGCTTGATAGGTACCATCTGCAGGACCGAAGGATCGGAGAAGGGCAGTTGGCCTTTGACTGCCCCATTGATTACAGATTGGTAGAGCCGCTGTATCAGGAGGACCGACAGGCGTCTTTGGAATTCCTGCGTAGCGCGTTGGAAGGAGAGGCGATATAATGGAACTTCAGCCCAAGGCATACTGTTTTGGCTGCGGTGCGTGTGGCGCGATCTGCACGCGCGGGGCGATCTCCTTTTCCGCAGACGAGGAGGGATTTTTATACCCATTCATTGATCCCGTCCGCTGCGTGTCCTGCGGGCTGTGCCAAAAGGTGTGCCCGGTTGGAAAGGAACATCCCCTTGCAGAACACTATCCCGCCGCCTATGCAGCAAAGCACAGGGACGGCACGGTGCTCTGTCGCTCCTCATCCGGTGGAATGTTCACCGCGCTTTCAGACCTGTGGGCGCTCAGCGCGGGGGGAGCGGTCTATGGCGCGGCCTTTGACCAGGATTTTTCCGTGTGCCACCTGCGTGCGCAGGACGCGGCGTCCCGCTCGGCGATGCAGGGGTCCAAATATCCGCAGAGCAGGCTGGATCCCGCGCTTTATCGCGCGGTAGAGCAGGACCTGCGCGACTTGAAAAAGGTCCTGTTCAGCGGTACCCCCTGTCAGGTCGCCGCGATGCGCAGTTATCTGGGGTGTAGAAAGGTCCCGGTAGAGAACTGCCTTTTTGTTGATCTGGTCTGTCACGGCGCGGCGAGCCCGGCTGTCTGGAAGGCGATGCTGCAGTCGGTCAGCGAAAAATATGGGCCGCTCAAGGAGGTCTCCTTTCGGGCGAAGGACGAGGGGGTAAGCGTCCATCTGCTCAAGTTGGTGACAGCTTCGGGGGACATCACTGAAAGGGCAAAAAAGGAGTATGCGTTTTACAACATTTACAGCAGCCTTTGTATGATGCGGCCCTCCTGTTACAGTTGCCCGTATTCCAGTTTAAAGCGTCAGGGGGATTTTACGATCGGGGATTATGCCGATTTGAAGCGGCAGCATCCAGATTTCTTCTGTGAAGAGGGAGTCTCCAGTCTGCTGGTTAATACTGAAAAGGGGGAAAAGCAGGTGGCGGGGCTGCAGCAGGAGGCGCAGCTGCTGAGCGTTCCGCTTGCAGAGGTAATGCAGCAGAATTTGGAAATGCCAACAAAATGCCCCGCGCAGCGGGAGAAATTTTGGTCCTGCTTTGAGCGGGAAAAATGGGCGGGTCTTCAAAGGAGTTATGGTCGTCTCAGCATCACAAGAAAGATGATCTTCCATATTATTGTGCCGCTTTGCAGGAAGCTGGGGATCTATAATTTGGCAGTAAAGATCTATATGAAGAAATCTTAGCCAGATACCGGCGGATGTGCCGAGGGGAGAGAGGGCGATGGAGACGGAGCATCATGTAACCAGACAGGACGTGGTCTGGAATATGGCGGGCAGTACGGCCAGTGCGATTGCCTCGGCGGTTATGGTGCTGGGGGTGACCCGAATTGCGGGCGCAGAAAACGGAGGGGTGTTTTCGATTGCCTTTTCGACGGCGCAGATGCTGATGATGCTTGGTAATTATGGCATCAGGACCTATCAGGTCTCGGATGCTCAACAGCGATTTTCCTTTGGCGATTATTTTTGGAACAGAGTGCTGACCTGCGCATTGATGATGCTCAGCAGTGTCCTGTGGTGCCTATTTTCACGATATGAATGGGAAAAAAGTATTGTGGTTCTTTTAGTGTCTGCCTGTCGGATGGTGGAAGCATTTGCGGACGTGCTGGAAGGAAGGATGCATCAGCAGTATCATCTTTCGATTGCTGGGAAAAGCCTTGCGCTGCGTACCTTTTGCTATTCCACAGTTTTTTTTGCTTCGCTGATCATAACTGGAAATCTGATTGTATCTTCTTGCGCCATGCTAGTTGCAACGAGCCTGTGTGTAGCTGTTTACACTTTCCCTAACGAGAGGAAAAAATGCGCGGGGAGAGAACGCACTATGCCGGGTAATGTGCTCCAGTTACTGCAGACTTGTTTCCCACTTTTTATTTCTATGTTCCTTTTAATGTACATTGTTAACTCTCCCAAATATGCCATTGACGCACTTAGAGCGGAGCAGGAGCAGGCCTGTTATGCGATTTTGTATTTGCCTGCACAGGTTATCGCACTATTTTCGACTTACATTTTCAAGCCGATGATCAATGAACTTACGAAGAACTGGCAGGAGAAAAAGTTTCACTATTTTTTTGGTGCGATCACAAAGGTAGCGTTAGGGCTGCTGGGGGTTACCCTATTCGGAATGCTGGGAGCATATTTGCTGGGAATACCAATCCTTTCGCTGTTATCGGCGCTGGATCTCTCAAGCTATAAAGGCGCATTGGTTCTGATCATGCTGGGGGGAGGGTTCAGCGCGTTTGCCAGCATGTTAACACAGGTCCTGACGATTATGCGTCGGCAAAGAGCGGTTATGGTAGGATACCTGATCACCGCCGGGATCGCACTGGTTATCCCTTATATGATGGTAAGGCGAAATGGAGTGCTGTATGCGTCCGCAAGTTATGTGATTCTGATGATGCTGCTCTCAGCGACACAGTTTATCCCGATTGCAACTGCTGCGAAAACATTTTATTCTGTAGAGAAATAGAAAAAAGGAGTTTGAAGTGTGGATAAAAGAATTCTGATTATTATCCCCGCCTACAACGAGGAGGAGAGCATTGTCTCCGTTGTTTCGACTCTGATACGGGACTATCCTCAGTTTGATTATGTGATCGTCAATGACGGCAGCAGTGATCACACCGTGCAGATCTGCAGGGAGCGTGGATTCAATTTTATTAATCAGCCAATCAATCTCGGCCTTGCAGGCGCGTTCCAGACCGGCATGAAATATGCACTAAAAAATGAATATGATGTTGCGCTTCAATTTGATGCCGACGGTCAACATCTGCCGCAGTATATTCAACCGATGCTGGACAAGCTTGCCGAAGGATATGATATTGTGGTTGGCAGCAGATTTGTGGAAAAGAAAAAGCCGTTCACCTTGCGGATGATCGGCAGTCATCTGATCGCTTTTGCCATTCGCTTAACCACAGGAAAAAGGCTTGCTGATCCTACCAGCGGGATGCGGCTGTACAACCGGCGGATGATAGAGGAGTTTGCAACTCAAATCAACCACGCACCGGAACCAGACACCATTTGCTATTTGATGCGGCGCGGCGCGAAAGTAACAGAGGTACAGGTGGAGATGCAGGAGCGCATTGCAGGAACCAGTTATCTCAATTTCACCCGCAGTATCGGCTATATGTTGCGCATGGCAATTTCGATTATAGTCGTTCAGTGGTTTCGAGGCGGCGCAAAGTTTAAAAAGGAATGGAGGTGCACTGAATGAGTGGGATGCTGTTGATGTTGCTTTTTACGGGCGCGGTCCTCACAATGCTCTATTTTCTCTACAAAATTCGTAAGAATCGTCTGCAAATCGAATATGCAATTTCTTGGAGCCTGTTCAGTGTTTTGCTCGTCGTGTTGGGGCATTCCCTGGACTTGTCAGTTGGGCTGCCGATTTAATCGGGGTTCAATCTCCAGCAAATTTGCTTTATCTGGGAGTCATTTTTATTTTGATCCTCAAGCAATTCACCACCACCATCAAGCTCTCCAAGATGGATCGGCAGATTACAGAGCTCACCCAATATATTGCACTTCACGAGGCACCGGCAAAAAACTCATTGGATTGACAGCGATGAGACCGCGGCACTATGGAAAAATTCTTTTTGGGGTAAAAAGTTGTCGTTAACGATCACCGGCGCCAGCTCCACCCCTGTCGCCCACAAGGCCCAGGCGCGGCAGTGGCCGTCCAGCAGATACAGGTTCAGCTGTTCATCACTGGCGACCTTGAGCGGCTGCAGGTTGCTCAGGTCCTCAGGGTCAAACCAGCGCAGCACGGCGTCCAGCTTTTCCCGGTCCAGATGATCTTTGGTGGGGATCAGCCGCAGCACCTCCACCCAGTGAACACTTCTCATTCCGATTCCCATGCGGTTCTCCTCTCCGGGCGCACATTTTTTTACAGCTCTGCAGGCAGTGCAGACAGCGCCCCGTTTTGCTTTCCAGCTTGTATCCCTCCCGGTTTTCCCGCCAGAGGGAAATCCCGCAGCAGCCGTGCCGTGCACGGTGAAAAAAAGCGGCCCGGCAGAACAGAAAAGATCGTGTCCGGTCAGCCGGCGGTCCGCGGCGGGAAATATAAATTTTTGACCTTTTTTCATTTTAAACATTCCGGGCCGGGCGCGCAAGGGTGAGTTGCGCACCCGGCCCGGTTGTTGTATAATTATTTGGTCAAGGCGGCGGTCCGCGCTTTGCGCCCGGCGCGGAAAACGCCGCTGGAGCCGCTGCATTTGTGGCGCGCTCCTTTTTTCGAAAAGGCAGGGCGCTGCCTTAAAAACTGTGAGCACGGTGCACGGCGGAACAAGCCGTCCCGCTCCCCATGATCTGCCCGGTCCCTCCCGGGCAGCCGGAGGCGTTTTATATGCACTACCTGGATAACGCGGCCACCACAGTGGTGGACCCTGAACTTGCAAAACTCTGTTACGACACGATGCTGGAGATCTTCGGCAACCCCTCTTCTCTTTACAAGCCCGGCATGGTGGCCGAGCGGGCGGTCGATCACGCCCGCGCCCAGGTGGCGGCGACACTGGGGGTGACGGGGGCTGAGATCACTTTCACCGCCTGTGGGACGGAGAGCGACAATATCGCCCTGCAGGGGGCTGCGGAACGCACCAAAAACTGGGCAAAAAACATCGTGGTCACCGGCTTCGAGCACCCGGCGGTCTACCGCACGCTGGAACTGCTGGCGGCACAGGGCTGGGAGATCCGCGCCATTCCGCCGGATGCAGGGGGACATATCGATGAGGCGGCTTTTCTGGAGGCGGTGGACGAGCAGACCGGCCTTGTGGCCTTTATGTTCGTCAACAACGAGATCGGCACCCTGCTGGACCCGGTGGCACTGGCAAAAAAGGTCCGCGCCAAAAACGGCCGCGCCTCTATCCATGTGGACGGGGTGCAGGGTTGGTGCAAGCACCCCCTGCAGCTGTCCGGCGGCGAGATCGACAGCTTTGCGCTCTCCGGCCACAAAATGCATTGTCCCAAAGGCGTCGGCGCGCTCTATCTGCGCAGGAATTACCGCATCGGGCCGGTCTTTGGCGGCGGGGGGCAGGAGCGCGGCCTGCGCCCTGGCACTGAAAATGTGCCCTACATCGTCACGCTGGGGGCGGCAGCGGAGAAATATGGCAGGAGCATTCCCGCCCGGCTGGCAGGGGCGAAAAAGCTGAACGAGCTGCTGCGGGAGGAACTGGCAAAACGGGGGGACATCACCGTCAACTCTCCGGCGGACGCCTCGCCCTATGTGCTCAATTTTTCCATTCCCGGCGTGCGCAGCGAGACGATGCTGCATTTTCTCGAGAGCAAGGAGATCTATGTCTCCAGCGGCTCGGCTTGCTCGAAAGGGGCGGCCAGTCACACGCTGACGGCGATGCGGCTGCCGGCGGCCCGCATCGACGGGGCGCTGCGGGTGAGCTTCTGCGACACTTCCACAGAGGAGGATGTCCGCGCTTTGCTGAACGGCCTGGAGGAGGGCCTGAGGGCGCTGCAGCGGCGATAAAAGCGGGCTCCCATTTTGCGGCGGAGAAGATGAGCTGCCCGCGGCGGGTAGGATGAGCTGATTTTCACGCGGGCGGCAGATATGCAGAACACAGCGGCACATTTTGCGCCGTTTTTCAAAAGCAATGGGGCGCATTGAGACCGCCGCAAGGCCTGTCTGTGCGGGCGGGCAGAGAAACGCAGTTCCGGCCACGTCTGCCTCCGCGAAACGGTTTCTTGAAGCCGGCTGATGGAAAGCGCGTTTTTCAGGGGGGGCGCTGCCGTTCAAAACGCGAAGAGCCGCCCTCCTGCCGGCCAGGGGATATCGCACAAGGCAGGAGACTGCCTTGCCGGTCCTCCCTGACGGGCGGCAAAAGCGCGCGTAAGGCAGTTAAACCCCGAACAGGAAAAAGCGGGCCGCTTTTGAGCCATCAGCTGCGGCCGCTCCTTTTTGGCGGGTACGGGAGCCTCTGGACCTTTGTACAGAGCTGTTTCGACAAAAGGCGGACGGGGCCAAAGGCGGAGAGAGGGGCGGCCGCTGCCCAGCGATAGGGCGCAGGGGCTTCTTTTCTTTGGGGGACCGCCAAAGGCGGGTCTCAGGCCTGCGCGGCGCTTGCCGGAAGTTTTATCCCGGACGCGCTTTCCACTCCACTTTCGCATCCCGGAAGAGGCTGCTAAAATACAAGAAAAATAAAAGGAAGACGACTATGAGAGAACTGATCATGGCCTACCAGGGCGAGATGGCCCTCAAGGGCCTCAACCGCAAGACCTTTGAGGTCGCCGCGATGAAGACCATCCGCAGGCGTCTGACCGATCTGGGGCGCTTTAAGGTCTACGACGCCCAAAGCACCATTTATGTGGAGCCGGAGGACGAGAGCGCGGATATGGACGAGGCCTACGCGCGCATGCAGAAAGTATTCGGCATCGCCGCGCTTTCCCGCGCAGCGGTCTGCGGCAAAAATTTCGACGAGATCTGCGCTGTGGCCAAAGAGTATCTGGCCGAAACCCTGCAGGGGGCCAAGACCTTTAAGGTGGTGGCCCGCCGCAGCGACAAGACTTTCCCCATGACCTCGATGGAGCTGGCCTGCGAGCTGGGAGCGGTGCTGCTGGACGCTTTTCCGCACCTGACGGTGGATGTTCATCACCCGGACTGTCAGGTCTTTGTGGAGATCCGCGATTATGCGGCCTATGTGCATCCGGACAAGGTAAAGGGCGCGGGCGGCATGCCTACCTCGACCTCCGGCAAGGCCAGCGTGCTGCTCTCCGGCGGCATCGATTCGCCGGCGGCGGCCTGGATGATGGCCAAGCGCGGTCTGACCATTCAGGGCATCCATTTTGCCAGCCCGCCCTATACCAGCGAGCGGGCCAGGCAGAAAGTGGTGGACCTGGCCTACAAGCTGATGCCCTGGACAGGGCCGTTCAAGCTATTTGTGGTGCCGTTCACCGAGCCTCAGGTGTATATCCGCGACCACGGGGTGCCGGTGCTGTTCACGGTACTGATGCGCCGCAGCATGATGCGGGTGGCGGAAAAGCTGAGCATCCGTTATGGCGCAGACGCGCTCATCACCGGCGAGAGCCTGGCCCAGGTGGCCAGCCAGACCCTGAAAGCCATCGTCTGCACCGATGCGGCCCAGGAGCTGCCGGTACTGCGCCCGCTGATTGGCATGGACAAAAGTGAGATCACAGACATCGCGCGGCGCATCGATACCTATGACATCAGCATCCAGCCCTTTGAGGACTGCTGCACCATTTTCACGCCGCCGCATCCCAAAACGCGCCCCAGCCTGGAGGAGATCCTGGCAGCTGAGGCGGCGATGCCGGAGCTGGCCGCGCTGGAGGAGACTGCCGCAGCCGGGGCGGAAAAGCTGCACATCGAATAAAACGTTCTGGAATTTATTGCTGGATGACTACAAAAAGGACAGGAGAGGCGCGCGGGCAGCCCGCTCACGTGGCTCGCCTGGGCCAAAGATCGTAAAAAGAAAGCCTTTCTGCGGCGGCGGGCCGCAGCAGACGGCAAAGGAGCGGCCATGAAAGCGGAATTGATCTCAGTGGGGACCGAGCTGCTGCTCGGCGATATTTTAAACACCAACGCCCAGTATCTTTCCAAAGAGCTGGCGGCGCTGGGGATCACCGTACACCGGGAAAGCGTGATCGGGGATAACCCCGACCGTCTGGCCCAGCTGGTGGAGGACGCCAAGGGGCGCAGCGACCTGCTGCTGTTCACCGGCGGGCTCGGCCCCACGGGGGACGACCTGACCAAAGAGACCGTGGCCCGGGTCTTTCACGACGAGCTGGTGCTGGACGAGGGCGAGCTGGACAAGATCCGGATGTATTTCGAGTGCCGGGGCGGTATGCCGCACAACAATGAAAAACAGGCCATGGTGCCCAAACGGGGCGAAAAGATCGAAAATACCTGCGGCACGGCGCCGGGCGTTTTGTTCCGGGACGAGGGCTGCACCGCCATCCTAATGCCGGGAGTGCCCCACGAGATGCGGACCATGTTCGAGCGCTCAGTGCGGGGCAGGCTGATGGAGATGGCTGGCGGAGCGATTGTCTCCACCATGCTGCACATCTTTGGGCCGGGCGAGTCCAGCCTGGAGGAGATGGTGGGCGACCTGCTGGAGGGGGCAAACCCCACGGCGGCGCTTTATGCCAAAAACTGCGAGGTGGCGGTGCGGGTCACCGCGCGCGGCGCAGATGAAAAGGAGGCCGCCGCGCTGCGCGACCAGCTCACAGCGCGCTTTCGCGAGCGGCTGGGCGACCTGATCTACAGCGAGGACGCCGAGGGGCTGGAGAACGTCGTGGTGCCGCTGCTGGTGGGCAAACGGCAGCGGCTGGCCACGGCCGAGAGTTGTACGGGCGGCCTGCTGGCCCAGCGGATCACCAGCGTCGGCGGCGCCTCGGAGATGTTCGATTTTGGCGCGGTGACCTATGCCAGCTCCATCAAACGGCGCATTCTGGGCGTCAAGCCCTCTACGCTGAAAAAGTACGGCGCGGTGAGTTCGGTGACGGCAGCCGAGATGGCCTTTGGCATCCAGCGGGAGGCAAAGGCGGATTTCGGCGTGGGCATCACGGGGATCGCGGGGCCGGGCGGCGGTACGGCGGACAAGCCGGTGGGCACCGTTTATGTGGCGGTCAGCACCGGGCACCGGGTGTGGGTGAAGCGCCTGTCGGTAGAGCATTCGGAGCGCAGCAGGGTGCGGCGCATGAGCAGCCAGCACGCGCTGGATATGGTGCGGCGGCTGGCCTTGGGGCTGGAGATCCCCGACGCCCGCTGCTTTGGCAGGCATGCGGCGGAAGAATTTTAAGTGGACGGCTCCGCAGGGTGCGGGGCCGTTCTTTTTCGGTGTTGACCGGGCGCTGCAAATTGCATGAAAAGGACAGGCATGATATACTGATAAAAACCGCAGTTTTGCGCCTCCGCAGCCGGGCGGCCGAAAGGGGACGGTATAGAGTTTTCGTAGCCCCCCGGCGCGCCATAATGAAAATAGCCGGAGGCTATTTTTTAGTAGCCATGCGGCCTGTCCTCAGGCCGCGGCGGATAGAAATAAGTTATTTTTTATTGCGGAGCAATAAAAAATAGCCGGAGGCTATTTTTAGTAGCCATGTGGCCTGTCCTCAGGCCACGGCGGATAGAAATAAGTTGTTTTTTATTGCGGAGCAATAAAAAATAGCTGGAGGCTATTTTTTAGTAGCCATGTGGCCTGTCCTCAGGCCGCGGCGGATAGAAATAAATTATTTTTTATTGCGGAGCAATAAAAAATAGCCGGAGCAAAGCGGAGGCTGCTGTGGGGCTCATTCGTCCGGTCGCCGCGCAAGCGGCGGGGACGGGGGCCGGTCAAGATAAAAAACAGCTGCGCAGCGGCTGCTTTTCTGCGCGCATGGTCCTTTCTGCAGCGGCCAAAGTGGTTTGAATTCCCGTGGGGACCACGGGCCGTCCCTCCGTCACTTTGACCGCGCGTTCCGGCTGTTGCGGGGCGGGCAAAGAACGCGGCCGCTGTGAGGCCCTTTTCTGCGCCGTTTTCTCTTACGCAGCAAGGCTGGGACAGCAGCGGCGGAGGCCGTGCAGGGGCCGCCCGTTTCAGACCGCGGCGGCGTGGCGGCCGCAGCGCGCTGTTTTGGGTGCGGGTGTTTTTTGTGCTTTTGCGGCAGGGCTTTTCTGCGGGAGGTGCGCGGAATACGCAGGGGGCAAACGCGGAGCGCAGGACGGCAAAATGCCCCGCTGCAGGGCCGGAGGGGACGCTTTCCGGCAGCAAAACAAGAAGGCGCCTTTCCGCACAAAAAGCGCGCGGGGCGCACGGGAAACTGAAATTAAAAAAGGAAAGGCGGCTGCCGTATGAGAGACGCGCTGGTGGGGGTCACGGGCTTTGTGGGCGGAAATCTTGCCCAAAGCCACGAGTTTGAGGGGCTTTATCACTCCCGGAATATCGAAGATGCCTTTGGCACGCGGCCGGAGCTGTTGGTCTATGCCGGGGTGCGGGCTGAAAAATACCTTGCCAACACCGATCCTGCTGCGGATATGGCGCTGGTGGAACAGGCGTTTGAAAACATCCGCCGCATCGCGCCGCAGCGGCTGGTGCTCATCTCCACGGTGGATGTGTACGGAACGCCGGCCGGCGTGGATGAGGATACCCCCGTTGAGACGGAGGGGCTGCACCCCTATGGCCTGGACCGCTACCGTCTGGAACAGATGGTGCGGGACGCATGGCCCGACGCGCTGATCGCGCGGCTGCCCGGCCTGTTCGGCCGCGGGCTCAAAAAAAACCTGATCCACGATCTGCTGACGCCGGTCCCCTCGATGCTCAGAGAGGATAAATACCGGGAACTCTGCAGCAAGAGCCCACTGGTGGCGGGCGCTTATCTGCCCGCCCGGACCGGTTTTTTGCAGCTGCGGCAGCTGCCTGCGGCAGAGCAGGCAGCGCTGCGCGGCTTTTTTGAGGGCAACAGCTGGAATGCGCTGTCCTTTACCGACAGCCGGGCGGTCTATCAGTTTTATGATCTGTCCCGGCTCTGGGCAGACCTTAAGATCGCCCTGGACGCGGACCTGACCCTGCTCAATCTGGCCACCGAGCCGGTAGCCGCGGCGGAGATCTGCCGGGCGGCGCTGGGACGCAGCTTCGTCAATGAGCTGCCGGGCGCCCCGGTGCGCTACGACATGCGCACCCTGCACGCCGGGCTGCTGGGCGGCCGGGACGGCTATCTGGCGGACAGGGAACAGGTGCTGGCCGGCGTGCGGGCCTTTATAAAGGAGCAGCGCCGGCTGATGGAGACGGCGACTTGAATGCGGAGGAGGGCGCGGCATGAAACTGTCTGCGAGCAATATCGGCTGGCGGGCCGAAGAGGACGGCGCGGTCTGTGAGACGCTGCGGTCGCTGGGGTTTGCCGGTGTGGAAGCGGCCCCCACCCGCATCTGTCCGGACCGCCCCTATGACCACCCCGAGGCGGCGGCCGCCTTTGCGCAGGCGCTGCGGCAGAGGTACGGCTTTGCGGTGCCCAGCCTGCAGTCGATCTGGTTCGGCCGCACGGAACAGGTTTTCGGCGCCGTGCAGGAGCAGCAGGAGCTGCTGGACTATACCCGGGCGGCGGTGGAATTTGCAGCTGCGGCCGGCTGCCCCAGCTTGGTCTTTGGCTGCCCCAAAAACCGCAGCGTCCCGCCGGACAAGCGGCCGGAGGACGCGGCGCCCTTTTTTCGCGAGATCGGCCGCTATGCGGCAAAGCGGGGCGTGGTCCTGGCGCTGGAGGCAAACCCGCCCCTTTACAACACGAACTTTTTGAACCGGACGGCGGACGCCGTCGCCTATGCACGGTTTCTCGACAGCCCCGGCATCGCGGTGAACCTGGACTTTGGCACCATCCTGCAAAACGGAGAGGGGCTGAAAGCCGCCGCAGACGGGCTGGCGCTTGTCAGCCATATCCATATCAGCGAGCCGGGCCTTGCCCCCGTGGAGCGGCGTCCCCTGCACGGCGAACTTGCGGCGCTGCTGCGGGACAGGGGATACGGGGGATACGTCTCGCTGGAGACAAAAACAACAGAGGCCGCCGCCATCGGGCGGATGGCGGCATATCTGGCGGAGGTGTTCGCTTGAAAAAGATCACCGGGCTTGACGGGGTGCCCGATTTTGAATGTCATGAGTACGGCGGAAAAAGGGCGGAATACTGCCTGCTCATCCCGGTCATCAACGAGGGGGAACGCATCCTCGCGGAGCTGCAGCGGGCCCGCGGCGCAGGGGTGGACAAGCTGACCGACATCATCCTGTGTGACGGCGGCAGCACCGACGGCAGCACCGAAGCCGCGCGGCTTGCGCCGCTGGGGGTGAACAGCCTGCTGGTAAAGACCGGGCCGGGCAGACAGGGCGCACAGCTGCGCACCGGCATCTGGTTTGCCCTGCAGCGGGGTTACCGGGGCGTGCTGACCATCGACGGCAACAACAAGGATTCCATCGAGGACGCGCACCGCTTTGTAGAAAAGCTGGAGGCGGGTTATGACCTGGTGCAGGGCAGCCGTTTTATCCGGGGCGGCCGGGCGGTGAACACGCCGCTCTCCCGCACGCTGGCGGTGCGCTGCATCCATGCGCCCGTCATCAGCCTGACTGCCGGGCACCGCTTTACCGACACCACGAGCGCTTACCGCGCGTATTCCCGCCTTTATCTGACCCACCCGCAGGTGCAGCCGCTGCGGGACGTCTTTTGCGGCTATGAGCTGCTGGCTTATCTGTCGGTGCGCGCCACCCAGCTGGGGCTGCGCGCCTGCGAGGTGCCGGTGACCCGCGCCTATCCGGCAAGGGGCAAAACGCCCACCAAGATCAGCCCCATCCGGGGCAACGCGGACTTGCTGAAGATCCTGTTTGCCAACGCCAGGGGCGTCTATGATCCGCCGAGAAGGGGCTGAGGGGTATGAGCTGGGACAAGATCATCATCGGCGCGGGGCTATACGGCCTTTACTGCGCCCGTTTCTGCGGCCTGCGGGGCGAGCGGGTGCTGGTGCTGGAGGCGGACAGCGGAGCTTTCTGCCGGGCGACCTATATCAACCAGGCGCGGGTACACATGGGGTACCACTATCCGCGCAGTTATTCCACCGCAGTCAAATCGGCCGGGTATTTCCGCCGCTTTCTGGACGATTACGGCTTTTGCGTCCATACAAGCTTCGATCAGGTCTACGCCACCAGCGCAGCGTATTCGTGGACCAATGCGGCGGAGTTTCGGCGCTTTTGCGCCGCCGCAGGCATTCGCTGTGACGACGTGCCCCCCAGCCGCTATTTCAACCCCGGGCTGTGCGACGGGGCTTTCCTCACCGAGGAGTACACCTATGACGCGCAGGTCTTAAAAGAATATTTTCTCAAAGAGCTGGCGGCCCTGCCCAATGTCCGGGTGCAGTACGGTGCGCCGGTGACGGCCATCGAGCAGAAAGCCACCCATTTTGAACTGACGGCAGGGGGCGCCCGGTACGAGAGCGGGTTTGTGGTCAACGCGGCCTATGCGGGGGTGAACACGATCCTCCAAATGCTGGGCTACGAGCCTTTCGGCATCAAATACGAGCTGTGCGAGATCATTCTCTGCACCGTGAGCGAACGGCTGCGGGATGTGGGGATCACGGTGATGGACGGCCCGTTCTTTTCCATCATGCCCTTTGGCAAAACAGGGCTGCACAGCCTGACCAGCGTCACCTTTACCCCGCACAGCACCAGCTACGAGGCCACGCCGCATTTTGCCTGCCAGCAAAAAGAGGGCGCGCTCTGCCGCGGCGGGCTGCTGGGCAACTGCGATGACTGTCCCCATAAGCCGCGCAGCGCCTGGGACTATATGTCCCAGCTGGCGCGCAAATATCTGCGGGAGGAATACGGCTTTGCCTATCAACGGTCGCTGTTCAGCATGAAGCCGATCTTAAAGGCCAGCGAGATCGACGATTCGCGGCCCACCGTGATCCGGACCTTTTCAAAAGCGCCCACCTTTGTGAGCGTTTTATCCGGCAAGATCAATACGGTATACGACATGGAGGAGGTGCTTGCGGATGGCGGGGAATAAGGAGAAGAATTTCGCTTCTGCAGTGGTCTACGTCAAAAATGACGCGGCGCGCATCGGCGGTTTCCTGACGTGCCTTTACGGCATTCTGGAAGAAAATTTTGAGAAGTACGAGATCATCTGCGTCAACGACAATTCGTCGGACGGCAGCGGTGAGGCGATGCGCGCTTTCATGCGGGAAAACAGGCCTGCCCGCCCGCTGACCATCGTCAACCTGAGCATCAGCCAGGGGATGGAGCTGGCCATGAACGCCGGGCTGGACCTTGCCATCGGCGACTTTGTCTTTGAGTTCGACCGCCCGCAGATGGACTATCCGCAAGAGATGGTGATGGAGAGCTACCGCACGGCGCTCACCGGCTTTGATATCGTGTCGGTGGGGCCGCGCCGCACCCCCAGGCTGGCCAGCCGGCTGTTTTACGGCGTGTTCAACCGCTATTCCAAAAGCCAGTACCAGCTGGGCACCGACGTTTTCCGGCTGGTGTCGCGGCGGGCCATCCACCGCGTGCATGCAGTGAACCCCACCCTGGTCTACCGCAAGGCGGCCTACGCGGCCAGCGGGCTGAAGCTGCGGCAGCTGTTTTACGACGACCCGTGCGGCCGTGCGGCCGGGCAAGAGCGGGGCTACCGCACCGATCTGGCCCTTGACTCGCTGGCGCTTTACACCGATGCGGCCTATAAGGTCTCGCTCTCGGTCTCCCTCGTCTTTCTCGCGCTGACCCTGTTCAGCGGCATCTATACGGTGGTGATCTATTTTTCCCGCGCCCATATCGAGGGCTGGACCACCACCATGCTGCTGCTGTCGGGCGGCTTTTTTGGGGTCTTTCTGGTGCTGACCATCGTGGTGAAGTATCTGTCTCTGCTGGTGGGCCTGGTGTTTCGCAGGCAAAAATATCTGGTGGAGTCGGTGGAAAAGCTGCAGGGCGACGAGGGGTGAAACGCGCCCGCCTGCGTCCCTGCCACAGGAGGCGGGCCGCGCGGCGGCCCCGGCGGTCCTTATCCCGCGCCCGGCTCGGGCGGCAGGGGCAAAACGTGCGGCGCGCATGGTTTGCCCCTTTTTTGTGTTTGCGCTCCCCGCCCGCCCGCTTTTTGCCGCGCGGGTCCGTTTTGTGGGGGCAAAGCCGAAAGTTTACAAAATAACCGCGATTTTTGGGCGGGACGGCGGTAAAATAAGGGATAGATTTTGCCCCGCGCAGGGGGAGGGAGGACGGGCCTGATGGGCAAGGATAAAGGGCATCCATATCAGAACGGCTGGGAGCCGGTCGAGCCGCCCAGCATCTTTGACGAGGACTATCTCTTCCCCGGCGGCGCGCAGGAGGGCGGCCTTTATCGGGACGGGACCGCGCCGGAAGAGAAAAAAAGCGCGCGCGGCGCAGCAAAAGAAAAAAAGCGGCGCTCGGGAAAGCCAAAAGCGGCAAGGAAAAACGCGCGGGGCGCCGCGCGGACCCTGCAGCCGGAAAAGGAGGCTCGCAGCCCAAAGCAAAAACGCCCGCGCCGCCGCTCGTGGAAAGCGCGGCTGGTGCTGGCGCTGCTGGCCCTGTTCGTGGTGGGGGCCGGCGGGCTGGCCGCTTATCTGGGCGTCGCCACCTGCAACGACGACCTTTGGCTGGACCTTGACCAGATCCCCTATAAGACCGGGACAGTCGTTTACGCCCGCGAAGAGGTCGGGGACTGGCAGGAGTACGCCGTCCTGCCCTGCACCCAAAACAAGGAATACGTGCCCGGTGAGCAGATGCCCCAGGCGCTGAAAGACGCGTTCGTCGCCGTGGAGGACAAAGATTTTTACAGCCACAGCGGCGTGAACCTGCTGCGCACCGGGTATGCGATCGCCAACGAGCTCAAGCACGCCATTACGGGCAGCTATTTTGGCGGCGAGGACGGCATCAAGGTGGGGGCCTCCACCATCGACCAGCAGCTGGTGAAAAACCTGACGCGGGACGACGACGCGGGAGGGCTGGAGGGCTATCTGCGCAAGTTCCGCGAGATCTGGCGGGCTTTCCGGCTGGATGCGTCCTATGATAAGGAGACGATCCTGGAGGCCTATCTCAACACCATCAGCTTTACCGACAACACGGCCGGGGTGCAGGCGGAAGCCAGAAAGCTGTTCGGCACTACGGTGGACCAGCTCACGCTGGCCCAGTGCGCCAGCCTGGCGGCCATCACCCGCAGCCCGGCCCGCTATAACCCGGTCACCAAGCCGGAAGCCCACCTGGCGCGGCGCAACTATGTGCTGGGAGAAATGCTGGAAGAGGGCTTTATCACCCAGGCCGAATACGACGCGGCGGCGGCGGAGCCGGTGCGGATCACCGGCCCGGGCCGGGATCCGGAGCCCGATCTCACCCCCACCAGCTACTTCACCGACGCGCTGATGGAGGACGTGATCGCGGACCTGATGGACGCGCGCGGCCTGACCCGGGCGGAGGCCACGCGGCTGCTGTATGACGGCGGCCTGCGCATCTATGCCACGGTGGTGCCCTCGCTGCAGAGCGCCATGGAGAACGTCATGGAGGCGGCCGGCGTCTATCCGCGCCCCGGCGTGAGCGTGACCAAACCTCTGGAGGACGCGGACGGCGAGCCGGTGCTGGACGCGGACGGGAACCCGGTCACCGGCCCGGTCACGGTGAGGCCCGAAGCGGCCATGGTCAGCCTCAACTATGAGGGCGGGCTTTGCGCCGTGGTGGGAGGTCTGGGAGAAAAAGAGGTCAGCCGCGGCTTCAACCGGGGCACCCAGGCGCTCCGCCAGGTGGGCAGCACCATGAAGCCCATCGGCGCTTATGTGCTGGCGGTGCAGAACGACAAGATCAACTGGTCCACCGCCTTTGAGGACGGCCCGGTGCGGCAGGTAAAGGACGAGGCCACCGGCGAGTGGAAAGACTGGCCGCGCAATTTTTCGGGCACCTATTCGGACAAGCCGATCCTGGTGGCGGACGCGTTGGCCCGCAGCATCAACACCATCGCGGTGCGGGTGGGCGAAAAGGCGGGGGTGGGCAGCATCTACCGCTTCACAAAAAACGAGCTGGGCATCACCAGCTTTGTCTCTCAGGACAGGGACAGCGGGCCGATGATCCTGGGCTCAAGCACCACCGGCGTCACGCCGGAGCAGATGGCCGGCGCCTACAGTATCTTTGGCAGCGGCGGCAGCTTTACCACCATCCACAGCTATACCAGCGTCACCCGCGGCAGCGGCGGCACGCTGCTGGAGCCGGAGGTAAAGACCCGGCAGGTGATAGACGCCGACACCGCCTATATCATGAACCGGCTGTTGGCCGGCGTGATGCAGGGGCAGGGCACCGGCGCGGGCTATGCGGTAAACGACGGCATGGACTCGGTGGGCAAGACCGGCACCACCAGCGACAACCGGGACCACTGGTTTATCGGCCTGACCCCTTATTATGTCACTGCCAGCTGGTACGGCTACGACGATAATCTGCCGTTGGAGGTCAATTACTCCGCCCATCCACCGACGCTGGCCTGGCGCAATGTGATGCGGGCGGCCCAGCGCGGCCTGCCTGAAAAAGAATTTCCTGTGGATGAGACAGTGGAGCAGATCGAATACTGCACCGTCACCGGCCTGCTGCCGGGGCAGGGCTGTCCCCGCGCCGCCGGCTATTACAAACAGGGCAAGGGGCCGGTAGGGGTCTGCCCGGGACACTGACCGGACGCGTCCTGACTACAAGTCGAACAGAGGGATACAGAGAGGGGGAACAGAGCGTGAACGGTCAATGGATCTTTCTGTCGCTGCTGGCCGCTGCCATGATTTTCTATCTGGTGACAGAAGGGATATTGGGCGCAAAGAAGCGCAGAAAACGGCTGCGTGCGAGTTTTGGCGCGGTGCCGCACAGCGAGTACCGGCGCGCCTCTGTCGCCCGCTACTGGGAGGAACAGCACATGTCGTCCCCCTCAACTGGCGATGTAGATGACCTCACCTGGGGTGATCTCGACCTCGACGCAGTCTTTGAGCGGGTAAACGCCTGTCACACCCTGATCGGTGAAGAGTATCTCTATGCCCTTTTGCACCGCCCGGCGGCAGAGGAGGTGTCCCAGGCGCGGGAGACCCTGATGGCGGAGCTGGAGGACGAGACGTTCCGCTTGCGAATCCAGACGGCACTGGTGCGTCTGGGCAAGAGGATTGGCGTAGAACTGCCAACGGTGCTTTTTCACGCAGGGGAGTTCGCGCTGGATGCGCCGTGGCGGTTTGTCTGCTGTGCGCTGTTGCCCTTTGCGCCGCTGTTCTTTTTGTGGGCGGCGCCAACGCTGGTCACTGCCGCCGTGGCACTCGCACTGGCGAACAATGTCCGCCTTTATCTGAAAACGCAGAAATTGCTGGAAGGGTGGCTGGAGACCCTCAGTTATCTGCTGGCGTCGCTGCGCTGCGCTCGCGCACTGCAGCGGATGCTGGCAGGGCGCTGCCCGGCGCTCGCCGCCCAGCTGGGCGAAGCGCAGCAGATGGAAAGGCGGCTAGGCGCCGGCGCGTCCCTGCTGTCTATTTCCCCTCAGTCCGACCTGTACATGCTGGCCCAGCTTTTCGGCATGCTGACGCTGATCCCGTTGCTGCAATACCAGCGCACGATCTGCCGCCTCAAAAGCGCCGAGCAGGAGCTTGGCCGCTTTTTTGAGTTGCTGGGGGAGATCGACACGGCGGTCTCTGTCCTCTCATACAGGCACAGCCTGCGGGTCTTTACGCGGCCCCAGTTTACCGCAGCGCTGCACGTGCGCGCGCGGGACATGCTGCACCCACTGCTCACGGAAGAGGAGAACGGGGTGCCGAATGATCTGGACCTCGCGGCCAACTGGCTGCTGACGGGCTCAAACGCGTCCGGGAAATCCACCTTCATCAAGGCGGTTGCTATCAACAATATCCTGGCGCAGAGCATCGGCACCTGTACCGCCGAACAGTATGAGCTGAAGCGCGCGCCGGTGGTCACCTCCATGGCGGTGCGAGACGACCTTGCCGCCGGGGAGAGCTACTTTGTGGCCGAAATCCGCTCGATGCGGCGGCTGGTAGAGCTGCTAGAATCCGGAACATCCTTTTACTGTTTTGTGGATGAAGTGCTCAAGGGAACCAACACCACAGAGCGCATCGCATCCTCCTGCGCTGTGTTGAGGTACCTATGCGCGCCGGGATGCCTGTGCATTGCGGCGACCCACGACCTGGAGCTGACGCAGCTGCTGGCGGGGGAGTATGAAAATCACCATTTCAGCGAGCAGGTCAGCCGACAAGGCGTGTGCTTTGACTACCGGCTCAAAGATGGCCCCTGCCGCACCCGCAATGCCATTCGTCTGCTGGAACAGTATCAATTCCCCGCAGCTATTGTGGCAGAAGCACAGGTCCTAGTCGAGAAGAACGAACCGGAAGGGGATGTTCCCCGCGCAGTTGGGAGCATGGAACAGAGAAAAGAGGGAGACGGAAAATGATTCTATCGGGGAAAGAAATCGTAAGACATCTGGGCAAAGAAATCATCATCGAGCCGTTTGACGAGAGAAAGGTGAACCCCAACAGCTATAACCTCACGCTGGCGGACGAGCTGCTGGTCTACGACCAGACGGTGCTGGACATGAAACAGCCGAACTCGACCAGCCGTCTCACCATCCCGGAGGAGGGGCTGGTGCTGGAGCCCCACAGGCTGTATCTCGGCCGCACAGAGGAATACACAAGGACCGAGGGGTATGTGCCGATGCTGGAGGGCCGCTCGTCCACCGGCCGCCTGGGCCTGTTCATCCACGTGACGGCGGGCTTTGGAGACGTGGGGTTTGCGGGCTACTGGACGCTGGAGATCTTCTGCGTCCAGCCCATCCGCATCTATCCGCATGTGGAGATCTGCCAGATCTATTACCACGATATCCATGGCGAGTACGAACCGTACCGCAGCGGCAAATATCAGCACAACACGGGGATCCAGCCCAGCCTGATGTACCGGGATTTTGAAAAGTGAACGGCGTTCCGGCAGGACCTGTCGGAGGGGATAAAAAGCCGCGGGCGGGAGAGCGTTCTCCTGCCCGCGGCTTTTTTATGCGGCGGGATGCGCGCCGCAGGGGACGGCGGCCCCGCGCGGCCGGGCGTTGGACGGCGCTTTCCGCCGGGCAAAAAGCGCCGCCGCTCAGCGCAGGCCGCGGCGCGGCGCACGGACCTGCCGCTGCAGGGCCGCCGCGCGTGCGCGTTTTTCCTTTTTGCGCGCACCGGCCGCCTCAGCCCGCGGCACCCAGCGCGGTGCCCGGGTAGTAGTGGGCCAGGATCTCGGCATAGGTCTTGCCGGTGATGGCCATCGCGTTGGCCCCGTACTGCGAGAGCCCCGCGCCGTGCCCATAGCCCCGGGTGGTGAAAGTGAACTGGTTCTCCGCGTCTACCGACACGTCAAAATCAGCGCTGCGCAGCCCCAGGGCGGCCCGCAGCTCGGTGCCTTTCAGCGTTTGGCCGCCCACCGGCATGGTGGCGATATAGCCCGCTTCGTCCCGCACGGCCTCGCCAAACCAAGTGCCCGGCGCGCCCGAAAGATCCAGCGCCAGAAAGCTGAGATTGAGCCGGTCGTAGACGTCCTGCGAGGACATGGTGACCGTCTGTTCATAGTCCGGGCTGGTCAGGTCCAGCGGGGAATCGACGGTGGACAGATAGGGCAGGGCGGTGCCCCACACGGCCTCGCTGCTCTCGGTCCTGCCGTTGGAGATCGCGTAATAGGTGGTCAGCGCCGCCGCGCCGTCCCAGGTCAGGATCTGCGCGCCGACCTCATCGACCAGGGCAGA
The DNA here is from genome assembly GCF_014287275.1 of Anaerofilum hominis. Classification (GTDB taxonomy): domain Bacteria; phylum Bacillota; class Clostridia; order Oscillospirales; family Ruminococcaceae; genus Pygmaiobacter; species Pygmaiobacter hominis. Next base: position 622,406 of record NZ_JACONZ010000002.1, read on the forward strand.
GAGATACGCGTAGTTGGCGTCGTATTTGTCGCCCCACAGGGTTTTGAGGCTTTCCGGCTTGATATAGCCCTCATAACCGGCGGGATTCGCCTTGAACCAGGCGCCGTTCAGCGCAGGGTCGGGGGCGGCCAGCTGCGCGTCGCGGTTGGCCAGGGCATAGCTGTGGGCGGCGACGATCTGCGCCTTGAAAGCCTCTTTTTGATAGCTGATGGGCATCTCGCTTGCCGCCGCGCCGATGAGAAAGTCCCGCAGCGAGACCGTCTCCACCTCGCCGGTGGCGCTGTTGAGGATGGGCAGCGTCTGGGAGGCCCAGGCTGCCGGGGCGTCCTGGCCCCCCTGCGGGGCGGAAGACGCCCCCTGCGCGCCCGCGCCGGGCTTTGAGAGCATGGCGGTAAAGGCGTCCACCTGGGGCAGGCCGCCGCCGGAGAGCGCCGCCGCGGCGATGGGCAGCAGCAGCGTGAGCGCCGCGAAGAGCAGCAGGGAGGAAAAAAGCTTTCTCATTTTTCAGCAGTCCTTTCTTTTGACGGGCTTTCAGATCATTTTTTGCCGTATCCGCGCACGACCGGCGGGAAAACTTGCACATCGCCGCCGTTTGGATTATGATAGGGAAGTATAACGGGCGCGGCAAAAACGGCGCCCCACAGAGAGGGTGGTAATGTGTCGGACAAACTGCATTCCTTGGAATATCTATGTGAGGAGTACTTAAAAAATAACTATATCGACCCGGAGATGTCCGAAAAGCTCGGGGTGAAGCGCGGCCTGCGCAATCCGGACGGGACCGGTGTGCTTGCGGGCCTGACCAACGTCTGCGACGTCGTGGGCTACGATATGATCGATGGGGTGCGCACCCCGCGTGACGGCCAGCTGATCTATCGCGGCATCGACGTACAGGATATCGTCAAAGCAGCTTATGCCGAGGACCGCTTTATCTTTGAGGAGGTCATCTGGCTGCTGCTGTTCGGCAGCCTGCCCACCGCCGAGGAACTGGCGGACTTCAAGGTCACGATGGAGGAGAGCCGCGGCCTGCCTGAAAATTTTGTCGAGGACATGATCATCAAGGCACCCTCGCCCAATATCATGAACAAAATGCAGCGCAGCGTGCTGGCGCTGTACAGTTATGACGACGACGCCGAGATCCAGACGCTGAAAAATATCCTGCGCCAGTCGGTGGTGCTCATCTCGTCCCTGCCCACCATCATGGTCAACGCCTACCAGGTCAAGCGCCGCGTCTATGACAAAAAGAGCATGTATTTCCACATGCCCAAGCCCGGCCAGAGCACGGCGGAGCACATCCTGCGCACCTACCGGGCGGACCGCAAATTCACCCACGAGGAAGCAAAGCTGCTGGACCTGTGCATGGTGCTGCACGCGGACCACGGCGGCGGCAACAACTCGACCTTTGCCTGCCGCGTGCTGTCCTCCACCGGCACCGACACCTATTCGGCCATCGCCGCAGGCATCGGCAGCCTGAAAGGCCCCAAGCACGGCGGCGCCAACATCAAGGTCATGGAGATGCTGGACGATATCAAGGCGAACGTGCGGGATTATGACGACGACACCGAGATCAAGGAATACCTGCGCCGGCTGATCCGCAAACAGGCGGGGGACCGCAGCGGCCTGATCTATGGCATCGGGCACGCGGTGTATACCAAAAGCGACCCGCGCGCGGTCATTCTGCGCACCAACGCCGAGCACCTGGCCTACGAGCAGGGCTTTGGGGACGATTTCAAGCTGCTGTGCGCGGTGGAGCGGCTGGCGCCGCAGGTCTTTGCGGAGGAAAAGGGCAACAAGAACGTCTGCGCCAACGTGGACCTGTACAGCGGCCTGATCTACCGCATGCTGGGCCTGTCGGTGGACCTGTACACCCCGCTGTTCGCCATCAGCCGCATCCCCGGCTGGTGCGCCCACCGCATCGAGGAAGTCGTCTTTGCCAACCGCATCATACGTCCGGCTTACAAGTACCTGGGCGTGCGCCAGCGCTATGTCAGCCTGGAGGACCGCCGATGAGCCTGTGTGTCTTTTGTGTGCTGCTTTGTCTTGCGTCCGGGGGCGTGTTTTTTGCCGACTACGCGCTGTTTACCGACCCAAGCACCGGCTTTGCCGCCATGGGCAGCGTCTGGCTGCGGTACGCTTTTTTGGCGCTGCTGTTGTTCCTTATCTGGTTTTTCAGCCTTTCCATCCGGCGGCGGTCCCGGCCTGAGCGCGGTTACCGCAGCCGGGTGATGACGGCTGCTTTTGGCCTGCAGGCGCTCTCCTTTTTTGCGTCGGGGCTGCTGCTGTCGGTATCCGGCGTGTCCGCCCTGCTGGGCGGCGCCTCGCTCACCGATCCCGTCACCGGCCGCCTGACCTTTGATATCGCCGGCCTTGTGCTGTCGGTGCTTTATCTCATCGCCGGCCTTTGGTGTACGGCCTGCTGCGGCTGTTTTGCCAAGGGGCTTCCCCAGCCTGTCTCCGGCCTGGCGCTGGGCATCGTGGCCACGGTCTCGTTTTTCCTGCTCTGTGTCAAGAGGTTCGTGGTCTCGCCCACCAGCATCCAACGGGTGATGCCCACCGTGGACATCCTCACCGCCATGCTGGCCATGCTGCTGTGCTGCGCTCTGCTGCGGGCGCTGTATCTGCCCGAGGACGCGCGGGAGGGGCGCAAGCTGTATTTCTGGGGGCTGGCGGCATTTTTGTTCTGCTTTTGCCTCACCGGGGCGAAGCTGCTTTACCTGCTGACCTTTGATACCGTGTCGGTCGCAGACGCCGCCGATCTGCCGGTGCTGACCTTTGGGCTGCTGGGCGGCGCGCTGGCGTTTCGCATGGTGCGGGTCGCCCGTAGGGTTCCTCCACAGCTTAAGTGACTTGGGGTTACGGATGCATAAGGGAGAATGGCGCAGCCATTCTCGCCGGGGTGTGCGGCGGGCGAGAAACGGAAGTATATAGGCTTTATCGCATCCCCTCGTGCCCTGCAAATATGCCAGACCGGAAATAGAAGCTTGCCTGGCCTGCCTGTGGTGTCGGTGTGTTTTGTAGAAAAAGTCCTGCGCGCGGAACTTTTATGGGCTGCGGCGGACGGGGCGCAGGGAGAAAACTGCGGCAGACTGCGGCGGCAGGCGTCACCCGGAAGCCTTTGCCTTTTCTCACGTCGTTTTGAGTTTCCATTTCCTGTCATTGACCTTTTGAGGACCAGCGTTTACAATAAAACCAGCGGCTTTTGCCGCTGGTTTTGTTTTTTAACACCCATGTGGCCCGTCCTCGGGCCAGGGCGCATCGAGATAAGTTTTTTATTGCGGAGCAATAAAAAATAGCCGTAAGGCTATTTTTTCGGCCATTCGCCCGGTTGCCGCGTAAACAGCGAGGGCGAGGCCATCAAGATAAGTTTTTTTATTGCGAAGCAATAAAAAATAGCCGTAAGGCTATTTTTTCGGCCATCCGCCCGGTTGCCGCGTAAGCGGCGAGGGCGAGGCCATCAAGATAAGTTTTTTTATTGCGAAGCAATAAAAAATAGCCGTAAGGCTATTTTTTCGGCCATCCGCCCGGTTGCCGCGTAAGCGGCGAGGGCGAGGCCATCAAGATAAGTTTTTTTATTGCGAAGCAATAAAAAATAGCCGTAAGGCTATTTTTTCGGCCATCCGCCCGGTTGCCGCGTAAGCGGCGAGGGCGAGGCCATCAAGATAAGTTTTTTATTGCAAAGCAATAAAAAATATCCGGGGCAAAGCGGAGACTTTTTTCGGTCACCCGGTTGCCGCATAACCGGCGGGGACGCGGCCATTGGGATCCACGGCTCATCTCACTGACTTCTGTTGTCCCCTGCTATGCGGCAGCGCGGGCGGGAGAGAAAAGGGCTCTGCCCGGAGCTGTGCCCTAGCTTTTGCGCCCCGGCAGGGCCGATCTTCACGGCCGCGCCTGCTCCTCAGGGGCGGGCGGCGCGCAAAAGACAAACTGGGGCTGTTTTTTGTCCGATTTTTATAGAAAAAGGGGGCGGCGTTTTGCTGCAGCTTATTTTGGGAACAGGCGGGTCCGGCAAGACCACCGAGCTGTTGCAGCGGGTGCAGCAGCGGGCCGGGCAGGGCAAGCGCTGCCTTTATCTGGTGCCCGAGCAGTTCAGCCAGACGGCGGAGCTGCTGCTTTACGACGCGCTGGGAGACCGGCTTTCCGCCTTTGCGGAGGCGGTGTCTTTCCGCACGCTGGCCGAGCGCATTGAGAGGGAGTGCGGCGGCCAGGCGCTGCCCACCCTCACCGACGCGGGCAGATGTGTGTTTGTGCGGCGGGCTATCACCTCGCTGGGCGAGGAGGTGCGCTATTACCGCCGCCACCGCCACAATACCGCGTTTCTGGCAGAGTGTGCGGCAGCGATCGGCGAGCTCAAAACGGCCGGGGCGTCCAGCGGTCTGCTGGCGGATGCCGCGGCGCGGGCGGGCAGCGAAAAGCTGGCCGAGCTCTCGCTGATCTATGCCGCCACCGAGGCGGCGATGGAGGGCAAGGCCATCGACCCCAGCGACCGGGTCAGCCGCGCGGCGGAACAGCTGCTGCCGGGCCTGTTTGCAGACGTCTGGTTTTATGTGGACGACTTTGACGGCTTTACTGCGCCGCAATATGCGCTGCTGCGCCGGCTGATGCCGTGGGCGGAGGGGGTGACGGTGACCCTTTGCTGCGACGGCCTCAGCGATGCGGAGGGCGGGTTCGGCCTCTTCAGCCCGGTCAAAAAGACGGCGCAGCGGTTGATCCGGCTGGCGAAAGCCGAGGGGGAAACGGTGGAGACGCCCACCGTGCTGCGCGGGAACCGGCGTGCGGCCCGGCCTGGCCTGGCGGCGGTGGAACTGCTGCTCACCGGCGCGGCAGACGACGGGCCGCTGCCCGCCGAGGGGGTCACGCTGGACCGGCCCGCCACCCGTGAGGAGGAGTGCGCCCGGGTGGCGGCCGCGATCCGAGCCCTGGCGGAGAGCGGCACGCGCTACAGCGAGATCGCCGTCGTCTGCCGCCTGCTGGAGGATTTTCGCGCCCCACTGCAGGCGGCGCTGGCGCGCCAGCAGATCCCGTTTTTCTTTGACCGCTCGGTCACGGCGGAGTACACCGCGCCCGTGGCCTTTCTGCGGGCGGCACTGGGGCTGGCACGGGGCGGCGTTTCCACCCGCTATCTGCTGGCTTTGCTCAAGACCGGGCTGTGCGGCGTGCCGGTGGAGGCGGTCTCGGCGCTGGAAAACTACGCCTTTACATGGCAGCCCAGCGCCGCGGCCTGGCGCGAGCCGTTCACCCTCAACCCGGCCGGACTGGGCCGGGAACTGAGGCCGGAGGACGAGGCCGAGCTGGAACTGGCTGAGACGGCCCGGCAGGCGGTGATGGGGCCGGTGCTCGACTTTCTGGAGCACGTCAAAAACCCCACAGGGCTTTCGCTCTCCCGCAGGCTCTACCTGCTGCTGGCGGCCTTTGACGCCCCGGCACAGCTCTCGGCCACCGCGGCTGCCCTGCGCGCCGCCGGCGAGGAGGAGGCGGCCGACGATGCGCTGCGCATGTGGGACGTGGCGATGGAAGATCTGGACGAGATGGCGCGGCTTTTGGGAGAGGACCGGGTCGCGCCGGGCGAATATGACGAACTGTTGGTGCTGCTGGTGCGCAGCGCCGAGGTGGGGCGGGTGCCCCGCACCATGGACAGCGTGCTGGTGACCGCCGCGGACCGCATGCGGCTGACCTCGCCCCAGCACGTTTTTGTCCTGGGGCTGACCGAGGGGGATTTTCCCAAACAGGTAGGGGCCAGCGGCCTGCTGACCCATGCGGACCGGGAACTGCTGGTGGGCGAGGGCATCGAAATGCCCGGCGGCTTTGAAAACCGTGTGCTGCAGGAACAGATGTTTTTTTACCGGGCGCTCACTGCGCCGCGGGAGGGGCTTTGGCTCACCGCGCCCCAGACCGTGAACGGGGAGCCCAAAAGCCTCAGCGCCCCCGCCGCGGCGCTGGCCCAGCGGCTTTGTCCCCCTGCGCCGGCGCCCGGGGTGGATCAGCTCTGCGCCGCCCCCCCGGCCGCGCTGGCCGGCTATGCGGCGCGCTACCGGCAGGACGACCCCGTCACCGCGGCGCTGGCCCGGGCGCTGCAGGGCCAGCCGGAACAGGCCGCGCTGCTGGCGGTGCTGGAGCGGGCTGCGCGTCCCCGCAGGTTCGGGGTGGAGGACACGGCCGTGCTGCGCCGCCTGCTGGGCGGCAGGATGAGCCTGTCCCCCACCCGGGTAGAGCGGTATTACAGCTGCAGCTACGCCTATTTTCTCGAATATGTGCTGCGCCTGCGGGTGCGCCGCAAGGCGGAGCTGTCCCCCATCGAGAGCGGCAGCTTCGTCCACTACGTGCTGGAAAACGCGCTGCGGCGCACCGGCGCATCCTTTCTGGACAAAACCGAGGAGGAGCTGTCCGCCCTGTCGGACGAGCTGTGCGACGAATACGTCCGCAGCAACATCCCGGCCGCGGTCTCAGAGGGCAAACGGTTCGGCTATCTGGTGAGCCGCATCAAGGAAAACACCGCGCGGCTGCTCTGCTTTATGCAGAGGGAACAGCGGCAGAGCGGCTTTCACCCGGAAGCGTTCGAGCTGCCCATCGCGCCGGAAAGCGGGGTAAAACCGCTTTCGCTGGTCACGCCGGACGGCGACCGGGTGCAGGTGGTGGGCAAGGTGGACCGGGTGGACACCATGCAGCGGGAGGGGGTCACCTATCTGCGGGTGGTGGACTACAAGACCGGCGGCAAGGAGTTCAGCCTGGACGACGTCTGGTGCGGGCTGAACCTGCAGATGCTGCTCTATCTGTTCAGCCTCTGCGCGGACAGCGGCGGCCCCTTTGCGGGCGCGGTGCCCGCCGGGGTGCTCTATCTGTCCGCCGACCCGCCGCCGCCCCTGCTGGACAGGCAGGAGGCTGCGTCCTACGAGCCGCTGTACCGGGTGGACGGGCTGGTGCTGGACGATGATATGGTGCTGCGCGCCATGGACCATGAGGGGAGCGGGGCCTTTATCCCGGTGGGCCGCACTTCCACCGGCAGGCTGCGCAAAAGCAAAAAACTGGCGGATCTGGAAAAACTGGGCCGCATCGAGCGCCGGATCGAAGATCTGGTGCGCGAGATGGCGGCCGGGCTGTATGTGGGCGGCGTGGACGCCCGGCCGCTGGTGAAGCAGAACAGCCGGCCCTGCGACTGGTGCGATTATCGCAGCATCTGCCGCCATGTGGACGGCAGAAACGAGCGGCAGATCGCCGCGCCGAAAGATGCCTTTGAGGCACAAGAGGGAAAGGAGGGGAACGCCGGTGCCTGAGTGGACACGCGAACAGGAGATCGCCATCAAGGACAGCGGCGGGGCGCTGCTGGTCTCCGCCTCCGCGGGCAGCGGAAAAACCGCGGTGCTGGTGGAGCGCGCGCTGCGGCTCATCGCCGGGCCGGACCCTGTAGACGCGGACCGGCTGCTGATCCTCACCTTTTCCAACGCCGCAGCGGCGGAGCTGCGCAGCCGTCTGGGCCTCAAGCTGGAAGAGCGCATCCGCGCGCAGCCCGCCGACCTGAAGCTGCGCCGCCAGCAGATGCTGCTGCAGCGGGCCAGCATCTCGACGGTCAGCGCTTTCTGTATGCAGCTGCTGCGGGAGCATTTCAGCAGCCTGGACATCCCGCCGGATTTTACAGTCGCGGACGACGCGGCGGTCTATGAACTGCGGCAGTCGGTGCTGGCCGAAGTGCTGGAGGAATCGTATCAAAAGCCGGACTTCGCCGCTTTTGCGTCCATTTTCGGCCGCGCGCGCAGCGACCGTCAGGCGGGGGAGGCTCTGCTGGCAGTCTATGACCATCTGCGGGCGCTGCCGTTTTTTGACCGGGCGCTGGGCCAGCTGCTGGCCCTGTACGACCACGACGGCCCGGCGGCGGAAAGCCCCTGGGGGGCCGAGCTGCTGCGCGGCGCGCGGGAGGGCGCGGGGGCGGCGCTGGCTCTCTGCGGCGCGGCGCTGCGGGTGGTGGACGCAGAGCCCGCACTGGCCGCCTATCGCCCCGCCCTTGAGGGGGACCGCGCCTGCTTTGAGCGGGTGCGCGACCTGCTGGCCCGGGGGGACTGGGACGGCGCGCGGGCGCTGCTGGCGGGGTACACGCCCGGCAAGCTGTCGCCGGTGCGCGGTTTTGACGGGCCGGCAAAGCAGTTGGCGCAGGACCTGCGCGCGGGCGTTAAGGCGCAGGCGGCGGCGATCCTGGAAGATCAGCTGCTCTGCGGCGAAGAGGAATTCCGGCAGGATATCGTCGCCGCGCGGCCGCTGGTGGCGGCCCTCTGCGAGGCGGTGCGCCTGTTTGACGAGCGCTTTTTTGCGGCAAAGCTGGCGGACAAGGTGCTGGAATTTTCCGATTTTGAGCATCTGGCGCTGCGGCTGCTGGCGGGCGAGGACGGCGCCCCCACCCCCCTGGCCGCCGAGGTGCGGGGCAGGTTCGACGCGGTGATGGTGGACGAATACCAGGACACCAACGCGATCCAGGATCTGCTGTATCATCTGCTGGCCGCGCCCGACGGCTCCGATCTGTTTTTTGTGGGCGATGTCAAGCAGAGCATTTATCGGTTCCGCAAGGCGATGCCGGAGATCTTCATCGAGAAAAAAGACCGCTTTGCCCCCTATGACGGCGCGCATTATCCGGCCAGCCTGATCCTGGAGCACAATTTCCGCTCATCCAAAGGGGTCATCGAGGGCATCAACTATTTCTTTTCCCAGTTGATGAGCCGCCAGGTGGGCGAGCTGGACTACAGCGGCGGAGAGCTGCTGCTGCCGGGGTCCGGCGCGCAGGATACGGGCCTGCCCGGCGCAGAGCTGCTGGTGGTGGATGCGGCGGAGAACCCGGCTTTCGGCGAGGCGGACGCGGTGGCGGAGCTGATCGTGCGCATGGTGCGCGAGGGCGCGCCGGTGCGCGGCGGTGACGGGGCGCTGCGCCCCTGCGGTTTTGGCGATTTTTGCATCCTGCTGCGCTCCCCGCGCGGTGCGGCGGCGGCGTTTGCCGACGCGCTGGCGGCGCGGGGCGTGCCGGCGCACACCGACCTTGGCGACGGCATTTTGACCCTGCCCGAGGTGCAGCCCATGATCGCGGCGCTGCGGGTGCTGGACAATCCCGCCCAGGACGTGCCGCTGGCGGCGCTGATGACCTCCCCCATGTTCGATTTTTCCAGCACGGAGCTGGCGCGGCTGCGGGCGCAGACGCCCGAGGGCAGCCTGTTCGGCGCGGTGTCCCGCAGCGCGGAGCCAAAAGCGCGGGCCTTTTATGAAAAGCTGATGACCCTGCGCAGCGAGGCGGCCTTTTTGCCGGTGGACGCGGTGTGCGAAAAACTGCTGGCCGACACCGGATATCTGCTGGCCGTGCAGGTGGCGGAGGGCGAGGGGGACGCGGGCGAGACGCGGCGGTCCGCGCTTTTGGAGTTTGTGCGCATGGCGGCGGGCTATGCCGCCGCGGGCAGCGGCGGGCTGTCCGGCTTTCTGCGCAGCGTGGACAACGCCCTGCTGGCAAAAAGCCGCCCCGCCGCAGGCGGTGCAAAGCCCCCGGCGGGCACGGTGAGCATCCTCAGCATCCATCGCTCCAAGGGGCTGGAATACCCGGTCTGCATCCTGGCCGATACGGCCCGGCAGTTCAATAAAAAGGATCTTTACACCGCGCCGGTGCTGCGCCATACCCTGCTGGGGGTGGGGCTATGCCTGCGCGGCAAAAACGGCGCGCGTTATCCCACCGCGCCCCAGAGAGCCATCCGCCAGGCGCTGCTGCGCGAGCAGCTGTCGGAGGAGATGCGGGTGCTCTATGTGGCCCTTACCCGCGCCAGGGACAGGCTTTTCCTGACGGCGGCCAGCAAGGACCCGGCGCGGATGCTGGGGCGGCTGGCGGTGACCCTGCTGGGCGCGGGAGGGCTCACTCCGCAGGTGGCGGCGGGGGCGGGCAGCTTTGCCGACTGGCTGTGCATGGCGGCGCTGCTGCATCCGCAGGCAGAGGAACTGCGGGCCGCTGCGGGCGCGGCACAGCTGCCGCTGGCCGCTGCGCCGCAGGGCTCGCTGTCGGCCCGGCTGGTCAAAGCGCCCCTCCATCCCGAGGGGGAGGCCGCCGGCACGCAGCCCGCAGGGCGCACGGCGGCCCCGGACCCGGAGCTGCTGGAGGCGCTGCAGCGCCATTTTGCCTGGCGCTATCCGCGGGAGGCGCTGCTCTCGGTTCCGGCCAAGGTGTCGGTCTCCTCGCTGGTACACGCTGCGCGGGACGAGGCGGAGACCCCGCTCCGGCGCCCCTCTTTCATATACTCGTCCGGCCTCTCCGCCGCAGAGCGGGGCACGGCGCTGCACGCGGTGCTGCAGTACGCCGACTTTGCCGCCGCGCGCCGCGATCTCAGGGCCGAGCTGGAGCGGCTGGTGCGGGAGGGACGGGTGAGCGAGATCACGGCGGCCGCTGCCGACCGCGCGGCGCTGCAGACCTTTTTCCGCTCGCCCCTGATGGAGCGCATGCTCTCCGCCGACCGGCTGCTGCGCGAGTACGCCTTTTTTACCCGCATCCCGGCCGGCAGCGCCGCGGCCCTCGCCGGCCCGCTGGCTTATGAGCCGGTGCTGGTGCAGGGTGTGGCCGACTGCGTGATCGAAAAGGACGGCGAGCTGGCCCTGGTGGACTACAAGACCGACCGCAATAAAACGCCGGAACAGCTGCGCGACCTTTACGCGCCCCAGCTGGCCCTTTACCGCGAGGCCCTGCAGCGCCGTCTGGGCCTGCCCGTGGGACGGTGCAGCCTGTACGCCTTTGCCCTGGGCCGCGAGATCGAGGTGTTCTAAGCGGACGCCGCAGAGAAAAGCGGGCTGCGCACCGTCACCTGACAAAATAGACCTGCGCGGGCGCCGGGGGAGATCCGGCACCCGCGCCCTGAAAGCAGCAGAAAAACCGTTACCGGCTCTCCGGACTGTTTTGCCCGGAGAGCCGGATCTTTTTATTTTCCGGCTGGGCATTTTGCATGTTCCCAATATCCCGCTGCGGCGCAGCTGCCTGTGCGGACAGAGGAGATACGGCCTCACTGAGCTCGAAGCAAAAGCAGTTGACAATTTTGGAAGAGGGTGATATATTCTAAATGCCATATAGTTTTATAGATAAACCGTCAATCTATTAAACTAATTGTTTCCCGCCGGGCGCGGTTATATGGCCTTCTCGGCGCAGAATCTGGGCAACGGCACCCCCATCGGCACTTTTCTGGCCAGCTTTATCTTCGGCATCGCCGACGCGCTGTCCAGCACGCTGCAGGTGCTCAGCCTGCCGGCCGAGTTCATCCAGATGATCCCCTATCTGACCACGGTCATCGGCCTGATCCTCTACGCCATGAGCCGCAAGCGCCGCGCGGCCAAAGCGCGGGGCAAGCTGTAAAAAAGACGGGGCAGGGGCTGCGGGCCGGCCGTCTGTGTGAAAAAGCGCGCGCGCAGGCCCTGCCGCCGATTTTAAAAAATTTGATTTGCCGTTTGCAAGGCTCGCTTTTTGGGCGGCGCGCGGCAGAAAGGGTTGGTAGTTATGATGAAAAAGATCCCGGTTATAATCGATTGCGACCCCGGCCATGACGACATGATGGCGCTGGTGCTGGCGTACGGCAGCCAAAAGCTGGACATCCGTGCGGTGACGACGGTGGCTGGAAACAACACCATCCGGAACACCACGCAGAACGCGCTCAACGTGCTGCACTATATCGGCGCGGACGAGATCCCGGTGGCCATGGGCTATCAGGACCCCATGGTGCGCAGCCACGCGCAGGTGATGGAGTCGTTTATGGCGTCCCGCAAAAAAATGCGCCCTCAGGAGACGGTGCCCGCAGAAGAGAAAAAGATCACCGGCGCCAGCGTGCACGGCGTCAGCGGGATGGACGGCTTCACCTTCCCCGCAGAGAACCCGAAAAAGGCCTGCGGCCTGCACTCGGTCGAGATGATGGCGAAGGTCCTGCGGGAGAGCGATGAAAAGGTCACGCTGATCGCCACGGGGCCGCTGACCAACCTGGGGTTCCTGGTGCGCCTGTATCCCGAGCTGCTGGAAAAGATCGAGCGCATTTCCCTGATGGGGGGCACCAGCGAATTTGTGCTGAGCCGTCCGTTTATGGAGTTCAACACCTTTGTGGACGCCGAGGCGACAAAAATCGTCTTTGAGAGCGGGGTGCCCATCACGATGTTCGGTTATGACGTCACCTATCGGGTGCTGTTTGACCAGGACACCGTCGACCGCCTGCGGGCGCTGGGCAACAGGACCGGCGGCATGGTGGCGGACCTTTTGTCCTATTTCCGTGAAAACCACAACAAAGCGCTGACCCGGCTGGAGCTGGGCGACCGCGCGCCGATCCACGACGCCTGCGCAGTGGCGGGCGTGATCGACCCCACCCTGGTCACCGACAGCCGCAGGATGCACGTCGACATCAACATCGGCGGCGAATTTTTTGACGGGGCCACGGTCTGCGACTACGCCGGCGCCCTGGAAGCCCTGCCCCAAAATGTAGAGGTGGTCTACGATATGGACACGGGCCGTTTCCTGGACAGCCTGATCGAAGCCGCGGGCAGATGCCTGTAAAGCGGCCGGCCGGACCCGGTAAAAACAACGGCTGAGCCCCGCCCCTTTTTTGCACAGCCGGGCGCTTTTCCGCAGCGCCAAGGCTGTGAGGGTGGCGCGGCCGTCTGCCGCGGCTGTCCGCAGCGGCGGGAAAAGCCCCTGCCTGGGCCCGCTTTTTCACTGCCTGTCCTTTCCAACCGCGTCCCTGCGAAAACGCCGGTCAAAATTTGCCATGCCGCCCTGCGCGCCCCCCGCCGCCCAGCCGGGGCGCGGCGGGGGCGCGCAGGGCAAAACCGGCGGTTTCCTTTTGTGTTTTGAAATTTCAGATGAAATGGATGTGAAAGCCCGATGGATCTGAAAAGACAGAAACGGCAATATCTCTTCATCTGCCTGGTCTATCTGTTTTATTACGCGTCGTATACCTCGTATTTCTCTTTTCTCACGGTATACCTGAAAGGCTGGGGCTACGGCACGAGCGATATCGGTCTGATCATGACCTGCAACTCGCTCATCAACCTTGTCTCCCAGCCGCTGCTGGGACAGCTCAGCGACACCCGGTTCCCCATCAAGCGCATCGTCACGGTGGGCATGCTGGTCACCATCCCCGGCGCCTTTTTGCTGGGGCCCACAGCAGGCTTTTTTCCGCTGGCGCTGGCCAGCATCCTGCTGGTGGCTTTTTTCGATTACTCGATGATCGGCCTGCTGGACACCTGGACCAATCTGGCCAAAGCGGATAACCCGCGCATCAACTACAGCGTGGCGCGCGGTATGGGCAGCCTGTCCAGCGCGGTGGCCGCACTGGTCATCGGCGACGCGCTGGCGCGGTTCGGCAACGACAAGATCTTTCTCTTCCACGCCCTTTTCATGGCGCTGGCGCTGGTGTTTGTGCTGCTGTTCCAGGGCATCCCCTGTGCCGGCCGCAGGGAAAAAGGGCAGAAAGCCGAGTCGATGGGCCAGGCGCTGCGGGCGCTGTTCCGCAACAAAAAGTACCGCTACTATATCATCGCCGTCTTTCTGGTGAACATGGGCTGGCGGGCCATCCTCACCTATATGCCCAGCATCCTCATCGATTTTGGGGGCAACAGCCGGCACCAGGGCATCGCCATGGCCATGTGCACCATTGGCATCGCCCCGTTTATGTTCTTTTATCCGCGTCTGCTCAAGCGCTTTGGCATCGAGCGCATGATCCAGGTGGGCTATCTGCTCACCGCCCTGCGGGTGCTGAGCATCTGTCTGGTGCGCGATCTGTGGATGATGGTGTGGATCCAGCTGTTCGAGTCCATCTCGTTCGGCATTTTCCAGCCCTCCACCATCGAGTATGTGAGCACCATTATCCCGCCCAAAAACCGCGCGCTGGCGGTGACGGTGGGCGCTGCGGTGCAGATGGCCCTGTGCGGCACGGTGGGCAACTATTTCGCCGGTATCTTTCTGGAGCATTTCAGCTTCCGCTGGATGTTCCTGATCTTCGGCGCGGTGGCCCTGGCCGGGTTTGGCCTGATGCGCATGAGCGTCAAGGCCCCGGCAGAGGCACAAGAGCCTGCCTGACGCCGCAGAGCCCCCCTTGTTCCGCCGGCGGAATTGTAGTAGAATAGGACGCATGATATGGAAAAAACGGCCAGGTACAAGCTTCCCGGCCGGCAGGGCGCCCCTGTTCGGCCTGCCGCGGGGCGGACGCGGGGTGAGCGGATGAAATACGAAAAAGAGCTGCGCGAGCTTTCCGACATGGTGGATAACCTGTATATGCACGGGCGGCTGATGCGCTCGGCGGAGAACAAGCCGCGCTATTACGGCAGCGATATCCTGCTGTTTCCCAACGAGGTCTACACCCTCAAAGCAATCGCGCAGGAGGAGGGGATCAATCAGACCGAGCTGTCGGAAAAGATGTTCCGCACCAAAGGCGCGACCTCCGCGGTGGTGCAGAAACTGGTCCAGAAAGGGCTGGTGGTGCAGGTGGACGGCGAGACGGATTCCCGCATCAGCCGCCTGTACCCCACCGAAAAGGGGCGGGAGGTCTATCAGAACCATCTCGAGTACGATATGAGATATCTCGAACACCTCTCAAAACGCCTGGACATCAGCCTGGAAGAGCTGGCGCAGGTGAACCGGGTGCTGCGGCTGATGAACTGGGACTTTGTCCAGCGCCGCCGCCGGGGAGAAACTATCGCCGCCGAGTGAGCGGGACAGGCCCCGCATCCGCCGCAGGGAGAATGAGAAAAAAGCCGTGTGCATCCGCACACGGCTTTTTTTGCGGCGGCGCGCCCTGTCAGCCCCGCTCGGGCAGCAGGCCGCCCCGGTAGGCGGCGAGCAGTTCTTCCAGCCGCGCGATCTGCCCGCGCAGCAGGGCGCCGGTGTCCGTATCGGCCACCCGCAGGCGGCGGGGCATGGGTTCCACGATCTGGACTTTCGGGGCGCTGGCGGCGGGGTTTTGACGGATCTCCTCAAAGGGGCGATGCTCCGCCAGGGCCAGGTGATGGGAATTGAAGATCAGCGTATAGCCGCCCAGGCCGGTGCGGCCGTGATAGGCCTTGGAGATGCCGCCGTCGATGATGTAAAGAAGCCCGTCCCCCTTGCGCGGGTGCTCGCCCGCCCGCACGGGCACGTGCCCGTTGACGATGTGAGAACCCGCCGGCGGCAGGCCAAACTCGGCCAGGATCTTTTCGCAGGTCTCCCGCTTTTCGATAAAGGTGTAATAAGGGTCCAGCGTCTCCTGCCACAGGGCTTCGTCGCCGGTGAAGTAGCGCTCAAAGGTGGAGAGCTTGCTTTTGCCGAACAGGGGCGAGCGCGGGCCGCACCAGAGATACCAGATATAGTCCAGCGCATCCTCGCGCGCGGGGCTGCCGGGCGCGCCGAAAAACGCGTCGTGCAGCTTGCGGTCCACCGCGTCCAGATAGGCGCGGCCGGACAGCCGCCTCCCGTCCAGCGTCACGGCGTCGAAAGCGCCGTCCGCCGTCATGGGGATGCAGCCGTGGTACAGCAGGTTGCCGTTGCAGATCTTGTACATGCCCCCGTGGGAGAACAGAAACCGGAAATGCCGCCGCAGGGCCCTGCTGTGGGTGAAAGAGAGGGTCAGCGTGTCCATGAGCGCCTGTTCCTCCGGTGTGAGCGCCAGAGGGTCGGCCGGGTCGACGGTGGGGAACAGGCGGTCCTGCAGCGGCACGGTGCGGCCGTCTGTGCACAGGGTCCCCGCGCGGTAGTCCACCCGCTCCAGCAGGCTGCGCTCCGCCATGCCGTATTCCGGGTGGCGGCGGTAGAGCTGCCCTTCCAGTTTGAACTGGATGACCGCGATGGCTTTATGCATTTTTGCGGCCAGCGCCTCGTCCACCGGGTCGTAGGTGTTCTGATCCAGCAGATGCGGGCGAAAGACCGTGCAGGGGTCGTGGCGGTAGACCTGGGCGGCAAACATCGAAAGGGCGCGCAGATTGATGCCGTAACCGTCCTCCAGCAGGTCGAAGTTGTTGTAGCTGATGCCCAGACGCACCACGCTGGCCGCGCACACCGGGCTGCCGAGATAGGCGCCCAGCCAGTGGATGTCGTGGTTGCCCCACTGCACGTCCACGTCCGGAAAGGTCATCAGCTGCTCGATGATCTCATCGGCATGAGGGCCCCGGTCAAAGATGTCGCCCAGGATGTGCAGCCGGTCCACCGCGCAGCGCCGGACCAGGGCGCACAGCTCGGTGAGAAAGCCCACGGCAATGCCGGTGGCGGTGATCGAGTCGATGATGGCCGCGTAGTACTCCTCCTTGTTCTCCTCGGTGTCCGCGTGAAGCAGTTCATCCAGGATATAGGCGAAACGGGCGGGCATCATTTTGCGCACCTTGGAGCGGGTGTATTTGGAGGCAAGCTGGCGGCAGACCTGCACCGTCTGGTAGATGGCGATGCGGCACCAGTCCTCAAAGCCCGGCTGCCCGGCGCGCGCCGGCAGCACAGTTTCAGGCTGCGTGATCAGCAGGGACAGTTCCTCCCGCTGCGCCAGCGGCACCGAGCGCGCGAACAGGCCTTCGATCTTGTCCCGGATAACGCCGGAGGCGGTGTTGAGCAGGTGGCCGAAAGCTTCCGCTTCTCCGTGCGGGTCGCTGAAAAAATACTCGGTGCCCTTGGGCAGGCAAAGGATGGCGTGCAGGTTGATGATCTCGGTGGAGACGGCCTCTGCCGACGGAAAGTCTTTCGCCAGCAGGGCCAGCAGGGTCTCATCCAAAACGGGCCTCCTTTTCTCCCTTTCAGGAAAGGGTGTCACTGTCCCCATCCTAGCAGGTTTGCCCTGCCCCGTCAATGCGGGGGAGGGGCAAAAGCCAGGGGGAACGCGCACCGTGCCGGGTGCGGCGGCGGAAAACGGCCCGGGACGCGGCGGGCCCGGTCTTGCCGGCAGACAGGGTTTTGTTCTATAATAAGCCGTGAAACAAAGAGCGGATCTTATCATCGGGGCCGCGGGGAGACCGCGGCCGGAATGGAGCATCGGATGGAAAAAGAGAGAGGGAGCCGGCGGCTGGCGGGGGTGCTGTTCACGCTGGGCGGCGGCATCTGCTGGGGCATTTCCGGCTGTATGGGACAATACCTGTTTGAGAGCCGCGGGGTCACGGCGGATTGGCTGGTCTCGCTGCGGCTGGTCGGCGCGGGGCTGTTGCTGCTGCTGACGGGCTTTTTTGCGGAGGGAAAAGATCTGTTCGCGATTTTCCGCAGCCGCAGGGACGCCCTGTCCCTGGTGACCTTTTCCGTTTTTGGGATGCTGCTGTGCCAGTTCACCTATTTTTCTGCCGTGCAGTATTCCAATGCGGGCACGGCCACCGTGCTGCAGACCCTGTCGCCGGTGCTCATCCTGGGCGTTTACTGCGTCCGGGAACGGCGCGGCCCGCGCCGCGCCGAAGCGGCGGCCATCGCGGGGGCGCTGCTGGGCACCTTTCTGCTGGCGACCCACGGGGATCTCACCGGCCTTGCCCTTACCCCGCAGGGCCTGGGCTACGGCCTGGGGGCCGCTGTGGGGGCGGCGCTTTACACGCTGCTCTCCTCCGGGCTGCTGGCAAGGGGCTATAGCACCTGGACCGTGGTGGGCTTCGGCATGCTGTTCGCGGGGGTGCTGCTGTCCGCGTTGGTGCGGCCCTGGAACACCCGGGTGACCTGGGACGGCGGGCTGCTCTTACTGCTGGGCGGCATCATCGTGGTCGGCACCGCGCTGGCGTTCTCTCTTTTTCTCAAGGGGGCCAGCATCGTGGGCCCGCTCAAGGCGAGCCTGCTGGGCAGTGTGGAGCCGGTGACGGCGATCCTTGTGTCCGCCGCCGTGCTGGGGGCAAAATTTACGGGCTGGGACGCCGCGGGTTTTGCGCTGATCCTGGGCACCGTATCGCTGCTGTCCCTGCCGAAGCGGGCAGCGGGGCAGAGAGAGGGGAAAGCGGATGAACAGTGAGCTTTGGGGTGAGGACCGCTATCCGGCGCTGACGGCGGAGCTGCGGGGCGACTGTACGCGCTGCGCGGGCCTGTGCTGCACCGCGCTCTGGTTTTCAAAAAGCGACGGGTTTCCGGCGGACAAGCCGTCCGGCGTGCCGTGCAGACACCTGCGTGCGGACTGGCTCTGCGCCATCCATGACCGGCTGGAAGAACGCGGCTGCCGCGGCTGCCGCGCCTATGACTGCCTGGGCGCGGGGCAGCGGGCCGCGGCGCTCTGCTCCGGCCTGCGGGAAAACGGGGAGCCCGAGGGGCGCGCGCAGCTCTGCGCGGTATTTTTGACCCTCGTCCGGCTGCGGCAGACGCTCTGGTATCTGGTCTGCGCCGCTTCGCTGCGCCCGGCGGGGGCGCTGCTCCCCGGGCTGGAACGCCTGATCGCGGAGGAACAGCGGTTGGAGGCGATGCTGCCGCAGCCGCTGCCGGCCGGGGCGGAGGAACAGTGGAGGAAAAACGCCGATCGGACCCTGCGCCGCGCCATTTCCCTGACCCAGCAGCAGGTGCTGCGCGGGCGTCCCGCCCGGCAGGTCAGGGACGGCGCCGGGCGGCGTCTGCGCGGCAGCCTGACGGGGGCGGATTTCGGCATGGGGCTGCTGATCGCGGCCGATCTCTCGGGCTGTGTGCTGACAGGGGCGAATTTTCTGGGCGCTGACCTGCGGGACGCAGACCTGCGCGGGGCAGACCTCAGCGAGAGCATCTTTCTCACCCAAAGCCAGATCAACGCGGCCAGAGGAGACGGGGCCACCCGGCTGCCGCCGCGCCTGAAGCGCCCGGAGTGGTGGTGCGAAAAGACGCGCTGAAGAACAGGCGGCATCCCGGCCCGTCTGTGCGGGAACCGCAGGGACCGGCAGCCCTCCCACGCAGGGAGGGCCGCCGGTCCCTTTTGCCGCCGGTGTTTTTTGTACCGCGCGGAAAAAAGCTGGCCCGGGCGGCACGCCTTTCTCCGCTGCTGGCACGGGCGGCTGAGCGGCTGAAAAAAGGCTCCCGCGGCGCTCTATCGCAAAAACAAAAAGGCAGCCGGGTCACGGCTGCCTTGGACAGTTAAGGCAAAGGATGGTCTGCGGAGCGGGCGGCGAAAACCTTCCCCCCCGGGCAGTCCGGCGGCCCTGCCCGGGGCACAGGGCGCCGAAAGGCCGGTGCTCACATGAACCACACGTCGTGGTTGGTGGAGGACACCGCCGCGGCGCCTGCGTTCAGCGCGTTCATGACGTCCTCCTTTGTCTTGATCAGGCCGCCCGCGATGACGGGGGTGTCCGGGTGTTCCCGCGCGATCCCGGCGATGGCGGAGGTCATCAGCCCGGGCAGCACCTCCACCATATCCGGCTTGCTGGTGGCGAACTGCCGGTCCACGTTGGCCGCCGCGATCGAGTCGAGCAGGAAAAAGCGCTGCACGGTCAGCAGGCCCTTGGTGCGGGCATATTTGAGCAGTGCGGGCTTGGTGGAGATGATGCCGTCCAGCTTGGTGGTCTTGAGGAGAAAATCCACCGCCACGTCCTTGCCCGCCAGACCCTCGATCAGGTCCAGATGCACAAAGACGATCTTGCCCGCGGCCTTGACCTCGTCCACGATATCGCCGATGTCGCAGATGGTGCCGAAGAGGATGAAAAACACCTCGCTGTCGCAGCTGAGCGCTTTGCGCATCCCGTCGTAATCCTTGACCGCCGCAATGATGGGCGAGCCCTTTAAGATCTCGTGCAGTTCCATGCTCCGATCCTCCTTTTCCTCTCCCGGCCGGGGCCGGGCTCAAAACAAAATATTGCCCTCAAAACAGCGCGCGCCCTCCCGCACGCCCTCCACATACCAGCAAGGCGCGCCGTGATAATCGGCCCGGCCGCGGGCCAGCGCCATCGTCTGGCCCAGCGGCAGCTCCACCCGGTAGGCGAGAACGGCTTTGCGGAAGCCGCGCTCTCCCAGCCAGACTTCCGCCGGCAGCGCATCGCAGAGGATATCTCCGTAATAGGTGTTATTCAGATGCCCGTTGAGGTCCACGCGGGAGTAGACGGCCGTGGCCTGGCCCGCATCCTCCTGCACCTGCGCCCGCACCACCGAGACGTCCTGTTCCTTTTCCACCCGCTCAAAAAACGGTATCACCAGCCCCTCGGGCGGGCGGCGCAGCACCCGGCGGCTGTCAGTGTCCGCCAGCACCCAGCGCGAGTCCACCGCGGCGGCCAGCGCGCCGTCCTCGCCGTAAAAGCTGGTAAATCGGTTGTAAAAGGCGTGGGCCGGGGCGCTGGGTTCGGTGACGATCCGCAGCTTTTCCCCCGGGCGCAGGTCCCGCATGGTCTCCACGCTGGCCTTTACCAGCAGAAAAGCGGTGTGGTAGCCCAGCAGATAGCTGGTGGTCACCCCCACCGCGTCGCAGTGGCCCGTGGCGGCCTGCTGGGCGCGGCGCAGCAGCGCCCCCAGGGTCATGCGGTTTTTCAGGTCGCATTCGGTCTGTTCGATCAGGATGTCTTTGGTATAGGTCGCGATTTCCATTGGATTCTCCCGGATGTTTTTTGCTGCGGCGCAAAAGGCGGGGCGTTTCCCCAGCGCCGCTTTTTGGCGGCGCTTCAGCCCCGGGCCCCGGCGCGGAGGCTTAAAGCAGGGGCTGTTTCAGCGTCCCGGCCTGCTGCGGCCGCTCTTTGCCGCCTCCATTATACCGCAATGCCGGCGGGCGTGCAAACGGCCGTGCGGGGCGAGCGGGAAGCTGCGTGCGGCGTGCGCGGGGAACTGCCGTCCGGGGACACCTCTGTGCGCCGCGCCGCTGCGCACGGGAACGCGCGGCCCGCCGAAAGCACGGGGCGCAGGCAATATTTGCCGCGGACATCCGGCGTCGGCGGTGCGGGGGCGCGTGGGACACGGCTGCAGCAGGGCGGGACCGGGCGGCACGGGGGAGGCCCCGGCGCGCCGCGCGGTTCTTTTGTCTTGCGCAAAGCGCGCAAATGGGGTAGAGTAATAGAAAAAGGCGGCCGCAGCCGCCGCGCAAGGGGGAACACAAGATGAACATCAGCCTGTTCGAGGTGCTGGGCCCGGTCATGATCGGCCCCTCCTCGTCGCACACCGCCGGGGCGGCCAAACTGGCCCGGGTAGCCCGCATCATCGCCGAGCGCCCGTTCCACCGGGTGACTTTTGGGCTGTATGGGTCCTTTGCAAAGACCGGCGTGGGGCACGGCACCCGCCAAGCGCTGCTGGCCGGCGCAATGGGCTTTCAGGAGGACGACGAGCGCATCAAGAATATCGAGCCGCTGGCGGCCGAGGCGGGCATGGAGTACGAATTTTATGACGTGGAGCTGGACGATGCCCATGAGAACACGGCGGTGATCACCTTTTACTGTGACGACGGCGGCGAGACGCAGGTGACGGGTTGCTCAGTGGGCGGCGGACGGATCAAGATCACCGACATCGATGGCCTGGCGGCCAATATCCGGGCCGAAGCGCCCACCCTGCTCATCACCCAGAACGACAAGCCGGGCGTGGTGGGCGCGGTCAGCGGGCTGCTGGCGGAAAGCGGCCTCAACATCGCCGTCATGCGGGTGTCCCGGGTGGCGAAAGGGGATATTGCAAACTGCGTCATCGAGACGGACGGGCGCATCGGCAGCGACCTGGTGCAGCGCATCCGTCAGCTGCCCAACGTGCGCAGCGTGCGCGCCATCAACATTTGAATGAGGGGGAGGGACAAAAGATGTACAACACGATCGCGGATCTGGTGGAAGAGCAGCGCCGCACCGGCGAGCCGCTGCACCGCATCATCCTGAAGAATGAGATGGAGCTGTCCGAGCTCAGCGAGGACGAGATCTACAACGGCCTCAAAAAAAGATATGAGGTGATGGTGGCCAGCGCCAACAAAGCGCTGCAGCGCCCCCAGAAAATGGTGCTGGGCCTTATCGAGGGACAGGCCAGCCGGCAGCAGCAGTATGTGGGCGCAGAGAGCATCTGCGGGCCTTTTCTCAACGAGTTGATGGCCATGGCCCTGTCCTGCAGCGAGGTGAACGCCTCGATGGGGCGCATCTGCGCAGCTCCCACTGCGGGCAGCTGCGGTATCCTGCCGGCGGTGCTGCTGGCGGTGGCGGGGCGGTATGGCTCCAGCGAGAAAGAGATCCTCTCCGCTCTGCTGGTGGCCGGGGGCTTTGGTGCGGTCATCGTCAAAAACGCCACGGTGTCCGGCGCTGAGGGCGGCTGCCAGGCCGAGTGCGGCGCAGCCGCGGCGATGGCAGCCGCGGCCGCGGTCACGCTGGCGGGCGGCACCGCCGAGATGGCGGCCAACGCCTGCGGCATCGCCCTGATGAATGTGATGGGCCTTGTCTGCGACCCGGTGGCGGGGCTCGTGCAGCTGCCCTGCAGCTACCGCAACGCCTCGGGCGCGGTGAACGCGGTGCTCTCCGCCGATCTGGCGCTGGCGGGCCAAAGCTCCGTCATCCCGGCAGATCAGTGCGTCGACGCCATGTACCGGGTGGGCAAAAAACTGCCCATGGAGCTGCGGGAGACCGCGCTGGGCGGCATCGCGTCGCAGCCGGCGGGCAAGGCGTACGCAAAGCAGCTCAAAGAGATCGGAAAGATCTGACCCGCCGCGCCGCCGGCAGGCAGATCGAAACGTCGGGCCGCGCGCCGCGCGGCTTTTGCCGGCGCCCGGGCACGGCAAAAAAGGCGGCGGCCCGTCTTGGAATACCTCGCCCGGGCATGGCGATGCGCGGGGGCGACGGAGGGGCCCGGTGTAAAGGCGGTTTTGGCCGCTCTCCACTGTCACTCCCTGCCGGGGCAGCGCGGCCCGGGCGCCGGGCCTGCCGCGAAAACCCGGACGCAGTGGAAAACCGTCGCCCGCAGAGGCGCACGGAGAGGCTCAGAGCACAAAAAGACGTCCCGCAGTGCAGGCGGGACGTCTTTTTTGCCTTTTGTGGGGTCAGGCCTGGGGGGCCGTGACCCGTGTCTGTGCCGCACCGGGCTGGACAGAGGCGCTGCGGGCCAGGCGCAGGCGCCGCGGGCCGGGGCCTCCGTCTATGCCTGCTTTTCCGGCGTGGGGCATCCGCGGATGAGCACCGGGTCGCGGCGGAACAGCTGCGCCAGCATCAGCGCGGCCGCGGCCGCGGCTGCCACCTCGGCGACGATGAAAGAGACCCACACGCCCTCCAGCCCCATCGGCCCGGCCAACAGCCAGGCCAGCGGCAGCGTGATGGCGAATTGCCGCAGCAGGAAGATCACCAGGCTGGAACGGCCGCGGCCCACCGCCTGGAACAGGGTGGGGATGCAGCAGCCCAGCGCTGCGGGCAGATAGCTGCACCCCAAGATGCGCAGGGCGGGTACGCCGATGGAGGTCATCTCCGGCCCTGCGCCGAACAGCGCCAGCAGCGGGCCGGGCAGCAGCACAAACAGCAGATTGCCCGCGGCCAGGATGGCCGCCGAGACGATCAGGCTGTCCCGGAAACAGGCCACCACGCGGCCGCGGCTGCGGGCGCCGTAGTTGTAGCCCATGATCGGCATCGCGCCCTGGGCCATGCCGCTGACCGGCATAAAGACAAAGGTCTGCAGCTTGTAATAGATGCCGAACACCGAGACCGCTGCCTCGGAAAAGCGCATCAACAGGCTGTTGAGCCCCATCACCAGCACGCTGCCCAGGCTGTTCATCAGGATGGTGGGCGCGCCCACGTTGTAGATCTCGCCGATCACCGCGGGGCGGAACTTGAGACGCCGCAGGTCAAGCCGCACCTCATGCTCTTTTTTGAACAGAGAAAAAAAGGCAAGAGCCATCGAAGCCAGCTGGCCGATAATGGTGGCCAGGGCTGCGCCGCGCACCCCCATCTCAGGGAAGCCGAACAACCCGAAGATCATGATCGGGTCAAGGATGATATTGACCACGCAGCCCAGCGCCTGCATCAACATGGGCCAGACCATATTGCCGGTGGCCTGCAGCATTTTTTCAATGGCGATCTGTACCTGCTGGCCCACGCAGCCCACCAGAACGATAAACAGATAGTCCGCCCCGAGCCCCAGGATGACGGGGGAACTGGTGAACATGGACAAAAACGGCTTTGTGAGAAAAAGCCCCAGCAGCACAAAGAGCAGATAGTGGGCCAGTGAGAGCAGCAGCCCGTGGGCCACCGCGCTGTTGGCGGCGTCCCGGTCCCCCTCGCCCAGTTTGCGGGCGATGTAACTGCTGATACCCACGCCGGTGCCCACCGCCACGGCAAGCGCAAAGTTTTGAAGCGGAAAAGCGAGGCTGACCGCGGTCAGCGCGTCGGCGCTGTAGCGCGCTACGAACATGCTGTCGATGATGTTGTACAGGCTGCCTAGCAGCATGGAGAGCATCGGCGGCAGCGCCATGCTCATCAGCAGCGGGAAAACAGGTTTTGCCGCCATCTTGTTGTTTGGAGCAGAGTGCATTTTAAAAACCTTCCTTTCACGGTTTTGTGCGGCCGCAGGTCCCCGCGCCCGGCCCGCAGAGGGGGCGCGGCAGCAGGGACGGAAATTGCGGCGTTTTTTCTTGAATGGGTGCAAAAAAGCACAAAAAAAGATCCCAACCGTCTCTGTTTCAGTTATCCAGGGAAACAGAAAAAGTTGGAATCATTCCGGCAAAGCCGGCGAACATTCAATTTTTACTCGCTTAGTATAGCATTTTATCTGAGCATTGTAAAGAGAAATGGGAAAAACTCCCTTTTTAAAATAAGCGTTTGAGAGTAAAAGCTTTGTCTGTATCACGAAAGGACCGTCCTATAACAGGTCCAGCGATGCTGAACGCGAGGGACCGCTCTCGTCTTTAAAGCGGCCTGTTTCCATCTACAGGCAGGATCGCAGCGGGATCGGGCAAAATAGAAATTTTTTATCAAAAATGTGTAGGATTTTATCCCGGAAGTTGTGTAGATAGATGAGAGGCTCAAAAATAAAAAAGGGGAGGTGACTTTCCCATGGAGGACCAGAAGATCGTACAGCTTTACTGGGACAGGAATGAGAAAGCGATCTTGGAGACCTCCGCCAAGTACGGCGTCTACTGCACTTCTATTGCAAAAAATATTCTTGGAAACACAGAGGATGCAAAAGAATGCGTCAACGATACCTACTTGAGCGCGTGGAACTCCATACCGCCCCATAAACCGAGGATGCTGTCTGCATTCCTTGGCAAGATCGTGAGGAACTTGTCCCTGAACAGATACCGGCACAATGCCGCAGCTAAGCGCGGCGGGGGGCAGCTGCCGCTTGTTTTGGAGGAGTTGTCGGACTACCTGTCCGCAGGGGCTCCTGTGGAACAGGAGATGGACCATAAGGAACTTGTCGCCGCGATCAATGATTTTCTGGATGCGCTGTCAGCCGACAAGCGAAACATATTCGTCTGCCGATACTGGTATTTTGACAGTCTCTCGGATATTGGAAGCCGTTTTGGTATGACAGAGAAAAATGTATCTGTGACCCTCAGCCGCCTGCGTTTGAAACTGCACAACTATCTATCCAAGAGGGGGTTTGACCTATGAAGAAGATCGATTTTTGTGAAGTTCTCAGTGACATTGATGAAAATTATATAAAAGAGGCGCATGCACCGCGTGTAAAGAAAAGGCCCGGCTGGGTGAGATGGGGCGCTGCGGCGGCCTGTCTGGCAGCGCTGGCCGTTGCTGTGGGCTCTGTGCTCCCCACCTGGTTCAACCGTCCGGGCGCTTTATTGCCGGGTCATCCGGATGACGTTATCCTGAATGATCCGAGTAACGATGCCCCTCCGGCCGATTCGAAACTCCATATCAGCATGGAAGATATCGTGTTCAATGAGATCTCCGAATTTGCAGACGCTGGCCGCAGATGGTATGACCCTGACCTGTATGATGAGGTCACCTGGGATAAGGACGAGATCATGGATTACTATGGAAAGGACCTGACTCCCGCCTATATCTCCGAGGGACTGACGCCAGCGCCCGGCAATGAGACCGCAGTGGTGATCACCGATAAGAGGGGAAAAATTGCAGAAGATACCGTATGGCTCGGTTTTTACCACGCCTATTATAAAGACGGCAGCCCCAAATTGACAGAAGAGATCGCAGCGGTCAAGGGCTTTTCTATTATTGTTTCAAAGATCGGGCTTTTGAACGATTGCATTTATCTCCTGCCGGAAAATGAGGCGAAAACTTCTGATATAGACGGAACAGCAGTAACTTTTGGATATCGTTCCATGCCTTATGGACCATATGCCCCGGATACACACGAGCCGTCCGGCCATTATGATATGTATGTGGCTGAATTTGAGCGGGATGGCATAGAGTATCAGCTTGTTGCGGAACAACTGGAGAAGGAAGAGTTTGTGAAGATCGTGTCGTCTGTCATTTACGGGGAGGAAGCAACAGTGGATAAATAATTCTTGCGATTGGATGACGAGTATCTTTTTCTCTTGCGGGAAGTACGGCTTTTTCTTGTTGCAGATAGATGGAACTGGTATAATATGGATGTCAAAAAACGCCGGGATCAAGTCTGCGAGGGGAAACGTTATGTCTGAATTGCAAATTGCGTGGTTGGAATTGATAACGGTCGGAGGGCTTGGCGCGATATTGATTTTGACTGGTATTCTCCTAAATATCGTCCTTAAAAAGCGGTGTGATCTGTGTACAGATAAGACCAGCGGGACCGTGGTGCGGTACGGATTTCCAGGTGCAGGAAGAATGTATCCAATATTGGAATATACGGTTGCCGGGAAGCATTATCAAGCCAGGAAAAAATTTCGCGGGGTAAAGATAAAGAGAATATCCGGATTACCCGTACCTGTGCAGTCAAAAGCCCATGAAGATGAAAAAGGGTGGCTGCATGTGGAGATCGGCCCTGTTGCAAATGTGCGTCAGTTGGCAGAGCAGCTGTGGCCGATCGGCAGCAGGATGGCGGTTTATTATGATCCGAGCGATCCCCAAAAGTGTTATGTGGACAGACCAATTTCCAAAAGCTTTACCTCCACGATGTTCCTCCTGATGGGTCTGGCAACGATACTTTTAAGCGTGGCGGTCTTTTTTTTGATGCGGGTTTAAGCGGCAAAATTTATAAAAATAAATTTAAAGAACATGCAGGGAATACTTTGATATCGAAAACGGTATCCTCACTGGTTCTGATGGGGAGGAACACATAAAAGAGGGCTTCACCGAAGAAAGGGGAAGTCCTCTTTTATGTGCTTTCGCGAATAGAGGGAGAAGCAGGCCGGTATCAGCGCCTGCACTAAAAAGGGGGTGCGAAAATCGTTTTTCGACGGGCTGACGCGGAGAAAAGCGGCGTGCCTGCCGGCCTGCTTTTTCTGCAGATGTTGGGGCAGGTGAGGCGGGCGGCGTCAGCAGGGCAGGCCGGTCTCGTAGCTGGCGCTGCCCAGCAGCCGTGCCAGATCGTCCAGCGGCAGCCCGCCGTCCCAGTACCGCCGCAGCGCCGTCAGGCGGCCGGCCCCGCGCTCTTCCGCGGCGGCCAGCAGCGCGTCGATCCCGCCCGTTTTTTCCTCATCGGTAAAGGGATCGGTCCATTCCTGCGGCAGGCCGGGCAACAGCTTGCGCGGTTGAGTATGGCTGAGCGCGTAGTGCGGTTTTTTGAGGGCCGCGTCGATCCCGCGGGCGGCCAGCTTTTTCACCCCAAAGCGGGAGCGGAAGAACCAGCGCGCCAGGCGGAAATGGGAGAACGCATCCACCACGGCGGGAAAGGGGAGCTGTGCGCCGTACACCTCACCCACGGCGCGCACCAACAGCGCCGCCGTTTCGCCCAGTTCCGCCGTGATCAGGGGCGGGGCGACCAGGTCCAGGGGCGGCAGCCCGCGCCCGCCGTCCCGCCGCCAGAGCGCGGTGTCCAGCGCCGCCTCATAATAGCAGTGCCCCTGCGGAATATCATAGGGGGCGCCCTCTGCCGTCAGAAAGGCCACGTAGGGATGGGCCAGGCTGTCCAGCGCGTTGTGCAGTGCAAAGCCTGCGGCGTAGCTCTGCTGGGCGGGCGTGACGGCCAGCCGCGCCAGGGCGGCCAGAAACGGGCCCGCCTGCTCGGCGTGCAGGCGCTGGGCCAGAGAGGGCAGGTCTGCGGCCGGACGGCTTTCCCAAAACCGATAGACGAAAAACGGGTCGGGCCCGTTTGCGCCGGCCCGGAAAGCCACGTCGGAGGGCAGGCTCACCCCCGAAAGGGCCAGCGCGTGCCGGGCGGTGCGGATATGTGCGTATGCGTCGGGCATAAATGGACCTCCCAAAAACCGGGCGGCGCCCTGCCGCCGCAAAAGACCGGGCCGCCCGGCGGCGGTCCGGTCTTTTCGGTTCAGATCAAGTATTTGTGGAATGAAAGACAGTTTATCCTGGCGCCGCGCTTTTTTGGCGCTGTGCGGCAGCCGGGCGGATGGCCGTAAAAACAGCCGTCCGGGCGCACCGGGGCGGTCAAGGCGGCGGCATGGCGGAGGGAATTATTTCTGTCCCTCGGCCTCCCGCTTTTGATAGCGGGGCAGCACGAAGAAAAAGAGCGCCGCGCCGATCAGGAAGATGATCAGGATGCTCAGCACGCCCCAGGGAGCGGCCCGCTGGCTGATGGCCTCCAGCAGGGTGGCGGGCGCGGTGGCCGCATCGATGCCCTCGCGGCGATAGATCACATTGGCGGCGATGGCGGAACACAGCCCCACCAGCGACGGCCCGATGATGGCGGAGAATTTGCCGAAGATGTCGTAAAAGCCGAAAAATTCGCCCGAGCGGTTTTTGTCAGGGATCAGCTTGCCAAAGGTGCTGCGGGAAAGCGCCTGGATGCCGCCCTGGCTGGTGGACACCAGCACCGCCAGCACCCAGAACTGCCACTCGCTGCGCACAAAAAAGCCGAACACCGTGATGCCCATGTAGATGCAGATGCCCACGCCCACCATGAACTGTGCGCCGAACCGGGCCGCCAGCTTGGTGTAGACAAGGCAGAAAGGCAGCCCCAGCACCTGTACCAGCAGCAGGGCCAGCAGCATGGAGGTGGAACTGAGCCCCAGCGTGTCGCCGTAGCTGGTGGACATGTGAATAATGGTGTTCACGCCGTCGATATAGAAGAAATAAGCCAGCAGAAAAACAAACATCGTCTTGTAGTGGAAGATGTCTTTCATCGTTTTGGAAAGGCCGCCGACCGCCTGCCGCACCGCGCCCTTTTCCCGCTTGACAAAACTTTTCTGCTCTACGTTTTTGAGCAGCGGAAAGCTGAACACAAACCACCAGACGGCTGTAAACCCGAAAGCGAAAGAGAGGCACCAGAGCATATCGACCCCCACCGCGTTCAGGATCAAAAACGCCAGCAGCGGGATGGTGGAGCCGCCGATATATCCAAGGCCAAAGCCCATCGTGGACACCCGGTCCATCCGCTCGTTGGTGGTGACGTCGGTCAAAAAGCTGTCATAATAGATGTTCGCGCCCGCAAAGCCGATCTGGCTGACCACATACAGCACCAGTACCGCCAGGCCGACTTTTTCGGCCACAG
Organism: Anaerofilum hominis; assembly: GCF_014287275.1. Classification (GTDB taxonomy): domain Bacteria; phylum Bacillota; class Clostridia; order Oscillospirales; family Ruminococcaceae; genus Pygmaiobacter; species Pygmaiobacter hominis. Next base: position 651,735 of record NZ_JACONZ010000002.1, read on the forward strand.
CCTCGTTTTCAAACCCGGTGAGCGGGGTGACGGCAAGCCCGGCGCAGGCAAGGACTCCCACCACCATAAAAATGGTGAACAGCTTTTTGCGGAAGCCCTCAAAATCGCCGAACACCCCCAGGATGGGGGCGGCCAGCGCAATGATCAGCATGGCGATGCTGGTGGCGTAGCCCCACACGCTCATGCTGGAGGCCGAGTCCCGCGTGAAGCCGGCCACAGTGTTGTAAAAAATGGGCAGGATGGTGACCACGACCACCGAATGGGCGCTGTTGGCCCAATCGTACATCATCCAGCTCTTTTCCTGTTTGGTAAAACTCTTCAGCAAATGATTCACCCTCGTTTCCGGCCGCAGGCGGGGGCCCAAAGCGGCAGTGTGGCGCGGGCGCGCGCAGGCGCGGCCCACAGCCTGTCTCAATTGTAGCATGACAGAAAATAGGCCGCAATGAATTGACCGTTTTTTTACAAAAAGACGAAAAAGCCGGAGCTGCTTTGGATGATCCGACAAATACAGCGCGCGGCGGGCGTCAGTTCACCGGCGACAGCACCCCGTCCCGCATCTCAAAGCGCAGCGGCGCGCGGGCGGCAAGGGCCAGATCATGGGTGACCAGCACCACCGTGGTGCCCAGGGCGAGCAGCTGCTCCATGCACTCCAGTACCCCGGCGGCGGAAGCGCTGTCCAGACTGCCGGTGGGTTCATCCGCCAGCAGCAGCCGCGGGCGCATGGCCAGCGCGCGGGCAATGGCCACCCGCTGCTGCTGGCCCCCGGACAGCTGGCCGGGCAGATGGGCGGCCCGGTCGGACAGCCCCACCGCCTCCAGCGCCTGGGCGGCCAGCGCGCGCCGCCGGGCGGCGGGCAGGCGGCGGTAGCGCAGCGGCAGCTCCACATTTTCCAGCGCCGTCCTGCCGGGCAGCAGGTTAAAACTTTGAAATACAAATCCCAGCGTGCCGCCGCGCAGCGCCGACAACACCTTTTCATCCGCGCCCGCCACTTCCTGCCCGAACAGCCGCAGGCTGCCCGAGTCCGCCGTGTCCAGGCAGCCCAGCACCGACAGCAGCGTGGATTTGCCGCTGCCGGATGGCCCGGTGATGGCGGCAAAGCTGCCGGCGGGGATGGTGAGCGCCACCTCCCGCAGCACCGGCAGGGCCGCGTCCCCGGTGTGATAGGCCTTGCACAGCGCCCGCGTCTCCACGGCGGGCGTGTTTTTGTTCTGCATCAAAAAAGTCCCCCTCTTCCTGCTTCCTGCCTTGCGCCCCGCGGGGGCGTGCAGCTTTTAGTGTGTTCGGAAAAGGGGGATTTTATTTAAGCGGCAAAGGCGCGGCGGCCGCCCGCAGTCTGCCGCGGCGGCCCGGCAGGGCATGGGCGCTGAAAAAGCGGCGCCTGCGAGAGACGCCCTCGCGCGGGGGAGGCGGGGTTTATGCATGCCGGCGCCTCGTGAGCTGTACATGTGCGAGAGCGGCCCCATGCGCAGGCGGAAGCGGCCCGCTGCCAGGCACGGAGGCAATGCGTTTTTATTAAAAAAACAGCGGCAGACCGCGCTTCCCGCGCACGCCTTGCCGCTGTTTTGGGGCTGTCCGCGCCGCCGGCACATTCCATGGGCACGAACAGATCTTTGCTTTTTGACAGGAGGATTTTTTGAGATCAGGCGGCGTTCGGCGCATCAGGCGCCTGGGGCGCTTCGGGAGCTTGGGGCGCTTCAGGGGCGCTTGGGGCCGCCGGGGCGTCGGGGGCTTCCGGGAAACCGGAGCTCAGGCTGCCGTAAAAAGGTTCGCGGTCGCCGTCGCCGTAGATCTCCACCTCGGACTCGACGCGGTCGAGCAGCTGTTCCGCCGACGCGTTCATCTGAAAGCTGCCGGAGAGATGGAGCCGGGCAGAGGCGCTGTATTCCTCGGTGCCCTTATCCCAGCCGAAGTTGAGGGAACTTGGCCGCAAGCCGGCTGCAAGCAGCTTGTCGCGGACGCGGACGCAGTCCTCCGCAAAAGCCTGGTCACTGTCGTAGGGGCCGCGCAGATCGACGTAAAAACTTACATAGTCGCTGTCGCCCAGCGTGTCGGCCGTGGCGTTCTTGTCGAACTCGTAGCCCTCAAAGTGGACGGCGGCGGTAAAATCGGACACCGTTTTGTCGTCTTTCAGCAGCCGATAGACCTCTTCTTCCAGCTGGCGTTCCACCCTGTCCTGCGCGAGCTGGCGGTCCGGCCCCCAGTAGCGCACCGCATAGGGCACCAGTGAGACGCCCAGAGAGGCCACGATCAGCACAAAGCAGACCAGCATGGAGAGGAAGTCATATTTCAGCTTGACGTCCCCCTTGATGAAGCTGCTCACCAGTACCTCGCAGCCCAGCACCACCAGGATGAGCGGGCAGAGGCGGAAGATCAGGGTCAGGTCAAACGCGGGCCAGACCAGAGAGATGCCGATGGCTGCGCCGGTGAGGATCAGCGCCACCCCCATCGTCAGGGTGCCCACCCGGCGCACCTTGCGCGGCGTCTGGGGCGCGGCGCCTGGGCCGGGCTGCGGGGCGGGTCCCGGCTGGGGCATGGGGTCCGGGGCGGGGCCCATGCCGGGGGCGGCGGGCTGGCCGTCGTCCACGGGCACGCCGTTGTTCTCGTATAATTCACTCATAGTTATTCCTCCCCCTTGAATTCGATCATATCGTCCTGGCTGTGCTTTGCGTCGCCGCGGATCAGCCGCATGCCCAGCAGGATGATGAGCATGGCCACCACCAGGGTGGGCAGATTGTTCGCCAGCCTCCAGATCCAGGTAAGATCATAGGAGATGGAGTTGATGAAAGTCGCCAGCAGCGGCATCAGCAGGTTGTCGTAGAGCACATAGATGCCGACCAGGATAAAGCCGACGCCGAAAACGGCGTGGTAGCGGCGGGCAAAGGCCTCGGCTTCGCCGTGGCGGCGCATCTCGCTGGGGAGGATGAAATCGTCGGGAGACGCGATGCGCTGGGCCTGGTCCATGTTGCGGAGCGACCAGGTGTCAAAGAAGGCGTAAAACCAGATCACCGGCAGCGGTATGGTAAAAAACATGATATTCAGAAAACCGGAGAGGCCGATCGCCACCATGAACGCGGTCATCAGGGAAACGCCCCGTTTGATGTATCCCATATACATCTGACCGGCGCCGGGCCAGAGGGAGCACACGAAGGTGAGAAAAATGTTCTTTTTCATTTGTCTGATTCTCCTTTTTGGTTCAGCGCATTCAGCAGTTGGCCAACGGCGTTGGAGATGCGCGTATTCAATGTGTCTGCAGGGGCGTTGGAAGCGTCCAACTGCTCTTTCAGTTCTTTTTCGGCGGCTTCATTGAGGCGCTGCTGCTGTTCCAGACGGTAAGCGGCGCGGTCGGGCAGGGCGGCGCCCACCGCAGAGGGCAGCATCGTAAAGACGCCGGTAAACCAGAGGGTAAGGGCCAGACAGGCGGCCAGGCCCGCCTTCATGGCATGACGAAAGAAGATCACGCGGCTGCGCCGTTTCGCCCGCTCCATCACGGGCTGGACCAGGGAGTGCTCGGGCTCCAGCAGCGCCTCCCCGGTGAGCAGGTCCGCATAGCGGGCGCAGCAGCTGTCGCAGAAAGACAGGTGTTCGGCCGCCTCAAGGCTGGCAAGTTCGTCCAGCTGCCCGGCCAGCAGGGCGGCAAAGCCCTCGTCGGTGATGTGGCCGGTCCGGTCGTCAAATACGTCCACGAGTTACCCCTCCTTTGATGAGTCGCTGCTGCAGGATCTGCTTTGCGCGGTAGAGCTGGGTGTGTACAGTCTTTGGGGGACGCCCAAGCCGTGCGGCGATCTCCTCCACAGGGCGCTGCTCCAGAAAATAGAGCACCGAGACCTGTAAGTAAGGCTCTTTCAGGGCCCGTATCAGCCCCTCGATCTCGCGGCTCATGGCCGCGTCGACCACCAGGTCTTCAGCGGGCGGGGAAGCGCTGCTGCTGTACTGTGCATCCTCGTCGTTATCGGTGAGGTCCACCCTGCGGTTGTAGGCGCTTTTGAGAAAATCTTTCGCCTTATTGGTCGCGATGCGGCAAAGCCATGGCTTGGCGGTGTCCGGCGTGCAGCTGTCGCGGTGGGTATAGGCGGAGAGGAAAGTCTCCTGGGCAAGGTCCTCGGCGGTGTGCGGGTCCCGGGTCATCTGGTAGCAGACTGTGTAGACCAGTTTCTGGTATTTTTCAACGAGCTGTTCAAACGCCGCGTCCGTCACCACCGCCTCACCGCCTTTCATGCATGTTACGACCGGCCCGCTGGCCTTTCTTCAAAAAACAGAAAAATTTTTATGGATAAATTTTCCGTGCAGGCCGCGCTTTTCACCTTTTGAGGGCGCACGCGGCCCGCACGGGGACAGGGGAACGCTTTTTTCTCTCCCCGGCACGGAAAAACGCCGCCGGACGCCTGACGGCCCCAAAGGCCCGGCTCTGTCCGCCGGCTCGCCTCACCCGCGGTTAAAAAAAGGGGGGCAGGTCCCGCCAAAGGGAAAACCGCTTTTTCGGCGCCGCCCTTTTTGCGCCCGTCCAGCCGGCCGGGCTGCGCGGGGCTTTGAGGGAGAGGACTTTTATGCGGGATAAAGCGTCCCGCCCGCGCCGCCGCCGGCGCAGAGCGGGGACGGGCGACACTAGGGCAAAGAGGGCGGGGACTGTGCCCTGCGCCGCCCGGCCCGCGGGGGAGGCGGGCCAGGGGAGGGCGGACGGGATGCGCCCTCCCCACAATGCACTTTCCCGCCTGCGCGCGGCCGAAAGCCGCACGGCGGGAAAGCGCTTTTGGACGCAAATGCAGCAAAAAGAGCCGGCGGCCCGTCAAGAGAAGCAAATCGCTTGACGGACCGCCGGCCTTTTGGGACCTGCTGGTCTTATCCGCCGGGATCGACGTTTTTTGTGCCGGTGCGCCTGCGCTCAGGCAAAGAGCATACCCAGACCGCCGAACAGCCCGGCGGAGAGGGCCCCCATGATGACGCCCGCGGTGAGCACGCCGCAGGTCACCGCCAGCACGCTGGGCCAGAACTTCATGTCCAGCAGCGTCGCGGCCAGGCTGCCGGTCCAGGCGCCGGTGCCGGGCAGCGGGATGGCCACAAACAGAAACAGGGCAAAATACAGGCCGCGGCCCGCCTTTTCCTGCATCTTGTCGCCCGCCTTGACCCCTTTGCGGTAGATCCAGTCGAACGGTTTGCCCCAGCGCCCGGGCAGCTTGCAGCACCACAGCAGCACTTTTTTGCTGAACAGAATGATCACCGGCACCGGCAGCATATTGCCGATGATGGCTGTGATATAGGTGCCCGCCAGCGGCAGCCCGCTGCCCACGCCGATGGGGATGGCGCCGCGCAGTTCCACGATCGGCACCATCGAGACCAGAAAGACCCAGAAATATTTTTTGAACAGTGTAAGCATCTCAAAACCTCGGCTTGATCAATAGGATCCGCAGCCCGCGGGGGGCGGGGACGCGGGTTCCGCCGCGGGCCCTGCGGGCCGCGAAAGCTGAAACATGGTTAGTATACCCGATTTCCCGCAAAAGGGCAAGGAAAATACTTTTTTTGCGTCCCCGGGGGAGGGGCGGGGAGCGCGCGGGCCGGGCTGCCGGTTCGGGCCGGCCCTTTGGCCCTGCCCTGCGGCTTTGTCTCCGCGCACTGTTCGGGCGGGCGCGCGCCCCGCACAGCGCCCGTGTTTCCCGCGCGGGCCCTTGCCAAGGGACATGCGCGTTCTGTATAATAAAAGCGGTTTAAAGGATATGGACAAATGTCGCAGTCTGAAAAATGCAAATAGTGCAGAAAATAATCCATTCATTTTGCCCCGGCCGGGGGGTACAATGAAAGCACAGAAGCGAGACATGGCTGCAGGCCGGGCGGCGGGCAGGACCCCCGCCGGGCAAACCAAAGGAGGCAGAAGATATGGCGGTACTGGTATGCGGCGGCGCGGGATACATCGGCTCCCACACCTGTCTGGAACTCATCAACGCGGGCTACGATGTGATCGTGGCCGACAACCTGGTCAATTCCTGCGAGGAGGCGGTGCTCCGCACGCGGGAGCTGGCGGGCAGGGAGTTTCCGTTCATCCGGATCGACCTGTGCGACCTGGAAGCCACCGACGCCCTCTTCGCCGCCCACCCGGAGATCGACTCGGTGATCCATTTCGCCGGCCTCAAGGCGGTGGGCGAGAGCGTCGCAAAGCCGCTGGAATATTACGACAACAACCTCACCTCGACCCTGGTGCTGCTCAAAGTGATGCGCAAATACGGGGTGAAGAATTTTGTTTTCTCCTCTTCGGCCACCGTCTACGGCGATCCGCACACCGTGCCCATCACCGAGGAGTTCCCGCTGTCCACCACCAACCCCTACGGCACCACCAAGCTGATGATCGAGATGATCCTCAAGGATGTGTATCGGGCGGACCCCAGCCTGAACATCGCGCTGCTGCGGTATTTCAACCCCATCGGCGCCCATCCCTCGGGCCGCATCGGCGAGGACCCGGCGGGCATCCCCAACAACCTGGTGCCCTACATCGCCCAGGTGGCGGTGGGCAAGCTGGACCACGTCAACGTGTTCGGCGACGACTACAACACCCCCGACGGCACCGGCGTGCGCGATTATATCCATGTGATGGACCTGGCTGCGGGGCACGTGGCCGCCATCCACAAGCTGGAGCAGAAGCCCGGCCTGGTGATCTACAATCTGGGCACAGGGCACGGATATTCGGTGCTGGACGTGATCCGCGCCTATGAAAAGGCCTGCGGCAAAACGCTGCCGTATGTGATCGCGCCGCGCCGCCCCGGCGACATCGCCGCCTGCTATGCCGACCCGGCCAAAGCGAAGAACGAGCTGGGCTGGCAGGCAAAGTACGGCATAGAGGAGATGTGCCGCGATTCCTGGAACTGGCAGTCCCACAACCCGGACGGCTATCGCAGCTGAAGCCAGCGGCCAGCACCTTTCAAGGACCCCCGGCACGCCCCTGCGCCGGGGGCCTTTTTTTGGCGGCAGCGGCCCCGGGGGATGGAAAAAAGGCGGCAAAACCGCTATAATAAAAAGGAAAAATGAACAAAGGAGCGACACCATGAAAAAACCGGTTCTTGTCGTTATGGCAGCGGGCATGGGTTCACGGTACGGCGGCCTCAAGCAGATCGACCCGGTGGGGCCCAATGGGGAGGTCATCATCGATTATTCCCTGTACGACGCCCGCCGCGCGGGCTTTGAAAAGGTCGTCTTTGTGATCAAAAAAGAAATCGAAGCCGACTTTAAGGAGATCATCGGAGGCCGCGCGGCAAAATATCTGCAGGTGGAATACGCCTATCAGCAGCTGGACGATCTGCCCGGGGGCTATGCGGTGCCCGAAGGCCGCGTCAAGCCCTGGGGCACCGCGCATGCGGTGCTGGCGGCCCGCGCGCTGGTGGACGGTCCCTTTGCCGTGATCAACGCCGACGATTATTACGGCCGGGAGGCGTTTGAAAAGATCTACGAGTACCTGCTGACCCACCCGGACGGGGAGAAATACGCCTATGCGATGGTGGGGTACCATCTGCGCAACACCCTGACCGAAAACGGGCATGTGGCGCGCGGGGTCTGCGAGGTCTCCGACCGGGGCATGCTGGAGCGGGTGACCGAGCGCACCAAGATCTTCAAGGACGGCGCGGACGCAAAATACACCGAGGACGAGGGCGCCACTTGGCAGCCCCTGCCCGGGGACGCCACCGTCTCGATGAATATGTGGGGGTTCACCGCGAGCTTTTTGAAAGAGGCCGGACAGCGCTTTCCCGCTTTTCTCGACGGGGCGCTGGCCGGGGACCCGCAAAAAGCGGAATATTTTCTGCCCAGCGTGGTCAGCGCGCTGATCGGTGAGGGCAGGGCCGAGGTGAAAGTGCTCACCAGCCGCGACAAGTGGTATGGGGTCACCTATAAAGAGGATAAGCCGGTGGTAGTGGCGGCGGTCCGCGCCATGATCGACGCGGGCGTCTATCCCACGCGTCTGTGGGGGAGCGGGACATGAGCGGACAGGAACTGAGACTGGAGGAGGCGCTGGCGGCGTTCGAGTTTGAGGGCGCCGTGCAGCAGGCCCAGCGGTTTGGCGAGGGGCACATCAACGACACCTTTGCCGTCACGGCGGAAGGCGGCCGCCGCTGGATCCTGCAGCGGCTGAACACCGCGGTTTTCCGGCAGCCGCAGCAGGTCATGGAAAACATCCTGGGCGTGACGCGCCATCTGCGCGGCAAGATCGCGGCGCGCGGCGGCGACCCGGAGCGGGAGACCCTTAACCTGCTGCTCACCCGCGCAGGCGGCCCCCTGTTTACCGACAGCGAGGGCGGCGTCTGGCGCTGCTACCGCTTTATCGAGGGCACGGTCTGCCTGCAGGCGGCCCGCAGCGACGAGGACTTTTTTAACACGGGCAAGACGTTCGGGCAGTTTCAGCAGCTGCTGAGCGATTACCCGGCACAGACGCTGCACGAGACCATCCCGCATTTTCACGACACGCCGGACCGCTGCCGCAGGTTTGAGGCCGCTGTGGCGGAAGACCGGCTGGGACGTGCCGCTTCGGCCGGGCCGGAGATCGCTTTTCTCCGCGCCCGCCGGGAGGACTGCCGGGTGCTGGCGGATCTGCTGGCCGGCGGAAAACTGCCGCTGCGGGTCACCCACAACGACACCAAGCTGAACAATATCCTCATCGACGCGGCCACGGGCGAGGGGCTCTGCGTCATCGACCTGGATACCGTAATGCCGGGCCTGTCCGCGCACGACTATGGAGACTCGATCCGTTTTGGGGCCTCCACCGCCGCAGAGGACGAGCCGGACCTGTCAAAGGTCCATTTCAGCCTGCCGCTTTTTGAGGCCTATACCCGGGGATATCTGGCCAGTGCGGGCGGGGCGCTGACGGAGCTGGAAAAGCAGACCCTGCCGTGGGGGGCAAAGCTGATGACGCTGGAATGCGGCATGCGCTTTTTGACCGATTACCTGGAGGGGGACACCTACTTCAAGACCCACCGCCCCGGACAGAACCTGGACCGCACCCGCACCCAGCTGCGGTTGGTGGAGGAGATGGAACAGGCCTGGGACGAGATGGCGCGCATCATAAAAAAATACAGTTGACCCCAACACAGAAAAAGAAAAGGGCCGGTGCTTTGCACCGGCCCTTTTCGGGCTTTTATTCATGGATGCGAAGTTCCAGCACATCCGGGCGGGAATAGTGGCCGCAGGCGTCGAACTCCATGCGGCTGGCGGGCACACGGCCCATATCCAGATCGGCCCAGATGATCTCCTCGCGGTCCCAGACGGGCTGGGTCACATAGTGGCCGTAGGGGTCCACGATGCAGCTGCCGCCGCGGCACACCACGTCCGGCAGCCGGGCGATCTCTTCCGCGCAGTGCAGGTCCCGGGGATAGGTGTCCCGCGTAAAGAACATATCGCTGTTGATGAAATAGCAGTGCCCCTCGATGGCGATGTGCCGGATGGTCGCCTGCCATTCCTCGTTGTCGTTGGTGTTGGGCGAGATGTACAGCGACACGCCTTTTTCGTACAGCGCCACCCGGGCCAGCGGCATATAGCTCTCCCAGCAGATCAGGCTGCCCATCGCGCCCCAGGGGGTATCCACGACCGGGAAATAATCCTGCTGGGCGTCGCCCCAGACCACCCGCTCGGCCCCGGTGGGCTTCAGCTTGCGGTGCACCGATACCAGTGCGCCCTCGGGGGAGAAGATCAGGTTGGTGTTGTAGAGGGTAGCGGTGTTCAGGTCCCGCTCCGAGACGCCGATGCTCAGGTAAGCGCCCGCCTCTTTTGCCGCCTGCGCCAGCAGCCCGGTCTCCGGGCCGGGCACCAGGATGGAATTGTCGTAATACCGCTTCCAGTCCAGGCGGCCCTCGGCGCTGCGGCTGCCCACCGTGAAGCCGAAAGTCATGCCGTAGGGATAACCGGGGATGAACAGCTCGGGAAAGACGATCAGTTCTGCGGCCGCGGCCTCCCGGATCAGCTGTACCGCTTTTTCGGTGCAGGCCTTTTTGTCAAACAGCACCGGGGCGGCCTGCACGACCGCGATCCTGCAGCTGCTTTTCAGATCTTTCATGACGCTCCCTGCCTTTCTGCTGCCCGCTGTGCGGGGCTCAGACCCGGATCAGCTCATAGTCCCGGGTGCCCAGGCCGATCTTTTCGGCGTGGGCAAGACAGGTCTTCCAGTTCGTCTCCGGGGTGGTGTTGGTGAAATGGTCGTGATGGTCGCAGAAATGTTCGCCGTGCATCTCGTCGTCCAGCAGGCTGCCGGGCATTACGGGCATGCTGTTGCAGGCGTCGGCACAGGCCTGGTCCAGCGCTACCGGGTCAAAGCTGGCGAACATGCCCACATCCGGGATGATGGGGGCGTCGTTCTCCGCATGGCAGTCGCAATAAGGGGAAACGTCCATCACCAGGCTGATGTGGAAGTGGGGGCGCCCGTCCACCACGGCTTTCGAGTATTCGGCGATCTTTTTGTTCAGATCGTCGTTGGCGGAGGTGTTTTCGTTGTAGATGGCGTCAAAGTTGCAGGCCCCAAGGCAACGGCCGCAGCCCACGCACTTTGCGTGGTCAATGGTGGCCTTGCGGTCCTCGCCAAAGCTGATCGCCCCGTGGGCACAGTTTTTGGCGCAGGTGCGGCAGCCCACGCAGGCCGCGTGGTCCACGCTGGGTTTGCCGGAGTTGTGCTGCTCCATCTTGCCCGCGCGGCTGCCGCAGCCCATGCCGATGTTTTTCAGGCAGCCGCCGAAGCCGGTGGCCTCATGCCCTTTGAAGTGGGACAGGGTCAGAAAGATGTCCGCGTCCATGATGGCCCGGCCGATCTTGGCCGTTTTCACCATCTCGCCGCCCTCCACCGGCACCTCCACGTCGTCGGTGCCCTTGAGGCCGTCGGCAATGATCACGTTGCAGCCGGTGGAGAACGGGGTGAAGCCGTTCTCATAGGCCGCGTCGATGTGGTCCAGCGCGTTTTTGCGCCGCCCCACATACAGGGTGTTGCAGTCGGTCAAAAAGGGCTTGCCGCCCAGCTCTTTGACCACGTCGGCCACCGCCTTGGCGTAGTTGGGGCGCAGATAGGACAGGTTGCCCGGCTCGCCGAAGTGGATCTTGATGGCCACCATCTTGTTGTTCATGTCGATCTCGCCGATGCCCGCGCGGCGCATCAGCCGCTGCAGCTTCATCAGCAGATTGGTGCCGGGCAGGGCCCGCAGATCGCTGTAATAGACTTTTGCTTTTTCCATCTTGTACTGCTCCTTCTCACCGGCCGTTTTGCACGGCTGCTGTTCCTTTGGCCGATCCGCTTTTATTGTACGGCAGAACGCCGCACAGGACAAGTGCCGGCCCGAAAAAAGCCCCGAAAAGAAAGCGCGCCTCCCGCTCCGGAGCAAAAAACAGGGGCGGGGACGCCGTCTGATCTTTTGCCCTTGCAGGGCGGCGCACTTTGGGCTAAAATAACTATAAGCCTTAAAGTGAGGTTTAAGTCAAGCGTTTTTTTTCAGGGAGGGGACGGCTTTTGAATTACACCATCAGGGAGATCTCACAGCGGACGGGCATCCCGGCGTCCACGCTGCGCTTTTATGAGACGCGGGGGCTGCTGCCCCGCGTAAAGCGGGACCCGCACGGAGTGCGCGTCTACGACGATGCCGATCTGGACCGGTTGGGCACCATCACCTGTCTGAAGAACACCGGCATGGGCGTGGGGGAAATGGCGCGCTTTATGGCGCTGTACGAGCAGGGGGACGCCACGCTGGCCGAGCGGCGCGAGCTGGTGCGCGCCCAGCAGCAGGCGCTTTCCGCGCGCATTCGCGCCATGCGCGACTACAAGCGGCATATCGACGAAAAGCTGGAATATTACGATCTGGCCTGCGCCTGCGGCAGCGAGGCCGAAGCGCGCCGGCTCAGATGCTGCCCCGGGGCCGCCCCGGCAGGGGAGAGGAGCGCGGGGTGAAGCTGTATCTGGACGCGGATGGCTGCCCGGTGGTGCGGCAGGCCCTGGCCATTGCGGCGCGGCGCGGGGTCGCCGCCGTGGTGGTCTGCGACAACGCCCACCGCATCGACTGCCCGGGCGCGGAACTGGTGATGGTGGACCGGGGGCCGGACAGTGCGGATCTGGCCCTGGCAAACCTGCTGCGGCCCGGGGATGCGGCGGTGACCCAGGATTTCGGCTTGGCGGCCCTCTGCCTGGCGCGGGGCGCCTGCGCGCTGGACCAGAACGGGCGGCAGTATACTCAGGATAATATCGGCCCGCTGTTGGAGCAGCGGGCCTTTGCGGGGAAGCAGAGACGGGCGGGGCGGTATGGCAAAGGCCCGGCCAGGCGCACTGCCGCACAGGACGCGGCTTTCTGCGCGGCGCTGGAAACGCTGCTGGAGCAGCTGGCCCGACCCGGCTGAAAAATAAAAAGCGTCTGCCCCGGCGCAGTTTTGGGCAGCTGCCCGCAGCGGCCGCGCACAGGAGAGCGCAAAATTTTTATCCAAAGCGGCAGGGGACCCGGGCAGACGGCCCAGCCAGTGGTAAGCCCCTCTTACAGAGCAGGGCCTGCCTTTTGCGGAAGCTGTCCCCGGCGGCGGAAAAAAAGTGGTATTGAGCACGCGTTATCCGGCCCGCCCGGGCCCGCCCATGCCTGCGGCAGCGCTTCTTTTGTGGCGGCCGCTGGGCGCACAGGAGAGCGCAAAACTTCCGCCCAAAGCGGCAGAGAGGCGCGCGGGCGAGAGTCCCCCGCCCGGCACGGAGGATAAAAAAAGGGAATGAGATACCGGCAGTCCGCCGGTGCCCCGTTCCCTTTTTTGTGCTTTTTGAAGAAGAGATCGCCGCCCGGCGGGCGGCGCGGTTCAGGCCGGCGCCTCCGCTTCGCAGGGGGAGAGCGCTTTTTGTACGCGGGGCTTTTCCCGCCGGTAGAGCAGCGCCAGGATCAGCAGAAAAAGGGTCCAGCCGGTGCCGGTGGCGACGCAGACGCTGACCAGGCCCAGACGATCCGCCAAAAGGTAGGTGAGCCCCACCCGGACCGAGATCTGAAAGATGGTGCCGAAGAGGGAGACGTTCAGCTTGCCGATGCCGCGGAAAAAACCCTGCATCATGTCCCCCATTGCGGGCATGAGATAAAAAATGCTCATGGCGTGCAGATAGCGCACCCCCTCGCGCACCACGGCGGTCTCCCCGGCGCTGACGAACAGGGCGGTGAACGGGGCGGCCAGCAGGTACATCGACACCGCCATCAGCACCCCGTATCCCCAGGCCATACGGCGGCCCTGGCAAAAGCCGTCGAAGATGCGGTCCGCCTTTTTGGCGCCCTTGTTCTGCGCGATGAAGGTGGTGACCGCCGTGGCGATGCTGTTGCCCGGGGCAAGGACAAACCCCTCGATGCGGCTTACCGCGTTAAAGGCGGCGATGGCGTCGGTGCCCAGCGGGTTGACCGCGCCCTGCAGCAGCAGCTTGCCCACAAAAAAGCAGGTCTGCTGCAGCGCGGCGGATTGGCTGTAGCCCACGGTGGCGCGCAGCAGCGCCCGGTCCAGCGTCAGGTCGCTGCGGCGCAGATGCAGCTGCGGCACCCGGCGGGCGGTATAAAAGTAGCAGAGCAGCGCGGAGATGCCCTGCGCCAGCACGGTGGCTGCGGCGGCCCCGGTCACGCCCCAGCCCAGCACCGGCACGAACAGCAGGTCCAGCAGCACGTTGATCACCGAGGACAGGACAAGAAAATACAGCGGGGAGGCCGAGTCCCCGGCGGCCCGCAGCGCCGCGGTGTAGATGTTGTACAGAAAAGAGCACACCAGCCCCGCGAATACCACCCGCAGATACCCTGTCGCCTGCGCGGTCAGTTCGGCAGGGGTGCGCATGGCCCACAGGACGGGACGGATGCAGAGGATGGCCGCGACCGAGACCGCAGCCGTAAAGGCAAGCCCCGCCAGCACGCAGGTGGAAAACTCGCGCCTGCATTTGTCCAGGTCCCCCTCTCCCCACAGGGTGGCCATGAAGATGGAAGCCCCCGTGCACAGGCCGATGACGGTGAACAGCACGATGTTCATCACCGGCGCGGCCACGCCCAGGGCGGCCAGGGCCTGCTTTCCCACGAACCGCCCCACGATGATCGAGTCGGCGGCGTTGTATAACTGCTGAAAGATGTTGCCCGCCAGCAGCGGCAGCGCAAAGCGCAGAATGTGGCTGGTGACCTTGCCGGTGGTCATATCCACGGCGGGGGATCTTTTCATGGGGTAAAAACAGCTCCTTCCTCCCGGGGAGGATTTTTTAAGGGCCGCCGTAGGGCGGCGGGCAAAGCCCGACGGCTCTGTTTATTTTGCAATAAGGGACAGGCCCTGTCAAGGGCATGGATTCTTTTTTAGAAAAAAGGGACTGCGCGCTCTTCCGCAGAAAAAGCGCGCAGCCGGGAGGCAGAGGCTTTAAAACGCGAGAATGCCGGGCTCGGAAAAGAAAAGCGTGAGATCCACTGCGGCAAAAAAGCGCTCATTGTCCAGGCTGTCATCCAGCCCGGTGGAATAGGGAATAAAGAGGTGATTTGGAATGCTTCCCCAGCCAAGGGAGGCAGTCAGATCTTCCCGGGTCGCTCTCACTTCAGTGAGATAGCCCTCCGGCACGCGGGGGGCGTATTCCACCATATGAAAAGGATGGTTCATGCTTCCGTCCTCGGTGAACACAAGCCCGCTGCCCTGGCTCAGGCCGGTCAGGGTGAGAGCGATGCCGTCCACCACAACGGTTTGGGGGAGTGTGGTGAGATCCAGCGCCACCCTGTTTTGCCGGTGATGGGAGACGGTCCCCTCATAGTCCAGCGAGATCACTTTCACTCCTTTTGGGAGATCGGGGACCAGACAGAAATCCACCGAAACGGGCCCGCCATCCCCGGGGTTTTGTTGAAACGGGAGGCTGAAAACTTCATAGGACCTGCCGTCGGAACCATTGGCGACCAGGCCGCTGAAATGACGGTCCTCATCCGGAGTGACCAGATAAAAACGACTTCTATCCTCTCGCAGAACGACTGCCTGAAGCGGCTTTGTGTCTGTTTCAGGGCGGCAAAAAACGCCGGTTCCGGCTGCAGACAGCGGGGCACAGGCGGTCAAGCAGCCGCCGCAGTCCAGCTGAAAAGCCTCTTCAAGGTTCAAGGCAGCTGCCGGCTGAAAATCAGGCCATAGCAGTTTCGGATCAATATCCTCAAATTCCGTGCGCAGCGCCAGCTCCAGTTCTCGGTAAAGCACGTAATGACGGCCGGTACTGCCCGGAACCCAGGGATGGGAAACGGGGTAAAGCGTGTAGGCCCGGTCTTCCTGGCGAAGGATCAGGACAGGGGAAGCCGTGTCCTCAGGAAGTTCTGCAAGCGCCGCGATCTCACCGGTGGATGTGAACTGGATCAGGGTGTCGATCACACCGGCAGAGCCGTCCGCCAGCGCGAATCCCAATGGCTGATCGGAGACGCGGACCACAGACTCGGCCGCCTTATCCGCGCTGGTGAGCAGCCAGGGCAGGCTGAGAAACAAGCTCTCTTCGCCGCCGGGCAGAGAGGCGCTGTCCGTTGGCGGGGCCGCTTCATAACGCTCCACGCAGCCGCGCAGAAATTCGGTAAAGCGCGCGGTGTCGGGCTTGTCCAGAATAGTCACGTTGCCGTTTTCATCTTCCTCCACCACCGTCTGGCCGCGGTGCCTTGCGTCGGCCTGTGGGTCCACCGTGACACGGGCCCGCACCGCCCCCGCAAGGCTGGGGTCGATCAGGCAGGCCGCGGCCAGCGCATCGTGCAGTGTCTTGCCGCCGTCCTCCGCACCTTTCTGCTCCAGAAAATCGCAAAGGCCGCCGATCAGCTGTGCGCAGGGGTTCTCTTCTCCCGCCAGGGCACGCAGCTCATCGGTTTTCAGATAGGCATATTGGGTCGCTTCCAGGTCCGCCATCGTGATGGCCAGGCCGCTGTCAAAGACAATATTTGCCGCTTGCGGGTCGGCGTAGATATTGAACTCGCCATAGCGGGACATGTTCCCCTTGCCGCGCGAGCCGCCCATCAGCGTGACGCCCGCGATCAGCGCGGCGTCGTCCGGGTAGGCGGTGAGCCAGGCGGCGATGTTGGTCAGGGGACCCAGCGCCAGCACCTGCAGCGCGCCGCCCGCCTCCTGTGCGGCGCTGTGCAGCAGTTCTACCGCACTGCGGCTGTCAAACCCTTTGGCTGGGACGGGAAGTGCCACGTTGCCCAGGCCGTTGGCGCCATGTACGTTCTCCATGGTGGCCATTGAGCCGTCCAGCGCCGCCTCAGCGCCCACGGCCACCGGGCAGTCGACGCCGAAGAACGCCGCCAGCTTCAGCGCGTTCAGCGCGGTCTTGCCCACTGGCACGTTGCCGTGTACCGCCGTGATACCGCGGATGTCCAGCCGGTCGCTGGAGGCGGCGATCAAAAGCGCGAATGCGTCGTCGATGCCCGGGTCCGTGTCGATGACTACCGGCACGGCAGCCTCCCTGTCGACCCGCCCGCAGCCGGTGAGGGAAAACAGGGGACAGGCGAGCAGCGCTGCGCACAAAAACAGACAGAGCAATCGTTTCATGGCGGATACCTCCTCGCGTTTAGTGGATAGGGGGAGCGTTTTCTTTATTTTGCGCGCACAGAGGGGTGGTTGTCAACAGTAAAAACAGGGCGCGGGCGGGGTGTCGGCCCCTGCCCGCGCTCCGTGTGTACGGGACGTTTTTTGAAGCGCTCAGATCTCGTACCAGACGATCTCGTTGGCTGCGAGGTTTTTTACAAAGCTGCTGCCGTCGCCGCGGTAGACCGTGGTGGTCTGCGGTTCGTAGGTGTTGTTGACAACGCAGTATTTGCCGTTTTTGACATAGGCGTGGACCTCTACGTTGACGTTGGTGGAAAACCACTCGTGCAGCCGGTTTTCCGCCGAAGCGGCCCACAGGATGGCGCGGTAGAGCAGGCGGCTGTTCTCAAAGCTGTAGGGCAGGCCGCTGAGATACACGCCGCGTCCCTTGCCGAAACAGTTTACCGCCAGCTGCACGCCGCTGCGCTTCTGGCGCAGCACGGTGGCGCCCTCCAGCGCGTAGACGTTTTCCTTGCCCTCGCCGAAGTCGATCTCGCCCGCGCAGTCCTCGGTGATAAAGTGGGGGTGCTCTTCCCAGTTGTACTTGTCCCGGCCCAGCGTGAAGCCGCGCTCCTCCTCCACGCCCAGCAGGCTGCCCAGCTGCAGGTAACGGCCCTGATACTGGTGCCCCGCGGGCTCGCCCACGCCGATGAAGCCGCCGCCGCCGTGAACGAATTTTTTGACCGCGGCCGAGAGGCGCGGGTCCTCCCAGACGCTGCCGCCGGTGTAGGCGGTGTCGCCGTCGCCCACGTTGAGCACCACATCAAAGCGGGAGAGCAGTGCCGGGTCGCGCAGCACGTCCTCAAAGCTGATGAATTTGACATCAAAGGGCGCGCCGGACAGCGCTTCGATCACGCCGGCATAGCTGTAGTTTTGCTTGTAATAAAGCGCGTGATGCACCATGTGGCAGCCCCAGCTGCGCAGCTTGCCCCAGCAGTTGAGCACGGCCACCCGTTTGAAGCAGAACGGGGTGGTGCCGCGGGCGTTTTCATACAACAGGCGAAACTCGTCGCAGACGCTGCCCACATAGTCGATGAACTCGGGAAATTCCAGGGCCAGCTTCAGGTAACCGCCGTAGCCGATGCGGTCGATGGGCCTGCGCAGGATCGCCCGCCGCGCGGTGACCCAGTTGACCTTGGCTTCCCGCACCGGGTCCCCGCCCTCGTGAAAGGTATCCGGGAAAAAATAGGGCAGAAAGCGCCCCTCGGTGTAACCGACCCCCTCGATGTCGCTGATCAGGCGCAGCGTGCTGCCGTTGCCCACGCTGCCCACCACCGCGTCCAGCCCGGTGTCTTTGAAGTAAGGGCCGAAAGGCTCGGTGCCGATCCAGTGGTCGCCTAGAAACATCATCGCCTCGCGGCCGTACTCGTGGCAGATGTCGGTCATCTCCCGCACCAGTGCGGCCACTTCGCGCATCTGAAAATCCTGAAAATCGCGGAACTCCCTGCTGGGCACGCGGTAAGGGCAGTTGTGATATCCCTGGTCAATGATGTATTCCGGGCGGAAGCGGTAGCCCACCTCTTTTTCAAACCGCTCCAGGATATACGGGCTCACCGAGGCGGAATAACCGTACCAGTCCACGTATTTTTCCCGTGCCAGCTCGTCAAAGATCAGGGTGAACTGGTGAAAAAAGGTGGTGAAGCGCAGCACGGAGACCTCGGGATGCTCTTCGAGATAGCGGCGCAGCCGCCGCATGGTGTAGGCGTGGGTCTTGGGCTGGCGCACATCAAAGGTGATCTGATGCTCCACGTCTTTCCAGCCGTTGATCACGGCGTTGTACATGTGCACCGGGTCCCAGATGATATAGGCCAGAAAGCTCACCGAATAATCGTGAAACGGCTCGGCGTTCTCGATGACCACATCGCCGGCCGTGCAGTCGTAGTGCCAGGTCTGCACCGGCACCGCTTCGCCCGTGGTGCGGTCCATGACCTCCCACCAGCGGCGGATGTCGTCGTGGGTGTTCACCCGCAGCAGCTCGGGGTAGAGGCCCTCCATCAGATGGATGGAAAGGATGGGCCCCGTGGCGGTGACGAACCGGGTGCTGACGTACATCTGCTGCACCTCATCGGGGTTCGCCTTTGCCCAGGCGTTGTCCTTGCGGGTGGTGTAATAGGTGGAATAGATCTTGGCGCCCGAGTGGACCAGCTCTTCGGGCATGGCGGTGCCGTCGCAGTCACGGATGGCGTCCGCGCCCCAGCGGCGCAGCAGGGCCAGCGTCTCGGGCACCACGTCCATATCGGTGGGGATGGTGACCCGCCCGGTAAGGGCAGGGGTCTGGTTCTCATTGTCGCGGATGGACAATCGCTTCACCTCATTTGCTCATTGTGTTGCGCGGCGCGGGGCCGGGCAAAGCGGCCCTGTGCGCTCAGCGCTTTTTCTTTTTGGGCCGGGGGTCGGTAAAGGGTTTGTTGTAGAGATACAGCGCGGCAAGCAGCAGCGCCAGGCCGGCCAGCATGATGCCCAGGCCGGGCAGGCTGCCGGTCATCCTCCAGCCGGCGATGACCAGCATCATCCCCAGCAGAAAAAAGGCGGCGATGAGCGCCACGCGCAGTTTTTCGTGCTCTTTCCAGAATTGCATCGTCTCACCTCATCCTTTCAGCCCGCCGAGGGTCATGCCCTGGGTCAGCTTTTTCTGCACGCAGACGTAGAGAAGCAGCGTGGGAAGCATCACCAGCACCAGCCCGGCGTACAGGCGGCCGTACTGGGCCGCGGACTGCTGGGCCTGGGTCAGGTTCATCAGGCCCACCGGCAGGGTGCGGGTGCCGTTGGGGTCGGTGAGCAGGGTCATGGCGATGATATACTCGTTCCAGAACGAGAGAAAGTTGAACAGGATGATGGTGATGATGCTGGGCTTTGCCATGGGGAAGATGATCTTGACCATGGTGCGCCCATACCCTGCGCCGTCGATGTAGGCCGCCTCTTCATAGGCGTGGGGCAGGGTGGAAAAATAGCCCGACAGCAGATAGATGGTAAAGGGCAGCGCCGTGGAGGCGTAGACCAGGGCCAGCACCACGATGTTGTTGAGCAGAAATCCCCTGCCGAAGATCCCCCGCAAAAACTTGTCGCCGTCCACCAGCATCAAAAAGATGGGCACCACGATGTAGTTGACGTTGATGAAGAGGCCCGCCATAAAACAGGTGCTGAAAAAGCGGCGGCCGCGGAAATGGAAGCGGGACAGGGCGTAGGCGGCGGGCAGAGCAACCACCAGCAGGATCGCCAGCGCCAGCGCCGTGACAAGGACCGAGCTGAGCATATAGTCGCCCATCCGCGCTTCGGTCCAGGCCTCGACGAAGTTTTGAAAGTGAAAGCCCGCGGGCAGGGCCCAGGGGTTGGCGTAAAACTCGCTGTTCTCCTTGATAGAGGCCATAAACACCCAGGCCACCGGCACCAGGATCAGCACCGCCAGGGTGATGAGCGCCACATAGATAAACACTTTGTACAGCCGCTCGCCGCCGGAGGTCTTTTTGACTTGCTCCATAAAAAATCCCCCCTTAGAATTCCAGCGCGTCGCGCTCGGTGACCTTGTTCACCACGGCGGAGAGCGCAAAGGAGAACAGGAACACCAGCGCGCCGATGGCCATGCCGTAGCCGTAGGAAGAGTTGGTATAGGCCTGCTTGTACATATAGCTCAGCGCCACCTCAGAGGCGCCGTTGGGGTTGCCGTTGGTCATGGCCTTGACAAACAGAAAGGCCATATTGATGGTGGAGATGATGAAAAAGGTCAGGGTGGTGCGGATATTGGTCCAGATCAGCGGCAGCGTGATGCGGAAAAACTGGGTCACTCTGCCCGCGCCGTCCAGGTTGGCGCTCTCGTAAACGCTTTCGGGCACGCTGGACATGGAAGCCATGTACATGACCATATAATAGCCGATGGCCTGCCAGACCATGGCGATGATCAGGCTAGTCATCACCATGCCCTCGCCTTTCCAGAGGATCGCGACCTTTTCGGGAGAAAAAAGGGAAAGCAGGCTGTTGAGGATGCCGTTATTGGTGTCGTAGATGGCGGAGAAGATGGCCGAGATGACCACCACGGACAGGATATTGGGGACATAGAAGATCACGCGGAAGAAATTTTGCCCTTTGATCTTTTCGCGGGTCAGGATGCCCGCAAAGACGAGCGCGAACCCAAAGGTCACGATGGTGACCACCACGATCAGCAGGATCGTGTTCTGTATCGAGCGGATGAAGTTTGCGTCCCCAAAGAGCTTTGTAAAGTTTTCAAGCCCGACAAACTCTTCGGTGGGGGAGTAGGCGCTGCGGCGGAACAGGGACATGCGAAAGACGTTAAGGGAGGGGATCACCATAAAGACGGTGAACAGAAGGACGGCCGGCGCCACGCAGAAAAACAAAAACCGCTTGCGGCCCTTGCCTTTTTCCACGAGCTCATCTCCTTTCTGATAAAGGCGTGCGCGGACGCGGGGGCATTTTTTCCCGCATCCCGCTTCCCTGAAAAAAAGCGGCGGTGAGCAGGGGAACTGCTCACCGCCGCTTTTCCTGCTGTGTCGTTGCTTCAGCGGTATCGGCGGAGCTTATTTCAGCGCGCCGCGCAGCTGGTCGCTGGCATCCTTGACGCCGTCGATCCACTGCTGTTCGGTCATCGTGCCGGCCACCAGGCTGTTGACCGGGTCAAACCAGACGGTGCGGATGTCCAGCCCCTCGATGGCGTCGGTGGCGGCAAAGTTGCCCATGGCGGCTTTAGCGCCGTTGTCGTAGATGGAGTAGAACAGCTGGTTATCCCCCTCCAGCTTGTCGGCGATGTTCAGCACCGGCTGGATGGCGGGAGTGGGCTCGCCGTCGGCATTTTTGGCACTTGCAAAGATCTCGCAGGCCACGTCGCTGTACAGGAAAGCGATGAACTGCTTGGCCGCGTCCGGGTTGGCCGCGCCGGCGGGGATCCAGGCCTGCTCAAACCAGGTATAGCTGTAGCCGTCGCCGCCGTCCTCCACTGCGGGCAGGGCGGTCATGCCCCATTTAAAGCCGTCGGCGCGGGGCGCTTTGGCCATCTCGCCCACGATCCAGGTGCCGTTGGGCATGAACAGGGCCTTGTTGTCCAGCACCAGCTGCTGGTTTTTGGTGAAGTCCTGGTCGTTGGCCTGCGCCGGGGTGGTGGGCTCGGTGTAAGAGGCCAGCTTGGCCACGATGTCAAAGCAGGTCTGGGCCTCCGGGGTATCCCAGATACCCTCCTCGTAATGGGTGGCCTTGTCGAAGAATTCAGCGCCGCCCACAGAGTACATCAGCGCGTAGAAGAACGCGTCGAAATAGCCGGTGGTGGGGTAAGTGAACAGGCTGATCCCCTCTTCGGCGGCTTTGTCGCCCAGCTCCCACATCTCGTCCCAGGTGGTGGGCACCGACCAGCCCTTTTCCTCGAACAGGCCGGCGTTGTAGAACAGCCCGCAGGGAGAATAGAACATCGGGGCAAGATAGGTCTTGCCGTCGCCGTAGGGGTTGGTCAGGGAGGTCTCGGTAAAGCCGCCCGCGATCTTGTCGCTCACCTTGGCGCTCTCGCCGGGCACGGTCATGCTCAGCACGTCGGTGATGTCCAGCAGGGCGTTGTCCTTGATAAAGGTCTCGGTCAGCGCGTCCTCGCGGCCGGTGGCCAGATGGACGACGTCGGGATAATTGCCGGCTTTCATCGCCGGGCCGATGACGTCCTCCAGGTTTTTGTCGGTGGTCAGCTCGACGTGGATGCCGGTCTCGGCCTCAAAGGCCGCGGCCACCTCTTTCCACATATCGCTGCCGTAGGCGGTCTCGATCGCGGCGACCTTGATGGTCTGGGCGGCGCCGCCGCCGGCGCTGCCGCTGGAGACGGCGCTGCTGCCCGAGCCAGAGCCCGAGCCGCCGCAGCCGGCAAGCAGACTGGCTGCCATGACGGCGGCCATCGAGAGAGCAAGAAACTTTTTCATCGGGTTTCCTCCTAGTTTCCTTTTCTGTGGGGGCCTGTGGACCAGGCCCGTGGCGGGGAATCCTGTTCCCCAATCGCACTTTCAGTATAATTCCTGTAAAGGGGGATTCAAATTTCTTTCTTGCTTTGAATTTTAAAAATATTGCTTTAAAATAATACCACAAAAACACAGCGGGAAAGAAAAGAATTTTAGGCAAAATACTTTGAAGTCAAACAGGGACAAAAAGATAATCGTCTTTTTGCACATAAATACGGCCATGAAATGAGTTTATATTGTACACTTGTATCCAGCAAAAAAACGGTTTATAATAATGGAAACTGCTGGAAATTCCTGCAGCTTTTGTGCTCTTAGCAATATTACTAAAAATGGGGCTGATCTTTTGAGCAATACGCGATATGCCATGCCGGGCCAGCCGGACAGCCGCATCAGCGCGCGGCTGCTGTATGTGACGACGTCAAAATATGAGGGGGACTGGAGCAGTATCCCCCACACCCATTATTTTGCCGAGTTTTTTTATGTGCTCTCGGGGCGCGGCCGTTTCCAGGTCGAGAGCGAGCAGTTTGAGGTGCGGGCCGACGACCTGATCATCGTCAACCCCAATATCGAGCACACGGAACTCAGCCTGGGGCAGAACCCGCTGGAATATATCGTGCTGGGCGTGGATAAGATGGCGTTCGATTTTGACGGGGCGGGCGCGGCGTACAGCGTTTACAACTACGGGGCGCAGCGCGACCGGCTGCTGTTTTATCTGCGGGAGATGCTGCGGGAGATCGAGGGGCATGAAAAGGGCTATGAGGTGATCTGCCAGAACCTGCTGGAGGTGCTGGTGCTGAACATGATGCGCTCGGCGCATTTTGCCATGGCGCCGGTGGATAATCAAAAGACCAGCAAAGAGTGCAGCGCCGTCAAAAGGTACATCGACTCAAACTTCGGCGACGACATCACGCTGGACACACTGGCAAAGCGTACCCATCTGAACAAGTATTATCTGGTGCACGCCTTTACGCGGGCCAACGGGATCTCGCCCATCAACTATCTCATCGAGCGGCGGATCGAGGGGTCCAAACAGCTGCTGGAAAGCACCAACCACAATATCTCGCAGATCGCGCGGATCGTGGGGTTTTCCTCGCAGAGCTATTTTTCGCAGAGCTTTAAACGGCTGACCGGCATGACCCCCGCCCAGTACCGCAAGCAAGCGCGGCAGGCGGACGTGGAAAAGGGCAAAAAAGAAGCGTGAAAGCAGGGCGGCAAGCGCGCCCGCACCGCGGCGCAGAAAGGCGCGCTTTTTCGAAAGCCATGTGCCGCGCGCGGCCGCTTTTCCCGGCGGCCGGCTGCGGCAAAAGGGGCTGACGCTCCCCGCGGCGATGTGTGCGCCCCCGGCGCCTTTTCGCCCCGGGGGTTTTCCCCCTTGGGGCGGTCCGCACGCAGCCCCGGAAAAGAGCGCGGCGCAGAAAAGTTCCGCCTTTGCGGGAGGGGAGACCGCCGGGCTCGGAAAGGATCCGGCCTGCGGCGGCACTGGAAAAAAAGGGCGGATAAGGGCAGGGGCGGGCATGCGCGCACAAGACCACCTGCCCGAAAACAGAAAGCGGCGGCGGGAGACCCGCTCCCTGCCGCCGTTTTATTGTGGAGAGGCGCCCAAACGGGCGCCTCTCCGTGCCGCCTCAAAAACCCGATCCTACAATACGGGCACACCGCTTGCAAAAAAAGCGCGGTGTGCCCGTATTTTTGTCCCGGCAGGGCGCTGTGCGGGGCCGCCCTGCCGGCTGTTATTGCGCTGCGGGCCGCTGTCTGCCCCTGAGGCCTATGGCGAGGCCGTCAAGGCGGCCCTTTTTCACGCCCGTCAGTTGATGACGGTCTGCGTCTTGCCGATGCCCACCGCCGCGCCGGCCAGTTTGCGCCAGGTGTTGCAGCCGCAGATGCCGTCGGCGGAAAGGCCGTTGTTGCGCTGGAATGCTTTCAGGGCGCTCTCCGTGTTCGCCCCAAAGGCGCCGTCCAGGGTCTTGGTGCCATAGCCCAGCGCGTTGAGAGCGTCCTGCAGGATCAGCACATAGGTGCTGCGGCTGCCGCGGCGCACGGTGGGATAGCCGCTGGTGCCGCCGCAGGCGGGCCGGCCGTAGCGGCGGTCAAAGTGCACCCAGGTGGGGGTCATCGAGAGCGGCTCCACATAGCCCCAAACGCCCAGGTTGGAGGCCACCTGCCAGATGCGGCGGCGCTGCGCGCTGGTCAGCCGCTGCCCCACGTCGAACGCGACGCCCGCGTAGTGCTGGCTGGTGGTGCCGTGGCCGCCCTCCCAGATGCGCTTGAACGCATAGCCCACCGGGATGCCGCTGCCGTAGCTGCGGCGGGTCTGGTTCCAGCTCTCCATGGCGCGCACGGTGGTCCACAGGGTCGGGCTCTTGCTGCTGCCGCGGAACTCCCGCACCCGCAGCGTGGTGCCGTAAGAGTAGGGCATGGCCTCGCTCTCGTCCCGGTAATAGACCATCATGCGGTTTTCATACTCGTCGTAGACCCAGATCTTGGTCTTGGCGGTGGCGCGGCCGGTGAGGGTGAGGTAGTAATTGTAGATCACGTCCCAGGTCTCGCGGTCCACAAAGCCGGTGACCGGCAGGCCGAAGCCCTCCTGAAACGCCATCACCGCGTCCCGGGTCCCCTCGTCAAAATAACCGTCCTGCCGCACAAAGTCCGCCGCGCAGTAGCGCTCGGCGATCTGGTTCATGTAGTATTGCAGCTCTTTCACGGCGGGGCCGGCGCTGCCGACGGTGAGCACATAGCCCGGATAATCGCCGGTGGGGGTGTTGCCGATGCCGCCCGCGGAGGACAGCAGCTCGAACAGCATCTCCAGCATGGCGTCCCAGGTCTCTTTGTCCACCACACCGGTGACCGGGATATTGAATTCATCCTGGAAGGCCTCCACCGCAAGGCGGGTGTCCTCGTCGTAAAAGCCGGTGATCTCCACCTCGCGCAGGGCCGGGTAATACATCTCGCCCAGGGCCAGCATAAACTGGATGAACCGCACCGCCTGGCCCTCGGTGTTCTCCGCCACGGGGTGGCCCGGATAGGGCTCGAACTGGTAGGCGATGACCGGGCCGTCGGTGGTGCGCAGCTTCTGGTAGGTGCTGTACAGCGCCTGCCAGGTGGCGGGGCCGATCACGCCGTCCGCGGACAGGTTGGCTACCCGCTGAAAGGCGACCACCGCCTCGCGGGTGGCGGGGCCGAAAATGCCGTCGTAGGCGATGCGCGGGACGGTGGTGTAATAGGCGGAGAGCAGATAGAGGTAAAACTGCGCCTCCTTGACCTTGATGCCCGTGCTGCCCACCCGCAGCGGGCTGCCCGGATAGACGCCCGGCGTCTCGTTCTGGTCCAGGATGCCGTTGATCTGGCTGGTGTAGACCTCGTACAGCTTGTTCCAGGTGGCGGGGCCGACGATGCCGTCCGCGGTCAGCGAGAACCTGGCCTGAAAGGCGCGCACGGCCGCCTCGGTGGCGCTGCCGAAAATGCCGTCCGGCGTCACGGCGGGAATGGCCGGATAAAAGTCGCTGAGCACCGACAGCCAGAACTGCAGCTGGCGCACGCTGTTGCCGCGGCTGCCCACCTGCTGCAGGGTGCCGGGATATTTGCCGGGGAAGTTGACGTCCGAGTCGGAGATGTCCCCCTCGATACTCTGGTAGTCGGCGTAAAGGCGGTCCCAGGTGGCGCGCCCCACCACACCGTCGTCCACCAGGCCGGCATGCTTCTGATACGCCCTGACCGCGGCGGTGGTGGAGGGGCCGAACACGCCGTCCACCGCCACGTCCGGCACCGAGGAGACGTAGCCCGATACGGTGGACAGCCAGAACTGCAGCTGGCGCACCGAGGCCCCGGTGCTGCCCTCGCGCAGGGCGGCGCCCGGATAGGTGCCCGCGGAGGGCTGGCCGCTGGGCTCTTCGCCCTCGCTGGTCAGCTCCGCCAGCTTTTTCACCGAGGCGTAGATATAGCTGATCTTGTACCAGGTGGCGCGCCCCACCACACCGTCGGCGGTGAGGCTGAACTGCTTTTGAAATTTTTTCACCGTGCTCTCGGTATCGGTGCCGAACACCCCGTTCACGTTGGGAATGGTGCCCATGAAAGGATAGTTTTTCACGATGCGGTTGAGCTGGCGCTGGATGACGCGCACGGCGTCGCCGGTGCTGCCCACCCGCAGCGGGGTGCCGGGATAGCTCTCCTGCACGTCCTTGATGTTGTTGGTGGTGACCAGCTCGACGCTGTTGCCGTAATAATAGCGCAGGATGCGGATGGCGCTGTAGCCCTGGTCGGCGAGACTTTTGGTGCCCCACTGCTTCATGCCCGGGCAGGTGACCGATTTGCCGTCGCAGTATTCGGCGTAATAGGGCTCGATGGTGCCCTCTTTGCGGATGTAGGTGTTAAAGACCTCGTCCACCACCTTGCTGATCGACTCAAAGATGTTGCGCCCGTGGACGTAATACTGGTCGTAGCTGGTGGAGTTGGTGATGTCAAAGTCGTAGCCCTTGCCCTTGCTGCGGTACCACTCGGTGAAAATGCGGTTCAGGGCCAGGCTGATCTGGGCGTAGATGTTGGCTTTCAGCGCTTCCACCGGCCAGGTGGGATAGATCTCGCTGCTGGCCACGTTTTTGATGTAGTCGCGGAAAGGCACCGTCACGTTGCGCGCGCTGGCCGCCGGGCGCCCCAGGTGAACGACGATCTTGTTGGGGATGACCACTTCGGTCAAAATGCGCTCGCACTGCACGGCGGGCTCGGCGCCGGTGCCGCCGTCGCCGGAAAAGAGCGCGTGCTCGGGGATATCGAAAATTTCGGGCGCGGCACGGAACTGCGCGTTCTCCTCCACCGGGATCATGTTGAGCTCGGCGAGGGAGTTTTCCCCGTCAAACACCTGCACCCCGCGCATGACGATGGGGTAGTAGCCCTCGTGGTCCACCGTGATGTCGTAGGTGGCATAGGGCAGCACCGAATCGTTGTTTTCGTCCAGCGAATAGCTTTTGTCGGGGGCGGTGAGGCGGATGGGGTCGGCATAGCCCGACTCGTCGGTGGTGACGTTTCGCGCGTCGCCGGTGCCGGACGAAGGCCGCACGCGGGCGGTCACGCCTGGCACCGGGAGGCCGTCGGTCGCCGAGCGGGAGAAAATCTGAAGAGTACCAATGCTCATGAAGGCATTCCTCCTGAAAGTTTCGGCGGGGCGCAAAAGCGCCCGGGGCCGTTACCACAGGGTATGCGGGGACGGGGGAGGCCGCCACAGGGGCCTCAGCGGGGCGGGGGATGCTGCCGGGAAAAGAGAGCAAAAAAATCAAGCGCCCCGATGATGATTTTTTGGGCGGCAGGCGGTAAAGACCGAAATTTATCGAGAAAAACGCTCTCCGCACGATCCTGGCCGCCAGCGATCTCTGCTGCTTTGCTGTTTTTTACGGGCTTATTTCTTCTGTATCGGCGGCGTCAACAACATCATCCGCAGGCCCCTGGGCTGCGCCAGCCAGCTGCGGCGCAACTCCGCTTTCGTGCTGCTGGCCTGCCGCTGGTACAGGTGCCTTGTCAGGCGCGGCCGCTCGGGAAACTCTTCTTTCATGATCGGGTCCCACTCAGAAAAATTTAGTTTCGGCAGGAGGGATCCTTTCTCTTCCAAAGTGAAGAAAGATGGCGGGATAAAATTCTATCAATGTAAATTATAAAAGAGGATATGAAGAATGTGAAGTAATATTTGAAGAATTTAAATCTATGTTAAAGCCACTGAAAGACGGTTACACTGTTACCATAGAGGTGAAGTCATGGACAGTGGGCAATACGATAAGTATAAAAAGCTCGGGCTGAACATTGCCTACTATCGGCGGGACAGAGGCTATACGCAGGAACAGCTCGCCGAGGCGCTGGGGCTGGACAGGACGACGATCAGCAAAGTGGAATCCGCGCTGAGCGGCGTGTCGTTGGACGTGCTTTTCGCCCTTTCCGACCTGCTGGATGTGCCGGTAAAATGCTTTTTTGATTTTCGCTGAGGGCAAGAAAAAACTGACGGGGAAACGCCCGTCAGTTTTTTTGTGCCGTTCCGCGCCCTTTGCCGGCAGGGGAAAGCGGTTTTTTAAAAAGCGCCGTACCGCCGCGTTTTCGCCGCCCCCCTGGCCTTTCTCCTAAAAAAGCGTCCCGCCGGCAAAGGGGGCAAAAAGGCCGCCGCAGGGAAAAGGGCTTTCCCATACGGCGGCCGCAGCCGTCCGATCGTCAGGCAAACGCGATCACCAGCGTGCCCGCGGTGACCAGCAGCGCGCCCAGCACGGTTTTCAGGTTCAGGTGTTCGCCCAGCAGCAAAGCGCCCAGCAGGATGGTCAGCACCAGGCTGAATTTATCAATGGTGACCACCTTGGCCACCTGGCCCAGCTGCAGCGCCCTGTAGTAACAGAGCCAGCTGGCGCCGGTGGCAAGGCCGGAGAGGGCAAGAAACAGCCAGCCGCGCGGGGAGATCTCGCGGATGCCGGAAAAGTTGCCGGTGACCCCCACCAGCACCCAGGCCATCACCAGAACAAAGATGGTGCGCACGGCCGTGGCAACATTTGAGTTGACGCCGTCGATGCCGATCTTGGCAAGGATGGCCGTAAGACTGGCAAACAGTGCCGAACCAGCGGCATAGACCGCCCACATGCCGTACCCCCCTTTCAAAATTCCGGCCGGTTTTCAGCGGGCATGGGGCAGCGGTAGCCGTCCGGGCAGCTCTGGCGCCATTCGGCGGCCGCAGCCTCCAGCAGCTGCGGGTCGGCGGCGGCCCGCACGGCGGTAAGGGCCAGCGCTTTGGCGGCGGCCAGCATGCCCTTTTCCCCGATAGAGCTGTCGGACTGGGCGGTCATCTGCCAGGTATGCCCGCCGGTGCCCAGCGCCATCGTCGCCACTTGGCATTGGGCGGTGGGGGCGCAATAGCTCACATCCCCCACGTCGGTGCTGCCGGGAGAGGGCAGGTCCGGCTGGCAGCAGAAAGGGATCACCGTGTCGTCCAGCACTTTGCCGTCAAAGTAGCGGTAGGACAGCCGGTTGTCCCGGCAGGCGGGATCCAGGTTGCTGTGCCGCTCTTCCGCAGTGAGGGTGGCGGCGAACTCAGCGGCCAGCGCCCGGTCCGCCTCGTCAAAAGCGGGCGCGCCGACGTCGGCCATACAGCGGGCCATCAGCTCGCTGAGAACACGGTTTGGGACATAGTCGGAAAAGCCGTCGATGATCCGGTACTGCATCTCGGTCTCGGTCATCATGGCGGCGCCCGCCGCGATCTTGTTCACCCGCTCGAACAGCTTGAACATCTCGTCTACCCGGCCGGCGCGGATATAATAGTGCAGGCTGGCGCTGGCCTGCACCACGTTGGGCGCGGCGCCGCCCACGTCGCGGAAAGCGTAGTGCAGGCGGCAGTCGGGCGGCATGTGTTCCCGCAGGAACTGACAGCCGATATTCATCAGCTCCGCCGCATCCAGCGCGCTGCGCCCGGCCTGCGGTGCGGCCGCAGCGTGGGCGGACTGCCCCTTGAACGAGTAGAGCACCCCCATCACGGCCAGGCTGCCCACCCCCTTGACGGCGTTGACCGCGTCCGGGTGCCAAGTCAGCGCCGCATCCACGTCGTCGAACATGCCCTCACGGGCCATGTACACCTTGCCGCCGCCGTCCTCCTCGGCGGGGCAGCCATAAAAGCGCACGGTCATGGGCAGGCCAGTCTCCTGCATATAGCGCTTCACCGCCACCGCCGCGGCAAAAGCGCCGGCGCCCAGCAGGCTGTGTCCGCAGCCATGCCCGGGCGCCCCCTCGGCAAGAGGCTCGCGGCGCGGGCAGGCCGCTTTTTGCGACAGGCTGGACAGCGCGTCGTATTCCCCCAGCAGCGCGATCACCGGCCTGCCGCTGCCAAAGCTGGCGACAAAAGCGGTGCGCACGCCGGCCACGCCCCGCTCTACCGCAAAGCCTTCGGCTTCCAGCGCGTCCGCCAGGGCGGCGGCGCTTTTGTCCTCGCGGAAATTCAGTTCCGCATAGCTCCAGATTTTTTTGTTCAGCCCGATCGCTTTTTCCGCCACCTCGTCCACCAGACGCCCTACCCGAGCCAGATCCTCCATACCCTGTTCCCCCTGTTCCGGATTTTAAGGCCGCCGCCCGGCCGCAGGGGGGATGAAAAGAGCGCTCCCGGCCCCCGGTCCCGGCCGGGAGTTCCCGGCTTTTTCGGACAGCCTTCCGTTACAGAAAGTATAGTACAGAATCGGGCCCGGTTCAAGAAAAAATCATTCCCCCTGGGCGGCGGCCGGCTCTTCCGGGTGATATTTGTGGCGGGTGGCCATGCCGCCCCGGATATGCCGCTCCTGTTTGTTCTGGGTCAACACCTTCTGCACCTCGTCGTAAAGGCTGTGGTTGACCCGTCTCAGGCGGCTGGTCACGTCTTTATGTACCGTTGATTTGGAGATGCCGAAAACCTTGGCCGCAGCGCGGACGGTCTGACCGGTCTCCAGAATATATTCGCCCAGCGCGACGGCCCGTTCTTCGGGGTTGCCTTTCATACATGATTCCACCTTTACCATATCAGGATAGGGCGCAGCCGTGCCGGGAAGCGCCCGTTATCCCATCTTATGCAAAGGGGGACAGGGGTTATGCGGGGAGAGAGGCCGCAGAGCGGCCGCCGACGCAAAATGCGTGCCTGCGTGCCCGGCCGGCGCTTTTTCCCAAGCACCTGGGACGGCGGGCAGGGCGGCGGGCAGGATGGAAAAGACCCAAAAAAGAAAGGCCTTTTTGCTGCCGCGCACAGACAGATCTGTGGTATAATGGTCTTGAAACAGGTGGGTCATCGCCCCAGCGCAGAGGGCGGCCGGTCTGGATGCGCGCGGGCGCTGTGGCAGCCGGTGCGTTTGCCCATCGTGACGGTGGAGCGGCCGGGGTGTCCCGTCCATGCCGGGCGGCACACCCCCCTGCCGGACAGCCGATTTTTGGCGGCTGCGCGTGGTCTTTTGCGTTTCTGCCGCAGCGCTTCGGAAGGAGGCGGCGGGCCAAAACGCTGGAAAGGTTTGGCCCGGCGCAGGCGGCCGCCCCGTCTGCGCTTCTCGCTTCCAAAGCGGCGGCCGCATCGCAGGGGAACGCGCGCGGGCGCTGCGGGCGGTGCGCGATCAGGATTATGAGTGCCGTTTTGGCACAGAAAGCAGGTGACATTTATGCATCAACATGAAAAACTCTATCACATCGGCCTTTGCAAAGCGGACCTGGAGGGCGCGGACTACGCCATCCTGCCCGGAGACCCGGGACGGGTGGAAAAGATCGCCGCCCTGATGGAAAATGCAAGGCAGATCGGCAGCAACCGGGAGTACACCAGCTGGCTGGCGGAGACCCGGGGCGTCCGGGTGCTGGTCATGAGCACCGGCATGGGCGGTCCCTCCACCGCCATCGGGGTGGAAGAGCTGCACATGCTGGGCGTGTCCCATCTGATCCGGGTGGGCACCTGCGGCGGCATGCAGCTGCAAGTACAGGCGGGCGATCTGGTGGTTGTCAACGGCGCGATCCGGCAGGAGGGCACCAGCAAAGAATACCTGCCTATCGAGTTTCCCGCCATCGCGGATATCGACGTCACCATCGCCCTGAGGCAGGCCGCAAAGGAACTGGGGCTGCCCAGCCACACGGGCGTGGTGCAGTGCAAGGACAGTTTCTACGGCCAGCATGACCCGGCCCGTATGCCGGTGAGCTACGAGCTGGAAAACAAGTGGCAGGCCTGGATCCGGGGCGGCGCGCTGGGCAGCGAGATGGAGACCGCGGCCCTATATACGGTCAGCCAGGTGCTGGGCGTGCAGGCGGGCGCAGTGATGCTCTGCGTCTGGAACCAGGAGCGGGAAAAAGCGGGCCTGGACCAGAAAGAGACTCATGACACCACCGGGGCCATCCGCACGGCCATCCGCGCGGTGGAGATCCTGGCCGGGGTCTGAGCGGGCGATTGCCTGTCTGAGCAGCAGATAAAAGAGGGGCCGCGAGATGCGGCCCCTCTTTTTTGCGCGCGGGAAAGCGGGGGCGCCGCGCGGACTGCCGGCCCCGCCGGGAGCGGGAAACAAAAATAGCCGCCCTGCGGCGGCTTTTTGCGAGATTTTTTACAGCAGCTGAACGCCGCCCTCGCGGCAGGCGGTGATCGTCTCCTCATCCCACAGAGAGACCTGCACCTCGCCGATGTGCGCCTTGCCCAGCAGCAGCATGCACAGGCGGCTCTGGCCGATGCCGCCGCCGATGGTGAGCGGCAGTTCGTCCGCCAGAAGCGCTTTGTGGAAAGGCAGGGCCCTGCGCCCGTCGCAGCCCGCCAGGGTGAGCTGGCGGTCCAGCGACTCGGCGTCCACCCGGATGCCCATGGAGGAGATCTCCAGCGCCCGGTCCAGCAGGGGGTCATAGAACAGCAGGTCGCCGTTCAGGTCCCAGTCGTCATAGTCCGGCGCGCGGCCGTCGTGGGGGCTGCCAGAGCGCAGCCTGCCGCCGATCTGCTCCAGAAATACGGTGTGATACTCCCGCACCACCGCGTCCTCCCGCTGCTTTGGGGTCAGGCCGGGGTAGCGGTCCTCCAGCTGCTGGCTGGTGAGAAAGGTCACTTCGCGGCAAAGCTCCACGTCCAGCGCCGGAAAATAGTCTTTCAGGTCGTACAGGGTGCCGCAGATGGCGCCCACGATGCCGTTGACGGTCTGTTCCAGATAGGGGATGGTGCGCTGCTCGCGGGTGATGACCTTTTCCCAGTCCCACTGGTCCACATAGATCGAATGCAGGTTATCCAGTTCTTCGTCCCGGCGGATGGCGTTCATGTCGGTCACAAGCCCGTTGCCCACATGAAAGTCGTATTGCGCCAGCGCAAAGCGCTTCCATTTCGCCAGCGAATGCACCACCTGCGCGTCCGAGCCGGAGGCGGGCACGTCGAAGCTGACCGGGCGCTCGACGCCGTTCAGGTCGTCATTGAGGCCGGAGGCCGGGTCCACAAACAGCGGCGCGGTGACCCGTTTCAGGTGCAGCGCCGTGGACAGGCGGTTGAGAAACAGGTTTTTGATCAGGCCGATGGCCCTCTGGGTCTCGTATAAAGTCAGGCAGGAGCGATAGCCCTGCGGGATCACAGTGTTGCTCACAGCGCGCCCTCCTCTCCCGCCCGGTCGTCCTCCAGCAGCGGGATGGCGTCCAGCAGCGTCGTGCCCTGCGCCCACAGCAGCTCTTTCAGCTCGTCGTCCGGCTGGGTGAGGTCGGGGATCATCATCGGTTTTGCCCCGGCGGCATGGGCGGCGCGGATGCCGTTGGGGGAATCCTCCAGCACCAGGCACTCCTGCGGTCTGCAGCCCAGCAGCCCGATGGCGTGCAGAAAAATGTCCGGCGCGGGCTTGTAGAGGGCGACCATACTGCCGTAGACGCACAGGTCAAAGTATTCGTAAAAACCGATGCTGCGCAGCTTCTGGGCGGCGATCTCCTCGTCGGTGGAGGTGGCAAGGGCGATGGCGTAGCCCTTGTCGCGCAGCCAGGACAGCAGGGTGAGCGCCCCCATTTTGGGATGCACGCCCTCGCGGGCCGTGACCTGGCGGGCAAACTGGTTCTTGCGGCCCAGCAGGTCGTCGAACCCCACCGGCTTGCCCGCGAGATAGGCCTCGAAGCGGCGGCGGATATCCTCGCGCCCGGTGCCCCGGCAGCTTGCGATCAGCTGCTCGGAAAAGGGCAGGCCCATTTCCCGGAAAGCCTGCCTCCAGCTGCTCATTTCCAGACGTTCAGAATCGATGAGCAGTCCGTCCATATCAAAAATAACGGATTTGATCATGAAGTAAAAAATTCCCCTTTCCCCCTCAAAACAGCCCCGGCGCACCAGCCGGGGCTTATACAAAACGATTATAGCGCATTGCGCCCGGCATGGCAATAACAAAAGCCGCCGCGCGGGAGGGGATTGCCGCTTGCCGGGCCGTGGGCTGCGGGACCCGGGAGATGCGCCGCTTTTTCGCGCTCACCGGCCC
The DNA here is from genome assembly GCF_014287275.1 of Anaerofilum hominis. Classification (GTDB taxonomy): domain Bacteria; phylum Bacillota; class Clostridia; order Oscillospirales; family Ruminococcaceae; genus Pygmaiobacter; species Pygmaiobacter hominis. The sequence goes on from NZ_JACONZ010000002.1 coordinate 686,092, forward strand.
TGGCCCTTCCGGACGGGCGGCCGGGTGAACTTTCACAGGATTTGCAGCGGACAGGCCTTTCCTTGACGGACAGGCTGTGTTAAAATAAGTAACAAACAGGCCGATGATCCGGCATGGACTGACAAATTGTGAGGCGGAAACAAAGCGAAAGGCCGCGAATGAAACCGCACGCCTCCTGACATACTAAAAGAGCGCGGGCAGGAGCGGCCGCCTGTGCGCCCGTGCCGGCCGCCGCCCGGCGCCTCAAAAAATCCGCAAAGGTGTGAGCCTCCCTTGTTCAAAAAAATCATTGCCCTGTGCGCCGCGCTGCTGCTTGCGCTGGGCGCCGCAGCGCCGGCGCTCGCCGAGGAAGCGGCAGCGCCGCCGCTTTCCGCGGGCGCAGCCTGTCTGATGGACACCTCCACGGGGCAGATCCTCTATGAAAAAAACATGGACGCCCAGCTGCCGCCCGCCTCGATCACCAAGATCATGACGGCGCTGCTGGGGGTGGAAAACAGCAGCTGGGAGGATACCGTCACCATGACCGACGCCTCCGTTTTCAGCGTGCCGCGCAGCGCCAGCCATCTGGCGCTCACCCCGGGCGAACAGCTGACCATGGAACAGGCCCTGATGGGGGCGATGCTGCCCTCTGCCAACGATGCGGCCAACGGCATCGCGGAGACCGTCGGCGGCACCATCGAAAATTTTGTGGAGATGATGAACGCGCGGGCGGCGGAGCTGGGCGCGCGCAGCACCCATTTCGTCAACGCCAACGGGCTGGACGACGCCGCCCATCTCACCACCGCGCGGGACATGGCGCTCATCACCCGCGCGGCGCTGCAGAACGAGGCGTTCGTGCGGGTCTTTTCCACCGCCGAATATGTGATACCGCCCACCAACAAGCAGGCGGAGGCCCGCAATATCGGCGCGAGCAACAAAATGATGTTTGACTTTACCAAATATTATTATCCCGGCATCATCGGCGGCAAAAGCGGCTATACCACCGAAGCGGGGCACACGCTGGTCTCGGCCGCGCAGCGGGACGGGCGCACGCTGATCAGCGTGGTGCTGGCGGAGCCGAAAAACGCCGCCATGTACGAGGACAGCGTGGCCCTGCTGGATTACGGCTTTAACGCTTTTACCAGCGTGACCCTGACGCCGCAGGAGCTGGGCGCGGAGATCGAGGCCGCGGATGCCGCCCTGGCTACCGAGGAGCCGGTCACCCTGCTGCTGGCTGCGGGCACAGGCGTGGACAGCCTGCAAAAGAGCTATCAGGTGGAAAAAAGCGACCGTTACGGCATGACGGTGAGGGTGGGGCTTTCGCTGCCGGAGGGCAGCAGCGGCCAGTACAGCGAGGTGGCCAGTGCCGAGCTGCGGTATGTGGTGCCGCTGGCCGCCGCGTCGGCGGGCGCGGGAGCAGCCCCGGAAAAGGGAATGGACTGGAAAGCGGCGGGCCTCACGGCGCTGAAATGGCTGGGCGTCGCGGCAGGCGCCGCGCTCGCGATTTTTGTGTGTCTGCTGCTGTACGTAAGGTTGCGCTACGATATCCGGCGGCTGATGCGGCGTTATCGCCGGCGGCATGGGGGCGCGCCGCGTCGGATGCAGGCGCCCCGGCAGGCGCCCCGCAGGCCGGACCGGCAGCCCCGCCCGCGGGCGGTCGGCGAGGGACAGGGCCTCTCTTCCGCCCAGCGCCCACTGCGCAACAGCGCGCGGTACAATTGACCCGAAGCCCGGTTTCCGCCTTTGCGCTCCTTGCCGGCGGCCGGGCAGGCCGCCGCTTTCGAGGAAGGTTCTTTGCAGGGCGCGCAGCGCGGGGAGCGGACGCACCGCCGTCCCTGGCCCAATAAAGAGATAAAAAGAGCGCGCGGGGAAAAGGGTTTCGGGTTACAAGGAAGTATATTCTTCCAATTAGGCGGTATAGCCCCACAAAGGGCTATGCCGTCTTTTCCTATTTTGTGGCTTCTTTGCGTTTTGTCTGCGGTGCGGTAGGAAAATGGATTTCTCCCACGAAATTGGCTCAACATTATTGATCAGAGTGTAATAGAATTGCCAAACCAACGGTTGAGTTTAGCATATTCAACCAATAGTTCGTGTTAAAAAGCAGAAAATAGGCGTATTGTAAGGATGAAAGAAGGAGCTTTAATGAACCAAATAGAAACAGGAAAATTTATTGCGGAATGTCGCAAAGAGAAAAAATTAACTCAAGCACAACTCGCAGAAAAACTGAACATTACAGATAGAGCCATATCTAAATGGGAAACGGGAAGATCCATGCCGGATTCCTCTATTATGTTAGAACTTTGCAGTTTATTAAATATCAGCGTAAATGAACTTCTCACAGGAGGGAAAATTGATATGAGTGATATGGATAAGTATAAAGAGAACGCAGAAAACAATTTAATAAGTTTGTTGCATAACAGAAAGAAGCTATTCATTATTCGCCTTATGGGATGGGGACTAATTGTTTGTGGCATCATAATATTTCTTACTTTTCCGGCTATTCTTAATCTGAATGTTATGCAGGAAATTGTTATGCGAGTTATGGGTATATTGATTTTTGTTTGCGGAAATATCGCAATCTATTTTTATGCAAAATATCAGAAAGTAGATTGACCATTAAATGTTCAGTCAGCTGCCCAACGGTAAACAAGAAAACCGTTGTTTGGCGAGGGGATTTCCACGCACATAAATTTTACATATCTTTATTTGATTGCATTGGATTTTCCGGCGTCGGATCATCCGGTATCGGGAAATCCAATATCGGATAGAATTATTCTCAAATCCGTCTAATTCAATGGCCTTATCAGATAGTTGCTTTTAGGGTGGGAATATTACGCAATAGAGGACAAAATATCCTTGGTTTATGCGGCTTTCAGAGCATAAAAATCACTTGGACGATACTTTCATATAAACCCTCAAAAACAGCGTTCTACTGCGTAACAAAAAGCAGAGAGCCGACCACTTTTGAAAGTGATCAACTCTCTGCTTTGTTGCATCTGTTTGTCAGCCGTTCAGTCAGTTTTTTTGTAATACTTCCTTATAGCTGCAAATTCAATTCTCCGCGCGCGTTTTTTATCTCTGCAGGCCTTCTTTGCCGCGCTGCAGAAAAGAAAGGCTGTCCCGAGCTGTAAGGCCGGCCGCTACTGGGCGGCGTAAAAATCCATCATGCCGTGAAGCAGCTCTTTATAGCGCTCTTTATCGGCACGCAGCAGAACGTCGACGTTGGGCTCTTTCCCGCTGACGTGGTACAGGTCCACCAGCGTCTGGCCCGCCGAGATGGTGCTGCGGGTCTCGCAGACGGTATAGCAGGGCTCATAGACGGTCATGGAGGGTTCGATAAAGCAGGCCATGGTCACCAGGTCGTTGATGGTGGAACCGGGCAGATGCCACTGCTCGGTGTTGCGCTGGTGGATAAAATGGGCCACATGGCTGATCACCGCGGACAGGCGGCCGGGCCGGTCGAAGATCTCGGCCATCTCCCGGGTGTCCAGACGGCAGCTGTCGTTACCGTCCAGCCCGCACATGGCGATGGGGATGCCGGATCTGAAAACGATGTCGCAGGCGTGGGGGTCCACCCAAACGTTGAACTCGGCGTAGACGTTGGTATTGCCCTGCCCGGCCGTGCCGGCCATCATGGTGATCTTTTTGATCAGGCCTTTCAGGTCGGGATACCGCTTGAGGGCGATGGCCACATTGGTGAGCGGGCCCAGGGTGACCAGCTCCAGTTCGCCGCCGGCGCGCACCGCTTCCTGGTAAAGCACGTCCCAGGCATAGTCGGGGTCAAAATCCCGCGCCGCCGCGGGCAGCTGATAGCCGCCCAGGCCCCCCTGGCCGTGGATGGAACCCGCGGTGCGGCAGGGGGCGAGCAGGGGCTCCTCGGCGCCCCGGCCCACACGGCAGTCCACGCCGATCAGGTCGGCCAGCCGCAGGGCGTTCTGCGAGGTGCTCTCGTACCCCACGTTGCCCGCCACCGGGTTGATGGCGCGGATATCCAGCTCCGGGCGGCTGGCGGCCAGGCAGAGGGCCAGCGTATCGTCCACGCCCGGATCACAGTCGATGACAACAGGTCGTTTGTTCATGGTTTGGTTCCTCCTTTACGAAAAGCTGGCGGCCGCTTTCAGCAGCTGCTGGATAAATGCCTCGCGGTCGATATCCAAGATCACCCGGGCGTTTTTTTCACCGCTGCAGTTCCGCTCGCGGAAGTCCGAAGCGGTGCAGCCCCAGGTGTGCTCGCCGTCGATGTCCACCTCTACATAAGCGTCCTGGCCCTGCATCAGTTCAGGGTGAGTGAGGGCCATCACCGTCACCGCGTCATGGACGGCGCAGCCGGGCAGCTTGCCGCGCACGCCGCTCATGTGGAAATCGTAGTAAAAGCGGAAGATGTCGGCGCAGAACTTGCCCGCTTTTGTGCCCAGGGCGGCAAAGGCGTCAATGTCCTCGCCGGTGGCATAAGCTTTCATGGTCACGTCCAGCCCGCACATGATCATGGGGATGCCGGCCTTAAAAACCATGCGGGCCGCCTCGGGGTCCACATAGATGTTGAACTCGGCGGCGGGGGAGGCGTTGCCGCGGAACGCGCCGCCGCCCATGATGGCGATGCGCTCGATGCGCGCCTTGAGGTGGGGATAGGCTTTGAGCAGCAGGGCGATGTTGGTGAGCGGCCCGACCGCGATGATGGTGACCGGCTGGGCGCTGCCCTCGATCCAGCGCCGCAGGCAGGTGAGCGCGTCGCCGGCCTCCGGCTGTTTGACGGGCTCGGGCAGCTGCACGTTGCCAAGGCCGTTTTCACCGTGTACCTGAGGCGCGGTGTGCAGCGGGCGGCAGAAAGGCCCGGCCGCCCCCCTGGCCACCGGCACCTCGGGGCGGCCCAGATATTCCAGCACCGCAAGGGTGTTGCGGGTGGTCTTGTCCAGCGTCTGGTTGCCCGCAACCGTGGAGATACCTAAAATGTCCAGCTCTTCACAGGTCAGCGCATACATGATCGCCACGGCGTCATCCACGCCGGTGTCGACGTCGAGAATAACAGGGATCTTGTTCATGAAATGGCTCCTTTCAGTCAAATGGTTCACTCGGTGATCCTCTTTTGATTGCATCTTAGCATCAGATGAGATAAAATGATATGAGAAATCTCACACAGATCCCAATCATTGAAAAAAATCCCGCGCCGGCCGCGGAAGCAGAAAAGGAGGGGGAGACCACGGCGGAAGAGTGGAAGCTGGGGCCCATGCTCAAAGAGTATCGGTTTCAGGAGTATTTTTCCTTTGATATCACACCCTACGCCAGCCTGGCGGTGTTTGAGCCGGGGGAGCTGATCCTGCGGGAGGGGCAGCGGGTGACCAAGCTCTATTATCTGGTAAAGGGGCGGGCCAAGCTGTTCGCCACCCTCAAAAACGGCAAGGTGAGCCTGTTTAATTTTTATGAGGTGCCCAGTTTTTTGGGGGAGATGGAGATGCTGGACCCGGAGGCCCACACCAAGGGGGTGCGCGCCCACACCCGCTGCTATTGCATCGCGCTGGACCTCACCCGCTGCGGGGACCGGGTGCTGAACGACCCCCGTTTTCTGCGGGCGATCTGCCTTTATCTGGGCCGTAAGGCGGTGAGCAATTCCTGGCACTATGCCCAGAGCCAGTCTTATCCGCTGAAATACCGGCTGGCCTCCTATATCCTTTTTACCAGCAGGGACGGCGTCTACGCGGAGCCGCACACGGAGGCGGCGGAGTATCTGGGCATCAGCTACCGGCATCTGCTGTATGTGCTGGCCGATTTTTGCCGTGAGGGCATCCTGGAACGCGGCCCGAAAGGATACCTGCTGCGGGACCCTCAGCGCCTGCAGGCGCTGCAGGACGAGCTGCAGGAGTAGCCGGGCCCGCGGGCGCCCGGCGCAAAGTGCAGGTTTTGCAGGGCCGGAAGGGAGGGCCGCGCCGGTGCGCTGGGAAAAATTTCCCCCGCGTCCCGCGGCGGAGCGGCCCCCCTGAAGAGAGGCTGCGGCCCCGCTGTTCCGCGCAGGGGGAAAAATAGAAAAACGCCGCGGTTGCGGCAAAGTCCGTTTGGGGGCCGCGGGGCCCTGCCGGGCCCCAGCCGCGCAGAGAGAGGAGCATCCCGCTTTGAAAACAATGCAGACCGCATCCGGCAGACGGCTGGGCGTGCTGGACGCAGCGCGCGGCTTTGTGCTGCTCAATATGCTTGTCTATCATCTGCTCTATGATCTGGTCGCCCTGTTCGGCGTCCGCCTGAGCTGGTTCTGGGAGTGGCAGGGGACGGTCTGGCAGCAGTTCATCGCCTGCGGTTTTATCTTTTTATCCGGCATCTCCTGCGGCTTCAGCCGCAGCAATGCGCGGCGCGGCGCGCAGCTGCTGGGGTGGGGCATGGCGCTCAGCCTGGGCACCTGGCTGGTGATGCCCCAGCAGATCATCCGCTTTGGCGTACTGCATTTTCTGGGCTGCGCGGCCCTGCTGTGGGCGCTGACGGGGCGTTTTCTGGAACGGCTTCCCGCCGGCGTCCTCCTGACGGGCGGCCTGCTGTTGTTCCTGCTCACCAACGGCACCCAGTGGGGCTATTGGGGCGTCTGGCGTCTGCCGCTGCTGGAACTGCCCGCCGGGCTGTATACCACCCGCTGGCTTTTTCCGCTGGGGTTTCCCGGGCCGGATTTTTACTCGTCGGATTATTTCCCGCTGCTGCCCTGGATTTTTCTGTTCTGGGCAGGGACGGCATTTCACCGTGTGCTGGAAAACGCCCCCCGCCTGCGGCGCGCCCTGGCGCCGCAGGCGCCGCTGCTGAGTGCGCTGGGGCGCCGCACCCTTGTGGTGTATCTGCTGCACCAGCCGGTAATCTACGGCCTTGTATGGATGTGGTACCGATTCTGCGCCTGAAGAGGGGAACAGAAAAGCGCCTGTGCGGGGGTGAGACGCGCCCGATGCAGGGGGGCTTTGATGAAAAAAGAGAGGCGGGCGCTTTTGGTGTAAAAGCGCCCGCCTCTTAAAATTTTCCGCTGTTTTTGCAGAGAAATCCGACCGTCCCTATTTCACTTTCAGCTTTTCCCGCAGCAGCATGCGGTCGCGCTCCTCGCGGATCTTTTTCAGCGAGAGCTCGTGATAGCGGGGGTCGTCGTCCACAGGCGCTCCGGCCAGCAGCGAGGTGTAGCTGGCGTGCTCGGCCTCCTCCATGCCGCCCTCCAGGTCCATCGGCTCGGCCTGCTCCATCTCGGTGATATCGGTGTAGTCAAAGACCTCTTTTTGATTGATCCTGCAGCCGAATGCCTCCAGCGAGGCAAAGGCCTCGTAGGTGCGCACCGGCGTGAGCTCCCGTTTGAGCTTTGAGTAGGCGCGGGATTCCAGGTCGTACCGAAGCTCGAGCAGTTCCCTGAAAGAGACGCGGTCCTCATCGCCCTCTTCGCCATACCCCTGAAATTCATCCGCCACCGCCAGGTCGGCCTGCAGACGGTCGTAGGCGTCGTTGGGATTTTCAGGCTCCAGCACCGCGTTGCCTTCAAAATCGGTCCCCATCATCTTGTAAACCTCAAACATCGCGATTACCTCTATTCCAGACAGGGGGGCGCAGCCGCGGCGGGCTGCCGGAAAACGCTTTCGCAAAATAAGCACCGGTCTCATTTCCCCTGTCTTATTTTACAACCATATTATACCGCCCTGCGCCGCTAAAAACAATAGATTTTAGGTAAAATATCCATATTAGTTAAAAAGTTATAGAAAAATTTAAACAGTTTTTACAAAAACAACACAAAAAATCAGCGGCCGCCGCGCGGCCGCTGATTTTCACAAAGCAGGAAAGGGTCATTCCGCAGAGGAGAGGCCCTTGTCCTTGAGGACGACGTCGTGATAGCCGCCCTCCACGATGCTGGTGGAGGAGACCAGCGTGAGCTTGGCTTTCTGCTGCAGTTCGGGGATGGAGAGCGCGCCGCAGTTGCACATGGTGTGGCGCACCTTGGCCAGCGTCTGGGCCACGTTGTCTTTCAGGCTGCCGGCATAGGGGACGTAGCTGTCCACGCCCTCCTCAAACGACAGCTTGGCGCCGCCGCCCAGGTCGTAGCGCTGCCAGTTGCGGGCGCGGTTCGACCCCTCGCCCCAATACTCTTTGACATAGCTGCCGTTGATGTTCAGCTTGTTGGTGGGGCTCTCGTCAAAGCGGGAGAAATAGCGGCCCAGCATGATGAAATCTGCGCCCATGGCAAGGGCCAAGGTGACGTGGTAATCGTGTACGATGCCGCCGTCGCTGCAGACCGGCACATAGACGCCGGTGCGCTCGAAGTACTCGTCGCGGGCCTTGCAGACCTCGATCAGCGCCGTGGCCTGGCCGCGGCCGATGCCTTTCTGCTCGCGGGTGATGCAGATGGAGCCGCCGCCGATGCCGACCTTGACAAAATCGGCGCCGCTCTCTGCCAGGAACAGGAAGCCCTCCCGGTCCACCACGTTGCCGGCGCCGACCTTGACGCTGTCGCCGTATTTGCCGCGCACCCATTCCAGCGTCTTTTTCTGCCACTCGGAAAAGCCCTCCGACGAGTCGATGCACAGCACGTCGGCGCCCGCTCCCACCAGGGCGGGAACGCGCTCTTCATAGTCGCGGGTGTTGATGCCGGCGCCCACGATATAGCGCTTGTGGCTGTCCAGCAGTTCCAGGGGGTTCGCCTTATGGTCCGAGTAATCCTTGCGGAAAACAAAGTATTTGAGGGTGCCGTTCTTATCCACGATGGGCAGGCTGTTGAGCTTGTTGTCCCAGATGATGTCGTTAGCCTCTTTCAGCGTGGTGTTCTCGTCGCCGGTGACCAGCTTGTCGATGGGGGTCATGAAGCTGGAGACCTTTTCGTCCGGGGACATGCGGCTGACGCGGTAATCGCGGCTGGCCACGATGCCCACCAGCTTGCCCGCGGCGGTGCCGTCCTCGGTGACCGCAACGGTGGAGTGGCCGGTTTTCTCTTTCAGGGCAAGGATATCGGCCAGGGTGGCGTCGGGGCGGATGTTGGAGTCGCTGACCACAAAGCCCGCCTTATAGCTCTTGACGTTGGAGACCATTCTGGCCTCGCTTTCGATCGACTGGCTGCCGTAGATAAAGGAGATGCCGCCCTCTTTTGCCAGGGCGATGGCCATGGTGTCGTTGGAGACCGACTGCATGATGGCGGAGACAAGGGGGATGTTCATAGTAAGGGGGCATTCCTCTTCGCCCTTGCGGTACTTTACCACCGAGGTCTTGAGGTTGACGGCGGAAGGTACGCATTCGCAGGAGGAATACCCCGGTATAATGAGATATTCGCCAAAAGTGTGAGACGGTTCATCGTAAATAAAAGCCATAGTTTCTTCTCCTTTACTTTGATCGTTTCCTCGGTCGTTCCACTGGATTATTCATAATAATATTCTTTTTGCATCTGGCTTGTCAAGGCAAAAATGTCCGCCGCTACAAAACACCGCAAAACAACTAAAAGCTGCTTGCCGCGGGCAGCTGTGACTGGTATAATAACGGTAGAAATCGGCCCGGGCCACGGCCCGGCCAAGGAAAGGAGCCGTTTTGCATGAAAGGGAAGATCTTCAGCATCGTGGGCCTGGTGATGGGCTGCATCTCGGTCTCGATCTCAGTGACCGCCTTGGTATTCAGCGCCATCGGCATGGTCAAGTCCAAAAAGATCAAAGCGCCGCGCAGCTTCTGAGCGCGGGCGTTTATCCGTAAAAAAGGGAATGGCAGGCGCCATTCCCTTTTTTATATTTGTATAAGGTAGGTAAAGGTCCGTATGCGGCAGCGTCTGAGCGCTGCGCCGGCAGGGCTGCCGCAGAAAGGGGATACGGGCAGGCCCTTTCTGCGCTCCGCAGCGCGCCCCCAAACGAGGAGCCGGGGCACGGGGCAGGAGGAAAACAGACGGAAAAACACCGGCCCGGGACCTTGTGCCGCTGAGCTGCAGACTGCCGGCCCGGCATGGAAGCCGGGTCAGGAGGCAGCCTTTTTGACGGCCTTTGCGGGCTTGGCGCTTTTGACCGCCTTGCCGGGCAGGGGCTTCGCCTCGCCGCTGTGGGGCGGCTGGGGACGGGGCTGCCGCTGCAGGGTGCCGGACAGGAACAGAGAGGCCTTGGCGCAGGCGGGGCCGATCATCTCGTACAGCACGCCCGAGGAGAGGATGATGGTGGTGAGCAGCACGCCGGTGGGGCCGGGCAGCATGCGCTGGCCCAGCACCGCCAGGCCGATGGAGACGCCGGCCTGCGGGATCAGCGCCAGCCCTAGCCAGTCGCGGGTCGGTTTGGGCGCGCCGGTGACGGCGCAGCCGGCCCAGGCCCCCGCGTATTTGCCCAGGATGCGCACGAAGAAATAGACCACGCCCACCAGCCCGGCGCTCTGCAGGGCGGGCAGGGAAAGCCGCATGCCGGACAGCACAAAAAACAGCAGCAGGATGGGCGGGGTGAAGCGGGTGACCATTTTAAAGGTCTTTTTATTGCCGCCCGCGTTGACATAGACGGTGCCCATCACCATGCAGGAGAGCAGCGGCGAGATGTCAAGGCTGGTGCACAGGCCGGTGAGGATGAAGATCAGGGTGATGACCAGCGCAAGCCGGTGCTCGGCGGAGCGGCGCTCCGGGTCGGCGATGAGGTGCAGGAAGAAGCCGACCAGCGCCCCGGCCAGGATGCCGCCCAGATTGTAAAGGATGGGCAGCACCACCAGTTTGGGGTCCACAGCGCCGGAGCTTTCCACCGCGCCCACATAGGCGGCGGCGATGCTGAACGCGAGCAGCGCCACCGCGTCGTCCAGCGCCACCACCTCCAGGATGGTGTTGACGAACTCGCCCTTTGCCTTGTACTGGCGGATGGTCATGATGGTGGAAGCGGGCGCTGTAGCGCACCCGATGGCACCCAGCAGCAGGGCAAAAGCGAGAGAATAGTGGAACAGAAAGTACATCACCAGCGTGATCGCCAGCCCGGCGGCAAGCGATTCAAACAGGGTGACCACAATGATGCGCAGCCCGTTTTTGCGCAGCTCAGAGAGCTTGAAATACTTGCCTACCCCAAAGGCGATAAAGGCCAGCGCCACGTCGGTGACAAAATCCATACCGCCCATGACGCTGTCCGGGATGAGATGCAGCGCCCACGGCCCGATGGCGACCCCGGCCAGGATATAGCCGGTGACGTTGGGCAGGCGCAGCTTTTTGGTCACGCGGGTGGCAAGAAAGCCGGCCAGAAGCATGGCGGCCAGCGAGAGGATCACCTGCGCGTTGGTGTTTGAGATGCGGTCCAGCAGTGCCAAGGCGCATCCCTCCTTTCAAAATGAGATCGCCGCGGCCGGGCGGCGCGTCCGGCTGCAGCGGTGAAGCGGGTAAGGGGAAAACCAGAAAAGACTTTACAAGAAATTTACATTTCTTTTTGGTACGTCTTGATTATATGAGGGGGAAGTGCTAATATCAAATTATGATTCGTTTTAATACAATAAAAAATATTTATGGATAATTGAATCTTTGCACAAAAAATGGACTTGATGAGATGGAAAAGGAGGCGTTTTGCTGTGATCGATCCCAAAATCAGAACCCTGATCCGCGTGATCGAGGAGGGCAGCTTCACCCGGGCGGCCGCCGCCCTGCATCTCACCCAGCCCGCGGTCAGCCATCATATCCGGCAGTTGGAGACGGAATATGGCATCCCGATCTTCCGGCCGGACAAAAAAGAGCTGGTCCCCACCCCGGAGGGGGCGGTTTTGATCAAATATGCGCGCCGGGCGCTGGCCCTGGACCGGTCGGCCCGGCAGGCCATTGAGGACAGCCGCCGCAGCCTGCGCCACCTGGCGGTGGGGCTGACCCCCACCGCAGGAGAAAACCTGATGCCGCAGGTGCTGGCCCTTTACTGCCATGAGCACCCGGAGACCCATATAAATATTGTTACGGACACCATAAACAATCTTTATCAGCGCATGGAGCTCTACGAGCTGGATCTGGCCGTGGTGGAGGGGGCGCTGCCCGGCGGGCGGTTTCACTCGGTGCTGCTGGATACCGACTATCTCTGCCTGATCGTGTCCCCCCAGCATCCTTTTGCCCGCAGGCAGAGCGTGCTGCCCGGCGAGCTGAAAGGCGAGCGGCTCATCCTGCGCCCCGCAAAAGCGGGCACCCGCGCCCTGTTCGACAGCTATCTGCAAAGCCAGGGTGAGTCGGTGCAGAACTTCAACGTTATGATGGAGCTGGACAACGTGGCCATGATCAAGGACTTGGTCAGCCAGGACCTTGGGGTCTCGATCATCGCCAAAAGCGCCTGCCGGGAGGAGGAGCGCGCCGGGCGGCTGGTCGCGGTGCCCATCGAAAACGCCAGCATGTCCCGCAACATCCAGCTTGTTTATCACGGCGATTTCAGCCATCCCGATGTGCTGGAAGAGCTGCGCGCCATTTATAACCGCATCCGCTGAGACGCGGGAGCGGCGTTTCGGCGGCGGGAAAGCCCCGGCGCAGCACAGGTTTTTTCACGCCGTCCGCAGGACGGCGCCGAACAGCGTTTCCGGGCGTTGGGACAGGGACAAAAAACGGCCCGCTGTAAAAAGCGGGCGCAGATGACTGTGGCTGTGCGGCGGCCCGGACAAGGGCAGCGGGAGACTTTCCGGGCCCCTCTCCTCAGCGGGGAGACGGCTCAAAAAACAGCCGCGCGGCCACCGGTTCAGAAGCCGCGGACCGCGGAAGCCCCGCGGCGAAGCAAAAGGCGCAGCGGCCTGGAGCAGTAGTCCGGCGCGGCGTTTTACGGCGGGGGGGCAAAACCGCGTTCCAGTTTTGCCCGGGCCGGCGACACAGACATAAACTGGGAGGCACGGGCAGGGATGGAAAAGCGGACAGAGCTCTCCCGCCCGGCGGCGCACCTCACGGAAACGGCTGTGGACATCGGCGGCTGTCCTGTTGTCCCGCGGCCGGCCGCGCGGGCCCGGCTGTAAAAAGCTTTGGCGGCGTCCGCTTTGACTGCTGTTTGGCGGCGGCAGGCGCAATGCCTGAGGGCTCGACGGCCCGGTTTTGGCTGAGACCGTGCCGCTGTTCCCCGCAGCTCTCCGCGGCTTTTCCGTTTGCCTCCGCGGGTGGAACCGCGCTCCAGCGCCGCCCCGGGGACGGCAAAGAACGGCCCAGGGAAACCGGCGCCCGGGGACGCCCCAAAAATTGCAGAAAGTTCTGGGGCCGGCCTGCAGGAAAGAGCGCAGACCTCTCCCATACCGGCGGCGTGAACGCCGCCGTTTTGGCTTGCCGTCCCAGCCGGCCCGGCGCTTGCAGTACCGGGTTCTCCCCTAAACCGATTTGCGCTCACAACAAAAAACTTCCCGCCCGGCGCATCGGGCAGGAAGTTTTTTCTGTTGTGCTGCCGGGACGTGGAACATCCGGACGCTGCTGTTTTGGAAAAGCGGGGCGGGGAGAAGCTCAGCCGCGCATCTGCCGGCGCCACTCCTCGCGCTGCTTGCGGTATTTGAAGTTGTCCCGCATCCTGCGCAGCACGTCGGGACCGAAAAACAGCAGAAAATTGACCAGCGAGGCGATGATGACCGCCCGCGTCTGCCAGGTGCCGAAGACCAGCTGAAATGCAAAGAGGACGCCGTCCGCGATGGCCAGCCATTTGATCTTGATGGGGATGAGAAAGAAAAGCAGTACCTGCATGTTGGGATAGACCGCGGCAAAGGCGAAAAACAGGGAGAGATTGAGATAGCTGTTGGTCGCCCCGCCGGAGATAAAGCCGGCCACGATGGTGCCGATCATGCCCACCAGATAGTAGACGGTAAAGCGGAAGCTGCCCCACTCGTTCTCCAGGCTGGTGCCGATCAGGTAATAAAAGTACAGGGAGAAAACGATAAAGAGCAGGCTGCTTTCAGGGGGGAGAAAAATAAAGGTGAACACCCGCCAGACCTGCCCCTGCAGGATGAGGGCGGGATCGAAATACATATAATAGATCAGGTTGGCCTGGGGGAACAGCAGATCGCAGCAAAACACCAGCGCCATACCCGCCACAATGATCCGCATCAGGCCGGGAATCGAAAATTTACCGCACTTGCGCTCCAGTTTGTCCAGCCAGCTCATCAGATTACCTCTTTTTTGTCAGAATACGGGCAGGGCCCGCGCACCGGCAGTATTGCCGGATATTCTCTATTTTAACAAAAAGGGGCGGGAAAGCAAAGCCGGGGGCGGTGAATATTTTGTAAATATTGCGCCGCATGGCAATTTTATCCCCTGCGGCGCGCAGGGAGGCATAAAAAAGGACCCGCCCCTGTGGGCGGATCCCCTCTTCTTTCCCGTAAGTGCCCCTCAAAAACCAGTTCAGCTGCGGACAGCTTTCGCGACGTACTCAATGGCAGACGCGTTCTCGCTCACCAGCCGCACGGGCTTTGTATAGTCAAGGCGCATCAGGCCAAGGATGCTTTTGGCGTCTGCGATCGCGCCCGCCTCGTCGTGGACGCCGATCTCGTCGTCGCAGCGGCTTGCCATTTTTACGATCTCCTTAACCTGGGACAGGTTTTTGACGTTGATTTGCTTAACCATAATGCACATCTTCCTTTCTTTAGGTGGTGTTCTGCAGCAGGTCTTTCCTGACTGCATTGTCATTATAGCATAAGAAATGACGCCCGTCTTGTGCAAAGTGCCAAAAACCGGTTTTTCAAGAAGAGGTTCTCTAATCTAGACAATTCTTCCATTTTTCCCTGAGGCTGTTTGTAAAAAATGCCAACAAAAAATTCGATATAAAATTATATGTTTCGAAAATGGTTGAGACAAAACCGATTCCATACCAATAAAACAAGAAAAAAGCGCCATAAACTACTGATTTTTCAGTAGAATGGCGCTTTTGAGATCGCTCACAAATTATGGACAAATCTCCTGCCGCAGAGAGAAAGGAAAAGAAACTCCCCTTTTATCCTTTCCATTCACAGGGATCTTCTTCTGACAGGGGAACTTCGGGGGGCGCCGCGCCTGCCGGGGCCTGCGGGGCCGGGGCCTGCGCCGGGGCAGGGGTGGTGCCGGGGGCGGCATACGGGGCGACGGTGGCGTTGATGTACTGCACGCTCTGCAGGGCCGTGCCGCCGGTCTGGGTGATCATGCGCCAGCTGATCCAGATGCCCAGCGCAACGAATACCAGTTGAGTGGCCATGCTGGCGATCATGTCGCCGAGGGTGTAGAGCCGGAAATAGAGGATCATGCTGGAAAAAATGCTGGGCCAGATGCCGTAGTAGTCCACTACGGAGATATAAAAGAGCAGCTGTTCCAGCACGAATACCTGCAGGATGGAGGACAGGATCGTCACCACCGTGGCGACGCGGTTGAGCCTGCCGCGGCAGAGCTTATATCCCTGATAAGCGCAGATGGGGATGAGGGCGAAGAGCAGCGCAAAGACCCGGGAGGCAAACCAGATGGTCAGCAGGGAGGGCAAAGCGCCGACCAGGCCGCCGGCAAGCGCGCCCAGGATGCCGGTGAAGTAATTGCCCTGCTGCATGCTGCGGCGGGCGGCGGTCGCGTTGCTGGCCAGCGCCCGGTCCAGACAGGCGCGGTGTACGGGCACATAGCCTCCGCCCACAAAAGCGAGGGTGTCGCAGCCGTTGCCCTTGCAGAACGGGCAGACGGTGGGGGGCGTCAGCCCTGCGGCGGTAAAAAGCTCAGCCAGCGCGGAAAGGGCGTTGTCAAAATTTTCTTCCGCCCCCTCTTTGCCGGCGAGCAGGAACCCCACCCGGTCGGGCGCATAGGACATGGGAGAGGCGCCGTAGGGTTTGAGCGCGGCGCGCATTTCTTTGAGCAGGGACTTTGGCGTCTTGGAGCCGAACTTGAAAGCGGCGGTCAGCTGCCCCTGGCCGCCCTTTTTATAATGGACGGTGAACGGATAGCCGCGGTAGATGCCGAAAGCGTCGTCCTGTACCTGGCGGCAGCCGCGCGCAGCCGCAAAATCGGAAAATTGAGCAAAATCCATGCGATACACTTCCCCCTTAATGATATCATGACAGCCGCGGCCGGATCGGTCCCCCGGTATGGTGTCAAAATCAGTATACTATATTCCCACATCAGTGACAAGAACAGCCGGGGCGGAAAAGCGGACAAGATGGGATTTCTTGACAGAGCGGCCCTCATCTGATACTCTAAAAGCGCGGCGTTTGCACAGAGGGGACCGCCGGTTTTTTTACCGCGCTTGCGCATGGAAGAGCCGGACCGCCGCCCGCTGTGACCGACGGACTGTTTGGGAGAATCGTTTTGGAATGAGGAGGAGCATATGAAACTTAAAAAATTGGCCGCGCAGCTGACGGCGGTGGCGCTGGCCGGCGCATTGGCGCTGAGCCTTGCCGGCTGCGACAAGCTGCCGGGCGTGGACACGATGACGACGGGCGCCTCAGTGGCGGAAGATGGCCGGGAGACCGGCGGATATGTCGTGGGCGAGGTCGGCGAAAAACTGACCACTCAGTTTTTCAGTTTCTCCGTCGATTCGGTGGAGAGGACCGACCGCTGCGGGGACGCTGCAGCAGGCGAGGGCACGACGCTGGTGGTGGCCGAGATCACGGTGAAAAATACTTTCGGCGAGACCATCCCCATGTTTTCCAGCGATTTTGTGCTGTATTACGGCGCTGGGGACGAGGACTACTGCTTCCCGGTGGAAGCGGCAGGGGACGGCCTGATGGAACTGGAGTATGAGCTGGCAAAAGACGAGGAGATCACCGCCAAAGTTGCCTATGAGGTGCCGGAGGATGCAGACAGCTTTTCGCTTTTGTATCTGGAGGTCTACGAGGACGATTTTGTGGGCAATGCCTACTATGTGGATTTTGAAGTGTAAGGAACGGAAGAGGGCGGCGGTGAGGCCGCTTCTCCGTGTGCGCCCGGCCCCAGCGGCCGGGCGCTGTTTTTATCTCTAAAACCGGCGACACAGCGGCCGGCCCGTGCGGCGTCCGGGGGTGCGGGCAGATGACGGACGCAGGTGCGGCCCATGGTGCGGCCGGCCCCATGCGGCGTCCAGAGGCTGCGGGGCCGGCCGGCTTTTCTGCCGCCTCCCCGTGGGGGAGGGCGCAGGGAGGAAAACGCCTGCGCGCAGCCGCGCCGCTTCTGCGGGCGGGGGCTTATTCGTCCCCACAGCATTCGTGAGGCTGCCGCCGTTTTGGTCTGCGCCCCCCTGCGGACAGCGGCTTGTCCGCTCCAGTCCCCCTTTTTTATGTGCGCGCTGCGGTCCGCACCGCTCCTGCGGGCGGCGATTTGTCCGGGAGCATGAGAAAAGCGTTTGCCGGCGGGCTTCAGCCCCCCCGCCGGGCGGCCGCTCATTTTTGCGCTGCTCCGGCACAGCCAGGTGATGCTTCGCTCCGGGGCAAGGGTGCTGCCGTCCTGCTTTTCCGCGGTGCGCGCGCCCGGCCCGGCCCCCGAGCAGCGCGCCCGGGCCATGGCTGCAGGGCCCTGCTTTTCCGCGGTGTGCACACCCGGCCCGGCGGCGGCGCGGAAAAAGAAATCCCCAAAAAACAAGAGAATAATTTGTGAAAAACGTCAAATGATCGCTGGTTGTGATTTTGAGTTTTGTATGATATATTAAGAAGAAGAAAAACGAATTGCGCTTAGAGACAAGAGCCAAAGCGAAAAACGCCTTTTCAAGGCTGTTTGCTTTGGCTTTTTTGTTTCTCTGCAAAGGCGAAAAACAGGAGGCTTGTGCATGAAAAAGTATGTCATCTCGCTGGATCAGGGCACTACCAGTTCGCGCGCCATCATCTTTGACCGCGACCAGAACATCGCGGGCATCGCGCAGAAAGAATTTACCCAGATCTACCCCCGGCCCGGCTATGTGGAGCATGACCCCATGGAGATCTACGCCTCCCAGTACGGCGTGCTGATCGAGGTGCTGGCCCAAAGCGGCATCGACCCCGCCGAGGTGGCGGCCATCGGCATCACCAATCAGCGCGAGACCACCGTCGTATGGGATAAAAAGACCGGCCGTCCTGTCTACAACGCCATCGTCTGGCAGTGCCGCCGCACCGCGGATATCTGCGAGCAGATGAAACGCGACGGCATGGAACCCTATGTAAAGGACACCACGGGCCTGATCGTGGACGCCTATTTTTCCGGCACCAAGATCAAATGGATCCTGGACAACGTGGAGGGCGCGCGGGAGCGGGCCGAGGCGGGCGAGCTGCTGTTCGGCACCGTGGACAGCTGGCTGATCTGGAAGCTGACCGGCGGGGCGGTCCACGTCACCGATTACACCAACGCCTCCCGCACCATGCTTTACGACATCCACGACCTGTGCTGGGACAAGAAGATCTGCGATTATCTGGGCATCCCCATGCAGATGCTGCCCCAGGTGTGCGACTGCAGCAAGGTGTACGGGGCGGTCAGCATCCAGGGCGCCGAGATCCCCATCGCCGGCATTGCGGGCGACCAGCAGGCGGCCCTGTTCGGGCAGGCCTGCTTTGACAAAGGGGACGCCAAAAATACATACGGCACCGGCTGCTTTTTGCTGATGAACACCGGCGACGAGATCTGCCGCAGCAAAAACGGGCTGCTGTCCACCATTGCCATCGGCCTCGACGGCAAGGTGAATTATGCGCTGGAGGGCAGTGTCTTCGTGGGCGGCGCGGTGGTGCAGTGGCTGCGGGACGAGATGCACTTCATCGACGAGTCGCGGGACTGCGAGTACTTCGCCACCAAGGTGCGCGACAACGGCGGCGTCTATGTGGTGCCCGCCTTTACCGGCCTGGGGGCGCCCCACTGGGACATGTACGCGCGCGGCACCATCGTGGGCATCACCCGCGGCACCACCCGCTCGCACATCATCCGCGCCTCGGTGGAATCCACCGCTTATCAGTCCAAAGACCTGCTGGACGCCATGACCAGCGACACGGGGATCCGGCTGAAAGAGCTGCGGGTGGACGGCGGCGCAAGCCGGGACAACTTTTTGATGCAGTTCCAGGCGGATATCATGGACCTGCCGCTGCGCAGGCCGATGATCCGGGAGACGACCGCCCTGGGCGCGGCTTACCTGGCGGGGCTGGCGGTGGGCTTTTGGAAAGACCTCGACGAGATCCGCAGCCATTGGACCCTGGATAAGGTGTATACTCCAAAGATGGAACAGCCGGAACGCGAGCATCTGATGCGCCAGTGGCACAAGGCGGTGAGCCGCTCGCTGGACTGGGAAGAGCACGAATGAGCGTCTGCGGACACGCCCGGGGCGGTTGAAGCGGCAGGGGGAGGGGAAACGCGTGAAATTGATCCAGAACCAGAGCCAGCGCCTGACCCTCGGCGTGGCGCAGAAGCTTTCGGTGCAGCTGCTGCAGATGGACGGAGAAGAGCTGGAAGCCTATCTGCAGCGGGAGAGCGAGCAGAACCCGGCGGTGCGCCTTGAGTGGAACTGCGGGCCCGGCCCGGCAGTGCGCGCCGCCGCGGAGGAAGAGCACGACCCCTTTGCGGGCGTGCGCGCCGCCGGGCCGGGGCTGTACGACAGCGTGCTGCTGCAGCTTGCAGCGTCGCGCGCGCCGGCGCAGCAGAAAAAGGACGCGGCGGCCCTGGCGGCTTTTCTGGACGGGAACGGCTATCTGACGGGCCTGCCGGACGGCCTTTTCACCGAGGGGCCGCGCGCCGGACGCCTTGCAGATGCGCTGGAGCTGCTTCAGGGCATGGAGCCGGCGGGCGTGGGGGCGCGGGATCTGCGCGAGTGCCTGCTGCTGCAGCTTGCGCGGCGCGGCGGCTGCACGGCGCTGGAGCGCCGGGTGGTGGAAGAAGAGCTGGGCGCGCTGGCGCAGGGGCGCTTTGAGGCGGCTGCGCGGCGGCTGGGCGTGGCTGAAGAGGAGCTGCGCGCGGCGTGGCGGTCGATCCGGGCACTGGACCCCAAGCCGGGCGCGGCCTTTGAACAGGGGGACCCGCCCGCCCTGGCCCTGCCCGACGTGGAGGTGCGCAGCGAGGGGGAGCGGCTGGTTCTGGCCGTGACGGCCCCCGAACGGTATCATGTGTCGGTAGAGGAACCTTACCGGGAGCTGCAGCGCACCTCTGCGGACGAGGAGGTGCGCCGTTATCTGGGAGAACGGCTGATGAGCGCCGCGCTGCTGTGCCGCTGCCTGCAGCGCAGGAATGAGACGCTGCTGCGGGTGGCGGGATGCATCGTCGCCCACCAGCGGGAGTTTTTTGTGGGCAGGGAGCGCCGTCTGGCGCCCCTGCGCCTGGCCCAGGTGGCGGAGGAACTGGGCCTGCATGAGACCACGGTGGGCCGCGCAGTGCGCGGCAAATACCTGGGCTGCCATCACGGCGTTTACCCCATGCGGCAGTTTTTTGCCCAGGCGGTCGGCGCGGGCGGAACACAGAGCAGCAGCCAGGACCTGAAACGGCGGCTGGAGCTGCTGCTGCGCGCGGAAGATGCGACGCGGCCTTACAGCGACGCGGCCCTCTGTGCGCTGCTGGGCGGGGAGGACGCCGTGTCGCGCCGCACTGTGGCAAAATACAGGGCCGCACTGGGCTACCCCGCCGCCGCGCAGCGCCGGGACAGACTTTGCGGGGCATAGGGGATCAGGGCAAACAGGCAGGGGCCGGGGCTTTTCGGGGCGCCGGCCCCTGCAGTCTGTTTACAGCCTGGACAGGGGAGTGAGGAATGGAACAGACGCCTTTTTACATGGAATCCGAGTCGCGGAGGATGCGGCTGCCGGATATTGAGATCAATGCCCACACGCTGGACGCGATCATCCAGAACTCTTACGACGGCATTTTCATCACCGACGGGCAGGCGGTCACCATCATGGTGAACCGGGCCTATGAGACCATTTCGGGCCTGAAGGCGGAGCAGGTGCTGGGCAGAAGCATGAAACAGATCGTGGAAGAAGGGCTGATCTCGGCCTCCGGCACACTGCTGGCGCTGGAGAAAAAACGGCCCGTGACCCTGGACCAGCAGTTCCGCAACGGCAACCGGGCCATGATCACCAGCTCGCCCATTTTGGCCGAAAACGGCAGTGTGGCGATGGTGGTGACCAATGTGCGCGACATCACCGAGATCTGCCGCCTGCAGGAGGAGCTGGAGCGCAACGAGGAAAAAAAGCGGCGCTCCACCAGCGAGGCGGAGGCGCTGCGGCGGCAGCTGATGGGCACCGAGGACCTGATCGCAGCCGACCGCAATATGCAGAACGTGCTGCGCATGGTCGGCCGTGTGGCCCGCCTGGACACCACGGTGCTGCTGCTGGGCGAGACCGGCGTGGGCAAGGAAGAGGTGGCCAAGCACCTCTACCGCACCAGCAGCCGCAGCGACAAACAGTTCATCAAGGTGAACTGCGGGGCCATCCCTGCAGAGCTGATCGAGAGCGAGCTGTTCGGGTATGAAAAGGGGGCCTTTACCGGCGCCAGCCGCGAGGGCAAAGTGGGCCTATTCGAGGTGGCGGACCGGGGCACCATCTTTTTGGACGAGGTGGGCGAACTGCCGCTGGAGATGCAGGTGAAGCTGCTGCGGGTGCTGCAGGAGCAGGAGATCGAGCGCATCGGCTCCCACCGGACGGTCAAGATCGACGTGCGGGTGCTGGCGGCGACCAACCGCGACCTGGAGGAGATGGTGGCCCGCAAGCTGTTCCGGGAGGACCTGTACTACCGGCTCAACGTTTTTCCCATCACGATCCCGCCGCTGCGCAAGCGGCCGGACGATATCGTCCCCTTTGCCAGAAGTTTTCTGGCGGAGCTGAACCGCAAATACGGCATGAGAAAAGAATTTCTGCCCTCAGCCCTCGCCAGCCTGCGGACCTATGACTGGCCCGGGAATGTGCGCGAGCTGAAAAATATCGTCGAGCGGGCGGCCATTCTCAGCAACGGACCCACGATCTGCGCGGAGGACCTGTCCCTGCGGCCGGCCGCTCCGGCGGCAGGGCCGGAGGTGCGGCAGGCGCTGGGGGAGACCGTGGACCTGAAGCGCCTGACGGAAAAGTTTGAGCTGGAATATATCGAGGCGGCGTATGCGGAATACGGCAATGTGCGGGACGCCGCGGCCAGCCTGGGCATGGATGCGTCGACCTTTGTCCGCAAGCGGAAGCGCTATCGCAGATGACCCGCAAAACGCCCCTCCGATCTCGCGGGGAGCAGCCGCGCGCCCGGGCGGGGGAAAGGCGGCCGCAAATTGGAATTTGTTGCACAAATGCATTTTGTTGCGTTTGTGCAACAGCAAAAAGAGCATGAAACAGCTGGGTTTTTGTCTTAAATCTCAAATCCCGGAGGAAAAAAGCGCCGGTGCGTTGCAAATTTGCAGCACACCGGCGCTTTTTTTGTGCCGGAACGGCTGCTTTCAGGAAGAGGCTCCGGCCCCGGAGGGAAAAAGAAAAAATCAATTAGCAATGCTTACAATTTTTGGAAATATAAGATAGTTAAAATACACAAAAAATAAAAAATATAGCAAAAATAATTAAAACTGGCACGGAATATGCTTCCTTGTAGAGAAGTGAAAGCATAGTTACAGTTTGAGAGAAAGGAAACGGTATGAAACAGTTTGAATTGCACCCGGCGCTTTGCCGGTATGACAGCTGCGAACAGTTCTGCCGGGAACTGAAGATCGGCCGGGGCGACCTCATCCTCACCAATGAATTCCTTTACCGCCCGTTTTTCGACGGGTGCGGGTCGGGCGCTCAGGTGATCTTTCAGGAAAAGTACGGCGGCGGCGAACCGTCCGACGAGATGGCGGAGGCGATCTGGCGCGACGTGCAGGGGGATCCGCAGCGGATCATCGGCATCGGGGGCGGGACGGTCCTGGACCTCTCCAAGCTGTTTGCCCTGGAGACCGTCACCCCTGTTTTGGATCTTTATGACAAAAAGATCGAGCCGCGCAAAAAGCGCCGCCTGGTGCTGGTGCCCACCACCTGCGGCACCGGCAGCGAGGTGACCAACATCTCGATCCTGGAACTCAAGAGCCGCAGCACCAAACTGGGGCTGGCCCACGAGGCGCTCTATGCGGACGAAGCCGCGCTGGTGCCGGAGCTGCTCCGCACCCTGCCCTACCGCTTTTTTGCCACCAGCTCCATCGACGCGCTCATCCACGCGGTGGAGTCGAGCGTTTCGCCCAGGGCCACCGCGTACACCAAGCTGTTCGGGTACCGGGCGATCGGCATGATCCTGAAAGGCTACCGCCGCATCCAGCGGGAGGGGCAGCAGGTGTATGGCGAGCTGCTGGACGATTTTCTCACCGCCAGCAATTTCGCGGGCTGCGCGTTCAGCAACGCCGGCTGCGGGGCGGTGCACGCGATGAGCTATCCGCTCAGCGGAAAATACCACGTGGCCCACGGCGAGGCGAACTATGCGCTGTTCACCGGCATCTTCCGCAATTATATGGAGATCAGCGCCGCGGGGCGCATCGACGAGCTGAACGGCCTGCTTGCCGCAGAGCTCGAATGTCCCCGGGAGGCAGTATACGAGCGGCTGGAAGAGCTGCTGTCCGCCGTGCTCGTGCGCAAGCCCCTGCGCGAATACGGGGTGACGCTGGCCGATCTGGACGACTTCACCGCGAATGTGATGGAAAAGCAGGGCCGCATCACCGCAAACAACTTCGTGCTGCTGGACGCGGCGCGGGTGCGCAAGATCTACGGCGAGCTGTACTGAGACCGGCAGAGCACAGGGCGGAAAGGAGGCCGGTATGGACTGGCAGGACCGCTATCGCCGGAAGCTCGCCACCCCGCAGCAGGCCGTGCGCCGCATCCGCTCTCACAGCCGCATCGCCGTCGGACACGCGGCGGGCGAGCCGCTGTCCCTGATCGAGGCTTTGATCCAGCAGCGCGGCCGCTACCGGGACGTGGAGCTCCTGCACATGGAGACGCCGGGGCCGGCGGGCTGCGCAAGGCCGGGCATGGAGGCGCACTTCCGGCACAATGCCGTCTTTGTGGGCGACGGCACCCGCGACATCGTCATGGCGGGCAAGGGGGACTTCACCCCCATCCACTTTTCACAGTTATCCGCGCTGTTCACCAGCACTTTGCCCATCGACGCGGCGCTGGTGCAGGTGTCGCCGCCGGACGAACAGGGCCGCTGCAGCCTGGGGCCGACCGTGGATTACATAAAAGAGGCGGCGGAGAGCGCGGGCCTGGTGCTGGCGGAAGTGAACGACCGCATGCCCCGCACTTTGGGCGACAGCTTTCTGACCATGGACCGCATCGACTGCGCCGTGCCGGTCAGCCGCCCGCTGCGGGGGCTGGCAAGGGAGCGGGCGGGCCCGCAGGAGCTGGAAGCGGGCCGCCACTGCGCGCGGCTCATCCGCGACGGCGACACCCTGCAGGCGGGGCTGGGCGCGGCCTGCGACGGCGTGCTCTGCGCGCTGGGACAAAAGCGGGACCTGGGCCTGCACAGCGAGCTTTTTACCGAGGCCATGCTGGATCTGGTAGAGCTGGGGGCGGTCAACGGCAGCCGCAAGACCCTGCACCCCGGCAAGATCGTGGCGGCCGCCCTGGCCGGCGGCGAACGGATGTACCGCTTTGCGGACAACAATCCCTGCCTGGAACTGTACCCCGTCAGCTACGTGGACGCGCCCGGCGTGATCCTGCGCAACCGCAATATGGTGTCCGTCAGCTCCTGCATGGAGGCGGACCTGATGGGGCAGATCGCGGCGGAGACCATCGGCCTCACCCAGGTGGGAGGGGTGGGGGGACAGGCGGATTTTATCCGCGGCGCTTCCCTCAGCCCCGGGGGCCGCTCCATCATCGTGATGGCGTCCACCTCGGCGGGAGGGCGGTTTTCCCGCATCGTCCCCTTTTTAGAGGAGGGGGCCGCGGTCAGCGTCTCGCGCAACGACGTGGATTACCTGGTCACAGAGTACGGGATCGCGGCGCTGCGGGGGCGCACGCTGCGGCAGCGGGCCCGGGCGCTGATCGATATCGCGCATCCCTCGTTCCGGCCGGGGCTGATCGAGGAATACGAGAACCGCTTTTTTCAAAAGTTCGACAGCCAGCCGCAGCGGCGGGCCATCGGGCTGTGAGGCGGGCAAACCACAGGACCCACGGGCACAAGGGCGTGCCCGATCGCATATAGCTCAATAAAAGAAGAATTCAAGGAGGCAAAACATGTTCAAAAAAACGATGTCACTTCTGCTGGCCGGATGTCTGGCCATCTCCCTTGCCGCCTGCGGCGGCAGCGATCCCTCCTCCGCGGCGGGCGCGGGCAGCAGCGGCGCCGCAGCGGGCGGCGAGCTTCCCCCGTTCAAGATCTCGATGATCACCCAGCTGACCGGCAACAACTCGTTCGGCGGTCACGAGTACCAGTACGGCGCCGAGCTGGCCCTGGAGCATCAGGGCGGCGAGGTCAACGGCCGCAAGATCGAGCTGGTCTTTGCCGACGGCCCCAACACCGACGCCACCGTCTCCGAGTTCGAGCGGCTGTACAACGAGGGCTCCCGCGTGTTCCTGTCCGGCTACGGCTGCATCTCCGACCGCACCTTTGCCGCGATGTGCGACGAGATGAAGGTGCTGTATCTCTCGCTGGCCTGGGACTATGACCTGATACAGGGCCCCAGCGACTATTTCTTCCGCGGCGGCGCCAACGTGACCGCGTTCGGCAGCGGCGTCATGGAGCAGGCGATCGGCATCGGCGAACAGTATCTCAACGTCCCCGCCGACCAGCTGAAAGTCGCGCTGGTCTACACCACCCGCCTGTCCCACGTGGCCGATCCCATGAAAGAGTACGCGGCCGCGCACGGCGTCACCATCGCGCTGGAGGAGAATTATCCCGACGACACCACCGACTTCTCGGCGATCGTGACCAAGCTGATGAACACCGACTACGACATCCTGATCCCTATCCAGGGCGCTGCGGACGGCACCCCGTTCCAGAAAAAACTGCACGAGATGAATTACACCCCCAATGTGACCCTGGGCGCCGGCTGCTATTATGATACCCCCAACTTTGCCGACCTGGGCAACGAGATCACCGACGGCATCCTGACCCAGTCCTACACCACCCCCTACATCGCCGAGGGCGCCGCCCCGGGAATCACCAAGTTCCGCGAGGATTTTGAGGCGAAGTACGGCCACAAGCCCCTGGCCCACGCGCTGCAGGCCTACGGCGGCATGCAGATCTATTTCAAGGTGCTGGAGACCATGGACCCGGCCGACTGGGATGACACCGCCAAGCTGGCCGAGGCGCTGAAAAACTTCAAGGCCGAAGAGGGCGATCTGGTATGGTACTGGGGCGTTGATTTCGACGAGCTGAACAACAATACGCTGGCCAACCAGTTCGTGGTCAACCAGTGGGTCGACGGCGAGCTGAAGTGCGTCTTCCCCGACTTTTTGAAGACCGACGAGGCCGTCATTCCCTGGAAGGGCTGAACACACTGATTTTTTGATGGTTTGGCAGAGCGGGCCCGCGGCCCGCTCTGCCGGATTAAGGAGGTTTTTAAATGGGTTCGGCGATACTGGGGTACGTTCTCAACGGCATCTGTATCGGCGGCGTGTACGGCCTGGTCTCCAGCGCCTGGAGCTTTCAGTGCGGGGCGCTGAAGTTTGCAAACTTCGCCTACGGCGCCAGCATCATGCTGTCGATGTATATCACCTATTTTTCCATCCGGGAGTGGAACATCCCGCTGCCCATCGCTGTCCTGATCGTGCTGGTCATGGACATCTGCCTGGGCTTTCTCATGCGCAAGACCGTGCTCTGGCGGCATGACCGCAACACGCAGATCCTCTGCACCATGGGCCTCAGCCTCATCATCATCAATCTGGTGGACTTTGTCTTTACCAGTTATCCGCGCGATTTCGGCATTCTTGAGACCCGCATCTTCTTCACCGATTCCATCAGCATCGGCCGCACCCAGCTCATCTGCTTTGTGATGTCCGCGGTCATCCTCATCACGTTCCAGATGTTCCTGAGCAAGACCTGGACGGGGCGCTCCATCCGGGCGGTCGTGCAGAACAAAGAGGTGGCGACCCTCATGGGCGTCAAGGGCGCCCGCACGCTGGACCTGGCCTTTGCGCTGAGCTATATCCTGATCGCCGTCGCCGGCATCATGCTGATGAGCATGTATCAGGTGGAGCCGGCCTACGGCGACCGCATGCAGTCCATCGCTTTCATCGTCTGCGTCTCGGCGGGCCTGGGCAATCTGTCCGGCGCGTTCATGTCGGGCATTCTGGTGGGCGTACTGGAACAGCTCATCGTCGGCCTGCTGGGGGCGCAGTTCCGCACCCCCATCCTTTACGGCCTGTTCGTGATCATCCTGCTGGCACGGCCGCATGGGATCTTTACCAGAAAACAGAACGTCGCGCGTTCGATTTAAGGGAGGGGAGTGAGCTGTGATGAAAAAAGATCTGAAAGACTATCTGAATATCAAGACTTTACTGCTCGTTCTCCTGGTGGCGCTGGTCATCTTTATCCCCGTGTGGGGCAACCGGCGCTATATGAACATCGCCATCCTGGTGCTGATGTACATCGGCCTGGGCGAGTCGTGGAACCTGCTCTCGGGCATGTCGGGGCTGTTCTCCATCGCCCACGCCCTCTTCTTCGGCCTGGGCGTGTACGGCATGACCATCGGCATGACCAAACTGGGGCTGCCGGTGGTGGGCGGCATCCTGCTGGGCCTGGCGGCCAATGTGGTGATGGCGCTGATCGTCGGCTTCGTGGGGTCAAAGCTCTCCGGGCTGTATTTCACGATGGCCCTCATCGCGCTGCACGCCATCATCTACACGCTGGCGGGGCAGATGTCCTTTACCGGGTACGCGCTGGGGCTGTCCATGCCGCGCGAATACCTGATGAGCCGCCGCGCCCTCTACTTTTTGGTGCTGGGCCTGGCCATCCTGATGATGCTGATCTTTGTATGGGTGCGCAAAAGCCGCATCGGCACCAACTTTGTCGCGCTCAAGGAGAACCCGGACCTGGCCGTCTCGCTGGGCTCCAACATCCGCGGCTGGCGCATCCTGGCGGTGATCATCAGCGCCATGATGGCCTCCATCATGGGCGCGTTCTACGCCTTTTACATGATGGCCAACACCCCCGAGGTGTTTGCCTCCACCATCTCGCTGCGCATCATCATGGTCTGCATGGTGGGCGGCCTGGGCAACGTCTGGGGCCCGGTCATGGGCTGCTGGCTGATCGTCTTTGACGAGCTGGTGCGTGGCGTCATGCCCAGCAAATTCGCCTCCTTTGCGGTGGTGGTCTACGCGCTGGTGCTCATCGTGATGGCGCTGCTCAAGCCCAAGGGGATCATGGGCAGCAAGATCTTCCAGCCCAAAGAGACCGACGCGCGCAGCGTGGAGAACAAAAAAGCCGCAGCGAAAGCGCAGAAATAGGAGAGGAGGTACCGCGATGTTTTTCAAGGTGGAAAATTCGACTATCGCGTTCGGCGGCCTTGTGGCAAACAAAGACGTGAACGTCGAGGTGGAAAAAGGACAGATCGTGGGCCTCATCGGCCCCAACGGCGCGGGCAAGTCCACGCTGTTCAAATCCATTTCCGGTTTCAACAAGATCGACAGCGGCCACATCTGGTTCGACGGCCGGGAGATCACCAACCTGGAGCCGAACCATGTGTGCAAGGCGGGCATCGCCTGCACGTTTCAAAAGGCGCAGTCCTTTGCGGACATGACGCTGGAAGAGTCGGTGCTGGTGGGGGCCTACTGCCGCCGCAAAAGCAAAAAAGAGGC
This sequence comes from Anaerofilum hominis, assembly GCF_014287275.1. GTDB lineage: Bacteria > Bacillota > Clostridia > Oscillospirales > Ruminococcaceae > Pygmaiobacter > Pygmaiobacter hominis. Next base: position 714,571 of record NZ_JACONZ010000002.1, read on the forward strand.
GCTGGCCTATGCCCGTGAGATGATCGGGTTTGTGGGCCTGGCCGAAAAGCAGACCGTCAAGATCTCAAAGCTGAATATGTACGAGCGCAAAAAGGCCGAGCTGGCGGCGGCGCTGGCCACCCAGCCGCAGATGCTGCTGCTCGACGAGCTGTTCGCGGGCCTGGTGCCCACCGAGGTGGGCTATATCCTGGAATACGTGAAAAAGGTCAACCGGGAGCTGGGCATCACGCTGCTCATCGTCGAGCATGTGCTCAAGGTGATCATGAGCCTGTGCGACAAGATCTATGTGCTGGAATACGGCCAGATCATCGCCAGCGGCAGCCCGGCCGAGGTCACCAGCGACCCCAAGGTTATCAAAGCTTATTTAGGAGATGATTATGATGTTACTGCAGATCAGCAACCTTGAAGTGGTGCTGGGCGGCCTTCAGATCCTGCAGGACGTCAGCCTGGGGGTCAACGAGGGGGAGCTCGTCGTCGTGGTCGGCGCCAACGGGGCGGGCAAGTCCACCCTGCTGCGCACCATCTGCGGCATGAACCCCTGCGCCGCGGGCAAAGTGGAGTTCTGCGGCCGGGAGATCACGAACCAGGCTTCCCACGACGGGGCGGGCGAGGGCCTGTGCATGGTGCCGGAGGGACGGCAGCTTTTCCCCGAGCTGACCGCGCGTGAGAACCTGCTGATGGGGGCCTATCACTACCGCAAGGACAAAAAGAGGGTGCTGGACAATCTGGAGCGCTGCTACGCGATGTTTCCGGTGCTGAAAAAGTATGAGGGACGCATCGCCAGCACCTTTTCCGGCGGCGAGCAGCAGATGATCTCCATCGCCCGCGGCCTGATGAGCGACCCCAGGATCATGATGATCGACGAGCTGTCCCTGGGCCTTGCGCCGCTGGTGGTGGAGGAGCTGTTCAAGACCATCAAACAGCTCAACGCCACCGGCATGAGCATCCTTCTGATCGAGCAGAACGCGCGGCAGGCGCTGCGCATCGCCGACCGCGCCTATGTGCTGGAGAGCGGCAAGATCACCATGGAGGGCACCGGGCAGGAACTGCTCAACAACGACAGGGTCAAGGAGGCGTACCTGGGCCTGTAATTCTTGCTAGAACGGCCCGCAGCATCCCCACGGGCCTTTTTAGAAACCTCCGACAACGGGGGCCGCCGCGGCGGCCCCCGTTGCCAAAAAAAGACCGTCGCGGGCGCGCCGCCGGGGCGCGCGGCGCGCCCGCGCTTTTTTGCGCCGCTTTCAGGGCGGCGCCAGAGATCAGAAAAAAGGAGCTGTGACAGATGCAACACGAGATCACGACACGACATCCGCTGCTGGATGAAAACGGCCGCGTCATCGAGGCGGGCTGGTCCCGGGATTATCTGCTGGAGTACAACCGCGACGCCATCCAGGTGCCGGAAAAGGACATCCGGGAATGGGAGTATTTTCTCGCGCTGGAGCGGGACTACGCGCTGGGCCTCTCGATGGCCAATGTGGGTTCCACCTCGCGCCTTTCAGTACATTTCATCGACTTTGCCGGGGGGCGGCATATCTGCGAGTCCGATCTGTGGATCGCCGAGGGCAGCGAGGGGCTGTCCATGCCGCGGGACGTCTACAGCACCACCCACTACCGGACGGCCACCGCCGAGGGCATCTATGAAAAGCAGGGGGACACCTGCCATGTGCGCATCGCCTATAAAAATTTCACGCCGGGACAGGATCTTTGCGCCGACCTGGTCTTTACGGTGCCGCAGGGGGACAAGACGGTCATGGTCATCCCCTACAAGACCGACCCCAACCTGTTCTATTACAATTATAAGGTCAACTGCATGCCGGTAGAGGGCACGATGGAGTTTGAGGGCAAGACCTACCGCTTCCACAAAGAGACGGCGATGGGGACCAACGACTGGGGCCGCGGTATCTGGGAGCATGTGAACCAGTGGTACTGGGGCTCCTGCAGCACGATGCTGAACGGCAAGCCTTTCGGTTTCAACATCGGGCACGGCTTCGGGGACACTTCGAGCGCCACCGAGAATATTGTCTTTTACGACCGCAAAGCCAACAAGCTGGAAGATGTGATCTTCCGCATCCCCGGGGATGTGATCGGGGATCTGAAGCTGACATTGCCGGATGAAAACTACATGAAGCCGTGGAAATTCGAATCCAGCGACGGCCGTCTGGACATGGACTTTGTGCCCGTGCACGACCGCCAGTCCGGCCTGTCGGTGGGCGACTATAATTCCGGCCAGCATCAGGTGTTCGGCCTGTTCAGCGGCAAAGCGGTGCTGGACGACGGCACCGAACTGGAGTTTAAAGACCTGTTCGGCTTTGCGGAAAAGGTGGGCAACGCCTGGTGAGTCCCGCGGCCAAAAAATCCTGGGAAAAGAGATGATCGCCATGTCCCTGATGACGGGGGAAGAATATATCGAGAGCATCCGGCGCCTGAAGATGGAGGTCTATATGTTCGGCAGGCGGGTGGAGGACCCGGTGGAGGACCCCATCCTGAGGCCCTCGCTGAATTCGGTGCGCATGACCTATGATCTGGCGCAGCTGGCCGAATATGAGGACCTGATGACCGCGGTGGCGCCCGAGACGGGAGAGCGGATCAACCGGTTCACCCACATCCACCGCAGCGCCGAAGATCTGGTGAAAAAGGTGAAGATGCAGCGTCTGCTGGGCCAGCAGACGGCGGCCTGCTTTCAGCGCTGCGTGGGCATGGACGCTTTCAACGCGGTGTACAGCACCAGCTTTGAGGTGGACAAAAAATACGGCACCTCCTATCACGAAAACTTCAAAAAATTCATGTTCGATGTGCAGCGGCGGGACCTGACCGTGGACGGCGCCATGACCGACCCCAAGGGCGACCGGTCCAAAGCGCCTCACGAGCAGGAGGACCCCGACCTCTACCTGCGGGTGGTGGAGCGGCGTGCGGACGGCATTGTGGTGCGGGGCGCAAAAGCGCACCAGACCGGGGCGCTGAACTCGCACGAGGTCATCATCATGCCCACCATCGCCATGAAGCCGGAGGACCGGGACTACGCGGTGTCCTTTGCCGTGCCGATGAACACGCCGGGGCTGTTTATGGTCATCGGCCGCCAGAGCTGCGACACCCGCAAGCTGGAAAACGGGGACATCGACGTGGGCAACGCCGAGTTTGGCGGCGTGGAAGCGCTGATGGTGTTCGACGACGTGTTCGTGCCCAACGAACGTATTTTCCTGAACGGCGAGACCGAGTTTGCCGGCATGCTGGTGGAGCGCTTTGCCGGTTATCACCGCCAGAGCTACGGCGGCTGCAAGGTGGGCGTGGGCGACGTGCTGATCGGCGCGGCGGCCGTGGCGGCGGATTACAACGGCGTGCCGCGGGCCAGCCATATCCGGGATAAGCTGATCGAGATGACCCATCTCAACGAGACGCTGTACTGCTGCGGCATCGCCTGTTCGGCAGAGGGGCATCCCACCGAGGCGGGCAGCTACATCATCGACCTGCTGCTGGCCAACGTCTGCAAGCAGAACGTGACCCGCTTCCCCTACGAGATCGCGCGGCTGGCAGAGGACATCGCCGGCGGCGTGGTGGTCACCGCCCCCTCGGAGGCCGACCTGAGGGACGAGAAGATCGGGCCTTATGTGGAAAAATACTTCAAAGCCGCCCCGGGCGTGAGCGTGGAAAACCGCCTGCGGATCCTGAGGCTGATCGAAAACCTCTGCCTTGGCACGGCGGCTGTGGGCTACCGCACCGAGTCGCTGCACGGCGCGGGCTCGCCGCAGGCGCAGCGGGTCATGATCGCGCGGCAGGGCAACCTGCCGATGAAAAAAGCGCTGGCGAAAAAGATCGCCCGCGTTGCGGAGTGAACCGGTATGGAAGCACTGCGGCAGGAGATAGAGCGCGCGCTGGATGAGCGGGTGCGCCCGCGCCTGCGGCTGCACGGGGGCGGCGTGGAACTGGTCTGTCTGCGCGGCGGCGTTCTGCGGGTGCGGCTCACCGGCGCCTGCAGCAGCTGCCCCTCGGCCGCCCTCACCACCCGCCAGCTGGTGGAGAAAGAGCTCTGCGCGGCGGTGGACGGCCTGTGCGCGGTAGAACTGGAGCAGGGGGTCGGCGACGATCTGATGGACGAGGCGCGCCGCCTGCTGCGGGCGCGGCGGCCGGGATGAGGGTGCGGGTGCGCTACTGCGGCGGCTGCAACCCGCGGTATGACCGCGCCGCCCTGGCCCGGCGGCTACCGGGGGCGTTTCCCGGGCTGGAGTTCGTTTTTGGGGCGGCAGGCGGCCCCTGCGGGCGGGAGGTGCTGGTGTGCGGCTGCGAGCGCCGCTGCGCCCGGCCCTCCCCCGGCGCGCGCGCTTTTGTCCTCTGCGCGCCGGCCGGCTGGGACGCGCTCTGCCGCTGGCTGCGGGCGCAGGGGGAAGAGCAGGGCCAAGAAACGGCAAAGGGAGCTGAAAGGATTGCACTGGACGACGCTTTATGAACAGAAGAAATGTACCGCCGCACAGGCGGTAAAAAAGATCCAGTCGGGCGACCGGGTGGTGGTGGGGCACGCGGTGTCCGAACCCGCCCGCCTGATCGAGGCGATGACGGCGGACGCGCCCCGCCTGCGGGACGTGGAGGTCGTTCACATGATCGCCATGGGGGATTCGCCCTACTGCAGGCCGGAGATGGAGGGCCACTTCCGCCACAACGCCCTTTTTGTGGGCGCAAACACCCGCAAAGCGGTGGAGGAGGGGCGCGCCGACGTGACCCCGGTCTACTTCTCCGAGATCCCCGCCCTGCTGCGGGGCAGCCTGTCGCCGGACGTGGCGCTGGTGCAGCTTTCGCCGCCGGACAGCCACGGCTATTGCAGCTTCGGCGTGGCGGTGGATTACACCAAGCCGGCCGCCGAGGCCGCAAGGGTGGTGCTGGCGCAGATCAACCCCCGCATGCCGCGCACGCTGGGCGATTCTTTCATCCACGTGAGCCGGCTGGACGCGGTGGTGGAAGCGGATGAGCCCATTTTGGAGCTGCCGCCGCCCGCCGTGGGCGAGGTGGAGCGGGCCATCGGCAGGCACTGCGCCTCCCTGATCCGGGACGGCGACACCCTGCAGCTGGGCATCGGGGCCATTCCGGACGCCGTTCTGCTCTTTTTGAAAGACAAAAAGGATCTGGGCATCCACTCCGAGATGTTCTCGGACGGCGTGGTGGAGCTGGTGGAGGCGGGGGTCATCACCAACGCGCGCAAGAATTTTCACCCCGGCAAGAGCGTGGTCACCTTTTTGATGGGGACCCGGCGGCTGTACGACTATGTACACGACAACCCGGAGGTGGAGATGTACCCGGTGGACTATGTAAACGACCCCCGCGTCATCGCGCAGAACGACAACCTGGTCTCGATCAACTCCTGCGTACAGGTGGATCTGATGGGGCAGGTGGTCTCCACCTCGGTGGGGCTGCGGCAGATCAGCGGGGTGGGCGGCCAGGTGGACTTTGTGCGCGGGGCCAATATGAGCCGCGGGGGAAGGTCGATCATGGCCATGCCCTCCACCGCCGCCCACGGCGCCATCAGCAAGATCGTGCCGCTGATCGACGAGGGCGCGGCGGTGACCACCAGCCGCTATGACGTGGGCTATGTGGTCACCGAATACGGCACTGCCGAGCTGAGAGGCAAAACGCTGCGCCAGCGGGCCCGGGCGCTGATCGGCATCGCGCACCCCGATTTTCGCGGGGGGCTGCGCGAGGAGTATGAGCGGCGCTTCCGGGAGCGCTTCTGAAAACGATCAAACGAGAGGACCGGGGCGGGGAGAAAGTGCTCTCCCGCCCCGGTCCTCTCGTCTGTTCCGCCGCTTTGCGCCCCGGGTCACGCGGTCGCGCCCGCGCCCTCCAGCAGGGCGGTCAGGTCGATCCGCTTTTCGTTGCGGCCCCGGGCATAAAAGTCCACCCCGCAGACGGCGGAGGCCCAGCCCACCACCGACGCGGTCAGCGGCATTGGCAGGCCCAGGCGGCGTCCCAGCGCCAGCATCGGCACGCAGCCGGTGGGCACATCCTCATAAATGTAGCGGGTGTGGGTGTCGCCCGGGCCATAGACCTCGGCATAGGCGTTGGTGTCCTGCAAAGCGTCGTAAAGGGTGCCGCCTGCAGAGCCGTATTTGCTGCGCAGCCAGTCCAGCACCGGCAGCACCGGCGCCCCCACCGCGCGGGCCAGGGCCATCCGCTCGGCGTCCAGACGCTCCAGCATCTCCGCCACCAGCGGGGAGATGCCCTCGTGATAATAGCGAAACCGCTCTCCGGCCTCGATGCGCACCAGGTTCATCAGCGCGGGCACCGGGTGGAACAGCATCCCCATGTTGGACAGGCCGGTGTCCAGAATGCCGCCCGCCGGGCAGGCGGTGGGAAAGGCCCGCCGCAGCATCGCGGTCACCGGCAGGGTGTCGGCCGGGGCGAGCGCGGCCACTTTCAGGCAGTCCTTGACCCGGTGGATCACCGGCCGGCCCACCTGTTCACAGCGGCAGGTAAAGACAAAGGTGTCCGTCTCCGCCAGCCGCAGGCGGGCGCGGCAGCCGTTTTCCCGCAGCACCGCGTCAAATTCCAGCACGCCAAAGGTGCGCCCCGGGTTGAGCACCACCGTCTGCCCGTCCCGCAGCCAGGGGGCCATGGCGCGGGCGATCACTGCGTGATATTGGGCCGGGGTGGTCACCATGATGAGGGCCGCGTCCTGCAGGACCTTTTCCATCTCGCAGGAAATCAGCTGCAAAGGCGCCCGGCCGCTGACCGCGCCGGAGAGGATAAATTCGGCGGAGGGGAACATGGCCACCCGCTCCGCCTCGCGGGCGTACAGCCGCACCTCCCAGCCGTGCAGGGCGTACCAGGCGGCCATGGACTGCCCGCCGTTGCCCGAGCTGATGACGGCCACCCGGTTTTCATTCAATGCCATTGTGCGCTCCTTTCTCCCCGCGGGCGTCACCGCGCGCTTTGGGGGCTGCGGGCCGGCAGGGCGCCGGCCCCCTCCAGATTGCCTGCGGCCGCCAGCCGGTCCAGCCGCTGCGCCTCAGTGAGCGGGCGCCTTTCCCGGCTGTCCCAGGCAAGGCAGCTGCCCGCCACCACCCGCGTCTCCAACAGGCCGCGGAATTTTTCGTTTTTCAGGATATGGGGCGCGTCCAGGATGCCGCGCCGGATGCAGTCGGCCAGAACGGCGGGGTCCGCCAGGGGATCGGCCGAAACGCCGCCGTACAGCCGCCGGATGAATGCCAGCAGAAAGCGGGCCTCTTCCAACAGCCGGGCCCGGCGCTGCTGCACCAGCCCGTCAGCGGCGGGGTCCGCCGCGCCGTAGAGCACCGAGCGCACCACCCCCCGCACGATCTTGCAGCTTTCGATCACCACCGCCGGGCCGGCGGCATGCTCCGCTTCGCTGTAGCCCACCACGTGGATGATGTGGGGCCCCAGCGCCATAGAGGAAAAGGTGGACGCCGCCAGCTGGCCCTTGGCCACGTCCAGATCGCCGGACAGGAAGGGCAGCCCGGCGCGGACCTGCCGCAGGGGGCGGAAGCTGTCGTCCGCCAGCGATTCCACCAGTTCCCGCATGGCCAGCGCTTTGGCAAGATCCATTGCAAACCCCATGGAACCCGGCACGTTGAACATATATTGGGAGATGTAATCGCGCACCCCGGCCCGCTTGGCATTGTAAGCCGCCACATAGGCCATGACCACCGAGATCACGTCATGGGCGTCCCGCAGCCCCCAGTGGTGCGGCTCGTTGGCCTCCACCGGGATGCCCCGTCGCCCGTGCCAGGCCATCAAAGCCTGCGCCTCCCTCACCGAGACCTCCAGCGGGCGCGCCCCGCGGCCGTCCAGCTCGTTGTACCAGCAGAGCGGCACCGCGCACCAGGCGTTGCGGATGGTGCGGTGCAGCAGCTCTGCAAACTGGAAGACGTCCGCCGTGCCGCTGTAACAGCGCATCAGCGGCGCATTGCCCTGGCGGGAAGCGGCCTTGAGGCGGCAAAAGTCCTGCGGGGTGCGCACCGGCACCCCGCCCGCGCCGTCCATGGCGGGGTCCCGCTGCTCGGGATGGAAAAAATATTGCTGGGTATTCTGGTCCGGCCCCAGGGAGATCACATCCAGCACGCCCGCCCGCGCGATCTCGCCGATGCCCGCCTCTGTGGCGGCAAAGTCCGGCAGCCCAAAATGGTGCCGCAGCAGGGGATAAGGGCTTTTCTGCGCCAGCCGCGCCAGCAGGTCGTCCGCCGGAGCCGTTCCGCCGGAGGCAGGGTCCGCCCCGCGCAGGAAAGCGATGGTCTCATCCATCTCCTCGGTCCCGTAAAAGACCTTTTCAAAGAAACCCCGCCGGGCCGCCCGTTCCGCCACCGGGCGGGTGCCCCCGAAAACCCAGCGGGGATGCTGTTCCAGCTGGCGGTCCCCGGCGATCAGGGCGTCCAGCAGGGGTTCCACGTTGTCCGGCGTGAGGCGGTACCCCACCGCGACCATAGCCGGGCGCAGCTGCCGCACCTGACGCAGCAGCGCGTCCACGCCGACGGCCGGGCCGAGAAAAAGCGTTTCATAGCCCTCGTCTGCCGCCAGCTCGAGAAAATGGATCGCCCCCGCCACATGGACGCAGTTGCCCAGCGATGCGGCCAACACCAATTTGTGATCCATGGGATCGCCTCCTTTTTATGATAAGTGACAACTTTTAAAATAAATAAAGTTGTATGTTTTTATTATAAAGAAAAGTGGGAGAAAAAAGCAATCCTATTTGGCGCAGTATCCTGTAATGTTTTTGTAAAGTGGGCGGCGGAACAGTGCGTCGCTCAAAAAAAGCGCCCCTCCCGCCGCGCCACGGCGCGGGGGAGGGACGCTTGAAAACAAAGATGAGGGGCGGGGCAGAGAGAGCGGACGGCGGCCCGCACGGGAACAGGGAATGTCCCCTTGCGAGAATGGGAAAACTCCTCCTCGCGAAGACGGGCGGCGGCCCTCAGAGCGCGCAGCGCAGCAATAGAGGCCGGTAGCTGTGGCCGAATACCTCCGCCACCGTGCACACCTTGTCTACCAGCGAGACGATAAGCGCGGCCCGGTGCAGGGGCGGCAGCACGGTGAGCGGCCACATATGCTTGCGGATGATATCCTCTTCCAGGCCGCTGATGCCGAAATAGCGCACGGCGTTGCGGGCCGCCGCGCCGGGGTGGGTGAAGCCGTGCAGGCGCGGGTGACCGGGCTCGTGCCAGTCATAGAGGAAAAAATCGTGCAGCAGCGCCCCGCGCACCAGAGCGCGCTCCTGTCCGTGCAGGCCCAGCCGTTTGTAGACGGCAAAGCTGTACCAGGCCACCGCCACGCTGTGGGCAAGGCAGCTGGTCTGCCCGTGCTGGATGTAGGCAGACATGCCGCGCACCAGGGGGTTGGCAAGCACCTCCCCCGCAAGGCTGATGAATTCTTCTGTCTGCTGTTGGCTCAGAGCTGGTCTCATGGCAAACGCCCTCTCACTTTCCCGGCGAAGCAGCGCCGTTCTGCCCATAAAACGACCTCGCGGCCCCCGGGGCTTCAGGGCCGGCGCAAAAGGGAGGTTTTGTCCTTATTATAAGCGCAGGCGCAGCGGAATACCAAAAAAGATGAGTGAAAAAGCCCTGCGGCCCGCTGTGGACGGAAAACTCCGTCCCGGCGGCGCACAGGGCTGTTCTCATCCGATCTGCGCGGCACAGCGGCCGTCCGTCCCGCTGAAAGCCGTGCGGGCAGCGGGCCCCGCGGCCCGCAAAAGGTCATTGCTCTTCTTTCGGCTCCTCGCCGTCCGCAGCTTCCTCCGCCTCGGGCAGGGCGGAGACCTCTGCGGCCTCTTCCTCCCCGTCGCCCTCTTCCTCCGCGTCGTCCGCGTCCTCTTCCACGGCCTCGCCGGCGCCAAGGACCTCGGCCTCTTCGGGGTGTTCCTTTTTGTATTTCCAATCCTTGTAATACATCCAAGAGCGCCACAGCCCCAGCCCGGCCAGGGCAAGGGTGAGGAACAGCAGCAGATAATGGACCAGCTCCCAGGGCTGATTGCCATAATCGACGAGGGCTTTTGCCTGGCTGAACGCAAAGTAGAAGCAGGCGACGATCAAAAGTACATCCATAGGAAATCTCCCTTGACAGTAATTTTTTCAGTTGGCACTGAATGCTATTATACGGGATTTTCGGCGCCGGTGCAAGAAATTTGCCGCAAAAGCCGCAAAAGGCCGCGCCTGCCGGGCCCGCCCGGCGGGCAGAGCGGGACGCGGAGGGCGGCGACAGGTTAAAATTCACAAAAAACCTACTCATTTTATCATCAAAAGGTGTATAATACAATTTATCGGCTTATCGGCTTATCGGCTTATCGGCTTATCGGCTTATCGGCCTTGCAGCTGCCCGGCAGGACGGCGGGCCGGTCCCGGCGCGCGCGGTGCGCGGCGCGGGTGAAAATCATTTTGAGGAGTTGCAGTATGAACCTGACCAAAAAAACGCTTGCCCTTTTGCTTGCCGCCGCACTGTCGGCGGGCGTGCTCACCGGCTGCGGCGGCGGCGCGTCTTCGGGCGCGTCCGGCAGCGGGGCGGGCAGCGCGGATTTCAACTATAGCGACGGGCTGGACGAGCACGGCCGCTGGGAGGGCATCACCGCCCTGGATCTGGTGGATCTGGGGGATTACAAGGGGCTCGAGGTGCCCGCCGACGTACACACCATCAAGGAAGAGGATGTGGACGCGCAGGTGCAGAGCATGCTGTCCAGCTATGCCACCACCAACCAGGTGCTGGACCGGGAGGTAAAGGACGGCGACACCGTCAACATCGACTATGTGGGCAAAGTGGACGGCACCGAGTTTGAGGGCGGCAGCACGCAGGGCGCGGGCACCAGCGTCACCATCGGCGTCACCTCTTACATCGACGATTTCCTCGAGCAGCTGATCGGCCACAAGCCGGGCGACAGCTTTGACGTGGAGGTCACTTTCCCCGACGACTACACCCCCAACCCCGACCTGAGCGGCAAAGACGCGGTGTTTGCCACCACGGTCAACTATATCGAGGAAAAGGTGACGCCGGAGCTGACCGACGAGTTCGTGAAAGAAAACCTGACCGAGACCTACGGCTGGCAGACGGCTGACGAGCTGCTGGCCCAGCTGCGCAGCGATCTGCAGTGGAACGCCACGGCCCAATACCTGTGGACCACGCTGCTGGATCAGGCAAAGGTGAGCGAGGTGCCCCAAAGCATGATCGATTATCAGCTGGACCGCACCATGGCGGAGTATAAGATGGCGGCCCAGAGCTACGGCATGACGCTGGAGCAGGCGCTCTCCTCGGTGGGGGTGTCGGACCGGGAGGAACTGGGCGAAAAATATGCCGACGACCTGAAAGATCAGGCGCTGCAGGGGCTGGTGATGCAGGCGGTGGCCGAGGATGCGGACATTGACGTCAGCGAAGAGGACGTGGCCGCTTATTTCAAGGATTTTATGTATCTGGATGATTACAGCAGCTACACCAAAAATTACGGCGACGGCTTCGTGCGCATGACGGTGCTCAACCGCAAGGTGCTGGACTATCTGGTGGGTCAGGCCGTGCTGGCCTGACCGGCAGTGAAAAAACGGCAAAAAGAGAGCGGCCTCGGTTTGAGGCCGCTCTCTTCTTGTTTCCGCTGGGCTCAAAAAGGGGAAGATCAAAAGGGGAGAGGGGCGGGCCCGCCGGCAGCGGTGCGGGAGATCTTGCCGGCAGGGGCGGTCAGGGAAGCGCGTCCAGCACGGCGTCTTTTAAATGGACCGGGGAGATTTGGCTGCTGGTGCAGCGCCCGGCCAGCCAGTGGGCAAATTCGCGGTCGACAGAGACGTCCGGCAGCCGGATGCAGGGCTGCCAGCCGCTGTCGGTCCGCACACATCCCTCAATGCCAAAGGTGCGGTAATAGCCGATATGTTCTTCAAAGAGCTGCTGTTCAAAAATCGTGTAGCGATATGTCAATAGATTCGACCTCTCCTCTGAATTCCCCTTTCAGGGAATCTAAACTGATGTCCAAAATGGCAGCCATCCTCACGGCGTTCTCCAGCTTGGGCAAAGAACGCCCGATCTCCAGATCCTGATAATGGCGAAGCGAAAGACCGCAAAGCTCCGCCATGTCTTTTTGCGTCAGTCCGTGCCGGACCCGGTAGTCATACAGTTTCCCCGAAAAACTCCTGTTGATAGACATGAAAAACCTCCCGTCAGCGATTTTAGCCTGCCCCGAGGCTGGTGAAAACGAGACATACTTCCTATTGTGGAAAATGCCTCATTTTTTGGCCTGTAATTTATCATCTTGGATCCCCCCTTTTTGAGTTTTGGAACGCGGAAAAATAAAAAAACGGTCTTTTGCCGCTCTGGAGAGAGGCTGGCATAGTATAGACAAATCAAAAGACAAAATATGACACGAAAGTGGAGAATTTTTTAAAAAAATTTTGATTTTGCCAGTTTGAAAGCAAAAGAACACAAAAAAGGCAGCCGCGCGGGACGGCTGCCGGAAGAAAAATGAGAGGTGCAGGGAAGAAAAAAGGGACACATCGCCCCGGCGGGAGGGAAATGCGCGGGGAACGCGCAGGGAAACTGCCCCCAGCGCGTCCCGACATTCCGCACCTTCGGCTTCGTCTTTGGCCCCGATGGGCAGAAACGCACGCGGCAGAAAGCCCGGGCGGCAAAAGTGACAAAAAAGGCGCGGCCAAACGGCCGCGCCCGGGCGAACAGAAAAGATTGACTTAGTAATCTTTGATGGGGGAGTAGCCGCTGGCAATCTCCACGCAGACGCCGGTGTTGTTGAACGCATAAAACTCGGCATAGACGCGGTAAGTGCCGCGGGCGACGTAATAAGAGCCGGACAGCAAACAATTAAAATCAGTACTGCTGGCATTGAAAGTTTTGATATCGCTCCAAGTGCCGTTGCTATTATTGTACTTTTGCAGGACCGCTTTGATCCCGGTCGTCACGCCGGGACGGCCCTGGATAACTCCAGTGGCGGTGGCACAACCGAGAGCGTCAATAGAAAGGTTAATAGAAACAGCACCAAAATGGGTATAACGCGGCGTTGCGGTATCCTCGTCAAGGGCAGCGGCGCTCACGGGCGCACAAAGCGTCAACAACAATAAGAGAACGGAAAAACATACACTGACAGACTTTTTTAACATAAAGGGCCTCCTTTTTATATTGGGAAAATTTTCTTTTCCTATGATAACTCTTTTTCATACTTTTTTAAAGACTCGCAAGTGTTCAATAAGTCATTTTGAGAAAGAGAGGACATAACTAAAAAACTATAATCATCTTTGGTCCAGGCGATTGATGTGTCTGTTCCATCACTTCGTATCAAGGCCGCATTGTCGTTTACTGTGTGAGGTTGCAGCTGACCATGTTCATTATCTAAAAATATGGAAACATCAGGACGATTCCATTGTGTAATCGTGATATATCTGTTTTTTCCATCTATGTATTGAGCGATGACAGCTTCTTTCCCTATAGTAACTTTATCCAGTTGAAACCCCTCCGGCAAATAAGTGGGGATGTAGATCGCGTCCCAGCCCTCCGGCAGGTTGGCCAGATCGTACCCCTCGGCCGCGTCGCTGAGCATGACCTTGGTGTGGTCCGACGCTTCGCCCAGCAGAAAGTTCAAAAAGCCCGCCCGCACGGCGCTCACCGTCACAAACGAGGTGGCCGCCAGCCCAAACAGCACCAGCAGCACCGAGGCCGCGGTTTTGAGCGCCCGCCGGTGAAGCTGTACAAACAGCGCGCGCTTTTGGCGGCGGTGTGCCCTTTCTATCCGCCGCAGATATCTTTCCGAGGGCGGAAACGGGTCTTCGGCCGCAGGGGCCGCGTCCATCACCTGCTGGGCCTGCGCCTGCGCCGACTCGATGACCGCGTGCCGCAGCATAAGGTCAAACAGCTCGTCGTCAAAAGAGGACGGTCCCTTGCCGCTCATACCTGACCCTCCTTTTCCCGCAGGTCTTTCAGCTGGCGCTTCAGCAGCTCGCGGCCGCGATGGCACAGCACCGAGACATAATTTTCACTGATGGACAGCGCCTGCGCGATCTCCTTGTCGGACAGCTGCAGGTAAAAGTGCATCACCAGCGGCGTGCGGTACTTTTCCGCCAGACCGTTGACCAGCTCCACCAATTGCTGGTGATCCTCCCGCCGGATGGCCAGTTCCTCCACAGACGCACCCTCGTCGGAAAGCCCGTGGGCGTCCTCAAAAGAAAAGTCCGCCTTGGTGCGGTAGGCGCTGCAGCCCACCAGGTTCTTGGCCTCGTTGGTCACCGCGGCGACGAGATAGCTCACCGCGCGGGGCACGCCGAACTCTTTCAGCCTGCCCGGGTCAGCCGCCAGCAGCCGGCCCACCCGCTCAAAGGCAGTGGCGACGCAATCCTCCGCATCGGATGGGTTGTGTACGATCTTGAGCGCCTTTGAGCGCAGCATCCTCTCGTATCTTTTGAAAAGGTAGACGAACAGATCCCGTTCCTCCGGGTCTGTGAACAGCGACAGAAACAGCAAATCTTCACTCCGCCTTCCTCTAATCCACGCTGACGTCCTCTGCCACGAGAAGCTCGATCATCCGCAGGATCTTGCGCCGCTGCGGATCGCTCGCCTTTTCAGCGCGGGACTTGATGGTGGCGATCAGGTAACTGCCGGCCTCCCGCGTGTCCGCGCCGATCAGGTCGTCCACCGTGCATTCAAAGACCTGGGACATGCGGTACAGGATGCTCAGCGAGGGCCGGTCCTTGCCTGTTTCGATGCGGCTGATATAGGCGGGGGTCACGTCGATGCGCTCGGCCAGATCCGCTTGCCGCCAGTGATTCCGCACCCGCCGGGTCCTGATCTGGGCGCGGAGCTTCTCATAGTCGAGCGTATTGATCATTCTGTTCACCTCCTGAATAAGGTTAACAAGAATGAACTGATCTATAAATGCAGGATAACTTAATTAATTGGCATTAGAGGTAATATTAACAAAGCTTTTTAACTATTTTGCGAAGAAAAAATAGAAAGAACACTTAATTTTTACGGACCCACCCTCCACGGCACCTCAAGCGCAGGATCTCTAAAAAGGCCGTGGCGGGCGCGGTCCTTTCTTTTTGCTCTGCCGCAGCCGGTCGCCGCGGTGGGTGCTGCCACACATTATAGCAATACAACGAGGCAGAATACAAGTGGCGCCCTGACCCCAGCAGGGACAGGGCGCAGAAAATGGAAAAAGTAACAAAAAAGAAACAAAAACGGAAAACTGCCGCCCCCCGCGCTTTTTGCAGGGCGCCGCCGCCGTTTTGGGGGCGCCGGGGCGAAAAAAACGCCGGGACAAAAAGGGCGCAGGGGAAAACTTTTCCCGTCCCGGCGGCGCGCCCCTTACCTTAAAAGACAAAAAGAAAGCCGGAAAATCTGGGCGCAGCGGCGGGCGGATTTGGCGAAATTCCACAGAAAACGGTTATTTGCCCGGGCCTTTTAGCGGTTCTTGGAGGCTGAGCAAAATTACACAAGAGCGATAGTTGATATTTGGACATTAATTTTGTTTACGAAACAAGTTTTCTCAAATAAAGTTAAAACCAACGAAACAAAATGCGATTGGAAACAGGGACAAATAAGAACATGAAAGTAACGATTGAAGAAATTGCAAAGATCGCCGGTGTTTCCAAAGCTACGGTTTCCAGGGTACTGAACGACGTCCCCGAGGGCGTCGGGCCGGAGACCCGGGCGCGGGTGCAGCAGGTCATCGAGAAGATGAACTACTCCACCGACCGCTCCAGCTTCATGACACGCACGATGCGTTCCAGAAGCATCGCGCTGGTGCTGCCGGACATCACCAACCCGTTTTTTGCGGATATCGCCAAGGCCGTCGAGGCGCGGGCCAAGCAGGCGGATTACATCACCATCCTGGCCAACACGGATTTTTCCGAGCGCAACGAGATCAAATACCTGGCAAGTCTGGTGGCGAAAAAAATCGACGGCATCATCCTGGTACCCTCCGGGGTCCATACCAGAAACGAGCATCTGACGCCGGAAAAGTACGGCATCCCGATGATCCTGCTGGACCGCAATCTCGCGGGCGATCACGATTGGCTGGGCGTCTACTCCGACAACGAGTACGCGTCGTTCCGCTCCTGTGAGACGCTGATCAACAACGGCTCGGACCGCATCGCGTTTTTGTCCGGCCCACTGGGGGTCTCCACCAGCACCGAGCGGCTGGACGGCTACAAGCTGGCCCTCAAGCAATACGGCAGCGGCTACGACCCGCATCTGGTCAAGTATGGCGACTACACGGTGGAGAGCGGCTACAAAGCGGTGATCGAGCTGGAGCGGGCCGGCGAAAAGTATTCGGCCATTCTGGCGGCGAACGATATGATGGCGCTGGGGGCGCTGAACGCTCTCAAGGAGCTGTCCTACAAGGTGCCGGAAGAGGTCGAGCTGATCGGCTTTGACAATATCAGCTTTTCCAAATATTTTGATCCGCCCCTGTCCACGATCCAGCAGCCGACGGTGGAGATGGGGGTCAGGGCGGCGGAGATGCTTCTCAGCCTGATCGGCGGGCAGACGGTCACCGAAAGCGTGCGGCTGCAGCCCAAGATCCTGATGAGAAAAACGACCAAAGTGAGGAGTACATGATGAAAAAAATACTTGTGGCCGGCAGCTCGAATATCGATTTTGTGCTTCGCGTCACCGAGATGCCCCGCAAGGGCGAAACGGTGCGGGCAAAGTCTTTCAGCAAGGTGCCGGGGGGCAAGGGGGCCAACCAGGCCTGCGCCTGCGGCAAGCTGGGCGGCGACTGCACCTTTCTGAGCGCCGTGGGCACCGACGGGCTGGGGGACATCGTTCTGGACAGCCTGCGGGCCGCCGGGGTAAAGGTGGACAAGGTGCTCTGCGACAAAGAGGCGCCCACGGGCATGGCGGTCATCTCGGTGAACGACGAGGGAGAAAACAGCATCATGGTGGTGCCCGGCGCAAACGCCGTTTGCGGCACAGCCTATTTTGAGGCCAACCGGGAGAGCCTGGCGGCGGCGGATATCGTGCTGGCCCAGCTCGAGACCCCGGCGCAGGATATCTACCGCCTGCTGGAAGAGGCCAAACAGGCGGGCAAGACCACCGTACTTAACCCGGCTCCGGCGCCGGACGATATCCCGGACGCCGTGCTGCGGGGGCTGGACTTCATCACCCCCAACGAGACCGAACTGGAAAAACTCACCGGCATGAAAACCGGCACCGTGCCCGAGATCACCGCCGCGGCCAGAAGCCTGCGGGACAGGGGCGTGCGCAACGTGCTGGTGACCATCGGCCCCAGGGGCGCGCTGCTGTGCGGCGAAGCGGGGGAAAAGATCTACCCCACCTTTGACGCCCAGCGGGTGGACACCACGGCCGCGGGGGACACCTTCAACGCGGGCCTTGTGGTGGGCCTGGCGGAGGGGATGGCGCTGGAACAGGCCATCCGGCTGGCAAACGCCGCCGCCGCCATCTCGATCACCCGCAAGGGGGCGCAGACCTCGATCCCCACCAGGGAAGAGGCGGAACAACTGATGGATTCAACGCGTGACTGATCAACACGCTTGGATAAAGCCGGCCCCGGCAAAGGGCGAAAGCCCGCCGGGGCGGGCGGATGAAAGACGAGGAGGTGAAGCATGAAACGCGATAGACTACTGAACCGGGAGATCATCTCGGAGGTCGCCGCGCTGGGTCATACCGAGTACATGTGCATCGCGGACTGCGGCCTGCCGGTCCCCAAGGGGGTCAGGGTGATCGACATCTCGATCACTGCGGGCAAGCCGTCTTTCCTGGAGGTGCTGGACGCGGTGGATGAGGAGCTGGTGGTGGAATCCATCATCCTCGCCGAAGAGATCGACGACAAGAACCAGCCGCTGGCCGCAGAGATGAACAGGCGGTTTGAGGGCAAGCCCATCCGCAAGGTACCTCACGAGGAGTTCAAAAAGCTGACTGAGAAAGCCAAGTGCATCATCAGGACCGGCGAAAACAGCTCTTATGCCAACGTCATCCTGGTTGGCGGGGTAAACTTTTAAATACGGCGTGGAGGGCCGCGGCAGAATGCCGTAAGGCCGGCCCCGCCTCAATAGGGAAAATCAAGGAGGAAAATTATGAAAAAGTTTCTGAGCCTCGTGCTCGCAGCAGCCATGGTCTTTGCGATGACCGCCTGCGGCGGCAGCAACAGCAGCAGCAGTACCCCGGCCGCGGGCGGCAGCAGTGCCGCAACGTCCGGCGCGTCCGGTGAAAAGGTGAAGATCGGCCTGTCCATCGCCGGCCTGACCATGCCGTACTATGTGCGCATGTATGACGGCTTCATGGAAGCCGCTGAGAAAGAGGGCTATGAGGTCGTCTTTGCCGACGGCGGCGCCGACGCCGAGTCCACCGTCAAGGCGGTCGAGGACCTGATCAGCAGCGACATCGACGCGCTGGCCGTTTCCACCAACTACAGCGAGGCGCTGGTCGACAGCTTTGCCAAGTGCAAAGAGCTGGGCATCCCCATCTTCTACATCGGCAACCTGAACCTCATCCCCGAGGCCAAAGAGTTCATGACCTTCTGGGAGGGCACCCGTTCCGACAGCGCCGGTTATCTGGGCGGCGAGTGGGTCGCGCAGTATCTGGACGGCCTGAACTACAAGAAAGATCTGAACATCGTGCAGGTCTCGCTGGTCAGCGACGCGCTGCAGCAGCGCTATGACGGCTTTGTCAAAGGCCTGGAAGAGAACGGCTACACCGTCAACACCATCAACACTGTGGGCGATCTGACCCGTGAAAAATCCCTGTCCGGCTGCGAGGACATGCTGACCGCGCACGACGACATCGACATCTTCTTCGGCACCGCCGGCACCTCTGCCCTGGGCGCCTATGACGCAACCCAGAACGCCGGCCGCACCGAGGTCATGGTCGTCGGCTTCGACGGCGAGGACGAGGAGATCCAGCACATCGACGAGGGCGGCAACTACATCGCCACCGTCTGCCAGCAGCCGGCGCTCGAGTCCGCCGTCACGGTGGAGGCCATCAAGACCGTGCTGGGCGGCGGCACCGTCGAGGGCGGCCACGAGACCCCGGCCATCGTTTACGGCACCGGCGTGGGCTATGTGGAGTCCAAGTAAGACGGACGGCTGAACAACAACATTTGACTTTGATTCGGGTGCGGGGTGACTGCGCGGGCAACACCACACGGTCCGGCGGCGGGACGTATCCGGCCGCGGGCCGCGGGGCGGCCCCCGGGTGCGGGAAAACCGCACCCGAATTAGATTACGGAAAGGAGGGCCCTGGATGGAAGATATCCTGAGGCTCAGAAAAATCAACAAGTCCTTTCCCGGTGTAAAAGCCCTGACAGACGTGGATCTCACCCTGAAAAAGGGCGAAGTCCACGCGCTGGTGGGCGAGAACGGCGCGGGAAAGTCCACGCTGATGAAGACCATCTCCGGGGCCTACAAAAAGGACAGCGGCAGCATCTGGTTCGACGGCAAAGAGGTGGAGGTCACCTCTCCCAAGCAGTCGGAGCTGATGGGCATCTCGATCATCTACCAGGAGCTGAACCTCATCGAGCGCATCACGGTGGCGGAGAACGTCTTTACCGGCCGCTATCCCCTGAAGCACGGCCTTGTGCAGTGGGGCAAGATGACCCGGGACGCACAGGCGCTCTTTGACGAATTTGATCTGAAGATCGACGCAAAGCGGCTGGTGCGCTCGCTGACCATGGCGCAAAAGCAGATGGTGGAGATCATCAAGGCGGTCAGCATCAACGCCAAGGTCATCATCATGGATGAGCCCACTTCTTCCCTCTCCAGCAAAGAGACCGAGTCCCTTTTCCGCATCATCCGCAAGCTGAAAGCGAACGGCGTGGCGGTGGTCTTTATCACCCACCGGCTGGACGAGATCTTTGCGGTGTGCGACCGCATGACGGTGCTGCGCGACGGCCATTACATCGGGGAGCGGGACATCCAGAGCATCACCAAGAGCGAGATGATCGCCATGATGATCGGCCGCGAACTGACCCAGCAGTATCCCGAGCGAAGCAACGAGATCGGCGAGGTGACGCTGGAGGTCAAAAACATCTCCGACGGGGGCAAGCACGTGAACGACGTCTCCTTTTCCGCCCGCCGCGGCGAGGTGCTGGGCTTTTACGGCCTGGTGGGCGCGGGGCGCACCGAGACGATGCGCATGATCTTCGGCGTGGACCCCAAGGCGGGCGGCCAGGTGTTTCTGCACGGCAAGGAGATCCACCTGAAAAGCCCGCGGGACGCCATTGGGCACGGCATCGGCTTCATCACTGAGAACCGGCGCGACGAGGGGCTGTTCCTGCGCTCGTCGGTGCGGGTGAACACGGTCATGGTGGCGCTGGGCAAGATCCTCAGCCACGGTTTCATCAATTACAAAAAGGAGGCGGAGGTGTCCCAGCACTATGTCGACAAGCTGCGCACCGCCACCCCCTCCATCAACCAGAAAGCCATGTTCCTCAGCGGCGGCAACCAGCAGAAGGTCGTTTTGTCCAAATGGCTGTTCTCCGACTCTGAGATCATCATCTTCGACGAGCCGACCCGCGGCATCGACGTGGGCGCCCGCCGCGAGATCTACCAGATCATCAACGACCTGGTGGCCGACGGAAAGACCGTGGTCGTGGTCTCGTCCGACATGGAGGAGATCATGGGGGTCAGCGACCGCATCCTGGTCATGTACGAGGGCAATGTGGCCGGCGAGGTACAGAAAGAGGACTTTTCACAGAGCCTGATCACAGAATACGCTGTAGGAGAAAGGACCCAACCCGTATGAAAGTAAAAAAAGTTTCCAACGTCGCGGCAAAGGTCGCCGACAAGCTGGGCGCATGGATGCTGCTCATCGTCATCGCGGTGATCATGGTCTTCGCCAGCGACAAGTTCCTCACCGTTGACAACCTGCTCAACGTTTTCCGGCAGATCGCGGTGGTCTGCATCGGCGCCATCGGCGTCTCGCTGGTCATCCTAGGCGGCGGCTTCGACCTCAGTACCGGTATGATCGCCACCTTTGCGGGCTGCAACGCGGCCATTTTCATGAAGAGCTTCGGCTGGAACATGTTCGTCGCCATGGCGGTGGCCGTGCTCATCGGCGTGGTCATCGGCACGGCCAACGGCCTGCTCATCACCTATCTCAAGATCCCGCCCTTTATCGGCACTCTGGGCATGCAGTACATCGTCAACGGCATCATCTTCGTCACCACCAAAAGCGTACCCATCACCGGCCTGCCCGACGCGTTTCTCACCCTGGGCCGCGGCTATGTGGCGGACATCATCCCGGTGCCGGTCATCATCATGCTGGTCTTTGTCCTGCTGGGCCACATCCTGCTGAAATACACCACCTTTGGCCGCGCGGTCATCGCCGTGGGCGAGAACGAGACCGCGGCCAAGCTCTCCGGCCTGAACGTCAACCTGGTGAAAGTGGCGATGTACTCGTTCTGCGGCTTCTGCTTCTCCTGCGCGGGCATCGTGCTGGCCGCGCGCCTTTCCTCCGGCCAGCCCAGCTCCGGCGCGGACCTGTCCCTGCAGGGCATCGCGGCCGTGTACATCGGCGGCACGTTCAAGGGCAGCATCATCAACACGCTTGCGGGCGCGCTGGTCTGGGGCTTTATGAACAACGCCCTCAACCTGCTGAACGTCAACGCCTACTGGCAAAAAGTCGCCCTGGGCGTGGTCATCATCTGCGCGGTGCTGTTCGACACTTTCCGGGCCAAGCTGGCGACCAAGAGCCTGGACTGAGTGCTTGTAAGCCGCGGGCGCCCAAAGCCCCGGGGCTGTGCCAAGAGGCCGGCTGCGGCCGCCTCGCCGACAGAAAGGAAGAGACCATGAGCAAAAAGAAAGCGTTTATTTTTTACGGCGGCTGGGAGGGCCACGAGCCCGACCTGGAGAGCGCCCGCTTCAAACGATGGCTGGAAGAGGACGGCTTTGAGGTCACGCGCACCGACACGTTCGAGCGCTGCGATGACCGCGAGTACATGAAGTCTTTCGACCTGATCATCCCCTGCTGGACCCAGGGCGAGATGGCGGACTGGTACTGCTTCGGCATCTCCGAAGCAGTGGCGGCCGGCACCGGCCTGGCGGGCGTCCACGGCGGCATGTGCGATTCGTTCCGCTGGAGCGTGGAATGGCAGTACATGACCGGCAGCCAGTGGGTGTCCCACCCGGGCGACGTCTATCTGCACCACATGTCCAAGCTCTCTGAGGATCATCAGAAATATATCGCTGAAAATTATCCCCAGAACACAGTGCCCGGCGCGTTCCAGCGGGACTACAAGGTGGAGTTCAAAAAGAATTCCTCCTCTCCGATCATCGAGGGGCTGGAAGATTTTATGGTGCATACCGAGCAGTACTATCTGCATGTGGACCCCTGCATCGACGTGCTGGCCACCACCCGCGTCGACTCTAAGGGCGAGCACGCGTCCAACGGCATCGTGGAGATGCCGGTCATCTACACCAAGCACTGGGGCAAGGGGCGCGTGTTCTACAGCTCGCTGGGGCACCAGGACAATATCCTGGAGATCCCGCAGGTGGAGACGTTCACCCGGCGCGGCTTTCTGTGGGCGGCCCGCTGAGGTGCGGACCAACTGAAAAAGACCTGACGTCCCGCGGGCGGCCGGAGCCGCATGGCGCGGCCCCCGCGGACGGCTCGATAAAACAAAATCCGGAGGTGCATTTGCAATGTTGGCAAAAGGCGTATTTGTAGAAGATTATATGAAGCTCTCCATCCGGGAGTATGACGTGCCGGAACCCAAGGCCGGCGAAGTGATGATCAAGACCATGGCCGTGGGCCTGTGCTGCTGGGATTCCTGGCTGTACCGCGGCGTCAACGCGCCGGGCCCGTACCCCTATATCATCGGCCACGAGGGCGTGGGCGTGGTAGAGCGGGTAGGCGAGGGCGTCACCGGGCTCAAGCCGGGCGACAACGTTTCCTGCCTGAGCGGCAACAACGAGATGATGTGCGAGTACTCCACCGTGCCCGCCGCGGGCCTGGTGAAGCTGCCCGACGTGATCGACGACTGGGCGAAGGTCGTCTATGAGCCCGCCTGCTGCGTGACCAACCTGCTCAACATCACCGACGTCCAGCTGGGCGATCACGTGGTGCTGGTGGGCGCGGGCTACATGGGCCTGCAGACCCTGCAGCTGCTGACCCGCGCTTCCCAGGCGGGCCGCATCACCGTCTTTGAGCTGCGGGAGGACCGCCGCAAGATGGCGATGGAGTACGGGAAAGACTTTGGCAACCCCGACTGCTTCCGTGTGCTGGACCCCGAGAGCGAAGAGGGCAAAAAGGCCGTCGCGGATATCATCGCAGCGGGCGGCGCGGACGTCTGCATCGACTTCGGCGCTTCCGACTCCGGCTTCCATCTCGCCGATTCCATGACCCGTCAGGCCGGCAAGCTGACCATCGGCTCGTTCCACCGCAGCGACGTGACCTTCAATGGCACGAAGTGGCACCTGGGCGGCCTGTATGTCTACAACCTGGCCCCGATGAGCAACCCGCACTTCAAAGAGATGTGCCCGCGCTGCTATTCGATGATCGAGCGCGGCGTGCTGGAGCCGGGCAAGCTGGTCACCCACACCGCCTATTTCGAGGACATGGAAGCGATGGACAATATGTTCCAGCGCGCGTGCGATAAGGGCGACAATTACATGAAGGGCGCTATCCTCTTCTACAAATAAGCAGATTTGAGATCAACAAGAGTGCGCCTCCCGCGCACTCTTGTTGATTCAATTTTGTCTGATCGGAGGAAGTTATGAGCAAGGAGTTTCCCCGCACGCAAGTGGCGGGAATATCGCTGCCGAGGCTGGTCATCGGCTGCAACTGGATCTCCGGGTTCAGCCACCAGGGCCCGGCAAAGGACGCGCTGATCCTGCAAAAACACAGCGGGCCCGAAAGCGTGGCCGACATCTTTGAGACCTTTTTGAACAACGGCGTGGACGCCTGCCTGGGCCTGTTCGAGGTGGATAAAGACCTGCACACATCGGTGCTGATGGCGCAGGAGCGCACCGGCAGGGAAATGATCATGATGGACGAGCCGGTGCTCAACATGGACGACAACCCCATGGCGCGCATGGAGGCCGAGGCGGAGATCAAAAAGTGCGCCCGCCGGGGCGCAAAGTTCTGCCTGCCGCTGCACTCCTGCGTGGAGCAGCTGCTGAACAAGAACACCAAGACCATCAACCGGCTGCCCGATTATCTGGCGATGATCCGCAGCGCGGGCATGATCCCGGGGCTGTCCGCCCACATGCCGGAGGTCATCCAGTACGCCGACCTCAACGACTATGACGTGGAGACCTATATCCAGCTTTACAACTGTATGGGCTTTTTGATGCAGGTGGAGATCGAGAGCGTGGCAAAGATCATCCACAGCGCGAAAAAACCGGTGCTGACCATCAAGCCCTGCGCGGCGGGCCGCACCACCCCGTATGTGGGGCTGAATTTCGCGTTCAACACCATTCGGGAACAGGACATGGTGTGCATCGGCTGCTTCAACGCGGACGAGGCGGAAGAGGACATCGAATACGCCCGTGCGGCGATCGAGAGGAGGCTGCCGGATATCCGCCCGAGAAGCAGCCCCTTTGCCTCCAGCATTATAAAGGGCGAGGTGTGAAGACGAGGTAAACTATGAAGAAGAAAAAGATACATTACGCATGGGTGGTGTTCGCCAGCTGCATCCTGCTGAAGATGGGCCTGGGCGGCGCGGTCATGTGCATCGCGGGCAACTTTGTGACGCCGGTGGTGGCGGAGCTGGGCTGCCAGGTCAGCCAGTTCACCATGCTGGTGAGCGTGGAGGCGGCCGCGATGGCGCTGATGTACACCACGGCCGCCAAGGTGCTGACCACCCGCAGGATCGGCAGGGTGATGGGGATCGCCGCCCTGGCCGAGGTGGCCGGCATCGCGCTGATGGCCACTTACAGATCGGTCTGGATGTTCTACCTCTCCGGCGCCATCGTGGGCGTCGGGGTGGCGTTCACCGGCTTTGTGGCGATCCCCATCGTGGTCAACATGTGGTTCCGCAAAAAGGCGGGCACGGTGCTGGGCATCATCGTGGCGGCGGAGGGGATCTCCACCGTTCTGTTCACCCTCATCACCGCCCAGCTGATCGTGGGCCTGGGTTGGCGGATGGCCTATGTGGTGATGGCCGCCGTCTGCCTTGTGGTGTCGGTGCCGGCGCTGTTCCTGTTTGTCAAGAGCCCCGAGGAGGCTGGATGCGAGCCTTACGGCAGCGACGAGGCCGCAGCCGCGGCGGAGACCGCCGCCCCCGCCGCCCCCGAATGGGGCCTCACCCGCAGGCAGGCGCTGCGCAGCCCGGTGTTCTATATGGTGTGGATCACCTGCATGCTCTACAGCGTGGGCTGCGGCGTACAGCAGTACATCGCCAATTTTTCCACCATGGAGCTGGGGCAGAGCATCCCTTACGGCGCGACTGCCGCCATGTGCATGAGCCTTGGCTGTGTGGCAAGCAGCGTCATCCTTGGCTATGTCAACGACAGATTCGGCGTCAGGGCCGGGCTGGGCTGGGGGGCGCTGTTCATCCTGCTGGGTTACGGCGGCATGCTCTACAGCATCTCGAACCCCGGCTTTGTGATCCCCTCCGCCCTGCTGGTGGGCCTTGGCGGCAGCATGTACACGGTGCAGTGCCCGCTGCTGGCCCGCACCGCGCTGGGCAGCAGGGACTATTCCTCCATCTGGTCGGTCATGATGACGGGCAACAGTCTGGTGGGGGCGTTCACGTTCTCATCCATCGGCCTGTTCTATGACGTGGGCGGCAGCTATAAGGGCGCGTTCCTGATGGCCATGGGCCTGTATGTGGGGGCGTTCGTCCTCGGCTCGGCGGCCGTCGGCCTGGGCAAAAAGCTGGTGCAGCGCGCGCAGGCATGAGCCGTCTGTGCCTGCGTCAGGGCCCATGTCGTTTTTGAGGGCGCCCTGCGCAGAAAAAACGGCGGAGACAGTGACATCGATTTCCAAGCTCCCGGGCGGCCGGACAGCCGCCCGGGAGCTTTTTATCTGCGGGGGATTTTCAGCCGGGCGAAAGCGGCGGGGCGGGGAGAGCAACGCAAAAGCCGGCTCCCGTTGGCTGTTCCGGCGCGGGACAGGGGGGCGGAACCGCGGCTGTTCCGCACGCGGCGGAGGGGGAGAAAAAGGGGAGCGGTGGTGTCCCTGCGGCGGCGTTTTTGGTGCGTCCTGCTGCGCGACGTCTGCCGGCAGGCGGCGGGACGGGGAGGCCGGAGCCGCCGCAATCAAAAAGCGCACTTCACAGCGTGAAGTGCGCACCCCGGCCGCGGGCGCGGCCCAACGGACGGGAAGATCAGAGCCGATGTTTTCCCCGCAGTGAAAAAAAGCCGCCCGCAGGGCGGCCCCCAGACCGGGACCCGGCGCAGCGGTCCCGACTAGGAGAGGAAGAATAAGGAGGCGGATGGAGGACGCCTTTGCCCCCGCAGGCATAAAAAGACGCCGGAGCAAAGTTTACTTTGCTCCGGCGTGGTGCCGGTAGCCGGGGTCGAACCGGCACGGTATCGCTACCAACGGATTTTGAGTCCGTCACGTCTGCCAATTCCATCATACCGGCACATTTTTAAGACCATATTATTATATCGGATGTGCGGCGGAAAATCAAGGGTGGGATCAAAAGTCCCGTTTGCCCGCAGCGCTGCCGGCCCGGATGAGGATGATCTTGCCCCGCTGTATTGAAAAAAAACGCCCGGATATGGTAAAATAACAACTTCTCAGCGGAAGATCAAATTTAAAATTCAGCACAGTTTTTTCTTTGGGTGAAGCGGGGAGGATAAACCTTTCAAGGAAGCCCGGGAAAAAACTTTTGAATTGCCGGCGGGGCGAAGAAGCGCCGGCAGGAATGGGAGGATGCCGTCATGAAAAAACAGATCGCATTCGTTTTAGTCCTGGTGCTTGCCCTGTCCGCAGTGGGCTGCGGCAGGCAGGTACAGGCCGGCGATGTCGCGGGGAAAAGCTATGTCTATGAAAAGGAGGGCTTTGGCGGGGATTTCACCATCACGATCGGGGAGGACGGCTCTTTTCAATATTACGAGGGGCTTTTGAGCAGTTATATCGGAAACGGGACCTGGCAGCTGGACGAAGACGTTCTGATCCTGACAGAGGATGCGCAGGCGGGACGCGATGCAGTGAACCGCTTTAAAGTGCGCGGGGGAGCTCTTGTCTTTCAGGAAGAAAACTCCGGCAATTTCCTCTATGTAAAGGTGGCTGACGGGGAACGGTTCGCTGAAACGGACGCGCCCGGGCCCGACCGCCCGTAACGGTCGGCGGCCGGCCGCAAGGCGGGCAAAGGCAGACTGTCTGAAAAGGGCTGCCTCTGGCGCTGTGCGGGCCGTCTTTTCCTCCCGTTTGACGGCCGCACCGGGAGAAAGGGACAAAGCGGCGCAGAAGACAGGAAAAAGGCGGGCGGCTGCCGCGGCGGCGCGGAACTTTACAAGTCGGGCGCCGCCGTGATAGGATAGAGCTGGCCGCCGGCGGCGGCGGCCTCCGGCCCGGGAAAGGCCGGGGAGACAATCGGCAATCAGCAAGGGAAAGGTGCAAGTTGGAACAAAAACAGAGTTTCTTTGTAAAGGACAAGCAGTTCTACAGATCGGTGGCGGCCATCGCCATCCCCATCGCGCTGCAGAACATCATCAGCTTTGGGGTCAACATCATGGACAGCGTCATGCTGGGCAGCCTGGGGGATATCGCCATCTCGGGGGCCTCGCTGGGCGGCCAGCCGTTTTTTATTTTGATGATGTTCAGCTTTGGGCTGTCCTCCGGCGGCGGCGTGCTCATCGCCCAGTACTGGGGCAAAAAGGATCTGGACGCGGCGCGGCGGGTGATGAGCATCTCGATGCGGCTGGTGCTGATCATCTCGGTCATTTTCACCGCGGTGTCGCTGGCTTTTCCGCGCCAGCTCATGGGGCTGTTCTCCCATGAAGAGGCGGTGGTGGAGGCCGCCAGCAGCTACCTGTTCGTGCTGGCGTTCAGCTATATCTTTTTCGCGGTGTCCAGCAACTATATCATGAGCCTGCGCGCGGTGGAGCAGGTGAAGGTATCGGCCGTGATCTACGGCATCTCGTTTTTCGTCAACGTGTTTTTCAACTACTGCTTCATTTTCGGCAAGTTCGGTTTTCCGCGCATGGAGGTCGCAGGCGCGGCGGTGGGCACGATCTTTGCCCGCGTGTCAGAGTTTATCATGGTGCTGATCTACATGGCGCTTTTTGAAAAACGGGTCAGGTTCAAGCCGCGGCACCTGCTGTCCTTTGACCGGGGGCTGCTGCCGGACTACATCCGCCACGCGCTGCCGGTGGTGGGCAACGAGGTGCTGTGGGGGCTGGGCGCAGCGGCGACCAATCTGGTGATCGGGCGCATCGGCTCCAGCTTTGTGGCGGCAAACAGCATTGCAAACGTCATGAACCAGCTGTGCGGCGTCTTTATCTTCGGCGTCGCCAACGCGGCTGCGGTGCTCACCGGCAAGGCCATCGGGCAGGGCAAAAGCGGCCACGCGCAGCAGACGGCCCAGACCCTGTGGGCCATGTCCTTTGGGGTGGGGGCGTTCAGCTGTCTGGTGCTGCTGGCCCTGCGCGGCCCGGTGATGAAAATTTACAATGTCACGCCGGAAGCGCATGCCGCCGCGACCTCCATCCTCACCGTGCTGGCTGTGCTGCAGCTGTGTTTTGCGCCGGACATCACCAATATCGTCGGCATCCTGCGGGGAGGCGGGGACACCCGCACCGCCTTTTTGTTTGACTGCGGCGGCCTGTGGCTGATCGGGGTGCCGCTGGGCATCCTCACCGGTCTGGTGCTGCGGCTGCCCGCGCCCATTGTATTCCTGTGCATGAAAATGGATTCGCCGGTAAAGCTGGTGCTGGGGTCGGTGCGCATGTTTTCGGGCAAGTGGATCCGCAACGTCACGCGGGCGGAAGAGGGCTAGCGCGCTGCAGCGCCCTGCGGCCGGCCTTTGGCCGCGGGGGAAAGGGCGATACAAAACGGCGTGCGGCCGGCGGCGGTTCCCGGCGGCGGTCCCCGGCGTCCGGCTGCCCGCTGCGCGCGGGCAGGCGCGTTTTGTCCGGCCTTTTTCGTCCGGTTTCAGCAAAAAGAGGATCCTGTGGGGCATCGACGTCTGGGCTGCAGGCGTTTTGCCCCTTTTTTGAGATGTGGAATCGTGCAGATTGAACAAAAATTTTATTATAAAGGGCTGTATTTTTGCGGAAACTATTGACAATCTGCGGGTCCGCTTCTATACTATAATGGATTGCAGAAAACATCTTGCAGAGGAAAGGCGTCCCCTTTATGTCCGAGCAGAGTGAAGCCGTCCGGGTGCGCAGTGCGCGGGGCGGCGACGAGGCGGCCCTGGCTGCGCTGATCGCAAAATTCATGCCGGTGATCCGCCGCTTTGCGCGCGCGGCCGTGTGCCCGGGCCTTGATTTTGACGACGCGGTGCAGGAGGGATATATCGGCCTTTTCCACGCGGTGAAAAGCTTTGAGGAAGAGGGCGGACAGGCCTCCTTTTCCACTTATGCGACCGTCTGCATCCGCAATGCCGTCGTGGCGGCCCGGCGCTCGGCCGGACGCAAAAAGCATCAGGCGCTCAGCGGCGCGCTGCCCCTGGACGAGCAGGTGGCCGCGCCCGGGCCCGAAGAGCTCGCCATTTTAAAAGAACAGGTTCACGAAGCGGTGAAAAGCATCGATACAGAGCTGTCCAGCTTTGAAAAAAAAGCGCTCATCCTCTCCCTGCGGGGCCAGAGCTACACCGAGATCGCAACGGAACTGTCGAAAACACCGAAGGCGGTGGACAACGCCCTCGTGAGAGTGCGCAGAAAACTCAAGAGAACCCCATGATTCGGTGCTGCCGGTTCAAAAGAGCCGCAAGGCTTTTTGATATACGCCCCATGTAGCTTAAAACAGAGCGTTGGTCCTTACCAAAGGTGTCGGTTTGAATCCTTCCGCGGGCAAAAAACTATGTTAGAGGAGAACTAAGCATGTATCAGGACAAAACATTGGTATGCAAAGATTGCGGCAACGAGTTCGTGTTCACCGCCGGTGAGCAGGAGTTCTACGCCAGCCGTGGCTTCGAGAACGAGCCGCAGCGCTGCAAGGCCTGCCGCGACGCCCGCAAGAACGGCGGCCGCGGCCAGCGCGAGATGTTCACCGCCGTCTGCGCCAGCTGCGGCAAAGAAGCCCGCGTGCCGTTCAAGCCCCGCGAGGATCGTCCCGTCTACTGCAGCGAGTGCTTCGCGCGCATGAAAGAAGAAGAGAACGGCTGAAGCCCGGTCTCAAAATGATGATTGCGAAAACGCGCCTTTCGTGAGAAAGGCGCGTTTTTTTGTGTTTCAAACCGGGGTGACAAGACAAAGGAAAAAACGCGGCGGGGCGCTGCGGCCCTGAAATTTTAACCTTTGAAACACCTGAAAATCAGGCGGCGGGGCGGCGGTGAAACGGCCTTTGTCTTGCTTTGCTTCCTCCCCCCGTGTTCCCGATCGGAGAAAGCTGGGGACAGACCTGGCCGTATTTGCGAAAAAACCGCGATCTCAAGCGGAAAACCCACTTTTTTGCCAGTTCTTTTTTCACAAAGTTCTTCTTGCATTCCCACTGGGCATCAAGTATAATAATGCTATATCAGTGGGTAAAAGTGGGGAGAAGTGGTGAACAGTCCTTTTCCCGAAAGGGGGCGGGCGGTTTGCTGATCGGCACCTACAGCCAAAAGCTGGACGAAAAGGGCCGGCTCAATTTTCCCGTCCGCTTCCGCGACGAGATGGGCGACCAGTTCTATGTCACCTGCTGGCTGGACGAGTGCCTGATCGCTCTGCCCGCCGCAAGGTTCGAGCAGATCTTTGCCCGCCTGACAGAGAGCGGCATGGTCAAAAACCGCGGCCTGCGCCGGATGCTTTACGCCGGCGCGGTGGAGGCGGTGCCGGACAAGCAGGGGCGCATCCTGCTGCCGCCGCCCCTGCGCGAGCATGCGGGCCTGGACAAGGAGGTCGTGGTCATCGGCGTGGGCGACTGCGTCGAGCTTTGGGACCCCGCCCGCTGGAAAGCGATGCAGGACAGCATGCGCAGCGGCGACATGGCCGCAGCCATGGAGGAGCTGGACCTCTGATGAAAAAGACGCAGGACAGGGAGGGGGACGGGCCAATGGAGTTTTCTCATATCCCCATCCTGCTGGACGAGTGCCTGCAGGGGCTGGCCATCCGGCCGGACGGCATCTATCTGGACGGCACCGCCGGCGGCGCCGGGCACTCGCGGGAGATCGCCAAGCGCCTGTCGGGCGGCTGGCTCTACGCCATGGACCAGGACCCGGACGCCATCGCGGCCGCCGGCGAGCGGCTGGCCGGCCTGCCTGCCACAGTGGTGAAAGGCAACTTCCGCAGCGCGAAAGAGCTGCTTGCCGCGCACGGCGTTTCCCGGCTGGATGGGGCCCTGCTGGACCTGGGAGTCTCATCCCACCAGCTGGACGACCGGGAGCGGGGGTTTTCCTACCTGGGAGACGCGCCCCTGGATATGCGGATGAGCCAGAGCGGTCCCACCGCGGCGGACCTGGTGAACACGCTGGAACGGGACGAGCTCTCGCGCATTTTTAAAGAGTACGGCGAAGAGCCCTATGCCTGGCAGGTGGCGGGCAAGATCGTGGCCGCCAGGCAGCAGGCGCCGATCCGGACCACCGGGCAGCTGGCCGGGATCGTGGCGGCGGCAATGCCCCCCGCGGTGCGCCGCAAAGACAAGAACCCGGCCCGGCGCAGTTTTCAGGCCATCCGCATCGCGGTAAACGGGGAATTGGACGCCCTCAGCGAGGGGCTGGACGCCATCTTTGACCTGCTGGCCCCGGGCGGGCGCTTTTGCATCCTCACCTTTCACTCGCTGGAAGATCGGCTGGTGAAGCAGCGGTTCCGCGGGTGGTGTACCGCCTGCACCTGCCCGCCGGAATTCCCGGTCTGTGTCTGCGGGGGTGTGGCAAAGGCAAAACAGATCACCCGCAAGCCCGTACAGGCAGACGCGGAAGAACAGCGGGAAAACCGCCGTTCCCGCTCCGCGAAGCTGCGGGTCATCGAAAAACTTTAAGCCCCCCGCCGGCCGCCGGCGGAACAGGGCGGACCCTTAAAAGATCCGCAGGGCGCGGAGGAAACATCCCATGGCAGAAAAAAACAGCAAGCACACCGATTTAAAAGGAAAGGAGGGCCCGAAAAATGCAGCAGGCCGCTTATGATCTCAGCACATTTGAAAACCGGGAGGAGCGCCCCCGTCTGCAGGTGGCGCGCGGCGCCAAGCCCAAACGGAAGTTCGATTTTTCGGGCCTCAAGATCGTCGCCACCGTGGCGGTGATCTTTTCGCTGGCATGGGGGGTGCTGTACTCCCGCGCACAGATCACCGAGCTCACCACTCAGATCTCTGCGGCGGAAAGCGATCTTTCAGACGCAAAGAGCGAATATGATTACCTGAACCTGCAGCTTGAGAGCAAAACGGATCTGGCCTCTGTGGAGACCTACGCGGTCACCCAGCTGGGGCTGACCAAAATGGACGCCAGCCAGATCACTTATCTGACGATGGAAAACGAGGATAAGATCGTCAAGCCGGAGAGCGAGGTCAAAACTTTCTTTGATAATTTTTCATCCGGCTTCATGAACGTGATGGAATACCTTGCGCCGTGACAAAATAGGATAGAGTATCGGGCCGCGTGGCAGCGCGGCCCGTGGATACAAGAGGGACGGAAGGGGTAAAACGGGTTTTTACCCCTTTTTCTTTCCCGATAGGGGAATTTCAAAATTTGAGGGAAAAGGAGGCGGCAGCCATGTCCGACCGGCAGGCCCCGCAGCCCAATATGAATACCGTGATCCGCCGCCGCATCCTGGCGCTGGTGGCGATTCTGATCCTGCTGGGGTTCGGCAGCGTCGTTTACAGTCTTGTGGACCTGCAGATCATCGAGTATGAGGACTATAAGGTGAAAGCCGCCAACCAGCAGCTGAAAGACACCGTTATCCCGGCCAACCGGGGCGTGATCTACGACGCCAACATGAAAGTGCTGGCGCAGAGCGCCACGGTGTGGACCGTGGCCGTGGCCCCCAGCGAGATCGACGAAGAGGACCGGGCGGGCATCGCCGCCGGCCTCTCTGAGATCCTGGGGGTCGACGAGCAGTCGGTGCTTGACAAGCTGGCCAAGACCAAAAGCTCTTACCAGACCATCAAACTCAAGGTGGAAAAGCCGGTGGCCGACGCGGTGCGGCAGTTCGCCATCGAGGGCAAGGGCGGCAAGGGATACAAGGGCATCAGCCTGTCGCAGGACTCCAAGCGGTATTATCCCTACGGCAACTTTGCCGCCACGGTGCTGGGCTTTACCGGCACCGACAACAACGGCCTTTCGGGGCTGGAGGCCTATTACGACGACGTGCTGTCCGGTACGCCGGGCCGCCAGGTGTCGGCGCAGACCGCCACCGGCGGGGATATGGGCTACGAATACGACAGCTTTTACGCGCCGCAGGACGGCAACAGCCTGGTGCTGACCATCGACGAGGTGATCCAGCACTACGCGGAAAAAGAGCTGGACCGCGCTGTGCAGGATTACAACGCGCTGGCGCGCGGCGTGGTGATCGTCATGGATGTGCATACCGGCGGCATCCTGGCAATGGCCACCAAGGGGGATTACGATCCCAACAATCCGTTCACTATTTATGACGAGGCAAAGCGGGCCGAGGTGGAGGCCGTGGCCGACGACCCGGCCACTGAGGATGTGGATGAACACAAGCAGGCGCTGCTGGAGGCCCAGCAGACCCAGTGGCGCAACAAAGCGGTGTCCGACCTGTACGAGCCGGGCTCGGTCTTCAAGCTCATCACCGCCTCTGCGGCGCTGGACTCCGGCTCCTCCACGCTGAACGACAGCTTCAACTGCACCGGCTCCATCAAGGTGGCGGGCACCACCATGCGCTGCGCCCACACCGAGGGGCACGGCGCTGAAAACTTTTCGCAGGCGCTGGTCAACTCCTGCAACCCGGCTTTCATCCAGATCGGCACCAAGATGGGCGCGGGCACTTTCTTTAATTATTTCAACGCTTTCGGGCTCACCCGAAAGACCGGCATCGACCTGCCCGGCGAGGCGCAGAGCCAGTTTTACACCGCCGAGGGGCTGGGCCCGGTCCAGCTGGCCAGCTGCTCGTTCGGCCAGTCCAACAAGATCACCCCCATCCAGATGATCACCGCGGTGGCCACCATCGCCAACGGCGGCGATCTGGTGCAGCCGCACCTGGTCAGCAAGGTGCTGGATGCGGGCGGGAACCTGGTGGAGGACCTGGAACCTGAGGCCAAGCGGCAGGTCATCAGCGAGGAGACCGCAAAGACCATCTGCTCCATCATGCAGGAGGCTTCCGGCCGCGCGGCGGTCAAGGGCTACCGCGTGGGCGGCAAGAGCGGCACCTCGCAGAAGCTGGACTCCGGCGACCCCGAGGCGCGCATCTCCTCGTTTGTGGGCATCGCGCCCTGCGACGACCCGCAGATCGCAGTGCTGGTCATCCTCGACGAGCCCCAGAACAAGGTGCTGGGCGAGGTGTTCGGCGGCTATCTGGCCGCGCCGGTGGTGGGCCAGATCATGAGCCAGGCGCTGCCCTATCTGGGCGTCGAAAAGATCTACACCGCCGAAGAGGCGGCGGAGGCCGACGTCACGGTGCCCAACGTCACCGGGCAGGAGGTCGCCAACGCCCAGGTCACGCTGACCCGCGACAAGGGCCTGTCAGTGGACGTCAAGGGCAGCGGCAGCACGGTGGTGCGCCAGTTCCCCAGCAGCGGAACGCTGCCGCGCGGCGGCACGGTCACACTTTATACAGAAGAGGGGCTGGCCGACGAGATGGTCACGGTGCCGGAAGTCACCGGCCGCGATATGGCCTCGGTGGAAAAAGCGCTGGCCGCCGCCGGGCTCAACCTGCGCAAGGACGGCTCGACCGGCTCATCGTCGGTGATCGCCACCACGCAGGACCTTGCCGCCGGCACCCAGGTGCCGCTGGGCACGGTGGTCACCGTCAGCTTCCATGACCCCAGCGTGTCGGCGGACTGAGCGCGCCGCACAGAGCGCCAACGCAGAGAGGAGAGGACAGATGGAACTGCAGCAACTTTTTGAGGGGGTCCCCTACGAGGGGGAACTGCCCGCGGCCGACGCCGCGCTGGTCACCATCGACTCGCGCAGGGCAAAGCCGGGCGCCGTGTTCGTCTGTACGCGCGGAAGCTCTGCCGACGGGCACTCCTTTGCGGCTGCCGCGCTGGAAAGCGGCGCGGCGCTGGTGGTCACAGACCACCGCCTGGGCCTGGCCCGGGAAGTGGTGGTCGCGGATACCCGGCGCGCCTATGCGCTGCTGTGTCACAATTATTTCGGCAACCCGGCCCGCAGCCTCAAGCTGGTGGCTGTGACCGGCACCAACGGCAAGACCACCATCACCTATCTTCTCAAACAGATCCTGGAAAAGACCGGCTGCCGCTGCGGTCTGATCGGCACCATCCGCAGCGAGGTGGGCGACATGGAGATCCCGGCCAAGTTCACCACCCCGGAGGCGTGGGACCTGGCGGCCCTGTTCTCCCGCATGGTGAACGCCGGGTGCAGCCATGTGGTGCTGGAGGCCAGCAGCCAGGCGCTGGACCAGCTGCGGCTCTATGGGCTGCAGTTTGAGGCGGGCATCTTCACCAACCTTACCCAGGACCACCTGGACTATCACGGGACCATGGAAAACTACTACCTCGCCAAGCGCAGCCTGTTCAGCCAGACAAAGACGGCGGTGCTGAACCTGGATGACCCCTACGGGCGGCGGCTGATGGACGAGATCCCCGCCCAGCGGGTGATCACCTATTCCACCGCACTGGACCGGGCGGACCTGGTGGCGAAAAATCTGGAGCTGCATGCGGGCGGCGTCCGCTTTGAGATGGTGGGGGAGGGGTTCATCCGCAGGGTGAAGTTCCCCATGCCGGGCAGTTATTCCGCCCATAACGCCCTTGCCGCGGCGGGGGCCGCCGTGGCGCTGGGCGTCGACCCCGCCGTGGCGGCGGACGCGCTCACCCGCTCGCCCGGGGTGCGCGGCCGGTGCGAGGTGCTTTACAGCGGCCGCTTTACCGTGATCTGCGACTTTGCGCACACCGGCGACGGCATCGAAAAGGTGCTGGCGGGGCTTGCCCCCTTTGTGCAGGGGCGGCTGGTGGTGCTGTTCGGCTGCGCGGGTGAACGCGACGCGCGCAAGCGGCAGCCCATGGCCCTGGCGGCCCTGCGGTACGGCGACCTGATCGTGCTCACCTCCGACAACCCGCGCGGGGAGGACCCCTATCACATCCTTGCAGACGTGGAGCCCACCCTCAAGACCGGCGGCAAGCCCTATCTTGTGGAGGTGGAGCGGCGGCGCGCCATCCGCCTGGCGCTGGAGCAGCTGCGGGAGGGCGACGTGCTGGTGCTCTGCGGCAAGGGGCACGAGGATTATCAGGCCATCGACGGGGTGACCATCTATCTCGACGAGCACCGCATCGTGGCCGACTGGCTGCGGGAACAGGGCCTGGCGGAATGACCGTTTGCGACAAAAACACAGAACAGGTGTGATATACTATGAACGCGATCCCCCTGAAAGAGCTGCTGGACGGCGTGGCTGAGACCGGCAGCGTCTCGCCGGTCACGGCGGTGGTCACCGACTCCCGCGCCGTGGGGCCCGGCAGCGTCTTTATCGCCATCAAGGGCCAGCGGGCGGACGGCCACGACCATGCCGCCGCGGCGCTGGCGGCCGGCGCTGTGGCGGTGGTGGCGGAGCACGAGATCCCCGGGCTGCCGCGCGAAAGGGTGTTCGCTGCGGGCAATGTCCGGGACGCGCTGATCCGCATGGGCGGCAATTACCGAGCCCGCTATACGCCCGTGCTGGCCGGCATCACCGGCAGCGTGGGAAAGACGACCACAAAAGAGTTCTGCGCAGCCGTTTTTTCCGCTTTTGGCCAGACGGTAAAGACCGAGGGGAACCAGAACAACGAGATCGGCGTCCCCGGCACGCTGTTCCGGCTCAGCGAGTCCACCCGGTACGCAGTGGTGGAGATGGGGATGGATAACCGGGGCGATCTGCATAAGCTGACGCTCGCCGCGCGGCCCTGCGCAGCGGTCATCACCCGCATCGGGGTCTCCCACATCGAAAATCTGGGCAGCCAGGACAATATCCTGGCGGCAAAGATGGAAATCTGCGACGGCCTGCCGGACGACGGTCTGCTGGTGGTGAACGGGGACGACGCGCGCCTTGCGGCGGTGGCGCCGCCGCGCCATATCCGAAAGATCCAGTTCGGCGTGAACAGCCGTTTTGCCCAGGTGACCGCCTGCGATATCGTCAGCGGCCCGCAGGGCGAGAGCTTCCGCATCCGCGACCGGCTGCATGGCGATTTTGCGGCGAGCATCCCGGCGGTGGGCAGGCACAACGTCTACAATGCCCTGGCGGCCTATACGCTGGCCACCCGGCTGGGGCTGGACCCCGCCCGCGCGGCCACGGCCCTGGCGGATTATCGCACCACCGGCATGCGGCAGAAGCTGGTGGACCACGAGGGCGTGCAGATCATTGAGGACTGCTACAACGCAAACCCGGACTCGATGCGCGCCGCACTGGAGACGCTGGCGACGCTGGGCGCCTGCGGCAGAAAGGTCGCGGTGCTGGGCGACATGCTGGAGCTGGGCGCCATCTCGGAACAGGCGCACCGGGAGGTGGGGCGGCTGGCCGCCCAGGGCGGTGTGGACTGCCTGATCACCTTTGGCCCCGGCGGGGCGCTGATCGCCGATGGGGCCGCCGCCGCGGGCCTGGCGGAGGCGCACCCCTGTCAGACCAAGGAGGACGCCGCCGCACTGCTGCGGGCCTATTGCCGGCCCGGCGATACGGTGCTGTTCAAGGCCAGCCGCGGCATGGCCTTTGAGGAGATCGCGGCGCTGTACTGCGGCCGCCCCATGTGACCCCCTGCGGGCCGGGCGACGAAGAAGAAAACCAAAGCAGACCCCGGCGCGGCCGGGCGAGAGGAAGGAATCGATAAAATGGCAAGATTCGTGCTGATCATCGCGGCGCTGCTGTCGCTCGCCGTCACGGCGGTCTCCGGCTTTTTTATTCTGCCCTGGCTTAAAAAACTGCACTACGGGCAGACTATCAAGGAGATCGGCCCCACCTGGCACAACAAAAAACAGGGCACCCCGATGATGGGCGGCCTGATGTTCATTCTGGGCAGCACGGCGGCGATCGCGGCCGCGTTCACCACCCTTGCGGTCGCGGAACCCGACCTGTTGGGCGGGGTGCAGGCGCAGCAGAACCGCACCCTGCTCATCGCGGTGCTGGCCACTTTCGGTTTTTCTTTCGTCGGCTTTGTGGACGACTATCTCAAGGTGGTACACAAGCAGAATCTGGGCCTGATGGCGCGGTACAAGATCGTGATGCAGGTGGTGGTGACCACCGCCTTTCTGGCGGGCATGCAGCTGAACGGCTCGCTGTCCACCGCGCTGAGCCTGCCCATCTTTGGCCGGCTGGAGCTGGGGTACTGGTTTTACCCGCTCGCGTACATCCTGATCATCGGCTTTGTCAACGCGGTCAACCTCACCGACGGGCTGGACGGCCTGTCCTCCAGCGTCACCTTTGTGGCGATGTTGGGATACATGACCATCGCCACCCTGCTGGGCTATCACACCATGGGCATCTTCGGCGCGGCGATCGCCGGCGGGTGCGCGGGCTTTTTGTTCTGGAACTTTTATCCCGCCAAGGTGTTTATGGGGGATACCGGCAGTATGTTTCTGGGCGGGGCGGTGGCGACCATCTCCTTTGGCATCGGGCACCCGGAGCTGCTGTTCCTGCTGGGGATCGTCTATCTGGCCGAGGCGGCCTCGGTGATGATCCAGGTGACCTATTTCAAGCTCACCCACGGCAAACGCATTTTTAAGATGACGCCCATCCATCACCATTTCGAGATGTGCGGATGGAGCGAGGTGAAGATCGACGGGGTCTTTTCCTTTGTCACCCTGATCGGCGTGGTGCTGGGCTTTGTCTACATCTATCTGAACTGACCCCCTGCGCGCCGCGCGGCGGCGCAAAAACACGGCAAAAGGAGAAACGCGCATTGCACAGCCGCAAAAAACAACAAAAGAAACCCCGCGATGACAAGCAGCGCTCGGCAGTGGACGCACCGTTTCTCATCATCGTGCTGATCCTGGTGGTCTTTGGGCTCATCATGCTCTTTTCCGCCTCTTATGCCACAGCGCTTTACCGCTTTGGCGACAGCTTTCACTTCATCAAGGACCAGGTGCTGTTCGCGGTGGTCGGGGTGACGGCCATGTTCATCGCCTCGCGGGTGGACTATCACATCTTTCACCGGCTGGCCTGGCCGCTGATGGCCGTCTCGCTGCTGCTGCTGCTGGTGGTGCTTTTCATGCCGGCGCTGAACAACGCCCACCGCTGGATCCAGATCCCGGGCTTTGGCACCCTGCAGCCCAGTGAGATCGCAAAGTTTGCCATTATCGTCCTGTTCGCCCACATCATCTCCATCAACTACGCGAAGATGAAAACCTTCTCCTACGGCGTGGTCCCCTTTATGGTGGTGCTGGTGCCGGTCATCGTGCTGATGATCCTGGAGCCGCATCTGTCCGGCACGATCCTGATCGTGGCCATCGGCGGCATCATGATGTTCGTGGGCGGCACGGGCCTGAAATGGTTTGGCCTGGGCGGCGGCCTGGTGGCGGGCGGCATCACCGCGGCGGTGCTGGCTTTCCCCGACCTGGTGCCCTATGCCATGACCCGCGTTGAGATGTGGCAAAACCCCTATCTGGACATCCAGGGCAAGGGCCACCAGACCGTGCAGAGCCTGCTGGCCATCGGCAGCGGCGGCGTGATGGGGCTGGGCCTCGGCAACTCGCGCCAGAAGCACCTCTATGTGCCGGAGCCGCAGAACGACTTCATCTTCAGCATCATCTGCGAGGAGCTGGGTTTTGTGGGCGCCATGGTGGTGATCCTGCTCTTCGTGCTGCTGCTGGTGCGGGGCGCGGTGGTCGCGCTCAACGCCAAGGATAAATTCGGCGCCATGCTGGTGGTGGGCATCATCGCCCAGGTGACGGTGCAGGCGGTGCTCAACATCGCCGTGGTCACCAACACCATCCCCAACACCGGCATCAGCCTGCCGTTCTTCAGCTACGGGGGCACCTCGCTGATGATGCTGCTGGGCGAGATGGGCATCGTGCTGTCGGTCAGCCGGCAGGGGCGGTCGCCAAAGACATAGCGCCTGCGCCCGCGGGGGTGCGGAGAGGGGACCGCAAAGGGGCGCGCATCCCCTTTGCGGCGCTGTGCGCCCGGGCCCCGCAGGGGGCGGCATGGGGGAAACGGCGCGGCCCTGCGGGGAGCGGTCGGCAGGCGGGGGCCCGGCCATGCGTTCCCCGAAAAAGCATGCGGCGGCCCCGCGTTTTTCCGCCTGGAACGGGCTTTGCCCCGCGCGGCGGCCCCCGCGGACGGGGCCTGCTTGCAGCGGCGCACGGACCGCGGCGATTTTGGGCCGCAAGGCCTTTAAGAAAGGGAGAGTGTGAGATGCGCGTTCTCATCGCGGCGGGGGGCACTGCCGGGCATATCAACCCGGCGCTTGCCATCGCCGCCTATTTGAAAGAGCGGCAGCCGGACGCCGAGATCGCCTTTGCTGGCCGCAGGGAGGGCATGGAATACGGCCTGGTGCAAAAGCAGGGATATCCGTTCTACCATATCGAGGTCCAGGGCATCCAGCGCAGCCTGACCCCGCACAATATCGTGCGCAACCTGAAAGCCCTGTGGTACCTGTCCTCTGCGGGGCGCAAGAGCAGGCGCATCCTGCGCGACTTTGCACCCGATCTGGTCATCGGCACCGGGGGGTATGTCAGCGGGCCGGTGGTGCTGAGCGCCGCCCGGCAGGGCATCCCCACCGCCCTGCACGAGCAGAACGCCTTTCCCGGCGTGACCAACAAGATACTGGCAAAACAGGTGGACGCGGTGTTCGCCGCCATGCCCGACGCGGTGGAAAAGCTCGGCGTGCCCCACAAGACCATCGTCACGGGCAATCCGGTGCGGCCCGAGATCCTGCGGGCGGACCGGGAGGGCGCCCGCGCAAAGCTGGGGGTGCGGCCGGGACAGATCTGCCTGCTCTCGTTCGGCGGCAGCCTCGGGGCCCGCACCATCAACCAGGTGGTGGCGGATCTGGCCGCCTGGCATATCCGCGAGCGGGATTTTTTCCATATCCACGCCACCGGCAGCTACGGGGTGGAACTGTTCCGCGACCTGTGTCAGGAAAAGGGCATCCTGGGGGACAGCCGCCTGCTGGTCAAGGAGTACATCGACGACATGGCGTCCTGCCTTGCCGCGGCGGACCTGGTCATCAGCCGCAGCGGCGCCATCACCATCAGCGAGCTGGCGGCGGCGGGGCGCGCCTCGGTGCTGATCCCCTCCCCCAATGTGGCGGAGAACCACCAGTACTATAACGCGCTCGAGCTGTCAAGGCCGGGCGCCGCGGTGCTGATCGAGGAAAAGGAACTGACCAGCGAGAAGCTGATCGAGACCGTCGACCGCCTCACCGGCGACCCCGCGGTGCTGGCACAGATGGGGGCTGCGGCCCGTGGCTGCGCGCATCTGAACAGCCTGGAGAAGATCTATTCCCACCTGGAAAAACTGCTGCAGGACGACCGCCGGCCGCAGTCAGACGGCAAGGCCTGAGCGGCGCCCGGGCAGGGCAGAGCGAAAAGGCGGATTTTGCGCGGCGGCCGCTGCAAAAACGCGCCGCAGCCGTCCGTTTTTTCGCTTTTTGCACAGGAATGCGCTTTTCCGCATAGGATAGCCCAATACAGTGCGCGGCACGCCACGGCGCGGCGCGCGTGGGGGGCGTTTTGTGTGGATAAGATCGTGGCGTGCGGCGGCCTGCCGCTCTTCGGCGAGGTGGAAATGCCCACCGCAAAGAACAGCATCCTTCCCATCCTGGCGGCAGCGGTGCTCGCGCAGGGGCCGGTCCGCATCCGGCGCGCGCCTCTGCTGCGGGACGTGGACACCTCGCTGCAGCTGCTGGCGGCGCTGGGCTGCCCGGCGGTGCGCACGGGCGGGGACCTGCTGCTTGCCCCCGGCGGGGCGGTGGGGGACAGCGTGCCGCCGAAGCTGATGGCGGCGATGCGCTCTTCCATTTACTACCTTGCCCCGATGCTGGCGCGCGGGGGCCGGGCGCGGATCACCTTTCCCGGCGGGTGCAGGCTGGGCGCGCGCCCCATCGACATCCATCTGGAGGGGCTGGCGGCCATGGGGGCCGAGATCTCCCGGGACGGTGAGGAGCTGGACTGCGCCGCGCCCCGCGGCCTGCACGGCGCGCAGTTCCATCTGCATTTTCCCAGCGTGGGGGCCACGGAAACGCTGATGATGGCCGCCGCTGCCGCCAGCGGCGTCTCGGTGCTCACCGGGGCCGCGCGGGAGCCCGAGGTGGTGGACCTGGCGGGATTTTTAAACGCCTGCGGCGCACGGGTCGAGGGCGCGGGCAGCGGCCGTCTTGTCATCCGCGGCGGAGCGCTGCACGGATGCGATTACACCCCCATCCCGGACCGCATCACTGCGCAGACGGTGCTCTGCGCGGCGGCGGCCTGCGGGGGCGCGGTGACGCTGCGGCGCGCGCCCTTTGCGCCGCTGCAGCCGCTGGCGGGCCTGCTGCAGCGGGCGGGCTGCACAGTGCGGCAGCTGCCGGGGGACGGGGTGCGGATCGAAGCGGCGGGACGTCTGGCCGGTCTCGGACGCCTGGAGACCGGCGTTTACCCGGCTTTTGCCACCGACGCAGGACCGCTGCTGGCGGCCGCAATGCTGACGGCGGACGGCGGCACCGCCCTGCGGGAGACCATTTTCACCAACCGCTTTGCCTGCGCCGCTGAGTTTGCCCGCATGGGCGCGCAGGCCGAAGTGGAGCAGGGCGGCGGGCTGCTGCGCATCCGGGGCGTGAGCCGGCTGCAGGGCGCACGGCTGGAAGCCAGAGACCTGCGCGGGGGCGCGGCGCTTGTGATCGCGGCCCTGGCCGCGCAGGGGGAAAGCGAGATCACCGGCGTGGAATTCATCCGCCGGGGCTACGAGGATATCGCGGGGCTGTTTCGGGCGCTGGGCGCGCAGGTGGACAGCCGCCCGCAGGCCGAAGCGCCGCTGCGGCAGGCAGCGCTGCTGGCGCAGTGAGGATAAAGTCCAAAGACGTAAAAAAGGAGGGACGCGGATGCAGGGGCAAAGAGACCAGAACGGGAGGCGGCGCACTCCGCCGCGCCCTCCGGCTCCGTCCGGGCGGCCGCCTGCCCCGGGGGGGAACAGCCGGCCCGCGGGCAGGCCCCTGCCGCCGCAGGCCGTGGCCCGGTCAGCCGGCCCGGTCGGCGGCGCCCCGCAGCGCCCGCCGCTGACGGAGGCGCAGAAAAAGGCGAGGGACAAGGCGATCCGCGAGCGGGTCAAGCAAAAAAAGAAACAGGCGAAACAGCAGCAAAAGGCGCAGCAGAAACTGGAAAAAGAGCGCCGCCGGCGGCAGG
The DNA here is from genome assembly GCF_014287275.1 of Anaerofilum hominis. GTDB lineage: Bacteria > Bacillota > Clostridia > Oscillospirales > Ruminococcaceae > Pygmaiobacter > Pygmaiobacter hominis. Next base: position 757,943 of record NZ_JACONZ010000002.1, read on the forward strand.
CACAGATCGAAAAGCAGCGCCTGCGGCAGCGCAAAAAAAACGCGCTCAGCACCCCGGGCGGCCTGCCGGACGGAGAGACGCCGCGCCGGGTCACCCGCAGCGAGGCGCGCAGGCGCAGGCGGCGGCGGGCCCTGATCACCGCCGGGCTGCTGCTGGTCTTTATCATCACCGGTTTCGTGCTGTCCGTGACGGTGCTGTTCAAGATCGACTCTTACCGGGTAGAGGGGGACTGCGCCTACACGCAGGAACAGCTGGTGGCGGCGTTCGGACACCCGGAGGGCGAGAATATGTTCCGCTTCCGGCTGAGTGAGGCGGAGACCGAGATGGAGCAGAAGCTGCCCTACCTGGAAACGGTAAAGGTGCGGCGCAGGCTGCCGGGCACCGTGGTGTTTCTCGTCACGCCGGCTGTAGAGGCCTACTACATCGAAAACGCGGGCGGCGCGCTGCTGCTCAGCGAAAATCTGAAAGTCCTCAACACGGCGGCGCAGACGCCGGAGGGGCTCTGCCGGCTGGACGGGGTATCCGCCTCTGCGCCGGTGGCGGGCAAGCCCTTTTCCGCGGGAGACGAGACCTCCAACGAGCTGGTGAAAACAGTGCTGGGGGCGATCCGGCAGAGCGGGCTGGGGCAGGTGTCGTCGGTGGACTTTACCGACCCTTACGAGCTTTCCTTCAGCTATGCGGGGCGCATCACCGTGGGCCTTGGCACCACGGCCCAGCTGGACTATAAACTGGAGATCGTGAAAAAAACGCTGGAGGACCCCTATTTTACCGATGCCACCTCGGGCACGCTGGACGCCAGCGACGCGGGCAAGGCGGTGTTTCAGCCCGGCTGAGCCGCAGCGCTGTCGAAATTTTTGTCAACTGCCCGTTTGTAAACAAAAACAGGGAACGAATTTTGTACATTATTGCAAAAACTATTGAATTGTATTTTGAAATCTGTTACTCTAAATAAAGTAATATATAGAGTGCGACAGGAATGCTTTCATATAAAAACCACTAAATATAGATGCGCGGGCGCAGGGCGAAACGGGACAGGCCCTGCGGCGCCGCGGTTTTGTCAACAGACGCTGTAGGGGGAATTTCAAATGGCTTTTATTCTCGACAAAGAGACGGAGAACGTCACCAACATCAAGGTGATCGGTGTGGGCGGCGGCGGCGGCAACGCGGTCAACCGCATGGTGGACTCCGGTCTCAGGGGCGTCGAGTTTATTTCGATGAACACCGACCAGCAGGCCCTTTCCGCCTCCCATGCCACCCACAAGGTGCAGCTGGGGGCAAAGCTCACCCGCGGCCGGGGCGCGGGCGCCGACCCGGAGATCGGCAAGCGCAGCGCCGAGGAGACGCGGGACGAGATCGCCTCGGCGCTGAAAGGCGCCCAGATGATCTTTATCACCGCGGGTATGGGCGGCGGCACCGGCACCGGGGCCGCGCCGGTGGTGGCCTCTATCGCCAAGGAGATGGGCATCCTCACTGTCGGCATTGTCACCAAGCCCTTTGCCTTTGAGGGCAAGCGCAAGATGAGCCTGGCGGAAGAGGGGATCTCCAACCTGCGCGAGCAGGTGGACAGCCTCATCGTCATCCCCAACGAGCGCCTCAAGCTGATCAGCCAGGAAAAGATCACTCTGCTCAACGCCTTTGAGGCGGCGGACAACGTGCTGCGCCAGGGCGTGGAGAGCATCTCGGCCCTCATCAACATCCCCGCCTTTATCAATCTGGATTTTGCGGACGTGCGCAGCATCATGAAAGACGCGGGCCACGCGCATATGGGCGTTGGCTCCGCCACCGGCCACACCAAGGCGGAGGAAGCGGCCAAGGCCGCCATCTCCTCCCCGCTGCTGGAGACCAGCATTTCCGGTGCGCGCGGGGTCATCATCAACATCACTTCCTCGCCGGATATCGGCCTGGAAGAGGTGGAGACGGCCGCCTCCCTCATCACTACTTCCGCGCATCCGGACGCCAACATCATCTGGGGCGCTGCATTTGACGAGGCCATGAGCGACGAGATGCGCATCACCGTCATCGCCACCGGTTTTGAAAACCCGCCCTCCTCGCTTGAAAAGGAGAAAGAAAAGGACAGGATCAGTTTTTCCGGCGACGGAGACAGCGGCATAGAGCCGCCCCCCTTTATGAGCTTTTCCGGCGCGGGCGTCTCTTTCGGCGGCAAGGACGACACAGAGGAAAAAGACGACGGCAGCTATTACGATGACGTCCTGACCCTGCTGAACAACCACGGCAAATAAAAGCAGATCTGATCGCGGGCGCGCTCCGGCAAGGGGCGCGCCCGTCTTGCTAATTTTTGGCAAAGCGCCTTTGAGGCCGCTTTTTTGAGAAAATCCCTTTTGTTCGACGGCAGGGGATGCTATAATGTTGGACAGGAGCTCTGTCAAAAGGGCACGGGAAAAATAAAAGACGCTGCGCCCGGCCGATACCGATGGCCGGGGCGGCGGGACAAGGAGGCCGGGATGGAAGCGACGCAAAACGGAGCGGCGGCGATCGGCGTCATCGGGGATACAGGCGGCAAGCCGCTGCCGACCGCTCTGTTCGGGTTCCGCAAGGGGGACGTGCTGGCCGCCATCGACGCGTTGATGAAATCGAACGCAGAGCAGCAGCGCGCGCTGGGCGAACAGTTGGCGGGCCTGCAGCAAGAGCTTCAGGCCGCGCAGGAAGATAAGACGCTGGTGCTGGAAAAAACGCGGGAGCTCTGCGAAAAGCTGAGCGCCCAGGAAGAGGCGGGCCACAGGATGGAGCAGGCCGCTGCGGCCGCCAAAAAAGAGAGCGAGACATTCAAGGTAAAACTGTTTGCCTCGGAAAAGGAAAATTATGCCTTGCGGCAGGAGACGGCTGAACTGCGCGAGCGGGCGAGCCGGATGGAGCAGGCGCTGGAACAGGCCACGGAGACCCAGACGGCGCTGGAGCGCGCGCAGCAGGAAGCTGCAGCGCGTGCGGCACAGGCCGACCAGCTACATACGGAAAACGAGCGCCTGACCGGGCGCGTGGAAGAGCTGGAACTCTCCCTGGACGGGTGGAAAGCACGGGAGGCGGAGATCGGGCAGGCGGAGAGCCGGGCCCGGGAGGAGGCGGCCCGGGTAAAGCGGGAGGCGGACGCAAAAGCGGCGCAGACCGCGGCCGGGGCGCGCAGGGACGCGGACAAGATCCTGGCCGACGCCAACCGCGCCGCAGTCCACCTGCAGGAGGATGCGCAGGCACAAGCGGCACAGCGCCGCGAAGCCGCCGTCCTCGGCGCGCAGGAGATGGACCGCAGCGTGCAGCTTCTCCGCAGCCAGCTGGAAGCGGTAGAGCGCCAGATGGACGAGGCATATGCCTCCCTCAAGGCCGCCACCGAGCGCATCCAGAAAGCGGCAGCGGATGTGGGCGCTCAGACAGAGCAGGTGAGCGGCGCTGCCGCCCGCCTCGACGCCCCCCGGCAGACGGCGGATGCCGTGCCGCCCGCCGCCCCGGGCGCACAGCCCCGGCAGGAGCCCGCCCCCTGCCGCCCCAGAGCGGCCGAACCTCACGCGGCGGAACCAAAGGCGCGCAGCCTGTCCGATCTGGTGCTGGAAAAACTGGCCCACATTCTCAGCTGAATTAGGGGAGCCGTGAAAGATCACCTTTTCACGGCTCCTGTCGTTTTGTGCACGGTTTCGCAGCAGAGGCCTGACCCAGCCCTGCCAGCCCGGCCGGTGGGCGGAAAACCTTGGCTTTTCAGGGCTGCGGCAGGGCAGTGCGACGGCCGGGCGGCCGGCAGATGAAAGAGGGAAGCCGCGATGAAAAGCGTTTTGCCGCCTGGAGCGCGGCAGGGTGCAGAGGGGCGCGAGGAGCTTTGACGCTTTTTTCACGCATAGGCGAAGAGGCGGGCACACTGCAGACACCCGCGTGCCTGCGTGCTGCAGAGAGCATCGGCATGGGGAGCATACTCATCGCCCTCGGCAGGCACGCGTATGCCTGCGGGCCGTGGACGCTGGCGGGCCGGTCTTTCCTCCCGCCTGGGCGTGGATTTTTCTCCCGCCGCATACCCGGCTGGACGGGTGGCATCCTAACAGAGAGGGCCGCTGCGCCTTATCCCCTGCGCCCTGTTCTGCGCGCCGGCGAAAGGGCAGAAAACAGGGCTTGCAATAACTATACTATAATGGTATAATATTCCCAAACAGGAAAATTTCTCACTTTTTTAAGGAGGCTGATCCGTATGGCGATGGAAATTACTGCGGAAAACTTTGAAGAGGTCGTTTTAAAAAGCACGAAGCCTGTAGTCGTGGATTTCTGGGCCACCTGGTGCGGCCCCTGTAAAATGATGGGCCCGGTCATCGACCAGCTGGCAGAGGAGCTGGCCGCCACCGCAGTGGTGGGCAAGGTCAATGTGGACGAGCAGCAGGATCTGGCAGCCCGTTACGGCGTGATGAGCATCCCCACCGTGGTGCTGTTCAAAGACGGAAAAGAAGCGCAGCGCAGCGTGGGATTTGTGCCGAAAGCAAAACTGCGCACCAACCTGGGCCTGTGATCTGCAGGAGCCGGACAGGGGGGCAAAAGCTGGCCGCACTGCAGCCGCCTTTTGCTCCCTTTTTTTTGCGGGCCCCCGGACCTTGCAGGGCAGCGGGCAGGATACGGCGGGGCCGTGTTCTGTATGCTGCCCGGGCCGCCGTGACCGCAGTGGGAGGCAGAGCGTCCTACGGCGCGCGGACGCGCTTTGGGACAGGGGGCGAACCGTTTTTGGGGCGGCGTTTCTGAAAAGGCGCGCTGCGGCGGCAGTCCTACGGCGACGGTCCTGCGGCGGCCGGGCGCGGGGAACCGCACGCGGCGCGCCCGCCGGGCGGGGCGGAAAGCGGAAGCGTCGCCCCGGAGGTCCCTTTGAGAGAAACGGCGCAGAGCGCCCCTGCGGGAACGCGGGGCAATGGAAAAAGCAAAAAAGAGAGGGGACCCGGAGGTCTCCTCTCTTTTTGGATCGCTTATCTGCGATTGACCGCGCTGGTGCCCTTTTCGACCAGATAAGTGGCCTCCAGATCGGCCAGATGCAGCTTGACCGCCAGCGGATAGGCGCGGTAGGCCTCGCTGATGGCAAAACTGCCGCCCCGCGCCGAGTCGTCAAAGCCGCCCATATGCCAGCGGATCGCCATTGCCTCGGCCGGTTTGAGCCGCAGGAAACGCTCGATCAGGTACACGCTCTTTTCACCGTGCCCATAGGGGAACGCGTCGGCCACCGAATAGGTGGGCACACGCTCCCAGGTGTTGGTCTCATCGTTTTTGACATTGCGGAAACCGGGCTTGTAAAAGTTTGCCTTGCACAGGTCGTGCAGCAGGCCGCAGATCGCGTAACTCTCCGGGTTTTCGCCCTCGGTGTAAAAGCGGCTGCACAGCACCTGATAGACGTTCAGGCTGTGCATGACCAGCCCACCCTCGCAGGCGCCGTGAAAGCGGGTGCTTGCGGGCGCCGTGAAAAAATCCGTGGTCTGCATCCAGGCGAGCAGGGCCTCGGCCCCGTCGCGATGGATGTGCTCGCTGAACGCGCTGATAAAATCTTCCTGATATCCCATGCTCAGATTTCCATCTCGGCGAGGATGCCTTTGAGGATCGCCAGCTCGTCGTGGGACAGGGAGATGCCCTTGCCCATCTTGCTGCCGTCCGGCGCCCAGTCGCGGATGTCGTATTTGGGCTCGCGCTCGTTCCAGCTCACCAGGTTCAGCTGGCGCTCCCAGCCGTTGGGGCTCTGGGAGAGCACCGCGATCCTCTCCACGATCTCATATTTGAATTCTGCCATTGTATCCCACCATCCTAAGTCCTTGATTTTCAGTATTTCGCCGTCCCCTGAGGGCGGCTGCCGTACTGATTTTCTATTGTAAAGGTTTGGCCTCTCAATTGCAAGCCCCCAAAAGTGCGGGAGAAAGGGCCGCGGCACTTGCATCGGCTTTGACGGAAAGGTAGAATGGAGACGGAAGCAGCGCGTTGCCGGCGGGCCCCGCTGGGGAAGAGCGCTGCGGCAGGAAGCCGTAGGGGGCGCCGGCCCGGCCGCGGCGCTGCGGCGAGAAAAGATGAGGACAGGGGTGGAGAGATGAGCGGGGAGATGGTCTATACCGTTACCCTCAACCCGGCGTGGGACCGCACGGCGGAGGTGGAAAGGCTGGTGCAGGGCGGCACCCACCTGTTGGGCGCCGTGCGGGGAGACGCGGGCGGAAAAGGGGTCAACGTCAGCCGGGTGCTGCGCGCCATGGGCGGCGGCACCTGCGCTTTGGGCTTGCTGGGGGGCGGCCCGGGCGACCAGCTGGAAGAGACCTTGCGGCAAGAAGGGGTGCGGGCCGGGTTTGTGCGCCTGCCCGCCCCCTGCCGGGTCAACACCAAGATCGTGGACCGGTCGGCCGGCGTCACCACGGAATTCAACGAATTGGGCCCGCGGGCAGATGCCGGGGCTTTGGAAGCTCTGGAAGCGCAGCTGCGGCAGCTGCCGCCGGGCGCAGTGGCGGTGCTGGCGGGAAGTCTGCCGCCCGGCGCACCCGCCGACTGGTACGCCCGGGCCGCCGGGTGCTGCCGCGGCTGCGGCGCGCGGGTGGTGCTGGACGCCTCGCGGGAGGCGCTGCGGCTGGGTCTTGCGGGCGAGCCGGAGATCGTCAAGCCCAACCGGGAGGAGCTGGAATACCTTTGTGGCGGCGCGGCCCTGCAGGGGGAAGCGCTGCTTGCGGCGGCGCGGGCACTGCTGCAAGGACGCACCGGCCTGGCAGCGGTCAGCCTGGGGGCGGACGGGGCGCTTTTTGCAGCGCGCCGCTTTGCCGTGCTGGCCGCAGCGCCCCGTGTGCGCGCCGCCAGCACGGTGGGCGCAGGGGACACGATGACGGCGGTGCTGGCACGCTGGCTGGCGCACCGGCCGGAGCAGTGGGAGCCGCAGGACGGGCAGACGCTTTCCGAGCTGGCCCGGCAGGCGGTGGCCGCGGCTACCGCCAAGGTGTTGCGCCCCGGCACCCAGCCGCCGCGGCTGGAGGAGATCGAAGAGATGAAAGCGCGGGTAACGCTGAAAGAACTGTAAAAATCGGACGGGGGTTTTATAAAAAATAGCCGGAGGCTATTTTTTAGTAGCCATGTGGCCTGTCCTCAGGCCACGGCGAATGAGAATAAGATGTTTTTTGTTGCGGAGCAATAAAAAATAGCCGGAGGCTATTTTTTCGGCCATCCGCCCGACTGGCGCGTGAGCGGCGAGGGCGAAGGCATAGAAATAAGATGTTTTTATCGCGAGGCAATAAAAAGCATAGCAGGCGGTAGGACCCGGTTGGGGCTGCCGTCTGAGTCTGACCGCCTCCGGGGCTTTTTGCGCCGCGCACACCGGCAGGAGACCGGGACCTGTTCCCATCATCGGCGGCCCTGTACCGGGAGCGGGAACACTCTGGAACACTTTCGAGAAAAATGCAAAGAAAATAGAAGAACAGAGTGGACATCGGTTTAAAGAAGATAAGGCAGATGGACAGCCTGCAATAGAGAGATTCTAATGAGCCCATTTTCGGGCGGCCGGCGGACGCTCTCCCGCAGATGGCAGGCAGTGCCGACGCGGCGCGCTGTGGGTACGGTACTCTGGAACTTTGCCTGCAAGTAAAACAGCCCCCGGCTTTGCCGGGGGCTGTTTTATGGAATGAGGTCCCGGCGGCCGGGATTGCCCCAAAGGCTTCAGTGATGGAAAGCGTGCAGCGCGGTTTTCCCGCAGGGGCCGCCGCGGGGATAAAAGCGCCGGCCGCGCACACTGCTTTCCGTTCTGGTGCGCTGCAGACCGGAAGATCGGTGCGCACCAAGGCATGGGCAACAGCTGCTTCCCGCCACGGTTTACCGGGGAGCGGGCCAGGCCTGACCGGGCGGCGGGGTGTTCCGGTCAGACCCGCGGCCTGCCACAGGCCGAAACGCCCGTCACGCCGCAGGCCCGGCATACAAGTCGATGACGCCGGGACGCGCCTGCGCGTTTTTCTGCCTTTGCACAGGGCTCACAGCGGTCTGTCCTCCCCCTGTCGGCCGCAGCGGGAGCGGCAACAGACGGGCGTCGGAGGGAGGCAGTCGCCGCAGAGGCGGCGGAACGCAGAGCGGCAGAGGGACCTGCCGCTGGGATGGGAAATACAGAAAGTTTTGCCGCGGCGTTTTAAAGACAGCCCGACTCGGCCGGACGCACCCGCGTCAGCGCCCCGATCACAGTTCCGAGGCAGCGCAGGTCATCTCCAGGGCGCACAGGGATATTGGGCACGGCCCGGTTGAGGGCGTCCAGACGCCGCACACCGCGGTGGTCAAAGTAAAGACGGATATAGCCCTCGCCGTTGAGGACAAAAATACCGGCCTGGTCATGGTGCGCCTGCGCCCGCTGCACCGCCAGGATGGCCCCCCGCGTATAGGCCGGCTCCATAGAGACGCCATAGAGAAGCGCGGCAAAATCCGCCTGCTGTGCGGTCCTGTCCGCGCGCACCTGAATGGTATGTACCGTCATGCCGTCTGCGGCCACCCCGTGCGCGCCCAGATGTGCGGGCACATAGCAGGGCAGGGTGAGGGCATCGTCGCCACAGGGAGGCGTGCGGTAAAAGTGGTCCAGACTTTCCAGAAAGCCCTCGATGATCTTCTTTTCCCGCGGGGCGCCGCGACGGTACAGCCGAAGGAGGCGCAGCTCCTGCAGCGTGAGGGAGGTCGGAGAGCTGCGGTGGGCGGCCGCAGCGCTTTCACAGGCGGGGCGCGCTTTTTCAAAGTCGTCGCTGAAATAAAGCAGCGGCACCTGGAAAGTCTCCGCCAGACGCTCCACGGTCTGCATGGAGGGGTGGTGGGTGACGCCGCACAAAAGTTTGTTCAGCGTGCCGGCGGGGACACCCGAACGCCGCGAGAGCTCCTTGACGGTGAGCTGGTCACGGCGCTTGAGATAATCGAGCTTCTGTCCCACGGAAAGCGGCTCTTCTTTCTGACAATTATCCGTGTACGGTAAAATATTGCGTTTTTTTTGCATAAAACCTGCCTTTCGGTTGACAAATAATGGAAACTGCTTATGATGGGAAAGGCACGGCTTTGCGCCGCGCGATCACGCCGTCGCCGCCGACGGCAATAGGAGGATCAGTCATGACAACAGATCAACAGCGATTTTCGATCGTCGCGCGCCCGGACGGCAAGGCGTTCGGCATCCGTGCACGGAGCGGTGAGACCACGGGGCTATTTTTTGCCCAGCGGGAGCTTGCCCAAAAGCTGGCAGAGAGGTTTGGGCAAGAGGAACTTGCAGCCGAACATCTGGCGGACGCGGCGCGGGATTACGTTTTGGAGCATTTGTTCTGGCCGCAGGGAGGCCGGGGCGCGCTGCTTTTCTTTTTAGAGGAAGAAGAGCGCAGCAGCAGCCCCCGGGGACCGGCGGACCGCTTTTAAAAAAGAACTTCTGGCGCGGTGAGGCGCGGGCGGAGAAACTCCGCCGCCCGGCCTGCGGCAAAGGAGGATAAAAAAATCCGCCGTTCTCTTCAGAGAGCGGCGGATTTCTGCTGGTCGGAGTAGGGAGACTTGAACTCCCGGCCTCTTGGTCCCGAACCAAGCGCGCTACCAGCTGCGCTATACCCCGAAACAAAAGGGCAGCAGAGATTCAACTGCTGCCTTTGTGGTTGCGGAAGAAGGATTCGAACCCTCACAAACAGAGTCAGAGTCTGTCGTGCTACCATTACACAATTCCGCAACGTGCTTAATTATTATATCCAACGACCCACCGTTTGTCAACACCTCAAAAACAAAAAAATCATTGTTTTTTTCTCTGCCCCTGGGCGGACGGCGCGGGGCAGACTTATATTGACAAACCCCGCGGGAAAGAATACTCTTTTAAGTAGAAGATCAAAACACCGCCGCCTTTGCCGGGCGTCTGAGGGCCGGCCGGCGGGAGAAGCTACGGGAGGGACGACAAATGACAAAACGCGTGGGCATCTTGACTTCCGGCGGGGACTGCCCCGGCCTGAACGCGACCATCCGCGGCGCCGCCAAGGCGCTGTACGAGCGCTTTGGGGCGGACGTGGAGATCGTCGGGGTGCGGGACGGCTATTCCGGCCTGATCACCGGCGACTGGCATGAGATGAAGCAGAGCGATTTTTCCGGCATCCTCACCCAGGGCGGCACCATCCTGGGCACCAAGCGCACCCCGTTCAAAATGATGCAGGTCATCGAGGACGACCAGGTGGACAAGGTGGCCGAGATGAAAAAGACCTATAAAAAGGCCAAGCTGGACTGTCTGTTGTGCCTTGGGGGCAACGGCACCCACAAGACGGCGAACCTGCTGGCGGAGGAGGGGCTGAACATCATCGGCCTGCCCAAGACCATCGACAACGACATCTGGGGCACCGATGTGACGTTCGGCTTCCACACGGCGGTGGATATCGCCACCGAGGTCATCGACCGCATCCACACCACCGCCTCCAGCCATCGCCGGGTCATGGTCATCGAGCTGATGGGCAACAAGGCGGGCTGGCTGACCCTTTACAGCGGCATCGCCGGCGGCGCCGACATCATCCTGATCCCCGAGCTGCCCTATGATATGGACAAGGTCATCAAGGCCATTGAAAAGCGCAACGCAAATGGCCGCACTTTCTCCATCCTCGCCGTGGCCGAGGGGGCTTACGACGTCGCGGAAGCGAAGATGAAAAAGAAAGAGCGGGCCGCCGCCCGCGCCGCGGCCGGCGTCAAGACGGCGACCAACCGCATCGCCGCCGACATCGAGCGCATCACCGGCTTTGAGACCCGGGTGTGTGTGCCCGGGCATATGCAGCGCGGCGGCACCCCCTCCGCTTACGACCGGGTCCTGGCCACCCAGTTTGGGGCCTATGCGGCCAAACTGGTGGCCGAGGACAGGTACGGCGTGGCGGTGGCGATGGTGAACAGCGTCGTGACGGACAACCCCCTGGCCGAGATCGCGGGCAAAAGCAAGCTGGTGCCCGCCGACTGCCCCATGCTGGACCTGGCGCGCAGCATGGGCGTCAGCCTGGGCTGAGCGCGGCCCTTTCAGCGCAATCTTTTTTGCAAAAGCAGCGGCCGGCCCCTTTTGGGGGCCGGTTTTTTGCATAAAAAAGCGCTTTATTTGCGAAAAATGAAAATTTTTGCAGCTTTTCGGCCCTGGACATATTGACAAACAAAATTTTTTGTTGCTAAAATGGTATCTGTTTGCATCTGCCTTTTCAGGTCCCGCCGCGGCGCAGCCGCCGGGCCGGGGGGGCGGAGAGCGCGCCCAGAGGCGCGTTTTGGAAAAGGAATCCAGATTTGATACAAGGGGAGAAGAAAATGAAAAAAGTTCTGGCATTGCTGCTGGCTGCTGTGATGGCGTTTTCCATGGCGGCCTGCGGCGGTAACGGCGGCAGCAGCAGCGCGGCTGCGGGCGGCGACGGCCCCCGCACCTCGATGGTCTACGGCATGAGCGCCGAGCCCAGCACCCTGGACCCGATGAACATCGCCAGCATGAACACCTTTACCGTCACCTATGCGCTGTACGACACCCTCACCGCGCCGGACGGCAGCGGCAATTATGTGCCCTACCTGTGTGATGACGTGCAGGTCTCGGAGGACGGTCTCACCTATACCATCATCCTCAACAAAGAGGTCAAGTTCCAGGACGGCACCACCCTCACCACCGAGGACATCGCGTTCTCCATCCAGCGCACCATCGATGCCGGCTGGGCCGCGGATATGGCGCGCTATATCGAGAGCGTCGAGGCCGTGGACGAGAACACCGTCGTGATGACCCTGAACGCGCCGTTCAACGGCATGATGGGTTCTCTGGCCTCTCCTTTCTTTTCCATCATGAGCAAGGCTTACTGCGAAGAGAAAGGCGACGAGGGGCTCAAGCGCGCGCCCATGGGCACCGGCGCCTACAAGCTGGCCGAGTGGGTCTCGGGCGATCACATCACGCTGGAGGCGAACGAGGACTATTTCGCCGGCGCGCCCGCCATCAAGACCGTCACCCTGCGCCCCATCACGGACAAGAATACCGGCATGATCGCCCTGGAGGCGGGGGAGATCGACGCTTTCCTGAACGTCAACCCCAGCGACATCCCCACCATTGAGGGAAACCCGGACCTCAAGCTGTACAGCTGCGATGCGGCCAGCGTGCTCAGCCTGAATATGAACGTGGAAGACGAGATCCTCTCCAACGAGAAGGTGCGCCAGGCCATCTTCGCCGCCGTCAACAAGGACGACATCATCGCCGGCGCGCTGGAGGGGCTGGGCACTGCGGCCAATTCCCCGGTGCCCACCGTCTGCGCGGGTTATTCCGCCTCCACCCCGGGCAGCGTCTATGACCCCGAACAGGCCCGGACCCTGCTGAAAGAGGCCGGCTATGAGAACGGCCTCTCCCTGACCCTCTGCCTGAAAGAGGACAACACCAACCAGAAAGTGGCCCAGATCATCAAGTCCCAGCTGGGCGAGGTGGGCATCGACGTGACCATCGACATCATGGAGGGCGGCGCCTGGACCGACAAGGTTTACACCAACGGCGATTATCAGCTCACCATCGGCTCCTGGTTCTCGATGTTCCTGGACGCCTACTCGGTCATGTACAGCCAGTTCCACAAGGATTGCTACGGCGGCACCGGCAACATCACCCATGTCACCACCGACGAGCTGTCCGGCCTGCTGGACGCGGCCGCCGCTGCCAGCGACAGCGACAAGGTTGCGGCCTACGACGCTGTCTGCGCCAACATCCTCGAGCACGCCTATCAGCTGCCGCTGGTCTATCAGCAGACCACCATCACCACCAGCGCGGGCCTGAAAGGCGTGGAGCCCAGCCCGCTGGGCGTGTACATGTTCAAGGATTTCTACTTTGAATAAATTCCCCGCGGGGCGTAAGGCCCGCAGCAGCAGGAAAGGGGCGGAGGGCAGCCTCCGCCCCTTTCCTCCGTCTCACAAAATCCTTTAAGGGAGCCGATGCTGATGAGCAAGTATATCCTCAAGCGTCTGGGCATGATGGTGCTGGTGGTGCTGGGCATCTCCCTCATCGTTTTTACCATCATGAACCTGACGCCCGGCAACGCGGCCCAGATGATCCTGGGCCAATCCGCCAGCCCCGAGCAGGTGGCGAAGCTGGAGGCGGAGCTGGGCCTGGACCAGCCGTTCTTTGTCCGCTATTTCAATTTCTGGAAAGGCGCGGTGCAGGGGGACTTCGGCAAGTCCTATCAGACCAGCCTGCCGGTGTTTGAGGAGATTTTGACCCGCTTCCCCACCACCCTCAAGCTGGCGACCGCCGCCATGTTCATCGCCACCCTGATCGGCGTGCCGGTGGGGGTGATCTCGGCCGTGCGCCAGTATTCGCTTGTGGACGGGGTGAGCATGGTCACCGCCATGCTGTTCGCCTCTATCCCCAGCTTTGTCATGGGCCTGCTGCTGCAGCTTGAGTTTGCCCTCAACCTGCGGGTGCTGCCTGCCACGGGCGCGGCCAGCTGGCAAAGCTACATACTGCCCGCCGTCACCCTGTCCACCGCCACGATGGCGACCCTGATCCGCATGACGCGCTCCACCATGCTGGAGGCCATCCGGCAGGACTATGTGCGCACCGCGCGGGCCAAGGGCGCGGCGGAGCGGTCGGTGGTGCTCAACCATGCGCTGCGCAATGCGCTGCTGCCCATCGTCACGGTCATCGGCGTGGATTTCGGCTATCTGCTGGGCGGCACTGTGGTCATCGAGTCGGTCTTTTCGCTGCCGGGCCTGGGCACCCTGCTGATCACCGCCATCCGCATGAAAGACACCCCGGTGGTGATGGCGGCGGTCATGTTTGTGACCATTGCCTACAGCCTGGTGAACCTGCTGGTGGACATCATTTACGCTTTTATCGACCCGCGGGTCAAATCACAATATGCAAAGGGGTGAGGACACGGTGAAAACAAAACAGACCTATAAAAAGCGCAGCCAGTTTTCCGCCGTGTGGCGCCGGCTGAAAAAGAACAAGCTGGCCATGCTCGGGCTGGTGATCCTCACCGCCATGATTTTGATCGCCGTCTGCGCCGACCTGCTGGCCGATTACGACACGGCGGTCATCGGCCAGAACATGGCCGAGCGGCTGCAGGGCCCCTCGGGCAGTCACTGGTTCGGCACCGACCAGTTCGGGCGGGACGTGCTGGCCCGCATCATCCACGGCAGCCGCCTGTCGCTGTCGCTGAGCATCATCGCCATGACGGTGGCGGTGGCCATCGGCTCCTGCATCGGCGCGGTGGCGGGTTATTACGGCGGCAGGGTGGACGACGTGCTGATGCGGCTGATGGATATCCTGCTGGCCATCCCGCCGATGCTGATGTCCATCTCCATCGTGGCCGCGCTGGGGCAGAGCATGGTCAACCTGCTTATCGCCCTGGCCATCGCCTATGTGCCGGTTTTCGCCCGGGTCATCCGCTCCACCATCCTCTCCATCAAGGGACAGGAGTTTGTAGAGGCGGCCAGGGCCTGCGGCACCGGCAACGCCCGCATCATTCTGCGGCACATCATCCCCAACGCCATCGGGCCCATCATCGTGGAGGCCACCCTCACCATGGGTGCGGCCATCCTGATCATCTCGTCTTTGAGCTTTATGGGGCTGGGCATCCAGCCGCCGGCGCCCGAGTGGGGCACGATGCTGTACGAGGGGCGGGACGTGATCCGCAACGATCCCTATCTGGTGATCTTCCCCGGCGCGGCCATCGCGCTGGCCGTCATGTCCCTCAACCTGCTGGGCGACGGGCTGCGCGACGCCCTTGACCCGCGGCTGAAGAATTAAGGAGGCGCGCCATGAGTGAAGCATTGCTGGAGATCAAAGACCTCGTGGTGGAATATCACACCGACGAGGACGACGTGCACGCCCTGAACGGCATCACGCTGAGCCTGGACAAGGGCGAGACGCTGGGGCTGGTCGGGGAGACCGGCGCGGGCAAGACCACCACGGCCCTCTCGATCATGCGGCTGCTGCCCAAGCGGATCGGCGAGGTCAAAGGGGGCGAGATCCGCTTTGAGGGGCAGGACCTGCTGGCCCGGACCGAGGCGGAGATGCGGCTGATCCGGGGCGAGAGCATCTCGATGATCTTTCAGGACCCGATGACCAGCCTCAACCCGGTCATCCGGGTGGGGGACCAGATATTGGAAGCCCTCAAGCTGCACCGGCCGGACATGTCCCGGGCGGAACAGGCAAAAAAAGTGGACGAAATGCTGGAGATGGTGGGCATCCCGGCGGCCCGCAAACGGGAGTATCCGCATCAGTTCTCCGGCGGCATGAAGCAGCGGGTGGTCATCGCCATCGCGCTGGCGCTGGAGCCGCGGCTGCTGATCGCCGACGAGCCCACCACCGCGCTGGACGTGACCATCCAGGCGCAGGTGCTGCAGATGATGAACGACCTGAAGACCAAGCTGGACACCTCGATGCTGCTGATCACCCACGACTTGGGCGTGGTCAGCCAGACCTGCGACAAGGTGGCGGTGATGTATGCCGGCGAGGTGGTGGAGTACGGCCGGGCGGAGGACATTTTTCTGGGCAGCCGCCATCACCCCTATACCGAGGGGCTGTTCGGCTCGCTGCCCGGCCTCAACGCGTCGGCAAAGAGGCTCTCGCCCATCGACGGCCTGATGCCAGACCCCACCGCGCTGCCGGAGGGCTGCAGGTTCCATCCCCGCTGCCCGCACTGTACCGAGCGGTGCAGGGCCGAGGCCCCCGCGCAGTATCTGCGAAACGGCCACATGATCCGGTGCCACCGGATGGAAGAGGAGGTGCGGTGAGATGGCGGCCCCATTGCTTGAGATCCAGAACCTGAAAAAATATTTTTCCACCCCGGCGGGCCAGCTGCACGCCGTGGACGATGTGAGCCTGACCATTGAGGCGGGCCAGACGCTGGGGGTCGTGGGCGAGTCCGGCTGCGGCAAGTCCACGCTGGGGCGCACGGTGCTGCGCCTGCTGGAACCCACGGCGGGCAAGGTGCTGTATAACGGCGAGGACATCACCCGCTTTAACAAGCAGCGCATGTTTCAGGCCCGTCAGGAGCTGCAGATGATCTTTCAGGACCCCTATGCGTCCCTGAACCCCCGCCTGTCGGTGGCGGAGATCATCGCCGAGCCGCTGATCGTGGCAAAGCGCTGCCGCAGCAGGGCGGAGATGAACGACCGTGTGGCGCAGCTGATGGAGACCGTGGGCCTGGCGCCCCGGCTGATGAACAGCTACCCGCACGAGCTGGACGGCGGCCGCCGTCAGCGCATCGGGGTGGCCCGCGCGCTGGCCACCGACCCCCGCTTTATCGTCTGCGACGAGCCGGTGTCCGCGCTGGACGTCTCGATCCAGGCCCAGATCCTCAACCTGCTGATGGACCTGCAGGACGAAAAAGGCCTGTCCTATATGTTTATCACCCATGACCTGAGCGTGGTCAAGCACATCTCCAGCCACATCGCGGTCATGTACCTGGGCCAGTGCGTGGAGTATGCCCCGACGCAGGAGCTGTTCGCCCACCCGGCCCACCCCTATACCCAGGCGCTGCTGGCGGCGATCCCGGTGATTGACATCACCCGGCGCGGCAAGCAGCTGGAGACCATTCAGGGCGAGGTGAGCTCGCCCATTGATCCGGCCCCGGGCTGCCGGTTTGCCCCGCGCTGCAAATATGCCTGCGAGGGCTGCATCGCCGGCCGGATGGAGCTGCGCCAACTGTCGGCGGGCCACTTTGTGGCCTGCCCCTATGCGCGATGACCCCCGCCGCGGAAAGGAGCGATGACATGTCCGATATCCGTCAAAACTATGCGCGGCTGGTGCTGACCCGCGGGGTCAGCCTGCAGCCGGGGCAGATCCTGGTGATCGACGCCCCGGTCTGGACCAGCGGATTCGTGCGCCTGCTCACCGAGGAGGCCTTTCGGCTGGGGGCCCGGGATGTGGTGACCCATTACGCCGACCCCGACGCCGACCGGCTGCGGCTGCAGTACGCGGACGAGGAGACCCTCTGCGATATCCCCCGCTGGCAGGTGGAGAGCCAGACCCTGTACGGCGAGAAAAACGCCTGTTTCCTGAGGCTGGATTCCGGCGACCCCGACGGCATGGCCGGGGTGGACCCGGCCCGGCTCTCGCTGTGGAAAAAGGCGGTCAGCGCCCCGCTGGAGGGCCTGCGGCTGAAAAAAATGTCCAATGACCTTGCCTGGAGCGGCGTGCCTGTGCCCAACTGCCGCTGGGCGAAAAAGGTCTTTCCCCAGATGGGGGAGGCCGAGGCGCTGGAGGCCCTGTGGCAGGCGGTCTACCGCTGCTGCTATGTGAGCGGGGAGAGCGCCGAGGCGGGCTGGGACGCCCATGTGGAGGAGATGCAGCGCAACGTGCGCAAGATCAACGCCCTGGGGGTGCGCAGCCTGCATTTTCAGAACGGCAAGGGCACCGACCTGACGCTGGAGCTCTGCGACGGCGCGGTGTTTGCGGGCGGCATCTGCCACTGCCCCGAGCCGGACGGCATCGTCTTTGCCCCCAATATCCCCACGGAGGAGATCCTCACCACCCCGCACAGGGACAAGGTGAACGGCGTGGTGTACAATACCCTGCCGCTGGTCTACGGCGGCAGCGTCATCGACGACTTCTGCCTCACCTTCCGGGACGGGGAGGTGGTGGACTGGCGCTGCGGCCAGGGCGCGGAGGTGCTGGCGGGTATTCTGGACACCGACGGCGGCACCCGGCGCCTGGGCGAGGTGGCGCTGGTGCCCTTTGACTCGCCCATCAACCAGCTGGGCGTGCTGTTCTACGACACGCTGTTCGACGAGAACGCCTCCTGCCATCTGGCGCTGGGCGCAGGCTATGTGGATGTGATCCCGGGGGGCGACCGCAGCAAAGAGGCGCTCATCGCCCGCGGTTTGAACACCTCGATGCTGCATGTGGATTTCATGTTCGGCAGCCGCGACATGCGCTGCACGGCGCGGGACGCTGTCGGCCGCGAGGTGGAGATCTTCCGCGACGGCCTGTTCGTGATCTGAAAAACAGAAAAAACAAATGCCGGCAGCCCCGGGGATGAAAAACGTCCCCGGGGCTGTCTCCGCAGCGGGCCGTCCGGGCGCGGCTTGAAACAGAAAGGGATTTCCACTATACTTAGCACAGGATAAAAACACTTTTGCGGGCCGGGCGGGGGCCCGGAAAAGAGGCGGAAAACTGGGCGGAAAGGGCTGCGGCAGCGGCGTGTGACGCAGGCAGGGTGTGAAAATGGAAAAACAGATCAGCGGAGAAAAGGGAAAATGGGCCGCATGGCTGCCACTGCTGCCCGCGGCGGCCGTGGTATGGGACGTGGCCGCGGCGGGCGGGTGTGCCTGGCAGGCCTTTCCGGCGCTGCTGCTGGGGGCCGGGGTCTGCATCCTCCTGCCCGGCTGCGCGCTTCTGTTTGCGCTCAGGCGCCTGACCCGTCTGCCGGAGGGGTTTGATCTGCCCCTGACTCTGCTGCTGGGCAGCGGCTTTTTTGCTGCGCTCACCTGTGTCTGCGCCCGCTTCGGCCTGGTATGGCCGCTGCGGGCAGTGCCGCCGGCGGTTGCTCTGATCGGCTTTTTCCTTTTCCGCGCGGATGCCCGGCGGACGGCCAGCGCGCTGCGGCAGTGGCGTCCGCGCTGGGGGAACGCGCTGCTGCTGGCAGCGCTGCTGGTACTCTATGCTCTTTGCTGGGAGACAGCCACCGCCCATCCCGCTGTGGTGGGGCAGACGGTCCTAAAGCAGGACTTCTTGTGGAACATCGGCAATGCGCGCAGCTTCTGGCTGGGTTTTCCGCCGCAGGACATCCGCTTTGCGGGCGTGAGGCTGCACTATCACTATCTGAATGAGCTGCTTGCCGCGGGGTTTTCAGCAGCCTGCGGCGTTTCCGCCTATGATCTGCTGGGGTTTGCGTGGCCGCCCGCTTTCCCGTCTTGACAATCCCGCCCAAAGCGGATAAAATCAAAAACAGAAAATGCAGTGAAGGAGAGGGCTGGGGCCCGCTTCCCTGAAGAGAGCCTGCGGTGGGTGCGAGCAGGTGGGGAGCAGCCGCGGCGGTCGCTCCGGAGCAGGCGGGTGAACGCTTTCGGGCCATTAGCCGCGCACGTTTTCCGCGTTAAGGAGTTTTGAGCGGCCGCACTTTCAAGCGCGGCAATGTGGGTGGTACCGCGGAGCTTTCCGTCCCATACGGCGTTTGCCGTATGGGATTTTTTATTTGTCCCCCCGGGCAGCGCACACCAAGCAAAAGAAAGGGAGAGAACAGATGAGAGAGCTGGACAAGCAATACGACCCTTCCCAGGTGGAGGACAGCACCTACCGCTTCTGGCTGGAACACAAGTATTTTCACGCCGAACGCGACCCGGAGAAGAGACCCTACACCATCGTCATCCCGCCCCCCAACATCACCGGCCAGCTGCACATGGGACACGCCATGGACGAGACGCTGCAGGATATCCTCATCCGCACCAAGCGGATGCAGGGCTATTCCGCGCTCTGGCTGCCGGGCACCGACCACGCCTCTATCGCCACCGAGGCCAAGATCGTGGCCGCCATGCGGGAGGAAGGCCTCACCAAGGAGAGCCTGGGCAGGGACGGCTTCCTGGAGCGCGCCTGGGCGTGGAAAGAAAAATACGGCGGCCGCATTGTGGAACAGCTGAAAAAGCTGGGTTCCAGCTGCGATTGGGACCGGGAGCGGTTCACCATGGACGAGGGCTGCAGCGAGGCGGTCAAGGAGGTCTTTATCCGGCTGCACGACAAGGGCCTGATCTACCGCGGCAACCGGCTGGTGAACTGGTGCCCCTGCTGCATGACCTCCATCTCCGATGCCGAGGTGGAATATGAGGAGCAGGAGGGCAGCTTCTGGCATCTGCTCTACACCGTCAAGGAGACGGGCGAACAGCTGGAGCTGGCCACCACCCGGCCCGAGACCATGCTGGGGGACACCGCGGTGGCCATCAACGGGGCGGACCCGCGCTATCAGCACCTGCACGGCTGCCATGTCATCCTCCCGCTGCTCAACAAAGAGATCCCCATCGTCTGCGACGACCACGCGGATATGGAAAAGGGGACCGGCGTGGTGAAGATCACCCCCGCCCACGACCCCAACGACTACGAGGTGGGCAAGCGCCACGGCCTGCCGCTGGTGCGCGTCTTTACCTACGACGGCCGCATGACCGGGCCCGCCGACAAGGCCGCCGCCGACGAGCTGATCGCCGGCGGCAGGGCGGCGGCGGACGAGCCGGAGGTGCTGGACTGCGGCAAATACGCCGGCATGACGGCCAAAGAGGCCCGCAAGGCCATCCTGGCCGATCTCAGCGCCGGCGGATATCTGAAAGAGACCGAGCCGCTGCGCCACGACGTGGGCACCTGCTACCGCTGCCACACCACGGTGGAGCCGATGATCTCCAAACAGTGGTTCGTCAAAATGGAGCCGCTGGCAAAGCCGGCCATTGAGGCGTGCCGCAGCGGCAAGTTGAAATTTGTGCCCGAGCGGTTCGACAAGACCTATTACCATTGGCTGGAGAATATCAAGGACTGGTGCATCTCGCGTCAGCTGTGGTGGGGCCACCGCATCCCGGTCTATTACTGCGACGAGTGCGGCGAGTATGTGACGGCAAAAGCCATGCCGGACAAATGCCCCAAGTGCGGCTGCACCCATCTGCACCAGGATGAGGATACCCTGGACACCTGGTTCTCCTCCGCGCTCTGGCCTTTCTCCACCCTGGGCTGGCCGGACACCGAGGCTGCGGATTTCAAATATTTCTATCCCACCAACACGCTGGTCACCGGCTATGACATCATCTTTTTCTGGGTGGTGCGCATGGTGTTCTCCGGGCTGGAGCACACCGGCGAGACGCCCTTTGACACCGTGCTCATCCACGGCCTGGTGCGGGACGCCCAGGGCCGCAAAATGTCCAAATCCCTGGGCAACGGCATCGACCCGCTGGAGGTCATCGCCCAGTACGGCGCCGACGCGCTGCGGTTCACGCTGGTCACCGGCTCCACGCCGGGCAACGACACCCGCTACAGCGAAGAGAAGGTCAAGGCCAGCCGCAACTTCGCCAACAAGCTGTGGAACGCCGCCCGTTTCGTGCTGATGAACCTCAAGGGCGAACTGGAGCCCGGCCTGCCGGAAGAGCTGGACCTGTCCGACCGCTGGGTGCTCTCCAGCCTGAACACGCTGGTGAAAGAGGTCACCGACAATATCGAAAAGTTTGAGCTGGGCCTGGCCGCGCAGAAAATTTATGATTTTATCTGGGACGTTTACTGCGACTGGTATATCGAGATCGCAAAACTGCGCCTGTACGGCGAGGACGAGGAACAGGCCCGCAGCGCGCGCCGTGTGCTGGTGTATGTGCTGCGCGAGGCGCTGAAACTGCTGCACCCGTTTATGCCGTTCATCACCGAAGAGATCTACCGCGCCCTGCCCGGCAGCGGCGAGAGCATCATGATCTCCGCCTGGCCCGTCTGGCGGGAGGAGCTCTGCTTCCCGCAGGACGAAGAGGGCTTCACCAATCTGGTGGCGCTCATCAAGGCGGTGCGGGCCGTGCGCGCCGAGATGGGGGTGCACCCGGCCAAAAAGACCCGTATCTTCATCCAGACCGACAGCCCGGCGGATTTTGAGACCGGCCGCGCTTACCTGGAAAAGTTTGCCGCTGCCAGCGAGATCGAGATCGGCAGCGCGTTCAGCGGCGACGCCTCCGGCAGCGTGCAGGTGGCCACCGACAAGGCCCGCGCTTTCATCCCCATGATGGAGCTGGTGGACCGGGAGAAAGAGCTGGCCCGCCTGGAAAAAGAGCTGGCGGGCTGCGAGAAAGAGATCGCCTCCGCAAGCGGCAAGCTGAACAATCAGGGCTTTATCGCCAAGGCGCCCGCCCAGGTGGTGGAAAACGTGCGCGCCCAGCTGGCCCGGGCTGAGGACAAAAAAGCCCATATCCAGGCTGCCATCCAGGCGCTGGGGTGAACGGCAGACTCCTCTGAGCCGCCGCGGGGCGCGCACGCTGACGGCTACGCCCCACGGCGGCCTCGGTCGGGCGCACGGGGGCCGGAGCAAAACGCCTCCCGGCGGGGCCGCC
The DNA here is from genome assembly GCF_014287275.1 of Anaerofilum hominis. Classification (GTDB taxonomy): domain Bacteria; phylum Bacillota; class Clostridia; order Oscillospirales; family Ruminococcaceae; genus Pygmaiobacter; species Pygmaiobacter hominis. The sequence continues at coordinate 779,885 of NZ_JACONZ010000002.1, forward strand.
GCCTGCGCCGGGGCCAGACCATCGCTGTTTCTCAAAGCGGCGCGGGCTGAAAAGATCGATCAGCAAAGGGACCGCCGGGCCTTGCCCTGTGGTCCCTTTGCTGCTATGCTGATAGAGAAAGCTGAGTTTTCGACCAGGAGGAGGAACAGACCATGACCGATCAGGAGGCGATCGAGTGGCTGCATGGCCGCAGGAGACTGGGGGAGAAAAAAGACCCGGACGCCATGCGGCGGCTGATGGCCCTGTTGGGGGACCCGCAGGACCGGCTGGCGTTTGTGCATATCGCGGGGACCAACGGCAAGGGAAGCGTGGCGGCAATGCTGGCCTCGATCCTGCGGGAGGCGGGCATCCGGACGGGGCTCTTCGTCTCACCGTTTGTGGAGGAGTTCGGCGAGCGCATCACGGTGGACGGCGCGCCTTTGCCCGCCGGCGTGCTGGGCGAGGCGGCGGAACAGGCGCGGGCCGCCGCCGGGCAGCTGGAAAAGGAAGGCGTTTACGCCACGGAGTTCGAGCTGGTGACAGCGGTGGGGTTTTTGTGCTTTCTGCAGCAGGGGTGCGAACTGGTCTGTCTGGAAGCGGGGCTGGGCGGCGGACGGGACGCCACCAATGTCATCCGCAGCACCAAAGTGGCCTGCCTTACCCGCATCGGGCTCGACCACACCGAGCTGCTGGGCGGCACGGTGGAGGCCATCGCGGAGGAAAAGTGCGGCATCCTCAAGCCCGGCTGTGTGGCGGTGAGTTATCCGGGCCAGCGGCCGGGGGCGGCCGCCGTCATCGCCCGCCGCTGTAAAGAACTGGGCGTTCCCCTGCGGCTGCCCGAGCCGCAGGATGTAAAGCTGCTTTGGGAGACCCTGCGCGAGAACCACGTGGACTACGGCGGATACGCGGTGCGCCTGCGGCTGCACGGCAGCCATCAGGCCGCCAACTGCGCCGTTGCGATCGAGGCGGCCCTCGGCCTCTGCGACCAGGGCTACGATATCCCCGACGAGGCGATCCTCGCCGGGCTGGAACAGGCCTCCCTGCCCGCCAGGGCCGAGGTGCTGTCCCTGCACCCGCCGGTGCTGCTGGACGGCGCCCATAACCCGGACAGCGCCGCCGCCCTTGCCGCGCTGCTGAAAGGCACCAAAACGCCGCCGATCACCGGCGTGCTGGGGATGCTGAAAGGCAAAGACGCCCAAGCGGTGCTGAAAGCGCTGGAGGGCTGTTTTGACCAGGTGTACACCGCTGCGCCGGACACGCCGCGCGCGGTGAGCGCCGACCTGCTGGCCGCGGCCGCGTCGGAGCATTTTCCCAGGGTGGAGGCCTGCGGCAGCCTTGCACAGGCGCTGGCACTGGCCCAAAAGCGGGGCCGGGGCTTTTGCGTCTGTGGCTCGTTCTATCTGGCGGGAGAGGCGCGGCGGCTGCTCTGCGGCGAGGGAAAACTCTCCGGCGGCCTCGACAGCCTGTGACAGAATGTTCAGGGCAAATCCCTTATCCTAGGTGATGGACAAACCATCCCCGCGGACACGCCCCGGCGGAAGTTTTTGCCGGGACTGTCCGGGATAAGGGATTTTTTTGTTTTTCAGGGACGGCCGCGGCGACAGGGGCGGCGGGATGGCCCCCGGCCGCGGAAAGAGAGGGAAAAAAGACAGGGAAGTGAAAAAATTGGCGGAATGCAGACTGGAACAGAGCGGCACGGTGCTGGCGGTCTATCTCTCAGGTGAGATCGATCACCACGCGGCGGGCAGGCTGCGGGAACAGATCGACGCGCGCATCCTGGCCGCCTCCCCCGAGCGGGTGGTGCTGGATTTTGGCGGCGTGGGCTTTATGGACTCTTCGGGCATCGGCCTGATCCTGGGCAGGTACCGGCTTTTGCAGGATACCGGGGGCGTGCTGGCGGTGCAGGGGGTCAGCGCGCAGATCGCAAAAATGCTCAGGCTGTCCGGCATCGGCAGCATCATCACGCTGGAAGGGAGCGCAAACGTATGAAGCCCATCAATCAGACCAAGATCACCTTTCCCAGCCGCAGCAGCAACGAGGCGTTCGCGCGCGGGGCGGTGGCGGCCTTTGTGGCCCAGCTCGACCCCACGGTGGACGAGCTGGCGGATATCAAGACCGCAGTCAGCGAGGCGGTCACAAACTGCATCGTGCATGCCTATCCCGGCACCATCGGCAATGTGTACATAACCGTGAGCATCTTTGAGGACGGCCGGGTGCGTTTGCGCATCGCGGATAAGGGCGTGGGGATCGCGGACGTGCAGGCCGCCATGCAGCCCATGTCCACCACCGGCGGCGCAGAGCGGGCCGGCCTCGGGTTCACGGTGATGCAAACCTTTATGGACACGCTGCGGGTCCGCTCCACGCCCGGCAAGGGCACCGTCGTGACCATGGGGAAAACCATTGCCAGAAGGTGTTAGCCTATGCCGCTCAAACAGTGCAGCCGCGACGAATTCATCGAGAACAACCTGGGGCTGGTGCATGCCTGCGCCAACCGCTTCCGCGGCCGCGGGATCGAGTACGACGACCTGTATTCCGCCGGATGCATGGGCCTGGTCAAGGCCTATGACGCGTTCGACGAGGAGAGGGGGGTGCAGTTTTCCACCTATGCGGTGCCGGTGATCCTGGGCGAGATCAAAAAGCTCTTCCGGGACGGCGGTTCGGTCAAGGTGAGCCGCTCGCTCAAAGAGCTCTCGCTGAAGATCAACGCCGCGCGGGACACGCTGCAGAAAAAAACCGGGACCCAGCCCACCGTGGGCGAGCTTGCGGCGTATCTGCAGGTCAGCCCCGAGCAGGTGGCGGAGGCGATCAGCGCGGCCATGCCGGTGCTCTCGCTCACCCCAGTGCAGGATGAGGACAGCCCGTCCCAGTTCGACATCCCGGTGAACAGCGACGAGGAGAAGATCGCCGAGACCCTGGCGCTGCGCGAGACGCTGCGCCGCCTGGACGAGCGGGACCGCCTGCTGATCCGCTGCCGCTTTTATGAGGGCAAGACGCAGAGCGAGACGGCAAAGCGGCTGGGCACCACCCAGGTGCAGATCTCCCGGCGGGAGCGCAAGCTGTTGGCAATGCTGCGGGGCCTGCTGACCGATTGAGCAGACGCGAAACAGAAGAAAAAAACGGGGCGGAAAGCGGCGCACAGGGCTGCTTTTCGCTCCGTTTTTGTTTGTCCCGGGGCGCGGAGGTTGGGGTTTTTGCGCGGATATGGTATGATAACAGGGAAGTGTGAGATCAGGTCCCCGCCCGGCGCGGCGGGGAGAAGGGAGGCCGTCTGTTATGCAGAGACTCACGGCACTTGTCCGCTCCTCGGCGCTCTATAAAGTGGCCGCCACGCTGCTGCTGCTCGGGGCCGCCACGCTGCTGTCCGCTGTGCTGGCCATCAACAACGTGAACATCGCTCTGCTCTATCTGCTCTGCGTGCTGCTGGTGTGTGCCGTCACCGGCAGCAACCTGTACGGCATGGGCGCGGCCATCTGCTGTGCGGTGCTGTATAATCTGCTTTTTCTGCCGCCCGTGGGCAGCTTTGAGATCACCCGTGCCGACGACCTGCTGACCATCCTCTTCTACCTGATGGTCAGCCTGGTGGCCGGCGCGCTCACCACCCAGCTGCAGCACCGGGCCTGGCAGGCGGAGGAAAGCGCCCGCCGCGCAGACCTGCTGGCCCGCACCGGGCAGGGTTATCTGGTGCGGCGCGGGGAGGAGGCGGTGGTGCGCCAGGGCCAGACGGGCATTTTTGAGCTGGTGGGGGCCGAGTGCACGGTCTACCTGACGGGCGGGGACGGAGGCCTGCGGCCGCCGCTGCGGTTTGGCAGCTGCAGCAAAAGCGGCGAGGCGGAAAACGCTCCCTGGGTGTACCGCTGCTTTGAGGAGTGGCAGACGGGGACGCCGCAGGCCTGCCCCGGCGCTCCCGGATGGGAAAACCTGCCTTTGATGGGCGGGGAGAGGCTGCTGGGGGTCGCGGCCCTCCGCCTGGGAGGGCGGAAACTTGGCGAGGCGGACCGGTCCTATCTCAAGGCCGCGGTCACCCAGCTCTCCCTTTCTCTGGAGCGGGAAAAGCTCTCGGCGGAGGGCGAGAGGATCCGGCTTGAGGTGGAAAAAGAAAAGATGCGCAGCAGCTTTTTGCGCAGCATCTCCCACGACCTGCGCACCCCGCTCACCGGCATTGCGGGCACCGTGGACTATGTGGCCCGCAACGCCGCCACGATCAGCCGGGACGAGCTGTACGGTCTGATGCGGGACGTGGACCGCGATGCGGTCTGGATGAACAATATGGTGACCAATCTGCTGCATCTCACCCGCATCCAGGAGGGGCGGCTGCTGGTCAAAAAGGTGCCGGAGGTCGTGGACGACGTGGTGGCGGACGCGCTGGAGCGCACCCGCAGCCTGCGCGGCGGGCGCCAGGTACAGGTGCATCTGCCGGATGAGCTGCTCACCGTGCCGATGGACGGCCTGCTGATCCGGCAGGTGCTGTGCAACCTGCTGGACAACGCTTTTTGCCATACCCGGCCCGACACCGCCGTGCGGCTGACCGTTTCGCGGCTGGGCGAGGACGCGCTTTTTGCAGTGGAAGACGACGGCGGGGGTGTCCCCCCCGCGCTGCTGGACCATATTTTCGAGAGCTTTGTGTCCGAGCAGTCCGCCACTGCGGACGGCAAGCGGGGCATGGGCCTGGGGCTGATGGTCTGTGCCGCCATCGTACAGGCGCATGGGGGCGCCATCCGGGCGGAAAACAATGCGCAGGGGGGCGCGGGATTCTTTTTTACGCTGCCCCTGAAAGAAAAGGAGGAGAGTGCCCATGCGTGAGGCGCCGCATATCCTGATCGTGGAGGACGACCCCGGCATCCAGCGGCTGCTGGAGATGTCGCTGCGGAAGATCGGCTATACCTGCGACCTTGCGGACACCGCCACCGGGGGGTATACCCTGGCGCGGGCCAATAACCCCGACCTGATCCTGCTGGACCTGGGCCTGCCTGACTACGACGGTGTGGAACTGCTGGCCCGCATCCGGCAGCGGCAGGACACCCCGGTGCTGGTGGTGTCCGCCCGCGGACAGGAGAAAGACAAGATCGAGGCGCTGGACGCCGGGGCGGACGACTATGTCACCAAGCCCTTTACCCTGGGCGAGGTGCAGGCGCGCATCCGGGCCAACCTGCGCCGCACCCGGCCGCAGATCGCCCGCAGCGACGTGTTTGAAAAGGACGGTCTGGCGCTGGACTTCCAGCGGCACAGGGTGTCGGTGGACGGGCGCGAGATCCACTTTACTCCCATCGAATACCGTCTGCTGGTGCTGCTGGTGCAAAACCCCGGCAAGGTCCTCACCCACACCTATATCAATCGCGAGGTGTGGGGCTACAGCGACGATGAGAGCAACCAGAGGCTGCGGGTCTTTATGGCGGGCATCCGGCGCAAGATCGAGCGGGACACCGCGAACCCGCGCTATATCCTCACCGAGGTGGGGGTGGGATACCGGTTTGTGGACAGCGCAGAGGAGGAAGAAACGGAGAAAAGATCCCCCGAGACCCCGGCGGCGGGGAAGCGCGTGGAAAAAGTGGAAAACTGTTGAAAAAAGTGCCCGCAAAATGTAAAAAACACAAAAAGGGAAGATGGATTTAGGGCGGTTTGCCGAAGCTTCTGTTTGCAAGCAAAAAATAGTAAAAAAACTGAAAAAAGGTGTTGACTTTCGCTTTGGGAGTGTGGTATTATAACTAAGCCGCAGGAAACACGGACAACCGAAAAGCCTGCGGGGCCGCCCAAAAAGCGGCACAGGACCTTGAAAATTAAACAATATAGGAAGAAGCTTGAAGGAACCCTTAGAGCAGGAAGAAACCTGCTCGTAAAAATAAAAAATTCCTTTAAAGTAATTCACAAAAGGACGCAAGCG
>NZ_JACONZ010000003.1 GCF_014287275.1 Anaerofilum hominis
CTTGGTTGGAGACGACCTGGGAAAATAGGTAGGTGCCGGCCCTTTTCTTATATGAGGGGAAAAGATCCTCAGCAAAAAAGCATGAGTGCAAAGAAGAAGCGGAAGATGGCGGTGATCGCGCAGCGATCCGGGACGCGTGAGCGTCACGAGGACATCTTCGCTGCATTCAAAAGCACAGAGTGCTTACCCGAAAGAGCCAGAGCGCAGAAGAGCGCCGAGGATGGCCATAATCGCGAAGCGATCCGGGATGCGCGAGCATCACGAGGACATCCTCGCTGCAATGAAAGCGCCGATGGCGCTTTTACACAAAAGCATGAGTGCTGGAGTGAGCCGAAGATGGCCGTGATCGCAAAGCGATCCGGGACGCGTAAGCGTCATGAGGACATCTTCGCTACATTCAAAAGCACTTTGTGCTTTTGAATGCGGCCCCTTGGTCAAGCGGCTAAGACGGCGCCCTCTCACGGCGCAATCGTGGGTTCGATTCCCGCAGGGGTCACCATTACGGAAAAACGGCGTATGCCGTTTTTCTTTCGTCTGCACCTCTAGCTCAGTTGGTAGAGCAGCTGACTCTTAATCAGCGGGCCCAGGGTTCGAGTCCCTGGAGGTGCACCAATCATACAGAGCACCACAAAGGACGCAGGCAGCGCTTTTATTTGAAAAAAACGCTGCGGTGAAAGTCCTGGCAGGTGCGCTGGGACAGTGATCTGCCTTAGGGCAGTTACCATATATTCCTCCTTAGCTCAGTCGGTAGAGCATGCGGCTGTTAACCGCAGGGTCGTTGGTTCGAGCCCAACAGGGGGAGCCAAAAAAGACTTCGTCATTGACGAAGTCTTTTTTATTTTGTCTCAAAAAAGGCGCTGCGGTATTCTGCGCCGCAGGGCTCCCGGTCCTGCGGGCGGGAAAAGTGCCTGCGCCCGCGGCCCAGCGACAAGCGAAACTGGGCTGGGGGCCGGCCTATGGGGAGGCTACAAAAGCCGTGCGGTGTGTTGGTTCGTCGGTCATACGGCCTGTTCTTTCCCTTTTGTACGCTGCTCTGTGCCAGACCCACTGGTGAGCACGAGCCTTTTGCCCGCCCTGGCTGGGGCCAAAAACGCGCTGGCCCGCATATTTTCTGCTCTCCGTGCTCCGGCCTCACAGCTGCAGGGCAGCATCGCAAGCCTGTTCGCCGCCCTGCGAAAGGCCTGCAGGAGAAACGTTACTGTCTGCTATAATATCCGGTCAGGCATTTTACCGCGCTCGCCGCCTTGTGGTGCCGTTCATTTTGTAGCCGCCATAAGCATTGATTTTCATATTTGTTTCTTCCATTATTTTTTGTTCGCTGATGTTGTTTCTTTTTATATACATGATGGCATATACATAGAAAATGTGGTACAATCGCAAAGAGGTGATGACATGGCCAGCAAAGCTCAATTAGAAGCGAATTTCCGATATTTGGCAAAGAAAAAGACTATAACCATTCGATTTGATCCGGATGAATTAGAAAAGGTAAAAAAAGAAGCGGAGAAGTATGGCAGCAGTCTGCAAGGTTATATTGTGCAGGCAGTACGAGACCGCATGGGGAAGAACCTTTAGAACAAAAACACTTCAGAAAAATCCGAAGCGCTTTTTATCTTTTTTTTTAAATATAAATGTCCATGTGGATTCAAACAGCCCCTCCCCCACCCTGTAACCCACATTAAAATCGATTATTGATGTGGCGTTGTACATTTTGACTGGCGCATTTTGTGGAAAATCCGCATTGCAATGCAGTCTTTTTAGAATCCACCTGCGTGCAATTGAATCCCCCAGGTTGGTTCGAGCCCAACAGAAGAAGCCAGAAAAAAGGCTCCGTCGCAGGACGGGCTCTTTTTTATTCTCTCGCTGCGGAAAACACCGAAGAGACCTCGGGTAGGGCGCAGAGCTGCTGCGAAAGGGGGATACCGGGCCGCTTCACATCAGCAGGAAAAAATCTCCGCTGGGGCGCAGGCCCGCTGCGTACCGGGGCCCGATCTGCAAAAGCGGGCAAAAACAGGCGGGGCCTCCCTTGACATTCTGCGCTCCAGGCGTTATGTTAGACCCATTATGGGAAAACAGGAGAAACACAGATGAGATTAAAAGCATTGATCCCTTTCGCCCTGGCTGCGGCGTGTACTTTATTGCTGGCGGGCTGCGGCGGCAGGACGGGTTCCTCGGCCCCGGCCTTGCCGCAGGGGATCCCGGCGGCGTCGGCCGCCCCTACGGAGCCCCCGGCCCCCGCCGGGTCCCCCGCGCCCACCCCGGCGGCGGACCCCTTTGCGGACGTCCCGGGATACCGGCAGCCGGAAGCGGCCCGCTATGCGGAGTACGCAGCGCTGCACCCTGAGTTCACTGCGGAGCAGACGGTGGTCTATGTGAACATCGGCCTTGACCGGGAGTTTTATACCGGCGTGGAGACGGTGGCGGATCCGGACAGCCTGCTGGTACTGTGCAACAAATATCACCAGCTGCCGGACGGCTATGAACCTGCCGATCTGACCCGGATCTCGGCCGGACGCTCCAACGGCGGCAAGACCCTTTACCTGCGGGCCGAGGCTGCGGCCGCCTTTGAGGCCCTCTGCGAGGGGGCGGCCGCGGAGGGATACACCATCCTGGGCCAGTCGGGCTATCGCAGCTATGCCTATCAGCAGCAGCTGTACAGCAACTATGCGGCGCGGGACGGGCAGGCCGCGGCGGACACCTACAGCGCCCGGCCCGGATTTTCCGAACATCAGACCGGGCTGGCGATGGATATCTGCAACGGCGCGCTGTCTTATACAGAGTTTGGGCAAACGGCGGAGTATGCCTGGGCAAAGGAGAATCTGCACCGCTACGGTTTTGTGCTTCACTATCTGCCCGAGACCCAGTGGATCACCGGCTATATGACCGAGGAGTGGCACATCCGCTATGTGGGCGAAGAGACGGCCGCAGAGATCTACGAGTTGGGGATCACTTTTGACGAGTACTGCGCAGCCTATCTGCCGGGCTGAAAGGACTGCCCGGAAAATAAAATTTGACATTTGTAGAATTCAGCGTTATACTATAGAAGTATTCTAAATGTAATAATTGATTGGGCGCGGTATGAGATCAATTTCCATTTTGATTTCATGCCGCGCCGTTTTTTTATAGGTTTCACCGAAAGCTATAAAAAACGGCTGTCCAGGTCGTTTTTCGCCCGGAGCCCGGCACGATGACTTGCACTGGAATAACACTACTTTTAGGAGGTATTTTTTATGAATACCGGTACTGTAAAATGGTTCAATGACGACAAGGGCTTTGGCTTTATCTCCAACGACGACGGCAGCGGCGACGTGTTCGTGCACTTCTCCGCCATCCAGTCTGAGGGCTTTAAGAGCCTTTCCGACGGACAGAAGGTCACCTTTGACTCCGAGGTCGACCCCAAAAACGCCAGCAAGATGCGCGCGATCAACGTCCGCATCGCCTGAGCAGACCCACCACACAGCAGAAGAGCTGCTTTGCGCCGTACACCGGCACAAAGCGGCTCTTTTATTTTGCAGAAAAATGCGGCCAGACGGGCCCCGCGGCCTGCGGCGCGGCTGCAGCGGGCAGCGCTGGGGCCCTACTCGTACCGCAGCGCTTCGATGGGGTCCAGCTTGGCGGCCTTGCTGGCCGGATAGCTGCCGAAAAAGACGCCGATCGCCATCGAGAAGCCCACCGAAGCCGTCACGGCCAGGAGGGAGGGCTTGGCCGCATATCCCAGCAGGGAGGCGCCCCAGGCCCCCAGTATCACGCCCAGGACGATGCCGATGACGCCGCCGATGAGGCAGATCACCACCGATTCGGTGATAAACTGCAGCCGGATGGCGTACCCCGGCGCGCCCAGGGCCTTGCGGGTGCCGATCTCACGGGTGCGCTCGGTGATCGAGACCATCATGATGTTCATCACGCCGATGCCGCCCACCAGCAGGCTGATGGCCGCAATGGCCGCAATGGCCAGCTGCACGGTGGAGATCATCTCGGTGACGGTGCTCATCATGCTCTCCATGCTGGAAGCGCGCACGGTCCAGCTCTGGTTGCGGGTGTAATAACTGGCAAAAAAGCTCTCGGTGTCGGATAGGAACTGGGCGTTCTCCCCCGCCGAACTGCCCACCACCGTAAAGCTCTGATACCCTGCCGCAGAGCCGGCAAGCTTTTTGGCCGTAGTGAGAGGGATATAGACCGGATAGCTCACGTCGCTGCCGAACATGGCCACCGCGCCGCCGTCGTCGTAGGGGGTGACGCCCACGATGTAAAAGGTATAGACCTTGCCGTTCACCGCAGCCTCAAAGGACTTGCCGATGGGGTCGGTCCTTTCCCCAAAGAGCTTTTCAGCAAATTCGTCGGTCACCACGCAGACCTTTTTCCGGCCGTCCAGATCGTTCTGGTTGAGAAAACGGCCGTTGGTGATCTCCAGCCCCTCGGCGGCGGGATAGTCCAGATCGGCACCGGTGATATTGACATTCAGGCTTGTGCTCTTTTGGGTGACCGTACCGCTGCCCAAAGATTCGGAGCGGGAGACGGCCGCGACCCTGTCGCCGAAAGCCCTGCGGTATTCGGCGATCATGTCGTCGGTGAGCAGATCCTCGTCGGCGGGCCGGCTGGGGCCGAACATGCGGATGCTGACGCCCTCCATCATGACGGCTTCGCCGTCGTCGTCCGAACTTTTCTGGCTCAGGCTGACGGTGATATTGCCCGCGCCCAGGCTCTGCATCGAGTCGCTGATCGAGCCGGTGAGCGAGTCGCCCACCGTGACGATGGCGATGACCGAGCCGATGCCGATGATGATGCCCAGCATGGTCAGGACCGCGCGCATTTTGTTGGCCCACAGGCTGGCAAAGGCCATGCGGATATTGTCAAGCAGTCCCACGGGCGCCACTTCCTTTCCGCTCACTGATGATCCTGCCGTCCTTGAGGGTCAGGATGCGCCCGCACTCCTCCGCGAGCTCGGGGTTATGGGTGATCAGCACGACGGTCTTGCCCTGCTGCTCGTGCAGATCGTGAAAAATATCCATCACGGTGCGGCTGGTCTGCGAATCCAGCGCGCCCGTGGGCTCGTCGGCCAGCAGCAGGGCGGGATCGCAGGCCATGGCGCGGGCGATGGCCACCCGCTGCTTCTGTCCGCCGGAAAGCTCGCTGGGCTGGTGCTTGGCCCGGTCGCTCATGCCCACCATCTGCAGCAGCTCCCTGGCCCGGGCCGCGCGGCGGCGGGCGGGCACGCCCGCGTACAGCATGGGCAGCTCCACATTTTTCTGGGCGGTGGTGCGGCCGATGAGGTTGAAGGTCTGAAACACAAAGCCGATCTTGCGGTTGCGGATGGCGGACAGCTGGGGATCGGTGGCTTTTTCCACGTCCACGCCGTCGAGGTGATAGGTCCCGCGGGTGGGGCGGTCCAAAGCGCCGATGATGTTCATCATGGTGGATTTGCCCGAACCCGACTCGCCCACAATGGCCACGAATTCGCCCGGCCAGACCGTCAGGTCGATGCCGTGCAGGATCTCCAGCTCATTGGGCCGGCCGGCATAATAGGTCTTGACCAAGCTGCGGATGGCGATCAGCGGCCCGCCTGCCGCGCCGCCGGTGCAGCCCTCAAACAGTTCCCTTGTCATCATCCCTCAGCCCCCCATCGGGCCGCCGCCCCCGCCGGGAGCGCCGCCGCCCCCGCCGACGTCGGGCGCGGCCATGGCGCCGCCCGCCACAGCAAAACCGCCCATATCGACAGCGCCTCCGCCGGTGCCGGAGCCGCCGGTATTCACCCTGGCCTCATCGGCGTCGGCGCTGCTGCGCACCTCCATGCCCTCTTCCAGGCCGTCGCCGGAGATCTCGATATAATAGTCGTTCTCCGCGCCGGTGGTGACCGGCACGGGCTCAAAGACCGCGTCGGCCCCGCTGCCGCCGGTTTTGACGTAAACCACGCTGCCGCCGTTTTCATCGGCGCCCACCGCGTCGATGGGCACCACAAAGACGTTGTCGGTGGTGGAGAGGATGATGTTCAGCTTGGCGTTCATGCCCACGAGAAGCCCGGTGTCCTGGTCGTCCACCGTGGCCTCGCAGGCAAAGCCGCCGGAGGAGTTCTGCCCGCTGGAAGCGGTCTTGGACACCTGGGTGACCGTGCCGTGGATGACCGTGTCGCCGGTGGCGTCGCTGGTGATATTCACCGGCAGGCCCACCGCGACGTTGGGGATGTCGTACTCCTCCACCGAGAAAGAGATCTTCAGCCTGCCGACGTTCTGGATGGTGGCGACGATGCTGTCGGTGACGGCGCTGCCCACCGTGGCGTTGAGGGCGGTCACGGTGCCGGCCGACCCGGCCTTGAGCGTACATTCTTCCAGCTGGTCCTGCAGCTCCTCCAGCGTGTCGCTGCTCTTGCTGTCCTTGAGCGCGGTCTCGGCGGAGGTCAGCTGCTCTTTTGCGCTGGTGAACTGGCTCTCCAGCGTGTCCAGCTGGGTGCGGGCCTGTTCTTTGGCGGCGGCGGCGCTGTTCAGCGCCTGCTCCAAAGCGGCGTAGCCGCACAGCTCTTTGCCGCTGTTGAGGGCAGAGAGCGCCTGTTGGGCGCTGGCGGCAAGGCCGCCGCTCTGGGCGGCGGTGTCCACCGTCCCGCCGGCCGTAAAGGTCGTGCCGTTATAGGCGCTGCAGGCGGCGCTGAGGGCCTGCGCGGCGCTCACGACCGCAGGGGCGGAAAGGTCGCCGCCGGCGGCAGCCACCGCCGCGGTATAGGCGTCCAGCTTTGCCGCCACGTCCCCGGCCGCCGCCTGCGCAGCCGCCGCCGCCGCGTCGTAAGCGGACTGAAGCGCAAGGACCGTGTTTTTTGCGTTTTCAAAAGCGCTGGCGGCATTGTTGCAGGCCGCCGCGGCGCTGTTGTAGGCGGCCTCCGCAGCGCTGGCCTTGTCGTAGGCGCTGTTGTAGGCGGCCAGGGCCTTGTCATAGCTTGCCTGCGCCTTTTCGATGTTTTCCGCAAGCGCCTCCTTTGCTTTCTGGAGCTGCTTTTCGATCTCAGAGGTGTCCAGCGTGCAGATGACGTCGCCCTCCTGCACGGTGTCTCCCACCTGGACCTTGACCTCCTTGACCGTGTATTTGAGCTGGGTGGTCACGTTGCTGACCTCGGCGCTGCCCACCGTGCCGGTGGCGGAGATGGAATTTTCCAGGCTGGTTTTCTGCAGGACGGTGGTGCGGACGAATGCGGGCGCCCCGCCGCCCGCTGCGCCCCGGCCGGCGGCGAGAAAGCGCCAGCCCAGAAAGCTGCCGGCAGCCGCCAGGACGATCAGGGCGGCGAAGCTCTTTTTGTGGCGGCGGACCCAGCGGGCCATAGGCCCGAAAATGCGTCCCAGCCCCCCGCGCAGGGCTGCGGGCAGCCCACGGATGCCTTTTTTTGCAGTGCTCTCTTCGTTCATGTCCAAGCTCCTCTTCTTGTAAAAAATAAATTCGTTGGTGTCCGGGCTTCATTTTAGGCCGGGAATGTGTGAAAACGCGGGACGAAATGTGTGAAAAAATCAAAAGGAATGTGTGAGATTTGAGACAGCGCGGGGAAAGGAGATGGTTGCAGGAAAGAGAAAATTCGTGTATAATAAATAAGCCTTTCAACAAGATGAGGGCCTTTAGCTCAGCTGGTCAGAGCACTCGGCTCATAACCGATCGGTCCCGGGTTCGAATCCCTGAAGGCCCACCAAACGTACAAGGCAAAAAGACAGCTGCATCAAAATGCCCGTGTTTTCAAGCCTTGTGAGGCCCTCAACTTTAAAAAGTTGAGGGCCTCGAATTTTAGATATCAACCTGTTCAAAAGTCGCCCCGGCCGTGGGGGCGGCGGACCCCGGCCCCGCGGGGACGCGCGGAGGGGAAAAAGGAAACAGAGGAAGCCGCCAAAGGCGGTCCCCGTGGGAGCATCCTTTTTAGGCGCGGGACCAGAAAAAGCGGACCGCCCGACTGATTTTGGGGGAGGCCCTCCGGCGCTGCGGCTCAGGTCGCTGATCTTTCGGCCGCTGCCGCGGCGGCCAGATCGGCGGCGGGCGGTCTGTACTGCGGTGAGAACCGGTTTCGGAACGGGGCGTCCAACTGCTGCAAAACAGCCCCCTGGGCCGATCCGGCAGGGGGCGGATAGCCGACAAAAATATCAGGAGGCCGGTCGATCGACCGGCCTCCTGATATTTTGGAAAAGGGATCGCTTCGCCCCCAGGAACCGACGGTTTCTAAACCGGGCCCACACAGGAAAGCCGCGCTATTTCCCTTCCCGCCGGGACAGTTTATCCCGGTACATCTTCGCATCGGCCCGCCGCAGGGCTTCTCCGGCGGAGAGGCGTTCCTCCGCCTGCAGCGCCACGACCCCGAAGCTGATGGACGACCGATAGCTGGTGGCCGAGGCATGGAGCTTTTCCCGCACCCATTCCAGCAGAGTATCCGCCTCTGCTTCTGTCCGGCCGGGGAGGAGCAGCAGGAACTCGTCTCCGCCCAGCCGGGCCAGGGTATCACAGCCGGACAGGGCTTCAGAGAGCGCCCGCACCACCCGTAAGATGTACTGGTCCCCCTCGTCATGGCCGTACTGGTCGTTGACCGACTTCAGCCGGTCGATATCCACAAAGCAGACGCAGCCAGGGCCGCCGGCGGCCAATTGGCGGTCCAGGGCCTCCAGCCCATAGCGCCGGTTGTGTACCTCGGTGAGGGCGTCGGTCGTAGCGGCCTCCTGCATGGCGTCCAGATCCTCCTGACTCTGCTCCAGTTTCTGCTCCAGCGTGTGGGATCTGGCCTTGTACTCCAGAAGCACGCTCATCCGCAGCGCGTGCAGGAGGGCTGTATAAAAAGCCCCAAAGAGCAGCACGCCGGTGCAGAGCAGAAAAACCGCAGCCAGGGCCGAGTATGCCTGGCCGCTGTAGGAGACGCTGAGGATGAGCAGATAGACGTTGATGAGGGACATGGACGTGGTGGCAAACAGGAGCTGACCGCTGTTTTTCAAAAGGAGCCGCAGAGCCGTCTGGTCCACGCCGCGGCGGAACACCTCCAGCAGTGCGGTCACCACAAGCAGGGTCAGGAAGACGCTGGAGGGGTAGCGCCGAAAAAATTCTTCCGGCGAGGAGATATCAAAGAGCAGGACGTAGAGCGCCGCTGCGATCATCTGGACGTCCATCAGGTGAAAGAGAAAATTGCCGCTTCCGAATAGAAGCAGCACCGCCTGGCCCTGGAACATCATGCACAATTCCAAAAGGACCACGAGATAGAGGATGAGATAACTCAATAACATCGGCAGGCCCAGGACAAAGATCAGCGCCAGCAGTACGCAGTTGGCCAGGATGGAAAAGAGCTTGGACAGCCTGTGGTTTGGCCTCAGCTGCAGGATGGATGCGCTGAAAGAGAAAGCCCGCAGATCATATAAGATCAGGGCGGCAAAGGACAGAAAGAGAAAGATCAGGGAGCCCGGCTCTGTAGGCATATAGGATCCACTCCCTTCCCGCCATCCTATGCGGGGCGGCGGCAGACCGTGCCGGAAGCGCACCGCCTTACACAGGGCCCCCTATCCGGCATACTCTCCCCGCCGCTTCATGGCGTTTGACCGCTCTTCTGTCGGGACGGAAACGAAACTGCAGATCGATCAGGATACGATACGGCGCCGGGGGCGCTGCCCCCCTGCGCTGGACTCCGTTTCCAGGAGAGCGGGGATAGCGATTTTGCGCAGCTGTTCCTGCGGCGCGGGGCGGAACGCCGAAAAGGCGGCAATTGGAGCGCATTGCGGGGCCGGCCATCGGCGCAGCCCACGCGGATGGAAAGCGGCCGGCCCGGCAAAGCCGAGCTTGGCAGGACAGGGCAAAGCGCTTTTGAAACCGCCTTGCCAGCCCTACAGCACTCCCGCGGTGGTTTGCCTTGCGCTGCATCTTCAATGGCCCCCTTTGCGGTCATGTTTCCTACTGCGGACCCGGCTTTGGCTTTTGGCGCTTTTTATTTTGCGCGGATTTGGTGTCCTCCTTTGAGGGAGCCGCATGGCGCCCGGGCCCTTTTTTCAAATCCATCTTTTTCGGGTGTGCGCGGCCTCATCCCTTGTCCTGTGCTGCGCAAGCTTATTCGCCCCCAGGCGGGCCCATTGCTTTTGATGCGCCTGGTTCTGCGCCGTGCAAACATGCAGAGGGGGGATCCTCCCTTCTGGAATGGGCGCCTTGAAATTCAGGAAAGGCGCGGTCCGCCCTGCCTGCGGCCTGATTGGAAACGAAAGCAGGGCGGTGCGCCGGCCATCCTGCCGCATTTTTGCAAAAAATAGCTTGACAAATCACTACGTCATATGTAGTATAATAATAAAAAACTACAAATGTAGTAAAAGGAGGGCAACGATGCAGCGCTTACCTGATTCTGAGCTGGATATTATGATGTGCCTTTGGGAGGCAAAGGGGGCTGTGCCGCGTTTTTATTTTGATGAAAAGCTGCGGCACAAAAATCTCAACGCGAATACCGTCAACACCTATCTGGCACGGCTGGAAAGCAAAGGTTTTGTGGCCTGCGAGAAAAGAGGGCGCAGCAACTACTATACGCAGCTTGTGCGGCGGGATGCGTATCTGGCGTTCGAGGGCACGACCATGCTGGGGAAGCTCTATCAGAACTCTCTCAAAAATCTGGTGGCGGCATTGGCGGATGCGAACGCCCTAAAAGACGCCGACATTGAAGAACTTCACACTTTGCTGGAAACCCTGCGGGAGGGCGGTGGCGCACGGTGAACGATTTGCTTTTTGCGATGGCAGAGACTTCCCTGACCAGCAGCATTGCCGTTGTCGTTCTGTTTATCCTCAGCCCTGTTTTAAGCAAACGGTATACGGCCCGGCTGCGGGTCATGCTTTGGGCGGCGGTGGCTGTGCGTCTCTTGATCCCCGTCCATTTTACGCTTGCTGCGCCGCCGGTGCAGGTGCGTGTTCCCAACGAACTCTTCACCCCTTTAGAGGCTTCCCGGCTGTCCGGCAATGGCGGCGTTCTAACTGGACCCTCCGCCAATAGGGATGCCGGGTTTGGAAATAGAACATCGTTCTCCTGGATACACATCTTGTTTTTGGTGTGGCTGGCCGGCGCCGTATGTGTGCTGGTATTCCAGGTCCTGTCCAACCATCGCCTGTCAAAGCGCTTGCGCCGGTATGCGTCCGCGCCGGGAAATAACGATCTGGCGCAGTACCATCATGTAATTGGGCAAACCGGCATGAAGCGCGCCCCTGCTTTGTTCTGCTGTCCGATCATACCGACCCCTGTGTTGGCGGGCATATGGAGCCCGGCTATCTATCTTCCCCAAAAGGAATATGCTGACGCGGAACTGCGGCTGATCTTATGCCACGAACTGACGCACTACAAAAGAAAGGATGTATGGATAAAATAGCTGCTGCTGGCGGCAGCGGCGATCCACTGGTTCAACCCGTTCGTCTGGCTGATGGCCCGGAGAGCGGGAACGGATATGGAACTGGCTTGTGATGAAATGGTATTGAGAGGCCTGGATCGCGCGCACCGCGCAGCCTATGGGCAAACGATATTGGCCGCCGCAGGAAAAGAAGCGTTCCGCCCGGGGGCGGCCACACAGTTTGGGGGCGACAAAAATATCATGAAAAAACGGATCGTAAACCTGTTTGATCTCAGCCGGAAACGAAAAGGACCCGCGGTGCTTGCGGGGTTTCTTTGCCTGCTTCTATTGTCGGGAGGGCTTGTCGCCTGTGTGCCGCAAAAGCCCGGTACAGGCAATGCTTCTGCGGCCGGCCCCGACAGCAGCCAGCCGTCCGCCGCCGGCGGTCCCTCCGCAGATCCAGCCGCGCGGCAAACAGTCGGGGGGACCGTTACGATCGATAGCGTGCGCATTTTGCTTTACGACAACGACCCTCAAGCGCCTTATATCAAAGATATATTTACCAACAATACGGACCACACCATCGTTGGATGGTCCAGCGGGATGCTGGCATTTGACGCAGCGGGCGACCCCCTGCAGCCGGATTGGTATGCGATGGATAGCAGCACGGAACGCAGTTACGAAAACGTGAGCAATATTCCGCCCTATTTGGCATCGGAGTATGTCATCGCACCGGGGAAAACACACGATGTAAACGGCGGCTGGTCGATTTTTAACGAAGTGGATGCGGATGGTACCTGTGCCGTGGCTTACGCGCTCTATTGTTTCAAAGAGATCACTTTTGAGGATGGAACGGTTTGGATAAACCCCGATTATGATGCGTGGATAAGCAATTATGCGGGTAAAAGGGTGGATGTGGCGGTACTGGAATCCTATTATTCTTCTGAACAGGCAACCGTGACCCTATAGCCGTTCCCAGGTCCTTCGCATATTGGCCTCGCCCTGTTTTGGGAGGAGGCCCTTTGCCCCCTGCGCTCCAAGACCGCCTGTATCGGGGAGCAGGGGGGGGACGGCGGCGAACCGCCCCATACACCAATATTTACACATTGGGATCGCTCCTGACGCAGGGACGCCTGTTGCCCCTCTCACAGCCGCAGCCGTTCCGGCCGGGGTCCCTGAGGGCCGGTCGGGCCCGCCGCGCCGCCGGAGGACACACCGCGGAAGAAAGCGCGGGCTGCGCCCCGCCCGTTCCCGCCGCGGGCGCGCGGCCCGCGTTGCCGCCGGTGTTCCCGCCGCGTCGCCCGGCCGCCGGGCTTGACAAAGCGGCGGGAAACGCATATAATAAGCAAAACCAAAAAGCAAAACCGATGAGCAAGAGGAAGTACGCACGGAGAGCAAGCCTGCCAGAGAGCCGCGGAGGGTGGGACCGCGGCGGTGAGCGCCGTGCCGAATGGCCTTGCGAGGGCAGCGTGAACGGCAACCGCCCAGTAGCGCCCGCCGGGGACCCCATCCGTTATCAAAGGGGCGCGCATGACCGTGCGTGAAGAGGGGACGCCGCACAAAGGCGGCGTCAATCCGGGTGGTACCGCAGAAGCGACAGCTTTTGTCCCAGAGATGGGGCGAGAGCTGTTTTTTTGTGGCCTGTCCCGGACGGCAGCCCGGCCCGGATGGATGCGGACGGCCCTGCGGCTGCCGCAGGAGAAGAGACCAGATACAGGGAGGGCGGCATAGATGATAGAGATCGGCGGACTTGGGCTGCGCCGCGCGGCCGGCGCAGGCACGGCGCGCAAGCGGCGATGGCGCACGGGCCGGTAGGAGCAGTAAAGCAGACCCGCCGCAGCCAGGCGCTGTGGAGCGGCACAGAATAATAAAGAGAGAAAGAGTGTGATCACAATGACAGATTATAAAGCGGCCGCCCAGGCCATGCGCGGCGAGATCATCGAAAACCGGCGCACGCTTCACGGTTTTGCGGAGACGGGGTTCGACCTGCCCCGGACCACAGCTTTTGTGGAAGAGGCGCTGCGCTCTTATGGCCTGGAGCCGAAAAGGGTGGGCAGAGCGGGCGTCAGCTGCATGATCGGCAGGGAGGGGGGCAGCACGCTGCTGCTGCGCGGGGACATGGACGCGCTGCCCATGGAGGAAAAGACCGGCCTGCCCTTTGCGGCGGACAACGGCAACTGTCACTCCTGCGGGCACGACTGCCACACCTCGATGCTGCTGGCGGCGGCAAAACTCCTCAAGCAGAGCGAGGACGAGCTGAACGGACAGGTCAAGCTGATGTTTCAGCCCGCGGAGGAAAAGCTGGCCGGGGCGCAGGATATGCTGGAAAACGGTATTCTGGAAAACCCGCAGGTGGACGCGGCGCTGGCCATGCACATCATGGTGGGCGGCGGGGACACCAGCGAGCCGGGACATATCTCCTACAAGCGGGGCTGCGCGACTTTCTCCGGCGATGCGGTGCGGATCACCGTGACCGGCAAGGACGCCCACGGCAGCATGCCCCATGCCGGGGTGGACGCCATCAATATCGCGGCACATATCGTGATCGCGCTGCAGGAGATCCTGGCGCGGGAGATCCCCTGCGAGGAGCAGTCGGTGGTGCTGGTGGGCATGATCAACGGCGGCAGCAGCTGCAACACGCTGTCGGGCAGCTGTGTGCTGGAGGCCTCGGTGCGCGCCGCCTCGCGGGAGAGCAGGGACTTTTTGAAGCGGCGGGTAAAAGAGATCAGCGAGTCGGTGGCGGCCACTTTCCGCGGCAGCGCGCTGGTGGAATTCGTATACGGGATGCCCTCTCTTTACAATGAAGAGGGCATGTGCGACGAAATGGGCGGCTATTGCCGCGAGCTGCTGGGGGAAGACGCGGTGAGCGAGCTGGAGGGGATGTCCGGCTCAGAGGATTTTACAGCCATTGCCGAGCGGGTGCCGTCCGTGTACCTGCATTTGGGGGCGGGCAGCATGGCGGGGGGCCATGCCTGTGGGATGCATAACCCGGGCATGACCCCGGACGAGTCGGTGCTGCCCACCGGCGCGGCGATCTACGCCTACTGCGCCGCGCGTTATCTGCAGCAGCATTGACCTTGCAGAGGGGGACTCTGCAAAAGAGCGCACCCGCAAAAATGCAGGGAAGCGCGGAAAGATCAGCCCGGCGGGTCTTAAGAGACCTGCCGGGCTGATCTTTTTTGTTTGCCGGGGCAGAGGCGCCCTCTCCCGCCTTGCAGGGGCAGGCGGAAAACTTCCGCATCGCAGGGGCGGGGAGAGGCGAAAAACCATAAGCAGGCAGCCCTTTGCCGCGGAGGGAGCATTGAGCAGGACCGCAAGCGCCCGATCGTGGGCGATACGGCGCATGCGGCGGCGGAGAGGGGAGCCGGTCAACTGGGAGGTGTGTCGGCAGCATGGTCCTTTGGGGCGGCGGCTTTACCGCAGCGTCTGCCCTTTTTAAGCAGGCGCTCTGCCGCCGGCAGCGGCGGGCGGCCCGAAAGCACCGCAGCGTGGGACGCAGGCAAAACGGGCTGCTCCCGAAGAGAAAACGCCGGGGAACGGGAGGCCGGCCCGTTCGCAGGCCGTGGCCGCAGGGGGACGAGCGGGAGAGGCGGTCCCTCTTTAAGGCCGTCTGCCGACCAAGGACCTTGCAGCCCCGGCCCAAAGCCGCCCGCGCCGCCGGCGGGCGCGTGGGCCCCGGCAGGGAAAAGCGCCTTTTCCCACGGAGAGGTTGATTTTGGCCGCGCCTCCTCTTTGCCGCGGCCCGCGCAGGCCCGATAGGGCAAGGAGACCGGCAGGAAGTCTCCTCCATACCGCAAAAAGGTCACAAAACAGAGCGGATTCTACAGTATCAGGTCAAATTTTACACCATACTTGAAAAAGTAAAATAAATTTTGGGCAAAAAGCAAAAATTTATTACAAAAATGGTAATATATTGCAATTTATTCCAATATATGGTAATCTAAAAAAGCGGAAACACCACCCCTTGTGGAATGTGGAGAAAGGGACCCGGACAACGGGCAAAATTGTTTTGCCGGGGGCGGCAATAAAATAAGTGAGAGGAATGTGGAAACATGCAGCGTGCGAAATGCCTGATGACAGACCTGACCCCGTCGGTGACGGAGCGGTGCAGGGAGGCCCTTGAGGCCCGCGAGATCGAGGTGAAGATCTGCGAAAAAAACGGCAGCGTCCTGTTGGAGGCGATCCGCCGGGAGCGGCCGCAGCTGGTGCTGATGGAGGCGTTCATGCCCGGCCTGGACGCGCTGTCGATCAAACAGCGCTGCGATGGAGAAGGGCTTGGGGACATTGTCTTTTTTGTCACGGGCAGCTTTGCCGACGACCGGCTGGAAAGCGAGATGGCAAAGCGCGGCATCGCCTTTTATTTCCTCAAGCCGTTTGACCCGGAGATCCTGGCGGCCCGTGCGGCTTCCGTGCTGCAGCGCGCCGAGACCCGCGGCCCAGTGCCGGACGACGAGTGTACGGTGTCCGAGATCCTGCGCGAGGTAGGGGTGCCCGCGCATCTCAAGGGCTATCGGTTCGCCCGGCAGGCCATCCTGCTGATCGCTGAGGACGAGAGCTATCTCAACGGGGTCACCAAGAGGCTTTACCCGGACGTGGCCCGCAGCAATGACACCACTGCCAGCAGAGTGGAACGGGCGATCCGCCACGCCATCACCGTGGCCTGGGAGCGCGGCGGCAGCGAGGCGCTGCACGATTATTTCGGCTACACCGCTTACAGCCAGAACGGCAAACCCACCAACTCGGAGTTTGTGGCAGCGATCGCGGACAAGATCCGTCTGGACAAAAGAAACCGCCGCCAGGCCTAGGGCGCACAGGGTCCGCTGCTGCCTTTCCCACCGCCCACAGCGCGCGGCATAAAAAAGCGGGGCCGGGGTGGAGGGGCAGAACGGGAAAAGCGCAAACGGCCGTCTGAGCGCCGCGCCCTTGGGCGCGGCGTTTTTGCAAAGGGAAAACGTCCGGCGGACAAATCGAAAAAAGCACGGCTGCGGGGAGAAATGCATCCGGGCTGTGCCCGAGTTGCCGACGCCGCGGCCGCGGCGCTGTCGGCGGAAAAGAGCACCGGGAAGCGGGCGGGCCCTGTGTAGTCCCGCTACCACGAGGTGGGGAGGGGCCTCGGCTGCCCGCTGAAAACGCGGCGTGCGCCCGCCGCAGAGAAAGGCGTGGGACGTTGGCCGCCTGCGGAGAGCGAAAAATGTTCGGGGACGCAGCAAAGCTGCCAGCGCTGCGGTGGCGGCCTCGGAATTGCGGACGGTAAAGGGTGTCAGGAGGCAGGAGGGTTCCGCGGGGTCCCGGCACGGCATGGCGGAAGCAAGAGCCCGGCTGCAGCTGAAAACCACTTGTTTCAGTCCACCTGTCTGGGGATAACGGGTAGCGGCTGCGGGGAATGAGGCTATGGATCGCCCGTCCCCGGCAAAAAGCATCGCAGCAGCAAAAACAAAAAAAGAAGCGCTTTTCCGGCGATGACAGCCGGGAAAGCGCTTCTTTTATATGCCGAGAAAACCACCTGCTGGGAAAGTGATTCAAAAGAAGTCTCATGGCGATGGTGCAGACAGGAAATTCCCTGTGCAAAAACAAAACGGTAGTCTGTCAACCATACGGAAAAGAAGGAGCGCGCGGCCAATGAACGACATAAACGGCTTTATCGCGTAACGGAACGAAAATCCTGATGCCGAGGATACGATGCAGACGCAGCGAAGAAATAAGCAAAGAAAACAGAAGCCCCCATATGTCACCGGCAGGAAGAAAATGAAACAGGCGAACAGCAGACAATGGGAAACTTTTAATGCGCCCGTTTGTGGGCAGCGGACAGATGAAACCCTGCGGTCAGCGGGGCGGACCGCTGCGGTGCGGCGCGCATACCGTTATGTGTGCCGGTATTCCCAAGTTCCACCCATCTGCGAAAAACCCCCGGAAAAGCCGGGGGTTTTATGTAGGGCAAAAAGGGAAAAGGCGCTCAGAGCAGCGCCCGGGGCAGGGCTTTCCAGCTGCCGGCGCCCCGCATCGAGTCCGTTTCCGGCCAGGTCCGACTGTCATCGCCGCCGCCGCGGCTGCGCGGGCAGGACGCACCGGGAAAAGCGCCGGGCGCAGCGGGCGCGCGGCCTCAGGTCGCCGGGGGCCGCGTCACAGCAGCGTGGCAAGCTTGGGCGCCGCGTATTCAAAAAAGCGCAGATAGGCTGGGCAGAAATAGTTTTGGCCGATCTCGTGCAACGCCGTGCCCTGGCGGTCGCGGCGGCAGCCGCCGCGGCAGAGCCGTGCCCAGCGGCAGGTGCGGCAGCGGTCAAGGCCACGCAGAGATTCCTGCAGAAAGCCGGTCTGCTCCCGCCGCGCTTCCATCTGCGGCAGGCTGTCGGTGTTGAAGTTGCCCAGACGGTAATCGTCCAGCATATAAAAGTCGCAGGGGTAGGCGCTGCCGTCCGCCTCCACCACCAGCTGCGGGCCGCAGCGCCCCAGCATGCCGCAGCTCTCCGGCGGGCGCCCCAGCATCAAAGCGGCCAGGTTTTCAAAATAGCGGATGTAAACGAACCGGCCGGCCCGGCGGTCGGCGTACCACTCGTCGAATAGGCGGATGAGAAAATCGCCGTAGGCCTGCGGCGTCAGCGACCAGGGATGCAGGCCCCGCGCCTCGCCCAGCGGGTCGAGACAGGGGATGTACTGCTGGTAGACCAGGCCGTTTTTCATAAAAAATCGGTAGATATGGCGGATGCTGCGCGCTGTGCGCGCCGTCACCACCGTGAGCACGTTGTAGTCCACCCCAAAGCGGTCCAGCAGCCGCGCGGCCCCCAGCACCCGGCTGAAGGTGCCTTTGCCCGCGGCGTCGGGACGGCAGGCGTCGTGCAGGTCTCTGTCGCCGTCCAGCGACAGGCCGATGAGAAAATGGTGCTCGCGGAAAAACGCCGCCCACGCCTCATCCAGCAGCAGCCCGTTGGTCTGCAGAAAATAGGAGACCGCAAGCCCGCGGGGACGATAGCGCTCCACCAGGGCGGTACAGCGGCGGAAGAAATCCAGCCCGCGCAGGGTGGGCTCGCCGCCCTGAAAGCCGAAGCTGCAGCTGCCCTCGGCGCGGGCAAGGCATTCGCGCACCACGGCTTCCAGCGTGGCCTCGCTCATCATGCCGTAGTTTTCGGTCGCGCGGTTCTGGGTCTCATCCGCGTAAAAGCAATAGGTGCAGCGCATATTGCAGCTGCCGGAGGCGGGCTTGATCAGTACGGTGAGCGGCGGCACGGCGTCGCCTCCTTTTTTGCGGTTTTTTTCGATTATACCCAAAACCGGGGCAAAAGTACAGCCTCTTTCATCCCCACCGGCGCGGCGGCGGGACGTGCCGAAAGCGCGGAAAGGCCTGTCACGCTGCCCCGGACGGGCCGGGGCTCAGCCGGGGCAGGTGAGCCGGGTAGAGAGCCGCAGCTCCTGCCCGGGCTGCAGGATGCGGCAGCCACCCGGCTGATTGAGACCGTCCACCGCGCCGCATTGGGGCTCCACGCAGAGCAGCCCTGCGCCGCCGCGGGCGTTGTAGAGCACCCAGTGGTCAAACCCGCCCGAGACCTGGTAGCAGACCGGGCCGATGCGGGCGGTATCCCCGCCGGACAGATAGTAGCCGGAATGGACCTGTCCCCGCGACGCTGTGCCGGAAAGGCACCGGCGCTCGGCGTCGGACAGCGGCAGGATGCGCCCGGTGGGCAGGTGATGGGCGTCCTTTTCCTGCACAGCGCCCAGCGGCACAGAAAAGGTCTCCGGCTCGGGGAAGGTGGTGTGGAGGCCAAAGGTAAAGGGCATGGCCCGGCAGCCGGTATTTTCGATGCGGTAAAAGGACTCTGCACCGCGGTCCGAGAGCCGGTAGCGCACCGTGAGCCGGAACGGGAACGGGTAGACCCGGGCTTTGTTTTCAAAGCGCAGCACCGCCTCGTCCCGCGTGCAGCTGAGGACGGTAAAGGCCTGAAGATGCATCAGGCCGTGCAGATGGGCGTCGTGCTGCGGTTCGTTGACCGGCAGTTGATAGACCGCGCCCTCAAACGCAAAGCGGCCGCCGCGGGTGCGGTTGGCGGGAAAAAGGATGGGGCTGCCGAACAGAAAGGGGTCGGCGTCTGGCGGGGCGTTGTCCTCCAGCGGGCGCAGCACCGGGCGGCCGAGGTATTCCAGCCGGGTCAGGTTGCCGCCCAGGCCGGGGGCGACCGCGGCGGTCCAGCCCGCGGCGCACAGGTTCAGGATGGATGGATTCAAGCGGATACTCCTTTCTTTGGGGAAGGCCGTGCCCGCCCCAGGACGCGCTTCAGCGGGGGACTGGGATCCCCCGCTGAAGCGGCTGAGAATGAAAAAGAAGAAAGCGAAAAAACGGCTGCGGCGCTTTGGACCGGCGTCCCCGGCCCAGGCGCAGCGGCAAAAGCGGCGCGCCCGCCTTGAGGGAACTCCTTTTGTCTGCCGCGGTCCTGCGGGCGCGGCCCGGCGGCTCCCCTTTGGGCGGCCTCAGAGCGCCTGGGCAAAATACCCGCAGAAGAGATTGTCGCTGTTGAGCGAAAGGCTCTCGCGGAACATCTCCCCCGCGCGGCGGTCATGGCCCTGGAACAGCTCTGTCAGCGCCAGCAGATAGAGGTACTGGGCGCGGCGCAGCCGGGCCGGGTCGTCGGTGAAAGAGATGAAAAAGGGCGTGGTGGAGAAAAATCCGCCGTCGACCCGCTCCAGCTCGGCGGCCCACTCGCGCCGGGCGGCGGAGAGGATGGCGCAGGCGCGCTGTTCCTCCCCAAGCCGGCGCGCGGCCATGGCCTGATAGAAAGGCAGTTCCCGCAGATGCATTTTGCTGAAAAAGTCCACCTGGATGTCCAGGATCTCCCGATAAAGGGCGGCGGCCTCCCCGCCGCGGCCCAGCTGTTCCAGGCATTCGGCGATGCGATAGCGGTAGGGCACATATTTGCAGCGGTTCCAGATGCCCGCCCCGAGATTTTCCGGCAGTGTCAGCGCCGCGGTGAAGCAGGCGGCGGCTTCTTCCGGCCTGCCGGCGGTCAGCTGCTCCATGCCGCGCAGATAGTGGGCAAACATGTACTGGTCGGCGATGGCGTGTTCGCCGCCCTCGCAGGGCACAAAGGTGTGCGCGCCCAGCACCTCCAGCGCCTGCTGCGGCCGGGCGTCCTGGTTGCAGGCTTTGGCAAGCTCGGTGAGCAGATCGTCGCGGCCCAGCAGCTGCGGCCGGCTCTCCAGCAGGGCGATCTTTTCCGCGGGCGCGCAGCCCAGCTTATCCATCAGCACCACCGTCTCATAGAGCAGCTGCGCGTCCGGGTGCAGGGACATTGCCTTGTGCATGAGCGGCAGTGCTTCCTCCCCGCGGTCCAGATGGCTGAAGCAGGCCACGGCCAGGCTGCGGCAGGCCATATAATTGCCGGGGTCGCGGCGCAGGGCCTCTTCAAACAGCTCTGCCGCCTGGGGGTAGTGGCGCTTGTCGTAGAGCAGGCAGCCCAGCAGGAACGGCGCCCGCGCGGAGCCCTGCTCCACGGCGGCGCGCAGGGCGCGCGCCTCGATGGGGCGGAAAGGATAGGTCTGCCCCAGCGGCGCGTCTTCGGCCCGGCGCAGCGGCCCGGCGCAGTCGCCACCCTCAAGGCCGCGGTAATAGGCAAGCGTGTACAAGATCGTCGCGCAGCCCTCTTCGGGGCGGCAGCGCAGCAGCCCCTCCAGCAGGGCGATGATGCGCGCGCGCTGCCCCATGGCGTCCAGGTCCGCGGCCAGATCCAGCACCGCCTGGGAGGGGCTGCTGGACAGGCCGCCAAAAAACTGCTCTTCCGGCATGCCGGACAGATACCGCACCAGCAGGTTGAACGGATCGCGGTCCAGCGCCGCGGCAGCGGCCTGCTGCGCCTCCCCGGCCTGTCCCAGCGCGGCGCAGGCAAGCACCAGCGCGGCCGGGGCCAGCGGATGCTGAGCGTCCCGCTCCAGGGCCTGGCGCGCGTGCGCCGCCGCCTCGGCCCAGTCCCCGCGGCGCAGGTCCAGGCAGGCCAGCCGGGCCATGGCCATCGGCACGGCGCTGCCGCTCCAGGCCGCCTTGTAGTAATAGTCATAGGCGAGGTCCGGCTCGTCCAGCTGTTCCAAGATCAGGGCGTAGAGGTAATAGGCGTCGCCGTTTTCGGTGCGCTCGTTGAAACGGGTCAGCTCGCGGATCGCCTGTTCAGCATAGCCCCGCGCAGCCTCAAAGCGGAGCATGGTATAGCTGTACCGGGCCATGCCCAGCAGCGAGGGCGCGTGGCAGGGGTCTCGCTTGAGCGCTTCCAGCCAGTAGGCGTCGGGCATGACCGCCGGGTCGCGGTACTGATCCACATGGACGCCGGCCAGATACAGGCGGTCTGCGGACTGCAGCTCAGAGGGCAGCGGCAGCGGGTCCTTGACCGGCGGCATTTTGAGGCGGTCCGGCTCTTCCTCCTGATAAAAGGCGGTCTGGACGCCGTCCGCGCGGACGACGCGCACCGAGATCGGGCCCGCGGGCCGCGCCCAGGGCAGAAAGACCGGCTCGCAGGGCGAAAGGGAGGCCGGAAGAGAGAGGACCAGTTCCCCGGCGGACCGCACTTCGACGGTGCAGGGGCCCAGCGCGCGGGTGGCCTGCAAGCAGAGCTGCTCTTCCTCCAGCTTCAGCGCGCAGTCCAGGTTGGCGTAATCGGGCGCGCCGATGCGGGAGATGGGATACCAGTACTGGGAGAACTGTTTTGTTTCGTAGGGCTCCAGCCAGGAAAAGTTGGGCTGGTTGTCGGTGTAGGAGCCCGCCATCAGCTCGGCGTACTGGCCGTCGCTGTCGGTGAGGGCCTTTTCCCAGGAGCGGGAAAGCTGGTTGTAGGCCCAGGTGAACATCTTTTTGCCCGGCGAGATGTGATGGTTGCCGATATGCACCACGCCGCAGCCGAGGCCGTGGTCGTAGCCCCCGAAAAAGTCATATTTGGAGGCGCAGGCAAAATAGGAGGTGGCGTCCCGCGTGTTTTTGTGCCAGGAGATGTCCCGCGGCTGGGACATATCGATGCCGTTAAAGACGCCCGCCCCTGCCACCGGGTAAGAGATGCGGGAGTCAAGATAGTGAAAATTGACATAGGTCACGTCGTGAGGGAAAAAGATCTGGTAGCTCTCGTTCACCGGCACGGCGGTGTTTTCCCACCAGAGAAAAGACTTTTTTGTGGGGGTGCGGTTGCACAACTTGACCCGGGTCTCGAGATAGGCGGCGTCCGGGCGCAGTACAATGCCGACAAGGCTCTTCATCCGGTCCACGGGATCGTGTTCGGACAGCCAGCAGATCACCGAGCCGTCCGCGGCCTCCTCGGTGGAAAAATCGCAGGGCATAAAGCCGGAGGCGCGGTGGTGATAGGGCCAGTTGAACTCCACCCCCCCGGACACCCAGGACCCCAGCGCGCCGATCAGGGCGGGCTTGATCACGTGCTGGCGGTAAAAAAAGTCGTACCCGGTGGATTTGTCCCGCGCGGCGTAGATGCGGCCGCCGATCTCGGGCAGCACCCAAACGTCCAGGTACTCATTTTCCAGGTGAACGGCCTGGTAGGCGCGGTCCTGCCGGTGGGTGCGGTCCACCTCCAGCGTGACGCGGTTGGGGTAGGGCCGGCCGGAAGAGCGCTGATGCACGCGGTTTTCCGCAAACATGGGCAGGGGCTCGTGCTCCGGCTCTGGGTAGGTGGGGATCACGAGGGATTCCACCCGGATCGTCGCTCTGTTCATCTTGTCAACCACCTTTGCGGCCTCCCGCAAGGGAAGCCGGTTTACTGTTTTCATCATAAAGGATTCCGCCGGCGAGGGAAAGACAAAAAAACCGTGAAAAAAAACAGCCGTTTTAGACGGAGGCCGGCCCTGTCCGCCGCGGGCAGGCGGTTGCCCCGCCTGCGCGGGATGTGCTACAATAAAGACGATATAAAGGCGCCGCTGCCCCCGGGCTGCCCGTCCGGGGCCCGGAGGCCGGCCGGTTTTGCCGCGCGTTGGGGCGGTTCCGGCCGCCAGCACCGCCGACCTGCCGGGCACAGAGCGGGGCGCCGGCGCGGGACGGCTGTTTTGCGCGGCGGTGAAAACGGCGCCGCGCCGTCGCTGCGCCCGCAGCCGCAGGACAAACGGTCGGCACATGGTCACAGCATAAAACAAACGCAGATTTGCGGGGAGAAAACGCCATGGAGGAGTCCGCGCTGTACAGGATGATCTTCAAAAGAAAGTCGTTCCACCTTTTCCGGGACACCGGGGAGGGCGGGATCACGGCAGAGGAGATCCGGGAGATCGAAAGGACCTATGCGTCCCTGACGCCGCTGTGCCCGGACATTAAAACGGCCCTCAGGGTGGTGCCGGCGGAGAAAACGACCTGCAGAAGAGGGCAGGAATACTGCATTTTGCTGTACAGTGAGAAAAAAGACGATTATCTGCAAAATATAGGCTATCTCGGCGAACAGCTGGATCTGTACCTGGTCTCCAAAAACATCGGCACGCTGTGGTTCGGCATCGGCCGCCCGGAGGAAGAAAAGGTCTGCGGCCTGGAGTTCGTGATCATGATCGCGATCGCAAAGATCGGGGATGAGACCAAATTCCGCAGGGATATGTTCAAAAGCAGGCGCAGGACGGCGGAGGAGATCTGGACGGGAACAAGGATGGACCCGATGGCGGAGATCGTCAGGTTCGCCCCCAGCTCCTGCAATACGCAGCCCTGGAGGGTCGTGTGCGGGGCGGACGGGCTGGAGGTGTATCGATGCAGAGAAGCCGGCAGGCGCGGCATCATGCCCGCCGGAAAAGTATCCTTTTACAATCAGATCGACATGGGCATCTTTCTCTGCTTTTTGGAGCTGTGTCTTGAAAAGAACGGTGTGGAGTACAGGAGAAGCCTTTTCACGGATGACGGCGGGGATGTCCCCCGGACCCTGGACGCAGTCTATCGGTTTGGATAGCCCCAGGCTGCGGAAAGCCCGCCGCCGGGCAGCCGGGGTTTGACAGAAGCGGCGTGAAAAGCAGTGCGGCGCGGCGCGCCCGCAAGGCCCCGAAACCCCGCGCGGCTTTCCACCGCGCAAGCCCCCCCGGTGAAAAAATGCTGTATGTAAGGACAGAAGAAGAATTTAAAAGTTATCCCTGGTGCCGACGCATCCTGCGCGGGCTCGGCGACGAGGCGCGGAAAAAGCGGGTGCCCCTGCGGGAGATCGGGGACGCGGCCCAGATCCCCCCGCAGGACCGGGAGACCGCGGTGCTGCTGATCGGCGCTTCAGAGGCGTGGATCGGCCGGGAAGCGCTGCGGGCGGACGCCCTCGGCGTCCACCCCATCGCCCTCACCAACCGCCCGCCCGCCGGCAGAGACGGGGCCATGAGCGCGGTCATGATGGATATCCCCGACTCGATGCGGCTGGCGGTCGACTACCTGCGCAGCCTGGGCTGCGAGCGGCTGGGCCTGTACGGGGTCAACCCTGCCGCCACCTCTGACCCGTGGCGGGCAGAGGTCTTTCAGCGGCTGACAAAAGGCAAAGGCGGAGTGTTCGTCACCCAGAGGTCCCTGCAGCACACCTTTGAGTGCTTCCGCAGCCAGCTGAGCGCCTGTGACGGCGTGATCTGCGCCAGCGACTACGCGGCGCTCTCCCTGGTGCGGCGGCTGGGGCAGGTGGGCGCAGGGCAGCCCGGCAGCCCTTACCTGCTGGGGTACGGCAACCTGTTCCTTTCCCGGCTGTCCTCGCCCTCCATCACCTCGATCTCGGACGATTACGAGCATTTCGGCCGGGCCGCGCTGGCAGCTTATCATCTGGTGGTGCGCGAAAAGACGGTCTCTTCGGTGAATATCCTGCTGCACAGCCGCCTGCATGTCCGCGAGACCACCGGCGGCCGGCCCTATGCGGGCGCGCGGCACGGGCCGGAGGAAGCGGGCCAGCGCCCGCGCAACCCGTTTTACGAGGACGGCGAGGTCTCCCGCATGGCGATGCTGGAGACGCTGCTGGGCCAGTGCGACGAGACCGATTTCGCGGTGCTGCAGTGCCTGATGCACGGGGACACCTATGCCGCCACGGCGGAAAAATGCTTTGTGTCCGAAACGGCCGCGAAGTATCGGGTCAAAAAGATGGAAAAGATGTGCGGGGCGAACAGCCGCGGGGAGCTGGTCTCCTTTCTGCGGGAGTTTTTCTGACGACAGGCACCCCTGCGCGGCCGGCCGGCCGCGCAGGGGTGCTTTTTGCCGCAGAGGGGCCCGCCCGTGAGAAAGAGCCGGCGCGGGGGCCGGGCGGCGCGGGCCCCGCTTGGAGGGCAGGGGACCCGCAGCGCGGGCGGGACGCGTTTTCGCCCCCGCTTGCCGTTTGGGCCGCCTGATGGGCCAGCCCCGCTTGAGCCGGTCTCCGGTCCCAAACCGCCGGGCAGCCCGGCGCCCGGGGCTGCCGAGAGGGGCTGTGCGCAGCGTGCCAAAAAGCGCCCGCTGCCAAAGCGGCAAAGGCGGACTATCACGCGGGCAAAGACGCTGGCGAGAGCGGACAGGGGGACAGCCGGGATGCCTGCCGCAACGCCGGCAGGCACAGGGCGCGGGTGGGAAGTTTTTTCGGCGCGTCCCGGCAGGCCGGTCCCCAAGAAGTCTTTGCCGGGCAAAGGCAGGCCACCGGCGGCCCCCGCTGAGGGCGCGGGCGGGGAAAAAGAAAAGCCTCTCCGGGCTGCCGCCTGTGCGCGGCGGCCCGGAGAGGCCAGAGAGAGCAGTAGAAAGCCGGTTTGGCGGCCCGGAGGGCCGGGCTCAGATCGTGGGGCGGATCTGGCCGTAGGCGTAAAGCCGGAAGTTGTAGGGGTCCAGCGCAGCGGCGTCGGCGATCTCGGCGTCGGCCTCCTGTTTGCGGCCCAGCCCCAGCAGCGCGTAGCCCCGCAGGATATGCCCGTTCACCAGGTTCTGCTTTTCGATGTCGTACTCAAAGGGCATGGGGCAGGGGGAACCCACCCCGTAATAACCGCGCAGGTCTTTGTTGTCGATCAGCTCGCTGCCGGCGTCGAGCATCTCCTGCAGCACCTGCTGTGCCTGAGAAAAGCACAGCAGCCGGCGCAGCGCCAGCGCGCGGAACAGCGACAGCTCCGAGACGGCGGCCTTGTAGACCGAGGCCTCCTCAAAGGCGGCTTTTGCCCCCGCCCCGTCGCCCCGCTTTTCCAGCAGCAGGCCCAGATAAAAATAGAGGTGCGCCTCCTGGTTGAAGAAGGTCTTGGCCTCCCCATAGCTGCGGGGCATCTCTGCGCCGTTTCGGTAAGCGCGCTCCGCCTCGGCATCCCGGCCCGCGGCGGCCAGTTCGTTGCCGTACAGCACATGCATCCAGGCGTGCTGTTTGGTCAGGTTGCCCTCGCCGCCCTCGTAGATGTGGAAATGCCTCTCCCCGGCAAGGCGGATGGCCTCCTCATAACGGCCTTTCATGCACAGCAGGACGATGCGGTCCAGATAGCAGTCGTCCCGCTGCTGCAGCAGCTGCGGGCAGCGGTCGTAAACGGCGAGCCTCTCGTCCGGCGCCGCACCGCTGTTTTTCAGCAGCTGCTGGTATTCGAACAGCAGTCTCGGGTCGGCAAGGCCGTCCAGGGCAAGCTCCATGCAGGCCCGGGCCGACGCGGCGTCTCCCCGCTTGTCGAAATAGGCCAGGCTGAGGCAGCGCAGGGCTTTGGCGTGGTGCGGGTCCCGGCGCACTGCCTCCTCCCAGCGGCCGATGGCGTCCTCATAGCGGAAGCGGTCATAAAACAGGCAGCCCAGGTAATAGCAGGCGTTGGCGTCCGCCGGGCCGGCGCTTGCCGCATACTCCAGTACGGCGATATCCTCCAGCCGGGAGGGGAAGCAGGTGCCGGTGTCCATCGAGGCGGCCGCGGCCAGCTCGGCGTCCGACTCCCTGCCCAGCAGATGCAGGCACCAGGCGCGATAATACCGCACCAGCGGATAGCCGCTGTCCGCGGCGTCCAGCACCCGCAGCGCGTCCCCGGCAAAGCCGGCCTCCAGATAATCGCAGGCCACGTCGAGGAAGTTTTCCGGCTTGGCGCCGAAGATCCCGCGGATCTCATCCAGCCCTTCCCCGGTGAGGGCGTGCAGCTCAAAGCGGGCCCAGAGGTCCAGCGGGTCGGCTTTTGCCGAGGCCTGCGCCAGGGCCAGCGCCTCGCCGCCGCACCCCAGGCTGCGCAGGACGGCGGTTTTCAGATCTGCCGCGCGGGTGTGGCCGGCGTTCAGCCCCAGCGAGACGTCCAGCTTTTCCAGCGCCGCGGCAAAGCGGCCGAAGCGGCAGTCGATGGCGGCCAGGCTGTAGTGGGCGGCGCTGCGGTGAGCATAATTCCACCCGGCGCGGGACAGCACGTCATAGGCCTCTTCGTAACGGCCCAGATAGCACAGCGCGATCCCTTTCAGGTAAAGGGCCTCGGTGTCGGTGGGGTGCTCGTTGCGGCTGGTGAGTCGCCGGATGGCAGCGCTGCAGAACTCCACGCACTGCTCAAAACAGCCGTCTTTCAGGGCCAGCCGGCCCATGGCGGTGTTGCAGCGGATATCGCCCGGGTCGCGGCGCAGCCCCTCGCGGTAATAGTCGCGCGGGTCGTAGTTGTGCTGTTTATACTGTTCCAGATGATAGCCGTTGATGTACAGCTCCTCCACCGTGGCGTACTCGGCAGGGCGGCGCACCGGCTGGCGCACCTCGACGGGCTTTTTTTGGCCGCGCCGGCAGGGCTTGTAAGAGACCAGCGTTTTCCCCTCAGCTGAGAGCAGGGACACGGTCAGGTCCTCAAACCGGTGGCCGCGCAGCGGCAGGGTCTTCAGCCAGGCGGCGGCGGGGTCCAGGTCGGCGCGCTCTTCGTACAGCGGCGCATCGCCGTCCTGCACGGTGATGCGGCAGCCGGGAAAGACGCCGGTCACGCAGAAACCGAAAAAGAACTCTTCGCCCCGCTGTTCCAGGTTCATGGCCGCATCCACGGTGGCGTTCTTCACATCCCCGATGCCCCGGATGGGATACCAGACCTGCTCGAACTCCCGCGTCTCATAGGGGGCCAGCCAGGTGAAGTCCGGCTGGTTGTCGGTGTACACGCCGGTCATCAGCTCAATGTAGGGGCCGTCCTCGTCGGTGAGGTTCGAGCACCACATCTCGCCGAACTCGCCGTGGCCCCAGGTCCACATCTTTTTGCCCGGCGCGATGTGGTGGTCCGCGACGGTGACGATGCCCTTGTCCAGCCCGCCGTCGTACCCGGCCACAAAGTCCATGTCCGACTGCCCCTGGCTGACCAGAAAGGAGGAGGGGACCTTCACCGCGTCGTAGAACGAGAGGTCGGTGCCATCGCCGTAGTCAAAGGGACGGGCGGTGCGGTAGACGCCTTTGGCGACGGGCCATTCCAGCACGGCGCGGCGGTCGTGGTCGTTGACCCACTCCACGTCGGGGGGAAAGATGGTGCGGTAGGTCTCGTTGACCGGGACGGCCAGGTTGGCCCACCACATGAAGATCTGGGGCAGGGCGGTGCGGTTGTAGACCCGCACCTTGGCCTTGATATAGCTGCGCCCGGGGTCCACGGTGATGCCTGCCATCCCTTTCATGCGGTAAAAGGGATCGACCTCGCCGGTCCACACCGTCTTGCCTCCGTCGGGGTTTTCCTCCAGCACCGCCTCCAGCGGCAGATAGGTGGTGGGGCGGTGATGCTGCGGCCAGTTGAACTCGATGCCGCCCGAGATCCAGGGCCCGGCCAGCCCCACCAGGGCGGGCTTTACCACCCGGTTGCGGTAGATAAAGTCGTAGTTCCCAGCCTTGTCATAGCCGCGCAGCACCTTGCCGCCCAGCGCGGGCAGGACCTGCGTGCTGACGTATTCGTTTTCCAGCGTGTAGACCTCGTACTCCACGTCCTGCCGCACATCGCTGATGCCGTCGCAGTAGGGCAGCGGATAAAGCCGGCCCGACGCGCCCTGATAGGGCTTTTTTTCAAAAAACATCGGCAGGCTGCTGGGAGCCTTGGGCACATAGGTGGGGATGGCCTGCCGCTGCCTGCAGGCTTTGACTGTCTTGTCCATGGAAAACTTCCTCCTGTTCTGGGCCGCCGGGACGGCTTCTGGCTTCATTGTAGAGGAGCCGAAAGAGGCGGGCAAGGCGAATTATTTCGCAAAAAGGAGGCATTTTTTTGTACTTTGTCCCAATTTTTACCGTGTGCTGGGGCTGGGTTTTATTGTATAATAGCAGAGATGAGAAAAATCCGGCCCCGGGGCCGGGCAGAGCAAAACGCGGCGAAAGGGGGATGGGACGGGGATGATCCTGATCCTGGTGGAGGCCAGCTATGCGGACAGCATCTGGTGTATCCGCCTTCTGGAGGGCCTGACCGGCAGGCTGAAACAGAAACGGCTGCCGTTCCGGCAGATCACCTCGCTGGACGAGGCGGGGCCGGACAGCCGGTATATCTATCTCATCGGGTCGGACAACGTCTGGCTGGAAGCGGCGCTGCAGGCCTGCAATCAGGCCGGGGTGTACCCGATCCTGCTGTGCAACCAGGCCTATCACACCTTTGACGCGGACTACAGCACCGTCTGCCTGGACGTGGTCAATTCGATGCGGCGGCTGATGGAGATCCTGTCGGCCCGCGGGCTGGACAGGGTGGCCCTGTACGGCGTGAACCCCCAGTCGGTGTCGGACGAGGCCCGCGAGGAGGGATACCTCAGCGCCCGGGCGCGGGACGGCAGGGGAAAAAGCGACGTGTTCTTCAACAACGGCTCGCTGGAGAACTGCTTTGAGATCTTTCTGCGCCGCAGCGGGGAATACGACGCCGCGATCTGCGTCAACGAGTTTGCCGCCGTCTCCCTTGCGCGGCGGCTGGCCCGCCGGGACCCGGAGCGGGCGCAGCGCCTGCTCATCGTCAGCTGTGCCGACGGCTGGCTGTCCCAGTTTTACGAGGGGCGCATCCTGTCGGTAAAAGGCAACTTTGCCGCGCGGGCCAAGGCGGCGGTGGCGCTGCTGGAAAACCTGCGGAAAAACCCCGATCTGTCCCACATCATCATGACCATCCGCTGGGACTTCAGCGCGCTGCAGCCCGGGGCCGGGGCGCCCGCACCCGCTGCGCCGGGAGACGGCTATCCCCCGCTGCCCTGGATCCAGGACGCTTTTTATGAGGACAGCGAGCTGAACGAGATGATGCTGGTGGAACGGCTGCTGCGGGAGAGCGCCGACACCGACCGGGTGCTGCTGTGGCATCTGCTGCAGGGCGAATCTTATCAAATGATCTCCGAAAAGTGCTTTTTGACCGAGAGCGCCATCAAATACCGGGTGAAAAAAATGGTGGAGCTGTGCCGGGTCGAGGGCCGCCAGCAGCTGGTGGCCCTGTTGAACGAATATCTGCCCCAGCCGCTGCCCGGCGGCCGGGAGGGGCTTTCTCCCGCCCGGCGCCGCCGGGGCGGCAGATGACGCCGCGGGCCGGCCGCCCGCGAGAAAAGGAGGCTGCAGATGGTCCTGATCCTGGTGGAGCCCAGCTATTCCCGCAGCGTCTGGTGCCTGAACCTGCTGGACGGCCTGACCAGCGAGTTCAAGCAGAAGCGGGTGCCGTTCCGTCAGATCGCCTCGCTGGACGAGGCGGACGCGGACGACCGCTACATCTACCTCATCGGCTCGGACAACGCCTGGGTGCGGGCGGCGCTGACGGCCTGCAACCGGCTGGGGGTATACCCGATCCTGCTGTGCAACCAGGCCTATCACACCTTTGACGCGGACTACAGCACCGTCTGCAGCGACGTGATCAACTCGATGCGCCGCCTGGTGGAACTGCTGCGCGCCCGGGGGCATGGCCGCATCGCGCTGTATGGCGTCAACCCGCAGTCGGTCTCGGATGAAAGCCGCATGAACAGTTATCTGGCCGCCCGCGCGGCGGCCGGGGAGGAGGACGGCCGGCAGGATGTGTTCTTCAACAGCGGCTCGCTGGAGAACTGCTTTGAAGAGTTCATGGGCCGGGCGGACGAATACGACGCCGTGATCTGCGCCAACGATTTTGCGGCCATCTCGCTGGTGCGGCGGCTGGGGCTGCGGGACAAAGCGCAGCTGGAACGCCTTGCCATCGCCGGCTGCGCCGACGCGCGGCTCGCCCAGCTGTACGGCGGGCATATCCTGTCGGTGCGGGTGAATTTTGTCGAGTACGGCCGGGCCGCGGTGACCCTGCTGGAAAATCTGCGCAAAAACCCTTACCTGTCCCATATCATCATGATGATCCGCTGGGATTTCAGCCTGCTGGACGGGGCCGTTGCCCCGGCACCGCCGCCCCGCCCCAGAGAAAAGGCGCCGGCGCTGCCCGACGAGCCGGACGTCTTTTATGAGGACCGGGAACTCAACGAGATGATGCTGCTGGAAAAGCTGCTGGGCGGGTGCGAGGACCCGGACCACGAGATCATCCGCCTGCTGCTGCGGGGGGAACCCTATGAAAAGATCGCCGAGACCTGTTTTTTGACCGAGAGCGCCATCAAGTACCGGATAAAAAAGATGGTGCGCACCTGCTGTGTGCAGGGCCGGAAAGAGCTCACCGCCCTGCTGCGGCGCTATCTGCCCGGCGGCGATCCGGGCGGGCACTGATCTGCGTTTTTTTAGTCACAAAAGCGGCGCTGCCGGCGCCCGCAGCTGCGGGGGAGGGGTGCCGCTTTTGCCACCGTCTAAAAAGCATGTTATTTTTCACATAAAAAATAGACTTTTGAAAAGCAATA
Source organism: Anaerofilum hominis (assembly GCF_014287275.1). Taxonomy (GTDB): domain Bacteria; phylum Bacillota; class Clostridia; order Oscillospirales; family Ruminococcaceae; genus Pygmaiobacter; species Pygmaiobacter hominis. The sequence goes on from NZ_JACONZ010000003.1 coordinate 31,891, forward strand.
TAATCATTTATCATAAAATCAGAGCAAATATCTGCGGGAAAGCCTGCGTGCGGGCCGGATCGCCGCGGATAAAAGTGATAAGGGAGAAGGAAATGGGAAACGTTATCGAGTTCAGAAACATCACAAAGTACTTTCCCGGCGTGAAAGCCCTGGATGACATCAGCTTCACCGCCAGGGGCGGGGAGGTCCTGGCCCTGATGGGGGAAAACGGCGCGGGCAAGTCCACGCTGCTGAAAGTCCTCAACGGGGATTATCAGCAGGACATGGGCGACTATCTCGTCAACGGCGAGCCCTGCCATTTCAGCAGCCCCCGCGAGGCGGTGGCCGCGGGCATCGGCGTCATCTACCAGGAGCGCCAGATCATGCTGGAGCTGACGGTGGGGGAAAACATTTTTCTGGGGCGGCTGCCCACCGGCTTTTTGGGCCACATCAAAATGAACGAGGTCCACGAGCGGGCGCAGAAGATCATTGACGAGTTCGGGCTGGACATGCGCTCCACCGACAGGGTGAAAGACCTGAGCGTGGCCTATCAGCAGATGGTGGAGATCATGAAGGCCTACAGCCGGGAGAACCTGAAGATGATCGCCTTCGACGAGCCCACGGCCAGCCTGAGCGACGCCGAGATCGACAGCCTGTTCCGCATCATCCGCAAGCTGCGGGACGAGGGCAAGGTGATCATCTACGTCTCGCACCGCATGGCGGAGATCCGCGAGATCGCCGACCGGGTGGCCATCTTCAAGGACGGCTGCTTTGTGGGGGAGGCCCCGATCCACGAGATCACCGACAAGCAGCTGATCGAAAAGATGGTGGGACGCGATCTGGGCGACGTCTTTGCCGCCCTGGACAAGGACAAACAGATCGGCGAAGTGGTGCTGGAGGTAAAAGGCCTCAGCTCGCCTTACCTGAAAGACGCATCCTTTGTGGTGCGGGCAGGCGAGGTGGTGGGCTTCTCCGGCCTGGTGGGCGCCGGCCGCACCGAGGTGGTGCGGGCCATCACCGGCGCGGACCCGCGCACCGGGGGCGAGGTGCTGCTGGACGGCAAGCCCCTGGTCTGCCGCTCCCCGCATGACGCCATCAAAAACGGTGTGGTCATGGTGTCGGAGGACCGCAAGCTGGAGGGCATCATCCCGCGCATGAGCGTGGGCCGCAACATCGCGGTGGGCAGCCTGGACGCGCTGTCCAACCGCTTCGGCGTCATTGACAAAAAGCGCGAGACCCAGATGGGCGTCGACGGCAAGCGGGAGTTCAACATCAAGACGCCGGACCTGGAAAAACCCATCGTGGAACTGTCCGGCGGCAACCAGCAAAAGGCGATCGTGGCCCGCTGGCTGCTCACCCAGCCCCGGGTGCTGATTTTGGACGAGCCCACCAAGGGCATCGACGTGGGCGCCAAGTCCGAGTTTTACAATATGATCTGCAAGTTTGCCAAAGAGGGGCTGGCGGTGATCCTCATCTCCTCTGAGATGCCCGAGGTCATCGGGCTGTCGGACCGCATCGTCGTCATGCGGGGCAGGCGGATCGTGGGTGAGATCCCCGCCGCCGAGGCGACCGAGGAAACACTGCTCACCATGGCAATGATGGAGGAACACGTTCATGAATGAGAAAAAATTCAAGCTGCCCATTTCCGGCAACCAGCTGGTGCTGATCTGCGCCCTGGTGGGGGTCACCGTCATCTTCTCGGTGCTCAACCCCAACTATTTTACTTACACCAACCTGATCAATATCCTGGTCTCGTCCACCCTGATCGGCCTGACCTCGATCGGCATCACCTTTTTGATCATGACCGGCGGCAACGACCTGTCGGCCGGCGCGGTGGCCGCCTTTGCCGGCGTTTTCGTCGCCTGGGCGCTGAAAGCCACCAGCCTGCCCTGGCCGCTGCTGTGCCTGGCTGCCATCGCCATTGCCGCGGTGGCCGGCCTGCTGAACGCGCTGATGGTGACGAAGCTGAACATCGTGCCCTTTATCGCAACGCTGGCAAGCCAGTCGGTGTGGCGCGGCTTTGCTTATCTTGTGTGCGGCGGCAAGCCGGTCTCGGTGGCGGACAAGGGCTTTATGGCCTTTGGCAAGTCCCGCCTGGGCGGCGACAACGGCATCCCCTACACGGTGATCCTGATGGTGGTGTTCTTCGTCATCTTCGCCTACATCCTGGCCAAGACCAAGTTCGGCCGCAGCATCTTCGCCATCGGCGGCAACGCCGAGGCGGCCCGTCTGGCGGGCATCAACGCCAACCGTGTAAAGACCATCTGCTATGTGATGACCTCCATGTTCGCGGCCCTGGCGGGCATCATCCTGGCCGCCCGCATGAACTCCGGCCAGCCCGCGGCCAGCCCCAACCTGCACTTTGACGCCATCACCGCGGCAAACCTGGGCGGCGTCTCCATGGTGGGCGGCGTCGGCTCCATCCCCAGCGTGGTGCTGGGCGTGCTGCTGGTGCAGGCGTTCAACTCCGGCCTGAACATGGTGGGCGTATCGTCCTACTGGCAGTACGTGGCGCGCGGCATGCTGCTGTTCGCCTCGCTGGCCATCGACTTCTACCGCCAGCGCACCCGCGCCCGGCGCCTGCTGGCCGACAGCATGAAAGCGCTGTAAAAAGCGTGTGCCGGCCGCCGGCCCCGCCCTTTGGGCAGCACGGCCCTGCGGCCGCTGGCGCGGCGCCCTGAAACTGTATTTTTTGGCCGCGCGCCGCGGGATCTCCCCGCGGCAGCGGCTGAAAATAAAAAAATCACGGAGGAAAAAAGCATGAAAAAGTTTGTATCACTGCTCCTGGCAGGCATGATGGCGCTCAGCCTGGTGGCCTGCGGCGGCTCGGACAGCTCTTCGTCCGCCGCCTCTGTCGGTTCCACCCCCGACGCCAGCTCCGCCGCTGCCGGCGGCAAGGTGGAGGCCCTGAACATCTACGGCATCTACAAGTCGGAGTCCACCTATTTCGTCAACGAGGCCGCCTCGATCGAAAAGACCCTGAGCGAGCTGGGCGAGAAGTACGGCTTTGAGGCCACCTGGCACTTCAACAACTGCGACGGCGACCCCGAGAAGTACATGACCCTGATCGACACCGCCATCGCCGACAACGCCGACGCGATCGTCACCTGCATCCCCGACCAGACCATGTCCCAGTCGGTGGTGGACAAGTGCAACGAGGCGGGCGTGCCCATCATCGCGGTGGACGACGGCCTGATCGACACCGAGGGCAACAAGATCGCCCCCTGGTTCGGCATCGACGCCTATAACATCGGTTACACCGCGGGCGAGTGGATGGCCGACTACGCCAAAGAGAACGACCTGCTGGACGACCCCAGCGTGGGCCTGCTGTACATGACCATGGAGACCGTCTCCTCCTGCGTGCCCCGCACCGAGGGCGAGAAAGACGCCTGGAAGGATAAGCTGGGCGACGCTTTGAGCGACCGCACCTATGAGGCCGATTACGTGAGCATGTCCGAGGAGGCCTACAACAGCGCTTCCGCCGTCATCACCGCCCACCCCGAGATCAAGACCTGGCTGGTCATGACCCCGTCCGAGAACGGCGTGCTGGGCTGCGGCGCTGTGCTGGAAGAGGCGGGCCTGGACGGCACCAGCTGCATCATCGCCCTGGGTGCTGACGAGATGGTCAACCAGTGGGCCGACGGCAACTACTCCGTCTGCCGCGCTTCCGCTTACTTCTCCGGCAAGGTGGTCGGCAAAGAGGCGATCACCGCCGTTGTCGAGTACCTGGTCAACGGCACCGAGATCCCCGCGGAGTACGCGACCCCGGCCGTCATCGTCACTCCCGACAACTACGCGGATTACGTGCTGTAAGAACTTATATTCCCACCCGGGGACACCGGATGGGGCGGGACTTTTCCGCCGGGCAGAGCGGCCCCCGCAGCCCCGCTGTGCGGGAGGGGGACCGCCGGTGCAGACGGGATGCCGCCCGGCCGGCCGCCGGCCGGGAATACGGGTTCCTGAGCTTTGATCACGAAGTGGAACAATCGGGAGGAAGCTCCCGATTGTTCTTTTTTCCCAGAGAAGAAGGCCCGGCCGCGCCGGGGATGGAGGTAATACAGTGAGGACTGTACAGTACGAATTGATGAGGCCGGGCGAACTTCTGGCGGAAAAGGAGCGCTTTTCAGTGGCCTACCTGCCGGTGGGCCCGCTGGAATGGCACGGGCCGCACATGCCCTTTGGCACCGACCCGCTGGACGCCCAGGCCGTGGCCCGCGGGGTGGCACAAAAGATCGGGGGCGTGGTGTTTCCCACCCTGTACTGCGGCACCGAGCGGGCCCGCACGCCGCAGGAGCTGCAGTGCATGGGCTTTGAGGAAGAAGACCTGTATGTGGTGGGCATGGACGTGCCCGCCAACCCGGTGAAAAGCTGCTATTTCCCCGAGGAGGCCTTTGGCATGATCCTGCGCGAATATCTGCTGCAGATCGTGGAACAGGGCTTTCGGCTGGTGGTGATAGTCAACGGCCACGGGGCGTCGGGCCAGCTGGCCACGGGCGAGCGGCTGGCAAGGGAATTCACCCACAACACGCCCGCCACCGTGCTGTTCACCCGGGCCATGCAGAAGCTGGAAGAGGGCGACCAGCGCCTGGGCCACGCCAACATCTCCGAGACCGCCATGCAGATGTACATCAGCGGCGACAGCGTGGACCTGAGCCAGCTGCCGCCCAGAGAGGTGCCGCTGAAGACCTGCGATTGGGGCATTGCCGACGCGCTGGAGTTTCAGGGCCTGGGCAACGCCGCCCACACGGTGGAGCAGGACCCGCGGGACGCCACAGCGCAGCTGGGCCGCCGCTATGTGGAGAACGGGGTGCAGCGCATTTCGGATCAGGTGCTGGCCGCCTATGCAGAGCTGGAACCCCGGCAGGGGACAAAGGCATGACCGCCAACTACCACACCCATACCGCCCGCTGCCGGCACGCCGTGGGAGACGACCGCGCGTATGTGGAGCGGGCCATTCAGGGCGGCCTGCAGGTGCTGGGTTTTTCCGACCATGCCCCTTACCCTTTCCCGGGGGGCTACCGCTCTGATTTTCGGATGGAGATGGGCGAGCTGGAGGGATATGTGTCCTCTGTGCTGGACCTGAAGCGGGAATACCGGGACGACATCCGCATCCATCTGGGGCTGGAGGTGGAGTACTATCCGGCTCTGTTCCCCCAGCTGCTGCGGGCGCTGGAGGGGCTGCCCATCGAGTATTTTCTGCTGGGGCAGCACTATCTGGGCAATGAGCAGGGCGCGCCCTACAGCGGCGCGGCCACCGCCGACCCGGCGGTCCTCAAGGGCTACTGCGACCAGGTCATCGCGGGCATCGAGACGGGCTGCTACACCTATCTCGCCCACCCGGACCTGATCCATTTTTGCGGGGACGAAGCCCTGTATGACAGCGAGCTGCGCCGGCTCTGCCGGGCGGCAAACAGACGGGGCCTGCCGCTGGAGATCAACTTTTTGGGGCTCTGGCAGGGCCGCCATTACCCGGACGAGCGGTTCTGGCGCATCGCGGGCCAGGAGGGGTGCAGGGCCATTTTTGGCTGCGACGCCCACGACCCGCTGCGGCTGTGGGACCCGCCGGCGCTGGACCGCGCCCGGGCCCTGGCGGCGCGCTGGGGCCTTGCGGTGCTGGACAGGGCCGCGCTGCGGGACCCGCTGGCGCCGGGCGCCGCCGGGGCGAAAGCAGGCCCCACAGAGAAAAACCGGGCCCCGGCCCGGAAAGGAGCGACAGTATGAAACGCAGACCCAATATCCTGGTGTTTTTCACAGACCAGCAGCGGGCGGACAGCTGCGGCTGCTACGGCAGCCCCAACGGGCTGACCCCGTTTCTGGATTCGCTGGGGGAGGACGGCGTGGTTTTTGACAATGCCGTCAGCTGCCAGCCGGTGTGCGGCCCGGCCCGGGCGGTGATCCAGACCGGCCAGTTCGCCACCCGCAATGGCTGCTATCGCAACGCCATCGACCTGCCCGCGGACGGGCAGACCCTGGCCCGGCGCATGAAAGCGGCCGGCTATAAGACCGGTTATGTGGGCAAGTGGCATCTGGCCGGCACCGGCGTGGAGCCGGTGCCGGAAGAGCTGCGCGCCGGGTATGAGGATTACTGGATCGCGGCGGACCTGCTGGAGTTTTCCTCCGGCCCCGAAAGCGGTTTTGTGTTTGACAAGCAGAACCGCAAGCGCGAGTTTGAAAAGTACCGGGTGGACGCCATCACCGATTATGCCGTCGAGACCCTGCGGGCCCACGACCCGGCCGAGCCGCTGTTTCTGTTCGTCTCTTATCTGGAACCGCATCATCAGAACAACCAAAACCGCTATGTGGCCCCTGAAGGGTACGCACAGCGGTATCAGGACGCCTGGGTGCCCGACGATCTGGTGGCGCTGGACAAACCCGACGCCGACTGGCGCGCCAACCTGCCTGATTACTACGGCTGCATCCGCCGCCTGGACGAAAACCTGGAGCGGCTGGTGGGGGTGCTGAAAGAGCGGGGGATGTACGAGGACACCATCATCGTGTTCACCTGCGACCACGGCTCCCACTTCCGCACCCGCAACGGCGAGTACAAGCGCTCCTGCCACGAGGCCAGCGTCCACATCCCGCTGGTGTTCCGGGGCGGGCAGTTCCGGGGCGGGCGGCATGCCCGGCAGGCGGTCTCGCTGGTGGACCTTGCCCCCACGCTGCTGGACCTGGCCGGGGCAGCCCCGGCGGAGGAGATGGACGGCCGCTCGTTCGCCGCCATGGCCGGGCAGGACATCCCGGGCTGGGACGAGGCGGTGCTCATCCAGATCAGCGAGAGCGAGGTCGCCCGCGCATTGCGCACACCGCGCTATAAGTACTGCGTCACCGCGCCGCACAAAAACCCCTGGCTGGACGCGTGCAGCGATCTGTATGTGGAGGAGTGCCTGTACGACCTGCAGCAGGACCCGTGGGAGTTGAACAACCTGATCGCGGACCCGGCCTGCCGGCAGGTCAAGGAAGAGCTGCGCGCCCTGCTGCTGGAGAAGATCGCCGCCTCCGGGGAGGAAACGCCGGTGATCCTGCCGCTGGAGCGCTGAGCAGGACTTCCTTTTTCACAGGGCCGCTGCAGAGGCGGAAAACAGCACCGCAGGGCTAAAAGCCTGTGCCGTCAGTGCAGCCGGTCCGCGGGGCTGCCGGTACGGCCGGGGCTCCCGCCGCCGTAAAAGCGGCGGAGATCCGCGGCAGCAAAACAGACCTGCGTTCTGGTGAGAGCGGTGAAAAAAGCCGCGGCGGAGCAGCGACTGCTTTTCATCCCGGCGCGCGGCTGCCGTGCAGCGGCGGCGAGGGGCAGGCCATGAAGATAAGTTGTTTTTTAATAGTCATGTAGCCTGTCCTCAGGCTGCGGCGAATAGAAACAACATATTTTTTATTGCGCATCAATAAAAAGCAGCTGCGAGGCTGTTTGGGCATCCATCTGGCCCGCCTCGGGCCGCGGTGAATAAAAACAAAAAATGGCCGTGGGCAAGATTTGGCGGTCCTTTGCCCGGCTGCCACTCAGCGGCGAGAGGCAAAGCCCTCACGGCAGCTTGGATCTCAGCAGCGGGCGCGCCAGCCGGGCCGCTGCAAAAGCTGCGGAGAAAAGCCCATCTTTTACACGCGCCCGTCCACAAAAGTGGATGGGCGCTGCTTTTTTGTCGGGGGGAGCGCTGCGCGTCCCCGGACCACGAAAGCCGCCGGGTCCCGCGCCCCGGGCACGACAGCCGTTTTTGGCCTGACGCTGCGGCCTTGGTCCTGCCCCCGCAGGCAGGCAGCGGAGGGCTTTTGGCTTGCACGCACCTGTTTCAGGCCGGTGCGCGGGACGGGCTGAGCACTGACGCAGGCGGGCATGGGCCGCAGGACGGTCTGAAAAACTTTTTCTTACCGCCCGGCAAAGGTGCAAAGACGGGGGCCGGGCAAAAATACGGCGGCGGGCAGGACAAAGCGCCGGCCCGTCCTTGGCACAGCAGCCGGCGCTCTATGGATCGTTTTTTGTTTTGTCTTTCGGGCGGTGTACCGTTCAGGAGGGCTTTTTGCGCTGTTTCATCAGCTGGTGCAGGTAAACGCTGCCCGACGCGCAGAGCAGACCCTGTACCAGGGAGGTGAACACGGCGGTCAGCACCTGGGAGAGGCCCCGGGGCGTATTCTGGCCCACCACCCAGACCGCGGAGAGCAGTACCCCCGCACAGCCCAGCAGCAGCGGGATGTTTTTGTCCGGCACCGAGGCCGAGCGCTTGAGCAGGGTGCCGAGAAAATTGAGCGCCGGCACCAGCGCCAGCAGCTCCGGCTGGATAAATTTTTTGCAAAGTTCCAGATCCATCGCGCTCGTTCCCCCTTTTTGGACAAAAACGGCAGATCGGGCCCGGCCGCTGCCGGGCGGCGCCCGCCCACGGCAGAAAGCGCCCCGCGGTTTCAGCACGCCCCTTTTGCGGCCGGGCCGCCTTTTAAAAACGGCTTTCCGGGCAGGGCGCTTTTCCTTTTTGAAAAAAGCGGCTCTCTTTGGAGCAAGCTCCGCTTTTGCTCTGCTCGTCCCGGCGGCGGACGTGGCGTTCCCTGTGCGCCGCCGCACCGCCCCGGTCCCGCACGGGGCGGCCGGCTGTCTCACCGCCGCGCGGTGTCCGCGCGGCGGAACGGCCGATGCGGCGCCCGCATGAGAGGACTGTTTTTTCCAGTGTATGCAGGCGGGCGCGCAGGCATGCCCGGCAAGGTGTTTCAGCGCCGCGCGCCGGTGTTTGCTGCGCGGGGCAGCGGCTGAGACCGGCCCCTGTTCCCGGCGGCTGCGCCGGGCAGGGATATTTTTTGCGCCGGGCGCAAAAAACTTGCCCCCGCGCATTGATTTTGCCTCTGTGATTCTCTATACTGAAGTTGGAAAGGGCCGCGCCGCCAAAAGGCGGGCCGCCCCGGCGGGGAGAGAAACGCTCTTCCGGGGGCCGCGGCTCAAAAACCGGACCCAGAGGAGGGATCATCATGAAAAAGTTCGTCGTCACCATTGCCCGGGAAAATGGCAGCGGCGGCCGCGCGGTCGGGGAAAAGCTGGCCCAGCGGCTGGGGGTGCCCTTTTATAACCGCGACCTGCTGCGGCTGGCCTCGGATGAGAGCGGCATCAGCGAGCAGCTTTTTGCCCGGGCCGACGAGGAGGTCAAGCGCACGCATCTCTTCCGGGTGGCCCAGGACGCCTATAAGGGCGAGGTGATCCCGCCCGACCGGGACGATTTTGTCTCCAACGAGAATCTGTTCCGCTATCAGGCCCGGGTCATCCTGGAGCTGGCCCGCACCGAAAATTGCGTCATCATCGGCCGCTGCGCGGACTATATCCTCAAGGACTATGAAAATGTGGTGCGGGTGTTCGTCCACGCCCCGCTGGCGGCCCGCATCTCCACCATTATGGAGCGCCATAATTTGAGCGAGGAGGCGGCCCGCCGCGAGATCGCGCGCGTTGACAAGCGCCGGGCCAATTATTACCGCACCTTTACCGGCACCGACTGGCGGGACGCCAGCCATTACGACCTCTGCCTCAATTCCGCCGATCTGGGCCTGGACAAATGCGTCGGCCTGGTGGAAAAATTTCTGGATATCCGCCTCGGCGATTGAGGCCCGCGTCAGCACGCGCACCCATCCGCTTCCGGCCGGGGTCTCAGGGGCCCCGGCCCCTGCGGTCTTTGCGCCCTGCGCCCTGAAACACAAACGCCCGCGCTTTGCATCGGCAAAGCGCGGGCGTTATCTGTATGCTTTTGATCTGCGCGCAGGCGGCAAGGGCGAAAGACCGTCCGCCGCCGGCTCAGAGCAGGGCTTCGATAAAATCGCTCAGGATGTCCAGCTGGGTCTCGGCGACCGTCAGCGGCGCCAGCTGTTCGATGGTAAAAAACTGCAGCTGCCGCGACTCTTTGCTGCAGTGCAGCACCGGCTCGTCCTCCAGCACGATCCAGTAGACCGCGCTGATGATACGGGCGATATTGCCGTCCGGGTAAGCGGCGATGCGGCTGGGGTCGGAGTAGACCCCCACAAACTGCAGCAGGCCCGGGGACACCGCAAGGCCGGTCTCCTCGCGGATCTCCCGCAGGATGCAGTCCTCAAGGCTCTCCTCCGGCTCCATGGCGCCGCCGATAAAGGCCCAGCGGTCGCTGTCGGCCCGGCTCTCCATCAGATAAGTGCTGCGGTACTGGATGATGGCGCAGGCGCCCAGGATCGGGGGCTTGTTGGGCCGGGGCGCAGCGGGGTTTTTGTAGTAAAAGGCCGCTTCCGGCATGTTGGACGCCTCCTTTCAGCTCCTGTTATTATTTTAACACAAGCCGCGGGCGTTGGAAAGCAAAAAGCGGAGAATGGCGGGGCTCAGGCGGTCTCGCGGCGCGTGAAGATCTGCTTGCGCTTGACAAGGAAGATGACAAGAGAGGTGCAGGAAGCTGCGATGTCCGCAATGGGCTCGGCCCAGTAGATGCCCATGACGCCGAAAAACCGGGGCAGCAGCAGCGCCAGCGGGATCAGCAAAAAGATCTTGCGCAGCAGGGCAAGGAACAGGCTGATCTTGGCCTGGCCCAGCGAGAGAAAGGTGATCTGACAGGCGATCTGGATGCCGAACGCCCAGATGCCGGCAAAGTAGATGGGCATCACCGTGGCCGTCATGCCCAGCAGCTGGGCGTCGGGCGTGAAGATGCGGGCAAAGACGGAGGGGAACAGCACCACCGCCAGACAGCACAGCACCGTGAAAGAGAGGGTGACGGTGAGCAGTTTGCGGAAGGTCTCTTTGGCGCGGCCGGCATTGCCCGCGCCGAAATTGTAGCTGATGATGGGCTGCGCCCCCTGGGCGATGCCCTGGGTGGGCAGCATGATGAACTGCAGCAGGCTGGTCATGATGGTGAGGGTGCCCACATACAGATCGCCGCCGTAGTTCTGCAGCCCGCGGTTGAGCACGATGTTCACCAGGCTCTCGGTGGACTGCATGATGAAAGGGGACACGCCCAGCGCCGCGATGGAACCCACCAGGGCCGGCGTCAGGCGCAGGTTCTCTTTGCGGATGCGCAGATGGGTCTTTTTGCCCAGCAGGAACCAGACGATCCACACCGCGCTGACAGCCTGTGAGATGATGGTGGCCAGCGCCGCGCCGCGCACCCCCATGTTCAGCGCAAAGATAAAGATGGGGTCCAGCACGATATTGCTCACCGCGCCGATCAGCACGCTGAGCATGGCGGTGGTGGCAAAGCCCTGGGCGCTGATAAAGGCGTTGAGCCCCAGCGAGAACATCACAAAGACGGTGCCCAGCAGATAGATGGAGATATAGTCCTGCGCATAGCCGATGATGTTGTCCGACGCGCCGAACAGATAGAGCAGCGGCCGCTTGAAGATCAAAAACACAGTGGTCAGCACCACGGCCAAAAGGGTCAGCAGCAGGGTGCTGGTGCCGAGGATCTTTTCCGCCTTTTCATTTTTGCCCGCGCCCATCTGCATGCTGGCCAGCGGCGCGGCGCCCATCCCCACAAAGGCGGCAAAGGCGGAGATGATCATCAAAATGGGGAACGTGACCCCCAGGCCGGTGAGCGCCAGCGCGCCGGTGCCCGGGATGTTGCCGATATAGATGCGGTCGACGATGTTGTAAAGCACGTTGATGAGCTGGGCGATCACCGTGGGCACGGCCAGTTTGAAGAGCAGCCTGCCGATGGGTTTGGTGCCGAGCTCGCTTTGAGACTGAGCCAATGGAAGGACCTCCTTGAAAGACAACATAATCCGCGGCGCGGGTTCATAGAAATGCAGAAAGGGACAAACCCGCCCCGCCCGGCGCGCCTGGCGCGGACAGGCGGGGCAAAAGCCGCCAGATACCTATTATAGAGCGGGCGGGGAAAAAATACAAGATGGTTCTTTTGTGAACTATTTAAAACAGAAAAAATTTTGCCGCCAAGCACCGCATACCGCGCGCCGGGGCGGCCGCCGAAAGTCATCCTACAGGTATCCGGGCAGATGCGCGGCAGAGCACCGCGCGCCGCCGGGACGGCCGCCGTCCGGGTGGGTTCCCCGCAGAGGGCAGGGACTCCGTTTGCCTGCCGCGGGCGCCGGTGCGGGAGCCGCCTGCTGCGGCCTCTTTCCCGGGCAGACCGCGCCCCGGCAGCCGCGGGGGCAGCGGAACGCCATCCTCCCCGCACCGGGCGGCTTTCGCCCGAAGCGGGGTCTGCCCACCGCGTAAAACGCAGGGACGCCGCCCTCCCTGACCCGGGCAATTTTCGCCCGGGGCGCTGCGGTCCTGCCGCTGCGGCCCGTGAAAGCCGGGCCCGCGCCGTCTCGCACGGACGCGCCGCCCGGGCGCTGCCGCCAGGGGAGAAGCGTTTGACGGGGCAGGGGGATTCGCCTATAATAGACAAAAAGCGCTTTTCCGCGCGGGCCGCAGGGCCGCCGCGGAGGAGAAAGCGGAACGCAAAAACGGACAGGAGAGTGCAAAATGGAATGCGATTACGACGTGGGGATCGTCGGCGCGGGCCCGGCGGGCCTGGCGGCGGCCGTCTATGCGGCGCGGGGCGGTCTTTCCGCGGTCTGCTTTGAAAAAGAGGTCCACGGGGGCCAGATCATCAATTCGCCGGAGGTGGAGAATTATCCCGCGCTGGGCAAGGTCAGCGGCGTCGAGTTCGCCACCGCCCTGTACGAGCAGGCGACCGGGTTTGGCGCGGCGGTGGAGTACGAGGAGATCCTCTCTGCCGACCTCGAGGGCGAGGTCAAGGTGCTGCACGGCGCCTCCCGCGACTGGCGGGTGCGGGCGGTGATCCTGGCCGGGGGCGTCCAGCGCCGCAAGCTCGGCTGCCCGGGTGAGGACAGGCTGCTGGGCAGGGGCGTCAGCTATTGCGCCACCTGCGACGGCGCGTTTTTTGCGGGTAAGACCGTGGCGGTGGTCGGCGGCGGCAACACGGCGGTGGAGGATGCGCTGTATCTTGCCACCCTCTGCGAAAAGGTGGTCCTCATCCACCGCAGACAGGGCTTCAGGGCCACCGAGGCGGAGCTGGCCAAGCTGCGCGCCAACCCCCGGGTGGAGTTTGTGCTGGACGCGGCCGTGGCGGAGGTGCGCGGTGCGGAAAAGGTGGAGAGCATCCTCGTCAAAAGCACGGCGGGCGCGCCCGACCGGGAGATCCCGGTGGCGGCGGTCTTTGTGGCGGTGGGGCTGATCCCGCAGAACGAGCGGTTCCGCGGCGCGCTTCCCCTGACGCCGGAGGGATACCTGCAGGCGGATGCGGACTGCCGCACCGCCCTGCCGCGGGTCTACGCGGCGGGCGATACCCGCAGCAAGACCCTGCGCCAGCTGGTGACCGCCACGGCGGACGGCGCGCTGGCCGCCAGCAGTGCGGTCGCGGACCTGTCGGGGGACGCGACGCTGTAAGGCCGGCGCCGCCCGGCCCGGGCGCGCTGCGCCGCGGGGGCAGCGCGGTGGAAAAGGGGCAGGGAGGCCCGCGGCGGACGGCACGCCGTTTGCTGCGGGAAAAGGAAAGACACAGGAGGGGAAGCGTATGGCGAACAAGAGACCGGCCCGCAGCGGCGGGAAAGGGCCGTTGACCGCCGTTTTGGCGGCGGTGCTGGTGGTGGCCACCGCAGTGGCCATATTCGGCGGCTGCGGCGGCGGGGAGAGCCCGGCGCAGAGCGGGGCCTCTTCCGGCGCAGGGGCTTCCTCCATCCCGCTGGCGGCAGGCGCGCCGTCCCAGGCGCCGGGGACCGGCCCCGCCGGGAAAGAGGAATACCGGGCGGTCTGGCTGACCTATCTGGAATATCAGGGAATGGACCTGAGCAGCGAGGCGGCGTTCCGCGCGGCGGTGGCCGCGGCGTTCGACCAGATCAGGGGGCTGGGGGCAAACACGGTGGTCGCCCATGCGCGGCCTTTTGGCGACGCGCTTTACCGCAGCGCGCTGTTCCCCTGGAGCCATCTGATCACCGGCGTCCAGGGGGGCGACCCGGGCTATGACCCGCTGGCCGTGATGGTGGAAGAAGCGCACAGCCGCGGCCTGCGGCTGGAGGCCCTGATCAACCCCTACCGCATCCGCGGCGCCGGCGGCGCGCCCGAGACGCTGGCGGAGAACAACCCCGCCGCCGTTTACGCGGCCGACCCGCAAAAAAGCGACTGGGTGCTGCAGCAGGACGGCGGGACCTATTACAACCCGGCCATCCCCGAGGTGCGCCAGCTGATCGTGGACGGCGTGCGGGAGATCTGCGAAAATTATCAGGTGGACGGCGTGCAGTTCGACGATTACTTTTACCCGGAGGGGGCGGACGACAGCTTTGACCAGGCGGCGTATGAGCGGTTGGCGGCCGGCGCGGACCGGGGCGACTGGCGGCGGGAAAACGTGAACGCCCTGGTGCGGGACGCCTATGCGGCGGTGAAAGAGATCGACCCGGCGCTCACGTTCGGCATAAGTCCACAGGGGAATAATGATAATAATTACAACATTCAGTATAGCGATGTGGCCCTTTGGATGGCGCAGGGCGGCTATGTGGACTATGTGATGCCGCAGATCTATTGGGGATTTGATTACCGTACCGGCAGCGGGCGGGATGATTTTGCGTTTGAAAACTGTCTTGCCCGCTGGCTGGCACTGCCCCGGGCCGAGAGCGTCAGCCTCTATGTGGGGCTGGGCGCCTACCGCATCGGGGCGGGGGACGGCGGCAGCAACGACCAGGCAGAGTGGTCCAGCGGCTCCAACCTGGCCCGTCAGGTGGCGGCGCTGCGTCAGGCGGGCGCAGACGGCTACGGGCTGTACAGTTATCGCTGGCTGTTTCAGAATGACCAGCCCACAGTGGCGGCCGAGGTGGAGGCGCTCACCGGGGCGAACGGGTGAACGCGGGCCCGAAGCCCTCGCCGCGGGCGGGGATAAAATGGGATCTGGAAGCAAAATAATACGCCGAGGATAATAAATTGTCTGAAAGCGTAAAACCGATCTGCACCGGCGGGCCCCTGCCCGCGGTGCAGACATTTTTTGAAAAAAGCGGCGTGCAGCCGCTGCCCCCGGCCTGTCGGCGCAAGGGGTGTGCGGAGGGGCGGCGCTGGGGGGCGCGCCTCACGGCGCGCGGAAAAAAGAAAGCGGGGCGCGCCCCGCGGTTTCGGAGGGAAAGACCGGATGAGGATGAGACATAAGGCCTATGCCAGGCCCGAGCTGGAGGCCTGCCCGTTTTTTATCGGGGACCCGGAGCGGTGGAAAGGGCGCTGGCAGGAGGCGTTTGACCGGCCCGGGCCGCTGGTGCTGGAGCTGGGCTGCGGCAAGGGGGCCTACGCGGCGGCGATGGCGGCCGCCCACCCGGAGATCAACTATCTGGCGGTGGATTATCTCAGCGACGTGCTGGTGCTGGCCAAGCGCCGGGTGGAAGAGGCGTATGCGGCGGCCGGGCGGCCGGTGGACAACTGCCGTCTCACGGCGCTGAATATCCAGTGGATCGACGCCGACCTGGGACAGGAGGATGTGGTGGAGCGCATCCACATCAATTTTTGCAACCCGTGGCCCAAGTTCGGCCACAAAAAGCGGCGGCTGACCCATCCCCGCCAGCTGCAGAACTACCGCGCTTTTTTGCGGGACGGGGGCGAGATCTGGTTCAAGACGGACGACGAGGGGCTGTACCGGGAAAGCCTGGAGTATTTTGCCCAGTGCGGGTTTTCGCTGCGTTATCAGACGATGGACCTGCACGCCGACGAGCCGGTATGGAACCTGCGCACGGAATATGAGGAGAAATTTGCCGCACAGGGCGTGCCCATCAAGGCGCTGATCGCAGTGAAGGAACCGTAAGGCCGGTTTGCCCGGCAGCGGGTCCGGGGCGCGCGGCGGCCAGCTTCCCCGGGGCCCCGGCTGCTTTTGCGAGTGGAACACAGCGCGGACTGCGGCGCGGAACAGAGCTCGACTTTTTCTTTTTCCTCCATACAAAAGGAGATCTATGTGAAAAAAATTGCGATTGTGACAGGTGCGTCCGGCGGCATAGGGCAAGAATTTGTACAGGAACTCATAAAAGAAGCGCTTGATGAAATTTGGGTGATTGGAAGAAATAAACAGCGCCTTTTTGCCCTGAAAGACGAGTTCGGCGAAAAAATCATCCCGGTATGCAAGGATTTGACTGATCGTGCGGATCTGCTGTCTATTTCAGACTTGCTAAAAGGACGGGATCTGACTGTAAAATGGTTGGTGAATAACGCTGGAACTGCAAAAATGGCGCCCTCAACAGATCTCTCGTTTTTGGAAATAGAACAGACGATCGACTTGAACTGTAAAGCTCCTATTACATTAATGAATATTTGTATTCCGTTTATGGAAAAAGGATCAAAAATACTTAATATTTCTTCTGCTTCTGCGTTTCAACCTGTGCCATTTATAAATTTGTACGCTTCCACAAAGGCGTTTGAGCGCAATTATTCCCGTGCCCTTAATAAAGAGCTGAAATCTGCTGGAATAACCGTAACAGCAGTATGTCCCAGTTGGGTGGATACCCCAATGTTGACAAAGGAACTGAATGGCAAGAGCATCCGTTTCCCGGGGATTGTCACCCCGGAAAAAGTGGTAAAAAAAGCCTTAAAAGACGCAAAAAAAGGAAAAGATATGTCAATTTGCTCTTTGTATGTAAAATGCCAACATATAAATGTCAAGTTGCTGCCGCAAACACTGACAATGAAAATTTGGCTTCATAGCATCAAAAAGTATTTGTAGACTGAGCGCCTCTCTTTATGGCTGCGGGTAACACAAATTAGGATCTGTAAAGGAAATGAGAACGAGGAAAGTGTCACAGCCTAAGGAAACGGATCTCTCGAAATCTACGTTGTTGCCGATAAACCGAGTGCTTAGGCGATGGCCGGTATTTCTATTTTTAAGGATAGAAACGAAAAAACAGGGAAACGGCTTTTGCCGTTTCCCTGTTTTTTGTTGAAAGCCCCGGCTCCCCTTTGGGACGCGGCAGCCGGGACTGGTTTTTCGGGGCGCTTCCCCACAGGACCGGCCGCTGGAAACACAGCCCGCGGATCGGAAAAGCACCCGCGCCCGGCGGTTTCAGCGGCAGCAGGCCTTTTTACAGACCGGCGGGGCCATTTTTCCTCTTATAGCGCGGCTTCCGCCTTTTCCGCGGCAGTTTTTGGCACCGTCCGGCGGACGCCCGCTGCGGCCCTGCGGCTCACTCGCCCCGCAGCAGGACCTCCAGCGTATAGGTCTCTTTTTTGTGCAGGCAATAGGGGGGCTTGGTGAGGGCGATGGCGGGCATGTCGCCGCCCACCCCCCGCTGGGCCGCGTCCAGGTTGACGGTCACGGGGCCGGAGCGATCGAGCTCGTCCGCATGCTGCGCCGCCTCCAGCTGCTGCAGGGTATAGGGGTGGGCCGAGGCCTCGAACGGGGCGCCCAGCGTCACCGCCTCCAGCGCATGCCCCGCGCCGGACAGACGGAACCGCTCCACCCCGGTGCGGTTGCCGTTTTCCTGCGGATGGAGATAATCGTGGCCGAATTCCCCCGCGGGGAAAGTGTACTCCCCCGGCAGGGCGGCGGCCCTGCGGTCGATATAGTTTTCGTGCGGGCCGAGACCGAAATAGCGCACCGTGCGCAGCCCGGGCGCGGCGGCAAAGGTGACCCCGGCCCGGGGCAGCCCGCCCCTGCGGGACACGGCGACCAGCTGTATGGCCAGCTGGCCGTCCTGCGTCATGCGGTAGCTGAGCGAAAGGTGCTTCATGCCCCGCGCCCGGTAAGAGAAAAGGATGCCGCTGCCGGTGAGGGAGGAGGCTTCCGGGCGCATCCCGCGGTCGGCCCGAAGCCAGAAGCCGGGGTCGAGCAGCCGGCGCAGCGGACCGGGAAGCCCCAGATAACGGTCGTTATTGGTGACCGCCCGGGCGATCTGAGGGCGCAGGGGGGAGGAGAGCAGCTCCGCGCCGTCCACCGTAAAGCTGGCAAGGGTGCCGTCCCGCCGCAGGACCCGCGCCGTGCAGCGCCCGTTGGAGAGCACCAGCTCCCGCTTTTCCTTTTGTACGGGCACCCAGCCGGCGGGCTGGATGGCTCTGCGCTGCTGCAGGCGCAGGCTGGCGCCGCACAGCGTCCGGCCCGCCGGGGCAAAGGGGGACGCGGCGGCGTCCGCAAGCACGCAGACCAGATCCACCGCCCCGCAGGCCTCCCGGCCCCCATAATCGATCTGCAGCCGCGCCGTCTCGCCCGGCTCCAGCGGCGGCACCGGCAGCTCCCCGCTCTCAAAGGCCGCGCCGTCCTCGCACAGGCTCCAGCGCAGGGTCAGCGTCCTTGCACAGGCAAAGCGGAGCAGGCTTTTGACAGCGGCCCCCTCCTCGGACAGGGTCAGTTCAAAGGGGGCCAGCACCTGGCGCACCTCATACAGGGCCGGGTTGGGGCTGCGGTCGGCGCGCAGGATGCCGTTAAAGGCAAAGGGGCCGTCGTTGGGCTGATCCCCAAAATCGCCGCCGTAACACCAGCGCCCGTCCCGATACAGCGCCTGGTCGGCAAAATCCCAGATAAATCCGCCCGCCAGCCGCTCATGGCTGCGGAAAACGTTCCAGTAATCGGCAAAATTGCCCAGGCTGTTGCCCATGCAGTGGGCGTACTCACAAAGCAGATAGGGCCGGTGGCCGTAGGTCCCCGCGCCGGCCCGCCGCCCCAGCGAGGTGTAGCTGCAGCGGGAGAGAAAGACCGGCTGCCCTTTGCCGATCCGCTCCACGTGGGCCACCGTGGCGTACATCTGGCTGTAGACGTCGGCGGCTTTAAAGGAGGTGTCGGGTTCATAGTGGATCAGGCGGGTGTCGTCCAGTTCCAGCGTGCGCCGGCGCATCTGCACGAAACAGCCGCCCATATAGCTCTCGTTGCCCAGGCTCCAGAACAGGATGCAGGGATGGTTCTTCAGCAGCGTGACCATCTTTTCCATCCGGTCCAAACAGTGGGCGGTCCAACCCGGGTCGCTGCGGGGCAGGACCTTTGCAAGGCCGTGGCTCTCCAGGTTGCACTCGCTCATCACCAGCACCCCGTAGCGGTCGCACAGGTCATACAGCGCGCGGCTGCCCGGGTAGTGGCTGGTGCGCAGGGCATTCAGGTTGTTTTGCTTGAGCAGCCGGACGTCCGCCTCGTTCAGCTCGGGCGTCACCGCGTGGCCGCAGCTGGGATGGAATTCGTGCCGGTTCACGCCGCGCAGCTCGATGGGCCTGCCGTTGAGCAGCAGGCGGTCGCCGTCGGCCCGCACCTCCCGAAAGCCCACTTGCAGGCCGCGGGCGTCCAGCACGGCGCCGTCCTGTACCAGTGTGACAGCCAGCCGGTAAAGGGCGGGCAGCTCGTCGCTCCACAGCGCCGGGGCGGCAACGGGACAGCAGAGATGCGCCGGGCCGCCTGCGGTGAGCGGCTCCTCCCGGGTGAGGACGGGCGCGCCGTCGGGGTCCAGCAGCACCACCTGCAGGCAGGCGTTTTCAGGCAGCGCCTGCGGCAGGTCCACCGTCAGGTCCAGCACGGCGTTTTCATAGCCGTCGGGGAACAGCGTCTTTACCGCAAGGTCGCGGATGCCGGTCTCCGGCTCGGCCACCAGCCACACGTCGCGGAAGATGCCCGCCAGCCGCCACATATCCTGATCCTCCAGATAGCTGCCGGCAGACCAGCGGTAGACCTTGACGGCGAGCAGGTTTTCACCCGGCGCCAACAGCCCGGTCAGGTCAAAGCGGTGAGCGTCGAAGCTGGACAGGCAAAAGCCCGCAAACCTGCCGTTGCACCAGATCTCCGCCGCGCTGTTGACCCCGTCCAGCTGCAGCAGCACCCGGCGCCTGGCAAAAGCGTCGGGCACCGTGAAGCGCCGCCGGTAAAGCCCCACCGGGTCGCGCGCGGGGTCGACAAAGGGAATCTCCGCTTTTTTGGTGGAGATGGGCAGCGGATAGCGGGTGTTGGAGTAGATCGGCAGGTCGTACCCGTGCAGCTGCCAGTTGGAGGGCACCGGCAGACGGTCGAAATTGACGTCGTCAAATCCCGGCTGCTCAAACCCCTGCGGGCAGACGTCCACCGAGGGGCAGAACAGAAACTTCCACTCGCCGTTCAGCGTGCGGGCAAACGCATCTTCGCGGCCCGCCAGCGCTTCTTTCAGGGACGCGCTGGGGAAGCCGCAGCCGGGCACGGGCAGCACGTTTTTGCCCACGATCTCTTTGTCACACCAGATGGGCCGTTCCATATCGGGATACCTCCTGAACGATAAGGCGTTGTTTTGATCTCCATTATAACACGCGGCGGGACGGAGCTGGCGGCCGGAGAGGAAAAAATATGCGGTTTGTGGTATTATACAGGGGAAAACATGGGCTTTTTGCCCCGTTTGCCCCCGGCCGAACGCGCCCGGCCCCGCTTTGGCGGCCGAGCGCGTCCGCTGCCGGCGGGGACGAAAGAGAGAGGAAGCGGAGAGATGAGTAAAACGACCTGGCGCGGCGGCGCGCTGCTGGCGCCGGTGCCGCCGGCGCTGGTGAGCTGCGGCACCCTGGAGCAGCCTGCGGTGCTGACGGTGGCCTGGACCGGCACCCTCAACACAAAGCCCCCGCGCACCTATGTTTCCATCCGGCCGGAGCGCAATTCCTATCCCATCATCCGGCAAAGCGGCGAGTTTGTGATCAACCTGGCCCCGGCCTCGCTGGCCCGGGCGGTGGACCTCTGCGGCTGCAAAAGCGGGCGCGCGGGGGACAAGTTCGCCCTGGCGCAGCTCACCCCCGCGGCCGCCTCGGCGGTGGCGGCCCCGCTGGTCGCAGAGTGCCCGGTCAGTCTGGAATGCCGGGTGTTCCAGGTGATCCCGCTGGGCAGCCACGACATGTTTTTGGCCGATATCGTTGCCGTGGACGTGGAGGAGACTTTGCTGGACGCGGCGGGCAGGCTGCGGCTGGATAAAGCGGACCTGCTGGCCTATGCCCACGGTGAATATTTCCGTCTGGGGGGCAAGGTGGGCAGCTTCGGCTTTTCTGTGCGCAAAAAAAAGAAAGCCAAAGGAAAAAAGTAAAAAGCGGGGACAATGCACACGTCCGCGCGGACAGGAAAACGGGCCGCGGTCTCCTGCGGAGGAAGCGGGGGCTTTCTCTGTGTCTGGGATCGTTGCTGTGCGCCTGCGTTTTCCATTCCGGCATCCTCCGACGGAGAGACAGAGGCCTTTTCTGTGCCCGGGGCCTCAGCCGTGCACCCCAAGCTTTTCCCCGGTGCTTTTCGCGGAGAAGCGGGGCTTTTTTGTGTCTGGGATCGTTGCCGCATCCCTCGCGCTTTCCCCTGGCATTTTCGTGCGGAGAAACAAGAGGGGGCCTCTGCGCCACAGTGCCACTGCGCGTCCGCGCCTGCGCGGCGACTTTCTGAGGAGAAACAGGGATTTTCTCTGCATCTGAAACCGCAGCCATGTGTCTGCGCTCTCTACGTCGGCGCTCTCGTGCGGAAAAACAGGGGCTTCCTCTGTGCCTGGAGCTATCATCGCGTACCCCGTTCCCCCCAGTACTCATGTGTGGAAAAGCGGGGGCTTTCTTTGTACCCGGGACGGTCGCTGCACCCCCTCGCTCTTTCCTTTGGAATTTTGGTGTGGAAAAGCAAGCGTTGCCCTCTGCGCCTCGGCGCTGCCGCGCGCCCGGACCTGCTTCCGGCACCCTCCTGCGGAAAAGCAAGAGCTTTCGTCCGCGCCGGGACCCTGCGCGAAGCGGCGGTGGCCGGCGGAGAAAAAAGCCCGGCAAAACGCTGGCGGCACCTGTGCCCCGGCGCGTTCTCCGCGGCCCCCGGCATGGGGAGAGAGGCAAAGCGCACGCAGACTGTTTCTGCCGCCGTGCAGAAAGGCTGCGTGTGCCGCCGGCAGTGCGGCGCGGCGGACGGGGTGCGGCCCGGTTTTCCGTGTCCCGGCCGCGCGGGACGGTCTCTCCCCGCCTTTGCTGTGCGCGTCCGTCTGTCCTGCCGCCCCGCCCATCCTGCCGCCGCACCCGTGGCGGCCTTTTTGTCCCCTTACATGAACGCGGCGGCGCAGGACAAACTACTGCCGTGCGCGGCCCCGCAAAAAAAGAGGCCCGCGCCCCTGCGGCGAGGCCGTGCTCCGCGCCCGCAAAGGACAGGGCAGGGGCCGGGCGGTCCTGCTTTGTGTCTAATTTGTAAAAATTGAAAATTTTTTCCGCAGGCGCTTGACATCCGTCTAAATTGTTGTAAAATGAATTTAGCACTCAAGAACATAGAGTGCTAAAAACAAAAAATGAGAGAAGGTGTGGGCATGGCGATGGACGAGCGCAAACAGCGGGTACTTGCGGCCATCGTTTCCCTGTATGCGGCGGGGGGAGAACCGGTGGGTTCCAACCTGTTGCAGCAGCACTTTGATATGGCAGTATCCTCCGCCACACTGCGAAACGAAATGGCGGCCCTCACCAAGCTGGGCCTGCTGGAGCAGCCCCACACCAGCGCGGGCCGGGTGCCCAGCATGGCCGGCTACCGCTATTATATTGAAAACCTCATGGGCGCCGACGGGCGGCGGCTGCAGCTGTCCCCGCGGGAGCGGCGCGCCGTGGATGAGGCGTTCGACAACTTCGACTATGATCCCGAGAGGCTGGCAAAGGCCACCGCAAAGGAGCTGGCGAAGCTCACCGGCTTCACCGCCGTGGCCACCACCCCCAAAAGCGAGGACGTGAAGGTCGCTTATTACAGCGTGCTGCAGGTGGGGCGCTGCAGCGCCGCGGTGCTCAGCGTCAGCTCGGTGGGCGGCGTGGCCACCCGCGTGGCGGTCACCAAAGAGCCCATTTCCGCCGCGGAGCTGGCCCAGGTGGCAGGCCTCATCAACCGCACCCTTTGCTTTGTGGCGAAAGACGACGCCGGGCAGGAGATGCAGCAGGCGCTGTGGGACGCGCTGGGCGAGGACAAAAACCTCTGGCCCGTGGTGGCCGCCGCCGTGCGGCTGCTGCAGGGGGCCGGGCGCGGCAAGGTCTTTGTGGAGGGGGAGCAGAACCTGCTCAGCTGGCCCGAGATAGAGCCCAACCTGCACGGTTGCCTGGACCTGCTCAACCGGCACGAGGAACTGCAGCGGCTGATCGTGCCAAAAAACGACCGGCCGATGGTGCTGCTGGGCGACGACATGCCCGGCTACCGCATGCCGGGCGTGGCCATCGTGGCCCGCCGCTATCTGGCGGGGGGCGGCCTGACCGGGGCCATCGCGCTCATGGGCCCCTCGCGCATGAATTACGACAAGGTGATCCCAATACTTGAATATTTTGCCGCAAAACTCTGTCAGGCGATGACGGGCACCGGCAAGGAGGAGTAGCACAGCATGGAAGACGAGATCAAAAAGGAAAACGGCTGCGGCGAGGCGCCGCAGGCCGCCCCGGAGACGGACCCCGCGCCCCGGCAGGAGGAGGCCCCCGCTGCGGACGGCGGGCCCGGCTGCCAGGAGGAAAAGAAAGAGGACCGCAAAAAGGAGAAAAAAGAACGCAGGGCTGCCGCCGCGCTGGAAAAAGAGCTGGGCGCGGTAAAGGAGCGGCTTGCCGGGGCGGAAAAGGAGCTGGCGGGCGCCCGGGAGACCCTGATGCGCACGGCCGCCGAGTACGACAATTACCGCAAGCGCACCGCGCGTGAAAAAGACGCCACTTTCAACAACGGGGTCACGTTCGCGGTCACCCAGCTGCTGCCGGTGGTGGATACGCTGGAGATGGCCGCCGCCGCCCCCACGGAGGACGAAAACTTCAAAAAGGGCGTCGAGATGACCCTGACCAAATGCGTGGAGGCGTTGGGCAAGCTGAGCATCCGGGAGATCGAGGCGCTGGGCAAGCCCTTTGACCCGGAGCTGCACAGCGCCGTGATGCAGGACCCCGCCACCGACGAGGCCCCCAGCGGCACCGTCACGCGGGTGCTGCAGAAAGGGTATCAGCTGGACGGCCGGGTGGTGCGCCACGCGACGGTGGCCGTCGCCGAATAGCGGGCAGGACAACTCTCGGCCCCGCGGGGCCGTTTCAATAGATCGACACACCAAAAACAAAAAACATCCAACACTGCTTTGATACAAAAGGAGAGATAGATTATGGGAAAGATCATCGGTATCGACCTTGGCACGACAAACTCCTGCGTCGCCGTCATGGAGGGCGGCGAGCCGGTCGTCATCGCCAACGCAGAGGGCTCCCGCACCACCCCGTCGGTGGTTGCGTTTTCAAAGACGGGCGAGCGCATGGTGGGCCAGGTGGCAAAGCGCCAGGCCATCACCAACCCCGAGCGCACCGTCGCTTCCATCAAGCGCGAGATGGGCACCGATTACAAAGTGAACATCGACAGCAAGGCTTACACCCCGCAGGAGATCAGCGCCATGATCCTGGGCAAGCTCAAAGCGGACGCTGAGGCGTATCTCGGTGAAAAGGTGACCGAGGCGGTCATCACCGTGCCCGCGTACTTCAACGACGCCCAGCGCCAGGCGACCAAGGACGCGGGCGCCATCGCGGGCCTCGACGTGAAGCGCATCATCAACGAGCCGACCGCCGCTTCGCTGGCCTACGGCATTGACAAGGAGAAAGATCAGAAGATCCTGGTCTACGACCTGGGCGGCGGCACTTTCGACGTCTCGATCATCGAGATGGGCGACGGCGTCACCGAGGTGCTCGCCACCGCCGGCGACACCCGCCTGGGCGGCGACGACTTTGACCAGCGCATCATCGACTATCTTGCCGAGGAGTTCAAAAAAGAAAACGGCATCGACCTGCGCAGCGACAAGATGGCCGCGCAGCGCCTGAAAGAGGCCGCCGAGAAAGCCAAGATCGAGCTGTCCGGCGTGGCCTCCACCGCCATCAACCTGCCTTTCATCACCGCCGACGCCACCGGGCCCAAGCATCTGGACACCACCCTCACCCGGGCAAAGTTCGACGAGCTGACCGCCGACCTGGTCGAAAAGACCATGGTCCCCACCCGTCAGGCCCTCAAGGACGCGGGCCTTTCGCCCTCTGAGCTGAGCAAGGTGCTGCTGGTGGGCGGTTCCACCCGCATCCCCGCCGTGCAGGAGGCAGTCAAAAAGTTCATGGGCACCGATCCGTTCAAGGGCATCAACCCGGACGAGTGCGTGGCCATCGGCGCGGCCATCCAGGGCGGCGTGCTGGGCGGCGACGTGCAGGGCATCCTGCTGCTGGACGTCACCCCGCTGAGCCTGGGCATCGAGACTTACGGCGGCGTGTGCACCCGCATCATCGAGCGCAACACCACCATCCCCACCAAAAAGAGCCAGATCTTCTCCACCGCGGCGGACAACCAGCCCAGCGTCGAAGTCAACGTGCTGCAGGGCGAGCGTGAGTTTGCCAAGGACAACAAGTCCCTGGGCACCTTCCATCTGGACGGCATCCCCGCCGCCCCGCGCGGCGTGCCGCAGATCGAGGTCACCTTTGACATCGACGCCAACGGCATCGTGCATGTTTCCGCGAAAGACCTGGGCACCGGCAAAGAGCAGAGCATCACGATCACCGCTTCCAGCAACATGAGCAAGGACGATATCGAAAAAGCGGTCAAGGAAGCCGAGCAGTACGCGGCGGAGGACAAAAAGCGCAAAGAAGAGGTCGAGACCCGCAACGCGGCCGACGCCATGGTCTATCAGACGGAAAAGACCCTCACCGACATGGGCGACAAGATGAGCGAGGACGAGAAAAAGTCCATCACCGAGGCCAAAGACGCGCTGAAAGAGGCGCTCAAGGGCAGCGACATGGCGGACATCAAGTCCAAGCAGGAGGCGCTGGAAAAAGCCGTGGGCGCCATGAGCCAGCGCGTTTACAGCGAGGCTGCACAGGCCCAGCAGGCGCAGGGGGCGGATGCGGGCGCCGCGGACGCTGCCGGCGGCAAGGCCGACGACGGCGTGGTGGATGCGGATTACCGCGAAGTCAAGGACGACGACAATAAATAACGGCGTCAAAAAACAGAAATTCGTCTGTGCCGGCGGGCCGGTGCCCGCGGTGCAGACGCCCTTTGGAAAAACAGCCTGACGGCTGAGAACGGATGGGGCGCAGCAGGCGGCCCTGTCAGAAGACGGACCGACAGGGCCCCCGCCGCAGCGGATATCGCGGCGAGCCCTGTCGGTTTTGTGGGGTAACACAGCGCCGCCGGTGCGCCGGCGGGTGCGAACATAGGGCGGCGGGCAGCCGCCGCAAGGCAGGTGACTTTCATTGGCAGAAAAACGCGATTATTACGAGGTGCTGGGCATCGCCAAGGGCGCCTCGGAGGACGAGATCAAAAAAGCGTACCGCAAACAGGCCAAAAAGTACCATCCTGATCTGCACCCCGGCGACAAAGAGGCCGAGGAAAAGTTCAAGGAGGTCAACGAGGCCTACGAGATCCTCAGCGACGCGGATAAGCGGGCGCGGTACGACCAGTTCGGCCACGCGGGCGTGGATCCCAACTACGGCGCAGGCGCGGGCGGCGGCTTTGGCGGCGGTTTCGCGGGCTTTGACGGAGATATCGACCTGGGCGATATCTTCGGCAGCTTTTTCGGCGGCGGCTTTGGCGGCGGCCGCCGTCAGGCCAACCCCAACGCCCCCAGGCGCGGCGCGGATATCCGGGTGTCGGTGGCGCTCTCCTTTATGGAGGCGGCCCACGGCTGCACCAAGACCGTCACGGTCAACCATCAGGATACCTGTCCCGAGTGCGGCGGCAGCGGCGCGGCCAAGGGCACCAGCCCCGAGACCTGCCCGGACTGCGGCGGCCGGGGCACCGTGACCACCCAGACCCGCACCCCGTTTGGCGTGATGCAGAGCCAGCGGCCCTGCTCGCGCTGCGGCGGCCGGGGCAAGATCATCAAGACCCCCTGCCGCAAGTGCTCGGGCACCGGCCGGGTCTCCAGCAGCAAAAAGCTGGAGGTCAAGATCCCGGCGGGCATCGACGACGACCAGAGCCTTGCCATGCGCGGTTTGGGCGACAAGGGCCTGAACGGCGGCCCGGCGGGGGATGTGATCGTCATCGTCACCGTGCGCCCGGACACCCTGTTCGAGCGGGATAAGTACGACGTCTGGGTGACGGTGCCCATCACCTATTCTCAGGCGGTGATCGGGGACGAGGTCGTGGTGCCCACCATCGACGGCAAGGTGCAGTACAAGGTGCCGGAGGGCACCCAGAGCGGCACCGTGTTCCGGCTGCGGGGCAAGGGCATCCAGTATCTGAACGGCAAGGGCCGCGGCGACCAGTACGTCAAGGTCAATGTGGAGATCCCCAAAAAGCTGACCCGCACCCAGCGGGACGCGCTGAAAAAATTTGAGGAGACCCTCAAGGACGAAAACTACGAACAGCGCAAGGGCTTTTTCAAGACCCTGAAAGACATGTTCGGGAACAATTAACAAAGAAAAAGCGGGGCCTGCAGCTGCGGGCCCCGCTTTTGTGTCCCCCCCACCTTGCGGGGAGGACTTTTTTTATTCCTGTACGATGCTGTCTGAGGTGTCGGAGATCTGCTTGAGATAAGCGCAGGCGCCCTCGACGTCCCTGGCTTCGATCAGCTGCATAAAGCGCTCCAGGCGGCCCACGCTGAAGCGCAGGCCAAGCGTGCGGGCGGAGTTGCGCCAGAACCGCACCGCGGGTTTGTGAAAGGCGTTCATGATGAGGGGGGCCAGGGTGTTTTGAGAGGCCACGCAGATCGCGTGATGAAAAGTAAAGTAGATCTCAGCCAGTTCCTCGTAACAGTCGCCGCCCTGGTCGGCCAGCTGGTGCGCCCTGCTGAGCAGAAACTGCAGAGTTTCCAGAAGCTCCGGGGAGGGGGCGGCCGCGACCTTGCGCAGGCAATAGCCCTCGATCGCCTCCCGCATCTCGAGCACAGAGCGCACGTTCCGGCGGTCCAGCTGCCCACCGCTGTGCTGCATGATGGATTCCAAAGCCTCCAGCGTCCCATAGCGCGCATAGTCGTTGACAAAGATACCGCGGCGGGGCTCCACCCGCAGAAATCCTTTTCGCTCCATATCCGCGATACCGCTGTGGACGGCGGTCTTGCTCAGCCGCATGGTCTCCGCCAGCTCGCGCTCGCTGGGCAGCCGTTGGCCGATCTCCAGCTCGCCGGTCAGTATTTTATCCTCGATCTGGTTTACAAACAATTCTTTGACCGTGGGCGCAACGATAGCAGAAAATTGCATGAAAGAGATACCTCCCCTTGTCTCATCGATTTTGGTCAGACCAGAACCATTGGTATTATATAATATCTTATAGGAAAAATTCAAGCGAATATGCCAATTGAAAGCCGAAATTCCATGCGCTACAATGGATTGTGGAAATCTGGTTAGACCAAACTGTGCTCGGAGGAGGTTTCAGGATGAAAACAAACCGCAGAAAGTGGGCGGGCCTGCTGGCGGCGCTGCTGGCGTGCTCGGCGCTGTGCATGGCGCTGGCCTATGCCGTGCAGACCGATTTCGGCGGCGTGCGCGTCACCACACAGGTGCTGCAGACGCCCAGGGGCGAGATCGCCTACAAATTGTACCGACCCGCCAGCGCCACGGAGCAGCAGCCTGCACCGGGGGTGCTGCTGCTGCACGGATATCAGAACGATAAGGACACCAGCGCGGCCTACGCGGTCGAGCTGGCCCGGCGGGGAGCGGTCGTGGTGGCGCTGGACGAATACGGCCATGGCTCCACCGCGGTCCCCATGCGGGAGCGCGGATATGTGGACCACAAATTGAACACCAGCTATGGCCTGGACCGCGAGGGGGACGGCAGCCTGGTGGAGATCAGCGGCCCGGTGCGCTACCGCGTTATGATGAACTTTTCCAATCTGAGCTTTTTCAGGGACCGATATTCCACCGACAGCCACGGCAATAAGATACAGGACAGCTCGATGGGAGGCATAGAGGGGTACGCCCTGCTGGCAGGGCTGCCTTATGTGGACAGTACCCGTTTGGGGATCAGCGGCCACTCGATGGGCACCTGGGCGTCCTGGTCCACGGCGGCCGCCTATGCGGGCGCCGTGGGGGCGCAGGGGAAGGACATTGCCCCCAGGGCAGTCGTGCTTCAATGCGGCGAACTTTTCACCGAAGACGCCTATGATCCCGGCAGTACTTATTTCAACAACGTCCTGCTTTTAACGGCGAAATATGACGAGTTCAACTATTTCCGGGACTTTCAGAATACGGTCTCGGATGCCCTGCTCGATACCCCGCTGCGGCTGGGATTCCTCGGGGTCGAGGACGGCGCCCGGTGGAATACCACCTATGGGGACTTTTCCGACGGTTCGGCCCGGCGGTGCGAGCTGATCCGCACCAACCACCGGCTGACGACCCATGACGGCCACGCCATTTCTGCGGCGATGGACTGGTTTGGGGACGCGCTGGAGCTGGACACCGATCTGGCGGCGACCGACCAGCGCTACCAGATCAAGGAAATTGCAGGGCTGGCGGCGATGTTGCTGGCGATCGCCGCCATGATCCCGCTGATGGAGCTGCTGCTCACGATCCCCTTTTTTAAAAAGGTGGTGCAACCGCTGCCCGACCGCCCGGCAAGGCTCAAGACCGGGGGGCGCTATTGGAGGGAAGCGGCGCTGACCATCCTCATCGCCGGGCTCAGCTATCCCTTTATGACCCAGCTGGGGCACGGCCTGCTGCCGGTGCCGGAAAATATTTTCCGCATGACCATCGGGAACGGCTTTTTGTCCTGGTATCTGCTTTTGAGCGCCGTGATGCTGATCACCATGATCGTCCAGTGGAAGCGCTCCAAAAAGCGCGGCCAGCCGCTGGACTATTATGATCTCGGCTTTTCCGGCCCGCAGCAGGCGGGGCGCATCGACTGGTTCCTGTGCGGCCGCGGCGCGCTGCTGGCATGCTGTATGGTGGGCTTTCTGTATGGGCTGACGGTCCTCTATCAGGCCGTGTTCCAACTGGACCTGCGCTTTATCTGGCCGTTCTTCCGCGGCTTTTCCGCCGAGCGGTTTGGGCAGTTCCTGGTCTATCTGCCGGTCTTTCTACTGTTTTTCCTTTTAAACAACAGCAAGGTCTTTGCCCAGATGATCAAGCCCTCGACCCTCCGCCCCGGGCTCAGAGGATTTGTGCAGGACTGGTATAAAAACGCGCTGTGCATGACCGGCGGCGTCCTGCTGATGATCTTGCTGGAATATCTGCCGTTCTTTGCGGGGATCGGCCCCGGCGCAGATCTCCTGTTCGGCACCACGTTCGGGGGGCCGTTCATGTCCCTGATGATCGTCTTTGTGCCCCAGGTACTGGTGTTCAGCGTTCTTTGCACCTATTGCTACCGGCGCACGGCAAATATTTATACGGGCGGCGTCACGGTCGCCTGCATGGCCTGCTGGATCGTCACCGGCGGCTCGGCGATCCTGTAAAACTCTTTACAGGGCACAAAAAGCCGTTTAAAAAAGAAGAGCATCCCACCCTGTGCTGCCGGACCGTCCTGGAGCGGTACAGGGCTGAAAGGAAAAAACCGTCCCGGGGCGGGAAAAAGCGGGCCGGCGGAGAGAGAAGTCCCCCGGCGGCGTCCCACGGGAGGAACGGCGGGGGCCGGCGCTTTTTGCCGAGGACCGCTTCCGGTCCTCGGCGCAGCCCCCGGAGGGCCGTGCCGCACCGCGGGCCGGTTTGGGGACGCGCAGCACGGCTGGTCGTATCGCAGCAAAACAGGCGGCCCGTTTTATAAAAACGGGCCGCCTGTTTTGTGCTGTGCGGTTTGCCGCGCGCCCGCATCCGGCCGTCTGCCTCAGGGCGGCAGGGGCGCAAAGGAAAAAAGCGATCGCGCGCAGGGGTTTTGCGCTCAGGGCTTTGCCGCTCAGGGCTTTGCGAGGTCATCGGGGTCGTCCCGCGTGATGAACTGGCAGTACACATACAGGTTCTGGATCTTGGTCGCCTCGTTGCCGTAAGAGGTGCGGACGCTGGGCTGCGTCTCCGACGGGGTCACATAGAGGCGAAAGACAATGGCGTCCTGGCCGGGCTCCAGCAGGTCCGCTGGCGCATAGCGGAAGTTGCTGACCGCAATGTCCAGATGCCGGTACAGCAGGTCTTCGATCACCGCGTCCGCAAAGCAGCGGGTGATCTCGCGGCTGTTCTGCATCTCGACAATGGCTTTGACCTCTTCAAAAGAGATCTCCTGCACGCGGTAGTTGCCCTGATGCAGCACTTCCAGCAGAGAGTTGTTGTCCAGCAGCAGCAATGGCTTTGATCGTTCCATCCTCTTTCACCCTTTCACTGAAAAGTAAAAACTGTCTGACAGCCTCATCATACCGCGCCCCAACTGGAATTGTCAATTATTGTTAAAATAATAACAAAAAATTAAAATTATTTATGCATTTTGCCAAAAACATTTCATTCCTGTTGACCAAAACAGGAGGCCTGCGGCCACCTGCTTTCCGGCGGCGGCAGAGGGCGGCGGGCACAAAAACTTTTTCTTTTGAACAGTGTTTGTTATAATGGGGGAAAACAGGACGCTGCGCGGCGGCGCGGGAGAAAGGGAGTCGTTTTATGGCGGAGCAGATGGACAGGCGGCAGCAGGCGCTGGAGGCGCACAAAAAGTGGCAGGGCAAGATCGAGGTGACCAGCAGGGCGAAACTGGAGACCATGGCGGATCTGGCGGTGGCCTATACGCCCGGGGTGGCCGAACCTTGCAAAGAGATCGAAAAAGAGGAGGACTTGAGCTATACCTATACCCGCCGCGGCAATCTGGTGGCTGTCGTCACCGACGGCACGGCCGTGCTGGGGCTGGGGGACATCGGCCCGGCGGCGGGCATGCCGGTCATGGAGGGCAAATGCGTGCTCTTCAAAGAGTTCGGCGGCGTGGACGCGTTTCCCATCTGCATCGACTCCAAGGACCCGGACGAGATCGTGCGCACCGTGCAGCTGATCTCCAAGAGCTTCGGCGGCATCAATCTGGAGGACATCTCGGCCCCGCGCTGCTTTGAGATCGAGCGGCGGCTGCAGGAGGTGTGCGATATCCCCGTGTTTCACGACGACCAGCACGGCACGGCGATCGTGCTTTCGGCAGCCCTGATCAACGCGCTCAAGGTGGTGGGCAAGCCGGAGGGCAGCGTGCGGGTGGTCATCAACGGCGCGGGCGCGGCAGGCATCTCCATCGCCCGGCTGATCCTGCAGATGAAGCTGGGCAGCGTGACGCTGGTGGACCGCTTCGGCATCGTTTATGACGGCGCGCCGGAGAACAACCCCGCCCAGGCCGAGATGGCAAAGGTCACTAACCTTGAGGGCCGCCGCGGCGGGCTGGCCGAGGCGCTGCAGGGGGCGGACGTCTTTGTGGGCGTCTCCCGGCCGGGCCTGGTCACGGCGGAGATGGTGCGCGCCATGGCCGAGCGCCCCATCCTTTTCCCGATGGCGAACCCCACGCCGGAGATCTTCCCCGAAGAGGCGAAGGCCGGCGGCGCGGCGGTGGTGGGCACTGGGCGCAGCGACTATCCCAACCAGGTCAACAATATCCTGGCGTTTCCCGGCATCTTCAAGGGGGCGCTGGCGGTGCGCGCGCCCCGCATCACCGACAGCATGAAAGAGGCGGCTGCCCGCGGCATCGCGGCGGCGGTGCCGCTGGAGGAGCTCTGCGCCGATCATATCCTGCCCACCGCCTTTGACCGCGGCGTGGCGGACATCGTGGCGAAAGCCGTGGCCGACGAGGCCGTGCGGCTGGGCATCGCCCGGGCCTGAGCGCGGAGGCCGGACCTTTTGCCCGCCGCGAAGACGGCGGCAAAACACAGAACGCGGAGAAAATGGAGGAGACGTCATGGAGTGGACGGATATCAGGATCACGGTGCCCAAAGCGGAGGCGGAGACCGCGGAGGCCATCGCCACCGGCATTGCGGGCGGCGGCATTTATATTGAGGACTATTCGGACCTGGAAGAGCAGGTGGAGGCCATCGCCCACGTGGACCTGATCGAGCAGGAGCTGCGGGACAAAGACCGCAGCGTCGTGGCGGTCCACCTTTACCTCTCGCCGGACGAGAACCCGGCCGAGGTGCTGGAGCTGCTGCGGGAACGGCTGCAGAAAGCAGAGCTGCACGCGCAGCTCTCCGTGACGGGCGTGGAAGAGGCGGACTGGGAAAACGGGTGGAAAGCGTTCTACCACGCCATGGAGCTGGGCCGGCGGCTGGCCGTCTGCCCCAGCTGGGAGAGCTATGACCAGCCGGGCCGGACGGTGCTGCGGCTGGACCCGGGCATGGCGTTCGGCACCGGCACCCACGAGACCACCTCCCTCTGCCTGACGGCGCTGGACGAGCTGGTGAAAGGGGGCGAGCGGCTGCTGGATATCGGCACCGGCAGCGGCATCCTGGCCATTGCCGCCCTGCTGCTGGGCGCGCGGGAGGCCGACGGGGTGGACATCGACCCCATGTGCGTGCGCACGGCGGGGGAGAACGCGGCGCTCAACGGCGTGGCGGAGCGCTTTGCCGTCAAGGTGGGCGATCTGTCCGATCAGGCGGCGGGCATCTATGACCTGATCACCGCCAATATCGTGGCAAACGCCATCATCAGCCTGGCGCCGCAGGTGCCCGCGCTGTTGGGGGAAACGGGCACCTTTATCGCCAGCGGCATCATTGACGAGCGGGAGGCCGAGGTGGCCGCCGCCATCCGGCAGGCCGGGCTGGAGGTGCGGGACATCCGCCGGCAGAACGGATGGGTCTGTATTTTGGCCGGGCGTCCGGCGGGGGACGGAAAATGAGCCACCGGTATTTTACCAGCAGAGTGGAGGGCGGCGCCGCCTTTCTGGAAGGGGACGAGGCCGCGCATCTCGCCCGGGTGCTGCGGGCAAAGCCCGGCGACACGGTGACGCTGTGCGACGGGGCGGGCACCGACTACGAGGCGCGCATCGAGGAGGCACGGGCGGACCTTGTCCGTCTGACAGTAATTTCCTCCCGCGCCAGTGAATCGGAACCCGCCCTCCCGGTCACCCTATACGTGGGGATACCAAAGGGCGACAAGCTGGAGTTCATCATCCAGAAAGCCACCGAGCTGGGCGCGGTGCGCATCGTGCCTTTTGTCAGCCGCTTTTGTGTGGCAAAGCCGAAGAACGAAGAGGCCAAGCTGGTGCGTTACGCCCGCATTGCCAGGGAGGCCGCTAAGCAGAGCGGGCGGGGCCGCATCCCCGAAGTGTGCGCGGCCATCTCCTTTTCTCAGCTGTGCGCCGAAGCGGCAGGATACGGCGCGGCGCTGTTCTGTTACGAGGGCGGGGGCGAGGCCCTTGTCCCGGGGGGAAGCTTACATAGCCGGCTGGCGGGCGCAGCAAGCGCAGCCATCATCACCGGCGCGGAGGGCGGCTTCTCCCCGGAAGAGGCGCGGCAGGCGCAGAGCGCAGGCTGCACCCTTCTCGGCCTCGGGCCCCGCATTTTGCGGTGCGAGACGGCTCCCCTTGCGGCGCTGAGCGCGGTGATGGCGCTGACCGGCAATCTACAATAGGGCCGCCGGTTCCGCCGGCGCCCGGGAAAAGGAATGATGGATTGTTGGTTAAGAAAGTAGTGTCCTTCGCGCTTGCGCTGGCAATGGCCGGCGCCCTGATGACCGGTTGCTGGGGCAAGGATGATTCGTCCAGCTCTTCCAGCAGCAAGCCCAGCTCTTCGGCAGCCCCGTCCTCCTCGTCTTCTTCCGGTTCTTCCATGCCGGGCGGCAGCTCGGCGCCCGGCGGGGATGACAGCGGCATGATGCCGGGCGAGGGCGACAGCTCTTCCATGGCGGGCGGCTCCAGCAGCATGGGCCCCTCCGGCGACTCGTCCTCCTCCGCCTCTGCGTCCGCCAGCGCAAAACCGGCCGCCGCACAGGTGGACGGGGACTGGCAGACCCGCCTGGTCAACGGCAGCCACCCGCTGCCGGAGGATTTTTCGGTTGAGACCGTGTCGGTGGAGCACTATGACGACCGGCTGTTCGACGCGCGTGCGGTCGGGCATCTCAACGACATGATGAAAGGGGCGGCCGATGCGGGCCTGCCCCTTTACTTAGTTTCGACCTATCGCAGTGTGAAGCGGCAGACCGCCCTTTTCAACCGCAAGGTCAACTATTATCTGGACCAGGGCTGCGACGCCGAGACGGCAAGACGGGAGGCAGCCAAATGGGTCGCCGCCCCCGGCACCAGCGAACACAATCTGGGCCTGGCGGCGGATCTTGTGTCCGCCAAATGGTATTCCAGCCACGACGATCTGACCGAAGAGTTTGAGCAGACGCCGGAGTTTGAGTGGCTGGCGGCACACTGCGCCGAGTACGGTTTTATCCTGCGCTATCCAAAGGGAAAGACCGAAGTGACCGGCGTCTCCTACGAGCCCTGGCATTACCGCTATGTGGGGGTCGAGGCCGCGAAGCACCTCACGGAGAATGGGCTTTGCCTGGAAGAGCTGTGAAGATCGGGGCGGACAGAACAAGATCAAATTTTGCCGCGGCGCAGGCAGCGCCGGGGGTCCTTTCGGCGGGAGGCTTTGCCTCCCGCCGTTTTTTGCACACTTTCCCCGCCGGGCACGCGTTGCAACTTGCGGAAAAACCCTTTATAATGAGATCACAGACAAAGGCGCAGGCGCGCAGCCTGTGCCCGAGGCCCGCCGCAGCCGTCCCGGCCGGCTCTGCGCGGCGGCGCTGCCCGGCGGGCCGATAGAACAGGGAACCTAAAAAAGATAAAAGGGAGCGATGTACCATGACGATGCACAATGACGCGAACCCCGGCGAGATCGCCGAACGGATCGTGCTGGTGGGGGACCCGAACCGCGCGAAACACATGGCCGAGACCTATCTGCAGGACGCGGTGCTGGTCAACAAAACGCGCTGCGCCTATTGCTATACGGGCACTTACGAAGGGGTGCGGGTGTCGGTGATGGCCGTGGGCATGGGCGGGCCGTCCATGCTGATCTATGCCACCGAGCTCTGCCGCGATTACGGCTGCAAGATCCTGGTGCGGGCGGGCACCTCCGGCGGCTATCTTGAGGAGATGCGCAACTTTGACATCGTGCTGTCCCAGGCCACCAGCACCACCAGCGGCATCAACGACAACATGTTCAACGGCCACTTTTCCCCGGTGGCTGATTTCGGCCTGCTCTGCACGGCCGACCGCATCGCCAAGGAGATGAAACTGACCACCTATGTGGGCGGCACCATCTGCAACGACCGGCTTTACCGGGACGAGACCTACAAGTCCAAAATGTGGAAGCAGTACGGCATGCTTTGCTCTGAGCAGGAGGGCACTGCATTTTACACCGCGGCGGCGCAGTTCGGCTGCCGCGCGCTGATGATGGTCGGCATCACCACCGGCATCCGCTACGATGAAAACGGCAACGAGATGTTTGTGGAGCTGCCCGACAGGGACCCCGCCCACAGCATGGACGATCTGGTGCAGCTGGCCCTCAAAACCGCTGCCCATGCGGAATAAAAGCCGCTGACCGCGCCGGGCGCGGTGCGGTCTTTCCGGGGGGCTCCGCGGTCTCTCGGCAGGGCGGCAAAAGCCCCCCTATGCGGGGGGGGGTGGAGGCCGCAGAGCCGGCGCGTTTTTCCCAGAGAGGCCCGCGCTGCGGGCCATGGCGCCTGAGGCCGCTTTCCGCCTTTTGTAAGTTTGTGTGCCCCGTCCCTGCCGCCGCGCGGCGCAGGGAGAAGAGACAAAAAACAGCCTCCGCTCAATGAACAGAACCAGAAGAAATAGACATTGAATAAAAAAGCCTCCAGTCGTAGGATAGGAACTACGACTGGAGGTTTTTAAAATGTCAGGGAAAAAGGGAATGGGGCGGTTCATCAAACGGAGGCTGTTTTTTTATTTGTGGCTGCCAAGCCAGAACAGGGCTACTGTGCCGGGGCCGGAATGGCTGCCGATCACCGGGCCGATGAAATTGATCTCCACCCGCTCGATGCCGTGACGGCCGCGGATCTTTTCCGCCACATATTCCGCATCCTCACGGCAGTCGCCGTGGCTGAGAAAGACGGTCCCGTTTTCGCCCTCTGCGATGGTCTCGTCCAGATGCCGGACCAGGGCGTCCAGGCTCTGCCGGCGGCCGCGCACCTTTTCCATGGGGATCAGATGCCCCTCGTCATCCACATGCAGCACCGGCTTGATGTTCAGCATGGTGCCCATCACGGCGGCCGCGCCGCTCACCCGGCCGCCCCGGCGCAGAAAGTGCAGGTCGTCCACCGTGAACCAGTGGCACAGCCGGTTGCGATTGGCCTCGGTCCAGGCGGCCACCTCGTCCAGCGTCTTGCCGGCGCTGCGCAGCGCGCAGGCATGCCAGACCAGCAGCCCCTCGCCCATGCTGGCGGCCAGGGTGTCCACCGTGCGCACCGTGCGGCCGGGGAATCGGGCCCGCAGCTCTTCCGCCGCCAGACAGCTGGAGTTGAAACTGCCCGACAGCCCGGAGGAGAAGATCAGCATCAGCACGTCCTTGCCCGCCTGTAAAAAGGGCGCGGCGGTCTCCACATAGGTCGCCGCGTTCACTTGGGCAGTGGTCGCCGCGGCCCCCTGGCGCAGCTGCGCGTAAAACTCTTTGGCGGGCAGATCGCGGTTGTCGGGATAGTTCTTATAGGGCTTGTCCCCGACGGTGAACTCCATCGGGATGACCTCCACCTCCATCTCCCGCACAAGTTCGGCGGAGAGATCGCCGGTGGAATCGGTGATGATCACATAATTCGACATGAAACGCTCCTTACCGCCGGGCCGGGCCCGGCTTTTTTACCTGCGGCGGGGCTGTGCCGCCGGCGCTAGCCGATGGAGATGGTCTCGTCCAGCAGCCGTTCTTTCACCTCCGCGATCGAGGGGGCGGCCATCGAAAGGCTGCGGATGCCCGCGCGCGCGTAGAGCAGCGCCAGCGCGGGGTCCGCGGCGGACTCGCCGCACACAGACACCCCGATGCCCGCGTCCGCCGCGCTGCGGGCCACAAACCGCAGCAGCCGCAGTACGGCGGGAGAGGCGGGGGTATAATATTGCTCCACTGCAGGGTTGACCCGGTCGGCCGCATGGGTGTATTGGGTCAGATCGTTGGTGCCCACGCTGAAAAAGGCGGCGCGGGCGGCCAGTTCATCCGCCATCAGGGCAGCGGCCGGGGTCTCTATCATGATACCAAATTCGACGTCTTTTGAAAAGGCCTCCCCGCGCAGCGAGAGCATCTGCCTGACCTCGTCCACAGCCGCCAGCGCGCGCTCCAGATCCTGCACCGACGCCACCATGGGGAACATCACTTTCAGCGGGCCCTCCAGCCCGGCTTTCAGCAGCGCCGCAAGCTGGGTGTAAAACAGGTCCCTGTGCGCCAGCGAAAAGCGCAGCCCCCGCAGCCCCAGGGCGGGGTTGGGCTCCGTGCCGGTCAGTCCCGCGACCTCTTTGTCGGCGCCGATGTCCAGCGTGCGGATGGTGATGGGACGGCCGCGCGCGGCGCGCACGCAGTCGCGGTAAAACGCGGCCTGACACGCTTCATCGGGCAGCGCGCCGCCCAAAAAGAGAAACTCGCTGCGCACCAGGCCCACCCCGTCCGCGCCCAGCTCAAGGGCATGGGTGATATCCGCGGGCCCGCTGCAGTTGGCCAGCAGGCTGATGGAGACACCGTCGCGGCTGACACAGGGGGTGGTGCGCAGCCGCTCCTGGGAGACGCGGCGGCGTTTGGCCAGATTGATGCGGTGGGCATAACGGGCGTAGGTGGGCTCGTCCGGCTCCACCACCAGCAGCCCGCCCGCGCCGTCCAGCGCGCAGGGGGCGCCGTCCGGCACCGCCAGCGCCTGGGGGCCGGCCAGCACCACGGCGGGGATGCCGAAGGTGCGGGCGATGATAGAGGCATGGCTCTGGGCGGAGCCGCCCGCTGTGACGATGCCCAGCAGCAGGCTGTGGTCCACCGAGACGATGTCGCTGGGCAGCAGTTCGTCCGATACCAGGATGCAGGGCGCGTCTATGGTCAGCCGCTCCCGCGGGCGGCCGTCCAGGATGTCCACCACCCTGCGGCAGGCGTCCTGGATATCGCAGGCCCGCTGCGAGAGATACTCGTCCGGGATGCTGCGCATCTTGGCCGTATAGATACCGGCAGCACGCTCCACCGCCGCCGCCGCCCCGGCGCCCGCATCGATATAGTGCAGGATCTCGGCCAGCAGGCCGTGATCGCTGAGGACCTCCCGCTGGAACGTGAAAATGGCCTTGTCGTCCCCCGCGGCCCGCCCGCGCAGCGCCGCGATCTCGCTTTTGGCCAGCTCCACGGCGGCCTCAAAGACCGCGGCCTCCCGCCGCGGCTCAAGCACGGTGCGCCCCAGCGCCGAATAGCGCCGGGTGAGCACCTTGACGGGGCCGAGCGCCAGCCCGGCCGAAGCCGCCGTACCCCGAATCTCCTGCATCCGTTTCACCTCCGCGCGGGCTGCCGCCGGGCGGAGGGTGCCGCGGGGCGGGGCTTGCATATTTTTCCAGTATTGTAACACAAAAAGGGCGGCGTGTTAAGCAAACTTCTGTCGTACGGCACACATTTTTCCGTAAAACTTGATATAATACAGGGGAAGGCCGCCCGGCCCCGCCTGTCTGCGCCGCCCGGGGGCCCACCGCTCGTCAAAGGAGGCGAAGAGAGATGAAAGAACTGACCCTGTTCACCATGAAAGGCTGTCCCCACTGCCGCATGGCCCGGGAGTATATGCGGCAGCTCTGCGAGGAGGACCCCGGCTATGCCCAGGTGCCGGTCAACGAGATCGATGAAAACGAGAACGCGGCCCTGGCCGACAGCTATGATTACTATTATGTGCCCTGCTATTTTATGGGAGATCAGAAGCTGCACGAGGGCGCCTGCACGCGGGAGAAGATCCGCAAGGTGCTGGACACGGCGCGGAACGCCTGAACCCAGCCGACAAAACGCCGGACGCTGAAAAAAACGCCCCCCGCATGTCCCGGGGCCGGGACGAAGAACCGCCGGGGACAAGACGCGCATGTCTTGTCCCCGGCGGCTCTTTGTGATCCTGCGGCTCTTGCGGCGCGCTTTTCGGCCGGCAGGCGCACCGGCGCTGCGGCCGCAAAGCGCGGCCCCTGCCCGCGAAAAAAGACGCGCCGCCGCGCCGCGCATCTGACCGCCGCTGGCTGCGGCCCGCTTTTGTCAGGCCTGTCTGGGGCAGGTATAGCGCGGCAGCCCCCGGCTGTGGGTCCCGTATTCGATCGCTTGGGCCGGGCAGCGGCTGATGCAGGCCATACAGTGGGTGCAGTGATCGCCCCACACCGGCTTTCCGCTCTCCAGCCGGACATTGCTCAGCGGGCAGACCCCGACACATTTTCCGCACCCGACGCAGGCGTCGGTGGTGTAAAACTTTTTTGCGTGGACAAACGCGGGATAAAAGATATCGTTTATGATGCCGCTGTTCACTTTGTCCCCAAAGGAGAGGGCGGGGCGGGGAAAGGGATCTCCGTTTTTGATCACAAGAGCCGCGCGGTCGATGGCTTCTTCGGCCCGTTCCAGGATCTCATCCGCCTGTTCCCGGGCCGGCACGTCGAACATCGCAATATAGTTTTCCGGCATCGTGATCCCGGCGCAGCCGCGGTAATTCATCTTTTTTTGAGCGCAAAGCCGTTCAAGATACCGGCCCGCGCTGCCGATGCTCCCGCCGCAGGTCATCACAAAATAAATATCGCCGTTTCCCGACAGGGGCGTCTTTTCCAGCCAGCTGTGCACGATGCGGGGGATCCGCCAGGCATAGGTCGGCGCCACGACGACCCACTGGCGCTGAGAGCGCATCTCCGAAAAGTCGCCGCTTTTGATTTTTTCCAGAAGATCGACGGCTTCATCGCCGATCTCCCTGCCGATCCTTTTTGCAGCGTAGGCGCTGTTGCCGGTGCCAGAAAAATACAGGATCATGTTATGCCTCCTTCTTGTGGGCGTGAGCTGATATGCCGGACGCTCGCATAGACGGCGTCCACCAGCCCGGCGATTTCTTTCCACCGCGTTTCGTCGTCGCTTAAATAGTAATAATTTTTTGTGCCTGCGCGGCGCATGGCGACGATGCCCGCCTCTTTCAGTATCTGCAGATGGTGAGAGACCGAGGGCCGGGTGAGATGCGTTTTCTGTGCGATCTCGCCCACGCGGATGCCGGACAGGTCGCTCTCCAGCAGCGCAAGCAGGATAAGCTGCCTTGTCTCGTCGCCGATGGCGGTAAAGGCGTTCCGGCATTGCCGGAACCCGGTGATGATGCGTTTTAAATTTTTTTCACATTCTTTTTCCACGCCGGGGACCTCCTACAAAAATCGCGCGTCTAACTTTTTATGCGGGGTCGAGCGCAGGAACCTGACGTCCGGATAACCGAGCACCAGGGTCATTGCGGCTTTTTCCCCTTTTGGAACGCCCAGGGCTTTTTTGATTTTCCGCGACGCGTTGGCCGCCATGGTGAAAAATCCGCTGTACAGTACGCCCAGGCCATGGGCCTCCGCAACAAACTCCATGTTTTGAGCGGCAAGAAGCCCGTTCGTCTTATCCTTTGCCAGGATGACGATCACGGCGGGGGCGCGGAAAAAGAAAAAGTTGTCGTCGATTTTGTTGTTTTTTGCCATGGGGCTGAACAGATCGGCGACCGGTTTGATGGTCCGGAACACCCTGACCGCCATTTTTTCGATGCGGTCCTTCTCTTTATCCAGCACGACAAAGGAGACGTCCTGACTGTTTTTGGCCGTATGGGTGAGGCGGCCCGCCTCCAATACTTGTGCGATCACTTCCCCCGGCACCGGCGTTTCCTTAAAGCTGCGGATACTGCGGCGGAAGCGGATCACCTCCAGGACGTCGCGGGGCTCCAGCCGTACTTCCCCTTTTTTTTCGATCTGCCTGTCCGGGCAGCCGGAGAGCGAAATGGCTTTTTGCGGGCAGACTGCTGAACACTGCCCGCACAACATGCAGTCGTCCAAAACCGTGACCGCCTTGTGATCGGTGACCGCGATATTGTGCGCGGCACAGACCCTGCTGCAAAGGCCGCAGCCGATGCAGGCCGCCCTGTCGATGATCACCCGGGACCGCTCCATTTTTCAGACTCCTTTCGTTAACGTACTTTGACCATTGTATCAGGGGGACGGGGCAAAAACAACATTGGTAAAGAGATCCGTTACCATCGGGGCGCGCCGCCCGGGCCGGCGGGGCCGGGCGGGAACAGATCGAAAAATGGACCGGGGAAAGGCTCCGCGGCGCGGCGGCCGAAAAAAACAGGCTGGAACGGCCGCCCGGTGTTGCAATGCACCGCCGTTTTTGCTAGAATGGTGGGTATTAAAAAATTCAGGAAAAGACGGCCGCGAGAGTGTGAAAACGCAAAGCGGGCGGCGGTGGGAGGCCTTTTGACCAAGGCTTCCCGGCCTCTGCCCGCAGATCGGGACGGTCAAGGAAAAGGTGGGAGAAATGATGAAGGAGATCAGAGGAGAACAACTGCCCGGCTGTATGACGCCCGGGCGGCTGGCAGAGATGGCGGGCCGCAAGGCCACGGTGGAGGGCTGCGTCCACAATATCCGCGCGCTCGGAGGGATCGCCTTTGTGATCCTGCGCACCGGGCGCTACCTGCTCCAGACCGTCTATGACCAGAGCGTTTGCAGGGACGACGCGGCGGCGCTGGAGGACGGCTGCTATATCTCGGCGACCGGCACCGTGCGCCTGGAGCAGCGGGCAGCCGGCGGCGTGGAACTGCTGCTGGACGGTTTTGAGGTGCTTTCGCGCCCGGCCGCGCCTTACCCGCTGAACATGGCGGACCGCAGCCTGAAAGCCACGCTGGGCACCAATCTGGAATACCGCGCCGTGGCGCTGCGCCACCCGCGTGAGCGGGCGGTCTTCCGCGTCATGGAGGGGATCGAAAACGGCTTTCGCGATTTTATGCTGCGGAACGATTTCGCCGAGATCCACTCCCCCAAGATCACGGCCATCAGCGCCGAGGGCGGGGCGGAGGTCTTTCGGCTGAAATATTTCGGCAGCGACGCGGTGCTGGCCCAGAGCCCGCAGTTTTACAAACAGATGGGGGTGGCCTTTTTCGACCGCGTGTTCGAGGTGGGCGAGGTCTATCGGGCCGAGCTGCACAACACCAGCCGCCATCTGAACGAGTATGTGGGGCTGGACTTTGAGATGGGCTATATCCGGGACATGACGGACGTCATGAACATGGAGACCGCCATGCTGCGGCATGTGATGGCGCATCTGGCGGAAAATTACCAGCCGGAGATCGAACTGCTGGGGGTGCGGCTGCCCGCGGTGGAAGCCATCCCTGCCGTAAAGTTTGCCGACGCGCTGGCTTATCTGAAAACCGTGGGCGGCGGCAAGAACCGCAATGACCTCACGGCCGACGACGAGGTGCTGCTGTGCAGCCACATCCTGCAGCAGACGGGCAGCGAGTTCGTCTTTGTCACCCACTTCCCCTCGGCAAAGCGGCCTTTTTACGTCATGGACGATCAGGAAAACCCCAAGGAAGCGCTCAGCTTTGACCTGCTGTTCCGCGGGCTGGAGATCACCACCGGCGGCCAGCGCATCCACGATTATGCGCAGCAGGTGGCCAAGATGAAAGCGCGCAATATGGACCCCGCGGATTTTGAGAGCTTTCTCGCCGCGCACAAATACGGGCTGCCGCCCCACGGCGGCCTGGGCATCGGGCTGGAGCGCCTCACCTCGAAGCTCTGCGACCTGGCCAACATCCGCCAGGCCAGCCTCTTCCCGCGTGACCTGAACCATCTGGCGCCGTAAACCGCAGTAAGACCACCGCCCCCGCAAGGGGGCTTTTTTTGTCGGGCGCGCGCAGGGGAGAAAGTCCCGCCGCGGTCCCACCGCGAAAAAAGAGGGGGGGAAAACGCCTGTCCCGCCGGGCGCCGCCGTCCCGCCGCCAGTCCCGCCAGGACCGGGCTTTTTTGCAGTCCCGGTCGCACTGCCCGGCCGCACCGCCTCGCCGCCGCCCGGCGCAGCCGGACGCGCCCGCAGGCAGGCCAGACAGACCCACCCCGCAGCCAGGCCAAGCAGAGCCTGCAGCCAGGCCAGACAGACCCCGCAGGCAGATCAAGCGGACCCCACAGGCAGATCAAGCGGACCCCACAGGCAGATCAAGCGGACCCCACAGGCAGGCCAGATAGACCCACCCCACAGGAAAGGCCGCGCATCCCCCGCCGCGGAGGGGGATGCAAACCCGAAAATCTGCCCTGTCCCGCAGCGCGCCGCAAAAGGGCCTGCGTGCAGCTTCGGGGCAAAAGGCGAGAAACGGCGGCGCGCGGTCCAGACGGGCCGCGTTTTTGGGGCCGCCGAAAAATGTGGAAAAGAGGAAAGAAATATCCCCCGGCAAAGCCGGGGGCTTTTCACAGACGGATAAAACTCTGGAATATCAGCACGCGCGGTATGCCGCGCTGGTACGGGCTGCCAGCCGCGAGAGATCGTCTGCTTGCTGCCCGTAAACGGGCTTATTCGAAATTCCCCATCGTCAGCTGTTCACCTGCTTCATCTTCTTCAAGCTGGCGCCGTATAGTTTCTTCTTTTTTTTGCATTATTTCCCGCGTTATCTGCATGAAATCTCCTACACCGGAATTCTCGATTTTATACTTGTACCGCCCCCTTGGATACTTTTCCTATATCATCAGGCTGCTCTTTCCCTCCTGGCAAAGGGCGTTCCTTTCTCTCCATGCTCGCCATAAGGCTTCTCTTGAACCACTCGCCTGGCG
This sequence comes from Anaerofilum hominis, assembly GCF_014287275.1. GTDB lineage: Bacteria > Bacillota > Clostridia > Oscillospirales > Ruminococcaceae > Pygmaiobacter > Pygmaiobacter hominis. The sequence continues at coordinate 76,257 of NZ_JACONZ010000003.1, forward strand.
CGTGGTTTTCTTTAGGTAAGAAAAAGCCGCGGCTGAAACAAAGCAGGGCGCGGGAATCCTCCCGCGCCCTGAAAGCAGATGATGCTCAATGTCACTTCGCGTAATCCGTCGCCCGGTTTTCGCGGATGACGTTGATCTTGATCTGACCGGGATACTCCAGCTCGTCCTCGATCTTTCTGACGATATCCCGCGCCAGAATGGTGAGCTGGTCGTCCGCCACCTGTTCCGGCTTGACCATGATGCGCACTTCGCGCCCCGCCTGGATCGCATAACTGCGCTCCACGCCGGGGAAGCTGGAGGAGATCGCCTCCAGATCTTCCAGCCGCTTGATATAGTTCTCCACATTCTCGCGGCGCGCGCCGGGCCGGGCCGCCGAGATCGCGTCCGCGGCCATGATGATGAAAGCCAACGGGGTCTGGGGCTCGACGTCGCCGTGATGCGCCTCGATGGCGTGGATGATGGCCGGGTTCTCCTTGTACTTGCGGGCAAGGTCGACGCCGATCATCACATGGCTGCCCTCGATCTCGTGGGTCAGCGCCTTGCCGATGTCATGCAGCAGGCCGGCACGCTTGGCCATGTTGACGTTCAGCCCCAGCTCGGAGGCCATCAGGCCGGAGAGATAGGCCACCTCCATCGAGTGGTTGAGGACGTTCTGGCCGTAACTGGTGCGGTATTTGAGGCGGCCGAGCAGCTTGACCAGGTCGGGGTGCAGGCCGTGAACGCCCACCTCCATCACCGCGCGCTCGCCCTCCCGCTTCATGGTGGCGTCCAGCTCGCGGCGGCATTTTTCGACCGTCTCTTCGATGCGGGCCGGATGGATGCGCCCGTCGGCGATCAGCTTTTCCAGCGTCATGCGGGCGACTTCGCGCCGCACCGGGTCAAAGCTGGAAAGGGTGATGGCCTCCGGCGTGTCGTCGATGATAAGATCCACGCCGGTGGCGGTCTCCAGGGCGCGGATATTGCGGCCCTCGCGGCCGATGATGCGGCCTTTCATCTCATCGCTGGGCAACGGCACCACCGAGACGGTGATCTCGCTGGAATGGTCGGCCGCGCAGCGGCTCACCGCCTGGGTGATCAGCTCCTGAGCCAGCTTGTCGCAGTCCTCTTTGGTCTGGGTCTCAAAGGCGCTGATCTTCAGCGCTTTTTCATGCACCAGCTCCTCGTCCAGGCGGGAGAGCAGCATCTCTTTTGCCGCTTCCTCCGACAGGCCGGAGATATGCTCCAGCTTTTCGGTCTCCCGCTCGCGCATCTGGTCGATCTCGGCGAGCCTCGCCTCCACCAGCTCGGCGCGCTTTTTCTGCTCCTCTTCTTTCTGCTCGAGAGCAGCCGTCTTGCGGTCGATGTTCTCCTCTTTCTGGTCGAGGCGGCGCTCCTGCCGGGTGACCTCGGAGCGGCGCTCCTTGATCTCCTTGTCGGCCTCCGCCTTCAGTTTGAACACTTCGTCCTTTGCTTCGATAGCGGCCTCTTTCCGCTTTTGTTCCGCCGTTCTGATAGCGTCGTTGATGATTCTTTTAGCTTCTTCCTCCGCGGAGCCGACCTTCTGCTCCGCCACTTTGCGCCGATAGGCAATGCCACAAGAAAAAGCGATAGCCGCAGCTACCGCGCCCACAACAACGGCTATCAACACGGCAATGCCGGTCGATACCATAGGGGTCCTCCTTAAATTTTGGGAGTTTTTGTCAATTTAATGTATTTTATATCAAGATATACTATACAAATACACTATATTCCTATTTTAAGACCTGCCGGAGGGGTTGTCAAGAAATTTACGGGGGCGGTTGACAAGTTTCTTGCGCAGGTGTAGAATTTGAGCAGTCAAAGCGATGACGCGGACATGGGCTGTACTGTGACCGGACAGAGAGCAGGGGGCTGCGCCGGGCCCGGAAAGGGCCGGCCAGGGTGGAAACCCGCACGGCGACACAGCGCTGCTTACCGCCGCGGAGCGCGGGGGCGAACCCCCGCCGGGCCGGGCCGTTATCCCCCAAACGAGCGGCGCCGCGTCTGCGGCGCAATGCGGGTGGAACCATGGGTCACAAGGACTCATCCCGAACGGGATGGGTCCTTTTTGTTTGTCCCCGGAAAGGGCCCGCCGCAAAACGAAAAAAAGACAGCGGGGCAGCAGTTGACACAGGAGGAGATAGCTATGATCAAGGTCACATTGAAAGATGGCGTGATCCGGGAGTTTGAGGCCGGGACGCCGGCCGCCGAGGTGGCAAAAAGCCTGGGCATGGGGCTGTACAAAGCGGCCACCAGCGTGCGCATCGACGGGGAGCTGGCGGACCTGCGCGCCCCGCTGGAACAGGATTGCCGGCTGGATATCCTCACCTTTGAGGACAAGGAGGGCAGGCATGCGTTCTGGCACACCGGCGCCCACGTGATGGCGCAGGCCATCCAGCACCTGTTCCCGGCCGCCCAGTTCGGCATCGGCCCGGCGCTGGACGACGGCTGGTACTATGACATCGGGGGCACTGAGCCCTTTACGCCGGACCAGTTCGAAGCCATCGAGGCCGAGATGAAAAGGATCGTCAAGGCGGACCTGCCGGTGGAGAAGCGGTTCATCACCGTGGAAGAGGGCCGGGAGATCTTCAAGGGCCAGACCTACAAGCTGGAACTGTTGGAGGAATACGCCGAAAAGGGCTGGCAGCTGTCGGTCTATCAGCAGGGCGATTTTACCGACCTGTGCGCCGGCCCCCATCTGATGAGCACCGGCGCGCTGAAAGCAGTGAAGCTGATGAGCACCGCCAGCGCCTACTGGCGCGGCGACGCTGCAAAGGACAGCCTGTGCCGCGTGTATGGGACCGCGTTCCCCAAGGCGGCTGAGCTGCAGGCGTATCTGGACCGGCTGGAAGAGGCCAAGCGGCGCGACCACCGCAAGCTGGGCAAAGAGCTGGGGCTGTTCGCTTTCCGCGATGAGGCGCCGGGCTTCCCGTTCTATCTGCCCAAGGGCATGGTGCTCAAAAACACCCTCATCGACTATTGGCGCGAGGTCCACAAAAAATGGGATTATGTCGAGATCGCCACCCCGCAGATCATGCGCCGCACCCTGTGGGAGACCTCCGGCCATTGGGACCATTACAAGGACAATATGTACACCACCGTCATCGACGAAGAGGATTTTGCCATCAAGCCGATGAACTGCCCGGGCAGCATCCTGGTGTATGAGATGGAGCCGCGCTCCTACCGCGATCTGCCGCTGCGCTACGGCGAGCTGGGCATCGTCCACCGGCACGAGCTGTCGGGCGCGCTGCACGGCATGTTCCGGGTGCGCTGCTTCACCCAGGACGACGCGCATATCCTGCTCACCAAGGACCAGATCACCGACGAGGTGGTGCGCATCGCCCGCCTGTTTGACGAGGTCTATTCGCTGTTTGGCCTGCCCTATACCATCGAGCTGTCCACCATGCCGGAAGATCATCTGGGTTCGCTGGAGGACTGGGAGATCGCGACCAACGCGCTAGCCGACGCCATCAAAAGCATCGGCAAGACCTATGAGGTCAACGAGGGCGACGGCGCGTTCTACGGGCCCAAGCTGGACTTCCACATCCAGGATTCGCTGGGCCGCACCTGGCAGTGCGGCACCATCCAGCTGGATTACCAGCTGCCCGGCCGGTTTGACCTGGAGTATATGGGGGCCGACGGCCAGAAGCATTGCCCGGTCATGATCCACCGCGTGGTCTTTGGCAGTATCGAGCGCTTTATCGGCATCCTGACCGAGCATTTTGCGGGCGCGTTCCCCACCTGGCTGGCCCCGGTGCAGGCGGAGGTCATCCCCATCGGCGAGAGCCATCACGAGTATGCGGTCAAGGTCACCGAGGCGCTGAAAGCCGCCGGGGTGCGGGCCGAGGCTGACCTGCGCAGTGAAAAGATGAACTATAAGATCCGCGAGGCCCAGCTGCAGAAGATCCCGTATATGCTGGTGGTGGGCGACAAGGAGGCCGCCGAGGGCACTGTCTCGGTGCGCGCCCGCAAGCAGGAAAAAGGCGGCGTCAAAAAGCTGGAAGAGTTTGTGAAAGAGATCTGCGGGGAGATCGCAGCCCGCGAGAACTGAGCGCCCGCGCCGCCCGGCGCAGGGGCTGTTATCCAATAAAGAAAAACAGGTTCTGCCGGCAGGCAGGGCCTGTTTTTTTGCTGTCGGGGCGGAAAAAGATGCTGAAGAGGAAAAACCTTGCCGTGCCGGCGGAATGGGAGCGAAAGAAAAGGGGAAAACTGTTGACAAACCAGAGGACGATTGCTATAATAATTAAGCGTCAAATTGCGCAGAACAGAAAAGACGACCCGCTAGCTCAGTTGGCAGAGCAATTGCCTTTTAAGCAATGGGTCCGGAGTTCGAATCTCCGGCGGGTCACCAAAAACAAAGGGCTACCAAAAGGTAGCCCTTTGTTTTTGTGTCCGTCCGGGGTGAGAACTCCGGAAAGGCGTAGGAGAAAGAAAAGGAGAACGGCTGTGCCGTTCTCGCCGGGCCGGCCGGGGCGTCGGGACACCCGGGTGCCCGCACGCCGCAGCGGGGAAAGAACAGCGGGTACCGGCCCGGCTTTCCCGGCTGATTTTGCCGTGAGGAGAAAGACCTTCCCGCAGGGCCTCATCGCCGAAAAGGCACTGCGCCCGCCGCCTGCGCCTGCCGGATCCGCACCGTTCTGCCGCCCGCCCATAAACAGTCCTCACCGTTATGGAGGCGAAGCGCAAAATTTCAACTTTTTTTGGCAACATTTTTCTTTGTTGCAACAAAAATTCATTTTTTGAAATAAAAATATATGAATGGCATTTTATGGTTTATTCACAAAAAACCCTCAGCTTTTTTGCTGTTTCTACCAATTATCGGCCTTATTAATTAAAAAACAGTATCAAAAATCACATTTTCGTTGACATGCACCAGGTGGAATGCTACCATTTAGGCGTACCGAAACGCAAGGGTACAAAAGGAATCCTGTTCAAAACCCGCAAAAAATGTCCATGCTTTAGACAACAAATTTACATATCCGCTTTTCGTTTCCGTCTGCGGTGGAAACGGGCGGCAGGTAAAGGCAAACTGGGGCGGGGCAGAGATGCGGATTTCGAATAGCGTTGAATGAAAAAGGAGAGAGAATCCCAATGAAAAAAGTATTCGCACTGGTCATGGCCGCTGCGCTGGCCCTGTCCCTGGTCGCCTGCGGCGGCAGCGACAGCGACAGCAGCTCGGCGTCCACCCCCGCCTCTCAGGCCGCTTCCTCGGCGGCCGACAGCGTCGCTTCCACCGTCCCCGCTGGTGGCAAGGTCGGCGTCTGCATCTACAAATTTGACGACAACTTCATGACCGTCTACCGCAACAAGCTGGAAGAGATCCTCACCAGCAAGGGCTACGAGGTCACTTTCCAGGACGGCAACAACGACCAGGTCAAGCAGACCGAGCAGATCAACACCTATATCACCCAGGGCGTTGACGCGCTGATCATCAACCCGGTCATGACCTCTGCCGCCGAGCAGATCGTCGATCTGGTCAAGACCGCGGGCATCCCCACCGTCCTCATCAACCGCGAGCCCACCGAGGGCGAGATGGCCGTCTACGACAAGATCGCGTATGTCGGCTGCGACGCTGCCCAGTCCGGCACCTATCAGGGCGAGCTCATCCTTGAGACCGAGAACAAGGGCGACATCAACGGCGACGGCGTTGTCTCCTACATCATGATCCAGGGCGACCCCGAGAACGTCGACGCGCAGCTGCGCACCGAGTATTCCGTCAAGGCGCTGGAGGATGCCGGCGTGAAGGTCGAGCAGCTGGACATGCAGCGCGGCGACTGGGACCAGAATAAGGGCCAGGAGATCTGCGCCACCGACCTGTCCAAGTTCGGCGATAAGGTCGAGGTCGTGTTCTGCAACAACGACGCCATGGCTCTGGGCGCTCTCGAGGCCATCAAGACCGCGGGCCGCACCGTGGGCAAGGACATCTATCTGGTCGGCGTCGACGCGCTGGACGACGCGCTGGACAAGATCCAGGCGGGCGAGATGACCGGCACCGTGCTCAACGACGCTGACGCGCAGGCGACCAAGGCCGTCGAGGTCATGGAAGCTCTGCTGGGCGGCAAGACCTATACCGCCGACGAGCAGCAGATCTATGTCGACTATGTCAAGGTCACCCCGGACAACGTGGCTGACTTCGTGAAATAAGCCGACGGTCAAATGAAATCGAAAAGTGCGTGTGCGCTGGGACGCACACGCACTTTTTGGGATTTATAAATGCAAGGGGGCCAGTTAATGTCAGAGTATCGTTTGGAGATGCGCGATGTGGTCAAGACCTTTCCGGGCGTCAAGGCCCTGGACCACGCGCAGCTGAAACTGAGACCGGGCACCGTGCATGCGCTGATGGGCGAGAACGGCGCGGGCAAATCCACGCTGATGAAGTGTATGTTCGGTATCTATAAAATGGACGAGGGCCAGATCGTCTACGAGGGGGAGCCCATCCAGATCAAAGACCCGCTGGACGCTTTGAACCACGGCATCGCGATGGTGCATCAGGAGCTGCAGCCCATCCCGGAGCGCAGCGTGGCGGAAAATATCTTCGTGGGCCGCTATCCCATGAAAAAGGCGCTGGGTTTTTACCCGATCATCGACCACAAAAAAATGTACGAGGACACCGCAAAGCTGCTTGAAGAGGTCCGCATGCCCTTTGACCCGCGGGCCAAGCTGGGTACTCTCTCCGTTTCCCAGATGCAGCTGGTGGAGATCGCCAAGGCGGTCAGCGCCAACTGCAAGGTCCTGATCCTGGACGAGCCGACCTCCTCGCTGACCGACAACGAGGTGGAAGCGCTGTTCCGCATTGTGGACGATCTGCGCGCCAAGGGCGTTTCGATCGTGTACATCTCCCACAAAATGGACGAGATCCTGCGCATTTCGGACGAGGTCACCATCATGCGCGACGGCCAGTATATCGGCACCTGGGCGGCAAAGGAGCTGACCACCGATGCGATCATCACCAGGATGGTGGGCCGCGAGCTGGAAAACCTCTATCCCCCGCGCGAAAACGTGCCCGGCGAAGTGGTTTTTGAGGTCAAGGACTTCACCTCCATCAACCCCAAGTCGTTCCGCGACGTCAGCTTCCAGCTGCGCCGCGGCGAGATCTTGGGCGTGGGCGGCCTGGTGGGCGCGCAGCGCACCGAGCTGATGGAGGGCCTGTTCGGCATCCGCGCGCACGCGAAAGGCAAGATCTATTATAAGGGGGAGGAGATCCATGTCAGCCGCCCCCGCGACGCCATCAAAAAGGGCCTGGCCATGCTCACCGAGGACCGCCGCGCCACCGGCATCATGGGGGTGCTCTCGGTGGCGGACAACGTGGCCATCGCCTCCCTCAACGAGTACGTGGACGCGGGGATCGTGCTCAACAAGAAAAAGATCGAAAAGCTGGTGGCGGACAATGTCGCCAAGCTTTCCATCAAGACCCCTTCCAGCAAGACTTTGATCCAGTCGCTTTCCGGCGGCAACCAGCAGAAAGTGCTGATCAGCCGCTGGCTTGCCAATGACCCGGACGTCTTTATTCTCGACGAGCCCACCCGCGGCATCGACGTGGGGGCGAAATACGAGATCTACTGCATCATCGCCGACCTCGCAAAACAGGGCAAAAGCGTCATCATGATCTCCTCCGAAATGGGCGAGCTCATCGGTATGTCCGACCGCGTGATGGTCATGTGCGACGGCAAGGTCACCGGCTTTATCGACGGCGACAAGGCCAACCAGGAGAATATCATGGAACTGGCCACAAGGTTTTCGTAAGGAGGAATCACAGTAATGGAAAAAACAAAGAGCAGACTGAATAAAAAGTCCGTCACCAGTTTTCTGTCCAACAACGCCATCACCCTTTTGATCCTGCTGATGGTGCTGGTGGTCGGCTTTACCCAGAGCAATTTCTTCTCCCTGACCAACCTGAAAAACCTGGCGATGAATGCGTCGGTCCGGTTCATCATCGCCTGCGGCGTGTCCGGCTGCCTGATCACCAAGGGCACCGACCTGTCCGCCGGGCGCACGGTGGGCCTGGGCGCCTGCATCGCGGCCACCCTGCTGCAGAAGGTGGATTACGGCGCGCGCTTTTTCCCCAATCTGCCCGACTTCCCGGTCTGGGCCGGCCTGCTGTGCTCCATGCTCATCTGCGGGCTGTTCGGCATCGTCAACGGCTGCGTCGTCGCTTTCTTCAAGGTGCCCCCGTTCATCGCCACGCTGGGCATGCAGACCATCGTCTACGGCATCTGCCTGGTGTACACCGGCGCCGACCCCATGGGCGGTTTCAAGTCCAGCTATACCAAGGTCGCCAACGGTTCGCTGTTCGGCGCCATCCCCTATCTGTTCCTGATCGCCCTGCTGGTGGGCATATTCATGTGGTTTTTGTATAACAAGACCCGCCACGGCAAATACATGTACGCCATCGGCGGCAACGAGAGCGCGGCCTCGGTGGCCGGCGTCAATGTTTCCGCCACCCTGATCCGCATTTACTTCCTGGCCTCGATGCTGTACGGCCTGGCGGGCTTCCTGGCCGGCGCAAAGGCGGGCGGCGCTTCGGTGCAGACCGGCTACGGCTATGAGCTGGAGGCCATCGCGGCCTGCACCATCGGCGGCGTTTCCACCAACGGCGGCGTCGGCAAGGTGTCCGGCATCCTGGTCGGCGTTCTGGTGTTCGAGATCTTGAAGATCTGCCTGCAGTTCCTGGGCGTGAACCCCTCGTACACCTTTATCGTGCAGGGCCTTGTCATCATCGTGGCCGTCGCCCTTGACCTGCGCAAATATCTGGCCAAGAAGTGAGCGGTATGGAAGAGCGAGACGACCGCTTCCCGGAACAGGCGGACGGCGGCGCCCCGGCCGGAGACCCTGTGCCGGAGGGACCGGAGCCCGAGTTCAAAAACTGGAAAGAGCGCCTGTACGACAAGGTGCATATCAGCGTGCACACCCTGGACATCATCATCGGGGTGCTGGTGGCCCTGATCTTCGTCTTTATCCTGTTGGGGATGCTCAAGACGCGGCTGGGCTGAGTGTGTGCAGCGGACAACAAAACACCGTGCCCCCTCCATTGGAGGGGGCACGGTGTTTTGCAGCAAAAAAGGCGGGCGCCGGCCCGCCTTTTTTAGTTTGGGCAGCGCCGGGGCTTATTCCAGCACCGAGCCCTGCACGCCCGCGACGCCCGCTGCGCTCAGCATCAGCAGCAGGCTCATCTGCGGCATCTGCCAGGTGCCCTTGACCGGGAAGCGCTCTTTCGCGGCGTTGTGCGCGTAGACGTTGACCCCGTCGTCGCCCACGCAGACCGCCGGGATGCCCATGCCGATGGGGATGGAGGCGTTGGTGGGCCCGCCCTCTACCAGATAGGGCTTGTTGCCCAAAAACTCCACCACAGCCCAGGCCGTCTCCACCAGCGGGGCGTGCTCGTCCAGCGCGGCCGCTTTCACGTCAAACAGGGTCTTGACCGAGTAGGTGATGACGTCCTTGCCCCAGCGCGCGGTCTCCTCCTGGCAGGCCTCTTCAATGCAGCGAAAGACCTCGCGGTCCAGCGCTTCCAGCTCGGCCGCGCCGTTGGAGCGGTAGTTGATCTTGATGGTGGCCTCAGGCACGATGGCGTGGATCGCCGCGTCGGTGCCGGCGTGGAAGTTGGACACCGCAAAGGTGGTCTTGGGGTAGTCGGGCACCTGCAGATCGGCGATCTTCGCCACCGCGCGCGCCGCGGCGTGCAGGGGGTTGGCCACGTCGCCAAACGCCATATACGCGTGCCCGCCCACACCGTGGAACGTGATCTCCAGCGTCTTGATGCCGGTGGACTGATAGATGATGCCCGCCGCGCCGCAGCCGTCCATGTGGATGCCCGCGCCGATGTCGGTGTTTTCCTCATAAAAAGCGCGCGCGCCGCCAAAAGCGCCCATGCCCTCTTCGCGCACGGTGCCGGTAAAGACCAGGTCGCCGTCGGTCTCAACGCCCGCCGCGTCCAGCGCGCGGATCAGAGAGAGCATGGCGGCAAGGGCGCGGGTGTCGTCCACAATGCCGGGGCAGTGGATGAATTCGCCGTCAAAGGTGGGTTCCAGCGGGGTATCTTCCGCATAGACGGTGTCCATGTGGCCGTCCACCACCACTTTGGGGCCGCCGCCCTTGCCTTTGCGCACCCCCACGGCGTTGCCCGCGCCGTCGATGTGTACGTCGGTCAGGCCCAGCGCGCGGAACTGCTCGGTCATGTAAGCGGCCCGCTTTTCTTCGTGAAAGGTCGGGGAGGAGATCTTGGTGATGGTCACCTGCTCGCGGACGCAGCGCTCATGATCCTCTTTGAGAAAGTCCAGCGCCTTTTTTACCCGGGCGTCGCCGGTCAGGGCGGCGACAGCGTCACGATGCTTTTTACTTACCGTATACTCCATATTGCTTTCTCCTTAAAGTTATTTGCCGCAGAGGAGAAGCGCGCGCCGCGCTTCCCGCAGGGCGGTCATTTCCGTTTGATGCGCTCGCGCAGCTCGTCGAAGAGCTCGCCGCCGCGGCGGTTCTTCATGCCCGGAAAAGCTTTTACCAGCCGGCGGCTGATGCGGCTGGGCCGGGCGGCCATAAGCTCGTTGTAGCGGTTTTGCAGCTCGTCCAGCTTCCGCTGCAGCTCGTCGCGGTACTCCGCCGCGCCCAGCGCCGCCTGCACCCGCTTTTCGTCCAGCGAGGCGCGGGTCTCGTCCAGACGCACGCTCAGGCTCGCCCGGGTCTCTTCCAGCTTTTCGCCCAGGGCCTGGCCTTTTTCGCCCACTGCGGCCGCGGCCTCCAGCGATTTTTCGCCCAGCGCTTCCGACAGGCCCTGCGACACCTTGTGCAGCGCCCCGGCGACCTTTTCCAGTTCGCCCAGGCTGCGGTTGAATTTCAGGATGCCGCGCACGGTCACCGCGAGGTCGGCGAGATAAGCCAGAAGCACCGGTATGGCCGCGATCTGTCCCGCCAGCGCGGGCACCACCGCCACCGCGCCCGCCACCGCCGGGTGGATGACCCGCACCACCAGCACGATCAGCAGGCCCCACAGCAGGGAAAACGAGAGGCAGATATAACCGCCCACGTTGAACGGCTTATCGCTGTAATCCCACCATTGGGTGTGAAACAGCTTTTCCAGCGCAAAGCCGGTGACCAGCTCCAGCAGGCTGGCCAGCACTGCGCCGCCCACAAAAAGAACGGGCAGGCTGCCGGAAAGCGGCGTGAGCGCGCACAGCACGATCAGCATGCCAAAGCCGTAGATGGGGCAGACCGGGCCGCTCAGAAAGCCGCGGTTGACGAATTTGCCGGTGTTGACCGTGCAAAAGACAACCTCGGCGCACCAGCCCAGCACCGAGTAGAGCACAAAATACCAGAACAGCTGGTAAAGGGTAAATCCAAAGATCGAAATTTCCCACATAAGGGGGCCAAACTCCTTTCCTGGCCGCTGCCGCGCGCGGCGTTCAGCCTTTCAGCGGTTTGCCGCAGGCGGGGCAATAGGCGGCCCCGGCGTCGCAGGGCTTGCCGCAGGACGGGCAGGCGCTTTTGCCGGACAGCTCCGACAGGCGGCGCAGGATGTCGGACACCTGCATCTCCCGCTCGCCCACCTCGCCCAGCAGCGATTCGATGCGGTGTTCCGCCGTCTCGCCCCCGCTGGGCCAGGCGCCCGCGTTCATCAAATAAAAGGTGCGGCCGATCTCGCTGAAACGGGACTCGCACTCGCTGCGCAGCCGCAGCAGGTCCAGGCGCAGCATCGCCGCGTCCTTTTTCTCCCCCACCACCTTGCCGGCGCCGGCCACGGCGTCCTTCGCGCCCTCCGCCACGGCGGCGGCGCGGTCGGCCATCTCGGTCAAAAAGCGTTTCACGCTGGAATCCATGCAAAAAACCTCCCGTCCAAATTTGTTTTATCCTGTGGAACGCTTCTAGTATACCATCTTTGGCCGGGCTTTGCACCCCACAAAAAGCGGCGGTTGTCCGCCCCGGCCAAAATGAGTATAATAAAAGAAAAGAGGGGTGGCAAAGGGGGGCGAGGCGGTTGGACCGGGTGATCCTGCACTGCGACTGCAACTCGTTTTACGCCTCGGTGGAATTGCTGGAGCATCCCGAGCTGCAGGGCAGGCCGGTGGCGGTGGGGCGCGACGACGGCAGCCGCCACGGGGTGGTGCTGGCCAAAAACGAGGCGGCAAAAAAGTTTGGCGTCAAGACGGCAGAGACCATCTGGCAGGCAAAGCGCAAATGCCCCGACCTGATCCTGCTGCCGCCCCATCACGAAAAATACCGGGCCATGAGCGCGCGCATCAACCGCATTTACGGCGAGTACACCGACCTGGTGGAACCGTTCAGCGTGGACGAGAGCTGGCTGGACGTCACCGGCAGCCTGCACCTGTTCGCCTCCAGCGGGGGCGAGCTGGCCGACCTGCTGCGGGCGCGGGTGAAGCGCGAGCTGGGCATCACCATCTCTGTGGGGGTATCGTTCAATAAAGTGTTCGCCAAACTGGGCAGCGACTATAAAAAGCCGGACGCCACCACCCTGATCCCGCGCGAAAAGGTGGCCGAGATCCTTTGGCCGCTGCCGGTGGAAAACATGCTCTTTGTGGGCAGCGCGGCCGCGGCCCGGCTGCGGGGGATGGGCATCGGCACCATTGGCGCCCTGGCGGCGGCGGACGAGCAGCTGCTGATCGAGGCGCTGGGCAAGCTGGGCGCCACCCTGCACGCCTATGCGGCCGGGCAGGACGACGCTCCCGTGCGGCGGCAGGACGAGGCGGAGCCGGTGAAAAGCGTGGGAAACGGCCTCACTTTCCGCCGCAATCTGGTGGGGCCGGAGGACGTCCGGGTGGGCGTGGGCTATCTGGCGGACGAGGTGGCCGCGCGGCTGCGCCGCCACGGGCTCAAATGCACGGCCCTGCAGGTGAACATCAAGGACCCAGCCCTCAAGACCATTTCGCGCCAAAAGCAGCTGGAGACGGAGACCGACCTGGCACGGGAGCTGACCGAGGCGGCGATGGCCCTGGTGACGGCCAACTGGGACCTGCGGCAGCCCATCCGCGCCATCACGGTCACCGCCCTGGGGCTGACCGACGAGGCCGCGCCCCGGCAGATCAGCCTGTTTGGCGAGCCGGGGCAGGACCCGCGCCACCGCCGCCGTGCCCGGCTGGAACAGACGCTGGACGGCCTGCGGGACCGCTTTGGCCCCGACGCGGTGGCGGCCGCCGGGGTGCTGGGCAGCGATCTGGGGCTGATGGAGAACAAAGCGCGCGCCCGGCCGCAGCGGGCGGAAAAGGATGGTCCCGACCCCAAGGCCGGGCAGGAATGAGGAAACGCCGCCGCGAAAGAGGCGAGGCGGGGGACAAGCGCACCGGCGCAGGCGTCCCGTATCGCCGGGCGGCCGTTTTCTGCCCCGGCCCAAAAGGGAAAAAATAGACAGAGCCCCGGCCGGGACGCCGGGACGAAGGGAGTAAAAAGCAGTATGGTCAAGCATATCGTGTTCTGGAAACTGCGGGAGGACTGCGACAAGGACGCCGCCGTGCGGGAGATCGCGGACAAGCTGGAAGCGCTGGTGGGCGTGGTGCCCGGCCTGACGAAAGCGCAGGTGCGCCGCGCCTATACGGGCGACTATGACGCGGTGCTGTACAGCGAGCTGGACAGCAGGGAGGCCGCCGAGGCCTATCAGACCCACCCGGCCCATCTGGAGGCCAAAAAGACGGTGCACGGCTACGCGGTGGGCCGGGCGGCCTGCGATTTCGAGGTCTGAGCCCCCGCACACCCCCTGCGTGGGAAAAAGGGCGGGGCTGGCCCCCGGGATATCTGGGCAGCGATGCCGGCCCCCGCACGCCTGCGTGCGGGTAAAAGGCGGAGGTCCCCGCATGGACGGCGCCGCCGCACCGGCAAGGCGCCCGGCCGCAGACGGCCTGTCCCGCTGAAAAAACGAGACCGGCGCTTTTCTGCTGTTCTGCAGAAAAGCGCCGGTCTTTGTTGCGTGCAAGACCCGCCTGCGCCGGTGAAAGGGACGGCCGGAAAAAGCTTTGGCTGCCGGCGCGGAAAGGGGAAGCGGAGAGGAAAAGAAGAAACAGGCGGCCCCGGGATCAGGGAAAAGCGGGGCAGGGCAGCCCGCGTGTTGCAGCCCGCGTGTTTATCGGCGGCGGGGTGCTGACGGCGGCTGGAACAGCGCCCGCCCCCCATTTTTGAGAGGCCTGCCGCGCCGCGTTTTGGAAAGGGCCCGCACGGGCCGCCCGCCCTGCCTGCGGCACGGCTCTGCCGCCGCCCGGCCTCAGGGCTGTGGAGCAAAAGCGTTGAGGACCGCTTCGACCGCAAGCAGCTGCTTTTCGCCGCACTTTTTCAGCGCGTCGGCCAGCGCGGCGACCCGGGCCGGGTTTTGGCTGGGCGTTTTTGAACGGTCTGACGCGGTGAGCTTTTTCAGTTTATTTGATTTCCTGCTCCAAAATCCGAAAGATGTCCGAGTGAAAAAACTCTTCCAGAGATATTCCAAGACCATCACAAATCTTTTTTATCGTGGAAACAGTGACGCTGTTATTGCGGCCGCTGATAAGGTTGTTGAGGGTAGACTGTGGGATGCCGCTTATCATGCATAGCTTATTGACCGAGAGATCGCGCTCTTCGCATAATTCCAAAATTCTTTCTTTTACCGCTATCCCAACAGTCATGTTTTCACCCCTTTTCAAAAAGGTTATATTTTTCTTCTTGAAAAGGTTAACTCTTTTGAGTTAAAATGAAACAAAGAGAGCTTATTTTATCATAAGGACAGTTTCTTTTGAGACATTCAATGTTTTTTTGCAGAACAATTGGAGAGTAACCAATCCCCAAAAAGGAGGGCGAGTAACAGTATTTTGAGAGGTCCCCTGGGAGAAACAAAGTACGGACGTTGCTTTTCTGTCGACTCGATGCGGCCGTCCTGCGGAGCAAAAGCCGTTAGAAGTGACATTGGCAGACCATGCACCCTCATTTTTCGCTTTTTTCTTTCTACTTTGAGCAAGGATGGTGAGTAAAATGGAGTCTTCTTATCATAAGATGCTGGATCGCATGGACCTGCAGAACATCATCGCCCATGCGCAGGGCTTTGATCTGTCCCCGACCGACGAGCGGGAGATGCAGGTGCGGGAAAAAGAGGCCTACGAGGGCATGCTGCGGCAGCTGCTGGAGCTGGTGGGCGAGCAGCGGCTGGAAGCGGCCCTCGACGCGGCGATGGGCTACCTGTCGGTGCGGGAGGATATCATGCTGGCCCTGGGCATGAAGATGGGGGCCCGGCTTCAGCTTCAGCTGCTCTGCAGGGAGGATGTGGATTTTTTCCGTCCCCCGGAATAGGCCTCGGCCGCGGCGTTTCCCGGCGCGGCGAAATGCCGGACAAAACGCCGCACCCGCTCTCTCCGCGTTCCCCTTGGCCGTTTCCCTCGGCCGCTTCCTCCGGCCGTTCCCTCGGCCGTTCCCTCCGGTCGCTTCCTCCATCTGTTTCCTCCAGCCGTTCCCTTGGCTGCTCCTCTCGGCGCGTTCCTCGGCATTCCCTCCACGGCCGCTCCTTTCGACGCTCTCCCCGGTATTCCCCCTGTCGTTCCCCTCGGCCGCTTCCCTCGGCGCTTTGCTTTGCCCGAAGTTCCCCTCGGCACGCCTCCCAGCCGCTCCCGCCGGCCGTGGGGGCGCGGCTGCGCGGCCCCGTCCCTCCCCTCCGGCGAAAGAGAGACGCCGCCCGCGCTTCATTTTTCGCCGCCGTTTTCATACATTTTACAGTGCGCCGCCTTGCGCGGATATGCTATACTGATAAAAAGTTGTCGAAACGGGGCGGCGGACGCCCGCGGGGAATGTCCGCTGCCGGAGGGAGGTAACTGGATGAGGACCAAAATGAAACTGCTGCTGGTCCTGCTGGCCGCAGCGGTGGCGGGCATTGCGCTGGTGCTGCTGGCGGGTGTGCTGGACCTGCGGCCCGCGGCACGCGCCTATACGGTCGAGGGGCCGGTGCGGGCGCTGCGCGCGCCCATGGCCGGGCCGGGCGGCGCGCTTGCCGCCGTGACCCCGGAAATGACCGAGCAGGAGGCCGCCGCCGCGCTGCAGACCGTGGTGGACGGCGCGGTCGCCGCCGGGGCCAACACGCTGCTGTTCGAGGTGCAGTCCGCTGAAGTGGCGGGGGTATATTACGACGACAAGGAATTTGCGCCCGTCAACAGCGCCCTGGACCCGCTGAAAACGCTCTGCGCGCTGGCGGAACAGGCGGGGGTGCAGGTGATCGCCGTGGTGGAGCCTTTCGCGGCCGGGCCGGCGGACAAGAGCACGGCCCGGGGCACGCTGGCGTCCGACTTTTACAGCGAGACGCTGCGCTATGACGGAGGCCTCTGGTTCAACCCGCTCAATGTGCGCTGCGTGGACCGGCTGGCCGCCGCCTATGCCCGCCTTATCCGGCATTATCCGGTGGCGGGGGTGGTCTTTTCGGGCCTGGAGTTCGGCGCGGGAAGCGACGCTTTGGCCCAGGGCCTGGCGGTGCTGGGGGCAAAAATGGAAAAAGCCGCGGGCGAAAAGGCCGTCGGCCTCACCTTTGACAGCGCTGCAGCTCCGCTGACCGCGGCGCAGACGGCCGCCCTGACGGCGGAGGGGTTTGACCTGCTGCTGCCCCGGGGCGTCGACGGCGCGGCGCTGCAGCAGTGGCGCGACGCCTGCCCGGACGCCCGGGTGCTGCCCTGTGCCCCGGCCAACGACCCCGGGGGCTTTTCGGCGCTGCTGCGCACCCTCTCCCTGAAAAACGATCTGCCGGGCGCGGTGCTGGGGGACCTGACCGCAGCGATGCAGAACCCCGCGGACGTGGGGCTGATGGTCAGCTATTTCTGCGAGCCGGTGGCGGTCTCCAGCCCTGGGGTCTCCACGGCGCTGGCCGCCAGCTATCCGCCAGACGGCTCCACAGTGACCAGTGAGACGGTGGTGATCCTGGGCACCAGCGACCCCACCCGGCCGCTGACCGTTTCCTCCGGCGGCTCTGTGCTGCGGGCGCAGGGCGGCAGTTTCGCCGTCGAGGTCCCTTTGCAGGTGGGGCGCAACGAGTTCACCCTCAGCCAGGAGGGCGGCGGCACGGCGGCGGTCACGGTGATCCGCAGGGAGCCGGCCGCGGGGGGCGGCGGCTCCGGCGCGCCGAAGCCGGACACCAGCCTGGACGGCAGTTTGGCCGGGCGCTATGTAGAGGTCACCGCCCAGCTGGCCTCCACCCTGAACGATCCGGGCAATGACGACGCCATTGCCATGACGGTGAAGCAGGGGGCCCGCATCTCCATCCAGGGCACGGTGGAAACGCTGCGCAGCGGCAAGATCACCACCGCCTACCTGCTTTCCAGCGGCGATTATCTGCTGGCGGGCAACGCCCAATTGGTGGAGGACGACGCGCCCACCACCTTTTCGGCGCCGGAGCAGAGCGTCAGCGGGCGGGGCGACCTGTCGCTGAAGCTGGCGGGCGGCACCCCGATGTGTTACGACGATTACCGGGACGGCGTCCTGACCCTGAAATTTTACGACACGGCCCTGGGCTTTGACGTGAGCGCGCTGCAGAACGACTTTGTCGCGGCCGCAGCCGCAGAGCCGCTGGACCCGGAAAAGGACGGCGGCGAGGGGATAAAGCTGTCGCTGGAGATCGCGCCGGGCAGCCACCTGTGGGGCTACGACGTGACCTACGCGGACGGCGTCACCACGCTGTACCTGCAAAAGGCCCCCGTGCTGGGCACAGAGCCCGGCAGGCCCCTGGCGGGCGTGACCGTGCTGCTGGACGCGGGCCACGGCGGCAGCGATACCGGCGCGGCGGGCATCGGCGGTGCCACCGGCACGGCGGAAAAAGACGTCAATCTGGCCCTGACCCTGGCTGCCCGCGACCGGCTGGAACAGCTGGGGGCGACGGTGCTGATGACCCGCACCGACGACTCGTTCCCCACCCTGCAGGAGCGCTGGGCCATGGAACAGGCCGAGCGGCCGGACTTTTTCATTGCCCTGCACCACAACAGCACCGGCCTCACCAAAGACACGGCCGGGGCAAAAGGGCTCGAGGTCTATTATTTCGAGCGCATCAGCGGCAGCTTTGCCCGCAGCCTCATGGACGCCGTCTCCTCCGCCACCGGCCGGGAGCCCGACGAGCCGAAATGGAATTATTTCTACGTCAACCGCGTGACGTTCGCCCCCTCGGTGCTGTTCGAGTTCGGCTATCTGGTCAACCCGGACGAATTTGAGGACTGCGTCAGCGAGCAGGGCATCCGGGCCGCCGCAGACGGCGTGGCCGAAGGGGTGCTGCGCAGCATCCCGGTGGCCTGAGCGCTCCCTTTCCCCGCGCCCCCGGCCGGTCCTTTTCCCAGCGGGCGCGTTTTCAGGCGGGGATGGGGGCGGGGGGGACATGGCGGGATAACGCCCCCTTTCCCTGATCGGGCGTGTTTTCAGTGCCCGGATGGGCAAAATAACCTCTTCAAAGCAAACCTGTTTTTCGTATTTTTGTTCAAAAATGCCTTTGCATTTTTAGAGAAAGTTCCATATAATTAAGACCAGCGTGTGGCGTAACTGCGTAAATCCAGTTATCGCCGCACGCTTTTTATTTTGCAATGGAGGTATCTTGTGATGGATCAAAAAAGCAACGCCTTTCTGGAGACCGAGCCCGTGGGGGCTTTGATGCGAAAATTTGCGGCGCCCTGCGTCGTCTCCCTGCTGGTGGCGGCGCTGTATAATATCGTGGATCAGATCTTTATCGCCAACGCCGGTTACCTGGGATCTTACGGCAACGCGGCCAACACGGTGGTGTTTCCCCTGACGGTGGTGGCCCTGGCCGTCGCGGTGATGATCGGGGACGGCTGCTGCGCTTTCGTCAGCATCAGCCTGGGCGCGGGGGAAAAGGAAGACGCGCAACGCAGCATCGGCAGCGCGGTGACGCTGTGCGCCGCCGCAAGCCTGATTTTGACCGCCGCGTATTTCCTGTTTTGCGACCCGCTGCTGACCCTGTTCGGCGGCAGGGTCAACGGGGAGACTTTCCGGCTGTCTGAAGAATATTTCTTTTATATCTCTATGGGGCTCCCCTTTTACATGTTCGGGCAGGCTTTGAACCCCATCATCCGCTCCGACGGCAGCCCCAGGTTCGCCATGCTCTCCACCCTGGCGGGGGCCGCGGTCAATATCGCGCTTGATCCGCTCTTCATTTTTGGGTTTCACTGGGGCATGATGGGGGCCGCTGTGGCCACCGTGCTGGGCCAGGTGCTGACAGCGGCGCTGGCGGTCTGGTATCTGCGCCATATGAAAGCCGTGCGGCTGACAAGGGACAGTTTTCGCCTGCGCGGCCGGCTGCTGAGGCGGTTCCTGCCGCTGGGGATCTGCAGCTTTTTGTCGCAGATTTCGCTGGTGGCAGCCATGGCCGCCATCAACAACATGATCCGCAAGTACGGCGCGGCGGACCCGGTTTTCGGCCAGGAGCAATATGCGCAGATCCCCATGGCCGTGGTGGGTATCGTGATGAAATTTTTTCAGATCGTCATCTCCGCCTCGGTGGGCATGGCCGCCGGCTGTATCCCCATCGTGGGGTACAATATCGGCGCGGCGCGCAAGGACCGGGCCCGCGCCCTCTTCACGCGGCTGCTGGCCGCAGAAGCCGCGCTGGGCGCGGCGGCCCTGCTGATCGCAGAACTGTTTCCCCGTCAGCTCATCGCCGTTTTTGGGGCTGCAAACGAGAGCGCCTATTACACCGGCTTCGCGGTCCGGGCTTTCCGCATCTATCTGTGCACGCTGATCTTCGCCTGCGTCAACAAGGCAACTTTCATCTATCTGCAATCCCTGGGCAAAGCGCTGGTCTCCACGCTGCTCTCGATGGTGCGCGAGGTGGTGTTCGGCGTGGGGTTCGCCCTGCTGCTGCCGGCCTTTTTCGGGTTGGACGGCGTGCTTTACTCCATGCCGGTGTCGGATCTGCTCACCTTTGTGCTCTCGGCCGCGGTCATCGTGCGCACCTGCCGCGCGCTGAGGGACAGGGGAGAAGGCCCCGCCGCGTCGCGCCCTGCCGGGCGGGAATGAGCGCGCCGCGGAATGGAACACACAGAAAAAAGGAACGGTGCATCTGCGCCGTTCCTTTTTTGCGCCCGGCAGGGCGGCCGTCCGCTTCTCTTATTCTTCACTGGGGGCAAACTGGCTGTTATACAGCTGCGCGTAAAACCCATTTTGGGACAGCAGCTCCTCATGGGTGCCCTTTTCGACGATGCGTCCCGCTTTCATCACCAGGATGCAGTCGGCCCGGCGGATGGTGGACAGCCGGTGCGCCACCACAAAGCTGGTGCGGCCGGCCATCATCTCGTCAAAAGCGCGCTGGATCTTGACCTCGGTGCGGGTGTCGATGCTGCTGGTCGCCTCGTCCAGGATCAGCATCGGCGGGTCGGTGAGCATGATGCGGGCAATGCAGAGCAGCTGCCGCTGGCCCTGGGACAGGTTGCCCCCGTTTTCCGCCACCGGGGTGTCGTAGCCCTGCGGCAGCCGTTTGATGAAGCTGTGGGCGTGGGCCGCTTTGGCGGCGGCGACGATCTCCTCCTCGGGCGCGTCCGGCCGCCCGTAAGCGATGTTCTCGCGCACGGTGCCCGAAAACAGCCAGGTGTCCTGCAGCACCATGCCGTAGCAGCCGCGCAGGCTGTCCCGCGTCAGGCCGCGCACGTCGCTGCCGTCCACCCGCACCAGGCCGCTGTCCACGTCGTAAAAGCGCATCAGCAGGTTGATGATGGTGGTTTTGCCGCAGCCGGTGGGCCCCACCAGCGCGATGTGCTGGCCCGGCGCGGCCCGGACGTTCAGGTCCTGGATGAGCGGGGCGTCCGGGCGGTAAGAAAAGTCGACATGTTCCAGTTCCACCATGCCCCGGCAATCGCGGATGACCTTTGCCTGCGCGTCTTCCGGCGGCTCGGACGCCTCGTCCAGCACCCGGAAGACGCGGGCCGCGCTGGCCAGCGCGGCCTGGAACTCCGCCACCACGCCCGAGATCTCGTTGAAAGGTTTGGTGTACTGGTTGGCGTAGCTGAGAAAACCGGACAGGCCGCCCACCGACAGCCGGCCGCTGATCACCGACAGCGCGCCGGTCAGCCCCACGGCCGCGTAGACCACCCCGTTGACAAAGCGGGTGCAGGGGTTGGTCAGCGCCGAATAGAACTGGGCGCGCACGCCGTAGTGGTACAGCTCTTTGTTGATCTCGTCAAAGCGGGCCTCCGCCCGCTGCTCGTAACCAAAGGCCTTGACCACTTTCTGGCTGGCCACCATCTCGGCGGCAAACCCGGTCAGGCGGCCCTGCACCTCGGCCTGGCGGGTGAACATGGCGTGGATGCGGCCGGCGATGAAGCTGGCCACAAACAGCGACAGCGGGGTGAGCACCACCACCACCAGGGCGATGAACGGGTCCAGGCTGAACATGAAGATCAAAGTGCCCAGGATGGTGACCACGCCGGTGAACAGCTGCGAAAAGCCCTGCAGCAGCCCGTTGGACACCTGGTCCACGTCGTTGGTCATACGGCTCATGAAATCGCCGCGCGCCGCGCCGTCGATGGCCGCCAGGGGCAGCGTGCTGATCTTGCCGAACAGGGCGCGGCGCAGGTCCCGCACCGCCCGGTAGGTGACCGTGTTGGTGCACAGGGTCATCAGCCAGCCGAACAGAGCGCTGGCCAGCACCGCGCCCACCAGCGCCGCCAGCACCGGCAGCATGCCGTCAAAATCCACCGCGCCCGGGCCGAGGATGTGGTCGATGGCCCGGCCGATCAGCACCGGCGTGGCCAGCGAGAGACCCACGTTTGCCAGCGCCGCCAACACCGCGGCGGCGAGATGGGCCCGCTGGGGGGCCAGCAGGGACAGGATGCGGCGCATCGTCTTTGCGCCCTGTCCGTCTGTGCGCTTTTTCATGCCCGTTCCGCCTCCTCTCCCGTGAGCTGTGACAGACAGATCTCCCGATAGGCCTCGCAGCTGCGGAACAGCTCCTCGTGGGTGCCGACCCCGGCCACCGCGCCGTCGTCCAGCACCACGATCTTATCCGCGCCGCGCACCGTGTTCACCCGCTGCGAGACCAGAAAGACGGTGGCCCCGCGCACGTCGCGCCGCAAAGCGCGCCGCAGCGCCGCGTCGGTGGCAAAATCCAGCGCGCTGGCGCTGTCGTCCAAAATGAGGATGTCCGGCCGCCCGGCCAGTGCCCGGGCGATGGTCAGCCGTTGGCGCTGGCCGCCCGAGAGGTTTTGTCCTCCCTGCAGGATGGAGGCGTCCAGTCCCCCGGGCAGTTTTTTGACAAAATCCGCGGCCTGGGCAGTCTCCAGCGCCGCCCAGAGAGCGGCGTCGTCCGCCTGGGGCGCGCCCCACTTGAGGTTGTCGCGCAGGGTGCCGGAAAAAAGCACCGCCTGCTGCGGCACCACGCCCACCTGGGCGCGCAGCGCGGCGGACGGCCAATCCCGCACATCCACGCCGTTCACCCGCACGCTGCCGCTTTTGACGTCGTAAAAGCGGGGGATCAGCGACACCAGCGTCGATTTGCCGCTGCCGGTGCCGCCGATGACCCCCACCGTCTCGCCCGGGGCCGCGGTGAAGCTGACCCCGGACAGCGCGTTTTCACCGCTGCTGTAGGCGAAGTCCACCCCGTCAAATTCCACCCGCGGCGTGCCGGCGGCCCCGGCGGCCGGCGCGGCCCCGGCGCGGTCGGTCACAGAGGGAGCCAGCTCCAAAACCTCGTTCACCCGGGCCGCGCTGGCCGCCGCGCGGGTAAAAATGACCACCAGGTTGGCCACCACCACCAGCGCCAGCAGGATCTGGTTCATGTAGTTGACCAGCGCCACGATCTGGCCCTGGGTCAGCGCGCCGGACTGCACCCGCAGGCCGCCCGCCCAGATGATGGCCACAATGGCCAGGTTCACCACCACAAAGGTGAGCGGGTTCAGCAGGGCGTTGACCCGCCCCACCCGCATGCTCACCTCGCGGTGATCCTCGTTGGCCGCGTCAAAGCGCCGGCACTCGGCCTCCTGACGCGAAAAAGCGCGGATGACCCGCACCCCCTGCAGATTTTCCGACGTGACCAGGCTGATGCGGTCCAGCTTTTTTTGGATGGTCCGATAGTAGGGCACACAGCGGCTCATGATGAAATAGAGGATAAAAGCGATGATCGGGGCCGCCGCCAGGAAGATCAGCGACAGCTTGAGGTCGATGCCCACGGCCATGACAGTGGCGCCGATCACCAGAAAAGGCGCCCGGATCACCAGCCGGATCAGCATGGCCACTGCGGTCTGCAGCTGGTTGACGTCGTTGACGATGCGGTTGACCATGCTGCTGGAGCCAATGCGGTCGATCTCCGCGTGGGAGAGAGTGTTGATGTGATGATAGAGCTCGCGCCGCAGCGTGGTGCCGAAGCCCTGGCTGGCCCGCGCCGCCGAGTACTGGCAGAACAGGGCGCAGCAAAGCCCGGTGAACCCCAGCAGCACCAGCACCAGGCTCATGCGCACCACATAGCCCCTGTCCCCCGCGGCGATGCCCACGTCGATGATCCGGGCCATCACCAGCGGCACGATCAGCTCGAACACCGCCTCGATCAGCTTGGCGGCGGGCCCCAGGATGCACTGCAGCCGGTAAGGCCGCAGATATTTTGTCAGTCTGCGCATCACGCAGCCTCCTTTTTTGGATGCTCCTTATTTACACTGGCATTATAGCACAGTATAATGTATATGAAAAATATTTGTTTTGTATCTTATCCATATTTAAAAAATATATTATAGGGGGCGCAGGGGCGTGGATCTCAAACAGCTGGGCTATTTTATCGCCATTGTGGAGGAGGGCAGTATCAGCGCTGCCGCAAAACAGCTGCACATCTCGCAGCCGCCGCTGTCGGCCCAGCTGCGGCGGCTGGAAGAGGAGCTGGGGGTGCCGCTCATCGAGCGCGGGCCGCGCCGCGTCACCCCCACCGAGGCGGGGCGGGCGCTCTACCGACAGGCCAAACGCCTGCTGCTGCTGGCCGACGCCGCCCGGGACGAGGTGACCCAGCTGGCGGGCGGGGTGCGCGGGACGCTGCGGCTGGGGGTGATCTCCTCCTGCGGCCCCACCTTGTTCACCCCGGCCTTTGAGGCGTTCTGCGGCCGTTACCCGGAACTGCGGTTCGAGATGCGGGAGGGCAATACCTACGAGCTGCTGGAGCTGCTGCGCACGGGCGCTATCGAGGTGGCGGTGCTGCGCACCCCGTTTCCCGCCGAGGGGCTGGACTGCCGCGCCGTGGCCCCGGAGCCTCTGGCCGCCGTTGCCCGGCCGGGCCTTTTTGCGGGCCTGGGGCCGGACCCGCTTTCCCCGCGGCAGCTGGCGGGGCTGCCGCTGGCTTATTACCGGCGGTTCGAGGCTCTGCTGGAGGGCGTTTTCCGGCGGGGAGAGGCGCCGCTGCGGGCGCGCTGTGTGGTGGACGACGCGCGCACAGCCCTTGCCTGGGCGCAGGCCGGGCTGGCCGTGGCGCTGGTGCCCCGCTCGGCGGTGGCCCTTTGTCCCAGCGCGCTGGAGGTGCGCGGGATCGCCGCGCCGGAGCTGGTCACCTCGGTCACGGTGGCCACCCGCCGCACCGCGCCGCTCAGCGCGGGGGCAAAGGCTTTTATCGAGCTTTTTCCCGCCCACGGCGCGCCGGCGGAGGGCAGGGGCGAAAAATAAGGCCAAATCACAGATCGTGCACTTTTCTTTCCCTTGAAAACGTGTTAAAATTTGTAGGTGCCCCGGTGCGCGGCGCCGCCGGGCGCGCGGTCCGTTCTGCGCCATTTCCCTTTCAAAGGAGCTGTCATGTCACATTCCATCGCCAATGCGCCGGGAGAGCGCTCTTTCGCGCACGGCAAAAACTGGTATAAGATCTTCTGGGTGTTTTTCATCGGCTGCCTGATCGGCTATGGCTGTGAAATGGTGTTCGCCTACCTGAAAAACGGCTATTGGGTGGAGCGCACCGGTCTGATCTACGGGCCGTTCAACCAGATCTACGGCCTGGGTGCGGTCATTTTTATGCTCAGCCTGTACCACATCCGGCGCGCCAACGCGGGCATCATCTTTCTCGCCAGCGCTTTTTCCGGCGCGGCTTTCGAGTGGGTGTGCAGCTGGGTGCAGGAGCAGGTGTTCCACTCGGTCAGCTGGGAGTACAGCGATACCCCGGCCAACCTGGGCGGGCGCACCAACCTGTTTTTTTCCATCTGCTGGGGCCTGATGGGCATGATCTTCATCCGCAACATCTATCCCACCCTGAGCAGGGTCATCGAGCGCATCCCCAACCGCATCGGCAAGCCGCTCACCTGGTGCCTGGCGGTTTTTATGGCGTTTGATCTTCTCATCTCCGGGCTGGCGGTCGCCCGCTGGGCCGAGCGCACCTACGGCTATGACGTGCCGCCCACCAATGCGGTGAACGCCTTTCTCGACAAGAACTATCCCGACGAGTTCATGAGCGCGACTTATACCAGCATGGAGTTCCGGCGGCCGGACGACCCGCCGGCGGAGCGGGAAGAACAAAAAGAACAGGAAAAACAGGAGGGACAGGACAAGGCGGCCTGAGCGGTCCGCCGCCGCCCGTCCGTCTTTTACTGCGCGTTCCCTGACAAAAAACCGTGGCTTTGCCGCAGTTTTTTATTGTTCCGCAATAAAAAATAATTGATTTCGATTCGCCGCGGCCTGAGGACAGGCCGCATGGCTATTAAAAAACAGCCTGCGGCTATTTTTATCGCTCTGCAATAAAAGACAACTTATCTCGCTTCGCCACGCCCTCGCGGCTTGCGCGGCAACCGGGCGGATGGCAAAAAAAATAGCCGCTGCGCGGCTATTTTTCATTGCTTCGCAATAAAAAACGACTTATTCTTATTCGCCGTGGCCTGAGGACAGGCCACATAGCTACTAAAAAATAAACTATGGCTATTTTTTATTGCCCCTTGTCGTCCCCGGGCCGGCAGGGCCTTTTGCTTCCCTGCGGGAAGAGGGACGGGGCTCACGGGGCGCTTTGGGGGGCAGTGCGGGCGCGGGCGCCGGCAGCTCGAACCAGAAAGTAGACCCCACGCCCACCGCGCTCTGCACGCCAAAGGGGGCGCCGTGCGCCACCAGGATGGCCTTGACGATGGACAGGCCCAGGCCGCTGCCCCGCTTGCCCGCGTCGCTGCGGGCCCGGTAATAGCGATCGAAGATAAAAGGCAGCTCTTTTTCCTCGATGCCGCTGCCGTTGTCCGCCACCTCTGCGCGGATCGCGCCCGCCTTGGCGATCAGCCGCACCGTCACGCAGCCCCCCTCCGGCAGGTGCGGGATGGCGTTGGAAACCAGGTTGTGCAGCACCCGCCCGATCTGCACCGGGTCGGCGATCACCTCCGCTTCCTCCAGCCCGTCCTGGCTGAGGGAGAAGTGCTCTTTTTCCGCCCGGTCGGCATAGCGGCGCAGGACGTCGGCAGTCAGCTCGGCCAGATCAAACCGGCTCAGGGCGGGCCGCGCCGCGCCGGAGGAGTATTTCGACAGCTCCATGACGCTGTTGACCAGCACCGACAGCCGGTCGGACTCGTCCACGATGATGGACAGGTCGGCGTCCCGGCGCACCTTGTCCTCGCCGTCCAGATCGCGGATGGTCTCGGCATAGCCCTTGATCAGGGTCAGCGGGGTGCGCAGGTCGTGGCTGATGTTGGCGATCAGCTCGCGCTGCAGCTGGGTGGATTTTGCGATCTCCCGGGTCATATAGTTGAAATCCCGGGCCAGCGCGCCCAGCTCGTCCTGCGAGCGGATGTCCACCGCCACGTCGTAATTGCCCGCCGCCACCTGTTTGGCGGCGCTGGAAAGCTGGGTCACCGGGCGGGTGAACCAGCGGGCAAAAAGCAGCGCCGAGACGATGGAGACCGCCAGCAGGATCACGGTGATGAGGACCAGCTGGTTGCTGACCACCGACATGGCCTGATCTACCCGCTCCAGGTTGGTGCTGGCCAGCACGATATAGCCGCTGGAGGTGAGCAGGCCCATCACCTGCTGCTGCCGGTAAGGCGTGGTGCGCTGGTCGAAAAGGGTCTTGCTGAGCCGGCCCTCCTGGGCCGTCATCTGGCGCCAGAAGATCACGTCGCCGGAGTCCCATTCCCGCTGTTCCCCCCAAAAACCCTGGGAGGAAAAGGGGTGCAGCTGGCAGCCGTCGCCGATGCCCTCCAATACAAAAAGAGCGCGGTAGCCGCTCAGCGGCAGGCCGCCGCTGGTGACGTAGCCGCGCTGGGCGATGCAGGCGTCAGTGGCGGACACGTCCACGCAGACCCCGGTTTTTACCAGCGGCTGTATCTGCCGGAACAGCTCGCCCAGGCCGGCGCCCCGGGCGTCGTCGCTCTCCAGCACTGCGGCCACCGAGGCCACCTGGGCGCTGAGCTCCTTGCGGATGCTGCGGGTGTAGTTCGACTCAAAAAGCGCCACGGTCAGCAGCCAGACCAGCAGGATCAGCACGATGCACAGGCAGGAGACAAAAAGGGCCAGCTTGGTCTTGATCGATTTCATTCAAAGCCTCTCAGTTCGCCGGGTCGAATTTATAGCCCACACCCCAGACCGTGGCGATATCCTCCCGATGGGGGCCCAGATGGCTGCGCAGCATCTTGATGTGGGTGTCTACGGTGCGGTCCTCGCCGTAATAATCGTAGTTCCAGACCTTTTGCAGGATCTTTTCCCGCGAGAGCGCGATCCCCTTGTTGTGGGCCAGAAAGACCAGGAGGTCAAATTCCTTGGGGGTGAGGGAGATCTCCTCACCCGCGATCTTGACGCTGTGGGAGGCCGTGTCGATCACCAGGTCGCCGAACACGAAATTTTCGCTGTCCGACTGTTCTTTGGGCAGGGTGCGGGCCAGGACCGCCTTGACCCGGGCCACCATTTCCCTTGGGCTGAACGGCTTGACGATATAGTCGTCCGCCCCGCCCTCCAGCCCGGCGACCCGGTCGTACTCCTCGCCGCGGGCGGTGAGCATGATGACCGGGGTGGACAGCTTGCGGGCGCGCATCTCCTTGAGGCAGGTCATGCCGTCCACAAACGGCATCATGATATCAAGCAGCACCAGGTCAAAGCTGGCGCTGGAGAGCTGGGCCAGAGCGGCCGAGCCGTCGGTGGCTTCGGTGCAGGAAAAGCCCTCGTGCTCCAGGTATTCGCGGATGAGCTGACGGATGCGGGGCTCGTCGTCGACGATCAGGATCTGGATCATACGGTTCACCTCATTCTGACGTTCTGGTATTTTTTTCGATGAGATACTGAGTTTCAGTGTAAATTTCCGGTATGTCAATTGTGTGAAAGTTCTGTTGCTTTTATAAGACGGCGGCAGGCTGTGCACCGCCGCGCCGCAGAAGACCGCCGCGGGGGCGGCCGGCAGAAAAGCGCGCCGGCCCAGGGCGCCGCCCTTTCTTTTATGATACCAGTTTCGTCCCCAAATACCAAGGGCAGACAAAAGCGCAGGAAAAAATTACCGCTCTTTGCCGCATTTTTTGCGCGCAGACAGGGAGGCGCAGGGGCCCGCGGCAGGCGCCGCCGCCTGCCGCGGGGCGCGTTGACACCGGCCTGCTGCCGCGCTACAATGAAAGGGCGGGCGGCTGCCCGCCCGGCCCTGCCCGCGGCGGCGGCCCGAAAAGCGAAAGGAAGTGCAGGTTCAATGACCGTTCTCTGGATCCTCCTGGCGGCAGCGGCCGTTCTGGCGCTGCTGGCTCTGTTTCTGCTCTGGCCCGGCCGCCCCTCCCCCGAAAAGACCGCCCCTTTTTACGGCCGCAACTATGCGCACCGCGGTCTGCATTCACAGGACAAGTCGGTGCCGGAAAACAGCCTTGCCGCGTTCCGGCTGGCGGCGGAGGCGGGCTACGGCATTGAGCTGGATATCCAGCTGTCCCGGGACGGCCAGGTAGTGGTCTTTCACGACGACACGCTGGACCGCGTGTGCGGCGTGCATGGGCGGGTGGACGCTTTTACGCTGGAAGAACTGCGGCAGATGCGCCTTTGCGGCACCGGGGAGAAGATCCCCCTGCTGACCGAAGTGTTCGCGGAGGTGGCCGGGCGCTCCCCGTTTATCATCGAGCTCAAGACCGGGCCGCGCAACGCGGAACTTTGTGAAAAGGGCCTGGCGCTGATGCGCGCCTACGACGGCCCCTATTGTGTCGAGAGCTTTGACCCCCGCATTGTGGGCTGGTTCAAAAAACACGCGCCCGACCTGCTGCGCGGTCAGCTGGCAGGGCCGCCCAGGACCTATAACAATATGCCGGCGGTGGGCGGGCTGGTGTTGGGCGATCTGCTGGGCAACGTGCTGGCCCGGCCCGAGTTCATCGCCTACGACAACAAGCCCAAGCCCGCCTGTGTGCGCCTGGTGGAAAGGCTGGGCCCGGCAAAGGTGCTGTGGACCGCCCGCGACGAGGCGGACCGGGAGCGGGTGGAAAAAGAAAACGATCTGGTGATCTTTGAGTTCTACCGCCCGCAGGTGAAGTTCAAATAACGGGGCGCGCTTTGCCGGGGGGACCTGTCCGTACACGGCGGGCCTTTGCCCATTTTTTCGACCGGCCGCGCCCTTTTTGAGCGGTTTTGTTCCGGGCTGATAAAAAAGGCAGACACTTTTGTGTCTGCCTTCTTTTTATCTGCTGTGGCTTGGGCCCGCGCCGCCTCCGGCCTGAGGGGCCGTGCCCGGCAAGCGGTTTTGGGGCGATGCCGCGCGGGGCCGCCTGCGGCAGGGCCGCCGCGGCCGATCCCGGGGCGGCAGCCGCCGTGCACTTCAGGCCCGTCCGTCCCGGAAAAGACAGATCATGTAGTTGGTCAGGCTGAAATCGTCCGGCTGCACCGCGATCTCGCTGCGGGGCACCCACTGGGCCATAGACAGCTCTTCTTCCTCAAGGGTGATCGCGCCGTCCCCGTCCAGATCGGCAAAAAAGCCCAGCAGCAGGCTGTCCGAGTATCCCCAGGGCTGAGAGGCGCAGTAGGTCAGGTTTTTGATCCGCAGGCCGGTCTCTTCAAACGCTTCCCGGCGGGCCGCATCCTCGGGGGTCTCGCCCACCTCGATGAAACCGGCGATCAGCGCGTGACCGCCGTAGCTGCGCCCGGCATAGCGGGTCATCAGCAGATTTTCGCCGTCCCGCACCCCGACGATCACCACCGGGGAGATTTTGGGGTAGACCGTGCTGCCGCAGCGGGGGCAGAGCACCATCCGCTCGCGGACGCTGTGCCGCATGGGGCCGCCGCAGCGGCCGCAAAAGCGGTTGCCGCGGTACCAGCGGGCCACCTGCAGGGCGGTCAGGCCCGCAAAGGCATGGGCCTTGGGCCGCAGCCCGTGGCGGAACACCTCGCTTTCCAGAAACACAAAGCCCTGCGGGGGCAGGGCGTCGGGCGTGAGGCAGAGAAAAAACTCCTCCTCGTCGACGCGGAACAGATAGGACAGCTGCTGGGGGCCAAGGCCGGGGCAGTCCTCAAAACGCGGAAACTCCAGCTTGCCGTCCGCCTCCCGCGCCAGGACCTTTTCCTCCTCAAACCAGAGGACCACGCTGTCCGGGCGCGGCGCCGCGTCGTGGTATTCGGTGTGGAAACAGTGCGGAAAAAGATCTTGTATCATGGAGGGACGCTTCCTTTCCCGGCATAAAAGCCTTTGAAAAATAAGATTTGAGTGCCGCAGCAGGCCCAGCGGCGGAAAGCGGAACACAGGCGGCCTTTTACCGTTTTGCCGCGCAGAGCGGTAAAGCCGCAGGCCGCTTTTTCGGCCGCTGTCCCGTCCGCCGCCCGGGGAGGAGGGGCGGGCGGGTGAGATTTGCCGTTTTTATGGCAAAGCTATAAAAAATAGCCGTGAGGCTATTTTTTGTAGCCATGCGGCCTGTCCCCAGGCCGCGGCGAATAGGAATAAAAACATCATAGCAGAACCGCGCGCACAGAGCAAGCCGCGCCCCGCGGCGCGGCGGGGCAGAGAGGCCGGGCGGCCGGTGCGCGCGGTTTTCCGGCGCGCCCTTGCTGAAAAGGGCGCGCCGGGATATAATAGACGCTGAGAAAAAAGAGGGGGGCGGCGGCGCTGCAGTGCAAAGTGGAGACGGGAGAGGGCGCGCTGGTGTACGAGCTCACCCGTAAAAGCGTGAAAAATCTGAACCTGCGGGTGCGGCCGGACGGCAGCCTGGCGGTGAGCGCCCCGCGCTGGGCGGCGCGGGCGGAGATCGACCGCTTTGTGGCTTCCCGGGCCGCCTGGATCACCCGGACGCGGGCGCGGCTGGCCCAGCAGCCTCCGGCCTGCGAGCCTCCGCTCTGCCCCCTCACAGACGAGCAGTGCATGGCGGTGTTCCAGCCCTTTCTCGACCGCTATTACCCTATTTTCGCGCCTGCGATCGGCGGCAGGCTGGAGATCAAGCTCAAGACGCTGAAGTCCCTGTGGGGGGTCTGCCGGCCGGCAAAGCGGCAGATCACCCTCAACCGCCGCCTGGCCCAGCAGCCCCTTGAAGCGGTGGAATACGTGGTGCTGCACGAGTATCTGCATTTCTGGCACCCGGACCACGGCAAAGCGTTCCACCGTGAGCTGGACCGGCTGATGCCGGACAATCGGCGGCGCCGGGCGCTGCTGCCCCGCCGGTGAGGAGGGGCGCGCCGGGCTGGCCCCGGGGAGTAAGGCCTTTTGCCGCGGGGACGCCTTTGCCCGCGGAGTGCTGTTCCGGCGGCCCTGTGTTGGAAAATCCCTCCTGATGTGGTAGAATAAAGAACAACCTCCTTCCGGCCGCCGCGCGGCCCCGGGGCCGGTCTCCCAACAGGGGACGGAAAGCGCGGCCGCCTGCGCTGTGCAGCAGCCGCCGGAGGCCCTGTCCGTCGCCCGGCCGCCACGCAAGCGGCGGGGCCGAGGCCATCGGGAACTACTGTTTTTTACACAAAAACGGCTGTTCAGCGGCCGCCGCGGCCCAAAGCGGTGCGGTGCGGGTCTTGCACGCTGCGCTTCCTCTGCAAAAAGCGGCTGAAAGCCCTTTGGCCCGGCCGGCTGCCGCACAGCAGCAGGGGATCTGGGCGCGCAAACGGACGTTTTTTTATTGCTTCAGCAAAGCGGCGGCTGCCTCCCCGGCCAGGGACGTGCCGGGCCGGGCGGCCCGGACGGGGGACGGCTGCGCGATCAGGCCGCCGCAGGCCTTTTCCGTCAATACAGCGGGGTGCTCCGCTCTCCGCCGGAACGCTGGTGATTTTTTGGATAAATACAAACGGCTGGTGTCGAACACGGTGCTCTTTGCGATCAGCTCGTTTTCGAGCAAGATCCTCTCTTTTCTGCTCATGCCGTTTTTCACCCGGATGTTCGGCCTGGGCGAGTTCGGCGACGCGGACCTGATCACCAAATACGCCCAGCTGCTGCTGCCCATCGTCTCGGTGGGCATTGCCAACGCGGTCATCCGGTATGGTCTGGACAAGACCTATAACAAGGCCTCGGTGCTGACCGGCGGGCTCATCGCCGAGGGGGTGGGCATCGTCGTTTTTGTGGCCTGCTGGCCGCTGGTGGCGCGCATCCCCGACATGGGCGGCTATACCGCCCTGCTCTACGCGTATGTGCTGATGAGCATCCTGCGCAACCTGTGCAGCCAATTCGTGCGGGCCAAGCAGTATACCCGGCTCTACGCCGTGGACGGCGTGCTCAACACAGTGTTGTATCTGTTTTTCATCGTGCTTTTTATCGCGGGCTTTCAATGGGGCATCGCGGGTTATGTGCTGGCCACTGCGGCGGCGGACCTCTGCTCTGCGCTGTTTCTCTTTTTCACCGCGCGGCTCTATCGCTATCTGCGCATCTCCCGGTTTGACTGGCCGCTGCTGCGGGAGATGCTGCGCTACGCCGCCCCGCTGATCCCCACCAGTATGTTCTGGTGGATCACCAACACCAGCGACCACATGTTCATCACCTCCATGCTGGGCAGCGAGGCCAACGGCCTGTATGTGGCCGCTTATAAGGTGCCCAACGTGATCATGCTGTTCAGCACCCTGTTCACCGAGGCGTGGCAGCTCTCCGCCGTGACCGACGGCGGCCGCAGCTCGCCCGGCCGGGCCCGCTTTTTCAGCCAGGTGTTCCTGAGCTATCAAAGCCTGCTCTTTATCGTCGCGGGCGGGCTGATCTACTGCTGCAAACTTGTCATGATGGTGCTCACCCTTTCGGGCAAGTCGGCGTTTAACGCGGCCTGGCAGTATATCCCCATGCTGGTGGTGGCCACGGTATTCAGCTGCTTTGTCACCTTTCTGGGCAGCGTGTATATGGTGGAAAAGCGCTCCGGCGAAAGCTTTTTCACCATGCTGGTGGGGGCGGTGCTCAACCTGGTGCTCAACTGGTTCCTTATCCCGGTTTGGGGCCCCAACGGCGCGGCTTTTGCAACGTTTGCCAGCTATCTGCTGGTGTTTATTATCCGGGCCCTCAGCACCCGGCGCTATATCGCCATGGACCTGCATCTGGGCCGCATGACGGTCACCATGGCCCTGCTGGCAGGCGAGATCGCCTTGATGCTGTGCGAGGTGAAATACTGGCAGCTCTGGTGCGGGCTGATCTGCGCCGCAGTGGCGGCTTTCAACTTCTGGCCCCTCCTGCAGACCGCGCGGCGCCTGTTGGCCCGCCGCAGGAAGAAGATCTGAAACGGGCATTTCATGCGGGCGCAAAAGCGCTGCCCGCAGGGCCGCCCCTTTGCCCGGGCACGGAGGGGAGGACCGACGGCGAGGCCGCTTTTTCGCGCCGGCCCGGGGCAAAAGGCTGCCCGGCCGGCTGCGGCTTTGAATACGGGTTTTCAGCGGGGGTGGCCCGCAAAAAAGGAGACAGCGGTGAAAGTTCTGTTTTTGGGCAACAGCCATACCTATTTCAACGATATGCCCCGCACCTTTGCGCGGCTGTGCGCAGCTGCGGGCGCCGGGGAGCCGCAGACCGTGCTGCTGGCCCACTCGGCCCGGCCGCTCTCCTGGCATCTGGAAGAGTATTTTGAGCTGCGGTATAACCTGTTGTACGGCGGCTATGACTACTGCGTGATCCAGCAGCAGGCCCACCCGTTTCCCGGCGCGCAGCAGACCGCGCGGGACGGGGGCCGGGTCATCGAACTGTGCCGCGCGGCCGGGACGGTGCCGGTGCTGCTGATGACCTGGGCCGAGCGCGCCGCGCCGCAGCGCCAGCAGGCCATGACCCTGGCATATCGCGAACTGGCGGCGCAGACCGGGGCGTTGCTGGCCCCGGTGGGGGAGATCTGGCAGCTGCTGCGGCAGCGCAGCCCGGAGATCGAACTGTTCTGGCGCGACGGCGAGCACGCCTCGCCGCTGGGCGATTATCTGATCGCGGCGACCCTCTGCGCGCTGCTCACCGGGGCTGATCCGCAGGCACTGCCCAGCCTGGGGGCGGATTTTTCCGGGGAGGCGGAGATCGCCTTTTTCGATCACCCGCAGGTGCGGGAGGATCCGGCGCAGATCGAGACGGCCCTGGAGGAGGCTTCCTGCGCGGCGATCCGGCAGGCCATCCGGGAGGTCTGCGCGGGCGCGGATCTTTAAAGGCGGTCCCGTCTGCCGCTGAAAGCCGGACAAAGCGGCGTCAAAAAAACGATCTCCCGCAGAAAAAATGCGAGAGATCGCTTTTTTGTGCCCCGTCCGGGGCCGCCCGGCGGGGGAGGTCCTGCCGGGCGCAGCCGCTGGGGGGATGGATCACCTCGTGGTGCAGGTGTTGGTCACGGTGATCAGGGTGATGATGATGGCGCTGATGATGCCTGCCAGGTAGGGGTTCTTTGTGACCTTGTAGAGGCAGCGGGAGACCAGCGCGGAGGCGAACAGGATCAGGATGACCGGGAACAGCCACAGCACATGCATGGCGCTGGCGGGCCAGAGCATCGCTTTGGAGGTGAAATAGGTGATGTACTGGGCGGCGGGCAGCACGATGGCGGGCAGCGCCGCAAACAGCGCCACTACCAGACCGTTCACCCACGGATGCTTTTTGCCGCAGACGGTATTATAGTTGAAGCAGTTGACCGAGACGGAGGCCGCCACATAAAAGACCAGGAACAGCCAGATATAGGCCAGGGCGTTGCCCAGCTTATCCGCTTCGAATGCCTTGATGGCCAGCGTCCAGATGCGGAAATCCGCCTTGAAGAAGTAGTCGGCGACGAAAACGCAGCCGTAGGTGACCGCGGCGACGATCGCTGCCAGAAGAACGGTCTTTGCCAGCTTTTTGAGGGGCAGTTTCACGCCGCGCTCGGCCAGGTCAAGACCGTGTTTTTTGCCGTAGGCAAAGTAAAAGACCACCATGCTGAGGATCGTGAACAGGCCGCACAGGCAGGCCCACAGCCCAATGCCCATGGATTCGGTCTGCGCGACGGGCATGGAGGTGCCCACCTTGAGGATCCAGCGGTAGATCAGCATCGAGAACAGCGCGCCGGCCGCAAGAGAGCCCCAGAACCAGATCTTGCCCTTTTTGTCGGTGACCTCGGCGGGCTGCACGACCGTCTCGGCGCGCAGGCTGGCAAAGGCGGGGGTATAGAGCATCAGGGTGGCAAAGCTGACCAGGAAGACCACGAACCCGATCACGCCGACAAAGTTAAAGGCCTCTTTGAACTGCCACATCTGGCTGGAGGCGGCAATGGGATTGGGCGCGCCGAACGCCTCTTCAAAAAACTCGATGGTGGAGGCGGTGGATTTGGCGCTGAAATGGGACCAGGGATGGATGATGTCCGGGTTGTAGATGACGCGGATGGCCTCCTCGCCGTCCACCTGCTGCCGGTAGACCTGATAGGCCGCGCGGGTCTCCAGGCCGTCGGGGTCGGCGCCGAAGTTCAAAAAGGACTGCGCATTGCTGCCGGTGAGGAAATAGGGCGCTTCCCGCGCGATGCCGCTGTCGTCCGTAAATTTGTGGAAAAACTCATCGTACTGGGCCGCCAGGATGCCCACGTCGCGGGAGCCGTAGACATCCGTATAGTTTCCGTCAGCGTCTTTGTAGGTGGCGTCCGCACAGTTGAGCAGCACCGCGGAGATGATCCGCGTCTCGTTCTGGTTGTCCTGCGCCACCGCCGAATTGCAGGAGCCGCCGCCCATCGAGTGGCCGGTGACGCCGATGCGGGAGGCGTCCACAAAGGGCATGCGGGACAGGGCCAGCGCCCCCTGATAGACCCCGTTGGCGCTTGCCGACGAATGGTTTTCGGAGTTGCCGTGCATGGGCTGGTCGATGGCCAGCACCACATAGCCGCGCCGGGCCAGTTCCACATAGTTGGCGTCCTGCATCTCCTTGTTGTTCAGGTAGCCGTGGCTTGTGACCACCGCCGGGGCGGGGGATTCGGCGCTGGCGCCGTCGGGGAGGAACAGGTAGCAGGACATGGCATAGCCGTCGTCGGTCTCGATCTTCAGGTCTTTCATGGAGACCTTGCCGCCGTCCGTCTGGATAAACGACACGGCGATGGCACTGAGCAGCATCAGAGAGATCGAGATACAGAGCCACTTTTTAGCCGCTTTTTTGACTTTTTCCATTGTTCTCCTCCAATAAATATATTTTTGCCCCACAGTGCCCCTGTGGGGTCGAGCTCCCCGAAAGGCGGCCCCGGCAGCAACGAGACGGGCGGCGGCGGTGCTTTGCCCGTCTCGGCGCAGGGCCTTAAAAAAACGCGCAGTGCGAAGCGGGGGCCTCACATTGCGCGTCTCTCATGTCTCTTCGCGTTTTGTTCTGTCAGCTTTATTCTAGCAAACGGTCCCTCCCCAAATCAATATGTATAATA
Organism: Anaerofilum hominis; assembly: GCF_014287275.1. Classification (GTDB taxonomy): domain Bacteria; phylum Bacillota; class Clostridia; order Oscillospirales; family Ruminococcaceae; genus Pygmaiobacter; species Pygmaiobacter hominis. Next base: position 112,814 of record NZ_JACONZ010000003.1, read on the forward strand.
GATGAAGAAAATGTTAAAACGTTGTGCAATATTATTTTGATTTAAATAAAATGATTAAATTTGTAAATTATATTTTCCTGAAATTTCCTCAAAAACAAAGGCCCTGTCCCGGCAGACCACCGCAAAAGCCCGCCCTCTGCGTCCCGGCAGGGGGGCGAAGAGGGCGGGCTTGTTTATGGAGATGGGACAAAAAACGGCTGATCTTGATAAACTGCCCCCCTCGTCCCTGCGGGACAGTCGGGGCGAACGAGCCATTTATCTTTATGCCCTCGCCGCTTATGCGGCAGCCGAGTGGACGGCCGAAAAAACAACCTCCGCTGCGTTCCGGCTCTTTTTTTATTGCTGCGCAAGTTGCAGACACTAAACCGAGGGTCTCTAGCAAACAGGGGCAAGTGCATATGCACTTGCCCCTGTTTGCTGCCATTCAACTATCGATACGAACAACCTTGCCTTGTAACAATAAGCGTACTACCTCAATTCGCTTGTTTTTTGGAGTGGAATTTGTAAACCAACCTTTTTATTCCATCTAAAATTATACCATAAAGCAAGAAAGTCCAAACCGAACCGATATACCAATAGATGGATATTTGACCGGTGATCGTATTACAGGGCACTTGCCAGCCAGAGTTCATCAAAGTATAAAAAGAGCCTTCAGAATCAGCGATTAGATTCAGTAATGGGTTAAATCTTATGAGCATAATGCTTTTTGAATCTTGTCCAATTTGGTGCATAAAAATCTCGAAAACAGATATTATCAGACACCAAAAGGTAAAGGACTTTACTATTTTTTTCAGTGTAAAACCTCCGTCTAATATAAAATCCTGTCGTTTGCCTTATCCATCAAACGCAGCCAAACTTAATTTAGCTTTTCCATTCTAATATTTGCGTGCAGAAATGCCAAACAACTTATTTCGTGTCATAACTTCCTGTTACTGTTCATAACGCCTTTTATTCGCTTGGGCACCATGTTACCACTTTACAGATAGATTCATTCTATAAGAAACCGACTGAGCATGCGCTTTTCAGCTTATAGAGACGCCCCAGCCAGCTGGAAAGACAACTTGTTTTCGTTGACCCCGCCCTCGCCGCTGCGCGGCAGCCGGGCGAATGGCCCCAAAATAGCCGTACGGCGCTTTTTTATTCCTTTTCCTTTGCGGGGGTGAGCGGGCGGCCCGCCCTTTTTTCTGTCTTGTTTGTGACGGAAAGGCCGCGCAGCACCTGGCGGAATTTTTGCTGATATTCTTCCGGTATCTCATCCAGCACGCTCAGGACGTCTTTTTCCCACAGGCGCTGCAGCTTCCGGGAATAGATGCCGTAGATCTCGCGCCCGCGGGCCGTGACCAGCACGATCAGGCTTTTGCGGTCCCCTTCCCGGTAATATTTTTCGACCAGCCCCAGCTCTTCCAGGCGGGAGACCAGGTTGGTGAACGAGACCGGGGACACCCCCAGCCGCCGGGCCACACCGGCCATATTCAGCTGAAGCTCTTCGTTTTCCAGCAGGTATTCCACCACCTGGATCTCGCTGGCGGAGAGGGAGATCTCGGCGGTGAGAGGAAATCTTTTTTTGTGGCCGGAAGCATAGACGTTGCTCCAGTAAAAAAGGTCTTCGATCAACGGGCGGTGTGCGCCCAGCCATTGCAATTCCATAAAAAACACCCCTGCCGGATTGTGAGGATCGTTCCCAGCCCGTGCCGGCGCGCCGGGCCGCGGACTGATGGCTCTCATTATAACACATTTTCAGCTGTTTTTTCAAAATAGATGAAAATGTGCCTTTCCTTTTTCAGCGGACGGCAGTTTTTCGGCGCGGCAGGGTGCGGACAGACGGGGCCCCCGCCGGGCGCGGCGGCAAAAAAGGGCGCGGCCCGGCGTCTGCAGCCGGCCGCACCCTTGCTGTGTGTTTTCGGCATTCGCCCCGGGTGCCGGTACTACACGAAAAGGCCGGACAGCCCAGCCCTCGCCGGCGGCCCCGGGAGGCCACATTTACGCGTTTATTTCAAAAATCCCTCGATGATCTTTTCTTCGGCCTGCTTTTCGGTCAGCCCCAGGGTCATCAGCTTGGTGATCTGCTCGCCCGCGATCTTGCCGATGGCCGCCTCGTGGATCAGCGCCGCGTCCACATTGTGGGCGGTCAGCTCGGGGATGGCGCTGACCACCCCGTCGTCCATGATGATGGCGTCGCATTCCGAGTGGCCGCTGCAGGCCGCTTCGCCGATCAGGCGCGAGCGGAACAGCTGGGAAGAGCGCTGCTTTGCCACCGAGCGGGAGATCAGGTGCGCGCCGCTGCCCTCGCCGGCAAGCGTGATGACAAAATCGCTCTCCGCGGTCTGCACGCCCTCGGTGAGCAGCTTTTCTTTCACGACCATCCGGGCGTTTTTGCCCAGCACCGCGGTGGTTTTGCGCAGCGTGGAATCCACGCCGCCGATCTGGGTGGTGTTCATCTCCATGTAGGCGTCCTCGGCCAGCTCGGCGTCGGTGACCGGGTTGATCACCCGCGCGCCTGCGCCGCCGCCGGTGCCGATGTGCTTTTCCAGATACAGCACCCTGGCGCCCTTTTCCAGAAAAAAGCGGTGGATGCCGTTGTGCTTTGCCTCCTCTTCGCCGTCCGAGTGGACGCCGCAGCCCGCCACAATGGTCACGTCGGCGCCCGCGCCAATGTAAAAATCATTGTAAACCAGGTCGTCCACGGCGCTGTGGGTGACGCAGGCGGGGATGTAGACCATCTCGCCCCGGGTGCCCGGTTTGACCCGGATGTCGATGCCCGGCTTGTCTGTTTTGGAGTCAATGCGGATGTTCTCGGTGGAGCGGCGGCCTGCGCAGCCGGTGTCCTCGCGGATGTTATAGGCCGCGTCGGGGATGCCTTTCCAGTCCGAGACGATCTTCAGCAGTTCTTCGGTGATCTTGTTCATGCGTTCGCCTCCACTTTACCCTCGCAGAAATTGACGCTGCTGCCGGTCTCGAGCAGCTTGGGCAGCACCTCGTCCTTGTGGCCGCGGGCCGCGATGCGGCCGGCCGCCAGCACCACGATCTCGTCCGCGATGTCCAGGATGCGCTCTTGGTGGGAGATGATGAGTGAGGTCCCCCGGGTCTCGCGGCGCAGCTTTTGGAACACCGCGATCAGGTGGTTGAAGCTCCACAGGTCAATGCCCGCTTCCGGCTCGTCGAACAGGGTGAGCTTGGCCCCGCGGGCAAGGGCCATGGCGATCTCGATGCGCTTGATCTCGCCGCCGGAGAGGCTGGCGTTCACGTCGCGGTCGATATAGTCGCGGGCGCACAGGCCCACTTCGGTGAGATACTGGCACAGCTCGCCCCGGCCCAGCTCTTTGCGGGCGGACAGGCCCACCAGGTCGCTGACCGTCAGGCCTTTGAAGCGCACCGGCTGCTGAAAGGCATAAGCGATGCCAAGGTCCGCGCGCTCGGTGACCGAGAGCCCGGTGATGTCCTGCCCGTCGAACAGGATGCGGCCGGAGGAGGGGCGCTCGATACCCATGATGATCTTGGCCAGGGTGGATTTGCCCCCGCCGTTGGGGCCGGTGATGACGACGAACCGGTTGTCGCCCACGGTGAGGCTGACGTCGTCGAGGATGCCCTTTTCGGCCTGCTCGGCGGCGCTGGAAACGGTAAAGGAAATATGTTCAAGCTCCAGCATTCTGGTACCTCCGCAAAAGTGTTCCGCCGCACACAGGGCTGCGGCGCGGGCGCGGCGCAGCCCCTGCCGGGACCCGTGCCGCGCACCCTAGGATATTATAGCACACAAAGCAGCCCCGTGCAGCCCCTTTTTCAAAAAATCATACAAAAAAAGTATAGATTTAAACGAAAAACAAAAAGGCGGTTGCAGCGGCTCTTGCGCCGCCTTTTGAGCGGAGAAAAACCTGCGCGCCCGTCGCTTTGGCAGGCGCAAAGAGCGGAGAGCCGCAGCGGCAAAACAGGCCAAAGGCGACCTGCCTGCCGGAGGAAAGGATAACGACCTCGGCGGCCGCCGTTTTCCGGCTTTGCGCGCTGCCCGCGGCGCGCAGGTGGGAAAGGGGACAAGGGGCAGCCGGCTTTTGCCGCGCGTCCTCAGAAAGTTTTGCAGCCTGCACGGCCCCGGCGGGCAGAGGACGGCTGTTTTTGCGGCGTCCCGGGCGTCGCCCCTTTTTGCCGGGCAGGAACATGCCGCGCGGGCCAAGCTCCGCCGTGTCCACAGCGCGTCCCCAGTGAAGTCCTGGCATCCCGGAGCCGCGGCAGCTTAGCGCCGCGGGATCCCAATACGCGCTGCCGCTTTTCACAGTGGCTTTGTGGACGCACCGGGAGAAGAACGCCCCGTGCCCAGCCATTTTTCAGCGCTGCAGGGGCAAGGCGTGTGGGCCTGCGCACCGGCCAGAGACTTGGCCTTGTCCCCCTGTCTTTATCCGTGTGCAGCCTCCCGACTGCTGCCGGGGCGGGGCGCCCGGGAGGCGCCGCTATGCGGGGGGGCGCTGCGCAGGGCCACGCGGGTCATGCCCCGCCGGGTATGCCGGTCCGGGCGTTTCCGAGCGGTCCCGGCGGGAACGCTGCCGGATGCCGCGGCGGAAAAGCGCAAAAAAACAGCGCCGAAAAAATCAGCGCTGTTTTTTGTCTTTCTTTGCCGTGATCTGCCGCGGCCTGAGGACGGGCTGCACGGCTGCTGAAAAAACTTCTTTCCATCCGCCGCGGGCCGGGAACAGGCCGTATCGCCGCTAAAAATAGTTTTTACCCCGCTGCGGCCGTTTTTATGGATCTATCGGGCAGAAAGTTATTTGGACTCCGGCTTCACGTCGGTGGCCATCTCCTTGATGCTGGATACCAGACCGCCCAGGTTCTGCAGCTCGCTGGGGATGATCAGCTTGGTCGCCTTGCCGTCGGCCACCTTCTGCAGGGCCTCCAGGCTCTTCAGGGTGAGCACTTTCTGGGTGGGATCGGCCTCGTTGAGCAGCCGGATGGAGTCGGCAAGCGCTTTCTGGACGGTCATCAGAGCCTGAGCCTCGCCCTCAGCCTCACGGATGCGCTGCTCGCGCACGGCGTCGGCGCGCAGGATCGCGCTCTCCTTTTCGCCCTCGGCGACCAGAATGGCGCTGCGCTTTTCGCCCTCGGCGCGCAGGATGCTCTCACGGCGCTGGCGCTCGGCTTTCATCTGTTTTTCCATCGCGTCCTGGATCTCAGCGGGCGGGATGATGTTTTTGACCTCGACGCGGTTGACCTTGATGCCCCACTTGTCGGTGGCCTCGTCCAGGATGGTGGTGATCTTGCCGTTGATGGTGTCGCGGCTGGTCAGGGTGTGGTCCAGTTCCATGTCGCCGATGATGTTGCGCAGGGTGGTGGCGGACAGGTTCTCGATGGCGGACAGCGGGCGCTCGACGCCGTAGCTGTACAGCTTCGGATCAGTGACCTGGAAGAAGACGACGGTGTCGATCTGCATCGTGACGTTGTCGCGGGTGATGACCGGCTGGGGCTTGAAATCGACGACCTGCTCCTTCAGGCTGACCTTTTTTGCGATCCGCTCAATAAACGGGGCCTTGAAGTGAAAGCCCGCCTCCCAGGTGCAGTGGTAGACGCCGAGGCGCTCCACCACAAACGCGCAGGCCTGGGGCACGATGCGGATGTTCGAGATGAAAATGATGACCAGAACGACCAGCAGAACCGCTAAGATGATCAAGAACATACAGTTTCCTCCTTCTTTTCCAAAACACAGGGCGCCACTGTCAGGGTAACGCCGGACAGACTTATGACCTTACACCGCTCGCCGGCCGCCAGGGGGGCGTCGCACTTCGCGGCCCAGTCCTGGCCGTCGACCTTGACCCGGCCGCCGGCGTCGGGGGAGATGGCGCGCAGCACCACGCCCTCCTTGCCGATCACCATATCGGCGTTGGTGGCGACGGATCTGGGACGCATCCGGTCGCGGAACAGGCTCCAGCTGATGAGCAGGGCGATGGCCGAAACGACCACGAACACCACGAACTGCACGCCGAAGTTCCGGGTGATGAACGAGGTGAGCAGCCCCGCGACGCTGCCGACGCAAAACCAGATCGAGACCAGCTGGACGGTGAGCCCCTCGGCGATGGCGAACACGACGATCAGCACGATCCAGAACCAGGGATAAAAAGCTGCCATGGGAAAAACTCCTTTCCGTGACAGGCGGGACGCGCGCCCCGCCGTGCCGTCTGTGGTGTCCCGCCCGCGGCCCGGCCGCCGGCAGGGAGACCGGGCCCGGCGGCGTTCGCCGGCCCCGTGAAACCCGGTACCGAATTTCTTGTTAATAGTTTAACAAAAAAATAGGGTGGAACGCAATGTCCGCAAAGCCCCGTTTTGGACGGATTTTGCCCTTTTGGGGCGTTTTTCTGAAAGCTACTCCCCGGGGCGGAGCGGGGATGCTCCCCGCGCCTCCGGGCTAAAGCGACAACTCTTTTTGAATATAAAGTTGTCAATTTGGAAAAGGAGGAAAACGCTGGAAAAGAAAGTGGGGACTGGAAAGAGAGGCCTCTCTCTCCCCCCTTAGGGTCCCCCGATTTTTTTAAAAGACTCTTCGCGGGGCACTGAACTTCCCAAAGGCCCTGGAATTCCCCAGAACGCGGGACTCCCCGCCGGACCAGCCCGGGAGAATACGCTCCAGCCGGAGTTCCGCCTCGCAGCCGCAGCCGTTCGGCCCGGCAGGCCACCCGCGCGGCGAAAGCCCCAAAGCCCGGGGCACGCGGCGTTTTTGCGCCCGTTTCGCCCAACTCGGCGGTACCGCAGAGGCGTTGGGCACTTTTTGCGCCCGCGTCGCCCTGTCCGGCGGCCCAGCGGGGACGCTGGACGCGCTGTGGTCCCCGGGAGGAGCGGGGACCCGCCGCCTCCCTGTGCGGACGGGTGCCCTGCCGCAGACGTCCGTCCGGCCCGGCAGGCCACCCGCGCGGCGAAAGCCCCAAAGCCCGGGAACGCGCGGCGCTTTTGCGTCCGCGTCGCCCAGCTCAGTGGCCCCGCAGAGGCGTTGGGCGCTTTTGCGCCCGCTTTGCCCTGTCCGGCGGCCCAGCGGGGACGCTGGACGCGCTGTGGTCCCCGGGATGAGCGGGGACCCCGCCGCCTCTGTCTGCGGGCGGGCCCTGTTCTGCCGCCGCGCTCCGCCTCCGTGTGCGGGCGGTTGCCGTTCTGACGCCGTGTCCCGCCCGGCGCGGCCGGACGATCAGTAAGAGAACAGGCTGTAGTCGTATTCGGCGGTGGCGATGCTCTTGCCGTCGATCTCGTTGACAACGGGGGCCTGGGTGCGGTTGACGACGATCAGCGCGCGGCCGTTTTCCGAGACGCGCTCAAAGATGAAAACGCCCCCCTCGGCTTTGCGGATGCGCAGGCTGCCCTCTTTAAAAGCGTCACAGCCGGCGCGGAAAGCGGCCAGCTCCCGGATGCAGTCCCGCAGCGTCTCGTCGGTGCAGCCCCAGTCAAAATAGGCGCGGTTGAAAGGATCTTTATAGCCCTGCATGGCGATCTCGTCGCCGTAGTAAACGCAGGGCAGCCCCGGCAGCGTGAAGATCAAGCAGAAGCCCAGCCGCATCAGCCGTTTGCCGAAAAAGAAGTGCGGTTCGTCCAGCACCCGGCCGCTCTGCCAGTAGCGGTCGCGCCCCTCGCAGGATTCGCCCGCGATGGCGGTGATGGCCCGCATGGTGTCGTGGGTGGACAGCATGTTCATCGCCACGTCCAGCGCCGGCTTGGGATAATGTTCCACAATGCCCATCAGGCCGCGCTCCAGCCGGGCTGCGTCGCCGCAGCGCAGAAACTGGATGATAGCGTCCTTGAACGGGTAGTTCATCACGGTGTCCAGCCCCTTGCCCAGCAGGTAGGTGCGATGGACGCCGTAGCTGACCTTGTTGGTGGCGTCCTCCCAGACCTCGCCGATGAGCAGCTTATCCTCGCCGTGCCGCTTGACGGCGGTGCGGATGAGCTGGATGAAGTCGTCCGGCAGCTCATCGGCCACGTCTAGCCGGAAGCCGGAGGCCCCCAGCTCCATCCAGTGGTCGATGACGCCGCCCTCGCCGCAGATAAAAGAGCGGAAGCTGGGCTCCTCCTCGTTGACCTCAGGCAGGGTGTTGAACCCCCACCAGCTGCGGTAACCGTCCGGGTATTGCGGACCAAAGACATACCAGCAGCGATAGGGGCTGTTGGGGTCGTGATAGGCCCCGCCCGAGCCGTAACGCCCCTCCTTGTCGAAATAAACGCTGTCCGAGCCGGTATGGCTGAACACCCCGTCCAGAATGATGCGGATGCCCAGCCGCCGCGCGGCGCGGCAGAGACGGGAAAAATCCTCCTCGGTGCCGAGCAGGGGGTCCGGCTTTCTGTAGTCGGCGGTGTTGTAGCGGTGGTTGGAATGGGCCTCAAAGATGGGGTTGAGATAGAGCAGGGTGACCCCCAGGCCTTTCAGGTAGGGCAGCTTGCTCTCGATGCCGGCAAAATCGCCGCCGAAATAATCCCGGTTCAGCAGGCCGCCGTCCACCTCGTTGGGCCAAAAATAGGGCTCGCCGTCCTTGTCGGGGCGGTAATAGCGGTCCGCAAACGGCATTTCAGACTTTTTGACCCCCTCGCAGAACCGGTCGGGAAAGATCTGGTACATCACGCCGCCGCGGGCGTTCCACGGGGTGCGGAATTCCGGCTCGTAGACGGTCAGCTGATAGCGCGGGCCTTGGGGCTCGCGGGACAGCGTCCCCTCGCCCCGGTCCCCGCAGAAGACCTTGGTGAAGTTGACATAGAGATCAAAATAGTAAAAATACGCGCCCGCAGCCCCGGCGGTGAGCACGAGAGAGAAAAGGTCCCGGCCCTCCCTGCGCCCGTCCGCCTGCAGGGGCAGCAGGACGGGTTTTTCGTCGTCCGCCCGCGCGATGCAGAGATAGGGGGTGGCGCAGCCCAGTTCCGCGGGCACCGACAGGCGGAAGGTCACTTTCTCGCCGCTGCGCACCGCCCCAAAGGGGGCCTTGAACGCCTCGTCCAGGCTGTTGAAGATGGTCTCTTCCATGCGAGCTCCTCTTTCAGAAAAAATTTTTTCGGGGTCCCGGCGGCCGGCGGCCCGGCCCCGTGCCGTGCGCTTTTCCGGCGGCCGCCGCCCTGCTGCGAAAAAAAGCGGCCGTCGCCCGGACGCGCTGACGCAGGGAAACGTCGCCCTCAGCCTCGGCCGGGCCCAGACGGGGAGGCAGGCACGCCGTGCGCTTTCAGCGCGGGGCGGCGGGCCGCCCTGCACGGAAAACCGCATCCTCTGCGGCACTGCCTCCTTGTTCGGACCCGGTTTTGACAGGGAAACTTTTTGCGTCCCGTCCTGGCCGGCCGCTCTCGCGTTCCGGAGGCCGGACCCGCCGCTCAGCGGATCGGCTTCACATGCCAGATATTGCGGGCGTATTCGCCCACCGCGCGGTCGGCGGAAAATACGCCGCTGCCCGCGATGTTCAGCAGGCTCATGCGGTTGAATTTTCTGCTGTCCCGGTAAGTCTCGGACACCAGCGCCTGAACGCGGCGGTAATCGCGGAAATCCGCCATGACCATATAGGGATCCTGGGTCTCCAGGTTGGTGACGATCTCGTTGAAGCTTTTGCCGTCCAGGCCTTTTTCGATAAAGTTGAGCACCGCCACCGCGACCTCGTCGTCCGCGATGAAAGAGTTGGGCAGATAGCCGAAGCGGCGCAGCTCGCTGACCTGTTCGGTGAGCATGCCGAACTGGAAGAAATTCTCTTTGCCCGCGGCGGCCGCGATCTCGATGTTCGCGCCGTCCAGGGTGCCCAGGGTGGGCGCGCCGTTGAGCATGAATTTCATATTGCCGGTGCCGCTGGCCTCGGTGCCGGCCAGGCTGATCTGCTCCGAGATCTCGCTGGCGGGCATCAGCCGTTCGCTCATGGTGACGGAATAGTCCTGCAGATACAGAACTTTCAGCTTATCCCGCACCGCCGGGTCGCTGTCGATGACCTTGCCCAGCGCGCAGATAAAGCGGATGATCTGCTTTGCCATATAATAGCCCGGCGCGGCTTTGGCCCCGAAAATATAGGTCTTGGGCACCACGTCGGCGCCGGGGTGGTCTTTCAGCCAAAGGTACTGGGCGGCGATGTTCAGCGCGTTCAGGTGCTGGCGCTTGTACTCGTGCAGCCGCTTGACCTGCACGTCGAACAGCGAATCCACGTTCAGCACCTCGCCGGTGGTGCGCTTGACATAGTCGGCAAAGATCTCCTTGTTGCGGTGCTTGACCGCGCCCAGCTGCTCCAAAAAGGCGTCGTCGTCCCGGTATTTGGCCAGCTTCGCCAGCTCGGCCGCGTCGTACTTGAAGCCGTCGCCGATGGCGCTTTCGATCAGGTCGGTCAGAGCCGGGTTGGACTGCAGCAGCCAGCGCCGATAGGCGATGCCATTGGTGACGTTTTTGAACGCCGCGGGCTTATAGAGATAATAGTCGTGAAAGACGCTCTCTTTGATGATCTCGCTGTGCAGCTTGGACACGCCGTTCACCGAGTGGCAGACATAGGCGCAGATATTGGCCATCCGCACCTGGCCGTCGCCGATCATGGCCATATAGTCCACCTTGCCCTTGTCGCCCTCAAAGCGGCGCATCAGCTCTTCGCGGGCGCGGCGGTCGATCTCGGCCACGATCTCATAGATGCGCGGCAGCGTGGAGCGGAAGATATCCACGTTCCACTTTTCCAGCGCTTCGCTCATGACCGTGTGGTTGGTGTAGGCAAAGGTGCGCTTGACCATGCTGAACGCGGCCTCCCAGCTGTAGCCGCACTCGTCCAGCAGGATCCGCATCAGCTCGGGGATGGCCAGGGTGGGGTGGGTGTCGTTGATCTGGATGGCCACCTTGTCGGGCAGGTTCTCGATAAAGCCGTACTGGGCCAGATGCCGCTGCACGATGTCGGCCACCGAGGCGCAGGAGAGGAAGTACTGCTGGCGCAGCCGCAGGATCTTGCCCTCCACATGGTTGTCGTTGGGGTAAAGCACCTTGCTGATGAGCTCGGCGGTGGAGTTCTGCCGCAGGGCGCTGGTGTAATCGCCCTGGTTGAAAGCGGCCATGTCGATGCCGGGGGCCTTGGCGCTCCACAGCCGCAGCTGCGAGACGCCGTTGGAGTCGTAGCCCGAGACATACATGTCGTAGGGGATGGCCAGCACCGAGTCGTAGTTTTTGTGTTCGATGTGGTGGTAGGTGCCGTCCCAGCTCTCGTGCACCTCACCGCCGAAGCGCACCTCCACCGCCTGCTCGGGGTGGCTCTTCAGCCAGACCTGGCCGCCGGGCAGCCAGTTGTCCACCAGCTCCTGCTGCCAGCCGTCCACGATCTTCTGGCGGAAGATGCCGTACTCATAAAGGATCGAATAGCCCATGCCGGGCAGGCTGGTGGTGGCCATGCCGTCCAGATAGCAGGCGCCCAGGCGGCCCAGGCCGCCGTTGCCCAGGCCCGCGTCGGGCTCCAGCTCATAGAGATTGGTCAGCTTGACCCCGTATTGGGCCAGCACCTCGTCGGCCACGCCGTTGAGGCCCAGGTTGAACAGGTTGGTCTTCAGCGAGCGGCCCATCAGAAATTCCATGCACAGGTAATACACCTGCTTGCCGTTTTCACCGTAGGTCTGGGCCATGAATTTTTTGCGTTTTTCGCTGAGGATGCGGCGCACCACCAGCGCCAGGGCGCGGTACATCTGGTCGTCGGTGGCGCTGGCGAGGTCGTCCACCGAAAATTCGCTGTGCAGGCAGTCCCGCAGCAGCTGGTCGAGTTCTCTCTTCGACATTTTTTTATTCAAATCGTTCACCTCTCGAAAGATTACCCGCGCGGCTGGAGCAGAGGGTCCGCCCGGCGGCCGGGCGCGGGTGTCATGAGCGTAATTTGCCATGATCTTGATGATGGTCTCTCTCATTATATCGGTTTTAAGGGCGCATTTCAATCAAACGAGGGGTGTCCGGCAGGGAAAAACAGGATTCAATACAAAAATCCGCACCGCACACTTTCTTAATTGGCTACTTTATATTATAATATGGAAGTATGACCATCCATTTGCAACAGAAAGAGGTTTTGTCGATGCCGGTGAATAAAATCAGGCTTGAGATCTGCGGCGGCAGCTATCTGATCTCCACCACGGACAGCGAGCAGTACACCCTCTCCCTTGCGGAGAAGCTGGACCACAACATGAACGAGATCATGGCGCAGAACCCCTCCGCGTCGGTGACGGCGGCGGCGGTGCTCTCGGCGCTGGATTATCTGGACGAGCTGGAAAAATCCAGCGCCTCGGCCGATAATATGCGCAGCCAGATCAAGGATTACCTCGAGGACGCCGCAAAGGCGAAGCTGGAGGCGGAAGAGGCAAAAAAGGAGATCGAGCGGCTGCGCCGGGAGATCGGCTATTTGAAAGGGTCGGCAGCCGGTGAGAGATGAACCGTTTGAGATCCTCGCGCCGGCAGGCAACGCCGAAATGCTCAAAGCGGCGGTGTTTGCCGGCGCGAACAGCGTTTATCTGGGGCTGACCGGCTTCAACGCGCGGCGCACCGCCGGCAATTTCACCCCCGAGGCGCTGGCGCAGGCGGTGGCGTTCTGCCACGCGCGGGACGTGAGGGTGAACGTGACCCTCAACACCCTGTGCCGCGACGGCGAGCTGGATGCTCTGCGCGGCGCGGTGGAGGCCATCGCGGCCTCGGGCGCGGACGCTGTGATCGTGCAGGACCTGGCGGCGGCCCGGCTGGTGCGCGGCTGCGCCCCCGGGCTGGCGCTGCACGGCTCCACCCAGATGTCGGTGATGAACCTGGCCGGCGCGCGCCAGCTGGCACAGATGGGCTTTTCCCGGGTCATCCTGGCGCGGGAACTGACCGCGCGGGAGGTGGAGGAGATCACCGCGGGCTGCGGCATCGAGACCGAGATCTTCGTGCACGGCGCGCTGTGCATGTCGGTGTCGGGGCAGTGCCTGATGAGCGCGTTTTACGGCGGCCGCAGCGGCAACCGGGGCGGCTGCGCCGGGCCCTGCCGGCTGCCCTACCGGCTGGACGGCCGGGAGGGACATTTTTTGAGCCTGAAAGACCTCTCGCTGATCGACCGGCTGCCCGAGGTGCGAGAGATGGGGGTGCGCTGCGCCAAGATCGAGGGGCGGCTGCGCACGCCCGAGTATGTCGCCGCGGCGGTGAGCGCCGCCCGCGCGGCGCTGGAGGGCCGCGCCTATGACCGCGGGCTGCTGGAAAAGGCGTTCAGCCGCGCGGGCTTCACCTCCGGCTTTTATGACGGCGCTTACCTGAGCGGGGAGATGTTCGGCCGCCGGGACGAGGCGCAGGCCGCGGACACCAGGGCGGCGCTGCCGCGCCTGCGGGAACTCTACCGGCGCGAGCGGCCGTCGGTGCCGGTGGCCCTGCGTCTCACGCTGGAGGACGAGGGCGCCAAGCTGTCGGCTGCCGACCGGGACGGCAACCGGGCGGTGGCCTATTGCGAGACGGCGCCGCAGCCCGCCCAGCGGCCGGAGGCGGCCCTGCGGGAGGGGTATGAAAAGGCGCTGGAAAAAACCGGCGGCACCCCGTTTTTTGCAGAAAAGACCGAGATCGCCGGGGCGGCCGGCCGCTATCTGCCCGCCGCGGCGGTGAACGAGCTGCGGCGGCAGGCGCTGGCGGCGCTGCTGCAGAAGCGGGAGGCCCCGCGCCCCTGGCCGTGTACCGAGCAGCCCTTGCCCGCGGCGGGGCGGGAGCCCGCGGCCCCGGCGGCGCAGCGGCTTTTTCTGCGGTTTTCCGGCTCGCAGCAGTGCGGCGAGGCGTTTGCCGGGCTGGGGGACCGGCTGATCTTCCCGCTGGAATGCGCGGCGCAGCTGCCCGCCGCCTGGCGGGAAAAAACGGTGCTGGCGCTGCCCCGGGCCCTTTTTGACGAGAAACTTGTGGCCGGACAGCTGCGGCAGGCGGCCGGGCTGGGCTTCAGCGCGTTTGAGGTCCAGAATATCGGGGGCCTGCCGCTGGTGCGGGAGAATGCGCCGGGGGCTGAGATCCTGGGCGGTTTCGGCCTGAACGTGACCAACAGCGCGGCAGCCCACTGGTGGGCCGGGCTGGGGCTGTCGGCCCTGACCCTCTCGCCGGAGCTGCCGCTGGCCGAGGCCGGCCGCCTGAATGCGGGGGCCCCTACCGGCCTGCTGGCCTATGGCCATCTGCCGCTGATGCTGACCCGGGCCTGCCCGGTGCGGAACAGCAAGACCTGCGCCCAGTGCCGGGGCAAAAGCGAGCTCATCGACCGCAAGGGCCGCCGGCTGACGGTGTCCTGCACCGGCCCGGGCGCAAACGGCGCCCGCGAGCTGCTGAACCCGGTGCCCCTTTGGCTGGGGGACCGCAGGCATGAGGTGGAGGTGGATTTTGCCGTCCTCTACTTTACCGGCGAGAGCGCCGACCGGGCCGCGGAGATCACGCGGCTCTACCGGGAGGGGCTCCCCTTTGACGGGGAGTTCACCCGAGGACTATACTATAAAACAGTCGAATAAGGCTGTGTGGGAGCCCCCAAAAGCGGCAAAGACGGCCGCAGGGCGGCAGGGGAGGCGCGCCGCAGGGCGGGCGTCCGGTGCAGCCAGGCCGGAGCGCGGCGATCGGCCCGGCAAAACCGGGTCTTTGGGGCAGGGCAAAGCGCCCTGAAAACCGCCCGGCCGCCCCTGCGGGGTGCAGCGGGGATGGCGGACTGGCCTCGGCAGCGCGCCGCGCGGCGGTGTGTCCGGGGTTTGCCCGCTGACGGCGCGCTGCCATCCCCAAAGGCGGCGCCGCGCCGACCGCGCCGGAGCTGCACGGGCAGCCCGCTTTTCGCTGGCTTCTCCGCGCGGCACAGCTCTGTCGCGGCACATTTCGCCCCGCGGCCCCGACCTTTCACCCTTTGCGGCGCAGCCCTGCCGCGCGGTTTGGGATGCCGGGCGGACAGAGGCCGGGAGATATCCGTCCCCGGCAGGCGCGGGTTTGCCCTCCAGCCCTGCACCGGGGTCATGAGCCGCTGCCCTGATTTCCCTGCCCGGGACCAGGCCCCGGCGGCGCGCCTTATCTTCCCACTGGGGCGGCAAAAACGGCGGGGGGCGTTTCGCCTTTTGCGGCGCAGCCCCGCCGCGGCATGTTTCGCCCCGCGGCCCGCACCATTCACCCTTTGCGGCGCGGCTCTGCCGCGCGGTTTGGGAGGCGCGGCGGAAAAAAGGCGGGCCGGACGGCGCGCGCCGGCGAGGCCACAACGCGCCGGCGGGGCCACAAAGAGACAAGGAGAGAGACTATGGAGTGCAATGTAAAAGTAAAACTGCTTGACCCCGCGGCAAAGCTGCCGCAGCGGGCGACCCCCGGCAGCGCGGCCGCGGACCTGTGCGCCCTCTGCCCGCCGCAGGGTGTGCTGCTGCCCGCCCACGGGCGGGCCGTGCTGTCCACCGGCATCGCCATCGAGCTGCCCGGCCCGGGCTATGTGGCGCTGGTGTTTGCCCGCAGCGGCCTGGGCATCAAAAAGGGCGTCACCCTGTCCAACTCGGTGGGGGTCATCGATTCCGATTACCGGGGCGAACTGCGGGTGGGCCTGGTGAACCTGTCGGACGAGGACTACACCGTGCAGAACGGCGAGCGCATCGCCCAGCTGGCGGTGCTGCCGGTGGCGGAAGCGGTCTTTACGGCCGCGGAAGAGCTGGGCGAGACCCAGCGCGGCGAGGGCGGCCTCGGCTCCACCGGGCGGCTGTGAGGGGGACAAACGGATGAAAAAGAACTTTTTCTTTCTGTTTTACCTGCTGGCGGGCATCATCGTGGGCTCGCTGCTGGCGAATCTCTGCGCCGGGGTGCCGTTCCTGTCCTGGCTGGCCTACAGCGGCTCCATCGGTTTTGCGGCGGGCGACCCCGCCTGCCTGGACCTGATCGTCTTTAAGCTCTATTTCGGCTTTTCCATCGGGGTCAGCGTGGCGCAGATCATCTGCATCGCGCTGGCGATGTTCATCTACAACCGCACCCGGGTGCGGTGAGCGCCCGCGCAGGGCGGGGGGAAGAGGAAGAGAGAAAGGGCAGCGGCCCGCCCGGCCGCGGGAAAAGCCGCGCTGCGGCCTGCTTTCTCCCCCCTCTTTTTTCTTTTGTCCCTGCCGCCCTGTAGCATTTCCCGGGAGAAAATCGTTGAAACAAAAGGAGAGACGCATTTCATGCTGATTCTTGCTTCCGGCAGCCCGCGCAGGCGCGAGCTGCTGCAGCTCATCACGCCCGACTTTGAGGTCGCCCCCAGTGAGATCGACGAGCGCGCCGTCAGCGCGCCCACCCCGCGGGCACTGGTGGCGGCGCTGGCCGAAGCAAAAGCCCGGGCTGCGGCTGCCCGGCCCGGGGACGTGGTGCTGGGCTGCGACACTGTGGTGGATCTGGACGGCCGGGTGCTGGGCAAGCCTGCGGACCGGGCCGGGGCCGAGGCCATGCTGCGTGCCTATTCCGGCCGCTGGCACTATGTGCACACCGGCGTCTGCGCGCTGAAAGACGGGCTGGCCCACGGCTTTGTGGAGACCAGCAAGGTCTTTTTTGCCCCGCTGGAGGAGGACGAGATCGCCGCCTATGCGGCTACCGGCGAGCCGTACGACAAGGCCGGGGCGTACGCCATCCAGGGCGGGGCCGCGCGGTTCGTCACCCGTGTCGAGGGCTGCTATTTCAACGTCATGGGCCTGCCGGTATCCTCCCTTTACCAGCTGCTGCGGCGGCTGGACGCGCTGGGCTGAACCGGCGCCGCCGCACCCGCGGAAAAAGCGTGCGGCAGGACGAAAAGAATCAGAAGAAAGAGAGAATTGAAACGCCATATGAGATCCGTCCTTTCCCGTTATCTTTACAGCGACCCGGCCTTTTATAAAAGCCTGGTCGCCATCACGCTGCCCATCGCCCTGCAGAACGTCATCAGCCTGGGCGTCAATATGATGGATACCGTGATGCTGGGCCAGCTGGGAGACGTCGCCATCGCCGCGGCGAATCTGGGCGGCCAGCCCTTTATGATCCTCAACGTGCTGGGCTTCGGCCTGGCAAGCGGCGCCTCGGTGCTCATTGCGCAGTACTGGGGCCGGCGGGACATGGCCCGCATCCGCCAGCTCTTCACCATCACGCTGCGGGGCGCGCTGGCCGCCTCGGGCCTGTTCTGCCTGGCCTGCCTGTTCTTTTCGCAGGGCATCCTGTCCATCTACACCCCCGAGCCCCAGGTCATCCGCACCGGCGCAGAATATCTGCGCATCCTGGCGCTGAGCTTTGTGCTGTACTCCTTTTCCAACTGCTATATCATGTGCCTGAGGGCGGTGGAACAGGTCAAGGTGAGCATGGTGGTGTACGGGCTCAGCTTTTTTGTCAACGTCTTTTTCAACTGGTGCTTCATCTTCGGCAATCTGGGCTTCCCCGCGCTGGGGGTGCGCGGCGCGGCGGTGGGCACCCTGATCGCCCGCGGCACCGAGTGCGTGCTGGTGGTGCTCTACATGCTCTTTGTGGAGAAAAAAGTGCGCTTCACCCCGGCCACCCTGTTCGGCTCCACCGGGGGCCTGCTGGGCGATTTTGTCAAAAACAGCGTGCCGGTCATCAGCAACGAGCTGCTGTGGGGCGTGGGCTTTTCGGTGCTGAACATGATCATGGGCCGCATGGGCGCGGGCTTTGTGGCGGCTTACGGCATCGCCAATACGGTGAACCAGATGGTGACGGTGTTCATCTTCGGCATGAGCAACGCCACCGCCGTCACCATCGGCCGCATCATCGGCGAGGGCCGGGCGGAGGACGCCCAGCGCGCCGCCTGGAGCACCCTGCTGCTCAGCGGGGTGCTGAGCCTGATCTGCACCGTGATCCTGCTGCTGGGCAGGGGGGCGATCCTCGGCCTGTTCGCCGTCACCGAGCAGACCCGCGGCCTTGCCGACACCTTCCTCATCCTGATGGCCGTGATGAGCGCCTTTCAGGCGGTGTCCTCCAACCTGGTGGTGGGGGTGCTGCGGGGCGGCGGCGACGTGCGCACCACCTTTTTGCTGGACTGCGGCCTGCTGTGGGCGGTGGCGATCCCGCTGGGCGTGCTGGGGGCCTTTGTGCTGCACTGGAGCGCGCCGGTGGTCTTTATCCTGCTGCGCTCGGACAATATCGTCAAGACATTTATCGGGCTGGCCCGGGTCAAAAGCGGCAGGTGGGTGCGGGTGCTCACGCGGGAAAACTGACCCCGCGCCCCCGCCGCGGGGCAAGAATCGGAAGAATTTGTTAAATTTCCTTGTTTTTATTGAGAAAACGCGGTACTGCGGTTATAATAATACTGTTATGGGACCAAACGGCCTACAATAGTAAAAAACGCATCCGGACCGGGTCTGCCGGCCCCGGAGCAGCCGGATAAGATAAAGGATGGGGAGCTGGAAAGATGTTTAACAAGGATATCGGGATCGACCTGGGCACTGCGAACACCCTGGTCTATATGAAAGGCAAGGGCATCATCATGCGCGAGCCCAGCGTGGTCGCGGTGGACACCAAGACCGACACGGTGCGGTATGTGGGACATGAGGCAAAAGAGGTCATCGGCCGCACCCCGGGCAGCATCATCGCCGTGCGTCCCCTGAAAGAGGGGGTCATCGCCGACTTTGACATCGCCTCCAGCATGCTGCAGATCTTCATCAAAAAGGCCTGCGGCAGCAGCATGTTCAGCCGCCCGCGGGTGGTCATCTGCATCCCGTCCGGCGTCACCGAGGTGGAGCGGCGCGCCGTGCGCGAGGCCAGCCTCAAGGCGGGGGCCCGGCAGGTCATGGTCATCGAAGAGCCGATGGCCGCCGCCATCGGCGCGGGCCTGCCCGTGTCGGAGGCCACCGGCAGCATGGTGGTGGACATCGGCGGCGGCACCAGCGAGGTGGCCGTCATCAGCCTGGGCGGCATCGTGGCCTCCCGCAGCGTGCGGGTGGGCGGCGACGCTTTCGACACCGCCATCATCGCCTACATCAAGCGCAAGTACAACCTGCTCATCGGCGAGCGCACGGCCGAGCTGATCAAGATCGAAGTCGGCTCCGCCTACAAGCTGGAGGAAGAGAGCAGCCTGGACATCAAGGGCCGCAATCTGGTGGACGGCCTGCCCAAAAACATCACCGTGCACAGCGAGGAGATCCGCGAGGCGCTGGACGAGCCGCTGCAGCGCATCATCGACGCCATCAAGGAGACGCTGGAGCGGACCCCTCCCGAGCTGGCGGCGGATATCATCGACCACGGCATCACCCTCACGGGCGGCGGCGCGCTGCTGCGCGGCCTGGATGAGCTGGTGGGCAGCTATACGGGCATCGACGTGCATGTGGCCGAGACGCCGCTGGACTGCGTGGCGACCGGCGCCGGCCTGGTGCTGGACAATATGGACCTGCTGGCGGAGGTCGTGGCCGACGCTGAGCGCAAATTCTGATCCGGAGAATGTAAAAAGCGGCAGAAGGGGCGGGGCCACCCGCCCTCTGCCGCTTTTGTGGTACTTGCCCGCTGCGGCGGGAAGCTGTTTTTCTATTTTCAACGAGATGAGGCCGAGACCGCGTGAAAGATTTTTTCTCTTCCCTCAAATTCAAGATCCTGGTCGGGGTGTTGGTGCTGCTGGCCGGCGTGATGACCTACGCCGCGGCCAACGGCCGGCTTTCCGCCGCCCCGCAGGAGCTGCTGGGCGCCATCGCGGTGCCCTTTCAGCGGCTTTCCTCCGCCATCTCCGGCGCGGCGGAGGGCTTTGTCGACAAGTACATCCGCATCGACTCGATCATTGAGGAAAACGAGCAGCTGCAGCGGGAAAACGCCGAGCTGCGCGAACAGCTGGTGGATTACGATATCATGAAGCGGGAAAACGAGCAGCTGCGCGAGGCCTGGGAAATGAAAGAGGAGTATCCCGACCGCCAGATCGTCAACGCCAACGTCATCGGCCGCGACCCGCTGGAGAAGTATTACTCGTTCACCATCGACAAGGGCGAACGGCACGGCGTAAAGGTGAAAGACTGCGTCATCACGGCCAAGGGTGTGGTGGGGCGGGTGATCGAGGTGGGCCCCAACTATGCCAAGGTGGCCACCATCCTGG
This sequence comes from Anaerofilum hominis, assembly GCF_014287275.1. Lineage (GTDB taxonomy): Bacteria > Bacillota > Clostridia > Oscillospirales > Ruminococcaceae > Pygmaiobacter > Pygmaiobacter hominis. The sequence goes on from NZ_JACONZ010000003.1 coordinate 132,751, forward strand.
ACCCCAACGTCTTTATCAGCTGCATGACCAGCCGCACCGGGGACATCGGCCTGGTGGGCGGGGACGTGACCCTTTCACAGAGCCGCCAGTGCGCCATGACCCTGCTGCCCCGGGACACCATGGCCTCCGCGGGCGACGAGGTCATCACCACCAACGAGGGGGGCGCTTTCCCCAAGGGGCTGGCGGTGGGCCGGGTGGCCGACGTGCTGCCCGAGGCCAGCGGCAAGTCGATGTTTGCGGTGGTGGACCCCTATGAGGACATCGAGAGCGTCAAGATGGTGATGGTCATCACCGAGTTCAGCGAGTAGGAGGGCGGGGCATGGACGCGAGAAAACGGATGCTCATCCAGGTGGCGCGGCATCTCTGCTACGCCCTGAGCCTGCTGGCGGCCTATGTGCTGCAGACCACGCCGGGCTTTCTCAGCTTTGGGGGGATCAAGCCGGTGCTGCTGGTGCCGCTGGCGCTGTGCATCGGGGTGTTCGAGGGGGCGTTCACCGGCGCCCTCTACGGTGCGGCGGCGGGGCTGATGTGGGACATCGCCTCGGGCCGCACCGGCGGTTTTTTTGCCATTCAGCTGATGATCCTCTGCTTTGTGTGCGCCGTCTCGGTGACGCTTTACCTGCGCGGCACCATCCTCAACGTCTCGCTGCTCACCGGGGGCGTCATGCTGCTGATGTGCAGCGCGGATTTCCTGTTTGGATACCTGCTGCACGGGTACAGCGGGCTGGGCAGGCTGTATCTCACCCGCATCCTGCCGGTGGTCGTGTTCTCGGCGGCGGTCACCTTTGCCCCCTGGCTGCTGACGCGCAGGATAGCGGAAAAATTCGTTCCCGGGGATTGACCGCCCGCACCCTGGCCGCGGCGGCCGGGGGCGGCACAGAAAGGAGGGCGCAGCCCCAATGAAACAGCAGGGACATTTCAAAAAAAGGGCGATCATTCTCTTGTCGCTGGTGGCGCTGGTGTTCTGCGTCTTTGCGGTCAAACTCTTCCAGCTGCAGATCGTGGATGGCGCCGAATATCTGGATCAGGCCACCTCCACCACCATGATCACCGTGCCGCTGCCCGCCGCCCGGGGCGAGATCGTGGACCGGTACGGCCGGGCCATCGCGACCAACCGGGCGGCCTATAACCTGTGGCTCATCCGCGCGCTGCTGCCGGACGACCAGCTCAACGACACGCTGATGCGCATGGTGGACACCCTGAGCGAGAACGGCGAGGAGTGGAACGACGACGCGCCGCTGACCCATACCGCCCCCTATGAGTTTGTCGAGGGGCGGGACGCGGACGTGGCGCGGATGAAGACCGCCCTGGGGCTGGCCCAGTACGCCACGGCCCAGAACGTCTACGACAAGATGCTGGAAACTTACGGGCTGGCCGACCTGCCGCAGGAGTACCAGCGCACGCTGGCGGGCATCCGGTATCAGATGCAGCACGAGGAGTACAGCAACGTCACCCCCTTTGTGCTGGCCACCGACGTGTCGCTCAAGACCGTGTCCACCGTCAAGGAGAACAACCTGGACCTGCCCGGCGTCTATGTGGCCGAGGGCACAGTGCGGGTCTACACCGACCCCACCCTCATGCCCCACATCGTGGGCACCATCGGCAAGATCTATGCCGAGGAGTGGGAGAGCACCTACAAAAACCAGAAAAACTACAAGATGAACGATCTGGTGGGCAAAAGCGGCATCGAGCTGGCCTACGAGAGCACCCTCAAGGGCACCGACGGGCAGATGCAGATCGAGATCACCCGCACCGGCAGCGTGGTGGCCACCACCGTGGTGGAGCCGGTGCCCGGCGACACCGTGGTGCTCACGGTGGACAAAAGCCTGCAGGCGGAGTGCCAGAAGATCCTGGAAAACCAGGTCGTGGCCCTGAAAGCGGCTGCGGCCGCCAATCGGGAGGGCGAGCCGGAGGGCGCCTCGCTGGTGGTGCTGGACGTAAAGACCGGCGGCGTGCTGGCCGCGGCCACCTATCCCAGCTACGACCTGAACGTTTACCAGACCTCGGCGGGCTACAACTCCTACCTGGAGGACCCGCTGCGGCCGCTGATCAACCGGGCGTTCACCGGCCTTTACCGTCCCGGCTCCACCTTTAAGTGCGCGGTGGGCGCGTCGGGGCTGCTCACCGGCACCGTCACGCCCGACTACACCTATCGCTGCGGCGGCGTCTACACCTATTGGGCAAACTCGGACTTCCGGCCCGAATGCACCCACGTCCACGGCAACGAGAACGTCCGCACCGCCCTGCAGGATTCCTGCAACATCTATTTTTACGACCTGGGCCGGCGGCTGGGGCTGGACACCTTTAACGGGATGGCCTCCACCCTGGGCCTGGGGCAGAAGACCGGCCTGGAGATCGGCGAGTCGGGCGGCAACCTGTCCACCCCGGAGTATCACGAGACCATGACCGGGGAGGACTGGCAGCAGGGCAACGTGGTGCAGGCGGCCATCGGCCAGATGGACACCCAGGTGACCCCGGTGCAGCTGGCCACCTACGGGGCGGCCATCGCCAACAGCGGCACCCGCTACCGCACCCACCTGGTGGCTGCCGTGCGCAGCTATAACTTTGACGAGCTGATCGAGGAGACCCCCGTCACCGTGGAGGCCAAAGTGGAGGGCGACCCCGCCGCGGTGGCCGCAGCCTTTGACGAGGTGGAGCAGGGCATGCTGCTGGCCAGCAAGGTGGGCACCGCCCGGCAGTTTTTGGCGGATTACCAGTACCACATCGCCAGCAAGACCGGCACGGCGGAGAACGGGAAAAGAGACAAGTACGGTAAGAAAGAATACAACGCCACCATCGTGGCCTACGGCCCCGTTGAAGAGCCGGAGCTGGCTGTCAGCGCCGTGGCCGAGGTGGCCGGCAACGGCTATCAGCTGGCCCGCGCGGTGCGGGACGTTTTTGACGCTTACTATGTGGACAAAAACCAGAACAGCGCCCCGGTGGCCTCCGGCGCACTGCTGCCCTGAGCAAAAAAGCTTTCATAAAACCGGCAATATGACGGGATTTTGGCACAATTTTATTGTTGTGCTGTGGATTTTGGTATGATATAATGAATCTGTATCGAAATCGCGTCGTTTGTGACACTTTTTCGTACTGCAGAGAAAACGCGGTGAAGGGGCGGATACAGACGGGTAAGGTCCTCATGGTAGCCTCCGGCAAGGGCGGCACCGGCAAAAGCACGCTGTCCGTTTATCTCGGCGCGCGCCTGGCCGCCCACGGCGCGCGGGTGCTGCTGGTAGAGCTGGACTCCGGCCTGCGCAGCGTGGACATCATCGCAGGGGTCTGCGGCAAAACGGTCTACGATATCGAGGACATCCTCTCCGGCCGCTGCGAGGCGGACAAAGCGGTGGTCGAAAGCCCGCTTTACCCGGGCCTCTCGGTGGTCAGCGCCCCCTACAGCGGCGGCGAGATCCGCGCAGGGGCGCTGCGTGTTCTGGCGGGCAAGATGTCCGGATGTTTTGACATCGTGCTGCTGGACACCGCCGCCGGGCTGGGCGCGCCCTTTTTGGCCGCGAAGTCGGTGGCGGGTATGGGTTTGGTGGTCATCACGCCCGACACGGTCACCATGCGGGACGGCCGCATCGTCGCTGACGAGCTGTTTGCCGCCGGGCTGCCCTCGGTGCGGCTGGTCATCAACCGGGTCAGCGTGGGCCCCTTTGCCAAAAACCCGGTAAAGGACCTGGACGAGTGCATCGACACGGTGGGCGCGCAGCTCATCGGGGTGGTGCCGCAAAGCGCCGAGCTGGCCGCGGCCGCGGCCTGCGGAGGGCCGCTACCGGAAAATATCCTTGCTTTTGCGGCGCTGGACAATATCGCCCGGCGCATTCTCGGCGAGGAGGTGCCGCTGGCGGTGCGCTAGGCGGCAGTGATTTGCGTTTGACGCGGCCCTGCGGCCGCGATCCTCATCATATAATGGAGGTAAGAGCAGATGAATATCGCCCTCATCGCGCATGATTCTAAAAAAGAACTGATGGTGCAGTTCTGCATCGCTTACTGCAGGGTGCTCAGCCAGCACAATCTGGTGGCCACCGGCACCACCGGTAAGCTGGTGGGGGAGGCCACCGGCCTGTCGATCCAACGCTTTCTGCCGGGCAGCCATGGCGGCGACCAGCAGATCGCGGCCCGCATCGCCTGCAATGAGATCGACCTGCTGCTCTTTTTCCGCGACCCCATCTCGGCGAAGCCGCACGAGCCCAACGAGCTGAACCTGCTGCGGCTGTGCGATGTGCACAATATCCCCGTGGCCACCAATATCGCCACGGCGGAGGTGCTGATCCACGGCCTGGAGCGCGGCGATCTGGACTGGCGGAATATCGTCAACCCCAAGATGTGATCTTTTCCGCACGGCCCCGCAGGGGCGGCGGAGAAGAGACGGCGAGCCTCCCTGCACAGAGCGCTGTGCGGGGAGGTTTTTTATACGCGCGGGCAGGCGGGGCGGGACGCGGCTGTTTCCTGGTTGGCTTCGCTGCCCGCTTTTTTTATACGCGCGGGCAGGCGGGACGGGACGGCGGCTCGCACGGTCGAGCCGCGCACCGCGTTTTTTGGTGCGCGTGCGGCGCGGGGCGGACGGAACAGCGGCGGGGAAGCGGCGGAGGAGGAAAAGATGGAGACGGTAAAAAAATTTGCGGATCTGGAGACGCCGGGGCAGCTGTCGGCTTTTCTGGAGGGCAGGGCGGCGGCGCACCGCACCCTGAGCCAGTACACCACCCTGACCACCCTCAAAAAGATCGTGGAAAGCGGCGCCTGGCACTTTTGCCGCCCCGACGGGATGAACGACGGCGAGGAGTACCGGCGCATCCCGGCCCGCTGCAGGCAAAGCCTTTATTTCGCCTGCTTCACTTTTATCAACAGCGAGAACATGGCCATGTGGGGGCTGTACTCCATCCCCCGGGACGAGGGGGTGCGCATCACGTTTCCGGGCAGGGCCTGGCGGGAATGGCTGTCCGGCGTCCACACGGTGCGGGAGGCGGGCGGCGGCCGGGAGGTAAAAGAAGTGCCCGTCTTTGCCCGGGACGTGGCCTATATGGGCCGGGACCGGGTGGGCCTTTACTGGAACGCGTCCTCCAACAAAAAGCTGCTGCAAAAACACACGGTCCGCGCGCTGCACGAGGCCCTGCCCGCGGGGGTCAAGCATTACGCCTGGAAGTATGAGCAGGAGTGCAGGGCCTTTCTCTCGGTGCAGGACCTGCCGGACTGCCGCGCCCTGGTCCTGCCCCTGCCCCAGCGCTGCCTGGAACAGCTGCAGGTCACCTACGGCCCCTATGTGCCCGAGGACGCGGTGGCCGAGATGGACGGATTTTTGCTGGAGCGGGGGCTGCGCCGGGGCAGCCGCAGCGAGTTCACGGGGCTGGTGGACCTGAAAGACCTCTGCGGCCTGTGCGCCCACCGCTTTCAGCGCCGGGGCTGAGGGGACACCCTGCGCAGCGCCGCCCGGGCATACCGCGCCGCGCCGCCGCCTGCCCCCCTCGCCCCGCAGCGCCGCAAACGGCGCTGCAAAGCCGAAAACATTGACAATCACCAGCCGCTGCGGTACACTAAAACGGTATCGAAAACGAGAAAGGGCCCCCCGCGGGCCGGCCGGCACAGACGCGTTTTGGGGGCGCAGAGCGCCTTTGGCGCCGGGGCTGGGACAGGAGGAAACATGGAAAAGATCACCGCCCAAAAGGGCACGAAAGACGTGCTGCCCGCCGAGAGCTATCGGTGGCAGTATCTGGAGTCGGTGCTCAAAAACACCGTTGCGGCCTTTGGCTATAAAGAGATCCGGCTGCCCACCTTTGAGGCCACCGAGCTGTTCAGCCGGGGCGTGGGCGAGACCACCGACGTGGTGGGCAAAGAGATGTACACCTTCAACGACAAGGGCGGCCGCAGCATCACGCTGCGCCCGGAGGGCACGGCCAACACGGTGCGGGCCATTTTGGAGCACGGCCTGCTGGCCGAAGCGCTGCCGGTGCGGGCGTTTTACCTGCAGAGCTGTTTCCGCTATGAAAAGCCGCAGTCCGGGCGCCTGCGCGAGTTCCACCAGCTGGGCATCGAGATGTTCGGCGCCGCCGCCCCCGAGGCGGACGTGCAGGTGGTGGCCACGGCCGCGGCCTGCATCGCCAATGTGGGCATCCGGTCGGTGCAGCTGCAGCTCAACTCCATCGGCTGCCCGGCCTGCCGCCCCCGCTATCATGAGGCGCTGAAAAGCTATTTCCGCCTCCATCTGGACGAGCTCTGCGACACCTGCAAAGAGCGGCTGGACCGCAACCCGCTGCGCATTTTGGACTGCAAGTGCCCGTCCTGCGCGGCAGTGGCGCAGGGCGCGCCGCTGATGCCGGAATTTTTGTGCGGGGAGTGCAGGGAGCACTTCGCCGCGGTGAAGCAGGGCCTGGACAACATCGGGATCCCTTATGTGGAAAACCCGACTATCGTGCGCGGGCTGGACTATTACACCCGCACCGTATTTGAGTTCGTCCACACCGGCGCGGGCGCGCAGGGCGTGGTCTGCGGCGGCGGCCGCTACGACGGCCTGGTGGAGCAGCTGGGCGGCAAGCCCATGCCGGGCATCGGCTTCGGCATGGGGCTGGAACGGCTGCTGATGGTACTGGAGGCAGAGGGCGCGGCGTTTCCCGCCGACCGCGTGCCGGACCTGTACCTGTGCAATATGGGCGCGCCTGCGCGGCTGCTGGCCGAGCGGGTGGCCGCAGGCCTGCGGGCCAAGGGCCTTTGGGCGGAGACCGACGTGATGGGCCGGGGGCTCAAGCCGCAGATGAAATACGCCAACAAGACGGGCGCCCGCTACACGGTGGTGCTGGGCGACGACGAGGTCGCCGCGGGCAGGGCCCGGCTCAAGCGGATGAGCGACGGCGCCGAGGCCGAGATCGCGCTGGACCAGCTGGCGCAGAGCGGCCCGGCAGAGTGGGAACAGCTGTTTTGACCCATCCCCGGCACGGCCGTGCGGCCGCCGGAAATAACCCCGGGCTGCCGGGGGCTCAATGAGAGGAACGGACAAGCTATGGCACTGGAAAAAATGGGAACTCTGCGCCGCACCGACTATTGCGGCGAGCTTACCCCGGCGCGGGTGGGCGACACCGTGACGGTGGCCGGCTCCATCGCCAAAAGCCGCGATCTGGGCGGTGTGATCTTTGCCGACCTGCGGGATACCACCGGCATCCTGCAGCTGGCCTTTGACGACGGCACCGACAAGCAGGTGTTCGCCAAAGCCGCGTCGCTGAAAAGCGAGTACGTGGTCATGGCGCAGGGCCTGCTGCGCCGCCGGGAGAGCGTCAACAAGGCGCTGGCCACCGGCGAGATCGAGCTGTATGTCACCGAGCTGAGGCTGCTCAGCGAGGCGGAGACCCCGCCTTTCGAGGTGCGGGACGAGGTAAAGGTCAAGGACGAGCTGCGGCTGAAATACCGCTATCTGGACCTGCGGCGGGAGGGCATGCACCGGCCCATCGTGCTGCGCTCAAAGATCGCCCAGCTCATCCGCAACTATTACTGCGACAACCATTTCTGCGAGATCGAGACCCCGATGCTCATCAAATCCACGCCCGAGGGCGCGCGGGATTATCTGGTGCCCAGCCGGGTGCAGCCGGGCCATTTTTACGCGCTGCCCCAGTCGCCCCAGCTCTACAAACAGATTTTGATGCTCTCCGGCTTTGACCGCTATTTCCAGATCGTGCGCTGCTTCCGCGACGAGGACCTGCGCGCCGACCGCCAGCCGGAGTTTACCCAGGTGGATATGGAGATGTCCTTTGTGGAAGAGGAGGACATCGAGACCATGAACGAGGGGCTCATAAAAAAGCTTTTCAAGGAAATACTGGATGTTGAGGTGGAGACGCCTTTCCCGCGCATGCCCTACGCAGAGGCGATGGCGCGTTTTGGCTCAGACAAGCCGGACACCCGTTTTGGGCTGGAGCTGCAGGACGTCTCGGACGCGGTGCGCGGATGCGGCTTCGGCGTGTTCACCGGCGCGCTGGAGGCGGGCGGCAGCGTGCGCTGCATCAACGTCAAGGGCATGGCGGACAAAATGTCCCGCAAGGAGATCGACAAACTGGCGGAGGTGGCAAAGACCTACGGCGCCAAGGGCCTGGCTTATATCCGCTGTACGGCCGAGAGCGAGACCTCCAGCTTTGAAAAATTTCTCGCCCCGGAAGAGAAAGCGGCGCTGCGCGCAGCCGCCGGTGTGGAGACCGGCGACGTGCTGCTGGCGGTGGCGGACGCCAAAAACGACGTGGTCTTTGCGGCCCTGGGCGCGCTGCGCCTGGAGATCGCCAAAAAATACGGCCTCATCGACCCGGACAAGTTCAATTTCCTCTGGGTCACCGACTTCCCCTTCTTTGAGTACTCAGAGGAGGAGGGCCGCTTTATGGCCAAACACCACCCGTTCACGCTGCCCAACGAAGAGGACCTGGACAAGGTGGAGACCGACCCGGGCAGCGTGCGCGCCCGCGCCTACGACATGGTGCTCAACGGCTGCGAGGTGGGCGGCGGCTCGATGCGCATCAACGACCCGGCCCTGCAGAACCGCATGCTGAAAGCCCTGGGCTTTACCGAAGAGCGCGCGCGGGAGAGCTTCGGCTTTTTGACCGACGCCTACCGCTACGGCGCGCCTCCCCACGGCGGCATGGCCTTTGGCTTTGACCGTCTGGTCATGCTGATGCTGAAAAAGGATTCCATCCGCGACGTGATCGCTTTCCCCAAAGTGCAGAACGCGGGCGAGCCGATGAGCGGCTGCCCCGAGACGGTGGAGGAAAAGCAGCTGCGGGAGCTGTCGATCGCCCTGGACCTGAAAGAGGCCAAAGAAGACTGACCGGCCGGCAGGGCGCCGTCCTGCCGGAGAGAGGCCGCCGCGCGCCTCTTTCATCCATAGACAGAGGATCCCCATTGCACGCTCTTACATAAAGCCGCCCGGCGGCTTTGAGAGGAGCAGCGCAATGGGGAATTTTGTCGCAAAACACAAATGGAGCATCCTGGCGGCGGGGGTGGTGATCCAGGTCTTTACCGGCGTGCCCGCAGCCTGGGGAGTGTTTCAGAAATCGGTCTGCGAGGGCTACGGCTTCTCAGAGAGCGGTGGCAGTATGATCTTTGCCTTTACCATCGCTTTCTTCGGCATCGGCTGCATCCTGGGCGGCAAACTGCAGGACAAGGCCGGCCCGCGGACGGCGGGCATCGTGGGCACCCTGCTGCTGGCGGGCGGGTTTGCGCTTTCCGGCCTGGTGCCGCAGGAGGCCGCCTGGCTGATCTTCGGCAGTTTTTCGGTGCTGGTGGGGCTGGGCTGCGCCTTTTTGTACCCCAGCGTCATGAGCACGGCGCAGAAGTGGTACGCGGACCGCAAGGGCCTGGCCACCGGCGTTATCGGCGGGGCGGTGGGCCTGTCCGGCGCGGTGCTGACCCTGCTGGGGCGCTGGCTCATCGACCTGTTTGGCATCCGGGGCGCGTTTTTGGCCCTCGGCGGCATCATCGCGGTTTGCTGCGGCGCGGCCTGCGTGCTGCTGGTGGACCCCAAACAGATCAAGATGCCCAAAAACCAGAAACAGCTCAGGGATTACAGCGTCCGGCAGATGCTCAAGACCCCCCAGTACTACATGATGTTTTCGGTGGTGGCGCTTGCCACCCCGGCGGTGCTGCTGTTTTCCCCCATTATCGTGGAGCTGGGGCAGCAGCGGGGGCTGGATGAGCGCACGGCCCTGCTCTCCATCATCATCGGCAGCATCGGCAGCGCCGCGGGGCGGCTGCTGATGCCGCTGCTCTCGGACAAGATCGGCCGCCGCGCCACCGATATGATCCTGTTCGGCGCGCTGGCGGTGCTCTCTTTGTGCTTCATCTTTGCGGGCGGCTGGTGGGTGATCGCCGCTTACACGGCGCTGACCTTTTGCTATTCCGGCGAGGCGGCGGTGATCCCGGCCATCGGCACCGACCTGTACGGCTATAAAAACGCCGGGGTCAATTACGGTTTTCTGGCTTTGGGCATGAGCCTTGGCAGCGTGGCTTTTTCGCTGCTGGCAAACAGCTTCGGCGGCCCGCTGCCCCGGCACATCACCGCCATCGCCGCGTCCGCGGCCGGGTTTGTGGTGCTGATCTTTTTAAAGCCAACGCAGGGGAAACGGCTGTGAGCCGCCTGCGGCAGCGCCGCCGCGGCGTGGGGCGGCGGGTCGGGGAGAGGGCTGGGGATAGATCTTTCACGCCCGCGCCGAAAGGTCAAAGAAATGTAGCGCCCTGCCGCCTGCAGGGTGCTTTTTTGTCCCTGAAAAAGACACGGCGCACATCGGTTTTTCGGGCGGCAATTGCAAGCGCCCGCCGTTCAGCCGGCACTTTTCAAAAACAAACAGTATAAAAACAACTTTGAAAAACAGTTTGTACGCATTTCAGCGGTGAAAACGGGCGCGTTCTTTTGAGGGAGAGCACGGGCCCGGGCCGGGGACGGGAGCGCGGGTCCCCGGGCGATAAAAAACGCTCCAAAGCCGCGGGACGTTCTATACAAATCCTTTTTTGCCTCTTATAATAGAAATAACGACAAACCGGGGAGGCGTTGAAATTGAACCTGAAAAGTGTTCTGCTGGAAGAATTGTCCTGGCGTGAGATCGGGCAGGCAATGGAGGACGGCTGCCGCACCGTGCTGGTCTGTGCGGCTTCCAACGAACAGCACGGCCCGCATCTGGCGGAAAATACCGATTACATCTTCGGGCTGGAGATGTGCCGCGCCATCGCGCAGGAACTGGGGGACGCGCTGGTGGCCCCGGTCATCCGGCCGGGCCTGTCCCAGCATCACATGCGCCATCCGGGCAGCCTTACCCTGCGGCCGGAAACTTTCCGCATGCTGGTGGAGGACTATGTGGACGGCTATGTCCGGCACGGATTTGAGCGCATCGTGCTGCTGGCCTCCCACGGCACCAATTTTGCCCCGCTGGCGGCCCTCGCGCCCGAACTGCAGGAAAAATATCCCCAGGCAAAGATCGTTTGCGGCATGAGTCTGGAAGATTTTATGGCCCTTTACGCAGAGGGGGACAGGATGTTTGGCCTGGAACCCGGCACCTGCGGGGGACACGCCTGCTGCTTTGAGACCTCGGTCATCCTCCATCTGCACCCCGAATACGTGGATATGTCCCACGCCGCGCGCGGCTATATGGAGGGCAACACGCCGGAGTTTGCCAAAAGCCTGTTCGAAAACGGCATGATGGGGGTGTCGCCCTGCGGCATCGTGGGCGACGCTTTGCCGGCGGATGCGGAAAAGGGCAGAGCCTTTTTTGAACTGTTCTGCCGCCGGGCCTGCGCCTGCGTGCGGGCCGCGCTGGCGTGACGGCTGCGCGGGAGGGGCGAAAAGATGAAGGTAGAGTTTGAGCGGATCAATGTGGACTATGGGACGGGGTACAGCGTTTTTGGCGGCATCAAGGGCGGCACGGAGGAGCACCGGGAGATCCTGGTCCGCAGGGCGCGGGACGGCTGGCATTATGCCGGCTTTGTGCCGGTGACCCAGCGCAGCACCGGGTATGTCGAGGAGATCGATCTGGTCTTTGAGCGGGAATAGCTTCCCTGCTTTTTGGCCCCCAAAACACACAAAGAGGCCCGCCGGGAGGGATATCCCCCGGCGGGCCTCTTTGTGCGGCGCTCTGTTTTTGACGGTCACACGGGTGCCGCGGGGTCAGACAGTGCGCCCCTTTCCGCAAAAAACGCCTCCGCCTGCGCCTGCGTGCAGGCCACGCTGCCCTGGATCAGCCTCGGCTTTCCGCCGCCCCGGCCTGCCAGCAGGGCGTTCATCTCCCGGCCCAGCGCGCGGGCGTCCAAGCTGCCGCCGGCTGCCAGGGCGTATTTGTAGCCGCCCTCTTCTCCGCTGAATACCGCCGCCAGCTCTGCGCCGTTCTCACACAGCAGCAGCGCGTACCGGCGCAGGTCGTCCGGCGCCAGCCCCTCTTCAAAGGTGACCACCATTTTTTTGCCCGCATGGGCCGCGGCCCGGTACCCCAGCAGCCGGCCCTGCGCCTGCCCAAGCTGCTGACGGGCGTCCGCGTCGTCGTTTTTCAGCCGCGTCACCGCAGCCACGACTTCGGGCTGCTTTGCCGACAGCAGGCCGCTTACAGCCTCGATCTGGCGATGCTCGCGCTGGGCCAGCAGAAAGGCCCGCTCGCCCGCGGCCATGAACACCCGCACGCCGCCCTTGTAGCTCTGGCAGCCAGTGATCTTCAGCAGGCCGACCTCACCGGTAAAAGCCACATGGGTGCCGCAGCAGGCGCAGACGTCCAGATCGCCGATGGTGACGATGCGGATGCGGCCGGAGAGGTCGCTCAGCTCTTTTTTGCTGCGGAACTCCATGGCGGTGAGCGCCGCCTCGGGCGGATAGCTCACCGAGACCGGCAAATTGCGCGTCACGGCGCGGTTCGCCTCCAACTCCAGCTCGTCGATCTGCAGGGGGGACAGCTCGCCGCTGAAATCCATATGGGTGATCTCTGTGCCGATGTGAAAGCCCACGTTCTCAAAGCCGAACCGCTGGTGTACCAGCGCCGAAAAGATGTGGTCGGCCGTGTGCTGCTGCATCAGATCAAAGCGGCGGGCGCGGTCTACTTCGCCTTCCACCTGGGTCCCGGCATCCAGCGGCGCATCGGTAAAATGGACCACCTCGCCGTCTTTTTCCTGCACGTCCAGCACCCGGGCGCCGCCCAGCAGCCCGTGGTCGGCGGGCTGTCCGCCCCCCTCGGGGAAAAAGGCGGTGCGGTCCAGCACCACGGCAAAGCCCTCTTTTGCCGCTTCGCAGCGCTCCACCCTGGCGGTGAAGCGGCAGAGATAGCTGTCATTTTCAAATAGCTTTTCGGTCATTTCCAGTTCCTTCCTCTCTTGTCGGTAGCGGGATGTCCGCGCACCTCCTGCGGGCGGCGCGGAAAGGATCAGCTCAAGTGCTGCGGTGGCCCGCGCATGGCGGACAGCCTGCGGCAGCAAAAGCGCCCGCGGGCGGATGCTTCAGGGCGGCGTCCCATGCGGCCCGCGCCGCCGCAGACGCTTTTTCGCGTGGGAAAAACCGTGCGGGCGCCTAAACCGCGTCCGGGCCCGGGCCGGCAAATTGCCGCCGCGCCCGCACCAGGCCAAAGGCCAGCAGCGCCGCCGCCTGCACCGTCAGCGCGGCGATCAGGGTCCAGCTGGCCCCCCACATGGCCCAGCGGCCCACCAGCGGCGGTGAGACCGCCAGACAGGCGGCAATGCCGATCAGGTTTGAGATCACCAGACCTTTAAAATCGCGCACAATGGTGAGCAGCATGTTAAGGAACAGCACCAGGGCGGTGAGCACGGTGGCGGCCACCATGGGGGTCAGCAGTCCCTCGTTGGCCAGGATCTGCTGGCCGTTCTCACTGGTGGAATAGAGCAGGGCCAGCCCCCAGCGGCCCAGCAGTTTCACCCCCGCAAAACCGGCGGCGCCGATACCGGCGATGGCCAGCAGCACCCGCGCAAACAGGACGCTGAAGCCGCGCCGGTCCCGCGCCAGCCAGCGGCGGGTGAACAGGGAGATCAGCGGGGTAAAGACATAGGTCGCCCCCAGCTGCAGCACCACGGTGGGCGCAGTGATGCTGCCGAAGATGGCAGTGGCCGCATTGCCGTGCTGCAGCTGTAAAAACTGGCGTGGGATGGTGGCTACGGCGGTGTTCAAAAAGCTGTAGGCCATCAGCGGCGCGCACTCCGCCAGCAGGGCGCGCACCCGGGCCGCAGCCGCCCGGCCCGTAGTGTTGCCCAGGCGGGCGGCCCAGGGGCGGTCATAGGCCAGGGCCACGCCCAGCGAGGCGGCGGCCATCAGCCCCATGGAAAGCAGCAGGCTGCCGGTCAATTTCATGCCGAGCGCAAAGCCCAGACAGGACAAAGCCCCCCGCAGCAGAAAGCTCTTGCCGATCACGTCCATGCGGTCGGCCCGCTGGTCGATGCCGCTGTAGACGTCCACCAGCGCCTCTCCCACCCGGAACAGCATATACAGCAGCAGGGCGGTCAGGGTCTGGCCCGGCAGCCGCAGCGCGCCGCCGTAAGCAGCGCAGGCAGCCAGGGCCAGCAGGCAGGTGAACATCCGGCTGGAGATGTATTCCCGGTCGCTGTACCGGCCCTCGAGGTCGCTCACCTGATACGCCCGCATGCCATAGACCGCGATGGTCAAAAAGACATTCGTGGTATTCATCGCATAGTTGAATGCGCCGGAGGCGTTCAGGTCGGCGGCCATGCGCACCACCAAAATGGTGGGCAGATACTGGCAGGCAAAGTAAAAGAAAGAGCCCACGCTGTTCCACAGCATATTGCTGCCCAGCGACAGCCCCTGTTCAGATCTCTTGGACATGGATAAACTCCCTTTTGGCGCGGACCGCACACCCCGGCGGCAGGGGCGGCGGCGCGGGCGGAAAGCGCTGCGGGCGGCGGTTCGCCGCCGCGCCGGCACGGTCGGCCCGAACGCGTTGATAGAGGAAATTATACCACATTTACGGCAGAAAATCTCCCGGCGGCACGGTTTTGACGGTCCGGCGCGGTAAAAACAGTTCTTTTGTGGAGGGCTTGTCCCGCTTTTGGGGCCCAGACCCGCGGACCCGATCTGCAGCGCAGTTTTATGTGCAGCAGCGGATACACGCCGTTTTTCGAGCCTGTACCCGTGGAGCCGCTGTGCCCGGGCTGCGGCGGATCGAGCCCAGCGGTTTTTACTGCGCACGCGGCCGCTCTCCCACCGGCTGCCCGGCTGGTGATGCGGTGGAAAACGAGGAAAAAAGGCTGGCTGCCCGCCTGCCTGGCCGCTGTGGTGCCCGGAGAGGAGATAAAAAGGGCCAACTGCATGCCTACCGGGTGCTGTGGCTCCGAAGCAGGGGAAAAGAGCTGGCCGCTCCCCTCTGGCGCTGCGGCGCCCGGAAGAAGAGAAAAAGGCGGTTTGTGCGTCCGCCCCATGCTGTGAGCCGTCGCCCCAAACAGGTGTCTTGAATCTAAAATTATTTGAACTTATAGAATAATTTTAAAATGAAATTATATAATTATATTGACAAATTATTTGTGCCGTGATAAAATAATAACATCCCGAAAAGGAGGCGCAGAGATGGCCAAAAGCGTATACAGCGTGGTGCTCAGCGACGAGGTGGTGGCGGCCATCGACAAGCTGGCCTATACCGAGGGCACCAGCCGCAGCAAGCTGATCGACCGGGTGCTGGCCCAGTACGCGGGCTGCGATATCCCCGGGCAGCGGATGACCGATATCTTCCGCTGTATCGAACGGATGGCGGGCCTGGAGGAGCAGTTCCGGCTGCTCATCAACCCCAGCGACGAGCTGCTGCAGCTGAAAAGCGCCGTGCCCTACAAATACAATCCCACTGTCAAGTACGCGGTGGAGCTGTACGAGAACGACCCCACCGCCCTGGGCGAGCTGCGGGTCTCGATGCGTACCCAGTCGCAGCCGCTGCTGGCGGTGCTGGGGCGGTTTTTCCTGCTCTGGGTCCAGCTGGAGGAGCACTCTTTCCACGACGGGTCCTACCTCTCCTTTGAGGTGGCGGACGGCAAGTACACCCGCCAGCTGCGGCACCTGCCCGGCGCCGACGACGCCCAGCTGGGCGAGGCGGTCGCGGGGTATATCAAGCTGTTTGACCGGGTGCTGCATCTGTATTTCGATGCGCTGGGCAGCGGCGAGGAAGAGGCGCGGCGGCGCGCGGCTGCGGGCTTCCGCGCCGGTCTGACCGCGCCGGTGGCCCGGCTGTAGCGGCGGGCGCGCCCTGCCCGGGCGGGGAAAGGGACAAACGGCAGATCAACAAAAAAGAAAGGTTTGGTGCGCAATGGATCTGAACAGACTGACACAAAAATCCCAGCAGGCGCTGCAGAGCGCCCAGAGCCTGGCGATCGAATACCAGAACCAGCAGCTGGAGCAATGCCAC
Organism: Anaerofilum hominis; assembly: GCF_014287275.1. Taxonomy (GTDB): domain Bacteria; phylum Bacillota; class Clostridia; order Oscillospirales; family Ruminococcaceae; genus Pygmaiobacter; species Pygmaiobacter hominis. The sequence goes on from NZ_JACONZ010000003.1 coordinate 148,599, forward strand.
CTGCTGTGGGCGCTGTGCGCCGACGGCGAGGGGCTGATCCCCGAGCTATTGAAAAAGATGGGGGCGGACGGCGGACGGGTGGCGGACGCAGCCCGCGCCGAGGCGGCAAAGCTGCCCCGGGTGACCGGCGGCGGCCGCGACCCGGAAAAGATCTATATCTCCGCCGACACCGACCGCGCCCTCACAGCGGCGGAAAAGGCGGCCGGCAAGATGAAAGACGATTATATTTCGGTGGAACACCTGATGCTGGGCCTGTTTGAGGCTGCCGGCCGGGAGGTGAGCGAGATCTTCCGGCTCTGGGGCCTGGACAAGGACAAATTCCTGGCCGCGCTGATGCAGGTGCGGGGCAACCAGCGGGTGACCAGCGAGAACCCGGAGGAGACCTACGACGTGCTGAAAAAGTATGGACAGGACCTGGTAGAGGCCGCCCGGGCCCACAAGCTGGACCCGGTCATCGGCCGGGACGCCGAGATCCGGAATGTGGTCCGCATCCTCTCCCGCAAGACCAAAAATAACCCGGTGCTCATCGGGGAGCCGGGCGTGGGCAAGACGGCCATCGCCGAGGGCCTGGCCCAGCGCATCGTCGCCGGCGATGTGCCCGAGGGGCTGAAGAACAAAAACGTTTTCAGCCTGGACATGGGCGCGCTGGTGGCGGGCGCAAAGTACCGGGGCGAGTTTGAGGAGCGGCTGAAAGCCGTGCTGGCCGAGGTGAAAAAGAGCGAAGGCCGCATCATCCTGTTCATCGACGAGCTGCACACCATCGTGGGCGCGGGCAAGACAGAGGGCAGCATGGACGCGGGCAACCTGCTCAAGCCGCTGCTGGCCCGGGGCGAGCTGCACTGTATCGGCGCGACCACCCTCAACGAGTACCGCCAGTATATCGAAAAGGACGCGGCGCTGGAGCGGCGCTTCCAGCCGGTGCTGGTGGATGAACCCACTGTGGAGGACACCATCAGCATCCTGCGCGGCCTGAAAGAGCGGTACGAGGTCTACCACGGGGTCAAGATCACCGACGGCGCGCTGATCGCCGCCGCCACGCTGAGCAACCGCTATATCACCGACCGCTTTCTGCCGGACAAGGCCATCGACCTGGTGGACGAGGCCTGCGCCACCATCCGCACCGAGATGGACTCGATGCCCGCCGAGATGGACGACGTGCGCAGGCAGATCCTGCAGCATGAGATCGAGGAGGCCGCCCTCAAAAAAGAGGACGACAAGCTCTCGCAGGAGCATCTGGCCGAGATCCGGCGGGAACTGGCCGAGCTGCGGGACCAGTTTGCGGGCATGAAGGCGAAATGGGAAAATGAAAAACAGTCCATCGGCAGGGTGCAGAAGCTGCGCGAGGAGATCGAGCAGGTGAACGCCGACATCGAAAAAGCCCAGCGCGAGTATGACCTGAACAAAGCGGCTGAGCTGAAATACGGCAGGCTGCCCCAGCTGCAGAAAGATCTGGAGGCAAGCGAGCGGGAAGCGGGCGCGGCGGAGCAAAACCAGCTGCTGCGCGACCGGGTCACCGACGAGGAGATCGCCGAGATCGTGGCCCGGTGGACCGGCATCCCGGTGGCAAAGCTGATGGAGGGCGAGCGGCAGAAGCTGCTGCATTTGGACGAGGTCCTGCACGAGAGGGTCATCGGCCAGAACGAGGCGGTGACCCGGGTCGCCGAGGCCATCCTGCGCAACCGGGCGGGCATCGGCGACGAGGGGCGGCCCATCGGCAGCTTCCTGTTTTTGGGCCCCACCGGCGTGGGCAAGACCGAGCTGGCCAAAGCGCTGGCGCAGGCCCTGTTCGACGACGAGAAAAACATGGTGCGCATCGACATGAGCGAGTATATGGAGAAGTTCTCGGTCTCCCGCCTGATCGGCGCGCCCCCGGGTTATGTGGGCTATGAAGAGGGCGGCCAGCTCACCGAGGCCGTGCGCCGCAAGCCTTACAGCGTGGTGCTGTTCGATGAGATCGAAAAGGCCCACCCGGACGTGTTCAACGTGCTGCTGCAGGTGCTGGACGACGGCCGTATCACCGACAGCCAGGGCCGCACGGTGGATTTTAAGAACACCATCCTCATCCTCACCTCCAACCTGGGCAGCCCCTATATCCTGGAGGGCATCCAGCCGGGCGGCGAGATCAGCGACGAGGCGCGGCAAAAGGTGGATGCGCTGCTGAAGCAGAGCTTCCGGCCCGAGTTTCTCAACCGTCTGGACGAGATCGTCTATTACAAGCCGCTCACCAAACAGGAGATCGGTGGCATCGTGGACCTGCTGCTGGCCGATCTGGCAAAGCGGCTGGCGGCAAAGCAGCTGAAGCTGACCGTCACTCCGGCGGCAAAGCAGCTCATCATCGACGGCGGCTACGACCCGGTCTACGGCGCGCGCCCGCTGAAGCGGTTCCTCCAAAGCCGGGTGGAGACCGCCATCGCCCGGGCCATCCTGCAGAGCGACCCCGCGCCGGACACGGTGCTGACCGTAGACGCGCAGGACGGCGCCCTGACGGTGCGCTGAGCTTGGGCGGCCGCCGCTGCGGGTGACCGCGGCGGATAAAAAGCAACACGATGAAAGGCCAGTGCATCTGCACTGGCCTTTTCGCTGCTGAAAAAACGTCGGGGCAGGGCGGGGGCAGCCGGCCTTTCCCGGGCGGGCCGACTGCGGTCCTGGCGGGGCGCACGCCGCAGGAAAAGTCAAAGGCCCGGGACCACGCTTTTCTGCTGCGGGCTGCCGCGGAAAGGACCGGGAGCCGCCCGCCCTCCGCTTTCCGTCCCGGCTCCCGCTGTCGCGGCGCCGGTCTGCCGTCTTGTCTTTCCAGGCGGCAGAGGCGCCTCCTCTGCTGCAGCCCCGTCCGGCAGAGCGTCCCGCAGCAAAAGTTCCTGCCGGGCCTGCGCCCGCCAGAAAGCCCTTTCCAGACGCCGCGCCTGGCAATAGGCCAGCGCCGAGAGCAGGACCAGCAGGGCCAAAAGAGCGGCGGCAAGACGGTGTTTCATGGAGATCTACCTCTTTTCCGGTGGGAGGGCCGGGGAAAATGAAGAGAGAAAAGCGCGAATACCAGCACATTATAAACCATTTTGGTATATAAATCAAGATACCAAAATGGTTTGCCTATACTTTTCAGTGGGAGACTGAAAAGGGGGAAACGGCTTGATGTATGAGCGTATCCGGGCTTTGCGGGAGGACGCAGATCTGCGCCAGAAAGACCTGGCCCAGATGCTTAACTGTACCCAGGTCTGCTATTCCCGCTATGAGGCGGGGCTGCGGGACATCCCCACCGAAGTGCTGGTGCGGCTGGCCCGCTATTACCATACCAGCACCGACTATCTGCTGGGCCTCACGGAAGAAAAGAGCCCTTATCCGCCCAAAGTGGAGAGAGGGTAAAAAGTAGCCGCAAGGCTATTTTTTGGCCATCCGCCCGGTTGCCGCGCAGCGGCGAGGGTGGGGCCGATTTGCGGGCCTTTTGGGGACTGCGGAAACCGCTGCAAGACCAAACTGCAGCTGCACAATGCCCGGCAGATCGCGGCCGGTGCACAAAAAGAGGCGCTCTCCGGCGTGGCTGGCCCGGGAGCGCCTCTTTTGCATCTTTTTTCAGGCGGCTTTGCAGCCGTTTGTCTGACTTTGTCTGCCCGCGTGCCCCGGTGCGCCGGTCACTCCGCTTCCAGCAGCAGGGACAGCAGCTTTTCCTTGAACAGCGCCGCGTCCAGCTTTTTGATCAGCCGGGCGTTGGCCGGGCGGCGGTGGAAGCCCTGGTCCTTGATCTCGGCGTCTGGCAGGAACGGGATCACCTGTCCGTAGGTGGCCTCCTCTTTTGTGCAGGTATAGCAATAGCGCGCCTCGGTCTCCAGCACCACCTCGGGCCAGATGGCGGCTGCTGCTGCCGTGGGGTCCGGCACCGGGATCATGCCCACCCCCAGCCGCTGGCGCGCAAACTCCAGCAGCTTTGCGTTGCAGGCCGCCGCAAATTTGCCCGCGGCGGTGCCCCGGCGGCTCAGCTGCGCCGCTTCCTCTTCACTGAGGGCCGTCTCTCCCATGCAGATGTCGAACCCGGCGATGGTGACGGGGATGCCGCTGTCCAGCACTGCGGCATAGGCCTCGGCGTCGATATAGACGTTGAACTCCGCCACGGCTGTCTCCATGCCCGGGGCAAAGCCGCCGGTGCCCATGGAGTAGATGTGCTTCACCCGTTTCATCGCTTCCGGTTCTTTCATGAGGGCAAGGGCCACGTTGGTGGCCGGCCCGATCATCAGGATCTCCAGCTCGTCGGGGTACTGTTTTGCCAGATCACAGATCACGTCCACCGCATGCCCCTCCGCCGGGGACAGGCTGGGGGCCACGAGGCCGCAGTCGCCCATGCCGTCCCGGCCGTGTACTCCGATCATCTGGGCCAGATCCCGCATCAGCGGCCGCGCCGCACCGCGATAAACCGGCGGCTGATAGCTGCCGGTGACCTCAATGGCGGCCAGCGCATTTTTTGTCGCCTGCTCCATCGGCACATTGCCCGCCACGGTGGTCACCGCCTCCACCCGCACCTGCGGCTCCTGCAGCATCATCATCAGCGCGATGGCGTCATCGCCCGCAGTGTCGGTATCGACCAGAAAATGTCTCATAAAAAGCCCTCCTTCAGCGCGGTCCCCGGCGCTTTGCCGTCCGGGGCCTGTTTGACACCAGTATAAGGGAAACGCTGTGCTGAAATCCAGGTCAGTTGGCCCAAATATGATTTTTTAATGGCCATGCGGCCTGTCCGCAAGCCGCGGCGGATAGAAATACTTATCCCAGGCGGCCCCGTCCTCGCCGCTTGCGCGGCAGCCGGACGGATGGCCGGAAAAAACGCTTAAAAGACGATGCGGGCGTTTGCAGGGTATCCCCGCAGACCCACATGAGGTCAAGACTTGCGCGTATGCTCTTAAAAAGTCCGGTCATGCGCTGGAATCTGCGCTTGTAAGGTTGGGCGGCAAAAAATAAGACTGGCAAGCCCTTGTCCCGCTTGCCGACAGACCTTGTTGTGCTGCATATGCCCCTCAAGCCCCCTCTTGAGGAGCTGTGGAGACATGTCTGCAGGCACGGGCCGAAAAGAGGTGCCCAGCGGAACAGAAGGCCCTGAAATCCCCGGACAGGACAGGCCTTTGCGGACGCCAAGCCAAAGGGCCTGCAGGATTTATCCTGAACCTCGAAAATGAGATTTTATCATTCCGCAGGACCGCCCGGCGTGGGATCGGCCCCATCGATCTGCCGCACTATTTCAAGTCACGGATATTCCCAGACTGAATTGCAGAAATATTCTCTCGAATTCTCTCATCAGACCATTCCCACCATTTGATTTCAAGCAGTGAAGAAACTACTTCATCAGAAAATCTTTTTCTGATGGGCTTGGCAGGAATACCGCCGACGATCGTATAGGGGGGAACATCTTTTGATACTACTGCATGGGCGCCGATGATCGCTCCGTCGCCAATGGTAACGCCGGACATAATGACGGCTTCATATCCGATCCACACATCATTGCCGATCACAATATTGCCTTTATTATCCCACGCGTCCGTTACAGTTGCTTTGTCCAGATCCCACTCTTCAAAAAATAGAGGAAAGGGGTAGGTGGATAGCGATTTCAGCGTATGGTTTGCGCTTGTAAATAAAAATTTTGCGCCGCACGCGATCGAACAGAATTTTCCGATCATCAGCTTGTCATGGTTGATCGGGTAATGATACAGCACATTGTTTTTTTGAAAATCTTTCGGGTCGTTTACAAAGTCGTTGTACATCGTGTACTCACCGACCGCAATGCTGGGGTCGGTGACCACATTCTTTAAATATACGGTTTGATTATCTCCCGTGCGGGGATACACTTTTTTCTCCGATATAGTCATCTTGGATCCTCCCTGTTTGTTTTGCTATGCGACTATATCGGCAAATACAATGCAGCGTTTCACCTTCAGCACCTCTCTGAGCCTTAATTTAATTGGCCAGCACCTTATCCGTCCAAAGCGAACAAGTATGATCTGACCTTTTCCATACTAATAGGAGCGTGCAGAAATGTCAAACAGCTCCTGTTGCATCACAGCTTCAGGTTGCCGTCCACAACCTTTTTATTCATTGGGGAGGCAATCGGGCAACATTTTGCCGTTTTACATCGATGCTCCCGTTACAAGAAGACCAGCAGCTCTGCGCTTTTCAGTTTATAGAAAAGCCGCGACCAGGTGGCAGAATAACTGCTTTTTATTGCTCTGCAATAAAAAATGACGTATCTCAATGACCTGCCCCCGCCGCTGCGGGACAAGCAGGGGCAGTGACCCCAAAATGGCCTTGCGTCTCTTCTTTATTGTTCCACAGCAAAGAACGATCCTTTTGAAAAGTGCAGCCGCGAAAAAATACGGGCTAAAAAAGGACCATCGGAACGCTGTGCGCGGGGGAGGGGGCAACAGGATCGCGGCCGCAGGGGCGGGGGAAAGAAAAAAGGGCGATGCGGCGCAGCTTTTTATTTGCGGAACCCAGAGGAAGAACAAAGCGCGCTCCGCGCCCCGGCGTTTCATGATGGCCCCGCGAATGTGACGCTCCCCCTTTTTATTGCGGTGCAATAAAAACCAGTTACCCGGATGGCCCGCCCCGGCTGTTTGCGCGCGCAGCCGGGCAGACAGCCCACAAAAACGGCCCGCCCTTATCCCGGAGGCCCCGGCGGCGCTGTAAAAAAAGACCGGCCGCTGCACGCGGCCGGTCCTGAGAGTCTCTTCTGCTGGACGCCGGAACCCCGCCGCCCCTTATTTGTTCTTCTTTTTGCGGTAGAACCAGAACGCCGCGCCCGCGGCCGCGAGGACCACCAGGACCACCACGCAGACGATCAGCACGGTATTGTTCTGTGCCGCAGGGCTTTCTGCATCAGCGGACGCCGGCACCGAGGAGACGGGCGCTTCCGCCGCGCCGCCGGGGAGCACTTCGCCGGGATTGTTCTCCACCGCCGCGTTGTGCAGGCCGCAGTAGTTGTCCAGATAAAGGGAGCCGCTGTCATATCCGTCGCCGATGAACCGCAGCTCATTGGCCCCGTTTTTCAGGGTCAGGGTCAGCACGCCGCTGGCGTCGGTGGACACTTCGCTCTTTTCGCCGTTGATATAGGCGGTGAGGGTGCTGTTCGCCAGCGGGGCCCCGCCGTCGGTGAACGTGAGGGTCGAGGTGAACTCAGCGCCCTGATAGGGGTCGTTGACCCGGGTGATGCGGCCGCTGGCGAGGGGATAGGCGTCCGCCGGGAGCTTGCCGCCGTATACCGCGTTCACATAGTCGGTCACCGCGTCGCCGTAGTTCCCCGCCGGGGTGGCGATCTCGGGGATATACTGATAGCCGCCGAGATCCTCCGCCTCGTTCAGCGCGCCCAGCATCCAGTAGCTGTCGCCTCCGCCGATCTCATAGGCGCTGGCCACCAGCATCAGTTTGGTCTCATTGTCGTTTTTGTCCAGCACCGTGCCGTCCTCCAGCGTGATCGACTGCACGCGGGTGCCGATGGTCTCCGGCATGGTCAGCGCGTCCTTGTCGTACTCGCTGCTGGCGGGCTGGGTGAGGTCGTAGACGTAGGTAAAGCCCGAAGCCTGCGGGAAACGGCCGTGGATCGAGCCGTCGGCCTCCAGCATGCCGGTCTCGGTGTCCTGGGAGAGGAAGATGTTCACGCCGTGCTCGATCATGTCGTACATCACCTTGGGGGTGATGAGCACATAGGTGTCCTCCGCGTCCTCAAAGCCAAAGGAGTACGCGGTCATCAGCTGGCCCAGGGTCACGTCCCCGGCGCGGAAAGAGCCGCGCACGCTGCCGCCGCCCTGCAGCACCACCACCGGCGTGTCCTGCGCCAGGCCCAGCTCGCTGTACGCTTCCGAGTTCCAGTTTTCTTTCAGCCAGTCCAGCGCTTTCCAGCGCCGGGCGTCGGCCACCAGCGAGCCCCCGTTGGTCTCGCCGCGGCGGGCAATGCTGGCCTGGACCTCCTCGTTGGAGGAAGTGAAGCCGGGGATGTTGCCGCCCCAGACATTGACCTCCGACTGGAAGACCACCTCGTTTTTGATCTCGTCGAACTCGGCGTTCCAGCGGTCCATGACCTCGGTGACCGAGGCCATGGGCTCCAGAGCCATGGCCTCCTCCCGCACGTTGGAGGAGGTGACTTTTACCTGCCCGCCGCTGAAATCCAGGGTCAGGCAGCCCACATTTTCCAGATTGGAGCCGGTCGACACGACCAGGGTGCCGTCCACATCCACGGCGGAGTCGCCCAGCCGCAGCTGGTGATCGTGTCCGTCGATGACCGCGGTGACCCCCTTTACCTTTGCGATGTCGCTGGAGGTCTCATTGGCAGTGCCCGCGGACAGGCCGCAGTGGGTGACCGCGATAATGGCGTCCACATCGGGCTCTTTTTCCCCGATCTCCGCCACGATCTCGGCCGCCAGCGCCGAGATGTCAGTGCGCACCTGCACGCCGCCCGCTTTCAGGGTGGCGGGGCTCACCATGCCGTTGAGCTCCGGGGTGTCCGCGCTGAAAAAGGCGATTTTCCGCTCGCCCACCGTCTTGACCACGTAGCGCGGCATGGCCGCCAGCGTGGGATTTTCCGCCGCATGGGCGTCGTCGATGGTGACGTTGGCGGAGATGATGTCAAATTCCGCCGCTTTTGCGTTGGCTTCCAGATCCGCCACCGAAAAATCGAACTCGTGGTTGCCCAGTACGGCCAGGTCGTAGCCCGCGGCGTTCATCACCTCCACCACGCTCAGGCCGTGGGCCATGTTTGCGAACAGGGTCCCCTGGGAAAAGTCGCCCGCGTCCACCAGCAGCGAATTTTCATCCGCCGCGTGCAGCGCCGCCACATAGTCCAGGCCGGGCTTTTCGATCTCCTCTGTCTCCTCGTTGAAAGCGGCCTCCACACTGCCGTGTACGTCGTTGGTGTGGTAGATGTTCACCACATCCGCCGCCGCATGGATCCCCGGAAACGGGAATACCACCAGGGCCAGTGCAAAGACCAGCAGCAGCGAAGCTGCCGCCCTCAGTGCTTTTTTCATTCCTCTTCCTCCTTTTATCTTTTCTGCGCCGCAGGCGGCGCAGCCGTACCCTTTTTTTGCCGCAGGCCTCACCGGTCCCGGAGCCGCGCGGCCTCGCGCATGACCGCCTTCACCCGGCCCGCGTCCACCCTGCCGGAGTCCCGGCCGGTGTCCCTCAGCGCGCCGCTCACAAGGACCGCGTCCGCCTCCGCCAGCTTTTCTCCCAGCGTGGCGGCCGTCATGCCGCCCGCCGCCACCAGGGGAAACGCGCCGGCCACCGCGCGGAATCTGCGGATCTTCCCGGTCGGTGTTTCCCGGCCGCCGCCGGACCCGGAGACGGCGACGGCGTCGCACCGCCCCATCCCCAGCCGCAGATCCTCCGCCCACGGGCGCCCCGACAGGATGGGCTGCTGCTGGAACCGAACCCCGCCGATCACCTGGATCTTCGACCCGGCCCGGCAGGCTGCGAGCCTGTCCGCGTAGGCGCCGTCGTCCTCCCGGCGCAGATGCCCCGCCACCGAGGAGACCAGAACAAACGCGGCGTCAAAGCGCTGCGCCAGCTGCCAGCTTTTGAAAAAGTCGCCGCCGGCGCTGACGCCCAGCGGGCAGGGCGCGCCCCGCAGCAGCTCCAGCGCGGAGGCCAGTTCCTCCGGCGCGGTAAAGCGGTCCCCCGCAATGAGCAGGGCGTCCACCCCGCCGTCTGCGCAGATCTCCGCCTCCCGCAGGCAGCGGTCCAGCTTTTCTTTTCTGCTGCCGTCTCTCAGGCGCAGCGCGGCGATCACCGCCTTGGGGCCGCAAAGGTCGTCAGGAAACATTTTTTCTCCCTCCCGCTCTTCTCCGGCTGGCCGGACGCAGGGCGCCCCGGGTCGCAGGCACCGTTAATTTCCTGTATTTTCCATTTCATTATATCCCTCTGCGCGGCGAAAAGCAAAGCCTTTCCGATCTGGCCGCGCCCGCAAAAAGAACGGCGCCCGCAGGCGCCGTTCCCTGATCTTCCGCTCTTTTCAGGCCGGGAGATTCACTCCCCGGTTTCCACATAATTTTTTGCCCGGGCAAAACTCTCCGCGTCACACACCAGCAAAAACACGTCCCCGGGCAGAAACTCCGCGTAGGGGCCCGGGGAGAGCATCAGCCCGCCGCCCCTGCGGATGGCGATGATGGTCGCCCCGGTGTTGTGCCAGAAGTTGACGTCCGCCAGGTTTTTGCCGGTCAGCGCGTCCCCCTCGCGGATGGGCAGCTCAAAGGGGGTGAGCGGGTTTGCGCTCTCAAACCGCTCATAGCTGTCGATCAGGTTCATCATCGAGCTGCTGATCTTCTGCTCCAGGGCGTCCCGCTGGCTGAGCAGGTCGCTCAGATTGGCGCGCAGCTCGTCGGCGGCGCAGGCGTTTTTGAATTTCTGCACAAAGGCCTGCGCCTTTTCCACGTCCTTGATGAAGATGCCGCTGCCCTGCTTCATCTCCAGGATCTCCATGTCCTTGAGCAGGAACATCGCCCGGCGCACCGTCTCGGGGGAGACGTTGTACCTGCTGGCCAGGGTCGACCGCCCGTGGACCTTTTCTCCCACCTTGTAGCGGCCGCTGATGATGTTCTCCGCCATATCCAGCGCGATGAGCTGGTAGACCGGCTTGTCCAGTCTGATCCCCTGCGCCATCTGTCCGTCCCCGCCTTTCACCGGCCTCTCCACGGCCGTCAGAAGCCGCCCGCTGTGCGCGGGAACGGCAGCACGTCCCTGATGTTGGGGATGCCGGTGACGTACATGATCAGCCGCTCAAAGCCCAGGCCGTAGCCCGCGTGTTTGGCGCTGCCGAACCGCCGCAGGTCGAGATACCACTGGTAGTCGTCCTTGTTCATGCCCAGCTCGTCCATGCGGGCCTCCAGCCTGTCCAGCCGCTCTTCGCGCTGGCTGCCGCCGCACAGTTCGCCCACGCCCGGCACCAGCATATCGGCCGCGGCGACGGTTTTGCCGTCGTCGTTCTGGCGCATATAAAAGCTCTTGATCTCTTTGGGGTAATCGGTGACAAAGACCGGGCGCCGGTAGACCTGCTCGGTGAGAAAGCGCTCGTGCTCGGTTTGCAGGTCGGTGCCCCACTCCACCTTGTATTCAAACTTGTCGTTGTTCTCCTGCAGGATCTTCACCGCGTCGGTATAGCTCACGCGGGCAAACTCGCTGTCCGCCAGCGCGGTGAGCCGTTCCAGCAGGCCCTTGTCGTAGAACTGGTTGAAAAACGCCATCTCGTCGGGGCAGCTTGCCAGCAGATGGCGCACCACCGACTTGATCATATCCTCGGCGTTGTCCATATAATCCGTCAGATCGGCAAAGGCCATTTCCGGCTCGATCATCCAGAACTCGGCCGCATGGCGCGGGGTGTTGCTGTTTTCCGCGCGGAAAGTGGGCCCAAACGTGTACACCTTGCCGAAAGCCAGGGCCATGCCCTCGGCCTCCAGCTGGCCCGAAACGGTCAGGTTGGTCTGGCGGCCGAAGAAATCTTCGCTGTAGTCCACCTTGCCGTCTGCGCCGCGGGGCGGGTCCTCCGGGTCGATGGTGGTGACCCGGAACATCTCGCCCGCGCCCTCGCAGTCCGAGCCGGTGATCAGCGGGGTGTGCACATAGACGAACCCGTTTTTGTGGAAAAAGTCGTGCAGCGCAAAGGCGGCCTCGCTGCGCACCCGGAAAGCGGCGTTGAACGTGTTGGTGCGCGCCCGCAGATGGGGCAGCGTGCGCAGAAACTCCACGCTGTGGCGTTTTTTCTGCAGCGGATACTCAGGCGGGCAGACGCCCTCTACCGCGATGCTGTCCCCGTTCAGCTCCAGCGGCTGCTTTGCGCCGGGGGTGAGCACGATGCGGCCGGTGACCAGCAGGGCCGTGCCCACGCCGCATTTGGCGATCTCTTTGAAATTGTCGAGCCTTGCCGCCTCAAAGACGACCTGCAGGTTTTTAAAGCTGCTGCCGTCCGACAGCTCGATAAAGCCGATGTTTTTGGAATCCCGCACCGTTTTGGCCCAGCCGGCCACCGTGACGACCTCCCCCTGTGCCGGGGGGGCCGCAAAGAGAGAGGCGATCTCGCATCTTTTCATGATAATTTGTCCACTCCTGTTTTCCTCCGCGCCGCCGCAGGGCCGCGCTTGCTTTTCACCGGGCCGGGCCGGCCCGGATACTTTCGTAGTTTGGTACCGGGGTACTAAAATCATTATAGGTAAAAAGCAACTTATTGTAAAGGACAAAGTTGTTGATTTTTTTCACGTTTTGTGCGGAATGCTGTTTTTTCGCATCGCAGCGCCGTTTGTATTGACATTGCGGCCCGGATTGTGTTATCCTCTGGACGTACCTCGACAAAAGAGGTAGAGGCGCGCCGTCGATGAGTAGCCGGGAGGAGGCCGAAAGCCAGAGAACCCCGGGGAAAGGCGCCGGCGCCGAAGCGGCGGGATCACACCCGCTGCTGGGTCCGTATCGAACAGGTGCGGGACTGTCCTTCCGGCATTGCCGGGCCGGAAGGGAGCGCTATTGCGGCAGATCGCCCCGCTGTGCCCATGGCCGGCGCGGGCGGCGGCGCCGCGCTCTGCGTTGGGGAAATGCGGGACCGCCAAAGCAACTGTGAGAAGCGATGGCCTTCAGCGTTTTCCATTGACGCTGAAGGCCTTTTTGTCTGTCTTTTCCGGCAAAAAGGCGCAGGACCATGTCTTGAGATCCACAGCATCTGAAAGATCTGATCGGGGGCCTTTGGCCTCGGAAATGCCCGGTGCAGGCAGGCCGTGCCCGGGTTTTCCGCCGAAAGCCTCCCCTCTGGGCAGATCTTTCAGCAGCCCGCTGTTTCAGGACGTGGTCCAGGCCATCCACCCCGGGCGACGGCGGCCCCCCGCTGAAAGGAGCGTTCCCGTGAAAGAGACCTCTGCTTCCCGGAAAGCGAAAGGCAAAGGCCTTTCCTCTTTCCGCTTTCCCCATTCGTATGTGATCATCTTCGGCATCATCGTGCTGGTGGCGATCCTCTCCTACATCGTGCCCGCCGGCCAGTTCGACCGCGCGGTCGACGCCGCCAGCGGCCGCGAGGTGGTGGTGCCGGGCACCTTCCGCTACGTGGAACAGAACCCCGTGACCCCGTTCCGCCTCTTTGTCAATATCCAGGAGGGCTTTGTCGGCGCGGCGGACATCATCTTCTTTATCATTTTTGCCTACGGTTTCGTTTATATGCTGATCAAAAACGGCACTTTCGACGCGCTGATCGGCGCGCTGCTGCGGGTGTTTGGCAGCAAGGTGAGCATTTTGATCCCGGTCTGCATGGTGCTGTTCATCTTTTTGGGGTCCACGGTGGGCATCCTGGAGGAGACCTACGGCATGATCCCCATCTTCATCGGGCTGGCGGTCGCCATGGGCTATGACGCGATAGTGGGCAGCGCCATGGTCTATGTGGGCGCTGCCACCGGCTTTGCCGCGGCCACCCTCAACCCTTTCACCATCGGCGTGGCCCAAAAGGTGGCGGGGGTGGAGTACGGCTCCGGCATCTGGTACCGGGTGCTCTGCGCCGTGGTCTTCGGCGGCATTGCCATCGGGTATACCATGTGGTATGCCCACAGGGTCAAAAAGGACCCCACCAAGAGCATCGTCTACGGCGAAAAGCGGGAGCTGGCCTCCTCCTCTGACCGGGCGCGCCTGGTGGAGACCCGGGCCACCGGCCGCCAGAAGCTGTGCGGCGTGCTGTTTCTGGCGACCATCGGGCTGCTGCTGTTCGGGACCGTGAATTACGGCTGGTATATCAACGAGCTGGCCGGGCTGTTCGTGGTGATGATGATCGTGGTGGGCCTGGTGGGCGGCTTTGGCCCCAGCCAGATCGCCGCCGCCTTTCTGGAGGCGGCCAAAGGCGTGCTGTACGGCGCGCTGGCGGTGGGCATCTCCCGCGGCATCCTGATCGTGATGAACGAGGCCTGCATCACCGACACCATCGTTTACGCCCTCTCCAGCCTGCTGGCAAAAACCAGCGGTTACGTGAGCGCGGTGGGCATGCTCGTGATGCAGAACATCGTCAACTTCTTCATCCCCTCCGGCAGCGGCCAGGCGGCGGTCACCATGCCTCTGATGGCCCCTGTGTCCGACATGATCGGCCTGTCCCGCCAGACCGCGGTGCTGGCTTTCCAGTTTGGCGACGGCTTCTCCAACATGTTCTGGCCCACCTCGGTGTGCACGATGTGCGGCATCATGAACATCCCGGTGAACAAGTGGTATAAGTTCATCGCGCCCATGTTCGGGCTGATGTTCCTGGCGCAGGTACTGCTGATGTGCGGCGCGGTGGCGATCGGCTACGTATAAGCCGCGCTGTCCGGCGCGCAAAAACCCTGAAAGATAAAATTTACAGGCCGCTGCCCGGCGCTTTTCCGCCCGCCCGCAAAGGCGGGGGACGGCGCCCGGGAAGCGCTGAAAGGATGGTTCCCCATGGATCAACAACAGCTGAAAGCGCGGGTCTTCGCGCTGGCCGACGAGATGCAGCCCCTGTTTGAAGAGGTCTGCGACGCCGTGTTCCGCCACCCGGAGCTGGGCCTTGCCGAGACCTGGTCCTCCGATTACCTGGTCAGGATGATCGCCGACCAGGGCTTTTCGGTGCAAAAGCCTTACTGCGGGCTTGAGACGGCCTTTCGGGCCGAAAAAGGCAAGGGCGGCCCGAAGATCGCCTTTCTGGCGGAATATGACGCTTTGCCCGGCTATGGCCCGGCCAAAGACCAGACCGGCCACGCCTGCGGACACAACTGGATCGCCGCCTCCTCTTTTGGGGCCGCGGCGGTGCTGGGGCGGCTGGCGGACGAGCTGGGCTGCACCGCGGTCTGGATCGGCACCCCGGCCGAGGAGACAGTGGGCGGCAAGGTGGACCTGGTGCGGGCGGGCGCCTTTGACGATGTGGATCTGGTGCTGCAGATGCATCTGGGCGACCGCACCGAGCTGCGCCCCCATTTTCTGGCCATGGATTCGGTCGAGTTCACCTTTGAGGGGGTGGCGACCCACGCCTCCAACACGCCGGAGCGCGGGGTCAACGCGCTGGACGCCTGCAACCTGACCTTCTGCGGCATCAACGCGCTGCGCCAGCACATCACGCCGGACGCCCGCATCCACGGCATCATCACCCAGGGCGGCGTGGCCCCCAACATCACCCCCAGCCACTGCGTGGCCCGCTTTTATGTGCGCGCGGCCCGGCGGGACTATCTCAACGGCCTGACCGAAAAGGTCATCAACTGCGCCCGCGGGGCCGAGTTGATGACCGGCGCAAAAATGAGCTACCGCTATTTTGAAAACCCGTTCGACGACCTGAACAACTGCGCCCCGCTGCTGCCCGTGATGGAGGCGAACCTGCGCGCCGCCGGCGTGGAGGAATTCCGCGACCCCGAGCCCAACTCCGCCGGGTCCAGCGATATCGGCAACGTCTCTCACGTCTGCCCCACCCTTTACATCCCCATGGAGACCGGCAACACCGACGGCTCCTGCTGCCACGACGAGGCTTTCCTGGCCCATGTCAACGGGCCCGAGGCCTACCGCGCCCTGAACCGGGGCGTCAAGGGCATGGCTGCGACCGCCGTGGACGCGCTCTGCGACGAGGCGCTGTGGCAGGCCGTCCGCACCTGGATCAAGCGGGACGCGGAAAACTGAAAGGGGCGGTGCGCACCGGCTTGTCAAGGCCGCCGATCGCTTTTCGCCCAGCGCCGGTGCCGCCAGTTTGCCCTGGGCGGATTTTGGAGGCGCTCTCTTCCGTCCGGCTGAGAACACGGCAAGCGGATCCTTTCGCCCAGCGCCGGTGCGGCCGGTTTGCCGCAGGGAAACAGGGAAAGCGTTTTTCGCCTTTCCCTGCCGGGCGTGCCGCCAGCCGGGGACGCGCGGCGTAAAAAAGCACATAAAACGCGGCCGCTGTATCACAGCGGCCGCGTTTTTGCGTCCCGGCGCTCCCATGCTTTTTCCACAGCCCCGCCGGCATCTTTTTCTCTTTTGGGGGAGCTCCCGGCGCCGGACGGGGCTGGTATCGCTTTTTCTTGTTTTGGCCCGGGACGGCGCGTCCGCCTCATCCGCGGGAGCGGCCTGCCGGCCGGGTCACGGATCTTTCAGCCTTTCAGCAGTTCCGCCAGCGCGCTGCCCACCAGGCGGCCGGAATATTTCGCCTGTTCCAGCGTGTTGGCGTGGCCACCCATCTCGATCAGCAGGCTGCCGGGGGTGAGCTGCTGGTTATAATTGCGGTAATCAAACAGCACAGGGCGGGCCAGGTTGGGATACATCGAAGCCAGCTGGTTCTGCAGGGCGCTGGCAAAGCGCAGGTTCTGCTTGTAGTTGGGCATATTCATGCGGCCGTTGTCCGCGCCGCAGATGATCATGATCTGAGCCGCTTTCTGCCCGCCGATCTCGGCCACCGGCGCAATGCGGGTGCCGTCCTCCCGCTCGATGGCGTCCCGGTGGATGTCCAGTACCACCTTGATGGAGGGGTATTGGGCGAGATACCTCTCCACCGTGGCTTTGCTGCGCTCATAACTGCCGTTATAGGAGGGGTAGTCGTGCTGGGTGGCGTCCTGCAGCGTGACGATGCCGTTTTGGTTGAGCACCGCGGCGATCTCCGCCCCCACCGCCACCATGTTCTGGCTGTTGTCGGTGCTGCGGGCGGAATAGTTCGGGTCGTACCAGAGATCGTCCGTGGTCTGATAACTCTCGGTCGCGTGGGTGTGCATGATGAGCACCTGCGGCTCGCTGCTGCCGGCTTCCAGCTGAAAGCCCATCGGCTGCAACATCTCGGCCAGGACCTCGTCGCGGGGAAGGTCGGTCACGTTTTTGACCAGACCCGCGCCGCAGGGGATATAGATCCTTCCCTCCTGGGCGGTATAGGTGGACTCGACGATGGGCAGAGCCCCCTCCGGGCGGGTGCCCGTCTGCGCGGGCTGTGACTCCGGCCCGGGCGTGGCCGCAGCGCCAAGGGTGGGCAGGCCGGTCCAAAATCCGCCGCCGCCCTGCTCCTTGTCCGGGTCGGTGATGGCCTCCGGGTGCTCGTCCTCCCACGCGCGGCCCATGGCCGCCAGGGCGGTGCGGGGAGAAGTGAGAAAAGTGCCCGCAAAGACCGCCGTGCCCAGGGCCTGCTGCCCGGAGGGCAGAAGTGCGGCCGCGGCAAGCCCGCCTGCGCCGCACAGCAGCAGCGCCAGCAGGAGAAATATGGTGTTTTTCAGACGTCTTTTTCGCATGGCGGCTCCCCGGATGCGGAGAGCGGGCCCTTGAAAAGCCCGCTCTCCCCTGAATCGTGTTTGCTCTATCACTATATGAGGAGCGCTTTTATTCTATGCGTTGCGGCGCTGCGCCGCGGCGTGTCTTTTCGCCCGGCGGACGGTGGGCGGGGCAGAGCGGGACAAGGCAGAGCGGGGCAAGGTAGGACAGGGTAGGACAGGATAGGGTAGGGCAAGCAGGACAAGCAGGGCAGGGCAGGGCAGGGCAGGGCAGGGCAGGGCAGGGCAGGGCAGGGCAGGGCTTCCTGCGCAGCGGCGGTCAAAACTCGTTTTTGCCCCCCTGGTGCGGCGGTTTTTTCCGGGCGCCCTGCGCAGACGGCCTCCCGTCCGCTGCGGCTAAGTATCCCGGCCTGATCCTGCAGCAGCCCGCCTTCACGGCCCGCCCGGCCCTGCCGCGGTTTGGCCCCGAGAAGCCCAGCTCCGCGGCAGTTTGCCCACCGTGGCAGCCCGACCCACGGCGGTTCGACTCCCGGCAGCCCAGACTGCGGCAGTTCGGCCCCGCGGCAGTTCAAGCCTGCGATAGTCCAGCCCATGGCAGCCCAGTCCCGCGACGACCCGATCTATAGCAGTCCGGCCCCGTGATGGTCCGCCCTTTCGGCCGCCAGGCCCCGCGGCGACCCTACCCACGACGGTCTGGCCCCCCATCTACCTGACCCCTGGGCACCGGGCCCCACGGCAGCCCGGTCTTATGGAATTCGGTCTGTGACAGTTTGGCCCTGCGGCAGTCCGCCCCCTCGGTAGCCAGGCCCCACGGCAGTCTGAGCCCGCGACAACTCAGCCTCACGGCAGCTCGCTCCCCTGGCCAAGGCCGGCCCGCGGCGGGATTGACAGCCGCCTTTGGGCGCGGTACAATAACCGCAGATTTAGATGCTTTTCAAAATGAGGTGTGCCGTCATGTCTTTGCCCGCTGCTGGTTCCATCCCCCTGCTGAGCATTGTTTTTTCAGCGCTCAGCGGCTGTGTCGCGGTGCTGCTGCCCCTTGGGCTGCTGCTGTTCTGCCGCATCCGCTATGGCCGCGCCTTTTTGGCCGCGGGCGTGGGGGCGCTCTGCTTTTTTCTGGGGGCCATGGTGCTGGAACGGCTCTGTCATCAGCTGGTCTTTTCTCTTTTCCCCACATTGCCCTATCTGCCGGCGGCATATGCGGCGTATGGCTGTCTTGCCGCGGGCGTCTTTGAGGAAACAGCGCGGCTGGCAGGCCTCGGGCTGCTCTGCCGCCGCCAGCCGGGCTTTGCCACCGGGCTTGCCTGCGGTATCGGGCACGGCGGTTTGGAATCCGCCCTGCTGGTGGGGGTGCCCATGTTCAGCAGTCTGGCCCTGATGCTGCAGATCAACGCCGGCGGCGCCCAGGCCCTGGCGGCCGCGGTGCCCGACGCTCAGAAGCCGCTGGCCGCGGCGCAGATGAATACCCTGGCCGTGTCCCCACCGGTCCTTTACCTTGCCGCCGGGGCGGAACGGGTGATCGCCCTCGCCTCTCAGATCTTGTTCTCGCTTCTGGTGTGGATGGTGGTGACCGGGCGGCTGCGCAGGCGCTTTTTCTTGCTCTCTGTCGCGCTGCACGCTTTGGCGGATGTGGGCGCGGTGCTCTATCAGTTGGGCGTTGTCGCCAACGTGTGGCTGGCCGAGCTTTGGGCGCTGGCCAGCTGCCTGCTGACGGGGGTGCTGGTGGTCTCGCTGCTGCGCCGCACCGGGGCGCTGCCGGCGGCTTCTCCAAAGGCCCCGTCGCCGGAGGATGGAGCGTAAAACAACGCCGTCCCTGCCGCTTTTTGCGCGCCCGCCCAGGAAAATGGACGGACGCGCTGGTCTTGACGGCCCCCGGCACAGAAAAAAACGTCCGGCAGCGCACGCTGTAAGGCGCAGTCTTTTGCCGCCGCTGTGACCCCGGAAAGGGCCTCAAAAGCCGGCAAGGGAGCGGTTTTCTGTCGTTCCGCCCTTGTTCCACAGCGGCAAGCCGCCGCCGTGAAACAAAGGCGGTAAGCGAATATCGCAGAGCGTCAAAAAAGAAGAGTCCGCCTGTTTTGAAACAGGCGGGCTCTTTTTTGGTTTATGCGATCATTCGGCACAGGGCCACGCACTTTGAAAACCACTGGTTCAGATCTGTAGGGAATTTATTCAGCGCTGCATTTGGGGAACGGGTGCAAAATCCCTGCCGCATGGCATCCGCTCGTTTTGGCAAAGGAGAAAGCGCGGCCATCAGGAGAAGTTGTTTTTATTGTGCAGCAATAAAAACGCGGCCCCGCAGGGCCGCGCAGTCGGGCAGCTTTTTGCCGGGCTCACAGAATGGCTTTGACCCCGATGAGGATCAAAATGATCCCGCCGAAGACCTCGGCGCGGTGGCCCAGCATCTCGCCGAAGCGGCTGCCCACCTGCAGCGCCAGCAGGCTGCAGGTGAAAGTGACCAGGGCGATGAGCGGCGCGGCCAGCAGGATATCCGCCCCGCCGGCGCAGAAGCTTACCCCCACCGCAAAAGCGTCGATGCTGGTGGCGACCGCCTGTACCAGCAGCACCTGAAAGGTCAGCTCCTTGCCCGCGCAGTCGCCGGCTGCGCCGCCGCAGTGCACGCCCTCGCGGATCATCCCCACGCCGATCACCCCCAGGATGGCCAGCGTCACGATGCCCGCATACCGGCTGATGAGAGAGGCGAAAAGGCTGCCTGCAAAGAAACCCAGCACCGGCATCAGGCCCTGAAACAGGCCGAAAGCCGCCGGGATGGCCAGACGGCGCGGGCGCGACAGACAGGGATAGGCCAGGGCGTTGGAAATGGAGACGGCCACCGCGTCCATCGAGAGGCCGAGGCCGATCAGCAGAATATCCCACAAACTCATCTTGATCTCTCCTGTTTTTTCGGTGTGGTGCGGCCAGAAAAAAGACGGCCTGCACAGCGCGGCAAAAACCCCATTAAAAAAGACCTATGTATAGCCGGTGAAAGCTATACATAAGTCTCGTTTTAAACACAAGCCAGGCAGGGGCCCTGCCAGAATGTTGACTTGGGAACGCAGTGTACTGCGCAAACTACTCCCCTATGTGCAAAAATATTTATGTCTTATTTTCTCACAATTTGCCGATTTGTCAAGAGCGCTGCTGCAAAAAAGAGCTTCCTGCCCGCACCGGCAGCAAAGGGACCGGCGTGCCGGGGGGGGCGGGGGATTTTTTCAGCCCTGCCGACGGGTGCGGCGGGGGCGCGAGTGCAGCAGGTTCTCCGTCTTTTTGCGCCGCGGCGGGGCGGCCGCCGGGGCCGGGGCGCTCCAGTCCTGGGGCAGGGTGCGGATCTGCTGGATCTCCGCGGGCACGCGGCGCGGCTTTTCGCGGAAAACGGCTCCCCCGGACGCCGGGACCGCGTCCGCAACTGCGGCGCCGCCCTTGCCGCCGCGCCTGCGGCGCTTGCCCGCACCGCTTATCTCTCCGCCGTGCGGCTGCGCGGCCGCCTGCGGGGCGGGCCGCTCTTCGCTGCGGCCGCTCTTCGCTGCAGCCGGGCGGGGATCCCGCCCGCCGCGCGGCTGGCCCTGCTGCTGCCCGCGCCCGGGGCGGGGCGGCCGCTCGGTTTTGGGCTCCGCCTCAAAGACCTGCATGGGATAGGGGTGCTCCGTCACCTCGGGCACGCTTTTTTTGATCAGCTTTTCGATGTCTTTCAGATAGGGCAGCTCGTCGAACATGCAAAAGCTGACCGCAAGCCCCTCGTGACCGGCGCGTCCCGTGCGGCCGATGCGGTGCACGTAGGTCTCTGGCACGTTGGGCAGATCATAGTTGACCACGCAGGACAGCTCGTTGATGTCGATGCCCCGCGCCGCGATATCGGTGGCCACCAGCACGCGGATCTTGCCGGTCTTAAAGCTCTCCAGCGCGTTTTGGCGGGCATTCTGGCTTTTGTTGCCGTGGATCGCCATCGCGCCCACGCCCGCGCGCCCCAGGTCCTTGGCCACCCGGTCGGCGCCGTGCTTGGTGCGGGTGAAAACCAGCACCGAGTCGAGGGCGGGGTCTTTCAGCAGTTCCACCAGCAGATGGCGCTTGTTGGCCTTGTCCACCTTGTACACGCGCTGCTCGATGGCGTCCACCGTGGAGGAGACGGGGGTCACGGCCACCTTGACCGGCTCGGTCAGGATCTGCCGCGCCAGCTCTTCGATCTCAGCGGGCATGGTGGCCGAGAAGAGCAGCGTCTGCCGCTGTGATTTGTCGGGCAGCTGGCGCAGCACCTTGCGCACGTCATGGATGAAGCCCATATCCAGCATCCGGTCAGCCTCGTCCAGCACAAAATATTCCACCCGCGACAGGTCGATATAGCCCTGCCCGATCAGGTCGTTGAGGCGGCCGGGGGTGGCGACCAGAATATCCACGCCGCTTTTCAAAGCGGCCACCTGGGGATTTTGCCCCACGCCGCCGAAGATGACGGTGTTTTTCATGGGCAGGTACTTGCCGTAGGCATCAAAGCTTTCCTTGATCTGCAGCGCCAGCTCGCGGGTGGGGGTGAGCACCAGCGCGCGGATGGGCCGCGCCGCCCCCTTTGCCGCCCTGGGCGCGGGCCCGGTCTGCATGCGCTGCAAAATGGGCACCGCGAAAGCCGCGGTCTTGCCGGTGCCGGTCTGGGCGCAGCCGATGAGGTCGCGCCCCTCCAGCACCGGCGGGATGGCCCGCTGCTGGATGGGGGATGGGGTGACATAGTCGAGCTCGCTCACGGCGCGCAGCAGCGCGGGGGTGAGCCCCAGTTCTTTAAAAGTCATGTAGTCGTTCCTTTTCTCAAAGCAGATGGTGATCTGCGGCGCGCCGCAGAGTCTAACTTTATCAGTATACACGGTTTTGGGCCTGCCGTCCAATAAAACAGGGCGAAAAATGAACAAATTCTGAATTGTGAGGCAAATGGGTGTTTTTTGGCGGCCTTTGCTTTAAAACTTTTTGGGGCTATGGTAAAATAAAATCGTCAAAAAAAAGAATGGGCCGGCGCGTTTTTCCGGCCTTTGTTTTCCAGCGGCGGCCCTGGGGGCAGGCCGCTGGTGCGCACGGATATTTGCGGGGGCATCCCGCTGCGGATAGAGACCGGGACAGGTGCAAAAGCGCGGGCCCTTTGGGCGTGCGCGGTGTCGCTTTGCCCAAAAAAGGAGAGCGCAGCTTTTGATCCAATTTGAAAATGTATCCAAGTCGGTGGGCGGCACCGCCGTGCTGACCGGCGTCAGCTTTGAGGTGCCCACCGGCGAGCTGGTGGTGCTGGCGGGGCCCTCCGGCTGCGGCAAGACCACGACCCTGAAGATGATCAACCGGCTCATCGCGCCCACCTCCGGCAGGGTGCTGATCGACGGCGAGGACGTGGCGCGCCAGCAGGTGCTGGCGCTGCGCCGGGGCATGGGCTATGTCACCCAGCACACCGGCCTGTTCGAGCATCTCACCGTGCGCCAGAACCTGGCGGTGGTGCTGGAGCTGGAACATTGGGAGGAAGCTGCCGCCGCCCGCCGCATCGGGGAGCTGGCGGAGCTGTTCAGCCTGCCCGGGGGCGATTTTCTCGACTGTTATCCCTATCAGCTGACCAACCTGCAAAAACAGCGGGTCTGCATTGCCCGCGCCTTTGCGGCGGACCCCGACGTGCTGCTGATGGACGATCCCTTTGCCAGCCTGGAGCCCGGCGAGCGCAGCCAGATGCAGGATGAGTTCGTCACCCTGCAGGCGCTGCTGCGCAAGACGGTGGTGTTTATCACCAGCCAGATGGAGGAGGCGGTGAAGATCGCCGACCGGCTGTGTATCATGTACCGGGGCGCGGTGCTGCAGTACGACAAGCCGGAGGAGATCCTCAAGCACCCGCGCGAGGGCTTTGTGCGGGAGTTTGTGGGGCGCAACCGCATTTTTTCCGCGCCGGAGGAGATCCGCGCCGCGGATATCATGCTCACCCGGCCGGTCACCACCCACCCGGAGGTGCCGATGCTCAAGGGGATGGAAAAGATGCGCCTTGCAAAGGTCGACTCGCTGCTGGTGACCGACGAGGAGGGCTATTTTCTGGGTATCGTGCGCGCCGAGCACGTGCACCGCTGCGACAATAAAGAAGAGGCGATCAAAAGCGTGATGCGGGAGGCGCGGGTCACGGCGGCGCCCGGGGACACGGTGCCCGAGCTGCTGGCCAAGATCCGCCGCTGCCGGGTCAACGCCATCCCGGTGGTGCAGGACGACAAGCTGGTGGGCCTGATCACCAACTCCAGCATCGTCACCACCCTCAGCCAGCAATCGATCGACCTGGAGGAGGTGGAGGGGCTGTGAGCGCGATGGAGATCCTTGTGCAGGCGCATTTCTGGCAGGCGCTGGGCGGCCAGCTGCTGCTCTCGGCCCTCACCTTTGTGTTCGCGGTGCTGCTGGGCCTGCCCGTGGGGCTGCTGGCTTACCGCTACCACGCCCTTACCCCGCCGCTGATCGGTCTGGTCAATTTGCTGCAGACTCTGCCGGCCTTTGCCGTGTTCGGCCTTTTTGTGGTGGTGGGCCGTCTGGGGACGGTCACCACGCTGCTGCTGGCGCTGCTTTACACGGTGCTGCCGGTCATCTTCGGCACAGAGAAAGGGTTCCGGCGCATCGGGCGGCCGCCCATCGACGCGGCGCGGGGCATGGGCATGGACCGCTGGCAGACCTTTTGCCGGATCCTGCTGCCCCTGGCGAGCCCCCAGGTCATGGTGGGCCTGCGCAAGGCGGCGGTCACCGCGGTGGGTATGGTCACGCTGGCGACCCTGCGCGGCGGCGGCCTGGGCGTGCTGATCCTGGACGGCATCCAGCAGGGCAGCGGCCTGCTGGTGGTGGCGGGGGCGGCGCCCGCCATTTTGATGGCGCTGCTGGCGGACGCCGGCATGGCGCTGCTGCACCGGCGCCTGGTGCCCGCGCCCCTGCGCCGCAAAGAGCGCCGCGCCCTTTATATCTCAAAATGAGCGCCCGGGTGCAGGGCGCATAAACCGGCCCGTGCGGGGGAAAAGCTAACTGCAGCGGGACGGCGGCGGAAATCTGGCCGCAGGGCGGTCAAAGTCCTTGTAAAAGCGCCCCGCCCATATTATAATGAAAAAAACCGGAAGGGATGGTGACCGGAGATGAAAAGCCTCGGCAAATTTGTCACCGGCGCTGCGCTGCTCAAGGGCGCGCAGATGCTGCCGGCAGCGGCCGGCGCCGTCGCCGTTTTTGGAAAGACGATGGAAAGAAAGTTCAAAAAAGCTCAGCAAAAAAAGAAAGGGGAGATCACGATGAAAAAATCCACCCTGGTAGCGCTGCTCGTCTTCCTGTCCGCTGTTGCAGGCGCGCTCGCGGCAGCCTACTTTTATCTCGTCAAGCGGGAAAAGGAGCTGGACGAGTACGAACAGATGCTGTTCAGCGAGGACTATGACGAGGATGGCTGCGCCGGCTGTGAGGCCGGGGCGGCCCCGGAACAGGACGCCGCAGAGGAATAAGAAAAAACCGGGCCGGGGGCAGTCAGCGCCCCCGGCCTTTGGTCTGCCCCGCGCCGCCTGTGCGCCGCAGAACAGCAGAACAGCAGAGCAGCAGAAAAATGACAGGAGGGACCGCTTTGCCCGAGACCGTATTTCATCCCCTTGCCCCTCTTTGGGACGCGAACAGCCGCGTGCTCATCCTGGGCACCATGCCCTCGCCCGCCTCCCGGTCGGCGGCGTTTTACTACGCCCATCCGCAGAACCGGTTTTGGCCGGCCCTGTGTGCCGTTTTGGGCGAGCAGGACCCCAAAACGGCGCAGGGGCGCAGAGAGATCGCCCTGCGCCGTGGCGTGGCGCTGTGGGACGTGCTGGCCGGCTGTGAGATCACCGGCGCCAGCGACGCCAGCATCCGCGCGGCCCGGGCCAACGATCTGGCCCCGATCCTAGACGGCGCGCCGGTCGCCGCCGTTTTCACCACCGGCAAAAAGGCCGCACAGCTCTATCAGAGGCTGATCGAACCCCGGACCCGCCGCCCGGCGGCGGTGCTGCCCAGCCCCAGCCCCGCCAACTGCGCGGTCCGCTTTGAGGCGTTGGTGGAAGCGTACCGGCAGATCCTGCCGTTTTTGCGGTGACCGGGGGCCTGCCCGCCGCGGGCTGCCGTCCTGCGGGCCGGGAAAGCGCCGCTTGCTATTTCTCACAAAATAGGGTTTAATAGAACTGAAAAAGCAAATCCGTGACCGCGCGGCGGGCGCGGCGGAAAGGGGACCGCGGCGATGGGGCAGGGAAAAGGGAGACGGCTGGGCCGGGTGGACCTACAGGTGTCGATGCTGGCCGCCGCCCTGGTCGCCGTGTCCGTCCTTTGCATGTACTTTTACCAGTATACGCTGGCGCACGGGGACATGCTGCGCTCGCTGGAAAACAAGGTGCAGGGCATCTATGAGTATGTGGAATCCGTCACCGAAGAGGAGGACTTCACCGCGATCAACACGCGGGAGGACGAGGCGGGCGCCCAGTACCGGGGGCTGAAAGCCGAGCTGGAACGGGTGCGCCGGATCGCGGGGGTGCGCTACCTGTACACTGCCAAGCAGGCGCAGGACGGCAGCTTTGTCTATCTTGTGGACGGGCTGGACGACCAGGCGGAGGATTTTCGTCACGCGGGCGACCCCATCGAGGTGGAGATCCACCCCCAGATGCGCCGGGCGCTGGCGGGGGAAACGCTGCTGCCCGACGATATTCTGGCGACCTCCTGGGGGGATGTGTTCGTCAGCTATTACCCCATCCATGCCGGGGACGGCCGGGTGGTGGGGGTGCTGGGGGTGGAGATCGACGCCTCGCACCAGTACGACACCTACCGCCTGATGCGGATGGGCTCGCTGCTCATCGGCATTTTGCTGCTGGCAGCCTCGGTACTGGTGGCGGTGCTTCTGTTCCGCCGCATCTCAAACCCCAGCTACCGGGACCTTGCCAACACCGATTATCTCACCGGCTGCAAAAACCGCAACGCCTTTGAGGTCGACCTGGGCAATCTGCACAGCGCGCGGCGGCAGGAGAAGGCCCTGCTGGCCTCCATCGACCTCAACGGGCTGAAAAAGATCAACGACACGGTGGGCCATGCGGGCGGCGACGAGCTGATCCGCAGGGCGGCGGACCTGCTGCGGCGGGCGCTTCTCCCCGGCATGGTGCTTTACCGGGTGGGCGGCGACGAGTTCGCCATCCTGGCACAGGCGCCGCAGGAGGACGCGGAGCTGCAGCTGCGTGGCAGTCTGCAGGCCGCGCTGGCCGCCCGGGGCGGCGGGGTGTCGCTGTCGATGGGCACGGCGCGGTTCGACCCGGCAAAGGACAAGGACCTGCTGGACACCTACCGGCGTGCCGATCTGGAGATGTACGGCCAGAAACGCCGCTTTTACGGCGGCGGCCCGGCCTGAAACGGCGCGGATGGGAAGACACGGATAAGCGGACAGGGGCGCCGGCGGGCCGGCGCCCCTGTTTTCTTGACGCTGGCGGCGCGCCAAAGTATAATGGAACGAAATGGCCCCGCAGGCCCGGCCTGCGGGGGAGAAGAGGAAAGGAAGCGAAAAGAGAGGATGAAAACGCGAGCCTTGAAAGCCGCGCTGCCGCACTGCCTGCCGGTCTGCGCGGGTTTTTTGTTCATCGGCATGTCCTACGGCGTGTACATGTCCAGCCTGGGGTTTTCGTTCGTGTGGCCCATGGTGATGAGCGTGGCCATCTTTGCGGGGTCGATGGAGTTTCTCACCGCCAACCTGCTGGTGCTGAATTTTGACCCGCTGAACGCGCTGCTGCTGGCGCTCACCGTCAATGCCCGGCATCTGTTTTACGGCATCTCCATGCTGGACAAATACCGCGCCGCAGGCAAAAAGAAATGGTACCTGATCTATGGCATGTGCGACGAGAGCTTTGCCATCAACGCCTCGGCAGAGCCGCCGCAGGGGGTGGACCGGGGGTGGTTCATGTTTTTTGTCACCCTGATCAACCAGTGCGCCTGGGTGGGCGGGGCAACGCTGGGCGGCCTGGTGGGCGGGCTGATCCCCTTTGACACCACCGGCATCGACTTTGTGCTCACCGCTCTTTTTGTGGTCATCTTTCTGGGCCAATGGCAGGGGACGAAACAGCATCTGCCCGCCCTTGCCGGGGTGCTCTGCTCGGTGCTGGCGCTGCTGCTTTTTGGGGCGGACCGCTTTATCCTGCCGGCCATGATCCTGATCCTGCTGGCGCTGACCGCGCTGCGCGGAAAGCTGGAAAAAAAGGAGGAGAGCGCGCTGTGACGATGACGTTTCCCCAGGCGGTGATCACCATTGCCCTGGTGATGCTGGGCACCCTGCTCACCCGCTTTTTGCCGTTTCTGCTCTTTCCCGCCAGCCGCCCGACCCCGGCCTATGTCCGCTATCTGGGACAGGTGCTGCCCTATGCGGTCACCGGCCTGCTGGTGGTCTATTGCCTGCGCAGCGTCTCGGTGCTGCGCGCCCCTTTCGGCCTGCCCGAGCTGGCCGCCCTTGCGGTGATCGCGGCGGCCCATCTGTGGAAAAAGAACACCCTGCTCTCCCTGCTGGCGGGCACGGCGACTTATATGATAATGGTGCAGGTGGTGTTCTGAACAGGGGCTCCGCCGGCAGAAAAAAGACGGTCTCCCGCACGGGGGGCCCAGAAGGGGAGAGACCGTGATCAAAAACCTGAAATGGACCCGGTACCTTTGGCTCAGCCTGCTCTGTTTTTCGTTTTTTCTGCTGGAGCTGGCCGCGATCTTCGGCATTGAAAAGCTGTTTTTGGGGGTGGACGTGTGGGCCTATACCCCGGCGCAGCGCGCGCAGCACAGCCTGATCACCGCCGCCCTGTGGGCGGCGGCCATCGCGGTCCTGCTGCTTGTCAGCTGCAGGCGGTACGGCCTGCCCGCGGAGCGGGAAGCGGGGCGGAAAAGCTCCGCCCGGGACTGGGCGGCGGCCCTGCTCTGCCTGGCGGGCTGCAAGGTGATGACCTGGATCGACTGGCATACGCTGAAGGTGATCGGGGAGGCGCGCGGAAAAACGGCTTACGAGTTCTGCGCCCAATACCTGTATTATCTGCTGGAGGTGGCGCTGGTCTGCCTGATCCTTTTCTACGGGCAGAAAGCCTTTGAGGTGAAGCTGGGGCGGGAGAGCGGGTTCCCGTTTGGCGGCCTGGTGCTGGCGGCCAGCTGGGGCGCGTTTCATTTCATTTCCCGGGGCGTGGGGCTGGAGATCTGGAACGGCGTCTCCTGCATGATCTTTTCACTTCTTGCCGGGGTCATCTATCTCAAGATGGGAAAGCGGTTTTTCCCGGCCTATCTCCTGATCGCCGTCGGGTATCTGCTGTAAAAAAAGAGGGCTTCAGCTGCGGCTGAAGCCCTTTTGCACTGTGTCCCGCGCGGCGTGCCGGGGTCAGGCCGTCCCGGCGGGGGGCTCTTGCGCACCGCGCTCCTGGCAGCGGTATGCGCCCGCCAGGGCGAGATAGTGAAGCGCGTTTTCCCGGTTGTGGGCGATCTCCTCCGCGGTCAGCGGGCGCACCGGCCTGGCGGGGCTGCCGTAGGCGAGATAGCCGTCGGGGACAGCCGTGTCCCCGGTCACCAGCGCCCCCGCGCCGATCAGGCAGTTTTCCCCCACCCTGCAGCCGCTCAGCAGGATGGCGCCCATCCCCACCACGGTGTTGGCGCCCACCGTGCAGCCGTGCAAAATGGCCCCGTGCCCCACCGAGACCCCGGCCCCGACCCGTAGCGGATGGCCGGCGTCCACGTGCAGGATACAGCCGTCCTGAATGTTGCAGGAGGGGCCGATGGCGATGGGCGCGGCGTCGGCGCGCACAACGGCGTTGTACCAGACGCTGGTCCCGTCCCCCAGCTGCACCTCGCCCGTCACCACGGCGCCCCGGGCAAGGAAAACGTCCTCTCCAAAAGCAGGTCCTCTCATTAGCGCTTCCTCTCTTTCACCGCATTTTTCTTTTATGGTACTATTGTACCCGCGCGCCCGCGTTTTGCAAAGGGATCGCGGTTGAAAAGGCGGGCCGCCTCTGGTAAAATGGAAACCACCGCGAAGCTGCGCGGCGGAAAGGAGAGGGTGATTTTGCAGGAGCTGGAAGAGATCCTCCGGGCCCACGCGGCCCGTTATCCGGCGATGGAAGCTGCGGATTATGTAAAGCTCATCTATCAAAACGAGTTCGGCGGCTGCCCCGCGGCGGCGCGGGACGGCGAAAAGGAACGCGCTGTCCCGCCCGCGGGCGGCCCCCTTTGCGAGCCCATCGGCGGCGGTCTGTGCCGGGTGCACCTGGCGGCGCTGCCGCAGGGCGCGGGCCCGGCCCTGGACCGGCTGGCTTTGGCCACGGCGCGGGAAGCTGCGGGCAGCCGCGAGCGCTTTTTGCAAAAACTGGAGCTGCTGCGCGGCCTGTGCGCCGCCGGACAGCTGCCGCTGGACAGCGCCGCGCTGGAAGCGTTTCTCGCGCAGGGGGGCGCCGCCGGGCCGTGCCCGCCCCACAGCGGCGCGTACCAGGCCGCTTACGCCCCCGGTTACCGGGTGCTGCGGCAGAGCTATGCGGACATGCTGCCCGCGTTTTTGGAGGCGGAACGGGTGGCTGCCCGCGGCGGTGTGCTGGCGCTGGACGGCCGCTGCGCCAGCGGCAAAAGCACGCTGGCAGAGCTGATCGGCAGGGTGTACGGCTGCCCGGTGTTCCATCTGGACGATTATTTTTTACCGCCTGAGCTGCGCACGCCGGAAAGGTTTGCACAGCCGGGGGGCAATGTCCACTACGAGCGCTTTGAGCAGGAGATCCTGCGCCCCTTTACCGGGGGCGGGGAGGTGGTTTTCCGCGCTTTTGACTGCCACGCGATGGCCATGAGACCGCCGGTCACGGTGCCCACCGCGCCGTTTGCGGTGGCGGAGGGCTGCTATGCCCTGCACCCGTCGCTGCGCGGCTATTACGCGGGGGCGGTCTTTTTGACCCACACCCCTGAAAAGCAGCGTCAGCGTCTGATGGCGCGCAGCCCCAAGATGCTGGAACGGTTTGAAAAGGAGTGGATCCCGCTGGAGGAGCGGTATTTTTCCGCCTGCGGCGTGGAGCAGTTCTGCGGCGTGACGGTGGACACCACCGACCTGTTCTGAGCTTTGCGCCCGGGAGGGCGGAGGCCCTGCGCAGGGCGGGCCCGCCCGGTGGAGGAACACAGAAAAAAGCGGCCCTCCGAGCGGCGGGAAAGGCGCTGCGGGCCCGGGGCTCCTGCCTTTTGCCCTGCCGCGCGGCGGCCCCGGACAAAAAACGATAAAACGATCCCCCGCGGCTTTTCCGCCGCGGGGGATCGCCTGTTTTCAGGCGGTGACGTCGCTTTTGATGTGGAAAAAGGGGTAGGTGCTGTACATGATCAAAAAAGTGCCGCAGGCCAAATATTGAAAAAAGAAGAGCGGTTCTGCAGGGACGCTTTCTTTGTAGGAAAAAAAGGCAAGAGAGTTCAGATGAATAAAAAAGGGAAAGAGCAGCTGTACAAAAATGCAGCCCGTGACGATCAGGGCTTTTAGGAGGACCGAGCGGCACAAAAGGTGAGACAGGATGACAGCTGCCAGAAAGATCAGGAAAAACACCAGGTAGATCTGGAGGGCTTTTCTATAAGCTGCCGCGGCTTGATGGGACAGAAGAGGATAGCCCCTAAAGAGCTGATAACTTTTGATACAAGAATAAAGCCCGCCTGAAAATAAAAGCAGGTCGACCAGCAGCATGAACTTTTTTAATTTGGTGGAAATAGAAAATACGAGCCAGGAGAAATAGAAGATGACAATGGATACCCCGATCGAAGCATACATCTTGATCCCTCCGCTCAAATTCAAATAAAATGACGGATAAAAGAAAAAACCTGTGAGGGCGGCTTGACTGCATTTATTATAAAGCTTTTTGGCAGGGGATAAAATCGACGATTTTTATAAATTTTTTATTGAAATTATTCTCAGTACTGTAAAAGCAGGATCTTGCAGCACGGATCGCCGGGGAAGCACAAGAACGGGCGTTTTTCCGCTTTTGAGAAAGGGGAAACGCAAAACAGCGGAAAAGCAACCCAGGGTTGCGGCGATTGGTCGTGTTTGGGGATAGAAAACAGCGCCGGGCCGGGGTATCCTGAAACCACGCCGGGGCGCGCCGGGTCGATAGGATAAGGAGGTACGAAACAATGTTGTCAGAAACCACATTTGGGGAAAGGCTGCTGCGGCTGCGCAGGGAAAAGGGGCTTTCCCAGGAGGCGCTGGCCGAGATGCTGGACACCACCCGGCAGGCGGTCAGCAAATGGGAAAACGGCCAGGGGATGCCTGAGGCGGAAAAGCTTCTGGTACTGTCGGATGTTTTTGGGGTGCCGGTGGACGGACTGCTGCGGGACGGCGGGAGCTGCGAAAAAACACCGGGAGGCAGCCCGGGCTTTTATGTGAGCCGGGAAAAAGCGGAGTCCTGGCTGTGTTATGAGAGCGCCATGACAAAACGGATCGGCCTTGGGGCCTTTGTGCTGCTGCTCGTCCCCATGCTGTTTCTGCTTCTGCCCGGGGGCGGCCCTCTTTTGGGGGCGCTTTGCGCGGCGGCCGCGGCGACGGGGCTGGGCATCGTTCTGGCGGCCTGCCTGAACGACAAAGAGTATCAGTACCGGGCCCTCAAGCAAAATCCGCTGATCTTTGACCCCCGCTATCTGACGGAACTCAGAGGGCGGTCCGAGCAGATGAAAAAGAGGTATGTCCGCCGCATTCTGTGCAGCGTCGGGGCGCTGTTCGCGGGCGGCGCGGCTTTGGCGGCCCTCCGGGGGCACGCGGGGCTGCTGCGGGCCTGCGGGGCCGGGTATGCCCTTGTGGCGGCGGGGGCCGCAGTCACGCTTTTTCACAGCTTTTCGATGATCGACGCCTACGAGCTATTGGCGGAAAATGAGCGCTGGACCGGCAGCCTGGCCTATCGTCTGCTCTGGGGGAGAAAGAAAAAGCCCGGCGCGGAGCAGGCCGGGGACAGATAAGGAGAGCAGGGTCCGGGCATGGGCTGCGGACTGCTGCGGGACGGCGGGAGCGGCAAACAGGCCAAAAGGGTGGCGTCTCCCTCTTCGCTCTTTCCCGGATAAAAAACAGGCGGGCAGCTGGAAAAGCTGCCCGCTTTCGATCGTTTTTCAGTAGGGCTGCCGGGCAGCCGGAAAAGCGGCCGCCTGCCGTGCGCCTGTTTTTGTTTCCGCCGCTTTATCCGCGCTTCATGCTGTTCAGCAGCGCCTTGTCCTCGGGGCTGACCCGGTAGCTCTCGCGGCATTTCTGCAGCGCTTTGTTGTAGGTGAAATCGTCCAGATGATTGTCCTGAAAGAGGGCCAGCGTCCTGTCCCGGAACTTGACGAAACAGACCGACAGCGCCCAGGCTGCGGCCATCTTGTAATAATAGCCCTCGTGCTGCGTTTCGTCCAGCAGGGCAAGCACCTGGTCGATGGCGGCCTCGGTCACGAAAAAGTCCAGCAGGCAGACCGCGCCGAACCGCTTTTCGTACTCTCCGGGGCGGGCCATCCAGCCTGCGGCAAAGGCAAGGCCGCGGGCTGGGTCCTTTGGCAGGACCTTGAAGGTGCTGGCGGCCACATCGCACAGCGCCCAGTTGCTGATGTGGGGCACATAGGCGGCAATGCGGTCCGCCGCCTCGTCGTATCCCATACGGGCATAGCCGGTCACCAGCCCGGCCAGCAGCGTCTCTTCATAGCTGTGCGCATGGGCGTAGGCGGCGGCCAGATAGGCGCGAAAGTCCCCGCGGGCGATCTGTTTTGCCAGCGAGCGCAGCAGCGGCACCCGCACCCCCAGCACATCCTCTACCCCCGGCAGCAGCGAGGAGTGAAAGCGGCGGTAGCCCTCTTCGGCCAGTTCGCCGCGCAGGTGCGCGGCCAGGGCGGCAAAGTCATCGTCCTGCCAGCGCGCAGCGGAAAGATCCATCATCCAAAGCTCCTTTTATCCGGGCGTGCCGGCGGCGGAAACGCTGTCCGCCCGGCGCGCCCTGTTTTTTGGCCCTCCCGTTCCGCCGCGGCTCACAGGATATAAAATCCCCAGCCGGGCAGCCATTTCAGCAGCGCGGCGTAAGACGAAGACACCGGCAGGCCGGAGAGCACCGGGAAGAAAAAGATAAATAGCCCCGCGGCCAGCGCCACGGCGCCGATGCAGGCGGCGCGCCCTGCGCGCGGGCGGGTCTCCAGCAGGCGGCTGAGGAAAAGGCCCAGCGCCAGCAGCGCAAAGGGCATGGCTGCGAAATAGTGGTAGATAAAGGTGGCGCGGGAGATAAAGACCCAGGGCAGATACTGGGCCGCGAACAGGATCAGCAGAAAAAGGACGGCCGGCTTTTTTTTGCAGCGGCCGGAGACCAGACGCCAAAGCAGCCAGAGCAGAGCCGCCAGGCCGCCCCACCAGACCACCGGGTTGCCGAAAGCGGCGATGCTGGCCACCGTGCCCGCGGGCAGGCGGGAGCCCATATAGTACCACACCGGCCGCAGCATCAGCGGCCAGCTGTACCAGCGGGATTCAAAGGGGTGGGTGGAGGTGAGCTGGCTGTGATAGCTGAACATCACCTGCTGGGACTGCAGGATGCTGGCAAAGGTGAAGCCGCCGCTTTTCTCGAACAAGAGCGGCAGGTAAGAGGCGGCATAGATCGCCAGCGGCACGGCCACATAAAAGATCAGGCCGGTGCGGATGGCAAAGCAAAAGTCCCGCCGGAAGAGGGTCTCCTTGTCGGTCTCACTGCCGGGCGCGCTTTGGATGCAGCGCCAGCGGCCGTACAGGGCCAGGAAATAGACCGCCGCCAGCCCCAGCCCGGCATATACGCCGGTCCATTTGCTGGCGCAGCCAAGGCCGAAAGCCACCCCGCCCAGCGCGGCGGGCAGCAGGGCGCCTTTGCTGCCGTGCGCCACATAGGTCTGGCAGAACCAGAGCATGAAGTAAGCGCCCAGCAGTACAAACAGCACCACAAATACGTCGATGGTCGCGATGCGGGACTGGGTGTAACGCATGAAGTCCAGCGCAAACAGGCCGGTCACACAGAGGACGGGCCAGAATTTTTTGAGCAGCCGCCGGGCCAGCAGATAAAAAACGGGGACCATCGCAATGCCGAACAACACCCCCATGATGCGCCAGCCGACGGGGTTCATGCCGAACAGCGCGATGCCCAGCGCGATAAAGTCCTTGCCCAGGGGCGGATGGGTGGTCTCGTAGATCGGCAGCCCGTGCAGCGTTTCATAGCCGGTGCGCCCGTGGTAGATCTCGTCGAAATACATGCCGTTGAGCTGACTGGGCCGGTCGGGCAGGGTCCCCTGTTCGTCAAACAGCGCCTCGCCCCCCGCCGAGACGGACACGGCGGGGATGGCGCTGCCGGCCGCATCGGCAAAGACGATCTCGTTTACCGGCACGCCTGTCACGGTGACCGTGAGCCGCCCGGCCGCAAAAGCGGCGTTCTGTACCTGCCAGGAAAAGCAGGACCCGCCGGAGAGGGGGAATTCGCAGAGCACCGCGCCGTCCTCGCCGGTCACCGTCACAAGCCCCGAGGCCGCGCCCGGCAGCAGGATGCCCGGATAGACCCAGACGCTGGCGACCGGCCCGGGGCCCTGCAGCTCCACCTGCACCGCGCCGCTGCCCGAGGGGACATAGGCGCGCTCAGGTACGTTGACGGTGCCGAGGTAGGGCAGCGAAAGACAGGCTGTGAACAGGGTGAGCAGCAAGATGGCCAGCGTGTCGCGCCGCTGCCAGCGGGGGACGGGGTCCGGGCCGGGCGCAGAGAGATGCAGCGCCGCGGCGGGACGCTTTGCGTCCCGGGTTTGCGCCCGATAGACCGACTTTTTTGCAGCGGCGGCCGGGCCGGCGGCTGTCTTTGGGGCCTCGCCCTGCCCCAGCAGCCGGAAACAGACCCAGGCCAGCCAGCAGAAGCCCGCGGTGGACGCCAGCCCGGTGGCCCGCACCAGAAAGGTGGAAAAACCGCTTTCGAGGAACTGATCTGCCCCCACGTTGTAATAGACAACGGCCATGTTTACCAGCAGGGTGAAAGAAAAGAGCGCCGCCACGCGGGGCAGGCGGCGGTCGCCGCAGAGCGCCCAGGCTGCCAGCAAAAAGACCACGGCGGGAAAGATGTACCGCTCGTGCATCTGATGGGCAAAGGTGAAGATGCCGCAGCCGTAAAACGCGGCCAGCAGCGGCAGGTTGAAACAGCCGTTTTTATAGGAGCGCACGGCCAGCAGCACCAGCGCGGCGGTCACCAGCAAAATGCCCAGCAGCCCCCAGCCCTGCCAGCTTAAAAACAGAAATCGATCGGTCATCGGCTTCCAGTTGCCGCCCAGCGCCGCTATAAAATTGAAAGCGTTGATCGAGGCATAGGGGTAGGAGGAGGCGGTGGTGAAATATTTTTCCAGCAGCCACACCACCGGGGCCTGGCTGCCTGTAAAGGGGGCGGAGAGGACGATCACCGTGCCCACGCTGATCAGGGCCCCGGCCAGGGTGCGCAGAAAGGCGTTCCGGCGGGCGCGGCCCTTTTCAAAAAAGACAGGCAGCAGAAAGCCCAGCGCAAAGACCGGGCCGTACAGCAGCGCCTGCGGCTTGACCAGCAGGGCCAGCCCATACAAAAAGGCGGACAGCAGGCAGCAGCGCTTTGACAGCAGCAGAAAGCAGGCCAACAGCAGCAGGGCCAGCACCGCGTCCACCTGTTTCCACACCGCGCAGTCAAAGATGAAAGCCGGGTTGAAAGCGGCGCAGGCGGCAGCGAGCAGCGCCCCCCGCCGCCCGGCGCGGGGCAGGGCGGCGCGATAGAGCAGCGCAGCAAGGCCGAGGTCGCAGAGCACCGGCGCCAGACAGAGGACCAGCAGCGCGGATGCAGAGAGGTCCGTGAAGCCCAGCGCCTGGATGACCCGGCCGGCGGCCCAGAGCACAAACATATAACCCGGGGGATAATCGGCGAAAAAACCGCCGGTGTAAAACCCGGCCAGACCCCGCTCGTTCAGAAGCCTTGCCCAGGCGGAGAATGTGTTGGTATCATAGAGATAGCCGTCGGTCGTGACCACCAGCAGCACCCGGATCGCCAGCGCACCCAGCAGCAGGGCCAAGAGCCCGCCGGGCAGAGCGCTTTTTTTCCCCAAAGCCTGCTTATCCTCCATAGTTCCACCTCATCTTCCGCGCCGCACGCGGATTTGTCTGAACCGTTCCCGCCTCTTCGCAGCCGCGCGGCGGGATGCCGCGGGACGGGGACTTGCTCCTGCCCGCGCAGGGAAAGTCTTTTCCTGCACGGGCAGGGCCTGTTATTGCCGTACAATAAAAATGATTGATCCTGATGGTCCCGCCCTCGCCGCTGTCGCGGCAGCCGGGCAGATGGCCGAAAAAACAGCCTGCGGCTATTTTTTATTGCTCCGCAATAAAAAACAACTGATTTCTATTCGCCGCGGCCTGAGGACAGGCCGCATGGCTGCTAAAAAATAGCCCACGGCTATTTTTTTATCATTATAGCATTTTTACAGCGGCAGGCAAAGAGAAACGCCGGCGGGCAGCCCGCCATTTGACAGCGCCGTCCGGGTCGGGTAGTATGGTACTATCCAAAACGTCAAACGGGAAAGACGGCCCGGCAGGGCCGCCGGGGGGAGCGGCATATGGAGGAGAAAAAACAGGAAAAAAAGGGGCTGCAGATCAGCGCCAGGACCTTTGTCATCACGCTGGCTGTGCTGCTGTTTATCGTGGTGCTGGCCGGGGTGCTCACGCTGGTGCTGCCCCAGGGCAGTTTTGAATACGCGCTGGTGGACGGGCGGCAGACCGTGGTGCCCGGCACCTATCACCTGACGCAGACGGTGCGGCTGCCGGTCTGGCACTGGCTGACTGCGCCGGTGGAGGTGCTGTTCAGCAGCGAGGGCGTGACCGCGGCCATGATCATCGCCTTTTTGCTGCTCATCGGCGGCACCTTTCAGGTGCTGGATGAAAGCCGGGTGCTCAACTATATCATCACGGCGGTGATCCACAGGTTCGGGCACAAAAAATACAGGCTGCTGCTGATGATGGTCTTTCTGTGCATGCTGGTGGGCTCCACCATCGGCATGTTTGAGGAGACGGTCACGCTGGTGCCCATCACGGTAGCCCTGGCCCTGTCGCTGGGGTGGGATTCCCTGGTGGGCCTGGGGATGAGCATCCTGTCGGTGGGCTTTGGCTTTGCGTCGGCAACGTTCAACCCCTTTACCGTGGGCATCACTCAAAAGCTGGCCGGCCTGCCCGCTTTCAGCGGACTGGCGCTCCGGGCGGGGGTCTTTGTGCTGGTCTACGCCCTGCTGTCCGCCTTTTTGCTGCGGTACGCAAAGCGGGTGGAAAAAGATCCGCGCTCCTCGCTGGTGTGGGAGCACGACCTGTCCATCCGGGACCGGTATCTGTCCAGCGTGGACGGGAACATTCTGGCTGAAAAAGAGATCCGCCGGGCCGCGCTGGTGTTCGGCTGCGGCTTCGGGGTGGTGTTGGTCTATATCCTGGCGGGCTTTTTTGTGGAGGGACTGTCCGATTACTCTCTGCCGGTGATGGCGCTCTGCTTCACGGTGGGCGGCCTTGCGGCCGGGCGCATTGCGGGGCTGAAAAAGGGGCTGGCGAAAAACTTTTTCTCCGGCATGGGCGCCATCGCGCCCAGCGTGCTGCTGATCCTGCTGGCCCTCAGCGCAAAATTTCTCCTCTCCGAGGGCGGTATCATGGACACGATCCTCAACGCCGCCTACGGCGTGATCGCCGGCGCCTCGCCCTATACGGCCGTGCTGCTGCTGTTGGCCTTTGTGCTGCTGCTGCAGTTTTTCATCGGCTCGGCCACAGCCAAGGCGTTTCTCATCATGCCGCTGGTGCTGCCGCTGGTCGATCTTGTCGGTCTCACCCGGCAGACCGCCGTGCAGGCGTTTTTGTTCGGGGATGGATTTACCAACATGATCTTTCCCACCAATGCGGTGCTGCTCATCTCCATCGGCCTGGTGGGGGTGTCCTATGGCAAGTGGTTCAAATGGACCTGGAAGCTGCAGCTGGGCACCCTGCTGCTCAGCGTGGCGGTGCTGATGGGCTGCGTGGCGCTGGGCTACGGGCCGTTCTGAAAGCGGATAAAGTACAGGGCAGGTGCACTGCAAACCAATCCACAATAAAAGAATGTACAAAAAGGTGCTTTTCCGGTGGGCAAACTCAGCCGGGAAAGCGCCTTTTTTGCGTTGTGATGGCGGTTTGTATGTGTGTCCTTACAAAATTGTATTCGAAGGTCACGGTCTCTTTTTTGTTTTTTGATGCAGACCCTGAGGGCAATGGGACCGCAAATGAGACCCCGGCAGCCGCCTCTGCACATACCGATCGGGAACAGTGTTTCCGTAAGCGGTCCGGGGGGTGTTCTGCGCATAAAAAACTTTCAGCTCTAATGAATTGAAAGGGAAATCTTTGTCCAAAAGCACAACGGAAAATTTATGAAATGTCACAAAAAAGAGGTTGTGTGCACATCACCGCTTGACAAGAAGAGAGGGTGTGCGTTATGGTAAGTTATAAAATTAAGTTTTGTAACTATATTTTTTAAGGAGCATGATCATGCAAGACTTCAGGGTTACTTGGATCGGAGAAGGCGTCTACAGCATTCTGGACGCGGGTGATTCTTCCTTCTATGTAGTGGAGGGGCAAGAGAAAGCGGCGGTGATCGATACCGGTATCACCCCAGGGGGCAAGATCCTCCCGACGGTACGCCAATTGACTCAAAAACCATTGGTACTGGCTATTACCCACGCCCATATTGATCATATGCATCATATGGATGAATTTGAAGAGATCTATCTTTGCCATGAAGAATTAAAGCTTCCCTCGGAAATATTATGCCAACACATGCATGGTAAACAGTTGGACTTGGAGGCCACCCAGGGTGTCCATACCGGATCGGTGATCGATCTGGGAAAAGAGAAGCTGGAGATTTGCCAGGTGCCGGGGCATACCCCGGGCAGTGTGGTCTTTTGGGACGCAAGCCGCGATCTGCTGTTCACAGGGGACGCGATCGGCAGCGGTTATGGCGTCTGGCTGCAGGTGCCCGGCGCAATGCCGCTGGAGGTCTATTACCACAGCCTTATCTCCTTGATGAAGTGGCTGGTGGAGCGAGGCGGACGGATGAAATTTTGGGGTGGACACAGCTATCAACAGTTCCAGTCCACTTTGGTGCCGGGCTACAATCCGCTTAGTTTGGGTTTGTTGGCCGACCTGATCGACCTAGTGGACGGAGTAGTGAGTGGTTCCATTGTGGGACGCGTCAGCAATGCGGACAAGGTGATGGGCCTTGAGCCGGCGCTCTATGCCAGCTTTGGTCGCGCAGAACTGCAATATCTGCCCTCACACATTTTTGCATAAGGTCAAGGGAATCGGTATTATGCTCACAAAAGCCGTTTTGAATTTGTGTTATTATCCAAAAAATAGATGGATATTACAAAAATGATTGACTTAAAAAAGAAAAAGATATACGCTTGTTACACAACAAAGTTGCGTAATTAAAAATCGTAACATGAAATTTTGAGGAGGACAAACATGAAAAAGCTTATCGCACTTGCTTTGACCCTGGCCCTGTGTTGGAGCCTTGCAGCCTGCGGCGGCAGCGGCAGCGACAGCTCTGTCGCTTCAGGCGGTTCTGTCGGAGACAGCAAAAAAATTTCTGCGACCTTTGTGGGTGTCATGCAGGGTGGTGCTGTCTGGGGACAGGCTGAGGCCGGCTTTTACGCCGCCTGTGAAGAGTTGGGCTGGGATGGCCAATATGTGGCTCCCGCCACCCCAAATGACACTACGGTGATGGTAGAACTCAGCGAGACCGCTCTCAACAATGGCGCCGACGTGCTGATCGGCACCTACTATAGTCCGGAGATCTTCGGCGATGTACTGAAACCTGCTTTTGAGCGGGGTGTCTATATCGCCTCTACAAATGCTTCGGTGGGCCCGGAATATCAGAATTTCTGGATCGGCACCGATCCGGACGGTATGGGAGTCACACAAGCCAAGACTCTGGTAGAACTGGCGGGGGATCAGGAGGTGACTGTGGTCTATATGCAGACCGAGGCCACCAGCGAAACTCAAAACCAGCAGTTTGCCGCCTTTACCAAATATCTGAAAGACTACGCGAACATCACTGTTTACGGCCAGGAATTCTGTAATTCCAGCGAGATCACCGCGGCAGAAAAAATAGCAAACTTGATCAAGGTCAACCCGCAGATCAATGCCTGTGTCTGCGCGGATGGAGCAGGCTGCATTGGTGTGGCAAACTACGTGGATGAAAACGGCGTTCAGGACGACTTTATCTCGGTGGGCATCGACGATGCAGCGGATATGCTGAACTACATTATGAGTGGTGCGCTGGACTGCACTATTGCCCAGGACTTCTATGCCATGGGTTATCAGAGCTGCATGATGATCAAGACGCTGATGGACGGCGGGGACGTAGAGTTCGACAACGACTCCGGTTCGGTGGTCATCAAAGCGGAGGATGTAGAGAGCTATGCTGCTGAAAAAGGTATCACGCTGAGCTGAGCCTGCCCATTTTAAAGCAGAAACAAAGCGGGGGACGGGCCGTTCAGCCGTCCCCCCGCTTTTGAAGAAAGCAGGAAACGTCCCGACCGCCTGAAAGGAGCTTTGCAAAAGGATGAATACCTTAAAAAACAAAGAAAACAAGCGTAGCCTGGCCTCGATTTTTTTCGCGCGCACAGAGACCGGCGTTCTGCTGCCTCTGGTCATTCTTCTGGTCATCATTGGCTGCGTCAACAGCGATTTTTTTGCCTTTACCAACCTGGTGGATATCCTGCGCAGCAGCAGCTATACCTTTATTATTGCTGCACCGCTCACGCTGTTGATGATCAGCGGAGGCATGGACCTTTCCATCGCCGCATCCACTGCGCTGGGTTGTGTGGTCTGCGCCTGGGGCCTTGCCGATTTTCATATTGGCATCTTCCCCTCAATCTTACTGGCCCTGGCGGCCGGTGCCGTTGTAGGTGCGCTCAAGGCAGCGCTGGTGGTCACTTTTAACCTGCCGGCTTTTATCATTACTTTGGGTCTGACCAAAATCGTCAACAGCTTTATTTTGGTCACCACCGATGGGATCGCCGTCTCCAATCTGGGCAACGAATCCTTTAAGGCGCTGGGCCAGGGCAAAGCGTTTGGAATGGTCCACTGGACCATCATCCTTGCGGTTGTCATCGGCGTGTCCATGCATATCCTGCTCAACCGCACTAAATTTGGCCGGGCGGTGGCGGCCTGCGGCGGCAACCGCGAGACCGCAAAGCTGGCCGGCATCAACGTGGTGAAGACCCGATATATCGTGGAGATCATGGTCTCAGTGTTCGCGGCTTTTTGCGGCGTGTGCATGTGCAGCCGCTTCAACAGCGGACAGCCGGCGGCGGGCGCTGGCACCGAGCTGACCATTATGGCCTCAGTCATCATCGGCGGTACTTCGATGATGGGCGGTTCCGGCACCATTCTCGGCTCTTTTTTGGGCTGTGTGCTGCTGGCGGTCATCAACAACGGGTTGGTGTTGATGCGGGTCTCCACCAACTGGCAGAACATGATCTTTGGCCTCATCCTGGTGATCTCTCTGTTCATCGACCGGTATCGCAGGGCCAAAAGCGGCGGCGGGCTGTGATGTACGCACAAATGGAAAGGGGGAACGACGATGAGTAATTTTGTACTGCAGATGCGAAACGTCACTAAGCGCTTTCCGGGTGTGATTGCATTGAAAGACGTCAACTTGGAGCTTTGCCGAGGGGAAATCCTGGGTATTTGCGGAGAAAATGGCGCGGGAAAATCTACCCTGATGAAAGTGCTTTCCGGAAGCTACGCCGCGGGCGATTATGAAGGGGAGATCGTTCTGGATGGCAGCCCGGTACGGTTTACTGGTGTGCATGACGCACAGGCTCATGGCATTGAGATGGTCTATCAAGAGATGAACATGATGCTGGACGCCAGCGTCGCGGAAAATCTCTTTGTGGGTAGTCTCCCGGGCAAAAACGGGTGGATCGATTACAAAAAGCTGTACGCGGATGCCCGGACCCTCCTGGAGCGGGCGAAGCTGGACCTAGACCCCAAAATGACGGTGCGACCGCTAAATAGCGGTCAGATGCAGCTGCTCAGCCTGATGCGGGCGGTCTCCAAGAACCCTGGGATCTTGGTGCTCGACGAGCCCACCACGGCACTCACGGATCAGGAAGTGGACACTCTGATGGAGATCCTGGACAGCCTGCGGACAAAAGGGGTTTCCTGCCTCTACATCAGCCATAAACTGGAAGAACTCTATCGCATTTGTGATCGTGCCCTGGTGCTGCGGGACGGCCAGACCATCAACTGCCACAGGATCGCCGAGGTAGAAAAACAGACCCTGATTGAGGAAATGGTGGGCCGCAAGGTAGAAAACCTTTATCCCAAGGATGAGCACGGCTTTGGAGAGGAGGTGCTGCGAGTGGAGCACCTGAGCGTGCCCCATCCTAACATCCGCGGCCGAAACATTGTGGAGGACATCGGTTTTTCCCTGCGCAAAGGTGAAATTTTGGGCATCGGCGGCCTGGTGGGCGCTGGGCGCAGTGAAAGCTTAGGGGCGATTTTTGGGCAGTATACGATGGGAGTACATAAAAAGATCTTTATCGACGGCAAAGAGGTAAATATCCGCAGTCCGCGGGACGCTATCCGCCACGGCATCGGTTTCATCACAGAGGAGTGCAAGCTCAATGGGATCATCTGGATGCTGAGTATCAGGGAAAATATGTCGGTGGCAAATCTGCCCAAACTGCCCGGAAGGTTTTTCATTAAAAAAGGCAAAGAGAAAAAAGTCGTACAAAAGCAGATGACTCAGCTGCGCATTAAGGCCCCTTCTATGGAGACTGCGCTGGTGCAGCTTTCGGGCGGCAACCAGCAAAAAGTGATTCTGGGAAAGTGGCTGATGAACGAGCCCCGTATCCTGTTGGTGGACGAACCCACCAAGGGGATCGACGTGGGGACCAAGGCGGATTTTTATAAGATCATGAGCGATCTCACAAAACAGGGGGTCTCTATTGTGATGGTCTCCTCCGATATGCCAGAGCTGCTCTCCATGAGCGACCGGGTACTGGTGCTGGCGGGGGGCAAGATCACTGCCGAGCTGCACCGAGACCGGGGAGAGACCACGGAGACTGCAGTCATGGCGGCGGCCATCGGAGAATAATGAGCAGGACAGTTCCAGCCGAGACGCCTGTTTTTGCTGAAAAGGGGCCAAAATGCTTGCGTCAAACCGCTCTTCGTCTTAGAATAAAAGAAATTGCCCGATGCGGTTTTTCCTATGAGAGAAGGGAGCGAGGCCGACGGGACTTTCTCATGGGGACTGCCCCGGTAGAGCAGGAAGAAAAGGAGGAGCGACTGATGCACAAAATATCCGCGTCGGTCCCGGCAGACCTAAAAAATGGAAATCGCGGGACAGTTTTGGCGGCTTTTCACAACAGCGGGATGTTGACTGCGGCAGAGGTCTCCGAGAGAACGGGAATCAGCCGTCAGACGGTAAAAAAGTGTATTGAATATCATTTGCAGATCGGCGCCCTGTGCTCTTGTGGCAAGGGGGACAGTACCACCGTAGGCGGCAAGCGGCCAGAGAGGTTTACCCTCAACCCAAGGGTGAGACTGATGAGCATTTTGCTGCATCACCATGAGGTGACCCTCAATATGACCGACCTGCATTACAATTGTGTCGCCCATTGGAGCAGCGGCCCCGTCCGCCTGCTCTGCATGGATATGATGTGGGAGCAGATCCGACGAGGGGCCCGGGAGATCATGGAACGATACCCGGACAGTCGAGTACTGGGGATCTGTTTCCCTGTCCCGTTGGGGTACACAACAGAAAAAAGGCTTTCAGCGGCCACTCCGTTTCCGGCTTGGCCGAGATCGGATTTCGGCAGGTCGCTGACAGAACCGTTGCAGGAGATCTTTCCCGACGCCCGCGACATCATCATCACTTCTGACGGTAAGGCGGCTGGCAGCGCGCTGCTGCACTGGGATTTCAGCCGCTATGGACAGGGGGAAGTGGCGACTTTCTATTGTTCTACCGGTATCGGCGGGGCGCTGTTCCGTGACGGGCAGCCCACCACCGGGACTAAAAGCTTGGTAGGAGCGCTCGGGCACATTATTGTGGAACCGGACGATCCGGAGCCCTGTCCCTGTGGCGGGCACGGATGTCTGGAGCGGATGGTCAGCAGCGGAAGAATGCGGGAGCGACTGGCGGCCCAGGAAGAGGAATACCGAAAAAGCTGTCTCAAGGAGATCCCCGTGGCGGAGATGACCTTTGAAAAGCTGTTTGAGGGTTCTGCCAAAGGGGATGTGCTCTGCCGCCGGGAATCCCGGTACTACGCGCAGATCTTTTCAATCGCAATCCGTGGCCTGATCGTATCCGTGGCTCCGGAATATGTGGTGTTCCAGGGCAACTTCGGCAAAGCGGACGAGGTGTTCCGGAGGGAACTGCTCAATAAGGTATTTGAGTTCAAGTATATGGATCGGCAAGAGAAGATCGAATTTGTATACGACGATCGGGATCTGAGCATGGAGGAGACCGTTGGGGCCACCTATCAGATGATCAACAATTTTTTGTGTTTCCCGGAAAAATATGTGTGGAAA
Source organism: Anaerofilum hominis (assembly GCF_014287275.1). Lineage (GTDB taxonomy): Bacteria > Bacillota > Clostridia > Oscillospirales > Ruminococcaceae > Pygmaiobacter > Pygmaiobacter hominis. The sequence continues at coordinate 193,269 of NZ_JACONZ010000003.1, forward strand.
CAGGAAAACGTTGGAAGAGCCCTAACGCTCCCGGAATAAGGAGAAAAAAATGGCTTTATTACGAATTGAACTGTTTTCTAAAGCATTGATGCGCACGGTACCGGTGACCGCGGTGGTGCCGGTGGACAACGTGCGCTATGACGGCGATCCTGTCCGCCCCGCGGACAAACCCTATAAGACCCTTTATCTCCTCAACGGCATCTATGGGAACAACATGGATTGGATCTGCGCCAGCGGCGTCATGATGTGGGCGCAGGAGCGGAGCCTGGCGGTGATCATGCCCGCAGGTGAAAATCATTTTTACGTCGACTGCGCCGCAACCGGCGAGGGCTACGGACGCTTTGTGGGGGAAGAGCTGGTGGAGCAGACTCGCAGGCTGTTCCATCTCTCCCGCGAGCGGGAGGACACCTATATTGCAGGTCTTTCCATGGGGGGGTACGGCGCCATCCGCAACGGGCTCAAATACAGTGAGACCTTTGGATATGCGGCTGGACTGTCCAGCGGACTGATCCAGGACAGGATGATGGCGGCGGATGACAGCAGCAGCGACTATACCCAGCGGCGCAGTTATTACCAGGCCATTTTCGGCGATCTCGACAGGCTTGCCGGCAGCGACAAGGACTGCGAGGCTCTCTATCTGCGGGCAAGGCAAGCGGGCGTCGTTCCCCGGCTTTATCTGGCCTGTGGCACCGAGGATTTTCTCATCGAGCCAAACCGGCGCTATCGAGATTTTCTGCAGGCCCAGGGGGCCGATCTTACCTATGAAGAGGGACCGGGTATCCACGATTTCAATTTTTGGAGCGAATATTTACAGCATGTGCTGAATTGGCTGCCCCTGGAGGAAAAGGCGGCAGGCATCAGCAGCGGCAATGTGCGTAGGGAAAAATAAGTTAAAAACAACTGTCGAGGGGGACAAACGCGTAAGATGCGCGTTTGTCCCCCTCGACAGTTGTGAAAGCGCCCTGCCTGCGGAGAACTCTGCCGCACGGGATCGTTGAGGCAGTTTTTTAGCGCGGGGGGAGATAAGATCTTTCCCTGTTTATTTCTAACGATCATCCCCCATGCCCCGCGCCGTTTGCCGGCGCGCTTGTTATCTCAGTTCCGGGTTGCAGAAGCGGTGCGCCCTGCGAAAGAGCAGCACGGCGGCTGCCGCCAGGACGCCCAGGATCAGAAAATGTTTTAGTTTCATAGGGCTCGTTCCTCCTTGGCGTTGTGCCGGCAGGTCAGATGGTGTGGCCCACCAGCTTGTAATAGGTGCGGGCAGTGAGGGAATAGGTGGCGAAATAGAGCAGCGAAAAGACCAGCGCCGTGCCCGCCGTGCACAGAAAAAAGAGCACCAGATCGGACAGGCCGAAAGCGGTAAGGATGGTGCGCATCACCGGAAAAGCGAAGGCCGTGTGCAGCAGCGCCACCGCCAGCGGCAGGAAAAACACCATCAGGATCTGGCTGCGGATGGTGGAGCGGACCTCTTTCTGGCTCATGCCCACCTGCTGCAGGATCAAAAAGCGGCCCCGGTCCTCAAAGCCCTCGGAGAGCTGCTTGTAGTAGATGATGAGGGCGGTGGCCATCATGAACAGCGCGCCCAGGAACACCCCTAAAAAGAAGAAGCCCCCGTACAGAGAGTACCAGTATTCGCGCACAAGATGGACCGAGTTCATCGAGGTGCCCGGCAGAGGCAGAAGCTTTTCCTGCAGGCTGCCGGAAAAACTGGTCTTTGCCGCATCGTCCCCCTCAAGGTCGAAAGTGCAGGCGCGGCGCAATTGGTCGCCGGCGTTGCCGCCGTAGAGGTGCGAGAGGGTGAGCACCTCCTCTGCAGTGGGCAGTACGATGTAGCACTCGCCGGTGTAAGAGCTGAACAGGGCGGCCTTGGTGCGCTCGGCCAGCGGGAAGCTGTCCAGCTCCTCCGCCACATACCAGGTGTCCTGGCCCAGGGTCACTGTGCCGCTGCCGTAGGGCGTGCCGTCGGTAAAAACCAGGGCCTGGCCCGGCGCCAGGGTGCGGTTTTGCCCGGCCATGCGGTTGTAATCCTCCAGCGGCAGCACGGTGAGAGACAGCACCGGCGCCGCCGGGCCCAGATCCTGCTGCGGGGACAGCAGGCCGTCCTGTTTTTGGGCCATAAAAGTGGTGTAGCGGTAGGTGTTGCGGTGGATGGCGGTCACGCCCGCCTCGGCCAGGGTCTCGTCCACCAGCGCGTCCACCTCTTCTTCCGTCAGGCCGCCCTCGGAGGGGCGGGCCGAGACGGTGACCTCACGCCCAAACTCGCGGTCGAGCATCCCCTCCTGCCCGGCGTAAAGGGACAGGGTGGTGGCGATGGTCAGGATGACCATGGTGGAGAGGATGCAGATGCTGGCAAGCCCTTTGGCGTTCTGCTTCATGCGGTAGATCAGGCCCGAGACGGCGATGAAAGGCTTGGGGCGGTAATAAAATTTTTTGTTTTTGCGCAGGGTCTTGAGCAGCGCGATGCTGCCCGCGGTGAAAAGGGCGTAGGTCCCGGCGATGACCAGCATCACGGCCAGGAAAAACAGCAGGATGGCTGCGGCCGGGCTCTTCACCGTCACTGCGATGGCATAGCCGCCGCCCAGGCAGAGGACCCCCGCGATCGCCGTCGGCCAGGAGGTCCGGGGCTCCCGCTCGCCCACCTGTCCGCCGTGCAGCAGCTCTACGGGGTTGGCCAGACGCACCTGCCGCAGGTTGGACAGCAGTGTGAACAGAAAGATCACCGCAAAGAGCACGGCGGTGACGATCAGTACGGCGGGCGAGAGCTGAAAGGCGATGGAGCTGCCCAGATGCAGCATGCGCAGCAGGATGAGGAACATCACCCGGCTGAACACGATGCCCAGCAGCAGGCCGGAGGCGATGGCGAAAAGCGCTGTGAACAGCGTTTCAAACAGCATCATGCGGCCCACGTGGCGCTTTTCCATGCCCAGGATATTGTACAGCCCCAGCTCCCGCTTGCGGCGGCGGATAAGAAAGCCGTTGGTGTAAAAGATGAGGATGGCGGAGAAGATGGAGATGATAAACACGCCCTGGATCATCACCATCTGCACCCAGGCGGCGCTGGGCAGGCTTTCAAAGCTGGAGTTGACCGAGATCGACAGCACGGTGTAAAAGGTCATCACGCACAGGATGCAGGTGAGCAGATAAGGGTAATAGGTCTGCCGGTTGTTTTTCAGGTTGGTGAGGGCGAGACGGGGATAAAAGGAGAGATCACGCACGGCGGACACCCCCTTTCCCGGCGGGGGCGGGGCGCGGAGGGAGAGAAAGAACGGATCCTGTTTTCAAGAAAAATCCCCTCCTGTCGCAAGCGCGGTGAGCGTGTCCGAGATGCGCTGGAACATCGCCTCGTTGGAGGCGCTGCCGCGGTAGAGCTGGTGAAAGACCTCGCCGTCCTTGATGAACAGCACCCGGCCGGCGTGGCTGGCGGCCCGCGTGCTGTGGGTGACCAGCAGGATGGTCTGGCCGGCGGCGTTGATCTCGTCCAGCAGGCGCAGCAGCTGCCCGCTGGCCTTGGAGTCCAGCGCGCCGGTGGGCTCGTCGGCCAGCACCAGCTCCGGCTGGGTGATGAGGGCGCGGGCCACGGCGGCCCGCTGCTTTTGCCCGCCCGAGATCTCGTACGGGAACTTGGGCAGGATGTCGGTGATGCCCAGCTTCGCCGCGATGGGGTCAAGGCGCTGCTCCATCTCCGGCACCGCCTTGCGGGAGAGCACCAGCGGCAGCAGGATATTGTCCTTCACCGAAAAGGTGTCCAGCAGGTTGAAGTCCTGAAACACGAAGCCCAGGTGTTCGCGCCGGAACGCCGAGAGCTGCTTGTCGGGGATGCGCACGATGTTTTTGCCCCGCAGCAGCACCTCGCCGCTGGTGGGCTTGTCCAGCGCGGCCAGGATGTTCAGCAGCGTGGTCTTGCCCGCGCCCGACTCGCCCATGATGGCCACGTATTCGCCCTGCTCCACCGAAAAGCTGACGTCGGCGAGGGCCTGCACCTGTACGCCGCCAAAGCGGGTGGCATAGATCTTTTTGAGATTGCGTACGTCCAAAAGCGGCATGAAAACTGCCTCCTTGTGAAAAATCCGGGTGCGGCGGCCGCGCCCTGTGACACCCATTATAAAAAAAGAGCGGCCCTGAAGCCATCGTTCCGGCTTACAGTTCCGCCCCTGCCGCTTACAGTTTTGTAAGGGAGCGCGTCGAAAAGGCGATCGGTCTTGCAGGATGCAGCGCCGCCGCCCCGCCCGCGCGATAATAACCCATTTCCCACGGGCCGTTTTGGCAAAAGGCGCGCACAAAGCGCGCGCAGGCGGCAGGTCATGCGTGCAGTGGGCAGGGGAGAGCGCGCTTTCAAAGACTGCCCTTGGCAAACTGCAGCATTGGTCGCCAGGCGGGAAGTCATGCGTGCAGGCGGCAGCGGGAGAGACCTCTTTCCAGGCCGACTTCCGGCAAACTTGCAGTGTTGGCCGCCGGGCGAGAGGATATGCGCAGACGGCAGGTCATGCGCGCAGACGGCAGAGGGAGAGGCCGCTTTCAAAGTCCGCCCTTGGCAGCTTGCGCCATCGGCCGCTGAGCGGGAGGTCATGCGCGGGGCTGGGAGCCGGTGCTGTTTCCATCGCCGGCGCCAGTCTGCCGGTGCGGCCGGTTTTTGTTTTTCGCCGGACCGCTGCGGGGAGCGCGCCGCCGGCGCGGTCAGGTCACTCGATCTCCAGCACTGTGCGGGCAAAATCCACCCGGACCGTTGTGCCCTCGCCGGGGCGGCTCTCGATGGCAAAGCCGTGTCCCAGCTTGGCCAGCACCTCGCGGCAGAGAAACAGCCCCAGACCGCTGGCCAGTTTGTCCCGCCGGCCGTTTTCGCCGGTGAACCCCCGTTCACCCAGACGGGGCAGGTCCTCGGGGCGGATGCCCACGCCGGTGTCCCGGATCATCAAAGTCGCCTGGCTGCCGGGCGCAAGAGTGAGGGTCACGCCGCCCTTTTGGGTGTATTTTACGGCGTTGGACAGCAGCTGCCCGATCACGAACACGGCCCACTTTTCGTCCGTGAGGACCTCCTGCTCCAGACCCTCCACCCGTACCGAAAGCCCCTTGCGGATGAAAGCGGGCGCGTACTGGCGCACCGCCTGCCGGGCCAGATCGTCCAGGCTGCAGCGCACAAAGTCCAGATCGCCCGAGATGTTTTCCAGCCGCTGGTACTGCAGCACCAATTCCACATACCGCTCCACCGCAAAGAGCTGCTCCTCCAGCGGGCCGCAGCAGGCCGGCCCGGCGGATGGGATCAGCAGCCGCATGGCGGCCAGCGGGGTTTTGATCTGGTGGGCCCAAAGCGTGTAATAGCGCTGCATCTCGGCGGCCCGGCGGTCCGCCTGAAAGGCAAGGGCCGCCCGCTGGTCTGCCAGCGCCTGCACCAGGGCGGCGTAGCGCTCTTCCAGTTCATGGGCGGGCGCGGGCAGCACCGGCGCGCCGGCGTCCAGGGAGGCCAGCTCGTCCGCCAGCGCGCGGCAGCGCCGGCGGTAGGCGGAAAAGTCCCGCAGGGCCAGCAGAAGCAGCACGGTGCCCCCCACCAGCGCCGCGTAGCCCGCGGGCCCCCAGGGCAGATCATAGAGAAAATAGACAAACGCAAACATCGCCCCGAAAACGCCCAGCGAGAGCAGGACGGGGGCGCGGTAGCGCAGATAGGAGAAAAGTGGATCCATAGCGGCCTCCTCTGGCGGGACGGTGAAGAAAAAGTCGTTTTGGCGCGGCGCGCTGCGCCGCATGGTGAAAGCGCAGCCCTGCCTGTGAGAACGCCCCCAAAAGCCGGCGGAGACGCCGCAGGGGACGATCTGGGCCCCCGCAGGGCGGCGCCGGTCCGGAGCCGCTCCCTTTTGCTTTTCACTGCCCCTGGGCGTCCCCGTCAGAGATCAGGTATCCCATCCCTTTTTTGGTGGTGATAAAGTCGGTCAGCCCCACCTCGTCCAGTTTTTTGCGCAGGCGCGTCACATTGACGGTGAGGGTGTTGTCGTCCACATAGCAGTCGCTCTCCCACAGCCGCTGCATCAGCGCGTCGCGGCTCACGGTGTGGCCCTTGTTTTCCAGCAGGGTCTGCAAAATGCGGAACTCGTTTTTGGTCAGCTCCTGCCGGCGGCCCTCATAGGTGAGGGTGGCGTCCCCCAGGTTGAGCACCGCGCCGCGGTGGGCCAGCAGCGCCTGAGAGCCGCCGAAAGAATAAGCGCGGCGCAGCAGCGCCGCGATCTTGGCCAGCGCCACGGCCGGGTCGAAAGGCTTGGCGATAAAGTCGTCCGCCCCCTCGCTGAGGGCCATGATCTGGTTCAGGTTGTCGCTGGCGGAGGACAAAAAGACGATCGGCACCTTGGAGATGCGGCGCAGTTCGCGGCACCAGTGATAGCCGTCGTAATAGGGCAGCGTGATGTCCATCAGCACCAGTTGGGGCGCAGCAGCGGCAAACTCTTCGGTGACGCGGGCAAAATCACGGACCACCGCCGTCTCATATCCCCAGCGGGCCAGATGTCCGGCCAGCACCGAGGCGATCGCCGGGTCGTCCTCTACGATAAAGATCTTATACAAGGCAGGCTCCTTTTTTACGAGTGGGAGTTCAGGGGGACGGCGCGAAAAACGCGGGCCCCCGGCGGCCGCGCCGCGGTACAGGGCGTTTCCGGCCGCGGCGGGGGGCCTCTGGGCCGGGCTGCCCAGGGCGCGGCAGCCGGCCGGGATCTAGGTCATCATCCTGCAGAGCGCCGCCGTGACCTGTTCCAGGATGGCCACGCCCGCCAGCGGGTCGCCGGGCACTTCCAGCGAGTGGTCGGCCCCCTCAAACAGCAGCAGCCGGTCGCCCAGCGCGGCCCGCATCCGCGCGCGGTCGGACGCGGTCACAAAGGGGTCGGCTGTGCCGGCGGCGGCAAGGCGCTGCCCGCCGGGCTGGGCAAGATAGGGCAGGGCGGCCGGCAGCGGTGTGAAATAAAAATTTTTTGCCTCGAGCGCGGGCCGCCGGGCCGTCAGCTCGCCCGCCACCAGGGTGCCGAAGCTTTTGCTGACAAAAAACACGCTGCGGAACGCCCGCCCCGCCAAAGCGCTGTCCAGCTGCGCCGCAGCCGCGGCCAGGGCCGGGCCGAACGCGTCCCGCACCGCGCGGGCAAGGTCGGCCCTGTCCCGGGGCAGGGGGCCGTACTCCACCGCCAGCACCTCAAAGCCCGCGGCCAGCGCGGCCTTGCGGGCATAGTGCAGCAGCGGCTTGTCCGGCCCGTAGCCGAAACCGGGCAGCAGCACGGCCAGCCCCCGGCACGGGGCAGCCGCAGCCTGCGGCGCGGCGCGCCGGCAGACGGAACTTTCTCCAGTGCAATATCGCATCTCTCTGCGCCTCCCCCGCCCGGTCCTGCGCCGGCCGCCGTATGCGCCGCTGGGGCCGCTGCAGCTGCCGCGCTTTTCTCAAAATAGTCTGCGGCCGGTCCGCCTTTGTGAGGACAGGGACGCTGGGCGCGGACCGGCATAAGCGACCGTTAAAAGCGGCCGCAGGGCAGAGACCGGGCGTCCCGCCCCTCGAAAGCCGTCCATCCTCCGCGTATCAGCGCGGGAGAGGGGCGCTCGCAGCAGCGGCCTCCCGACCGCTTTGGGGTCATTATACCACACGCAGGTCTATTTTAGGAGGGGGGCGCTGCGGAGCGCGGCGAAAAATGGGACCCCGCGGGGCGGGCGCCGCGCGGCAGGACGCGGGAGGGAGCGCGGCCGCGCTGAAAAGACGCGCGCAGGGCCCGGCCTCAGGTCAGGACGCGCACCTGGGTCAGCACGCTGGCGCCGAAGGGCATCAGCGCGAGTTTGGCCAGCTTGAAGCACTGCAGGCCGAAAGGGATCCCCACGATGGTGATGCAGAACACCAGGCCCAGAGCGGCGTCGGCCAGCGCCATGGGGATGCCGCTGAAGATCAGCCAGAGGATGTTGGCGAGCAGCGAGACCGCGCCGCCGCCGTAGGCGACCTCTTTGCCGAAAGGCCAGAACGCCAGCCCGGCGAACTTGAAGCACTGCACCCCAATGGGGATGCCCACGATGGTCAGGCACCAGAGCGCCCCTGCGATGACCCAGCCCAGCCCCACGGCCCAGCCGCCCAGCAAAAACCAAAGCAAATTGCCCAAAAGTCCCATCAAAAAACCTCCTGAAAGCCGCGGCGTTTTTTGCCGCGATGAAAAATGAAAAAACCAGCCTGAAACTGCACTGGGAATGACGATCCCGCGCTTTTTCTTTTGTATAATACGAGGCAGAGCGGGCGCAGGCGACAAAAAACTTCGTTTGTCAAATAACGAACAAAGTTTTTTGTTTGACTGCTCCTTTTTTGTGTGATATCATCAAATCCAAAGTTTTCTTTTTCGCAATTTGCCCGCGTCGCCCGGCTTGAGGGCGCAAAGGCGCGGGCATACTGAAAACAGTCCAAAAGCCGGAGAGGGGGCGCAGGGGATGAGAGTACAGCCGGCGGTCAAAAAGGAGACGCTGCATATCGCAGCGGGCACCGGCCTGATGACGGCGGTGATGCTGCTGGTCTTTCTGCTGCTGGGGCGCCTGACGCTGCCGGTGGTGCTGGGGGCGCTGCTGGGCGCCTGTTTTGCGGTGCTCAACTTTTTTTTGCTGGGCCTCACCGTCCAGGGCGCGCTCAGGTCCGGCGATGAGAGCCGCAGCAAGATGAAGATGCAGCTGTCCTATACGCTGCGCATGCTGCTCACGCTGGCGGTGCTTCTGGTGGGGTTCTCGGTCCCCTGGTTCTACTGGCTGTCCACTGTTCTGCCGCTGCTTTTCCCGCGGCTGACCATCTTTGCCATGCAGCTGCTGGGCCTCTACGAGCCGGAGCGGCCGGAAAGGGGGGATGGGCCGGATGGAGCTTGATATCACCGGCGCGAGGATCTATTTTACCATCCCGATCCTGGGGGGCATCCCCATCACCGAGACCATCGTCAACGCCTGGATCGTGATGGCGGTCATCCTGGGGGCATGCATCTTCCTCACCAGCGGCCTCAAGGTGCGGGCAAGCTCCCGCCGGCAGATCATCGCCGAGTTTCTGGTGCAGAAAGCGCGGAGCTTTGTCGCTGAGAATATGGGCAAACGCTACCTCTATTACACCCCGTTCATCGCCGCGCTGTTTTCCATGTCGCTGCTCTCCAGCCTGCTCAGCCTGTTTGGGCTTTACCCGCCCACCAGCGATCTCTCCACCACCATGGCCTGGGCTCTGATGGTCTTTGTGCTCATCACCTACACCAAGATCAAGACCGGGGGCGTGGGCGGCTATCTCAAGGGCTTTACCCAGCCCATCTTTGTGCTCACCCCGTTCAACATCCTCAGCGAGCTGGCCACCCCCATTTCAATGGCGTTCCGTCATTTCGGCAACGTGGTGGCGGGCAGCGTCATCACGGCGCTGGTCTACGGGGCGCTGGCCGCCGCCTCCCACGCGCTGCTGGGGCTGCTGCCCGGGGCGGTGGGGGAGACGCTCTCCCTCATCCCCATCCTGCAGGTGGGCGTACCGGCGGTGCTGTCGGTGTATTTCGATCTGTTCTCCAGCGCCATGCAGGCGTATATCTTCTGTATGCTGACCACCCTTTATATCGCCAGCGCGGCGGAGGAGTCCTGACCACGGGGCGCCGCCCCGCCGGACCGCAGACACGATAATTTTTAGATCACGGGAGGAACTTATTATGGAAAAGGCAATCATTCTGGCCGGCTGCGCCATCGGCGCAGGTCTTGCTCTGATCGCGGGCATCGGCCCCGGCATCGGCGAGGGCTACGCCGTCGGCAAGGCCTGCGAGGCCATCGGCCGCCAGCCCGAGGCAAAGGGCGACGTGCGCTCCAACATGCTGCTGGGCTGCGCCATCGCCGAGACCACCGGCATTTACGGCTTTGTCACCGGCCTGTTGCTGATCTTCTTCGCGCCGGGCTTCTTCACGGGCATGCTGTAAACCGGATCGCAGAGAGGGGACACCGTCGTGGAAAATTTTCAGTCGCTGGTGAGCCTGGCGCCCTGGACCATGATCTTTACCATCTGCAACCTGTTCATCCTGACCGCGGGGGTGAAGCACTTCCTTTTCGACCGGGTGACGGCCGTGCTGGATGCGCGTCAGGCCGAGGTGGACGGGATCTACGGCGACGCCGAGCAGGCAAAGAGCGAGGCGCAGGCCATGCGCGAAGAGTATGAACAGCGCCTGGCCGGCGCGGAGGAAAAGGCGGGCGAGATCGTCAGGACAGCCAGCGCCGCGGCCCAGCGCCGCGGCGAGGAGATCGTGCGGGACGCAAAGGACAGCGCCGAGGCGCTGCGCCGCCGCACCGAAGAGGAGCTGCGCCGTGAAAAGCGCCGGGCGGAAAACGAGATCAAGAACGAGGTCTCCGGCATCGCGCTGGAGATCGCCGGCCGGGTGGTGGAAAAGGAGATCGACCCCGCCCGCCACGAAAAGCTGATCGAAGAGTTCATCTCCGGCCTGGGTGACGCGTCGTGACCGGGCCCGCAGCGCACTATGGGGACGCCCTGTTCGAGCTGGCGGGGGCCGAGGGCTGCGATGAGCGCCTCCTGGAAGAGCTGGACGCCGCGGCGGGACTGCTGCGGGAAAACCCGGAATATCTGCGCGTCCTGGACGCGCCCACCCTGCGCAGGGAAGAGCGCTGCGCCCTGGTGGACGAGGCTTTCGGCGGCCGGGTACACCCGTACCTGCTGAACACCCTCAAGCTGATGACGGAGCGCGGGCTGGCCCGGGGCTTTTTTGACGCCGCGGCGCAGTACCGCAGGCGCTACAACGGGGCCCACGGCATTTTGGAGGCGCGGGCCGTCACCGCCGTGCCGCTGAGCGAGGCGCTGCAAAAGCGCCTGACCGAGGCGCTGGCGCAGGCGACCGGCAAACAGATCCGCCTGAGCTGCGCCGTGGACAGCGCGCTGCTGGGCGGCGTGCGGCTGGAGCTGGAGGGCAGGGAGCTGGACGGCACCGTGCGCCGCCGGCTGGACGCGCTGCGCAGATCGCTGCTGCGCGCAAACTGAACGGAAAAACCGGGCGCGGGGCAGCCTCTTTCTGCAAATGCGCTTTTTTGAGAGAGACGGGCGCGCCGCGCCGGAGGGAGAGCCCGCGGCCCGCGGGGAAAGGATGGCCATATAGATGCAGCTGAATGCAAGCGACATCACCAAGGTGATCAAAAGCCAGATCAAAAATTATGAGAACCGGGTCGAACAGAGCGAGACCGGCGCCGTCATGCTGGTGGGCGACGGCATCGCCCGCGCTTACGGCCTGCAGAACTGCATGGCCAACGAGCTGGTGGAGTTCGAGAGCGGGGCCTACGGCATGGCGCTCAATTTGGAGGAGGACGCGGTCTCCATCGTGGTGCTGGGTTCCGACGAGGGCATCCGCGAGGGGGACGCGGTGCGCCGTACCGGCCGGGTGGTCTCGGTGCCGGTGGGCGAGGGGTTCCTGGGCCGGGTGGTGGACGCGCTGGGCGCGCCCATCGACGGCAAGGGGCCGATCGACGCCGCCCAGACGCGGCCGATCGAGCGGCCCGCCCCCGGCATCATCGAGCGCAAATCGGTGAGCGTGCCGCTGGAGACCGGCATCAAGGCCATTGACAGCATGATCCCCATCGGCCGCGGCCAGCGCGAGCTGATCATCGGCGACCGGCAGACCGGCAAGACCGCCATCGCCACCGACACCATCCTCAACCAGAAAGGCAAAGGGGTGCTCTGCGTCTATGTGGCCATCGGCCAAAAGCGCAGCACCGTGGCCCAGCTGGCCGAGACGCTGGCCGCCGCCGGCGCGATGGATTACACCGTCATCGTGGCCGCCACCGCCAGCGAGCTGGCGCCCATGCAGTATATCGCGCCCTATTCCGGCTGCACCATGGCTGAATATTTTATGGACCAGGGCAAAGACGCGCTGATCATCTACGACGATCTGTCCAAACACGCGGTGGCCTACCGCGCCCTCTCGCTGCTCATCCGGCGGCCGCCGGGACGGGAGGCCTACCCCGGCGACGTCTTTTACCTGCACAGCCGCCTGCTGGAGCGGGCCGCCCGCCTCTCGCCGGAGGCAGGGGGCGGCAGCCTGACGGCGCTGCCCATCATTGAGACCCAGGCGGGCGACGTGTCCGCCTATATCCCCACCAACGTCATCTCGATCACCGACGGCCAGATCTTTCTTGAGACTGAGCTGTTCCACGCGGGCGTGCTGCCCGCCGTGAACCCGGGCATCTCGGTCTCCCGCGTGGGCGGCAACGCCCAGATCAAGGCCATGAAGCAGGTGGCCGGCACCCTGAAGCTGGTCTACAGCCAGTATCGCGAGCTGCAGTCGTTCGCTCAGTTCGGCTCTGACCTGGACATGGACACCAAGACCCGTCTGGCCCAGGGCGAGCGCATCGTAAAGGTGCTGGGGCAGGGCAGGGGCCGTCCCGTGCCGGTGGAAAAACAGGTCTGCATCTTCTATGCGGTGGTCCACGATCACCTGCGGGAGATAGAGGTGGAGGACGTGCCCGCCTTTGAGGAGGGCCTGTACGATTATCTGGATACCCGCGCCCCGGCGGTGCTGGACGCGATCCGCGAAAGCGGCAGGCTGGACGAGGAGACGGAGGCGCAGCTCAAAGAGGCGCTGGAAGCCTATCAGGCGCAGTTTGCCGCGCTGCCGCACTGACGTCCCCCGGGGGACGGCTTCAGCGGCAAAAGCTGACGAGACAAGACGGATGAAAGGGGGCGAGGCCCATGAGCGGCGGCGCGTCGATGAAAGACATCAAGCTGCGGATCAAAAGCGTTGAGAGCACGATGCAGATCACCAAGGCCATGGAGCTGGTGGCTTCCTCCAAGCTGAACAAGGCAAAGCTGCGGGTCGAGCGCAGCCGGCCCTATTTCACTTTGCTGCATCAGACCCTGGCCGAGATCGCAGAGGCCAACACGGAGTTTTCCAGCGCCTATGTGCAGCGGCGCGAGGTGAAAAAGCGCTGTGTGGTGCTCATCGCCGGCGATCGCGGTCTGGCGGGGGGCTATAACTCAAACCTGTTCAAGCTGGCGGCGGAGAAGATGCAGGGCGCGCCCTGCTGCGCGCTGCCGGTGGGCAAAAAGGCGGTGGAGTTCTGCCGCCTGCACGGGGTGGAGGCGATCACCGGGGCTTTCAGCTTGGCCGAGGACGTGTCAGTCAGCGACTGTTTCGCCATGTCGCGGCTGCTGTGCGAGGGCTTTCTTGCCGGGGAATTTGACGAGCTGATGGTGTGTTATACCAACTTCGTCTCCATGCTCAGCCAGTCTCCGGCGGCGCTGGGGATGCTTCCGCTCTCGCCCAAAATGCGCCGGCGGGGCTCGGCCGCGCCGCGCCAGCTGGTGCTGTATGAGCCCGGCAGCGAGGCGGTTTACGACGCCATCGTGCCCGGCTACCTCGCGGGCATGCTGTGGGGGGCGCTCTGCGAGTCGTTTGCGTCCGAGGTGGCGGCGCGGCGCATGGCGATGGATGCGGCCAGCAAGAACGCGGCCGAGATGATCGAGGACCTGAACCTGCGCTATAACCGCGCGCGGCAGGGCGCGATCACCCAGGAGATCACCGAGATCGTGGCCGGCGCCGAGGAATGAGCGGGTCCGATAAAGAACAAATGGGATAAAATTTCGTAAAAACTACGTTTTGTAAAACAGGCATCGATGAAAAGAGGGCGGCGGATGAAGCGAGAGAACATCGGCAGGATCGTGCAGGTCACCGGGCCTGTGCTGGACATCAAATTTGAAGAGGGGCAGCTGCCGGCGCTGCTGAACGCAGTGGAGGTGGAGGCGGACGGCCGCCGCCTGGTGGCGGAGGTGGCGCAGCAGATCGGGGACAACGTGGCCCGCTGCATCGCCATGAGTTCTACCGACGGCCTTACCCGCGGCCTGCCCGCGCGGGATACCGGCGGCCCCATCACGGTGCCGGTGGGCCATGCCACGCTGGGGCGCATTTTCAACCTGCTGGGGGAGCCGGTGGACGACCTGCCCGCGCCCGAGGCGGAGGAGCGCTGGGCCATCCACCGCGACCCGCCCGCCTATGACGAGCAGCAGAGCACCACCGAGATCCTGGAGACGGGCATCAAGGTCGTGGACCTGATCTGCCCGTATGCCAAGGGCGGCAAGATCGGCCTGTTCGGCGGCGCCGGGGTGGGCAAGACGGTGCTGATCATGGAGCTCATCAACAACGTTGCCAAGCAGCACGGCGGCATTTCGGTATTCACCGGCGTGGGCGAGCGCACCCGCGAGGGCAACGACCTGTACAACGAGATGAAAGAGAGCGGCGTGCTGGAAAAGACCGCCCTGGTGTATGGCCAGATGAACGAGCCGCCGGGGGCCCGCATGCGGGTGGGCCTGTCCGGCCTGACCATGGCCGAGTATTTCCGTGACCGCGAGCATCAGGACGTGCTGCTGTTCATCGACAATATCTTCCGCTTCACCCAGGCGGGCAGCGAGGTGTCGGCGCTGCTGGGCCGCATGCCCAGCGCCGTGGGCTACCAGCCCACGCTGGCCACCGAGATGGGCGCGCTGCAGGAGCGGATCACCTCCACCAAGCACGGTTCCATCACCAGCGTGCAGGCGGTCTATGTGCCGGCGGACGACCTGACCGACCCGGCCCCGGCCACCACCTTTGCCCACCTGGACGCGACCACGGTGCTCTCGCGCGCCATCTCCTCTCTGGGCATCTATCCGGCGGTGGACCCGCTGGAGTCCACCAGCCGCATCCTCTCGCCCGACGTGGTGGGCGAGGAGCACTACGAGGTGGCCCGCGAGGTGCAGCGCATCCTGCAGCGATACAAGGAGCTGCAGGACATCATCGCCATCATGGGCATGGAGGAGCTGTCGGAGGACGACAAGCGCACCGTTGCCCGGGCGCGGCGCATCCAGCGCTTTTTGTCCCAGCCGTTCACGGTGGCCGAGCAGTTTACCGGCATGCAGGGCAAGTATGTGCCGCTGAAAGAGACGATCCGCGGGTTTAGGGAGATCATCGAGGGCAGGCATGACGATCTGCCCGAGTCGGCGTTCCTGTTTGCGGGCACCATCGACGAGGTCATGGAAAAGGCGGCCGCGCAGCCGCAGTGAGCCGCGCCCCACGGGGCGCGCAGGGGGAAGGAGGGCCTGTGTGGAACAGTTTTCACTGCAGATCGTGACGCCGGACGGGGTCAGCTTTTCCGGCGGGGCCGAGCGCCTGGTCGTGCGCACCATTGAGGGCGACGTCTGTATTTTGGCAAACCATGTGCAGTATCTGACCGCCCTGGGCACCGGCACCGCCCGGGTGACGGTGGACGGAGAGACCCGCCGCGCCGCCTGTGCAGGCGGGATGCTGGCGGTGACCCGGGACAGCGGAGGAAAGTCCAGCGTGCGGCTGGCCGCCACGACGTTTGAGTGGGCCGAGGACATCGACGCCGCCCGCGCCCAGCGCGCCAAAGAGCGCGCGGAAGAACTGCTGCAGCACGCCCACGACCGCCACGAGCAGTCGGTGGCCCAGGCGCGGCTGAACCGCGCCCTCACCCGTCTGGGTGCTGCCGGGAAATAAGCTGCCGGCGCCATCACACAAAAAAAGACAGCGGGATCTGTCCCGGCCCTGTGCGGCCGGCGGCACATCCCGCTGTTTTCTTGTACAAAAAACCGCTTGCTCATGGCGGGCGGTCCAAAAGAGACCGCATGGCGATCGTGCAGACAGGGAAACTCCCGCCGCAAAAATAGAAACGGGGGATCCGCCTCTTGTCGGATGACCTGAACAGCTGACCGCATAGGGGATCGAGAATTCCGGTGCCGGGGAGGCTGTGCAGATACAGCGGGAAAAAGCAAAAAAGATAGAACTGCATAAGACACCGGCAGGAAGAAGAACAAGCCGGTAAACAGCGGACAATGGAAAATTTTCAATAAGCCCGTCTGCAGGCAGCCGGCGGCTGATCCCCCGCGGCCGGCAGGCCGCGCGAATGCGGGGGCACGCATGGGTGCGCGGGAGACGCGCGCGCCGGTATCTCAGGGCCTCGCCCGCTGGTCAACAGAGCAGCAGGCGGCCGGAGCAGGGGCCGGGATGCCGGTATCTCAAGGCCTCATCCGCCGATCAACAGCCCCCCGGCTCTTGCCGGGGGCTGTTGAGGACAAACAGGGGAAAGGCGCTCAGAGCGGCACCCAGGGCAGAGAGAGGGGCAGGGCTTTCCAGTTGTCGGCGGCCCGGACCGCGTCCGCGTCCAGCCAGGCCCAGCTGTCGCCGCCGTCGCGGCTGCGCAGGCAGTACGCGTCGGGAAAAGCGTCGGGCGCAGCGGGGCTGCCGGCAGAAAAGCCGACCACCGTGTCGCCCCCCTCCACCCAGATGCAGCAGGGGACAAGGTCCTGCCGGGGCAGGGCGGAGAGGTCGAGCCGAAGCGGCTCCCAGCTCTGGCCGCCGTCCCGGGTGCGCAGCAGCTCCCGCTTCCCGTCGATGGAGACCGAGGCAAAGCCGACCCGGTCGTTTAAAAAGCGCAGCTGCCGCGCGTCGCCGTCGCCGAGCTCGATTTGGCCGCGCGGCCGCCAGTCCGCGCCTCCGTTCCGCGTCTGATACACGCGCAGGGTCCTGCGGGGCGCGTCTGCGGGCCCCGCCGTCTCGATCAGGCTCAAAAACGCGGTCTGGTCGCTGAACGGCTCATAGGAGACGACGCGCGTCAGCGCGCCGCCCCGCAGCAGCCCGGAAAAATCACAGCGCGAGAAATACCAGCGGATGTCGTCCGTCGTGCGCGCAAAGAGCAGGCCGGCGCCGGGCGCGTCGGGGTCCCTGCAGGCCACGTCCCAGCGGCTTTCGTCCGGCAGATAGCTGCCGGTCAACGCCCGGGGCCCGCCGGTGCCGGCGGCGCGGACGAGAAGTTCCGGCAAAAAGGGAAGATAGAACTCGGACCCATTCTGCAGACCACGGGCCGTCAGCTGCGTCTGGCCGTCCGGCTCCTGTATGCTGAACGCCCACTCCCGCCGCGGCCAATCCGGCGCGGTCGGGGCCACCGCGTCCCCGGTGGGCACAAAGCCGGGCAGCGGGGTCCAGGAAGCCCCGTTGATCTGGTATAAAGTGGTCACAGCCGGATTCTCCCGTCCCGCGCACCCGCCAGGACTAGGTCTCGCCGTAGTCGCGGGAGAGGAGCTGTACCTCGTCGTTGCGGCCGGATCTCAGCGTATAGCCGACAAGAAAATCGCTGCCGTGGACCGCGAGGCAGCAGGGGGTAAAGACAGGGGAGGCGAGCGGCAGTTCCCTGAGGGCGGGCCAGAGATCCAGCTTTTCCCAGGTCCGGCCGCCGTCCACCGTGCGGTAGACCTCCCGCGTCTTGTCGCAGCTGAGGTCGATCGCGGTGGCAAAGCCCACCTCCGGGTTGACAAAGCGCAGGTGGCGCACGTCGCCCAGTGTGCCGGGGAACAGCTCTCTGCGCAGCGTCCAGCTTTGGCCGCCGTCCGCGCTGTGGAACAGCAGCAGGGATCTGCCGTCCCCGTCCCGGACCCGCGCGCTCAAAAAGGTGGTCTGCGCGTTGAGCTGTTCATAGTTGACCAGAGAATCGAACTCAAGGCCGCCGAGCAGCGGGGCAAAGTCATACTCGCTCTGCTCCCAGCTCAGCCCGTTGTCATCGGAGCGGTAAAAATACACCAGGCTGCCACGCCCCTCCCGGTCGAGTCCTGCCAGGAGCCAATGGCCGCCGGAGGGGGAATAGACGCCGCTCAGGGTCTGATATCCCATCGCGCTCGGGTGGGGAAAATCGATCTCGGGGGGCAGATGGAAATCTCCCGTAGAAGCGGAAAACAGGACCGACTGGACGCCTGAGATCGAGGCATACGCCCACTCGCGGATCGGCCAGGCGACCTCCCCCTGGGTGGCTCCGTGATCGGGCTTGGGCATCGCCGCGGCGGCGGGCGACAGCGACGGCAGGCTGGAGGCGGCGGGCGCCGTGCAGGCCACAAGGGCGCTGCCGGCCGTGACCGCCGCCAGCAGCAGCGCCGCCGCGGCCCTGCCCCGGCGCTTGGCCCGCCGGTCAAAGAGGTGGGCCAGCCGCACCCTGACCTCCCGCTTGCCGCGGGCAAAGCGGGCGCCCGGCGCCGGCGCGTCCCCCTGTGCGCAGGGCAAAGCGGCCAGCAGCGCGTCGCAATAGCGGTTTCGATAGGCCGCATCCCGCCCGGCGACCACCGCTTCGTCGCAGGCCAGTTCGATATCCCGCTGGGCCCGGCGCAGCAGCAGCCAGACGGCGGGGTTGGGCCAGTGCAGCGTATTCGCCGCCAGCAGCAGCATCTTTTTGGGGATATCCCGCCGCCGCAGATGCATCAGCTCATGGGCCAGCATCAGCGGCAGGCCGGCGTCGGCAGCCGTGCCCTCGGGCAGCAGCAGCACCGGGCGCAGCACCCCCGCCGTCAGCGGCCCGGCAAGGCCGGGGGCTTCCAGCAGCCGCGGGGCCCGCCGCCCCAGTCCGGCGGCCGAGAGGCGGAACGCCTGCAGGACGCGGGGGTCTGTCACCGGGCGGGCCCGGCGCAGCGCGCGGCGGAGAAAAAACAGATAAGCGCCCAGCCGCCAGAGCCCGAGCACCACAGCGCCCGCGGCCCATACCGCCCCGCAGAGGGCCAGCGGTGAAAGCGGGGAGGGCGGCAGCGGCCGGGGAGCTTCCGGGCCGGGGAGCTGGACGGCGGCGCCGGTCTTTGGGGCTGCGGCAGTTTGCGGGATGTGGGAAAGAGCGTCCTGCGGCGGCTCTGCCTGCGGCGCGCTTTCCCGCCCCGCGGCGGGCGGGGAGACGGGGGCCGCTTCACCCTGCGCCCGCTCATCGCTGGACATGGCCCCGGCGGCGTCCGCGCCCGAAAAGGCGGCCAGCGGCTCGACCGCAGCGCCGGGCAGCTCCAGGCGCAGCGGGGCCCGGGCGGGCACCGACGGCAGCGGCAGCAGCAACAGCACTGCCAGCGCTATCCAGACCCGGCAGCGCCAGCGGGCCGTATAGCGACGGTCCAACAGGGGAAAGGCCAACAGCAGCCCCGCTGCGGCCAGCGACGCCAGCAGCCCGGTTTTCCAATAGGAGAGAAGCAGCGGCATCATCACGGATCCCCCCGTTTCAGCGTCTCCAGATAGGCGGCGAGCTCGTCGACCTCCTCCCGGCTCAGCGCGTCGCACTCGTGCAGGGCGGCCACCAGGTTTTTGGCGCTGCCCGCGAACATCCGCCCCAGCGCGGAGCGGCCCTCTACCGCGAGATAGGTCTCCCGCGGCACGGCGGGCGCATAGAGGTAGCCGCGGCCCTGCCGCTGCCGGGTCAAAAAGCCCTTGCCCTCCAGCCGGGAGAGCAGCCCCAGCACGGTGGTGGCGGCCCAGTTCCGGCCGCGCAGGGCCGTGTCCAGCTCCGGCCGGGTCAGGGGACGGCCCGCGTCCCACAAAGCTTTCATCACCTCCAGCTCTGCGTCCGGCAGGCGTTTGAGCGCAGTCTGCATCTTCTCACCTCATTCCACAAACGTAAAACTTAATTAGATACTACATTTGTCGAATATTTGTGTCAATTGGAAATTCAGACAAAAAAATCCAGTATTTTTTGGCACGCTTTCCAAGATTGAAGCGCGAGGCTGGCTTCCGGCGGCGGGGATGTTAAAATAGATACCGGAGGGGGAGAAGGTATGGAAAATCTGATTTACAGCCTCAACGCCTCGCTGCCCATTTTTCTGGTGATGGCGGCGGGGTGGGGGTTCAAGCGGATCGGACTTTTAAACGAGAGCTTTGCCGGGGGCGCGGACAAGCTGGTCTTTCGGGTGACGGTGCCGCTGCTGCTTTTTAATCAGATACGGGCCATCGATGTGTGGGAAAACTTCGACTGGCGGTATCTGGGTTTTTGCATGGGGGCCACGGCGGCGGCGGTCTGCCTGCTCTGGCCGCTGTCGCATCTGCTCATCCGGGACAAGGCCTCGGTGGGGGCGTTCGTGCAGGCCTGCTACCGCAGCAGCGCGGCGATCCTGGGGGTCGCTTTCATCGAAAATGCTTACGGGCAGGCGGGCATGGCTTCCCTGATGGTGCTGGGCAGCGTGCCGCTGTTCAACCTGTTTGCGGTGCTGATCCTCACGGTGGAGGGGGGCGCCCGCGGGCAGGAGCTGGGCCGCAGGGTCGCCGCCGCCGCCCGGGGGATCGCCACCAACCCCATGATCCTGGGCATCCTGGCCGGGCTGCTCGCCTCCCTGCTGCGGCTGCGGCTGCCGGTGGTGGTGGACAAGACCTTTTCCAGTCTCGCGGGGCTCACCACCCCGCTGGCGCTGCTGGCGATCGGGATCGAGTTCAAGGGCAAAGAGGCGCTGGGCAAGCTGAAACTGACGGCGCTGGCCACGGTGATCAAGCTGCTGGCGCTGCCGGCGATCTTTTTGCCCATGGCCGCGGCGCTGGGCTTCCGGCAGGAGCTGCTGATGGGGCTGGTGGTGATGCTGGGGTCCCCGGCCACCCCCATGGGCTATGTGATGGCCCGGGAAATGGGCGGCGACGAGGTCCTCGCCTCCAGCGCCATCATGCTGACCACCCTTTGCTCCGCGGTGACGCTGACTTTTTGGATCTTTCTGTTCCGGGCGCTGGGATATCTCTGAGCAGTGCGGCGGGGAGCGCGGCTCTCCGCCCCCGCGGGTCCGCGCCCAGCGGCGCGCTGTCCCGCCTGCCCGGTTCCCGTTCGCTGCCCGGCCGCTTGGTCTCTCGCTGTCGGGCCGCCCGGTTCCCGCCCGCGGTATGGCCGCTTGGTTCCTATTCGCTGTCCGCCTGTTCGGTTTCCGTTCGTCATCTCGCCGTGCGGTCTCCACTCGCTGTCGGGCGGCCCCGTTCTTACGCACCGCCCAACTGCCCGGTTTCTGCCCGCCGTCCGGCTGCGGGGTTCCCGCCCGTCGTCTCACCGCTTGATCTCCGGCCATCGCGGACGGCGGAACGCCGAAAAATAAAGATGCGTTCAGGACGGCGGACCCGCCCGGCAGCCCTGGTCTGGGGGCGCGGCAGGCGAAAGGCGGGGGCAAGGGCGCTGCCCGCAGCCGCTTTTGACCCGGATGGCTCAGCGAAAAACGGCGCGCCCCCGGCTGTGCGCTGCAGAATAAACGATCGGGAGCGCGGCGGCCCGCCGCGGGCCCGCAAGGAGGAAAAAATGAAAGCATCGTCTCAGATCTCATTTCTCTATTTTCAGGACTTTGAATCGTCCTGCCGGTTTTTTGACGACTTTTTGGAGCTGGAGACCGTGATCGAAAAACAGTGGTGCCGCGTCTGGCGGGTGTCGGAGAGCTCGTTTGTGGGGGCGGTGGATGCCGCGCAGCGCTGGCAGGAGTTTGCCGCGGCACAAAAAGGACATCTCATCAGCTTTAACCTGCCCGATCTGGACGCGGTGGAACAGATGCGGCAGAAAGCGCTGGCTGCGGGGTATGACGCAGGCCCGCTGCGGCGTCAGCCGCAGGGAGACCCGCAGGCGGTGGAGGGGCTGTGCTCTTTCTTTTTGAAAGGGCCGGAGGGGTACAGCTTTGAGTTCGAGTGCTTCACCGACAGCCCGCTGCGCGAGATCTTCTGCGGCCGGTGACTTTCTGCGGCGGTTTGAGGGGCTCTCTGCGCCCTGTATAAAAAACCGGACCGATCCAGGACGCAATAATATCTGCGGACAGAAAATCGCAATGCTTCGAAAAACATATTTTGAAAAGCTTTCTCAGCGGGCATTGGCCGATCAGATGCAACTGCTTGGCATAGACTTGGATAAAAATGCGGTCCAGCGCATTGAATCCGGTCAGCGTTTTGTCACGGACATTGAGTTAAAAGCCTTTGCGAGCTTTTTTCAAGTATCGGCACAGACCCTGTTGGAATGACCGCCGCACGCGGGGCGCGCCGCAGACAAAGCGCCCTGCGTCGATTTTCGGCCCCGCCTCGCAGGGAGGGCCGCATTTGCAAAAACAAAGGGAGGACCCCGGCCGTTTTCAGGCCGGGGTCCTCCCTTTGTTGAGACTTTTTACGCAGGCAAAACGGACAGCAGGTTAAAAACAGGAGGTCTGCGCGCCGTCAGCTGCCGCCCTGCGCGCTGTGCGCCTTTTTGTCGGCGTTGAAGCGGTCGATGGCCGCCACCACCGAGCGGTCGTCGTAAAAGGCGTAGACCACCACCGCAAAAACCAGGCAGCAGGCCGCGATCAGCGCGGTGGCCCGCACGCCCCCATGGGTGGGATAGCTGTCGGTGGTGCCGAGATACATGGTGTAGGAGACGATGGCCGTCACCGCGGCCTGCGAGAGCTTGGTCACGAACTGGCGGGCCGCCACGAACATGCCCGCCCGGTCCTCGCCGGAGCGGATGCGGTCGTATTGCGCCATGTCTGCGAACGCTGCGGGCGGCAGGATATTGGTGCAGGCGATGGGAAAGGCCACCAGCACCCCGATGAGGAGGGCCACGGCCACGTCGCCCACCGCCGCGCCCTCTCCGGCAAGGGAGGCCAGCAGCCCCGGCCCGATGGGCCCGCTGCCGATGGCGGCCGAGATGGGCGCGTAGAAAAAGATGCCCAGATAAATGAACACATAGGCGCAGCAGGCGGCCAGCAGCAGCGGTTTTTTACCGAATCTGCGCACCAGCAGATTGACCAGCGGATAGGTGCAGATGCCCACCACGATGCTGATGGCCAGCACGATGGTGGCAAAGCTCTCCCGCAGGCCCAGCAGCGTATCGATGTAAAACAGCAGCGCCCCGTTGAAAAAGGCAAAACCCGCCTGCATGATCAGATAGCCCACGGTCATGACCGCGAAGTTTTTGTAGCGCAGGGTGGTCTTCAGGCTCTGCAGCAGCGGCATATAGCAGCTTTTGGATTCCACGTAGTCCTGCTCGCGGACCACAAAGCAGGGGACGAGGGCGCACACCGCGCCGATGAGCGCGAAGATGGAAAGCGCAGCCCGCCAGGCCGATACCGGGGCCATGGTCCCTTCAAACGCGCCCACCATGACCGGCAGGGCGTAGATGACCGCGCTGCCCAGCACGAACATCAGGGAGTTGACGGTGTAAAAAAAGACGCGGCGCCGGGTATCGGTGACGACCTCCTGCTGCAGCGCCATAAAGGGTACGCAGTAGAGGGTGGAGGACATGTAGTAGCACAGCAGCATCGCGACCACCCAGACCACATTGACCCAGCTCACCGTGCCCGCGGGCGGGAAGAAGATCAGCAGGCAGGTGAGGGCATAGGGGACGGCGGCCCAGCGCATAAAGGGGATGCGCCGCCCTTTTTCCGGCGCGCGGCGGTCGCTGAGCGACGCCACCCAGGGGTCGGTGACCGCGTCAAAGATGACCCCCACGCCCCGCAGCAGGCCCATCATGCCGGCGGGCAGCAGCAGGGGCAGGCCGGAGGCCGGGGTGACGTTGAAAAATTTCAGCGTGTAGGTGACGATGAGGCCGCCCAGCACGGCGCGGGCGAACTCGCCCAGGCAAAGGCCGAACATGCGGCCGTTGGAGAGCTCTTTTTTCACCGCGCCATCACCTCCGGGACCCGTTTGAGGAATTTTTCGCGCAGCAGGGCCTTATACCGCTCCGGCTCTTCGCCCAGAGGGCCGTGCGCCGAGTGTTCGAACCAGACCAGATCCTTGTCCGGGGCCTCGATGGCGTCATAGTAATCCTGCACCAGGCTGCTGGGGGTGTTGTTGTCGTGCACGCCCTGGAAGATGTAGTAGGGCATCTCAAACCGGGTGCACTGGGTCATAAAATCGCACTGCACCGTGGTGGGCCACATATAGGTCAGGCATTTTTTGTACCCCAGCGCCAAGCCGATCTTGTCGGTGAAAGAGAATTCCCGGCTTTTGAGCAGCGGCTTGGCCGTGTCGGTCCAGTAGGTCCCCCGCTTCATGGTGTGGCCGCCGTATTTTTTCATGATGCGCCGCTGGGCCATCATGCCCTTGAAGATCTCGCGGTAGCAGCCGCCCACCGGGCGGCCGATCTCCTCCAGGATGCGCACCGCCTCGCTGTCGCCCGCCTTTTTGGCCTCCGTCATGGCAAAGTCGTAGCTGCGCTCCTCGTTGAGCACGCCGTTGACCATCTGGCCGCTGCCCAGATATCCCGCGATCTGCTGCGGGTGGCGAAAGCACAGATAGGTGCCCAGCTCGGTGCCCCAGCTGCCGCCCCAGATGAACAGTTTTTCCCGGTCCAGCTCGCGGCAGAGATAGGCCACCAGTTCAGCGGCGTCCGAGACCAGCTGGTCCACGTTGAGCGTCTCTTTTTTGACCCCCCAATAGGAGCCGCCGGTCCCCCGCTGGTCCCAGGCCACAATGGTGAAAGCGTCGCACAGGTCCTTTTCCCGGTTGATGACGCTGTCCCGGTTGCTGATGCCGGGGCCGCCGTGCAGAAACAGCAGCACCGGGTTCTGCAGCCGCTCGCCCCGGATGTGGATCTTCTGTTTCACACCGCCCAGCGTCACCCGGCGGATCTCATCGATTTCATAAGCCATAGGGATCCCTCCTTTTTTGCCGCGCAGCGCCGCGCACATCCCGCCGGATAAAAGCCGGTCTCCGGGCTTTGCGACGCGCGCTGCCGCTGGTTTTATTGTAAACTGTTTTGCAGCTGCGTGCAAGCGTATGGGTGAAAAAGACAAACAGCGGCGCCGCTCTCCCGCACGGGGGGAACGGCGCCGCTGTAACGGGCGCGGGACTATCGCTTTTTCAGCACCTCTGTGCGGAGAAAGGCAAAGGTCTTATCCTCGCCCTCGTCCCGCAGCATGACCAGCAGGCGCTCCAGCAGGGCGCGGGTCTCCGGGTGCAGCAGATAATGGCTGCGGGAGCGCTCGTAATACTCCCAGGGGGCGCGGTCGGTGTAGGCGTCTTTCAGATAGGTGCGGCTGGCGGCGATGCGGTCGCAGACCATCTCCGCCACGTAGCGCTCCGGCATCCGCATGCCGGCCATGGCGTGCTGCGCGCCGGGCGCGTAGTCGATCCAGTATTCCAGATGATGCTTGTTGCGCCCCTTGTGGTGCAGCCAGGCAGCGCTGTAGCCTTTTTCTTCCCGCTCGGCTTCATTGGGGCTGTGGTCGCCCTGAAAATATTTTACCCCGGCCCAAAATTCCGCAGGGCTGTACTTTGACAGGTCGTGGCAGAGCCCCTGGCGGTAGAGGCCCAGCTTGAAACAATAGCGCAGCACCAGCCGTTTGTGATGGTTGATGGTGGACAGATGACCCCAAAAGTTCATGTGCGATATCCTTTCCAAAACTGGCTCTGAAAACAGCTTTCTGCGGGGCGCAGAGGACCCTGCGGCCGTTTGCCCCATCTTTTTATGGGCGGGCGCGGGCTGGGCGCAGGCGGCCCGGGGCGGAAAGAAACGCGGCCCGCCGGAAGCATCCCCGGCAAGCCGCGTTTTGCAAAGCTTTTCGTCTTTGTCCCACAGCCGCGCGCCGCGGCCCGGCCGCCCTCAGCAGGGGCGGCAGAACGGGCAGAAGCAGAACAGACAGAACAGGCGCGAGCAGAGGTCCATGCCCATGTTCGGGGTGGAATAGGCCTGGCCGCGGCCGCGGTAGGCGGCGCTGCCGGACTGCAGCTCGTCCAGAAACTCACGGTACTCCCCGTTGCCCGGGTCCATCTGCACCGCGCGGCGCGCGTGTTCCAGCGCGGCGATGCGGTTGCCCAGGCCCGCGTTGGCCACGGCGCTGTAGAAATACCATTGGGCGTCCCGGTCGGGGATGCCCTCCAGCACGTTGAGCGCTTCGCGGAAATGGCGGGCGTTGATGTAGTTGCGGGCCGCCCGCATCCGGTCCGACCCGCCGCCCTGGTCCGCGCCGCGCCGCTGATAGGCGCCGCCCGCGCCGTAAGCGCCCCAGCCCGCGCCGCCGGCAAACGGGCCGTTGGGCCCGAACGGCCCGTCGGGGCCGAACGGGTCGTAATAACCGCCGCCCCCGCCGCCGTAGGCGCCTCCGCCATAGCTGCCGGCGGGCTCGTTTTTATGGTTGATGATCTGGTCGTAGGCGGCGTTGATCTCTTTCATCCGCTCCTCCGCCTCCGCGGAGGGGTTGATGTCGGGGTGGTATTTTTTAGCCAGCTTTTTATAGGCGGCTTTTACCTCGTCGTCCGAAGCGCCGCGGGAGAGGCCCAGCACCGCGTAAGGGTCTTTATTCATCTGTCGCCTCCTTCCGGCGCGCCGCCCTTTTTCTCCTGCGGCGGGGCTTTTTTGCGGCCCTTGTTTTCGATCTGGACAAATTTGGTCCACACGCCGGAGTAAAGGATATTCCGCAGCAGGGCCGCGTCCTCCAGCACCGGCAGCTTTTCAAACTCCGCGGCGCATTCGGCGATCAGCATGGTGAGGATGTCGTGGCAGCGGCGCGGCAGATCCGGGCCGTCCATCGACAGCAGCGGATTGTAGCTGCCCGCCCGCCGGTCGCGCGGCAGGTCGTCGTAAGCGTCCAGGATATAGATGAATTTGCCCAGCGCCGCGCCCATCCGCCGCAGGGGGACCGACCAGCGGTCCTCGCACAGGACGAACAGCTCCCCCATCAGGGTGCCGAAACACCCTGCGGCGGCGTCCGGGCCCGCCGTTTTTGCGGCCTCCAGCCGGGCCAGTTCGGCCAGGCTGTACTCCACCGCCCGCAGCTGGCGCGGATACAGCCGGCGGATGGACTCGCACTTTTTCTCCAGCAGCTTGGCCTCCGCAAAGCCGGGCAGGCTGCGGTCGTCCCGCCAGTTGTCCAGGCAGTTGTAATAGGCCAGCGCCACGTTCATATCCGCGGCGTATTCGGTGATGCGGTTGCGCCAGTAGGAGTGGGGCTTGGCCGGATGGATGGCGCAGCGCTCCTGTCCCTGCTCGCACTCCGGCTCGTAAAGAGAGGAGAGCAGCAGCACCAGAAAGGTCATGTCGTAGGTCAGCGCCGCCCTGCCGGACAGGCCGTGGCGCTCGCCCAGCGTTTTGCACAGGCCGCAGTAGCAGGCGCGGTAGCGGCCCAGCTGCTCCGGCGTCAGGTCGTCCCGGTTGGCAAGGATATAACCGAACATGCGCATCCCCCTCTCTGCGGCGTCCTCACGCTAAAAATAGCCCGCAGAGCGGGCAGAAGCGGTCTTGCAGGACTAAGAGGCCGTTTGAAAGACCGGCAGCGCCGTTTTTCCGCGTCCGGCGGCGCCCGCCGGGATAAAAAACGCGCGGACGTCCCCCGGGAGGTCCGCCGCCCACTGACCGGCTGCGGAAAGACCGGGGACTGCTGCTTTTTCAAACAAGCCTTAATAAATATAAGTCGAAGGCGCGCGAAAGTCAATTCTTTGCAAAAAAGGTTTACAGCCCGTTAATATTCTGCCCGAAAACGCGGCGGCCTCAGCGGTTTTTTCCATCTGCAAGAGGAAAAGGAGCGAGAAAAGACCGGGCCGCCGGGCCGGGAGGGGAAAGCGCCCGCCGCGGTGCGGGGAGAGGGGGGGAGCGGCCCTCTGGGCGGGGGCTGCAGGCGTTTTCGGGCCCGCCCGGCGGCAAACAGAAAAGCCGGCCCCGGCGGAGGGACCGGCCGCAGGCCGCCGGACGGCGGCTGTGGGGGTCAGGGAAGATAGACCCGTTCCACCCGCGCGCCCAGACGGCTGAGCAGCTCGTTTGGGATGGTGCCCGCCGCCGCCGCGACCTCCTGCGCGGGCAGGCAGGCGTCCCCGTCCGCCCCGATCAGGGTGACGGTATCTCCCGGCGAGACCGGCGGCAGGTCGGTGACGTCCACCGTCATCTGGTCCATGCAGATCCGCCCGGCCACCGGCGCGGCGCGGCCGCCGATCAGCACCTGCCCGCGCCCGCAGGAGAGGCTGCGCGGCACGCCGTCGGTATAGCCGGCGGGCAGCACGGCCAGCCGGGTGGGCCGGGCCGCAGTAAAGGCGCGGCCATAACCCGCACTTTCACCGGGGGCGATGGTCCGCACCAGCGCCACCCGGGTGCGCAGCGCCAGAGCCGGGCGCAGCGTCACGCCCGCGGGCAGCTGTTCGCCCGGGGCCGAGGGCACGCCGTAAAGCGCGAGCCCCGCGCGGGCAAAGGCGCAGGGCAGCCCCTGCCAGCGCAGGATGCCCTCGCTGCTGAGCAGATGGGCGGGAGGCGGCGCGAGACCATCCCGCTGCAGGGCCTCCAGCAGCCGGTAAAAGCGGGCGATCTGCCCTTTGGTAAAGGCTAGGTCCTCCGGCTCTTCGCTTTCGGGCACGCAGAGGTGGGTGTAGATGCCCGCCGCTTGCAGGTGCGGCAGCCGCAGCAGCTCCTCCACCGCGGAGGGGTCGTCCGCAGCAGTGCCCAGCCGGTGCATGCCGGTGTCCACGGCGAGATGCACCCGCAGCACCGTGCCCGCGGCAGCGGCGGCGGCGCTGAGCGCCCGCGCGTGATCGGGGTCCGCGGCGGTCTGGGCGATGTCCAGGGCGGCCAGCTCCCCGGCGCGGCAGGCGGGCGTGACGCCCAGCACCAGCAGCTCGCCGGGTATGCCCTGCAGCCGCAGCCGCACCGCTTCGTCGGCGGTGGCCACGGCAAAAGCGTCCACCCCGGCCGGGGCCAGGGCGCGGCAGACCTCCAGGTCGCCGTGGCCGTAAGCGTCCGCCTTGACCACCGCCATCAGGCGGCAGCCCTGGGGCAGCAGGGCCTGCAGGGCGGCGGCGTTTTCCTGCACGGCGGACAGGCTGATCTCGGCCCAGAGGCGGCGCGCCTGCCGGGGGCCGGGCGCGCGGGCGGGGGAGGCGGGCAGGGCCTCATTTCCGGGAGGGACGGGGCGTGCCCGCCCGCCGCCGCCTCGCGGGAAAAGCTTGTCCCACAGCAGGAGAAGAGCAGCCGCCAGCAGCAGGCTGCCGCAGACGACTGTCAGATAATGGACGGGGCTGCAGTCGACCAGCAGCCACCACAGCCCGAGGGGACGGGCAAGGCCCCGCACCGCCACAATGACCAGCGGGTGCAGCAGATACACCAGCATGGAGAGGCGGCGAAAGCCGGGCCGGCCCGCGCCGCGGCGGCGGGCCAGCAGGCTGAACAGAAAGAACATGACGGCGGGCAGCAGCAGGTACATGGTGTCCCTGCGCTGCAGCTCCAGCTGACGCAGGGCCAGGGCCTCGGCGGTCATGCCGCCCAGCGACAGGGCCAGCCCGGCCGCAGCCACGCGCCGCGGGGGCAGCCTGCGCCCGGCCAGCCATCCGCCCAGCAGCAGAAAGAGCGGCGCGAAGAACAGGCCGTTGCGGGTCTCGCCGAAAAAGCCCAGCAGCCCGTCGTAAAAGGCACGCAGCGGGGGAAGCTGAACGGCGGCGCCCCACCAGCTGTCCCCGAATACCCCGATCAGATAGAGCGCGGCGGCAGCCCCCAGCGCGGGCGCGCGCCCCAGCCGCAGCAGGCCAAGGCAGAGCGCCATGCCCAGCAGCGCGGCGGGCAGGTACCAGAGATGGTAAAAGCCGCCTTCCAGCAGCAGATAGCGCGCGGCGGCGCCCGGGTCGGCCGCCGCGTTTGCGAATTTGCCCCCATACAGGTTGAGCGGCAGATAGAGCGCGAGCGCCGTGCCCCAGAGCAGGGCGGTGCGCCGGAAGAACCGCCCCAGCGCCTGGCGCTGCCGGGAGGTGAAACCGCCGCGCGCAGGCAGGCCGGGCAGCAAGAAAAAGCCGCTGGTCATGAGAAAAAACGGCACCGCCACCCGGGCGGCCACCCGGGTGAGCAGAAAGTCGGCCGTCCCGTCCAGCGAGAGCAGCGGCGAGGTGTGGATCGCCGCCACCAGCAGCGCCGCCGCCAGCCGGAAGCGGTCCAGCCCCGGATATCCCGCCCGCGCGGGGGCGTCCCCGGCGCGGAAGATCGCATTTTTTTTGCTCATCGGCAGGTCCTCCGCAGCGCGGCCACCAGAAAACCCGCGCCGGTGTGAAAAAGCGCCGCGTCCCGGGGCAGGGCCGCAAAGACAGAGGGCAGTTCGGGCACGGGCCAAAGCTCCCAGCGGCCGCGGGCGTCCTCGTGGTACAGATGACTGCCGTCGGCGGCGCAGCGCTCCAGCAGCTGGATATATTCCTCCAGCGCCAGTCCGCGCGCCTCCATCAGGGCGGCGTGAGGCGCGCCCACATAGCGAAAATGCCAGGGCTCGGCCCCAATGCCGGTGATCTGCTCCTTGTCCGCCTGGTACCGCTCGATAAAACCGTAGGCCGCGGCCCGCTCCCGAAAGCGCTGGCAGATCCCCTGGCGGGGAAAGGCGGGCCGGATAAAGTCAATGGGCGGCCGGTTGAAGCCCAGGTCGATGGCAAGGCCGGTCTCGTGTTCGCTGCAGCCGGGCCATGCTACATATTTGGCGGTGAAATCCGCCCCTTTGTCCCGCAGAGAATCGTCCCAGATCTGCTGTTGCTCCTGCCGGGAGCGGAAGCCGCTGACCGGCACGATCTCCCCGGGACGGCCCAGCGAGCCCACCAGCGCGGTGAGCGCGGCCGCGGCGCGGCTTTCCAGCAGGATGTCGGGCCGCCCCGGCAGGGCGGGGGCGAGAGAGGGCGGGGCCAGCTGCGCGGGCAGCGGATGGCTGCGGTTGACCAGACGCAGTTCTTCCCGCGGCAGGGTGCGCGGGGGCAGGGGGGAAGTGGAAGTGACGCTGCGGCTCATGGCTCCATCGCCAGCCTGACCGCCGTATTTACGACTTCGGGGAAAGAGAGCCCCGCCTGCTTCATCATGCCGGGAAACCGGCTGTGTTCGGTAAAACCGGGGATCGTGTTCACCTCGTTGAAGACGATCTCCCCCGCAGGGGTGAGGAACAGGTCCACCCGCGCAAAGCCCCGGCAGCCCAGGGCCCGGTAGACCGTGGCCGCGGCGTCCCGGATCTGCCGGGCCTTGTCCTCCGGGATGCGGGCGGGCAGATGGATGCGGGAGGTCTTGAGGGTGTATTTTTCGGTGAAATCGAAAAAGCCCTCGGCCAGTTCGATCTCGTCCGGGCCGCCGATGGTGAGGCTGCGGCTGCCCAGCACCGCACAGCCCACCTCAAAGCCGGGCACTGCGGCTTCCAGCAGCGCCTGGCCGTCGTGCTGCAGCGCCAGCGCCACGGCGGCGTCCAGCCCCTCGGGCCCGCTGACCCGGGTGATACCGAAAGAGGAACCGGCCCGCACCGGCTTGACAAAGAGGGGCCAGCCCAGCCGCGCCGCGGCCGCCGCGATCTGGGCCGCGGGGGTGCCGGCGTCCACCAGCGCGGAGGCGGGCACCCGCACCCCGGCCAGCGCAGCCAGCCGGTGGGCGGCGTCCTTGTCCATGCCCAGCGCCGAGGCCAGCACGCCGCAGCCCGCGCAGGGGATGCCCGCCAGCTCCAGCAGCCCCTGCACGGTGCCGTCCTCGCCGTTTTTGCCGTGCAGCACCGGGAAAGCGGCGTCCAGCCGTTCCGGCAGGGCCCGCCCGCCGGCAAATTCCAGCAGGCCGTGCAGCTCCCGGTCCGGGGAGATGAGGGCGGGGGTGCAGTCGCCCTGTTCCCAGCTGCCGTCGGCGATGGCGGCGGCCGGGCCGCGGTAGCGCAGCCAGCGGCCGTCGCGGGTGATGCCGAGCAGCACCGGCTCGTAAAGGGTGAGGTCCAGCGCCGCGGCCACGGCGGCGGCGGACTGCAGCGAGATCTCATGCTCGCTGGAGCAGCCGCCGAACAGGACGGCGATCTTTTTTGGTTCCATGAGGGTCAGCCTCTTTCAACACAGATTCCGCACGGGCCGCCGGGCAGAAAATGCGGCGGCAGCGCTTGCTGCGCTTTCCCGTTCTCGGTGCCTTTAGTTTACCGCACTTATCTTTCAAACCCTTTTAGAAAGGCTGAACCGCGGCTTAAGGTTTTCTTAGCAAAAACTTAAGCCCGCCCGGCGCTTTGCGCGGGAGTTCCCGGCAGAGCCCGCGGGGACCCTGTCGAAAAAAGACCGGGCCGCACCGCCCGGTGACCGCGAAAAACAAAAAAATGCGGGGACGGCGGCCAAACCGTTCCCCACATTTCAGTATGCTGTAAAGCGCGGCGCGGCCGCGCTTTTTCCTGTTTTGGCGAAAACAACGCCGGATGGCGCGCCGCCGCGTTTTCCGCGCCCGCCTGGCGGCATTCGATGCGGTATTCGGAGCGGCGCTGGCGCAGCCGGTGCGGGCCGCCCCCCGAGAGCGCGGGCCCGCTTTTGCTTTCCCCGGCAGGGGGAAAAGCCCGGCGCCCGCCGGTTTTGGATCTTTCCCCCTCAGCGGGGCAGATGGGCCAGCAGGCGCGGCTCGTCCAGCACCCGGAAACGCTTGTTCTCATAGCACAGAATACCCTCCGCGGCGCAGGCCGCAAGGGCGCGGTTCAGGCTGCGCAGCGGCAGGTTGGTCTCCGCGCGAAGGGCCTCTTTGGTGAGGGCGGACAGGCGCCCGCCGCGGTGCCAGACCGCAGCGCAGCGCAGGATCTTTTCCCGCGCGGTGGAGCGGGAAAAACAGTCCAGCGCGATGGCGTTTTGGGCTGTCTTTTCCACGATCTGGCGGATCACGTGACAGTTGAACTCAAAATCGCTTTTCATCCATTCCAGAAAGCGGTCGCCCGGCAGCCGCAGCAGGCGGCAGGGGCTGAGGGCCGCGACGTTGATGATGTTGCCCCCGGGGCGAACACCTCAAATTCACCGAACAGGCTTCCCGGCTGGTAGTAAAAGACCGAGCTGACCGTCCCCTGTGCGCTTTGCAGATATCCCTCTGCGCTGCCCTCCAGCAGCAGATAGACCCAGCGATCCTCTTCGCCCTCCCACAGGATGGGCGCGCCCGCCTCAAAGCGGATCGGCTCAAAGCTGTCGGAGACCCGCTGCGGGGCGCTTTCCATAAAATCCGTCAGCTGCTTCATGTGCATGCTCTCCCTTTTTTCGAAGTTGTTTTGCCCCGGAGCGGCAAAAAGTATTTCAGCGTCGCTGTCCTCAGGATGGGGGAAAAGCCGGAGCGGGCCGGCTTTTGATGTTCCGCTGTGCGCCTCTGTCAAAAAAATGGCCGCGCGCCGCTTTTTGCGCGCATCCGCCGCCCGGGGGCGGGCGCGATCGTATTTTGACCGGCCCTGCGGCAGGGGGCGGCTGTGTGAAAAATCGGTGTGCACGGGTTGTGCGGCGCGGGCAAATGGGGTATAGTAAAGGGAACGGCGGTCCGCGGGGCTTTGCCCCGCGCCGCGCGGAACAGGAGATCAAAAAGGATGGGAAAAACAGATGGACAAGCCGGTCTTATATATCGTCATCCCCTGCTACAATGAGCAGGAGGTGCTGCCGATCACCAGCGGGCTGTTTTTGCAGAAGATCCGGGACCTCGCCGCGGCGGGCAAGATCAGCGGCGACAGCCGGGTGCTGTTTGTCAACGACGGTTCCCGGGACGATACCTGGCAGATCATCCAGCGGCTGGCGGAGGAGGACGAGCACTTCGAGGGGGTCAGCCTTTCCCGCAACCGGGGACATCAGAACGCGCTGCTGGGCGGCCTGATGACCGCAAAAGACCGCTGCGACGTGACCATTTCCATCGACTGCGACGGACAGGACGACATCGACGCCATGGACGCGATGATCGACGCCTATCTGGACGGCTGCGAGGTGGTCTACGGCGTGCGCTCCAAGCGCGCCACCGACACCTTTTTCAAGCGGTTCACGGCCGAGGGGTTCTATCATCTGATGAACTGGCTGGGCGCGGGCATCGTTTTTAACCACGCCGATTACCGGCTGATGAGCAGCCGGGTGCTGGACGAGTTCGCAAACTATAAAGAGGTGAACATCTTCCTGCGGGGCATGGTGCCGCTGGTGGGCTTCAAGAGCACCAGCGTCTACTACGAGCGGGCCGAGCGGATAGCGGGCGAGAGCCATTACCCGCTGAAGAAGATGCTGGCCCTGGCCTTTGACGGCATCACCAGCCTGTCGGTGAAGCCCATCCGCATGATCACCGGCCTGGGCGTAGTGGTGTCGGTGCTCAGCTTCATCGGGGTGCTCTGGGCCATCATAGCCGCCCTGAGCGGCCACGCGGTGGCGGGCTGGGCCAGCACGGTCTGCATGGTCTGTTTTATGGGCGGCGTACAGCTGCTGTGCCTGGGCGTGATCGGCGAGTACATCGGCAAGATCTATATGGAGACCAAGGCGCGCCCCCGCTATATCATCAGCGAGCACACCTGGGACGGCGCGGAGAAATAGCGGCCGCCCGCGCTCTGCGCGGGGCCGCGGGCGGTTTTCCGCGACAGGGCCGCCGGCCCGCATCGCCCGCGCTGCGCCCGGAAAAACCTGTCCTCTGCAGCGCTGGCAGAGCCGCGGTCTCTGCCCGGGTTTCCCGCCGTCTGCCGCGCGGCCGGGGCCGCGGGCGCAAAAGCGAGCGTCCAGGAAAGAATAGCCTTCTTTTTTCTGCCCAGACTAAGCGCAGAAAGGAGGCTTTTTTTATGGAACAAAATGTAAAATTGCTGGAAGCCATCGTCAAATGCGGAGAGATGGGCCGGGGCACGCTGGACCATCTGGCCGATATCAATGAAAACGGCGCTTTTGCCGCCTCGATGCAGATCCAGCAGAACGAGTACGAGGCCATCCGCGAGGAGGCCGCGCATCAGCTGGCCGCCATGGGCCGCAGCGCGGAGCAGCTTTCGATGATGGAAAAGCTGAACACCGCCATGGGGGTCAAGATGAACACGCTCGCCGACAAAAGCGCCCGCCACATGGCAGAGATGCTCATCCAGGGCAGCACCATGGGCATCGTGGACCTGACCAAGGCGATGCGGGACAATCCCGGTGCCGGTGCGCAGGTGCAGGAGCTGGCCGACCGCATGGTCCAGTTCATGCAGCGCAACATTGAGGAATTGAAAGTTTATCTCTGACCGGGGCGCTGCCCCGCGGAGGGCAAAAAGCGGGAGGCGGGGCTCATCCCCCGGCCTCCCGCTTTTGCCGTTTTGCCCGTGCGGTTGCCGCAGCGCCGCAGCCTGGGCCCCGGCGGCCGCGCTGCGGCCCGGAGCCCGGGGAAAACCATATTGCCCCCCGCGCCGCCGCGGGGGAGAGGGGTCAGTACAGCGTGTGGGGCAGGCCGCTGCGCAGCCAGATGAGCAGCCCGGCGTAGACGCCCAGCAGGCCCAGCGCTATCCGCAGGACCAGCAGCAGGCCGAAGAAGCAGCCGAACAGGATCGCCGCATTTTTCAGCAGTTTTTGACGGCCGCTGTAAAAATAGGCGCCGATCAGCACCGCAAGGCCCACCAGCGCGCGGAGGGGGAAACCGATGGTGGGAAGAAGTCCGGCGATGGGAAGCATAAATTCATTTCTCCTGTCCCTGGGGGGAGATGCTCCCCCTGTACTTAAATTTAAAGTCCTCTGATGAGCCGCTGCAGGCAGGACCCCTCGCCCAGCGCGCGCGGCGCGGCGGAGATGTCCTCCAGATAGTGGGCGTCCGAGCTGGTGAGGATCTCATAGCCCTGGGGCAGCCGGCCCGAAGCGATAAGAGGCGGCAGCCGGGCGGGGTCGTGGACCTCTACCGCGGAAAAGGCGGGCGCTTCCGGCATAATGCCCAGCACCGAGAGGATGGAATAGCTCTCCCGGTCCACATGGGCCGGCACGGCCACCCCTCCCAGCTCGGCGCAGCGGGCGGCGGCCTCCTCCAGCCCCATGCCGCAGGCACTCACCAGCAGTTTGTCCACCCGCCGCAGCTCGTGGTCCTCCTCATCCATCACAATCTGCTCGCCAAAGACCGCCTCGTCGCAGGGGATCTCCGGCAAAAGCGCGTAGATCTCCCGGGAAAGACAGAGCGCGGCCTCCACGGTGGGCAGATAACAGAGCAGATGGATCTCCTCGGCGGTGTTCATCTCGATGCCGGGCAGCAGTTTTACCCCGTAGGCGGCGCAGGCCTTTTGGATATAAGGCAGATTTTCGGCCGAGTTGTGGTCGGTGAGGGAGATCAGGCCGATGCCGTTCAGCCGGGCGAAGCCCGCGATGTTGGCGGGGGTCATGGCGTTGTCGCCGCAGGGGGACAGGCAGGAATGCAGATGCAGGTCATAGGTAAGCGGCATGCGCCGTCCCCCTTTCCGCGCGGGGCGTGCGCCGAACGGCCCGGCGCGCGCTCCTCTTTTATTTTTGGGGCTGCAGGACCGAAAAACGCGCCCGCCGTGCCCATGGCGGGATGCCGCATGCGGCTTTCCCGGGCGGCGCAGAAACGCACGCCGCCGCTCCGTCGGGGCAGAAACCAGAAGCGGCGCTCCGCGGCGACCACCCGGCAGAGGGCCGGCCGATCGGTCCGCCCCGGGCGAAAGCCGCCCCTTTTTCGTCAGATCATCAGATCAGAAGAGAAAACGCGCCGGGGGAACGCGCCGCCGCGTGCCGCGCGTGCCGTCCGCCTCAGCGGGGGAGCAGCTGCCCGGCAACAGCCGCCGCGGCCTCAAACTCCGGCAGCGGGGTCAGGGCGATGTTGATGCCCTGCTGGGCGGCCCGGGCCCGGGCGTCCTCCATCAGCACCGCGTCGTGGCAGAGCACGATCAGCGCCGCGTCGGCCAGGCTTGCCACCGCCACCGCGTTGATACTGCCCATCACAGTGCACCAGGCGCAGCCCTCACCGGCCCGCCCCATGGCCCAGGAGAGCAGGTCCCCGCAAAAGCCGCCGCGGATCTCTTTGTCCGGTTCCGGCAGGGGAAAGGCGGGGGTAAACCCGCAGCGTTCACACAGTTCGGCAGCCGTCATGGCGGCAGCCCCCTTTCCCGCCCCGCGCGGGGGCGTCTGTTCTTTTGATTGTTTGACTTATTGTTTGACCGGCCGCAGAGGCTGCAAAAACGCCGCCGTACGCCCGCCATGGGGCGCAAAGGGCTGCAAAAGCGCCGCCGCGCGCCCGTTCAGCCCTTGCCCGCGCGGCCGTCCTTGTCGATGTGCAGCGCCCGGAGCACGGCCTCCATCCGCTCGCGCAGCAGCACCACACAGTCGTCCAGGTCGCCGTCTCCCTTGACGATATCCTCCGCCAGAGCCTTGCAGGTGGGCGCGCCGCAGCTGCCGCAGTCCAGGCCTGGCAGGGCGTCCAGCAGTCGCTGCATCTCGGAATAGCGGGCAAAGCTCTCGCTGGTGTCGCCGCCCAGCTCTAGCACCGGCTGGTACTCCATGGCGCGGTCCCATTTGGCCTCGGCGGGAAGCTCTTCCCCCAGGTGATTGCGGCTCACCGGCAGATACCGGCGCAGAAGCTTCAGCTTGGCCTTGGCGATATAGGGGTTTTCCACGGTCAGCACCCCGCCCACGCAGCCGCCCGCGCAGGCGTCCAGCTCGACAAAGTCCAGCTCGCCCAGCTTTTCGTCCTCCAGATCCTCCAGCACCTTGATCACGTTTTCGATGCCGTCGGCGGCCAGATAACGCTCGGTGGAGATGAGGCCCGCGGCCTCGCCGCCGCTTTCCGCCCAGCCCATGCCGATGCGGCCGCTGGCGGAGAGGGGCTGGGGCTCGGCGTGTTTCATCAGGCGCAGCAGTTTGGGGTAGACGTCCTTGATGGCAACGACCGCGTCGATCTCGCTTTTTTCGCTGCCCAGCGGCATCCGCATGGCGGTCACCTTGGCCGGACAGGGGCTGATGAAGATGGCGCCGATCCGCTCCGGCGGCAGGCCGGTGCGGGCGGCGGCCTCCTTTTTGGCCAGCCGCGCGGCCAGTTCCACCGGGGCCACCAGCGGCAGGACATTGGGCACCAGCTCGGGAAAACGCACCCGGATCAGCCGTGAGACCGCCGGGCAGGCGGAGCTGATGACCGGTTTGAGCGTGTCCGGGCGGGCGAGATAGCGCCGGGTCGCGTCGCTGACCAGCTCGGCGGCCCGGGCCACCTCGTACACCTCGGCAAAGCCCATGTCCCGCAGGGCGGTGAGCAGCAGGTCGGTGTCCTCCAGGTTGTTGAACTGGGCGTAAAGGCTGGGCGCGGGCAGCGCGATGGGATAGTCGTAATCGCCGATGACCGACAGGGGATCATAAATGGGCTGCTTGGCGTGGTGCGGGCAGATGCGGATGCACTCGCCGCAGTCGATGCAGCGCTCAGGGCTGATGGCGGCCTTGCCGTCCCGCACCCGGATGGCCTCGGTGGGGCAGCGTTTGATGCAGTTGATGCATCCCTTGCACTTGTCCCGGTCCAGTGTGACCGAATGGAAAAACTCGCGCACGGACAAAACCTCCTCGCTCTCGACTGAAAACGCCCCGCCCGCCGCGCCTGCGGCCGCAGGGGCGCAAAAAGCACCGGCCGGGCCCGTCAGGCCCGGCCCAGACGCACCGCCATCTGGATGCGGGTGCCCTCGCCCACGACGGATTCGATCTGGAACTCGTCGGTGTATTTTTTCATGTTGGGCAGGCCCATGCCGGCCCCGAAGCCCAGGCTGCGCACCTCGTCGGGCGCGGTGGAATATCCCTCGCTCATGGCCAGCGGGATGTCCTCGATGCCCGGCCCCTGGTCGGACAGCGTCATATCCACCCGCTGGGGGGTGACGGCCACCTCGATCTCGCCGCCCCCGGCGTGGATGGCCAGGTTGATCTCGCCCTCGTACAGCGAGATGGCCACCTTGCGCACCGCGTCGGGCGGGAAGCCCAGCGCCTTGAGGCGCGCCTTCAGGTCGGCGCTGGCCTCCCCGGCGCGGGTGAAATCGTCCCCCGGTACGTCGTAGTGCAGGCGGATCGCCTGCGTCGTCTCACCCATCTCAGCCCACACCGCCTCTCAGCCCTTGTTCATAGAGCAGCCCGCAGGCGGTGAACATGGTGTGGCGGGTGCAGAGGATGGCCATCCCCCGCTCTTCCGCCAGGGCAAGGATGCCCGCGTCCGGGCGCTTGCCGCGCACAAAGACGATGCAGATCATGTCCATCATGTCCGCGGTGCGCACCACCTGCGGGTTGTTGAGGCCGGTGATCAGCACCGACTGATCCTTGACAAAGGCCAGCACGTCGCTCATCATATCGCTGCCGCAGGCGGTGTGGACCTCTTTTTCCAGGTCCGCCCCCGGCGTCAGCAGCTGTGCGTCCAGAATCTGAATGATATCGGAAATTTTCATAAAAACCCTCCCTGCGGCGTGAAGCCGTAGCCGAAGTGCGCTCTCTGGCGGGCAGACCGCCTCTCTGCTGACTATTATATCGGATAACCGCAATCCGCGCAATGCACAAAAAAACTTGCGATATTTGTGCAACTTTTCGACAATTTCCAGTAAAAAAGAAATGGCGGCCGCCCGCTGGTTTTGGTATAATGAATATGTCTGGAATTTTCGCATTTTTGCGGAATGCAATAAAGCCGCGGCTGGTTTTGCGCGGCTAAACAGGGAGGACTTTTTGTATGGCGCGTGGAACAACAGTGCCCTTCAAGGGCACGCCGGAACAGGAGCAGCAGCTCAGGGCCTGGCTGGCGGAGCACAAAGACATGCCCGGGGCGGCAATGCCGGCCCTGCAGTATGCGCAGGAGGTCTATGGCTACCTGCCCATCGAGGTGCAGCGGATCGTGGCGGAAGAGCTGGACATGCCGCTGGAGGAGATCTACGGCATCGCGACCTTTTATGCCCAGTTCAGCCTGAACCCCAAGGGGCAGTACAAGATCTCGGTGTGCCTGGGCACCGCCTGTTATGTCAAGGGCAGCGGCAAGATCTATGAGAAGCTGCAGGAAAAACTGGGGATCGCCGGCGGCGAGTGCACGCCGGACGGCAAGTTCAGCCTGGACGCCTGCCGCTGTGTGGGCGCCTGCGGCCTGGCCCCGGTCATGACCGTCAACGACGACGTCTACGGCCGTTTGACCGGCGACGAGCTGGACGAGATCCTGGCCAAGTATTGAACTGCGGCCGCCCCGTGAGGGCGGACGAAAGGAGCCGGGGACACCATGCAGGAACTTTCCATGAACGTGCTGGACGTGGCTGAGAACAGCGTGGCCGCGGGCAGCACCCTCACCCGGGTCACCGTTGAGATCGATACGGCACAGCGGCTGCTCACCGTCACCATCGCTGACAACGGCAGGGGGATGGACGAGGAGACGGTGCGCCGGGTGACCGACCCGTTTTACACCACCCGGACCACCCGCAAGGTGGGCCTGGGGCTGCCCCTTTTCCGGGAGGCGGCAGAGGCCACCGGCGGCGGGCTGACGATCGAGTCTCAGCCGGGCAGGGGGACCACCGTGAGGGCGACCTTCACGCTGGGGCACATCGACCTTGCGCCGCTGGGGGACATGACCGGCACCATAGTGGGGCTGGTGCAGTGCAACCCGGAGATCGACTTTGTCTACCGGGTGACCGCGGACGGAGAGGAATTCTGTATGGACACCCGCGAAGTGCGGGACATCCTGGAGGGCGTCCCGCTCTCCACCCCGGAGGTGGCCGTGTTTCTGCGCGGCTATCTGCAAGAGAACACCGAAAATCTGCTGAAAAGGAGCACATTGATATGAAGAGCCTGGAAGAGCTTGCCGCCATCCGCGACCGGATGAAGAACGTGGTCAATACGCGTGAAGCCGGCGAGGACAATATCCGCATCGCCGTGGGCATGGCCACCTGCGGCATCGCCGCCGGCGCCCGCCCGGTGCTGAACGCCTTTACCGAGGAGGTCGCCCGCCGCGAACTGTCCGGCGTCACGGTCACCCAGACCGGCTGCATCGGCATCTGCCAGTACGAGCCGGTGGTCGAGGTATTCGCGCCCGGCAAAGAAAAGGTCACCTATGTAAAAATGACGCCCGAAAAGGTGGCGCGCGTGGTCGGCGAGCACATCGTCGGCGGCACCCCCGTCGCCGAGTACACCATCGGCGCGGCCCAGAGATAAGGAGGAAAAGAGATGTTTAGAAGCCATGTAATGGTTTGCGGCGGCACCGGCTGCACCTCCTCCGGCAGCGCCAAGATCATGGAGGCCTTCGAGCGCGAGATCGCGCTGAACGGCCTGGACAAAGAGGTCAAGGTCATACATACGGGCTGCTTCGGCCTGTGCGCGCTGGGCCCCATCGTGGTCGTCTATCCCGAGGGCTGCTTTTACAGCCGCGTAAGGGAAGAGGACGTGGGCGAGATCGTGCGCGAGCACCTGCTCAAGGGCCGCCCGGTCACCCGGCTGCTGTATGACGAGACCGTGGAGAACAACGAGATCAAGTCCCTCTCCGAGACCAACTTCTATAAAAAGCAGCACCGTGTGGCGCTGCGCAACTGCGGCGTCATCAACCCGGAGAACATCGACGAGTATATCGCGTTCGACGGCTACCAGGCGCTGGGCAAGGCCCTGACCACTATGACCCCGGACGAGGTCATCCAGACCATTCTGGACAGCGGCCTGCGCGGCCGCGGCGGCGCGGGCTTCCCCACCGGCCTGAAGTGGAAATTTGCCTCCGGCAACCGCGGCAGCGTGCAGAAGTACGTGTGCTGCAACGCCGACGAGGGCGACCCCGGCGCGTTCATGGACCGCTCGGTGCTGGAGGGCGACCCCCACGTCGTGCTGGAGGCCATGTCCATCGCGGCCTACGCCATCGGCGCCACCCAGGGCTACATCTACATCCGCGCCGAGTACCCCATCGCCGTCGAGCGCCTGCGCATCGCCATCGACCAGGCGCGCGAGTACGGCCTGCTGGGCAAAAACATTTTCGGCACCGACTTCTGCTTTGACATCGACCTCAAGCTCGGCGCCGGCGCTTTCGTCTGCGGCGAGGAGACGGCCCTGATGACCTCCATCGAGGGCAAGCGCGGCGAGCCGCGTCCCCGCCCGCCGTTCCCGGCGGTCAAGGGCCTGTTTGCCAGCCCCACCATCCTGAACAACGTCGAGACCTATGCCAACGTGCCCCAGATCATCCTCAACGGCGCCGAGTGGTTCTCCTCCATGGGCACCGAGAAGAGCAAGGGCACCAAGGTCTTCGCGCTGGGCGGCAAGATCCATAACACCGGCTTGGTCGAGGTGCCGATGGGCACCACGCTGCGCGAGATCGTCGAGGAGATCGGCGGCGGCATCCCCAACGGCAAAAAGTTCAAGGCGGCCCAGACCGGCGGCCCCTCCGGCGGCTGCATCCCGGCCAGCCTGATCGACACCCCCATCGACTATGACAACCTGCTGGCCATCGGCACCATGATGGGCTCCGGCGGACTGATCGTCATGGACGAGGACACCTGCATGGTGGACATCGCCAAGTTCTTCCTGGAGTTCACGGTCGACGAGTCCTGCGGCAAGTGCGCGCCCTGCCGCATCGGCACCCGCCGCCTGCTGGAGCTGCTGGAGAAGATCACCGACGGCCGCGGCGAGATGGAGGACCTGGACAAGATCGAAGAGCTGGCCCAGTTCATCAAAGAGAACGCCCTGTGCGGCCTGGGCCAGACCGCCCCGAACCCCGTCCTCTCCACGCTGCGCTATTTCCGCGACGAGTACATCGCCCACATCAAAGACAAGCGCTGCCCGGCCGGCGTCTGCAAAAAGCTGCTGCAGTTCCGCATCGACCCGGTCAAGTGCAAGGGCTGCACCCTCTGCGCCCGCACCTGCCCGGCCGGCGCCATCAACGGCAGCGTGAAGAACCCGCATGTCATCGACCAGTCCAAGTGCATCAAGTGCGGCGCCTGCATGGAGAAGTGCAAGTTCGGCGCGATTTCGAAAGGTTAAGAGAGGGAGTGAAGAAACGTGGAGACTGTAAACATCAAGATCAATAACGTGCCTTACGCCGTTAAGGCCGGTTCTACCATCCTCGAGGCCTGCCATGAGGTGGGCATCGATATCCCGACCCTTTGCTACCTCAAAGAGATCAACGAGATCGGCGCTTGCCGCATCTGCGTGGTCGAGGTCAAGGGCGCGAAAAGCCTGGTCACCGCCTGCGTTTACCCGGTGAACGAGGGCATGGAGATCTTTACCAACACGCCGAAAGTTTTTGCCGCGCGCAAGACCAACCTGGAGCTGGTGCTCTCGACCCACAACAAGGACTGCCTGGCCTGTGTGCGCAACGGCTCCTGCGAGCTGCAGGCCCTTTGCCTGCGCTACGGCGTGAGCAACTCTGAGCGCTTTGCCGGTGAAATGCCGGAGAGCGAGATCGACGACATGGCCCCGCACCTGATCCGCGACAACTCCAAGTGCGTGCTGTGCCGCCGCTGCGTGGCGGTCTGCAAGAGCCTGCAGCACGTGGGCGTCATCGGCCCCAACGAGCGCGGCTTCAAGACCCACATCGGCTCCGCTTTTGAGGCGAACCTGGTGCAGACCAGCTGCATCCACTGCGGCCAGTGCATCGTGGCCTGCCCCACCGGCGCGCTGCGTGAAAAGGACGATACCGACAAGGTGTGGGCGGCTCTGGCCGACCCGACCAAGCATGTGGTGGTGCAGCCCGCGCCCAGCGTGCGCGCCACCCTGGGCGAGTGCTTCGGCGACCCGGTGGGCACCAATGTACAGGGCAAGATGGTGGCCGCGCTGCGCCGCCTGGGCTTTGACAAGGTGTTCGACACCGATTTTGCGGCCGACCTGACCATCATGGAGGAGGCGCACGAGTTCATCGAGCGCGTCCAGAACGGCGGCAAGCTGCCCCTGATCACCAGCTGCAGCCCCGGCTGGGTCAAATTCTGCGAGTATTATCACCCCGAGTTTGTGGAGAACCTGTCCAGCTGCAAGTCCCCGCAGCAGATGTTCGGCGCCACGGTCAAGAGCTATTACGCCGAGAAAGCGGGCATCGACCCCAAGGACATCGTCTGTGTGTCGGTCATGCCCTGCACGGCCAAAAAGTTTGAGATCAAGC
Organism: Anaerofilum hominis; assembly: GCF_014287275.1. Taxonomy (GTDB): domain Bacteria; phylum Bacillota; class Clostridia; order Oscillospirales; family Ruminococcaceae; genus Pygmaiobacter; species Pygmaiobacter hominis. The sequence continues at coordinate 236,682 of NZ_JACONZ010000003.1, forward strand.
GCAACGATCAGGATGCCAACGGCGTGCCCGACGTGGACATCTCCATCACCACCCGCGAGCTGTCCCGCATGATCGACCGCGCGGGCATCCAGTGGGCGGACCTGCCCGACGAGCAGTTTGACCCGCTGATGGGCGAGTCCACCGGCGCGGGCACCATCTTCGGCGCCACCGGCGGCGTGATGGAGGCGGCGCTGCGCACCGCCGTCGAGACCCTCACCGGCAAACCGCTGGAAAACGTGGAGTTCCACGACGTCCGCGGCACCGCGGGCATCAAGGAGGCCACCTATGACGTGGCTGGCATGCAGGTGAACGTCTGCGTGGCCAGCGGCCTGGAAAACGCGCATCAGGTGCTCAAGAGCGTTGTCAGCGGGGAAAAGAGCTATCACTTTATCGAGTTCATGGCCTGCCCGGGCGGCTGCGTGAACGGCGGCGGCCAGCCCTATCAGCCGGCCAGCGTGCGCAACTTCACCGATCTGAAAGCCCTGCGCGCGAAAGCCCTGTACAGCGAGGACGAGGGCCAGACCTATCGCAAGAGCCACGAGAACCCTGAGATCATCCAGCTTTACAAAGAGTATCTCGGCGAGCCGGGCAGCGAAAAGGCCCATCACCTGCTGCACACCACCTACCAGAAGCGCGATATCCAGTATTGAGCTTTTAGAGGCGGTACGGATCAAGAAAAAAGGGACGGCGGAAATTTTCCGCCGTCCCTTTTTTGGCGCTTTGAGGCGGCGCAGGACCGGGGGCTTTGCAAACGCTGCGGCGGGACAGGCTTTGCAATAGAACTGAAAAACATTTGCAGATCTTCGGCGAAGATCTTTACGGCAGCGCAAAAGTGGCGTTAGGAAAAGGGGCGCATCGAAGAACCAAAAATGCGCTTCCGCTCCCATCGCAAAGCCCTGCCGCTGTTCTGCGGGCTGCTCCAGGCGGCATTCCTGCAAAACGCCGGGCTTTTTGGTACAGAACACGGGAGGCGGAGACCCTCAAAAGTGCGCGTGCAGGTTTTTCAGGGATGGGATCCGTCTTTTTGACTTTCTGTTTTCAGTGGTTTTGCAGCTGCCGGACGGATCTTGACCCGAGGTTCAGCGGGAGACAAAAACGATCCGCCCCCAGGGATGGATGGGCGCTCTGCCCAAAGCCGGATATGCCGCTCCCGACGGACGGCGGGGACGCCGGCCGGCCGCGTTTTTCCCGGCGCGCCGGGGCAAGCCGGGACTTTGAAAAAGAGCGGGACGCGGACGCGCGGGACGGGGAGCGGGACGGTTTCCTCCGCCGGTGCGGCGTGCCCGCACAGGAAGCTTTCATCAACAGGACCATCTTTCCTGTTTTGTGCCCTTTTGCTTTTGTCCAAACTGTTAAAAAATTAACGTTTCGCCTGTAAAATGGCCGTTTACCGCTTGCATGCGGCGGCAAATCTTATTATAATAGAAAAGGTGAAAACCACGGCCGAAAAAGATTCGAACAGGAAAGTTTGAAATAAGAAAGGGAGTACGGTTTTTATGAGCACTCTTGGAAAAAAGACAGTTGACGAACTCGATGTAAAGGGCAAGCGCGTCCTGGTCCGGGTCGACTTCAATGTCCCCATGAAAGACGGCGCCATCACCAACGATAACCGCATCGTCGCGGCCCTGCCCACCATCAAAAAGCTGGTCGCGGAGGGCGGTAAGGTCATCCTCTGCAGCCATCTGGGCAAGCCCAAGAACGGCCCCGAGGCCAAGTTCAGCCTGGCTCCCTGCGCGGTGCGCCTGTCCGAGCTGCTGGGCCAGCCGGTCGTCTTTGCCGACGACGACCAGGTAGCCGGCGAAAAAGCCCACGCCGCTGTCGCCGCCATGAAAGACGGCGATGTGGTGCTGCTGCAGAACACCCGCTTCCGCAAAGAGGAGACCAAAAACGAGCCCGCGTTCAGCAAAGAGCTGGCCAGCCTGGCGGAAGTGTATGTCAACGACGCGTTCGGCTCCGCCCATCGCGCCCACTGCTCCACCGCAGGCGTCACCGACTATATCAAGGACACCGCCGTGGGCTACCTGATGGGCAAGGAGATCGAGTTTTTGGGCAACGCGGTCAACAGCCCGGTGCGCCCGTTCGTCGCCATCCTGGGCGGCGCGAAGGTCGCCGACAAGCTGAGCGTCATTGAAAACCTGCTGACCAAGGTGGACACCCTGATCATCGGCGGGGGCATGGCCTATACTTTCCTGAAAGCGCAGGGCATGGAGGTCGGCTCTTCCCTGGTGGATGACGAGAAGCTGGATTACTGCAGAGAGATGCTGAAAAAGGCCGAGGAGAAAGGCGTCAAGCTGCTGCTGCCGGTGGATACCGCCATTTCGGCGCACTTCCCCGACCCCATCGACGCTGTCATCGAGGTCACCTATGTGGACGCCGACAAGATCCCCGCCCACATGATGGGCCTGGATATCGGCCCCAAGACCCGCGAGGCGTTTGCCGAGGCGGTCAAGAGCGCCAAGACCGTGGTCTGGAACGGCCCCATGGGCGTGTTTGAGAACCCGGTGCTGGCCGAGGGCACCAAGGCGGTCGCCAGGGCGATGGCCGAGACCGACGCCACCACCGTCATCGGCGGCGGCGACTCCGCGGCTGCAGTCATGCAGCTGGGCTATGCGGACAAGATGACCCATATCTCCACGGGCGGCGGCGCCTCTCTGGAGTATCTGGAGGGCAAGGTCCTGCCTGGCATCGCCTGCATCGCGGACAACTGAGTATTCTGAATGCGGCGGATCCTGATCCCGCCGCATTTTTCGCAGGCAGCCGCGGCGCTGTGCCGGGGCCGCCTGTCATCACACCACACAAAGGAGAGGTTCTCAATGAATAAAGCAAAGCGCAAGGCCGTTATCGCCGGCAACTGGAAAATGAACAAGACCGCGGGCGAGGCTGCCGAGCTGATCTCCGCCCTGATCCCCGAAGTGGCGGGCGCCGACTGCGAGGTCGTCATTTGCACCCCGTTCACCGATCTGCCGGTCGCCGTCTCCAAGACTGCGGGCAGCAACATCTCGGTGGGCGCGCAGAACGTCCATTTTGAAAAGTCCGGCGCGTTTACCGGCGAGATCTCGGCCGACATGCTCACCGAGCTGGGCGTCGAGTACGTCATCATCGGCCACTCCGAGCGCCGTCAGTATTTTGCCGAGACCGACGAGACGGTCAACAAGCGGCTGAAAGCCGCCCTCGCGGCAGGGCTGAAAGTCATCCTGTGCGTGGGCGAGAGCCTGGCCCAGCGCGAGCAGGGCGTCACCAGCGAGCTGGTGGCCCTGCAGACCCGGATCGCCCTGGGGGGCGTGTCGGCGGCGGAGCTGAAAAACGTCATCATCGCCTATGAGCCCATCTGGGCCATCGGCACGGGGCTGACCGCCACCGCCGAGCAGGCGGAAGAGGTCTGCAAGACCATCCGCGAGGTCATCGCCGCCCTGTACGGCAAGGCGGAGGCGGAGGCATTCACCATCCAGTACGGCGGCAGCATGAACGCCAAGAATGCCGACGAGCTGCTGGCCATGCCGGACGTGGACGGCGGCCTGATCGGCGGCGCGTCCCTCAAGGCGCCGGATTTTGCGGCCATCGTCAAGGCTGCCAGCAAGTGATCTGCCGGGTCCGCCGGCGGCCGGGACCGGGCTCTTTCTGATGAGACGGGCGCAAACGCGCGCTGCGCACAGGTTTGCGCCCGTTTTGCTTTTGAGGCCGCTTGAGCGCCGCTTCTGCCGGGAGAAGCCCGGCCGCAAGCGGCTGCGCTGCGCGCAAAACGACAGCGCGCGCTCCGCTGTTTCAGCCTGTTAAACGAAAAGGAGAAAACCAATGAAACCTCTGGTTCTTTGTATCATGGACGGCTTCGGCAACAACCCCAGCGACTACGGCAACGCGATCCACGCGGCGAAAAAGCCGAATCTGGACCGGCTGTTTGCCGAGTGTCCCCACACCCTCATCGGCGCCTCCGGCATGGACGTGGGCCTGCCCGACGGCCAGATGGGCAACAGCGAGGTGGGGCACACTAACATCGGCGCCGGCCGCATCGTCTACCAGGAGCTCACCCGCATCACCAAGAGCATCCAGGACGGCGACTTTTTTGAGAATGAGGCGCTGGCCGCGGCTATGGACAACGCGGCGCAGGACGGCCGCGCCCTGCACCTGATGGGCCTTTTGTCCGACGGCGGCGTCCACAGCCACAACACCCACCTTTACGGTTTGCTGGAAATGGCAAAGCGCAGAGGGGTGAAAGAGGTCTATGTCCACTGCTTTATGGACGGCCGCGACGTGCCCCCCTCCTCCGGCAAGGACTACGTCGAGCAGCTGCAGGCCAAGATGGCCGAGCTGGGCGTGGGCCGCATCGCCACTGTGATGGGGCGCTATTATGCCATGGACCGCGACAACCGCTGGGACCGGGTGGAAAAAGCTTACAGCGCCATGGTCTGCGGTGAGGGCGAGCAGAACGACAGCGCCGTGGACGCGATGGCGAAGAGCTATGCCGACGGGGTCACCGACGAATTTGTGGTGCCCACTGTGATCGCCGGGGGCGCGGCGATCAAGGCGGAGGACAGCGTGATCTTTTTCAACTTCCGCCCCGACCGCGCCCGCGAGATCACCCGCACCCTGGTGGACCCCGAATTCAAGGGCTTTGAGCGGAAGAACGGCTTTTTCCCGCTCACCTACGTCTGCTTCACCCAGTACGACGCCACCATGCCGGGGGTGCTGGTGGCGTTCCGCCCCCAGAGCCTGACGAACACCTTTGGCGAGTATATCTCCCGGCTGGGCAAAACGCAGCTGCGCATTGCCGAGACCGAAAAATACGCCCATGTCACCTTCTTTTTCAACGGCGGCAAGGAAGAACCCTACGCGGGCGAGGACCGCGCCCTCATCAAGAGCCCGAAAGTTGCCACCTATGACCTGAAGCCCGAGATGAGCGCCTATGAGGTCTGCGACGAGATGGTGCGCCGCATCGAGAGCGGCAAATACGATGTGATCGTGCTCAACTTTGCCAACTGCGACATGGTGGGCCACACCGGCGTGTTCGACGCGGCGGTCAGGGCCGTCGAGGCGGTGGATGCGTGCGTGGGCCGCATCGTAAAGGCGCTGGAGCAGTGCGGCGGCGCCATGCTGCTGACTGCGGACCACGGCAACGCCGACAAGATGTACGAGCCGGACGGCAGCCCCTTTACCGCCCACACCACCAACCCCGTGCCTTTCCTGGTATACGGTGTGCCCGGCGCGAAGCTGCGCGAGGGCGGCCGTCTGGCGGATATCGCCCCCACCATGCTCAAGGTGATGGGCCTGCCCCAGCCGGAGGAGATGACCGGCGTCAGCATCATCGAGTGAGATCAGGTCCCAAAGCAAAAAAAGGCGGCGGGCGCCCCGGAACGCTGGGCGCCCGCCCCTCTTTTTTGTTTTTTGGGCGGCGGATTGTCTGTTTTCGTCTGCTTTCGCTGCAAAAGCGGGCCGAAATTTGGCATTGTAACAAAAAGTTCAAAAATAGCTGGACAGCGGCCCGGCCTTTGTGTTATAGTGAAACCACAAAAAAAGTTGATAGAGGCGCGGCGCGGATGAGTAACCGGCAGAGGGGGCACCCTGGGAAGCCGGCAAAAGGCCAAACCGCCGAAACGGACCGCCGGGCACGGCGGCTCAGTTGGGCATGGGGAGAAGATCTCCATGACTCCTGCCCCTTTAAGGGCAGAGGAGCTATCGGTGATAACTGACGCCCCTTCGCGGGTCCGGGAGTTGCATCGATGGATGCAACTTTTTTTTGTGCGACAAACCTGGAAAGGGGAAAGATCACATGAACGAAAATCAAAGCACACAGGCCGTACAGGAGCTCTCGTCGGAAAAGACAGAACTCAAGCGCGAGGTTGGCCTGTTCGGCGGCATCTCGGTGCTGGCGGGCATCATGATCGGCTCCGGCATCTTCTACATCGGCGGCATTGTGCTGCAGCGGGCCGGCATGAGCCTGGGCCTGGCGCTGCTGGTGTGGGTGGTCGGCGGCCTTATCACCCTGATGAGCGGCATCTGCTATGCCGAGCTGGGGGCCATGATGCCCAAAGCGGGCGGCGGCTATGTCTACCTGCGCGAGGCCTACGGCGAGAGGGTCGCTTTCATGAGCGGCTTCTCCAACTTCATCCTGGGCTCTTCCGGCTCCAACGCGGCGCTGGCGGTGGCGTTTTCCACCTCGATCGCCAGCATGATGCCCGGCAGCTTTTTTGCCGAGAGCGGCCTGACCCAGAAAGGGCTGGCCATCGCGATGATCGTGCTGCTCACCGTGATCAACATCTTCGGCATCAAGCTGGGCAGCACCGTGCAGAACATCTTCATGGTCCTCAAGATGCTGCCCATCTTTGCCATCCTCATCTGCGGCCTGTTTATGGGCAAGCAGAACCCCAGCCTTTCGGTCATCCCGGCTTCCAACCCCGGCTTTGCACAGATCTGCGGCATGGTGGCTTTCGGCGTGGTGGCCACCATGTGGGCCTATGAGGGCTGGACCAACCTGAACGGCATTGCGGAAGAGATCAAAAAGCCGAAAAAGAACCTGCCGCTGGCCATCATCATCTCCATCATCGGCGTCACCGTGATCTATGTGCTGTTCAACTACGCGGTCTACCGGGTGCTGCCGTATGATACCATCGTCTCCATGATCGAGAGCGGCAACTACTATCTGGGCACCGCGGCCGCAGGCAGCCTGTTTGGCAGCGCGGGCGGCCTGATCGTGGGCGCGGCCATGATCCTGGCCATCTTCAACTCGCTCAACGGCTGCGTGATGGTCTTTCCGCGCACCTACTACGCCATGGCCCGCGACGGCGCCTTTTTCAAGAGCATGGCCAAGCTGCACCCCACCTACAAGACGCCGGTCAACGCGCTGGTGGTGTCCGGCGTGGTGTCCATCGCCCTGGTCTGCGCCCGCGATCTGGGCCAGCTCACCAGCCTGGTGGCTTTCTGCGGCATGGTCTTTAACGGCCTCACTTTCTATGCGGTCATCCGGCTGCGCAAAAAGTACCCCACCATGGACCGTCCTTACAAGGTCTGGGGCTATCCCGTCATGATCATCATCATCTGCCTGATCATGGTCGGCCTGATGATCAACACTTTTATGGAGGACCCCGTCACCTCTGTCATCGGCCTGGCGGTGCCCATCGTGGGCCTGGTCCTTTACGAGCTGGTATTCAAGAAGAACCGCGAGGCGGCTGTCCGCGGTGAAGAGGAGGAAAAATAAGATGGCAATTGTCATTTATAATGCAAAGGTCTATGTGGAACGGGACAATTTTGCCCAGGCGGTGCTGGTAGAGGACGGCCTCATCCGGGCTGTGGGCACCAATGAAGAGGTCCTGGCCGCCGCCCCGGCGGATGCCGAGCGGTACGACGCCGCGGGCCGCACCGTGGTGCCGGGCTTCAACGACTCTCACCAGCACCTCTACTCGGTTGGGACCAACCTGGAATCGGTGGACGTCCACGGCGTCACCAGCATTGCGGACGTCAAGCGCATCACCCGCGCGTTTATCGAAAAAAATCAGCCCGCCCCGGGCAGTGTGGTCTACGGCAGCGGCTGGAACCAGGATTATTTCACCGACGAGTCCCGCCTGCTCACCCGGCAGGACCTGGACGAGATCTCCACCGACCTGGCCATTGTGCTGGAGCGCGCCTGCGGCCATATCCTCGTCGCCAACACCCGCGCCATCGAGCTGGCCGGCATCACAAAGGACTCGACTCCCGTGGCGGGCGGCGCGTTCGACTATGACGCCGACGGCGAGCTGACCGGCATCTTCCGCGAGAACGCCTGCAATGCTTTTACCGCCATCAAGGCCGAGCAGACCGTGGAGATGGTGGAGCACACGCTGCGCACCGCCATGGCCCATGCGGCCGAGTGCGGCGTGACCTCGGTGCAGACCATGGACGTGCGCCCGGCGGACTGGCCGGTCATGCTGGAAGCCTACAAGCGGGTGCAGCAGGACCCCACCGTCCGCGTTTATCACCAGTGCAATTTCCAGGACCCGGAGAGCTTTCAGCGCTTTCTGGACGCAGGATACAAGACCGGCGTCGGCGACGCGGTGAACAAGATCGGCCCGCTGAAGCTGTTTGTGGACGGCAGCCTGGGCGCACGCACCGCCCTGATGCGCGAACCTTATTGTGACGACCCCTCCACCAGCGGCATTGCCACCCTCACCCAGCAGGAGTTCAACACGCTGGTGGCCATGGCGGCCGAGCATGGCTGCCAGGTGGTGACCCACGCCATCGGCGACGGCGCCATCGAGCTGGTGCTGAACGGCTATGACACGGTCTGCAAAGACGGCGAGAACCCGCTGCGCCTGGGCGTGGTACACTGCCAGATCACCGACCGCCCCCTGGTGGAGCGGTTCGCGGAGAACGACATCCTGGCGCTGGTGCAGCCCATCTTCCTGCATTACGACATGACCGTGGTCGAGGACCGGGTGGGCAAGGAGCTGTCGTCCACCAGTTATGCCTTTGAGAGCATGCGCCGGCTGGGCATCCATATGAGCTTCGGCACCGATTCCCCGGTAGAGGATATGGACCCCATCGACAACCTTTACTGTGCGGTGACCCGCAAAAACCTGAACGGACAGCCGGAGGACGGCTTCTATCCCGGCGAGTGCGTGGACATCTGCGATGCGGTGGACGCCTATACTGCCGAGAGCGCCTATGTCAGCTTTGAAGAGGATGTAAAAGGCCGCATCAAGCCGGGCTATTACGCCGACCTGGTGGTGCTCAGCGAGGATATTTTCACCATGCCCGCCGACGAGCTGCGCCGCACCAAGGTGGACGCCACGATGATGGGCGGCCGGTTTGTCTACCAGAGATAATTTGAACGGCATATAATACGATCTGTTATGACCGCGCGGGGGTTCCCGCGCGGTTTTTTTGCGGGAGGTTTGTGGGGAGAGGAGAAACGGGCTGTGGGGGAAAAACGCCCGAGCGGTCTGTGCGGCAAGAGGCAATTTCCCCCAGTAAAGATGCACCGCACAAGGGCGCGCGTATTTGCCGGCGACAGTCAAAGTTCGCCCGACCGGATTGTTGACGGGGGAACCGAATTAGCTGTTCTGGAGGTGAAAAGAAGAGAAAAAACTTCCTATTTCTATTTTAAAGGAGGCCAAAAAATATGACGGCAAAGTATGAGATCATGTCGAGGAACGATATTGATGTTTCATTTGATTTTACAACGGATACTCCTGGTTATTGGGCAAACTTTTGGAACAAAAATGATGGTCTCGGGACAGGTGGCAAAGATCCGGATGTGTTAAGCAAAACATTGCAAAAATATCATCAAATCTTGTGGAGTAAAGAGCTGCCTAACGGTGAGATGCTGGATCTTTCCATTGGAAAAGGTCCTTCTTATCTTATATGGAAAAATTTTAGGTTTGGCAGTGATTCGATTACTGCGAGTTTTAGATATAAGAGATATAAAAAAATGCTGCAGCAGGTCGAAGATGCACTGCCAAACTATAGAGCATATATGGAAGCTTATATAAAAAAATCTTATACTATTGGTGGTTCTATCATTTTTCCAAAAAGAATGGGTGGGATAAATCAAAGCAGGGGCTGCAATCCTTTCATCAAAGACAGATGGGACTTATCTTTAGAATGTATTCGCAGATATTATTCAGGAGAAGAAAGTCCCTTGTCGAAAGTTTTACAGCAAGATCGAGATTTCTTTAATTTATTTGTAAATTTTAAAGGGTATGTAGACTTCTTTTATTTGCAGGATTGTGTGAGCGCAGATTATAGCGAAGTAAAGATATGGATAGGGGATGCAGAATTTACTCATGATCCGCTTCCACAAACGGTAGATTCCTATTTGGTTTGGATAAAAAGCAATTTGGATTTTGTGGAGAAAAGAAATCAATGGATCCAAAAGGTTTGTCAAAGCAAAGGAAACAAAGATTAAATAAATAATCTTAAAACTTTTTAAAAGCCGTATTTTCGTAATTTCCATAGGCAAATGAGCTCAAAAAAACGTAAATCATATGATAAAAAATTTTATTTTAAGCAATTTTTTATAAGGCAGTGTAAAAGTACTTGTGAAAAGTTATAAAGGGGCCCGTCATCCCATTTTTAAAAGCCTTTCCGATCGGCGGCTGAAAACCGGGCAGGCGCGGTTTTGTTATCCCGCCGCGCTTTCTGCCGAAAGCCTCCGGGATATCCGCCGCATACGCTGATTTTTCGCCGTAAGGCCTGCCTGCCGGGCAGCGGCCATAAAAATAAATTGATTTTTCTTGTACAATCTGACGGTTGCAGGGCGTTGCGCGGCAACGGTACAATGAATGGGAGGTGAGGCGCTATGGAACAAAAACTGTTTACCGTCCCGGGCCCTGTTTTGGATGAGAGGGGGCGCCCTGTGCCCGGATATTCCACCCGCAGCGTGCTGCGCTATGACCGCAGCGCCATAAAGGCCAGCCCTTTCCGCATCAAGGAGTGGGACTTTTATCAGGTCAGCGACCGGGAAAAGTGCCTGCAGTTCACGCTGGGGCATGCCAGCTATGCGGGACAGGTGGGCATCATGTTTTTCGACTTCATCAAGGGTGAGTGGATCGCCAACTTCGACAAGCTGCTGGCGTTCCCTTTCGGGAGCCTGCATATGCCGCAGGACGCAGAGGCGGACCATACCCTGACCTATGACAAAGGCGGTATTTTTATGCAGTACCGGGTACAGGGCGACACCCGGGTGCTGTGCTGCAAAAAGGGCGATTTTGACGCCGAGATCACCCTCACGCGGGAAAACCCCGAGTCCATCGTGATCAATATCCCGTTTGACCAGAAGCCGACCCAGTTTTACTATAACCACAAGATCAACTGTATGCGGGCCAGCGGCAGGGTGCGGGCGGGCGGCAGCGAATACGTTTTTGACCCGGCGGAAAGCTTCGGCCTGTTGGACTGGGGACGCGGGGTCTGGCCCTTTCATAACGAGTGGTTCTGGTCCAATGGCACCGGCCTGGTGGAGGGCGAGGTCTTCGGCTTTAATCTGGGCTGCGGATTCGGCAATGTGAGCGCGGCCACCGAAAACACGCTGTTTTGGCGCGGTGCGGCGCACAAGCTGGGAAAGGTCTCCATCACCCATGAGGCGGATTTCATGAAGCGCTGGCGCCTGGCCGATGAGGCGGGGCGGCTGGAGCTGGTCATGACTCCCACCTGGGACCGCACCACCAGCACAAAGGTGCTCTTCATCGACAATTGCTGTCATCAGGTGTTCGGCCGCTTCGACGGTTTTGCAGTGCTGGACGACGGCACGCGCGTGGAGGTCAAAGAGCTCTATGCCTTTGCAGAACACGCCGTGAACAACTGGTAAGCCGGACGGAGACCGCGGGACAGGAGGGGCCCCCGGGCGCGCCGCAGGGCGCTTTCTTTGCGGCAAACCGCGCCGCTGGGCCGCTTTTGACCCTGTGCGCCGCCGGCACTGCAGGGCGGTGGGTGGCGGAACGGTTTTGCGCGTCCGCCTTTTCTTCACTGCGGGCGACACTTTCAGATGACAACAGGGCGGCCTCTGCCGGGTGTGCGGCGCGGAGGGTGTCCCGCTTAAAGTTTGAAAAAAGGCGGCGGCCCGGCGCCGAAAAAAGCAAAAACGGAAGCTTCTGCGGCCACGGAACAGGTGCAAAACAGCGGGAAACGGGGAAAAGCGGCGAAGGAGCTGCTCTTTCGGCCCGGTCACGGACCCCTTTGCAGGGCCGGCTTTTTAGTGCTTTAAGGAGGAGAGCCGACCGAAAACAGATCTTTACTTTTTGAGAGCGCAGGGCGCGGAAAGGGTGCGTTTAGTTGATACGGGCAGCACAGCTGGAAGACATGGAACAGATCCTGCGGGTTTACGACACGGCCCGCAGGTATATGAAAGACAGCGGAAACCCCACCCAGTGGGGAGACGATTACCCGGCGCGGACCCTGCTGGAAAACGATATCCGCAAAGGACAGCTCTATGTGGACGAGGAGGGGGGAGCGGTGCATGGGGTTTTTGCCTTTATTCTGGGCAAGGACCCCACCTACGCTGTTATTGAACAGGGGGCCTGGAAAAACGACGCCCCCTACGGCACCATCCACCGGGTGGCGGGGGACGGCGCGGTGAAAGGTGTGTTTGCGCGCTGCCTTGCATTCTGCCTTTGCCTGAGCGGCGAGATCCGCATCGATACGCATCACGACAACCACACCATGCAGCACCTGATCGAAAAGAACGGTTTTGCGCGCTGCGGTATCATTCATGTGGAGGACGGCAGCCCGCGCATCGCCTACCAGTATGTGGGGGATATCAGGGGAAAAAGCATGGATAATTCTTGACCTTTCGCGGCACAATTGATATAATAAATAAGCGCCTCTGCGGCAGCAGCCGTGGCAGCGCCATGATGGAGAGGTATCGAAGTGGTCATAACGGGACTGACTCGAAATCAGTTGTACCGCAAGGTACCGTGGGTTCGAATCCCACCCTCTCCGCCAAGTGAGTGACCATAGCCTATTCGAACAAATCCATGAGATTTGGCGGGTAGGCTATGGTCCTTTTTTGCCCATGAGCCTTGATATTGCAAGGCTTACGGGCTTTTAATATCTCTTCTGAAAATGACACATGAAAACGCAAATAGTCCAAATTCGAAGTGCAAATAGTAAAAATTTTGAAATCTGAACCCCTATGTGTCACGGCTCATGAGAGCCTCATGGGAGGGTCATGACTGGTTCATGAGATACCCATGAACTGCTTTTCAATTTGACATGGTGTTAGATTTTTCAACGTCCGATGGGGACGTTGCGTGTTGTAGAACTTTATGCAGGAGTCAATGCCATGCTTAAAGGCTGCCTCTGACGGGTAATCCCTCCGATACAACTCCTCCTTTTTGAGAGACGCAAAGAACGACTCCGCGACCGCATTATCATGTGGTCGGCCTGAATGGGAAAATGACTGTACAAATGCACAGTCATGAAGCAATTGCTGAAAGCGATGGGATGTATATTGTGCGCCTCGATCGCTGTGAAAAATTAGTCCAGCCTCTGGCTCGCGAGTGTCACACGCCATTGTAAGCGTAGCCGTAATAAGCTGGGTGCTGTTCTTCTTGGAAACTTTATAGGCAATGATCCGGCGAGAAAACAGATCTTTTTCGTCAACACAAGCCAACAAAACAGACCTGTTTTTTATTAAAAGATAAAAGACAGGTCTGTTTTCATTTCTTAAAAAGCAAAATAAGTTAGCAGTAGAAAAGGGTATCGAAATGCCGCTATTGTCAGAAGCTGAACAAAAAATTGTAATTTTTATGAGTTTGTTAACTGGATCAAAATATTTTTATCACGATATGAGTTATACTTGGTATTATAAGGGACGTCAAATCAGAATGGGTGAAATCCCACCATTACCACCGAGTATGCAGCAACCGTTACCTGAACAAGGAAAAGATATTTTTGTTGAATTTGCAGCTACAAAACAAGATGACAATATTGTATTAACAACTAATTTACCAGAACAATGTGAGGTTTTTGCTTCAGTAAATAATAGTGGCTTCTCTCAAAAACTGTTGGTATCTGAAGGAAAGATGGTAATCATTGGTGCAAGTAATGTTAAAAAAGTAATCATTGACTCAGGGGTATTCTCTTCTGATTGCATGGTTCAAAAAATCATTGGAGATAAGTGTCGGAATCTTGTCGGAAAATATGTTAAGTACAATCCGATATTTGGTAATCAACTTATGTGTACTTTTGAATTTTAGAGGCATAATTCTTTTATTCTTTACACTTTACAGAAATATCGTTTTTGCCCAGTAGTAGCAGAACAGAAAAGCCTGTGATCTCAAGGGATCACAGGCTTTTTCTCTTTTGCGTGAACCCGGTGCGTCCGCCCACTTCGGCTGCAGCTCTAGCGGCTCTTTTTAAATCAGGATGACCGGTCGGCGCGTCCGGCTTACCCGGAGCGGACGCCCTGTCCTGAATCGGCAGAGGTCCGATCGCCCCGCAAATAAGTTTTATCCACAGGTGCTTGGCTGCCCCTTTGAAATTCAGGCGGCGGGAGCCGCCCGGGCAAGGGCCGCACAGCAGAACGGCAGAAAGGCTGGAAAAGAACTGACCGCTTTGCTGTTTTTATTGGCTCGCCCCGCCGCCGATCTTTTTCGCCACAACGACAAACCGCCCGTTTTCGGCGTGATAGCTGCAGGTGGAAAGGGTGAGAAGCTGATCGCCGTGCTCTGCCTCCACGCCCGTATCGTAGAGCGCGGAGCTCTTCACCTGCCGGAGATAATCCTCAAAAACAGCTTTCTCCCGCAGATCAGTATAGTTGTAATAGCGGAAGGCCCCCTCCGCGTCCGCGGGGCAGACCTCTGAATAGAAAGCCGCCAAAACGGTATACTCGCCCTTTTCGTACAGGGTATCAAAGCGGATCACCGGATGTTCCTGCCAGAATTTTTTGTCAGCATAGGAGAGCAGCCCGGCAAACATGGTGCCGTTGTTCATATGGTGGCCGTAGAGGATATAATTCCCGCAGCCGGCAGAGCATCTTGCATCCAGGAATGGGGTGCCGCTGAGGGCGCTGCTGCCGTCAAAAGCCCTGCGCAGGTAATGCTCCGGGTCATCCGGCGTATACATGACGGGGTAGTTCAGTTCGGTACCCTCCAGGGCGATCCAGCCGAACAGGTCGGGGTTCTGCCCATACAGGGACGCATATTCCAGGAGGATACCGTCGTCTGTGGTCAAAGGGGCCGATGTGTTCTGGTCCGAGGCTTGTGAGGAGTTTTGCAAGATCTGCTGTGCGATCTCCTGAAAGGCTTTTTCTTCCTGCCATCCAGTCAGAAAATGGGAGAGCAGCATAGAGCCGGAGATGCAGAACAGAATGAGAAAAAGTATTGTGAGGATCCAGACTTGCTTTTGTTTCATGGTGATCCTATCCTATCTGCCGGGAGTATTCAGCAATGCTTTGCCCGGGAGGCGTATTCTTCTTCAGTTACGGGCGACTTGCCCTGCCGGGGCAGGCGGCGCTGTTTTTAAGTCCAAAACACAAACACGGCGCAGAGAGATGACCTCCGCGCCGTGTTTCATCAGATCATTTTGCCTGCTTGCCGTGACAGTTCCGCTTTTTAGAAATTGCAAAAGTGGTGCCAAGGCCGATGACGGAAACGAGCAGCAGAGAAACATAGACCCCTAAGTGATTGGTGTCGCCCGTCTGAGGATTGGTTTTATCCGGCCGGGAGGGCGGGGATGCAGGCGTGGTCGTCGTGCTGCCGGTAGCGGGGATCTCCACGGTCGCTCTTTTATAGTGGCAGACGGAGCATTCCTCGTACTTGCTGCCTTTTTCAGAAGCGGTGGCCTCCTTATCGATGACCCAATGGAAAGTATGGACAACAACGGCATCTTTCCCATGGCAGACCGTGCATTCGTGCCAATGGCCGTTTGCATCGTAGTTCCAGTCGGTGCCATAGGAGTGGCCGGTGGCAGCAATTGCGACAGGCTTTTCGATTTCAGTTGTCCCATTTTCGTCCGAGAAGAGTTTATTGCAAACGCTGCAAGTCCAATAAGCCTCATGACCGGCTTGTGTGCAGGCGGCAGGCTTTTTCTCGGTTTTTGTCAAGCTGTGGGCAAGCAGATCGCCGTATTCTTTGCCGCAGACGGCGCAAACCGCTTTTTGGGTGCAGGTAGCCGTGCCGCGGGTATGAGTCGCGCAGTTCACGGTCCCGTTGTTGGTGACTTTCCCTTCACCATCGACGGTCCCCTGGTTTGTCAAGGTAACGCCTGCCGGGACGGTGAGGCTTGCGCCGGAGGGAATCGTTAAAGTCGTCCCGGCAGGAATGGTGACATCCCCGGGAATAACGGCATCGCCGACCACTGTCCCTTTTGTCCCGTTGATCAAAACGCTGTTTGCGATGCTGCCCTCAAAGGTTTCCGAGCCGGAAGTGCTGATCCAGGAGCCATTAGAAGAGGCGGCGCCATTTGCCTTGATCCCGTTTGCACCCTCTACACCTTTGGCTTCCACAATGCTGTCGGCAATGCTCACATTTTGGGGAGAGTAGATCGCCACATCATTGCTGGACTCAGCAGCTACCGTACTGCCGGTCATGGTAACGCCGCCATTGCCTCGAATTGCCGGCCAATACCCGCTGGCCTCCACATCCGAACCGTCTGTAATGGAAACAGAGCCGGGGGTAAAGATCCCCGCGTCACCGCCGGATACTGTTGTCACTTGGCTGCCGGAAATGCTCACGCTGTTCTCTGCAAAGATAGAGGGATAGCTTGCGCTATTTTCCGCCTTAGCAGTCACGGCGGCGTCATTTGAAATGTTGATAGCGTCCCATGCACAAATAGCATTTGCGCCTTTACCCGTTGAGACCGCCGTGACGGTCCCGCCTGAAATAGAGACATTATTTCCGCCAATTGCATAAATGCCAAAATCGTCCGTGCCGGGGAACTCGCTTTTAGCCTCCACGGTGCTGTCGGTGATCGTGACATTTCCATTTGTTGAGATCCCGGCGGCGTTGGCGCTGGCTGCAGTTACAGTGGAATTTTCGATTTTGATCTCGCCGCTTGATGCGGCCAGGGCCGCGTCGTATTCGCTGTTTTGGGCAAACGCTTTCACGATACTGCCGCCTGTGACGGTTACGCCGTTGGTTCCGGAGATCCCCGACTTGTTCGTCGATGTCGCCTCTACTGTTGCGCCATTCTGTATCGTTACGATACCTTGCGAACTGAGAATTGCCGCGCTGCTGTTCCCTGTAGTATTTGCGGAGACCTTAGTTCCATCTACCGTAAGACCTTTTAAACCCGCAACCGCATAGGACACGCCATCAGCGGTCAAAGAGCCTTCCCCTGTGATGGTCAGGGTACCGGTCACAAAGATACACTGATCCGCACGCATTGTGTTTGTACCGATCAGGTTTATGATCAGATCCTTATTATTTGGCGCATAGATAATGGAATTCCCCGATCCGTCATATGACAAATTGGCGTTGTTCAGGGTAAGGGTATTGGCAGTAGCATCATAAGAAACACTGCCGCCGTCCTCCAGAATATCCGCCGCGTTGCTGTCGCTTACCCATGTGTTTTTCGTGTTGCCTGTGGCTCCGGTATTGATCTGGACCCCATATTCTGCCGCAAACACTGTCATCCCACACAGGGAGAAAACCATAGTCAGCATCAGAAGAACGGATATTAGCCTGCCCGGCTTTGCCTGTTTCATGTTTCTCTCTTCCTTTCGTTGCTTTCTGCACCTTTTTTCGGCGCGAATGCGATCAAAAACTGTTTCGCCTGCTCCTGCGTTTCAAAGGAACAGCTCTGTCCGATAAGATAGGCCGCCGCATCCTCCCATTCCCGCAGACTGAAAGCCGCCGCGTCGATCTCCTGCAGATAATGAGGAAGCAAAGCCGAGCTGCCAGCACCCGCCAGGTCGGACAGGTAGGTGCAGCCGGATTTTGCCGCCAGAATATCCAGCAGACCTAAAGAACTTCTGTTTAAAATGCCCATGACCTGCTCCTCTCTGTCTTCAAATCCAACACAAGAGACTAAGGTTTTTCTGCGCAGTTTTGCTGCTGTTCTGGGGCCTTTGGTCCTTGCAGAGCTGAATCGATCAGCAGCATCAACTCCAAAACGCTCCGAAAATACTGCTTTTGCTGGCCCTGCTTCCAGTAGATCTCCCCCTGCCAGCTGCTGTGCTGGCGGTAGAGCACCCGGATGTAGAACACCTCCAAGGCCCTGTCTGCGTGGCAAAACAGCTGCGGCTCCCAACAAGGGGAGAGGGGCTTGGGCTTTTCTTCATTCAGCCACGCCAGATATTCCTGCTTTTCCTGCGCTCTCGTCTTTTTCTGAGGGAAGAAGCTGCGCCTTTGAGTATCGGGCTGCGGGCAATCCAATTCATCCAGTATGCGCTCCATCCACAAAAGCGCGCCGCTCACGGAGGAAAATTGCCCCGGCTCCTTAAAAAACAGATGGCGGACAGACCATCTTTCCGGGGCGTTTCTCTCGCCAAAGGTCAGCATGAAAAGCCGGGCGTTGGGCGGCAGGGTCACGCTGGAATAAACAGGTCGATCTTTTTGGGGAATTTCATATCTGCGTTTTATCATGAGCCACCCTCATCCTCCACTTCCTGTTGTTGCCCTCCCGGAATACCACCTTGTAAAGGTCGCTTTGGGCGCCGGGGGGAGTTCTCCACCAAAGGAGATGTCTTCAGCTTTATCTTGAATAGGCCAAAGCCTTTGCCGAGATCAACGATATTCCTGTTTGCAATTTGTCTACCAGCCGCTCCATAAGGACGGATGCGGCCCGGCAGACAGTTTGCTGATCGCAGCCCGTAGTTTCCCCACGCGTCTGCAGCAGTTCCTCCAGCTCTAAATACACCATCTCCTTTTTTGGCAAAATAAAGAAACAGCCGGCGTATTGGCCGGTTTTAAGTTTTCACTGTACCCCGGCTGCAGTCGGGCCTGTGTGCTGAAAGCCCTTGGCTTTGGCACAGTCGGCTTGCGCCGGCCGTGCTTCTGCTTACGTCACCACAGAATAATCCTTCTGTGGTAAACGCTGCGGCGAAAGGGGAAAAATTTGGCCGGCAAAGCAAAGGGGAAGCCCTGCTGTTTTTGCAGAGCCTCCCCTTTGGGGCAGAATAAAAAAACCTGTAACACGGAAAAGGTTTCAGGCTTTTTTGTTGTGCGCAAATTTTAGTTTTTCTTCCAACTCCGTCTGTTTTTGCGGCCGCTTCTCTTGAAAAGAGAGAAAAATCGTGCTATGTTATATGTAATCACATTAAGTCTGAAAGTGTAAGCAGGGGCAAGCGTACCACAGAAGGATTATTTCATGGTGTGATTTTCTCCATTAGATGCGTTTTGCGGCGATGGTGAAAGAAACAGGCAAACCACAGAAGGATTATTCTGTGGTTTTTTTTCTTTTAGAGGATCAGTTTCATTCGGTTCAAGACCTTTTCATGGGCCGCGGCGCTCACCGCCACATAAATTCGCGTTGTCTCGATCCTGCTGTGGCCCAGCACATCGGCCAGGTGCGCCAGGTTGTGTTCAACAGCATAAAAGGTGCGGGCGAACAGGTGGCGCAGGTTGTGGGGGAATATCTTGCGGGAGTCTACGTTTGCCGCCCGGCTCAGGCGCTTCATGTCGTGGCAGATGTTGGCCCGGTCTAAGGGCTTGCCGGTTTTGGTGCGGAAGATATGACCGCTTTCAATGCCGTGTTCCTTTGCATACCGAAGCAGCCTGCCCCGCAGATCCTTTTGCAGGATGATGGTGCGGTTTTTGCCTTTCATGCGAATCTCCGCCCGGCCTGTTTTTGCTGCTTCCACCGTGATAGACGCCAGTTCGCTCACCCGGATGCCGGTGCCGCATACGGTCAGCATCAGCAGATACAGCCGCTCGTTTCCCCTCGCCCGAGCCGCCGCCAGCAGCCGTTTGTACTCCGCTTCAGAGAGCTCCCGCGCTTCATCCAGAAATGCCTGCCGCTGCACTTTCAGCAGCTTTACCTTACAGTCCTGCCGACCGCTAAAATCCAGGAACGCGCCTATGGCTGACAGCGCCCCGTTGACGGTCTGGGCTCTGCTCTTGCCTTGCAGATACTCCCGGTATTCTAAAAGACGGGTCTTTGTAAGCTCTGTACCCTGTAAAAATGCCGCCAGACGCCGTACCGCCCGGACATATTTGCTCACTGTGGCTCGGGATTTTTCATTGAGGTACAGGTGGGCTTCAAACGCCTGCACACTCTGCTCTGTGATTTCTTTCATTGTATAAACACCTCCTGCATATCATTCTCTTCCATTTTACCTGCGGCTATGCAGGAAGAAATGAGGCGCCTATAAAATGGGGCGGAGCAGGCCAAACCTGCCCGCGCCGCCATATAAAAATGCTGCCCATGTGGGCAGCATTTTTGTGGTAAAGCGAACTCAATAAGTTGAGGACATACCCCGGGATTTCACAGCAGCCGAGGAGGGGGCCTTTCTTGCGGCCCTGGCGGCCAGCGTTTTCTTCCGCTGTGTTGGTGCGGCCATTTTCGCTGCGCACCGCAATGCCCGCGTGGTCAGAAGAACTCTCCCGGCCGTCCTCATCCCCACCGAAAAAGGGGATGCCGTGGGGCGGCAGGGCGCTTTGTCCATCGAATTATCACGACGCGGCGGGTGATCGTTTAGGGGAAGGAAAAGCCGCAGGGGAGAAGACACGAGGCCCTCGGCAAAAGCCCGGCGGCGCCGAAAGGAGCGGGCCGATAGGCATGACAAGCTGATTTTTTCTTTTCAAAAGGGAGAGGAACACCGTGCAGGGGGCGGCAGACGACTGCGGAACTGCTTTTCGCAGCGGTGCAGACCTGTTATAATGAAACTGTCTGTCGCTTTATAAAAAGCGGCGCGCGGGAACAAAGAGACAGGGGCTGCAAAAAACATCACCGGGACGCAGCAGAGGACCGGCTGTGCAAAGCGCAGAGAAAAGCGGGGCCCGGGAGCCTGCGCGCTGCGCGGCGGCAGGGACAGGATCTGTGCAAAGCAAAAGGGCGGAAAAAACCGCCCTTGACGCGCTCTTTACAGGGCTTTGCAGCGTCGGGCGGCCCGGCGCTGGCAGGGCGGTGCGAAAAAATGTGGAGCACAGCGCAGCCCGATCAGCGCTGCGCTGTGCTCCGGCGCAGATCCTGCACTGGGGAGCTGCGGGCTGACTTGGGCGCTTTTGTGCGCGCCCGGACAAAGGAGGAGAAACGGATGGTACCGATCAGGCAGTGGATGGAAGCATTTGCCGCAAGTGTGCTGGAGGAGTTTGGCGAGCGCATCGTTTTTATCGGCCTGCAGGGCAGCTATGGTAGGGGAGAGGCCACGGAGGACAGCGACCTGGACGTGGTGGTCATCTTTGATAAGCTGGGCCCGCCGGAGCTGGCGCGCTATGCTGCGCTGCTGGAGAAGATGGAGCACCGCGAAAAGATCTGCGGTTTTGTGTCCGGCAAAGCGGAACTGCAGGGCTGGGACCGCGCGGATCTCTTCCAGTTCTGCCGGGACACCACGCCGGTGCACGGCAGCCTGGATTTTCTTTGCCCGCAGCCGGGCCCGCAGGACGCACGGCGGGCGGTGCTCACAGGGGCATGCGATCTTTACCACGGCTGCTGTCACAACCTGCTGCATGAAAAAGATCCGGCTGTGCTGGCTGGTCTGTATAAAGGGGCTGCGTTTGTGCTGCAGGCAAAATATTTTTGCGAGAGCGGGGCCTATATCCGCAGAAAAGAGGAACTGATCCCGCTCCTGCAGGGGCCGGACCAACGGTTGATGGAGACTGCCCGGGAGCTGCGCCGCCGCCCGGAGACAGCGGCGCAGCAGTTTGGATCCCTCTCACAGGAGCTGCTGCGCTGGAGCAGCGAAGCGATCGCCGCCTATGGGGGCGGCGGGCGGTGACAGCCGCCCCGTCCCGCGCGAAAAAGCGGAACACCATTCCCCGGCGCGGGCAGACAGGGCCGTGCGCGGCCTGACCTGCTGATCAAAGGTGGACAGGTCCGGCTTTTCAGCGGGACAGACGCTGGAAGCGGGCGTTCCGCGGTCTGCAGGGGGCGCTGCGCTGAAAAGGACGGAGGCTTTTTACGCCCCCCTCCAGAATACAATAGAAAAAAGCCGCCCCAGAACGGCAAAGCGGCTTTTGGGCCCCGGGCCATGGCTTTTTGGGGACAGAGCAGGCGCGTAGGTGCGAAAAAAGCGGCAGAGTGACCGCTGTTCCTCAAGTTCAGGAGAAAATGCGCGTTGGCTCTGCGGCAATTTTTTCGCAGAGGCGTCCTTTTTTGTCCGCGGGACGGTGTCTTTTAAAGCCGCACCACGGTGGGCTCATGCCCCACGGCGGGCAGGAACTTATGCAGCAGGTCCTCGGTGCGCAGTTTGATGCTGCTGGTATTCTGGCAGGGGTGGCAGCCCACGTACTCGTCCCGCAGCACCTCTTCGTCGATGACCAGGCGCACCTGCTTGTCCGTGTCGTTCATCAGGCCCAGCACGCTGACGCTGCCGGGGTGCAGGCCGAGGAACTGTTCCATAAAGTCCTCGCTGCCAAAGCTGAGGCGGGCCACGCCCAGCTGGGCCGAGAGGTCCTTGGTCTTGAAAGGCTTGTCCCCGGGCATCATCAGCAGATAAAACCGGGTCTGCTGGCGGTTGCAGAGAAACAGGTTTTTGCAGATGAGCACGTCCAGCACCCGGTCGATCTCCTTGCAGACCTCCATAGTGGTGGCGGGGGCGTGGTCGGTGCGCAGGTACTCCACGCCCAGACGGTCCAGCAGATCGTAAGTGCGCACCTCGCGCGCTTCGCGGCCGCGGCAGTCCTCCGGCCGCCCGTGAAAAATTTCCATGTGATGACCTCCTCGGCCCGCCGACAGGGCGGGCGGACAATTTTTGAGGAGACGGGTCTTGCATCGCGCGCCTCGTCTCGTCTGTCTATTATACCATAGACGCGTAAGCGTCTATGGTATAATTGCGCATCAAAAGCCGGTTGCCCTGTGCGCGCGGGCGCGCAGGGCGAGGCGCTGCGCATAAGGGGTATCGCGCCCGCTTTGCGGGCGTGATACCATAGACGCGTAAGCGTCTATGGTATAATTGCGCATCAAAAGCCGGTTGCCCTGTGCGCGCGGGCGCGCAGGGCGAGGCGCTGCGCATAAGGGGTATCGCGCCTGCTTTGCGGGCGTGATACCATAGACGCGTAAGCGTCTATGGTATAATTGCGCATCAAAAGCCGGTCGCCCTGTGCGCGTGGGCGCGCAGGGCGAGGCGCTGCGCATAAAGGGACAGGGGTGAAGCAGAACCTCCGCAGCCGCGAAAAGCGACCGGCTGTGCCGGCACGGGATGCGGCGAAGCAGACAAAGAGGCCTTTTCGCCGGTGCCGCGAAAAGGAGATAAGCCGGTGCGGCGTTCAGCAAAGACAGGGAAAGGGCCGCACGGCGGCACGGTCTGCCGGCGCCAAGCGGCGGCTCTTCATCGGGCGGGCAGACGCGCAAGGCAGAAAAAAGAAGAGGAGAACGCCCTCCCTTCAAAGAACGATGATCTGTGCGGGTCCGCAAAAAAAGAACGTAAGTTTGAGGCAAAACACAAAAACGAAAAAACGCCGGATAGCCCGTTGCATCAGGGTTTGAAGGCTTGTGAAGGGATATAAAAGAGATGATAAAAATACTTTTTGTCTGCCACGGCAATATCTGCCGTTCGCCCATGGCGGAGTTTTTGTTCCGTGATCTGCTGCATAAACAGGGGCTGGAGGGACGGGCGCTGGTGGCCAGCGCAGCCACCAGCGCGGAGGAGATCGGCAACCCGGTGTATCCCCCGGCACGGCGCAAACTGGCGCAGCTGGGCATCGACGCGGGCGGCAAACGGGCCGTCCAGCTTGTCCGGGCCGATTATGGCCGCTGGGACCGGCTTATCGGCATGGAGCAGTATAATATCCGCAACATGCTGCGCATCCTGGGCGGTGACCCGGAGGGGAAAGTCTTTCGCCTGCTGGATTTCACCGCCCGCCCGCGGGATATTGAGGACCCGTGGTACAGCGGCGATTTTGATACGGCCTGCACAGAGATCCGCGAGGGCTGCGCGGCGCTGCTGGACCGGCTGCGGGCAGAGGGGCAGCTCTGAGATCGCGGCGGCGTGCCCCCGCGCTTCAAGAAAAAGATCTGCCCCCGGTCTCTCCGCGCCTGCTCACAGCGCACCGCGGGGCAGAACAACACGCCCGGCGGCGGGCCCGTTTGCTCCCGCGGGCCGGACGCGGTATAATACAGTAGATATCGGATCTTTGCCGGTGGGAGGGAAAGCGGTATGGCTTTGATGACACAGGTAAAAACGCTGCGGCTGCTGCGGGAGGTACTGCTGGGCCACGGCACCCGCGTGCTGCCCTATGAGCCGGACTCCAAGCCGGAGTTCACCGGCGGCGGCCCGGCCCAGAGGATGCCCCGCAGCGGGCCGGAGGCGGAGGGCATGTCCAGCGTTGCGCTGGCGCAGCTCTACTGCGATCTGGCCGCGGCAAAAGGGGCCTGCGTGCACGGGCTGATCGTGGCGCGGCATGGACGGGTGGTCAGCGAGGGCTGGTTTGCCCCGTTTCGGTCCGGGGTGTGGCATGTCACCCATTCGCTGTGCAAAAGCTTTACCGGCACCGCGGTGGGGCTGGCTGTGGAGGAGGGCTTTTTTGGCCTGGACGATAAGGTGGCGGACTATTTCCCGGAGTACTGCAGCCTGCTGACCAGCCGGCGCACCCGGGCCATCACAGTGCGCCATCTGCTGACCATGTGCAGCGGCATCACCTTCAACGAGATGGGGGAGGCGCTGGAGCGGGACTGGGTGCGGGCCATCTTTGAATCGGAGGTCGCGTTTGAGCCGGGCGCGAAGTTTGTTTACAACAGCATGAACAGCTATCTGCTCAGCGCGCTGGTGAAAAAGACCACCGGGCAGGGCCTGACGGATTTTTTGACCCCGCGCATCTTTGAGCCGCTGGGCTTTGGCCCCGTGGGATGGGAGAAATGCCCCTGCGGCATTGAAAAGGGCGGCTGGGGCATGTATCTGGACCCGGAAGACATGCTCAAATTCGGTCAGCTTTATCTGCAGGGCGGCGTTTGGCGCGGGCCGCAGGGAGAGCGCCGCCTGATCCCCGAAGCCTGGGCGCGGGAGGCCGTGCGCACCCAGATCACCGGCGCGGACGGCGAGTACGGCTGGCAGATCTGGACGCGGGAAGAGGACGGCAGCTTTTTGATGAACGGCATGTTCGGCCAGTATGTGGCGGTCTTTCCGCAGCAGGACGTCGTTGCGGTGCTGACCTCGGGCAACGGCAACCTGCTCACCGACTCGGTGGCCTATACCCGCCTGAGGGCGGCGCTGGCACAGCCGCATTTTTCAGACGGGCCGCTGCCCGCGGACCCGGCGGGGGAAAAAGAACTGGCCCGCGTGCTGGCGGCGCTGGAGTTTGACCGCCCGGTGCCCCCGCCTCCGCTGCCGCAGCCCTGGTACCGCGCGGCCTGGGCGCGCCTGAGCAAAAGGGCGCGCGGGCCGCAGCCGGCCCCGCCGCCCCGCGCCCTGCCCCCCGAGGCGCTGGCTTTTTGCGGCGAAACCTGGCGGTTTGAAAAGAGCAGGGGCGGCCTGATGCCGATGATCCTGCAGTTTATGGACGGACGCTTTTCCGACGGGGTGCGGGCGCTGCGCATCGAGGCCGCGGAGGACGCGCTGATCCTGTATTGGGAAGAGGGCGGCGCGACGCTGTGTCTGCCCGCGGGCTGGAAGCGTTGGGCCGACGGCCGCGTGTGCATGCAGGGGGAGACCTTTCTCACTGCGGCGCGCGCCGAGGTAAAGCTGGATGAGGACGACCAGCCGGTGCTGAAGATCCAGCTCTGCCTGCCCGAACACAGCTCCTGCCGCCGCATCAAGCTCTCGCGGCAGGAGGAGGGCGTGCTGCTGCGGCTGGACGAGAGCCCCAGCCTGGCCCTTGCCATCAGCAAGGTGGTGGGGCAGGCGGCGAACACGGGCACAAAGGACCCCATGTCCGACCTGCTGCTGGGCGGCGGCTACCCACAGTATCGGGTGCAGCAGCTGATCGCCCCGCAGCTGCGGGGCGTGGTCACCCACGCCGGAGATCCGGCCCTGGCGGCGGAAGCGCAGCCCGCAGGCCGGGAGATCACAAAGCAGGGATAGGTGAAAATGGAGGAAGAAAAACAAACGGCGGGCGCGGGGGCTGCGGCTCAGAGCGATTTTTCGCAGGGGACCGTGCCCTCCAACATCCTGCGGCTGGCGCTGCCCATGGTGGTGGCCCAGCTTATCAACGTGCTCTACAGTGTGGTGGACCGGATGTATATCGGCCACCTGCCCGCCGCGGCGGGCAACGCCCTGACCGGGGTGGGGGTGACCTTTCCCATCCTGACGGTGGTCATCGCCTTTGCAAACCTTTTCGGGGCGGGCGGCGCGCCGCTGTTCTCGATGGCAAGGGGGCGCGGCGACAGCGAAGAGGCCTGCCGCATCATGGGCAATGTCTTTTCGATGCTCACCGCCACCGGCCTGCTGCTGACTGCGCTGGTGCTGCTGTTCAAACGGCCGCTGCTCTATCTGTTTGGGGCCAGCGACGTCACCTATCCCTATGCCAGCGACTATATCACCATCTACCTGCTTGGCAGCGTCTTTGTGATGCTGGGCCTTGGCATGAACAATTTTATCAATGCGCAGGGGTTTGCGCGCAAGGGCATGATGACGGTGCTGATCGGCGCGGCCCTCAACATCGCCCTGGACCCGCTGTTCATCTTTGTCTTTGATATGGGGGTGCGCGGCGCGGCGCTGGCCACGGTGCTGTCTCAGTTTGTCTCGGCCCTGTGGGCGGTGGGCTTTCTGTGCGGCAGACGCACGCTGCTGCGGCTGGAGCCGCGCTGGATGCGGGTGCAGCTGCCGGTGGTGGGCCGCATCACCGCGCTGGGCTTTTCCAGCTTTATCATGGCGGTCACCAACAGCGCGGTGCAAAGCGTCTGCAACGCCACGCTGCAGACCTTCGGCGGAGATCTGTACGTGGGGGTCATGACCGTGCTCAACTCGGTGCGCGAGGTGGTGATGACGGTGGTGAGCGGCGTGACCAACGCCGCCCAGCCGGTGATGAGCTTCAACTACGGCGCGCGCAAATACCGCCGTGTGCGGGAGGGGATCGGCTTCACCACCGCCCTGTGCATCGGCTATACGGTGCTGGTGTGGGCGCTGCTGTTTTTCTTCCCCCGCGTGTTTATTGCGGTGTTCAACGATGACCCGGCGCTGATGGAGGCCTGTGTGCCCGCAATGCACATCTACTTTTTCGGTTTCTTTATGATGTCGCTGCAGATGGCCGGGCAGGCGGTGTCGGTGGCCCTGGGCCGCTCCAAACAGGCGGTGTTCTTTTCGCTGCTGCGCAAGGCGTTTATCGTCATCCCGCTCACGCTGCTGCTGCCGCGGCTGTTCGGCCTTGGGGTGGACGGCGTGTTCCTGGCCGAGCCCATCTCCAATTTCATCGGCGGCGTCGCCTGTTATGTGACAATGCTGCTTACCATCTGGCCGGAGCTCAAACGGCGGGAGCGGGAGCAGGCCGCCTGAGCGGAAAAAGGGACCTGTTACTCCCCGTTGCTTGCGGCAACGGCGCGCGCGGGGCTACAATGGCTTCAACAAAAGGGGCCGCAGGGACCCCAAAGGAGGCGCGGCGGATGCTGCAGGAGAATTTGAGGGCGTATCGAAAGGAAAAAGGCCTGTCCCAGGAGGAACTGGCCATCCGGCTGCACGTGGTGCGCCAGACCGTGTCCAAGTGGGAGAAAGGACTGTCGGTGCCGGACGCAGACGCGCTGCTGCGGATCGCGGAGATATTTGAAGTGCCGGTGGACGCCCTGTTGGGCGCAAAGCCGGCGCGGGGGGCGGAGCCGGGCGAAGTGGCGCTCCAGCTGGCCCGCATCAACGAGCAGCTTGCGGTCAAAAACCGCCGCGCCCGCAGAGTGTGGAAGATCGTGGCCGCCGTACTGGCGGGGATCCTGCTGTTCAATCTGCTTCTGATGGCGCTGAGCATGAGCGCGCTGGGAAGCTATCGGCAGAAAGGCGTTTCCCAGATAGTACAGTCGGTCCCGGCCCGGTCCGCAGCGGCAAAAGCGCCGCCCGCGGCCCCGGCGGTCCGGGGATGAAAAAAGACAAGGCCGCACGGTGCGCCGTGCGGCCTTGCTGCGTTTTTGGAGCGTTGGAAGCCCCACCGGGCCGCCCGTCCCGCGGAGGACACGGAGAGCGCGGGGCAAAAAGGGGCGCCTTGCACCCTTGGGGCAAACCTGTTTTTGGCTTTTTTCAGGCGGCCGCGCCCCGCGGCTTTGCGGCGGCTCAGGGGCGTTGGAAATGCCATAGGGCCGTCCGGCTCGCGGGGAGGACACGAAGAGCGCGGGGCAAAAAGGGGCACTCCGTCCCCCCGGCCAACCCTTTTTTGCTTTCTCCAGGCAGCCCCTGCCCGCACCTCGCGGCCCGGTGCGGGGAGAGGAAAGTGGCCGAACGGGGGCCGGGGCGGTCGTTGATGGCGCCCCTGCCGCCGCAGCGGGCGCAGAAGCGGGCCCGCACTGCGGTAGGGCTGGGGGGTCATAGTTCAAACAAACTCAGCTGTTTGCCCTGCGCCGTGTGCCGGCCCTCCAGAACGCTGCCCCGCTGCAGTGGTACGGCGGCGAGGTCGGCGACAAACGGGGAGGGCTCCCCCGGGGCCAGCAGCACGAGTTCGCGCTCGGCGCGGGTGATGCCCACATAAAAAAGACGGCGTTCCTCTTCCGTGTCCGCAGGCCGGCCCGGCGCATCGTAGGGCAGCACGCCGGCGCTGAGCCCGCAGAGAAAGACCACCGGGAACTCGAGCCCCTTTGCCGCGTGCAGCGTCATCAGCTGCACCGCGTCAGTGGGGTAGACCCTTGCGCCCGGCCGGTCGAGGTCCCCCTCCTCGCCCAGCTGCAGGTTCTGCAGAAAAGCCCCGAGGTCGATGGCGGAAGCCGCGGCCGAGAGCAGGCGGTCCAGCGGCGGCGACAGGGGCAGGCCCGCGCCGGCGAGCCAGCTCTCGAGCAGCTTCTGCGGCCGCTCGGCGGTGCGGGGGGCGTAGTCCTGCGCCAGCAGGCAAAGCGCGCGCACGGCCTCCAGCTCCCGCAGCGCGGGCGGCAGCGCGTCCAGAAGTCCGGTCAGGGTATCGGGGCCCGGCGCGGTCTCTGCCGCCGCGTGTACGATCTGCCGTGCGGTTTCAGGCGGGCAGCCCAGCGCGCCGGTGAGGCAGGCGGCGAGGCCGGTGAGGCAGCCCGGGTACAGCAGAGCGCGGAAGAAGCCCAGTGTCCCCCGGACGGCCGGGTCCTCCAGATAGGGCTCCCGGCCGGTCACCACATAGGGGATGCCGTCGGTGGAAAGGGCGTATTCCAGGCGCTCCAGCTGGCGGTGGGTGCGGCAGAGCACCGCGATCTCCGAAAAGCCGGAGACCGCCGCCTGCTCGCGCCGCCCTTTTGCCGCGTGCGCGCCGAGCATATCCACGCCGCCCGCCATGCGGGCGATCTCTTTGGCGACAAAGATCGCCTGTGCCAGTTCGTCCGGCGCGGTGAGCAGCCGCACCGCCGGCCCGTCCGGCCGCATGGGGGCCAGCGCGCGCCCGCCCTCCGGCGCGGGATTGGGGGCGATGGCGGCGGCCGCGCAGGCGAGGATCTGCGGGCTGGAGCGGTAGTTGTGCCCGAGATGCAGAGGGGCCTTGACCCCGTAGTCGGAGAAAAAGCGGGAAAAACAGGCGGGCTCCGCGCCGCGGAAGCGGTAGATCGATTGATCCGGGTCCCCGATGACAAAGACGCTGTCACTGCTGCGGCTCCAGGCGCGCACCAGCCGGTACTGCAGCGGATCGATGTCCTGAAATTCGTCCACCAGCAGGTGGCACAAGGCCGCGCGCAGCGGCGCACAGTCTTTTTCCTCCGCGCCCTCGAACAGCTGTATGGCGCCCAGCAGCAGATCGTCGAAGTCGCAGGCGCCCAGCGCGGCGAGCTGGGCGGCATAGGCGTCAAAGGCGGCGGCGGGGAAAGCGCCGTCCTCCCGCGCAGCGCGGCCGTTTTTGACCTGGGAGACCCAAGCGAGGAATTTTTTTGCTGAACCGTGCGCGCCGCTCTGCCCGAGAAGTTCGCGGGCGATGCGCTCGGCCTCGGGGGCGTCGATCAGCGAGAGCGGACCGCGGCAGGCGGTCAGCTGCCGCAGGGCGATGGCGTGAAAGGTGCCGACAGTCAGCCCTTTGCAGCGCCGCTTCCCCAAACGCTGTTCCAGCCGGCCGCGCAGTTCGGCCGCCGCCTTGTTGGTAAAGGTCACCGCGGTGATGGAGGCGGGAGATGCCCCGCAGGCCTCGATGAGATGCGCGATGCGCCCCACCAGCGTCCGGGTCTTGCCGGCCCCGGGCCCGGCGATCACCGCCACTGCCGGGGCGTCGTCCTCAATGGCGCGCCGCTGCGCTTCATTGAACGCCTCCGCCGCCGGGGCAGCCGCCGCTTTTCCGGCTTTTGCCGGCGCGCGGGGCGGGCGCTTTGCCGCCGGGGCGGCGGCGCGGGGCAGGATGACGGGCGCGGGGGCGTCGAAAGAGAGCTGGCCGGAAAAGGCGCCGATCTCGTCCCGGCTGAGGATCTCCACCCGGCCGTACTCGCCGTCAAAACCCGGCTCCCAGCGCAGCTCTCCGGCGCGGACCCGGCGCACGCCCTCGGCCACGCAGGGGCCGGCGACCCGGCGGATGTCCTCCAGCGGCAGCTCGCGCAGGATGGCGAATTCCGGCCCCAGCTGGGCCAGCATGGCTTCGTAAGCCTGCCCCACCGCGGCCCCGGCGGCGGAGCGGCCCACCGAGGCGCCGATGATCTCGGGCAGCGGCACGATGCGCTCAAACGGCGCTGCGCCGGGGCGGCGAAACTCCTCGCCGCGGTCCGCGAGCTGTTCCACCCGGTGCAGCACGCCGGTGGTGATCTTGCGGCCGCAGACCGGGCACACCCCGCCCGCAGCCTCAGCCTCGGTCGGGGTCAGGCGCAGGCCGCAGCTGCGGTGCCCGTCAAAGTGGTATTTTCCCTCTTCCGGGAAAAACTCGATGGTGCCTGCGGGCCCGGCGCCTTTGCCGGACAGCGCCTGAGAAAACCCCTGCCAGCAGAGCTCGGCGTCGAAGAGGTTCGCCTCCCTGCCCAGCTTGGCGGGGGAGTGCGCGTCGGAGTTGGAGACCAGAAAATAGCGGTCGAGGGCAGAGAGCCGCCAGTTCATCGGCGGGTCGGATGAGAGGCCGGTCTCCAGCGCGTGGATCTGCGGCGTCAGGTCCTCGAAACATTCCTCGATCGTGTCGAAGCCGGAAAAGGCGCCGAACAGCGAAAAATGCGGCGTCCAGATATGGGCGGGGATAAAAACGGCGTTTGGGCAGACGTCCAGCGTGAGCTCCAGCAGGTCGCGGCTGTCAAGGCCAAGGATCGGCCGTCCGTCCGAGTGCAGGTTGCAGCCCAGCGCCTCCAGCCGGGCGGACAGCGTCGCCGCGGCCTCCAGAGAGGGCAGCAGGATGAGGTTGTGCACCTTGCGCACCCGGCCGTTTTTCTTGTAGATGGAACTGATCTCGCCCGTGACCACAAAGCGCGGGTCGGGCGCGGCGGCCGAGGAGCGGTCGCGCCGGCAAAGCTCCGGCCGCAGGCGGTAAAAGCCGTCGCCGTCCGGGGCCAGCCGCCCGGCCAGCTCCTCCCGCCAGGCGGGATGGGTGAAATCGCCGGTGCCGACCAGATCGATGCCCTTGCGGCGGGCCCAGAGGTCCAGCATCTCGGGCGTGCAGTCGCGGCTGGTGGCGCGGGAGTAATGAGAGTGGATGTGCAGGTCTGCGATGAACATGGGAACACCTCGCTTGCAGGCTGCGGCGGCGCAGGGGCGCCGCGTGCCGGAATTTGTCGATTTGTCCCTATCATAGCGTTTTTGACGGGTCTGCGCAAGCGGGGTGAGCGGAAAGAGGCCTCGGGAAGGTTTGATACAAAAAGGGCTTGCCTCCTCTTCGGAAACAAGCCCTTTAAAAAACGCCTCACAGGGGACGTCAAACATTTCTTTCAGCAGGACCAGGTTGCGGATAAAGATATTCCGGCCCCCGGTTCCATGCGGGCACAGCTTGCCCGGGACATAGCGCGTCCGCGGAGCGGAAGCTTTCGCATGAGGTCCTATTGCGACAGACCGCAAGCTTCACGCAGCTTTTTTAAATTTTCACCCAAAGGACCGCTGCGATTTTGAGGCAGCCTTTGCACCGCGCTGCTCCCCTGCAAGTTTTTATTCCACGAAATCAAGCGGAAAAAGGCCGGGTTATCATTCTATGCTGCAAAAAATGTTCCATGCCGCAAAACGGAGCGAGCGGAAAACACGCGCCGGGCTGCGGGAAAGCTTTATTCGCCCGCGGCGGCAAAGATGGGCGAGCTGCCGTCGAAGAGAGGCCAGGGCGACACGCTTTCGCGGCCGATCTTTACCTCATAGTGCAGATGCGGCCCGGTGGAATAGCCGGTGGTGCCCACGGCGCCCAGCAGCTGCCCTTTTTCCACCCGGTCGCCGGTGGCGACATTCAGGCTGTCCATATGGTAGAAATAGCTCTTGAGCCCGCCGCCGTGTTCCAGGACGATGGTGTTGCCCGACAGCTGCAGGAAACCGGCGTATTCCACCACCCCGTCCCCCGGGCACTGTACCGGGGTGCCCAGGGCCGCCGCGATATCCACGCCGCCATGGCGCTCTGGCGTGGCGCTGCCGTTCACATACCGCTTTACCCCATAGGGGGTGGAGATGCGGCCCTCTACAGGCTGTAAAAACGCGCCGCTCCAATACTGCTCGTCGCTGGCGGTGTCGTACAGCGGCACCACCGTGATGTGAAATTCCCAGTTGGCAGCCTGCGAGTTCACGGTTTCGTCGGCGATCTCTTCGCTGATGGTCATCTGCTGCACCTCAAAATCGCTCTCCGCCACCGTCACCGGCAGCGAGGCCGAAGCCTGCCCGGCCGTGACCTCTATGGTGTAGCCGCCCGGCTCGCGCGCATAGCCCACCGGCACCAGCGCCGTGTAGGCGCCCGCCTCCGCGGCGGGCACAAAGCGCACATAACCCAGGCCGCTCTGCCCAGAGGGGACCGTCCCGTCGGGGACATGGCGGACCGTCACGGTGAGCAGGTCCCCCTGCCGCGCGACGCTGGGGGAGAGGGAGAATTCCGGCTCCGGCACGGGCAGTTCCAGGTGCACCGAGGCGTCGAAGTAAAAATCGCCGCGGCCGGCGCTGCCCCGGTCCAGGCTGCCCCAGACCTCGAAAAAATAGTCCCCGTCGCCCGGGAAACGGAACGCCGCGAAAGCGTCGGGTGCGCCGTCAAAGACCGTGCCGCCGCCGTCGGAGACCCGCACCCGGGTAAGCGCCGCGTCCGCCGGCGCGGCGGCAAGGGCGGGCTGGTCGCTGTCCAGCGTGAGGATGGCGCCCAGAGCGGGATAGGCGGGGTCCAGCCGCCGGGTCAGCAGCCCGCCCAGCACCGGCGTCTCCCAGCTGCCGCCGTGCTGCAGCAGTTCGCCGCCGTCCAGCGTCACCGACACGGCGGGTATGGACCCCTCCCCGGCGGCCGCCCACTGCCGCCAGAGGACAAGGCCGGCGGCCAGCGCCGCCAGCAGCAGCGCCGTCAGTCCGATGGTAAGGGCGCGGCGCGGGGATATTCTGTTCATGCCGAGGACCTCCTTTTACTGAAAAAACGGGAAGGGGAAGCGGGTGCGGCGCGGATATGGGCCGGACCGGGCTGTCTGGGGCCCGCGCGGGACGCCGCGGGGAAAAAGGTCCCGGCCGGACCTTTTCCTCTCAAAAAAGCCCGCTTTAAAGCCCGGCCCGCCGCGCCGCACCGATCAGCCGCGGGGGGCGCCTTTCCAGAGCCATTATACCACAGGGAGAACTGTAATAGAATGTCGCAGCCTGATTGAATCGGGACAAGCAAAATGGTACAATACCTTATAGATCGCGGGGCGCGCGGGCGCGGCCCATCAAACATGCGGAGGAAAATCCTGATGAAACTCGACAACAAGCGCACCATCCTGGTCGGCCTTGCCTTTATGTCCATCAGCGCGTTCTGGCAGGTCTACGACGGTATCATCCCACTGATCCTGAAAAACACCTTTGGCATCGGCGACACGGCCTCCGGCGTCGTTATGGCGCTGGACAACGTGCTGGCGCTGTTCCTGCTGCCGGTCTTCGGCTCGCTGAGCGACCGCACCCACACCCGGCTCGGACGCCGCATGCCCTATATCGTCTGCGGCACCGCGGCGGTGGCGGTGGCCATCATCCTCATCCCGCTGGGCGACCATTTGTTCAGCCTGCCGCTGTTCATCGTCGGCCTTGGCCTGGCGCTGCTGGCGATGTCCAGCTATCGCAGCCCGGCCGTGGCCCTGATGCCGGACGTCACCCCCAAGCCCCTGCGCAGCAAGGGCAACGCCATCATCAACCTGATGGGCGCGGTGGGCGGCATCCTGATGCTGCTCACCATCAAGCTGATCGTCCCCAAGACCGACCATCCCGATTACATCCCGCTGTTCGTCATCCTGGACGTTTTCATGGTGGTCTGCGTGGCGGTGCTCTTTTTCACCGTCAACGAGCCCAAAGCCGTGAAAAAGATGGAGGCCGAGAGCCGCGCCATGGGCGTGGTGGAAGAGGAGGAAAAGCCCCAACAGGGCGCTGCGGGAGAAAAGCTGCCGCCGGACGTTTTCCGCTCGCTCTGCTTTTTGCTGGGCAGCATCTTTTTGTGGTTCATGGGCTATAACGCCATCACCACGGCTTTCAGCAAATACGCCAACCACATGTGGGGCCTGGAGGGCGGCGATTACGCCATGGTGCTGATGGTGGCCCAGGCGGCGGCCATCGTGGCGTTCATCCCGGTGGGCGTCATCGCCAGCCGGATCGGGCGCAAGCGCACCATTTTGTTCGGCATCACCTTTTTGGCCGTGGCTTTTGGGTCGGGCATCTTTTTCAGCGACCGTTTCACCTGGCTCATGTTCGTGTTTTTCTCGCTGGCCGGCGTCGGCTGGGCTTTCATCAACGTCAACAGCTATCCGATGGTGGTGGAGATGAGCAAAGGCGGCGACGTGGGCAAATACACCGGCTATTATTATACGTTCTCGATGGCCGCCCAGATCATCACCCCCATCCTTTCGGGCGCGGTGATGCAGTTTATGGGTTACAAATACCTGTTCCCCTATGGCACGCTGTTTGTGGTGCTGAGCTTTGTGACGATGCTGTTCGTCCGGCACGGCGACAACCGGCCCAAGGCGCAGGTGGGCATCGAGGCCTTTGACGTGGACGACTGACCGTCCGCGGCGGAGCAAAAAACGGCGCGCGGCCCGGCGGGGGCGGCGCGCCGCATTGTGTGAAAAAGAGGGAAGTAAAAAAGTAAAGGAGCGGGGTCGTTTTGAAAGGAAGAGGAAAATTGCACCGGGCGTGGTGGATGATGGTAGGCTGTATTCTGCTGCAGGCCGGCGCCACGGGAGTGTTCAGCAACTGCGCGACCATTTTTTATTCCTCCATCTGCGGGGAACTGGGCTTCAGCAACGGCGCGATGGCAATGTTTACCACCGTGCGCACCGTGACCATGGCTTTTGCCATGACCGGCGTCACGCTGCTGTATAAAAAGATCGATCTGCGGGTGCTGCTCTCCGCGCTGGCGGCGGTGGGCGCAGCCTGCTTTGCCTCGCAGGCGCTGTTTCACAACATCTGGCAGTGGTACGCCATGGGCGTGGTCTACGGCATCGCCTGCGGCGGCCTGATGACCGTGCCTGCCACCATCGTCATCAACAACTGGTTCCACGAGCGCACCGGCTTTGCGCTGGGGCTGGCGCTTTCCGCCTCCGGCGTGGCGGGCGCGGTCATCAACCCGCTGTGCTCAGCGCTCATCAGCGCGCTGGGCTGGCGGCCCGCCGCGGTCGTCGTGGCGGGGCTGGCGCTTGTCCTGCTGCTGCCCGCAACGGCGTTTATCCTGCGGCTGACGCCGGAGGAGGTGGGCTGCACCCCCTATGGCGCCAAACAGCGGGACGGCGTTGCCGAGCGCACGGTGCTGCGGGCCCAGGACAGCCCCCTGGCGGCCAAAGGCGGGGCCTTTGTGCTCTGCTTCATTCTGGTCATCCTGCCCAACTGCGTGGTGCAGATCACCTATCACATCTCGCTGTTCGTGCAGCAGGAGGGCCTCAGCCTGGCGCTGGCCGCCACCCTCACCTCGCTGGTGATGGTGGGCAACACGCTGGGCAAGCTGCTGCTGGGCATGCTCAACGACCGCAAGGGCCCCTGGTTCACCAGCTGCTGCGCCTGCGCGGCGCTGGCGCTGGCCTCGCTGGGCTTTACCGGCGGGCGGGCCGCGCCCTGGCTGCTGTACCTGAGCGCGCCGCTGCTGGGCGTATCGTTTTCGCTGGCCGCCATGCTGCCCTCGCTGATCGCCCGGCAGATCTATGCGGCCCAGTATCAAAAGCGGTACAGCGTGCTGATGACCACAGGCACTCTGCTGGGCGCGGTGGCCAACACGGCGATCGGCGTGGCCTCGGACGTGGCGGGCAGCTATCTGCCGGTCTACGCGGTCAGCGCCGCGGCCTGCGCGGCCTGCGCGGTGCTTTCGGTGCTGCTTGGCGTGTGGGAGCGGCGGACAGGCCCTGCGCCGCTGGAAAAAGCGGTCGTGTGCGAGGACAAGAACGGCTGACGACGTTGCCGGCGCACAGGAGAGAAAATGAAAAAAGGGCCGGCGTGAGCCGGTCCTTTTTTTGTGATCCTTTTGCGGGCCCGGCAGCTCCGGCCTGCATTGCCCGGTGCTGCGCCGCTGTGGGGTGCTCAGTCGAAATCCAGCACCACTTTCAGCGCCTGTTTGGTGCGCACCAGCTCCAGCACTTCGTCGATCTGCTCCGCTTTGCGCACATGGGTGTAAAAATCCTTGGGATCGATAAAACCGCTGCGGATCAGGTCCACGTTCTCCGCGGTGATGTCGTACTGACCATAGGGGAAGTTGAGCATTTGCAGCAGGGTGTTGTTTTTGAGCCGGGTCACGTCCAGCACCGCATCGGTATTGCGCAGCACCCCCATCGAGCCCACGATGCCGTAGGGGCGCAGCCGGTGCGAGCCCTCCATCAGCAGGGAGGAGAGCCCCACGATATCGATGACCCGGTCGAACAGGCGCCCCTCCAGCAGGGCGTCCTTGTCCTGGGTGGCAAAGTTGATGACCTCGTCGGCGCCCGAGAGGGACTTGGCCAGCGCCAGCCGCTCGTCGACGCAGTCCACGCAGGTGATGGTGGCCGCGCCCAGATGGCGCAGGTATTTCATGGTGGCAAGGCCCATCGGCCCCGCCCCGTAGACCAGGATATCCTTGCCCTCGGGCGTGAAATTGCGCGCGGCCGAGAAGCACTCGTTCAGGGTGAGCAGCACCCCCATGTCGATGGGGTCAAGGTCGCTGGGGATCTGCCGGCAGGCGTTCTGCGAGGGGTTGAACTCGCTTTCGGACACGCCGTCCTCCCGCATGGCCTGCTGGTCCTGCACGATGCAGTAGTCCGACATGGCGCCCCAGGTCACCCCGTACTGCAGGCCGGGCATCTTTTTAAAAACCGGGTTCATAAAGCGGTCGCCCACCCGGTGATGACGCACTTTGGAGCCGGTCTCCACGATATCGCCGATGCCCTCGTGCCCCAGCAGGGTGGGGAAAGGGTCCACCGGCACGGCCATCTCGCCGCGGATGATGTGGAAATCGGTGCCGCTGCAGAAACCGCAGCTGCGCACTTTTACCAGGCTTTCGTAGGGGCCGGGCTCGGGCATGGGCACATCCCGGACGATCTCTACCTTGCCGCCGCCCACTGCGGCGATGGAACGCATGGTCTTGGCCATTTGACAGTACCTCCTTGTACTTTTCCCGGGGAAACACCGGCGGGGGAAGCGCAGCCCCTGTGCGGGGCCGGACGCGTGCTTTTTTTGAAAAAACGGCGCGCGGAAAAGGGCTGCGCCTGCCCCGGGGGGTGCCCGCGGGAAGATCTTGTGTGCAGCAGATTCAGACGAGCCCCTGATCGAACCGGGCAATGGCTTCTTTTACCTGGGCCAGGCTTTTGACCCCGGTGGAGGCGCCCATCACCTGGATAGCCACCGAGGCCACCCCGTTGCCGAAGCGGCAGGCGTCGGCCGGGCTTTTGCCCTCCAGCAGGGCGTGGATGGTGCCGGCGGCGAAATTGTCGCCCGCGCCGGTGGTGTCCACCACCGGCAGGTGCGTGTAGGTGGGGATCACGGTGCCGCCCTGTGCGTTGCGCAGATAGCAGCCGCGGCTGCCGGTCTTGACCACCACGTTTTTTACCCCGTAGCCGTACAGCGCTTCGGCGGCTTCCTCGGGGGTGTACGCGCCGGTGAGGGCGAGGGCCTCGTCCTGGTTGGGAAAGATGAAATCCAGGTGGGCAAGCGCCTCGGCAAAGTCCGACAGGCGCCAGTTCCCCGACAGGCCGCCGCAGTCGGCGCAGACGATGGCCCCGGCCTCTTTGGCCTGCCGGACGATGCGGGCCACCCGGTCCGGGCGGTGCAGGGGCGGCACCATCATGCTGCCCAGCGAGACCACCCGCGCCCGCGCCAGCAGCGCGGGGTCAGGATCGTAATCCCCGTAGGCCAGCAGGCCGGTATTGATAAAATTGCGCTGCCCGTCCGGCTCGATGACGATCACATTCATGGGGGTGGTGTCCATCTCGGCGGTGACGCCGCTCACGTCGGCGCCGCTTTCCGCCACCGAGGTGCGGATCAGCTCGGCGCCGGCGTCCCGGCCCACCGCGCACTGCAGGGTCACCCTGTCGCCCAGCCGGGCCAGCACCCGCGCCTCGTTGAGGGCGTCGCCCCCAACCGACAGCATGGTGGATTCAGCGTGCTTGCTCTCTGAGGTGAAAGGGCTGTGCAGGTCCACCCCGCGGATCAGCACGTCCAGGCAGCACATCCCAACGCAGAGTACGTCGATCTCTTTCATGGCGAACGCTCCTTCCTCCCGCGTCACCGGCGGGTGCCGAACAGGCGGATCTTTTCCAGGCAGCGCTCCCGGGTGCCGGCGCGGACCGCCTTGCTGAGGGAAAATACGTTGTAATCTTCTGCCTGCGCGCGCTCTTTCACCCGCAGGGCCGCCTGCTGGGTCAGCTCGGTGAAAATGTTGATCTTGGTGATGCCGCCGGCGATGACCCTGCGGATGTCCGCGTCCGAAATGCCGGAAGCGCCGTGAAGCACCAGGGGCACCTCCACCGCCGCGCGCACCGCGTCCAGCACTTCGAAGTTGATCTTCGGCTCGCTGGAATAGGCGCCGTGGGCGTTGCCGATGGCCACCGCCAGCGCGTCGATGCCGGTGCGCTGGACAAATTGGGCCGCCAGGGCGGGGTCGGTGTAGTGATAATTGGAGAGGTCGTAGTCCGCGGCCTCCCCCACATGGCCCAGCTCGGCCTCCACCGGGATGCCCAGCGGTTTGCAGAGATCCACCACTTCCCGGGTGAGCCGCACATTCTCCTCAAAGGGCTTGGAAGAGGCGTCGATCATGACCGAGCTGAAGCCCAGCGCCACACATTTTTTCACCATTTCCAGGTCCTGGCCGTGATCCAGATGCACCGCCACCGGCACCTTCGCGGCCTCCGCGGCC
Source organism: Anaerofilum hominis (assembly GCF_014287275.1). GTDB lineage: Bacteria > Bacillota > Clostridia > Oscillospirales > Ruminococcaceae > Pygmaiobacter > Pygmaiobacter hominis. The sequence goes on from NZ_JACONZ010000003.1 coordinate 275,648, forward strand.
GAGACCACCGCCTTGCCGAAATGGCGGACATCCAGCCCCGCCAGCCCCTCAAACACCTGGGCAAACTGCAGGATCACCGGGGTGTCGCTCTCCTCTGCGGCGTCCAGGATGCCCTCCAGCATCTCCAGATTCATCAGGTCGTAGGCGCCCACCGCATAATGGCCCGCCTGGGCCGCGTCGAGCAGCTGTCTGAAATTTGCAAGCATCGTCTGTTCCTCCTTTAAAATTCCACAACGACCTTCAAAGCCGTCTGCTTCTGGTTTTTGGCCACATCGAACGCCTTGGCCGCCTCTTCGAACGGGAAGAAGTTGGTGGCCACCTTTGCCACCGGGATGGAGCCCGCGGCGATGGCCTGGATGGCCACCGGGTAGAGATTCCGGTAACGGAAGACCGAGAGGACGTCCACCTCTTTGGAGTTGAGGGCAAAAAAGTCGAAGGACACCTTTTCGTGGATGTTGCCCACCAGCACGATCCGGCCGCCCCGCATCACCAGACCGGGGGTCAGAGCGGTGGTCACCGGGCTGCCCGCGGTTTCAAAGACCAGGTCGGCCCCAAGACCGCCGGTAAACTCGAGCACCCGCTGGGTCAGATCCTCTTTGCCGGAGTTGACGGTCAGATCGGCGCCCAGGCTGGCGGCGGTCTCAAGGCGGTTGTCGAACAGGTCGGCCATCACCACCCGGGAAACGCCCATCGACCGGCAGGCCAGCAGGGTCATCAGGCCGATGCAGCCACTGCCCAGGATGACCGCCGTCTGGCCCAGCCCCGCCCCGGCGCGGCTGGCCGCGTGCAGCCCGACCGCCAGCGGCTCCACCAGCGCGCCCTCCAGCGTCGAGACGTTGTCCGGCAGTTTGAAGCTGAAAGCCGCCGGGTGGGTGATATAGCGGCTGAGGGCGGCGCGCTCCCAGGGGGCGCAGGCCATGAAGTTGACCTGCGGGCAGAGATTGTACTTGCCGGACAGGCACCAGCGGCATTTGCCGCAGGGCACGCCCGGCTCCAGCGCCACCCGGTCGCCGGGGGCAAGGCCGGTCACCTGGGCGCCCACCTCCACCACTACGCCGGCGCTTTCATGGCCCAGCACCACCGGCAGCGGCGTGTCCAGACGGCCGCCCACGCTGGGGTCCTCATAAAACATCACGTCTGAGCCGCAGATGCCCACGTGTTTCACCTCTACCAGCACCTCGTCGGGGGCCATGCGGGGCATTTCGGAGTCCCGCAGTTCGATCTTCTGCGCGCCGGTGAGATAAGCGGTTTGATTTTTCATAAGATCGTTTTCCTTTCCTCCGCCCTGCGCAGCCGGTGCCGGCTTTGACAGGAGCGGGCGTTTTTTATAAAATAAAATCAATTACATTAAATCAGCAGCTGTCTGAAAAAATGGGCCGCCGTCTTTTTGCGGCCGGCGGAACCGCCCGCGCCGAGAGGAGCCGGGTCCTGCCCCGGCGCTCTGCGCTTTTGCCTGCGGCTTTCCCGCCGGGGCGGCGGAGCCGGCGCTCTCGCGGGTCTCAGACCAGCCCTGACAAATATGGGAGGGACCGGCTTGGCATTTGCAGAGCAGAACGGCGCGCCCCGCCGCAAAAAGCGCGGCAATAATTTTGAGAGCATGCAGCAGAGCAACCGCGCCCTGATCCTGCAGCTGATGAAAGCGCAGGGCGTCTCCACCCGCAAAGGGCTGGCCGAGCAGAGCGGCCTGCAGGCGGCCACCATCAGCATCATCGTGGCCGAGCTCATGGAGCGCCGGCTGGTGGAGGAGACGGGATTGGTGGAGGGGGACTGCGGCCGCCGACTCACCGGCCTGCGGCTGCGGCGGGACCAGTACTGCACGGCCGCGGTGCGGATCACCCCGTCCTACTACGCGGTGGGGCTCTACGATATCAACTCGGCCTGCCTGGCCGTTGAAAAGACCATCTGGCCCTTTTTTGACGACCCCGCCCGGTCGCTGGAAGAGGTCCTGGCCGCGGTGCGCCGCTTTTTGGGGCTGCGGCCCGACCTGCAGCCCCTGGGGGCCGCTTTCGCCCTGCAGGGCGGGTTCTGGCTGGAGGACGGCCGCTGCGCCCTGCCCGGTCTTGCGGGCGAGGCCGGCGCGGACCTCTGCGCCTGGTTCTCCCGCAGGCTGGGGCTGCCGGTGACCGCCGATCTCGCCGCGGACTACAGCGCTTACTGCTACACCGCCCGGCCGGACTACAGCTATCTGAAAAAGGAAGTGTTCCTCTATCTGCTGGTCAGCGATACGGTGGATTACAGCATTTTGGACCACGGCCGCATCTATCGCGGGGCGCTGGGACTGCCCGGCTCGCTGGGACAGCTCACCGTCTTTGACGAGGCGGGGCAGCCGGCGCCGCTGGAAACGCTTTGCGGCAACTCGGTGCTGCTGCGCCGGGCCGCCGGGCTGCTGAAAGAGTACCCGGACAGCGCGCTGGCCGCCCGGGCGGACGGGCTGCGCAGCCGGGATCTGATCAACGCCTTTTATGCCGGAGACCCCGTTGCGGTGCAGCTGTACGGCGGCGCGGCCGCCGCGCTGGCCCAGGCGCTGGCGGTCCTCATCCGGCTGCTGCGCCCCCACCGGGTGCTGCTGAGCGATGAGATCCCCCAGAACGAGACCTTTCTGGACATGGTGCGGGAAGACCTGCGCCCGCTGCTGGAGCCGCGGCTGCTGGCCAGGGTGCAGCTGCTGGCCCCCAGCGAAGAGCGCAGCACCGCCCGGGACTCCACCATGATCGGCGGCAGTATGTACCTGACCGACCGCAGCATCCGCGAGCTGCGCCTTTGATCCGGAACTGCCGCGGGTGCGGGGCCGCCGCGCGTGGACCGGCGCGGTCCGGGCCCCGCTCCGCCGGCGCTCAGCGCCCTACCGTGCAGTCGATGGCGGCGTCGATCTGGGCCATCTCGTCCTCGGTGAGGCTCCAGTCAAAGCCGCTGCAGTTCTCATGCGCCTCGGCGGGGTTGCGCACGCCGATGATGGCGGTATCGATGAAGGATTTCTGGGTCGACCAGTTGAGCGCCACCTGGGGCACCGGCGCGCCGTGGGCGGCCGCCACTTTGTCCAGCGTTTTCAGCAGCTCCATGGTGTGGGAGAACTTGGGCTCGCGGAAAAAGTCGTAGAAAGTCATGCGGATATCGCTGGGGGCAAAGTTGGGCATGCTGCGGATGCTGCCGGTGAGGATGCCCGCGCCCAGCGACGCGTAGGACATCACCCCCAGCCCCTGTGCGGAGGCCCAGCGGATCAGCTCTTCCTGGGAGCGGTTGACCATCGAATAGGGGGGCTGGATCAGCTCCACCTCGCCGTATTGCCGGGCCTCCTCGATCTGCTCCACCGAGTAGTTCGAGACGCCGATGTGGCGGATCACGCCCTGATCTTTCAGCTCCATCATGGTCTCCATGCTCTCTTTTACCGGCTGGCCGGGCACGGGCCAGTGCAGGATATAGACGTCGAAATAGTCGGTGCGCAGGTTTTTCAGTGATTCCTCACACAGGCGCAGGATGGTGTCCCGCCGTCCGTCCTTGATGGCCTCCCCGGTGAGGGGGTCGTTGTAAAGGGCTGTTTTGGTGGCCAGAAAAAGTTTGTCGCGGCGGCCCTGCAGCGCCTCGCCCACCACCTGCTCCGAGTGGCCCGCGTTGTACACCGGCGCGGTGTCCACAAAGTTCACCCCGTCGTCCAGCATGGCCTGGATGGCGGCGATGCTCTCCTCACGGTCCACCGCGCCCCAGTTTGCACCGCCGATGGCCCAGGTGCCCACTGTCAGCGCGGACACCTTCATCCCCGTTTTGCCGAACTCTTTGTACCTCATAAAAAAGCTCCTTTCTGTTGCTTCATTAATTTAATTAAATTAATTTAACAGCCCATAAGAAACCCCTTCCCGCGCGGGCGGGGCAGGGGTTTGGTGATGATGGGCTGTCAGACGGACAACATTTCGCTCAGCTCCACTTTCTGGCCGTCCGGCCCGCGCAGCGTGAAAAAGCGCACGCCATACTGCCAGAAAGGCAAAAACTGAGGTTCCGGGTGCAGAAGCTGCAGATTCAGCGCCCGGGCGGACGCAAAGGCCTGGCCGATGCAGCGCACATCCAGCGCCATATGGTCGTGATGGCTGTCCCGGGTGGAATCCGGGCCCCAGCCCTCCCGCTGGTAGAGCTTGATGATCCAGCCGCCCAGGGCAAGGCAGGCCGTGTCCCGCAACGCGCCGTCGATCTCCTCCTGCAGATAGAACAGGAAGTCAAAGCCGAACTCCTCATAGAACGCCGTCGAGACCCGCAGGTCGGCCACCGGCATGCGCAGGTAGCTGAAAGAGGACAGCGGGCGGGACGACCTGCCCGAAAGCTCGTTCAGGCAGAGCCCCTCGCCGTCCGGCCCCTTGCCGTGCACGCTGCGCAGCAGCTGGCCGCCCGGCAGCAGCTGTTCTTCCACCGGGCCGTCGAAGCCCGCCCTGGCGGCGGCCTCTTCCAGCTGTTCCACGGTGACGGCCAGCTCGTCGTGACGGCCGCCGTCCACGGTGAAGGGGGGCTCCTCTACCGGGTAGACCTCCAGGCAGAGATCGCCGCGGCGCAGAAAACGCGCGCCGGCCGCGGCCTCAAACACCACTGCAAAGCCCAGCTTTTCGGTGAGGAACCGCACGGTGCGGTCCCGGTCGTTGGACGGGTAGCCGATGTGCTGCAGGCCTGTTACATTGTCAGACAAACGCATGGGACGCTCTCCTTTACAATTTTAATTTCGGCACCTTTGCCATGCACTCCCGGATGCCCGCCTCATCCTGCAGCGAGGGGATGGCCCCGTAGCCGGCGGCGCAGCAGGAGCCTGCCGCGTTGCCGAAATCCACCATCTCCGCCAGCTGCAGGTCGCTGAGGGCCGCCACCGGCACGCCCAGACAGCTGAGCCGGTAGACCACCGCCCCGAAGAAAGAATCCCCCGAGCCGGTGGTGTCCACCACTTTGGTGTCGTAGGTCTCGAAATGCCGGTCCAGGTTTTTGTGATAGCAGTGGCAGCCGCGCGCGCCCAGGGTGACCAGCACCAGCGCCGGGCCCATGGACGCCAGAACGGCCGCGGCCTTTTCGACGGTGTCCTCGCCGGTGATCATCAGCGCCTCCTCGTCCGACACCTTGAGCAGGTCGCACATCGGCACGCCCAGGCGCAAGACCTCGGCGGCCTCCGTCTCGCTGTCCCACAGGGTGGAGCGGTAGTTGGGGTCGAACGAGATCACTTTGCCCGCCCGCCGGGCATAGGACGCGGCGGCAAAGGTGGCGCTGCGCATCGGCTCCTTGGTCAGCGAGACGCCTGCAAAGTGAAAATAGCGGGCGCTGTCGATCAGGCTGTAGTCGATGTCCTGTTCGGTGAACATCATGTCCGCCCCGGGCCGCCGGTAAAAGGTGAAGCTGCGGTCCCCCTGCTTGTTGATATGTACGAAAGCCAGGGTGGTGCCCACATCCGGGTTCATCTTCAGCCCTTCGGCACCGACCCCGACCCCTGCAAGCGTGTCACGCAGGTATTCGCCAAATTGATCTTTGCCCACCATCCCCATAAAGGAAGTTTTTTTGCCAAGGACCGAGAGCTGGGCCAGAAAGTTGGCCACGCTGCCGCCCGGGTGGGCGACGAAGCTCCACTCGCCGTCGCCCGGTGTGAAGTCGATCAATAATTCTCCAATTGCAGCTACGTCAATCATCTTGTTTTCCTCATTCCTATGGGTATGGTATTGCCCTGCCGTACTCAGTCCACGAACCCGCCGCTGGTGGGCAGCCACTCCACGGCGCGCCGGATATAGGGGTCCCAGAAGTCCCAATTGTGGATGCCCGGGCCCTCTTCATAGGTGAGCGGCGCGCCCAAAGCGGCCGCATAGTCGCGGTACTCGACATTGCAGGGATAGACAAAATCCTCGGTGCCGCAGGCCTGGTAAAGCAGGGGCACGGGGCCGCCGCTTTCCATCGCCGCTTTGAGCAGCACTTTCAGATCGTTTTCCTCCGGCTTCAGATACTCGCCGTGTTCGCCGAAAGCGGCGCGCATAAAGCGGTCGGTGGGCACCTCGTCCGGGCTGGCCGAGCCGATGGTGCAGGCCCAGCCCTCGCCGGCGCCGCAGCTCATGCCGCCGGAAAGGCTGACCGCTGCCGCGTAGCTGCCCGGCTCGCGCAGCGCCGCCTTGAACGCGCCGTAGCCGCCCATCGAAAGGCCGGCCAGGAACTTGTTTTCCCGCTTGCCGGAGATGGGGAACAGGGACTCCATCACCGCGGGCAGCTCTTTGGTATAGTAGTCGTAGTAGTTGCCGCCCTCGGGCAGGTTGCAGTAAAAGCTGTTGTCCACCCCGGGCATCACCACCGCGATCTGCCGCTCCTGCGCGTAGCGCTCGATGCCGGAAAAGCGCGCCCAGTCAGAGTGATCGGCGGAAAAGCCGTGCAGCAGGTACAGCACCGGGTATTTCTGGCCCGCAGCGGGGTAAAGGGTCCTGGAGCCGAAGAAGGCGTCCCCGGATTCCGGCAGGGGAAGCACCACGTTGACGCAGACGCTGCGGAACAGCTCTTTCGAGAAAAACTTGCTTTCAATGATCGCCATATCGCATCCCCTCCCTTAATTCACGAATCCGCCGGTGAGCGGCAGCCAGTTGAGCACCCGCTCGATGTATTTGTCCCAGAACGCCATGTCGTGGCGGCCGGGGCCCTCCTCGTAGGTCACGTCCAGCCCCAGGCCCAGCAGGTAGTCTTTCAGCTCCAGATTGGCCTGGTACAAAAAGTCCTCCGTGCCGCAGGCGATATAAAGTTTGGGCGCTTTTTTGCCGCTCTGGACCAGATTTTTCGAGGCGGTCCGCAGGTCGTCGGTGGCGGGGTCGAAGTACTCGCCGTTCGGGCCGTAGGAGGCGGCTTTCCACTTGTCGGTCTGGATGGGGGACCGGGTGGTGGTCTCCTCGCCCGGCTTGCGCCCCGCCACGCCGCCGGACAGGCTTGCCGCGGCGGCGAACTGTTCCGGCCGGGTGAAAGCGGCTTTCAGGGTGCCGAAACCGCCCATGGAAAGGCCGGCCACGAAGTTGTGTTCCCGCTTTGCGGAAAGAGGGAAGATGGCCCGCATCTGGGCGGGAAGCTCATCCAGATAATAGTTGTAATAGCTGCCGCCGTTGCGCAGGTTGCAGTAGCTGCTGTTGTTGACGCTGGGCATGACCACCGCCAGCTGGTGCGCCTGGGCGTACCGCTCGATGCTGGAAAAGCGCTGCCAGTCGCTGAAGTCGGCGGTGAAACCGTGCAGCAGGTACAGGGTCTGATACTTCTGCCCCTCTTTGGGGTACAGGGTCGTGGTGCCGAAGAAAGCGTCGCCCGACTCCGGCGTGGGCAGGATCACGTTCACCGAGACGCTGGAAAACAGCTCTTTGGAGAACATTTTGCATTCAAAGATCGCCATGAGAGAATCACCGTTCCTTTCTGGAGTCCGCGTCCCCCGGGGCCGGGAGGAGAAGATGCCCCGTCCCGGGCGCGGCGCCAATCATTGGTTCAGCCCCGATCAGGGGATGATGAGGATCTTGCCGTGGCTGCGGTAGCTGTCGTCCGAAAAGACTTTCTCCGCCTGGGCCAGCGGCACCCGGTCGGTGATGACGGTATCCAGATCCAGCCGGCCGGAGGCCAGCAGATCGATGACGCGCTGGCTGACCAGCGGGTTGATGTAAGAGCCGGTGATGGTGATCTCCTTGTTGAAGATCTGTTCCAGCGGCAGCAGCGAGATGCGGGTCTCCGGCGGGGTGAGGCCGAAGAGCATGACGGTGGCGGCGTTGGAGGCGATCTCCACAGCCATCTCCATCGTGTTGGCACGGCCCACGCACTCGATGACGGAGTCCAGAGACTCGATGCCCGCCTCTTCCACTGCCTTTTTCACGTCCTGGGTCGTGGGGTCCACGGCCAGGCAGGCGCCCAGCTTGAGGGCGGTCTCGCGCTTTGCGGCGATGGGCTCGATGGCGACCACCCGGGCCGCGCCTGCGGCGAGGGCGAGCTGCAGCATCAGCTGGCCGATGCTGCCAAGGCCGATGATGGCCACCGTGTCGCCGGTGTGGATGCCGCTGCGGTCGATGCCGTGCAGGCTGCAGGCCACCGGCTCCACCAGGGCGGCGTGCTCAAAGGAAAGGCTGTCCGGGATCTTGTAGGCCGCGTGCTCCAGCACCCGGCACTGCTCGGCAAAACCGCCGTACAGGGTGGTGCCGTAGCCGATCATGTTCTCGCAGAAGTGCACCTGCCCTTTGCGGCAGGCGCGGCAGTGGCCGCAATACATGTTGGGGTCCACACAGACCCGGTCGCCCACCTTGAGGCCGGTGACCTCGGGGCCCACTTTCGAGACCACGCCCGAGAATTCATGGCCCATCACCAGGGGGATGGGGTTGGGAAAGGCGCCCTTGTCGCCGTGGTACATGTGCAGGTCGGTGGCGCAGACGCCGCAGGCTTTCACGTCGACGATAACCTCGTGGCCGAGGGGCTCGCCCACGTCGATCTCCTCCACGTCCAGCTTGTCGACGCCGTTGAGAACTAATGCTTTCATACTGTTTTCCTCGCTTCTGGCTGAGGGGGCCTGCGGGCGGGGCCGTCCCCTGACAAACAGGCGCTTTGTTCCGGCATGCTTGCCGGGGAGCGGTGTTTCACGCGTCGGGAAAAGCGTCCCGTGTTTTTGCAGGGTCCGGCCTGCCCGTGCCCCTCAAGAGTCTAAAAGTTACCGGTAAGAGCCGGGCACGGCGGCGATGATGTCGTCCATCGCCTCAAAGGTCTTTTGATAAGTCTGGTTGATAAAGGCATGCAGAACGCCGGTATACAGGTGATAGTCCACAGGCACGCCCTCGTCCTGCAGCCGGGCGGCGTACATCAGCGCCTGGTCCAGCAGCGGGTCGCACTCGGCCGAGATGAAGCAGGCGGGGGGCAGGTCGCGCAGGCTGTCGGCGTTCAACGGGGAGGCATAGGGGTTTTCCGCGTCCTTTTGGTCCGCGAAGTAATCGTTGACCATGCCAAGCTCGCTGTTGATGATCAAAAAGTGGTCGCCGTTGCCATAGCGCTTTTCCGACTCGGTGCGCTCTTTGAGCAGAAAAGTGGTGGCCGGGTAGAGCAGGATCTGCTTGTGGATGGCAGGCCCCCCGCGGTCGCGGCTCATCAGACAGAGCACGGCGGAGAAGTTGCCGCCCGCAGAATCGCCGCAGACCGTGACGCTGCCGGGGTCTCCGCGGTAGCTGCCGGCGTTGGCCACCGCCCACTCCAGGGCGGCGTAGGCATCCTCCAGCCCGGTGGGGAACTTGTATTCCGGCGCCAGGCGATAGTCCACCGAGACCACCGCCACATGGCCGTATTTGGCAAAATAGCGGGGCACATAATCGTAGATGTCCAGGTTGTTCATCCGCCAGCCGCCGCCGTGGATGAAGAGCATGATGGGGAAAGGCCCCTCTCCCTGCGGATGGTAGATGCGCAGGGGGATCTGCGCGCCGTCCCGATCCACCGCCGTGTCGGTGGTCTCGATCTCCATGATGGGGCGGTAGCAGTAGCAGCTCTTGATGTCGTTGGTCAGGTCGGCGATGGTCTGCAGGTGATGCATCTTGCGCCACTTGCCGAAATCCTCCATGTCGCAGACCTCGGGCGCCTGGATGCGGGTGCCGGGCAGCGGGTCGCCGTAAGCGGGTTCAAAATACTTGCGGTAGGTGGTGATCATGCTTTCGCCCCCTCGGTCTGGCCGCTCTTGGGCTCGGCGTGGACGACTTTCTGCTGTTTGGCCCGGTGCTGATAGCTGTCCAGCAGGACCGCGCCCAGGAAGATCGCGCCGCGGATGACCATCTGGGTGTACTCGGAGATGTTCATCAGGGTGAGGCCGTTGGTGAGCATTGAGATGAGCACGCAGCCGCAGCAGGCCTTGAAGACCTTGCCCTCGCCGCCTGCCATCGAGACGCCGCCGATGACCACGGCGGTGAGCACGTTCATCTCCACCTCGTTGCCGGCGATGGGCTGGCCGGAGCCCACGCGCCCGTACATCATGATGCCCGCGATGCCGGCCAGCAGGCCGCTGATGGTGTAGGCCAGGATGCGGATGCGGGTGGTGTTGATGCCGGAGAGGCGGGCCGCCTCATCGTTGCTGCCGGCCGCATAGAAGTAGCGGCCCAGATAGGTCTTGTTGAGCACAAACGCCGCGATGGCGCCGATGATGACAAAGATGATGACCGGGACCGGCAAAAAGCCGATGGTGCCCTGGCCCAGGTATTTTGACTCCTGAGGGATGCCGTAGACCGGCAGGCCGCCGCAGATGATATAGGCCACGCCGCCCAGAATGGTCTTGACCGCCAGCGAGCCGATCATGGGGGCGATCTTGCCCTTGACGATGGCAAAACCGGTGAACCAGCCGCAGACAGTGGCGGCGATCACAGAGAGGACCATGCCGATGGCCCAGTGGATGCCCCAGTTGACACAGCACATCGCGACCAGCACGGTGACGATGGAGATGACCGAGCCGACAGCCAGGTTGATGCCGCCGGCGATCATGACGAACATGACGCCGACGCCGGCGACGCCGGTCATGGAGGACTGGCGCAGGATGGTGATAAAGTTGTTGCCGGTGAGAAAAGCGGGATTGCCGATGGTAAATACCGCCCCGAGCAGGATCATCACAATGACGACCGTGTACTCCTTGACAAAATGCATGACGCTTGATTTTTTCATTTGTGAGGTCTCTCCTTCTTAAACAGACTGCTCGCCGGAGGCATATTGCAGGACGCGCTCCTGGGAATAATCCTCTTTTTTGAGCTCGGCCATAAAGTGGCCCTCGTACAGGATGAGCATGCGGTCGGTCAGACCCAGCACTTCTTCCATCTCAGAGGAGATGACGATGATCGCCATGCCCTCTTCCGCCAGCTGATTGATGAGTTTGTAGATCTCCTGTTTGGCGCCCACGTCGATGCCGCGGGTGGGTTCGTCCAGAATAAGGATCTTGGAGTCGCTGGCCAGCCATTTGCCCAGCACCACTTTCTGCTGGTTGCCGCCGGACAGGTTGCCGGCCAGCTGCTCGGCGCTGGGGGTGCGGATGCGCATGTCGTCGATCTGCTTTGTGACGACCTCGGCTTCTTTTTTGGTGTCCACCACGCCCAGATGAGAAATGCGCTTGAGGATGGGCAGCGTGATGTTTTTGCTGATGGGCATGCGCAGCAGCACACCGCTCTGTTTGCGGTCCTCAGAGACGTAGCCGATGCCGTGGTCCACCGCGTCGCGGGGAGAGCGGATCTCCACCTTTTTGCCGTCCACAAAGATCTCGCCGCCGTCTTTGGGGTCAGCGCCGAAGATCAGGCGGGCCAGCTCGGTGCGGCCTGCGCCCACCAGGCCCGCTAGGCCCACGATTTCGCCGCGGCGCACCGAAAAGGAGACGGGGGCGACCCCGCTGCCGGTGAGGTCTTTGACCTCCAGCGCCACGTCGCCGTAGGCGATATGGCGGGAGGGGAACGACTCTTTCAGCTCGCGGCCCACCATGTAGTAGATCAGGTCCGCTTTGGACAGCTCGTTCACCTCTTTGGTGATGATGACCTCGCCGTCACGCATGACGGTGACCCGGTCGGCCACGCGGTACAGCTCGTCGAGCCGGTGGGAGATAAAGATGATCGAGATGCCCTCGGCTTTCAGCTCGTGGACGATCTTCATCAGGATATCCACCTCGTCGTCGGTCAGCGGGGCAGTGGGTTCATCCATGATGATGAGTTTGGCGTTTTTTGCGATCGCCTTGGCGATCTCCACCAGCTGCTTGTAAGCGACGGTCAGATCGCGCACCAGCGAGCGGGGATTGATGTCCACGCCAAAGCGGTCCAGCACCTGCTGCGCCTTTTCAAACAGCAGCCGGGTGTCCCGCACCGGCCCGCTGTTGATCCGCTGGCCCATAAAGATATTCTCGGCCACCGTCAGGGTGGGGGCCAGGGTGAACTCCTGATAAATAGCCGCGATGCCCAGGTCCCGTGTCAGCGCCGGGTCCAGCGCGCTGTAGTCTTTCCCCTCAAAGGAGATCGTGCCCTCATCGGGCCGGATGGCGCCGGTGATGGTTTTGATCATCGTGGATTTGCCCGCGCCGTTCTCGCCGATCAGCGCCAGCACCTCGCCTCGCCGCACCTCAATGGAGACGTCGTTCAAAGCGACCACGCCGGGGTAGCGCTTGGTGATGTTTTTCAGGGTCAAAATGTTGTCTGCCATGGTATTGTCAGCTCACCGCCTTGTCTCTTGGTAAAACCGGAGGGGATGTAAGCGATTCCCCTACATCCCCCCAGGCCTTGTTTCTTAATAAATCAATATGGTCTCAGCTTGCCGGCTTACATGAACTCGTCGACGTTTTCAGCAGTGATGAGGGTGGTCGGTCCGAGGTTCTCGCGGTCGACAGCCTCGCCCTGGGCCAGCTTGACAGCCAGGTCGATAAAGTCGGGAGCGAGAGAGACCAGGCCGGTGGTGACGGTGCCGCGATAGATGCCGCCCTCTTTGACCGCGTTCAGCGCGTCGTTGGTGGCGTCGCCCGCGAAGATGCCCACCTTGTCGCCGCCGTAACCAGCCGCGTTGAAAGCCTCGAGCACGCCCAGGCAGCCGCCGTCGTTGATGCCGACGACCAGGTTGATGTCTTTGCCGGTCTGCAGGAAGTTTTCGCCCGCGGTGACGCCGTTGGCAGCGTTGCCGCCGATGCCCTCAGCGACCCACTCCACAGTGATATCGGGGCAGAGCTCTTCGAGCGCGGCCTTGTAGCCCTGCTCACGGATGATCAGGAAGTTGGCGGTGTGGTTGCAGGAGGCGGCGTAAACGGTGTCGCCCTTTTCAAAGGTCTCGTTGACCCAGTTGGCGGCGTTGGTGCCGATGGCATAGCCGTAGTCGTAGTTATCCCAGCCATAGAAGGTGTCAGCGCCCTCTACGTCGGTGTCATAAGCGAAGAACTTGACGCCCGCATTGTGGGCCTCGTTCACCACGTCCACCATGGCGGGGCCGTCCTGCACGTGGCAGATGATGGCGTCTACGCCGGAGGAGATATAGTTCTCGCAGGCGGTGATCTTTTCACCGGTGTCCTTGGTCTGTTTGTACACGAAGTTGACGCCGATCTCTTTGGCATAAGCCTCCATGGCCTCGACCTGCATGGCGAAGATCTCGTTGGTCAGCTCAGAACAGACATAAGCGACCGTGATGTCGGACAGATCTTTGCCCGCGGTGGAAGCCGCGCTGGAGGGGGTGCCGCTGGACGGGGCGGCCGAGCTGCTGTCGGAGCCGCCGCAGGCGACGAGGGAGAGGGACATTGCCAGTGCCAATACGAGTGCTACTACCTTTTTCATGTTCTTTCTCCTTTTTGGTTTTTTGCATCTATACAGCCCGGTACTGGGTTTCCCGGGCAATGCGGCGAAAAGAGTTATTTGGCGATCTTCACGACCGCTTTGACGATCTCGGCCTTGTTGGACACGCTTTTGTCCATGGCGTTCTGGATGTCGTCAAAGTCAAAGATATCGGTGACGATGCCTTTCAGGTCCACCTTGCCCTCCGCCACAGCCTCGATGGCCATGGGGTAGATATGGCGATAGCGGAATACGGTCTTAAAGGTCAGCTCTTTGTCCAGCGCCAGGCTCATCGGCAGGGTCATCTCGCCGGACTTGGAATAGCCCACCAGCACGATGGTGGAACCCTTTTTGGCGATCTGGATGGCCTGCCGGGTGGTGATCTCGGTGCCGGCGGTCTCGATGAAGAGGTCGCAGCCCCGGCCGCCGGTAAGGGCTTTCACCGCCTCGACGGGGTCGGTCTCAGCGGCGTTGATCACCCCGGTGGCGCCCAGCTCCAGCGCCTTGTCCAGCCGCTTGGACATGATGTCGATCACATAGACCTTGGACACGCCTTTGGCCCGCAGGGCCATCATCGAAACCAGGCCGATGCAGCCCGCGCCGCTGACCACCGCCACCTGGCCCGCCTCGGCGCCGCCCTGGTTGGCGGCGTGGAAGCCGACCGCCAGGGGCTCGATGAGGGCGCCCTCCAGCGTGGAGACGTTGTCCGGCAGCTTGAAGCAGAGGGCGGCCTCGTGCGCCACATACTCCTGAAAAACGCCGTCGACAGGCGGTGTGGCGAAAAAGACCACGTCCGGGCAGAGGTTGTAGCGGCCGGTGCGGCAGAACTCACAGTGCCCGCAGGTCTTGCCCGGCTCCAGCGCCACCCGGTCGCCGACTTTCAGGTGGGTGACGGCGCTGCCGACCTCCACCACCGTGCCGCCCGGCTCGTGCCCCAGCACAAAGGGCGGCTCCACGATATAGTCGCCGATGCGCCCGCTCTCGTAGTAGTGCAGATCGCTGCCGCAGATGCCCACGTACTCCAGCTTGACCAGCACCTCGTCGGGTTTTGGCTGCGGGATCTCCCGCTCGGTAAAGCCCATTTTGCCGATGCCGTTCATCACGGCAACTTTCATCTTGCCTTCCAAAAAGTTCGACCTCCTGTCTTTCGGTGAGTAATGCTTTGTAAGTAAACGGTTGCTATCTCTGCTCTGTACTTTGCTTTATGAGAACTTTTCGGTTCGCTTCTACATGGTTCTCTCTCGTTAATCGTTTGCTTCCAACGTTCGGCACTCCGCAGATCATCGGAATTTCATTAAAAAGAGGAAAGAAAAAAGCAGATGCAAATTGTGAACCGTTTGCGCAACCGTTTTTCTGAACTGCTTTAAGAATAAACTTTTTTATCAGGTATGTCAATTGATATAAATTTATAAAGTTGATAAGTAAATTTTGTGGATAGTTTACACGTAACTGTTTCGGAAAAAATTAAACACAGCGCCCCTTGACAAACCAAAAAAGCAAAACTATACTGGATTTAACAGTATTTAACATTTGAAATAAACGGTTTTAAATACGTTTGATGAAATGATTTTAAAAATTAGTCATTAAATATGAAATTTAGAGGCCGATTCTGCTTTTTGTTTTAAAAATTGTATCTATTTATATCATGATGGGGATGGTTTGCGGTGGCAAAGTCAAGTATGAGAGATGTGGCTCGTCATGCCGGTGTTTCAGTGGCGACCGTGAGCCACGTGATCAATAACACCCGTTTTGTGGCGCCCGACACTCGGGCCAGAGTGCTGGAGAGCATTGAGAAACTGGATTACAGCCCGGACGCGATGGCGCGCAGCTTCAAAACGGGCCGCAAAAACCTGATAGGGTTTATTGTGCCGGATATCGCCAACGAGTTTTTTTCCACCATCATAGAAGAGGTGGAAAGCGTGATCGCAAAAAAGAACATGCGGCTCATTCTTGCCAACACTAAGGAGACGAAACAACGGGAGGCCGATCATTTACACGCGTTGTCCAGCGGCATTGTGGACGGGCTGATCGTCGCCAGCACCATGGAGAGCTACAAAGAGTTCTCCTGCACGCTTTCCGCCCCGCTGCCCATGGTGTTCATTGACCGTTCCCTGCAGGGGTGCCCCTGTGACACCATCACCATTTCAAATTATGATTCCATCTATGCCAGTGTGGAGACCCTGGTGCAGGAAGGGCACACCCGCATAGGCTATATCGCAGGCCTGATGCGGTTGTCCACTACGACGGAGCGCCTTGCCGCCTACCGGGACGCGATGGAGGATTATCGTTTGCCGGTAGAAGAGGGCTTTGTGCAGTATGGCGACTCGATGAGCCGCAGTGCGGTTCCCCATGTTGCGCGCCTGTTGGAGCTGGGCTGTACGGCGGTAGTGGTGGGCAACAATGTGATGGCGGACGACGTGCTTTATTATCTGAATGAGCATGACATCAAAATCGGGCACGGGTTTTCCATGGTCGGGTATGATGACACAGACCGGGCCAATTATAATATGCGCCGTATGCATATGGTGCGGCAGCCGGCGAAGGAACTGGGGCGCACCGCGGGACGGCAGATCCTGGAGCGGATCGAGTGCCCGGAGCAGTCGATAAAAAATATCGTGCTGCATTCTGATTTTGTTGCGCGGCGGTCGCCGCTTTTATCGGGCAGCACAGCCGGATATTGACGGGCGCAGAGAATCTTGCTTCTTGTCGTCTGAGGATAAAGAGACGGTTTTTCTCAGAGTGAATTGATGAAAATGCTTTTGGCCCGGTGGCAGGCCTTTTCATTTTCAATGGGCGCCCCTTTTATGGAAGCAGGTCCCTAAAAACAGGTGCGTGGAAAGAGATAGGGACGACGCTGGAGGCGCGGAGCGGCGCTGCAAAAATTGAGAGAATGGAACAAAAAGGACCGGCGCGCCGCAGCGCGTCGGTCCTTTTTTGAGCTCCCGTGGGGAAGCCCCCAGGCTTACAGGTGTTCGCCGACCGTGACTGCAAGGCGGTGGACCGTCTTTTCGCCCGGCGCGAGAAATTTCAGGCTGCCGTTGGCGCGGGCGTCCGCCCGGCCGTCGATGGTGGCGTTGCAGGGTTCGAGCCCCATGGCGTAATCGCCCTTGCCCAGCATTTTCCACTGCACGAAATGGTCCAGCGCACGCCGGTCGAAACGGATCGAGACGGCCAGCTTTTCAGCCGGGTTTTCGATGCCCACGGCGGAAAAACCCTCCGCATCCGTCTCAAGGTCGTGGTAGTAGCACATCTCTTCATAAGGCGCACTGGGCGGGGTGATGCGCAGATAGTCCTGCGCGTGGGCGGCCGCATGAGGGGAGCGCGGCGTGACGCACCGGGTGGGGATCGAGAGCCTGGCCTGCTCGCTGAGCAGCGGATAGCCCATATTGAAGTGGTAAAGGGTCATATAGGGCTTTGTCTCAAACCCCTCGTTGCAGATCACGTCGGTCAGCTCCACCCGGCCGGAGCGGTAGCGCACCGTCACGGTGCGGGCAAGGGTCAAATTGCCGCCGAAGAGGGCCGCGCTGCGCATCCATGCGGTCACCCGGGCCACCGGAAGGCCGTTTTCTTCTTCTACGGAGACGCAGAGCCGCTCGGCCGGGGTGTTGGCCAGTTCGCCGTGCAGGCCCAGCGCTTCGCCGGCGTCCTCACAAGCAGAGCCGATGTTGGACAGCCCGCAGGTGGCCAGAAAGCCCGCGCCGTAGCTTTTCAGCCAGCCGTCTCCCCGGCGGTCGTAAAAGGCGGGCCCCACCACCCCTGTGGGGGTGAGGTAACCCAGATTCCGGCCCCGGTATTTCAGGCTGTACAGGTCAAGGCAGCGGTCGGGCAGCAGCATCATCTCCATGCCCGCGCCGTCGGAGAGCAGCACCGCCCGGACGCCCTCGGCCCTGCCGCCGCAAAGGCGCGTTTCACGCAGCTCGAAAAGCTGGGCCAGGTCGCCCACGTATTCCCTCTCTTTTGCAAATTCCATCCTGAGTCCTCCTTTGCCCGGCCGCGGCCAGGCTTCCTTTTGACGAGATGACCGGACACGGCCGAAAGCCGTTCCCACTCCCCCGCGCTGCCGCTTAGCCGGATCCGACTTTGCAGCGCGGGGGAGCTTTTTGTAAAAGTGCACTCCGAAAAACGTCCGCCGCGCGGATTTCGCCCTCCTGCCCCGGGCGGAGAACCGCCGCCCGGGAGGCTGAGACCGAAAGGCACTGTGAAAAGCGGACGCGCATGCGGCCGCCGGGGCGCTTATGCGGACCCTTTTCTGAAAAAGGCCCGCCGTGCGACGGTGTTCCGCGGGATCTGCGGCGGTTGTGCGCGGTCCTTTTTCTGCCGCGGCATGCTGCTTTTGGACGTGCGCTTTCCTTTTTACAGAAAGAGCTTTTACAGAAACGGGGGCGGCGCCGTCCCGCCGTGTGAGAGCGGCGCGCGGCCGCCGCGCGCAGAAGAAAGGCGGCCCTGCGGCCGGGCCGCCTGTCCGCGCGCGTCCCACTCCCTCAAGTCCCGGGCAGCACGGGCAGTTCGCCGCGAAAGACCTGACGCGCCACCAGCGCCACCGCGCCGAAGACCGGGGCCCGGTTGAGAAAGCGGGAGCGCTCCACCCGCACCCGGCGGCATTCACCCGCAAGCAGACGGCTGTTGACCTTGCTCTCCAAAAGGCGCTCCAGCAGGCCGGCCTCCCCGCCCCGGTAGCCCACAAAGACCCGGTGGGCGTCCACGATGTTCAGGCAGTTTACCAGCGCGTAGGAGACATAGCTGCAGAAGCTGTCCAGCGCAGCCGCGGCGGGGCCGTCGCCGGCGCCCGCCAGGTCCACGATCTCGCGGAAAGCAGGCGCTTTTCCCCCTGCGGGGGCGCTCTCTCCGCGCAGGCGCAGCAGATCGGCGGCCAGTGCCTGGTCATTGGCGTACAGTTCCAGACAGCCGCGGTTGCCGCAGGGGCAGGGCGGGCCGTCGAAATTGATGGAGGTGTGGCCCAGCTCGCCGCCCAGCCCCACCGCCCCGTCAAACAGCTCGCCGTTGGCCACCAGCCCGGCGCCGATGCCGTCCTGCAGGTGCAGATAGAGAAAATCGTCCAGCCCGCGCCCGGCGCCGTAGAGCTGCTCGGCCAGCGCCCCGCCGGAAGAGTCGTGGATGAGCGCGCAGGGCAGGCCCAGACGCGCGGCCAGCAGCTCCCGCACCGGCAGGTTGCAGATGCCGTAAAAGTTGGGCGGCGAGAGCAGGGTGCCGGTGCTGGCGTTGAGGGGGCCCACCGCCGAAATGCCCGCGCCCAGCAGTTTGCGGCCGCAGCGGGCGCGCACTTTATAAAACAGATTTACGATCGTGTCGATCAGTGTTTCCCCGTCCAGGCGGCCCTCATAATAGAACGTCTCCTCGGCCAGCACTGTGGCGGCCAGGTCGCAGATCAGCACCCCGCAGTGGCGGCGGCCGATGAAGATGCCCAGTACACAGGGCGAGCAGGCGGAAAGGCCCAGCAGCGCCGGGGTGCGCCCGGCGCCGCCCCCCGGCATACGCCCGGCCGGCAGCTCGGCGGCCAGCCCGGCCTCCAGCAGATCCGCCGTGATGTTGGAGGTGGTCATCTTGGTCAGCCCGGTGCGCCGGGCGATCTCGGCCCGGGGCAGCGGCCCCTCTGTGCACAGCAGCTGCAGCACCTGCAGACGGTTGGCATGCTTCATGTCCCGGGCGTTGCCGCCCGCCGCTTTTTTCATCCTGTTCCCTCCGCACTCCCCCGCCGGGGCTTGCTTTTTTGGTCTGCTTCCATTATAATAAATTTGCACGAATTTGTAAAGTGATTTTAAAAATATGGGCATCTTTATTTTCAGACGGGCGGCGGGCTTTGACCCGGCGCGCCGTGCCGGGCCCCTGCCGGCCGCCCGTCCCCTTGCTTTGAAGGAGGCAGACCGCTATGTTTCAGCCGCGATCCATCGATTTTTCCAAGACCAGGACTTTCACGGCCAAAGACCGCTATAATCTGGTGCGCATCGACAACCTGCGCACCCCCGGCGCCCAGGAGGACGATCTGTTTCACAGCCCCGAGTTCGACCTGCTGGTACAAAAGCTGGCCCAGGCAAAAGAGGAGGGCCGGACCGTCACCTGCTTTATCGGCGCGCATGTGATCAAATGCGGTCTCTCGCGCTATCTGATCTGGCTGATGGAACACGGCTATATCAGCCATCTGGCCTCCAACGGTGCGGGCAGCATCCATGACTTTGAGCTGGCGTATCTCGGCGGCACCTCCGAGCATGTGCCCACCGCCATTGAGGACGGCAGCTTCGGCATGTGGGAGGAGACCGGCCTGTGGATGAACGAGGCCATCCGCGAGGGCGCGGCGAAAGGATATGGTTATGGACAGAGCCTGGCCGCCTACGCGGACGCGCACAAATCCCGCTTTCCCCATCTGGAGGACTGCGTCTTTTACCGCGCCTGGGAGATGGGGGTGCCCATGACCTATCACGTCACCATCGGCACCGACATCATCCACCAGCATCCGGCCGCCGACTATGCGGCCATCGGCCGGGCCAGCGGGGTGGATTTCGGGTATTTCTGCCACTCCATCGCCATGCTGGACGGCGGGGTCCACATGAACATCGGCTCGGCCGTCACCGGCGCGGAGGTCTTTTTGAAAGCGCTCTCCATCGCGCGCAATCAGGGGTATCCCACCTTTCACATCACCACTGCGAATTTTGACATCCTGCCCCTGGGGGATTACCGAACCGACATCGGCAAGGACAAGTACGACTATTATTACCGGCCGCGCAAGAACGTCATCAACCGGCCCACTTCCCAGGGCGGCACCGGGCTGTACATCTGCGGCAACCACGAAGCGACGATCCCCAGCCTGTATGCGCGGCTGCGGGACCGGGCGTGAGAAAGGCGGGCCGATCATGCTGCAGCAGGTGCTCCTGACCGAAAACAGGGTCCAAGAGATCGCGCAGGCGATCAAAAAAGTAAAGATCTGTGTCATAGGCGACGTCTGTCTGGACCTTTACTGGTACGCGGACATGAAGCGCAGCCGCCTTTCCCGCGAGACGCCCCACTTCCCGCTGCCCGTCGTGCGCGAGAGCTATACCCCGGGCGGGTGCGGCAACGTGATAAACAACGTCCACGCCCTCGGCGTGGCGGAGCTGCTGCCCGTCTCGGTGATCGGCGAGGACTGGCGCGGTTTTCTGCTGGACCGGTGGTTCGAGGACCACGGCATCGACACGGCCCGCATCCTGAAAAGCGCCCGGGGGCTGACCCCCTGCTACTGCAAGCCGGTGCGCATGGGCATTTCGGACGTGACGTACGAGGACCCGCGGCTGGATTTTGAGAATTTTGAGCCCATCGGCCCCGAGGAGGAAGCCCGGGTGCTGGCGGCGCTGGACGGGGCCGCAGCGCGGGCGGATGTGATCGCCGTGTCCGATCAGTATCGCTGCGGCGTGATCACCCCGGCGGTGCGCGCGCGGCTGTCGGCGCTGGCACAGAAGATGCCGGTCATCGTGGACAGCCGTGAAAAGGCGACCGAGTACACAGGCGTTATCGTCAAACCCAATGAGGTGGAGGCGGCTCTCGCCATCGGGCGGGACATCACCGGCCTCACCCTGACCGATGAGGAATACGCGCAGATCGGCTGCGCGCTGCAAAAAAAGAACGGCCGCCCGGTAGTGGTGACGCTGGGCGGGCGCGGGGCGCTGTGGTGCGGGGCGGACGGCGCGGTGCTGGCCCCCACCGTGCCGGCCAAGCCGCCGGTAGACATCGTGGGCGCGGGGGACACTTTCCTCTCCGCGTTTGCCTGCGCTTTTGCGGCCGGCGCGCCGGGCGCGGAGGCGCTGGCCTTTGCCAACCTGGCTTCCGGCGTGACCGTAAAAAAGATCGGCACCACCGGCACCGCCACCGGCGAAGAAATTTTGAAAAAATACAGGGAGAATTACGCATGAACGGCATAAGCGAAAAGAGACAGCTGGAGATCCTCCACCCCGACCGCCTGCCCGGGGGCAAGATCCGGGCCGCGATCTTTGATTTTGACGGCACCTTTTCCACGCTGCGCTGCGGCTGGGAAAAGGTGATGCGCCCGCTGATGCTGGAGAGCATCAGCGGCGGCCCGGCGTCCGAGGCGTCCGAGGCACTGCAGCGGGAGGTGGACGATTACATCGACGCCTCCACCGGCATCCAGACCGTATATCAGATGCGCTGGCTTGCCCAGCGGGTCGAAGCGGCGTGCCGCGGCGTGCCGGGGCGGGACGAGTGGTGGTACAAGGACGAGTACAACCGCCGCCTGATGGAGCAGGTGGGCGCGCGTCTGGCGCGCCTGGAGCGGGGGGAGGACCGGCCGGAGGATTACCTGATCGCGGGCGCGGCCGCATTTTTGCAGGCTCTGCAGGCCCACGGCGTGGAGGTCTACCTGGCCAGCGGCACCGACCACGGCGACGTGCTGCGGGAGGCGGCGGCCCTGGGTGTGGCGGATCGCTTCACCGCCATCAAGGGCGCGCCGGAGCGGCAGGCCGCCTGTTCAAAAGAGGCGGTGCTGCGCATGATCCTGGACGAAAAAGGCCTGCCGGGCGGCGAACTGCTGCTGGTGGGGGACGGCAAGGTGGAGATCGCGCTGGGGGCCGAGTGCGGCGCTTTCACGCTGGGGGCCGCCACCGACGAGGAGGCCCGGCACGGGGTGAATCCGGTCAAGCGGGAGCGGCTGATCCGCGCCGGTGCGGACGCCGTCACCGGCGATTTTGCGGACCTGCCCGCCCTATTGGGCTGGCTGGGCTTTCCCTGAGCGGACGCCCGGCCGGATGCGGGCTAACCCCCCGCGTTGGGACGCCGGGCGCGGCGGGGTCGGGAAAACAAAGGAGGGGATGCGCGTGAAACTGATCGGTGTGGACATCGGCGGCACCAAGTGCGCGGTGTCGCTGGGGGAGACCGCCGGGCGCGGCGGGGTGCGGCTGCTGGAGCGGGGGCCGGCGCGGGCCACGGCCGGGCTGGCGGCCCGCGAAATGCTGGCACTGCTGGCAGAGGACGCGCAGCGGCTTTGCGCCGGTGCGGGAGACGCGCCGGCCGCAGTGGGGATCAGCTGCGGCGGCCCGCTGGATTCCAGGGCGGGCCTGATCCTGTCGCCCCCCAACCTGCCCGGCTGGGACGCGGTGCCGGTGACCGGCTTTTTTGAAAAGCGGCTGGGCCTGCCCGCTTTTTTGTGCAACGACGCCAATGCGGGCGCGCTGGCCGAGTGGCGGATGGGCGCGGGCCGCGGCTGTGAAAATATGATCTTTATGACCTTTGGCACCGGCCTGGGGGCCGGACTGATCCTGAACGGCAAGCTCTACGAGGGCGCCTGCGATTTTGCCGGCGAGACCGGTCATATCCGGCTGGCGGAGCACGGGCCGGTGGGTTACGGCAAGATCGGCTCGTTTGAGGGGTTTTGCAGCGGCGGCGGCATCGCTCAGCTGGCGGCCGATCTCGTCCGCGCGGAACAGCAGCGGGGCGGCCGCCCGGCCCTGTGCCCCACCCCGCAGGACCTGCCCGGTCTGACCGCCGAGAAGGTGGGCCGGGCGGCAAAGCAGGGGGATGCGCTGGCAAAGGCGATTCTGGCCGAGTCGGGGCGCATGCTGGGCAGAGGGCTGGCGATCCTGATCGACCTGCTCAACCCGGAGCGCATCGTGATCGGCAGCATCTTCGTCCGCTCCCGCGGGGAGCTGTGGCCCGCCGCCCGGGAGGTGCTGGAAAAGGAGGCCCTGCCTGCGGCCCTGGCCACCTGCGCAGTGGTGCCCGCCGGGCTGACCGAGTCGGTGGGCGATCTGGCCGCCCTCACCGTGGCGGCCTACCGGCTGGAGCGGCAAAAAGAGGGTTGAGCGGCCCCCGTCCCCCGCGCGCCGAAAGAACGATACGCCCCGCGCACAGCCGGCCTCAGCCGCCGGACAGAAAGTCGTCTGCAGAGCTTAAAGCCGGGCGGGAGAAAGCGGCTTTAAAGTTTGTTTAGTTTACTTATTTTGCTTATGACGATCCGGCAGCCTCAGCCGCTGAAGGAAAGGTTATTTGCAAAACTGAAAGCCGATGCGGCGCGTGCCCGGCAGGACGCAGAACGAAAACCGTGAAACAGAAGAAGGGAGAAGCGATGAAACAGAAAACTGTGGAATTTTATGAGGATTTTTTTGAGCGTCAGCCGCGGCTTGCGCCCCTGCGGAGCGCGGTGCTGGAAGCCGTGGGCCTGCTCACCGACACCTTTGCGGCCGGGGGCAAGCTGCTGCTGTGCGGCAACGGCGGCAGCTGCGCCGACTGCGACCACATCGCAGGCGAGCTGCTGAAAGGCTTTTTGCTGCGCCGCCCGGTGGAACAGGAGTTTGCCGACGCGATGAGGGCCGAGTTCGGCAAAGAGGGGACGGCCGTCGCGGCAAAGCTGCAGCGGGGACTGCCCGCCATCTCGCTCACCGCGCATGCCGCCGCCCTCTCCGCCTTTGCCAACGATGTGGACCCGGTGCTGGTCTACGCCCAGCAGGTGCTGGCCTACGGCGCGCCGGGAGACCTGCTGATCGGCATCAGCACCTCGGGCGGCGCGGCGAATGTGGCGGCGGCGGTGCAGACCGCCCGGGCGCTGGGCATCCCGTCCATCGGGCTGACCGGGCGGGACGGCGGCAGGCTGGCGCAGCTGGCCAGCCTGGCCCTGATCGCGCCCGAGCAGGAGACCTACCGCATCCAGGAATGTCATCTGGCCCTTTACCATCTGCTGTGCGGCGCGGTGGAGTACGAACTGTTTGACGAATAAGGTGAAAAGCGATACGCTAAGGAAAAGAGGTCCCGGGAGGCCCGGCGCTGCGCGCCGGAGGCGAAAGGGGGAAGAGTCCAATGATCAAGGTCGTCGTTGCGGACGATGAGGAAAAGGTGTGCCGCCTGATCTGCAGTCTGGTGGATTGGTCGGCCTTTGAGATGGAGATCGTGGGCACGGCCCATAACGGGCTCGAGGCGCTGGAGCTGGTGGAGCGCCTCTCGCCGGACCTGATGGTCACCGACATCCGCATGCCGGGCTGCGACGGGCTGGAGCTGATCAGCCGCGCCAAGCAGCTGGATGAGCAGCTGGAGTTCATCATCATCAGCGGCTACCGGCATTTTGAGTACGCCCAGACCGCGATCAAGTACGGCGTGGGGGATTACCTGCTCAAACCCATCAAGCGGGAGGAGCTGTCCGCCACGCTGGAAAAGATGCGCGAGCGCTACCGCCACCGCACCGATCAGGTGTCAAAGGAAGAGCAGCTGCGGCTGCAGCTGCAAAGCGATATCGACAGGCTGCGCGCCGGCCTGTTCACCGGCCTGCTGCTGCAGCGCGAGCCGCCCGCCGAGGCGCTGGATCTGGACCGTCTCAATCAGGACTACCACTATGCCTTTCGGCCCGGGTGCTTTGAGGCGGTGGGGGTCAAGATCGACGGCGGCCATGAGCTGCTGACCTCCGGGGCTTTCAAGGTGCTGGAGGAAAAGCTCTCCCGCATCCTGCGGGGCCTGCTGCGCCCCGTCTGCACCGAGCTGGAATTCTGCTTTCAGGGCTCCCGCGTCTGGGGCGTGGTGAATTATGCGCCGCAGGATCGCCCGGCCGTGCGCCGCCAGCTGAAAGCGGCGCTGGATAAGATGAAGGTGCAGAAATCCTTTTTCCCCGAGCAGTTCACCATCGGCCAGGGCCGGGTGGCCGACTCGCCCGCCGGGCTGCCCGCCTCGGTGGAGGACGTGCACCGGGCGCTGGACCAGCGCCTGGTAGAGGGGGCGGGCAAGCTGTTGGAGGCCCCGCCCCGGGCCGAGGGCTTCCCCCGCGGGCGCGAGCTGTTGGCCGACGTGAGCAAGGCGATGGAGGCCGGGCTGGAGATCCTGGACCCGGCCCCGGTGCTGGGGGCGGTGCGGCTGCTGCGCGCCGACCTGCTGGCGTCTGAGACCGCCACCGGCGGCGAGGTGCTGTATCTGGCGGGCGAGGTGTGCAGCACCTTTGTGCTGCTGCTGCGCAACCTGCACTACGACCTGCCCGGGGCGGATGGATTTTTGGACGCGTTTCTGGCCCGGGCGGACCTGTGTTCCTCTGCGGAGCAGGTGTGGGACGAGCTGGAAGCGGCGGTGAGCGGGTCCCTGACTGCGCTCATCGAGCAGAAGCGGCAGGAGGATACCCGCCCCATCCGCACCGCCAAGCAGTATATCCAGGAGCATGCGGGCGAGCCGCTCACCCTGGAAGAGGTGAGCGGGGTGGTGGGGTTCAACGCGTCCTATTTCAGCTCCCTGTTCAAAAAGGAGACCGGGCAGAATTTTGTGGAGTATCTGTCGGAGGTGCGCATGGAGCGGGCCAAGGAGCTGCTCAAGGAGACCAGCCTGCCGGTGTCTGAGATCTGCGGGCGGGTGGGGTATTCCGACCTGAAATATTTCACCAAAAGCTTTAAAAAAGTGACCGGCATCAAGCCGGGGGAGTTTCGCAAGCTGTACTCCTGAGGCGGAGGGAAAAGGGCGGTGCTGAGCAATGAAAAACAGGGAGAAATATCTCTCCGGCAGGGTGCGCACGGCGCTGGCGGCGCTGCTGGCTTTCAGCGCGCTGCTGCTGGCGCTGCTGGCGGCGGCCTGCTTTTCCGCGCGGTGGCTGCTGTGGGCGCTGGCGCCCGCCGCGCTGCTCTACGCGGCGCTGATCGCGGGCGTGCGCCGCGGGCTGGCGGCGCCTTTCCGCGAGAGTGAAAAGATGATGGAGCTGTTTTCAGGCGGCTACACGCTGCAGGGGGTGTCGCAGCAGCGCTGTCCCATCAGCCCGGCCACCGAGGCGGCCTTTTCAAAGCTGCAGGAGTTTTTGACCACCAACGATCTGATCGGGGCGACCAAGCGCCAGGCCCAGTATCTGGCGCTGCAAAACCAGATCAACCCCCACTTTTTATACAACACGCTGGAGGGCATCCGCGGCGAGGCCATCGCCGCCGGCCTGGACACGGTGGCCCAGATGACCGAGGCGCTGGCGACCTTTTTCCGCTACACCATCTCCAACCTGGAAAATCTGGTCACGCTGGAGGACGAGCTGGACAATATCGAAAACTATTTTCTCATCCAGCAGTACCGCTTCGGCGAGCGGCTGCAGCTGGAGGTCGTCTGCGACGAGGGCGACCGGGCCGAGCTGCTGCGCTGCCGCATCCCGAAGCTGACGCTGCAGCCCATTGTGGAGAACTCCATCGTGCACGGGGTGGAGCGTAAGATCGGCCGCGGAAACCTGCGCATCAAGCTGGAGGGCACGGCAAAGCGGCTCATCATCACCGTGTCGGACGACGGCCTGGGCATGGAACAGCAGGCGCTGGACCAGCTCAACGGCCAGCTGGCCGTCACCCGGCTGGACTATGTGCGCGCGGACGCCGAGCGGCAGGGCGGCATCGCGCTGGTCAATGTGAACAACCGCATCAAGCTGCTGTTCGGCGAGCAGTACGGGCTGTGCATCTATTCCACCCCCGGCGTGGGCACCGACGTGGAGATCACACTGCCCCGCACCACCCGCGACGCGAAGGTGACGGGATGAAAGAAGAGATCCTGCGCATGGACCGGGTCACCCGCATCGTGGACGGCGTGACGCGGCTGGACAATTTCAGCCTGCATATCTTCCGGGGGGAGATCGTGGGCCTGCTGTCGATGAACGATCAGGGCCGGGACGACCTGGTGGAGCTGCTGCAGCAAAACCTGCCGCTGCACTACGGCTTTGTCTATTTTGGCGAGCGGCTGGTCAACAGCTACCAGAAAAGCCCCATGACGGAAAACCGGGTCTCGGTGATCGACCGGCGCAGGCGGCTGGTGGACGACCTGACCGTGGCGGACAACGTCTTTGTGCTGCGCCGGGGCTTTAAGAAGTATCTGGTGGAACCCCGGGTGCTGCGCGGACAGCTGGCGCAGTTTGTGGGCGAGCTGGACCTGCCCATCTCCGCAGACGAGCCGGTGTCCGAGCTGTCCGGCTATGAGCGCTGCGCGGTGGAGGTGCTCAAGGCGGTGATCGCGGGCACCCGCCTGATCGTGGTGCGGGAGATCAGCAACGTGCTGTCCGCCGCAGACCTGGAGCGCTTTCAAAAGCTGCTGCGCCACTATGCGGGACAGGGCTTTTCTTTCCTTTATATCTGTGCCCACCATGAGGAGGCCTTTCCGGTCTGCGACCGGGTGGCGGTGATGGAAAACGGCGGCATCGCGCTGAACCTGAACCGGCCGTTTCAGAACGACGAGGCCATCTGGCGGCGCTCGCTGGACTTCAGCCGCCCAGCCGGCCCCCCGCGCGAGCGCGCGGACCGGCAGCCGGTGGTTCGTCTGGACAGGGTCACCTGCGGCGCGATGCGGGCGCTCAGCTTTTCCCTCTGGCCGGGGGAGTGCCTGACCATCCTGGACCGCAGCAACACCATCCTGACCGACCTGATGGCGCTGATGAACCGGGAGCGCCCGCCCGCCTCGGGCATGGTGCAGGTGGGCGGCGCGCCCCTGCGGCCCGGCCGGGGGCGGGAAAAGCCGGGACAGGAGCTGGGCTTCATCGGCGAGGACCCGGCGCACACCATGCTGTTCCCGGAGCTGAGCGCGCTGGACAACCTCTGCTTCCTTGCCGACCGGCGGGACGGCCGCCTCTGGCGCAGCCCCGCCCTGCGGCGCAGCATTGCCCGGGAATACGAGCGCTTTCTGGGCGGCGCGGTCTATGAGCGGGATGTGGGCGCCCTCACCCATCAGCAGCGGTACGACCTGGTCTATTACCGCATGCACCTGTACCACCCGGGCGCGGTGTTCTGCATGCAGCCTTTTCTGGGCGCGGACATGTATCTGCGCCACCACATCATCGGGCTGCTGGAGATGCTGCGCGGGCGCGGGGTGGCGACGGTGCTGCTGTCGGTGAATATCTCCGACAGCCTGTCGGTGGCCGACCGGCTGCTGGTGGTGGAGCAGGGGCGTCTGGTGCGCGAATACCGGCGCGAGGATTTTCACACCCTGAGCAAGCAGGAGGGCTATGACCCGCACCGCACCAAGTGAGGGGGGAAACGCCCGTAAAAAGAGAAACGGCGCCGCCGCAGAGGGCGGCCGGGCCGCAGAACAAAAAACAGCCGCCTGGCGGCTGTTTTTTTATGGGCGGGCGGGGCGGACCGCAGATTTGGGTTTTGGCTTTTTTGCCGGTGTTTGCTATAATGTCAGAACATCCGAGCCTGTACACACCTTATTAAAGGAGGGACCATGGACCATATCCTGATCGAGGGCGCGCGCCAGGGCAACCTGAAAAACATCACTGTGGCGATCCCCAAAAACAAGCTCACCGTGCTTACCGGGGTATCCGGCAGCGGCAAGTCCACGCTGGCCATCGACCTGCTTTACAACGAGTGCCAGCGCCAGTATCTTGAGGCCATGGCCTATCAGGGCATCCGCAAGCCGGAGGTGGACCGGGTGCGGGGCGCCTGCCCCGCCATCCAGATCGGGCAGGCGGGGGCCAACCGCAGCCCACGCTCCACGATGGGCACGGTCACCGGCATCACCACCGGCCTGCGCATGATCTTTGAAAAGCTCTGCCAGCGGGCCTGTCCCCTCTGCGGCGCGCTGATCCGCGCCGATCAGTGCCGCGAAGAGACCGAAAAAAGGAACGGGGAGTTCCGGGTCTATCAGTATTGCAGCAGCTGCGGCGGCCGCCTGGACAAACTCACCCGCAGCCATTTTTCTTTCAATACCCGCGAGGGCGCCTGCCCGGTCTGCCAGGGCCTGGGCCGCCTGCACCGGGTGGACGAGGCGGCGGTGCTGCGCGAAGATCTCCCGCTGGAGCAGGGCGCGGTGGCGTTTTGGCGTCACAGGTACGGCGAGTACCAGATCGGGCTTTATCGCGCGGCGCTGGAATACTACGGCCTGCCGCAGCCGGACAGGGACCTGCCGCTGGGACGATTTTCCGCGGCCCAGCGCGGTCTGCTGCTGCACGGCACCGGCGGCGAAGAGGCGCGGCGCCTGTTCCCGGATAAGGAGCCGCCGCGCACCGCCGCGCAGGGGCGGTTCGAGGGCGTATTTGCCACCCTCTGGCGCCGTCTGTCGGAAAAGGGCGGCGATCCTTTGGCTCTGGGAGATTATTTTGTCTATGGACCCTGCCCGGCCTGCAAAGGCGAGCGGCTGGCCCCGGAGAGCCGCGCCGCCCAGGTGGCGGGCGTGCGGCTGCCGCAGCTGGCGGCCCTGCCGCTGGACGGTCTGCGGCGGTGGCTGGCAGGTCTCCGGGAGGGGTTGCCGCGGGACAGCCTGCTGCTGGCCGGGGATTATCTTGCCGACGCAGACACCAAGCTGCGGCGGCTGTGCCGGGTAGGGCTGGGTTATCTCACCCCGGACCGGCAGACGTCCACCCTGTCGGGCGGCGAAGCGCAGCGGCTGCGCCTCGCCGCGGCTCTGGACGCCGAGATCTCCGGCGTGCTCTACCTGCTGGACGAGCCCACCGTGGGCCTGCACCCCGCCGACACCGCGGGCCTGGTGGCCCTGCTCAGGGAGCTGCGCGATCTGGGCAATACGGTGGTGGTGATCGAGCACGACCCGGAGGTGATGCGGGCGGCGGACTGGCTGATCGATCTGGGCCCGGGGGCGGGCAGGCACGGCGGCGAGGTGGTGGGCCAGGGCAGCTGGGACAGCCTGCTGCGCCAGCCCGGCTCGGTCACCGGGGCATGGCTGGCCCGCGCCGGCGCGCCCTGTCCCCGCCGCACGCCGCGCCCCGGGGACGGCGGGAGCATCCTGCTGCGGGGGGTGACGCTGCACAACCTGAAAGAGGTGTCGCTGCGCCTGCCCACCGGATGCCTGACGGCGGTGACCGGGGTCTCGGGCAGCGGCAAGTCCACGCTGGTCTTTGACGTGCTGGCCCGCGCCGCCCAGGGGCTGCCGCACGCGGGCGAAGTGGAGGGCCTGCCCGGGCCCGGCGGCACGGTGCTGGCAGAGCAGGCGGCCATTGCGCGGCAGCGCCGGTCGGGGGTGGCCACCTATACTGGGCTGTACGACGGTATCCGGGCCCTGTTCGCCGCCAGCCCTGCGGCGAGGGCCGCAGGGCTCACGGCAAGGGACTTTTCTTTCAACGTCAGGGGAGGGCGCTGCGAGAGGTGCGAGGGTCTGGGCACGGTGACCAGCAATCTGCTGTTTTTTGAGGATGTGCAGGTGACCTGTCCGGCCTGCGGCGGCAGCCGTTTTGAGCGGCGGGTGCTGGACGCGCGCTGGCAAGGCCTGTCCATCGCCGACGTGCTGGCGCTGTCGGTGGAAGAGGCGCTGGCCGTGTTTGCCGGGCAGCCCAGGCTGCGCCGCGGGCTGGAGCTGCTGGACGAGGCGGGCCTCTCCTATCTGGAGCTGGGCCGGCCCCTGCCCACCCTCTCGGGCGGCGAGGCGCAGCGGCTGGGCCTGGCGCGGGAACTGATCGCCAGCCGGGGGGCCGGGGCGCTCTATCTGCTGGACGAGCCCACCGCCGGCCTGCACCCGCTGGACGTGGAGCGCTTTTTGAAGCTGCTGCACCGGCTGGTGGACGCGGGCGGCACCGTGATCGTGGTGGAGCACGACCGGCAGCTGATCCGGGAGGCGGACTGGGTGGTGGATCTGGGGCCGGGCGGCGGCGAGGACGGCGGCCGGGTGATCTTTGAGGGGCCCCCCGCCGCGCTGGCCGCCTGCCCGGCGTCGGTCACGGGGCGCTTTCTCGCCGCCGCCTGCCCCGGGTGAGGGGGCGGCGGGCGGATAAAAAAGGGATCGGGGCGCTGTGTCCCCTTGCCGGGCAGGGGCGGGCACGGCGCTTTTTTTGTGAGACGGATTATGGAATATATACAAAATGAAAATCGATCTATTGTAAAAAATGTCTTTTGCGCACAAAAACTTCAAAAAAATGCCCCCGTCCAGCCAAAGCTACTCCCCTACCGATATTTTCCAGCGGATGCTATACTGAGACCGTAAAACGAAAGGCCGGTGAAGTGAGAATGCAGGAGACGATCGTGGAACTGTCCCATATCAATAAAACGTTCCCTGGCGTAAAGGCCCTGGACGACGTGTCCTTCGATCTGCGGTCGGGGGAGGTCATGGCCCTGCTGGGCGAGAACGGCGCGGGCAAATCCACTTTGATGAAGGTCCTCAGCGGCGTTTATACCCGCGACTCGGGCAGCATGAAGATCTTCGGGCAGGAGGTGGGCGACCTGACCCCGCGCAAAGCGCAGGAGCTGGGCGTGGCCATCATCCACCAGGAGCTGAACATGTGCGCCCATCTGTCGGTGGCCGAAAACATCTTTCTGGGCAGGGAAAAGACAAAGGGCGTCCTGCTCTCCAGCCGTGAGATGAACCGGGAGGCGCGGGCGGTGCTGGACCGCCTGAATATCAACATTGACCCCGAGACGGTGGTGGGGGACCTTGCGGTCTCCAAGCAGCAGATGGTGGAGATCGCCAAGGCGCTGTCCACCAACGCGCGCATCCTCATCATGGACGAGCCGACCTCGGCGCTGACCTCCAAGGAGATCGACGACCTGTTCGTCATCATCCACAAGCTGCGGGACGAGGGCTGCGGCATCGTCTATATCTCTCACCGGCTGGAGGAGCTGCAGCACGTGGTGGACCGGGTGACCATCATGCGGGACGGCAAATTCATCACCAGCGGCAATTTTGCGGATTTCACCATGGACGAGATCATCTCCAACATGGTGGGCCGCGAGATCAAAGAGAAGTTCCCCCGCGTGCAGTGCGAGGTGGGCCGCACCATTTTGCAGGTGAAGCACCTCAATGCCGGCCGCATGGTGCGCGATATCAATTTTGAGCTGCGGGAGGGCGAGATCGTGGGTGTCGCCGGGCTGATGGGCGCCGGCCGCACCGAGACCACCCGGGCGCTGTTCGGGGTGGATCAGAAAGACTCGGGCGAAGTGGTGCTGGACGGCAAGCCCGTGGTCATCCGCCGCCCGGAGGACGCGATCCGCGCCGGCATCGTGCTGGCCCCCGAGGACCGCAAAAAAGACGGCCTTTGCACCAAGCTTTCCATCCGCGAGAACATCGCGCTGCCGAACCTTGACATCCTGTGCAGCAAATTGGGGGTCGTGGACCGCAAAAAAGAGCGGGAGATGGCCGCAAAAGCGCAGAAAGACCTGTCCATCAAGATGCCCAGCGCCGAGGTGGACGCGGGCAGCCTGTCGGGTGGCAACCAGCAGAAAGTGGTCGTGGCCAAGTGGCTGGCGCGCAACTCCCGCGTGGTGGTTTTTGACGAGCCGACCCGCGGTATCGACGTTGCGGCAAAGGTGGAGATCTACAACCTGATGAACGAGCTGAAAAAGGCTGGCATCGGCGTGCTGTTCGTCTCCTCCGAGATGCCGGAGGTCATGGGCATTTCCGACCGCATCATCGTGATGTGCGACGGGCGCATCACCGGCGAGCTGGACCCCCACAAGACCACCCAGAACGAGATACTGGAATATGCCACCCGCTTTGAGAGCAAGATCGCAAAGCCGCAGCTGGCCTGAAATTGAAGCTAAGGAGCATCGGTAACATGGAAAAGAGCGAAAAGAGAAACCCTTTCTCGCGGATGATGGCCATCCGCGGCATGGGCCAGGTGGTCACGGTCACGATCGGCCTTATAGTGCTGTGCATCGTGTTCGGCATCCTGAACCCGTCTTTCTTCTCGGGCAAAAACGTGGGCAACCTGCTGCGCCAGATCGCCCCCACCCTGATCACCGGCATTGGCCAGTCCTTTGTGCTGATCACCGGCAACATCGACCTGTCCATCGGCTCGGTGGTGGGCATGAGCTGCATGCTGTCCGCCACCATGATGACCAAGGGCATCAATCCCTGGGCGGCGGTGCTGATCACGCTGGCCTGCTGCCTGCTGGTGGGCATCATCAACGGTGAGCTGGTGGCCCGCTGCAAGCTGCCGCCTTTCATCGCCACGCTGGGCACCATGACCATCGCCCGCGGCATCGCCCAGATCGCCAACAACAACTACAACACCGATTCCATCGGCGAGGCGGCCGAGGGATTCCGCAACTTTTTCTATTACGGCAAGATCCTGGGGCTGTACAACACCATCTGGATCGCGGTGGTGATCTGGCTGATCTTTAATTTCCTGCTCAGCCGCACCCGCACCGGCCGCCATATCTACGCCATCGGGTCCAACCTTGAGGCGTCCAAACTGTCCGGCGTCAACATCGTGCGCACCACCACCAAGGCGTATCTGGTCAGCGCTTTCTGCGCCTGCGTGGTCGGCCTCATCATCTGCGCCACCAGCGGCATGGGCACCATGGACGCGGGCAACAGCTACGAGATGTACGCGGTCGCGGCCTCGGTCATCGGCGGCGTATCCACCCTGGGCGGCCAGGGCATCCTGCTGGGCACCGTCATCGGCGCTTCCATCTGGGGCGTGCTGCAGAACGGCCTGCAGTTCGCAGGCGCGCCGGTGGCCATCCGCAACATCGTCATCGGCATCATCGTGGTCGTCTCGGTGCTCATGGACGTAGTGCTGCGCGGCGGCAAGCCCCGCCACCGCAAGGAGAAAGGCGAAGCCGCCAAGGCCGAGCCGAAATAAGCCGCGCACAGCGGCGTCCCGATCGGAAATTAAAGCCGCATGGCTTTAATCAATAGAGCGGCCGCACTCAGGCCGTAAAGACAATATGGAGGTATTGTTATGAAAAAAGCACTTGCTATCCTCATGGCAGCGGCGATGGCTCTGTCGCTGGTCGCCTGCGGCGGCTCGGACAGCTCCGCACCCGTGTCCAGCGGCACCGCTCCGTCCACCGCGTCCACCGCTTCCACGGCGGGTTCCGGCGAGACCTATAAGATCTATATGATCTCGATGGACCAGATGGACCAGCACTGGGTCAACATGGACAAGGGCTGCCAGAAAGCCGTTGAAGAGCTGGGCAACGTTGAGTACAAATGGTCTGCCCCCGACGTCAAGGACGACGCCAAACAGATCGAGTGCATCAACAACGCAGTGGCAGACGGCGCCGACGCCATCCTGCTGGCCGCCAACGGCCCGGATGCGGACGTCGCGGCCCTGAAAGAGGCCCAGGCAGCCGGCGTGAAGATCGTTTACGTCGACTCCCCTGCAAACCTGGCTGCGGTCAAGACCTTTGCCACCAACAACGAGGCCGCGGGCAAGACCGCCGGCGAGCAGCTGCTGAAAGCCCTGACCGACAAGGGCGTGGAGAGCGGCAAGATCGGCATCATCAACACTAACGCCGCCACCACCTCCACCGTGGACCGCGAGAACGGCTTCCGCTCCGCGTTTGAGGGCACCGGCTTCGAGATCCTCGAGACCCAGTACAGCGAGGGCGACGCGGCCAAGTCCAAAGACATCGCCACCAACTACATCGCGCAGGGCTGCGTGGGCATCTTCGGCACCAACGAGGGCACCACGGTCGGCACCGGCAACGCCATCAAGGAAGACGGCGGCGACGTGATCGGCGTGGGCTTTGACAAATCTGACACGATCCTCGGCCTGATCAAGGACGGCTCCATCCTGTGCGCCATGGCCCAGAACCCCGACGTCATGGGCTATGAGGGCATCAAGGCCGCCGTTGCGGCCCTGGACGGCAGCGACGCGGGCGACGGCTCCACCTCTGACACCGGCGTCACCGTGCTCACCAAAGACAATATCTGAACTCATCTCTCTTAAAAGGGAAAGGGCCTGCGGAACTGCCGCGGGCCCTTTTCCATCTGCGCTTGGCAGCTTTAGGCGCGGAGGGAGCGCACGGGGCGGACGGCTGCCCAGCCCCCCGCACCTTTGCAGCGCCCACGTCCTTGCGCCCCTGCGGCGCCGGGAGGCGGGCGCGTTTTTCGCCGCGCTTTTGGCGCTGCACCTTGAGGGCGCAGCCCCGCCGGCACCGGCCGCGGGACGCGTTCTCGCCGCCTGCGCCGGCTGGGGGGAAATAAAGCAGGATCGAGAGCAAAGCGGCAGATCGCTTTCTCGCTGTCGCCTGCCTGTGCGGCGGCCGGTGCATAAAAGGGGGCGCGGGGCGCTGTGCCCCCCTGCCGGGACGGCGGCGGGCGGTGGGCGCTGTGAGGCGTTTCCCGCGCGGGCCAGGCCAAAATTTCGCGCGCAAAATCCTTGCTTTTCCGCTGCCTGCGAGATAAAATAATACCGTATGTCCGCCCGCAGGGGCGGCCCACCCATTCTGCGAGCGGGAGGAACGTAAAGTTGTCCAAACAATATGAACAGGAGATCCGGCGGCGGCGCACTTTCGCCATCATCAGCCACCCGGACGCCGGTAAGACCACCCTGACCGAAAAGCTGCTGCTCTACGGCGGCGCCATCCAGCTGGCGGGCACGGTCAAGGGCAAAAAGACCCAGCGGGCCGCCGTGTCCGACTGGATGGAGATCGAAAAACAACGCGGGATCTCGGTCACCAGTTCGGTGATGCAGTTCAACTACGACGGCTACTGCATCAATATCCTGGACACCCCGGGCCATCAGGACTTTTCCGAGGACACCTACCGCACCCTGATGGCGGCCGACAGCGCGGTGATGGTCATCGACGCGGCCAAGGGGGTGGAGCGGCAGACGGAAAAACTGTTCAAGGTCTGCCTGCTGCGGGATATCCCCATCTTCACTTTTATCAACAAAATGGACCGGGAGTCGCTGAACCCCTTTGACCTGCTGGACGACATCGAGCAGAAGCTGGGCATCCGCACCTATCCCATGAACTGGCCCATCGGCAGCGGCCGGGACTTTAAGGGCGTATACAACCGCGAAAACAGGGAGATCCTGTCCTATGGCGACGAGGCAGGCAGCGCTTTGGGCGGGCAGCACAAGCTGCAGACCGTCAAGGCCACGCTGGGCGACCCGGGGCTGGACGGCCTGATCGGGGCGGCGCAGCATCAGACCCTGGCCGACGATATCGAGCTTCTGGATGGCGCCAGCTATGATTTCGATCTGGAGGCCATCCGCCACGCAAAGCTCTCGCCGGTGTTTTTCGGCAGCGCGCTGACCAACTTTGGCGTCGAGCCGTTTTTGCAGGATTTTCTTCGCCTGACCACCCCGCCGCTGCCGCGCCGGTCGGACGCGGGGGAGATCGACCCCATGGACGATGATTTTTCGGCCTTTGTGTTCAAGATCCAGGCCAACATGAACAAGGCGCATCGGGACCGCATCGCTTTTATGCGCATCTGCAGCGGCCGGTTTGAGAAGAATATGGAGGTGCTGCACGTCCAGCAGGACCGCAAGCTGCGGCTCTCCCAGCCGCAGCAGATCCTGGCTTCGGAGCGTGAGATCATCGAGGAGGCCTATGCCGGAGATATCATCGGCGTATTTGACCCGGGGGTCTTTTCCATCGGCGACACGCTCTGCGCGCCGGGCAAAAAGTTCCGGTTCGAGGGCATCCCCACCTTTGCGCCCGAGCACTTCTGCCTCGTGCGGCAGGTGGATACCATGAAACGCAAGCAGTTTATCAAGGGCACCACCCAGATCGCCAACGAGGGCGCCATCCAGATCTTTCAGGAGTTGGGCGGCGGCATGGAAGAGGTCGTGGTGGGCGTTGTGGGCGTGCTGCAGTTCGAGGTGTTTGAGTACCGGCTGAAAAACGAGTACAACGTGGACGTTCATATGCAGCGGATGCCCCACCAGTTTATCCGCTGGATCGAGAACGAGGACCTGGACCCCAACACCCTTTCGCTGACCAGCGATACCAAAAAGGTGCAGGACGTGCGGGGCGGCAGGCTGCTGCTGTTCACCAACAGCTGGAGCATCCAGTGGGCGCTGGACCACAACGAGGGCCTGGCGCTGTCGGAGTTCGGCAAGGCCAAGGTGTGACCCCCGCTGCGCGGCAGCGCTCCGCAGAAAGACGCAGCAACAAAAGACCAGCTTCCGCAGAGCGGAAGCTGGTCTTTTGGCCATCCGCCCGGCTGCCGCGCAGCGGGGCGGCCGGGTGCGGACGGATCTTTTGCCGGTTTACGGTGTTTCACGCTGAAAGCAACAGCCGCGCTGCTGAGTTTTTTCCTGTGCCCATCCTTTGCCGTGGGCAGGTGCGCGGTCCTTTTGACCAGCCCCGGACGCAGAGGGACCGGGCGGCGGCTTCCTGACGCCCCACCGCGCAAAGCTGTAAAAAAGAAAGACCTGATCGCGGCGGTCGCCGGCAGCCGGGTCTTTCCTGTTGGACGGTTTTTGACACCAGCGGCTGGGGGCGGGGCCCCATTTTTTTACAGCGCCAGTTCCAGGTAGCCGCAGGTGAAAGGGAAAAAATCAAATTTCTGGGTGCGCACGGGCACAAAGCCCTGGGCCTGGTACCAGTTCTTCAGCACGGTATTTTCCTCAATGATACTGATCTCCATTTTGCGGCAGCCCATCGCGCGCGCCTCCCGCACCGCATGGTCCACGAGCGCCTTGCCGATGCCCAGATGGCGGCAGGCGGGCAGCACGGCCAGATGGTTCAGCTCGCAGGCGCCCTCTTCCCCGCCGGGGGACAGGGAGCAATAGCCTGCCGCGCGCCTCTCGTGTTCGTAAAGGTACATGGGTTCCCCGCGGTCATATTGGTCGAAAAGGCGCCGGGCCGGCAAAAAAGAGGTGTGCCGGGGCGCGGTCTCGCGGGTGATGCCGTATTGGGGCGCCACAGTGGCAAAACTCTCGCGCACCAGCGCGGCGCAGGCCTCCAGCTCTTCCCGGCGGACAGGGCGTATCATGGACACAACTCCTCTCCCGGCGGGATCATCCCTCGGTGACGTCGATGGGCTGCAGCGTGGTCGCCAGACGCACGCCGCGGCCGCGGTATTCGGCGCGGAAGCGGCGCTCTACCCGGCCGATGACCTTGAGCCCGTTTTCATAGGTGCGGGTCGCCATCAGCGCCACATATTGGGTGGCGGAAAAGCGGGCCACCACGTCGCCCCGGCGCAGGCTGAGCACCAGCGTCTTTTCCAGGTGATCCATGGCCCGGTTGCGGGCGCGGCCCGCCGGCGCGCTGCCCTCCTCGTCGGTGAGGGTCAGCAGGCCGAGAAACATCTTCTGCCCGGTGCGCGCGGCCGCCCGCGCCTCTACCCGGTACAGCTCTTTGAAGATCTCATATTCGCACAGGAAAGCGCCCCGGGCCTCGCCCTTTTCGCTGATGTCCTGTTTGATCTTGGCGATGTCGATCTCGATGTTGTTCATGTGCCGGATGATGTCGAGATACAGACCGCGCACCTGCTCGGGCAGGCTCTCGCCGCGCTCGCGGTAATACAGGTTTTGCAGATAATTGTAGTATTCCAGCGCTTTGGGCTGCATCTCCAGCCCCAGCAGAGCCCGCAGCTGGTAATAGCTGGCCGGGGCGTCGAACGGGTCGATGTCGGTGCTGTGGCTGGCGAGCTGCAGCAGAGCGCTCCAATTCTGCGTACCGTCCAGATACTCCATCAGCGGCAGGGCGCAGGCGGCATACTTCCCGTGCAGGTCCTCACGCACGGCGGCGGCCCAGCTCTGCCGCTCCTCTCCCGGCAGATAATCGCCGCTGTAAAGGATGGCCGCCCTTTTCAGCAGGGGGATGCGCTGGGGCCCCTCCGCCCGCAGCGCCTGCGCGGCCGCGGCCTCGAACAGCTCGGTGTCCGCCTCCAGCGGCAGGGCGCCGTTGAACCGGTAGACGCCCCGTTTGCAGAGGATGAGCTGCTTTGCATCCGAGATGCCCGCATCCTCAAAAGTGGTGCGCACCCGGTAGACCAGATTTTTCAGGGCGTTGGAGGGATTGCCGGTGCCTTTTGGCCAAAGGGCAGCTTGAAGCTCGGACGCCGGGATCTCCCGATGCCGGAAGGTGACAAGATATTGAAGCAGGCTCCAAAGCTGGCCCTTGCGGCAGTCGGGACCGCAGATCTCCACCTCGCCGACCGAAACTGCAAAACCGCCCAGCATCTGCATTTTGATCAGTTCCACGGATAGTCTCTCCTTTCTGCCCCCCAAAGCGGGAAAAAAGCCGCGCAGCCGCAGCCCGCGGCGGTTCTTTGCGGTTTCATTATAAAATAATTCGGCGTTGATTACAATAAAAAGCGACTTTTTGACATGAATTTTTTGCATTTGGCTGTCCTGCGCGCACAGTGGGGAGTGAAGCGGGCGGGAAAGGGGCATACTGAAGACAAAGACACCCGCAGCGGCGGAAAACGTGTGCAAAAGAGATTGACAAAGTTTGGCTGCGCGTGGTAAAATAAAATCCCATAAGACCTTTAGGAAATAGGGGAATTAAAAAAGGAAAGATCATAAGGAGGCATTCTCATGAAAAAGATGGTCGCGATCGCCCTTTCACTGGTGCTGGCCCTGGGCCTGGTCGCCTGCGGCGGCAGCAGCAAGGTAAAGGACGGCACCTACACTGCCGAGCTGAGCGACGCCGCTGCCGAGGCAAATCACGGCTGGAAAGATTACCTCACCGTCACCTATAAAGACGGTAAGATCGCCGAGCTGGATTTCGACTCCAAAGACGCGGACGGAAACCTGAAAAGCGAATGGGCCACCCCGGACAACTACCCCATGACCCCGCAGCCCTCTGAGTGGATCCCGCAGCTGGAAGAGAACCTCAAGGCCACCAGCGACCCGGATAAGGTGGCGGCGGTTGCCGGCGCCACGATGGGCAGCGACCACGCCAAAGCGCTGTACAAGGCCGTGATCGAAAAAGCCGAAGCGGGCGACTCCACCGTTGCGGTCGTGGACGTGGGAGAGTAAGCGAGATCCCGTTTGTTCGCGGCAGCCTGCGCAAGGGCTGCAAATTCTTCTTCGCACGGCATTTTTATCTCTTTCCTTTATGTTATAGGGGGAGGGGAGAACGGCGGGGAAGAGCACTTTTCTAACTTTGCGGAAAAGATAAGAAAAATAAAAGCAGGGTCGTCAATGTTATATTGGCGACCCTGCTTTTTGTAAGGCGGGATTTTACTATCCTGTCTATCCCGGGGAAGATCGCCCTCAAAACACCGTCACGGTGTATTCCAGAGAACGGCTTTGGCCGGGGGCCAGCGGGATGAGGTAGGGCTTTTCTTCGAACAGGCCGCTTTCGCCCTCCATTTCCGGCAGGCCGTGCCAGGGCTCGATGCAGAGGAAAGGGGCGTCCGCCCGCTCTTTGGTCCAGAGCGCCATCACCGGGAAGCCCGCATAGGCCATCGAGACACCGCGCCCGCTGCGGCGGTCCCGCAGCGTGATGCTGTGCAGCCCAGGCTGTTCCAGATAAAGGGTCCCCTGATCGAAAAGCCCCCGGTCCAGCCCAAAGCCCGTCACCCCGGACAGCAGGGGCCGGCTCGGCTGCTGCCCCGGCAGGGGCGTGTTTTGGACGGGCATGAGCAGCACGTCTGCCTGTTCCGGCAGCAGCAGGTCGTGATCTTCAAAGGCGCCCGCGCCCCGCGGGCAGCAAAAGCCCACGTGGCCGCCGATGCAGTAAGCCATCGGGCGGCTGCCGGTGTTTGTCACCCGGTAACGGGTGGCAAAGCCCGCGCCGGTGAGGGAGTGGGTGATCTCCAGCGCAAAGGGGTAAGGGTAGACGGCCAGCGTGTCTCTGTCGGCCTCGGCGCGCAGGGTAACTGAAAAGTCGCTGCGCGCGGTGACGGTATACTCCAGATCGCGGCCAAAACCGTGGTTCTTCACCGGGTTCCGCTGCCCGTCGATGCGCAGGACGCGGTCCTTTACGGCCCCCACCAGCGGGAACAGGACCGGGCTGCGGCCGGTCCAGCTGTCCGGGCTGCCGCCCCAGAGCACCTGCTCCCCGGCCGGGGTGCGGTAGGAGAACAGCTCCGCCCCGTGCGTGTCGGCAAGGGCGGCGGCGCCGCCCCGTTTCAATTCGATCTGCATGGTGATTCCTCCTTTGCTCCCGGCCCCGAACGCGGCAGGAATGCGGCGTGCGGCTGCCGGGGCTTTTGCTGTTGCTCCGCTCTGCGGCGGCTTTTGGGCAGGGGGGGAGGGCGTGTCGGCCCGAAGCTGCCGCCGCGGAGAAAGTCTCAGACGATCTCCAGCGTGAAATGCTGCAGGCGGGCCTGCCGGAACACGGCATATTCTTCTGCCAGCCGTTCCAAAGCGCCGCGCTCCGGCGTCTGCAGATCCTCCCAAACAGAGACCGAGATCCCGAGCGCCTCCTTTGCCGGCCGGGCCTGCCAGACGCCGATGACCCGGCCGTCTTTCAGGACTGCGCCGGGGTTTGCCACCGTTTTCCACACCCTGCGCTGCAGGACCGGGTCGGCCAGCA
This sequence comes from Anaerofilum hominis, assembly GCF_014287275.1. GTDB lineage: Bacteria > Bacillota > Clostridia > Oscillospirales > Ruminococcaceae > Pygmaiobacter > Pygmaiobacter hominis. Next base: position 316,926 of record NZ_JACONZ010000003.1, read on the forward strand.
CAACGGCCCGGTCCCGCAGATCGAGATAGGGGTCGTGGGGGCCGAGCAAAAGCAGGGACCGGTCCCCCGGCTGTGCGGCGGCGAGCGCCTCCCGCTCGCAGGCCAGCAGATAACGGGTCCCACCCGCCACCTGTACGGGCTCCAGCTCGGGGGCGACGCCGTTCCACAGGCGCGCGGCCTGCCGCGGAGAGCAGCCCAGCCAGGCGGCCAACCCGCTTTGGGAGGCGGGGCCATAACAGCGCAGAAAACGGCGCACCAGCTCCTTTTCCCCCTCCGGCCACTGCCGAGGCTGCCGGCCGGTCCAGCTTTGAAAAGAGGTGAAAGTGGGACTGCCGTCCTGTCTCTGTCCAAAGACCACCAGAGAGGCGAAAGAACACGGGCGCAGCAAAAAGGAGACGACAGCCCCGCCCACCGACTGCCGGTCCGGCGCGCCGTACATGGAGGGCGCGTTCCACAGCGGCCGTTTTTCCGCAGGCAGATGCGGTTCCACCCGGGCGGCAAGGGTGCGGTCCAGCGCCTCTTTGCTTCGGACTGTGCAGCCGTCCAGACAGGCCGCCGCCTCCGCGACCAGCGGCAGCAGCTGGTCGAAGGACATGCCGAGAAAGTCCAGCGCTGCGCTCACGCCGCGGGTGTAGATCCAGGGGCCTTCTCCCGGCAGGGCGGCCAGAGGGGAGAGAAAGACACCGCTTTCCCCGGTGGGAAAGACCACCGGCACGCCCCGGTAGCTCCAGGCCTGAAGCAGCTCTTTGCGGACGCAGAGCGCCTCCTCCAGCCCCGCCAGGGTACACCCTGCCACGCGGTTGAACAGGGCCGTCTCCCACGCGCCCGGCGGTGAGTTCTGTACCCCGCAGGCCCCGGCGGCTGCCGCCAGTTCCCCGGCGGGCAGCCGGCGGTCCAGATGATGGGCGTGAAGCCGGTAGGCCCGGATCTTTTCAAAAGTGATCTCCATGCTGCGCTCCTGTCTGCGGATCTCCAAAGAAAGAAAACCGCCGCTCTGCGGTGTCGCCGCGCCCGGCTGAGGCGGGGGGGACGGCGGGCCGCCGCCGGGTCAGGACGGCGTCTGCCGCTGTTGTTTTTATTATACTGCATCCTGGCGCAAAGAAAAAGCAGGCTTCCGGTAGGGAAGCCTGCGCGGGCGGTAAAAAATAGCCGGAGGCTATTTTTTCGGCCATCCGCCCGGTTGCCGCGAAAGCGGCGAGGGCGGGGCCAATTTAAGATAAGTTGTTTTTTATTGCGAAGCAATAAAAAATAGCCGGAGGCTATTTTTTAACAGCCATGTGGCCTGTCCGCAGGCCACGGCGCATGGAGATAGATTTTGAGCTGTCAAAGATTGTGAAATACTGAAAAGCCTCATGGCTACTGAATTATAGGGCTTTGTTCGTGTGAATAATTAGTAGGCTAAAAGTGTGGTTTGACGCTTTTTTGACGCCCGAACTCAATGAGAACTTATTAAAACAAATAAGAAGATATGGCTACTTATCTTTGCAAAATGCAATCTCCTTATACCAGTTTAGCAAATGCGGGTTATCCATTTTCATTTTTTCCTTTCCTGTTTTTGGGACAAAGAAATAGAAGAGCAAGCATAGGAAGAAGGTACCCTCTTCCAGAAAACTGCTTGTTGGTAGTATCCCAAACCCTCTCTCTATTTCCTAACTGGGTACCAATAATGTATTATAGAAATGTTGATAGAGATGTAGTATTATTAAAGCGATATAAAATTATGATTGAGAGTGATAAATCGGAAGTTATAAAGGAGAAAGAATGGAAGACAAAAAGATATTACTTGATAATATTGACAAAATTCATACAACCGAAATGGGAGTTGATAGAATTAAAAGAAATCTAAAAATAGATACAGTAGATGTTGTTGAGTATTGCAAAAATAAGGTATTGGATAAAAATTGCAACATATACAAACAGGGGAAAAATTGGTATTGTGAAGTTGAAAATATCAAAATCACTATCAATTCATATAGTTATACAATTATCACAGCACATATTATTAAGTAAATCCTAGTTTGTTAGGGAGATTGTGAGCATATAACGCAACGGAAAGTAGCAGAACCAGCCGCCCTTGTTAACGATAAAGTAAACGGCTTCGCCGTCATTGAGAAGCTCATCTGCCCCTGTTTGTGTGGCAATCAAAAGAGCGACAGCAAATTATGCTTTCGCCCTCGATAATTGTGAGGCATACTTGTTAAGAAGTAGGAGCAGAAATAGCCTTGCTATAAGCGGCTTTCAGCGCAAATTTTAATGGGTGCGGTACATTATCTTTATATCCTCCTAAAATACATCTTAGCAGCGTAACATCACGATTTCACATGACGCTTTTTTGACGCCCGCGCTTACAAAAAGAGCTTATAAAGAGATATGGCAAGATTTAGGCAGAAGTAGAGAAACGCTTTGATTTACAAGGGCTTCGCAGCTCCGTTATAAAGGCTTATAAGAAGTTGTAAGAAGATTTTCGTCTATAAAATCAATAAAAAATAGCCGGAGGCTATTTTTTAGCAGCCATGCGGCCTGTCCTCAGGCCGCGGCGAATAGAGATAGGATTTTTTATTGCAAAGCAATAAAAAATAGCCGCAGACTGCAGACTGTTTTTTGGCCGGTGCCCCGGTCGCCGCGTGAGCGGCGAGGGCATGGACATCAGGATAAAAAACAGGAATTGATTTGTTTCTGTCTGTGACAGCTGCGGCTGTTTTTGCCCGTTGGGAACGTCTCAAATCCTTGTCCAAACTGGAAATTACCGTTCAGACCGTAGGATCGAATAGCGTGCACAATCTACGATGCCTTGATTATTTCTACCGCTCTGACGTAAAGTGCCTTCATACTTCATACCGATTTTCTGCATCACGCGACCGGAATTGGGATTGTTCACATCATGGCCTGCATAAACACAATTTGCCCCGACCTTATCAAAGAACACTTCAAGTACTGTTTTTGCTGCTTCTGCTGTGTATCCGTTTCCCCAATATTTTCTTCCTATGACCCAGCCCAGTTCCAAACTATCCGTTTCCTCAATTACTTTTACAGCAGAAATATTACCGATCAATTCATGAGTCTCTTTTATTTCTATTGTCCACTGATAAAATGCGGGATCCGCATATCCTTGTATGCAATAATTTATATATCCTATCGTCATTTCAACATTTTGATGCGTAGGCCAAGTTAAATATTTTGTTACCTCGTCGTCTGATGCCCAATTGTGGAACATTTCCTCTGCATCCTCTATGGTAAAGCGCCTGAGGATCAATCGGTCTGTTTCCAATCTGATCGTCCCAATGTGATTCATGATATCTCCTGCACAAATTCCTTTTTGTCCATTTGTTTGCTTGAATTACAGCACTGATCGTAAAAAATGGCCGTAAACCTATTGGGGGGGCCAGTGCCCCGGCCGCCGCGTGAGCGGCCAGGGTGGGGCATCGGGATAGAAAATAAAGCGCCTTTTTCCCGGCGGAGCTGTGCCGGCAAAAACGGCATAAGCTGGGAAAAGCAGGCGGCAAAACCTGTGAGTTGCCGCCTGTTTTTTATCGAGAAAAGACGCGCGCGAAACAGAGGATCCGCTGCGGCCACACACCGCCGCCGGCCTGCATGGCTGTGCGCCTGCAGCGGGCGGATGCGCGCACAGTCAGAGGCCACCTGCCGCGGGGCGAAAGATCACTGCGGGTCCTGCGGCCCGGCGGGCGGCGCCTGGGTAGAGCTGGCGGTTTTCACCAGGCCGAACGCTTTGTCGGCAAACCCCTTGCAGAGGGGGACGCTGGCGTCCTTGCCCTTGGCGACGTTGACCAGGCCGATGACGGCAAAGATCAGGATGACAAGAGAGAGGATGCCGGCCACGGCGCTGAAAAAAACAGATACGACGCCGAAGAGACCTGAGACCAGGATCCCCAGAATGGGGATGGTGCAAAGCCAGGAGAAGGCGCCCATAAAAGCGCTGACGATCCCCGAGATCAGGGACAGGAAAAACGCCTGCATGGTCTGGCGGATCAGCCATTCGTCCTGCTCGGCCAGGATGACGAACGCGAGCAGCAGCCCGCCCAGCAGGGTTTGGCCCAAGATCGTCAGAACAAAGGACAGCACCGCGTAAAAGGTCAGACAGATCCCAAAACGGTCCTTTTTCATGATGATTCCTCCTTTTAGTCCAGGCCCCGCCCCACGCAGGGCCTGGATCCATTATACAGGAAAAGGAAAAAAAAAACAGGCGTGCAATAAGAAAAATCTCAATTTTACAGCAAAACGGGGATCTGAAAGGTGCGCCTGGGCTGGAGGGGAGAGCGGAAGAAAGAATTTTCTCTTGCCGCTCTCGCCACTGTGCCCCCTGGCGGCAGCGCCGCCTGCGGCTGAGCTCCCCTACCAGAGGCGCTGCATTCCCCTCGGACAACTTTACCTCCTGACGACCGCACTCTCTCTTGACGGCTGCGCTCCCCCTATGACAGCGCCCTCCTTGACAGCCGCGCCCTCCCGACAACTACGCCTCCCTGGGCAGAGCGGCTCAGAAAAAGCGGGACAAAAATATGGCCCGGCGCCGAAAAAACATTTCCCGGCGCCGGGCCGCGGCGAAGCTTTACGGGCGGCTGACAAAGCCGCACCTTGAAAAACATCGACGCTTGATCGCTGTATCTTTATCGGGATCGTGCATGAGGCCATCCGCCATTGTTTGCGGTTTAGGGCCGCCTGCCGAAAAAGCCGTCCCTGTTTCCCGCAGGTGCGTCAGCCGCTCCGCCGGGTTCACATCTTTTCCGGCACCGTGATCTTCAGCATCGCAAGACCGTTGGCGATGGTGGTCTTTGCCGCAGTGCACAGGGCGAGCCGCGCCTGCTGCAGCGCGTCCGCCTCCCCCTTGACGTGACAGGCGGTATAAAATTTGTGGAACAGGGTAGCCAGATCGGTGACATAGCGGGTGATGCGGGCCGGATCGTAGTTCTTGGCCGCGGTCACGATCTCTTCGGGGAAATAGCCGATGTGGCGCACCAGTTCGATCTCGGCCGGGTCGGTGAGCAGGGAGAGGTCGGCCTGGGCCGCGGGCCGCGGCGTGACCCCCTCTGCGGCCAGGGCGCGCAGGATGCTGCAGATGCGGGCATGGGCGTACTGCACATAGTACACCGGGTTGTCGCTGTCCTGTTTTACCGCCAGGTCCATATCGAACAGCACCTGGGCCCCCGGCTCGCGCTGGTTGAAGAAGAACCGGGCGCTGTCGATAGGGACCTCGTCCAGCAGGTCCACCAGCGAGACCGCCTTGCCGGTGCGCTTGCTCATGCGCACCTCCTGGCCGTCCCGCACCAGCTTGACCAGCTGCATCAGCACCACGTCCAGCCGGCTGCCGGACAGGCCCACCGCGTCCATGGACCCCTTCATGCGGGGCACGTGGCCCGCGTGGTCGGCGCCCCAGACGTCGATGGACAGATCAAAGCCGCGGGTGACCAGCTTGTTGTAATGGTAGGCGATGTCGGCGGCGAAATAGGTGGGGATGCCGTTGGCGCGCACCAGCACCTCGTCCTTGGGCCCGTCCTGCGCCTCGCCCTCGCCCGCCTTGGGGCGCTTGTTGGCGCCCCATTTCAGGCTGTATTCGCCCGCCTTGTACCAGATGGCGCCGTCCTTTTCATAGGTGGCGCCCAGGGCGGACAGCTTGTCCAGCACCTCCTGCACCGCGCCGCTCTCGTGCAGCTGGCTCTCGAGGAACCAGACGTCATAGTGGATGCGGTATTTTTCCATGGCGTCTTTCATGGCCTGGATGTTCAGCGGGAGCGCATAGTCCACCAGGGCCTTTTTGCGCTCTTGCGCAGGGCTGTCCACAAAGGCGTCGCCGTGCAGGTCGGCAAACTCGCGGGCGCGCTGGCGGATATCCTCGCCCTGATAGCCGTTTTCGGGGAAAGGCACCGCCTCTTCGCCCTTGAAGATCTGCAGATAACGGGCGGACAGGCTGTCGCCGAATTTTTCGATCTGGTTGCCCGCATCGTTGACATAAAACTCGCGGGTGACCTGATAGCCCGCCCATTCCAGCGCTGCGGCCAGGCAGTCGCCCAGCGCGCCGCCCCGGGCGTTGCCCAGATGCATGGGGCCGGTGGGGTTGGCCGAGACGAACTCCACGTTCACCCGTTTGCCCTCGCCGAACTCGGTGCGGCCCCAGTCCGCGCCCTGCTGGTTGGCGGCCAGCACCACATCCTCGAAATAGCGGTGGGACAAAAAGAAATTGATGAAGCCCGGCCCCGCCACCTCCAACCGCTCAAAAGGGGTGCCCGCACAGTCGGCGCGGGCGGTCAGGATCTCGGCGATCCTGCGCGGCGGCAGCCGGAAAGCGCGCGCCCCCACCATGGCGGCGTTGCAGGCGAAGTCGCCGTTGCGCACGTCGCCGGGGATCTCGATCTTGAAAGCAGGCGTGGGCGCCTCGGGCAGTTCGCCGGCCGCCACGGCCGCGCCCATGGCGGCCAGGATCAGGTCGTAGGCCGCGCTGCGCGCGCGGGCCACCGGGTTGTAATGATGAAACTCCAAAGTCGTTATGCCTCCCTGACGGTAATATTGACGGTGTTTTTCGAGAACGGGCTCGAATTGATGTCCAGATTATAGCTGAAGCGCAGGCTGCCGCCGCGGTCGGACAGATCGGCGATGATCTCGTCCGCGGCGATGCCCATGGTGATAGCGCCGTGGCCGGTGTCGTAGTGGCAGATATGCCGCCGCCCCTTTTCGATCACCAGCTGGCTGGGCGCGGGGCCGAACCGCAGCATGCTGACCGTGCCGGCCTTGTCCAGTTTTACGGTAGTGGTGCAGCCGTCGTAGCCGGTGGCCTCGGTTTCGCGGTAGGTGATATAATAGCTGCCGCCCCGCTGCACAAAGCTGCCGCGGGTCATCAGCTCCACCTCGTTCTCTTCGCCCTCGGACTCCTGCACGCCTTTGATCCTGATCAGATAATCCTCTTTCATATCCGCCCTCCCGGGTCTGACCCGGACGGCGCGGGCGGGCCGCCCGTGCCGCTCCGGCATCCCTGTGCTCAATCCCATAGTGTAAACGGGTGCACGGTGCCGTGCACATCCTTTCCGAGAAAAAGACCGCCCACCTCGGCGAAGTTTTCTCCTGAATCGCTGACATAAAAGCTGACGGCGCCGCCGGACGTCCGCCCGTTCAGCAGGTCCTGCCGCTCCAGCAGCTGCCGCAGCGCCGCGGCGCCCTCGGCGCCGGAGTCGATCAGCCGCACCCCCGGGCCCATCTCGTCGGCGATGGCGCCGGCGATGAGCGGGTAGTGGGTGCAGCCCAGGATCAGCGTATCCACCCCGGCCCGCCGCACCGGGGCGAGATATTCTTTTGCCAGGGTCGTGACGATGAGGTCGTCGCGGCCCACATAGCCGTTTTCGATCACCGGCACAAAGAGCGGGCAGGCCCGCGCGGTGAGGACGCTGTCCGGGCGCAGGGCCCTTACTGCGGCCTCGTAGCCGCCGCTGCGGACAGAGGCGGCTGTGGCGATGACCCCGATGCGGCCGCTGCAGCTGGCGTGGACAGCCGCCTGTGCCGCCGCCTGCACCACGCCCACAAAGGGCACGGGCAGCGCGTCGGTCACCGCGGCGGGCAAAGTGGAGGACACGGTGCCGCAGGCGCAGAGCACCGCCTTGACGCCCTTTGAGAGCAGGAACTGGATATCCTCTTTGCCGTAGCGGATGATGGTGTCGGCCCCGCGCCCGCCGTAGGGCACCCGCGCCGTGTCGCCGAAGTAGACGATGTCCTCGCCGGGCAGCAGCCGCACCAGCTCTTTGACCCCGGTGAGCCCGCCCAGGCCGGAGTCGAACACGCCGATGGGCCGGTTATCCATTCGCGGTCTCCTTCCTCTCGAAAGCCAGCTGGATCAGCCGGTCCAGCAGCCCGCCGTAGGTCATGCCGGCGTGCAGCATCAGTTTGGGGTACATGCTGATGTCGGTGAAACCGGGCATGGTGTTGATCTCGTTGAGCAGCACCCTGCCGGTGCCTGCCTCCACAAAAAAGTCCACCCGGGCCAGGCCGGTGCAGCAGAGGGTGCGGTAAGCGCGCACCGCCGTCACCCGCACCTCTTCCAGCTTTTCCGGGGCCAGCTGCGCCGGGATGACCACCCGGCTGGTGCCGGCGAGATACTTGTCGTCGTAGGTGTAAAACTCCTGGCTGGCGAGGATCTCGCCGGGCAGGGTGCCCTGCGGGCCGTCGTTGCCCATCACCGCGCACTCCACCTCCTGCCCGGTGACGAACCGCTCAAAGACGATGCGGGTGTCGTGGGCCAGGGCCAGATGCACGGCGTCCAGCAGCTCGCGCCGGTCGTGCGCCTTGCTGATGCCCACCGAGCTGCCCGCGTTGGCGGGCTTGACAAAGATGGGCCAGCCCAGCCTGCGCTCCAGCCGGTCGGCCACGGCGTCAAAGCCGGGCAGCTCGGCCCGGGTCATGTAGTCCCACTCGCAGCGGTCGATGCCCGCGGCGTCCATCACCAGGTTGGCGGCCGCTTTGTCCATGCACAGCGCGCTGGACAGCACGCCGCAGCCGACATAGGGGATGCCCGCCAGCTCCAGCAGGCCCTGTACGGTGCCGTCCTCGCCGCCCTTGCCGTGCAGCACGGGAAAGACCGCGTCCACCTTTTGCAGCGTGAAAGCGCCGTCCACGCACTTGACGATGCCGCGGTCGGTGGCGTCCGGGCTGATAAAAGCGGGCACGCAGTCGGGATACTGCTCCCAGCTGCCGTCCGCCAGATTGGCCACCGGGCCGGGGTAATACAGCCAGCGGCCCTTTTTGGTGATGCCCACCGGGATCACCTCGTAGCGGTCGGCGGGGATGTTGCGGATCACCGAGGCCGCCGACATCAGCGACACCTCGTGTTCGCTGGATACGCCTCCAAACAGGACGCAGATCTTTTGTTTTGCCATGATCTAAGAATACTCCTTCCCGATTTGGGAAAAACGGCCGGGGCGGCCCGTCCCCGCCGCATCCTGCGCGGCGGCCCAAAAACGCGGGCGCGGGCGGCCGGCGCCCGGCACGCGGTCAAAATTGCAGATACAGATATATATTACCATACCGCGCGGGTTATGAAAAGAGGATGCGGGCGCAGCCGGGCCTTTTTTTGCCCGGCGGCTTTTTGGGCCGCCGCAGACAAAAAGCCTTCGAGCCGCGGCTCAAAGGCTTTCAGTTTTCTTTCAGCGAGGAGATGACGCTGTCGAGAATGTCCAGCGCCTGCTTTTTGCGTCCGGGGTCCAGGGCGTCCAGCCTTTTGATGATATCGTTGCTCTTGGCGAAATAGCCGACCGTCAGGCTGTCCTGCAGCACGTCGTCCGCAGAGGCGGAAAGGGTGTTCAGGATGTGGACGAAGGTCTCCAGCTTGGGCACCTTGTCCCCGCGCTCGATGTCCGCCAGGTAGCGGGTGCTGATGCCGATCTTTTCTGCGCATTCCTTGATGCTCCAGCCCCGCTTTGCCCTGTAAGATCTCAGCTTTTTCCCCAGACTTTTGGAATTCACGGGCATCGCCGCCTATCTTGGGATATTTTCTACGAATAGCATACAAATTATACAGAACAGAAGAAACGATCTATCCATAGAAAAGTCCCTAAATAGATGTTGTTTCTGAGAAAAAGATGTGCTAACATGGGATTAAAAGGCGGGTCACCGAGAAAGAACTGGAACAGGAGAGAAGAAGATGATAAAGTCGACGGGTATCCTCAGAAAAGTGGACGGGCTGGGACGGGTCGCGCTCCCGCTCGAGACGAGAAAAAGTCTTGACATCGGTGAAGAGGACAGTCTCGAGCTTCTCGTAGACGAAGAAAACGGGCGCATCATTTTTGAAAAGGTGTCGAAAAAATGCCTGCGGTGCGGGTCGGCGGACAGCCTGAAAGAGATCAAGCCCGGCTTTTTTCTGTGTGAGAACTGCATCCGCGAACTGAAATGAGCGGGGCGGCAGGCCCTGCGCAAAAGCGGCGCGCTGACAAAAGCGCGCCCTTTTTATGTTTTGCCTGCGGGGGCCCGGCGCGGAAAAAGCGCCTGCCCGCCCGGGCGCGGCAAGAAGGGAACCGCCGGACGGGGAGCTGCCGGCGGGACGAAAGGGGCGCCGCGCTTTTGGGACCGGGCGCCGTCAGGGCGGCGCGGCAGGGGGCGTGCTCTGCCGGGCGCTGCCGCTGCGGCAGTGGCCCCGCGGCCGGCCAAAGAGATCTCCCACGGCCTTTTTCTCCGGCCGCCGCACGCGCGCGGGCAAAAATATCCCCCGCGCGCGAAAGAAAAGGCCTGCATGCCCTTGACGCGGGCGGGCGGGATGTGCTATAGTTAATTCACCTCTTTGCAGGTCTATTTTTTTGTGCCTATTTTTTGACGCAAAAAGCGGGCCCGCTACTTTAAAAAAGAGGGAGGCCAGCCCGCCGTGACCGCGCTTTGCGGGGGCGGCAGAGGCGAAACGAACCGTTTAATGGAGGTGCCGAAGAATGAGAGTCAAAATTACCCTTGCATGCACGGAGTGCAAACAGCGCAACTACAACACCATGAAGAACAAGAAGAACAGCCCCGACCGGCTGGAGATGAACAAGTACTGCCGCTTCTGCAAGAAGCACACTCTCCACAGAGAGACGAAGTAAGAAAGGCGGAGAACAATGGCTGAAAAGGCTGAAAAAGCCGTCAAGACGGAAAAGCCCGCCAAGACGGAAAAGAAAGAGAAGAAGCCGTTTTTCCTCATCCGCTTCTTCCGCTCGATCAAAAAGTTCTTCCGCGATACCTTCACCGAGATGAAGAAGATCGTCTGGCCCAGCAAAAAGCAGGTCATCAACAATACGCTGGTCGTCATTGCCGTGGTGATCGTCGCCGGGCTGGTGATCTTCGGCCTGGACAACCTGTTCGGCCTGATCCTGAAGCTGATCCTGCGCACCTGATAAGGGCGCGGCGCAATGAAAGGGGAGACGGAGATGGCAGAAGAAGGTCTGTGGTATGTGGTGCATACCTATTCCGGCTATGAAAACAAGGTCGCGCAGAACCTGGAGACCCTGGTGGAGAACCGCCGCCTCCATGATCTGATCCAGGAGGTCAAGGTGCCCACCGAGATCGTCCCCGAGATCAAGGACGGCGTCAAGCGCGAGGTGGAGCGCAAGCTCTTTCCGGGCTATGTGCTGGTCAAGATGGTCATGACCGACGATTCCTGGTATGTGGTGCGCAACACCCGCGGGGTCACCGGCTTTGTGGGCCCCTCTTCCAAGCCGATCCCCCTGACCCAGGCGGAAGTCGACGCGCTGGGCGTGGAGACGCACGAGGCGCAGGTGGATTACAAGGTGGGGGACAACGTCGAGGTCACCGCCGGCCCGCTGGAGGGCTTCATCGGCCTGGTGGAAGAGATCGATATGGAAAAACAGAAGGTCAAGGTCAAGGTCTCCATGTTTGGGCGCGAGACGTCCGCGGAGCTGGACCTGTCGCAGGTGAAACCCCTGTAAGTCCGCAATTTTTGCAGAAAACCGCTTTTGCGGTTTTTGATAGGAGCCCCTTTTGGGGGCTCCGTGGGAGGATGGGGGACATCCTCATCCGCAACGAACCACAATTTTTTGGAGGTGCAGACAATGGCTCAGAAGGTAGTGGGGTATATTAAACTCCAGATTCCCGCCGGCAAGGCAACCCCGGCACCGCCCGTTGGTCCCGCTCTCGGCCAGCACGGCGTCAACATCATGTCTTTCACGAAAGAATTCAACGAGCGCACCCAGAAGGATATGGGCTACATCATCCCCGTGGTGATCACCGTCTATGCCGACCGCTCGTTCAGCTTCATCACCAAGACTCCTCCGGCCCCGGTCCTGATCAAAAAGGCCTGCGGCATCGAGTCCGGCTCCGGCGCGCCCAACAAGACCAAGGTGGCCACCATCACCAAGGATCAGCTGCGCGAGATCGCCCAGACCAAGATGCCTGACCTGAACGCCTCGTCTGTCGAGAGCGCCATGTCCATGATCGCCGGCACCTGCCGCAGCATGGGCGTCAAGGTCGCCGAGTAAGCTTTGCGGACCCGCCAGAAGTGGGAGGAAATTTCCGATTTAACCACAGGAGGATAGAATATGAAACACGGTAAAAAGTACGTCGACTCGGCGAAGCTGGTCGACCGCACCAAAACATATGAGGCCGAGGAGGCCCTGGCGCTGTGCTGCCAGACCGCAAAGGCCAAATTTGACGAGACCGTCGAGCTGCACGTGCGCCTGGGCGTCGACAGCCGCCACGCCGACCAGCAGGTCCGCGGCGCCGTCGTGCTGCCCCACGGCACCGGCAAGGACGTGCGGGTCATCGTCATCGCCAAGGGCGACGCCGCCAAGGCGGCCGAGGACGCCGGCGCAATGATGGTGGGCGACGAAGAGCTCGCCGCCAAGATCCAGAACGAGGGCTTCATCGATTTTGACGTCCTCATCACCACCCCGAACATGATGGGCGTCGTGGGCCGCCTGGGCAAGATCCTGGGACCCCGCGGCCTGATGCCGAACCCCAAGGCCGGCACCGTCACCATGGACGTGGGCCGCGCGGTGGCCGAGGCCAAGGCCGGTAAGATCGAATACCGTCTGGACAAGGCCAACATCATCCATGTGCCCATCGGCAAGGCCTCCTTTGGCGCCGAGAAGCTGGGCGACAACCTGAAGACCGTCATGGACGCCATCGTGAAGGCGAAGCCCGCCGCCGCGAAAGGCCAGTATATCAAGAGCGCCACCGTGGCCTCCACCATGGGCCCCGGCGTCAAGCTGAACAGCGCCCGCTACGGCGCCTGAGCGGCAGGCTCTTGACAAACCCCGCAAGAGGGGGTAAAATAAAAAAGCTGTCCAAAGACAGCAGGTATCGCCAGATATAAAGGGGTTTTGCCCCGCCTGCCGAGGATGAGCGCTCAAAGATCGCAATGCGACGTTTTGCGCCTCTTCCCGGCTGCCGGGGAGAGGCTTTTTTATCTGAAAACAGGGAAACGAGGTGAAAAATTTTGCCAAGTGAGAAAATTCTGTCCCAGAAACAGGCTTACGTCAAGGAGCTGGAGGAGAAGCTGAAAAACTCTGTGGCCGGCGTCGTGGTCGACTACAAGGGCATCAGCGTTGCGGACGACACCAAGCTGCGCCGCGAGCTGCGCGAGGCGGGCGTCGAGTACACCGTCGTCAAGAACACCATGCTGCGCTTTGCGATCGCCGGTCTCGGCTACACCGAGATGGAGAAGGTGCTGGAGGGTTCCACCGCCATCGCGATCTCCAAGGAGGATCCCATCGCCGCCGCCAAGATCCTGGGCAAGTACGCTGAAGCGTCCAAGGGCAAGTTCTCCATCAAGGCCGGCTATATGGACGGCAAGGAGATGGATGTCGCGGGCGTCGAAGAGCTGTCCAAGCTGCCGGGCAAGCAGGAGCTGCTGTCCATGCTGTGCTCCGCGCTGCAGGGCAATATCCGCGGCCTGGCCGTCGCTCTGAACGCCATTGCCGAGAAGAACGGCGAGGGCGACGCGGCCTGACCTGGTTTGGGCCGCCCCACAACACAAAAAATTTGAACATTATGGAGGGACAACATTATGGCTTCCGAGAAGATCACCAACTTTGTTGAAGAAATCAAGACCCTGTCCGTTCTCGAGCTGAACGAGCTGGTCAAGGCTATCGAAGAGGAGTTCGGCGTTTCCGCCGCTGCTCCCGTCGTCGTTGCCGGCGGCGCTGCCGGCGGTGCCGCTGCCGCTGAGGAGAAGAGCGAGTTTGACGTCGTTCTGGCCGAGGTCGGCGCCAACAAGATGCAGGTCATCAAGACCGTCAAGGAGATCACCGGCCTGGGCCTGAAAGAGGCCAAGGACCTGGTCGACAACGCCCCGAAGACCCTGAAAGAGGCTGCTTCCAAGGCGGACGCCGAGGACATCAAGAAGAAGCTGGAAGATGTCGGCGCGAAGATCGAGCTGAAATAAGCTTCGTTTCCCCTGTAAAAAAAGCCGCGGCCTTTGCCGCGGCTTTTTTGCATCTGCGGCCGGGACAGGGACGCGGAGCCCGGCCGGGCCGCCCGCCTTTTTTTGAGGGGGGCGGCGCCCCTTTTGCGGCAGGAAAGGGCGGAGCGCCATTGTCCGGGGACGGGAGATGGCCCGGCCGCTGCCTGCTGCCCCGAGACCGCCGCTGCGGCCGCAGGCCTGCAGACCAAAATGAGAGAGAAGAGAGATCAGGAGATGGAAATGACGGAAGAAAAGGAACAGATCACGATCCGCCGCGAGACAAAGGCCGACCACGCGCGGGTGGAAGAGATCACCCGGCAGGCCTTTTACAATCTGTATATCCCCGGCTGTGTGGAGCATTACCTCGTCCATATCATGCGCAGCCACCGGGATTTTGTGCCGGAACTGGACCTGGTGCTGGAGCGCGGCGGCCAGGTGATCGGGAATATCATGTATACGCGCGCCAGCCTGACCGATAGGGACGGAGCGGAGAAGCAGATCCTGACCTTTGGCCCGGTCAGCATCCTGCCGGGTCTTCAGCGCAGGGGATATGGCAAGCTGCTGATGGAGGACTCGTTTGCGCGGGCGCTCGCGCTGGGGTATGAAGCGATCGTGATCTTCGGCAGCCCGGCCAACTATGTGGGGCGCGGGTTTAAAAGCTGCAGGAAGTATCGGGTGTGCGCAGAGGATGGGAGCTATCCGGCGGCCATGCTGGTGAAAGAGCTCCGGCCCGGCGCGCTGGAGGGGAAAGACTGGGTCTACCGGGACAGCCCCGTTATGAAGATCGAGGAACAGGAAGCACAGCGCTTTGACGACGGGCTGGAAAAGATGGAGAAAAAGCAGCAGCCCAGCCAGGAAGAGTTCTATATCCTCAGCCATTCCGTGATCCGGTGAGCGCCGTGGCGGCCCTTTTGGGCCCGCGCCCGGAGAGCTTCCCCGATGGGACCGCGCCGCCCTCTGTAAAAGTGCGCGCGGCTGGGCGGCCCAAACAGGATATTTTGCTGTTTTGTGTTTATGAAGGCCGCCCCTCCCTGTGCGCCTGCCCTTTCCCGCAGAAAAGCGCCGGGCACCCTGCCGCGGTACCGGGGGCGGCAGGGCCATCCCTGCGGCCGGCTTGGAATACAAATGGTATTAAAGTATGCAAAAAGTCCAAAAAGGAGCGCGGCGCGGGAAAGAGCGCGGAACGGAAAGAAAGCAGAGGCCGGGCGCAGCAGATCGCGGTATCCTCTGGACCTGCCGCCGCAGGACGGCGGGGCGGAGGCGCCGGAGCGCGCGCACCCTCACGCGGGACGCCGCCCGCAGACCGCTTTTGCGGGACGCCTCTCGCCCTTTTTTTGCTGAAAAACAGATACGGCGACAGCCGCGCAAAAGGAAAAGCCCCGTGCATCCTGCGATGCCGGGGCTTTCTCTGCAAAAGTTACCCTCCCGTTTCGGCCGCTTTGCACAGAGCGGGAACCGAACTGAAACAGGGGCCAAACCCGTTTCGCGGGCCGATGACGCTTCTTCCCGCCGCCGCGCGTTTGCGGCCGGTTTCACAGCCGGTTTTGTGCAGCGGGCGGCCCCTTTGCCGTCGGCTGCTTCTGAAGCCGGATGGGAAGTCGCAAGAGCAAAAACGGCGCGGAACAGGTCCGGGCCAGGGCCCAAGACAGTATTTTGGAGCCTTTTGGAAAAAGAAAGGCCGGGCGTTTTTGGGGGAGACTCAGGTCTCCCGCTCACTGCTCTGCATCGGCTTTTTTCTTTTTAGGGCAAAAAGTCCGGCGCAAAAAGCCCGGCTGCGGGCAGCTGCCGGCGCAAAACCAGCGCGGCCCGGACGCGGCGCGCGCAGAGAAAAAGGCGCCGGCCAAGGGCCGGGGGCGCGGCGGCAGTATGACAGCGGAGAGAAGCAGCGCAGGGCCACACGCAGAAAGGGTGCAAAACAGACGCTCTGCACCCTCTTTTTACAGCCTGCCGCCCTGTTTTTCCAGGGAGGGACGGCTGAGCTATTTTTTCAGCATGTGGCCCTGCCCCGTATTTCAGCGCGCTGAAAAGGCGTAAACGGTGACCTCATGGTAGATCTCCCCCGCGCGCAGCACGGTCGAGGGAAAGTTTTTGCAGTTGTTGGCGTTGGGGAAATACTGGGTCTCCAGACAGACCGCCTCGCGGTCGCCGTACCGGCGTCCCCCCTTGCCGGGCGCGGCGTTTTTGTCCATGAAATTGGCACTGTAGAGCTGCAGGCCGGGGCAGGTGGTGCGGCAGGTGAGCACGATACCGCTTTGATCTCCCTCCAGCACAGCAGCGGTGGCCAGCTGGCCGGCTGCCTTGTTCAGCGCGAAGTTGTGGTCGTAGCCGCCGCCGAAGCCCATCTGTTCGTCCTGCGCGCCAATCCGCTCTGCCAGGGTGTGAAATTCCCGAAAATCAAACGGGGTGCCGTCCACCGGCATCAGCGCGCCGGTGGGAAGCGAGTCCGCGTCCATCGCGGTGATGGCATCCGCGTCGATGCGCAGCCGGTGCGCCATGGCGTCGCCGCCGCCGTTGAGGTTGAAATAGCTGTGGTTGGTGAGGTTGACCACCGTGTCTTTGCTGGCGGACGCGCGGTAGTCCAGCGTCAGGGCCCCCGCCTCGTCCAGCGTGTAAGCGGCGGTGAGGGACACCTCACCGGGGAACCCCTCCTCCCCGTCCGGGCTCAGGCAGGAAAAGGCCACGCCGCCCTCCACCTCGCGGGCGGAAAAAAGCTTTTCATTGAAGCCGTGCAGACCGCCGTGAAGCTGCTTTTTGCCCTCGTTGGCGGTGACCGGCCAGCGCTTGCCGTCGATCTCAATAAAAGCGCCGCCCAGACGGTTGGCGTTGCGGCCCACCAGCGCGCCCAGATAACCGCCGCTGACGAGGTAACCGTCCAGCCCGGGGTAGCCCAGCACCACGTCGACCGGCCCGGAGGCCGTGGGCACGCAGATGCTCTGCAGGATGGCGCCGTAATCCAGCGCCGTGACCTGCATACCGGCGCTGTTGGAGATGGTATAAGCCGTGACGGGCCTGCCGTCCGGCAGCGTTCCAAAGGGGCGGGTGGAGACTGTGATCAAGAGAAAAACCTCCCTTAAATTCTCAAAAATACGAAAAAACCGATCGATTCTAGTGTACCTGCCCGGCGGGAGAATGTCAATCGGCAGGCGGGCGGGCCCCTTTTTTTCATCCGTCCCGACGGCAAAAATCCCGTCAGTTGCCCTAAAAGGCGGACCCCATAGAGCCAAAATGAAAACAGGGGATGGACTCAAATGCCAAGCCGTCCGTTTTTTGTATGGCTCACAAACGAGGGGAATGTACCGCGTTTTGATCTGAGGAAGAACAAACACCATCCCATCACCGAAAAGCAGATAAGCTGTGCGGCCGCCTGTCCGAGCGATTCTATGACCTGTTTCCTGATGAAAAAGTGGAGAGCCGACCGCTTTGACCGGCGCCAAAAGCCGGATGCCACCAAGGGGGCCAGATACCCGGCGCAAAGAACCCCTGCACATCCTTGGTGCAGGGGTTCTTTTGGGTTATTTCGATAAAGACCGGTTTGCCCGGCCGGATGTCAACACTGATGTGAAATACCGAGAGGCGGGCAGACTTGTGTCACAGATAGGCCCCGAGGACCAAAGCGCCGCTGCATCCCGGAAAGACCGTCTCTGGCGACGTCTCGATCGGGAGCGGTGCTTTGAGCCGGGATCGGAGGCGGGAAAGGCGGGGGAAGGGGCGCTTTTGACCTGCCGCCGCGGGCCTGCCGGCGGCCTCAGCGCAAAAACTCCAGCGTGCGGGGCAGGCGATCGCAGGCCTGTTCCACGCTGGCCGGGTCGCCGAACGCAGAGAGCCGGAAATACCCCTCGCCCATGGGGCCGAAGCCGATGCCAGGCGTGCCCACCAGATTGCCGTATTGCAGCAGAAAATCAAAAAAGCCCCAGGAGGACAGCCCGCGCGGGCATTTCAGCCACAGATAAGGCGAGTGCTGGCCGCCCCAATGGGGCAGGCCGGCCGCCGTGAGGGCCGCGGCCAGACGACGGCTGTTTTCACGATAGACGGCCAGAGCGCGGGCGGTCTGCTGGCGGCCTGCGGGGCTGTATACAGCCGCCGCGCCGCGCTGCACCACATAGGCTACCCCATTGGACCGGGAGGCCAGCCGCCGCCGCCAGAGCCCCTGCAGCGAGACCCCGCGCACCTGCAGTTCGGTGGGGAAGACCGTGTAGCCGCAGCGGGTGCCGGTGAACCCGGCCACTTTGGAAAAAGAGCCGATCTCCACCGCACAGTTCTTGGCGCCGGGGATCTCGTAAATGCTGCGCGGCAGCTTGGGGTCGGTGATAAAGGATTCATAGGCCGAGTCAAAGATCAGCAGCGCCTCGCGGCTGCGGGCATACTCCACCCAGGCCGCCAGCTGGTCCCGGTCATACACGGCGCCGGTAGGGTTGGCGGGGCTGCACAGATACACGGCGTCCACCTCTCCGTCGCCTGCGGGAGGCAGGGGCAGAAAACCGTTGGCCTCGGTGCCGGGCAGCGAGACCGGGCGCATGCCGCGCATGCGGCAGTCGTCCCGCACCGCCGGATAGGTGGGATCGCAGAGCAGCACCGCGCCCCCCGGCGCAAACAGGTCGAAGATGCCGCCGAGATCGGTCTTGGCCCCGTCGCTGATAAAGATGTCCCGCGGCGGCACCGGCGCGCCGCGCTGGGTCAGGGCGGCGGCGACGGCCTGACGCAGAAACTGATATCCCTGCTCCGGCCCATAGCCGTGAAAGGTCCTCTGCCGGGCCTGATCGGCCACCGCCTGCCGCATGGCCCGGGTCACGGCGGGACAGATGGGGCCGCGCACGTCCCCGATGCCCAGCGAGATCAGCCGGGCGTCGGGATTTTGAGAGGCAAAGCGCCGCACGCGGCGGCTGACCTCAGAAAAAACATAATCCTCTTCCAGTGCAAGCAGACCATTGTTCAGCTTCATCGCAAAAACCCCTGTGCAGCAAAATCAGGAAACGCGGGGCACGCCCCGGCGTTTCCTGTCTTTTTACGACCTGGAGATTTTCAACAGCCTGTTATAAAAAAGAAAATAATACAAAACAAAAAGCCCGGCACAAAGAGCCCAGCCGGCCTCAGATCTCCCGGAAGCCTTTGCCGATGATCTCGGAGGAGTTGACCATGGTGATGAAAGCATGGCGGTCGATGCCGCGGATAAAGTTGCGCAGCGTGACCGCCTGGCGGCGGGTGAGCACGGTGGTGATGACCTGCTCGGGGCGGTGGGTAAACGCACCCTCTGCCTGGCTGATGGTGGCGCCGCGGTGCAGTTTTTCCAGGATAAAGGTCTTGACCTGCTCCGGCTCGGCGCAGATGACCGTGACATACTTGCGCGAGTTGATGCCGTCGATGACGATGTCCACCAAAAAGGTCTTCAGCAGCAAGCCCAGCACGCAGTAAAGGCCGGTGCGGGCGTCGAACAGCCAGAAAGTGGCGGCGGTGATCAAAAAGTCGGACACCAGCAGCGCCTTGCCGATCTCCATGGAAGAGTATTTCGCCAGCACCATGGCCACAATGTCGGTGCCGCCAGTGGAAGCGCCGATGTTGAACACCAGCGCCGAGCCCACAGCGGGCAGGATGACCGCCCAGATCAGCTCCAGCATGGTGTCGTCGGTGAGCGGCGCGGCAAGCGGCACCAGCTTTTCAAAAAGCGCCACATAGACCGACAGGGCTGCGGACGCATACACCGTGGCGCCGCCGAAGCTGCGGCCGAGGAAGAGAAAACCGAAGATCACCAGCACCAGATTGATGATCATCATTGCCCCGCCCACATCAAGCCGGGGAAAGAGATCGGCCAGGATGATGGCAAGGCCGCTGGTGCCGCCCATGGCAAAGTGGTTGGGCGTCTTGAATATACTTATGCCGGCCGCAGTAAAGATTAGACCGGCGTTGAGGATGAGAAACCAGATCAGCTTTGCCTGGAAAGACTGCTTTTTTGTCATAAGAGCACTTCCTGTCGGTAGTTGGTGGGGAGCAGCGGCGGGCTGCCCGTGCTCCATTATAAGGCTTTGGCCGCCCGGTTGCAAGGAAGGACGGCGTTTTCCGCCGCGGAAAATGACGCGCGGGCCACCCCCTCCGGCCGCCCGGGGACACGGCTGTTTCCGGGGCCGCCGTACCGTGCTACAGCTGCCCCGCCGCCGCGCCCACAGAGGAGAGCACGGTGGAGCTCCTTTGCCCAAGCGCTCAGAAACGGCCCGGCGGCGCTGCGCGCGGGCGGGGCGGACCTTTCCACCCCAGGCAGGTCCCCCCGGCAGCGGGAGGGAGAGGGCCCGGGAAGGACTTGCTGCGGCGCTTTTCAGGCGGCGGCGAAGTTCCTCCCGCATTTACCTGCCGCTGAAGCCCGAAAACAGGAATTTCCGGCGCGGCGTCAAGCCCCCCTGCTGCAGTGGGAGAAGGAGCGGTTTCCCGCTTTCGGCAGCGGATGCGGACGCCCTTTTTTCGTCCGGCAGCGCCGGTGGGCGCTTTTGCCCGGACAGACAAAGAGCAGGCGGCGTTTTCCCGGTGAGAAAACGCCGCCTGCCGTCTCGATTTGTAAAAAAGCATTTGCCGCGAAACGCCGCTGGAAAACCGCCGGCTGTCCGGAAAGCGCCGCGCGGCGCAAAGGCGGGTGTCTCAGGCGGCGGGGGACGGGGTGGGCGCGGCGTTCAGGGCCGCGCCGTCCACGGTCAGGCTGTCCTCGCGGGCGGTGCTGACCACCGCGATATAGCTTTTGCCCGCTGCGACGGTCAGCTCGCTGCCGTCCGCGCCATAGACTTTCAGCGGGGCCTGGTCTCCGTCTTTGCTCCAGGTGATGGGGGCATAGCTGCCGCCGGTGAAATAATAGCCGCTGCCGGAGGACAGGTCAAAATCAGTCAGCTGCGGCTCGGGCTTGTGCCCCACGCCCGCAAACAGCACGAACACGTTTTTGAACGCCAGCTGTCCGCCGGTGGCGGCGTCGACCTGGGCGGCGCCGTAGATATCTTTCAGGTAAAGCCCGGTGTCGGCGCTGTAGTGGAAAGCCGCGTCGCCGTAGTCGGAAAAGCGGAAAGCCAGCGTGGAGGCCGCGCCGCCGGACAGCTTTACCGCCGCGCCCTTGTCCGCAAAGCGGAACAGGGGAGAGAGGGCGCCGGTGGTGGAGAGGGAACCCAGGGTGTCGATGCCGCGCTGCACCAGCTCGCCGCTGGTATACCAGCAGTGTTCCTGAGCCTTGGTCTTATAGCGCTCCTCATCAAAATAAAAGGCGCTGGTGCCAAGATACATGCCGTCGATATCCTGATACTTGTAGTAGTTCAGCATGCGGGTGGAATAGGTGGAGCCGCCGATGTGGACGAACAGGGCGTTCATGGGCAGCACGAACTGGACGAACTGGTCGCGCGAGGAGCGCACCGGCCCCACCAGAGGCATCGAGGTGTAATCGGCAAAGACCGCCATCATGCGGGTGATGCCGCCCTCGGTCTCCATCTCATAGATCACGTCCGCCGACCCGATACCGGTCTGGGGCAGGGCGGTCTGGATATTGTTGATCATCACCGCTGCCGGGCGCTGCCCGTCGGCCAGGCCGGCGGGCTTGTCCTCGCCGGTGAGAGGGTTATAGTCCAGCGCGGTGACCGGCTGAGGGGTGGCGGTGGGGGACGGGGCGCTGCCCGAAGAGCCGGACCCCGGCCCCCCGCAGCCCGACAGGGCCCCCAGCGCCAGCGTCAGCGCCATCAGCAGGGAAAGTGTGCGTTTTTTCATGGTTTGTCTCCTGACTTTATCAGAACGGCCGCAGCCGCGTGTCGTTATATCCCCTATTATAAGGGCAAAACGGGAGCTTGTAAAGCCGCGGCAGGGCGGGGAAGCGGCCCCGGCGGATGTGAAATTTTAACCAAAAGCGGCAGAGGGCGGCGGGACCGGCGCGGGGAAAAGCGGAGGAGAGGGCGCCCCCCGCAGTTTGACGCGGCTTTCTGCAAAGACAGGCACAAAACGCGCGCCGCGCGTTTTGTGCCTGTCCGCTGCCCGGCGGCTGCCGGGCGGTCTGCTGTCTGACGCAATACAGCGGGGCGCGGGCTTTATTCCCCCGCGGCCTCCGCCGCAGCCTCGTTCTGCGCGGCGTTGGGGTCCACGCTGACCGATTCGTCGGCCGCGCTGCCCTCTGCGCCCTGGATGGAGAAGTTGTCGTACTCCTCCAGGCTGACCACGGCCACATAGGACCTGCCGCGGTTCACTTTCAGGCTGTTGCCCGCCTCGTCGGTGAGCATCAGCGCGTACTGGATGGGGCCTTTTTCCCAGTGGATCTTTTCGGCCTTTCCGCCGTTGATATAATAGCCCAGGCCGCCGAAGTCGTAGTTCACTTTTTTGTAGTCCGGGTCGCCCTTGTCGTTGCCGTTGGCATCCAGATTGCCGCCCGGATAGGGGTAGGTGGTGATCTCGGTGAACAGCACGATCAGGTTGTCAAAAGCGGTCTGCTCGCCGGTGTTCTCGTCCACGGTGTCCTCGATATATCCCTTGTGGGAGTTGTACTGGCTCATCCGGTACTGGTTGCTGATCACGTCGTAATCAAAATAAGTGCGATAGCTGTTGGAGTGGACGATCCCCACGCTGAGCGCGTCCTGGCCGCCGAGGCTGCGGGACGGCTCGCGGTAGTCCACAAAGTCGAAGATGGGGCTGGACAGATCCCGGCTCATGTCCACATCTTTCCAGTCCACATAGCTCTTCAGCCGCTCGCCGGTGGTGAAAGCGGTGTGCTCGTAGGCATAATTTTGACTGAGGCGGTTCTGGTCGCGGTAGATCAGGTCGTCAAAGCCGTTGCCGTCCAGGTTCAGGTCGCCGTACTCCACGTCGTCGATGTACTGCTGGGTGATGCCGCTGCGGCCGATGTGGACGTAGAGCGGCTGAAAGGGCATCACCAGCCGGAAAAACTGGTCGCGGGCCGAGCGCACCGGCCCCACGTCGCCCAGGGCCTCGTAGTTGTTGAACAGGGCCATAAAGCGGGTGATGCCGCCCTCGACCATGATCTCGTACAGCACGTCCGCGTCGTTGATGCCCCGCTGGGGGCGCGCCTGGGCGATATTGTTGATCATGACGGCCACCGGGCGCACGGAGACATAGTCGCTGCCCTTGGCCTCGCCGGTGAGCGGATCGGGGTCATAGGGCTCCGGCGTGGCGGTGGGCGCGGGGGTGGCGGCCGCGGGCTGCGAATCGCCGCCGCCGCTGCCGCCGCACCCGGCGAGGGCCGTCAGGGACAGCGCAAGGCAGAGCAGCAGAGCAAAAAGACGCTTTGTCATTGATTTCTCCTGGATTCCGCCGGAAGAGACGGGGCCGGACCGGTAAAAAAGACGCCGCCGCAGAGAGAACGGCCCGAGCCGCGGCGGAGGCGCGCCCGCGTGGCTGCGGCTGCGGAGCGCTGTCCCCGCGCGGGGCAGAGCGCGTCTTGTTACCCGGGCCCGGCCAAAGTCCCGGCTGTATTTTTTGCGGCGGCTCGTCCGCCGCAGAGCATATCCTCATTATAAAACCTTGCCGCGGTTTTGTAAACCGCGGGGCGGGCCGCACGCCCTGTGCGCGGGCAAAAAAGGCCCGATACCAGGGCGGTACCGGGCCTTTTGGGGCAAAATGTGGGAGAGCCTCAGCCGGCGTCCGCGACGTCGGCCGCCTGCTCGGCCTGCTGGGCGGCGGAGTCCGCGTTCGGGTCCACGGCCACCGAGTTGGCGGTGGCGTCCCCGCCGTCGCCCTCATAGCTGAAGTTGTCGTATTCGTTGAGGCTGACCACCGCCACATAGGACTTGCCGCAGTTGACCTTCAGGCTGTTGCCCGCCTCGTCCTGCAGCATCAGCGGGTATTCGGTGGGGCCTTTGGTCCAGCGGATCTTCTCGATGCGCCCGTTGCTGATGTAATAGCCCAGGCCGCCGAAGTCATAATCCACCTTTTTATAATCCGGGTTGCCGTGGGGGTTGCCGCCCGGATAGGGGTACTGGGTGATGTCGGTGAACAGCACGATCACGTTTTCAAACGCCATGCGCCCGCCGGTGGCCTCGTCCACCATGGGGGTGTAGCCGCTCTTGGGGGCGTACAGGCTGGTGAGATATTTGCCCGAGGACGCGTCGTAGTCAAACGCCGTGCGATAGCTGCTGGAATGGACGATGTTGACGCTGGTGGCGCTGTCGCCGCCCAGGGTGCGGGGGGACTCGCGATAATCCACAAAGTCGAAGATCGGGCTGGTCAACTCGCGGCTCATGTCCACGTTGTTGCTCTGGATATAGGACTGGATCTTTTCCCCGTTGGTGTAGGCGGTGGCGTCGGTCGTCCACCCTTGAGCCTCACGGGCAGCGTCCCGGTAGGCGAAGCTGACCTTCATCCCGTTGACCGCCAGTTCACCGTATTCCGTGTCGTCGATGTACTGCTGGGTGATCTCGCTGCGGCCCACGAACAGATACAGGGCCTGATAGGGACGGATGAGGCGGAAGAACTGGTCGCGGCCCGAGCGCACGGGACCGATCTCAGAGAGATCGGCGGTGGGGAACAGGGCCATAAAGCGGGTGATGCCGCCCTCGACCATGATCTCGTACAGCACGTCGGCCTGCGACAGGCCGCGGGTGGGACGGCTGTCGGAGCGGTTGTTGATCATCACCGCCACCGGCCTGCCGCCCACATAATCGGCGCCTTTTTCCTCGCCGGTGAGGGGCCGGCCGTCAAAGGGGGCGGCGGTGGGCTCCGGCGTGGCGGTGGACACCGGCGCCGAAGAGCCGCCGGAGGACGCCGAGGAGGAATCGTCCTTGCCGCAGCCCGCGAAAACGGTCAGGGACAGCGCAAGGGCAAGGGTGAGACAGAGCAGACGTTTCATGGCAAAATCTCCATTTCTTTTCGCGGTGACGATGGGGTACGCATCCCGCGCCTTGATTTCTTTTTTACTATACCCAAAAAGACGACAAATGTAAAGTGAAAGCCGGCCCGCGCGGGGAAACATTTTGCCCGGCGGCGGATAAACTGAAGCGTGGGAAAGCCGCGCCGGACGCGGCCCCAGAAGGAGGAAAAGAGATGCAGCAATTGGAACGGGCCGCCGCACGGCCGGTGGCGGAGCTTGGCATCGACGTGAGCAAATATCAGGGCCGGATCGACTGGCGGCGTGTCGCGGCCGCGGGCTACCGCTTCGCTTTTGTGCGCACCGGCTGGGCGGGCTATGCGGGCGGCATTGAAGAGGGCTATGACCCCCGCTTCGTGGAAAACGCCGTGGGTGCGCGGGAGGCGGGCCTGTCGGTGGGGGCTTACGTCTACAGTTATATGAACACCCCGGCCGCGGCCCACGCGGCGGCGGAAAGCGTGATGAGGCTGGTGGAGCCCTACCGGCTCTCTTATCCGCTGGTGCTGGACTTTGAGGACGCCAAAACCTATGCGGCGCTGGGCAGGGCCCGCAGCACCGCCATCGCCCGCAGCTTTCTTGAGGATCTGGAGGCGGGGGGCTACTACGCCATGCTCTACACCTACACGAATTTTGCAAACAACTATCTCGATATGGCGGCGCTGTCCGCCTATGACCTGTGGATCGCGGACTACCGCGCCTCGGTGGGGTACCGGGGCAGTTACGGCATCTGGCAGTACACCAGCAGCGGACGGGTGAACGGCATCACCGGCGCAGTGGACCTGGACCGCTCTTACAAGTACTACAGCTCCATCATCCGCGGCGCCCATCTCAACCATCTGGACGCTCCCCAGCCGGCCATGCAGCCGCTGACGAACGCCGAGCTGGAAGTGTTCGGGCAGAAAAACTGCGAATTTTTTACCGGGCCCGACGTTTACCGGGTGGCGGGCAGCCTGGCGAACGGGCGCTACAAGGCCATCGCGCGCAGCACCGACGTGTTCGGCGGTTTTTCCTGGGTGATGCTGCTGATGGGTGGCAGCGTCTGGTGGACGGCCCTGTTGGAGGATCGCTGCCGCCTGATCGGGGGCAAGTCCGGTTCCCGCAGCGCCCTGTGGGAGGAAGAACGCCACCTGGAAGAGCTGGTGGACAAATACCGGGAGGAAAACGACTTTTTGCGCTGCCGCCTGGACGCGGCGGAAGAAAAGCTCTCGGCTGCCCGCCTGCTGCTGGATCTGCCGGCCCCGGCCTGTATAGAGGAAGAAGACGCGGCCCGGGAACAGGAGGAAAACGCAGAATCCTTATAATGAACGACGGGACGATGAAAAAAGTTACGCCGCGGAAAAGTTTTCACAAAATGGGCCCGCCCGCAGGGGGGCTGCCGCGATGCGCGCAGAAGCCCCGCCTGGACGGCCGGGACAGGAGCACCCGCCCGCCGCCGGGCGAAAACAAAAGACCGGCCCCGCCCGCAAGGGGAGGCCGGCCTTTCGTTTTTTCCTTTTTGGGGGAAGCGCGGGCAAAGCCGCGCGGGCGGCCGCGGTTCAGCCGCAGAGCTCGCCGATCAGCTGAACCATCTTTTTGGCGGACAGGATCTCGTTGGTGACAAAGGCGCCGTTGTAAAACAGGCTGTAGGTGGGCCAGGGCGCGGGGCAGGCCTGCGCTTCGGCGGCACTTTTCAGCTGCACTTCCTGAAACGGCACTCCCGCGGCCTCGGCCACGGCGCGGACCACCGGCACATATTTGGCGGTATAGGGGCATTGATGGCTGTAATAAAGGACAAAGCCGGGCGCGGCGGGGCCGGGCCCCCGCACCGAGGGGGAAAAGCGCGGCGGCGCGGCATCCGGCTTCAGCGGCAGCCAGAGCAGCTCAAACCAGGGGGCGGCCCTGTCGGCCACGGTGAAGCCCCGGCGGCGCAGATAGTCCGGGTCGGAGAGAAAAGGGCGCTTTTTGGGGGAAGAGAGCACGGCCAGACCCGTTTTGCCCTTGGCGCGGCAGTCGTCGATACAGGCGTTCAGCAGCAGGGTGGCGTTGCCCTGCCCCTGCAGCTGGCCGGACACCCAAAAACAGTCGATCACGGCCGCGCCCGGGGCCTCCACGGGCGCCCAGGCGCACTCGGCGGGCAGATACTCGATAAAGCATTTGCCGCGCACATTGCCCTTGAGAAAGACCAGCCCTTCGGCCAGCCGGGCGGCAAGCCAGGCCTTTTTGGCCGCCACCTGCGGGTCCCGCGCCGAGGCGATGGCGCAGCAGATATGCTCTTTTTCCAGATTGTCGGCAGTGATGCGGACCAGTTCCATCAGGTCTCCTCCTTGGGGGCGGCTTTGCGCCGTCTGGATCTTGGCTCGGGCAGGGCGGCGCAGGTGGCCTCCACCAGCCGGCGCAGAAAGTCGCGGTCGTCCAGCTCTTCCACCAGATACATCCGCGCCCCCTCGTGGGGCTCCGCCAGCGGCGGGTCTCCCAGCAGCTGCCGCCCGGCCTCGGTGGGCTTGACATAGAACTGATCGTCCTCCACTGTGCCAAAAAATTTGCCGCCGCGCCAGAGACCGTATTCCCCAAAGAGCTTTTTATAGGTCACGCCGCCCGCCTGTGAGAGCTGGTCGGCCACAAACCGCACATATTCCGGGCTGGAAGCCATCTTCTCGCCGCCTTTCGATCTGGTTTTTTGAGATCTTATTCTATAATGAAGTATACAGGGCGAAACAGGACAGCAGCCTGTCCTGTTTGAGGAGAAAAGCCGGGCGGGGTGAAAAAAAGGGGCTTCCCCGATGGGGACAGCAGGGTTCCAAGCCTCTGTGAATACCTTTTCCCAGCTGTAAAAATAGCCGTAAAAGGGGGCGCGGCGCTTTGCAGGACCCTGCTGTGGGGCGGGTGAGGGGCGCGGCGCTTTGCAGAGACGCGCCGGGCTTTCCCGCCGGGCAGTTTCCCTCCTGTACCCCGGGATGGGGCTTTATTTTGGAGCGAGAGCGGCGTCTCCCTCGTGGCGGCCGGCGATGCGGCGGGCCAGCGCGGCCAGCTTTTTTCTCAGATCGGCGGGTTCCAGCAGCTCGGCGGCCTCCCCAAAGCTCAGCAGCCAGCCCAGCGGGTACGCCTCATCCGGGAACCAGGCCCGCAGCAGCAGGCGGCCGTCCCGCTCTTCCAGCTGGTCCGCGCCGTACTCCTCCAACAGTCTCCAGCGGACGGAGGGATCGAACGCCGCCAGGATACAGACCCGGGCGGGAAAGGCGCGCGCCGGGTCAAAGCCGCCGTCCCCGGGCAGGGGGCGAGGCTCGAAAGTGCCCTCCAGCAGCTCCAGTCCCTCCATGCGGGCCAGTTTAAAGGTGCGGAAAGCCCGCCTGTCCCGGCACCAGCCGCGGAGATACCAGCTGGACCATTCAAACAGCAGCTGTGCCGGCTCCGCACAGCGCAGACCCTCGCCCGAGGGCCCGGCATAGCGGAAGCGCACCGGCCGCCTTTGGGCGATGGCCTGGCGCAGCAGCTCCAGTTTGGGGGCGAGAGAGGCGCGGTAATAACAGGCGAGATCGATGCGCAGCGCCTCGTCCGGGCCCCCGCCCGCGTCCAGCTTTTCCATCAGCTGGCGGTAGCGGGGGCTCTCGGACACGCTGTCCAGGCCCGCCAGCCCGGCCAGGATGGCGGACAGCTCGGGCCGGGTGAGCAGGGTGCGGTCCACCCGGTATCCCGGCATCACCGAGATGCCGCCGCCCGCCCCCCGGCTGGTGGTCACCGGCACCCCGGCGCGGGCCAGCGCGTCGATGTCCCGGCTGATGGTGCGCCGGGAGACCTCAAAGCGGGAGGCCAGCTCCGGCGCGGTCACCTGCTCCCGCTGCAGCAAAATAGCCAGGATGCCGATCATCCGGTCGATCTTCATTTTGCAACCCTCCCCCACGGCGGTTTCTGCTTTCCCCTCTATCATACCACGACAGGCCGGGGCGGCAAAAGAAATTCGGCCGACCGGCCGCGGCGCAGGGGGGAACATCGGCCTGCAGGCGAAAAGCGCCGCAGGGCCCGGAGACCCAGCGCACAGGGGAGGAGGGCAGGGCGCGCTTTCCGCAGCCGCAGGCGCAGACCTGGCCATGCAGCGCCTGCGCAGCGGGGCCGCCGGCCCCTTTGGCCGGGCCCCCTGCGGAGAAAGCGCAAGACCGGAAAAGTATGAAGAAAATATTAAATTTACATTTTTTTTACTTTGAGGCGCGGGGCTACTTGACAAAGTGACAACTTCAATAGTATTATAAAGTTGTTATAAAACAAGCCCCAGCCATCGTTGAGGCCGGGGCGCTTCTGTTTTTTTGTACAAAAAAGCAGAAGAAAAAACATTTTTTTTGACCTCATTGCTCAGAGGTGCTATAATAACAGGAAAAAAATGGATATTAAAAACAGGGCCCAGCGCCCTGCGGAACAGCGGGAGGCAGAAAAGGATGATCGAATACAGAAATGTCTGTAAGAACTACGGCGACCGCAAGATCGTCAAGGATCTCAGCTTCACGGTGGAGGACGGGCAGTTTGCCGTGCTGATCGGCCCGTCCGGCTGCGGCAAGACCACGACGCTGAAGATGCTCAACCGGCTGATCCAGTCGGACGGGGGCGAGATCCTGCTGGACGGGAAAAACATCAACGATATCAACGCAGAGGAACTGCGCACCCACATCGGCTACGTGATCCAGCAGATCGGCCTGTTCCCCAACATGACGGTGGAGCAGAACATCACGGTGGTGCCGCGGTTGCTGAAATGGGATAAAGAGCGCTGCAACAAGCGGGTGCGCGAGCTGCTGGCGCTGGTGGATATGGACTATGACACCTATGCAAAGAAATATCCCAACGAGCTGTCGGGCGGGCAGCAGCAGCGCGTGGGCGTGCTGCGCGCGCTGGCGGCCGAGCCGCCGGTCATTTTGATGGACGAACCTTTCGGCGCTCTGGACCCCATCACCCGCGACGCGCTGCAGGACGAGGTCAAAAACCTGCAGAAGCGGCTGCACAAAACCATTATCTTTGTCACCCACGACATGAACGAGGCCATCAAGATGGCCGACGTGATCTTGTTTATGAGCGACGGCGAGCTGCTGCAGAAGGCCTCTCCCGAGGAGATGCTGCGCGCGCCGGCCAACGACACGGTGCGCGAGTTTATGGGCAAGCATGTGTCGCAGGGCGTTGCCGGGCAGGACAACATCCCCTGCGGCGAGATCATGCGCAAGAACGTGGCCAAGGTGTCCGACACCTGGCGCACGCTGGAGTGCGTGCAGCTGATGAGCAGCCGCGAGATCGACTCTCTGGTGGTGGTGGACGACAGCGACCGCTACCTGGGCGTGGTCACCATCGAGGGCATCAAGGCGCGCGGCAAGGCGGGCGCTTCGGTGCGCAACATCCTGGAGACCACGGTGCCCACCGTGCGCACCGACACCCTGGCCAAAGAGGCCTTTGCCACGCTGGACAGCACCAAGGCGCGTTATCTAGTGGTGCTGGACAAGGACGACCGCGCTGTGGGCATCATCACCCGCACCAGCATGTCGAAGGCCCTGGCCTATATGGTCTGGGGAGGTGACGCCGTATGACCCACCTCATCGAGCTCTATGGCGCCATGCTGGTAAAGGCCATTTTTGTGCATCTGGCGTATGTGCTGGTCTCGGTGGCCGCGGCCACGGTGGTGGCGCTGCTGCTGGGCGTACTGCTCTCGCGGGCGCCGCGCATCGCCGGGCTGGTGATGCCGGTCATCTCGATCTTCCAGACCATCCCCGGCATCGTCTTTATCGGCATCCTGTATCTCTATCTCGGCATGGTGCCGGTCACCGCCTTTACCGCGCTGGCCATCTATGCCATCTTCCCCATCCTCAAAAACACCTATGCGGGGCTGCTGGGGGTGGAGGAAAAGTATAAGGAGGCCGCCCGCGGCTGCGGCATGAACGCGCGGCAGATCCTGTTTAAGGTAGAGCTGCCCCTGGCCATGCCCACCATCTTCGCCGGCATCCGCATGTCCACTGTTTACACGGTGAGCTGGGCGGTGCTGACGGCCATGATCGGTCTTGGGGGCCTGGGCGAGTTTGTCTACCGGGGCGTTTCCACCAACAACAGCACCCTCACCGTGATCGGCGCGGTGCCCGCCGCGCTGATGGCCATCGGCCTGGGCGCGCTGATCGACTTGATACAGAAAAAGGTCACTCCGCGCGGCCTGCAGGAGGTGAAGAACTGATGGATTGGAGCAGAGTTTGGGAGCATTTCACCATCGTCGCCATCGCCAGTGTCTTTACCATCCTGCTGGGGCTGCTGCTGGGCTTCACCGCCCATCTGAACCGAAAAGCGGGCAAGGTCATCCTGGCTGTGGTGGACGTGCTGCAGACCATTCCGGCGCTGGCGCTGCTGGGCATCATCATGGTGTTCTTCGGCGGCAGCCGCACCACCGTCATCGTCGGCCTGGTGCTGTACTCGCTGCTGCCGGTGGTGCGCAACACCTGCACCGGGCTTGAAAGTGTGAGCCCCGCAGTGAAAGAGGCGGCTCTGGGCATGGGCATGAGCAAGACCTACCGGCTGTTCCGGGTAGAGTTCCCCATCGCCTTTCCCACCATTTTCACCGGCATCCGCATCGCGGTGGTCACCTCCATCAGCGTGGCCGTGTTCGGCACCTTTGTGGGCGGCGGCGGTCTGGGACAGGTCATCTACCGCGGCATCTATGTACAGGATATGAGCCGCATCCTGTTCGGCACCGTGTCGCTGATGGTGATGGCCGTAGTGCTGGATTTTATCATGTCGCTGGTCGAAAAGAGGCTTTACCGGCACCAGATGTGAGGATGCCGGAGGCTTTGCAGACAACTTTGAAACGGGATCTTGACAAGAGAAAAGGAGGACACTACATGAAGAGATTGAAAAAATTATCCGCTCTGCTGCTGAGTGTGCTGATGGCGGTCACGCTGCTGTCCGGCTGCGGCGGCAGCAAAAACACCATCGTCATCCTGGACGGCGAGTTTGCCGAGCCGGAGATCATCGCCGAGATGGCGAAGATGCTCATTGAGGACAAGACCGACCTGAAAGCGAAGATCAAGGACGCCATGACCCCGGTGTTCGGGTTCAACGAGATGAACGAGGGCAAGATCGACCTGATGCTCAGCTACGACGGCAGCCTGCTGGTCACCTTTTTGAAACACGACGACTCGGAGGTGCCCGAGGGTATGAGCACCTACGACTACGCCCAGCAGGTGGCGGCGGAAGAATGCAATGTCCATCTGCTGGAAAAGCTGGGCGCGAACAACACCTATTCCATCGCGGTGCGCCGCGAGACCGCGGAAAAGTATGACCTCAAGACCATCAGCGACCTGGTGCCGGTGGCCGGCGAGCTGGTGTTCGGCGCCGAGCACAAGTTCTTTGACGAGGAGGGCCTGATCCGCTATAAGCCCATGTGCAAGGCGTACGGCCTTGAGTTCAAGGACGGCAAATCCATCGACCTGAACCTGAAATACTCCGCCATCGCCAGCGGCGAGATCGACGTCACCGAGATCTACGCGACCGACGGCCAGCGCATGGCCAACGACCTGGTGCTGCTGGAGGACGATAAGGGCTTTTTCCCGGAGTACAACCTGGCGCTGCTGGTGCGCAACGACCTGTTTGAGGATTACAAGGACGCCGCCCCCGAGCTGGAAGAGGTGCTCAACCTGCTGGCGGGAAAGATCAGCAACGACGCCATTGCCCAGATGAGCTACGAGGTGGACGTGAACAAGCGCGAGCCCGAGGACGTGGCCCGTGAGTGGCTGGTGGAGCAGGGCCTGCTGAAAGGCTAGGCAAGTGCCTGGGACCGCTGACAAGTAAGACAAAAAGAGAGGACGCGGCAGCTGCCGCGCCCTCTCTTTTTGCGCTTTGAAAGGCGCGGGGGCGGAAGATCTCGCCACGTGACGGGTGATGAGAAAAAAATAGCGCTGCTGAAAGAAACTGGACAGTTTGATCAAGACGAAAGGCCTTGACAGAAAAGAAAAAAAGGGTATACTTAATTTAATCCTGTATTACAACATGACAACAAACAAGCTATCCGCTGCGTATTCGTATCGACTCCGGGCGCGCACTTTAGCAGGTGCCCTCCCTGTATGTTAACTTAGGAGGTCATTTTATGTCGGTTTGTAAGAATGAGATCATTTATCGCCGGGCTCCGGGACTTTCGGACCCGGGCTGCAGTTATCCCGGATTTGCCCCGGAATCAAAGGTGCTCAAAAAAGGGTCTGTCTGCCGCGCAGGGCATGCGCCGCTGGCCTGCGATATCCTGTTCGAACGGGACACGGCCATTACGGTACGTGACGGCACTATCTTATACGCGGATATTTATCGTCCGGTGGGAGAGGAAAAAGTTCCGGCGATTCTTAATTCCACTACTTTTGGAAAATCTACCGATGAGAAAAAGCCGGCTATGATCCAGCAGAAAGCGGCGTCCGGCGAACAATTTCCGGGCGTACCTAAAAGTATGACCTCAGGTCTGAATAGTTTTGAATCCACCGACCCGGGTTTTTTTGTTCCTCATGGTTACGCGGTGGTAAATCTGGATATCCGCGGCAGTTACATGTCCGGCGGTGACAATCCCTATTTTGGTACGCAGGAAGCTGAGGATGATTACGACGTTATTGAATGGCTTGCCATGCAGGAGTGGTGCAGCGGCGCTGTCGCTATGACCGGTAATTCCTGGCTGGGCATCAATCAGTGGTTTGCAGCAGCCCAAAGGCCGCCGCATCTGGTTTGTATTGCCCCTTGGGAGGGCTGGTACGATATGTATCGCGATGAATATATGGTGGGCGGCATCCCGAATTATCCTGGTTTTCGCTTTAATAACGCCTATAGTGAGGGCGGAAAGATGGAGGATGTAGTGGCAAATTGCCTTGCCCATCCCCTGTTGGATGAGTACTGGAAAGATAAGGCGGCTCATCCCGAGAAGATCGAGATCCCCGTTTATGCCACTGCTTCGTGGAGCAGCGTTGTGCATTGCCAGGGCACGCTGAATGCCTGGCGCAAGGTCCCCACAGATCAAAAATGGCTGCGGGTCCACAATACCCAGGAGTGGAGGGATACTTACGACGAAAACAATTCTCAGGACCTGCTGCGCTTTTTCGACCATTATATGAAAAAAGAAGAAAATGGTTGGGAGAACACGCCCAAAGTACGCCTTTCGGTTCTGGACCCGGGTGGACAGGACATTGTCGAACGGCCGGAAAAGGAATTTCCACTGGAACGCCAGCGGCTGTGTGAGTTGTATCTGGATGCAGCTGCGGGCAAATTGTGCGAGACGCTGCCGGAGAAAGAGGCTGAGGCGCGATATTCCGGCTGGAATGGCAAAGATATGGTTAAATTCCGCTATACTTTCGACAAGGAGACAGAACTCGTCGGTTATAGCAGTGTGCGGTTGTATGTGGAATCGCACGGATACAATGATCTGGACCTGTTCGTAAAATTGGAGAAGCTGGGTGCGGATGGCCGACGAGCCGAACATATCTCAGTGGCGACGGTACCTGATTTTGACCGCTATTCAGGTCCGACGGGCCGCCAGCGTGTGTCCCTGCGTAATCTGGATCCGGAAAAATCGGCACCGAATGAGCCTTATCACACATTTGACCAAGTGCAAAAGCTGCGCCCGCATGAGATAGTGCCGGTGGAAATAGGCCTGTTTCCCACCGGTCTGCGTTTTCACAAGGGGGAATCCATTGAACTTAAAATTGCCGGCTGGTGCTTTTACGATGTGCCGGGGGGATTTGGAAATCTGCTCCACATGGGCATCGATAATAATGGAGAACATGTGATCCACACCGGTGGGCAGTTTGCTTCAAAGGTCGTGCTGCCCATGATCCCGTTGGAATAAGCCGATCCGGCAAAGTGACCGCAGGCCCTGCAGGGTCTGCGGCCATTTTGCCTTTTAATAAAAAAGGAATTTTTTGGGTGTTTTATATTGACAAATGTTTAACAATTGGATACAATTTTGCATGTATACTTGTAATACAATATTACAGTATGAAGACCATTTCTAATGGACAGACATCTCTTAATGCGTATAGAAGTAGTTTCTGAAATAAAACAAAAAATCGTTCTCCTGCTTTTCAGAGAAAGGAAAATCAAAATAACAATACCCAAACAAATTCATTCTGGTACAATAAAAAGTCGTGAGGAGAGAGTCCATGAATTTATCCCCTGTAAAAAAAACAAGCATCAGCGATCAGGTGTTTGAGCAGCTGAAGACAAATCTAATTGATGGTACCTGGCGTCCGGGAGAGAAGATCCCCTCTGAAAACGATTTGGCCAGCGCTTTTGGAGTGAGCCGGGTAACGGCCCGGCAGGCGCTTTCCCGCCTGTCAACATTGGGGCTGATCGAGACGCGTCTGGGCGAGGGGTCCTTTGTGAGGGAGATCAAACCGGGAGATTTTCTGCAGGATATGATCCCCAATGTGTATCTTAATTATGAGCTTAGCCACGACTCGATCCGGGAGGTGCTGGAGTTCCGTCTGCTTTACGAGGTAGAGGTCGCCGGGCTTGCGGCGCAGCGCATCAATGACGCCCAGATCCTTCAGTTGGAGCAAAGCTATGAAAAAATGAAAAAGTTCGCTTTACAAAGCCTTGAAAATTACACAGAAGAGGATCTCAGCTTTCATTCTATGCTGGCGCAGGCTACCGGAAATTCGTTGGTCATCCAACTGAGCGGGATCATGAACGACCTGCTGCGGGTAACCATCAATAAGCTCACCAGCAATATTGGTACCGACAACGGACTACACTATCACCACAAGCTTATCAGAGCCTGCCGCAGTCATGATCCGCAAGCAGCCAAGAGTGTGATGTTAGAGCATCTGCAGCAAACTTTATCGGATTTTCAAAAAACAGAAAATTGAGTACACCGCAAGGTGGCCCATATTAAAAAAATAAAAGGCAGCTGTTTTACAGCTGCCTTTTATTTTTGCCGGGCCTTTCTATCCGCATAATTAAGTTTTTTGAAAAAAGAAAAGTGTAACAAAAGATCCTTAACAGCTTAAAAAAACTTTCAGGCCGGACTGGGTAAAAAAACAAATTTGTGAGATTACGCTAAAAATATTCAATAAATATCTTGTATTTTAACCATAAAATATAGATTGACAGTCCAACAACTTGAATGTATACTAGTCACATAGCAAGATAGCTGGTAGTTGTCATACAGGATAAAACAAGAGAAATGAGTCCGCTAAAGGAGTTGTTGGATCAATGAGAGCGCTCAGATATCTGGGGCCAGAGAAACTGGAGGTACAGCAGGTAGTGACCCCTGTGCCAGGGCAAGACGAGGTATTGCTGCGGGTACGTGCCTGCGGTATCTGCGGCAGCGATGTGCATGGCTTTTTGGGCCTTACAGGGCGCCGTATTCCTCCGGTGACCATGGGCCATGAGTTCTGCGCCGAGGTCGTTCAGTGCGGGAAAAACGCAAAGAAGTTTAAAGAGGGTGAATTGGTTATCGCGCAGCCGATCCACTTTTGCGGCAGCTGTGTCAACTGCAGACAGGGACTGACCATGCTTTGCCTCAACAAAAAATTTTTCGGCGTGTTGGACACTGATGGCGCTATGGCAGAATACATCGCGGTGCCGGAGAAGCTTCTCTATCCGCTGCCGGCCGGCTGCAGCCCGGAGGTGGGAGCACTGGCGGAGCCATATGCGGTGGCTTATGGCGCGGTCAAAAAAGCGGGCGATCTAACCGGAAAAGACGTGCTGATCATCGGGGCAGGCACTATAGGGATCTGCATTCTGCAGCTGGTAAAACTGCAGGGGCCTAAAAAGATCATTGTCTCCGACCTGAGCGATACTCGATTGGAACGGGCCAAGCTCCTGGGAGCGGACGGGATAGTCAATCCAGGGAAAGAGAATGATCTGGAGGCGATCAGAACGCTGACCGGCGGCAGTATGGTCGATCTCTCTATCGAGGCCGTAGGAGTGCAGGCTACGGCAAATCAATCTATCAAGGCCCTGAAGGTCGGGGGAACGACGGTCTGGGTCGGCATGTCCCAGCGTGAAATGACGATCGATATGCAGGACATCGTCTGCTCTGCACGGTCGGTGTTGGGATCTTTCAATTATACCCATCAGGATTTCGGCGAGGTAGTGCAGCTGTTGGGCAGCGGCCGGATGGAATCGGGTCGTCTGATCTCTCGAGTAGTCTCATTAGAAGAAGCTCCCCAGGCATTTCGCGATCTGCACGACCGGCCTGACGAGCTGCTCAAAATCTTGATCGACCCAACCAGGTGAGGTGACGCGGATGAAATACGGATGCTGTCTGAATATGGTAGCCGGAGGTCCTGACGGAACCGGCATGGAACATATCGCGGCGCTGGCGGCTGCCGGATACGACTATGTCGAACTGCCGCTGGCCGAGATCATGGCACTCGACGAAACACAGTTTACCGCGCTGTATCAGGCGCTGCAAAATGCGAATATTCCCTGTGAGGCCTGTAATAACTTTTTTCCGAAAACGCTGAGGCTGACCGGCACGCAGGCAGACTCTATAGAACAGACAATGGAATATGTAGAGCGCGCATTGGCCAGAGCAGCAACCTTGGGAGCGCGAAAAGTGGTATTTGGCAGCGGCGGAGCAAAAAATGTGCCCGCAGGCTTTCCCATTGAGGAAGGCTGGCGGCAAGTGACGGAATTGACCAGGCGTATCGGCCCGGTTGCGCGGCAAAACGGCATCCTCATCGTCATCGAGCCGCTGCGAAAGGCCGAGTGCAATCTGATTAATTCTTTTGCAGAGGGCTGCCGGTTGGCCGACGATGTGGACGACTCAAATGTAAAGGTGCTGGTGGATTATTATCACCTGACCGAGGAAAAGGAGTCTGTAAAGCACGTTGAACAATTGGGACCGCATTATCTGGGACATATCCATTTTGCCAATCCGAAAGGCCGGGTTTATCCCTCGGCGCAAGATGGCTGGGACTATTCGGATTTTGTAAAAGCGATCAAGGCGGCCGGATACAGCGATACCTTGAGCTGCGAAGCTTATACTTCAGAATATCCCAGGGCGGCGCGGGAGGCATTGGAATTTTTTAAGGCGAATTTTGACTGAGCCGGCAAACGTTGGCAATGCCAACTGCCGGGGCGGAATAAACACCGAAAAATACGTCTGTTTTGGGAGTCGGTGAAATGGTTCGGAACAGAAAGGGGTACTTAGAATGAAATACAGCGCACAGGAAATCGCAAGGCTCGAAGAAAAAGCGCGCGCGATCCGTCGCGGGACCCTTGAGTGCATGGGGATCGGGGTCGCCGGGCATGTGGGAGGCTCCTGTTCCAGTGCGGACATTATCGCCGCACTCTACTTCCACAAGATGAAATATGATCCTCAGAATCCGCAAGACCCGGACAGGGACCGATTTTTGCTCAGTAAAGGGCATGTAGCCATTGCGCAATATGCCGCGCTGGCCGAGGCAGGGATCATCCCCCGCGAGTGGCTGAAGACCACTAAGCAGCTTGGCTCACGCCTGCAGGGCCATCCGGACCGCCTCAAGACGCCGGGCGTAGAGGCGGGGACCGGGTCACTGGGGCAGGGCCTGTCCATCGGCTTGGGTATGGCGTTAGGGCAGAAGCTGGCCGGGATCGCCCGTAAGACCTATGTGCTTTTGGGAGACGGTGAGATCGCAGAAGGACAGGTGTGGGAGGCCGCATTGGCCGCGCCGATTCTGGGGGCGGACAACTTGGTGGCCATTGTAGATAATAACAGACTGCAGGCCACTGATTTTATTAAGAAGCGGTTCAACACTTTGCCGTTAGCTCCGAAATTTCAGGGCTTTGGTTGGCATGTGATCGAAATCGATGGCCATGACATGGAGGAGATCCTTTCGGCGCTGGACGCCGTGGACGAAATAAAAGGAGTGCCTACTGTCATCATTGCGCACACGGTCAAAGGTAAGGGCGTGAGCTTTGCCGAAAACGTTGCGGCTTATCACAACGGCGCGCTGAACGCAGAACAATATGAGCAGGCCATGACAGAACTGGCCTGAGGAGAAAAAAGCCCACGGGCACAGGGACAGGGGAGCGACGCGCTCGCCCGGAAACTTCCGGCTTGGGCTGACAGCGAAAGGAAGGTTACAGGCATGAGCTATACCAACCAGAGAAAGGCGTACGGTGAGACCCTGACCGCGCTGGGCGCGGAAAATCCAAAGATTGTTGCCCTGGAAGCAGATCTGGGCAATTCGACCATGTCGCGCCTGTTCCAGCAGGCATACCCGGAACGCTATTTTGAGATGGGCATCGCCGAGGCGAATATGACCTCGGTGGCCGCGGGACTTGCCCAGACCGGGTTCATCCCGGTGACGCATTCCTTTGCGGTTTTCTCCGGCGGACGCGCTTTTGACCAGTTGCGCCAGACCATTGCGATTGGCAAGCTGAACGTCAAGGTTTGTGGTTCATCGGCCGGCTGTTCGGACTTCGGCGACGGCGCCACACATCAATCGGTGGAAGATATCGCCATCATGCGGGCAATTCCTAATATGACGGTGCTCTGCCCGGCAGACGCCAACGAAACGGTGGGAGCCGTGCGGGCGATGATCGAACTGGAAGGCCCCTGCTATATCCGTATCAACCGCAATGATTACAGCAATGTGACAGAGGAGCATGCTCCGTTTAAGATCGGGGTCCCCACTGTACTGAGGGAAGGCAGGGACGTGACGATTTTTGCCATCGGTTATATGACGACTTTGGCTCTGGAAGCCGCCGAGGCGCTGAAAGACGAGCTTTCGGTCCGAGTGGTCAATGTAAGCACCCTTAAGCCGGTGCGGGAAGAGACGCTTGCAGCCCTTGCAAAGGGCTGCCGAGGCGTGGTCACCGCTGAGGAGCACAGTGTAGTTGGCGGTCTTGGCAGCATTGTTTGTCAGGCGCTGCGGGGCAGCGGCCTGCCGGTGGAGCTGGTGGGCATCGAAGATGTTTTTGGATGCAGCGCCCACAGCTATGACGAAATTTTAGGTCATCTTGGGCTCACGCAAGAGCACATTCAGGAGGCGGCCCGCAGAGCTGCGAAAGCCGCAAGATGAAAAATACGCGGTTCCCTTTATAAATAAGGAGGTCTTTCACGTGAAGATTGGATTTATCGGGCTGGGCATCATGGGCAGGCCCATGGCAAAAAATTTGTTGAAAGCGGGACATGAACTGGTAGTTTACGACGTTGTACGAACCAATGTGGAAACGCTCACTGCGGCAGGGGCAACGGCAGCCGATTCTTCCCGTGAGGTAGCGCAGCAATGCAGGGTCATCATCACCATGCTGCCCAACTCCCCTCACGTAAAAGCTGCGGTGTTGGGTGAGAACGGTGTGCTGGAAGGCGCGCAGCAGGGAACGATCCTAGTGGACATGAGTTCTATCGCACCGCTTGCGTCCCAAGAGATTTGTGAGGCCTGCGCGCAAAAAGGGGTGCGGATGATCGACGCACCGGTCAGCGGAGGCGAGCCGAAAGCGGTCGACGGGACCATTGCCATCATGGTAGGCGGAGACCGGGCCGTTTATGAGGAAGTAAAAGATCTGTTGCTGGTCATGGGATCTAGCGCTGTTTGGTGCGGTGGTATCGGTGCTGGCAACACCACCAAATTGGCAAATCAGGTCATTGTGGCGCTCAATATTGCAGCAGTGTCCGAAGCGTATCTGCTGGCGAAAAAAGCCGGCGTTGATCCACGCTTGGTTTTTGAGGCTATTCGGGGTGGTCTTGCGGGCTCTACAGTGATGGAGGCAAAGACCCCAATGATCTTGTCGCGCGATTTTAAGCCCGGTTTTCGCATCGATCTGCATATCAAAGACCTGGCCAATGCTTTGGAAACCGGTCATTCGGTAGGAGCGCCGCTGCCGCTGACCGCCTCGGTTATGGAAATGCTGCAGACCCTGCACGCAGACGGCTGCGGTTCAGACGATCACAGCGGCATCGCAAAATATTACGAGAAAGTAGCGGGCGCGCAGATCGCAGAACCTTGATCCCCGCACCCTCGTGCAAGACACAGGAAGCACCCAGCACTTTTTATGTGCCGACGGCACTGCCGCCGGAAAGATGAGTCACTTTTATCGCGGGGCGGCAGGGAGGTGGGAATAGTACCGGTGCACCGTTACTTCCGATAAGCCGGTATAGGCCACGGACCCCACATTCCGCGATAAGAAAAATAAGAGCAGGAAAGGAACAAGAAAATGAAAAAGTTATTTGCGATTCTCACAGCACTTGTCCTGGCAACTTCTCTAGCCGCCTGTGGCGGCAGCGACTCCTCCATTTCTACAGAGGGACAGTCCTCCAGTGCAGGTACGACAGTCGGTGCCTCCCATAAGATTGGCTTTGCCTGTGACGATCTGAGCACCGATTTTGCAGCCGCAATGGCTGATGGAGTCAAAAACAAATGCGCCGAACTGGGCATCGAGGTGGAGATCACGGATGCCAACAAGGACCCCAATAACCAGACCAGCCAGGTGGAGAATATGATCACCAACGGCTGTGAAGCGATTATCATGTCCCCTTATGATTTGTCGGCCTGCGGTGCTCTGGCCACTGCCTGCGAAGAGGCGGGAATACCGCTGATCGTGCTGAATACACCGCTGAATGACGGGACCTATTTTTCTACAGCAGTCGTCATGGACATTGAGGCGATGGCCACTGCAAAGGCGAACGCTATCGTAGAGGCTCTGGACGGAGAAGGACGGGTCTACATGTTGATGGGCCCTCTGGCACAAGAGATGTGGACCACCCAGGCTGACATCGCGCGGAAAATTTTTGCAGAGCATCCGGGTATTGAGATCATCGATGAACAGACCGGCAACAACAAGCGGGACGAGAGCATCGTGGTCATGGAAAACTGGATCTCCACAGGCGCAGAATTCGACGCCGTGTGGTGCTCTAACGACGCCTCGGCTATCGGGGCGGGCACGGCCTGTAAAGAGGCTGGACTGGATGCTTTCATTATTGGTCAGGGCGGACAGGCTGAGGGATGCCAAGCGATTAAAGACGGACTGTTTGACTGGACCATTTATGCCCCTGGTTCCCTGATCGGTTCCTCAGGTGTAGAGGCTGCTTATAAGTTGCTGAGCGGCGAAGAAGTGGGAAAGACTTATTCGCTTAAACTGGAATATGTCACCCCGGAGAACGTGGACGAATACCTCTGATTTCATCGGGCGTCTTTGCCCTCGCGGGGAGATCGGGCAGGCCGCTGTGAACGGCCTGCCCGATTGACAAATAACGGCCGGAGGGAAGCGCTCCGCGCCCTCTCTCTACAGTGCCGACGAAAGGCGAAAAATTATGGAGAAAAACGATATATTGCTGCAGGTCAGCGGAGTGTCAAAATCGTTTCCCGGCGTCAGGGCCCTGGACGGGATGAATCTGAGCGTCCGTCGGGGGACCGTCCACGCGCTGATGGGAGAAAACGGAGCAGGAAAATCCACTCTGATGAAGATTCTCACGGGCCTTTACCAAAGAGACAGCGGCGAGATCACCTTGGACGGCGTGCCGCTGGAAACGCATACTATCTCCGCCGTGATTGCGCAGGGTATCTCAATGATTTATCAGGAGCTCAACCCCATTGAAGGGATGACAGTGGCGGAGAATATTTTTTGCGGCAAAGAGCCCTGCCGGGTCAAGCTGTTCTACGTAGACCGCGCGGCGATGAACAGGCAAGCCGCCGCACTGCTGGAAAAACTGGGAGTGATAGGCATTTCACCTACCGCGAAGCTGCATACATTGAGCAACGCCCAAAAGCAGCTGGTAGAGATTGCAAAGGCTATTTCCAATGATTCGAAGCTTATCATCATGGATGAGCCCACCTCCGCAATTACAGAAAGTGAGTGCCAGAGGCTGTTTGAGACCATCAAACGACTTCAGGCAAGCGGGATGACCTTCATTTACATTACCCATAAGATGGACGAGATCTTCAGTATCTGTGATGAGGTCACAGTGATGCGAGATGGGAAATATGTGGATACACGACCTGTAAGCGAGGTGACTCACGACAGCCTGGTGGCAATGATGGTG
Source organism: Anaerofilum hominis (assembly GCF_014287275.1). Lineage (GTDB taxonomy): Bacteria > Bacillota > Clostridia > Oscillospirales > Ruminococcaceae > Pygmaiobacter > Pygmaiobacter hominis. The sequence continues at coordinate 359,559 of NZ_JACONZ010000003.1, forward strand.
GGAAGAGCGATCACCAATGTGTATCCTAAACAGAAAGCCCAGATCGGTGAGACGGTGCTGGAGGTGCGGGAGTTATGCGCGGGAAAGTCGTTTCATAACGTTAGTTTTGAATTGAAAAAGGGAGAGATTTTGGGTTTTGCCGGGCTGATGGGGGCGGGGCGTACTGAAATCGCCGAGGCGCTATTCGGTACCCGCCCCATCACCGGCGGCGAGGTGTTCGTCGAGGGCAAAAAGGCACGTATTGGCACCCCGCGCGATGCCATCCGCCTTCGAATGGCAATGCTCACGGAAGACAGGCGCCTTACCGGCTGTTTGATCAATTCAAAAGTATATGATAACATCCTTACCCTGATGTGGAAAAGGCTTCGAGGCCCCCTTGGGATTGACCACAGAAAAGGGAAACAGATCTGCAACGAGCAGATCGGGCGCTTTTCGATCAAGACTACCGGCCCGGATCAAAGGATGCGCAATCTTTCGGGTGGAAATCAGCAAAAGGTGCTGCTGGCGCGCTGGCTGCTGACGGAGCCTGATATCCTCATCCTGGATGAACCGACCCGTGGTATTGACGTGGGAGCAAAATATGAGATCTATCAAGACATGGTGCGCCTGGCTCAACAGGGTAAGTCTATTATCATGATCTCCTCGGAGCTTCCGGAGGTCTTGGGCATGAGCGACCGCATTCTTGTGATGCACGAGGGGGAGCAAATGAAGATCCTGGATGCTGCACAGGCCGACCAGGAAACCATTATGCGGTATGCCTCCGGCATTGCGTAGTCAAAGGAAGGATAACAATGGAAAAGACAAAAAAGAACAAAAGCAGTATGTCTCTGGGTGAGAGATTTCTGCGGCTTCTAACTGACGAGCAGACCGGCGCCGCGATCATCCTTGCCGTCGTAGTCCTCATCCTGGCCCTCACAGCGGACAACTTTTTATCCACACGCAATCTGACCAATCTACTGCGCTATGCATCCTTTTATGTGATGGTGGGCGTCGGAGTATTGGTGATCTTCCGCAGCGGTGCTATGGATCTGTCGTTAGGCGCAACGATGGGCATGTCCGGCATCCTGGCGGCCATGCTGGCGCAGCGCGGAATGCCGCTCTGGCTTATTCTTATTGAGACGCTGGTGGTGGGAGCCCTTATTGGCGCGTTCAACGGCTACCTGGTAGGATACTGGGGCTTCCCCGCCTTTATCGCCACATTGGGCAGCAAGCAGGTGGTGCGGGGCCTGATTACTGTGATCACCGGCGGTTATCCGGTCAATGGACTCTCGGAGGAGTTTACTTTTCTCGGCGCGGGAAGTTTTCTGGGGATTCCGGTCCCCATTTATGTGGCCCTTGCAATGATGGGCATCACTGCCTATGTGCTCAATAAGACGGTGTTCGGCCGGCATGTCTGTGCCACCGGCGGCAATACCCAGGCAGCATTGGTTTCTGGCATCAACACTCGGCGCATCCAGATGCTGGCATATGTCTACGGCGGTTGCTGCGCCGCTATTGCGGGCACGGTCCTCACTGCCCGCATCACTTCGGGCCAGGTCAATACCGGCGACGGCTTCGAGTTGGACGCCATCGCGGGCGCCATCATCGGCGGTGCCGCCATGGACGGAAGCGGCGGTACCGTAACTGGTGTGCTCTGCGGCATTCTGGTCATCTATGCGGTCAAAAATGGCATGACTCTACTGGCGGTCAACGCTTATTGGCAGCAGGTCGTACAAGGCGCGATCATCATCATCGCCATTTTCCTGGATATTATCCGCAAAAAACAGCGCAAGTGAGAGGAGCGGCTTATGCAGATCGAATACGGACTGCTTCCAGAAGAACCGGGGATGGAAGAATCTTACACGATCATTCCAGAGGATCTCAAAATGAATCCCAACTGCCCTTGCCCCACTCGAACCTGTCCAAACCACGGGTTTTGCCAGTACTGTGTACCGCATCATGAAAAAATTAGCCGCCGGCTGGCAGAGATGGGGCAACCCGGCCGTGCAGACCCGCCTTTCTGCCATCGGAAAGAATATCTCGAAACAAAGCGGGCAGCAGGTGCGGTGAAAAAGGGGAGGGGTGCGGAATGAAGTTGGGTGATCTTCCCATTGGGGCACGGGTATGTGACCAGGGTGGAGAAGCCGCCTTTCTCGTTGCAGCGCAGAACCATCCGGGCTACGCGGGGACGACCCTGCTGGCGGAAAAAGTGTTGGGAGTGCGCTGCCTTGACGCGGCGGAGCCGCAGCGCCGGCAGGTCTCTATTTTTGAACGGGTATGGCAGTTTGGCAGCAACGACTATGCGACCAGCAACCTGCACCAGTGGCTGAACAGTCAAGAGACGGACTGGTTTCACCCCCAGCATGAAGAGGACTGTCCGCCCAGCACCCCGTATCTGCGCTACGGTGAACAGCCCTATGACGGATTGCCCGGATACCTTAGCGGTTTTTCAAAAACCTTTTTGGCACAGATGCTGGTGAGCCAAGTGCCGGTACTGCGGCGCACCGAGCAGGGCAAAGCGGAATTGACATGGGTAAAAGCCCGGGTCTTTTTGCCCAGCCGCACGGAGCTGAACAAAGGAGACGAGTGTGGAGTGGCCGAAGGAAAGCCGCTGCCGCTGCTCTGGGATCAACGTATCTTTAAGGCGGTGCCGCAGGAGAGCGAGCTGAAAAAGCACGGGCGCTCGTGGAACCCCGGCCGCGCTACAGCCCCTGAGGACGCCCCTCAGATCTATGATCCCCGATATGGCTGGTGGTATTGGATGCGCACACCGAGCAGTTTGTATGCTTTTCTCACCCGGGTGGCCAGCCCTTATGGGGCGGTCAGTTATACTTATGCCAACAATGATGTAGTGGGAGTGCGGCCGCTGATGAATCTGGATGCCGGGACGCAGGTGGAGGGAGACGGACAGATCGACGAGACTTATACTATCGTCTGACCGTAACACGCAGAACAAAAGGCGCAAAGGCTGGCAGCGGGGGTACATTCGGGCGGATATCTTTCGCCGGTGTACGGGCTGTCAGCCTTTTCTTGCATGGAGAGAGGGGAAAAGCTATAATGAAAAAAACGACCCGGGCCTTTTGGTACTTGGCGGGACTGGCCCTGTTGGCACTGGGGAGCGCATTGAGCGTCAGGTCGGAGCTCGGGGTAACCGCGACTGCCAGCATCGGATATGTGCTGGCTGCGGCCAGCGGCTTATCTTTAGGGCTGATCACAATGCTTAATTTTATGTTTTTTATTGCGGTGCAGCTGTTGTTTACCTGTAAAAGCCGTCTGCGTATCCTGATGCAGCTGCCTTTCAGCGTCTTTTTTTCTGCTGTGCTTGACTTTTGCTTGGATATGCTGCGCTTTGAGGCGAACTCCCTGATCGCAAAATTTGCCCTGTTGGTGCTGGGGGTACTGTTGACTGCCGCGGGGGTGTTTTTAACGGTCAGTCCCGGTATCGTGCCAACTGCCCCCGACGGCTTTGTCGAAACTCTTGCAGGACGCTTTGGGTGGCGATTCGGCGTCGTTAAAAATATTTTTGATCTGGTCAGCGTGACGCTGGCGGCGGGGGTGGGTCTGCTGTGTGTCGGGAGCCCAAAGGGAATCGGCATAGGCACTCTGTTTTCTGCATTGCTGATTGGCCCGCTGGCCGGAGTGCTGATGAAACGTTTTGGAAACAGTTTTGCCAAACCGCAGCAAACGTCTGCAAAGGCGGGGTAAAACAGCGTGCTTTGAAACTTTGAATAATTGAAGCGCTTTACTAAATCGGACAGCTTCGGCATCAAAAATATTCGGAACAGATAAACTGCGCTTGAACTGTTTGAAAGCTTCCCACCTCATTGACTTTCCCATTTTGAGACACACCCTGGGACGCCATACAGTTGGACCGGAAATAAAATATGCTTTTATCCCAAAAGGAGAATGCCCATGAAAAAAGTGATCCTGATCCCGGATTCATTCAAAGGGACGATGAGCTCGGCGGAGATCTGCGAGATAATGGGGGCGTGCATCCATGCCCGCTGGCCGGAGGCGCTGACGGTGAAGATCCCGGTGGCGGACGGCGGAGAGGGCAGCGTGGACGCCTTTCTGGGAGCCATGGGGGGCGAAAAAGTCCCCTGCCGGGTCACCGGGCCGCGGGGCACGCTCTGCGACGCCTTTTACGGCAGGATCGGCGGCATTGCCGTGATCGAGATGGCCGCGGCGGCGGGCCTGCCGATGATGGGGGAAGAGCTGGACGCAGCGGGGGCCACCACGTTCGGCGTGGGGGAGCTGATGCTGGCCGCCGCCCGGGCAGGGGCAAAAAAGATCATTATGGGCCTGGGGGGCAGCGCCACCAACGACGGCGGCTGCGGCGCTGCCGCGGCCTGCGGGGTGCGCTTTTTGGACGAGGCGGGCACAGCCTTTGTGCCCACCGGCGGCAGCCTGAGCCGGATCCGGCGGATCGACGCTTCGGGCCTTTCGCCGCTGCTGGGCGGCGTGGAGATCGTGACCATGTGCGACATCGATAACCCGCTGTGCGGTCCCCAGGGGGCCGCCGCGGTCTTTGGCCCGCAAAAGGGGGCCGACCCGGCGCAGGTGACCCTGCTGGACCGGGGCCTCGCCCATCTGGCGGGTCTGGTGAAGCGCGATCTCGGCGCGGATATCCTGCAGCTGCCCGGCGCGGGCGCAGCCGGCGGCATGGGCGGCGGTATGGTCGCCTTTTTCGGCTCGGCGCTGCAGATGGGCATCGAGACGGTGCTGGAAACAGTGGGCTTTGAGGCGGCCCTGGAGGGGACGGACGCGGTTTTTACCGGCGAGGGGCGCATCGACGGCCAGAGCCTGCGCGGCAAGGTGGTGGTCGGGGTGGCCCGCGCGGCGCGCAAAAAGGGGGTGCCGGTGATCGCGGTGGTAGGCGACATCGCCGACGGGGCCGAGGCGGCCTATGCGGAGGGGGTGTCCGCGATCTTCAGCATCAACCGGGTCGCGGTGCCCTACAGCGAGGCGAAGAAACGGGCCAAAAGCGATCTGCGGCTGACCATGGACAATCTTCTGCGCTTTATGGAACTGTGGAAAGCGTGAGTGAAAATATGGGTCCCGCAGAGCGGGCGGGAAGCCTGCCGCGGGGAGGGCGGCCCCGGGCCGAACGGCGGCGCTGTTTTGGCGCGCAGCTGCCGACGGGTGCAGACGGATGCCGCGCTGCGGCGGGGCCTGTGTATCCGGCGCCCGGCGGCCGTTTTCGGCGCCGCTGAGAACGGGCTGCCGCCGGCCCGGGTGGACTTTTGAGAGGCGCGCTTCCCGCGCGCCGCAGCGGCAGAAAGCGCAGCGGGGAAGCAGAGATGTTTTTGAGGGAAAAAGAGAAAAACGTCCCTGCAAAACCGGCGGGGTGTTCGGCCCTTGCGGGGGGAGAAACAAACGCGCCGCTTTTGCAGCGTTTTTCTTTTGCCCGCGGAGGAGGCTGCGCCGTCGGGGATGAAACTCTTCCTGGTTGAAAAAGGTTCCCCATTTTCTGCGTTTTCCTGCTTCGGCCCTCCGCGCCCCTTTTCCCCGGAAAAGGCCGGGTCAGGCGCGGGGATGTTCTGCGCGGCTCCCTGTTGTTTTGGTGAGGAGCGGAAAGACAGACATTTACAGGGGTTTGAACAGACAGCGCCTTTCGGAAACTTTCCGAAAGGCGCTGTTTTGTTGGTTGGGGAAACCGCGGGCTATGCCGGTGGAGGTGCCGCGCAAAAAAGCTTTCGCTTCAAGTATCGAGCGAAGCGAGTTGCTGACATAGCAGCCTGCCGAGCAGCAATGGCTTAGGGAGATGGACTTGTGACGGTTTATGGGCGGCGGAGCAGTTGATGCAAAAGAGAGATAATTCAGTACATCTCTAGATGTCCGCCGGTGAAATGCCCTTTCAGGGCTTGATCAGGCCTCCGGCTTAGCCGGAGGTCATGACTTTAAAAAAGGCGTTGGGTGGAGAGCCACCCCCCAAACGGTCAAAAAATAAAAGCCTGTGCCCGCCGGGGGGCCGTGCGGTCCCCACCCCGTCCTGGGTCCCACCCGGGTCCCGCCCTGGTTCCGGCCCCGGGTCCTGCCCTTAGCGCCACATCCCGGCCTCGCCCCTGGTCCCGTCCCGGCTTCCGGCCCACGGTCTACGGAGGCTGCTCCCGGCGCGGCCCTTTTGCGGGCGGCCGCCGCGGCAAACGGCTTGGGCAAGCTTTGAATGCGCGCTCCCGGGCTGCTGCCGCAGGTTTGGGAAGCGGAGCGCTTCACGGCCGGGCGGGCGCCGTCTCGATGCGGCTGCCGCCGGGGGTCTTGCGCACGGCGATCTGGTTCTCGATGCGCTGGCGCAGCTCGTCCACGTGGCTGATGATGCCCACCAGCCGGTCGGAGGAGGCCAGCGCCGTCAGCACCCCCACCGCCTGTTCCAGCGAGCCGGCATCCAGCGACCCGAAGCCCTCGTCGATGAACAGCGCGTCGATCTCCACGCCGCCCGCTGCGCTCTGGATCACATCCGACAGGCCCAGCGCCAGGCAGAGCGCGGCTTTGAAGGACTCGCCGCCGGACAGCGACTTTACCGAGCGCGCCTTGCCGGTATAGTGGTCGATGACCTCCAGATCCAGCGCGTTTTTGCCCGAGAGGTCGCTCAGATCGTCGCGGCGGCGCAGCTCGTATTGGCCGCCGGACATGCGGGAAAAACGGGCCGCGGCGGCGGCCACCACGTTGTCGAAGTAGGCCGCCTGCACGTATTTTTCAAAATCCAGCTTGGCCTTGCCGGCCAGAGTGCCGCAGGCGGTGTCCGCCAGCTGCTTTGCCGCCCCCGCGCGCTTTGCCGCCTCGCCGCTCTCCTGCAGGGCTTCCCGCATCTGCCGCGCCAGTTCCCGGTTCGCGGCAAGGCGGCTGTAGAGCGCACGCCCACGGGCGTCCGTCTGTTCCTTTTGCTGCGAAAGCGTTTCCCGGCGCGCCGCCAGCGCGGCGGGATCGGCTTTTTCAGGTCCCTGCAGGTCGGCTGCCAGCTGGGCCAGCGTCTCCTGCAGCGCCGCGCGCTGGCTGCGGGCGGCCTCCAGCGACTCCCGCAGTTTTTCCAGATCCGCGGGGGGCAGCAGGGCACCGGCATAGTCCTGCTCGTCCGCAAACCCCGCTTGAGACAGGGCGTCTTGCAGCCCTGCACGGGCGGCGGCAAGCGCCGCCTGCGCCCGGGCGAGCTCACCCCTGCGCTCGGCAAGCAGCCGGGCGTCCGCGGCCTGCCGCTGCTCTTCGGCGGCAAGAGCGGCGGAGGCGGCTTCTTTTGCCGCCTCTCTGCGGCTTGCCTCCCCGCGCAGGGCGGCAAGGCGGGCCTCCGCCGCGGCGCGGTCCGGCAGCGGCAGGCTGCCCAGCGCCGCGAGCCGGCCTTCCAGTTCCGCGGCGTCTGCGCGCAGCCGGGCGGCTGCGGCGCGCGCCTCCTCGCAGGCGGTGGCTGCGTGCAGACGCTGTTCCTCCAGGGCTTTGTGCTGTGCGTTGAGCGCGCTGAAAGCCTCGCTGTCGGCGGCCGCCGCAGCGGCGTCCGCTTCCGCGGCCCGCACGGCCCCGGCCAGACTGCCGGACAGCGCGGCGAGGGCGGCCCGCAGTTCTTTGCCCGGCGCATCCGCGCCGACGCTTACCCCCTGGGAGAGGAAAAACGGCAGTGCCGCCGCGTAGAGCTCGTCCCGCCGGGCCGCGGCGGCCGCTTTGGCCGCGCCCGCCTCCTGAGCCGCCTTTTGCCAGCCGGCGCGCGCTGTTTCCAGCCTGCCGCGCAGCGCCCGCAGCGCGGCTTCGTCCGGTGCGCCGCAAGGAGGGGCCGCGGGCGCGGGATGGTGTGTGGCGCCGCAGACCGGGCAGGGCGTTCCCTCGGCGAGGCCGGCGGCCAACAGCCCGGCCTGCGCTGAAAAAAACGCGCGCTCCTGCCGGTTGAACTCCTCCTGCAGGGCGGAAAAATCCGCGTCCTGCGCCGTGAAACGCTTTTGGGCTTCCTGCGCGGCGGCAAAAGCGGCGCGCACCCCCTCGAACCGGTCGGCAAGGCTCTGGGCTTCCCGCAGGGCGGCCTGCGCTTCCCGCAGGGCCGCCTGGCGTTCGGCCAGGCGCTGTTCGCAACCTGCCAGGCGCTCGCGGCGGTCCTCCAGCTCGGCCAGCCGCTGGGCAAGGGCCGCGGCCTTTGCGTCGGCGTCCGCTTCCTCCTTTTGCGCGCGGGCGGCGTCCGCCTGCAGCGCACCGCGCTGCTGCACAAGCGCCTCCCGCTGGGCGTAGCGGGGCAGCTCGGCCTCCAGCCGGGCGGCCTCGTCCCGCAGGGCGGCGCGCTGCGGCTCGTCCTGCTGCTGGGCGGCGTCGGCCCGGCGCAGGCGCTCCAGCGCCGCGGCGCCGTTTTGCAGGCCGTTTTCCAGCGCGGTGATCTTTTTCAGCAGGTCGTCGGCGGCCCGGGCCTCCCGCAGCGCCTGTTCCGCCGCCGGGAAGACCTTTTCCCGCGCGGCGCGCCCGCGCCGCAGCCGCAGCGCGTCCAGCCGCAGTTCGTCCCCTCTTGCATCCAGCGCTGCCAGCGCGTCCTGGGCCGCGTCTTTCCGGCGCAGCAGCTCCTGCCGGTGCAGCGCCCGCTGCTGGGCGGCGGCAAGGGCCAGCAGCTCTTCCCCCAGCGCGGCGGTCTCGCGCTGTGCCAGGGCATACAGGTCCTCGTCCTGCGCGTTTGACTGTTCCAGCAGGGACAGCATCTCCTCCGCCCGGCAGGGATCGCCCTCGGCGATCAGGGCTTCCCGCCGCGCGGCCAGCGCCTCGTCCGCAGGCGGCATGGAGGAGGCGAAGTACTGCACCAGCGCCCGGCCGCAGCGGTCAAACGCCTCGCGTTCATCCAGAGCGCGGCGGCGCAGCTCCTTTTGCAGGCGCTGGCAGGGCAGGGTGCCGAAGACCTGCCGCAAAATGGCGGCGCGGTCTTCGCTTTTGGTGTTGAGCAGCTTTAAAAATTCGCCCTGTGCGATCATCGAGATCTGTTTGAACTGGCTGTGGTCGATGCCCAGCAGCTCGCGCACCGCCGCGTCCACCCGCCGGGTGCCGGACAGCGCGCTGCCGTCCGGCAGGGTGAGCGAGGCGTCTCCCGGCTGCAGCAAAAAGCCATCGCCCCTCTTTTTGGGGCGCAGGTATTCCAGGTCGCGGCGCACCGTGTAGACCTGTCCCCGGTGGGAAAAGCGCAGCTCCACATAGGAGGGGGCGCCCGGTGCGGCAAAATCGCTGCGCAGGCCGCCCGCCTCCCGGTATTCGCCGCTGGCCTCGCCGTAGAGCGCATAGGAGATGGCATCGAACAGAGTGGTCTTGCCCGCGCCGGTGTCTCCGGTGATCAAAAACAGCCCGCGGCCGCCGAAAGCGGAAAAATCGACCTCCTCCCGGCCCGCGTAGGGGCCGAAAGCGGAAAGGGTCAGCTGGATGGGTTTCAGGGCTCGTCACCTCCGCTGGCGCGCAGCGCCGCCGCAAACAGCTCCCGCTGGCTGTCCGACATGCCGCCGCCGTTCATCAATTCAAAAAATTCGTCAAACAGCTGGGGCACGCTTTTGCGCTCCACCTCCGCAGCGGCGGTCTGGCCGCCCGCGGCGCGGGTGCGCCGGTTGTCGAAGTCCAGCTTCATCAGGTTGGGGTAGACCGCCCGCACCCGGCCCACCGCGTCCATCAGCTCCTCCTCGTCGGTGAGGGTGACATGCATGTAATCGTCGGGGTCGGCGACGTTGGCCGGGTCCAGCAGGACCTGCAGCGGGCCGCGTACCTCGCGCAGGTCGTGCAGCGGCTGCAGGGGCAGCAGTTCCAGCGACAGGCTGCCCGGCGCGCCCAGCGTGATCAGGGGCGCGCTTTTGTGATGGCGCGCCTCGGAAAAGGAGTATTTCAACGGCGAGCCCGCATAGCGCACCGTCTCCCGGCCGATGCGCTGCGGGCCGTGCAGATGGCCCAGCGCCACATAGTCGTAGCCGTCAAAGCGGGCCGCGTCCACATTGTCCGCCCCGCCCACCGGCGCGATCTCAGAGTCGCACAGCGACGGGGCCGCGCCGCCCGCAGTGACGAACTGATGGGCGACAAGCACGTTGCGCCGCCCGGAGAGAGGCGGCAGAGCGGCCAGGGCTGCGGCCGCCGCCTCGTCGGCGTTTTTGGGGCGCTCGTCCGCAAAAGGGGCCAGGACCGCCGGTTTGACAAAGGGCAGCAGCGTAAAGTCCACCGGGCCCCACTCATCCTCCAGCGTGATCCGCAGCGGCGCGCCGCCGTACTCGCCCGCGATGTAGACCCCGCTGTCGCACAGCAGGCCGCTGGCAAAAGAGAGCCGCTCGGGCGAGTCGTGGTTGCCGCTCACCGCAAGCACCTTGTGCCCGGCCCGGGTCAGGGCGGTGAGGAACCAGTCCAGCAGCTCCACCGCTTCCGCCGGCGGCACCGGCTTGTCGTACAGATCTCCGGCCAGAAGTACCGCGTCGACGGCGTGCCGGTCCGCCAGGGCAAGCGCCTGTTCCAGCACATGGCGCTGGTCGGCCAGCAGGCTGAACTCGTTTACCCGTTTGCCGAGGTGCAGATCGGCCAGATGCAGCAGTTTCATGGATGCGCCCCCTTTGCGCGGGGCGGGCCCCGCGGTGAGAAGTAGTGTTTGGCCCTGCCAAAAGAGAGGCGGGGACCGGGAAGCAGGCGGCCGCAGGGCGTGCCGGTGCGCACGCGTCGCCTTTTTGGGCCGGTGCAACAGGCGGGCCGCAGCCCCGCGCCCTTTTGGCACGACGGGCAGGATATCCCCATTATAGCGAAAAACGGCAGTAAAAGCCACTTTATCTCTTTGAAAAAATATGGTATACTGAGGGGCACCGAGAGAAATGCGCCCGGCGGTCCGGGCACGGAATAACAGGCGCGCGCCGCGCGCCGTGCAGGAGGTTCAGGATGAAATTCAGGACATTGGTCGCGATCGCCGCGGCCGCCGCCGCTTCCGCCGTTGCCTGGAAGATGGTGAAAGACGCCCGCAGCGAAGAGGACGACATCACCTTGGAACTGGCCGGAGACCAGGTGCGGGAAGCGCAGGATGAACAGGAACAGCCCGGCGCCGCAGGGGACGAAGAAAGGGCTGCCGGCCCGCAGGCGGAAGAGCCCGCGCCGGAGGCTGCCCCCGCCCCGGAGGAGAGCGCTGCCTCCCAGCCTGCCGACCCCGCGTCCATTGCCAGCGCCGAGGACTTTTCCGGCGACTGGGAGGATATCGGCTGCAAGGGATAAAAACGGCAGGCGGCAGGAAGAGAAGCTGTCCCGAACAGTCTTTGTGATTTTGAAAAGCGCGGGCCCCGCAGCCGGGATCCGCGCTTTTTTTGCGCCCCGCGAAGAGGATGGCTCTGCTGCCGGCGGCAGGGCGCGCGGCACTTTTCACCGCGCCCTCTTTTTTGGAAAAGCGGGGAGGGGGCGCGTTTTGCGCCTTGTTTTTGCCGGGGTTAAGGGCCGCTTTTTGCGGCTGTTTTTTCTGTGCTGTCCGCCCCGGTGCGGGGACACCCGGACAAGCGGCCTTTCCCTTTTTTGACCGCCGGAAGCGGGCTCCCCTGCGCTTGTGCGGGCAAAGCAGAAGTTCCCGGGGATGTGCGCGATGCGTCGCCAGCGGGCGCCGGGGCGCTCCAGATGCTTCATAATAAAGTTCTCCCCAGCTGCGCGCGATGCGCCGCCCGCGTAACCCAGCCGGGCCGGCGCGCATAGGATGGCGGGATGGGGAGAGGGGCGCGCAGCGGCCCGGCAGGGGGCCGCCGCGTGCGATTCTGCGTTTGGCCCTCCCCAAAAGGAGGAGAACGAAATGTCAGAACTGGAACGCGCCGGCCTCTTTGCCCTCGAACCGGCCTTTGCATCCGACCCGCGTCCCACGGTGGACCCGCCCTATCCCGGAAAGCTGCTGCGGATGGGCTCGTCCGGGCCAGAGACTGCGCTGATACAGCGCTGTCTGGAGGGGATCCGCACCGGGCGCTACCCCGAGCTGGCCCCTCTCTCGCCGGACGGCGTCTTTGGGCAAAAGACCCGCACCGCGGTGCAGCAGTATCAGGCGCTGGCAGGGTTAGCCGCCGACGGCATCGTGGGGCCGGACAGCTGGAACTCCATCGTCACCACCTATAACGCGCTCTACCCCGAGGGGGACGGCCGCTGGCCCGGCAGCACGCTGCACCCGGGCAGCCGCGGGCCGGACGTGGTGCGCATGCAGCAGAAGCTGAACTATCTGGCCAATCTCTACACCGCCATCAACCGGCAGACGGTGGACGGGGCGTACGGCTCCAGGATGGAGGCGGCAGTGCGCCGCTTTCAGGCCCAGTTCGGCCTGACGGCAGACGGCGCCGTGGGCCGCGCCACCTGGGAGCGCATCACCAGCGTGCAGGCGAACGCCGAACGGGGAGAGCCGGACGGCGTGCTGCCCCGTTATCCCGGCCGCCCGCTGCGGCGCGGGGACAAAGGCGACGGCGTGCGCTTTTTGCAGAGTTATCTGAACGAGACCCTGCGCGCGGAGGACCCGGGGGTGTCCCAGGTGCGGGTGGACGGCAGCTTCGGCCCGGCGACCGAGGCGCTGGTAAAAAGCTTTCAGCGGCATTTCCGGCTGGCGGAGGACGGCGCGGCGGGCCGGGATACCTGGGGCGTGGCGGTTGCCGAGTTCAACCGCCTGGTCATGCGCGGCAGGGCCTGAGACAGGAGCCGGGCGCGCAGCGGACCGCGGCTTTTTTCGGCGGGACAGGGGTGGACAGGGAAGAGCAGACCGAGAAGATGAGACATGAAAGAGCGCAGGGCATGAAAGCCCGCTTTGGCACAAAACCGGCAAGGGCTTTTACAGGCGGGGGGCGGCCGGACGAACGCCGCTGCGGGACGCAGTTCAGCTTCTTTGCTGCGCTTGAGTGAGGGCTTCCCCTCTTGATTTTAAACTGAAAAAGCAGGCACCCACGGCTTTGGCGGGTGTCTGCTTTCATTTTGGCAGGCGCGGGAGGCATGGCATGAGGGAGGCGCTGAGCATGTATCTGTTGTGTCGGCGGTGCTCTTTAAAGGAATAGCCGCAGACTATTTTGGGGCTATCCGCCCGGTTGCCGCGCAGCGGCGAGGGCGGGGCCGGTCGGGACAAGAAATCGTATTTGTTTTGCGCTGTAAAAAAAGAACTGCACAATGGTCACTTTGTGATATGATGTAGGCAGCCATAGAATCGATCCATATGGATTTTTTGCAGCAGGCGCAGTTTGCTTTTGTTTTTCAGCGATCCGGCCGGTACGAGATCGATCTCTTTGAGTGCGGTAAGGCGGGTGCGGTGCACAGAAAATATCATGAGAAAGGGAAAATGATATGGACAGGGATCAATGGATATCAAATGAACTGGAACGCCTTGAAGAAGAATACGATATTAAGATTATTTATGCAGTGGAATCAGGCAGCCGCGCGTGGGGCTTTGCCTCCCCTGACAGCGATTATGATGTGAGATTTATCTATAAACGGCCCAAAGAGTGCTATTTAAAGCTGGAAAAAAGTCGTGATACGCTTGAATTCATGCTGCCGGACGATCTTGATCTGAGTGGATGGGATATTGATAAAGCGTTGAAATTGCTTCACGCTTCCAATCCGTCCCTGATCGAATGGATCAGATCTCCGATCGTTTACAAAACGACCCCCGATTTTGATCTGATCGCAAACCAGCTCGACCGTTATTTCTCCGTCAGAACAGGGGCCTATCATTACCTCAGCATGGCCAAAAATAATTATTCAACCTATTTTCGCGGAGATACGGTCAGCGTAAAAAAGTACTTTTATGTGCTGCGCCCGATCCTTGCCGCAAGATATATTCTGAAAACAAAAACGCCGCCCCCCGTGCCTTTTGACGAACTTGCACAAGCGGAGATGGAACAGGAGCTGCAGCCTTATATCGACGAGCTTCTTGCGGTCAAGAGGGCGGTAAAGGAAATGCATCCCATTCCGCGCGTAAAAACTGTGGATGAATACATTGAAGAAAATCTCAGACAGATCGAAACAGCGCTCTCTCATCTGCCCAGAGAAACGTCTCTTGCCTGGGGACCGCTGGACGAGCTGTTCTGCCGATTGATCGGCGTATGGGATAGATAAGGGCGGTCACCGTGTTTGTGGCAAAGCGGTAAAACAGCGGCTTTCCTGAAAGCGGGACGGGGACCGACGGGGGCGGGCCAGGCGCCCGGACCGATAACGGGCGCGGCCGGGCCTGCTACTCCACGGCCGCTATAGCGAAGCTGCCTTTGTGGTGATCCGCCTCAATAAGGACCACCACTTTACCCGATATTTTGACGTCAAAGGTTGAGGTCTCGATGGCGTCCTGCTCAAAAATAACAGTACCGTTTTTGTCCTTCATTTCAAGAGAAATGCTTCCGCTCTCTGTTACGATCTCCACGTGAAGCGTTTCGTGGGTGTCTTTGGGGCGGATGGTGTGTTTCAATTTTCCGTCCAGAGTGAGATAGCTTGCAGACCAGCTTCTCCATCCGTCCGTACCTGTGTACCCGATGCGGATCGCGCTTCTCATGGTGCCGATCCCCAGGAAATTCGCGGTTATGATCCACACCGCTACCGCCGCGGCGATCACCAGGGCTGATCTCAGGGCTTTCGGTTTGCGCTTCATGCTCACCACTCCTTTGTTTTCGCGTCCTGCTTGAATTTAAGGATCTGTATTTGATAGAGGAAAACGGGGATAAGGGCGATCGCGCCCAGCGTCAAAAGCAAAGCGGAACGTTGAACGAGCCCCAAAACGCCAAACAGAACGAACAGCATAAACCACGGATCGCGCAGATTGGCGCAATAGCCGGCTTTATCTTCGTAAGTGGTGTGAAGTTCAAAAGGTTTTCCATCCCTGCTTTTCTCGACGATCAAAAGCTCCCGGTTGAAAGTGGTGGCGTTTGAAGCGATGCGCCCGCCTTTTTCCGCCCACGGACGCCAGTGGACCTTTCCAACAGAGTAGTTGAGATTGATGTTCTTAAAAAACACTCTGTACCCCAGCTCTTCGAGAAGATCGTGATATTCTTTTGCTTTTTCTGCTGACTTTTCTGCGATGAAGTCAATGCGGTATTCCACTTCGCCGGGGCTGCATTTCTGAAACTCGTAAAGCAGCTTTTCGGTGCGGATCAGCCGGTAGCCCATCGCCGCCATTTTGTTGAGCCAATTTTCCTGCGCGCTCAACAGACCGCCAAAAAAGCGATAACATTTTTTGCTCATACGGCACCTCCGATTATTTCCGCGGCGACAGCTGCAAGTTCACGCAGCCTGTAAAGTTCCTTTTCTGCAATTTCTTTTCCGCGCTCTGTGATGCGGTACTCTTTTTTTCTGCCCTCCCTGCCGCCGCAGGGTTCGATCCATTTTTTCTCCAGCAAAGAGTTTAACGCGCCATATAGAGTGCCCGCCCCCAAGGAAAGCCGCCCGCCGGTCTTTTCTTCAATGAACTGCATCACAGCATATCCGTGTTTGGGCGCGTAGAGGGAAAGCAAAATATAGAAAGTCACTTCTGTAAGCGCGCCGCTTTTGGCGTTGTCCCGCATAGTCGGACCTCCTGTAGTACGGTTACTGTAATAATACTATATCACTAACCGTAATAAAAATCAAGGGGCATGCCGCCGCACCCCTCCCTGGCTCCTGATTTTGGGGGGAAGAGCGGATGCGGCCGCGCTTTAAGCTGGGCGCTCTTTTGCGACACGGAAGCCTTGACGGCGGGTATATAATGTAAGGGCGGAACGTGTGAGGGACAGGCAGTCTGCCGGGCCGCTGCGGCCGCAGTATTTGACAGAAAGACGGGAAGTTGCAAATGACAAAAATCGATATTTTCTCCGGTTTTCTCGGGGCCGGAAAGACGACCCTGATCAAAAAACTCATCAAGGAGGCTTTCAGCGGCGAAAAGCTGGTGCTCATCGAGAACGAGTTCGGCGAGATCGGCATCGACGGCGGCTTTCTTAAAGAGGCGGGCATCCAGATCACCGAGATGAACTCCGGCTGCATCTGCTGCAGCCTGGTGGGCGATTTCGGCAAGGCGCTGGAAAAGGTGCTGGAGCAGTACGCGCCCGACCGCATCCTCATCGAGCCCTCCGGCGTGGGCAAGCTGTCCGACGTCATCCGCGCCGTGCAGCGGGTAGGCGAGCACGCGGACATCCTGCTGAACAGCTTTACCACCGTGGCGGACGCCTCCAAGTGCCGCGTGTATATGAAAAACTTCGGCGAGTTTTACGACGACCAGATCAGCCACGCCAACACCATCATCCTCAGCCGCACCCAAAAGCTGGACGAGACCAAACTGGAAGCGGCGGCGGCCCTGCTGAAAGAGAAAAACGGCACCGCCACCATCATCACCACCCCCTGGGACGAGCTGGACGGCGGGCAGATCCTGGCGGCGATGGAGCGCCGCTCCACGCTGGAAGAGGAGCTGAAACTGCTGGTGGCTGAGGCGGAACACGAGCACGGCGAGTGCGACGACCCGGCGTGCAGCTGTCACGATCATGACCACGACCACGAGCATGAGCACGGGCACCACCACCACGACGGCGAGCGTGACGACCCGGCGTGCAGCTGTCACGATCACGACCATGACCACGAGCATGAGCACGCGCACCACCACGACGGCGAGTGCGATGACCCGGCGTGCAGCTGCCATGACCACGATCATGAGCACGGCCATGAGCACGGGCACCATCATCATCACGCGGACGAGGTGTTCACCAGCTGGGGCACCGAGACCCCGCGCAAGTACACCGACGCGGAGGTGCAGTTCGCGCTGGACGCCCTCTCCGACGCGGTGAGCTACGGCGTGGTGCTGCGGGCCAAGGGCATCCTGCCGGCAGCCGACGGCGGCTGGATCCACTTTGACTATGTGCCGGGCGAGAGCAGCGTGCGCCGCGGCGGCGCGGACGTGACCGGCCGCCTGTGTGTCATCGGCTCTAAGCTGGACGAGGAGAACCTCGCCGAGCTGTTCCGGCTGGCCTGAACGGGGGGTGACAAGATGATCCCGCTCTATCTGTTCACCGGTTTTCTGGACAGCGGCAAGACCAGTTTTATTCAGGAAACGCTGGCCGACCCGCGCTTTTCCTCCGGCGAAAAAACGCTGCTGCTGCTCTGTGAAGAGGGCGAGGCGGAATATGCGCCGGACAAGTTTGCGGGGGGCAATGTGACCATTGAGACCATCTCCTCGCCGGAGGAGATGACCGCCGAATACCTGCGCAACCTGACTGCGAAGCATCACAGCGACCGGGTGCTGCTGGAGTATAACGGCATGTGGCCCATGTCGGTGCTGGTGACCCATATGCCGAAAAACTGGCAGCTCTATCAGCACATCATGCTGGCCGACGCCGCCACTTTTGAGATGTACAACGCCAATATGCGCAGCTTGGTGGTGGAGCGGTTGTCCAGCGCCGAGATGGTGCTGTTCAACCGCTGCGGCGCGGACACCGACAAGATGGCCCTGCACAGGATCGTGCGCGGATCCAACCGGCGCAGCGAGATCGCCTACGAGTATGAAAACGGCAGTGTGGATTATGACGAGATCGAGGACCCGCTGCCCTTTGACCTGGACGCCGATCCCGTGGAAGTGAAAGACGATGATTTTGGGCTGTGGTATATGGACATCACCGACGACCCGCAGAAATACGCGGGCAAGCGGGTGCGCTTTTTGGCCCAGGTGGCCCAGTCGCCCCGGGTGCCGAAAGGGGCTTTTGCGCCCGGCCGCTTCGTGATGACCTGCTGTGTGGAGGATATCACCTTTGTGGGGCTGGTCTGCAAGTACGAGAAAGCGGCTAGCCTGAAAAACCGCGACTGGGTGACCGTGACCGCGCGGGTAAAGATCGAGTACGCCGCCATCTATGGCGGCAAGGGGCCGGTGCTGGTGGCCGAGACGGTCGAGCCGGCGGCAAAGCCGGAGCAGGAAGTGGTCTATTTCAGCTGAGCGGCGGTGCGGCTCTGCGGGCGGGGCTCCCGTATCCCGGCGCGGCAGGGCGCAGCAGGCTGCTGCCGAACAGCGCAGACGAAGATCAGAATAAAAACAGAGAGGCGCTCTCCGCCGGCCGGTTTGGCCGCGGGAGCGCCTCTCTGTTTGTGCTGCAGGGGAGCTTATACGGTGCGCGCGCTTTTGCCCTCGCGCAGGGGGACCCGCGTCCCCGGGCAGGGGACGCAAAGGCGCGCAGGGCCCGGCGGCCCTTTTGTGCGCGGCCCGCCGCACAGCAAAAAGGCGGAGCGGCACGGCGGAAAAGGGCCTGCCGCGTCCGGAAGCAGGCGTTTCCCCGTATTTTGGGCCGCCCCGAAAAGCGCGGGAACGGGGCAAAAGGCGTTCCCTCTGGCCCGGCGCGCTTCCGCGCCTGGGCAGGCCTTTTGGGGCGGAGGTCACCGCTCCTCGATGGTGTAGGTGAATTTATACTCCTGCTGCAGCGCTTTTACCTTGTCCTCATTGTCCTCGATAAAGGTCTCGGTGTAGACCGATTTTCCCTGCTTTTGATACTCCTTGACGATCTGGTTGAGCTTGTCCCAGCATTCCTGATGGCGGGGTTCCTCTTTTTCGTCAAGGGAGATAACGAACTCGCGGT
Source organism: Anaerofilum hominis (assembly GCF_014287275.1). Lineage (GTDB taxonomy): Bacteria > Bacillota > Clostridia > Oscillospirales > Ruminococcaceae > Pygmaiobacter > Pygmaiobacter hominis. The sequence continues at coordinate 378,005 of NZ_JACONZ010000003.1, forward strand.
GTTTGGGGATACGTGCTTTCATGGTTCCGGCTCCTCACCCGGCGGGCCGCTCAAGACGGCCGCGCCCGTATTGTTTTTCTGCTGTTTCAGTATACGGCATCCGCCGCGGTTTGACAAGCGCCGCCGCTTTTTTGCCCGGCGCGCCCCGGGGCGCGCGTCACAGCTCGGCCGCGCCGGCAACCTTGCGGTGCAGCGGCGCAAAGCCGTCGCCCGCGGCCTTGACGCTGCGGGCCACCTTGCGGTAGAGGGCGGGGCTGGTGAGCGCCGCCGCGATCAGATCGCCGAAGCGATCGCAGCTCACCAGGCGGCAGCGCGGGGTGAGGATGTCCACTGTGCGGTAGCCGTCGTCCAGTACCTTCTGCACGGCGGCCTCGATGGCGGCGCACTCGTCGGCCATGCCGAAAGCGTATTTCATCATCAGCGCCCCGGCGTAGACGGCGCCCACCGGGTTTGCCAGGTTTTGGCCCGCCATGTCCGGCGAGGGGCCCAGCACCGGGTGGTAAAGGCCCTTGCTGCCGTTGCTGAGCATGGCGCAGGACATCATGCCCGCGCTGCCGGTGAGGCCTGCGGCCTCGCCCGCCAGCACCTCGCCGCAGGGTCCGTCGGCCAGGATAACGTCAAAGCGGGCCGGGTCGCGCAGCAGCTGCGCAGCGGCTGCGGAGGCCCCCAGCGTGGAAAAGGCCACCCGCGGGAAGCCCGCAGCCGTCTGCTGCACCACCTGCCGCCAGAGCCGGTTGCACTCGGGCGCGCTCGGCTGCTCCACAAAGACCAGGCCGCCCCGGCGCATCTCGGAGGTGCGAAAAGCGATGCTCGCCACCCGCAGGGCCTCGCTCTCCACACAGTGCAGCACGTCCTGCGCCCGGCCGTCGTCCGCCGGAGCCGGGCCGTACCGACTTGCGGCAGCGCCTGTCAGCGCCTGCACCAGCATCAGGTCGATATCCCTGCTGACCAGCGCCGGCGCCAGGGGGCTGGCGCCGGCCAGCTGCGGGTAGAGCAGCGCGGGACGCATGCTGGCCTGCAGGTGCATCTCGCCGATGAGCTGGCGGATGCCGGCGCCGGTGCCAACGCCGGCCAGCACGCTGTCAGCGGACAGGCAGATGGCCAGATTTTCTGCGTCCAGCGGCGCGTCTTCGCCCCCCATGACCTCGATAAACTCAAACCGGTGCCCAAAGCGGGCAGCGGCTGAGCGCAGCACCTTGTCGGCCTCGGCCAGAACCTCGGCGCCGATGCCGCTGCCGGGCAGCAATGCGATCTTTTTTTCCATGATGCGAAACCACCTTTCCTCTGATGAAAACCGGGCAGAGGAACCAAAAAACGCCCCGTCTGCCGCCGAAAGGCGAGAGACGAAGCGTTTGCTCCGCGGTACCACTCTCATTGCCGCGCAAAAGGCGCAGCCGCTCACCCCGTCCAACAACGGGCGCCCCGATAACGGCGGGCCGGCCGGCACAGCCTACCGCCCCAGAGGGTTTCAGCCTGCTGCTCACAGGGGATAGTCTTGCGGGGCCGCCGCCATCTCGCACCACCCGATGGCTCTCTGAAGAACGTCCGTGCCGCAGACCGTGATCCTGTTCTCTGCATTTCTTGTTTATCTGTAAGTCTAGCGTGTACCGCCGGCCTTGTCAAGAAAAACTTTTTTCCTCCACGGCGGCCGCGGCGCGGCGCAAACAGACAAACAGCAGCACCAGCCCCGCGCCCAGCAGGATGTGCCCCACCCCCGCCGCGCCGGAGAGCGCGGCGTCTGCGGCGGAGGACAGCGGCGTGCCCAGCACCTGCAGGACGCCGCGCGCAAGCAGGGCGGCGGCGGTCAAGGGCAGGCTGGCGTTGTAGAGGCGGAAGAACAGCCGGTAGGGCCTCTGCTCCCGCACAGGGAGCCGTGCGCAGAGGGCGGCCAGCACCAGAAAAAGCCCGCAGCCCAGAAGAAACAGATGGGTGTGTACCAGCCCCAGCGCCGTGCGGCCGGTAAAGCCGTTCAGGCGGGTGAACTCGCGGTAGAACACGCCTCCGGCCAGCGCGGCAAGCGCGTATCCAAAGGACAGGTCCAGCATTTTTTTCATTTTTTCTGCGCCCTTTTCATATCAAAATACCCGATCAGTACCGTCCAGACATAGGCGCAGGTCTTGGGGATCATCAGCATGCCCACCAGCGGCGCGCTGTCCGCCCAGAGGACCACCGGGATATAGAAAGCAAAGCTGAGCACGATGGTCAGCCACATGAAGCGATAGGCGCGGTCACCCGCGCGGCGCGCTTCCCGGTAAAACAGCACGATCACCAGCAGGCCCAGCAGCGCAAAAGGGATATTGCGCCAGATCGCCCAGGAGAGCGGCGCGTCGGCGGAGAGCCATTCGTTCTGCGGGAACAGGCAGAGCGCCGCCCGCGCCGCTGCCAGCAGCCAGACCGCGGCGGTGAGGCCGTTTTTGCCCTGCACCCGGTAGCGCAGCCGCCAGACATAGTACAGCAGCACATAAAAGGCGGTCATCGTCACCGAGGTGATCAGCTTGCCCGCGCCGAGAGCGGCGGTGTAGCTGTCCAGCCCGGTGGTGCACAGGGCCAGGGCCCGGGGAACCAGGTGGAACGCGTCTCCCGCGCCCAGCGTCACAGCCATGATGCCGAACAGAAGAAACTGCCGGTCGCCCCGGCTTTTGCGGATCATCGTCACCCCCAGCGTCAGTACGGTGGCAAGGTAAGCGGCATCGAACAGGGTCTCCACGATCGCTTGCATTGAAACATCATCCTTTCGGTTTTGAATGGAGATAGAAAATAGCCGCAGGCTGTTTTTGGGCAGCCGTGTGACCTGTCCCCAGGTCGCGGCGAATAAAGAACAACAGCTTTGGCCCGGCGTCTCCGCCCGGGCGGAAAGAGGATGCCGCACAGGGAAAGCGCCGGCGCGTTTTCCATCCCCGTTCCGGCCGCGCAGAAGTGAGGAGGCAGGCTTTTCGGGGCAAAAGGGGAAATGGCGGGCTCGGGAAAACGGCTTTTCCGAAAGCGCGGGCCCGCGGCCGCACGGAGGGAGGGCGCTGCCCGCACCCGCCTCCGCAGCGATCAGGCTGAGCCGGGGAGCCCTGGGGGACGGTGCTCCCGGCGCTTTCCCTGAGGAACTGTCGGGGACAAGGCAGACTCAAGGTGAACATTGTTCATTTTAGGGCGGAACGTCCGCCCGCTGTCCGGCGGGCGTCCAGAGGGGGAACAGGGAGAGGAGAACGCATTTTTTCCGCTTTTGATAACACCGTCCGGGGAAACGGAGGAAAGAGCCGGCAAAGCGGAAAGAGGGGCAGGGCGCGGGGCGGGAGCGCTCAGCAGACCGCGCGGCGGATCAGCGCCTCCAGGAACGCGCTGCAGTCGGTCCCCCGCAGCAGGTCGGCGCGCAGCTGGTCGAACACGAACGACGCAAAGGCCTGCGGCGTAAAGCGATCGTCCCATACGTCGCGGCGCACGGCCGGGTCGGACAGCAGGGCCTGCAGCAGCGCCTTTTCCACATGGACGGAATACTCCCGCATGGCCGCCCGGCCGGCCGCCTTGTCGGCGATCACCGTCATATGACGGGCAAAAAAGCCCGGATAGGCTGCGGCGGCCCTGCGGATGCCCTCTGCGAGGCGGGCGGTCAGGCCGAGAAGATCTCCCTCCGGCCCGCCGCACAGGCAGGGGTGAAAGATCTCCTGCCACACCTGAGAGACCACGGCAATGGTGAGGTCCGCCTTGGTGGGAAAATAGTTGTACACCGACCCCACCGCGATGCCGCAGCGCTGCGCCACCGCCCGCATGCTCAGCGCGCCCGCCCCCGGGGCCAGCGCCAGTTCCCGCGCTGCGCGCAGGATATCCTCCCGCGAGATGACCGGCGTATTCAACGGCAGCGCCTCCTTTTCAAAAATGAACAATGTTCATTATAGGCTTATGCTTTTATTTTGTCAAGAGAAAAAGGAGAGCCGACGGCACTTGCAAAACAGGAAAGGTGCAAGTATACTAAAAATGCCATGAAATTCCACCTGCTGACCGGAGGGCCAAAACGCAGGGGAAGCGGGGAGAGGAAGAGTTGGAAAAGGCAAAAAGCATCAAGGAGATTGCACAGTTGGCCGGTGTCTCCACGGCGACAGTGTCCCGGGTGATCAATCAGAACGGCAGGTTTTCCAAGGAGACGGAGGAGCGTGTGCGCCGTATCATTCGCCAGCAGGGGTATATGCCGAATATGAGTGCAAAAGGGTTGCGCACCAGCCGTACTCAGGTCATTGGAATCATTGTGCCGGACATTACGAACCCTCATTTTGCCGAACTGGTTCTTAACTTGGAAATGAATTTGTTCCAGCACGGATATTCCTGTCTGATCTGTAATACCAACGAATCAGAGGAACTGGAAAAAAAGCATATCCGCTCCCTGACGGCACAAAATGTGCGCGGGATCGTGCTTATTTCCGGCCTCCGCAATTATATCGAACTTTCAGGGACACCGGTGGTTTATCTGGATCGGCCGTCGCACAGCCGCAAAGAGCGCACTTCAGGCGTGATGATTGAATCCGACAATGAGACGGGAGGCTACCTTGCCACAAAGGAGCTGATCCGGGCTGGGTGCCGGCAGATCGCAATTCTGAAGTGCCTCAAAAATGATGACAACCAGCAAGCGCGCTACAAAGGCTTTCAGAGGGCACTGGTGGAGGAGGATCTGAGGGAGAATGAATTGTTGTGTATGGATACTGCGGCGGTCTCTGTAAAGGACGCGCGTGTAGCTGTAGCGCAGCTGGTGGCGGGAACAGCGCATTTTGACGGCATCATGTCCACCACCGATACTATGGCGGTGGGCGCTGTGATCGGGCTGCGGGAGAACGGTCTGGAAGTGCCGGGAGATGTGCTGGTGACCGGTTTTGATGATTGCCAGCTGGCGGCGGCCTGCGGGCCTGGCCTCACCAGCGTCCATCAGGACGTGCCGGGCATGTCCCGCCTCGCCACGGAACTGCTGCTGCAGATGATAGAGGGAAAGCAGCCGGAAAAAACCTACTACCGCCTGCCGGTGAGCCTGACGGTGCGGCGCTCCACCCAGCGGGAAAAATGAAAACGTCTTAGTTTTTTATGGGTGCGGGCAGCTGTTAAATTGGAATAACAGAAACATGTGTGAAAAAATGACGACAAAGTATGCGCGGGAAGTTGCAGCCCGTGTGCTTTGTCGTCATTTTTTGACCGGGAGGGACGTGAATCAAAACAGTCTGGCATCCGCCGTACGCCGCAGCTTGAAAAGAGATGAAAAGCTTTCCCTGACAGAGAAAAAATGTACGGGGATGTTTTTGCATGACCATAGAAATGAATTGCTTTACATACAGGGATAAAAGATCTTCCTGATTTTGGGAAAAAAGAGGAAACCTGCACAATTTGAGCAAACGATTACTCAACAATGCGTCAAAAATTAAAGCATGCTATTGACTTTTATTTGGAGAAACAGTATAGTTTAAGCGCAATGAGAAATCGATTACTCCAATAAATCGTTCATGTTCCGACCGCTCTGAGAGCAACGGAATAAAATACATTACATGAAAAGTGGAGGTAAAGTATGAAAAAGGCATTGTCATTGATCTTGACAGTTGTGTTGCTGGCAGGCGTGGCGACAGGCTGCGGTTCCGGCGGTGGGCAGAGCGGCAGCACGGCATCGGCGGGAAGCTCTGTTTCGGAACAGCAAACCAAACAGCAATGGGGCTTTATTTTTGAGCAGCTCACTAACCCTAATTACGTTACGATGAGCGGCGTGGCTTTAGATTATTGTAAGGAACTTGGAATAGAGCTTCAGATCGTTGATGGGGGCGAAAACAGCGACACCATTGTCAACGCCGCAGAAAATATGGCGACGATGGGATATCAGGTGATTTTGCTCAGCCCAATGGCGGTAGAGATTGCTGCAACCGCTGCGGAAGCAGCAAAGGCCATAAGCCCCGATATTATCGTTGTGAACAGCGCCATCCAATGTGACAGCTGTGATTTTACTTTGCTGCAGGATGATTATACGTCGGGCTATATCTCTGGTCAATATGCGGGCCAATATGCTTTGGACAACGGCTTAAAGCAGGCGCTTGTGCTGGGATATCCGCGCGACAAGGCCCTGATTGACAGAGAAGAGGGATTTATCAAAGGGATGGAAGAGACCGCGCCTGAGGTAGAAATCGTCAATGTGGATATGTCAAACTATGGCTTGGATGAGTTTACGGGCGCCTGTGAGAACCAGATGACCGCGCACCCCGACTGCCGCATCGTCTATGCGATCTCTGACGTTGTGATGAGTTATTTTTATGAGTCCCTGCAGGCTTCCGGACAGAACACTTCTGATTGGGCGCTGTATTCGGTCGACGGAACAAAAGACGCCGTAGGCTGGCTGTATGCAGAGAAAGGATACCGCGGCACCGCTGACACCGGCACATTGGAGATCCCCAAAGGTCTGATTGACGCCGCACTTGAATTACAGGAGGGCACGAGTGCTTCTGATATCTCAATCAGTTTGCCGGTAACCATGATCACCGGGGAGAATGTGGACGAATACGCAGAAAAAATTGGCTATGAAGCCGAGTGAGGGGCCAAAGGTACACAACATCCTTGAGTTCCAAAAGATGAGATGGAGCGGGCCGCATGTCCTGCGGGATATGCGGCCCGTCCTCTCTGAAAAGAAGGTGAAGGTGTGAACGATTTTATCAGCGTCAAAGGGATTACAAAGACATACCCCGGTGTACGCGCCTTGGACGATGTGTCGGTAGGATTTGCCCGAGGCGAGATCCATGCAATTATTGGGGAGAACGGGGCGGGAAAGTCCACTTTGATGAAAGTCCTTTCAGGAGCGATCCAACCCGATCAGGGAACAATCACAGTGGAAGGGCATGAATATAATGGATTGACACCGCGTCAATCCTTGGATCTGGGAATACAGGTCATTTATCAGGAATTAAATCAGATCGGTAATTTGTCGGTCATGGATAACGTGTTTATCGGCAGTCCACCGCATAAAGGCATTCTGGTGGATTTCAAAACGATGGAAGCAGAGACACGACGGATATTGGACCAATTGGGGATGGGCGCTATTTCTCCCAGAGACACAGTCGCTTCATTGACGCCGGGCTATCAGCAGATGGTAGAAATTGCAAAAGCGTTAACCAAAAAGGTAAAGCTGCTCATTCTCGACGAACCAACCTCTGCTTTGTCCACCGGGGAGGCTGATACACTTTTTGAGGTCGTTGAAAAGTTAAGCAGGAAAGGAGTTACCATCCTTTTTATCTCCCATCGGCTGGAGGAGATCTTCCGCATTGCCTCCCGCGTCACAGTCATGCGAGACGGAAAAATGATTACAACCCGGAAAGTGTCAGAGATAGACAGAACGGAACTCATTAATCTGATGGTGGGACGAGACTTTAATGAGGTGTTCCCAGTTTCCCACGCGTGTCCAGGGGAGACTCTTTTGGAAGTAAAACATATTTCTGGTCCAAGGTTTCATGACGTAAGTCTTTATGTGCGCAGGGGGGAGATCCTGGGACTGGCAGGGCTAGTGGGAGCCGGGCGCACTGAAACGATGCTGGGGATCTTTGGTGCGGCCAGGATCACCTCGGGCGAAGTGTGGATCAAGGGCAAGCAGAAAATTATGAAAAGCCCGCAGGATTCCATTCGTCATGGAGTGGCCTTTTTACCGGAAAACAGAAAGACACAAGGGCTGATCCTGTCTCTGCCGGTCAAAAACAACATTGACTTGCCGTCTTTGAAAAGGCTGTCCCGATGGTTTGTAATCGACAAAAAGGCAGACGACAGACTAGTGGAAAAGAGTATAGAAGAACTGGCGATCAAAACCCCCAGCAAAGATCAAGTCGTCGTCAATCTGTCCGGAGGAAACCAGCAAAAAGTCGTTGTGGCCAAATGGATGGGCATGGAGAGCGATATACTGATTTTTGACGAACCTACAAAAGGAATCGACGTCTCTTCCAAACAGGAGATATATAATCTTTTGTGCCAGCTGGCGGAGAAAGGAAAAGCTGTTATCTTAGTTTCTTCTGACATGGAAGAGATTATGGGAGTCTCAGACCGCATTGCTGTTTTCTATGAGGGTACGGTTTGGGGAGAACTGAAATCCCGGGACGAGTTTGACGAGAAAAAAATCATGCAATATGCGTCCGGAATAAAATAGCGGAGGCTAAAATGAAAGCACAAATTCAAAAAAGGAATATCAAAAATTTTTTGCAGAACAATGTCATCCTGCTTTTTTTGCTCTTGCTCTGCATCTTCTTTGCGGTGTCTTCTGATAAATTTTTAACAGCAAACAATCTTTTTCTGGTGATACGCCAAGTCTCTGTTTTAGGGGTAGCCAGTTTGGCCGCAGCCATTATTACTCTTTCTGGCGGTCTGGATATCTCAATCGGAAATCAGATGACTCTGTACGCGCTGGTGGCCGCTCATCTTATGGTCAACAGAAAGATGAGCATGGCGGTTGCGATCCCGGCTGCACTTTGTCTGAGCCTTGTTGTAGGATTTATCATTGGATATGTTATTAACAAATTCCAGATCAATCCTTTTGTTGCCACACTGGCGTTTTCCACTGTCTTTTCGGGAATATCGTTCGGTATTACCGGCGGATATCAGATCTCGCATTTTTCCGATGCTTTCAAATTTATTTCTCAAGGATATATCGGAGCTGTCCCTATGCCCGTTATTCTAATGCTGATCATATTGATCGCGGGAGCTTTTGTGTTGAATAAGACCTGTCTGGGACGCTATATCTACAGCGTGGGCGGAAATGAGGAAGCCTCGCGGTTATCCGGCATCAACACACAGAAAATCAAGGTGGGCGCCTATGTGGCGGGAGGCTTTTTGGCGGGGATCGCGGCGATCATGATGGCCGCCAGATTAAACTCGGTCAGTACAACTTGCGGCGACGGATATACTTTTGACGCCATGACCGCCATCATGCTGGGCGGCGTATCCGTGCGGGGAGGAAAGGGAAAAGTCTCGGGCATCCTTATTGGTATTCTGATCATTGGGGTCCTCAACAATGGACTCACCCTGATAGGCGTGGAATCTTTTATACAGAATATCGTCAAAGGTCTGATTATGCTGGCGGCGATCTGCTCCGATAGTGTGATCTATAGAAAACGCGGTTGAATTGATCCGCAAAGGAGGCAGGAAGTTTGAAAAGAGAATACCTATCACCTTCACTGATGTGTATGGATTTTCTTCACGCCGAAGAGCAGTTAAAAATTTTTGAAAAAAATTTTGACGCTCTGCATTTCGATATTATGGACGGGCACTTTTGTAAGAACCTCGCATTGTCGCCGGCCTTTCTCCGAGTGGTATCCAGCACCTGCAATCTGCCGGTGGATGCTCACCTCATGGCGACGAAGCCGGATGATTTTCTGGTCGATGCTGTGGCCGAAGCGGGAGCATCCTGCATATCGCTGCATGCGGAGACCATCAACCGCGATGGGTTCCGAATGATGAATAAAATAGAAAAACTGGGCTGCAAGAAAGGGCTGGTGCTGAACCCTTCCACTCCGCTGGATTGCATCAAATATCTTTTGGGGAGAATTGATCTTCTCACGGTAATGACGGTAGATGTTGGGTTTGCAGGGCAGAGTTTCATCTTTGAGATGTTAGATAAGATCAGAGAAGCACGCAGGATGCGGGAAGAGAACGGGTGGCACTATCTTATTCAGGTCGACGGCGGCTGCAGACAGGAATATTACCGAATGCTGCACGATGCCGGAGCGGAAGCGTATATTCTTGGCAATGCGGGACTTTTTTCTTTAGACCCCGATTTACAGATTGCTTGCAATAAAATGCGCCGACAGTTTTCCACGGCAATCGCAGGGGGAGAAGGATGAAAAAGAATTTCGTGATCGGTGTAGATATCGGGGGAACAAGAGTCCGGATGGGCTGTGTGGATGCCACATACCGATTGCAGAACACCCGGATGGCTTTTTGCAGCACTTTGTTCGGGACGGAAAACACAGTAGGGGCCGTATGCGATGTCCTGAAAAACTATATCAGGGATTTTAAGGGGAAATCAGATATTTTAGGGATTTCTATCGGGGTTCCCTCCACATTGAGCCGGGACAGAAAAACGATCATTTCGACCCCCAACATCCCGGGATTGGACAACATTCGCTTGGGGGAGATTGTAGAAAAAGAACTTGGGCTATCCACAATACTGGAACGAGATGTGAATTTTTTGCTTTACAATGATATTGAACGCTTGAAACTGGATACCTCGGGCACTGTGATAGGATGTTATGTGGGTACGGGTTTTGGCAATGCAGTAATGGTAGAAGGGAATCTTTTGATCGGCAAAAATGGAACGGCATGCGAACTGGGGCATATTCCAGTGCCCGGCAACGCGGAGCGATGCAGCTGCGGCAATTTCGGCTGCGTTGAGACGATTGCATCCGGCCGAAAGCTAAGTGAACTGCGGGACGCCTATCTGCCGGGAGCTGAAATGTGTGAGATGTTTTTAAAACATTATCCCACCTGCGGCTTTTTACGGGACTTTATTGATTATTTGTCTATCCCTGTGGCGACTGAGATCAATATTTTTGATCCGGATTACGTGATCCTGGGGGGAGGCGTTCTGGCGATGCCGGGCTTCCCAACGGGAGATTTTGAGAACAGTATCCGACGGCATGTCCGTAAGCCTGCCCCTGAAAAAGAACTGGAGATCGTTTATGCTTCGGATGATATCTACAACGGAGTGCGGGGAGCGGGTATCTACGGATTTAAAAAGTTGATGGCGCGGACTAAAAAGGAGGAGGAATAAAAATGTCTGTATTCACAGGGGAATTCACTTCGAAAGAGCTGAACCGCAATGTGGTTGTGCGCGTGGTTTATCCAGATAGTCCATTTGACCTGGAACAGCTGGATACCTGTCCCAAGACCATGTATCTTCTGCACGGATATACGGGCAGTTCCGGCGACTGGATTCGTTTTACAAGATTGGAATATTTTGCTCGGCTTTATAACTTTCATGTCGTGATGGCGGATGCGGGAAATAGCTTTTACAGCAATATGGTCTATGGGGGACAGTATCTGCACTTTTTTGGAGAGGAACTGCCCAGTGAGATCAACAAAAAATTTAAATTGCCTGAAAAAACTTTTATTTGCGGCCAGTCTATGGGAGGGCATGGATGCGTTAAAGTGGGCCTGAATTATCCTGACAACTACAAGGCGATCGGCTGCCTGTCCGGTGCAGTACGATTTCAGAGCATCGCAGAAAACCACCATGGAACTTCTGCACGGGATATCGGTGCAGTGCTGGGAGAGAACATGGAATTCAAAGAAGAAAACGACTGTTTTAAACTCGCGGAAAAGGCGATGGATACGGGAAAAAAACCATATCTGTTCCAGATCTGCGGTACAGAGGACTTTTTGTATGAGGACAATGTAAAATTTGACCTGCATTTAAAAGAAATCGGATATCCGCATGAATTTGTTGCAGCACCAGGGGCTCATCTGTGGAGTTTTTGGGAGCAACAGATGCCGGAGCTTATGAAAAAATTGTGCACTGGAAATTTTTAACTTTTGTGAGAGGCAGCTTTTCAGAAAGAACACAGCGATAACGGATATGGATGGACAGTATGGGAAATGATTTTGAAGAGTGGACCGATCCATGAGAGGCACGCCGTCATCGGCCCAGGTGCATAACGGGAGGGCCGGCGCCTTGCCGGCCAGGCAGGATGGAAAACAGAAATAAAAGACGCGTCTTTCTGCCTTTTTGGGCTGGAACGCGTCTTTTATTTTAAATTATCTTCAATCCTCTTTAAAAATGAACAATGTTCATTATAAACTGTTTTCTGTGATCGTCAAGCAGCCTATCAAAAATAGTTCACCGCTGGGCCGGGCAGAGCGCATCGGCGCTCACGTCTGCTTTTTGAGGATATCCAGCGCGTGACTGGTGACGCCCAGCAGATCTTTGCGCTCGCAGGTGGCATAGTGGTAGTTCAGGTACAGTGCAAAGGCATCCTGATCCATGGCGTCGAGCTCCTCGCGCAGAAAAAGCGCGCAGCCGTCCGCAGCCACATAGTGCAGCCGGGTGAGGGGCAGGCCGGAGATCAGTTCGTCGACATCTTCTTTGCGGACAAGTTCGAACAGGTCTTTCGGCCCGGATCTGGCGGCAAAGGTCTCCGGGTCCAGGAGCCCCTCTTTCAGATATGCGGCGACGTCGACATTGCCGCGGCGGAACCCCTCGTCCAAAAGGCAGCCGTCGGAGATCACATAGGCGGCAAAGATCACACCGCCCGGCTTTGTGACCCGGATGGCCTCGCGCAGCGCCTGCTGTTTGTCCTGTTTGGTATAGAGATGATACAGCGGGCCCAGCAGCAGCGAGATGTCGTACCGGCTGTCGGGGAAAGCGTCCAGCGCAAGGGCGTTGCCCTGGACGACGGTGACGTTTTCGCCGGGCTGCGTGTTTTGACGGAAGACCGAGATGTTGTGCTCGACCAACTCCACGGCGTCCACGTCATATCCCTGGCGGGCCAGCGTGTGGGAGTAGCGGCCGGTCCCCGCGCCGATCTCCAGCACCCGGTCGCCCGGCTTGATGTATTTTTCAAGGTAGCGCATGGTGGTGAGAAATTCCACCGCCCCGTGGTTGGACAGCAGCCGGCCGTCCTCGTCATACTGGGTATAAAAATCGATCAGATACTGGTCTGTTTTCATGCTGTACCTCGTTTCTTTTATAAAAGGGCAAGGTCCCCGCGCTCAGGCGGGCAGATCCCAGCCCGGGTCGGCCTGTCTTATAAGGGCGCGCAGCAGGTCTGCGGTCAGCTTTTCCGCAGTCTTTCGGTCAAACAGCAGTTTCTCGGTCGCCGTGAGGACCGCTATGCCGTGGCTGTACAAAAACAGATCCAAAAAGATCGCTTTTGCCCGCTCTGCCTCCACGCCGGTGAGTTCGGAAAAACGCCGCGCCTTTTCCAGGTTACCGGGTTCCCGGTAAAAGTCTTTGGCTTCGGTCATGTCGAGTGCCATATCGCTGATAAACAGCAGTTTAAACAGATGAGGCTCTTCCTGAGCGAATTGGATATAAGAGAGCGGCAGCACCAGGCAGGGCGGAACGGGCTCGCCGCCGCCATACCGGGAGACATACCGCTCATAGTATCCGTAGGCAAAGGTGAGAAACTCGTTTTTCAGCTCCTCCATGTTTTGATAACAGGTAAAGATCGGACGGGTAGAGCACCGCAGCCTGCCCGCGATGCTTCGGGCGTTGACCGACTCAAAGCCCGTTTCCCTTGTGAGCTCCAGCACGGTTTGTAAAATCATCTGCCGGGTTATTTTTGCTTTGGGCGGCACCTGAGACACCCCATTTCTCAAAAAAAGATTAAAATACACTTGTTACACAACTATTGTTGCATATTGAACGCACAATGTCAACTCATTTTTAAGACCAGAGACAGGCGGCGGGGCTTTCAAAAGAGGCGACGGCGCCGTGCCCGGCACAAAATGCGCTGCGGGGGAGGCCGCGCGCCGGCCGGGCAGAGCCTGCGCGGGCCCGGCGGGGCCTAGGGAAAAAACAAAACAGCAGGGGCGCGCCGCCGGGGGCGCATCTCCTGCTGTTTTGTTTTTTTAACGTTATACCTGCCGTCTGCCCGATGGGAGCTCTGTCAAAAAGCGCGTCAGTCCTCTTCCAGCAGCAGCGGGAGGGTGATCTCGTATTTGGAGTCCAGGGCGTTTTTCTCCTGCGCCTGGTTTTTGTACACGTTGACGGTGGCTGTTGCTTTTGCGATGGGCTGCAGGGTGCCTGCACCCGCCACGCAGCCGCCCGGGCAGGCCATGCCCTCCAGCAGGTAGCCGTCGTATTTTCCGGTGCGGGCGATGGTCAGCATCTTTTTGCAGTCCGCCAGCCCCTGGGCGGCCATGATCTTCACCTCATGGCCGGGATGCTCGCGCTGGATGACGTCCGCCACTGCGGCGGCCACGCCGCCGCTCACCGCAAAGCCGCGGCCCGCGGCCGTGCCCTCGCGCAGGGGATGCTCCTCGGTGATCTCGTCGAAATCGACCCCCTTGGCCTCGAACATCCCCATGACCTCTTCAAAGGTGAGCACAAAATCCACGTCGCTGCGCACGCTGCGGCGGCTGGCCTCCAGCTTTTTTGCGCTGCAGGGGCCGATAAACGCCACCTTGCAGTTTTTGTGCTCCTTTTTCAGCAGGCGGGCGGTGAGCACCATGGGGGTGAGGGCCATCGAGATGTTGGGAGCAAGGTCGGGGAACAGCTTTTTCGCCATCACTGACCAGGCCGGGCAGCAGGAGGTCGCCATAAAGGGCTGCTCGGCGGGGACCTTTTTCACAAAGTCCTCGGCCTCGTCGATGGTGCACAGGTCGGCGCCCACAGCCACCTCGGCCACGTCGGCAAAGCCGAGGCGCTTCATTGCGGCTTTCAGCCGCTCCGGCGTCACCTTGGGGCCCAACTGACCCACAAAGGCCGGGGCCACAGCCGCAAAGACCCGGTCGCCGCGCTTGATGGACTGGATGAGCTGGAAGATCTGTCCCTTGTCGGAGATGGCGCCAAAGGGGCAGTTGACGATACACATGCCGCAGGACACGCACTTGTCATAGTCGATGGAGGCCCGGCCCAGCTCGTCGCTGCCGATGGCGTTCATGCCGCAGGCGGCGGCGCAGGGGCGCTCCTGTTTGATGATGGCGTGGTAGGGGCAGGCCTCCACGCAGCGGCCGCACTTGATGCACTTTGACTGGTCGATCACGCTTTTGCCGTGCACCATCGAGATCGCCCCCTTGGGGCAGACCTCCTTGCAGGGATGGGCCAGACAGCCCTGGCAGCCGTCGGTCACGCTGACCAGCTTGTCCGGGCAGGAGTTGCAGGCGAATTTGATGATGTTGACCAGGGGCGGCTCATAATATTTTTCCGCCACGGCGCTGTCCTCGACGCCCTCGGCCAGCCGGGAATGTTCGTCGACCGGACGCAGCGGCAGCCCGATGGCGAGGCGCAGCCGTTCGCCCACGATCGCCCGCTCAAGGAAGATGCTCTCGCGGTAGGACGCCTTTTCGCCCGGCACGATCTTATAGGGCAGTTCTTCAATGCGGGAATAATCGCCCCCCTCATAGGCAAGGCGCGCCACCTCGGTGAACACCTTGCGGCGGATATCGGTCACAGAAGAATAAATGCCTCTCATCATAATCGCAGATCCGTCCTTTCTATGGCATCAGGCCCCGCCGGCGCAGGGCAGGGGGGCGAATGAGTTAAAAATTTAACAATCAAAGACCCTTTGTAATCATACCATGCGCCCTGCCGCCGCGCAAGTGGCCGGATGCCCAAAGTTCGCCCATTTTTGCGGCAATTAATGGGAAAATTACCGGCCTGCGTGAAAAAATCACCCGCACAGAAAGGCGCTGCTGCCGGGGCGGCCGGTCAGGGCCCTGGATGTGCCTGCCGCAGCCCCGCGCGCGGTGAGGGGCTGTTCTGCAGAACCCGCAGAGACGTGGGGGATGCCGGAGAGATCGGCTTGCCGGCGGGCCGGGGCGGCCGCGGCGGGGAGGCCGAGCGCCTGGCGGATCTTTTGGACGTGCAGAGATCCTGCAGGGCGCTCCGCGGTTGACAGGGGGGCGCAAATCGCCTAAACTGAGGGAGTGTTTTGCCGGCGCCCGCCGCAAAAAGGGGACGCCGGGACGCAGTGGGACGGCTGACAAACAAAGCCCGGCAGAAAACGGGTGTGATCTTTTCGGCAGATGGAACAAAAACCGCGGGCGGCACCTGATGGATGCCCGGGGATCTTTGTGAAATATGGCAGAATAAAGTGCCGATGATTTTCAAAAGGCAGCTTTGCCGACAGCCCCACAATCAGACGAACAGCGAGGGAAGCCATGGACCGCACCCAGGAGATCGAGCGCAGCATCATTAAAAAATATCGAAAGTCCATCTGGAACCGCTTTGTGGGCGGCGTAAAAGACTATCACCTCATCGAAGAGGGAGACCGGATCGCCGTGTGCATCTCGGGCGGCAAGGACAGCATGCTGCTGGCCAAATGCATGCAGGAGCTGCAGCGCCACAGCTATATGAAATTTTCGCTGGAGTTTCTGGTGATGGACCCGGGCTACAACCCCGCCAACCGCCGCCGCATCGAGGAGAACGCCGCGCTGCTGGGCATCCCGGTGAAAATTTTTGAGAGCGACATCTTCGAGGTGGTGGAGGCCATCGCCGAGAGCCCGTGTTATCTGTGCGCCCGCATGCGCCGCGGCCACCTTTACAAGTACGCCCAGAGCCTGGGCTGCAACAAGATCGCCCTGGGGCACCACTTTGACGACGTGATCGAGACCGTGGTGATGAGCATGTTTTACTCCGCCGAGATCAAAACCATGATGCCCAAGCTGCGCAGCAGGAATTTTGAGGGCATGGAACTCATCCGCCCGCTTTATCTGGTGCGGGAACAGGACATCATCTCCTGGGCGCGGCACAATGGGCTGTCCTTTTTGCAGTGCGCCTGCCGCCGCACAGAGCAGCGCTCGGACCTGACCGGCACCGACGGCGGCCGCCGCAGCGCCACCAAGGCGCTGATCCGCCAGCTGCGGGCCGAAAACCCGCAGGTGGATGTGAACATTTTTCGCAGCATCCACGACGTGAACCTGAAAACCGTGATCGGCTATACCGATCTGGAGGGCGGGTACCACCATTTTCTCGACGCGTATGAGGGCCGCACGGGCAGGCCGGAGTTTGCAGTTTTTGACCTGGACGGCACCCTGCTGGACTCGATGTGGGTGTGGGACGGCGTGGCCGCGGACTATCTGCGGGCCCACGGCGTCACCCCTCCCCCCGACCTGGCAGCGCAGGTGCGGGGGATGAACGTGCCCCAGGCGGTGGAGTTTGCCCAGCGGCAGTATGGGGTGTCCGGCACCGTGCAGCAGGGGGTGGAACAGGTCTGCGGGCTGGTGGCGCGCGCCTATGCCGAAAAGGTGCAGCTGAAGCCCTTTGCCCGCGACTACCTCGACCAGCTGCGCCGGCAGGGGGTGCCCATGTGCCTTGCCACGGCCTCTGAGCCGGACTATGTGCTGCCGGCGCTGGAACGGCTGGGCATCGGCGGCTATTTTAAGTTCATCGCCACCTCGGACAGCCTGGGGGCCACCAAGCAGTCCGCCGCTTATTACGAAAAACTGGCGGAAAAGTTTGGCGCCGCGCCCGGGCAGCTGACCGTGTTCGACGACTCGCTGCACGCCATCCGCAGCGCCAAAGAGGCGGGCTGCCGGGTGGTGGCCATCTACGACGACGCCAGCCTGGATGAGCGCAGCCGCATCAAGGTGCTCTGCGACTATTATGCCGGCGGCTTCGACGCCCTGTTGGAGGGGTAAAAAGCCGGAAAAGTTGGAAGTAAAGGGCGGAGCCCTGAGAGGGGGGGACCGCGGCGGCGCGCGGGATGCAGCGTCCCCAAAGCGGGACAGGGGGGAAAGCCGGGCCTTTTGCCCATGATCGCCTGTTGGGCCGTCTCGCCGCTCGCAAGAGCGGTGCAGGCGGCCCCTTTTCGTTTGCTTTTCAATAGTCTTTGTTATTGCCGCCGCCCGCGAGAACGGCGCGGCCGGAAACGGGGACTGCAGACGGGCTGCGCCGCCGCGCGCGAAAAAACTTGACAGGAAGCAGGATAAGGTTTAATATAGATACATACCGTCGGTATGTTATAAAAAAAGGAGGCAGTTCGATGCCGCGCAACAAGCACCCGGAGGAAACGGTGGACCGCATCCTGAACACGGCGCTGGCCCTGTTTTTGGAAAAAGGCTATGAGGCCACCACGGTCCAGGATATCATCGACCATCTGGGCGGGTTGTCGAAAGGGGCGATCTATCACCACTTTCGCTCCAAAGAGGAGATCATGATCGCAGTGGGGGACCGGCTGGGGGCCGAAAATGCCCGCATGCTGGGCGCTGTGCGGGACGATCCCTCGCTGACCGGGCGCGAAAAGCTGGTGGAGATCTTCCGTGCCTCGCTGCGCAACCCCAACCAGGAGGCGCTGTTCAAGGTGGGGCTGGCCGTCAAAAAGAATCCCCGTTTTCT
Source organism: Anaerofilum hominis (assembly GCF_014287275.1). GTDB lineage: Bacteria > Bacillota > Clostridia > Oscillospirales > Ruminococcaceae > Pygmaiobacter > Pygmaiobacter hominis. The sequence continues at coordinate 395,982 of NZ_JACONZ010000003.1, forward strand.
GGCGCTTCAGCTGGAGGACATCTTTCAGGTCGTTGCGCCGGACTATATCCAGCCCATTCTGGAGCAGGGCCAGCGGGACGGGACCATCGCTTCGGCAGACCCGCAGGGACTGGCCGAGGTGATGATGCTGCTGACAAACGTCTGGCTGAACCCGATGATCCTTATCAGCACGCCGGAGAAGATGGCGCAGCGCTGCAGGCTGTACAACGAACTGCTGCGGCCGCAGCTGGGTTTTGAACTGCTGGACGAAGAGATGCTGCAGAAATATATCGATTATTGCGGCTGGTATCTCCGCACGGCGGAGGAAAAGGGAGACGTGGCGGCCGGCGGCCTGTGACGGGCAAGGGGGCGGCTGTGCCCCGCAGCCGAAAGGGAAAGAGTGATCTTTTCAAAGCTACCGCGCTATTGCCGCGCTGCTGTTTTTGTTTCGGCGCTCGCCGCAGCAGGAGCGGAAGTTTTGCGGTCCTGTTGTTTGCGGCGGGGTGGAACGGGACAGTGTTTTCGGGCAGCTTTCAGCGTGCCGCCGGCCCGGCTGTTTTTTGCGCCGGCCGCGGCTGCGCCGCTTCACCGGCGCGGCGGGCTTCGGTTTCATTTGCGGTGGGCGCGCACCCGACCGCAAACCACGGGCACAGCGGTTTTTGCAGGGGAAAGGGCGGTCTGCGTCTTTTCGCCCTGCCTGAGCGGGCGGCGCCTCGACGCGATCAAGGCATAGGGCTGCCCGCTGAATGTGGGAACGCTTCTGGGAACGACGGGGCTTCGGCAGTTTTCCGGCCCATCGGCAGAGCTGACGGGCCGGGCTTTGCCGGTCACGACCCTGTGGGAAGCGGCGGCCGCCCCGCGGCCGGCGGCAGCAGCCTGTTCCGCGCCTCTCTTTTGTCTGGCCCATATCTGCCGCGCGGCCGTCCCATTTTTTGCAGGCGGTCCGGCTTTGGCTGGCGGGAGCTTTTTTATTCGGCGTGATCGAGGCAAGGACCTGCCTTTGCATCAAAAGCGCCGTTTGCCCGATGAGCCTGCACAGTGCAGGCAAGGCGCCTGAGGCGGAGATCGAAAGTCATGCGACGGCGTTTAGCTCCGGGGCGCAGCGGCCAAAGCGTGCCGCCGGGCAGCCTCTTTTGCCGCCGGGATGTCCGCCCGGAGAGCGGGGCCGCTGATTTTCGAGCCAGGAATAAAAAAGAGGGCTGAGGGCTCTCTTTCCTACTAAACGGGGAAGAGTTATTTTTTTTGCACAAATACATACCAACCGTTGGTATTAAAAAATTAAAGGAGAATTTTATGGAACCCATGGAAAACACAAGGACCGCCCCGGCGGGAACGATCTTTCGCCGGGACTTCACGCTGGTGGTGATCGGGCAGATCATCTCACTGTTCGGCAACGCCATCCTGCGCTTTGCCCTGCCGCTCTACCTGCTGCGGGCCACCGGCTCGTCGGCGCTGTTCGGCATGGTCACCGCAGTCTCGTTCTTGCCGATGATCGTGCTCTCGCTGCTGGGCGGCGTGCTGGCAGACCGGGTCAACAAGCGCAATATTATGGTGGCGCTGGACTTTTCGACCGCGGCGCTGATCGCGGTGTTTTATCTGGTACTGGGCAAGCTGCCCATCGTGCCGCTGTTCACGGTGATGCTGATGCTGCTGTACGGCATCTCGGGCACCTATCAGCCCGCGGTGCAGGCCAGCATCCCGGCGCTGGTGGAGGGCGGCGGCCTGATGTCCGCCAACGCGGTCATCAACGCCGTCAACTCTCTGGCCGGTCTGCTGGGGCCGGTGCTGGGCGGCGTGCTGTACGGCCTGTGGGGCATCGGGCCCATCCTAATGGTGAGCATCCTCTGTTTTTTTGCCTCCGCCGTAATGGAGATCTTTATCCGCATCCCGCACCAGCCGCGCGCGGGGGGCAAGGGCGTTTTTGCCTGCGTGCGGCAGGATCTGTCTGAGAGCCTGCGCTTTGTGCGCCGCGAAAAGCCGGTTTTTTTGAAAGTGATCGGCATCGTGGCTGCGTTTAACCTGCTGCTCAGTTCCATGATGGTGGTGGGCATCCCGGTGGTGGTCGTAAAGCTGCTGGGCCGCAGCGACGGAGAGCTGGGGCTGGCCCAGGGGGCGCTGGCGCTGGGCGGACTGGCCGGCGGCCTGCTGACGGGGCTGCTGGGCGCGCGGCTCTCCATGGCCCGGGCGCACCGGCTGCTGCTTTTCTGCGCGCTTTCGGTGGCCGGCATGGGGGCGGTGCTGGGGCTGGGCGTGTCCGCTTTCAGCGGCTATCTGGCCGTCACCCTGCTCAGCTTTTTCGCTATGGCGGTCTCCACCGTGTTCAGCGTGGAGATGATCACGGCGGTGCAGGCGGGCACCCCACCCCAGCTGGTGGGCAAGGTGATGGCCTGCCTGATGACGTTGGCCATGTGCGCCCAGCCCGTGGGCCAGGCGCTGTACGGCGTGCTGTTCGAGCGCTTTGAGACGGCGGCCTGGGCCATTCTGCTGGCGGCGGCGCTGGCCGCCGCACTGCTGGCTCTGTGCTCAAAGCGGGTCTTTCGGCAGCTGTAGAGAAAGGCGGACGAAAAAAGGTCGCGGCGGCGCGTTTGCAGTCGGCGGAGGCCGGGAGCTGCCTTGCAGCCGCAGCAGCGGCCCAGGATGCCGGAGGTCAGGGCAGGCCTGCGGATGCCGCAGGCGGCAGACAGGGTTTTATGAGATTTATTTTATGGGGCTATGGAGGAGGTTATGAAAGACGGTCTCCGCAAAACGGAGGCTGCCTTTTCGGCCAGTGCCCCGGTTGTCCCGCAGGGACGAGGGGCGGGCCATAGAAATAAGTCGCTTTTTATTGAGGAACAATAAAAGACAGTCTCCACAACGTGGAGACTGTCTTTTTGACCCTCCGGCCGGCTGCCGCGCAAGCGGCGAAAAACGTATTTGCCGGGGGCAGCCGCTTTCGCGCGGGCAATACCAAAAAAACAGGCCGTTCCGGCTGAAAGAACCGGGACGGTCTGCTCTGTTTTTTATGGAGGAAAATGCGCTCAGCGTATCAGGTTGCGGGGATTGCCCTCCAGGTAGAGAGAGACGTTTTCAAACACCATGCCCGCGCGCACTTCCATGCTCTCGGCGGTGGCAAAGGCCACGTGGGGGGTGAGGATGGCGCCAGGCGCGCTGCAGAGCGGGTGATCTTCCGGGATGGGAGGCTCCATCTCGAATACGTCGATGCCTGCGCCCGCGATCCGCCCCTCTTTGAGGGCGTCGGCAAGGGCGGCGTTGTCCACCACCGGGCCGCGGGCGGTGTTGATCAGCAGGGCGGTGGGCTTCATGCGGGCGATCATCTCGGCGTTGATCAGCTGCCGGGTCTCTGCGGTGACCGGCACATGCAGGCTCACCACGTCCGCCTCGGCCATCAGCTGCTCCAGCGGCAGATAGCGGATGCCCAGGGCCTCGGCCTCCGGCCGCCGGGAGCGGCTGTAGGCGATCAGATTGCAGCCGAACGCCTTGGCCAGCTGCGCGGTGCGCAGGCCGATGGCGCCGGTGCCCACGATGCCGAAAGTTTTGCCTGCCAGCTCAAAACCCACCAGCCCGGCCTTGGTGCCGCCGCTGCGGCAGGCGTCGTTGCAGGCGGGGATGCGGCGCAGCAGCGAGATGACCAGGCCAAAGACCAGCTCGGCCACGCTCTCGTTGGAGTAACCCGCGCAGTTGGAGACCAGGATGCCCCGCTCGCGGCACAGGTCCATGGGCAGATGATCCACGCCGGTGAACGCCACCGAGATCAGCTTGAGGCGGGGGCAGGCGGCCACCACCCCGGCGGGCAGCGGAGTGCTGGCCACCATCAGGATATCCGCCTCTTTTGCCCGTTCGATGAGGACGGCGGGGTCATAGTTGCCGTCCGTATAGGCGGTGAAGCTGTGCTCGGCGGCGATGAGGGGCGCTGCCAGTTCGGCGACCTTGGCGTCGCTGACGGCGAGACCTTCCAGCAGAACGATATTCATGTGTTTGACTTCCTTTCCGGTTTTGGGCGGCCGCGCCGCGGCGGCGGGACGCGCCCTTTTACGCTTTTCATTATACCAAATCAGCGCCGCGGCGCAACAGATAAAATTCTGGCGTCCCGGAGCGGGTCGGCACGGCCGCCCAAAACCGGCCATGCCGGCCCCGAGCCGCCGCGAAATGGCGGGCGCTTTACGCGCTGTTTTTGCCGTGCGGCCTCTTTGACCGGCGCGGTGTGCCGACGTGGTCTGCGCGTGCTTGAAAGGCGTTTTTTCAGGTGCCTCCGGGCTGCCCGGCCCCGCAGGCGCGGGGTCTGGGGCTTCGGCGGCCTGGATGCGGCGCCCGGCCCCGCGCGTCCCCCGGATGTTGGGGCGGACCCAAAATCGGCCCGCGGCGCTGCCCGGCGCAGTAAAACGATTGACTTTACGGGGCAAAAAGCATAGAATCTCACTGTAAAACTTGTGTAAAACAGACAGCGCCGGGCGGGGCGGATCTGCCGCCCTTTCCGCCGGCGCGGGGAAAAGAGGATGGAAATGGAACAGGCGCAACTGGCTGCAAAGCCGCTGTTTTCCCGGCAGGCGCTGCAGCGGCTGATCTGGCCGCTGGTGGGGGAGCAGTTTCTGGCGGTGATGACCGGCATGGCGGACACCGTGATGGTGGCCAACGCGGGGGAAACGGCGGTTTCTGCAGTCTCGCTGGTGGATTCGATCAACATCTTGATGCTGAACATTTTTGCGGCCCTGGCAGCGGGCGGCGCCATTGTGGTCAGCCAGTACCTGGGCATGCGGGACGGAAAAAACGCCAACCGGGCCGCGAAACAGCTGGTGGTCATCGTGGCGGCGCTGGGGGCCGGGCTGGGCGTGGTCTGCGCGCTGGCCCGCAACCCGATGCTGGATTTTCTTTTCGGCAGCACCGACCCGGTGGTGATGGAGGGGGCGCGCAAATACTTTTTTATCACGGCGCTGTCCTATCCGTTCATTGCGGTCTATAACGCCGGGGCGGCGATCTTCCGCTCCATGGGCAACAGCAGGGTGTCGCTGAAAGCCTCCCTCATTGCCAATGCGGTGAATATCGCGGGCAACGCGCTCTGCATTTTCGGGCTGAAGTGGGGGGTCGTGGGCGCGGCCGTCCCCACCCTGATCTCGCGGGCGCTGGGCGCGGTGCTGCTGCTGGTGCTGCTGCGCAACCCCGGTCTGCAGATCACCCTCAGGGATTGGAAACGCTTCCGGCTGCGGCCGGATATGATCAAAAAGATCCTGGGCATCGGCATACCCAACGGGCTGGAAAACGGCATGTTCCAGGTGGGCAAGATCCTGGTGCAGAGCCTGATCGCCACTTTCGGCACCGTGGCCATTGCCGCCAACGCCGTGTGCAACACGCTGTGCATGCTGCCCCAGATCCCCGCGCAGGCGATCGGCCTGGCCATGACGACGGTGGTGGGCCAGTGCGTGGGTGCAAACGATTACCGGCAGGCGTCGGGCTATGTCAAAAAGCTGACCTGGATGGCTTTTCTGTGCAACGGCGCGCTTTGCCTGCTGATGCTGACCGGCGCGCACCTTATCATCCTGCCGTTCAACCTCTCGGCCGAAACGGCCGCCGTGGCGCTGAAGATCGCCCGCCCCTATTATATTTTGGCGGCGCTGATCTGGGTGATGAGCTTCACTTTTCCGGGCGGGCTGCGGGCTGCGGGAGACGTCAAGTTCACCATGGGGGCTTCCATGCTGTCGATGTGGGTGTTCCGTATCGGCTTTTCCTATCTGCTGGCCCAGTACCTGGAGATGGGGATCTACGGCGTGTGGGCGGCCATGTACGTCGACTGGGCGGTGCGCATCCTGTGCTTTGTGGCCCGCTATCTCAGCGGAAAGTGGAAGACCAAGCGGCTGGTGTGAGCGCAAGCGGGCGCACAGGCGCGGGAGCCTGGCCGCGCCGCCGGGCGGCCGGGGCGCAAGAAGGAGAGCGATAACATGAAACGTCTGATCCTGATCGGCGGCGCGATGGGGGTGGGCAAGACCGCCGTTTCGCAGGAGCTGCTGCGGCTGCTGCCCGAGGCGGTCTGGCTGGACGGCGACTGGTGCTGGCGGATGGACCCGTTTCGGGTCACCGAGGCCCGCAAGCGGATGGCGCTGGACAATATCGCCCACCTGTTGGGCGGCTTTTTGGACGACGAAGGCTATGAAAACGTGATCTTCTGCTGGGTGATGGACAGGCAGGAGATCATCGACGCGGTGCTGGCCCCGCTGGCCGGGAAAGAGTTCGAGCTCTTCAGCTTTTCGCTGGTCTGCGGGCCCGGGACGCTGGAGAGCCGCCTGCGGCGGGATGTGGATGCCGGCCTGCGCACGCCCGACGTGATCGGGCGCAGCCTGGAGCGGCTGCCGCTGTACGGCGCGCTGGACACCGAAAAGATCGGGACCGAGGGCCTGTCGGCCGCCGGTGCGGCGCAGGAGATCGCCCGCCGCGTTGCGGGAGAGTGAGAAAGAGCGCTGCAGATTTTTTTGGAAGGTGGATAAAATCGTAATTTCAGCTAAAAAAAAGATTTTTTTTAGGTTGTTTACAAATTGAGTTTTCGGTGAAAAGAGAATAAAATTATCACAGGATAGGGAGGTGAAAAACATGGCCTATACCCCGCCTCTTCCTCCCGGCAGCTGGGCGATGAAAAACAATTTACTGCTGCTGCGCTGGAACCTCGTCTGGGAGCCGGAGCTTATGTCCCAACGTAAGCCCCAGCGCCGGGGCGGCAGTGCTTTTTTGCGGGAAAGGTCTTGTCTTATCGCCTGTGCGGCGTTTTTTGCCGTCCTGGATTTTATTCTGGCCCTTTACTTCCACTTTTTTCTTTGGGAACTTTTCTGTCTTGTGCTGCCCGAGGCCGGTGTGCTTTTTCTTTTCTGGTGGGGGCTGGGGGTCAAGCGGGATACCCTGTGGACGCGGGGCCGGGCCAAAAAAGAACGTGCCGTCCCCGCGTCCTACGGCCTTTTTAACCTGCTCCCCTGCATTATTTTCAGCGTGTGCTGCGCGCCCTTTTTGACCGAAGTGCTGAGATCTTACGGTTCTTTCACCGCAAAAGCGATGGGATATGGCCTGGGGCTGTGCGCCGCCCTCGCCTATTTGTTTTTGTGCGGCATGTACAATTGGGGCCATGTTTTGTGGCTTTCCTCCTCCGCCTCCTGCAAAAAGCGGAATCTCATCGCCTTTCTTATCCTGGGCGCCTGGCTGGTGATCTGTGGAATTGAGTTTTGCTGGTCGTTTGGAAATCAGGTTCAGGCCGTCCGCTGATCGGGCCGGCGGCTCCGCCCCGGCCTTTTTTGCGCGTCAGGATAACGCCGGGACGGTCCTGCGGGCACAAGGGCACATCCGGGCTGCTTTTACGGGGGCGGGACTGCCGGAGGGGCTGGGCGGAGCCAGAACAGAAAAAGCGCTGGACAGCAGCTCGAAAACGCCTGTCTGTGCCGACCGGATCTGGACCGGGGAGCTTTTGCCGCCCGGGGGGAGAAAAGCCGCGATACGGAAAACAGCAGAGGGAACTGCGCTGCGGGCGGAAAATCGCGGCGGAAAAATGCAGCCTGTCCGGGAAAAGAGCGCTGCGGCAGGACAAAAGATCGTTTTGCGGGCCGCTGTTTTTAGGGGCTGGCGCTTTGAGGCTCCCTGCGGACGCGGAGACGGGCGCCGATGAGCTGCTGCGTTCCCTGAGCAGGGCGTGGGAGGTGGGGCTGCGGGTCCTGCTGCGCAGGATGGGAGACCGGCCGCGCCCCGATCAGCCTTGAGGACCGCCCGCCCACGGTGGGACCGCCGGGTCTTGGCACGGCCGTTTTTGGCCCGCGGACGGATGAGACGGATGACAGAGAAAGCCAGGCCCCCGCTTGCGCGGGGCCTGGCTTTCTCTGTGGATGCCGCAGGACGCCGGGCGCAGCCGGTTTTTGCGGCCTTTTTCAGATCACCTGGAAAAGGAAGAATTTGAGGTAGTCGGTCTCCTCCACATTCCAGAGGATGGGATGGTCGGGTGCCTGCTGGCGGGCCTCGATCTGGCGCAGCTGGACCCCTGCGTCCCGGGCGGCGCTGTGCAGCATTTTGGTGAACAGCGCCCCGGTGGCAAAATGGCTGCAGCTGCAGGTGGCGAGATACCCGCCGCGGGGCAGCAGCTTCATGGCGCGGTAATTGATCTCTTTATAGCCGCGCAGGGCGCTGTCCAGCGTTTTGCGGCTTTTGGTGAACGCGGGCGGGTCCAGGATGATAAAATCGTAAGGCGTGCCGCCCCGGGCCGCCAGTTCGGGCAGAAGATCAAAGACGTTGGCGGCGGCGAACTCCATCCTGTCCTCCAGCCCGTTGAGGGCGGCGTTGGCGCGGGCCATCTCTACTGCGGCCTCGCTGATGTCCACCGCGGTGACCCGCTCGGCCCCGCCCAGTGCGGCGTTCAGCGCAAAGGAGCCGGTGTGGGTGAAGCAATCCAGCACCCGGCGGCCCCGGGCCAGACGGGCCACCGCCTGCCGGTTGTATTTCTGATCCAGGAAGAAGCCGGTCTTTTGGCCGTTTTCAAAGTCCACCCGGTAGCGCACGCCGTTTTCGCAGATGATGGTCTCGGTAGTTTCCGGCAGGGGCAGCCCGGGCAGGGGGAAGAACCCTTTGCCCTGCTGCAGCCCCTCCCGTTCCCGCAGGGCCACGTCGTTGCGCTCGTACAGGCCGGCGATCTCCTGCCCGTCGGCGCGCAGGACCTCCGCAAGCAGGGGGAACAGCAGCCCTTTCAGCCGTTCCATGCCCACCGAAAGGGTCTGGGCGACCAGATAGGGGCCGAAGCGGTCCACCGTCAGGCCGGGAAACTGGTCCGCTTCGCCGAAGATCACCCGGCAGCAGGACAGGTCTGCAGGGGCCAGCACCTGTTTGCGGTAAGCCCACGCCCATTGCAGGCGGCGGCGCCAAAAGGCCTCGTCAAAGCTGTCGTTGGCGCTGCGGCTGATCAGCCGCACCCGGATCTTGCTGTGGACGCTGAGAAAGCCGGTGCCGAGATACCGGCCCCTGTCGCTGAGAACGTCCACCAGGGCGCCGTTTTCCGCATCGCCCTCCACGGCGCGTATCTCGTCCTCATACACCCAGGGGTGTCCGTTTTCAAGGGAGGCCTGGGCTTTGCGGCTGACCGTATAGCGGGCGTAGGGGCGCTGCTGTTTCAAATGAGTCACTCCTCTTTAGGGTAGGGCGTCGGCGCGCCTGTGCCGGGCGGCCGCACACCGATTATACCCCGCGCGGGCCCGGGGGTCAACCGCCGCGCGGGCCGATGTGTCCCGGGGAGAGGGGAGAAACGCGGGGCGGACGGCGGAGAGCTTTTGCAAAAGGAACAAAAAAGATGTTGTTTTACGCGCGGGAATGATATAATATTGACAACGACCTCTCGCATGCGCGGCCCCGGGCGGGGCCGCGCAGTGCGGAAAGGGCAGGCGGAAGACGGCGCCGGCCGCGGCGGGGAGCGCGGTAAGAAGAACGGTCCGGGCGCGTGGAAAGCCGTTTTCCGCGCGGGGACCTCTATTTTTGACAATCCGGGAGGGATCGGCATGTTATCCGATTTTGTGATGGGGAAGACTACAGACAAGGACGAGCGCAAGCGGGCGCTGGCCGCCTGCCGGGAGCGGCTGGCCGCGCAGCAGCAGGAGATCAAAGCCAAAAAGCTGGGGGTGCTGGTGCTGCTGGAGGGCTGGGGCGCCGCGGGCAAGGGCAGCCTGCTGGGCGAGGTGATCAACGAGATCGATCCCCGCTCTTTCAAGGTGCACGCCATCGCCGCCCCCACAGAGGAAGAGCGCCGCAAGCCCTTTTTGTGGCGGTATTTTGTCAAAACGCCTGAAAAAGGGCTTTTCTCCTTTCTCGATTCGGGCTGGCTGGGAGAGACGGTGCGCCAGCATCTGGCGGGGGAGCTGGACACCGCGGCCATGACGCGGCGCATCGGCTCGATCAATACTTTCGAGCGGCAGCTGGCCGACGACGGCACCCTGCTGGTGAAATGCTTCCTCAACATCACCCGCAAGGAGCAGGCAAAGCGGATCGCGCGGCTGGAGGAGGACAAGGACACCGCCTGGCGGGTCAGCGGCGAGGATGAGCGGGAGAACGAGCGCTACGACGAATACCGGGACGCTTTCGACGCAGCCCTGACCGCCACCAGCACCACCTATGCGCCCTGGCACGTGGTGGACGCGGGCGAGCGCGCAGAGGCGCGGCTGGCCCTGATGACCATCCTGACCGGGGCCATCGACGCGGCGCTGGCCGCCCCCCGGGCGCCTGCAGCCGTGCCGCAGAACCGTTTTCCGCTGCTGCCCATGCCCAGGCTGGCCGAGGTGGCGCTGGACAAAGAACTGGACAAAGGCGAGTACAACGACCGGCTGGAGGCGGCCCAAAAGCGGCTGCGCGAGCTGCACAACCGCCTTTACCGCAAAAAGGTGCCGCTGATCCTGGTCTATGAGGGCTGGGACGCCGCCGGCAAAGGCGGCAATATCAAGCGGGTGGCCGCGGCGCTGGACCCGCGCGGCTTTGAGGTGCTGCCCATCGCGAGCCCCGAGCCCCACGAGCTGGCCCATCACTATCTGTGGCGGTTCTGGAGACGGCTGCCCAAGGACGGCCACGTGGCCATTTTTGACCGCAGCTGGTACGGCCGGGTGATGGTGGAGCGCATCGAGGGCTTTTGTGCCCAGAACGACTGGCAGCGGGCTTACAATGAGATCAACGAATTTGAGGCCGAGCTGTCCGCCTGGGGCGCGGTGATCCTGAAATTCTGGATCCATATCGACCCGGAGACCCAGCTGGCGCGCTTTCACGAGCGGCAGGCGAACCCGGAAAAGCAGTGGAAGATCACCGACGAGGACTGGCGCAACCGGGAGAAGTGGCCCGCCTATGAAGAGGCGGTGGACGAGATGCTGCAAAAGACCAGCACCACCTATGCCCCCTGGCATGTCATTGAGTCGCGGGACAAAAAATATGCCCGCGTCAAAACGCTGGAGCTGATCGTGGGCGCGCTGGAAGAGGTGCTGTGATGGAGATCGAGCGAAAATGGGAGATCGGCGGCTTTCCGGCGGGGCTGCCGCAGATCGACGGCGCCGAGATGCGGCAGGGATATCTCTGCGCCGACCCGGTGGTGCGCATCCGCGCGGAGGAACGGGCCGGCGGCAGCAGCTATATCCTGTGCATCAAGGGGCGGGGCACGCTGGCGCGGGAGGAGATCGAGACCCCGATCAGCCGGGAGGTCTTTGAGCGGGCGGCGGCGCTGATCGGCGTGCCGCTGGTACACAAGCGCTACCGCGCTTACCGCCTGCCGGACGGCCGTCGCCTGGAGGTGAGCCTGGTGGACGAGGGGGAGGAGACCTCTTTTTATTACGCGGAGGTGGAATTTGCCTCGGTGGAGGAAGCGCGCGCCTTTGTGCCGCCCGCCTTTTTGGGCCGCGAGCTGACGGAGACGCCGGGCGCCTCGATGAGCGCTTACTGGCAGCGCAGGGCCGCGGCCCTGCGCGCGGGCCGCCCGCAGGGGGAGGAAAAACGATGAAAGAGCAGAAAAAGACGTCCGCGCTGGGGGGCCGCCGCTGGGCGGCGCTGCTGATCTTCGGTCTGTTCGGGCAGCTGGCCTGGACGATCGAGAACATGTACTTCAACGTTTTCGTTTACAACACCATCTCCACCGACCCGGGAGTCATCGCCGATATGGTGGCCTGGAGCGCCGTCACCGCGACGGTCACCACGCTGCTGATGGGGGCGCTGTCCGACAAGATGGGAAAGCGCAGGGGCTTCATCGTGGGGGGCTATATCGTGTGGGGCCTCTCGGTGATGGCTTTCAGCCTGATCTCGGTGCAGAACGCGGCGCGGCTGTTTCCGGCTGCGGACGCGGCCCGTATGGCGGCGCTGCTGGTGGTGATCATGGACTGTGTGATGACCTTTTTCGGCTCTACGGCCAATGACGCGGCTTTCAACGCCTGGGTCACCGACGTCACCGACGAGAGCAACCGGGGCCGGGTGGAGACGGTGCTGGCCGTGCTGCCGCTGGCGGCGATGCTGGTGATCTTCGGCGGCTTTGACTGGATGACCGCGGCCGGCCGCTGGAGCGAATTTTTTCTGATCTTCGGCGGGCTGGTGACGCTGGGGGGCTTTTTGGGGCTGTTTTTCGTGCGGGACGCGCCGGGGCTGCGGCGGGCGGAGAGCAGCTATTTTAAAAACATCGTCTACGGCTTTCGGCCCGCGGTGGTGCGGCAGAACCCGCAGCTCTATCTGGCTTTTCTCGGGCTGGCGGTCTTTGGGGCGTCCGCCCAGGTCTTTATGCCCTATCTCATCATTTACATACAGCGGTATCTGGGCATCGACAACTATGCGCTGGTGCTGGGGGCGGTGCTGATCGGCGCCTCGGCGGTGAGCGTTGCCAGCGGCCGCCTGATCGACCGCCTGGGCAAGCTGCGCTTTGTGCTGCCCGCGGCGGCGGTGGAGATCGCGGGGCTGCTGGCGATGATCTTTGCCCGCGGCGCAGCGGCCGTGATCGGGGCCGGTTTTGTGCTGCTGTCCGGCAATATGCTGGTGACCGCTGCCCTGAACGGTCTGGCGCGGGACTACACTCCGCGGGACAAGGCGGGACATTTTCAGGGGATCCGCATGCTGTTTGCGGTGCTGCTGCCCATGGTCACGGGACCCTATCTGGGCGCGGCGGTCATCCGCGGCTCGGGCGCAGTGTATGAGGAACTGGGCGTGGTCAAGCAGGTGCCCACGCCTGCCATCTTTCTGGCCAGCGCGGTGGTGCTGGTGTTTGTAGTGCTGCCGGTGCTGCTGCTCCGCGCCGGACAGCGCCGCCGCGCCCCGCTGAAAGAGCTGCTCACCCCCTGGGGCGAACAGCTGGACCCGGACGCCCCGCTGCCCGAGTATCCGCGCCCGCAGTTCGCCCGCGGGGAGGACAGCTGGCGCAGCCTCAACGGCCGCTGGCGCTATGCCATCCGGCCGGACGGACAGCCGATGGGGCAGGCGCAGGGGCAGATCGTGGTGCCCTTTTCGCCCGAGAGCCCGCTGTCCGGCGTGCGGCGCCAGCTGCAGCCCGGCGAGACGCTGTGGTATGAGCGGGAGTTCCGGGTGTCGGGGCTGCCGGGCAGCGGCAGGCTGCTGCTGCACTTTGGCGCGGTGGACCAGCGCTGCACGGTGTGGGTGAACGGCGCGGAGGCGGGACGCCACCAAGACGGCTATCTGCCCTTTGCGCTGGACATCACCGGCCTGGTGCGGGAGGGGGAAAACACCCTCACCGTGGCCGTGTGGGACGACAGCGAGCGGGGCGGCACCGCCTATGGCAAACAGACCCTGCGCCGGGGCGGCATCTGGTACACCGCGCAGAGCGGCATCTGGCAGACTGTCTGGCTGGAGCGGGTGCCGCAGGATCATCTGGAGACCGTGCGGGTGACCCCGCTGTTTGAGGAGGCCGCCGTGCGCTTTGAGCCTGTCTTTGGCCCCGGCTGCACGCCGCGGCCGGTGGAGATCGCGGTGACGCAGGAGGGGCGGACGGTGGCGGAGGGCGCCGCCGCGCCCGGCGAGCCGCTGACGCTGGCGCTGCCCGATTTTCACCGCTGGAGCCCGGAGGATCCGTTCCTCTACCGCTTCACGGTGCGGGCAGGCGAGGATGCGGCCGCAGGCTATTTCGGCATGCGCAGCTTTGGCGTGGGAAAGGACGGCAGCGGGGTGCCCCGGCTGCTGCTCAACGGCGAGCCCTATTTTCAAAACGGGCTGCTGGACCAGGGTTACTGGTCCGACGGCCTGTACACCGCCCCCTCGGACGAGGCGCTGATCTACGATATCGAGATGGCAAAATCCATGGGCTTCAACCTGCTGCGCAAGCACATCAAGATCGAGCCGGCCCGCTGGTATTATCACTGCGACCGGCTGGGCATGCTGGTTTGGCAGGATATGGTCAGCGGCGGCGGGCCCTACAGCCCCATGACCATCCAGGTGCTGCCGTTTCTGGGCAAAAAGCTGCGGGACAGCGCGTATAAGCGGTTTGGGCGGGGCGACGCCGCCGGCCGGGCCGAGGCGGACCGGATGCGCCGCGAGACGGTGACGGCGCTGTACAACGCGGTGTGCATTGCCCTGTGGGTGCCTTTCAACGAGGGCTGGGGCCAGTTTGACGCGGTGAAAGCGGCCGGGGAGATCAAACGGCAGGACCCCACCCGCCTGGTGGACCACGCCAGCGGCTGGCACGACCAGGGCGGGCCGGATGTGTCCAGCCTGCACGTCTACTTTAAAAAGGTGAAGGCGGGACCCGACCCGGCCGGGCGGCCGGTGGTGCTGTCCGAGTTCGGGGGCTACAGCTATGGGACGCCGGGACACACGGTATCCCCGCGCCTGTTCGGCTACCGGCGCTTTGACACGCCGGCGCATTTTCTTGCGGCGTACCGCGAGCTGATCGAAAAAGAGGTCGCGCCGCTCACCGGCGTGCTGTCGGCCGCGGTCTACACCCAGCTTTCGGACGTGGAGGACGAGGTCAACGGCCTGCTGAGTTATGACCGGCGCTGCTGCAAGGCCGATCCGGAGACATTGAAAGAGATCAATGAAAAGCTGCGCCTGTGAGAGGCGGCGGACCCCGCCGGGCGCGGGAGAGATCTGCTGGGAGGAACGCGGATGAAGATACTGATCGCAGTGGCGGGCAAGACCGGCACGGCCCTCAAATGCGGCGCGCTGCTGGCGCGGCTGCTGCCGGGGGCGGAGGTGACGGACCTGGAACTGGACTGTCCGGACCCGGCGGCTTATGAAGCGGTGATCGTGGGCGGCGCGGTGCGCATGGGGCAGCTGCACCGCAAGGCGCGGGCTTTTTTGGAGCAGAATGAGGCGACGCTGCTGGCGCGGCCCTTTGGATGCTTTGTCTGCTGCGCGTTTGCAGAGCGCGGGGATGAGTATCTGCGCAGGAACGTCCCGCCCGCGCTGCTGGCCCACGCGGCCGCCGCCCGCTGTCTGGGCGGCGAGCTGGACCCCAAACGATTGAACGGGATGAGCAAATTTGTGATCGGCAGCATGGCGCGGTCGATGGAAAAGGAGGCGCGCCCGGCCCCGGCGCTGGACCCCGCCGCCGTGCGGGAACTGGCGGCGGCAGTGCGGACGGAACTGGACCGCTGAAAGCGGGGCAGGCGCAGGAGAGAGATGAGAAAAAATTACGCAAAAGTGATCGCGGCCACGCTGCTGTTCGGCAGCATCGGCCTGTTTGTGCGGGCCATCCCGCTGGCCAGCAGCGTCATTGCGCTGGTGCGGGCGGTGATCGGCGCGCTGGTGCTGCTGCTGGCCGCCCTGGCGGGCCGGCAGAAGCTGAACGGGGCTGCCATGAGGCGCAGCCTGCCGCTGCTGGCGCTGTCCGGCGCGTTCATCGGCTTCAACTGGATCCTGTTGTTCGAGGCCTACCGCTACACCACGGTGGGCATTGCCACCCTGGCCTATTATGCGGCCCCGGTGCTGGTGGTGCTGCTGGCCCCGCTGATCCTGAAAGAGCGGTTCACCGCCCCCAGGCTGCTGGGGGTGCTGGCTGCGGCGGCGGGCACGCTTCTGCTCACCGGCGGGGGGAACAGCGCGGGCAGCGCGCCGCTGAAAGGCATTTTGCTGGGGCTTGGCGCGGCGGTGCTCTATGCGGGAGTCATTTTGACCAATAAGTTCATCACCGGGCTGTCGGGGCTGGAGCGCACTTTCACCCAGCTGGCGGTAGCTGCCGGGGTGCTGCTGCCCTACGTGCTGGTCACCCGGCCCGCAGCCCCCGGGCCGATGACCGGCGCAGGGCTCGTCTGCCTGCTGGCGGTGGGCATCCTGCACACCGGGTTTGGCTATTATCTGTATTTTTCGGCCATGGGAGAGCTACCCAGCCAGACCATCGCCCTGCTGGGCTACATCGACCCGGTGAGCGCGCTGCTCTTTTCCGCGCTGTTTCTGGGCGAGCGGCTGTCGCTGCTGCAGCTTGCGGGCGCGGCGCTGATCCTGGGCGGCGCAGCTTTTGGCGAGCTGTACCGGGGACCGCGAGGGAAACAGATGAAAAAATGACGCGGCGATGCGGCCCCGGTGAAGACCGGGGCTTTTTTGTCGTCTGCGCGGCAAAGTGCCGCGCTGCAGGGCGGCGGCCCCTGCGGCGGTTCGGACTTTTCGATTCCATCGCAAGACCTGCCCCCCGCCGCAGCGCCGCCAAAGTGTTTTTCCTGTTTTTCCGTTCCGCCCGCAAGACCCCGGGGCCCTGCCGCCGGGCTTTTGGCGTGAGCGCGCGGGTCAAAAACGGCGCTGTCCGCGTCAGAGCAGCGCTCGGCCTTGAGACGGAGACAGCGAAAAGTGAGAAAACAGGAGAAAGAGCGAGAAAAAAGCCGGGCGGGGGCGATTGGAAATTTTGCTTATCCCCCAGGGGCGGGCCGGGAGAAAGAATGTCAAAAAAATAACAATTCAGACTTTGCCTTTGTGGGCCGTATCCTTTAAACTAGATAGCAAGCAGAGAGGCCATGGTCCCTCACACA
Source organism: Anaerofilum hominis (assembly GCF_014287275.1). Lineage (GTDB taxonomy): Bacteria > Bacillota > Clostridia > Oscillospirales > Ruminococcaceae > Pygmaiobacter > Pygmaiobacter hominis. Next base: position 412,382 of record NZ_JACONZ010000003.1, read on the forward strand.
CCGCCCGGCGCCCGTCTTCGAAGCGGGGCCGGCCAGAGAGAAAACGACAAGGAGAGAGAGATGGAAACAAGAGACTTTGGCGGCTGGTTCCGCCGCGGCACCGCGGGGACAGGCGCACCCGGAACAGGGGACGGCGGACGCCCGCAGGATGGGCAGAAAGGCCTGTTCCGGCGGCTGGCCGGACGCGCCGGTCTGGTGCTGCTGGGGGCGGCGCTGGTGATCGCGGCGCTGAATTCCTTTTACATGATCAACGAGCAGGAAAACGCCGTTGTGGTCACCTTTGGGGTGCCCAGCCCGGTCACTTCCAGCGGCCTGCATTTCAAGGTGCCCTTTGTGCAGCAGGTGCGCAAGGTGGATATGACCATCCACGGTTTCCCCATCGGGTATGACGCCGCCACCAAAGAGCCCATCCCCGACGAAAGCCTGATGATCACCTCGGACTACAACTTCGTCAACGTGGATTTCTTTGTGGAGTACCGGGTGACCGACCCGGTAAAGTACCTCTTTTCCAGCCAGGACCCGGAGTTCATTCTCAAGACGCTGGCGCAGAGCTATATCCGGGACACCATCGGCATCTACCCGGTGGACGACGTCATCACCACCGGCAAGAACCAGATCCAGGGCGAGATCAAGGACAAGATCATGTCCCGCCTGGAAAGGGAAGATATCGGTTTGCAGCTGGTGAATATCACGATCCAGGACGCGGAGCCGCCCACGGCGGAGGTGCTCACTGCATTTAAAGAGGTGGAGACCGCAAAGCAGAGCGCGGACACCGCGGTCAACAATGCCAACAAGTACCGCTCAGAGAAGATCCCGGCCGCCGAGGCGCAGGCCGACCAGATCCTGCAGAACGCGCAGGCCCAAAAGGAGGCCCGCATCAATGAAGCCGCCGGCCAGGTGGCCCGCTTCAACTCGATGTATCAGGAGTATGCCCGTTACCCGCTGATCACCAAGCAGCGCATGTATTATGAGACCATGGAGGAAGTTCTGCCCGGGCTGCGGGTCATCATCCAGGACGGCAGCGGCAATACCCTGAACATTTTGGGCGAGGCGGGAGTGCCGCAGGCCCAGCCGGCAGAGGAGGAGAAACAATGAAGCGCTCAAAGAAGATCGGGGTGACCCTGGCGGCGGTGCTGGTGCTGATCGTGATGGCGCTGAGCAGCGCCTGCGTGGTGACCCAGCAGAACGAGTACACGGTGGTGCGGCAGTTTGGCGAGGTGGTGGATATCCGCGGCACGGCGGGCGTCAGCCTGAAGATCCCCCTTATCCAGACCGCCAGCACCCTGCCCAACACGGTATTGCTGTACGATCTGCCCATTTCCGACGTGATCACCCAGGACAAAAAGACCATGGTGGCCGACAGCTTTGTGCTGTGGAAGATCGAGGACCCGAAGCTGTTTATCCAGACCCTGAACGGCAGCATCTCCAACGCGGAGAGCCGCCTTTCCACCATCGTTTACAACAGCATGAAGAACATCATCAGCTCGCGCACCCAGAGCGACGTCATCAGCGGGCGGGACGGCGAACTGGCCGCGGACATCCGCGACGGGGTGGGGGACACCCTGTCCCAGTACGGCATCCAGCTGATCGCGGTGGAGACCAAGCACCTGGACCTGCCGGACGACAATAAAGAGGCGGTGTACCAGCGGATGATCTCGGAGCGGAACAATATCGCCGCCAGCTACACCGCCCAGGGCGAGAGCGACGCGCAGAAGATCCGCAGCGAGACCGACCGCGAGGTACAGGTGATGCTCAGCGAGGCCGAGGCCCAGGCCGAGATGCTGATCGCAGAGGGCGAGGCCGAGTATATGAATATTCTCTCGGACGCCTATTCCGACCCGGCAAAAGCGGACTTTTACAGCTTTGTGCGGGCGCTGGACGCGGCCAAAGCAAGCCTGTCCGGGGGTGGGGACACCCTGTTCCTCTCAAAGGATTCGCCGCTGGCGCAGATCTTTTACAGCGGGCAGTAAGTCGCAGGGAGGGCGCCCGCCGGAAAACCGGGGCGCGCTGCACTGCCGCAGCGGCGGCTTCGGGCGGAGCGGCCCGGCGCTTTGAACGCCTTTGCCGTCTATGCGCGGGCGCGGGCGCGGCAGGCAGCCCGGCCGGCCGAAAGCGGTCTGCAGAAATGCGGCGGGCAGCCGCGCGGCAGAAAACAAACCGCTTTTTTGCCGTCAGCGGCGGACGGGGCATCTTCGGCCCCGCAGGCCCGCACAGACGGTCCCGGCAGGCGCCAGGGACGCATCTTATCACCCATTTTGACAGGCGAACGATAAAAGCCGCCCTTCTTTCAGGAAGGGCGGCTTTTTGACTGGTTCTGGGGCTGTTGGCTCTGCCGGCAAAGGGGAACTGCGCAAAAAATCTTTGATTGGCGCCGGGGCCGTTGGCAGAACTGTTTCAAAAGAGGGACGGCGTCTGTCCGATGTCCGGACGGCGGCTGCGCGTTCGGCGCCAGCGGCGGGCGGGGGGGGCAGAAGCAGCCCCGGCGCAGGCCGGGACGTCTGCAGCCGGCAGCGTTGAGAGGGACGGCGCGGGCCTCCGGCCCGGCCGGTGGCCGGGGCTTTGGCTGCGCAGGCAGCGCGCAGTCCGATGTCCGGGCGGCCGCAGACCGCGCTCCCCCCGGCCGGCAGGGATGCGGCGGCGCCGCAAAGCGGCTCAGGAGGCGGGAGAATGGGGCGGCCGCTGCTGCTCAGCGGGCAGCGCTTTCAAACAGCGCCGCCGCCTTTTGCATCCGCTCTGCCACCTGCACGCCGAAAGGACAGCGGCTCTCGCAGGCCCTGCAGCCGATGCAGGCGGAGGCTTTGGCTTCCAGCTGGCCGTAATGGGCCGGTACGGTGGCCGGCACGTCGTCGTGCAGCACTGCCAGGTCGTAGAGCTTGTTCACCATGGCGATATCGATGCCCGCGGGGCAGGGCGCACAGTGGCCGCAATAGGTACACTGGCCCGCGGCATAGGCGTGCCGGGGCGCTTTTGCCAGCGCTGTGGCGTAGTCTTTTTCCTCCTCGCCCGCCGTCTCATAAGCGACCGCGGCGCGCACATGCTCGGGGGTGTCGAAGCCCGCCATCACGCTGGCCACCGCCGGGCGGGTGAGGGCGTAGTGCAGGCACTGCACCGGCGTCAGGGCTATGCCGAAAGGAGAAGCGGAGGCGTCGAACAGCCGGCCGCCCGCATACCCTTTCATCACCGTGATGCCGACCCCTCTGCGCTCGCAGATGCGGTAAAGCTCCTCGCGCTCAGGGGCGATGCGGTGCAGCCCCTCGTCATATTCTTCGGCAAAATACGCGTTCATGTCCTCGCTGCCCGGCAGCAGGTCGAAAGCCGGGTTGACGCTGAACAGCAGCATCTCGATCTCGCCGCACAGCGCCGCTTTGCGGGCCACATGGGGATTGTGGGTGCTCATGCCGATATGGCGGACGGCGCCGCTCTGTTTGAGCGAGCGCATGTACTCGATGAATTCGCCGTTCATGATCTGGTCGAACTCCGCCTCGGCGTCCACAAAGTGGATCATGCCCAGATCCACATAGTCGGTGCCCAGCCGGGACAACAGGTCCTCAAAGGCGGGTTTTGCCTTTGTCAGATCGCGGGTGCGCACGTACTGGCCGTTCTGCCAGGTGGAACCCACATGCCCCTGGATGATCCAGCGGTCCCGGCGGCCGCGGATGGCCGCCCCGATGTTGGAGCGCACGTTCGGCTCGGCCATCCAGCAGTCGAGGATGTTGATCCCCGCAGCTTCGCAGGCGTCGATCACCTCTTTGACCTCCTGCGCGTTGTGGCGCTCCAGCCACTCTGCCCCAAGGCCGATCTCGCTGACCTGCAGGCCGGTATTTCCCAGTGCCCTGTACCTCATGTTTTCGCCTTTCCTTTCTTTCGCGGACCCTGTATATTGGACGCCGGCCGCGGCCGGCGCGCTTGCTGAAAAGAGCCTTTTGCGGCCGGGTTCAGGGCTGGACCGACACCAGCAGGTCTTTGACCGCCTCGCCGGCCAGCAGCAGCCCCGCTGCGCCCGGCACCCAGCTGACGCTGCCCGGCACGGCCCGGCGGCCCGGGGCGGGCGCTTCGCCCGCCGTTTCGGCCGGCGCGCAGGGGGGGTCCTGCGAATAGACCACCTTTACCCCGGTGACGCCGCGGGCTTTCAGCTCCCGCCGCATCACGCGGGCCAGCGGACAAACGCTGGTCTTTGAGAGGTCTGCGACCTCAAAGCGGGAGGGGTCCAGCTTGTTGCCGCAGCCCATGGCGCTGATCACCGGCACCCCGGCCCCGCGCGCGCGCTGGATGAGCAAGATCTTGGCCGAGACGGTGTCCACTGCGTCGATGATATAGTCGTAACCCTCCAGGGGAAACTGGGCGGCGTTGTCCTCGCCGTAAAAGACGATATGCGGCTCGACCCGGCAGAGCGGGTTGATGTCCCGGATGCGGTCGGCCATGACCTTGGCTTTGGGCAGGCCCAGCGTACTGTGCAGCGCCACGATCTGCCGGTTGATGTTGGAGACGCTCACCGTGTCCGCGTCGAAGAGGGCGATGCGCCCCACCCCCGCGCGGGCAATCGCCTCGGCCGCATGGCCGCCCACCCCGCCGATGCCGAACACCGCCACCGACGCGCGGGCCAGCCGCTCCTGCGCCTGTTCGCCCAGCAGCAGCGCCGAACGCGCGAATTCTTCCCTCATGCCGTTTCCCTCCAAAGCCTTCTGTCAAGATTATAGGCGGCGGCGCGGGCAGCGTCAAGTGCCCTGCGGCACGGCGCAGGGCGGCGGGCCGCGGAGGCAAAAACGGAGCGGGAGAGGGCGTGCACCCCGCCGTCCGGCCGCGCCCGCGGCGGAGGGAAAAAGCGGGGGCGCTTTGGCCCGCGCTGCCGCCTGAAAGACGCATGAGCCGGCGCGGCGCGGACCGATCGGACAGATCTCCTTTTGCGGCGGACCGGCGGGCTGAGGGGCGCGGAGGAGGGAACACTGCGCCGGGGGTGCGCTGGGGAGCCGGATGGTGTATAATAACAAAAAAGGCCGCGGCCGCGCGGCCAAAGACGCCGGGGGACGAAAGACCGGGAAGATCACGCCACACAGGGGGAAATGATGATGGAGAGACCGAGCCTTGCCCTGACCCATGCAGGCCATTTTCACGCCGACGATGTGTTCAGCGCCGCGCTGCTGCTGGAGGTCTGGCCCGGGCTGGAGATCCGCCGGGCCTATGAAGTGCCCGAGGGATTTGAGGGACTGGCTTTCGACGTGGGGGGCGGCGCTTTCGACCACCACGGGCCGGAGCGCAAACTGCGGGAGAACGGCATGCCCTACGCCGCTTTCGGCCTGCTGTGGAAAGAGCTGGGGGAACAGCTGGTGGGGGCCGAACAGGCGAAATGGCTGGACGAACATTTCATCCAGCCGCTGGACAGGGACGACAACACCGGCTGCGGCGACTCGCTGGCAGACGCCATCGGCGGCTTTAACCCGGTTTGGGACAGCGACGCGGATGCGGATGCCTGTTTCTGGCGCGCCGAGGCCTTTGCCGCCCAGGTGCTGAAAAACCGGCTGGAGGGCGCCCGGGCCGTCAACCGGGCAAAAGCGCTGGTGGAAAAAGCCCTTGCCCGGATGAAAGACCAGGTGGTGGTGCTGCCCCGCTTTGCCCCCTGGAAGAATACCCTCAAGAGCTCGGATGCGGAGCTGGTGGTCTACCCCTCGCAGCGGGGAGGCTTCAGCGCCCAGGGGGTGCCGATCCCGGACGATCCCAAGCACCGGCTGAAATGCCGTTTTCCCGAGAGCTGGGCGGGGCTGCGCGCCCCGCAGCTGGAACGGGTATCCGGCATCCGCGGGCTGCGCTTTTGCCACGCCAGCGGGTTTCTTGTGAGCGCCAATACGCTGGAATCGGCCCTGGCGGCCTGCCGCGCCGCCCGTGCCGAGGCGCAGGAAAAGCAGCGCGCTGGGGAGACCGGGGCCTGAGCGGGCCCGCGCAGAGCCGTTTTGCCGGGGAGAGGGCCTTTTACAGAAGTCCGGGCCAGCCGGGCCGGGCCGCCCGCCCAGTCGGCTTTGGCGGAGAGCACCCTCCTTTGCAGGGAACCGGGCCTGCCGGAGGCGGGACCGTCTTTTGCCCTTGCCCATCTTTTGGTTTTTGCCGGGCCGCTTTTTGAAGCCGTGCCGGCAGCCCGCCCGCGGGGGCGCGGCAGGCCCGGGCCGGGACAGCGGCGGCAGGGACGCGAAAAAATTTTTTTCCGCGCGCAAAAAGCTGGTGGATAACCCGGATGCCGGGGCATAATGAAAGCAGAAGACGGCAGGGCGCTGCCCCAAAAAGAAACGGAGGGCTATAAGATGCCGGATGCGGTAAAGATGCACAACATTGACGTGGCCGAATTCACCGAGATCATCAACAGCTGTCAGGGGGACGTATATATGGTGACCCCGGACGGGGACCGCTTGAACCTGAAGAGCAAATTGTGCCAGCTCATCGGTTTCACCCGCCTGATCGAGGGCGGCACCCTGGCCGAGGCAGAGCTGGTCTGCGAGGACCCGGCGGATGAGAGCAAGCTGTTCCGCTTCAACCTCTACGGCAAGGACAAAAAAGAGAAGTGACCCCCGGCCCGCGCGGCGGGCAAAGCGCAGATCAAAGGGCGGCCGCCCGGCGGCGGCCCTTTTTTGTATGCGATCTGCCGCGCGATGGAGCGGCGGGGGGGTCTGGGCCGGGCGGGGCGTGGGGGGAGAGAAAACGGTTTGACTGCGGCGTTTTTTATTGCTCTGCGATCAAAAGAAATCTATCCTGATGGCTCTGCCCTCGCCACCTGCGCGGCGGCCGGGCGGATGGATGGAAACCCGTGCCCGAGGAGGGGAGGCGGGCCTTGCTGTATTCCTGAACGAAATATTGAGGCGCGGCCGCGATGCGGCCGTTTTTTTGTTTGCACGCCCGGCGGGGTGCAGGGACGCGCTCCGGGAGCGGGGGGGAGGGAGCGCACAGCCATTGTGAGGGCGGGTCCCAAAATAAAAACACCGGAATAGTTGCACACACAACTAATTTGCGCTAGAATGGAGGGGAAAAGTACGGAGCACCCACCCGGCGCGCGGGACGCGCGGGGCGGGGAAAAGAAAGGAAGAAACGAATGGACGCAGCGGAACGTCAGGACGCAAAGTACAAACAGATGATCGAGACCCCCATCCCCAAGCTGGTCTGCACGCTGGCCGTGCCCACCATCATCAGTATGCTGGTCACCTCCATCTACAACATGGCCGACACCTTTTTTGTCGGCAAGATCGGCACCTCGGCCACCGGCGCGGTGGGCGTGGTCTTTTCGCTGATGGCGATCTTTCAGGCCGTGGGCTTTACCATCGGCATCGGCAGCGGCAACCTGGTGTCGCGGCTGCTGGGCAGCCGCAGGCGGGACGAGGCGGAGCATGTCGCCTGCACCGGCTTTTACACCGCCTTTGCGGCGGGCGTGGTGCTGATGGTGCTGGGCCTGATCTTTATCGATCCGCTGATGCGGGTGCTGGGCGCCACCGAGACCATCCTGCCCTATGCCCGCGCCTATGCGCGCTATATCCTGCTTGGCGCGCCGTTCATCACCAGTTCGTTCGTGCTGAACAACCTGCTGCGCTTTCAGGGCAGCGCCATGTACGCCATGGTGGGCATTACTGCCGGCGGCGTGCTGAATATCGCGCTGGACCCGATTTTCATCTTCGGGTTCGGGCTGGAGACCGCGGGCGCGGCGATCGCTACCGTGCTCAGCCAGATCGTCAGCTTTTCCATTCTGCTGTTTCAGTGCTGGCGCGGGGGAAATATCCGCATGGACCCCAGGAAAGTGCGGCTCAAATGGGAGATCTATCACGAGGTGCTGCGCGGCGGCCTGCCCTCTTTTTACCGGCAGGTGCTGGCCAGCATCGCCACCATCTGCCTTAACCTGGCGGCGGGGCCGTTCGGCGACGCGGCCATTGCGGCCATGTCCATCGTCTCCCGCGTGATGATGTTTGCCCAGTCGGCCCTGATCGGCTTTGGACAGGGGTTTCAGCCGGTGTGCGGCTTCAACTATGGGGCGGGCCGGTACGACCGGGTGCGCAAGGCGTTCTGGTTCTGTGTCAAGGTGGCCAGCGTGGGCCTGCTGCTGATCGCGGTAGCGGGCGAGTGCTTTGCGCCGCAGGTCATCGGCCTGTTCCGCAAGGGGGATCTTGCGGTCACTGAGATCGGCACGCTGGCCCTGCGGCTGCAGTGCATCTTCTTCCCGCTGATGGGCTGGACCATCTGTCTGAACATGCTGCAGCAGAATATCGGCAAAAGCAAGGCGGCCTCGATCTTGTCCTCGGCCCGGCAGGGGCTGTTCTTTTTGCCGCTGATCCTGACGCTGCCCCGCTTTTTCGGGGTGCTGGGCGTACAGCTCAGCCAGCCGTTCAGCGACCTGTGTACCTTTGTGCTGTCGGTGCCCATGGGGATCGCGCTGCTGCGGGAGCTGCGGGAAAAAGACCTGCTGAGCCGTGCGCAGCAGAGAAAGGACGAGGGATGACCGAGCAGTTTTACGCAAACCGGTACGCCTCCATCCTCTACCGCTACAGCCAGCGGTTTCTGGCCCGGGCTTTGCGGGAGGAGGCCCTGCCGCTGGAGCCGGCCCAGCTGCCGGTGTTTTTGCGCGCGGCGCACCGGCCGGACATCGCGCAGGAGGACATCGCCGCGGTCACCGGGCTGGACAAGGGCACGGTGGCCCGCACCGCAGCGGCGCTGGAAGCCCAGGGCCTGCTGCAGCGGCGGCCGGACCCCGCCGACCGCCGCGTCAACCGCGTCTCGCTGGCCCCCGAGGGGCAGGCGCTGCTGCCGCGGGTGGAAGCGGTGATCGGCCGCCTGCACGATGTGATCTACAAGGGCCTGACGCGCGAAGAGCAGGACGCGGCCTGCCGCCTGCTGGTGCAGATGTGCGATAACCTGAGAGGCTCGCTGGCCGGGCCGAGATAGCGCGGCCGGGGGTCTCGGCGCGCCTTTGGCCCAGCCCTGCGGCAAAAGATGCTGTGCGGGGCTGAGGGCCGGGCGGGAGAGGATGCTTTCAAAGTTTGCCTTTGGCAAACTTGCGGCATCGGCCGCTGGGCCAGAGGTCATTTGCGGTATTTACAGCTCAGCGGGAGAGAACGCTTTCAAAGTTTGCCTTTGGCGAACTTGCGGCATCGGCCGCTGAGCCAAAGGTCATTTGCGGTATTTACAGCCCAGCGGGAGAGGATGCTTTCAAAGTTTGCCTTTGGCAAACTTGCGGCATCGGCCGCTGGGCCAAGGGTTATTTGCGGTATTTACAGCCCAGCGGGAGAGGATGCTTTCAAAGTTTGCCTTTGGCGAACTTGCGGCATCGGCCGCTGAGCCAGAGGTTATTTGCAGTATTTACAGCCGATGCGGATTTAACTGTTAAATTTTAAACGAAAGAGCCCGAAATGGCGGCCGGAGTCTTGAAGTTTGTCCCGGCGGCCTTTATAATAAAGGTGTTCCGATGCAAGCGGGAAAAAGGGGCGGCCCGCCGCCCCGGAAAAAGATGAAGGAGTGCTACTATGACCTATTCGCAAGAAGTAGAACGCATGTGCACCGTGGCCAAAGGTGTGCATCATGGTCCGGCCCCGATCCCCGAGGAGGGCGAGTGGGTAAAAGCGTATGAGATCAAAGACATTTCCGGCCTGACCCACGGTGTGGGCTGGTGCGCGCCCCAGCAGGGCACCTGCAAGCTGACCCTGAACGTCAAGGACGGCATCATCCAGGAGGCTCTGGTGGAGACGCTGGGCTGCTCCGGCATGACCCATTCGGCCGCCATGGCGGGTGAGATCCTGCCCGGCAAGACCCTGCTGGAAGCGCTGAACACCGACCTGGTCTGCGACGCCATCAACGTGGCCATGCGCGAGCTGTTCCTGCAGATCGTCTATGGCCGCAGCCAGACCGCGTTCTCCGAGGGTGGCCTGCCCATCGGCGCGGGGCTGGAGGACCTGGGCAAGGGCCTGCGCAGCCAGGTGGGGACCATCTTCTCCACCGGCGCCAAGGGCGTGCGCTATCTGGAGATGGCTGAGGGCTACATTCTCTCGGTCGCGCTGGACGAGGAGGATCACACCATCGGCTACAAGTTCGTGCGGGTGGGCAAAATGCTGGAGGATATCCGCCACGGCGTGGACGCCAAGGAAGCCTACGAGAAAAACGTGGGGACCTACGGCCGCTATGACGGCGCCGCCAAATACATCGATCCGCGAGAGGAATAAGAAAGGGGGTACTCAAAGATGGTCAATTTCGAAGGTAAAGAGAGAAGAATGGAAAAGATCAATGCCTGCCTGAAAGAGTACGGCATTGCTGATCTGGAGGCCGCGCGCGACCTGTGCCTGTCCAAGGGCGTGGACTGTGAGAAGATCGTCAAGGGCGTGCAGCCCATCGCTTTTGACAACGCTGTCTGGGCGTACACCCTGGGCTGCGCTGTTGCGCTGAAAAAAGGCGTGGCCAGCGCCGCTGACGCCGCCGAGGCCATCGGCATCGGCCTGCAGGCGTTCTGCGTGCCCGGCTCGGTGGCCGAGCAGCGCCAGGTCGGCCTGGGCCACGGCAATCTGGGCGCCATGCTGCTGCGCGACGAGACCAAATGCTTCGCTTTCCTGGCCGGGCACGAGAGCTTTGCTGCGGCCGAGGGCGCCATTGGTATTGCCCGCACCGCCAACAAGGCCCGCAAGGAGCCGCTGCGGGTCATCCTGAACGGCCTGGGCAAGGACGCCGCCCAGATCATCAGCCGCATCAACGGCTTCACCTATGTCAAGACCGAGTACGACTTCAAGACCGGCGAGCTGAAAGTGGTCGAAGAGGTGAAGTACTCTGACGGCGACCGCGCGGCGGTCAAGTGCTACGGCGCCAACGACGTGCTTGAGGGCGTGGCAATCATGAAAGCGGAGCAGGTGGACATCTCGATCACCGGCAACTCCACCAACCCGACCCGGTTCCAGCATCTGGTGGCGGGCACCTACAAGAAGTGGGCGGGCGAGAACGGCGTGAAGTACTTCTCGGTCGCTTCGGGCGGCGGCACCGGCCGCACCCTGCACCCGGACAACGTGGCCGCCGGCCCGGCCAGCTACGGCCTGACCGACTCGATGGGCCGCATGCACGGCGACGCGCAGTTCGCCGGCTCGTCCTCTGTACCCGCACACGTGGAGATGATGGGCTTGATGGGCATGGGCAACAACCCCATGGTAGGCGCCACCGTGGCCTGTGCCGTGGCTGTGTCCGAGGCAAAATAAAAGCGCAGAGACCAATGAAAAACCACTCCCCCGGGAGTGGTTTTTTTGTTGCTTTTCTGAAAGACGCCCCAGCCGCGCCGGCGGCCCCTGCGCCCTACAGGCGGGCAGCAAAAAACGGAGGTAACCCCGCGCGCCCACCGCCGTGTCTCTGTCGAAAAGTCATGACCTCCGCTGCAAAAAATATACAGCGCTGGTACTTTAATCGACGTGCAGCGGCGTTTCCAAAAGCGGCAGTATCTCAAAATCAAGAGCGGCAAGGGGAGGATTTGGCGGCAAGGCGGGAGAAAAAACTCTTGCCACAAAAATTGGGCCCCGCACTCAAAAGGCGCGCTGCGCTGCCGGAGCGGCACAGGGAAAATTTTCTGATCTGATTTTTTGGAGGGGGAAATAGTTCCAGATCGAATGCGGAGCCGCCGGGGTCTCCGCCGACACTGGTCGCCGCGTTAAAATACATTTGTGCGATCGGAGGGGTTACAAAGGACAAATTTTCAAGAAAGTAAAGAGAAAATTTTCCAAAATATAACTCTTTGGGTTATTTAAGACTCCTTATTCCTGTTTGGATTTTTTGCTTTCTTGTATACTCATTTCATGAGATGTTTTTAGAGTTTTGAGCTGTTTTTTAGCAGCCATGTGGTCTTTCCCTGGGCCGCGGCGGGTAGAAATAAGTCGTTTTCTTCGGTCATCCGCCTGGCTGCCGCGCAGGCGGCGAGGGCGGACCATGGAGATAAATTTGTTTTTTACGCGCATCCGGCCGCTTTTGGGGACGGGCGCAATTCTTTGGACCGGCCCTGGGCAAGGGGCGCCCGGACGGCCGTTTTTTATGGCTTTGCACAGTAGAGCTATAACGAATTTGTTTTAAGGTGAGGGGCTTGGACAATAAAAAGGTGGGCGGGCGCATCCGGCATGCGCGCAGGGCTGCGGGGCTGACACAAGAACAGTTGGCGGAGAAGACGGGGGTGACCCAGACCACCATCTCCGCCATTGAGCGCGGGGTCCGCACACCGAGCCTTGCTCTTTTTGTGGATATCGTAAACGCGGTGGGGGCGACGGCGAACGAGCCTCTCAGCGACGTGGTCACCACGAAAACATTTTCAAACGCAGAAATCGCAAAGCTGAGCGAGATGCTGAAAGACCGGTCGTCGGAGGAGTCCCAAAAAATCTTCGCGGTCATAAAGGCGCTGCTGGAGCCGTGAGGCCTGGAGGAAAGGGCGTAAACTGCCGTTTTGGGTAAGGCGATTCTGCCGGGGAGGCGCTTATTTAAAATGGAAATCAGTGTGTTGCGGACCATGGACAGCGCGGGGCGCATCGTTGTGCCCAAAAAGCTGCGCGTCCAGAACGGCCTTGAGGCGGGCGCCCCGGTGCTGATCTACCAGCTGGGCCCGGGGCAGCTGGGCCTGTGCCGGGCAGGGCGGGAGTGCGTGCTCTGCGGCTCGCCGGAGATCCTGGACGAAGAGCTGCCGGTCTGCACCGGCTGCGCCAAAAAGGTGGCGGCCCGGCTTGGGGCGCGCCCATGACCGGCGGGAAGATCGGCATTGAGATCGACGAGGCGGTTTGGGGCGCGCTGCAGGGATATACAATGCCCATGGAGTCGGTCTATTATCTGTCCTGCGCCTCTGACGAGGGGTACGCCGTCCCGGCATCCTACCGCAGCGACCCATGGCGGCTGCTCTCCGAGCGGGCGCTTGCCTGCGGGCGCAGGCACGGGGACGTCCTCTATTTTTCCTGCGAGACCCATGACAGTATGCCGGTGGAGTACGAGCTTTGCCTGTGGAGAACGCAGCGCGCCTGGGACCCCCGCATGGAGGCCGCGCTGGAGGCGCAGCTGGAAAGCTGCTGCCTTTACGGCATGGTGGAGTGCCCGGCCTATTTCGGCCCTTATCCCGCGCCGCAGTGGACGCCGCAGGGCGGGGCGGACCGGACCGGGCGCTGTCACTGGAAAACGGCATCTTTTGGGTGGAGCACGGCGGCCAGCGCTATCTGGCCGTCTGCGAGCCCATCTATGACGCCGAATTGTCCGACGCGGCAAAAGCGGAGGGGCGGGTGGTGCGGGATTTTATCTTTTTTGACCCCGCGGCCTGTGCGATCCCCCTTTTTGAAAGCGCCTGGAACTACCCGGGGATGGCAGCCCTGGTCAAAAGCGAGGACGCCCTGCTCCGGGCGCTGTGGAAGCGCTTTCCCGGCTATCTGCGCGCGCGGGGAGCCGCGCCCGCCTGTGTGCCGGCGGCCCCTGGCCCGGGCGAAACTGATTTTTTGCGCGAGCCGGTTTTTCCCGGCCCCTGACGGCCCGGCTGCGGGGGAAAAGCCGGGCCTGTCCGCGCAGGACAAGCAAAAGCTGCAGGGGGCGGCTGCAGAAGCCGCTCTCAGCCGGCGTTTCCCCGCAAAAACAGAATAAAACGCCAGGGCGGACAGGTGGACTGTCCGCCCTTTTCGCTTTTTCAGGGGAAGCGCAGCGTTTATTGTCTTCACACCCGGAATGAGGCGGACACCGCCGAAGAAGGCAAAGCGCCGGGCCGGGACCCGGAGGATGGGCCGAAGCGCGGGCCGCGGCCCGGCGGGACTTCTTTTGTGAAAATGGTCAAAAAGCAGGAGAGATACTGATGCAAAAAAGAATTTTTTTGACTTTAACTGTTTTTTCTGGTCGAAAATGGTAAAATGGGTCATGAGCATTACTAAAAAGAGGGAGGCAAAGATATGGCGATCGGCGAAACAGAACGCAGTCTGATGCGGGGGGCGCTCAAAGAGGGGATCGGGGCGCTGGCAAAGCTGGTGCCCGGGCCACCGATCGTGACGAACAGCGCCGTCCAGGGCAAGCTGCTGGAGGTGCTTTGCGGGGCCTTGGGGCTGAGCGAAAAAACGGTCAGCCAGACGGAAAAGTTTCAAAAAATGCTGGACGAGACGGAAGCGCGCCTTCAAGCTGAGCTGAAGCTTGAGGTGATCAAGCTGGACAGCATTATGGAAAAGCTGTCTGCAATGGAAGCACAGAAGCAGGTGGACAGCGTTGAAAATATGCTGAGCCCCAGTTTTGTCAACAGCCTTTACCTGGGCATCTGCGAGTTGAAGGAAAAACAAAAAGCCCCGGACTATGATGAGGAAAAAGAGATCAGGGGCATGGTGATCTCGATGGAGAAAAAGGCGAACGGCGTCGCCTTTACCGATCAGGTGGACCGTTTGAGCAACTTGCTCTGCAAGGCTACTTCCGGCCCGCGCAGCGACCTGTTCAACAGCTATCAGGAGAGGGTCAAGCAAATAGGAAATTACGATTGGGTGCGCGAGACTTACGAAGAGCAGCGGGACTTTGAAAACTTTTGGTTTTCCATCTATTATAAGGCCTCGATGGTCGCCCATATTTACCTGGAACTGAAGGCTGCATATGCAGAGGACCGTTCCGGCTATTCGTTCACCAAAGGAGTGATCAGGGGGCAGCGGGAAAACCTGCACAAGGCGGACCAACGGGTGGAGAAGATGATGCAAAGCTGCGCCGCCGCCTATCTGGGCGACGACGTCAACCAGCTGTGCGGCTATGTGTCGTATGCGGGCGAAAAGCTTGCGATCGCAGAGCAGATCTTTTTGACCGGCACCCGGACAACTGCCGCCAATACGATACGGCAGGAGCAGGTGGCCATTTCCGGCCCGCCGATGCGCGGCCGTCCCAGCGCAGTGAGAATGCTGCCCTGCCAGGACTACGTCGCAGAGGACATTGTTTCTGACTTGAGCGAAGCGGAACTGCAGCAGATCGCCAAGGTCCAGGGAAAACGGGGGGAAAACCTCTCCCTGCGGGACTTTTTCGCCAGAGGCGGCATCCGGCTGAGCGAGCGCTATCTGGTGCTGAACACCCCGGCGGGCGGGCAGCAGAAAATGCCCAGCCGCACCTCGTCCCAGCGCGGGGTCAACGGGGTGAACCGGCCGGTGAACCTGTGCTGGTTCAAAATGGTGGACGTCACCAAGGCACCGGCAAACGGCAGCTATGCGGTGGAAGAAAAGCTGGTCGGCTTTTCTTCTTACTGCCCGGCCACCAAGCATTTGACGGGAGAAAAGATTTTTCAGGAGAACGTCACGGTCCTGCGCAAAAAGAGCTGAACCCTGACGCTGCGGGTCAAGGCGGCGGGGAGCGCCGCACTGTTTTTGGAGAGGAAAGAGCCGCCTGCGGGCGGCTCTTTTTTTTGCCGCCGTCCCGGATCTTCCTGCCCGGCTTTGCCGCCGCCCTCGGCCTTGCAGCGGGCGCAATGCTGTTGACCGGCCCGGGCCCCGGCGCTGACCGGCCGGATATTTTTGTCACTTTGCCCTGCGCAAAGCGGGCGAAAAGAAGGCGCTTTCCCAGTGGCTGGAGCAGCCGGGAAAGCGCCTCGTTTTTGCATCGTACAGTTTGGTGCGGTTTGCGTCCGCGTCCGGCGGCCCCTTTTGGTGGGACGCCGGGAGGTCGGCAGGGACGGGCCGCTGCGGGCCGTATCAGGACCGCGCAAAGATCGCGCGGGAGCGGGGCGCGCCGCGGGGAGACCGCCGCGTCGCTGTCTCGCTGTTTTCCCCCGCCGGGCGGGGTTCAGGCGCCGGGGGGCGGTGCGGCCGGGCCGTCCTGAGCGGCGGGGGCGGCTGCTGCCGAGGCGGCGGCGCGGTCCTCGCGGCGCAGCTGCATGAAGATGGTCAGGCCGATGGGCAGCGCGAACATGCCCCAGAAGCCGAACAGCTGCGCGCCGGCAAACATGCAGAGCAGAGTGGCCAGCGGGTAAAGGCCGATCTGCCTGCCCACCACCCGGGGCTCGAGCGCTTGGCGCACTACCGTGATGATGCCGTAGATGGCCAGCAGCCCGATGCCCTGGCCCACACTTCCCGAGAAGAGCTGATAGAGCGCCCAGGGGATGAGGATGGTGCCGGTGCCCAGCACCGGCAGGATATCCACCACGGCAGTGCCCAGAGCGATGAGGATGGCGTTTTTGATGCCCAGCAGCGAGAGGCCGATCGACAGTTCGACAAAGGTGAGCCCCAGCAGGATGGCGTAGGCGCGGGCGAATTTCAGCAGCGTATCCACGCCGTTCTGTTTGATGCGGAACAGCATGGTCTTGCCCCTGGGCGGAAGCAGGTTTGCCAGGAAACTGGCCACCTTGTAGTAGTCCACCACAAAAAAGAAGCTGGCCACGATCATGAGCAGGAATTTGACAAAAAAGGAGGGGATATGGCTGGCTGCGCCGGTGGTGACGGCGATAGCGGCGCTGGAAATGGCGCTCACGGCGCTGCCCAGCGCATCGGTGAGGCTTTGGCTCATGGTTTCCAGCGCGGCGATCAGCTGCGGGTCCAGACGGGCGAACAGGCCGCCCAGCCACTCTTCGATCTGGAAGATGGCGGGCTCGATAGTGGAGGAATAGAACTGGGGCAGCGCTTTCAGCGCATCGATGCCAGCGAGTACCAGCCGGGTGCCCAGCAGGGTCGTCAGGGTGACCAGCACCGCATAAAACAGGATCAGCATGACCACCGCCACCGGGCTGCGGCGCAGGTGCAGCCGTTCCGCCACCCGGTTGACCGGCGTCTTGAGCAGAAAAGCGATGAGAAAGGCCAGCACGAAAGGCATGAAAAAGGGCACCACGAACTTTAGGGTGCAGTAGGCGATGGCCACGATCAGGGTGTAATAAAAGAATTTGATGAGAAAGGCGCGCATGCGCTCTACTTCCAACAGAGGCACCTCCCAGAACTGTGTTGACATGAGACGATCGGCCACGGCCGCCGGATGCTCCCGGCGGCTTCCCCAAAAGCCGGCCGTCCGGCCGGTCCGGGGGGCTGCCGCCCCCCCAAAAAAGAGACTTGAGGCGGGCGCGCGGCGGCGGAGCTGAGGCGCGGACCGGGTCTTCCCTTTATTTTACATATTTTATACCGCTTTTAAAAGGAAAAACAGGCCTGTACACAATAAATTTACTTTTGAGCGCCGCTGTGCCGCAGCAGGCGGTTTTACAGCGGGTTTACCTCCCCTTTACCGCCGGCCGGTGGCGGGTGCGGAGACGGCGGTGTTAAACTTTGGGTGGCCGTAGAGGTCCATAGACGCCGGGAACGAGGGGGAAGCGCTGTGATCAAAGGGATCTTGTTTGACAAGGACGGCACGCTGCTGGAGGCGGGACCACTGTGGGCACGGGCCACGCGGCGGGTGGCCCGCGCGCTGGCCGGGCCCCGGAGCGCCCCGGACGTTTTGCGGGCGCTGGAGCGCGCGGCAGGCGCAGAGGGGGACCGGATCATGCCGGACAGCCCGCTGGCGGCAGGGACGCTGGAACAGACGGCGCGCGCTATGGCGGCGGCGCCGGGCATGACGCGGACCGGCCCTCTGGCGATTTTTTGCCGCAGGGTGGAGACGCTCTATGCGGATGCGCTTGCCGCGCCCGACGCGCAGATCCTGCCCACCGGCGACCTGAAAACCCTGTTTGAAAGCCTGCGCGCCCAGGGAATGGCCGTGGGGCTTGCCACCAATGATACGCGCAGGAACGCCGCCTTTTGCCTGAAAAAACTGGGGGTGGAGGGGTATTTTGGCTATCTGGGAGCGGCGGACACGGGGTGTCGGCCCAAGCCCGCGCCCGACCTGCTGTGGGCATTTTGCAGACTGTATGGCCTGCGCCCCGCCGAGGTCTGCATGGTGGGAGACGCGCCCGGGGACGCGGCCTTTGCCCATGCGGCGGGCGCGCTGGCAGTGGGCGTCGGCTTTGGCACCACCCCCGTACAGGTGCTGAACGCCTGCGCCGATCTGGTGGTGGACAGCCTGGACCCGCTGGGCCGCCCGGAGTTTTGGAGAACAGCGGCAAAGCGCCGCTGGGGGCAAGCGAGCGCCTGAGAGGCCGCCGGCGCCAAAGCGGCGGCGCGCACCGCTGTCTGCCTGAGAAATTTTTTTGAGGGCCCTGCAAGAGGACTTTTTCTTGACAACCGGGGAGCGGGATGGTAGGATGGACTTAAGTTAGTTAGAACTAACTTTGGGGTTTGTCCATTTCTCCGCGCGCGATGCGGGGACGCGGGCGACGGGGCGTCCGGCCATGGCGTCCCTCATTCCGGGCGGGCGCGCCATTCCGCCGGGGATGCCCCTGCGGCGCGGGAGAATCCCTGCCGCACCGCTAAAAAATGCCGCGGCCGGAGAGGTTCTCCGGCCGCGGCCCTCCCGAAATCATCGGAGGCCGCCGTGGGCGCGGCCCCGGTTTTACCAGGGCCGGCTGCGCGCAGAGAGGGGCGCTGGCCCCGTGCGGCGGCCGGACAAGACGATAACAAGCGGGCGTTTTCAGTGGGGCAGGCCGCGGGGCGGCCCCGCTGCGGACGCCGGAAAGGACGGCGGATGACGACTGCACTGTTTTGCGCCGCGGGCGCCCTGGCCCTGAGCGGTCTGGTAAAAAAGGAGTGCCGCAGGTGGGAGCGCCGCCTGTGCGCCGGCAAAGACCGCTGAGCAGCCGCAGGCCCGGGAAAGGCCCTTTCGGGGCGCGGGGCTGACCTGGGACGCTTTTGCGCGCGGGGGACAAGCGCCCGCCGCCAAAGGCGCGAACCGCTGGCAGGTCTTCCCAAGAAAAAATAAAAAAATTTTTGTCCCGGACGGTTGTACTTTTGCCGGAGCTGTGATATACTTAGTCTTGTATTCTGATAGTACCAATTGACGCCACATGCTGGGTAAGTCGTTGTTCTACTGATGATTTACACTGTATGCGGCTTTTATTTTGTACGACAGAAGCGAAAAAATTTTTGGAGGCACTACTATGCATACCGGTACTGTGAAATGGTTCAATGAGCAGAAGGGCTTTGGCTTCGTCTCTGACGACGACGGCAGCGGCGACGTGTTTGTCCACTTCTCCGCCATCGTGGCCGAGGGCTTCAAGACTCTGGCCGAGGGCCAGAAGGTCAGTTTCGACGTGGAGCCGGACCCGAAGAACAGCAGCAAAATGCGCGCTGTCAATGTGACCGCGATCTAATAGACACGGCAGATAAAACGCCTTCCCCTTGCGGGAGGGCGTTTTTTTCATGAAAGACAAGGGTGCTGATCCGGGCGCGCCGGTGCCGTTTTTGGGGGGCTGCCGCAGAGGAGAAAAAGACGGGCCGGACGGCGGGGCCGGACCGCCGCCCGGAAAAGCGCAATATCGTACAAGACGCGGCGGGCGAAGCGCGGTAGAATGTCCACTGTCCGGGGGGTGAAACGATGCAGAAAAAGCGGAGAGTGCGGTTTGACCCGGAGCTGGGCGTGGAAGCCTATTGCCTGGGGGGTACGGTGGAGACATTTCCCTTGCATTTTCACGATTATTATGTGGCGGGCATGATCGAGAGCGGCCGCAGGCGGATGTTGGGAAGCGGGTCCTGTGTGCTGGAACCGGGAGATATGATCCTGTTCAACCCCGGTGAAGCGCATGGCTGCGAACAGGTGGACGGGCCTTTCAGCTACCGGGCGCTGAACATTGGCGCGCAGACGATGCAGGAGGCCGCGCGGCAGATCACGGGCAGCGGCCTGCCGCCCCGGCTGGGGCCGCGGGTGACCCGCCGCAGCCCGCTTGCGCGGCAGCTGTGCGCGGTGCAGGAGCTGATCCTGCGCGGGGAACAGGGGCTGCGCAAGGAGGAGGCGTTCTGGCTCTTTTTGGGACGGCTTTTGAACGCGCATGCGCAGCCCGCCGGGCCGCGGGCCGCCGAGAGCCGCGGGGTGGCCGCCGCGGCCGCGTACCTGAAAGCCCACGCGCAGCAGCCGGTGACGCTGGACATGCTGGCCGGTGCGGCGGGAATGGAAAAGTACCGCCTGCTGCGTGCTTTTGCGCGCGAGCGGGGCATTTCGCCCTACCGCTATCTGGAAGCGCTGCGGGTAGCCCGCGCCCAGACGCTGCTGCAGCGGGGCATGCCGCCCGCGGAAGCGGCGCTGGAAGCGGGATTTGCCGACCAGAGTCATCTGTGCAACGCCTTTCGCCAGAGGACAGGCCTCACCCCCGGGGAATACCGCAAAGCGTTCGGAGAGGAAGAGCAAAATGGATGAAGAAAAGAGCAAGTGCGTGATGGTGATCGACGCCGCGCTGCCCGCGGGGATGGCGGCCAATACCGCCGCCGTGCTGGGGGTGACGCTGGGACAGCGGCACCCGGAGCTGGTGGGGCCGCCGGTGACCGACGGGTCGGGCAGTGTCCACGGCGGCATCATCCGCATCCCGGTGCCGGTGCTGAAAGGGGACGCCGCCGCGCTGCGGGCCCTGCGGGAGCAGTTGGCTGCGCCGGAGTACGCGGAGCTGGAGGCGGTGGATTTTTCCGATTTGGCACAGAGCTGCAGGACCTACGACGAGTATTTGCGCCGCGGGGCGCGGGTGCGGGAGGACGCGCTGAGCTACCGGGGGATCGCTGTCTTTGGAGACCGAAAGAAGATATCCCGCCTCACCGGCAGCCTGCCGCTGCTGCGGTGAACAGGGCAAAAAAAGGACCGGCGCTTGGGCGCGCGGTCCTTTTTTGTCTGTGCGGGCGGGCTGCTGCGGTGTGCCGGGGCGGCGGCGATGCGTTATCCTTTGATGCGGGCGAGCTCTTGCTCCACCAGAGGGAGGACAAGGGACATGGCAGACAGGATCGCCTGTGCCCTGCGGCCGGCCGGAGTCTCCGGACCGTGCCGGGCACTGATCTTTTGCGTTTTGCTTTGAATGGAGCGCAGCGGCGGCAGTGCGGCTTCCAGCGCAGCGCGGGAACAGCGTGCCGTACCGGGGCCGTCCCTCAGCAGGCGCAGGGCGAGCGTGAGCGCCGCGATCCGATTCTGCAGCAGGGAATACTGCGCGCTGCCCGGAGCAAATTTGGGCAGCAGCCGCGTACAATTGCGCAGCAGCGAGGACAGAAGCAGCGCCGCGTTTTCGGCGCTGGTGTCGGGATGAGGGTGCATGGGCGGCTCCTTTCCGGCCTGACGGCCACAGAACGGCGGTCCCGGCCCCGGCGCACAGCGGCGGGACGGCCTTGCGCGGGGACGGCAGGCATAGTATAATACCTCTTATAGCTTTGCGGCGCAAAGAGACGAGGCGCGGGGAATGCCGGAACGGCGGCCCGGCCTCTGGCCCCGGCTGCGGGGTGCGGGCGCTGTGGGAAAAGGGGAAGATGAAATGAAAGATCAGGCAAGGCGGCAGCTGCTGCCCGGCTGGACGAAGATCTACTGCCTGGCGCTGGCCATTGGGCTGGTATCGGGCGTCAAAGACCTGTTCACGGTAACAAAGGCCTATATGGAGCGATGGCAGGAGCTGATCCGCTGGGTGGCGCTGGGGGATATGCTGTTTCGCGCGGTGGGCATTCTGCTCAGCTGCCTGCTGCTGTGGATGATCTACCGGCGGGACCAGAGATTTCTGCCGCTGTTTACGGTGGATTATATCTGCCGTTTCATGCTGGCGTTTATGAGCATTGTGGTGCTGCGCGTGCCGGGAGTCAACGGTCTGCTTTCACTGCTGGTGCCTTCTCTCTGGCTGACCTATTTCCATTTTTCGAAAAAGTTCAGGGCCATTTTCTGTCCGCAGGAGGAGGAAAACGCGGCAGGACAGGCCGATCAGGCAGAAGAAGAGACCGCCGCCGCGTCCGCGCCCGGACTGCCGGATGCGGAGAGCGGGGAAGCCGGCGGGAACGTGCCCGAGGAAGAGGACGAAAACGCAGAGGGGGAGCCCCCTTTCACGCCGGAAGCAGAGGAAGAAAAAGACTGAAAAACGGGACGAAAACCGCCCCCGCGGTACACGCTGCGGGGGCGGTTTTGTTTTTGCCGCCGTTTGCCGTTTTTGTTCTGCGCGGGACGGGGAGCCGCGGCCCGCGGCCCGGGGCCTTTGGCGCGCTACACAGATACCGGGTAGGGGTCGCGCAGAGCGGCCAGGATATGGGGCAGATAGCGCTCGACCAGCTGCTTTTCCTCTGTGCCCAAGCGGTAACGGCGTGTCCGCTGCAGCTGGCGCACCCGGTTGTGCGCCGCCGCGTCTGAGACAAAGAACCAGCCCGCCACATCCTGCGCCAGCAGCTTGCCGTCCCGGCGCCAGATCTCCATGAGCACGCACTCGGGCATCAACAGCTGGCTGGCAAACCAGTTGGCCTCTTTTTCCTCCTCGGGGCCGTGCCAGGAATGGCCCAGATAAATATGGCCCACCTCGTGGGCCAGCGTGAACTTGCGGCGCTTGTAGTTGGCGACCCCGTGGGAATTGGCCAGCACCAGATAGAACTCACCATAGCGCAGCGTACAGCCGTCCCGCAGGGCCTCGTCCCCAGAGATAAAATCGGACAGCCGCGCCCCGGTGGCCGCGCAATACCCCTGCAGCGTGTCAAAACAGATATCGCGGTCATAGGACAGCCGCTCCGGCTCCACGGCCAGGCCGGTGATCTGCTGGCGCAGCAGCAGCTGGGTCGCCGCCAGCTGGCTGCGGGCATAATCGGCCATTATTTGTCCTCCCGCCCGATGCCCCTCGCCTGCAGGTAAAGGTCGATCGTGTCCTCAAAATTTTTCAGGATGCGCTCGTACTCTGCCTCCGGCAGGCCGGCCGCCCGCCGCGCCAGCAGCTGCAGTTTGCGCTCTTTGGGGGTGCCCGCCGCCTGGGCGGCCGCCGCAGCGGACGTGTCGCGGCCCAACAGCTGGTCCACCGAGGTCTCGTAAAAATCCGCCAGCAGGATCAGTGTCTCGGAACTGGGCTCCCGCAGCCCTTTTTCATAATTGACATAGGTGGTATAGGGCATCCCCAGGGACGCTGCCGCCTCTTTCATCGTGATGCCCTTTTGGGCCCTCAGCTCCTGCAGCCGGATCACAGCCGTCACCTCTTTCTATTCTTTCTTAATAATACACGCACTGAGTAATTTGTCAATAAATAATACCCAATTTGAGCATAACGGACAAAAACAAAAGACTCAAATTGGGTATTATTTTGCTTTACAGATACTCAAAATGAGTATATCATAAAATCAATACCCGCAGCGGGTATTCCGGTGCGGCGATGCGCGCACCGCCGCATACAAGCGATCTTGCAGAAAAAAGGGAGGGGTTTGATCTGCAGAAAGAAGAGAGAGCTGCGCTGCGGCGCGAACGGGCACAGCGCCTGCGCGGCCTGGCACGCCTCCAGCGGCAGGTGAGGGCGGCTGTGGAGGACTGTGACGGCGTGTTCAATATCACCCGCGACGGCGTCAGCCTGTGTGAACAGTTGTTCCGTACCTGTTTTGACGTCTGGCGCAGAGAACCGCTGGAGGACGACCCCCATGCCGGAGCGCTGCTGACCGCCTGCTGGGGCGGGGCCCGATTTTTTACCTATACGAACCGGGAGGAACCGGACGCCGGAGGACGCGCGGAAGATGCGGGTGCGGCGGGCGAGCGCGATGGATGAGCGGCAGGGGCTGTTTGCGCCCCGGCAATTTTATGCCTGCCCTCTTTGCGGCGCTTTGCTGGACAGCGACGACGACCTGGTGCTGGTGGAACGGGGAAAAGACCCGGCGGACGCGGCGGGGGTGGCGGGATGCAGCCGCTGCTTGCGCGCGCTGCGGGCAGAAAGGATGGAATGGTATGCAGACTGAAAAAGGAAATACCGCCCCCTGGTGGGCGCCGATGCCGCGGCCCGGCAAGCCCTGGGGGCAGGGCGGGGCACAAGACGGGGGCGGGTACGGGGACGGCCCCACGAAGCCGCCCTGCCCGGACCAGAAAGGGCAGACACGGCGACGGGGCACCTCCCGCGCCGAGCAGGACCGGGAAACGGACCGCAAAAACGGCATCACAGCCTGCCGGGGATGTGTGTATTACCGCTCCGGCTGCGGAGTGCCGGGCGCTTATATGATGTGCCATTACGCTTGGGAAACCGGCCTGCAGCGCGGCATACGCCCGGCGGACTGCTACAAGCACAAAAACACGCCCTACCAGACCCGGCGCAAAAAGAGGGGATCATGAACAGAGAAGAGAAGCTGCCGCGGGGCGTTATGCGCGCCTGTGCCGGGCTGCTGGAGTCGGAAGAAGCGCTGACGCCGGCCTGCCGGCGCGCCATTGGAGCGGCGGAAAATGCGGTGGGCAGGACCTATGCGCCGGAGGCGGAGGCGCAGCGGCAGCAGCTGATACAGGCGGTGAAGCTGTCGCTGGTCAACCGCAAGAAATGGCCGTACGAAACGCTGATGCGCGGGTTTGACCTGTCGCTGAGTTACAACGCCTTTGGGCGGGAAAAGAAGAAGTTCTGCTATGAGCTGGCCACTGCCGCGGGGCTGATGGAGCTGCCCGCGCCCAGACGGGAGCCGCGCAGATGAGGGCGGGGCGCGGAGGCACCCGGGGCAGGGAGGGGAGCGCCCGGAAAAAGGAAACGGAGACCTGCCCGCCGGGGACAGGGCGGACAAAAATGCATGGCTGAAAAAACAAAAAAGGAGCGGTGACAGATGGAGGAGTACAGAAAGAAGAAGAGGAGAACGGGAGCACAGGAACTGACGGGCGCCCTGGGGGAATCAGTAAAAGAATATCTGAAAAAAGCAGAGCTGCCGGGAGAAAGAGCGGCGGCGGTGCTGAACAGCTTTTATCCGGCGGATGCGGGGACCCTGGTGCGGACGCTGGAAGAGATCGGCGGCAGAGAAAAGAAGTGGGACTGGGGCGGCGGGAGCACACAGGGAACAGCCGGCAAGCCGCAGACGCCGGACCAAAACTGGGGCAGAGAAACGGGATATGAAGAAAAAGTAGATCTGGTGCGGCAGGCGCTGCAGCGGGAGAAAGAGGCACACCGGCGGCAGGAGGGGAACTATTACAGCCCGGGAAACAGGGCGGGCCAGGAGCGGGAGACCGAGAGGACGGGCCAGGCGAGAGGAAACCTGGCCGCGCCTGGCGCGGGCGACGGGGAGAAGATGAAGAAAATATTGGGCCGAGCATGGGCGCAGGGCTTGCAGGCTTTGGCCGCAAGTGATAGGCTTAATAAAAACGGGGCCGGGCAGGCGATGGAGACAGCGCAGCCGGCCCGGGCCCGGCGAGATCTGCCGCTGAGGGAGCGCTGGCCACAGCCGGAGCCGTCGGCCGCAGCGCCGGCTGTGAAATTTGCGGGATGGGAGGCGAAAAGGCCGCTTTGGATGGAGGAAACCGTCCGCACGGGAGAAGGGGCACGCACACCTTTGCTGCGCGGGCGCGGCGCGGACGCCGTGGGCCAGGCACCTCTGTTCCAAGCACTGAGCCTGTTTGGGGAAGGAAGCTCCGGCCCGGACGAAGCGGACAAGACACCGGTACAGGAGGTTTACGAACCGTCATCCCACAAGCGGGGCAGACCCCGAGAATGGGGGGAGCAGCAGGACCACCTGGTTTGGAATGAGGACAAAAAACGCTTTCTCCCGACGAATGAAGTCAAGGAAGTCAATGAGGCCAAAGAAGTCAATGAGGCCAAGGAGGAAAAAACGGAACGTGGAAAATCCCGTCGCCGCCACGGCCTCTATTGGGGGGATGGGGAGCGGGAAAGAGCAAAGCTTTCTCCTGAACTGAGAGAAAGATATGACAAGGAGATGGATTGGCTGAGGGAGAACCGCTCTGACCCGGCGCATGTCCGTGTGGCGCCGTTTGTGGAAAAGCATTATGCCATTGCGCTGCAAAAAGAAAAAGAGACAGGGATCCCGGCGGAGTTTATGATAGCACAGCTTGCGCTGGAATCGGGTTGGGGGGAACATCTGCCCCCTGAAGATAGCCACAATTATGGGGGCATCCGCGGCAGCGAGGACAACCCGGGCCCGGCGGGAATCGTACCAGCGTGGTCGGAACAAGATCAGGCGTATGTCATCTATAAGGCGTTTCACAGTGACGAGGAGTTTTGGGACTACTACTGCGACCTGCTGAAGTCAAGGTACGCGGTGGAGGGAACGGGAGAGGACTGGATGCGCAGCGTGGAAAAGGGCGGTTATGCGCAAACAGACAACTATTATGAAGAGTTGATGAAAGTATACGGGACACTGGGCTTTGTATAACCGGCTGCGGAAAGGATGGATGCGGGATGAGACCAAAAAAGTGGATGCTGGGGACGGCGGCGTTTTTGCTGTGCCTGTGCCTTGCGGGGTGCGAAAGGAAAGCCCCGGCTGTGGGCGTGCGGCCGACCCCTGCGCCCACGGCAACGGCCACGCCGGGGCCGACCGTTAAGCCCTCCCCCACGCCGAAGCCGACCCCTGCACCCGAAGAGAGCCGGCAGGTGTATGAGATGAAAAGGAGCGCGCCGCCGCCAGATTCACCGTCCCGGCACATGTTTATAGAGCCGGACCAGGAGGACGACCGGACGATCCGCGATCTGCCCTATTGCCCGGTGTCGGAATATCCCTACGGGGAAACGCGGCCGCTGGTGGAGGAGGCTTACAGCCCGGATTATACGGGGCCTCAGGTGCGGTCTATCGGGGGGTTCTCTCTGAGCGGCGAGATATGGGAAAATCTTGACCCGGATTTCACGGGGGAGTATCCGATATCGATCGAACAGGCAAAGCAGATCGCAAAGGCGGCTTTTCTCGACATATACGCGGCCGAGGAACTCACCTATGTGCAACTGGGGATCGAGGACTGTGATCTGTTTGCGGTGGGCAGGCATGTCTATTATGGATTTCGCTCTTTTGAGATCCACGAGGACCATACCGCGCATGCCTACAACGCTCTGGTCAGCGTGGAGGACGGAGAAGTGTGGCTGACGGGGAGCAGTACGCCTATCTTATATGTGATCGAGGTGCCGCAGCCGGTGCTGGAGGATTGACGGCGGGCCGAGGAGGAAAAACGGAGCAGGGGAAATCCCGTCTCCGCGGCGGCCTATATTGGGAAGAGAGAGAACGGAAAAGGGCAAAGCTTTCTCCCGGTCTGCGGAAGAAATAGGACGAGACGAGGAAGCGGCTGGGGGAGAACCGCTGTATACGGGGCTTTGGGCTTTGCATAACCGGCTGCGGAAAGGATGGATGCGGGATGAGATCAAAAAAGTGGATGCTGGGGACAGCGGTGTTTTTGCTGTGCCTGTGCCTTGCGGGGTGCGAAAGGAAAGCCCCGGCTGTGGGCGTGCGGCCGACCCCTGCGCCCACGGCAACGGCCACGCCGGGGCCGACCGTTAAGCCTTCCCCCACGCCGAAACCGACCCCCGCACCCGAAGAGAGCCGGCAGGTGTATGAGATGGATATAAAGCCGCTGCCGTCGGATTCGCCGTTCCGGCGCACGTTTATGGCGCCGGACCAGGAGGATGACCGGACGATCCGCGATCTGCCCTATTGTCCGGTGTCGGAATATCCAGATGGAGATCTGCTGCCGCTGATCAAGGAGGTATCGAGCCCGGATTATGCCGGGCCACTGGTGCGGTTCATTGGGGATTTTTCTCTGGGCGGCGAGATATGGGAAAACCTTGACCCGGATTTCACGGGGGAGTATCCGATATCGATCGAACGGGCAAAGCGGATCGCAAAGGCGGCTTTTCTCGACATATACGCGGCAGAAGAACTCACCTATGTGCAACTGGGGATCGAAAATTTTTATCTGCTCTCGGTGGGCAGGCATGTCTATTATGGATTTCGCTCTTTTGAGATCCACGAGGACCATACCGCACATGTCTATAACGCACTGGTCAGCGTGGAGGACGGAGAAGTGTGGCTGACGGGGAGCATTATGCC
Source organism: Anaerofilum hominis (assembly GCF_014287275.1). Classification (GTDB taxonomy): domain Bacteria; phylum Bacillota; class Clostridia; order Oscillospirales; family Ruminococcaceae; genus Pygmaiobacter; species Pygmaiobacter hominis. Next base: position 440,095 of record NZ_JACONZ010000003.1, read on the forward strand.
TGAAATGGAGATGATCGAGGTGCCGCAGCCGGTGCTGGAGGATTGACGGCGGGCCGAGAAGAAAAAAGCCGGACCGCGTTCAGGAGGACGGCGGGCGTTTTTATTGCGGCTGTGTTCTCTGCGGGATGGGCGAGGTCTCAGACAGAAACAGGGAACACGGCGGGATCTTTATCGGAACGGGGAACCAGAGAACCCAGAGGGGATGGCCGGATAGGGAACACACGGGGTTCAAAAATGTCAAATGAACTGCTGCGGCAGCAAGGCAGGGCCTGCAAAACGGGCCCTGTTTTTTTGTCCGTAGGGCAAAAGGAGAGGCTGCGGGGAGGAAGAAAGCAGACTGGGGGCGGGGCTTTTGCGGACCGCGCCCACAGGAGGAAAACCGATTTGCAGGGGAAACAAAATAAAACAGGAAGCCGGGGACAGACAGCCCGGCTTCCTGTTTTTTGTTTTCCGACTTCAGAGACAAAACGCGGGCGGTGCAGGCAGAAAGGGGAGCGCTCTCACAGCAGGCGGGGGACGAGGGAGAGGGATATGGGATGTTTTCCGGCTGGAAGCTCCCGGGTGATGTTTTGCAGGGACGCCCCGGTGCGGGAGAGGGGGGGATGCAAAGGAGGGGGCTGCGTGAGGCGCGGGAGCGGCCGGGGCTGACTTTGAGAAAAAACAGCGGAGCCCGGCCGGGGAGGTGAAACCTGCGAAAAAGCCGGCAGCGGGAAGCGGGCGGATCGGGCCGGTCCCAAATGGGCCGCCGAAAAAGCGCAGGCGGGAGCGGAGCGGCGATCCGCCCGTTTGCGGACCAGAGCGCAGGCCGCACAGAGAAAGAAGCCGAGCTGTTTTTTGAGAGGCGGCAGACGAGGACTTTTGTGCCGGACGGGAGCGGGACAGGAAAGCTGAGAATGGCCCGCCGAGCCGTTTTGAAGCTGTTTTTGGGCGTTGAAACCGGGTGCGTTATCCACACCCGCCTAGTATACAATTCAATTACAGGATACGGAAACAGACGGGAAGCAGCAGGGGGCGCAGGGCCGAAGAAAGCGGCGGGAGAGGCGGCGAAATGCGGGCCCGCCCGGAGAGAAAACGGTGGGCGCGCGCCCGGAAAAGACGGCGGAAAGCGGTTTGCCGGGCGAAAAATGCGAGGAGGTGCGGTATGGACGGAGGACGCGGCCCAAAGCAGCGGCTGAGCAGGTGCCAGGAGGCGTTCGCGCGCGGACTGATGCAGGGACAGGGGCTGTGCGGGGCCTATCGGGCGGCTTACCGCTGCAGGGGACTGACCGACAGCGTGGTGGAGGCGCGGGCACAGCAGTTGTTTGACACGGAGAAGATACGCGCGCGGTGCAGCGCCCTGTGCGCCGCAGGCCCCGGCACGGCGCGGACGCCGCAGCGGACGGGGGCAAAGAATGCCGGGAAAGGGGCGGTTTTTACCGTTGAGGCGGACCGCGGGGAGAGCGCAGCGGCCGGGAAGCCGCCTGCGGCGGAAAAAAAACGCGTGGAAAGCGAGCCTCGGCCCCCGGGCCCGGGCGCGCCAGACGGAGCACCGGGCACAGATGGAGCGCCGGGCACAGACGCCGAGGCCCGGGGCGCGGCGCGGGTGTTGGAGGAACTGACCAATATCGCCCTGGGACGCCGGGAATATCCAGACGTGGACCGGTCGGGCAACCCGGTGGTGCGGCCGGTGGCGATGACGCAGCGCCTGAAAGCGCTGGAGCTGCTGGGTAAGCGGTACCGGCTATTCAGCGACAGCCCTCCCCCTGCGGAGGAGCAAGAGCTGGAAATCCGTTTGAGGGTGGTCCGGTGACGCTGGACATCGACATCACGGCGCGGCAGCTGGCATTTGTGCGGGCAAAAGCGTTTGAGGTGCTGTTCGGAGGCGCGGCGGGCGGCGGCAAAAGCTATGGACAGCTGATCGACGCGCTGCTGTATGCGCTGCGGTATCCGGGCTCAAAGCAGCTCATCCTGCGCCGCACCTACCCGGACCTGGAGCGGTCGCTGATTTTGGAGCA
>NZ_JACONZ010000004.1 GCF_014287275.1 Anaerofilum hominis
CTTGGTTGGAGACGACCTGGGAAAATAGGTAGGTGCCGGCCCTTTTCTTATATGAGGGGAAAAGATCCTCAGCAAAAAAGCATGAGTGCAAAGAAGAAGCGGAAGATGGCGGTGATCGCAAAGCGATCCGGGACGCGTGAGCGTCACGAGGACATCTTCGCTACATTCAAAAGCACAAAGTGCTTACCCGAAAGAGCCAGAGCGCAGAAGAGCGCCGAGGATGGCCGTGATCGCGAAGCGATCCGGGATGCGTGAGCATCACGAGGGCATCCTCGCTGCAATGAAAGCGCCGGTGGCACTTTTACACAAAAGCATGAGTGCTGGAGTGAGCCGAAGATGGCCGTGATCGCAAAGCGATCCGGGGCGCGTAAGCGTCACGAGGACATCTTCGCTACATTCAAAAGCACAGAGTGCTTTTGAATGCGGCCCCTTGGTCAAGCGGCTAAGACGGCGCCCTCTCACGGCGCAATCGTGGGTTCGATTCCCGCAGGGGTCACCATTACGGAAAAACGGCGTATGCCGTTTTTCTTTCGTCTGCACCTCTAGCTCAGTTGGTAGAGCAGCTGACTCTTAATCAGCGGGCCCAGGGTTCGAGTCCCTGGAGGTGCACCAAATAGCCGACCCCTGGAATGCTGGGCAGTTTAAGAAAACTGTTCAGTATTCCGGGGGTCGTTTTATACCGGAAAGCCTGATTCCATCAGACTTTCCGGCATTTTTATTTGGTTAGGGATACCAGTGGCTATGCCGGTGGAGGCACCGCGCAAAAAAGCTTTCGCTTCAAGTATCGAGCGAAGCGAGTTGCTAACATAGCAGCCTGCCGAGCAGCAACGGCTTAGGGAGATGGGCTTGTGTCCGTTTACGGGCGGCGGAGCAGTTGATGCGAGAGAAAGATGGTTCAGTACATCTTTAGGTGCCCGCCGCTAAAATGCCCTTTTGGGGCTTGATCAAGCCTCCGGCTTGGCTGGAGGTCATGACTTCTTTTCAACAGATAACATGAGTCTGAAAACTGAATTGTTTTTGGAGGATAGGATTCGAAAGCGCGTGCTTTATCCACTCCGTTGTGACCTCTTTTTGCCGATACTGATTTTGCGCGGTAGCGGCAGTTCAAATCCCCTGTTTGGCACGAATCTTCTTCTGTCGGCGAGACTTCTTAGCCAGACAGGAAATTTCTTTGTGTTAGGAGCGGCCCCGTTTCGCCGAACTGCGTCTTGAGGAGGACGCCGCCTGCGGGCAGACCTTTCACCGGAGGCGGGAAAAACTGCGATCCGCCGTGCAGCGCTTTTTGGAGGGACCGGGGACAGCACGGGGAAGCGGAGCCTGCCGCTGTTCCGCCGGCTCTTTATCGGGCCTGCCGGCAGGCCGCTGCTCTCGACGTTTGGCGGCGGGCAGGCGATGTGCAGGCCTTTCCGGGGCAAGGCCTGTCCAGAGGGGGAACTTCCGCACAGCGCATGCGCGAGAGGGAGGCATGGACGAGACGGACTTTCCGCAGAGAGGCAGACAGAAAGTCGGAATGTGTGAAAGGACGGTTTTGATACGCCCCCCCTCTGCGGGCAGGGAAAAAGCCGCCGGTATTTTACGGCGCGGCGGGTTTGAAGGTTTTTTGCAGGGAATGATCATCCTACAGCGGCGGAGCAGGAGAAAGGCCCCGTGCGGGGTGGTTTCCCGCCGGGGGCGCCGGACTGCCGGCCTGCTCTGTACGGCGGGTAACGGCTGTGGTAAAATAGCAGCAGGGGAAGAAGATCACGCTTTCCGGGGTCCTTTGCAGGCGTTTTCCGGGGGCCTGAAAAACGGCGCGCGCCCTGAGAGCCCCGACGGGGCGGCACAAAACGGGGCGCCGCCGCTCCGCGGCCGCCGGGCGTTTGAAAGGACGGGGCAAAGGGGGGGCATACCGCGCATGGAAGAACACACAAAAAAGCCCGGCTATATGCTTCTTCTGGAAAGCAGGGGGATCGCAGCGGGAGGATATTTTTGCCTGGGTGCGCCGCAGGGGAAGAACTGCTTCCGGGTGACGGGCGACTGCCGTCTGCTTGATCTGGATGGTGCGCTGGCAGCGCTGGACGAGAACCGTCTCTGGGAACAGTGGGACAGCCTGACCCCCATCACGCGCAGGGAATTTATCGCCGCGCGGGACGCACTGTGGGAGGCGCGCCGCGCCGCTGACGGCAGGCCCACCGACGCAGAACTGGAGCCCCTGGCGCGGCAGTTTGCACAGGAATACGCCGCGGCTTATGCTGCCGGCAGATGGAAAGCGTTCTGCACTTGGGACGAGGAGACGCTGCGGCGCATTTTGCTGCGGGCAGCCGCTCTTTTGCCCGGTGTGAAAGGCGCCCGGGCAGCGCGCAAAAAGGCGGCGCAGCTTTTCAGCGAGGTGATCGCGGCGGGGCTGAAAAGCGGCCTAGCAGGGCCGCGGAGAAAAAAAGGGCGGCAGGGGCAGGAGACACCGCCCGGCGGCTGACGGGGCGCAGTTTTCTGCACCGGGGAAAAACGGCCGGCTGTGCGGGGCGCGGGCAGGCGCGCTGCCTGGACAAAACGACGGACGGGGCCTGCTGCCGGCCGCCGCAAAAAATGGGAGATCTTAAAAAGGAGGAAGCGGGATGCAATATCGGGAACTGGGGCGGACCGGCCTGCGGGTCGGCGAGATCGGCATGGGCTGTGAGGGCTTTGTGGGCAAAAGCGCGGCGGAGGCTGCCGCGCTGGTGGATGTGATGGAGGAGGCGGGCGTCAACTGTATCGATCTCTATGCGCCCGACCCTGTCATGCGGGAGGCGCTGGGCAAGGCGCTGCGGGGCCGCAGGGACAAATTTGTCCTGCAGGGCCATCTGTGCACGATCTGGAGGGACGGACAGTACAAGCGTACCCGGGAGATCGCTGAGGTGAAGGCCGGGTTTGAGGATCTGCTGGCGCGGCTCGGCACGGACCATGTGGAGATCGGGATGATCCACTATGTGGACGCGCTGGACGACTGGGAAACGGTGAAAAACGGACCGGTCATGGCGTACGCCCGGCAGCTGAAAGCGGAGGGGAAAATCGGCTGTATCGGCCTTTCCAGCCACAACCCGGCCCCGGCGCGGGCTGCGGTGGAGAGCGGCCTTGTGGACGTGCTGATGTTCAGCGTCAATCCCTGTTATGACCTGCAGCCCGCAGGGGAGGATGTGGAGGCGCTGTGGGCGGATGAGAGCTATGAAAAGCCGCTCACGAACATGGACCCCGAGCGGGCGGGGCTTTACGAGGCCTGCCAGCGGCTGGGGGTGGGCATTACGGTGATGAAAGCGTTTGGCGGCGGCGACCTGCTCAGCGCGGAGCTTTCCCCGGCGGGAAAGGCGCTCACGGTCAGCCAGTGCCTCCACTATGCGTTGACCCGCCCCGCGGTGGCCTGCGTGATGTCGGGGGCGCATACCGCAGAGGAACTGCGGGCGTGCCTGCGCTATGAGGACGCCCCGGCCGAGGAGCGGGACTATGCGGCCGCGTTTGCCGCCCTGCCCCGGATCAGCTGGAAAGGGCATTGCATGTATTGCGGGCACTGTGCCCCCTGTCCGCAGGGGATCGACGTGGCCTCGGTGACAAAATTTCTCAATCTGGCCCGCGCCCAGGGCGCGGTGCCCGAGACTGTGCGGGAGCACTATGCCCTGCTGCCCCGCACCGCGGCCGCCTGCATCTCCTGCGGCGCCTGCGAAAAGCGCTGCCCGTTCGAAGTGCCGGTCATCGACAATATGAGACAGGCAAAGGAGATCTTCGGCTGCTGAACCGCTTTCCTGCGTTTGCGCCGGTCCTGCCGTTTTAGAAGGTCCACTTTGGTGGAAGCGGTTTGCGGGGACTGGGAATGGACGGCAGGAGCCGGCAGAGAAAGCATCGCCCTGCAGGGAGCCGTTTTCCGGGCCGGCCCGTTTTGATGTTTTTCCGCTTTCCCTGCCGGTTTCCCGCCTGCTTTGCTGAACTTGTTTCGGGCGCATTTCCGGGCTTTTGGGCCGCTTTATTGTTTGCCCGGCCGGTGGCTGGCGGCGGGATCCCGGACCTGCGCTGTGCTGTGCTGTGCATCCGGGGTGCTGCCGCTTTTCCGAAGCTAAAAGCCCCGAAAAAAACGTATTGCAGCTGAGAAAAGGACACTTGTGCTTTTTCAGCAGGGCTGGTATAATAATACAAAACAGAAGTTCCTTTCTCAGAAGTGTTGAGAAAGGAATTTTTAAGGCCATATAATTGCGCGCGCAATAAATGCGCACGCAACAAAATGACAGGCGAGCGAGGAGGACAGGATGAAACATCATTTGATGGGCAATATCAACACGATCTCGCGCTGTGCCGCCCTGTACCGGGAGGCGCGGCTGGAGGGGACGGGCCTGACCGGCTGGCAGGCCCCGTATCTGCCGGAGATCTGCAGCACGCCCGGCATCACGCAGGACCAGCTGGCGCTGCGGCTGCATGTCAACCGCAGCAATGTGACACGGCAGCTGACGATGCTGGAAGAAAACGGATATGTGCTGCGCCGCCGCAGCGAGAGCGACCGGCGGGCGGTGGAGGTCTATCCCACAGAAAAGGCGCAGCAGATGCTGCCGGTGGTGCGGGAAGCTTTCCGCAGCTGGCGGGAAAAGCTGTTTCGCGATCTGGCTGCTGAGGAGCGGGATCAGCTGGAAGATCTGTTGGAGAAACTGGCGCGCCGCGCGGAGGAGATCGGATGAAAACGGTTTTGCGATATCTGCGTCCCAAAGCGGGCATTATTGCGGTGGAAATGTGCATCAAACTGGCGGGCACGGTGGTGGAACTGCTGCTGCCCTGGATGCTCTCGGTCATCCTGGACGAGGCGGTCCCCTCCGGCGACTTTCACAGCGTGTTGGTATGGGGCGGCCTGATGGTCCTCTGCGCGGCCCTGGCGGTGGTGGGCAATGTGGCGGCGAACCGCATCTCCTGTGCCACCTCGCGGGATGTCACACACAGGCTGCGCGGCGATCTGTTTGCCAAGGTGACCCGCCTCTCCTGTGCACAGGAGGACGCATTTACCACCCCGTCCCTGATCTCGCGGCTGACCTCGGACACCTATAACGTGAACCAGATGATCGACCGCATGCAGCGTCTTGGCGTGCGGGCGCCGATCTTACTGCTGGGCGGGATCGCGCTCACCCTATCGCTTGAACCGGTGCTCACGCTGGTCCTCATCGCCACGCTGCCGCTGCTGGGGGCCGTCGTCTGGTTTGTCTCCACCCGTGGCGTGCGGCTCTACACGCGCACCCAGGCGGCGCTGGACGTGCTGGTGCGGCGCTCGCAGGAGAGCATGGCGGGCATCCGGGTGATCCAGGCGCTGTCCAAGGGCGAATATGAAAAGGCGCGCTTCGACGAGGCGAATGCCCAGGTCGTGGACCGCGAGCGCCGGGCGGGCCTGCTGATGAACGTCACAAACCCGGTCATGAACCTGCTGCTCAACGCCGGTCTGACGGCGGTGGTGGTGGCGGGCGCGTTCCGGGTCAACGCCGGACACACACAGCCGGGCACTATCATCGCTTTTCTGAGCTATTTTACCATTATCCTCAACGCGCTGATGATGGTATCCCGCATGTTTGTGATGTATTCAAAGGGCGCAGCCAGCGGCCGCCGCATCGCCGAGGTGCTCAACGCGCCGGAGGAGCTGCAGAGCCGGCCGCAGCCGGCGGCGGGAGGAGAGGAGCACATCCGTTTTGACCACGTCTCTTTTTCCTACGGCAAGGTGGAGGACAACCTGACGGATATCAGCTTTTCCCTGCGCAGGGGGGAGACGCTGGGGATCATCGGTCCCACCGGCAGCGGCAAAAGCACCATCCTGCAGCTGCTGCTGCGCTTTTATGACCCGGACAATGGTGTGATCTCCGTCGATGGAAAGGATCTGCGCTCGGTGGAGCCGGCGGCCCTGCACAGTATCTTTGGAGTGGTCTTTCAGAACGATTTTCTGTATGCGGACGAGATCGGGGCCAATATTGATTTTGGCCGCGGCCTGCCGCAGGAGCGTCTGGAAGCGGCGGCCCGCACGGCGCAGGCTGACTTTATCAACACCCGGGCGGGCGGCTTTGGCGCCGAGCTGTCGCCAAAGGGCGCCAACCTGAGCGGCGGGCAGAAGCAGCGGGTGCTGCTGGCCCGCGCACTGGCAGCGGACCCGGATATCCTGCTGCTGGACGACAGCTCCAGTGCTTTGGACTATAAGACCGATGCCGCGCTGCGCCGCGCTTTGGCCCGGGACTTCAAAGACACCACCAAGATCATCGTCGCCCAGCGAATCAGCTCGATCCGCAGCGCAGACAGGATCCTGGTGCTGGAGGACGGGCGCGCCGTGGGCTATGGCAGCCATGACGAACTGATGCGGACCTGCGGCAGCTATCGCGAGATCGCCGAGATCCAGATGGGGGAGGTGGAGTAGATGGCGCGCAATAAGGGAATGGGGGGACATGGCCACAGCGCCGCGTTCGAGCGCCCCAACGCAAAATCGTCCGTGATCCTGCGGCGGCTGTGGGGCTACCTCAGCGGCTATAAGTGGCTGCTGGCAGCCGCGGCGGTGCTCAGCCTGTCCAGCAATCTGCTGGCCCTGGTGGGGCCAAAACTGTCGGGATACGCCATCGACGCCATCCGGCCGGGCCCGGGTCGGGTGGATTTTGCCACGGTATTCAAATATGCGGGCCAGATGCTGCTTTTCTACCTGATCTCGGCCGTGCTCAGTTATCTGCTCGCCGCCCTGATGGTGCAGTTGAGCCGCAATGTCGTCTATCGGCTGCGCAAAGATCTGTACGATCATTTGATGAAGCTGCCGGTGCGATTTTTTGATACCCGCGCCATCGGCGATGTGCTGAGCGTGCTCTCCTACGACGTGGACACCGTCAGCGCCTCGCTGTCCAACGATCTGGTGCAGATGCTGGCCAGCGCCATCACGGTGGTGGGGTCCTTTGTGATGATGCTCACCATCTCTCCGCAGCTGATCCTGATCTTCGTGGTGACGATCCCCATCTCGATCGTGTTTACCCGTTATCGCTCCCGGCGGGTGAGGCCGCTTTATCGCGACCGGTCCCAAAGCCTGGGCGACCTGAACGGGTTTGCCGAGGAGATGACCGGCGGTCTGCGCACCATCAAGGCCTATGGGCGGGAAGAAGTGTTTCAGCAGCGCTTTGAAGAAAAAAACCAGGCCGCCTGCGACGCCAACTGCCGGGCCGACACCTTTGCCAGCGCCACCGGGCCGACCGTTAATTTTATCAACAACCTCTCCCTTGCGCTGGTGAGCATCTTTGGCGCGCTGCTCTATATGGGCGGGGGCATCAGCCTGGGCAGCGTGTCCTCCTTTGTGCTCTATTCGCGCAAGTTCTCTGGCCCGATCAACGAATTTGCCAATATCCTCAGCGAGCTGCAGTCGGCGCTGGCGGCGGCAGAGCGGGTATTCCGCCTGCTGGATGAGCCGGAAGAGACCCCCGATGCGCCGGAGGCGGCCGAGCTTGCGCAGGTGCGCGGTGCGGTGGAGCTGCGGGAGGTGCGGTTTGGCTACTCTGCCGGCACACCGGTGCTGGACGGCTTTACGCTGTCGGCCAGGCCCGGGCAGGTGGTGGCCATTGTGGGCCCCACCGGTGCGGGCAAGACCACGGTCATCAACCTGCTGATGCGCTTTTATGACGCCGATTCGGGCGTCATCACCGTGGACGGCAGCGAGATCGGCTCGCTTACCCGGGCCAGCCTGCGCAGGGCCTATTCCATGGTCCTGCAGGACACCTGGCTCTTCTCGGGCACAGTCTATGAGAACCTGGCTTACGGCAAAGAGGGGGTGACGCTGGCAGAGGTGCGGGAGGCCGCCAAAGCCGCCAGGATCGACCGGTTTATCCAGTCGCTTCCCCAGGGCTACGACACGGTGCTGCGGGACGGCGGGACCAACATCTCCAAGGGGCAGCGCCAGTTGCTGACGATCGCGCGCGCCATGCTGCTGGATGCGCCGATGCTGATCCTGGACGAGGCCACATCCAACGTGGACACCCGAACCGAGCGCCGCATCCAGGCAGCCATGCTGCGCCTGATGGAGGGGCGCACCTGTTTTGTGATCGCCCATCGCCTTTCCACCATCCAGAACGCGGACCTGATTGCAGTGCTGCGGGAGGGCGCGGTGGCCGAGTGCGGCACGCATGAGGAGCTGATGCGGCGCGGCGGCTATTACAGTGAGCTTTATCGCGCCCAGTTTGACTGCGCCGAGGGGGCGAGCTGAGCGGCGGCCCATGGTTTGCCTGCGGAGCGGCGGGGGCGGCGGGCAGACGCACTTTTCCGCCGCGGAAAACCGCGGCGCCGGATTTGCTCCCCGGGGCTCTCTCTTGCATCGGCTGCCTGGCCCGGCCTGGCGCGCTTTCACCAGATGGACAAAAAACGGCAGCCGCCTTATCCTGGGCGGCTGCCTGATCGCTAAAAGGCTAGTTTTCTTTTTTTGCGGCAAAAGAACAGCTGACTGCGGCGAACAGGCCGATCAAGATCCACGGGAATGCTGCTTTCATAAAATCACCGATCATGCTCTCTTCCTCCTTGCATGCGGATGGATCAGCGCGGCTTGTGCGCGGAGATATCCTTAGTTTTTTTATTATAGCACATTCCGCGCTGCGGCGCACGGTTTTCGCGGTGTAGGGGGTGAAATTTCCAGCCGCCCAGCGGCCGCCCCCCGGGCAAAAGAGCGGAGCTGGGCGGCCGGTTGACAAATTTTTGCAATTACTTTATACTGGATAACGTTCATCGGAGGGTGGGCGCTCATTGGAAGTTGCGGCACCGGAGAAGATGACAGGCTGAGACGCCTGTTATTTGCTCCGGTGCTTTTTTGTGCAGCCGGGGCGGTCCCATCCGTTTCAGCGCAGGAGGAAACTATGAGTCAGACACAAAATTTCACGCAGGGCAAAATACTGGCGCCGCTTCTCAAATTCACCCTGCCGGTGCTGCTGGCGCTCTGCCTGCAGGCCATGTATGGCGCGGTCGACCTGCTGGTGGTCGGCCGGTTCGGCGCGGCGGCGGACGTCTCGGCCGTCTCCACGGGCAGCCAGATCATGCAGACCATCACCTTTCTTGTCAACAGCCTTGCCATGGGCGCTACGATCCTGCTGGCCCAAAAGATCGGCCAGGGCCGCAAAGCGGAGGCGGGCGGCGTCATCGGCAGCGCCATTTGCCTGTTTGCCGCGCTTGCGGCGGCGATGCTGGTGGTGATGGAACTGGCTGCCGGCGCGCTGGCCGTCCTGATGCAGGCCCCGGCTGAAGCTTATGCCGGCACGGTGACCTATGTGCGGGTCTGCTCGGGCGGGCTGCCCTTTATTGTGGCATATAACGTGCTGGGCGGCGTGTTCCGCGGCATGGGCGATTCCAAAACGCCGCTCTTCACCGTATCGGTGGCCTGCGCGGTCAACATTGCGGGAGACCTGATCTTTGTGGCGGGCTTCGGCATGGGGGTGGCGGGGGCGGCCCTGGCCACCGTGCTGGCCCAGGCGGTCAGCGTGGCGCTTTGCCTGCTGGTCACAAAGCGGCGGGGGCTGCCTTTTCCATTTTCGCGCAGAGACATCCGCTTTGACCGTGCAAATATTTCGCGCATGCTGCGCCTGGGCGCGCCCATCGCCCTGCAGGAGCTGCTGGTCAGCATTTCTTTTCTGGTGATTTTGGCCATCGTGAACTCGCTTGGGGTCATCGCCTCGGCGGGCGTGGGCGTGGCGGAAAAGCTCTGTGCGTTTATCATGATGGTGCCCTCGGCCTATATGCAGTCCCTGTCCGCTTTTGTCGGCCAGAACATCGGCGCGGGGCAGCCGGCGCGGGCAAAGCGGGCGATGCTTTACGGCATGGCGGCGGCGTTCGCGTTCAGCGTGGTCATGGCGGCGCTGGCCTTTTTTAAAGGCGACGCGCTGGCGGGCATTTTTGCCAGAGACCCGCAGGTGGTCGCCGCCGCGTGGGATTATCTGCGCGCTTACGCCATCGACACGCTGATGGTCTCGTTTTTGTTCTGCTTCTGCGGGTATTTCAACGGCAGCGGAGAGACCGCTTTTGTCATGGTACAGGGCATCGTGGGCGCGTTTCTGGTGCGTATCCCAGTCTCTTACTTTATGGGGACGCTGCGCCCGGTCTCGCTGTTCAGGGTCGGGCTGGCGACGCCGGCCTCCACGCTGGTGCAGATCCTGCTCTGCATCGGCTATTTTATCTGGGTGGAGCGGCGGACGCGCGGGCAGCGCGGGCGGTGATCCGCCCGGGGGGGGAAGCCTGGCCCTGCGCCCGCCCCCGGCGGCCGGGGCGGCACAAAAAGACGGTGGAGAAAGCCCAAACGCTTTCTCCACCGTCTTTTTGCTGTTTTTTAACTCCTTTCTCCCTTGTGGGAAAAGGGAGCGGGCGTTCAGCTCTTGTTTTTTTGCTCTTTTCCGTAAAAGCTCTCGATCGCGTGTTTGAAAAACGCCGCCGCCCCATCGCCGTACTTTTCGTCGGTGCCGGCGCGGATGCGCTCGTCCTCGTAGCTGGCGGCCACCTGCAGCATCAGCCCGTCCTCGCGCTTGATCTGATAGAGCTGTTTCAGGAGATACCCATACTCGCCCACGATCTCCTTTACGGCAAAAGTATCTACCGGCTCGTCCCGGTGGGCGATCAGCTTCTGCAGCACCGCGTCCACCCGTTTCATGCAGGCCTGGGCGACCTCCATGCTGGGCGGATCGGTCATTGCTTTCAGGGCGGAGCCTTTGTCCCCATACCATTCAACCAGCTTTTGATAGCCGCGCTGCATGTCTTCTTTTGCGGCGCGCTCGATATAGTGCGCCCGCCACTGTTCTATGCTGCCGAACTCCTGCAGGATGCTCTGACGCAGGAGATCCGGCATGCGGTCGATGGTGGTCTGGCAGAGCGCCTCGATCTCAGAGCGATTAAAAATTTCAAAATCCATTTTGTTCTCCCCTTTCAGGATGCCGTCGATGCTGGCGATCAGCCGCGCGATGCGCGCCTTTTTGGCCTCCAGCATGCCGCGCTGCATCCGAAGAATTTGATCCCGGTCAAGAGACGGGTCTTCCATCACGGCTTTGATCTCTTTTAAGGGGATATCGAATTCACGAAAAAACAGGATCTGCTGCAATACTTCCAGGGCTTTATCGTCATAAAGCCGGTAGCCCGACGCGCTTTTGCCGGTGGGCTTCAGCAGCCCGATCTCGTCGTAATAGTGAAGCGTGCGCACGCTGATCCCTGTCAGGTCCGATATTTCCTTTACTGTTTTCATCGCCGGTTTCCTCCCGCTCTTGATGACCTCATTCTAGACTATAACGCACCGTGAGGGTCAAGTGCTTTTTTGCCTTTTTTAAAAAATTTTTGGAAATGGTGACCCGCCTTTTGTTGACAGAGGGCTCGGGCTGTGTTATAGTGTACTTGTTTGATAAGTACACTATAGAACACTGGGGGACTATCGTGGAACTCGTCATCAGCAGCAATACCAGTAAGCCGATCTATGAGCAGATAACCCTGCAGATCAAGGCCATGATCATGAGCGGGGAGCTGCAGACAGGCCAGGCGATCCCGTCCATGAGGGCGCTGGCAAGGTCGCTGCACATCAGCGTCATTACGGTCCAAAAGGCGTATGAGGACCTGCAGCGGGACGGTTTTATCGAGACCACGGTGGGCCGCGGCAGCTTTGTAGCGCTTCAAAACAAAGATTTTTATCAGGAAGAGCAGCAGCGGCAGGCGGAAGAGCACCTCCAGCAGGCTGCACAGATCGGCCGGACAAGCAATATCCCACTCGAAAAACTGATTGAACTGTTATCCTTGTTCTACACAGAGGAGGAATGACGATGTGCCCTGTTTTGGAACTGACGGATGTTTCGAAAAGCTATGCAAAGTCTGATTTTGTTTTGGACAAGGTTTCTTTCGCCGTACCGGCGGGGACCATTATGGGCCTTGTGGGAGAAAATGGAGCGGGAAAGACCACGGTGATCGGCTGCATCCTCAACACGCTTTTCAGGGACGGCGGGACGGTCAGGTTATTCGGCAGCGAATTGTCGGACGGCGACCGGGAGCTGCGCGAAAACATCGGCGTCGTTTACGACGGAGACAATTTCCCCGATCATCTCTCTGCGGGGCAATTGGCGGACATTATGCGCGGTGTCTACAGGCAATGGGACGACGCGGCCTTTCAGGGATATCTCGACAGCTTTTCCATCACCAGAGAGCAGAAAATAAAGTCGTACTCCAAAGGGATGACGATGAAGCTGGCCATTGCGGCGGCGCTGGCGCATCATCCCAGGCTGCTGATCCTGGACGAGGCGACCAGCGGGCTGGACCCTATTGTGCGCGACGAAATGCTGGACGTATTTCTCGGTTTTGTGGAGGATGAGAGCCATTCGATCCTGCTTTCTTCCCACATCACCAGCGACCTGGAAAGAATCGCGGATCACATCACGTTCCTCCACAGAGGAAAAGTCGTCCTGACCGCCTCCAAAGACGACCTGATCTACCGCTATGCAGTGCTGCGCTGCAAAGAGAGACAGTTTGAGGCGATCGATCCAAAAGACATCATTGCATACCGGAAAAAAGAATACCAGATCGACGTATTGGTGCCCAACGGGAAAGAAGCCCGCCAAAAGTACAAAGACGTCGTGGCCGACCAGACGACGATAGATGAGATCATGCTGCTGCTGGTGAAAGGAAAAACAAAATGAGAGGTCTGCTGAAGAATAATTTTTACAGTGCGCTTGAAAGCCTGAAGCTGTTTTCCGGGTTTTTGCTCCTGTTTGCCGCGGCCCTTGTTTTGACCGGCAATGCGGCGCTGCTGTTTGGGTTTGCGGCCGCGGCGGCCCCGGGGTTTGCGCTTCTCTCCCTTGCAGGGCTGAGAAAAGAGGCCGGTTCCAAATGGGGCAGGCATAAGCTGGCCTTTCCTGTGCGCAGAAGCGAGATCGTGGACAGTTTTTATGCCACCCACGCGGCTTTCTGCCTGCTGGGGGTTCTGGTCACGGCCTTGGCGACGGCGCTGACCGTTTTTTTGCATGGAAACCATTACTTCGACCTGGGCCTGCGGGATGCCCTCACCCTGATCACCGGGGGCGGCGTGATCGCGGTGTTTGCCGGGGCGGTTTTCTGCCCGCTCTTTTATCGCTTCGGCGCGGAAAAGACAGAGGCGCTGATCGTCATCAGCTTTGCCGGCGCGGTCGGTTTTGGGATGCTGCTGGCCTGGGTCATCAATCTGATGAACGGGTTTCAAAGGATCGACGATCTTCGGTATTACATGAGCCTGCTGCTGGTGTGGGCTGTGACGGCCGCCATGTTCTTTTTGTCGTCCCGGCTGGCAAACGCCGTTTTCAAAAGGGCCGAGTATTGAAAACAAGCGGGCGTACCGGCAGGGAAACCGGCCCTGGGCCGCAGGGGAAAGCGCAGGGCTTAGGGCTGGGGCGGTCTCAGGGCGCGGGCGCTGTTTTGCAGCAGCGCCTCAGGGAGCGTAAAACCGGCAAAGGCCGCTGCCCCCGATGGGGGTCCCCGTCGATGCGGGGGACGCAGGCAGACCGCCTGCGGGCCCGGCCGCAGGAGAAAACGGGCAAAAAAACGCGCCCTGGCCCGGCTGCCCCGGAAAGCGGGAATGCGTTTTTCTGCAGGAGCCGCCCATGGAACCACGCAAAAAAGCAGCCGCGGCGCGGCTGCTTTTTTTGTGCCGGCCCGGCGTCCGGGCAGAGGATGGAGCAAAAGGGCGGGACGCAGCGGGAAACAGGGGACGGCCTGAGGCAAAGAGGGCGGTTTCAGCTGCCGGAGGGCTCCGCCGCAACCGCAGCGGGCAGTACCGGCTCGTCCTTGACGGTGGAAAAGATGATCTGGGTCTGGGTCTTGCCAAAGGCCTGCAGCCGCTTGACAAACCGGTCCATCTCCCGCGTGCCGGAAAAACCGGCCCGCAGCACCATGGAATAGGGCCCCGCCACATGATGGCATTCCCACACCTGGGGAGAATCCAGAATCAGGGCCGTGAATTCAGGCTCGCGGGCAGGGGGCATCGAGAGGCTGATCAGTGCCGTCAGCGGATAACCGCACTGCTCCGGGGCCAAAAGCGCACGGTAGCCGCGCAGCAGCCCCTCCCGTTCCAGCCGGGCGATGCGGGCCGCCACCGCGGGCGGGGAGAGATGTACCCGCTGCGAGAGCTCCCGAAAAGAGGCGCGGGCATTTTCTGCCAGCAGGAAGAGCAGTTCCTGATCCAATTGGTCCAAAAGATCCTCTCCTTATTCCCGCGGCGCGGCAACAGCGGTTTTCTGCTTCTATTATAAAACAAAAAAAGCGGCCTTTCCACGAAAAAAACAAAAGTTTTGAGGCGTGCAAACAAAATGTTCCATTGACCTCGGCCGGACCTGTTTACACCCCACGGGGCCTGTTGTATGCTTGAGGCAGACAAAAAGGGGGGCAGTGAAAATGAGGCAGGAGCATGATTCCATCGGCACGCTGGCAGTGCCCGAGCAGGCCTATTATGGCGTGCAGTCTCTGCGCGGACAGGAGAATTTCCCCATTACCGGGCGGCGGCTGCACCCGCAGCTGATCACGGCGCTGGCAGAGGTGAAAAAAGCCGCGGCGCTCTGCAACCGGGACGCAGGGCTGCTGGACCCGGCGCGGGCGGATGCCGTGCTGCGGGCCTGCGACGAGGTCATTGCCGGGGGCCTGCGGGACGCCTTTATCGTGGACCCCATCCAGGGCGGGGCGGGCACGTCGGCAAATATGAACGCCAACGAGGTGATCGCCAACCGCGCCATCGAACTGCTGGGCGGGGCAAAAGGCGATTACAGCATCCTGCACCCCAACGACCACGTGAACATGGGGCAGTCCACCAACGATGTCTTCCCCACGGCGGGCAAGATTGCGGCGATACGGCTGCTGCGGGATGCGCGCGGGGAGCTGTCCCGCCTGCGGGCCGCGCTGGAAAAAAAGGCGCTGGAGTTTGACGGCGTGCTCAAAATGGGGCGCACCCAGCTGCAGGACGCGGTGCCGGTGCGGCTGGGGCAGTCGTTTGCAGCCTGGGCGGCTGCGGCCCGCCGGGACGAGGCGCGCCTGGCTGCGGCGGAACAAAAGCTTTTGGTGGTCAACCTGGGGGGCACGGCCATCGGCACCTCGCTGAACGCCGACCCGCGCTATCTGCAGCGGGTGGTCCCTGTTCTGGCGGAGCTGACCGGCCTGCAGCTGCGCCGCGCGGACGACCTCATCGACGCCACCCAGAACCTGGACTGCTTTGTGGAAGTCTCGGGGCTGCTCAAGACCTGCGCGGTGGACCTCTCCAAGCTGGCAAACGATCTGAGACTGCTCTCGATGGGGCCGCGGGCCGGCATCAGCGAGATCGCACTGCCCGCCAGACAGAACGGCTCTTCCATCATGCCGGGCAAGGTGAACCCGGTGCTGCCCGAAGTGGTGAACCAGGTCGCGTTCCGGATCATGGGCAACGACGTCACCATCATGCTGGCCGCTGAGGCGGGCCAGCTGGAACTGAACGCTTTCGAGCCCGTGCTGCTGCACAGCCTGTTTGAATCCGCCGAGCTGCTGCGCAATGCGGTGCGCACCTTTGTGGACCACTGCGTGGCCGGCATCCGCGCCGAGCGGGAAAACTGCCGCCGCATGGTGGAGCGCAGCGCCGGGGTCGCGGCCGCCCTTTGCCCCATCATTGGGTACGAGCGCAGCGCGGCGCTGGCAAAAGAGGCGGTGCAGGAGGAGATCCCCGTGCGGCTGCTGGCGGAGCGGGAGGGGGTACTGCCGCCCGAGCGGCTGCAGGAGGTGCTGGAACCCCTGCGGATGACAGGCCCCTTGCGCTGCGGCGCCTGAGCGGGCGCGGCAGGGACACGCTTTTGCCTGACTGCGGGGGAGAAGAGAGCCGGGGCGCTGTGCCGCGGCCGCTGTGCGGCGGGAAAAGGCGGCCGGCGGCCTGAGGGAGCCGCAGTTCCGGAACAGGACAGCGGCCCCCCGTCCGCACAGGAGCGCCGCGCGAACGGGGCAGAGAGCGGCATGTGTTCAGCGCCCCAGCCCGGCGCCGGGGCGTCAGCCTGTCCGCGCCGGGGCGGCGCGGCGTACCGCGGCGGCTGAGGCTTTGCCGCAGGGGGGCGGCTGTCCATCCAGGCATGCGATCACGCCTGTGCTCAATATCCCGGCGCGCCGGAAAGAGATCGGCGGCGCGCGAAAAATCGGCGCGCAGAGGCCGCAGATAAGGCGCCTGCGCTGCGACAGGCGCAGAGGAAGAAAAAGAGGGCCGGGCGCTCTCCCCACAAAGCGGGGAAAAGCGCCCGGCCGTTTTTGTTTTTTTGAGCGGACAGACAGGGTCAGATCGCGTGATAGCGGCGCAGCAGCTCTTCCGCCACCGTGCCCTCCAAAGCTTTCAGGGCCTTTTTTTCCACCAGCTGGGCGGCCAGAGGCAGTTTGACGTCGGTGAGCTTTTTGCCGTCCATCATCTTCACAGTCGCGTCCAGCAGGGCGCGCATATCATAGACGCTGCCCCAGACCTCTGGCACGCCGCGGTCCACGTCCAGCAGGGTGTAGACCGCTTCCATTGCGGTGCGCACCGAGTACTCGGTGGTGAAGATGGTGTCCCGCGGGGTCTCGGCAAACTGGCCGAGAAAAGCAAAGTTGACGCAGCCCTGCGGCACCACCGCCGGGCGGTCGCCCGCGGCGCGGGGCATGAAGAACGCCGTGATATAGGGCATCATGACCGGCACGCAGACAGCGGAGTGGGCCGCCATGTCGGGGATCTCCGCTTCGGGGACCCCCAGATGATAGAGCCACTCTTCCGTGATCTCCATGCCGGTGCAGTCTTTCATCGGCTTTTTGACAAAATCACCGGGCCGGTCGGTATACAGACCGTACACCCATACGCAGAGCTGGTCTTTGCCCTGGCTGCGGAACTGAGGCTGACGGTTAACGGTCCAGCTCATGTACCAGCCCGAGTCCCGAACGGTCACGATGCCGCCGGTGACCACTCGGCCGGAGAACGGGTCGCGCTTGCAGATCTTTTCCAGATAGGGAGGAATGCGGCCGTCCAGCGTGGTGACGGTAGCGGATTCCCAGTTGCTGCGGCTGATGTCGGAACAGAACTTTTCAGGACGGCCGAAAGAGGTGTCCTGGGCGGCGATATTGCGCCACAGATCCCAGCAGGCGCCCTCGCCGTTTTTCACCGTGACGGCCGGAGCATGGTCCTGATCGCCATAGGCGGAGCTTTCGGTGCAGCAGCCGTTGGTGACAAAGACCAGGTCGTCCTCGATCAGGTCGATGGTCTCCTCTTTGCCGCCGCGCACACAGACGATCTGCCGCGCGGTTTTTCTGCCGTCCGCGATCTCAAAGCGCACGTTGGTGACCGTCACGCCGTATTCAAACTGCACGCCGTGCCCCTGCAGATACTTTACCATCGGCAGGATCAGGGATTCGTACTGGTTGTATTTGGTGAATTTGAGGGCGGAAAAATCGGGCAGGCCGCCGATATGATGGATATAGCGCTGGATATACAGCTTCATCTCCAGCGCCGAGTGCCAGCGCTCAAAGGCGAACATGGTCTGCCAGTACAGCCAGAAGTTGGAAGAGTAAAACTCCTCGTCGAACACATCGTCCAACGTTTTGTCGTACAGCTGCTCGTCCGGGGTGAAGAACAGCTTCATCACCTGCATGGCCGCCTTGTCGGACAGGGTGAACTTGCCGTCGGTGTGCGCGTCCTGCCCGCGTTTTTCGGTGGCACGGCAGAGAGAGTAATTGGGATCGTGCTTATTCAGCCAGTAATATTCATCCAGCACCGAGACACCCTCGGTCTCGATGGAGGGGATGGAGCGGAACAGGTCCCACAGACATTCGAAATGGTTTTCCATCTCGCGGCCCCCGCGCATCACAAAACCGCGGGTGGGGTCCTGAACGCCGTCGCAGGAGCCGCCCGGCAGATCGAGCGCCTCCAGGATGTGGATGCGGTCCCCTTTCATCTGGCCGTCCCGCACCAAAAAACAGGCGGCAGCCAGCGAGGCCAGGCCGGAACCCACCAGATAGGCTGATTTTTTATCCACGTCTTTCGGCTTTTCGGGGCGCGCGAACGCCTCATAGTTCCCGTTTGAATAATACATTTGTTTTCCCTCCATTAAAAAATGCCGGTCCTCCGCTTTCCCCGACAGGGCAGCGGGGCTTTTCTCAGCGCTTTTCAAGAGCTGTACGGCGTCCGGCCCGGTTGCCTGCGCCATCGTTTTCTCTTGATGGTTCCATGATAGCGCTCTATACGGCCCGCCGCCATGGACAGAAAAAAGGCCGTGTCGGAAATTCCGGCACGGCGGCAAAATTGTATAAATTTTGGTCACAGAGGGGGATCTGTATGAAAAATAGCCGCAGGCTATTTTTTGTAGCCATGCGGCCTGTCCTCAGGCCACGGTGAATCAGAATAAGTTGTTTTTGTTGCAAAGTAACAAAAATAGCCGCGCAGCGGCTATTTTTTCGGCCATCCGCCCGGTTGCCGCGCAAGCGGCGAGGGCGGGGGCAATTAAGATGGATCGCTTTTTCTTGCGAAGCCATAAAAAAACAGAGGGCGGGTCCAGCGGCGGGAAAGGCAGAGCGGAACGAAAAAAGCCGCGCCGCGCCGGGGGTCAGTGGGCGAGGCGGTCCAGCGCGGCGGAGATGCTGCCGTGGATCACCAGTTCCAGCCGCTCCACCAGGGCGCGGGGGTCCTCTTTCATGCCGGCGCCGATCCAGTCCAGCATCAGCCCCACAAAACCGTATTTGTAAAAATTGGCGATAAAGGCCTTGTCGCTGCTGCGGATCGAGCGCCCCGCAGACTGCTCCTCCACCACGTTTTCCAGCAGGGCGTAGGTCTCGCTGAAAAGATAGCGTTCCAGGTGTTCCCGGCTCAGGGAATGGTAGGTGCGCAGCACAAAGGCACGGTTTTCCTGCGCGTAGCGAAAGATCTCCAGAAAACCCTGCTGCCAGGTGTCATAGGTTTTCTTTTCCCCCAACGCGGCGCTGGCCTCGCTGGTATAGATCCATTCCACCAGATCGTAAATATCGCGAAAGTGGTAATAAAAGGTCTGGCGGTTGACACCGCAATCCTCCACCAGGTCGGTGACGGTGATCTTGTCCAGCGCTTTTTCGGCCAGCAGCTTTTTCAGCGAGGCGGCCAGCGCCCGCTTGGTGATCTGAGACATGGCAGAAAACCTCCTTGCAGTGCAGAAAACTGCCTTTAGCATACCACGGCGCGGCGCAAAAGTCGAATCTCCGCGCGCCGCGTTGACAAAAAAGTCGGGCAGGCCTAAGATGAGAGGGAGAAAAAAGTTGGGCGCTGCGCTTGCCCGCGGAAAGAGGGAATCATGTATCCGACCTGTGCCAGTTGTACTGTTCAGGCCTGTGCCAAAGGCACGGCCGAGGGAGTGCCCCAAAATTGTCCCATGCGGGAGCCGATGTTCTTTGAGCAGACCTTTCCCGAGTATCAAAAAGAGGAAAACCACGAGTTTTATGTAGCCGCTTCCGAGATCGAGGGCCTGGGGTATGGCGAGTGGTGCCGCCTCAAAGAGACGCTGGAGCTCTGCAAGGCGATGAACTACCGGCGCATCGGCATCGCTTTCTGCCAGGGTCTGTCGCAGGAAGCGCGCATCATCAGCCGCATCTTTGTCCGGCACGGGTTCGAGGTGGCGTCGGTCATCTGCAAGACGGGCGGCATCGAAAAAGAGCGGGCGGGCATTGCCCGGGAGCACAAGGTGGACCCGGAAGCGGAAGAGATGATGTGCAATCCCATTTCCCAGGCAAAGCTGCTCAACCTGCACGGCACCCAGTTCAATGTCCTGATAGGGCTCTGCGTGGGGCACGACTCCCTGTTTTATAAATACTCGGATGCTCTTGTGACCACCCTGATCGCCAAAGACCGGGTGTTGGCCCACAACCCCGCAGGCGCAGTCTACTGCGCGGAGGGGTATTACAGAAAAAAACTGGGGCTGTGAAGCCGGCGTGCGCAAAACGCCGGTGACAAAAAGCGGTGCCGCTGCCCCCCGCGCACAGCAAGAGAAGCTGCGAGCAGAACCGGAAAGCAGTGCCGCGAGGGCCTCGCTTTGGCCGCTCTCACGGGCTGCAGGCAGGGCGACGGAAGAGGCGGCAGAGCGCTCTCTTTAAGGCGTGCGCTGCGGCCGGCGAGCAGACTTGCAGGGACGCGGGCGCAGGGACCTGGGCACAGCCCACAAAATACGAAAAGGACGGGCCTTGTCCGCTTTTTGAGCGGCAGGGTCCGTCCTTTTCGTGCAAAACAGGAGAAAGAGAAAACACTTAAAAGCCCAGGACGTTGTGCAGGTAATTGCGGCTGTCCATGGCGGACTTGTAGTTGCAGACCGGCTGGTAGTCCAGCTCGACGCAGAGGATGCCGTCATAGCCCTCTTCTTTCAGGCCGCGCACCACGCCCCTGAAGTCCACGCAGCCATAGCCCAGCGGCAGAAAACGGCGCATCGGCCACTCGGGATGAGCTTCGGGGTTGGGGTCAAGGTCTTTCAGATGCATATAACCCACCCGCTTGCCGTATTTTTTCGCGGCCTTGGGGGCGTCCATACCCGCCAGGGTGATGTGGGCGGTGTCCAGGCAAAGCCAGACATACTGGGGGTCGGTGTTGGCGCAGAAAAGATCGATCTGCTCCTCGGTGAATACGGCGGTATTTGCGTGGGGATGCATGCAGGCCTTGATGCCGGCCTCGGCGCACAGTTTGCCGATCACATTGCTGCGGCGCGCATAGCTGAGGATCTTTTCCTCGTCAGTGGGGCGGCTGAAAGGGGTGTCTTTCCACATCACGCCCTGCATATTCATGTGATGCGCCCCCACCTCTTTGGCAAAGGCGATATATTTTTTTGCATTTTCGCAGTCAGCGGCTTCATCATCCGTAAAATAAAAGTAGAGATTTTCGAATTTCAGGCCATATTTGGCAACTACGTCTTTAAAGCCCTGGACATCGTCTGCATAATAGTCGGCGATAAAGCTGAAATTTTCTACCGTCTCATAGCCCAGGTTGGAAACCTCGCGCAGGAACTGCTCGAAATTTTCTTTGTGAAACTCGTTGAACGGGGCCCAGTCGCGATACTCGTCGGTGTCCCAGGTCCAGCCGGTGTACCCAATTTTCATAATAGATCATCCCTCCGTTTTTTGTTGCTGCAAGTTTTACGGGGCGCTCGTCCGACAGAGCACGTCTCCTGCCGACGCCGCGGGCGCGGTCGTTTTTAAGAAACAGATTTGTTTCTGTACCGAGTATATTTGAGTAACTTTGTTACGTAAACTGTTGCAATCGCAAAAAAATAGAGAATGTTTTTGACGGATTTGTACAAAGGAAAGGCAGGAGATCGCTGTATAACAGAGAAAACAGCGGGCAGTTGCGGCCTTTCGTCTGGCAATGCGCCGCACCTTCCATCGTTAGCAGAGGCACAGAGGATGCGGCCGCAGGCGAAAGCACATTTTTGACCGGTAAAGGAGCGAGGTCCTGCTTCTGCATTTTTTTCTGAAGTGTGTTCGGAGGGCAGCGATCAGCCTTACGCTGCTGCCCGGTATCTGTGAGGCCGGCGCGCGGAGAGCAGAAAATATGCGGGCCGCGCACCTTTGGACCGCAGGCAGGGCGGGCAAAAGGCCTGTGCCGCAGATTAGGGCCGGGCACAAGGCAGTATGCAAAAGAGAAAAAAGCAGGCCACATGACCGGCCTGCCCACATACACCGCACGGCTTTTGCAGCCTCACCCTGGGCCGGCTGGCCCCCAGCCCGGTTTTGCCTGTCGCCGGGCCGCGGGCGCAGGCACGTTCCCGCCCGCAGGGCCGGAAGCCCTACGGCGCAGAATACTGCAGCGCCTTTTTTGAGACAAAA
This sequence comes from Anaerofilum hominis, assembly GCF_014287275.1. Taxonomy (GTDB): domain Bacteria; phylum Bacillota; class Clostridia; order Oscillospirales; family Ruminococcaceae; genus Pygmaiobacter; species Pygmaiobacter hominis. The sequence continues at coordinate 21,751 of NZ_JACONZ010000004.1, forward strand.
TAAAAAAGACTTCGTCATTGACGAAGTCTTTTTCTGGCTCCCCCTGTTGGGCTCGAACCAACGACCCTGCGGTTAACAGCCGCATGCTCTACCGACTGAGCTAAGGAGGAATATCTGTTTGGTACTTTGATAATATACCACGTTTTTTTTTCGTTTTCAAGTATTTTTCCAGCATAGGGCGAAAAATATTCACCAATCCGCCACCGAAAAGTTATTTTCTTTCACCGGGGCCAAAGGCTGGGTCTCAAAGCGCTGCACCTGGGCATAGTGTGGGCCGCGGCGCATGGCCTCACAGAACGCTTCCAGGTCGTCGGGAGCGCCCTGGGCTTCCAGCTCCAGATCGCCGTCCTCCCGGTTGCGGACCCAGCCGGTGAGTCCCAGCCGCCGGGCGGAGTAAACGGCATAATAGCGATAACCCACGCCCTGGACGCAGCCGCCGATACGGATATACAGCCTTTCCATCCCCTGTGCCTCCCAGTCCTATAAAAAGCTTTTGTTTTTGATTATAGCATCTGCCGCGGCGCACCGCAAATCCCCGGAGGAAGAGCGGCCGTTCCGCAGCCCGGACAGGGATAGAAAAAAGAGCCGCGGCGGACAGACGGCGTCCGCTGGAAAAAAGAACGCGTCAGACCGCGCGCAGATAGGGGCGGCAGAACGATTTGGACGGCACGATAACGGCGCGGGCCGGGCGGAAGACAGGGCTTGCTGTTTGCCGCAGTTTTCAGAAAAGGGCAGGGCGGCCCGAAGAGAAACGCTGCGCGCGAGGCCGGCTGCGCAGGGGCGCTGACCGCCGCGCAAAACAGCGCTGCGGCTTGAGATCAAAAAGGGAAGCGTCTGCCGCGGCGCGTTTGTCCGGCCCACGCAGGGGGCGTTTTGGGTGCGCGCTTCTGGCGGGGACATGGGGTCCAGACAACAGATGCTGCGGGCAGCTGTTGCGCTGCGCGAAGCAAAATTTCTTTGCTTCGGTAAAAAAGAAGAAAGCCCGCCGGGCGGCGGGCCGAAGTTTGGATAGGAGAGATCTTCCGGATTCTCTTGTCAGCTGCACTGCCAGCAGCCGGTATCTTTGGGCACTGTGCGTTTTTTGGACTCTGTTTTTGAAGGCGCCGCCGTGGGGACGACACGGCGCGAGACCGGAACGCCCCAGGCGCTGTCGGTCGCAGGAGTCAAAAGGTGAACGGATCGCGGTTCACTGGGGGCGCTCATGCCGCGCTGCAGTTCCGGCGGCAGCACCGGGTCGGGCTCCGCAGCGGAAAAAGAGGCGGCTTTGGAGGCCGGCGGAATTTCTTTCTCCGCTTCAGTGGGGAGAGGCTCTTTTTCCGGCGCCTGCTCTTCCCAGGAAAGGGACGGCTCGGGGACTTCGCCGCCAAAGTGTTCTTTCACCGCATCGGGATCGGCGGGCGCGGGGTTTTCAGGCCCCTCCCAGCGCAGGAGAGGGTCGGAAAATTCGCCGCTCCCCCCAGCCTCTTCAGCAGAAGAGGCGCTTTCGCCTGCGGGGTCCTCCCAGCGCAGGAGAGGGGCGGGAAATTCGCCGGTCCCCCCGGTCTCTTCAGCAGAAGAGGCGCTTTCGCCTGCGGGGTCCTCCCAGCTGAGGGTGGGGTCGGGAAGTTCACCGATCTCCCCAGACCCCTCAGGAGAAAAGACGCTTTCGCCTGCGGAATCCTCCCAGTTGAGGGTGGCATCCGGCACGACGCCGATCTCCGCTGCCGGCGCGTCCTCCGGGCCGGCTTTCTGCGGCTCCTGGTCCCAGCAGCCGGGGTCCTCCCAGGTAAGGGTCGGGTCGGGCACGGTCTTCACGTCTTCCCGGCAGCCGGGGTGCGCGCCGGAATAGCCGTCGGGAGAGCCGCCGGCCGTCGGACGGCGGAACAGTTCAGAGCCCGGGGTTCTGGCAGCGGGGCAGTACGCTGCCGGCAGATCAGCACAGGTCGGAAGATCCCTCACACTCTCGGGGGGAGGCGGTTTCCTCCCCGGCCAGCTCCACGACGCTTTCCAATTTAAGCGCCAGAAGGATCTGGGTCATCATGGTGTCCCGCACCATCTTGCGTGCGCTCTCGTTGATGCGGTAGATATCCTCCACATCAAACGGGCTGTCGCCCTCGCGCAGGGTGCCCAGCGCGATCTGGATCTTTTCTCCCTCGGCGTTGAGCAGATGCGCAAGGCTGAGCTCTTCCATGCCGATTGAGGCCAGGATCGTGTTGAGGCTGTCCTCGCGGTCGATTTGTACGTCCGGTAGATTGGGCATAGACATATTCGCGTCCACCTCACTGGTTAGATTGGCCCTCGTCACCGGGAAACGCCGGGGCGAAACGCGGAGCGCCGCACCTCGCCGTCCCCATGCGCCGCACCCCGTCATCTGTCGGGCTTACCACAGTGTATGCCGGTTTGCCCTGTTTTGTCCCCGCAGGTTCGGCGCAAAGCCGCCTTTTTTTGAGTTTTCCCATTTTAAAGGAGGGGAGAAGACTTGGCCGCGTCCCCTGACGGCAGCCCGCCCTTTCCCGCCGTGCCGTGCCCGGCACGGCGGGAACAAAGCGCCGCCTGTCCGGCCTTTCAGCCTTTTCAGGAGGGAGCGGCGTTTTTTCGGCAGGCCTGCCCCGTCCGCCACGACACTCCCGGGAAGCGGCGGGCGGGGCCCCCGGCTTGTGGGAAAGAGGCGAAAAGAGAAGCGGAGCAGCTGCGGAGGACCCCGGGTCCCCTGCCCGCCACGGGAGAGGACGGCGGCCCGCGGCCGGGGCGCGGCGATCGCCCCCAGCAGCAGCGGCGCAAGCCGCATCAGGGACAGCTTTGGACGGGCTTTTTTAAAAAATTGTTAAATCCGCGGCAGAGCTCTTGATTTTGCCCTGAAAAAAGGCTATAGTAATACTTACATTAGCACTCAAAATAAATGAGTGCTAAAAATGAAAATGGCTAAAAAATTCAGATAAAGGATGCGGTAAATATGGCGAAAAAGCAATTCAAAGCGGAATCCAAGCGCCTGCTGGAGCTGATGATCAACTCCATCTATACCAACCGGGAGATCTTTTTGCGCGAGCTGATCTCCAATGCCAGCGACGCCACGGACAAGCGCTACTACAACGCGCTGCACGAGGGCAAAAGCGGCCTCAACCGGGACGAGCTGTCCATAGAGCTTGCGGTGGACAAGGAGGCGCGCACCCTCACCGTCAGCGACCATGGCTGCGGCATGACAAAGGAGGAGCTGGAGCAGAACCTGGGCACCATCGCAAAAAGCGGCTCTTTGGATTTCAAGCAGAACAACGAGACGGCGAAAGAAGACGTGGACATCATCGGGCAGTTCGGCGTGGGCTTTTACGCGGCGTTCATGGTGGCAAAGCACGTGGAGGTCACCAGCCGCAGCATGGAGGGCGACGAGGCATGGTGCTGGCGGTCGGACGGCGCGGACGGCTATACCGTGACGCCCGCCGAGCGGGCCGAGTGCGGCACCGCCATCGTGCTCACGTTGAAAGACAACACCGAGCAGGACAATTACGATGAATTTTTGCAGGAATACCGCCTGCGCGGCATCGTGACCAAATATTCCGACTATATCCGCTACCCCATCCGCATGCCGGTGGAAAAATCCCGCATGGTGGAGGGCAGCGACAAGGACGCCGAGGGCAAGGACAAGACGCCGGAATATGAGAGCTACACCGAGGTCGAGACCCTGAACAGCATGGTGCCGATCTGGAAAAAGCGCAAAGGCGAGGTCAGCGAAGAAGAGTATGACCGCTTTTATCAGGATAAGTTCTACGATTATGAAGCGCCCCTGAAAGTCATCACCTCTTCCACCGAGGGGCTGGCCACCTATAACGCGCTGCTGTTCATCCCGGCCCGCGCGCCCTATAACTATTACAGCCGCGATTTTGAAAAGGGCCTGCAGCTGTATTCCAGCGGCGTTCTGATCATGGACAAGTGCGCCGACCTGCTGCCAGACCATTTCAGCTTTGTGCGGGGCATTGTCGACAGCCAGGACCTGTCGCTGAACATCAGCCGCGAGATGCTGCAGCATGACCGGCAGCTGAAGCTGATCGAGGGCAGTTTGGAGAAAAAGATCAAAAACGAGCTGGAAAGCCTGCTGAAAAACGACCGTGAAAAGTATGAAACGTTCTTCAAAGAGTTTGGCCTGCAGCTCAAATACGGTATTTATTCCAGCTATGGCGGCGCCAAGGACCTGCTGGCGGACCTGCTGCTGTACACCACCTCGGCGGAAAAGAAGTATGCCACCCTGAAAGAGTACCGCGACCGCATGAAAGAGGACCAGAAGTATATCTATTACGCGGCGGGCGAGAGCGCGGCCAAACTGGACGTCATGCCGCAGAATGAACGCCTGAAAGAACAGGGGTATGAGATCCTGTACCTCACCGACGACATTGACGAATTCACCCTGAAAGCCATGCGGGAGTATGACGGCAAGGAGTTCAAGTCCACTTCGGACGACGATCTGGGCATTGACAATGAGAGCGAAAAAGAGGAGATCAAAAAGCAGAACGAGGACAATAAAGATTTGCTTGCCTGCGTGAAAGATGCGCTGGGGGACAGGGTGTCCGCCGTGGTGCTCACCAGCCGCCTCAAAAGCTATCCTGTCTGCCTGACCGCCAAGGGCCAGATCAGCCTGGAGATGGAAAAGGTCCTGAATTCCATGCCCGCGCCCGAAGAGGGGAAGATCAAGGCCGAACGGGTGCTGGAGATCAACGCTGCCCACCCTGTCTTTGCCGCCCTGCAGAAGCTGTATCCCGGCGACGAAGAAAAGGTCAGGTCCTACGCGGAGATCCTCTATACGCAGGCATTGCTCATTGAGGGCATCCCGGTGGAAGACCCCATCGCCTACACCAACGCGGTCTGCGCGCTGATGACCGGCGAATAAGGGCCCGCGCGCCCGGCGCGGAGATCTTGAAAATACAGTTCCGGCGGATGCGGCGGCGGCAAAGCCCGCGCCTGCGGCGACGCCTGGAGAAGAGAAAATAAGGGAACCCGCTCTTGTTTGGAGCGGGTTCCCTTATTGCGTTTCCAAAATGTCCTCTGCGATGGAGAGCAGCAGCTTTTTCTGGGAGGGGGACATTTCCGCGCAGGCAGCGCTGAGGGCGCCGTCCAGATATCCCGGGGCGCCCGGTGCGGCCCCGGCCAGCAGCTCGGAGGGGTCGCAGCCCAGACAGGCCGCAATGGAAGCAAGGGTGTCGAGGCTGACCTTGGTGACGCCGCGTTCGATCTGGCTGACATAGCCGACTGAAACCCCCAGCGCTTCCGCCAGGGTGTCCTGGGTCTGGCCCAGAGCGCGGCGCCGTTTTTTGATCTGGCGTCCCAGCTGGTCATAATCTACCGCCATTTTCATCCCACTTTCTACATTTCGTTCCATTCCTTTCAGTGTAAAAGCAAAATAAAAGAGAGGACAGACAGCAATAAATATAATTAAAGTTATCAATATTGACTGGAAATGCGTAAAATGGTAAAATTCTTGAGGAAACGGGAAAAAAGCGAAAGGGGATGCCGGTGTGGACCTGATGGATGCGCTGACAGAAGCGGCGGGATGCCGGTACCTTTCTGATCTGAGGTATGTTGTGATCGGCCCGGGACAGGAAGAGCGGATACGCGCGCTCTCTGAAACCGAGTTCACGGCAAGCCAATATCGGGAGGCTGTGGTCTATCTCGGAGGGACTCCTGACCCGGGAGCGGACATTGCGGCGCTGAAAGAAAGCATCCTCCGCTGCATGAAGCGCCACACCTGAAAGGGCAGCCGGAGGCCGCTTTTCGCGGCTGCTCGGCTTGTCCCATCGCTGCGGCGGATCAAAGCAAAAATACTGTTTGATGTTTCGGCATCTCGATCGTCCGGGTGCCGATAAGAGCCGGCAGGCCGGCCCTTTTGCTGTCCCGCCGTGCTGTACCATAAAAATGGCCTGCGGCTGTTTTTAGCTGCTATGGGGCCTGTCCTCAGGCCGCGGCGAATGGAAATAAATTGTATTGCGAAGCAATAAAAAATAGCCGCGCAGCGGCTATTTTTTTTGGCCAATGCCCGGTTGTCCCGCAGGGACGAGGGGCGTACCATAGAAATAAGTTATTTTTTTGCCATCCGCCCGGTTGCCGCAAAAGCGGCGGGCAAAAGGCCGTGCGGAGGGCTGCGGCGGCGCGGCGGCCTCCTGCCCCCAGCTGCTGTGTTCGGAAATTTTGGATAAGGAGACGCCCACGGCAATGTCTGCTGCGAAGTAGGCCCCCCGTCTCGTTATAGGGGCCGCAGGGCGGGGCCCAAAACGGCCGAGGCACAGGGGGGAGGCACAGCGGGGAAGAGCAGCAGCGCGGGGCTCCTGATCCTGGAAAAATGCGCGAAGCTGGCGCGCAGGCGGGTCGGGGAGCGCAGAGGAACCCCGCGGCCCGCAGAGGAACGCGGTGCGGCTCGCAGAGAAACCCCGCGGCCCGCAGAGAAACCCGGCGGCCCGCAGAGGAACGCGGTGCGGCCCGCAGAGGAACCCAGCGCCCCGCAGGGGGACCCGGCGCGCCTTGCAGAAGACCCGGCGGCCGGATGGAGCGTTTTTGCCCCGCCGCCGGAACACGGCAGCGCATTTTTTTGTGCTTGTGCCCCAGAGCGCGCCGTCAAAAAGAGTATAAGCTGTCTTTGCTGGGGCAGACTAGCAAAGAGGTGAAGAGAGATGCAGGACCTGCAAAGATTTGACGAACGCATGCGCGCTTATTTTGACACCCTGCCCGCGGATATCCAGAACACGGTGCTGTACAGCGATCTTGTGCTGGACGATCTGGACGGGCTGGAGACCTTTGCGGAAAACGTGATGAAGCTGTATGAGCAGTGAGGGGGACGCCATGGCGATGGAAGAAGCGGTCGTCCACCGGGACAAGGCCTACAGGGCCGACCCTGCCCTGAGAGCGTATTACGTCGCCCTGCCGGGCGAAGTCCAGATCCAGCTCTGCCGTGCGGCGGGCCCCATCAGCACGCTGGGCGAGCTTCAGTCGGCGGCGGAACACCTGAAACAGGGCTGGCGGGACCAGATGGGTGAAGAACGGCTGGAGTAAAAAACAAAAACAGCGGCGCGGGAGCAGACAAGCTCTCGTGCCGCTGTTTTTGTTCTGCAGGACCGCAGGGCGGCCGGGGTCAGCGGTCTTTTTCTTTTTCAGCTTCAGTTTTCGGAGAAGCGCTTCCCTGCCGGCTCTTTTCGGGGGAAGAGATCGCTTCATCCTCCCTTGCGGCGGTCATCTGCAGGTTGCCGCAGAGCTGGGCGCCCTCCCGCACGGCGAGCACCTTTGTTTCCACATTGCCCAGCAGCAGGGCGGTGCCCTCAAAGGTGACGGAATTTTTCAGCTTCAGATCGCCTTCCAGCCGCCCGCAGGCGGTCAGGTCGCCCGCGGAGATATCCCCCACCACAGCGGACTGCGCATCCACCTGGACCCGCTCCGCTGCCGCAATATTGCCGTGTACCGTCCCCGAGAGCAGCGTCACGTTCTGCCCGCTGACGTTGCCCGTCACCTTACCAAAGATCCGCACATCCCCCTGGGTGACCAGATCGCCCTCCAGGGCGCCGTTCAGCTCTACGTTGCCGCGCGCCTCAATGCGGCCGATGATGGTGAGGTCAGAGGTGAGCACCGAGGTGTCCTTGCGCGCGCTGCCGGCAATGGGGGCCGCCGCAGGGGACGGGACGTCCCGGCGGACCGGCGTGTCGGTGGCGGCGGAGCCGTCCGGGGACTTTGCATCCCCAAACAGCTCTCCGGCCGCCTGCATAAAATTTTTCTTCACATCCATGATAGTTTCCTCCTCCTGTATCTGGGGCCCTCTGCGGGTCATTCCCTGTAAAAAAAGTGGATGGGCCGCACCTCGTTGTTCAGGGCGGCAAAAGTGAAGCCCTGGTCCCGCAGGCCCGCGATCACCTCCGGCAATGCTTCGACGGTGGTCTGCTTGCCGGACGAGTCGTGCAGCAGCACGATGCCGCGCATCACGCCCAGCGCCCCCGAAAGGATATTGTCGGAGATCTGCGCCGCGGGCACAGCCGCCGTCGCCGCGTCGCCCGCCGCCAGATTCCAGTCGAAATAAGTGAAGCCGCGCCGCGTCATCTCGCTGATGATCTCGCGGTAGACGCCGCTGTTATAGGTGTTGACGCTGCCGCCGGGAAAGCGGAAAATAGTGGGCGTGACCCCGGTGACGCTTTGGATGTAGGTGAACATCTCATTGAAGTCGTCGAGAAAGCTCTCCACAGAGGTATAGATCTGGAGATAATCGTGCGAATAGCTGTGGATCCCCAACGTGTGACCCTCCCGCACGATGCGCTGTAAGGCCTCGCGGCCCGCGGGGGTGTCGTGGCTGCGGCCGACCACAAAAAAGGTGGCCTTGACGTCGTTCTGAGCAAGGATATCCAAAATCTCTTCCGTGTGATCGGAGGGGCCGTCGTCAAAGGTGAGGTAGATGACCTTTTCAAGATAAACGGGCTCTGTGGGAGGCGTACAATAGAGGTCGGGATAAAGTTTTTGGTAGGGGAGTTCCTCCGTCCAGACACGCTCCTGCAGCGGGAAGCCGGCCTCCGCCTGCGAGGGATCCGCTGCCGCGGCGGCCGGGGCCTGCAGGGTTTTCAGCTGCAGGACAAGCTGGCGGTTGACCGCGTCCAGCTGATGAGCGCGAAGCCCCCAAAAGACGCACAGCCCGGCGGGGATGACGATCATCAGGGCGATGCCTGCAAGGATCAGATGTTTAAAAAAGCGGACGCTGCCCCAATACATCTCAAGCGACTCTCTTTCCGGCAGGGCGGGATCGATATTGCCGCCGCGCCGATGGATTTTGTTTTGGAGACAGGCCCCTGGGCCGGGGCAGCCGCGGCGTTTTGTCCGGCCCCCGCAGGAAAAGCCGGTCTTTGCCGCCGCGCCCGCGGCCACACCGTTTCCGGCGCCTGTCTCTAATATCTGCAAGGCGGGCGGCCGGCGGGCCGGGCTGCAGGCGCTCCTCCGCCGGGCCGGTGCAGCCCGCCGTTCCTCCGCTTCGCATAATTGCTTTCAAGTTCTGTATACTATTTTTATCTCCCGGCTCGCGCCCTGAGCGCAGCCGGGGACCGGGCTGTTGGATAAATATGGAAAACGTCCCCGGGCTGTGTTACAATAAGGGGACAAGAACCGCACTTGGAAAGGAAAGACACACATGAGCGCTTTTTCACAGGATATCCTGGAGCTTCTCCGACTGGATTACGGCGTGAGCCCTGAGCAGGCGTCCACCGTACAGATTTACGACGCGGTGAGCCGGGCGGCGATGGCGCAGGCGCGCAGGCGCTGGCAGACGCCCGCGCGGGGCAAACGGGCCTGCTATTTTTCCGCCGAGTTCCTGATGGGGCGGATGATCGGCGCAAACCTTTATAATATGGGCCTGCTCAAAGAGTGCGCCTCTTTTCTCGCTGCCCATGGGCTGGACATGAATATGTTTGAGGAGATCGGCGACGCCGCGCTGGGCAACGGCGGCCTGGGCAGGCTTGCGGCCTGCTTTCTGGACAGCGCGGCCACCTGCGGCGTGCCGCTGGACGGCTATGGCATCCGCTACCGGTACGGGCTGTTTGCCCAGACCTTTGAGGACGGCTTTCAAAAGGAAGCGCCGGACGATTGGCAGAGGTTCACCGACCCGTGGGCGGTGCGCAGGGAAGAGGACGCCGTGCTGATCCGCTTTGCCGACCAGACCGTGCGGGCCGTGCCCTATGACAGCCCGGTGATCGGCTGCGGCGAAAACGCGCTGGTCAACACGCTGCGCCTGTGGCAGGCAGAGGCCCAGCGGCCGTTTGACTTTGATCTGTTCAACCGCCAGAAATACAGCGCCGCCGTGGAAGAGCGCGACCGCGCCGAGGCGATCAGCGCGGTGCTTTATCCCAACGACGACACCCGCGAGGGCAAGCGCCTGAGGCTCAAACAGCAGTATTTCTTTTCCGCGGCCTCGCTGGCTGACCTGGTCAAGCGCTATAAGGCGGCGCATGGGCCGGATCTCTCCGGCTTTGCCGAGGCCTATGCCATTCAGCTCAACGACACCCATCCCACGATCTCCATCCCCGAACTGCTGCGCCTGCTGATGGAAGAGGGGATGGATTTTGACGCGGCTTTTGCGGTGGTGTGCAGGACCTTTGCCTACACCAACCACACCATCATGGCCGAGGCGCTGGAAAAATGGGACGTCAATCTCTTCAAATCCGTCGTGCCCCAGCTTTACCCTTATGTGGAACTGCTGGAAAACGCTCTGGAGATGGAGCTTGCCCTGCGCCGTGTGCCGCGGGAAAAAAAGCAGAACTACCGCATCATCTGCCGCGGGCAGATCCATATGGCGCGCATGGCGATCTTCGCCACCCATTCCACCAACGGCGTGGCCCGCATCCATACCGAGATCATCAAGCACAGCGCGCTGCCGGAGTGGTATGCCCTCTGGCCCGAGCGGTTCAACAACAAGACCAACGGCATCACCCAGCGCCGCTGGCTGGCGCTCTGCAACCCAGAGCTGTCCGGCCTGATCACCCAGCGCATCGGCGACGGGTGGATCACCGATCTGGATCAGCTCAAACGGCTGGTCCCCTATGCGGACGACCCGGCCACTCAGGACGCGTTTCTGGCGGTCAAGGAGGAAAAAAAGCGTCAGCTTGCACAGGTGATCCGCAGCAAAGAGGGGTTCCGGCTGGACCCGACTTTCCTCTACGACATCCAGATCAAGCGTCTGCATGAGTATAAGCGCCAGTTCATGAACGCCCTGTCCATCCTGGATCTGTACTATGGCATCAAAGAGGGACGGATCACCGATCTCCAGCCCACGGCTTTCCTGTTTGGCGCCAAGGCCGCCCCGGGGTATTACCGCGCAAAGGGGATCATCAAGCTCATCAACGAGATCGCCCGGCTGGTGGATGGCGACGAGGCGGTGCGCGGGCTGCTGCAGGTGGTGTTTGTGCAGAACTACAACGTGAGCTATGCGGAAAAGCTGATCCCGGCCGCAGAGGTGTCTGAGCAGATCTCCACAGCGGGCACCGAGGCCAGCGGCACCAGCAATATGAAGTTTATGCTCAACGGGGCGGTGACGCTGGGCACCTATGACGGCGCCAATATCGAGATCGTGGAGGCGGCCGGAGAAGAGAACAACTATATCTTCGGCGCCCGGGTGGAAGATATCGAAAAACTGCGGCAGAGCTATGACCCCAAACAGATCTATCAGGCCGAGCCGCGGGTGCGGCGCGTGATGGACGCCCTGGTGGACGGCACTCTTTCCGACGGGAGCACCGGCGTTTTCCGCGAGCTGTACGACAGTATTCTGGAGGGGGCCAGCTGGCACCGGCCCGACCAATACTATCTGCTGCTGGACCTGATCCCCTATTGCGAGACGCGTCTGCGGCTGAACCGGGATGTGCGCGACAGACGGGCCTTTGCAAAAAAATGCCTGCTGAACATCGCCAACGCGGGCCAGTTTTCCAGCGACCGCACCATCCGCCAATACGCGCGGGAGATCTGGAGCGTTTGAGGCAGCGAAAAGCAGAAGTTCAGTCTTTTTCGTCCAGCAGCGCCATCAGCTGGCTCTGTTCGATCTGCAGCTGCCGGCACAGGGCCAGCAGCTCGCTGCCGCGGATCGCCGCGTTCTGATGAAAAATGCGCATCAGCCTTTGGTAGCTGATACCGCATCGCTCCGCCAGAACGGAGTACTTGATCCCTTTTTCCCTGATGACCGTTTTCAGGAAATGAATTATTTTTTCATTCATTTTCTCCCACTTCCTTTTAAAGGTTGAATAATTCATTTCCAATCGCATTATACAGTTGAAAATATCGATTGTCAACGCTTTTTGGTTGAAATAGTCAATTTCTGGTTGAGTTTTGACGCTCCTTGTTGTATGATTCATTCGAAGAGGTGATTCGATGGCAAGTAAAAAACTGGGGGAGACGTTGCGCAGGCTGCGCACCCTTAAGGGATATACGCAGCAGCAGGTGGCGGACCTGCTGGGCCTGAAAAACAAAAGCACGCTGGGCTCCTGGGAAGTGGGAAAGTCAGAGCCGGATGGCTATACCTTTTTGAGGCTGTGCCGGATCTACGAGGTAACGGACATTTACGCCGCTTTTGAAGAGGAGGCCTCCGTGCGGCAAAGAAAAGATGCCTCCCACGACGTGCTGGAGAAGTACCGGCAGCTGACCCCGGAGAAGAAAAAGATCGCCGACAGCCTGATCCTGCAGCTGGCCGAGCTGCCTGTCCCAAAGCGGGACCGGCAGGCACAGGAGGAGTGAGGCGGCGGGGAGGGGACAGCGCCTTTTATTCCGCAGATAAAAAACGCAGGGCGGGGCCCCGGCTTTGAACGCCGGGGCCCCGCCCTGAAAAAATTTGACCTGAAAAGTTTAAAGCGTGCTTTGGGGAGCCTCCTGCCCCCTCCGATGCAGAACTGCCCTCCCTTTCGGGCTGCCGCTTTGCCGGGGAAAAGCGGGAGGCGCGGGACATTCTTTCTTTCGGAGCGCCGCGCTTTTCCCCCGCGCGGGGCAGCATCCCCCTGGGAGCCGTTTTCCCGCCGGGCACGCGTTTGCGCTCTGGACTTGACCGAAACAGGGCCCTCTCTGCTTTTTTCAGAGAGGGCCCTGTGTTTTGTGGGTCCTGCGCGCAGAGACCGGCGTGCAGAGGCAGACGGGAGCGCGCTTTTACCGTCCGGCGGCAAGAGAGGACTGCGCTCAGAGCCGGATAGAGATAAAGGTGCCGTCGCGGGCTTCCACATGGACGGCCTCCAGTCCGCGGTTTTCTTTTAAAACGTCGAGACATTGCTCCAGGACCATCGTGACGGTCTCTTTTGTGACAAGGCAGCGGTAGGGCTCCGGCGTGTTGACGGCCATTTTGTCAAACGCCCCGGCGGGGATCAGTTTGACGGCAAAGCCGATCATCGAGACCGGCAGCGGCATGGAAAAATGAAACTCTCTCGTCCTGATCTTTACTTTCATCCGTCCACCCTTGTTCCCTTATTGATCCACGAATATCCGCACGGTGGTCCCGTCGGCGGCTTCCACGTTGACAAAATCCCCCTCGATCTCCGCTTCGAGGCATTCGGCTACCGCGTCCATCATCTCGGAAAGGTCGATCCCCTGCAGATCTTTTTCAGGGATCGGCAGCCTGCCGGTGACCTTCAGGATCTTTTTGACGGCTCCTACCGGAAACTGGATTTTTACCTTGTCTCCCGAGAGGCCGTCCACAAGGATACGGAACATTTTTTTGTCGTAGCTGCCGCGCAGCACATCGTCACCCGGGGCGGCGCCGAGGGCGGCCATCAGCTCGGCCGCCTGTTCCGCGGTGATCGTCCCATCCTCCACCATTTTCAAGATCCTCAATTTTTCATCCATGACCGGTCTCCTTTTTCCTTTATTTCAGCTGTGTGATGGCCTGCTCCGCCGTGATCTCGCCGTTTTCAAGGGCTTTTAAGATCTCCTCCCGCCGGAGCGCCTGCGCATCCGGCCCCGTGTCGTGGCCCAGCTTTTTGATCACCGCGTCAAGCCGGGAGCGGACGGTGGGGTAAGAGATGCCCAGTTCCTTTTCCACCTCTTTGATATTGCCGCGGCAGCACAGAAAGGTCTCGGTGAAGCGGAGTTCTTCCTCTGAGAGATAATCGAATTTGCTGAGCCGGAAGTTATTTTCTATCACCGTGTCGCAGGAAGCGCACCTGAGCCGGGTCACTGCCAGTTCCCCGCTGCACACCGGGCAGCGGCCGATCACTTTTTTCATCGTCCCACTTCCTCTCCGTCTGTCAATAATATAACACAAATATAAAATATGTCAATTAAAAAATTAATTTTTTTAATATAAATATTGATTTTTTTAAACCATTAGAAATTCAAGTGCTGCGAATGCGCTGCAGCAGATGCAACGGCGAAGAGAAACAAAAAGGCCGCCCCGGAGGGCGGCCTTTTTTATTGATGGGAAACAGAGTCCCGGACGGTCAGCTCTGCGCTTCGTCCGGCGGCCAGCGATAATCGGCGATGCGGATGATATCGAGAAAACCGAACAGCCGCACGCTTTCAGAGGCGTTCACTTTGAGGCGGACATAGATATCTACAGGCGCGTAGAACAGGAACGTGTTTGCCGCGGTGACCGCCGCAGCGCTGCTCTGGCTCTGCGTGGTGCAGGAATAGGGGATCTCACTGGAATTTCCGATCACCGGCGTGAGCTTCAGATAGCCGCCGGCAGACACGGTGGCACTGGCGGAGTAACTGAATAGATAGGCGCCGCCCTGCGCCAGCTTTACAGTGACGTCGTCCGGCTGCAGGTCAATGCCGCCGCCATTCCAAAAATACCGAAACAGCGGGATGTAGGTGGCGTCGTCCTGGCACTGGTCGTAGAACTGATACTCGGCGTAGGCCCGGGGACAGGTCCCCGCGGCGCCCTGCGGTCCCTGAGGGCCGACAGGCCCCTGCGGCCCGCGCTCTCCGGCAGGTCCCTGCGGGCCGGGGAGACCCATTTCTCCGGCGGGGCCGACAGGCCCGCGTTCTCCGGCAGGCCCCTGCGGACCCATGGGGCCATCCGCGCCCTGTGGGCCCATGGGACCCTCAGGCCCCTGTGGGCCGGTGAGGCCCATTTCTCCAGCGGGACCGACGGGCCCGCGCTCCCCGGCAGGACCCTGTGGACCCATGGGGCCATCCATGCCCTGCGGCCCCATTGGGCCTTCAGGCCCCTGCGGGCCGGGGAGGCCCATTTCTCCGGCGGGGCCGACGGGCCCGCGCTCTCCGGCAGGACCCTGCGGACCCATGGGGCCATCCGCACCCTGGGGGCCCATGGGACCTTCAGGCCCCTGCGGGCCGGGGAGGCCCATTTCTCCGGCGGGGCCGACGGGCCCGCGCTCTCCGGCAGGACCCTGCGGGCCCATGGGACCCTCAGGTCCCTGCGGGCCGGTGAGGCCCATTTCTCCAGCGGGACCGACGGGCCCGCGTTCCCCGGCAGGACCCTGCGGACCCATGGGGCCATCCGCGCCCTGTGGGCCCATGGGACCCTCAGGCCCCTGCGGGCCGGGGAGACCCGTTTCGCCCCTGGGTCCTATCGGACCGCGCTCTCCGGGCAGGCCTTGGGGCCCCATCGGACCCTCGGGACCCTGTTCGCCCTCAGGTCCCTGCGGGCCTTGGGGACCGCGGGGGCCAGGGCAGCCGGGCAGGCCGGGTAAGCCGGGTTCCCCGCGCGGACCGGGTTCACCCGGTTCACCTTTCGGTCCCTGCGGACCAGGACAACCGGGACAGCCGGGTTCACCGGGCTCTCCCTTGAGCCCTCGGGGACCAGCAGGCCCCGGACAGCCAGGTTCACCGGGCTCGCCCTTTGGCCCCTGCGGTCCGGGGCAGCCCGGACAACCAGGCTCACCGGGATCACCCTTGGGGCCCGTACAACCGGGCTCGCCCGGTTCACCTTTGGGCCCCTGAGGCCCGGGACAGCCAGGGCAGCCCGGCTCGCCGGGCTCTCCCTTGGGCCCTCGAGGACCTGCGGGCCCCGGACAGCCGGGTTCGCCCGGATCACCTTTTGGGCCCTGCAGGCCCGGGCAGCCGGGGAGGCCGGGTTCACCGCGCGGCCCCGGCTCGCCTTTCGGTCCTTGAGGTCCGGGACAGCCCGGACAGCCGGGCTCACCGGGTTCGCCCTTGGGTCCTCGGGGACCTGCAGGTCCCGGACAACCCGGTTCGCCTTTTGGCCCCTGCGGCCCGGAACAGCCGGGTTCGCCCGGCTCGCCTTTCGGCCCCTGCGGTCCGGGGCAGCCCGGGCAGCCAGGTTCGCCGGGTTCGCCCTTAGGGCCCCGGGGGCCCGCAGGTCCCGGACAGCCGATATCGCCTTTTTCTCCTTTGGGCCCCTGTGGCCCCATGGGCCCGGCGGGGCCGGGCTCTCCCTGAGGCCCTACCGGCCCCTGAGGTCCGGGCACGGGACAGCAGTTTTCCGGCAGGCGGCAGAGGGATCCCCGTTCATCGGGCCCCGGAGGCGCACATCCCGGACAATTGTCCTCGCCGCATCCTCCAAACAAAAATCTGGACATACAAACTCCAATCGCCGCACGCGGCAGCCTGCGCGGCCCCGGGGCGCGGCGCCGCTTTTCCGGCAAGCGGCCGGCCAAAACTTACAGCGGAACGCGAAGGCCGGGCAGAAAGACAAAGCGGCAGCCCGCGCCAGTCAAAGCGCTCTGCTACACGTTATGCCGCCGCAGAGAGAGATGTGCCCATGCCTCCCGGCCGCACGGGCTGCGGGCCAAAAAGCACACCGGCGACGCGGGGGGCATAGCATGGGTAAAGTCTCAGGAAAGAGGGGATGACCATGGCCTTTTACGGGATCGACGTCTCACATCACGAGGGGACGATCGACTGGCAGAAAGCCAAAGTGAACGGCCCGGATTTTTGCTTTGTGCGGGTGGGCTACGCCAATGGCGACGGCACCATCACCATGGACCGGGAGTTTGAAAATAACATGAACGGCATTGCCGATACCTGCATCGATACCGGGCTGTATCTTTACAGCTATATCCGCACCGAGGCGGCGGCGGCAGAGGCGGCGGGGGCCTTTCTCACCATTGCCCAGGCCTATGACCTCACCATGCCGCTGGTATTTGATCTGGAGGACGTGGGGGTCTATGGCGCGCTGGGGGTGGAGCTGACCACCAGCATCGCGCAGATCTTTCTGGGGATGGTGCGGGACGCCGGCTATTACCCCATGCTTTACAGCAATACCAATTTTGCAAACAACTACGTCGATATGTCCCAGCTGTCCCAATTTGATTTCTGGGTAGCGGACTACCGCTCCTGGATCGGCTATACCGGCGTTTACGGCATTTGGCAGTATACCGATCAGGGCGTGATCGATGGTATCCGGGACAGGGTGGACCTGAATATCGCCTATCGGGATTATCCGTCGATCATCAAAAGCGGCGGCTATAACCGCCTGCCTGCATGGATGCGCATTTTGCCCGGCAGCGTGGTGCGCATCCTGCCCACCGCCGCCGTCTATGCCAACAGCAGTGTGCCGATCCCGCCCTGTGTGCGCCGGCAGGACTATACGGTGCTCAAGGTGTGCGGGCACACGGCGCTGCTGAGCTGTATCAATTCCTGGGTCCGGCTGGAGGATCTGCAGCTGGTGCGGGGCCCGGCCGTGTGATGGGCACCGGCGGGACACGCGCCCGCCGCAGCCCGCTTTTTTCCAGCGCCGCCGGCAGAAGTAAGCGTCTGCCGGCGGCCTTGTGTGTTCCGATGCAGGATGCAGCCGCTGCAAAAGTGCCGTTTCCGCCGGCAAAAGCTGTAAAAGGTCCCAAGCCACAGAAAAAAGCCCGAGCTGATTTGTACAGGCTTACAATATGAACTGGAGTTCGTTTCAATGGGGCGAAAAATGACATAAAATCCCCACCAGAGGAGGATTTTCATGTCGATAAACATGATCTTTTCCCGGGTGATGCTGCAGCGGCGCATCTCCAAAAATCTGACCCAAAGCCAAGCCGCAGAGAGATGTGGCCTTTCACTGCGCGGATATCAAAAGCTGGAAAGCGGGCGCGCCGTCCCGAGTTTTGCCAGCGCCTTGTATATTTCAAATGAACTGGATTTCAGTCTGGATCAGATCAAAAAGGAAGTGTTTCAGGATGATACTGTATCAGCTCACTGAAAAGCCTGTTGAGGTTTCCGGCCTGGAGAAAAAAGCCTCTTTTGGGATCGAATGCCGGACGGTGGAAAACGGAGAAGCCGTGCTGCTGGACGCGATCGAGGATATCGCCAGCAGCAGGCAAAGCGTGGCCGCTCTGGCACAGCGCTGTACGCAGGCCCAGTTGTCACCTGTGCATTTTCGGGATGTGGTGGAAGACTTTCTTCTGCGGTAACAGAAAAAATAAAAAACGGGGAGACCGGTTCTCACAGAGCCGCGTCTTCTTTTTTTGTTGACCCAAGCGGGACGAATGGGGTGTAGAACGCCAGTAGGAGGGTCGAAACGTAATCACACCACATCGGGCCCGACATACTTTCACAGCCGCAGCCATCAAAGCAGGTGTGGCCCGGAGGCTTTGACAGAAGTGCTGGAACACACAAAATACTCTACTACAGTAGAAAAATACGGTGATCAGTTGGACACTGATTTTATTAAAGAAGAGCTGCAAAAAGTAAGGTGATCTTGTTAGCTTATCTGTTAGTTTATGACGCTTTGTTATGCTTTTTCATGATTTTTGTGCAACAAATATCTATCTATTTTCACAAATAAAAAACCCGCAAACTGGCTTTATAGGCCAATCTGCGGGTTTTTTATGGAGCTGTCTATGCGATTCGAACGCACGACCTCTTCCTTACCAAGGAAGTGCTCTGCCGACTGAGCTAAGACAGCAAATGGCGACCCGGATGAGGCTCGAACTCACGACCTCTAGCGTGACAGGCTAGCGTTCTAACCAACTGAACTACCGGGCCACATGGCAGGGGCAGAAGGACTTGAACCCTCGGCACGTGGTTTTGGAGACCACTGCTCTACCAACTGAGCTATACCCCTATTTCGGGCAGGCCCTTAAGTGAGGGCGCTTTAATATAATAACGAAAACAGCAAAGAAAGTCAAGCCCTTCCAACCAAAAAAATTGACAGTTTTTTTGCGTAGGGGCAGGACGGTAAAAGCGCGGGGGCCATGGCACCGAAAAGGCGGCGGAAAAGCGCCGGGGCGGCGCCTTTTCACCGCGCGGGGGCCTGCGGCAAAATGTCGCGGATCAACCCGCCGCCCACCAGCAGATCGTCCTGGTATAAAACGGCGGATTGTCCGGGGGCGGGGGCGCGGGCGGGCTGGTCGAAAACGATCAGTGCGCTGTCGGCCCCCCGCGCCGTCACCGTGCAGGGCACGGGCTTTGCCGCAGAGCGGATCTTGACCTGATAGCGGCCGCCCGCCGCCAGCCCGGCCCCTGTTTCGGCCAGATGGTCCAGTTCTATGGCGGCGTAGTATTCGTCGCCGGAAAAGGCCAGTTCAATGTCTCCGCCGGGCAAAATGCGCCGGACAAAGACCGGCTTGCCCAACGCCACCCCCAGCCCGCGGCGCTGGCCTACGGTGTAGTGCAGCACCCCCCGGTGCGGGCCCAGGACAGTGCCGTCTGGCGCGATAAAGCGGCCGGCAGGGCCGCGGCAGCCGCGGCTTTCAATGTAGGACGCATAGTCGCCGTCCGGGATAAAGCAGATCTCCTGGCTATCCGGCGCATTTGCCGCGGCAAGGCCCAGCGCCGCGGCGCGGTCGCGGACAGCGGGCTTTTCAAATTCCCCCACGGGCAGCAGCAGGCGGCTGAGAATGGACTGGGGCAGCCGGTAGAGCATATAGCTCTGGTCGCGCGCTGCGCTGACCGCCTGGCGCACGTAAAACGCGCCGTCCCGCCGGGCGATGCGGGCATAATGCCCGCTGGCGACCAGCGGGATGCCGCGCTCGTCGGCCACGTCGCAGAGCAGCCGGAATTTGACCTGCGGGTTACAGATCACGCAGGGGTTTGGCGTGCGCCCGGCACAGTACTCCGCGCAGAAAGGGGCAATGACCTCCCGCTCAAACTCCGGGCCGCAATCGCGCACCGTCAGGGGCACGTCCAACTGCCGGGCGGCCTCCTGCGCGGCGGCCACCGCTTTTTCGTGCGCGGGCGAAAAGCGAAGGACCAGGGCCTCCACAGAAAAGCCCTGGTCTTTGAGCAGCTGAACGCACACGCTGGAGTCCACGCCGCCCGACAGGGCGACCAGGACGCGGCCAGACGGATATTGCATAAAAACGATCCCTCCATTTTTTACTGCGGCGCGCCGCAGCCCGCCGCTTCGCAGGCGTGACAATCCTCCACCAGTTTGCCGACGATGGGTTCCGGGTCCACGCCCTGGCGGCGGTAGTAGTCGGACAGGGCGGCCTTTACCGCCTGTTCCGCCAATACGCTGCAATGCACCTTTACCGGGGGCAGGCCGTCCAGAGCCTCGATCACCGCCTTGTTCGACAGCTGAAGCGCCTCGTCTACCGATTTGCCCTTGATCATCTCGGTGGCGATGCTGGAGGTGGCGATGGCCGCGCCGCAGCCAAAGGTCTTAAACTTGACGTCGGTGATCCTGCCGCCGTCGATCTTCAGGTACATCTTCATGATATCGCCGCAGGTGGGGTTGCCCACTTCGCCGACCCCGTCGGCGTCAGCAATCTCCCCCACGTTGCGCGGGTTGGAAAAGTGATCCATGACTTTTGCACTGTATTGCATCTGCGATTCTCCTTTAACTATATCAAAAATCTGCTGAAAAGTACAGGGGACAGGGGCGCGGCGCTCAGCCCAGCAGCGGCTTTGCCTCGCCCTTTTCGATCTTGTCCCATACCGGGCTCATGGCCCGCAGCCGGGGGATGATCTCCTGCAGTGCGCTGCAGGCCGCCTGGGCGTCCTCCATCGTGTTCTGGGGGCCGAAGGTCAGCCGCAGGCTGCCGTGGGCGATCTCGTGGGGCAGGCCGATGGCCAGAAGCACATGGCTGGGGTCCAGGCTGCCGGAGGTGCAGGCGGAGCCGGAAGAGGCACAAACCCCTTTCATATCCAGCAAAAGCAGCATGCCCTCGCCCTCGATGCCCTCAAAAGAAAGGTTGACGTTGCCCGGCAGCCGACGGGTGGGATGCCCGTTCAGCTTGACGTTGGGGATGCTCTGGCGCACGGTGCGGATCACGTAGTCGCGCAGTTTTTCCAGATGGACGGCTTTTTCCGCCAGCTGCGCGTTTGCCAGCTCCAGCGCTTTGCCCAGGCCCACGATGCCGGCCACATTTTCAGTGCCCGCGCGCCGGCCGTTTTCCTGCCCGCCCCCGTCGATGAGGTTGGGCAGCCGCAGACCTTTTTTCAGATAGAGCGCGCCGACGCCCTTGGGGCCGTTGAACTTGTGGGCCGACAGGCTGAGCGCGTCGATCTTCTGCGCCTGCACGTTGATCTTCAGCGTGCCGGCCGCCTGCACCGCGTCGGTGTGAAACAGGACCCCCGCCTCACGGCAGACCGCGCCGATCTCGGCCACCGGCTCAACGGTGCCGATCTCGTTGTTGGCGTACATGACGGATACCAGCGCGGTGTCGGGACGGATCGCGGCCCTTACCTGATCCGGGCTCACCAGCCCGTCGGCGTCCACCGGCAGATAGGTGACCTCAAACCCCTCTTTTTCCAGCTCGGCCATGCTGTGCAGGATGGCGTGATGCTCGATGGAGGTGGTGATAAGGTGGCGCTTGCCCTGGGCCGCCAGCTTGTGGGCAATGCCCTTGACCGCCCAGTTGTCGCTTTCCGACCCGCAGCCGGTAAAAAAAACCTCCTCCGGCAGACAGTTCAGGGCGGCGGCCACCTGGGTGCGGGCGGCGTCGAGGGCCTCTTTGCTCTGCCGTGCGATGCCGTAAACGCTGGAGGGATTGCCGTAGTGCTGGGAAAAATAGGGCAGCATGGCGTCCAGTACCGGGCCTGATACCGGCGTGGTGGCCGCGTTGTCCAGATAAATGATCTTACCAGTTTGTTCCAACTGAATCACCTGTACTTTCTGTAAAATAGCTCTGAATTTAATATATACTATTTTACTAGGAATTACAACAGGAAATTCATATTAAAATAATAGGAATTTGAATTCTTGTGAATTGTGACCTTTCAACAGAGGTGATAGCTTGCCCATGAAATACTCAGAAAGCTTTGAAAGCAAAAGATCTGCCGCAATCATTTTTCATGCTCTGCCAACCGCTTCAACTGGGTATTTTGATACGGAAAAGCGTCATAGGGATCTAGGACCCCTGGTTTTTAAATATCCGGCGCGGGCTTTGGTGGCATACTCTGCTCTCAGATGAGCTCTTGCAGAAAATATTTTGCGCCCACGCTGCGGGGAAAACGACGCGCACGCCCCGCAAAACTGCCGGATAAAGTGGCTGATGGAGAATAAAAAAGTTCCCTTGTTTCGGCTTGTAGAAGCAAAAACAAGGGAGCATACATAAAGTGTGAACATTTGATAGGCGTAAGTAGGTATTATGCCCTAAAAATAAAGGTGTGATAGAGAGTTTGGCAGATAAAATGGAATTTAAAAGAAAATTTTTTGCTCCGCGGCATAAACGCGGTGCAGGGGGCATATTTAAAAACTGCAAAGCTCTGTTTTCGCCGCGAGTCTGCCGCCGCACAGGCGCTTAAAACGCCCCGTGTGCTGCGCGCCCCGCACCGTTTTTTGCCGCAGCCCCCGCCATCACGGCGGGCGGCGCGCTGGGATAAGAGCAGCACAAGCAGTCCCGTCGGATTCTAGCGCCCGGCCAGCCCTCTTCCGACCACATAAACGCCGATCAGCATTTCGGCGATGGATGCGCCCGATACAAGCCCGCTGAAAAAGTCTCGCATGCCGGAGCCGCCGATCGTGCGTGCAAGAAACTGCAGCGCGATCCCCATCACGATCAACAAGACCCCGTACAGCAGCTCTTTTTGCTTTTCCAATTCCTGAGTCCGCCGCAGCAGCTCCAACATCTGCTCGCTGTCGTACAGGCGCACGCTTTTTTCGGCCGCTTCCTCGCCGTCCAGCAGTTCAGCGACCGTGACGCCCAATTCTGCGCACAGGTCTTTCACGACGCTGTAATCCGGCATGCATCTGCCGGTTTCCCATTTTGAAATGGTTTTATTGGAAACCCCCAGCCTTTCTGCCAGCTGCTCCTGCGTCCATCCTTTTTCTTTTCTTTTTTTCGAGATCAGATCTCCTGTGTTCGACCGGTTCATTTGGCTTTGCCCCCTTTGTCTTATAACAAAAGGATAACCTTTGAGGACCTGAAATAACAGCCCTCCCTGGGAGAATTTGAGTGGAAATAGAGCCGCAGCGCCGCCGCAGACGGCTTGAAATGCGCAGAACAGGACCCGGCCGGGAACACGTTCCCCCTCCCTTTGCAGTAAAGGAGAGGAAACGGCCCGGCCGGGTCCTGAAGCACAGTTATTTTGATTCGCCGTGGCCTGAGGACAGGCCACATGGCTGCTAAAAAATAGCCTGCGGCTATTTTTTGTTGCTGCGCAACAAAAAACAAATCATCTTAATGGCCCCGCCCTCGCCGCTTGCGCGGCAACCGGGCGAATGGCCGAAAAAATATCCTCCGCTTCGCTCCGGCTATTTTTTAATTGCTGCGCAACAAAAAACAAATTATCTTGATTCGCCGTGGCCTGAGGACAGGCCACATGGCTGTTAAAAAATAGCCTGCGGCTATTTTTTAAATTTTTGGCTTTCCGCCACGGCCATGGCGTCGCAGCGCTCGTTTTCCGGATGGCCGGCATGGCCCTTGATCCAGTGATAATGGATGACATGGGGCTCGGTGGCCTGCAGCAGCGCGTCCCACAGATCGGGGTTGAGCGCCGGTTTCTTGTCTCCCTTGCGCCAGCCGTTGCGCTTCCAGCTTTTGGCCCATCCTTTGGAGAGGCCGTCCATCACGTATTTGGAATCGCTGCACAGAGTGACCTCGCAGGGCTCTTTCAGCAGTGCAAAAGCGCGCAGCACGGCGGTCAGTTCCATGCGGTTGTTGGTGGTCTCGGCCTCGCCGCCGCTGACGGCCCGCTCGATGTTCTGGTAGCGCAGGATCGCGCCCCAGCCGCCGGGGCCGGGGTTGCCGCTGCACGCGCCGTCGGTGTAAATGGTGACCTGTTTCATATGCTGCTCTCCTGTGATGGGTTTAAAGTCCGCCGCGGCGCAAAAGGGCTGCCGGGCAAAGGGCGTTATCATTATAGCCTGTTTTTCTGCCCGGTACAAGACGCGGGATATCCGCCTTCAAATCCGGCGGCCTGCAGCAGGAACGGACAAAGCGGCTGCGGCGCGGAGAAACGTCTTTTGGGACAGGGGGCTCTGCCGCGCCGGCTGTGCTGTGGAGATAAAACGTTTGCCGGGCCCGTCTGCCGGCTTTTCGACGGGCGGGTGAGGTCATCGGGGGCGGACGCTCTCTCGCGGCACCGACGTCCGGAACGGCAACGCAGGCGGGACGCACCGGTCTGGGGAGGGCGCGGGCCGGCAGGGGGCGGGGACGGCTTCAGGCGGGGCGGTGTTCTGGGCGTTTGCCGGTGTTCCATTGTAAAAAGCAGTCGGGGGTTGTCTTTGCGGCTGATCGCGCGGCCGCCGCTTTTGGAGAGGGGACGAAGCCGGCAGGACAATTATTTTTGTTGTGCGGCAATAAAAATTGCTGTGAGGCAATAAAAATGGCCGCAGCGCAGCACGGATCGTTTTTCGCGTCGATCTCCCGCCCGCCGATTTTGCGGCGGGGCGAAACCTCCGGGACAAGTGACTTTTGTCGCGCAGCGATCAAACGGGTCATTCGGGCGCCGCGCTGGGCAGACCGCTGCCGAATGCCCGACACCGGCAAATTTTTGCCGCGGCGCAAAAAAATAGTTTCAAAAAGTGTATGAAACATTTGTTGATTGTGTTATACTCTATTCAAGTAAGTTTGTGCTAAACGGCAAAAGCCCGGCCCTTGGGGCGGCACAGACCAGTCATGGATGAATGCACGCGGAAGCCGTGCTTTTTATACGCTGCGACCTCTTGCGGGTGCGGCTGAAAACATCAAATAAAATTACAGAACGGAAACGCGGGGCGGCGTGCCTTTTTTGCAGAAAGGCCTGCCCGCCTGTTGCGATCAGAAGCGGGTATTCGCTCCTGGTCTTGTTTTCGTTCGGGAAACCGGAGGAAATTACAGATGGAAGAGACGACAGGCAAGCAGAAAACAGGGGAGGGGCAGGCCGCGCCGCGCCCCAAGCGCAAGTACTATCCCCGCCGCCCCCGCGCGGCAAAACCGGCCGCACAGGCAGGCGGCGAGGCGCAGGCTCCGGCCGAGAACAAGCCCGCGCAGGGACAAAAGCCCCCCAGAGAGGCGAAAAAGCCGCAGGCAGCCCCCGCGGGGGAGACGGCAAAAAAGCAGCCCGCCCGCGCGCCGCGGCAGGCAAAGGCGCAGCAGGCGCCCGCGGCCCGGGGCGGCCGCGGAGGCCGCGCCAAGGCGGCGTCCCCGGCTGCGGCGGCTGCCGCTGCAGCGGCAGCTTCTGCGGCGGAGCCGCGCGCGGCAAAGGCGCCCCGCCAGCCCCGGCGCGGCAAAAATGCGCCCCCGGTGCGCATTATCCCCCTCGGCGGTTTGGGCGAGGTGGGCAAGAACATGACCCTTTACGAGTGCAAAGGGGATATGTTCCTGGTGGACTGCGGCTCGATGTTCCCCGACAGCGAGATGTTCGGCGTCGACCTGGTCATCCCGGATTTTTCTTATCTGCAGGCGCACAAAGACCAGCTTCACGGCCTGGTCATCACCCACGGACATGAGGACCACATCGGCGCGCTGCCCTATTTTCTGCGGCAGTTCAACGTGCCGGTCTATGCCACCCGCCTCACCTGCGGGCTGATCCGCAACAAGCTGGAAGAATACGGCCTGGCTGCTTCGACCAAGCTGGTGGAGATCCTGCCCGGGCAGGAGATCGCTTTCGGCTGCATGAAGGTGCGGGCCATCCGGGTCAACCATTCCATCCCCGACGCGGTTGCCTACGCCATCGACACCCCGGCCGGCGTCATCATCCAGACCGGCGACTTCAAGATCGACTTTACGCCCGTCACCGACGAGATGATCGACCTTGCCACCTTTACCGAGTATGGGCGGCGGGGCGTGCTGGCGCTGCTGGCCGATTCGACCAACTCCGAGCGGCCGGGCTTCTCCCGCAGCGAGCGCTCGGTGGGCCAGAGCTTTATGAACCTGTTTGCCCGGGCGGAGGGCAAGCGGATCATCATCGCCACGTTTGCCTCCAACCTGCAGCGCATCCAGCAGATCATCGACATGGCGGTCAAATACGACCGCAAGGTGGCCATCTCGGGCCGCAGTATGGTCAACAACACCACCATGGCTTTTGAGCTGGGCTATCTGCACGCGCCGGAAAATATCATCGTCGACATCGAGTCGATCCACCGCTACCGCCCGGAAGAGCTGGTCATCGTCACCACCGGCAGCCAGGGCGAACCGATGAGCGCGCTCTCGCGCATGTCGGGGGGCAGCCACCGCAATGTAAGGGTGGGGCAGGGGGACTTTATCATCATCTCCGCGACCCCGATCCCCGGCAATGAGAAGATGGTCACCAAGGTGGTCAACAGCCTGCTGCGGCTGGGCGCAGAGGTGATCTATGAGAGCATGTACGATGTGCATACCTCCGGCCACGCCTATCAGGAGGAGCAGAAGCTGATGCTCAGCATGGTGAAGCCGAAGTTCTTCATCCCAGTGCACGGCGAGTACAAGCATCTGAAAAAGCATTCCCAGACGGCGGCAGGCGTCGGTATCCCGGAAAAAAATATCGTCATCGCAGACATCGGCGACGTCATCGCCCTCACCCCCGACAAGGTGGGCATTGTGGATACAGTGCCCTCCGGACGGGTGCTGGTGGACGGCCTGGGCGTGGGCGACGTGGGCAGCGTGGTGCTGCGGGACCGCCGCCACCTCTCGCAGGACGGCCTGATCATCTCGGTGGCCGCCATCGACGCGGGCACCGGCAAGCTGGTCTCGGGGCCCGATATCGTCAGCCGCGGCTTTGTGTATATGAAAGAGGCCGAGGGGCTGATCGCCGAGGCCAAGGATGTCACCCGCAAGGTGATCGAGCGGGCGGAGGCGCGGGGCGGCCGCCGCAACCTGGAAGAGCTGCGCGGCGCGGTGCGCGACCAGCTCTCAACGCTGCTCTACCGCAACACCAAGCGCAGTCCCATGATCCTGCCCATCATCCAGGAGGTCTGAGCGCTCCGCCCTCTTTTGGAAGAAAAGGGCGGAAAAGTCAAACTTTTTGTTTCCCGGGCTGGAATTCGACACGAAAAAAAAGTATAATAGCCGTGAGTATTGCTTACCGGCTATTATACTTTTTTTCCATCCCGCGCCGTATAATGCAGCAGAGGGCGCCGCCCGGGCCCGGATGGAGCAATTTAACCGTGTGCGCCCGCGCCGGAGGCTGCCGGCGGGGCATTCTGGGGGAATCATGAAAAAGAGACTCATCACCGTGGACATCATCGTCGCCGTGCTGGCGCTGATCTGCGTTGGGCTGACTGTGGCGCTGGGGCTGGTCAGCCCGACCCTGTTCCTGATCTCCGTGGCCGTGCTGTCGGTGTTCACGATCGTCATTCTGCTCAATATCCAGCGCATGAGGCGCCTGATTGCAAGGCTCCTGCACGGCGCGGGCTACGAGGACAGCTCCACCCAGCACTCGCTGGCCAATCTGGCGGTGCCGGTGCTGATCCTGTCAGGCAAGAACATCGTCTGGTACAACGACGCCTTTGCCGCGGGAGTGCTTACCGACCGGGAGTACTACCTGCAGAGCGTGTACAAGGCGATACCAGGGTTTGACCCGGAAAAGATCGCCCGCCCCGAGGGGCAGCCGCTGGAGGTGGAGGGCAGGCTGTTCACCGCTTTCGGCAGCGGGGTGGCCCGGGGCGACGGACTGTTTGTGGCCTATTTCATCAACGACACGGTGCTGAAGACCGAGGCGATGGAGTACCGCGCCACCCGCCCGGCGGTGCTGCACATTATGGTGGACACCTATGACGAGGTGCTCAAGGATCTGAAAGACAGCGAAAAGGCCGCCCTCACCGGCGAGATCGACCGGGTGTTTGAGAATTTCATCGACGGCACCACCGGCTTTTTGCTGCGCCTTTCGTCCTCCCGCTATCTGGCGGTGATGGAGGAGCGGCACATGGCGGAGGTGGTGGCCGGCAAGTTCGCCGTTTTGGACCGGATGCGGGAGATCGGCAATGAAAACGGCGTGGTCACCCTGTCCATCGGTGTGGGCCGGGGCGGGGCGACCTTTGCCGAGTGTGAAAAGATGGCCCGCGCGGCGCTGGATATGGCGCTGGGCCGGGGCGGAGATCAGGCGGCGGTGCGCAGCGCGGACGGGGGCTTTGAGTTTTACGGCGGCGTCTCCCGCAGTGTGGAAAAGCGCACCAAGGTCAAGAGCCGCATCATCGCCAACGCGCTGGGGGACATCATCCGCCAAAGCGA
Organism: Anaerofilum hominis; assembly: GCF_014287275.1. Taxonomy (GTDB): domain Bacteria; phylum Bacillota; class Clostridia; order Oscillospirales; family Ruminococcaceae; genus Pygmaiobacter; species Pygmaiobacter hominis. The sequence continues at coordinate 49,620 of NZ_JACONZ010000004.1, forward strand.
CAGCGTGGTCATCATGGGGCACCGCATGTCTGATCTGGACGCCATTGGCGCGGCCATCGGCGTGCTGCGCATCTGCAAGATCTTCGACAAGCCGGCCGCCGTCGCGGTGGACGAAAAGCATACGCTTGCGGGCAGCCTGATCGACCGCTTCCGCCGCAGCGGCCTGGGCGAGGATTTCATCACCCCCGCCGAGGCGCTGGAGGGCCTCACCCGCCGCACGCTGGTGATCATCGTGGATACTCATGTGCCCCACCTGCTGGAGTCGGGCGAGATCTACCGGGCGGCGAACAATGTGGTGGTCATCGACCACCACCGCAAGATGGTGGGCCATATCGACAACGCGGTCATCTTTTACCACGAGCCCTATGCCTCGTCGACCTGCGAGCTTGTGGCGGAGCTGCTGCAGTATGTGGGGGAACGCGAGGACCGCCCCACCGCCCTGGAAAGCGAGGCCATGCTGGCCGGCATCATGCTGGACACCCGGGATTTTGTCATCAACGCCGGGGTGCGCACCTTTGAGGCGGCCGCCTATCTGCGCCGGATGGGAGCCCAGACGCAAAACGTGAAGCGTCTGTTTGCCGGCAGCCTGGAAAGCTACACCAGCAAGGCCCGGCTGGTCAGCGAGGCGGTGCTTTATAAGGGCTGCGCCATCGTGGCCTCCGATGATGTGCCCGCCGACAGCGGGGTCATCGTGCCGCAGGCAGCGAACGATCTGCTCTCCATCGAGGGGGTGCAGGCGAGCTTCGTGGCGGTGGATATGGGCGGCTTCATCAGCGTTTCGGCGCGCAGCCTGGGCGAAGTGAACGTGCAGGTCATCATGGAAAAACTGGGCGGCGGCGGGCACCTGACCATGGCGGGCGCCCAGATGAAAGACGTCAGCCTGGATAAGACCAAAGTCTACATTATGGCGGCGATCGACGAGTATCGCAAAAACCAGGCGGAGGAAGAGTAAAAAGCTGCCCCCGCAGAGAAATAGGACAAAGGAGCGAAGAAAAATGAAAGTAGTGCTGAAAGCAGACGTGAAAGGGACCGGCAAGAAAGACCAGATGGTGGAAGTCTCGGACGGATACGCGCGCAATTTCCTTCTGCCCCGCGGGCTGGCGGTGCCGGCCAACGCCGCGGCCGTCAATGAGGTAAAGACCAAAGAGAGCGCCAAGCGGCACCACGCAGAGGTGGAGCTGGCCGACGCGCAGGCCACGGCGAAAAAGATCGGCGGCATGACGGTCACGGTGAAAGCCAAAGCGGGCCAGGGCGGACGCCTGTTTGGAGCCGTGACCGGCAAAGACATCGCGGAGGCGGTGAACAAAGCGGCCGGCGTCTCCATCGATAAACGCAAGGTCGTGCTGGACGCCGATATCAAGAACTATGGCCAGTACGAGGTGGAGATCAAGGTCTACCCCAGCGTGACGGCAAAGGTGACTGTGGTCGTGGAAGAATAAGAACAGAATAAAAAAGCAAAGCCGAAAGTTTTGCCCGCGTTCATGCCCTCACGCGCAAGCGGGAGAAACCGTTTTGGGAGAACGGCAAAGCCGTTCTCACCGGGCCGGCGCAGCGCGAAAGGTCACGGGCCAAGCCGGGACCGGCCCCAGTGACGGCAAAGGTGACTGTGGTCGTGGAAGAATAAGAACAGAATAGAAAGGCAAAGCCGAAAGTTTTGCCCGCGTTCATGCCCTCACGCGCAAGCGGGAGAAACCGTTTTGGGAGAACGGCAAAGCCGTTCTCACCGGGCCGGCGCAGCGTAAAAGGTCGCGGCGCTAAACCAGACCCCCCCCCGAAGGCAGGCCGGGCGCAAGAGCAGTGCGGGCCGCGGGACCCCGGGAGCAAAGAAGCGGAAGCGCAAGGATGAAAAGCGGCGGGCCGGCGCGGCGCGTCCCGTCTGAAAAAACGGTCAATAAATGGTAAAGGAACCTCTATGGACAACCTATCCCTGACATTTGAAAATATGGGCGTGCAGCTGCCCTATAATATGGAGGCGGAACAGGCGGTGCTGGGCGCCGCCCTGCTGCAGGCGGAGTGCATCCCCGCCCTGGTGGAAAAGCTGCGCCCCGAGCATTTTTATGCGCGCCAGAACGGGGAGATCTTCGCCGAGCTGGTGCGCCTGTTCACAGGCGGCGCCGCCATTGATTTTGTCACGGTGCTGGGCGCGGTGCTGGACGCGGGCGTTTTTTCCGCCGAGGATGAGGCCAAGGTCTACCTCACCGGCCTCGCCGAAACGGTGCCCTCCATCTCCAATGTGGAGCATTATGCGGGCATCGTCTATGAAAAATATCTGATCCGCCAGCTTATGGGGGCGGCGAAAGATATTCTGGAACAGACCAGCGAGGAATCCGACGCGGACATTTTGCTGGAGAGCGCGGAGCAGAAGATCTATGAGATCCGCTCGGGCCGCGACCAGAGCGCCATGCAGCCCATCTCCAGCACCATCATCGACACCTATAACCAGCTGCAGAAGATCTCCGGCCCGGACAGGGACAAGTATCTGGGCATCCCCACCGGTTTTACCTATCTGGACAAGATGCTCACCGGCCTGGGCCGCAGCGATCTGATCATCCTGGCGGCCCGCCCCGGCATGGGAAAGACCAGTTTTGCGCTGAACATCGCCACCAACGTGGCCAAAAAGCAAAAGATCCCGGTGGCGCTGTTTTCGCTAGAGATGACCAAGGACCAGCTGACCAGCCGCATCCTGTCCAGCGAGGCGGCCATCGACAGCCAGAAACTGCGCACCGGCACCCTCTCCGGGCAGGACTGGGTGGACCTGGCACAGGCCAGCGATATCTTGGCGCAGGCCCCCATTTACATGGACGATACATCGGCCATCACGGTGCCGGAGATCAAGGCCAAGGTGCGGCGGCTCAATCAGGACCCGGCCCGGCCCGACGTGGGGCTGGTGGTCATCGACTACCTGCAGCTGATGAACTCCGGCAAGCGCACCGATTCCCGCGTGCAGGAGATCAGCGACATCACCCGAAACCTCAAGATCATGGCAAAAGAGCTCAACGTGCCCATCATCTGCCTCTCGCAGCTGTCCCGAAATACCGAGCGCAGCTCCAACCGCGATCACCGGCCCATGCTGTCCGACCTGCGCGATTCGGGCTCGATCGAGCAGGACGCCGACAGCGTACTGTTTTTGTACCGCGAGGCGTATTATGACACCGAGGGGCAAAGCGACACCTCCACCGCCGAATGTATCGTGGCAAAAAACCGCCACGGCGAGGTGGGGACCGTCAGCCTGGGCTGGGACGGCGCGCACACCCGCTTTATGAACATCGAGTACAGCCACAATGACGGATATTGAAAAGCTGGAAAAAAAGGCGGCGCGTTTTATCGCGGAGCAGGCGCTGCTGCAGAGCGGGGACACCGTGCTGTGCGCGCTTTCGGGCGGGCCGGACTCGGTGGCCCTGTTCCACGTTTTGCGCAGCCTTGCCCCGGCGCTGGGCATCGGGCTGCAGGCCGTGCACCTCAACCACGGCCTGCGGGGGGCGGAGGCGGACCGGGACGAGGCCTTTGTGAGAGAGCTCTGCGCGCGGTGGTCGGTGCCGCTGTGGGCCGAGCGGGCGGAAATGGCGCAGCGGCCGCGCCCGGCGGGCCAGAGCGAAGAGACTTTTGCCCGCGCGCTGCGGTATGATTTTTTTGAGCGCGCGGCGGAGGCAGCGCAGGCGCTTTCGGGCGGCCCGGTAAAGGTGGCGACCGCACACACCGCCAGCGACAACGCCGAGACGCTGCTGTTCCGGCTGGCGCGCGGCACCTCGCTCACCGGCGCGGGGGGCATCCCGCCACGCCGCGGGGGGTATATCCGCCCGCTGCTGTGCTGTACCCGGCAGGAGATCCTGGCCTACTGCCGCAGCGCGGGTCACGCCTACCGGACCGATTCCACCAACCTGCTGCCCTGCTGCAGCCGCAACCGGCTGCGGCTGCAGGCGATGCCCGTGCTGCGCGGGGTCAACCCAAAGGCGGAGGAGGCCCTTTCGGCTTTTGCGGAGGACGCGCGGGAGACGGCCGCCTTTTTAGACGGGCTGGCCCGGCAGCTGCTGGCTGCTGCTGCGGCGGGGGCCGGGTGGAGGGCCGGGCAGCTGGCCGCGGCCCCGGGCCCGGTGCGCCGCGCGGCACTGGCGCAGCTGCTGGCCGCCCGGGACGTGACGGGGCGGGAACAGGTGACGGAGGCGGCTGCGGTCGTCTGCGGCGAAAAGGCGTCCTCACAGCTGGGGGAGGGCCTTTTTGCCCGGCGCAGCGGCGGCATTTTTTATCTCGAACAAACTGCACCCGCGCCCCCGGCGGACTGGGAGCTCCCCTTTTCCACCGGCCTGCTCCCGCTGCCGGACGGCCGGATCGTGGCCGTTCTGGAACAAGAGTATGAAGAAATCGTAAAACTTTGCGGTGAAGATAAAAAAGAGTTAAAAAAATTTGCAGATTATGGTATGATAAATAAGATTTCCACTTTCCGCACCCGGCGGCCGGGAGACCTGTTCCGGCCGGCCGGGCGCGGGGTGACGAAATCCCTCAAAAAGCTGATGGCGGAGGACGGCGTCCCCCGCAGCGCCCGCGGCCGTTTGCTGGTGTTGGCGGAGGGCCGGAAGGTGCTTTGGCTGGAGGGGGTCGGCGTGTGTGAGGAGCTGCTGCCGCGCCCGGGCTGCCGGCGGGCGGTACAGATCAAGTTGATAGAACCGGAGGAATGAAAAAATGATGAAAGACGACGTCAAAAAGGTACTGCTCAGCGAGGAGGAGCTGCACGCCAAGGTTGCGGAACTGGGCGCGCAGATCACAAAGGACTACGAGGGCAAAAACCTGCTGCTCGTGACGGTGCTCAAAGGGGCCGTTGTGTTTCTGGCGGACCTGATGCGCACCATCGACCAGCCGGCGGAGATCGATTTTATGGTGGTCTCTTCTTATGGCTCCGGTGTAAAAAGCAGCGGCGTGGTTAAAATAGTCAAGGACCTGGATATCAATCTGGAGGGCAAGGACATCCTGATCGTGGAGGATATCCTCGACAGCGGCATGACGCTGGATTACATCAAGGGCATGCTGCTGGACCGCAATCCCGCCTCCATCCGCATCTGCGCGCTGCTTGACAAGCCTGCCCGGCGCAAGGTGGACCTGCAGGCGGACTATGTGGGCTTTACCATCCCCGACGAGTTTGTCATCGGGTACGGTCTGGATTACGATGAAAAATACCGCAACCTGCCCTATATCGGGGTACTCAAGCCGGAGGTCTATTCGGTCTGAGCGGCGGCGGGCCGGGCCTGCCCGGCTGTCGTGAGGGTGCACACGCTGAAAACGGCTATTTTTACAGCCGCCGGCAGGCGGCAGTTGGAGTGAAAAGAATTTGAGCAAAAAACCAAACAGAAGTACGGCAAGCTTTGTCATCCTGCTCGCGCTGGCGGCGGTGCTGGTCTTTCTGATCTTTCGGATGCCGACCTCCACCATGAATATGAAGTACTCGCAGGTGCTGGGATATTTCAAAGAGCAGAAGGTCAAAAGCTTTACCTTTGATCCCAACGACGGCACATTGACGCTGGTCATGTCCGCCGAGGACGCCGCGGCGGCGCTCAAGGAGACACAAAAGCTGAACGGGGTGACCCAGGTGGTCGCCATCGGCGGCTTTGGCTCCCAGCAGGCCCAGGCGACCCCTGCCCCCACGACGGGGCCGGACGGGCAGGCGCAGGCCGCGCCCAAGGATCAGGAACTCACCTATACGGTGGCCTATGCCAACCTTTTCCTGAACCAGGTGATGCCTTATATCGACGAGTACGACCAGGCGCATCCCGACGCGCCGATGGTCTACGACATTTTGCCGGTGCAGTCCACCCCCATGTGGCTCAGCTTTTTGCCCACCATCATCATGGTGGTGGCCCTGGGCGCGCTGTTCTGGATGATGATGCGCCAGTCCGGCGGTGGCGGCGGCGTGATGAACGTGGGCAAGGTCAAGGCCAAGGATCAGGCGTCCGAGGGGCGCAAGGCCACCTTCGCCGATGTGGCGGGCGCAGACGAGGAAAAGGCGGAGCTGCAGGAGATCGTTGAATTCCTCAAAAGCCCGGCCAAATTCAACGCCCTGGGCGCGCGTATCCCGCGCGGCGTGCTGCTGGTGGGCCCTCCGGGTACCGGCAAGACGCTGATCGCCCGGGCCTGCGCAGGCGAGGCAGGGGTGCCGTTTTATTCCATCTCCGGCTCTGACTTTGTGGAGATGTATGTGGGCGTCGGCGCCTCGCGCGTGCGGGACCTGTTTGAAAAAGCAAAAAAGAGCGCCCCCTGCATCGTCTTTATCGATGAGATCGACGCGGTGGGCCGCCAGCGCGGCGCGGGTCTTGGCGGCGGGCATGACGAGCGCGAACAGACCCTGAACCAGCTGCTTGTCGAAATGGACGGCTTCACCGCCAACGACGGCGTTATCGTGATCGCGGCCACCAACCGGGCCGATATTCTCGACAAGGCGCTGCTGCGCCCGGGCCGGTTTGACCGGCAGATCTATGTGGGGCTGCCCGACGTGCGCGGCCGCGAACAGATCTTGAAAGTGCATACCCGCAATAAGCCGATGGCGCCCGATATCAACCTTGCGACCATCGCGAAATCCACGCCCGGCTTTACCGGCGCGGATCTGGAGAATCTGGTCAACGAGGCGGCGCTGCTGGCCGCCCGGCGCGGCAAAAAGGCGATCACCCAGGCGGAGATCGAGGAGGCCAGCATCAAGGTCATCGCCGGCCCCGAGAAAAAGAGCAGGGTCATCACCCCCAAAGAGCGCAGGCTCACCGCTTATCACGAGGGCGGCCACGCCATTGCGACCTACTATTCCAAGACCGGCGACCCCGTGCACCAGATCACCATCGTGCCCCGCGGCGCTGCGGGCGGTTTTACCATGAGCCTGCCTGAAGAGGACACCAACTACACCACCAAAAGCCAGATGGAGGATGAGATCGTCATCCTGCTGGGCGGCCGCGTGGCCGAGAAGCTGGTGCTGGACGACATCTCCACCGGCGCGTCCAACGATCTGGAGCGCGCCACCGCGATTGCCCGTGCCATGGTCACCCGCTACGGTTTTTCAGACCGGCTGGGCCCTGTGGTCTACGGCAGCGACCCCAGCGAGACGTTCCTGGGCCGCGATTTCTCACAGGGAAGAGGTTTTTCCGAGACGGTGGCGGCCGAGATCGACTCGGAGATGCGGGAACTCATCGACGACGCCTATGACCAGTGCGCCGGCATCCTGACCGAGCACATGGACCAGCTGCACAAGGTGGCTGCGGCGCTGCTGGAGAGGGAGACCCTCTCCGGCGAGGAGTTCAAGGCCATCATGGAGGGCCGCGAGCTGCCGCCCAAAGAGGAGCAGGACAAAAAGACGTCCGCCGCCCCGGCATCTGACGCACAGACGCAGGCTGGCGGAGAAAACGGCGCCAAGGCTGTGGAGGAGATCCCCATGCCCAGCCCTGTCCAGCCCGATGAGGCGGAGCCCGACGACTCCCAGCCGTAAAGGCACGACGGAGAACAGATCTGTGACGGCGCTTTTTGTACAGGCCGGAACCTGATGGTTCCGGCCTGTACTTTTCCCAAAATTCAGATGAATGACGATCCGGGAAATGGGCAGGATGAAAAAGACCGGCCGTGCAGCGGCCACCAGATATGGACCCCCTTCTTGACAAGAATACAATAAAAAGTGTTTAATAAAAAAGGAACATAAAGAGGAGAACGAGTGCGCACCCGGGCATTGTCCCCGGGTGCGGCTTTTCGAAACGAACTTTACAGGAGGCAAGCATGCCCAAAAAGCAACCGGTATACAACAACGAGAGCATCTCCAGCCTCAAAGGGGCCGAGCGGGTGCGCAAGCGCCCGGGCGTCATCTTTGGCTCTGACGGCATCGAGGGCTGTGAACACGCGGTCTTTGAAATTTTATCCAACGCCATCGACGAGGCGCGCGAGGGCTACGGCGACCGCGTGTCGGTCACCCTGTTCAAAGACGGCTCCATCGAGGTGGAGGACTTTGGCCGCGGCATTCCCGTGGACTACAATAAAAAGGAAGAGCGCTACAACTGGGAGCTGCTTTTCTGCGAGATGTATGCGGGCGGCAAGTACGACGCTGCGGCCAGCAACTACGAGTATTCCCTGGGCCTGAACGGCCTGGGCCTCTGCGCGACCCAGTATGCCTCCCGCTGGATGAAAGCGGACGTCTACCGTGACGGCCTGCATTACCATCTGGACTTTGAGCGGGGCGAAAATATCGGCGGCCTGCAGAAAGAGCCGACAAGGTCCAAGCGGACCGGCACGGTCATCCGCTGGCTGCCGGACCGGGAGGTCTTTACCGACATCGACATCCCGGTGGAGTACTTCAAGGATGTGATGAAGCGACAGGCGGTGGTCAACGCGGGGGTGCTGTTCCAGCTGCACGATCAGAGCACGCCCGGCGGGGAGACCACGGAATTCCGCTATGAGAACGGCATCGCCGACTATGTCGCCGAGCTGGCGGGGGAGGACGCCCTGACGCCCGTGATCTCCCGTTCGTCGGAGGCCGAGTGCCGTGACCGGGACGACCGGCCGGAATACAAGGTGAAGATGGGCGCGGCGTTCTGCTTTTCCAACAAGCGGCAGGTGCTGGAGTACTATCACAACTCCAGCTGGCTGGAGCATGGGGGCAGCCCCGAGCGGGCGGTGAAAACGGCTTTTGTCAGCCAGATCGACGCCTATCTCAAAAACAAGGGCCTGTATAAAAAGGGCGAGAGCAAGATCACCTTTGCCGACGTACAGGACTGTCTGATCTATGTGTCCAGCAGCTTTTCCACCGTGACCAGCTATGAGAACCAGACCAAAAAGGCCATCACCAACCGGGGCATCGCGCAGGTGATGACCGAGTTTTTAAAGCACACGCTGGAGGTCTATTTCATCGAGAACCCCGACGAGGCGCAGAAACTCTGCAGCCAGGTGCTGGTCAACAAGCAAAGCCGCGAGCACGCGGAAAAGACCCGCCTGTCCATCAAGAAAACGCTGACCTCCCAGATCGATATCGCCAACCGGGTGGCAAAATTTGTGGACTGCCGCACCAAGGACCTCACCCGCCGCGAGCTTTATATCGTGGAGGGTGATTCCGCCATGGGGGCGGTCAAGACCAGCAGGGACAGCGAGTTCCAGGCCATCATGCCCATCCGGGGCAAAATTTTGAATTGCCTCAAATCGGACTACAGCCGCATCTTCAAAAGCGATGTCATCACCGACCTTGTCAAGGTGCTGGGCTGCGGCGTGGAGCTGGACGGCAAGGTGAAGAATGACTTTGCCGCTTTCAGCATGGACAACCTGCGCTGGAGCAAGGTCATCATCTGCACCGACGCCGATGTGGACGGCTACCAGATCCGCACGCTGGTGCTCACCATGCTTTACCGGCTGGTGCCCACCCTGATCAATGAGGGCTATGTCTACATCGCCGAGTCGCCCCTGTACGAGATAGAGAGCCGGGGCAAAACCTATTTTGCCTACACCGAACCGGAAAAAGCGGACATCCTCTCCCGCATCGGGCAGGACAAATACACCATCCAGCGCTCTAAGGGCCTGGGCGAGAACGAGGCGGAAATGATGTGGCTGACCACCATGAACCCCGAGACGCGCCGGCTCATCAAAGTGCTGCCCGAAGAGGCGCAGCGCACCGCCGAGGTCTTTGACCTGCTGCTGGGCGACAACCTGGCGGGCCGCAAAGAGCACATCGCCACCCACGGCTACGAGTACCTGGACGATCTGGACGTGTCCTGAGGCGCGGGGCCCGCGCCGGAGCGACCGGCCGGGCGTCTGCACAGGACCTGCGAATAAACTGTAAGAGGGAAAAGAATGGCAAAAAAACAGCCCAAGAAAAAAGCGCCGCTCCAGCGGCCTCAGCTCGGCGATGCGGTGGAGATCCTGGACGCGGGCAGCGTCATCGAAAGCCGGATCACCGAGACGCTGGAGAGCAACTATATGCCTTATGCGATGAGCGTCATCGTCTCCCGCGCGCTGCCCGAGATCGACGGCTTCAAACCCGCGCACCGCAAGCTGCTGTACACCATGTACCAGATGGGCCTGCTCAAGGGAAACCGCACCAAGTCGGCCAACATCGTCGGCAGCACCATGCACCTCAACCCCCACGGCGACGCGGCCATCTACGACACGCTGGTGCGCCTGTCCCGCGGCAACGAAAGTTTGCTGCTGCCCTATATCTCCAGCAAGGGCAATTTCGGCAAGGCCTATTCCCGGGACATGGCCTACGCGGCCTCCCGCTATACCGAGGCCAAATTGGAGGACGTCTGCCGCGAGTTGTTCGCGGATATCGACAAGGATACGGTGGACTTTGTCGACAACTACGACGCCACCACGACCGAACCCACGCTGCTGCCGGTGACCTTTCCCACCATCCTGGCCAACAATACGCTGGGCATCGCGGTGGGCATGGCCTCCAATATCTGCTCGTTCAACCTGGGCGAGCTGTGCGAGACCACCATCGCCCTGCTGCGGGACAAAAAGCACGACATCCTCTCCACCCTGAAAGCGCCGGATTTTGTCGGCGGAGGCCAGATCCTTTACGACGAGGGTGAGCTGCGCTCGATCTATGAGACCGGGCGCGGCAGCGTGCGGGTGAGGGCGCGGTACCAGTACGACAAAGAGAACAACATGATCGAGATCACGCAGATCCCGCCCACCACCACGGTGGAGGCGATCATGGATAAGATCGCCGAGCTGGTCAAGGCGGGCAGGGTGCGCGAGATCAGCGATATGCGCGATGAGACAGATCTGGGCGGCCTGAAGCTGACGCTTGACCTCAAGCGCGGGCAGGACCCCGACAAGCTGATGGGGCGGCTGTTTAAGATGACGCCGCTGGAGGACAGCTTTTCCTGCAACTTCAACATTCTCATCGCGGGCCAGCCCCGGGTGATGGGGGTGCGGGAGATTCTGACCGAGTGGAGCGCTTTCCGCACCGAGTGCGTGCGCCGCCGCACCTATTTTGATCTGGCCGGCAAGGAAAAACGGCTGCATCTGCTGCGCGGGCTGGAAGCCATTTTGCTGGATATCGACAAGGCGATCAGGATCGTGCGGGAGACCGAGGAAGACGCGGAGGTGGTGCCCAACCTGATGATCGGCTTTGGCATCGACCGGGTCCAGGGCGAATATGTGGCGGAGATCAAACTGCGCCACCTCAACCGGGAATATATTCTCAAGCGCACCGACGAGATCACAGCGCTGGAAAAGGATATCGCAGAGCTCCAGGGCGTCCTTGACAACCCCGCCAAGGTGAAAAAGATCATCATTGCAGAGCTGACCGAGGCGGCAAAAAAATATGCGCAGCCCCGGCGCAGCGAGATCCTCTACGACGCGCCCGCAGCGGTGGAGGAAGAGGAAGAACAGCAGATGCCGGACTATCCGGTGACCATTTTCTACACCGAAGAGGGCTACTTCAAAAAAATCACCCCCGCCTCGCTGCGCATGAGCAGCGAGCAGCGCCTGAAAGAGGGCGACGCGGTGCGGTATGAGATCGAGACCAAAAACAATGCGTGGCTGCTCTTTTTTACCAACCGCGCCCAGGTGTACAAATGCCGCGTGGGCGATTTTGCGGACACCAAAGCCAGCGCCATGGGCGAGTATCTGCCGGCAAAGCTGGGCATGGAGGACGGGGAAGTCCCCATCTATGTCACGGTGACAAGCGATTACCGCGGGCACATGGTCTTTTTCTTCCAGAACGGCAAGGCCGCCAAGGTGCCGCTTTCCAGCTATGAGACCAAGCAGAACCGCCGCAAGCTGGTGGGGGCCTACAGCGACAAGGCGGAGCTGGCCGCCGTGCGCGAGCTGCCGGAGGAGGGGGAACTGGCGATCCAGACCACGAACGGCCGGCTGCTGCTGGTCCATTCCACCCAGATCCCAGAAAAGACGACCCGCAACACGCTGGGCGTGGCGGTGATCACGCTCAAGAAAAACGTCCGCATCGCCAGCGTAAAGGCCGCCGCGGACCTGGAACTGGCCAACCCGCACCGTTATAGGGTGCGCAGTTTGCCCGCCGCGGGCGCCCTGCTGCGGCCCGAGGATGTGGCGGAACAGATCACACTCTGAGGGCGGGACCAGAAAAGCCTGAATTTTTATTTTGACGTTATGGGGACGTTTCAGCCCAAAGAGGAGGGATCGCCATGCGCTGTGCGCACTGCGGCGCCGAGATCGACGAATACGAGCTCTATTGCCCTTTCTGTGGCCAGGCGCTGCCCACCGGCGCGCTGTCGGAGGCGGAACGGCTGCTGGTGCGGAAAAATACGGGGTATTACGGGCGGCATTTCGCCGCTCTGCGCGCCGGCAAAAAAACGGACTGGAACTGGGCTGCGTTTGCGGCGTTTCCTTTCTGGGCGGCCTACCGCAAGATGGTGCTGCCCGCGCTGCTCTCTTTCATCGCTTTCGGGGCGCTGTTCTGGTTCCGGGTCCCGTGGCTGGCCCCGGCGCTGATGGTGGTGTTCGGCCTGCTGGGCAACCCGGCCTATTACCGGCGCACCCAGGCGCTGGCGGAGGGCCTTGCCGCGGAGCCGCCGGAGCAGCTGGAGCAGACCTGTCTCAGGCGGGGCGGCGTGGACTGGCTGCTGCCGGTGCTGCTGGGCGTCGCGCTGCTGCTGGTCGGCGTCTGGTGGCAGTTTTTCCTGCACCGGGCCGCGCTGCTGCTTTATCCGCGGGGATAGGCGCACGGGGGGAAAACAAAAGGCCGGGCGTTTGCCCGGCCTTTGGCATCATCAGGTACACTGCGGATGCCGGTTTCACCTTTCCGCAGCGGTCCTGGATGACGTTTGCGTCCTGTGTGAAGCTTTCAGTATCCGTTTTGTGTAAATCGAGTGATGCGTTCCTAGCCTGCCCGGTTTGGAGAGGGATTATGCGGCAAAGGAAAAAAGAAATTTTACAGGGCTTTTACCGGCCCCGGCTCTTGCTTTTGCCGGTGGAGTATGCTATAGTAACTTTGTTACACTTTAGGGAGGTTCTGAGATGAGCGTATTAGAGATCGTTGGCGGCGTCCTGCTGATCATCGCCAGCCTTGTGATTATTTTTATGGTTCTGGTGCAGCAGCCCAGCGGCAACGGCCTTTCCGGCGCGATCGGCGGCGGCGAGGCGATGACCTCCGAGGCACGCACCCGCACCACAGACGCGGTCCTGGCGAAGTATACAAAAATCGCGGCGATCGTCTTTTTTGTGGTGACCCTGGCCGTGAGCCTGTTCAGCGTATTTGCGAAATAGCTGCCAGCAATGCCCGCCGACCCTTTCGGCGGGCTTTTTCTGTAAACAGCGGGGGCGATCTCCGCAGGGCAGGCCCTCCCGGCCCAGTACTTTCGACGGGGAGGGGGAGACGGCGGACTGCCGCCCGCCGCACCGGAAGAATGGCGGAAGGAAAGTATATCCGGCTTGCAGGCCGGAAACCCTAGAAGGGAGAAAAGGAACGGATTTATGTCACTGAGAGCTAAAATTTTAAAAGAACTGGAAAAGCGCCCCCGGCGCCTGAAAGAATTGAAAGCCAAATTCGACGAGGACAAAAAGGTCCAGGCGGTATTGGGCTTCCTGGTGAAGGACGGCCTGGTGGTGGAAAAGGACGGCGTTTATTTCCGCAAGGCGCGCTCCGCCCAGCCCGCGACCACCGGCGACGCGGTAAAGTGCACCGTCGTCAAGGTGGCCAAGAACTTTGGCTTCGCCGCCCCGGTGGTGGAGGAAGAAGCGGGCGGGCCGCCCGCGGAAAAGCCCGCGGACTTTTTTGTGCCGGGCCGCTTTTTGCTGGGCGCAATGCCCGGCGACGTGGTGCTGGTGAAACGGCTGGTGGGCGGCCGCAGCGAGGACGAGGGCCAGGTCGTCGCCATCGTGGAGGAGAACAACAAGCTGGTGGGCGTGGTGGACCGGCAGGAGGGCCGCCTGGTGCTGCTGCCCGACCGCTGCCCGGCGCTGCCGCTGCAGATCAAGAAAAGCGCGGACGGCGGCGCCGAGGTGGGCGAGAAAGTCGCCGCCGAGATCCTGGAGCGGGGCGAGAGCCACCGGGATCACCGGGTGGGGATCTCCCAGTGCTTTGGCTCCTCAGACAGCGCCAAATCCTGCACCAAGGCCATCCTGTACGCCAACGACATCGTCAAGTCGTTCCCCGGCAAGGTAAAGGCGGAGGCAAAGCGCCTTGAGGGGGCCGAGGTGAAGCAGGACGATCTCAAGGGGCGCCGGGACTTCCGCGACCGGGTCATCTTCACCATCGACAGCGCCGACACCAAGGACATCGACGACGCCATTTCGCTGACGCGCACCGAGACCGGCTACGAATTGGGCGTGCACATCGCGGACGTGAGCAATTATGTCGTGCCCGGCACAGGGCTGGACGAGGAAGCGTATCACCGCGCCACCTCGGTCTACACCCCGGGCGCCGTGGTGCCGATGCTGCCGCGCCAGCTCTCCAACGGCATCTGCTCTCTCAACCCGGGGGTGGACAGGCTCTGCTTTTCCTGCGTGATGGCGCTGGACGTCACCGGCAAGGTGACCGATTTCAGCTTTTACAAGGCCGTTATGCGCAGCCGGGTAAAGGGCGTGTACAGTGAGATCAACAGCATCTACGCCGGCCTTGCGGGCGGGGAGCTGGTGGAAAAATATGCCGACTGCCTGCCCACGCTGGAGCTGATGCGTGAGCTTTACGACAAGCTGGCAAAGCGGCGCGCGGCGCGCGGCTGTATGGAGATCGAGACCGGCGAGGCCAAGATCGTCCTGGACGCGGACGGCAGGGCCGTGGATGTCAAAAAGGTCGAGCGCGGCGTGGCGGAGCAGATGATCGAGGAGTTTATGCTGCTTGCCAACACCAGCGCCGCCAAGCTGGGCAAAAAGCTGAAAGTGCCTTTCCTCTACCGCGTGCATGAGCTGCCGGACCCGGACCGGGTCACGCGGCTGCACGACGCGCTGACCGGCATGGGCCTAGACGCAAAATTTGCGGGCGAGACCCCCACCCAGCTGGAACTGTCCAAGCTGCTCAACGACGCCCGGGGCACCAGCCTGGAGCGGGCGGTGCATATCAATGTGCTGCGCAGCATGGCAAAGGCGAAATACCTCAGCGAGCCCAAAGGGCATTTCGGCCTGGCCCTGCCGGACTACACCCACTTTACCTCCCCCATCCGCCGGTATCCGGACCTGATCGTCCACCGCATCCTCTCGGCTGCCCTTGCGGGCGCAAACGAGAAAGAACTCACCGGCAAATACGGCGAGTTTGTGGTAGAGGCGGCGCGCCACACCAGCGAGCGCGAGGTGCTGGCCATGGTGTCCGAGCGCAGTGCGGACGACTGCTATAAGGCCGAGTATATGGCGGATAAGATCGGCCAGGAGTTTGAGGGGACCATCTCTTCGGTCACCAACTTCGGCATCTATGTAGAGCTGGAAAACACGGTGGAGGGGCTTGTGCATGTCAGCCGCCTGTCGGACGGGGAGATGAACCTGGCCAACAGCATGGCGCTGGTGGACAGCCTCACCGGCAAAAGCTACCGCATCGGCGACCCGGTGCGGGTGCGCCTGATCGGCGTTTCCATCTCGGCGGGCAACGTGGACTTCGAGCTGGCCTGAGGGCGGCGGAAGAGCAGCGGGCTCTGAAATTTTTGCGATGATCCAGAGGGCTGCCGCGGGGCGAACAGCGTCCGCGGCGGCCCTTTTTCCGCCATCGGCCCCGGGCGGCCATCCGCGCCCCAGGCGGCCCGCAGAGGACGGCCCCGGACAAAAAACAACTGTTTTGAGAGGAAGATGCGTGATGCGCTCGCCCTGCCGGCCCCTGCCGCAGACCCTGAAGCTGGTGCTGCAGACCTATCTCGGCATTCTGCCGGGACTGCTGTTGTTCGAGCTCGCTTACAAGGCGCTGGCTGCGCTGCTCCTGCGGCCGGCCCTGTCCTGGATGACGAACACCCTGCTGGGCCTGGCGGGACGGGAACTCGTCTTTAACGAAAACATCCTGTCCGTTTTTACCCATCTGCTGGGCCTGCTGGCTGCCGTGCTGCTGGCTGCGCTGGCTGCCGCGCTGTCCTATTATGAGTTTTCGGCGCTTTTCCTGACGGCCCACTGCAGGGCCTGCGGCAGGCCGGTCTCTTTCCGGCTGGCTCTGGAGCTGGGTTTCACCACCCTGCACGGGCTGAAAAGCCCCTGGAGCCTGCTTTTTGCCGCATACGCGCTGGGGCTGCTGCCCCTGGCGGACCTGGGGCTTTCTCCCTCGCTGCTGCCCGTGCTGCGCATACCGAACTTTGTCACCGGCGAGCTGGCCAAAACGCCGCTGGGCGGCGTTTTGGTGGCGCTGTTTTACGCGGCGGTCCTGGCGGCGTTTCTGCTGCTGCTTTTTGCCCTGCCCGCCATGATCCTGGGGCGGCGCCCGTTCGGGCAGGCGGCACGGCGCAGTTTTGCCGCCGCCCGGCGGCTGGGCTGGCGGGGGTGGGTGCTTTGCGGCGGCTTTGCGGTGCTGTGGGGCGGCCTGTTCCGCATGCCGGGCCTGGTACCTACCCACTTTGTGGGCATTACGGGGGCGGGGTTCCACGAGTTTACCGCAAACCTGCTCAGCGGGAAGATCCTCTCCTCGCTGCCGGCTTTTGCGCTGTCCGGTTTGCTGTGCGCGGCCCTCACCCTCTTTCTGATCTCGCTGCTGACCGTGCTTTACGTCCAGCTGGAGGATCCCGCAAAGCCCGACGAAACCGGGCTGCCCGCGATCTCGGCCCGGGTGGACCGGGCGGAAAGGGAAGCCCGGCGGCTTTGGCAGGGGGCACGGCGCGGTGCTGCGGCGCTCTGGGCGCGGGTGCAGAAGCGGCCGTTCTATCAAAAACACAAAAAGCTGGTGCTTGCGGCTGCGGCGCTTGCGGCGTTCTGGGTCGTCACCGGCATCTTCACCGTCCCGCCCGAGCTGCACGCCCCCATCGCCGTGGGGCACCGCGGCAGCCGGGTGGGGGTGGAAAATACCTTTGAAGCGGTGCAGGGCGCTGCCGACGCCGGGGCGGATTACGCCGAGATCGACGTCCTGCTTTCCGGGGATGGGGTGCCCATGGTGATCCACGACGCAGACCTTTCCCGTCTGACCGGCACGCGGGAGAACGTGTACAGCCTCACCGCAGAGGAACTGCAGCAGCTCACCCTTTCCCAGAACGGCTTCACGGGGCGCATCCCCACCTTGCAGGAGATACTGGAATTTTGCGAGGGAAAGATCCGCCTGGTGATCGAGCTGAAGACCCATGGACGGGAGAGCGCCGACGTGGCCGAGCGGGTGGCGGAGACGGTGGAGCGCGCGGGCGCGCAGGACCGCTGCATCTTCATGTCCATCGATTACGCCATGGCGCAGCGCCTGCGGCAGCTGCAGCCCGGCTGGGTGGTGGGATACTGCGTCTACGGCAATGTCGGGCGCCTGAGCACAGGGGCCTTGCTGGATCTGGACGTGGATTTCCTCACCATAGAGGAAAGCATGGTCAGCCCGCGTTTTGTCCGTCAGTGCCTGCAGGCGGGGCTGCCCGTCTATGTGTGGACGGTGGACGATATCGACAAGATGCGCACCTATCTCAAAACCGGGGTGAACGGTATCGTCTCCGATTACCCGGAGATCGCGAAAATAGCGGTGAGCGACTATGGGGGAGAGAGCGCCGAGGAATTTTACGGCTGGCAGAAAGAGAGCTATTCGGGCGTTTAAAGGCGCTGCCGCCGGGGGGCAGAAAGACGCTTTGGCCGTACCGGGCAAAGCGCGGCGGTCGGCCGGAGGATCCGACGGGGGCTGACGGGGGCTGATGGAGGCTCTCCCGCTGCCGCGGGCCGCTTTTGGCAGAGGAATATCGCGATATCGCGGCCCCGCCGCGGCGATCGGCCCCGTCGGCTTTTTAGGGGCTCTCTGTTCGTCCCTACCGGCCGCGCGCCGGGAGAGGCTTTCTGCGGGGCCCGGTCCCGCCGCTGTGCCGAGCCCTGTCCCCGGGCCGCGCGCGGGGGGACCGCTTTTTTCGCACGGGGGAGCCGCAGACGTGCTGTGCGCGGCGCGCAGGGCCCGGCGGAAAGGCGCACAAAATGCGGGAACGCCGTTTGGGAGGGAGAAGAACATGCACTTTGTCAGAGCAAAGGGGATCTTGTCGGCAAAAAATGGAATGAACCTCTATCGCGGCTGTTCGCACGGGTGCATCTACTGTGATTCCAGAAGCAGGTGCTATCACATGGAACACGAGTTCGAGGACATTGAAGTCAAGGAAAATGCCATAGAGCTGTTGGAAAAAGAGCTCGCACGAAAGCGCAGAAAGGGGATGCTGAGCACGGGCTCGATGACAGACCCCTATCTCCCGCTGGAAAAAGAAACGCAGAACGTCCGCAAGGCACTGCTGCTGGCGGAACGATATGGCTTCGGGTTTACCCTGATCACGAAATCAAGCAGCGTCCTGCGGGATCTGGACCTCCTGAAAAGCATAAATGAAAAGACAAAGTGCGTCGTGCAGATGACCTTGACGACCTGCTGCGAGGAGCTGTGCAGAAAGATCGAACCCAACGTGAGCACGACGCGGGAACGGGTCGAAACATTAAAACAGCTGCACAGCGCGGGGATACCGACCGTCGTGTGGCTCTGCCCCATTCTGCCCTGGATCAATGACACCGAGGAGAACATAAAAGGCATTTTAAAGTACTGCATCGAAGCAAAGGTTTACGGGATCATCTGCTTTGGCATGGGGCTGACGCTGCGCGAGGGGAGCCGGGAATACTTTTATAAGCAGCTGGACCGGTTGTTTCCGGGCATGAAAGAAAGATATATGCGCGCGTACGGGGAACGGTATCAGCTCAACAGCCCGAATAACAGCGCCCTTATGAGGCTGTTTCATCAGATCTGTGCGGAGAATGGGATCGCACACGATAATGAACAGATATTTGAGTATCTGAATACGTTCGAGGAAAAACAGGACACTGTGCAGATGGGACTGTTTGATTAGGCCCAAAAGCGCGGCGCCCCTGCCCGCCGGTACGGGCCCCCTCCGATGCGGCAGCCTGCCGCATCGGGCGCTTTTTAAGGGGCGGATGCCCGCTTTAACATCTGCGAAGTCTGCGCGCAGGAGCGGGCCTTTCTCCGGCGATGTCCCGCAGACAAAAGATCCCCTGCTTTTTTGAGCAGGGGACCGGGCCCGCTGCCGGAATGCAAAAAAACAGCCGCACAGCGGCTGTTTTTGCGTCTGGGCTCCCCCGCCGTCATAATCCCCACCCGCCGCCTCATAGATTTTGAGGAGAAGCCCGCGCTGCCGGAGTTCAGCCGGGAGGGACGAGAGAACGGACAAAAAGGGGATTTTGCAATATGCAGACAGGCGGCAGGGGACTTTCCTCGCAGGAGGCAAAACAGAGGCTGGAACAGCACGGGCCAAATACGTTGTCCAGGAAGAAGAGCACCTCGGCGGTCGGTATGTTTCTGGCCCAGTTCAAAGACCTGATGATCGTGATCCTGGCCATAGCCACGGTGCTGTCCGCGCTGCTGGGCGAGACCACCGAGGCCGTCACCATCATCGCCATCGTGCTGCTCAACGCCGTCATGGGCTTTGTGCAGGAGTACCGCACCGAAAAGACGCTGGAGGCCCTGAAAGCGCTCTCGGCCCCAGTGGCAAAGGTGTGGCGGGACGGCCGGCTGGTCACGCTGGCGGCCGAAGAGCTGGTGCCCGGAGACCTACTGTCCCTCACCGCGGGCGACCGCATCCCCGCAGACGCGTCGGCGGAGGGCTGCGTGGCGCTTTCCAGCGACGAGTCCATCATCACCGGCGAAAGCGTGCCGGTGGCAAAAAAGAACGGCAGCAAACTGTATATGGGGGCCACGATAGCGGCCGGGCACTGCGAGGCGCGGGTCACCGCCACCGGCATGGACACCGAAATGGGCCATATTGCCGGTATGCTGGAAGAGCACAGGGAGGAAAAGACCCCCCTGCAGCAGAGACTTGACGAGCTGGGCAAATTTGTGGCCGTGGCCTGCATCGTGGTCTGCCTGGCGGTCAGCGCCATCGGGTATTTCAAGGGCGAGAGCCTGATGAACATGATCCTTACCGGCATTTCGCTGTCGGTAGCGGCCATCCCCGAGGGGATGCCCGCGATCGTCACCATCGTGCTGGCCCTCTCGGTGGGGCGCATCCTCAAAAAGGGCGCGGTCATCCGCAAGCTGCACGCGGTGGAGACGCTGGGCAGCGCGGGGGTCATCTGCACCGACAAGACCGGCACCCTGACCCAGAACAAGATGACCGTGAAAGAGATCTACTGCGGCGGCCGCGGCATCGCGGTGGGCGGCGACGGGTACGCGGCGCAGGGCAGCTTTTCCTGCGCGGGCAAATATGTGGACGCCGCGGGGGACCCGCTGCTGGGGCGGCTGTTTGCCGTGATGGCGCTGTGTACCGAGGCGCGCGTCACCCTGAAAAAAGACCGCTATGAGGTGCAGGGAGACCCCACCGAGACCGCCCTGCTGGTGGCGGCGGGCAAGGCGGGGGTCACCCGCGAAAAGCTGCTCGCTGAGTGGAAGCCCACGGGAGAACGCCCGTTTGACTCGGCGCGCAAGATGATGAGCGTCACGGTGCGCGGGCGCGGCGGGGACCTGCTGCTGTGCAAGGGCGCGCCCGACGTGCTGCTGGGGCACTGCAGCCGGGTGGCGCTGCCGGGCGGCAGCCGGCCCATGACGGCGGCAGACCGCCGGGAGATCGAGAACGCCGCCGAGGCGATGGCCAAGCGGGCCCTGCGGGTCATCGGCCTGGCGGAGAGCCCCGACCCCGGCACAGGGGAAAAAGACCTGGTGTTCCTCGGCCTGGCGGGCATGATCGACCCGCCCCGGCCCGAGGTGGCCCCCGCGGTGCGGCAGTGCCGGCGCGCGGGCATCAAGCCGGTGATGATCACCGGCGACCACCGGGATACCGCGGCCGCCATTGCCCGGGAGGTGGGCATCCTGCGGCCGGGGGACGAGGTGCTCACCGGGGCGCAGATCGAAAAGCTCACCGACGCGGAGCTGGCGGCCAAGTGCCGGCGGGTATCGGTGTATGCCCGGGTGAGCCCGGCCCACAAGCTGCGCATCGTCAAGGCCTGGAAAGCGGCGGGCAAGGTGGTGGCCATGACCGGGGATGGTGTGAACGACGCGCCGGCGGTCAAAGCGGCGGATATCGGGGTCGCGATGGGCATTTCCGGCACCGATGTCACCAAAGAGGCGGCCAGCGTGGTCATCCTGGACGACAACTTTGCCACCATCGTCTCGGCGGTGGAGGAGGGGCGGGTCATCTACCAGAATATCCGCAGCTTCATCCGCTATCTGCTGACCTGCAATCTGGGAGAAGTGCTGAGCATGCTGTTCTCGATGATGCTGGGCGCGCCGGTGGCCCTGCTGCCCATCCAGATCCTGATGGTCAACCTGCTCACCGACGGGCTGCCGGCCATTGCGCTGGGCATGGAACCGCCCTCGCACAAGATCATGGAAAAACCGCCCAGGCCCAAAAAAGAGGGCCTTTTTGCCCACGGGCTGATGGCGACGATCATTGTGCGCGGCATTTTTCTGGGCGCGTGCACCTCGGGCGCGTTCTACTCCGTTTACCAGATGAGCGGCGGGGATATCGTGCTGGCCCGCAGCGCCGGGTATCTGGTGCTGGTGCTCTCCCAGATGGTACATATCTTCGAGTGCCGCGGCAAAGGGTTTTCGCTCACCGGCAACCCCTATCTGATCTTTGCCTCGCTCGTCTCGGTCTCCTCCACCCTGCTCACCGTTTATCTGCCGGTCTTGCAGCCCATCTTCCGCACCACGGCGGTGGGGCCGGAGTATGCGCTGCCGGTGCTGACGGGCATCTTTGCCGGGCCGGTGCTCTTCTTCGTGCTGCGCAAGACCTGGCATCTGCTGCGGCGCGGCCGCCGCCCCTCCTGAAAAAAGGGCGGGTCAGGCCCTGGGCCGGTAGACGACGCGGCCGCCCACAACGGTGGCGCGCACGCGGCTGGCGATCACCAGGGGGCTGCCGTCAAAGATGGCGAGGTCCGCGTCCTTGCCCACTCGCAGGCTGCCCAGCCGGTCGTCGACCCGGCAGATGCGGGCGGCGTCGATGGTGACGGCGCGCAGCGCGGCTTCCTCGCCCAGCCCCTCCTTTGCCGCCAGGGCGGCGCACAGCGGCAGGTATTGGATGCGGGTGACGGGGTGGTCGGTGGTCAGGGCGATCAGGACCCCCGCTTTGTGCAGGACGCCGGGCGTGTGAAAATCGGACTGCTCCACCTCGATCTTGCTGCGCGAGGCCAGGGACGGCCCGACGATGGCCGGAAAACCGCTCTCGGCGATCGCGTCCGCCACGAGATGCCCCTCGGTGCAGTGGTCCAGGGTCAGCCCCAGGCCAAATTCCTTTGCGATGCGGATGGCCGTGAAAATGTCGTCCGCGCGGTGCACATGGGCTTTCAGCGGGATCTTCCCCTCGAACAGATCGCGGTAACATTCATATTGAAAGTCCGGCGGCGTGCCGCCGGATTTTTGCTGTTCCAGGTATTGGCGGGCATGGAAGAGCGCCTCGCGCAGCAGGGCGGCGATGCCCATGCGGGTGGCGGGCATGTTGCCGTTGGGGCCGTAGTTGCCCTTGGGGTTTTCGCCAAAGGCGATCTTGAGCGCTGCGGGGGCCAAAACGACCATTTCTTCCACGCGGCGGCCATAAGTTTTGAGAAAAGCGAACTGCCCGCCGATGACGTTGGCGCTGCCTGGGCCGATCATGGCGCCGGTGATGCCTGAGGCCAGCGCGTTGTGGAAAGCGCTGTCCATGGGGTTGATGGCGTCTATGGCCCGCAGGCAGGGGGTGATGGGGTTGGTGCCCTCATTGCAGTCATCCCCCTGCACGCCGATCTTTTCCTCCGAGATGCCGATATGGCTGTGGGCGTCGATGATGCCCGGGTATACCTCCAGGCCCGCGGCGTCAAACACCTCTGCGCCCTCGGGCGGGTCAATATGCGGGGCGATGCCGGCGATCCTGCCGCTGCAGGCCAGCAGATCGGCCCGCAGCGTTCCCTCCGCTTCCATGGTATGCAGTGTGCCGCCTTTGATCAAAAGCATAAAACAAGCCTCCTGTGTGGATCGATTCGGGAATATTTTGGACCAATTGGCGCCAAACTATCCTCAGAACCGGAAAGATCCGGCAATATAAGGAGGCAAATAAAAATGGATTTCGATTATCGCAGCAGCCAGAACCAGAACAATCAGCAGAACCAGAGCAACCGGCAGAACCAGAACAACCAGAGCAACAGCCAGAATCAGAACAGCCAGAACAACCAGAACAATCAGAGCAACAGCCAGCAGAACCAGAGCAACCGGCAGAACCAGAACAGCAGCCAGAACCAGAACAACCAGAGCAACAGCCAGAACCAGAACAGCCGGCAGAATCAGAACAACCAGCAGAACCAGAACAATCAGCAGAACCAGAACAGCCGGCAGAGCCAGAACAGCAGCCAGCAGAACAACCGCTGATCCCCCGCGGGCGCGGGCAGCCGCGCCCGCAAAAGAAAAGGGCGGTTTGTCCGTCCTCTTTTTCGCAGCCTTTCAAATATTCGCGCCCCGGCAGGAAATACTAACGGCCAGGGGGCGCAAAAGACACCCCCGGACAGGCAGGTGAAGAGGAATATTCCCGCTGTGCCTGCCTTATTTGGGGGTGTTTTTTTGTTCAGAACGATTAAAAAAACAGCGGCATTTCTGCTGCTGTCGGTCCTGGTGCTGCTGGCTGCCCTGCGGGTGACCGTTTCCTCCATGCTGCCGGACACTTTTTATCTTGCAGGAGAGGAGCGGCTGCGTATCGCCTCCCTGCCTTTTGTGAGCGCCCGCCAGCCGCGGGGTGAGGTCGCGGCGGCCAGCACCGAACCCGGCAGCTCTTATAACGTGGACCTGCGCCTGTTTGGCCTGCTGCCGCTCAAAACGGTGCGGGCAGAGGTGGTGCAGCGGCGCCAGGTGGAGGTCTGCGGCACCGGCTTTGGCATCAAAATGTTCTCCAGCGGCGTCATGGTCGTGGGCTTCAGCGATATCCTGAGCACCGGCGGCTATGAAAACCCCGCCAAAGAGGCGGGACTCTCGCTGGGGGACTATGTCATCACGGTGGACGGGGCCAAGGTAAAGACCAACGAGCAGATGGGGGAACTGGTGGCCAGAAGCAACGGCGTGCCGTTGGAGGTGGTCTACACCCATGACGGCGAGCGCCGCACCACCAGCCTGCAGCCGGTGAGGGACAGGACCACCGGCGGCTGGCGCGCGGGCATGTGGGTGCGGGATTCCTCCGCGGGCATCGGCACCCTTACCTTTATCGACACCAACGCCTCGGTCTTTGCCGGGCTGGGGCACAGCATCACCGATGTGGACACCGGCGAAAACGTCTCTCTGGGCAGCGGCGAGATCGTGCCGGTAGATATCTCGGGGGCCGTTGCCGGCACGCCGGGCCTGCCGGGCGAGCTCAAGGGCAGCTTCGCCAGCTTTGTGCCCATGGGCACCATCCGCGTCAACGGCGATACCGGCGTGTATGGGCTGATCTATGATACCGCGGGCAAGGGGACGATGATGGAGACCGCGCAGCAACAGGAGGTCGTGCCCGGCCCGGCCCAGATCCTGGCCACCATCGACGGCGAAGGGCCGAAAGTCTATGATGTGGAGATCGAGGAGCTCTCTTTCAACGCGGCGGACCCGAACAAGAATATGATGCTGCACGTCACGGACAAAAAACTGCTGGCCCAGACCGGCGGCATCGTGCAGGGTATGAGCGGCAGCCCGATCATCCAGAACGGGCGTCTGGTGGGCGCGGTCACCCACGTGCTGGTGCGCGACCCCACCCGGGGCTTTGGCATTTTTGTCGAAAATATGCTCAAAACCGCAGACCAGGTCACCGCCGGGGCGGCCGCGTGAGAAGCGCCGCGAAAAACAGAGGCGGTCGCTCGACAGCTTTCACGCGGAAACCCTAAAAGTAGTGGGGAAAATGCAAAACCTCCTATTCGAAATCTGTTGCAATAAATGGAAAAATATGGTAATCTATTGCCAGTGAAGAGAGTTGCAAAGAATATACGAATATTTGGAGGAATTTGAATGGAAGCCAGGGCAAAAGTGTTGATGACCGATTCAAAGGACGCGCAGTCCCGCCTGTGCGCAGAGGCGCTGGAAAAAGCCGGCGCGCAGGTCATCCTGTGTGAAAAAAACGGCGCCCGCGTGCTGCAGTCGGTGCTGGAAGAGCAGCCCGACGCCTGCCTTCTCGACGCGTTTATGCCCGGCCTTGACGCCATCAGCGTCAAAGCCCGGTACGAGGAGGAACGCCCCAACGGGAAAAAGATCCTGTTCTTTGCGATGGGGAGTGCGGAGAACGACACTTTTCAAAACGAACTGATGGAGAACGGCATCGCCTATTACTTTTTAAAGCCGTTCGATGTAAACGCCATGGCCCGCATGGTGAACAGGGCGGCGGACGGCGCGCGGCCCCAGCTTCCGTCTTTGGGCGACGACGAGTTCAAGGTGACCGAGATCCTGCATCAGATCGGCGTCCCGGCACACATCAAGGGATACCAGTTCCTGCGCTGTGCGATCCTGATGAACGTGGAGGACCCCACGCTGATCAACTCGGTCACAAAACGCCTTTATCCCGAGATCGCAAAGCGCAACGACACCACTGCCAGCCGGGTGGAGCGGGCCATCCGTCACGCCATCGAGGTGGCCTGGGACAGGGGGGACGTGGATGTGCTCAACAGCTATTTCGGTTACACCATCCACAACCTGCGCGGCAAGCCGACAAACTCGGAGTTCATCGCCATGATCTCCGACCGCATGCGGCTGGAAAAGAAGATCGGCCGGGTGGGCTGAGCGGAAAACAGGGACAGATCAAAAGCGTGCGCTGCAGCGCGCGCTTTTTTGTTTGTCCGGCGCAGCGGTCCGCGGGCTGAAAAAAGGGGCCGGACGTCCGCAGGCGGCGGGCCCAGGGGGCGGGCAAAAACTTTTTGCCGGTGCGCGGTAGATTTTTTCTTCTGATTTTACTATAATTATGCTGTCTTACTGCGCGATCCTGACAGACCATCCTACACAAGAGAAATCGGGTTGAAACAGATGAAAAAAAAGACCGCTTTTCTGGCCGGGGCGGTGACCCTGGCGGCCACCGGGCTGTTCGGGTGCATCTTCGCCCTGCTGGGCAGCTGGCGGCCGCCGGTGCCGGCAGGCCTTGCCGTGGGCTTTGGGGCCGCCTGCCTGTGCCTGTTCCTGTTCTACCGCGCTGCGAACGTGACCCCGGAGCAAAAAAGTTGGGGTATCCTGCTGTTCTTTTCGCGCTGGGTGGTGGCGGTGGCGGTCATCGCGCTTTCCCTGCTGATCCCGGCCGTCGACAGCGTGGCGGTGATCCTGCCCCTCACCGTGCCCGTCCTTGCCGCGGCGGTGCTGATGGGCCTGGAAAAATAAAAAAGGGGGAAAACGCGGTGCTGAACGGAAAAAAAGTGACGGCTGTCATCGTGGCGGCCGGAGCCTCGCGGCGGATGGGGTTTGATAAACTGTTCTATGAGCTGCAGGGCAAACCTGTGCTGGCCCATACGCTGGACGCCTTTGAGGGGCATCCGCTCGTGGACGCCATCGTGCTGGTGGCGGGGGAGAACGAGGCACGGGTCCGGGCGCTGGCGCAGGGCCGCCCCAAGGTGGAAGCCGTGGTGCGCGGGGGCGCGACCCGGGTGGCGTCGGTGCGCGCGGGCCTTGCCGCCGCCGGGCGGCAGGGGCTGGTGGCCATCCAGGACGGCGCGCGCCCCTTTGTCAGCGAAGCGCTCGTCACCCGGGCGCTGGAGGCGGGCGCCCGCTGGGGGGCGGCCGCGCCGGCGGTGCCGGTCAAGGACACCATCAAGGTGGTGGACGCGGAGAAGTTCGTGCGCGGCACCCCGCGCCGCGACAGCCTGATGGCAGTGCAGACGCCGCAGGTGTTCGACGCGTTTCTCTACAGTGAAGCGCTGGCCGCCTGTGCGGACGACACGGCGACGGACGACTGCGGCGTTTTTGAGGCTTTCGGCGGCCGGGTAAAGCTGGTGGAGGGCGATTACGCCAACCTGAAGATCACGACGCGGGAGGACCTTGCGCCGTATGAGGGAAAGGAGAGGACGGCAGTGCGCATTGGACACGGATACGACGTCCACCGTCTGACAGACGGCCGCAAACTGATTTTGGGCGGCGTGGAGATCTCCTGGGAAAAGGGCCTGCTCGGTCATTCGGACGCGGACGTGCTGGTCCATGCCGTCATGGACGCGCTGCTGGGCGCCGCGGCGCTGGGCGATATCGGCAGGCATTTCCCGGACAGCGACCCCGCCTATGCCGGCGCGGACAGCCTGGCCCTGCTGCGCCGGGTGGCCGGGCTGCTGCGGGAGGCCGGCTGGGAGCCGGAGAATATCGACGCGACTGTTCTTTGCCAGGCGCCCCGGCTGGCGCCGCATATCCCGGAGATGCGCCGGCGCATCTCCGCGGCCGCGGGCCTGCCGGAGGCCGCGGTGTCGATCAAGGCCACCACAGAGGAGGGCCTGGGCTTTACGGGCGCGGGCGAGGGCGTGGCCGCCCACGCCGTCTGCCTGCTGCGGGAAGCGGATTGAGCTTTGCCTTTTGCGGCGGAAGATCGGCTCAAAACCGCTGTGCGGGCGCATTTGCGTTGAGAAAAGGGCCATATTGTGGTATACTTAAAAAGATAGAGTAAAATAAATGCTGGGAGGAAAACTCCCGGCTTTCTTGGGAACGGAGGCTAGAGTATGGGCCTGGCAGAATCCTGGAGCGCTTTCATCCGGGCGATGAACACCGGCTTTTGGAGCTTTTTAGAGGATGTGGGCAATGTTCTGCGGGATTTCAAACCCGCGGACCTGCTGGATATCGTGGTGGTCGCCTTTTTGACCTATGAACTGATCGTCCTGGTGCGGCAGACCCGGGCCGCGCAGCTGGTCAAGGGGATCCTGATCCTGTTCGTGGCCTCCTTTTTGTCGGACCTGTGGGCGATGCGCACCCTCAGCTATGTCCTGCAGAAGATCCTGCAGTTCGGCGTGCTGGCGCTGGTGGTGGTCTTTCAGCCCGAGATCCGCCGCGCCCTGGAGCAGGTGGGCCGCACCAATATCTTTGCGATCTCGATCTTCAAGGGCAAAACGCCGGACGAACAGCTGCGCGAGCGCTGGAAAACGGCCATCGCCACGGTCTGCGACGCTGCCGAGCAGATGAGCGATTCGCGCACCGGCGCGCTGATCGTGTTTGAGCGGCGCTCGAACCTGAGCGAGATCATCAAGACCGGCACGGTGCTGAACGCCGATATCAATGTGGAGGCCATCGGCACCATCTTTTATGAGGGCACGCCGCTGCACGACGGCGCGGTCGTGGTGCGGGACGCACGCATCAAGGCGGCCGGCTGCGTGCTGCCGCTGTCGGCAAATCAGGATATCAGCAAGGATATGGGCACCCGCCACCGGGCCGCGCTGGGCATGAGCGAAAATTCCGACGCGCTCTGCGTGGTGGTGTCGGAGGAGACCGGCATCATCTCGATGGCGAAAAATGGCGTGTTGATCCGCCGCCTGGACCGGCAGAACCTGTATAACCTGCTTCAGATGGAACTGATCCCCGACCCGCCCGCCGAAGAGGAGCGGCGCACACAGCGCGTGCTGAACCGGCTGCGGGGCAAGAAAGCGAAGGAGGTGAGCGTCGATGGGGACAAAAAAGCAGAGTGAAAAAGGCGCGAAACGCCGTTTCAGCCTGTGGAAGCTGTTTGAGAACAATCAGTTCAACGTGGTGATCTCCATCGTCATCGCCGTCCTGGCCTGGCTGGTCGTCTCGATGTATGTCAAGCCGGAGACCGAGGGCACGGTGTCCAATATCCCGGTAAAGCTGGATTACAGCGCGCAGACGCTGCAGGCAATGGGCCTGGATGTGGTCAGCGAGGGGGACGCGCCCACAGCCAACGTCCGCGTCACCGGGGACCGGGCCGTGCTGGGCGGCCTGGACCCGGAGGATATCACCGTCTATCCGCGCCTGAGCAACGTCACCGAGGCGGGCCAGTATGAGCTGGAGCTGGTGGCGGTGAAAAACGACAGCTCGGCCACCTATACCATCAAGTCGGTGCAGCCGGCCCGCATCACGGTGCGGTTCGCCACCCTGACCCAGAAGAAGTTCGTGGTGGAGACCGACACCAGCGGGGTGAAGCCGAAAGACGGCTACATCCTCACCAACGCCTACGCCACGCCGGGCGAGGTCACCCTCACCGGCCCCCAGGAGGAGATCCGCTCTGTGGGCCGGGTGGTGGCAAAGGTGGAGATCGGCGAAGAGCTGACCAGCACCCGCATCGCCACCGCCGGGCTGACGATCTACGATAAGGACGGCAACGTCATGAACAGCAAGGTCATCACGGTGGACGCCGAGTCGGTGGAGGTGACCGTGCCCATCCTGCAGAAAAAGAGCCTGCCGGTGACAGTCGGCTATACCAATGTGCCGGAGGGCTTTGACATCAGCCTGCTCAAGCCCAGCTTTTCCGTGGGGTCGATCAACCTGGCGGGGCCTGCGGATTCCATCCAGAACAAACAGGAGCTCTCGCTGGGCTATATCGACCTGCAAAGAGAATTTGCCCTGGGCTTTACCAAGGATTTCCCGGTAACGCTGGACACGGGGTATGAAAATCTGGATAACCTGCGGCAGATCACGGTCAGCTTTGATACCAGCGCTTTCTCGCAAAAGCAGGTGACGGTGGACGGCATCCGGGTCGTCAACGAGCCGCAGAACCGCACGGTCACGGTGAACACCAAACGGATCCACGATGTCACCATCCTCGGCCTCACCGACGAAGTGGAGGCTCTGACGGGCAAGAGCGTCGTCGCGGAGATCGACGCGGGAGACCTGACCCTGGGCGAGGGGGAACAGACCGTGCCGGTGACCATGAAGATCCCGGGCAGCTCCACCGCCTTTGCAGTGGGCAGTTACACGGCCCTGGTGGAGATCAGTGCCAACGACTGACCCCGGGCGCCGGGGCATAAAGACATGAAAGGGGGCGGCGTCATGCTGCAGTTTTCGGGGCTGACGCTGCCCCTTTCCTCCACCAGGGAGGACGCCTTTGCGGCGGCCCTGGCCCGCGCGGGCCTCAGCGCCGCAAAGGTGGCGGATTGGGACGTCACCCGCCTGTCGGTGGATGCCCGCCATGGGCGGCCCAAGCTGGTGTGGGGCATCGGTATGACCCTTGTCCCCGGGCTGCGGGAGACGGCGTTTGCCGGCCGCGGCGCGGCGGTCAAAACCGAAGCGGCGCTGGTCATCCGGCCCGGGCCGCAGCGCGCGCATCTGCGGCCGGTGGTGTGCGGCTTTGGCCCCGCGGGCATCTTTGCGGCCCTGCTGCTGGCGCGCAGCGGCGCGCGGCCCATCGTGCTGGAGCGGGGGCCCTGCATCGAGCGCCGGGCCGCGGCGGTGGACGCTTTTTTCGCCGGGGGTCCCCTGGACGAAAACGCCAATATCCAGTTCGGCGAGGGCGGGGCGGGCACCTTTTCCGACGGCAAGCTCACCACCCGCATCGGCGACCCTCTCTGCGACTATGTGCGGCGCACCCTGCTGGAGCACGGCGCCCCGCGCGAGATCGCCTGGCGCGCAAAGCCGCATATCGGCACCGACCGGCTGCGCGGGGTGATCACCTCCCTGCGCCGTGAGATCGAAGAGCTGGGCGGAGAAGTGCGCTTTGACACCCGTCTCACCGGTTTGGAGATACGGGACGGCCGCATCGCGGGGGCGCGCACCGCTGCGGGCGTGATCGGGACGGATACGCTGGTGCTGGCCATAGGCCACTCGGCCCGCGACACCTTTGAGATGCTGCGGGAGGCCGGGGTGCGGCTGGAGGCGAAGCCGTTCTCGGTGGGCCTGCGCGCCGAGCATCTGCAGGCCGACATCGACCGCGCGCTGTACCACGGCGCAGCGGGGCATCCGGCTCTGCCGCCCGGGGAATACCAGCTCTCGGCCCATGTGGGTGGCCGCGGCGTCTATACTTTCTGCATGTGCCCGGGCGGCCAGGTGGTGGCCGCCGCCAGCGAGACGGGGGGCCTTTGCACCAACGGCATGAGCTTTCACGCCCGTGACGGCGCCAACGCCAACGCGGCGGTGGTGGTGGGGGTGGACGGCGCTGATTTCGGCGGCGACCCGCTGCAGGCCGTCGCTTTCCAGCGGAAGCTGGAACGGGCGGCGTTTGCGCTGTCCGCGGACGGCAGGGCCCCGGCACAGGATATGAAGCATTTTCTCGCCGCAGAGCCGGGCTTTGTGCAGGGGCGGGTGCGCCCTACCTATCCCCGCGGCGTGGCGGCCGCGGATCTGGGCGCGCTGCTGCCGCAGGAGCTGGCTGCGGCCCTGCGCGGCGGCCTGCGGGCCTTTGGCGCGCGTCTGCCCGGCTACTGCGCGGAGGACGCGGTCCTCACCGGCCCTGAGACCCGCACCAGCAGCCCGGTGCGCATCCCGCGCGGCGAGGGGGGCGAGAGCAGCGCGCTGGCGGGCCTTTATCCCTGCGGGGAGGGCGCGGGCTATGCGGGGGGCATCGTCAGCGCAGCCGTGGACGGCCTGCGCGCCGCCCGGTCCATCCTGGAGCGCTGCCGCTATGACTGAAGCGCGGCCCCCGGGAGGGCCAAGCGCATCGAAAAAAGCTGAAAAAAGGAAGAAACGATATTCATGATTTATCATCCATGGCTCTGCGGACGGCCCAAAACTGAAAACACGAAAGCGCTTTCCGAGGCGCTGGGCCTGCCGCGGCTGGTCTGCGACGTGCTGGCGTCCCGCGGGTTCGACACGCCGGAAAAGGCGCGCGCCTTTCTCAGCGAGGAGACGCCGATCTCCCCGCCCGCGCTGCTGAAAAATATCGACGCGGCGGCGCAGCGCATCCGGCGGGCAGTGGATGAGGGCGAAAAGATCGCGATTTTCGGCGACTATGACGTGGACGGCGTCTGTGCCACGGCGCTGATGTACAGCTATCTGGAAAGCCTGGGGGCGGAAGTTTACTATAAATTGCCCAACCGCGCCGACGAGGGGTACGGGCTGTGCCGCTCATCCATCGACCTGATCGCCTCGCGCGGCATCACGCTGATCATCACGGTGGACAACGGCGTCTCTGCGGCCGAAGAGGTGGCTTACGCTGCCGGCCTTGGGGTGGACGTGGTGGTCACCGACCACCACCTGCCCCCCGAGACGCTGCCTGCGGCGGCGGCCGTGGTGGACCCCCAGCTGCCCGGCGACGAGAGCCCCTGCAAAGCGCTGTCCGGGGTGGGGGTGGCGTTCAAGGTGGCCTGCGCGGTGGACGACACCCCACCGGAAGAGCTGCTGGAATGGTACGGCGACCTGGTGGCCATCGGGACGATCGCGGATATCATGACCCTGACCGGGGAGAACCAGGCCATCGTGCGGCGCGGGGTGGAGATGCTGCAGGACTCGGCGCGCCCCGGCGTACGCGCGCTGGTGGAGGTCGCGGGCCTGGGCGGGCGCTCGGTGAGCGCGGAGAACGTCAGTTTCGGCCTTGCGCCCCGCCTCAATGCGGCGGGCCGGATGGACGACGCCACCGCCTCGCTGCGGCTGCTGCTGGCGGACGACGACGAGGAGGCCGCCGAGCTGGCCGCGGCGCTGGACAGCTATAATCAGGAGCGGCAGAAGACCGAACGGGAGATCGTGGACAGCATCGCGGAAAAGATCCGCTCGGACGACAGGCTCTCCCGCCGCAGGGTGATCGTGGTCTGGGGCGAGGGCTATCACCAGGGGGTCATCGGCATCGTGGCCAGCCGTCTGGTGGAGCGGTTCGGCCGGCCGGCCATCGTCTTTTCCGTCGATGGGGAAGAAGCCAGGGGCTCCGGCCGCAGTGTGCCCGGTTTTTCGCTTTACGAGGCCATTGCGGCCTGCGGTGATCTGCTGGTGCGCTTCGGCGGCCATGACGCCGCCGCGGGCATGTCGATAAGGACGGACCGGCTGCAGGCATTTTCCGACGCGGTCAATGCGTTTGCTGCGCAGAGGCACCCGGTGATGGAGGTGCCGCCCCTGCGGGCGGACGCGCCGGTGAGCCTTGCGGGGCTCACGACCGACGACGTGGCGGCTCTGTCGGCGCTGGCGCCGTTCGGCAACGGCAACCCCGCCCCGCTCTTTTTGCTGGAAAACGCGGTGCTGGACGCGGTATATCCGGTGTCGGAGGGCAAACACAGCCGCCTGCGGCTGCGGCAGGACGGCGCGTCCATCTATGCGGCGCTGTTCGGCGTGTCCCCGGCGGCGCTGGGATACCGGCCGGGCGACAAGGTGGAAGCGCTGCTCTCGCTTTCCGTTTACGAGGGACAGAACGGCCCCATGCTCTCCGCCCGCGTCAAAGAGCTGCGCCCGGCGGGGCTGGGCAACGACTATGTCCGGGAGACCCAGCTTTACCAGTCCTTTCTGGGCGGTGTAGAGCTGTCGGCACAGCAGCGGCAGGCCCTGCTGCCCACCCGCGCCGAGGTGGCCAGCGTTTTCCGCCTGGCACGGGCGGAGGGCATCCCGGCGGCGGACCTGTGCCCCTGCTTTGCGCGGCTGGCGCCGCTGGGGGCGGGCAAGGTGCTGGTGGCGCTGCAGGCGCTTTCAGAGCTGGAACTGATCGAGAAAAAAACGGCCGGCGGGGAAGAGCGGTATGTGGAGCACCCGGTCGGCGGGAAGCGGGACTTGATGTCTTCGCCCACCCTGGCGGCGCTCACCGGCTGAAGCCGGCGCGTGCAGTGCGGGGGGCCGGCGGGCACAGGGGGCCGCCGCGCAGGGGAAGAGGAGAGGGTGACCGGTTTGGAAGAGTGGATGACCTATGAAAAACTTGAGGAGCTGTTGAAAGAGGCGGGCCGCAGCTATGATATGGAGCTGATCGGCCACGCCTATGAAGTCGCTTCGGCGGCGCATCGCGGCGTCAAGCGGCGCAGCGGCGAACCCTATATCACCCATCCGCTGAGCGTGGCGGCCCTGCTCATCGACCTGGGGCTGGATTCCGCCAGCATCGCGGCGGCCCTGCTGCACGATGTGGTGGAGGACACCGAGGTCACCAAAGCGGACGTGAAAAATGCGTTCGGCGAAGAGGTGGCCAACCTGGTGGACGGGGTGACCAAGCTGGGGCAGATCACCTTTTCCACCATGGAGGAACAGCAGGCCGAAAACCTGCGCAAGATGCTGCTGGCCATGAGCCAGGATATCCGCGTCATGCTGATCAAACTCTGCGACCGGCTGCACAACATGCGCACCATGGCGGCCATGCCGGACCAGAAGCGGCGGGACAAAGCGCTGGAGACCATGGAGGTCTACGCCCCCATCGCCCATCGCCTGGGCATGAACAATATCCAGGAGGAGCTGGAGGACCGAAGCCTCGCGTTTCTGGACCCGGTGGGGTATCAGGATATCGTCTCGCTGCTGGAGCGGCACGGCGGGCGCGGCGAGTTCATCGCCGATGTGGCCAGGCAGATCCGGCAGCGGCTGGAAGAAAACGGGATAGAAAAAGCGCAGCTTTCCAGCCGGGTCAAGTCCATCTACGGCATCTACCGCAAGATGTATATCCAGAACAAAGAGTTTGAGGGGATCTACGACGTCTATGCGCTGCGCATCATCGTCGAGACGGTGGCCGAGTGCTACAATGCCCTGGGTGTGATCCACGACATGTACCACCCGCTGCCCAACCGCTTCAAGGATTATATCTCCACCCCCAAGCCCAACGGCTACCAGTCGCTGCACACCACGGTGCTGGGGCACGAGGGCATCCCCTTTGAGGTGCAGATCCGCACCTGGGATATGCACCACACAGCGGAGTACGGCGTGGCCGCGCACTGGAAGTACAAGGCCGGCATCCAGGGGCCGGATAAGCTGGAAGAGCGCCTGGCCTGGGTGCGCCAGCTGCTGGAGAGCCAGCGGGACTCTGAGGACGCGGTGGACCTGCTGCGCAATATCAAGTCCGAGCTGCTGCCCGAGGAGGTCTTTGTCTTTACGCCCAAAGGCGACGTGATCAACCTGCCCACCGGTGCCACCGTGATCGACTTTGCCTATGCCATCCACACGGCGGTGGGCAACCGCATGACCGGCGCAAAGGTGAACGGCCGCATCGTCCCCATCGACCACAAGGTCGCCACCGGCGAGGTGATCGAGGTGCTCACGGGCGCCAAGGACAAGGGCCCCAGCCGGGACTGGCTGTCCATCGTCACCACCAGCGAGGCAAAAAGCAAGATCCGCAACTGGTTCAAAAAAGAACGGCGGGAGGAAAACGTCGCAGAGGGCAAAAACATGCTCGACAAAGAGCTGCGGCGCAACCTGATCACGCTGCCCGAGGACAAATACGACTCGTTCATGGAGGATATCGCTCACCGGCAGCGGATGAACAGCGCGGAGGAGATGTTTGCAGCGCTGGGCTATGGCGGCCTGCAGATGAGCCGCCTGCTGCCCAAGGTCAAGGACGAGTACGCCAAGCTGGTGCGCTCCGCCGACCCGGTAGAGATCTTTGAAATGCCGATCAAAAAGCAGAAGAGCAGCGAGGGGGTCATCGTCGAGGGCATCGACAACTGCCTGATCAAGTTTGCAAAATGCTGCAATCCTCTGCCCGGGGACGAGATCGTGGGCTTTATCACCCGCGGCTACGGTGTGTCCATCCACAAAAAGGATTGTCCCAACGCGCTGGTGGGCCGCAATCTGGACGAGTCGAGCCCCCGCTGGGTAAACGCCTACTGGGCGGACGGCGTGCGGGAAAGCTTTAAATCCACGTTGGAGATCATCGCCGTCGACCGGCCCTCCCTGATCGCGGACGTCAGCGCCATGATCGCCAACATGAAGGTGCCGATCTACGCTTTCACCGCGCGGCAGAATGCCGACGGCCGCAGCAGTATTCTGGTCACGATAGGCATCAACAACATCGACCACCTGGGCTCGGTCATCGCCAAGCTGAAAAAGGTCAGAGACGTGGTCTCGGTCACCCGCACCTGAACGGGCGGGGGCCGCAAATTACAGAGCGAAAAAGGAGCGGTTATGAGAGCAGTCGTACAGCGGGTGCGTTCCGCACAGGTGACCATCGACGGGCAGGAGACCCGCGCCATCGGGTGCGGGCTTCTGATCCTGCTGGGGGTGGCCGCAGAGGATACCATGGAGGACGCGCGGCTGCTGGCGCGCAAGTGCGCCGAGCTGCGCGTGTTTGAGGACGGGCAGGGCAAGCTGAACCTGTCGGCCCCGGAGTTGGGCTATGAGGCCATGGTCGTCAGCAATTTCACGCTGCAGGCGGACACAAAAAAGGGGCGGCGCCCCAGCTTTATCCGGGCGGCAAAGCCGCCCCTCTCGGTGGAGGCCTACCATCTGTTTGTAGAGTGCGTGCGCAGCAGCGGTCTGGCGCGGGTCGAGACGGGGGAGTTTGGCGCGGATATGCAGATCGCCCTGGTCAACGACGGCCCCGTGACGCTGGTGCTGGACACCGAGGAGTGGAAGCGCAGCTGAGGCCGGCGCCGGAAAGATCGCAAGCCGCGCCCGCACCTCGGGACCGCTTTTGCCGGTCCGTGGAGCAGCAGACAAAAAAGTGCAGCGGCGGGAAACAGCAGACAAGAAAACGGGGGCGCGGCGGTCCCGGCGCGCGCTGCCCGGCGCGCCGCGCGGCCCCATTTTCTCCATTTAACTACGGAAAAGGTGGTCCTTATGAAATTTTATCATCTCAACGCTCCCGGTCCCTATTACACCAACAGCTTCCTTATCATCAGCGAGGCGGGCCGCGGTGTGGTCATCGATGCCTGCGCCGCGCCGGAAAAGTATCTGGAGCTGCTGGACCGGGAACACGCCTCTCTGGCCGCCATCCTGCAGACCCATGGCCATTTTGACCATGTTGGGTC
This sequence comes from Anaerofilum hominis, assembly GCF_014287275.1. Taxonomy (GTDB): domain Bacteria; phylum Bacillota; class Clostridia; order Oscillospirales; family Ruminococcaceae; genus Pygmaiobacter; species Pygmaiobacter hominis. Next base: position 86,340 of record NZ_JACONZ010000004.1, read on the forward strand.
CATCCCGGCTCTGAAAAAGGCCACGGGCGCGCGGGTGTACCTCAACAAAAACGATGCCGTGCTGTTTGGCCTCAAGGCGGACGAGAGCCTGGAGGATGGGCAGACCGTGCAGGTCGACGAGCTGGCATTTTCGGTCATCACGACACCGGGGCACACGCCGGGCAGCGTTTGCCTGCAGATGGGCGACCGCCTGTTCTCCGGCGACACGCTCTTCGCCGGGGATATCGGGCGCACCGATCTCGAGGGAGGCAGCTATACTGAAATACAGAGATCGCTGCACAAGCTGCTGGACAGGATCCAGGGGGACCCGCAGGTTTTGCCCGGCCACGAGGAGTTCTCCACCTTTTCGGCGGAGAAAGCCTATAACCGCTATCTGCGCTGAGAAAGGGACCCCACGCCGTGTCGATGCTTTTATCTGTCAGCGGGCTGCCGGTCTATGAGATCGAGCACATCGCCCGCATGTTTTACCGCGATCTTCTCGTGCGGGAGGGCGTCGCCCGGCCAAAGCCCGGCGACGTGCTGGAACCCACCACCCGCCACCGGGAGGCAGTGCTGTGCGACGGCCTGATCGCGGTGCGCGCGGGCAGGCGCCGCATTCTGGCCGCGCTGCGCACACCGCAGGGGGCCTTTGTACAGACGATGCCCCGTCCCGAAGAAAAAGAATTGGAATTTGCCCTCTGCCGGCTGCTGTACGGGCTGCTGTGCAGCCGCACAGGCTCCCGGCCGCCCTGGGGCGTGCTCACCGGGGTGCGGCCGGTGCGGCTGGTGCACGAGCTGTGGGAGAAAGGGGCGGACGACGCGTCGGTGACGTCCCATTTTACCGGCCGCTGTCTGGTCACGCCGCAGAAGACTGCGCTTGCCCTGGCCACAGCCCACGCCCAGCAGCCGGTGATCGCCCGGCTGCCCCGGCGCAGCTGCAGCCTGTATATCGGCATCCCTTTCTGCCCGTCCCGGTGCAGCTATTGCTCGTTCGTCTCCCGCACCATTGGGCGCGAGCAGGCGCTGGTGCAGCCCTATCTCGATAAGCTCTGCACAGAGGTGGAACACACGGTAAAGATCATCCGGGAGCTGGGGCTGCGGCTGTGCACGGTTTACATCGGCGGGGGCACCCCCACGGCGATCTCGGCCGCGCAGCTGCGCCAGCTGATGGGCACGGTGCGCCGCTGCGTCGACCTCGCCTCCCTGGAAGAGTATACCGTCGAGGCCGGGCGGCCCGACTGCACCGACGAGGAAAAACTCGCGGTCCTGCTGGAATACGGCGCCACCCGCATCTCCATCAACCCGCAGACCTTCAGCGACGAGGTGCTCGCTGCCATCGGGCGCAGGCACACTGCGCAGGCAATTTTGGACTGTTACGCCACAGCGCGGCGGGTGGGGCACAAAAACATCAATATGGACCTTATTGCGGGGCTGCCCCGGGACACGGTGGAGGGCTTCGAGCGCAGCCTGCGCCAGACCATCAGCCTCGGGCCGGAGAATATCACCGTGCACACGCTCACCCTGAAGCGCGCCTCAAACCTGGTCATTGAGCACGCCCGGGACGAGTACGAGGACGTGGCGGCCATGGTGGAAAAAAACCGGCTGCTGCCGGAGGCCGGATATGCCCCCTATTATCTCTATCGCCAGAAGGGCACCCTGCAGAATCTGGAAAACACAGGCTTTACAAAACCGGGCTTCGCCGGGCTGTATAATATCTATATCATGGAAGAGCTGCACACCATCTTCTCCACCGGCGCGGGCGGCTCCACCAAGCTGAAAGCCCCGGGCGGTGACCGCATCGAGCGCATCTTCAACTACAAATATCCGGCGGAATATATCGCCGGTTTTGATACGATACTGGAGAGAAAGAAAAGGATAGGTGAATTTTATGGCCGCTATCTGGATCCCGAAACGTCTTGTTGAGATCGGCCTGGTGAACACGGCGGCGGAAAACCCCGAGAGCTTTATCAGCCATTGTGAGATCGAATATCAGAGCAGGGTGGAGGCGGCCGCGCGGGAGGTGCTGGTCCAGCGGCGCAGCATCGTTATGCTCACCGGGCCCTCCGCCTCCGGCAAGACCACCACAGCCCACAAGCTGGCCGACTGCATCCGCAGGAACGGCAGCTATTCCTGTGTGATCTCGCTGGATAACTTTTTTAAAAATCTGGAGGATTACCCCCGCCTGCCGGACGGCAGCAAGGACTATGAAAACGTGGAGGCCATCGACGTGCCGTTGGTCAACCGCTGTCTGGCAGAGCTGCTGCAGACCGGGCACACCCGCATCCCGGATTTTGACTTTTTGTCCGAGCGCCGCAAAGAGGAGTGGCTGGACCTGGATCTGAACGGCGGCGTGGTGGTGGTCGAGGGCATCCACGCGCTCAACCCGGCGCTTACCGCCTCGCTGCCGCGCAGCAAGGTCTACAAGATCTATGCCGGCCTGCGGGAGGAGTACTCCTACCGGGGCCAGCGGGTGCTGCCCACCCGGGACATCCGCCTGGCGCGGCGTATGGTGCGGGATTACAAATTCCGCGGCCACAGCCTGGAAAAGACCCTGGGCATGTGGGACAACGTCTGCATCGGCGAGGATCAGTTCATCAAGGTCTTTAAGCCGGAGGCCGACCTGTTGCTGGACACCTCTTTCAGCTACGAGATCTGTTGCCTTGCGCCCTCCGTCACGCCGCTGGCCGGCAAGCTGCCGGAGAACAGCCCCTATGCCGAGCGGCTCTATCAGCTGGCCGGGGCCTTTTCGCTGTGCACCCCCATCGACGACGGGCTGATCCCGGCGGATTCGATGCTGCAGGAATTTTTGGGAGAGTGAGCCCGGACGGTTGCACGCTGCGGCCGTCCCCGCTATAATGGAAAAAGAGAGCCTGCAAAACCAGGGATCCCAGATCGGGCCGCAGGCTCATATGACCGCCCTTTGCCCAGCGTTTAAGGGCTGCGCAGAGGGCCATACTAAGAGAGAAGGTTACCAGATGGCAAACGCGTTGGATCAATTCATGGATGCCGCCCGGGAGGTGGCGAACAAGGCCGTGGATACGGCTGAAAACCTGGCGGCCCGGGGCAGGGACAAATTGGACCGCATGAGCCTGGAAAACGAGCTGGCCAAGGCGCAGCGGCAGCTGGGCGCGCTGGTCTACTCGCTGCGCAAATCCGGGGAGGAAAATCCCGGCCTGGTAGACCATTACATTGAAATCATCGCCGGTGTGGAGGAAAAACTCAACGAACACGAGGCCGCCCAGGCGGAGCGCTACTGCGTTTCGATCTGCCCCGAATGCGGCGCGGAGGTCGCGGAGGATGCCGGGTTTTGCTCTCACTGCGGGGCTAAGCTGTCCTGACGGCAGGGCCCGCTTCTGGTATCTGGAAAAAAAGCGGCGCCCGGGCGGCGGAACTCTTCGCTGAGGGCGGAAAAACGGCGCAAAAGAGGTATGGAAAATTTTACCTGGCAGCGGCAGGCTGAAAATGCCGCCGCACCGCTTAAAATGGTGTTTTTAGGCTTGAAATGTGCTTTTTTTTGCTGTAATATAGACATACGCGTTAAAAACCGGGGGGGACGGAAGTGGAGTTTTCGCTCAAAGAAAAGTATGGCGCGACTGATCTGATCGAGATCGTGCGCCTCCTGCGCGCCCCCGGCGGTTGTCCATGGGACAGGGAGCAGACCCACGCTTCCATCCGCATGAATTTTATCGAGGAGACCTACGAGGCCGCCGAAGCCATCGACGCGGGGGATCCCGCGATGCTGGAAGAGGAACTGGGCGATGTGCTGCTGCAGGTCGCCCTGCACGCCCAAATGGAGGCCGAGGCGGGCCGTTTTACCTTTGACGACGTCTGCGACGGCATCTGCAAAAAGCTGATCTATCGCCATCCTCACGTCTTTGGCGACGTCACGGCGGACACCTCGGGGCAGGTGCTCAAAAACTGGGATGAACTGAAGAAAAAAGAAAAACATCACGAGACGGCGGCAAGCGACCTGGAGGCGGTCCCCACCACCCTGCCGGGGGCGATGCGCGCCGCAAAGCTGCAAAAACGCGCCGCAGGCTACGGCCTTGGCTGGCACGGGGCGCAGGAAGCTCTTTCCGCCGCTGCCGCTGCGGGCGAAGCGCTGTGTGCGGCCGCGGAGCAGGAAGCGCGCGCTCAGGCCGCAGGCCGGCTGCTCTTTGCGGCGGTGGGCGCCGTGCGCCTGGCCGGCGTCGACGCGGAGCTGGCGCTCACCCGGGCCAGCGAAACATTTACCGCCGCTGCGGCAGAGGCGGAACGGCGGGCGGAGGCAAAGGGCGGGTTTTCCGCTCTTTCCGGCCCGGAACGGGACGAGCTCTGGCGCGGGATCACAAAGTTCCCTTAATGGGGAAGACCCCTTGTCATATATTCATTTTTAGTGGAGGTATTTTTATCATGACGAAAGCAGATTTAGTCGCCAAGGTCGCGGAGGACGCCGGCCTGACCAAGAAAGACGCCGACAAGGCCGTCACCGCTGTTCTGGATTCCATCACCGCCGCGCTGGTCGACGGCGACAAGGTCGCCCTCGTTGGTTTCGGCACTTTTGAGACCCGCAAGCGCCCGGCGCGCAAGGGCCGCAATCCCCGCACCAAAGAGGAGATCACCATCCCCGCGACCGTGGCTCCTGCTTTCAAGGCCGGCAAAGCCCTGAAAGACGCCGTCGCGAAATAAGACCTCGCATCAAAATCAGGGCGCCCCGCAGAGGGCGTCCTTTTTTTGCGCCCGGGCGCGCAGCGCGGCGCACTTTTTACAGGGCGCGAAAGGCCCCCCGGCGGCACGGCGAAAGGCGGAAAAGGCCGCCGCCGCACGGTTTGACGGGGCGCATAAAACCTGCTATAATGAGCGACAATAAGGCAAATGCGATGGCGCGTTTCTGGCGCGCCGGCACCGGGAGAAGTACCGGCAGGGCAGACGCTGCAGAGAAGGCGCGCAGCGCGGAGAAAACCTCCGCACCGCTGCGAGCGCGCCCCGTCGCCGCCCGCCGCAAAATGCACCCGGCAGCACGGGAGGTGAACGGGCTTTCGGCCCCGGTAGCCGCCTGCGGCCGCCCCCGTTATCAAGGGCTAAGAGTAATAAGCCGAAGTGGAACCGCGGTATCAGGCCGCCTTCGTTTTGCCTTTCCAGGGCAAACGGGGGCGCTTTTTGTACCCGGTCTTTGGCTGCTTTGAAAGGAAATGAGAGAGATGTCACACATGAAGATCTTCAACACCATGAGCAGACAAAAAGAGGAATTTGTCCCCATGAAAGAGGGCGAATACCGCATCTATGTCTGCGGCCCCACCGTCTATAACTATATCCATGTGGGAAACGCCCGGCCGGTCTGTGTTTTTGACACGCTGCGCCGCTATCTGGAGTACAGGGGCAACCGGGTGCTCTATGTCTCCAATATCACCGACATTGACGACAAGATCATCAAAAAGGCCAACGAGGAGGGCGTCTCCTACGATGTGATCGCCCGCCGCTATGAAGAGGAGTATTTCAAGGACTGCCGCGGCCTGAACGTCAAACCCGCCACCGTCCATCCGCGGGCTACCGAGCATATCGAGGAGATCCAGTCCATCATCAAAGACCTCATCGAAAAAGGGTACGCCTATCCGGCCGGCAACGGGGACGTTTATTTCCGCTCCCGCAAAGACGCGCATTACGGCAAGCTGTCCCATCAGCCGCTGGAAGATCTGGAAAGCGGCGCCCGCATCGCAGTGGGCGAGATCAAGGAGGACCCGTTGGACTTCGCGGTCTGGAAAGGCTCCAAGCCCGGCGAACCGGCGTGGGATTCTCCCTGGGGCCCCGGCCGTCCCGGCTGGCACATCGAGTGCTCGGCCATGGCCCGCAGGCATCTGGGCGACACGATCGACCTGCACTGCGGCGGCGTGGACCTGGTTTTCCCGCACCATGAAAACGAGATCGCCCAGTCCGAGTGCGCCAACGGCTGCACCTTTGCCCGCTACTGGATGCACAACGGCTTTTTGAATATCGACAACCACAAGATGAGCAAAAGCCTGAACAACTTTTTCACCGTGCGGGACGTGGCGGAACAGGTGGGCTATGAGCCCATCCGCTTTTTCCTGATCAGCGGCCATTATCGCACCCCCATCAATTACACCAAAGAGGTCATCGAGAGCTGCAAAGCCAGCCTGGAGCGGCTGCACACCTGCCGCGACAATCTGGACTTTGCCATCGCCAATGCCTCCGGCAGCGACACCGCGCTGGCGGACCGGGCCGACGCGGCGCAGGAAAAATTTATCGCGGCCATGGACGACGACCTGAACACCGCCGACGCCATTGCGGCTGTCTTTGAGCTGGCGCGGGACATCAACACCCTGTCCGCCGCGTCCTCAAAGGAAACGCTGGAAAAAGCGGCCCGGGTCTTTGATGAGCTCACCGGGGTGCTGGGCCTGCTTTATAACCGCGCCAAGGACGAGGTGCCCGCCCGGGTGCAGGAGCTGGCGGAGGAGCGCGCGGAAGCCCGCAAGGCGAAAGACTGGCCGCGCGCGGACGCGATCCGGGATGAGCTGGCGTCGCTGGGCTACGCGGTGGAGGACACCCCCAACGGCCCCAAGATCATAAAGAAATAACCGTGCCGGCGGCACGCGCGGCGAGCGCGTCCCGGCAGAAGGAGCATCTATGCGCATAGACAAATATCTGAAAGTCTCCCGCCTGATCAAGCGCCGCACCGTGGCCAACGAGGTGGCGGACGCGGGCCGCATCACGGTAAACGGCAGACAGGTCAAGGCCAGCTACGCCGTGAGCGAGGGCGACGTCATCGAAGTGCAGTTCGGCCAGAAGCCGCTGCGGGTCAAGGTGACGTCGGTAGAGCCGCCCTCGGGCAAGGACGTGGCGCGGGAGATGTACGTGGTTCTGGAAGAATGACCCGCAGGGGGAGACGCAGCGCGTCTCCCCCTTTTTTTATGAGGTCAAAAAATGCGGCCTGCGGTTTTCAAGGCGGTAAAAGCAGGGCCGGGCCAGGGGCAGCGGACGATGAGGGCGGCGCGCTTTCGGGCGCCGGGCGGCCGGGACCTTTGCGGGACGGTCCCGCCCCAACCGCGCGCAGGGGCGCATGGGCGCGGACAGGCTGCGGCGGACACGGCGGCAGAGCGGGAGAAGATAGGCGAGACGGGGGCGCAGGGGCGCGGGCGGCGGGGCGGGGCAGCCCCCGGCCCCTTTGCCGCGGGACGCATACGGGACGGCGGGCCCGCATAGAGATAGGGTACAAGGCGCTGCGCGGCGACCCTTTTTGCGGATGCGCGGAAAGACCGCGCCGCGTGCGGCGAACAGGGGCGGCACACCGCCCAAAGGAAGGGAAGAGGGATCTCTATGATGCAGCCACAGGCAAAAAACGTGTTCCGCGCAGAGGCGGGGGCCGCTGCGCCCGCTCAGACGGCCCCGCAGACGGTGCGGCACAATCTCATCGTCGAAAACAGGTCGAATCTCACCGCCACGGGCATCCGCCAGGTGGTCTCTTACGATGAGTATTCGGCCACCGTGCTCACCGATCTCGGCATGCTGGTCATCGGGGGCAAAAACCTCAAAGTCAGCGAGCTCTCCTGCCAAAGCGGAGAGCTGCGGGTCAGCGGTGAGATCGAGTATATCCAGTATGAGGACAAAAAAGAAAGGAAAGGCGGGCTTTTGGGCCGCCTGACCCGCTGATGGTCACTCAGGTCCCTCTGCAGCTGCAGGGGATGGACGCTTTTTCCGCACTGGGGCTGGGGCTGCTGCTGGCGGCCCTGTACGACGCGGTGCGATTTTTTCTGGGCGGGGCCAAACCGGTCGTGTTCTTCTGCGATCTGCTTTTTTTTGCGCTGTCGGCCGCGGCGGCGGTCAGCTTCGGCGTGTCCTACAGCTATACGGGCTTTCTGCGCTGGTACATCGCAGCGGGCATGGCGGCGGGGTATGCGGCTTATTTTTTCGCGGTCGCGCCCTTTACGGCAGCGCTGCGCCGGGGGCTGCTGTTTTTGTTGCTGCTTCCCTGGCGGCTTTTGAAACGGTATGTGATCGCCCCGCTGGGCAAAAAGCTGGGCGCGCACCGGGAGAAACGCAAAAAAAAGCGCCGCGAAAAAAAGAAAAGAAAGAAGGAACCCTTGCAACCGGCAGGGAAAGTGTTGTATAATTCAAATTAACAGTGAGCAAAGGGTTCATTGCGTCCATTTTTAAACGGAGGGGGGCTGCGGGATGCGCAAAAAGAACAGCGGCAGGGGGCTGAACCTGTCGGGTTTTGTGCTGCGGGTCGGCGCGGCGGGCCTCATCGTTTATCTCGCCGTCACCCTGATCATCAGCCAGGTGGATATCATGGTCAAGCGTCAGCAGCTGAACTCGCTGAACACGGACCTCACCCGCCAGGCAGAGCAGAACACCGAGCTGGAGCGGCTGATCTCTTCAGGCGGCGAAGACGAGTATATGGAACGGATCGCGCGGGACCGGCTGGGGTACGCTGCCCCCGGTGAACGCATCTTTATCGACATGTCCGGCAAATGAGCCGGAGCCACACAAAGAGAAGGAGAAATTCGGGTACATGGCAGTTGAGGTAGGGAGTATCGTAGAGGGCAAGGTCACAGGGATCAAAAAATTCGGCGCATTTGTCCAGCTGCCGGACGGCAAGACCGGCATGGTGCATATCTCAGAGGTTTCCAACGAGTATATCCAGGAGCTGAGCACCGTGCTGAGCGAGGGCCAGCAGGTCAAGGTTAAGGTGATGTCGGTTTCGCCGGAGGGCAAGATCGCGCTTTCGATCAAGCGCACCATGCCGCGCCCCAAGCCGACGCGCGCCGATACCGGCAAGGTCTGGCAGCCGCGCCAGCAGGCGCCGCAGGGCGATCTGAGCTTTGAGGACATGATGGCAAAATTCAAGAGCCAGAGCGAAGAGAAGATCTCCGACCTCAAGCGGGTGACCGAGGCCCGCCGCGGCGGCGGTTATTCCCGCAGAAGATAAGCAGATACAAAAATAGCCGCGCAGCGGCTATTTTTTCGGTTCTGTGCCCGGCAGTCCCGCAGGACGGCGGCGCAGTCTTCAGGACGAGCCGCTTTTTCGGGCATCCGTTCCAACACTCTGCCAAAGGGCAGGGGGAGGGGCCCGGCCGCGGGGCGGCAAAAAAGCAGCCGCCCTGCGGCTGTTTTTTGTTTGCGCACGCTCTGTGCGGGAGAGGCGCGATCAGCACTGGCCAGGGGAAGCGCCCGTCGGCTTTTGCTCCGCCGCCGCGGCGGCCCGCAGAGAAAAAAACGTATGCTGCAGCCAGACGCCCCGGCGGCGGACTGCACTCAGAAAGGCGACGCCGCTTGTGGCGGAGGGGTAAAAAAGGTCTGCCGGCAGGCCCGCGCCGCCGCTTTTGCCGTGCGTTTCTCGCGGAGAAGAGCGGCGGGCCTTAAAAAGACATTTTTGCGGATATCGAGCGGCGCGCGCCCGGCGCCTAAAACTTTTTGCGGCTGCGCCCGGGGCCGACCCCGGCTTTTTTGCGCGCCGGCGGCAAAAAGTAGGACGGCGGCACAAAAGCAGTTCTTGTGCCGCCGTCTGGGGAATGCAGTTACAGTGTACCCCGCGCAGCGCAAAAAAACAGTCGAAGCGCGCCGCTCTGCGGCAGGCCGTCACAGGTTCACAAATATTTGTCAAATTGACTGTAAAATCTTCTTTTACGCCCGCATGTTTTGTGATATAATCATAACAGGAACCCGGCAACGGGGGCCAGTAGCTCTCAGCTAGGAGGTATTGTTATGAAGATCAGCACCACGGGCAGAAAAGTCAGTTTGAAACCGGCGTTCATCGAGCGCGCTGACAAGCGCCTTTCCAAGCTGGACAAGTTCTTCTCCGACGAGGCCGCCGCACAGGTGACTGTGACGGTGGAAAAAGACTGGCAGACCGTCGAGATCACGGTGCGCGACAAAGGCTTTGTCGCCCGGGCCGAAAAAAGTGCCGATAATATGGAGGACGCGCTGGACGCGGCGGTGGAGATCCTCACCAAACAGATCGTCAAAAACCGCAAGCGGCTCGAGACCAAGCTCTACAAAGCGGCGTTTGACGATTATGCCGGGATCGAACAGGAAGAAGAGTCGTTTGCCGTTGTGCGCGAAAAGCATTTCTATGTCAAGCCCGCCAGTGTGGACGAGGCCATCCTGCAGATGAACCTGATCGGGCACTCGTTTTTCCTGTTCCGCAATGTGGACAGCGACGAGATCAACGTGGTCTACCGCCGCAAAAACGGCACCTATGGCCTGCTGATCCCCAAGGAATAAAAGCCGTGACCCTGCAGGTGCGGGCCCGCAGCCGGGCGCCGGCGGGATCGTGAACGACCAGATAGACCGCAGGAGAGGGCGGAGCGTTCCGCCCTCTCTTTTTGAGCAAAAACGGGCGTTTGACGGGACGAAAACACCTGCGCGGAAGCGCCGGCTGTCCCGTATCGGCAAACGCCCCTTACAGAAAGGAAGTTTTCCATGACCTATGAATTTGTCGCCCCCTGCTATTTCGGCACCGAGCGCAGCGCTGCATTTGATTTTAAAAAGATCGGCGCCAGCGACGTCACCGTGACCGACGGCCGAGTCTCTTTTAAGGGGGACGAGCGGGTGCTGGCCGCGGCCAATCTTCAAAGCCGCTGTGCCGAGCGGATCCTGCTGCTGCTCAAGCGCTGCCGCACCGCCACCTTTGACGAGCTGTTCGACGCGGTGACCTCGGTGCCGTGGGAGGCGCTGCTGCCCGCGGACGCGGAGTTCCCGGTCAAGGGGTCCTCGCTTTCCTCCACCCTCTCCAGCGTCCCGGCCTGCCAGGGCATCGTCAAAAAGGCGATCGTGGAGCGCCTTAAAAGAGGGCACGGCGTTTCGGTGCTGCCCGAAGATGGCCAGCTGTACAAGGTGCGCTTTTCCATCCGCAAGGATGTGATGGAGCTGTTCCTCGACACCAGCGGCGACGGTCTGCACAAGCGGGGCTACCGAGCGCGCGCCACGGAAGCGCCCATCAAGGAAACGCTGGCCTCGGCCATCGTCGACCTGGCCCGGGTGCGGGGCGACAGCCTGGTGCAGGACCCTTTCTGCGGCAGCGGCACCATTGTCATCGAGGCGGCCCAAAAGGCTTTGCACATCGCCCCGGGCCTGCGCCGCCGCTTTCTTGCCGAGCATTACGCCTTTGTGCCGCAGCAGGTGTGGCGCGAGGCGCGGGAGCAGGCCCTTGCCGAAGTGGACAGGACCGCGGCCTTTGAAGGCGTGGGGTTTGATATCGACCCGCATGCGGTGGAACTGGCCAACAAAAACGCCAAGCTGGCCGGCGTGGGCGAGCGCTGCCGCTTTTTTACCGCGGACGTGGCGGATTTTGCCCCCGCCCCGCGCAGCCTGGTGCTCACAAATCCCCCTTACGGGGAGCGGCTGGGAGATCTGGCCGAGGCGGGCCGCCTGGAAAAAACGCTGGGCGCGCGGCTGCAGGAGAGCCCGGTCTCGGGCGCCTATATCATCACGGCGGACGCTGAGTTTGAGCAGAATTTCGGCAAAAAGGCCGCCCGGCGGCGCAAGCTCTACAACGGCATGATCCCCTGCCAGCTCTACATGTACTTCTAAGCCGCCCCTCCCGACGGCGCTCCCGCTTACCGGGCGCGAAAAAGTGAAACTCCCGCGGCTTTTTCTTTAGCGAAAAGGGCCGCGGGAGTTTTTTGTGCTGCCGCCGGAGCAAAAGGGGGCTCTCCGGCTCTGCCGGGCCGGGCAAAGAGCCTTTTGCATCAGGTCCCGGGCAAAGCGGGAGACCCCATAATGCCCTTTTCACACAGCAGGGCGTAGTCCACGCAGCGAGCGGCTGTCCCGGGGCTGCGGGGCGGGCGATGGGGGAGAGAGCAGGTCCCATACCGCCTGAAAGGCCTGACGGCATCCTGTCCGTTCAGGGCTTTTCCGGCGTTTTCGCCGGCTTTCCCGCGGACGGGCTTCAAAGAGGAGGCCAACGCGCTGCCCGCAGAGAGAGCGGACCCCTCTGCGCCGGGCCTCAGCGGATGCGGTACACCGTCACGCCGTCCGCGGAATAGACGGCCTCGTAGCGCTCTGCATACCAGGCCTCCGCGCCGCCGGCAGCGCGTTCATAAGAGGAGAACCAGGCGTAATCGATCTTCCATTGCTCCAAAAGGGACTCGTCGGGGACGGTGAGCAAACGCTGCATTGCATCATACTGCGCGCCGTAATCCAGGCCGTGATAGTAGAGATAACTGCCGCTGCCGCAGAGGATGCGCCTGCCCGCCAGGCTGGCCAGGGCGTTGTTGTGGTTGTCCGCGGTGAGGAAAAGCGCCCCGGGGCTGGTGGCGCTCTCCGCCCAGGCGGCGGCCCGCACCTCCGCTGCGCCGAACTGCTGGTAACCGCTCACCAGTTCGCGCCCCGCCGTGAGCACAGAGCCAAAGGTGGCCAGAAAGACCCCCAGCCCGGCCGCGGCCCTGCGCCAGCGCCGGTGACGAAGCCCGGCAGCAGCCCGCCACAGCAGCCCTGCCGCCAGCATACAGCCCATGAAATGCCAGATGTAAAGCAGCTTGTTGTTGTCATAGGGGTTGGGCTGAAAAACGATGCACTCACAGAGGGCCAACAACGCCAGACCGCCCCCATACAGCCAGCGCTGAGGCCGGTCGGCGCGGAAAAAAGCCAGTGGGGCCAGCAGATAAACAAGGCCGATGTTTTTGAGATAGAACCAGAAATAGTTGTCCCGCCCCGCGTTGACCCAGTTGAAAGAAAAGCGGATGAAATGCTGCGCGCCCGAAGCCCCCAGCGTGAAGCAGAGCACCTGCGGCAGGGCCGCCGCGGCGGCAAGCCCCGCATAGAGCAGCCAGGCGGCCAGCTGGCGGGGAGGCCGCTCCCGGTCCAGCAGGGCGTATACCAAAAGAACGGCGCTCACCACGGCCAGGGAGAGAAACGAGTGGGTGTGCAGCATCGGCAGTGCGCCCGCCATCAGCCCCAACAGGGGCGCCACGCGCCGGTCGCGGGCGAACGTGAGACGGCACAGCAGATACAGGCAGCTGAAAAGCACGGCCCAGCCGAACAGGGTGGCGCGCTGGGGGACCAGCAGATCCACGATGGGGTTGACCCAAACGACGTTTTCCTCCACATAGTTGGTGGGGGTCTCATAAAAGGCGGTAAAGATGCGGCTGAAATTTCCTCTGCCGCCGCCGAGGAAGTAAAAAAAGCCGAAACCGCTGCCCATAAAAAAGAGATAAAAGGCAAGAGCGGCTTTTCCCGCATGGCCGAGGACCTCCCGCAGCAGCTGGTAGGCGCCGCAGAAGACGGCGGCCAGGGCGATAAGCTGGGGCGCCAGGCAGGCCGCGCGCAGGGGCAGGCCCAACAGCAGTAAGGCAGAGGACACGCTTTCACACAGAAAGGGATAAGACAGGGGCAGGTCCCCCGCCACCAGCGTGTAGACAGGGGGGAAAACGCCGTTTTCCGCAAGGCTTTTGATAAAGGCGAGATGCATCGGCAGATCGCCGAAAGTCGATTGCCCGGCCCACAGGCTGCCGTCCGCCCGCGGGGAAAGGGTGTGGGTGAACAATAAAAAAGACCCCAGGGCAAGCATCGGCAGCACGCAGGCCCAGAAAGCGGGCCCAAAGCCGCCGCGCACCGCGTCCCGGGGCCGCAGGCGCAGGGCCGCCAGAAAAAGGACGGCACAGAGGGCCGCGCCCGCCAGCACGCTGGACAGGCGAAAACCGAGAAAAAAGGCGGGCAGCGCAGGCAGCCAGGCCATCAGGACCACAGAGAGGGACAGCCCGACCGCGGCCCGCGCCGCCAGGGGCTCGCGCGGCAGGGCCAGGCCCGCCAGCAGGATGCCGGTGCCGATGAAAAGCGCCAGATACAGGGACGCGTACAGATAGATCAAGCGGGATGCCTCCTCTCACAGGCCGGTCAGGTCAAAGGGCGGGGTGTATTCCTCTTTGGCGGCGGTGCGCTGCTGGGTGTAGGCCCGGGTAAAGCCCAGGCGCAGGGCTTCTTTTACCACAGCGTCGTATTCAAAGGTGGAAAGACGGCGGTTCAGCTCTTTATAGGGCAAAGGGCGATAGGGCGTGTACTGGCTCATCAGGCTCAGGATAAAGCTGTCGCGGGGCAGGGCGCCGGCAAGCCAGCGCAGCAGGCGCAGGCTGTCGTCCCGGTGGCCGGGCAGCACCAGATGCCGCACGATGACGCCGCTGCGCAGCAGGCCGCGCGCGTCATAGACCGGCGGCCCGGCAACTTCCACCATGCGGCGCACAGCGCGGCTTGCCGCTTCAAAATAATCCGGTGCGCGGGAAAAACGGGCCGACAGGGCGGGGTCTTGGTATTTGAGATCCGGCATGAAGATGCCGACCCCACCCTCTCCGGCCAGTGCCTCCACGCTTTCCAGCGTTTCATAGCCGCCGCAGTTCCAGGCCACCGGCAGCGTCAGGGCGGGGCGGGCCAGCGCCAGCGCCCGCAGGATGCCGGGCAGATAGTGGGTGCCGGTGACCAGGTTGATGTTGGCCGCGCCGCGGGCCTGCAGCTCCAGAAAGATCTCGGCAAGCCGCTGCTCGGACACCGCTTTGCCGCGGTTTTCTTCGCTGATCTCAAAATTCTGGCAAAAGCAGCAGCGCAGCGGACAGCCGCTGAAAAATACGGTGCCGCTGCCCGGCGCGTTGGGGCCCTCGCCGCTGATGCAGGGCTCTTCCCAGAAGTGGAGCGCGGCCCGGGCCAGACGCAGCTGATCTGTGCCGCCGCAGGGGCCGGCTGTGCGGGTGCGGTCTGTGCCGCAGCGGCGCGGGCAAAGGGTGCAGTGTTCATATCCGGCCAAAAGATCACACGCTTCCTGTAAAAGTAGTATAAATAGTGTACCATATGTCAGTGGGGATGTGGTATAATAACGGCGAAGCGCGCACATCATGCGCAGCGCCTCGCCCCTGCGCGGCGGCGCGGAGGGCAGCCGGTTTTTGATGCGCCGGGACGTCATGGCCGCCTGCGCGTCTATGGTATAATAACGGCGAAGCAAAGCCGCGGGTTTGGGGCAAAGCTGCGCGGCCGGCTGTCTCGGTCCGCGTCAGACGGCCCGTCCTTTGCGGGACGGCCGCTTTTTGACGGCCGGTTTGCGCCGTTTTTTGCTTTGCAGTTACAGCTACAGCGCACCGCGGCAAAGCGGGCCTGCTGCAGGGATAAAAAGTGCCCGGCCCCGCCTTTTGCAGGGCGGCCGTGGCACGGGGATGCCGTCCGCGCTCGGCGCTCACGGCATCATCATAACACAAATAAAGGCTTGGAGCAAAGTCTCCACGTTTTGGCCCGCGCCGGTTTGCGGGCGGAGAGAAGAAAGGGCGGGAGTCGGCGATGCACGGAGAAACGGTTTGGTTTGAGACACAGCGGAGGCCGGAGGGCTATCGGATCTTTGGCACGGAGGAGGGGGCATATACCGCATACCACAGCCTTTCCCCCGACGGCTTTTCCCCGGACAACAGCGTCGCCGGCTTTGCCCGCGAACTGCTGGCGCCCGATCTTTATCCGGGCAGGCGCAGTTATTTTCATATCCTGGACGAGGCGGGCGGCCATTTCGTGACCGCTCCCCGCGACCTAGGCTTTGAGAGCGTGCGCAATTTCCGCGAGCTGGGCGGATATCCGGCCGCCGACGGGCGCAGGGTGCGCTGGGGCAGATTTTACCGCAGCGCGCGGCTGGGGGGCATCACCCCGGAGGAGAAGCAGCGCTTTGCACAGCTGGGGATCCGGGTGGTGCTGGACCTGCGGAGCGACGGCGAGATCGCCCAGATGCCCGACCCCGTCTTTGAGGGCAGCGAGCAAAAGGTGATCTCGGCGCTGATCCAGAAAAACAAACAGCAGGTAAATCTGGACCCCAGTGTGCTGTTCACCTTTTCGCCGGAGGAGATGCTCGAGGACGACGCCGCGTTTACCGAGCGCTACCGTCAGATGCCCTTTGACAACGAGGCTTACCACTATCTGTTTGACAAGCTGGAAAAAGGCGAGACGCCCGTGCTTTTTCACTGCACGGCAGGCAAGGACCGCACCGGCGTGGCCGCGATGCTGATCCTGCTGGCGCTGGGGGTCTCGTGGGAGACCATCAAAGAGGATTATATGCTGACCAACCTTTTTTGCGGGGATATCCTGGATGAGGTGCTGGACAAGTATTATAAGCCCGGCCAGCCGGAGCATGTGCGCCACTTCCTCACCTGCATCGCGGGGGTGGAGCTGCGCAATCTGGAGGCGGCGTATGAGTCTGTGCTGGCGCGGTATGGAGACGTGCAGCGCTATTTCAGCGAGGAATTCGGGCTGCAGGGCGCGCGGATGGAACGGCTGCGGGACCGATACCTGGAGGAGGTGAGACCGCGTTGAAGCTGCTCTCTTTCGGCTCGCTCAACCTGGACCAGGTCTACCGGGTGCGCCAGTTTGCCCGCCCGGGCGAGTCGGTGCGCGCGCGGGAGACCCAGACTTTCTGCGGCGGCAAGGGCCTGAACCTGAGCATCGCCGCAGCGGCGGCCGGATGCGAGGTCTGGCATGCGGGCAAGGTGGGGCCGGATGGGGCCATGCTCATTGAGCGGCTGATCCGCTCGGGGGTGGACACCACCCTCATCTCCACCGGCGGCACGGTGAGCGGACACGCCATCATTCAGGTCAACGACGCGGGTGAGAACCAGATCCTTATCGCCCCGGGCGCGAACGGGGAGATCACCCCGCAGGAGTGCGAGGCCGCGGTGCGGGGCTTTTCCGCCGGCGATTGGCTGGCCCTGCAGAATGAGACCAGCTGCCTGCCCGAGCTGCTGCGCCTGGGCAAAGAGCAGGGGATGACGGTGGCGCTGATCCCCTCGCCGGTAGACGGGGAACTGGAAGCGGCGGACCTGTCCGCGGTTTCTTACTTTATCATGAGCCGCTATGACGGCAGCGCCCTGACCGGCAGGCAGGCGCCGGACGAGATCTGCGGCGAGCTGCTGCGGCGGTTTCCCGCCGCGCATGTAGTGCTCAACCTGGGGGCCCAGGGCAGCCTTTACTGCACGGCGCACCAGACGGTACACCAGCACGCCTATCCCTCGCAGATCGTGGATCCTACCGGCGCGGGAGACATTTTTGCCGGGTACTTTATCGCGCGCATGGCGGCGGGAGAAAAGCCCGGGCGCGCCCTGCGCAGCGCGGCAAAGGCGGCAGCGCTGTCCACCGCCCATCTGGGGGCCTGTGAGTATGTGCCCACCCCGCTTGAAGTGGAGAATGCCTATCGTCTGTGAAGAAACAAAAAATAAAATGCTCCGGGGAAGTCCCGGAGCATTTCTGCTGTTTTGAAACTCAGCGGATATCCAAGACCCGCTGCACGGCCGTCTGCATTTCCGGCTGCCCGCGATAGGCCTCGATGATCTGACGCTCGGTAAAGCTCAGGTCGTCGGCGCCATAAGAGCCGTACCTGCCGTAGATGTCTGAAATGGAGATGCCCAGCACGCAGCAGATGCGGTACAGCACCTCAATGTCAATGGCGTTGGTGCCCTTTTCCCACGCGGAGATAGAGTTGTGCTTGACCCCGATGCTCTCTGCGAGCTGCCGCTGGGTGATCCCTTTCTTTTTGCGGTAATACAGCAGTTTTTCAGCGATTTCTTTTCGGACTTCTCCCATGGTGAATCCCCCCTCTTTCCGGCCTGGGACAACTTGGATCAGAAGAATTGCCGCAAAACGCCGGTATTCCCTGAACTCTGAATTCATGATATCATATGGAAATACCGGGTGCAACGACGCAGGCGTTAAGATTCCGTTAATCTTTAGAGATATTGTCATATTTAGAGGAAAACAGGGGGAAGAAGAGGTGAGCTTTACGAGAAGAGAGAACGCGCTGCGGCGCCCTGTACTGCGGTGGCTGCCGGCCTTTTTGTGGATGGGGGCCATCTTCGGCTTTTCCGCACAGAACGGCGAAGAATCTGCGGGGCTAAGCGAAGCGCTGGAGGCATTTCTTTTTCGCACCGGCGCGGCGGGCCCCTTTCAATTTGTGCTGCGCAAGGGTGCTCATTTCTGCGCTTATGCCCTGCTGGGCATGCTTTGCCTGCTGGGGGCAAGAGGCGTGGCGCGTCTGCAGGGACGCTGGTGGCGTGCCCCTGCGCTGGCGTGGGGGCTTGCGGCGCTTTATGCGGCGGCGGACGAGCTGCACCAGGCCTTTGTGCCCGGGCGGAGCGCCGAGCTGCGGGATGTGCTGCTGGACGCCTGCGGCGCGCTGAGCGGCATCCTGCTGGCCCTGCTGTTTTTACGGCTGAGCCGCAGACGGAGGGCGGGGAAGAACGCCCCGGACGCTCCTGCAGACGGCCCTGACGGGATGTGGCAGGAGGGAACGTGACTTCAGCGATCCTGCCCGCAGGCGTTTTCCCGGCGGCGGAAGCGGAACCTAAAAAATAGCCGCAGGCTATTTTTTTTGGCCATCCGCCCGGTTGCCGCGAAAGCGGCGAGGGCGGGGCCATTGAGATAAATTGTTTTTTAACATGAATAAATGTGACAGAACCAGATAAAAACAACAAAATAAAATATTGTATTCCTATTGACTTTAATATTGTTTATGATATACTTAATTTTATTAAAAATTATAAGAAAGGAGGGCTGAAAAATGGAAATTGATAAAATCCCTCAATGGATACTGACGTTGGAACAGGAGGACGCGACTTTTCTTAAAAACTTTGTTCTAAAGTCTGGTTCATTGAAAGAAATAGCAAGACTGTATGATGTTTCATATCCAACTGTTAGATTGCGATTGGATAAACTGATACAGAAAATAAATCTTAGCGACCAACAGGAAGATGAACCATTCCAAACTTTTATTAAAGGACTAGCTGTTGATGCTAGAATAGACCTAGAAACAGCAAAAATTATTATTGAAAAATATAAAAAAGAAAAGGAGAAGTGATTATGTTGTTCGTCAAATTTATAAGCACTTGTGGCCTAACACTATTTATATCAGGTATGCAGAAATATCTTAGCACAAGAAAAAATTGGTTGTCAGGAGCTATTGTTCCTATTTTGACCGTGGGCATTTTGGCTATACTATTTTCTTTTACAAAAGTACCTTTCTCTTTTGAAACACTTGCGCCATGTGCTGTTCTTATTGCTTTAGAGTTATTTATTTGGGTAGACGGACGATTTCAATACAAACGAATGGAAATAAGAAAAATGAAAGCAAAAGACATTGCTTAATAGAAATTAGCAAGGAGGGATAAAGATGTTTGATTTAGCTGTTGGTTTTGCTATCGCAGGAATTTTAATGATATGTGAATATTACATTTGTACTAGACTAAAAAATCCGTTATGGGGTGGAATTATTCCTGTATTGATATTGATAGGTACAATTTGGATTTTTGTTACAGGTAAAGTACCATTAGAATTAAAGACTGTTTTTCCGCTTATTATTTGCAATTCAATTTTCTTTGGCGAATGGGATAATGGAAGAAAGAAATATCTTGAACGCAAAAAGACTGAAATGGACAAGATGAAAGCAAAAGATATTTAATGGAGAGATAAATATGTCAGTTGAACAATGGGTATTTTGCCCTATATGCAAGAATAAAACAAGATTAAAAATCCGAATGGATACCGAATTAAAAAAATTTCCTTTATACTGTCCCAAATGTAAACAGGAAACACTGATCAATATTCAACAATTAAATATGTCAGTTATAAAAGAGCCAGACGCTAAGACGCAGAGCCAATAATTTTGAGTTTATAAAATCTCATAGATTATTGGCTTATTTTTTTGTTACTGACGTTGTACCTCATATAATAATGAGATATTAGTGCTTTGGCTCGCACAGACAATACATATTTTGTGCGGGCTTTTTTAGTTCCAGAAAAGTTTTTTTATGATTACACTACAAATAAAAAAAATAGCCGCTGTGCGGCTATTTTTCTTATCCGGTGATTTTACGGCGGCAGGGCTGGTCACCCAGGGACCTGCAAACAGCTGCACCGGCTGTGTTGAAAGACCGGCCGCTAGGGGAAAAGACAGCGCGGCGGCAGAGAGGGAGCCGTGCGCTCCCATGCCGGGCCCGCTGCCCCTGCGCCGTGGCTTTTTGTCACTCCGCCGCGGCGCCGCCCTCCTGCCCCAACGGGCAGATGACCTGCTTATAGAGCCGCAGATAAAGCACGATGCTGGCGGCCAGGGCGAAAAGTTCTGCGATGGGGAAAGCGAACCAGACTGCATTCAGCCCCACGCGGGAGAGCAGAAATGCGGCGGGCAGCAGGATGACCAACTGGCGCAGCACCGAGATGAGCAGGCTGTTGAACCCGTGCCCCAGAGCCTGAAAAGCGGTGGAGAACAGGATGCCGAGGGCGGCGGCGACAAAACAGGTGCTGATGGTGCGCAGCGCCGGCACCCCAATGGCGAGCATGGTCTCGGAGGCGTTGAAGATGGAGAGCAGCTGGGCGGGGACGGCCCAGAAGAGCACGGTGCCCGCGGCCATGATGCAGACGGCGATCGAGCAGCCCACCTTTACTGCGCTGGTGACGCGGTGGCGCTGCCGGGCGCCGTAGTTGTAGCCGATGACCGGCATAACGCCCTGGTTGAGGCCGAATACCGGCATAAATACAAAGGACTGCAGCTTGAAATAGACCCCGAAAAAGGCGACTGCCGTTTCGGTAAAGCGGATCAGGATGGCGTTCATGCCCACCGTCATCAGCGAGCCGATGGACTGCATGACAATGGAGGGGAATCCGACCGCATAGATGTCCCGCACGATGCCGCCGTGGAATTTGAAACGGCGCAGGTCGATCCGCAGCACTTTTTCACGGAAAGCCAGCACAAAGAACAGGAAGAACATTGCCAGGATCTGCCCCAGCACTGTGGCGATGGCCGCGCCCGCGACCCCCATTTTGGGCACGCCCCCCAGCCCGAAAATGAAAACCGGGTCCAGGATGATATTGGTCACCGCGCCCAGCATCTGGGAGATCATGGGGTAGATCATATTGCCGGTGGCCTGCAGCGTCTTTTCGATACAGCCCTCCATGCAGATGCCGAGCGAGGCCGCGCAGACGATGGACATATACTGTACGCCCATCTCCACCACAGCGGCGTTGGCGGTGAACGCCGAGATGAAAGGCCGCGAGGCGAACAGGCCGATGACGGCAAAAAGCAGCCAGTTAAAGACCGCCAGCAGCAGGCCGTGGGCCGCCGCCGCGCGCGCGTCGTCCAGCCGCCCCTCGCCCAGGCGCCGGCTGATCAGGGAGTTGAGGCCCACGCCGGTGCCGATGGCTACTGCGATCAGCAGGTTCTGCACCGGGAACACCAGCGATACGGCGGTGAGCGCATCCTCGCTGACTTTGGCCACAAAATAGCTGTCGACGATGTTATACAGCGCCTGTACCAGCATGGACATCATCGCCGGCAGCGCCATGCTCATGACCAGCGGAAACATCGGCTTGGTCCCCATGGGGTTCAGCTTTGCATTCTCCAAAAAAAACACTCCATTCGTCAAAATAGTGCTAACTTATCTATTCTACATGGTATTAAAAAAAGTTGCAAGAGAAAGTAAAGAAAAGAGTATGATTTTGTCCCCGAACCATTTACAAAGCGGCGAAAGCGCACTATAATAAAAATCGTTTTGAATACAGGGGGAACGAGTCCCCGGCTGGTGGGAGGAAAAGGGATGGCGATCCACAGCATGACGCAGGGGCCGATTCCGCGGCAGCTGCTGCGCTTTTCGGTGCCGATGATCCTGGGCAATCTGTTCCAGCTCACTTACAATGCGGTGGACACGGTGATCGTGGGCCATTGCGTGGGCAAAAATGCTGTGGCTGCGGTGGGCACGGCCAACCCCATCATGAATGTGGTGATCTTTTTTATCGGCGGGATCTGCATGGGGGCTTCGGTGCTGATGAGCGAGTATTACGGCGCGCAGGATCTGCGGCGGCTCAAGCGGGAAGTCAGCACCACGCTGCTGTCCGGCGGACTGTTTGCTCTGGTGATGTCCGCGGTATGCGCGCTGCTGGCGCGTCCGGTGCTGCTGCTGATCCGCACCCCGGCGGAGATCATCGACGAGGCGTCCGGCTACCTGCACATCATTTTTGCGGGACTGCTGTTCACCTATCTGTACAATTTTTACTCCAACACGCTGCGCAGTATCGGGGACAGCCGCACGCCGCTGCTGTTCCTGATTTTGTCCAGCGCGTTGAACATCGGCCTTGATCTGGCCCTGGTGGCAGGGTTGGGGCTGGGGGTGCGCGGTGCGGCGGTGGCCACCGTGATCTCGCAGGGGGTCTCCGGCGTGCTCTGCATCCTCTATATCCGGCTGCGCATCCCGCTGCTGCGTTTTGGCCGCGGCGAGCTGGTGATCGACCCGTCTATGCTGGCCCGCACCCTGAACTACAGCTGGGTGACGGCGCTGCAGCAGACCTGCATCTACATCGGCAAGCTGGCTGTGCAGGGGGCCGTCAACCCGCTGGGGGTGGACAGCATCGCCGCATTCAACGCGGTGGCCCGGGTGGACGACTTTGCCATCACCCCGATGCAGAGCATCGGCAGTGCGTTGACGACCTTTACGGCGCAGAACCACGGCGCCCACAACGAGGGACGCATCCATAAGGGCCTTGCCGCCGGCGCGGCGATCGGGACCGCCTACTGGGCTGTCATCTGTGCGCCCATCTATTTTGGCGCAGGCTTTGTCATGCAGCTTTTTGTGCCCACCGGCGGCGAAGCCGTTCTGGCCCTTGGGGCCGTTTATCTGCACCGGATGGCGTTTTTCTATCTCTTCACCGCGTGGACCAATTCCCTGCAGGGCTATTTCCGCGGCCGCGGTCTGCTGACGGCCACGCTGGTCAGCAGCCTGCTGCAGATCGGCATCCGGGTGGTCTGCTCTTACTGGCTGGCCCCAGCGGCGGGCATCGGCGGCATTGCGCTTGCCTGCGGCATCGGCTGGACGGTCATGATGATCTATGAGCTCCCGCTCTATCTGCGCGACCGGGCAAAAAGAAAGTTGGAAGAGCAGGAGATATAAGCGTTTTTCTGATCGGGAAGACACGGCGGGACGGGCCGCGTTTTCCCGATTTTTTCTGGGGGAGGGAAAACGGTCCTCGTCCCTGCGGCCGTCACCGGCCCGCGGAAAACGCATTCGGCCGGCCGCTCTGTTTGGCCCGCACTGCGCCGGCAGGCGTGCAGGCTGCATCCGGCCGCGGTTTTTGCAGGAGAGAAGATCGGTCGCCCGGGATCGCCGCACTTTTTTCGCCGCCGCCGCATAGACTGGAGACAATGCGGGGGTGGCACGGCATGGAGCAGAGGGATTCAGAGCGTTTGACAATGCGGGTATCGGGCTGGAGCATCGCGATCAACCTTGCGCTTTCGATATTCAAATTTTTTGCCGGGGCCGCGGCGCATTCGGAGGCCATGATGTCGGACGCCGCGCACTCGGCCTCCGACGTTCTCAGCACCCTGGCGGTGATGGTGGGCGTAAAGCTGGCGCATCGGGCGCCGGACGCCACCCATCCTTACGGGCATGAGCGGTTCGAATGTGTGGCGTCGCTGTTGCTGGCTGCCGCGCTGGCCCTCACGGGGCTGGGGATCGGCGCTTCTGCGCTGCAGCGGGTCTGGGGGCCGCAGGCGGCCCTGCCGGTCCCGGGAAGGCTGGCCCTGGCGGCGGCGCTGCTCTCGATCGCGGTAAAAGAGGGGATGTACCGTGTCACCCGCGCAGCGGCTCAAAAAAACGGCTCCAGCGCCTTGATGGCGGACGCCTGGCATCATCGGTCGGACGCGCTTTCCTCTGTGGGCAGCTTTGCGGGCATTTTGGGCGCGCGGCTGGGCGCGCCGGTGCTGGACCCCCTGGCGGGCGTGCTCATCTGCGGGCTGATCGTCAAAGCGGCGGTGGAGGTGTTCCGGGATGCGGTCGGCCGCATGACCGACCGTGCTTGTCCGCAGGAGGAACAGCAGAAAATGCGGGACGCGGTGGGGGCCCAGCCCGGCGTGCTGGGCGTCGACCGGCTGACGACCCGCCTGTTCGGCGACCGGGTGTATGTGGACGTGGAGATCCGGGCGGACGCATACGCGCCGCTTGCAGAGGCCCACGCCGTGGCGCAGCGCGTCCACGACCGGGTGGAGACGAGATTCCCGCAGGTGAAACACTGCATGGTGCACGTCAACCCGGAGCCGGGCCGCACAGACCTGGAAGAAAAAACATAACCCGATTTTTTGCCCCATATCCTTTATGGATGGGGGCGGGCACAGCCCCCGATTGAACCGGGGGTGTTTTTTTATGTTCGGGACCTTTCTCAGCTTTATCGCCGGTCACATGCTTTATTTTTGGCTGCATCTGGAGAGCAGCAGTTTTCCGCGCCCGTTATCCTCCAAAGAAGAGGCGGAATGTCTGGCCGCGCTGGGGCGGGGGGATATGGAGGCCCGGGACAGGCTGATCCGCCACAACCTGCGGCTGGTCGCCCATGTGGTGAAAAAATATTATCCCGGCAGCGCGGATACCGACGACCTGATCAGCATCGGCACCATCGGTTTGATCAAGGCGGTGGCGAGCTTTGACAGCACAAAAAAGGCGCGCTTTTCCACCTATGCGGCCAAGTGCATTGAAAACGAAATATTGATGTATTTCCGTGCGGATAAAAAAAACCGCGGCACCCTGTACATCAACGAGCCTCTGGAAGCGGACGGCGGCGAGGGGGCGCTGACCTTGAACGACGTGCTGGCGGACAGTTTTTTTGTGGATGAGGACTATGAGCAAAAGGCCGATGCGGAGCGTTTGCGCGGATATGTGGACACCATCCTGGACGGCCGGGAGCGGCAGATCGTGCGGTTGAGATACGGGTTTGCCGGCGGCGATCCTCTCAGTCAGCAGCAGGTGGCGGATATCCTGGGCATTTCCCGCAGCTATGTGAGCAGGTTGGAAAAGAAAGCCGTGGAGCAGCTGAAGGCAGCCATGGAAAAAGAATAGTCCCAGTACGGGAGCGGGAAAGAACGGTTTTTTTCGGGCAGCTCGATTTTTATAAAAAAGCTTTTTGATATATGGAAAGACATTCCATTTTTGTGTGGATCCAGATATAATAGATAAAGGGAAAGAGCTGTTCCGGATAGCTCTCTTTATACAAAAGGCGGGACGCGCTGTGGGCAGGTGCGAAAGAAGAGCTCTCATAAAATGGCTGTGAGGTTCGCACCGGAAAAAAGACCTTTTTTATGGTTCGAAGAATTGAAAACAAGGAGAGGAAAAGAAAAAACGACGATTTATGAGTGAACCTATACAAAGCTAAAGGCGATTTATTGTAAAAGTTCGCCGTCGCCGTCCGCAAGGACGGCGTGGATTGAAACAGACCATTGACAACTGCATTGTGCTGGACTGGCAGTCGCCGTCCGCAAGGACGGCGTGGATTGAAACATAAATACATAATATCCCCCGCCGGTGCCTTGTGTGTCGCCGTCCGCAAGGACGGCGTGGATTGAAACTTTTTTTGGCCTGCCGGGGCGCTTTGCAGGGCATGTCGCCGTCCGCAAGGACGGCGTGGATTGAAACACCCACACGGTTGCCGATGGATGCCCGCCCGACAGTCGCCGTCCGCAAGGACGGCGTGGATTGAAACCCCGCGCAGTCGAAATACAAAATCTGGTAGGTTGTCGCCGTCCGCAAGGACGGCGAGGATTGAAACACATGCAAGAAAAAAAGACCGCCTTGCGGCGGTGTCGCCGTCCGCAAGGACGGCGAGGATTGAAACCTCCCGGGTATAGAACTCTTTTCCCGCGCTGCCTGTCGCCGTCCGCAAGGACGGCGAGGATTGAAACTATGGGGAGTACGAGGCCTCCGTGGGCGTGGACGGGTCGCCATCCGCAAGGACGGCGAGGATTGAAACTGGGACACGGCAGCCTCCATGCTGCTTCTGGCTCTGTCGCCGTCCGCAAGGACGGCGTGGATTGAAACTTGGCAGATGCAAATAATATGCCAAGCAAGACGCGTCGCCGTCCCCAAGGGACGGCATAAATTACGCGATCGGCAGAAAGCCGATACGCGGGGCGGCGCCGTGGCTGGCGCCGAAGAGGGCGCGGCCGATGCTCTTTCCCAAAAACGAAACACAAAAAGCACAAAAAGGGACAGGGGAGATACATTTCCTCTGTCCCTTTTTGTGTGGAGGCAAAAACGATCCCCTTTTTGAATCGAAAAACAAAAAATACCAAAAAAATCATAAAAACAATAAAAATAATGGACTTTTTGACGATAAAAACCTATAATAAAAGAAACAAAATGGAAAAAAGAGGATATTATGGACCGCTATTTGGCGCACCGCACAGAAGATGGGCGGCAGCAGGAACTGATCGATCATTTGCAGGGGACTGCCCGGCTGGCAGCCCTGTTTGCGCAAAAGTTCGGGGCCGAAGAACTGGCCTGGCAGATCGGCATGGCGCATGATATCGGCAAGTATTCTCATGCATTTCAGGCTCATTTGTGTGAAAACGGCCTTTCCCCGGATCACGCCACCGCCGGCGGTATTGAGATCGGCCAGCTTAACGGCGTACCGGCTGCCTTTTGCGTTATGGGACATCACGGCGGCCTGCCAGACGGCGGCACTTCGGTCGATGGCCGCGACAGCGGCACCCTGATGGGGCGCAGAAAAAAGAGACTGGAGGACTATCAGGCTTTCCGGCAGGAGGTAGAGCTGAAAAGGGCGTCCCCCAAATTGCCGACTCTGTTGGGGCAGGGGCGGTTTACAGCTTCTTTTTGGACGCGGATGCTTTTTTCCTGTCTCGTGGACGCGGATTTTCTGGATACCGAGCGGTTTATGCGGGGGACGCCCGCCGCCCGCGGGCAGGGGGAAAGGATAGAAGCGCTCTGCGCAAAGCTGGATGGATTTGTGGCCCATTGGTGGGACCCGGACCGCCCGATCGATCAAAAGCGCTGCAGCATCCTGCGGGAATGCATGCAAAAGGGAGAACGCCAGGCGCCGGGACTTTTCTCCCTCACAGTCCCCACAGGGGGCGGAAAAACGGTGAGTTCTCTGGCGTTCGGCTTATACCATGCCCGGGCGCAGAGGTTGGAGAGGGTCATCTATGTCGCCCCTTATTGCTCTATCATCGAGCAGACGGCAGAAAAATTCCGCGAGATATTGGGCCCGGAAAATGTGCTGGAACACCACGCCAATGTGGACCTGAGCGACGACCCGGTCAAAAAACTGGCCGCTGAAAACTGGGATATGCCGGTCGTCGTCACCACCGCCGTTCAATTTTTTGAATCTCTTTTTGCAAATAAAACTTCCCGCTGCCGCAAGCTGCACAATATCGCCGGCAGCGTGATCATTTTTGACGAGGCGCAGACGCTGCCCCTGTCCTATCTGGAGCCTTGCCTGCGGGCGATCGCGGAATTGACGGTCAATTATGGCTCCAGCTGTGTGCTGTGTACGGCTACTCAGCCGGCACTGGGACCTTTGCTGCGGCAGATCTCCCCATTGCTGCGCTGCCGGGAGATCTGTTCGGGGGGCGATGAACTGTATCAGTTTTTCCGCCGCGTGCGTTTTGTGCGGGTGGGGCCCCTGACCGATGAGGAATTGGCAAAGAGGCTGAACGCGGAAAAGCAGGCGCTTTGTATCGTTGGGACGAGAAAGCAGGCGCAGGCGGTGTACCATCTGCTGCGCGGGGAGGGAAATTTCCATCTTTCCACCCTGATGACGCCCAGCCACAGAAGCGCGGTGCTGGAAGAGATAAGGGCGCGCCTGAAAGATGGCGCACCCTGCACGGTGGTGGCGACCAGCCTCATCGAGGCGGGGGTGGACGTGGACTTTCCCGCTGTTTACCGCAGTATGGCCGGGCTGGATTCCATGATCCAGGCGGCGGGGCGGTGCAACCGGGAGGGGAGGCGCGCCCTTGAGCAAAGCCGGGTCTGGCTTTTTGAGCCCGAAGACCGCTATACCGCGCACCTGCCGCACAGCATGCTGCGGCCCCTTGCGGCGGCCCGGGGCGTGATGGAGCGCTGGGAACAGATCGATGCGCCGGAAGCGGTAGAGGCGTATTTTGCCGAACTTTACCGGCTGAGCGGCCCGGAGCTGGACGCAAAGCAGATCGTGCCGATGCTGGAGAAAAGAGGGGACGGGCTTTATCCTTTCCGCACCGTGGCGGAAAACTTTCACCTGATCGACCAGGATACCCGGCAGGTGCTGATCCCTGTCGGGGAAGAGGCGCAGGCGCTGGCGGCAAGGCTGCGGTCCGGCGAGCGCAGCAGGGAACTGCTGCGCCGGGCGGGACGGCATATGGTGAATGTGTATCCGGACCATTTCAAGGCCCTGTTCTGTTTGGAGTTCCTGGAAGAAAATCTGGCAGTGCTGACGGATCTGAGCTGGTATGACCGCGATACGGGTTTGAAAATCTCAGCGGACACGGGCGTCGGCATCTTTATCTGACGCCGGGCCGGGCGGTTTTGTTTTGCAAAAAGAGGACAGCCCCGCCGGCAGCGGAGCCATGCGGCTGCGCAGAGTGCATAAAAGCGCTGCCGCGGCCGCTGTTTTTTTCCTCTGTGTCCACGGAAAACGCTTTTTTAGCGGGCCGGTCTCCCGGCCGGGGGGCAAGCGCCGCCGGACTCTCTCCGGCAGCGCAGCGCTTTCCGGCTTTGGAGGGCGCTGTTTCCAACGCCGGATAGGGGCGCGTTTTCAGCAGCTCGTCCCCGGTACGCCACAGAAAGAGAAAGCGCATGGGAGGTGAAAGATGGCAGTGAAAGGGGGCGGGCCGGGCGTTCAGCAGTCCGCCGGCCCTGCGGCAGAGAAGAAAAACAAAAAACGAGGTGAAAAAGTATGAGCTATGGCGTCCAGGTGGAAGTATGGGGCCCTTACGCCCTTTTCAGCCGCCCGGAACTGAAAGCGGAAAGGGTGAGTTACGATGTCATCACACCCTCGGCAGCCAGGGGGCTGATCGAGGCGATTTTCTGGCACCCCGGGCTCCGATACTGCATAGATGCCATCCATGTGTTGAAGCCGGTCCGGTTCACCAGCATCCGCCGCAATGAGGTCAAAAGCAAGGCGTCCGCAAAGGATGCTCTTTCGGCGATGCGGGGCGGGGACAAGCCGCTGGGCATTGTGGCGCCGCAGGATATCCTTCAGCGCGCCGCGATGGTACTGACGGATGTGCACTATGTGCTGGACGCGCATTTTGAGATGACCGAGCGGGCTGCGCCGTCCGACAACCCGGGCAAGTTCAAGGATATTCTGACAAGGCGGCTGGAAAAAGGGCAGTGCTATCATACGCCGTGTTTCGGCTGCCGGGAATTTCCCGCCAGCTTCCGCGCCTGGCAGGGCGGGCGGATCCCCGTGCCGGAGGGCTGCGAGGGCAGGCGCGATCTGGGCCTGATGCTGTATGACATGGACTACTCCAACCCCAGGGACATCCAGCCCCTGTTTTTTCGCGCAGTGATGGAGGAGGGGACGATCCGGGTCGCGGGTGAGGAGGTGTACCGATGATCCTGCAGGCTTTGGAAAATTACTATCAGGTGCTTGCCGCGCGCGGCGAGATCGCCCTGGCGGGCTGGGGGATAGCCGGGGTATCGTTTGCACTGGCGCTCGCACCGGACGGCGCCCTGCTGGGGGTCCAGCCACTCAAGATCACGTCCCTGGATGGAAAAAAGGAGGTACCGCGCCCGCTGCGGGTCCCTGAGCAGGTAAAACGGTCCTCCGGCGTGGCGGCCAATTTTCTGTGCGACAACAGTTCTTATCTGCTGGGGGCCGACGAAAAGGGAAAACCGGCGCGCACCCTGCAATGCTTTGCGGCGGCGCAGGCCCTCCACCACACCGTTCTCGACGGGGTGGACAGCCCCGCCGCAAGGGCGATCCTGGGTTATTTCGACAGCTGGGACCCGCAGACGGCGCTGAGCCATCCCGCCGTGGCGCCCCTGGCCGATCAGCTGATGGCAGGGGCAAATCTGATCTTTTCGGTGGACGGCGTCTGGGCGCAGGAGGACGCCCGCGTCCGCGCAGCCTGGGACGCCTTCAGATCAGGACATGCGGCGGGCAGGGAGATGGTCTGCCTTGTGACGGGCAAACGCGCGCCGGCCGCGCGGCTGCACGCTTCCATCAAAAAGGTGCACGGCGCACAGGCCACAGGGGCTTCCCTTGTCTCTTTCAACGCGCCCGCGCTGGAATCTTTCGGCAAAGAGCAGGCGGACGACACGGGCCAGGGCTGCAATGCCCCTGTCAGCGAGAGCGCTGCCTTTGCCTACACCACCGCGTTGAATCACCTGCTGGCGGACCGCGATCATGTCCAGCGGATCGGGGACACCACCGTCGTCTTTTGGGCAAAAGACGGCGAGCCTGCCTATCAGGACGTATTCGGCGCATCTGTTTTCGGGACGGCGGGCAGCCGGATAACGGAAGAGGATCTGAAGAGCATCTTCAAAAATCTGGCCGGGGGGAATGCAGTGGATTTTGAGGGCATCCCCCTTGACCCGGAAAACCATTTTTATGTGTTGGGGCTTGCACCCAACGCGGCGCGTTTGTCGGTGCGCTTTTTTCTTCAGGACGAGTTTGGAAAGCTGCTGAAGCATGTGGAGGCGCATTATGAGCGGTTGCAGATCGTAAAGCCCGCGTATGAAAAATTTGAGTCGCTGCCGCTCTGGCGGCTGCTGAATGAAACCGTGAATCAGAAAGCCTCTAAAAAAGAAGCCTCGCCGCCCATGGCTGCCGCCGTCACCCGGGCGATCCTGACCGGCGGCGATTACCCTGCCTCGCTGTTGGAGGCCGTTTTGATCCGCATCCGGGCGGAACGGGAGATCACCTACGGCCGGGCGGCGATCCTGAAAGCCTATTTTTTAAAAAATCGCAGCGTTTCGCTGCCGGAGGAGGTCACACTGGTGAGACTGAACGAAGCGTGCAATTATGTCCCTTATCTGCTGGGACGGCTGTTTTCCGTGTATGAAGCCATCCAGCAGGAGGCAAGCCCCGGCATCAATGCCACGATCAAGGACAAGTATTTCAACAGTGCGGCCGCGATGCCCGCCACGGTGTTTCCCGTCCTGATCGGCCTGGCCGACAAGCATCTCAAAAAGATGGAAAAAGGAAAGCGCATCTATTGGGACCGGGTCCTTACCGGGCTGTGGAGCCGTTTTGAGGAGGATCTTCCGGCGCGGCTTGAGGTCAAGGACCAGGGAACGTTCTATCTGGGATACTACTATCAGACACAGCAGCGCTATACAAAAAAGGAAAACAGGGAGGACAGAGAAAATGGCTGAAGCGATCAAAAACAGATATGAATTTGTGGTGCTGTTTGATGTGGAAAATGGCAACCCCAACGGGGACCCTGACGCGGGCAATATGCCGCGTCTTGACCCGGAGACCGGCTATGGCATCGTCACCGACGTGTGCCTGAAACGCAAAATACGCAACTATGTGGAGACCGTCAAGGAGGGGGAACCGGGATACCGCATCTATATCAAGGACGGTGTGCCCCTTAACCGCAGCGACGCGGAAGCCTATGCTTATCTGGGCACGGACGACAAAAAGGTAAAAGAAGACAAGAAAAAAGACCCGCAGCTGGATCGCAAGATCCGCGATTTTATGTGCTGTAATTTTTATGATATCCGCACTTTTGGCGCGGTGATGACCACCTTTGTCAAAGCCGCCCTCAACTGCGGGCAGGTCAGAGGGCCGGTGCAGCTGGGTTTTGCCCGCTCGATTGACCCGCTGATCCCGCAGGAGATCACCATCACCCGCGTGGCCATCACCACAGAGGCGGATGCGGAGAAAAAGGGGACCGAGATGGGCCGCAAATATATCATCCCCTATGGCCTTTACCGGGCAGAGGGCTTTGTCTCGGCCAATCTGGCGCGCAAGACCACCGGCTTTTCCGAAGAGGACCTGGCGCTTTTGTGGCAGGCCATCATCAATATGTTTGAAAACGATCACTCCGCAGCCCGGGGAAAAATGGCGGTGCGGGAGCTGATCGTCTTTAAGCATGACAGCGAACTGGGGAACGCGCCGTCCTACCGGCTCTTTGAAACAGTAAAAGTGACGCGCAGAGAAGAGGTGGCGGCTGCGCGCAGTTATCAGGACTATGAGGTCACCGTGGACACGCAGGCGCTGCCGGAAGGCGTGTGCTGCACCCGAATGATTTGAAGATGGATGACAGTGATTTTTTGATGCTCTCCGAGCTGCAGCATTTTTGCTTTTGCCGGCGGCAGTGGGCGCTGATCCATATTGAGCAGCAGTGGGCGGAAAATCTGCGCACAGTGGACGGACAACTTTTCCACCGGCGCGCTCACGATGAACAGCAGACAGAGCGGCGCGGGGACCTGTTGATCACACGGGGGCTGCGGGTCGTCTCTCACCGGCTGGGCGTTGCCGGCATCTGCGACGTGGTGGAGTTCCGCCGCGCCGAACCCGGCATCACTCTGTTTGGACAGGAGGGCAGATGGCAGCCCTATCCTGTAGAGTATAAAAAAGGGGAACCCAACGCTTTTGGCGCCGACGAACTGCAGCTCTGCGGCCAGGCGCTCTGCCTGGAAGAGATGCTGGCCTGTGAGATACCGGAGGGCAGCCTGTTTTACGGCGAGACACGGCGCAGAAAGCGGGTGCTCTTTGAGCCTGCGCTGCGGGAAAGGGTGGAGGGCATGCTGGGCGAGATGCGCGCTTTGTACGCGCGGGGGCACACGCCGCAGGCAAAACCGTCCCGCTCCTGCAATGCCTGTTCCCTGAAAGAGATCTGTCTGCCCCGGCTGCAGAAAGCGCCCTCCGCATCCCGATATCTGAAAGCCCATCTGGAGGAAGAGACATGAGAAAATTGCTCAATACCCTGTTTGTGCTCTCAGAGGACAGTTATCTGGCGCTGGAGGGAGAAACGGTCATCATCCTTGCGGAGGAGCAAAAACGCGGGCAGTTTCCGCTGCACACATTAGAGGGCATCCTCAGCTTTTCTTATAAGGGGGCAAGTCCCGCGTTGATGGGGGCCTGCGCGGCGCGCGGTGTGGACCTGTGCTTTTTTACGCCGCGCGGCCGCTTTCTGGCGCGCTGTTGTGGGGAAGAGCGCGGCAATGTGCTGCTGCGCCGGACACAGTATCGGGCGGCCGACGACGAGAGGCAAAGCTGCATTGCCGCGCGCAGCTTTATTTTTGGCAAGGTGTACAACGGGCGCTGGTGCCTGGAGCGCACGGCGCGGGACCACAGTATGCAGGTGGATGCAGGGGCCCTCAAAAGTGCCTCCCGCCAAATGGCGCAGCTGCTGCCTCGCATTTTGGAAACAGAGGACCCCGGTGAGCTGAGGGGGCTGGAGGGACAGGCCGCCACGGCCTATTTCAGCGTGTTCGATGAGATGATCTTAAACCAAAAAGAGGACTTCTTTTTTGCCGGGCGCAGCCGGCGGCCGCCCATGGACAACATGAATGCGCTGTTGTCCTTTGCCTACACGCTGCTTGCATCCGACTGCGCGGCGGCGCTGGAGGGCGTCGGCCTGGATCCTTATGTGGGCTTTTTGCACCGGGACCGTCCCGGCCGGGCGTCGCTTGCCCTCGATCTGATGGAGGAGCTGCGGAGCGCGGCGGCGGATCGCTTTGCCATCACGCTGGTCAACAACCGGGTAGTAAACGAGACCCATTTTCAAAAGAGAGAAAATGGGGCGGTGCTGCTGAATGACGATGGGCGCCGTGCATTTTTGACGGCTTGGCAGAACCGCAAAAGAGAGGAGATCACCCACCCCTATCTAAAAGAAAAGATCCCCTGGGGGCTGGTGCCCTATCTGCAGGCATTGCTGCTGGCACGGTATCTGCGCGGAGACCTGGACGCGTATCCCCCCTTTTTGTGGAAATGAGGTGAAGCGATGTGCTGGTGCTCATAACCTATGACGTCAACACCGAAGATGCACAGGGGAAAAGACGGCTGCGCCGGGTGGCGAGAAAATGCGTAGACCACGGGCAGCGTGTGCAGAATTCAGTATTTGAATGCCTGCTCGACGCTTCACAGTGCAAACTGCTGCAGGCGCAGTTGCTCGAGATCATTGACTGCGAAAAGGACAGCCTGAGGTTCTACTATCTGGGCAACAGTTATGCGGCAAAGGTGGAGCATTTCGGGGTCCGTCCAGGATATGAGCCGGAGGGCATCTTGATGATCTAGTGCGAAAGGGAAGCACTCATGGATTTCCGGGGAGGTTCGCACCGGAAAAAGCTTTTGTTTGAAAGGTGATGGTAAAAAAAGAGGCTGTTTTTTTATGTGAAATGCTGAATTATCAAAAGATTTAAGGGAATGTGCACAAAAACAAGAAAGAAAAAATGTGCATATTCGCAGTCGCCGCTCGCAAGAGCGGCGTGGATTGAAACGCGCAGGGCACCCTTATGTGGCGAGTGCGCACAGTCGCCGCTCGCAAGAGCGGCGTGGATTGAAACAGCGGGCTCACAATAGGCCATGCCGCACCACCTTGTCGCCGCTCGCAAGAGCGGCGTGGATTGAAACCTCAAAAAGCTCCATCTGTCGGAGCAGGTCACCCGTCGCCGCTCGCAAGAGCGGCGTGGATTGAAACGTGGGGCGGTCTGCTGATCGTCTGCATTGGGATGGTCGCCGCTCGCAAGAGCGGCGTGGATTGAAACGATTTCGCGCTGGACTACCGCGTCGCCCGCTCGGGTCGCCGCTCGCAAGAGCGGCGTGGATTGAAACGATGCTGTAAGGTGTAGAGAAAAAAGGATAAATGGTCGCCGCTCGCAAGAGCGGCGTGGATTGAAACCTCGCTCAGCCCGATCCCCATCGCGGCTTCCAGCGCGTCGCCGCTCGCAAGAGCGGCGTGGATTGAAACCTGTCACCGGCGTTTTCCCGGTTTGGGCGGGCAGCGTCGCCGCTCGCAAGAGCGGCGTGGATTGAAACTCTGGGTGGATGGAGCGGACACTTCGGGGCCGTAGTCGCCGCTCGCAAGAGCGGCGTGGATTGAAACTAGGGCTATCATACCACACTGCCTGTGAGCCTGTTGTCGCCGCTCGCAAGAGCGGCGTGGATTGAAACCCCCGACAACCAGGACTTTACGCCCGTCTCGGCGGAGTCGCCGCTCGCAAGAGCGGCGTGGATTGAAACCCGGACACATTCAGCGCATTTCGCGCACTTGACGTCGCCGCTCGCAAGAGCGGCGTGGATTGAAACTGGCCTCCACGTGCAGCCTGTAGATACAGGATTTAAGGTCGCCGCTCGCAAGAGCGGCGTGGATTGAAACGAGCTTTCAGCCACGCGCAACATAAACTTAAACAGGTCGCCGCTCGCAAGAGCGGCGTGGATTGAAACGATGCTCAGAGAATCTGCACAATGGTGCACGGTGGTCGCCGCTCGCAAGAGCGGCGTGGATTGAAACAGGTCATCGGCTCACCTCGCTTTCGGTTTGCCGTGTCGCCGCTCGCAAGAGCGGCGTGGATTGAAACGACGCCATGGCGAGATAGGTCAGGTCATATGCTGGTCGCCGCTCGCAAGAGCGGCGTGGATTGAAACTTGGAATACGGAACGAATCGCTGGTGATCGTAAAGTCGCCGCTCGCAAGAGCGGCGTGGATTGAAACTGCGCGATCGAAACAAATGTATGCCGCATCTCATAGTCGCCGCTCGCAAGAGCGGCGTGGATTGAAACAACAGCACGGCGGTGGGGCGGGAAAAATCGGCGGGTCGCCGCTCGCAAGAGCGGCGCGGATTGAAACGTTTTGTGCTTTGAGCGATGTTGCCGGAGCAGCATGTCGACGCTCTTG
The DNA here is from genome assembly GCF_014287275.1 of Anaerofilum hominis. Lineage (GTDB taxonomy): Bacteria > Bacillota > Clostridia > Oscillospirales > Ruminococcaceae > Pygmaiobacter > Pygmaiobacter hominis. Next base: position 121,858 of record NZ_JACONZ010000004.1, read on the forward strand.
CGAGCGGCGTGGGTTGAAATGCGCCCGGGTTGTCGTTTCCGTATCCTTCCAAAACAACAAAAAGGAGCCGTTTTCCTTTCGGAAACAGCTCCTTTTTGTTGTTCCTATCGCCAAAGCAGGATCGGTCAGCATTCAATGTTGGGACGGTCCTGGTCACCGTCGGCACGAAACATCACAAACCCTTGTGGGTCGCTGGTGAACAAATAGTATTCCACGTTCTGGATCAGGGGCGGGACAAGATAGTGCGGGATGATGTTTGCGCTGTTTTCCGTCCGCTCGCAGAGACCGGCGGCAGCCATTGTTTGGGCGGAAATGCCCCAACAATAGCAGTCCATATATTCTGCCGCTGACTCTGCCAGCAGGGCATTGAGCGCATTGCCAAAGCAGGGCAAAAGAGCAAGCTCGCCCACTATGTCCACCAGCCGCAGCACATAAGTACCTTTCACAGATACTTTGCGCAGGCAAAATAAAAGGGGACAACTACTGTCCAAAAAACCGCCATAAACCAGATAGCTTTGACGCGGATAGTGAAAGTATCGGCGTTCAAGATACCAGAGATCCTTGAAAGGGTGTGCGTTTTGGGGCGGAACAAAGTTCTCTTTCAGCTCTTCAAAGGTTTCAAAGCGCTTTAAAAAGCCGCTGCCCGAGACCGGCAGAATGGTCCTGTCGGCAACCTGTGCCACAAGATACTCTCTGCGGGGAGACAAACGATAGAAGTGCCCCATCCGCGCGCCGGTATAACCGAGAAATTCGTAAAACGGGATGGTGTTGGGCCGGATGTTGTTGCAGCTCATCCGCTCTGCGCCGGTGAGGGCGGGCAGCTGCGACATCAGCTCCAGGCCGCTGCCCTTGGCTTTTTTATCGGCGCACCAGATGGAGACCCAGATCTCACGGCCATCCCGCGAAGAGGGAATAAAGCCGCAGAGTGCGGCGATCCGCTCATCCTCCAGGCAAAGGGCAAAGTTGAGCAGCTCCGAGTCAGGGTCGCCGTTTTGATAGTAATAGGTAAAATAGTCCGGCAGGTTGACCAGCGGATGCCGGGAACCCCAGTGAAGATTCATAAATTCGATAATGGCCCCGCGATCGGCAGCGGCGGCGCGGCGAAAACGATACCCGCTCAATAGCGTGCCCCTCCTGTCACCGGCAGTTCCGCGCCGCTGATAAAGCCCGCCTCGTCAGAGAGAAGAAACGCCATGGCGGGGACAACGTCTTCCACCCGCGCGTTGCGGCCCATGGGGTTGGCGGCGGCGGAGGCCTCCACGATCAGATCCGGCGTGTCGGTGAGGAACCGGGTCTCCATCATATAAGGGGCGACACAGTTGACGGTCACCCCGGCAGGCGCCGCCTCGGTGGCAAGGCTGCGCGCAAGACCGCGCAGCGCGTTTTTTGCCACGATATAAGCGGTGGTATTCTTTGGCGGGACACCGATGATATAATCGGTGAGCATGAAGAGGATGCGGCCAAATCTGGCTTTCATCATGTCCGGCAGAAATGCCTTGCAGATGCGCAATGCGCTCATCACCTGCACATTGAAATCCAACAGGAAACGCTGCTCGTCAAAATTTTTGAATTTTTTGTTCACTACCCGCAGCGCCGGCAGATGGACGATATGGGTGGGACAGCCGAAATTTTCCCTGACCTCCGCCAGAAACGCCGCCAAAGGAGCCTCCCCGGTCAGGTCCACATCATAGCAATGCAGGCTCCCGCCGCAGAGAGGCCGCAGCTCTTCGAGCAGTTCCAGATCCCCGGCGCCCTGGGCGATCACGATGTCCCCCGGTTTCCACACCCGGCGGATCAAAGCGCTGCCGACGCTGCTGGTGGCACCGGTGATGAGATAGGTATATGGCATAAAATTTCCCCCTGACGCTTATTTGAAAAAATGAAGATCGAGCAAAGATGGAACTTTTGCAGCCAAAGCGCCGCCCGGATCTTTGACGGACGAAGACAAAGAACAGCGGAAACACGGCAGCGGTACGGCTGACATGCGCACCTCCCATGATCAGCCAAGCGACTGCTGCCGGGCAGTCGTTTGGGCGAAAGAGGTCCCCGTTTTGACTCATGCCGCTCTTGCGAACGGTGATGTATTATATCGACAATCCAGACCAAGATACCCAGTTTCAATCCTCGCCGTCCTTACGGACGGCGACACGTTTTGTTGCAGGAGCCGCCGAATGTGTGCTGGTTTCAATCCACGCCGCTCTTGCGAGCGGCGGCCTTTGAGGCGCAGCAAAAGCAACCACCCTCTAAGTTTTAATCCTCGCCGCGGGAGAGCACTGTCGCCGGTCTGCTTTCCTCCGCCGCAGTGCTTGGACTTATGAAAAAATACCGCTTCACTGTGGGCCTGCGCGTTCGGCCCGCTCCTGTCAGCCCGGCGGCAAAACGGCCCGCAGAGGCGCGGGCGCAGCTATTTTGCCAGCCCGGCTTTGATGACCCCGCGGCAGACCTTTTTTCCGTTTTGGTTGGTGATGGTGCCCTTGATGGTCACCTCGCCGAACACCTCGTTCACTTCCTCCACTACGCCGGTGACCGTGAGGACGTCTCCGATGAAAACCGGTTTTGCGAATTTGCTCTCCACGCTGTGCAGCAGACAGTGCTCGCCGGGCAGGTATACCCCGGCGAGGGTGGAGAAAAAGGCAGCCACCAGCATGCCGTAACAGACCCGGCCGGGATAGCCGCGCCCGGCGGCGTAGGTCTCGTCCATATGGATCGGGCTCACATCGCCGGAGAGCGCGCAGAATTGAGCCATTTTTTCTTCGCTGACCGTGACGGTGAAACTCTCGGTCAGGCCCGGTGTCATCTGGTCCAGCGTATAACTTTTGACTTCCACAGAAAATCTCTCCCTCCCGGTATGCGCGGCGGACAAAAAAACGGGAGCCGGGCCCGCGTTTTTCCCGGCCTCCGGCTCCCGTCCGTGCGCTGCCGCTCTGCGCCTGTCCTCAGGCGACCATCCGCTTGACAAGATCCAGCATTGCGCCCACGTTGGGCAGATTTTTGACGTCGTCAAGCTTGAACTTGACAGAGAACTTTTTCTCGATCGCCACCAGCAGATTGATCTGCTCCAGGCTGTCCCAATCCTCGATGTCGTCCGCGGTCATTTCCCGGGTCAGGACGATGCTGTCGTCGTCGAATACGGTGCGGAAGATCTCCTGCACGCTTTCAAAAATTTCCTGTTCGCTCAAAATAGTCCCCTCCTGTTTATTCTTTTGCCGTCACCGCAAGGATATGGTTTTGCTGTTGATAGGCGGCGACATCGAGCGAAAAGACGGTCTCTGCGTCGCTTTCGCTCACTTTTTCAAAGCCCATGGTAGCATAAATCTCTTTTACCAGCAAGTTTTTGGCGGTGGGCAGATACCGGCCCACGATTTTTCTGATCCCGCACGCTGCGCAGCGGCGGACAAACTCGTCCATCATCGCCTGTTCCAAATTGCGCTTGAAGACGCGGCAGCTCATGATCCACAGATCGACGGTGCACACGCCGTCCTCCACGCTGCCGATCATGGCGGAGACCAGGCCGTTGTCGCCGAACTTGTCGGTGAGGCGCCCGTAAAGCGTGACCGCTGCGGGGCTGCCGATGAGGGCCTCCACCTCCTGGGCGGTGTAGCGCCGGGTGGTCAGGTTGAACTGGTTGGTCTTGTTGATCAGCTGGGTGATGCGCTCGGCGTGGGGCTGATCGAAAGCGCCCAGCTCCGCCGTCATCTCCAGGCTGCGCAGATAGTCGTCATAGCTGCCGAAGTTCTGCTGTACGGCCGCCCGCGCCAGATTCTGGCGGTACATCTCGTTGCGCTTGGCGTCGTCTGCCGAAAGGGTGGTGACCTCGAAATAACCCGCCCGGTCCAGCGACGCGATCATGCCCTCCGGCCCGTCAAAGGCGGCCACCGCCACGCCGGGCAGCTGCTGGCGCACGATCTCGCGCTCGGCGGGGTTGTCGTCCACAAAGACCAGACTTTCGGGCAGGATGTTGATCTCCTGGGCGATCTTGGCGATGTTTTCCGATTTGGGCTCCCAGTTGGCTTTAAAGCAGAGAAAATCCTCCCGTTTCAGCGGGCTGTCCTCCCGGGCAAAGCCGCTTTCCGCGGCGGCCTGCTCGTTTTTGCTGGCCACGTTGAGCAGGATGCCCAAACTTTCCAGCTCTTTCAGATACTGCTGAAATTCGCTGTAGGCCATGCCGCCGGGGGTCTCGGTGGAAAGTTCGACCCCCTCCGGCCCCACCTCGCCGATGACGCCGCCCCAAAGGGTGTTGTCCAGATCCAGCACAAGGCCCTTTTTGTTTTTGCCCAGCAGGCTTTTGATGATGTTGGCGATGCTGTGGCACAGCTCGGGTATGTACTGCATCGACACCGCGTACTTATAAAGGTACCATTCCGACTCGGAAAACCAGTTGTCCAGCCCGAAGCGCGCGGCGAGATACGCCAGATCGTTGAGATAAAATCCGTCGTTTTTCGACACGAATGTAGCAATCCGGGCGTTCAGCTCGTTGATAAAGTGAACGCCGCCGCGCGGGTCCACCGCGTCGCGGCTGCCCATCAGCCGATGGGTGGGGGCGTCGAAGCTGTTGACGATCACCGGGCAGCCAAAGCGGCCGGCCGCGGTAAAAGCCGCTTCAAAGCGGGCCCATTCCGCGTCCAGCTTGGCGGCGGCCGCCTCGGCGCTGTCAGAGGGGACGGGCAGGTCTTTGATGTTTTTGCGGCTGGTATGGATGTAGAGAAAATCCGGTTTGAACGCGGCCAGGCTGCCGTCGTCAAACACCAGATTTTCATAAAACAGCCCATAGCCGCCCACATAAAACTCGGGTTTGATGCCGTGATCCAGGAGAAACAGCTCAAGAATGTTTTTGATCTCGCCGATGGTGCTGCCGCTGAGGATCGCAATTTTCTTTTCCACCAGGCCGGGCCGCTGCAGCAGCTCCCGCCGCAGCGAGCGCTTTTTCTGAAGAAGCGCAGCGCCGTCAAAGGGATAATCAAGAAGGCTCAAAGGAGGATCTCCTTTCTTTTTGCTCTGATGCTTTATTTCCTAAATCATACCACATAATCGGTTGTTTGACAATTTCCAGAATGGGGAACGGACGGGGCGGAGACCGTGGTTTTGACGGATAGGGACCGCAGGCCCGGGCGCAGCGCGGCCGCGCGGCCGGGCCCGCCCGCTGTGTTTTGCCGGACAGGCACCTCTGCGGCCGGCAGGCAAGGGGAAAAAGCGGACGGCTGCAGCGCTGCCCCGGCCCCGCGCCCAAAACGGGGGGCGGCCGTACACGAGCGCGTCATGGTACATGCCCGCCGCCCCGGTCCCGAGCGCCACAAACGGCTGCGGCGGAACGCCCCGGCCAGCCGGCGTCCGCCCCTGGGATGGGCGGCGAAAGATCGGCCGGAATGGGGCTGCGCAGGCCATGGAAGTCGTCTGCCCGCCCCCGCGGGCGCGGCAAAAGAATGGCAGCGGAAACAGGCCCCGCGCGCAGTGGGAGAAAAAACGCCCGGCGCGCGGAGAGCCGCAAACTTGATTTTACCTGTGAGAATGGATATAATGGCCGGGAAGCCGGCGGGCCGCTCAGGCCCCGTAATCCTCGATCAGCCGCTGCAGCTGATCGTCGGAGTAGACGTCGATCCCCGCCCGCAGCATGTCCACGTCCACTGCGGGCAGCAGATGGGTGTAGACGTCGTATTGGCGCAGCAGCGAGCCGCTTTCGGCATCGTAAAGCGCCAGACGCCCGCCGTTGTCCCGCAGGACGTAGACGGGGCCCGAGGGCTCTTTTGCCGCCGCCGGGATCGCCAGCGAAGCCACGCTGGCAATGGTGACCGCAAGGCAGAGCGCCATTAAAAAGAGCATCCATTTTTTTCGAACCGACATGGCATACCTCCCCGGGGCCTTTGGTGTGGCGCAGCCGGCCCCGAACAGTCCTATTGTGGGAAAAAAGCGCGCGTGTTATGCGCGCGGCCGCCGCGCCCGTTTTCATTTTGTAATCTGTGAAAAGTGGAAATGAAAGGGAAAGTTGTGGTATACTATAGAAACCCGGCGAAGCAGCGCGGGGACCTGCGTTTATCCGTTAAATTTACATAGTTCAGACAAGAATGATACGAGAGGAAAGGGGAGGAACCTTTTTGAACGAACAGAACCGAAAACCTGCGCCCCGGCGCGGCGCGTCCGCGCGGGGCAGCGGCAGCTCTTCCGGCGCGTCCGCACGTCCCGCCGGCGCGCAGGGCGGCGCCCCCAAAAAGCCGAAAAAGAAAGGCGGCGCCAAAAGGGTGTGGGCCAACATTGGCCGCGTCCTGGTGGTGCTGGTCAGCATAGGGGTCATCGTGGCCTCGGTGCTGGCGGTCATGCTCAGCCTTTATGTGGTCAAGGTGACGGCGAACGACGCTTCGCTGCTCAACCTGGAAAACCTGAAGCTCAGCTATTCCTCCACCATCTATGCGATCGATCCGCAGACCGGCAAGCCGGAGCCGTACCAGCGCCTGGTGGACAACGCCGACCGCATCTGGGTGGATGGCAACCAGATCCCCGATAATCTGAAAAACGCCTTTATCGCCGTGGAGGACAAGACCTTCCGCGAGAACAGCGGCGTCAACTTCAAGCGCACCATTTCGGCCACCGCCAACCTGGTGCTGAGCCGCCTGACCGGCGGCAGGATCACCCTCTATGACACCGAGCAGGGCGCGTCCACCATCACCCAGCAGCTGATCAAGAACATCACCGGCGACGACGACCGCGACCCGCTGCGCAAGGTGCGGGAGATCTTTCGCGCCATCTCGCTGAACGGCCGCTACTCCAAGGACACCATCCTGGAGGCCTATCTCAACACGGTGGGCTTTATGGGCAACACCTGCGGCGTGCAGGCCTGCGCTTACAACCTGTACGACAAGGACGTGGGCCAGCTGACGCTGGCCCAGTGCGCCACCGTGGCGGCCATCACCAACAACCCCACCAAGTACAACCCCCGCACCGAGCCCGAGAACAATCTGCAGCGCCGCAATATGATTTTGGGCATGATGCTGGAGCAGGGGCTGATCACCCAGGCGGACCACGACGCCGCAGTGGCGGAGCCGCTGAACCTGGTCGACCCGTCTGAAAAGCAGAACACCGCCAAGGTGGGCGGCAACAGCTACTTTACCGACATGGTCATCGACGAGGTCATCACCGACCTGGTGAACGAGGGCATCTGCGAGACCCGCAGCGAGGCCAGCGCCCTGCTGTTCAACGGCGGCCTTGCCATCTATTCCACCGTGGACACCAACCTGCAGTCCATCATGGAGGAGGTCATGGCCAAAGAGCCGGGCAACTATTACCCGGACCAGGAGGTCGAGTACAAGGACAAGGCCACCGGCGAGACCAAGACCCAGAATGTGCAGGGTGCGATGATCACCATCGACTATACCGGCGCAGTCAAGGGCGTGGTGGGCGGCCTGGGCGAAAAGACCGCTGACCGCGGCCTCAACCGCGCGGTAGGCTCGCTGCGGCAGACCGGTTCCACCATGAAGCCCATCGGCGCCTATGCGCTGGGCATCGATTACAACTATATCACCTACTCGGACGGCGGCTTTATCGACGACTGGGTGGAGGAGATCAACGACAACGGCACCATGCGCAAGTGGCCCCGAAATTATAGTGGTAAGTATACCGAACAGCGCATGCTGGTCTGCGACGCGCTGGCCAACTCCATCAACACCATCGCGGTGCGGGTCGGCAAGCTGGTGGGGCCGGACGATCTGTTCGACTTTATGACCAACACCCTGGGCATCACCAGCCTGGTGGAGAACAGGACCGAGGCGAATGGTCTGATCTCCAGCGACATCGGGGTCGGTCCGCTGGTGCTGGGGTCGATGACCGACGGCGTCTCGCTGGCCGAGATGGCCCATGCCTATATGATGTTTGGGGACGGCGGCACCGTCACCCCTCTGCACTCCTACACCACGGTGGAAAATGTGCAGACCGGCGAGATCGTGCTGGACAACACCCTGCTGCCCACCACCCGCGCCATCGGCGAGGACACCGCCATGATCATGAACAAGCTGCTGCGTCAGGTCATCACCCGGGGCACTGCGGCTGGAACCGGCACGAATACGATCGCCGGTATGGAGACGGTGGGCAAGACCGGCACCACCAGCGACGACAAGGACCACTGGTTCATCGGGCTGACCCCTTACTATGTCACCGCCACCTGGATGGGCTACGACCAGCCGCAGGAACTGGCCTGGAAAGCCTATGGCAAACACCCGCCGACGCTGGCCTGGAAAGAGGTCATGGAGCGGGCGCAGGAGGGGCTGGAAGCCAAAAACTTCCCCACTGCACCGGCGAACACCGTGGTCACAAAAACCTATTGCACCGAGTCCGGCGGCGAGGCCGGTCCGCTCTGCCCCAGCACCGCCACCGGCTACTATAAGGCGGATCAGCCGCTGGAACCCTGTGACATCCACGTGGGGTAAGCTGCCCGTGAGACAAGGCGCGGGTCCTGCGGCCGCCCGACGCGGCCGTGCCTCGGCCCGGGGATTTTGACGGATCCCGCCCCGGCCTGCCAGCAGGCAGGGTCCATTTCCCTCAGGACCCCGGCGCGCTTTTGAACGGACTGCAAATTGTATTTGAAAACGCCCTGTGAATGGTTCACAGGGCGTTTTTGTCCATGAACAAAAGACAATTGGATTCGTCAAAATCCCCTTTCGGTCTCGCCGGGGCAGAGCACTTTTGTGCAAGAGGGAAAATCTTGAAAAAGGCGCTTGCCCCCCGGGGGAAAAAGTGATATAGTGACGACGTTACAAACAAATGTTTCTGAAAGGCGGACAAAAACGTGGAGAAAAAATTTCTGATCGTGGATCAGGCTGTCCTCCCCGAGGTCTTTTCCAAGGTGCTGCGGGCAAAAGAGCTGCTCGCCAGCGGCGCGGCGAAAAACGTTTCCGCCGCGGCTAAAATGGTCGATCTCTCCCGCAGCGCGTTTTACAAGTACAAGGACAGCGTTTTTGATTTTGAAAACGCAAAGTCCATCGTCACGGTCAAGGCCGTGCTGCTGGACGAGACGGGCGCGCTGCAGGCGCTGCTCAGCGAGCTGTCCGCCTCGGGCGCCAGCATCGTCACCATCAACCAGTCCGCGCCGGAAAACGGCACCGCCGTCGTCTCGGTCACCCTGCGCACCGATTCGATGCCGATGCCCATCGACGACGTGCTGCTGTCGATCCAAAGCCAGCGCACAGTGGTCAGCATCAGGCGCACGATCAAGGAGCTGTAGCGGCGGCAGCGGCGGCCGGGGCGATCGCGCCCGGCCGCTATTCGCTGCGGGGCGGGGCCCTGCGCTTTTGCTCGGGCCCGGCTTTGGCGGCATCAAGAGAAAGAAAGGTGAGATAGTTTGATCAAGATAGCGATTTTGGGATTCGGCACGGTGGGCAGCGGCGTATATGAGGTGCTGCGCAAAAATGCGGCCAGCGCGGCAAAGCGCGCGGGCGAGCCGGTACAGGTGAAATACATCCTCGACATCCGCGATTTTTCCTCTCATCCGGACGCGGCGCTGTTTGTAAACAGCATCGACCCGATCCTGGAGGACCCCGAGATAGACACGGTGGTGGAGACGATCGGCGGCACAAAGCCCGCTTATTTTTATGTCAAATCGGCGCTGGAGGCGGGCAAAAATGTCTGCACCTCCAACAAAGAGCTGGTGGCCACCCATGGCGCAGAGCTGCTGGCCATCGCGGTGCAGCACCGGGTCTGCTTTTTGTTTGAGGCGTCGGTGGGCGGGGGCACGCCGGTCATCACGCCGCTGCACCAGTGCCTGGCGGCCAATGTGATCAGCGAGGTGTGCGGCATCGTCAACGGCACCACAAATTTTATGCTCACAAAGATGGAGCAGGAGGGCATGAGCTTTGACGAGGCGCTGAAAGAGGCCCAAAACCTGGGCTACGCCGAGACCATCGACCCTTCGGCGGATGTGGACGGCATCGACGCGTGCCGCAAGATCGCCATTTTGGCCTCCCTCGTCTTCGGCAGCGAGGTGCACCCCGAAAATATCCCCACCCGCGGCATCCGCGAGGTGACGGCGGAGGACGTTTACTTCACCCAGAAGATGAAGCTGGCCGTCAAGCTGATCGCCTATGCCCGGCGCAATGAAAAGGCCGGCTTTGCCTGCGGGGTAGAACCCATGGTGCTGCCGGCGCAGAGCATGATGGCGGGCGTCAGCGACGTGTACAACGCCGTGCTGGTGCGGGGCGATATGCTGGGGGACACGCTGTTCTACGGCAAGGGCGCGGGCAAGCTGGCCACCGCCAGCGCGGTGGTGGCGGACGTCATCGACGCGGCCAAGTTCGGCCCCTCGGTACACGACTCGCTGTTTTGGGCCCCCACTGCGCCGCAAAAGGGAAAAATCACCGACGAAGCGGAGCACACATATTATGTGAGAGTGAACAACCTGGACGCCGGGACCCTGAAAGCCGATCTCGGCGGCGTGGTGCTCACGCTGCAGCACCACAATCAGACCGCGGTGCTCACCACCCCCATGACGGCAAAGGAACTGGAAAAGCGAAAGGAAAAACTGGAAAGGGACGGCATCCACGTGGCCATTGCGCTGAAGATGCTGGAAGTGTAAAAACATGGAGCAGGTGATATCGGTAAAGGCGCCGGCCTCGGTGGCGAACCTGGGCAGCGGCTTCGATACCATGGGCATCGCGCTTTCGCTGTTCAACACGGTCGAGATGCGGGAGTGGGACGGCGTTGAGGTGTCCACCACCGACGGCACGGTGCCGGTGCAGGGGGAAGAAAACCTCATCTATCGCACCGTCAAAGCCGTGTACGAGGAATGCGGCCGCACGCTGCCGGGCCTCAAGCTGGTGCAGGCCAGCCCCATCCCCCAGGCCCGCGGCCTGGGCAGCAGCAGCGCATGTATCGCCGCCGGCGTCGTGGGCGCGAACCGGCTGCTGGGCGGGGTGCTGACGGAGAACGAGCAGCTCTCGCTGGCGGCCCGTCTGGAGGGGCACCCCGACAATGTGGTGCCCGCCATGCTGGGCGGCTTTGTCACCAGCGTCATGGAGGGCGGCCGGGTCTACACCGTCAAAAAAAAGGTCAGTGAAGAGCTGCGGTTCTGCGCCTTTGTGCCGGATTTTGAGCTGCTCACCGAAAAGGCGCGGGCGGCCCTGCCGCAGCAGGTACCGCACAGGGACGCGGTCTACAACGCGGCGCGGGCAGCCTTGATGGCGGCCGCTTTCTGCGAGGGCAGGCCCGAGCTGTTTGCGGTGGCGTCGGGGGATAAACTGCACCAGCCGTACCGGCTGCCGCTTATCCCGGGCGCGGGACGGGTCCTTGAGATCGCCATGCAGCTGGGCGCGCGGGCGGCGTTCATCAGCGGCGCGGGGCCGACGATCATGGCGGTCTGCGACGCGGGGGACGACACCTTTGTGCCGCGGGCGATCCTGGCGCTGGCGGAGGACGCCGCCACCCGCCGCTTTGCGGTGCACCGCTATCAGGCGCAAAACGCCAGCATGTTCTAGCGTCTCCCAAAAGCCGGGGACCCGCGCCGTCCGCGGGGCCGGCGGGGAAACAGTTCGAGAGGGGATTTGAGGGAGGAAGAGTATGGCACTGATCGTACAGAAGTTCGGCGGTTCCTCGGTCGCGGACCGGGATCGCCTGTTCAATGTTGCCCGCATCGTCGCGGACACCCACAACGCGGGCAACGACGTGATCGTGGTGGTCTCGGCGCAGGGGGACACCACCGACGACCTGCTTGCCAAGGCGGGGGAGATCACCTGCGACGCGTCCGGGCGCGAGATGGATATGCTGCTGGCCGCCGGCGAGCAGATCTCCTGCTCGCTGCTGTGCATGGCCCTGTCGGAGCTGGGCTGCCGGGCGATCTCGCTGCTGGGCTGGCAGGCGGGCTTTATCACCGACCGCAACCACCAGCGGGCGCGCATCCGCAAGGTGGATACCGAGCGGCTGGAATGCGAGATCGGCAAGAACCAGGTGGTGGTGGTGGCGGGCTTTCAGGGCATCAACCGGGCCGACGACCTCACCACCCTGGGGCGCGGGGGCAGCGATACCAGCGCCGTGGCGATCGCGGCGGCGATGAAAGCCGACCTGTGCCAGATCTATACCGACGTGGAGGGCGTGTACACCGCGGATCCGCGCGTGGTGGGCAAGGCCAAAAAGCTTGCGGAGATCAGCTTTGACGAGATGCTGGAGCTGGCCACCCTGGGCGCCCAGGTGCTCAACAACCGCTCGGTGGAGCTGGCAAAAAAATATGCCGTGCGGCTAGAGGTGCTCTCAAGCCTGAATCCCGTGCCCGGAACAATCGTAAAGGAGGTCGCAGCTATGGAAGGTATGATGATCAAGGGGGTCGCAAAAGACGAGAACGTCTCGGCCATTTCGGTGCTCAGCGTGCACGACGTGCCGGGCATCGCGTTCAAGGTGTTCAGCCTGTTGGCGCAGCGCAAGATCAACGTGGACCTGATCCTGCAGAGCGTGGGCCGCGATGGCACCAAGGACCTGTCCTTTACCGTGCCCTCCACCGACCGCAAGGCCGCTGTGGAACTGCTCACCGAGCAGCTGTCCCGCTTTGGCGGCACCGGCGTGCAGTACGACGACGGCGTGGCCAAGGTGTCGGTGGTCGGCGCGGGCATGCAGAGCCATTCCAACGTGGCCTCCACCATGTTTGAGGCGCTGTACGAGAACAACATCAACATCCGCATGATCTCCACCAGCGAGATCAAGATCTCGGTGCTGATCGACGCGAAAGACGCAAACAAGGCGGTAAACGCCATCCACGAGGCGTTTGTCGGCTGACAGCGGGGCGTAGAGACGTTCTTCCGGGGGTGGAAACGGCCCTGACAATGTGTTGTGAAACAGAAAAAAGCGGCGCCGGCTGCAGCGGCCGGCGGCCGCGTTTTTTCTTTTTTGGGGTACAGCGTTTTGGGCCGCGGTATTGGGGGCGCAGAATGTCCTGCCAGTGGGGGCCTCTCAAAAGAGGCGTCCGGGCGGGGGAACTCTTTCCGCCCGCGGCGTTTCGGTTTTTGGGCCTCCAGCCCGCGGAGCGGACGCGGCGCCTGTGTCATGCGCGCCGGTGTTGTCCGCCGCGGCGGAGCGCGGATCACCTGCTGCAGCCGCGCCCCGCGGCAGTGAACCGGGCGGTCCCCGCGCAGCCCGCAGATGCGGAAAGAACAGAAGAAAACGGTCAGATTGAAATAAAACAGGTGCCGGCGGCGTTCCATAGAAAGACCGGAAAATAGCAGGGGGCTGTTTTTGACGGCCCGGCGGCCTGTCCTCAGGCCACAGCAAAGAAAAATAAAAAAACAGGGCGGTCCGCACCGCGCCGCAGGGCAGGGCGCGGACCGCCTGACAGGAGGTCTTGTTTTGCAGGATCATGATCTTGGGCCCCGCAGAGTGGGGCGCGAACCCAATTTGCCGCAGCGCGCCCCGCAGCCCGGCCCGCGTCCGGCGCTGACGCCGGAGCAGCGCCGCAGACGGGCGCAGGCGCGCCGCAAACGGCAGCGCCAGCTGCGCAACCGGCGGCTGGCGGTGCTGGCGGTCACAGCGGTGCTGCTGGTTTTTGCCGCCTGGGGCATCACGCGGCTGCTGCAGGGCGGCGCGCCCGGCGCGGGCAGTTCGGCGGCCGGTGCATCAAACTCCGCGGCCGGGGTGAGCAGCGTGTCCACGGGCGGGGACGTTGCCGCCTCCGGCAGCGCGGCGCAGGGAACCGGCGCGGGCCCTGCGCTGTCCGGGGACGACGAATGGCTGCTGCGGCTGGTCAATCACACCCACCCTCTGCCGGAAAATTTCAGCGTCGAGACAGGGACGCTGCCCAACGGCAAGCAGTTCGACGCCCGGGCCATCGGCCAGCTGCAGCAGATGCTGGCGGACGGCAACGCTACGGGCCTGCAGCTGATGGTGTGCTCCGCCTACCGCAGCGTCGAGCGGCAGGACGAGCTGTTCGAGGAGATGAAGCGGGATTACATGGCCCAGGGCATGAGCGAGCAGGAGGCCTATGACAAGACCGCCACCATCCGCACCCCGCATGGCTGCAGCGAGCATTCCAGCGGTTTGGCGGCCGATATCGTGGCTGTGGATTATCAGATGCTGGACGACGGGTATGCCGAGACCCCGGAGGCGCAGTGGCTGTTGGAACACGCTGCGGATTACGGCTTCATCCTGCGCTATCCGAAAGAAAAAGAGGAGATCACCGGCATCATCTGGGAGCCGTGGCATTTCCGCTATGTGGGAGTAGAAAACGCCGCCAAGATCAAGGAGAGCGGCCTTTGTCTGGAGGAATATCTGGGCGCGGCATGATCCCGCCAAAAGAGCCGCGCGCGGGAAAATGTATCTGTTCACAAAATAAAATTGTACCGGGGCCCACAATCGTCTATAATAAGAAAAGATGACGGCTGGGCCCCGGTTTTTTGCCCGGCCGGGCAGAAAAGACGGATCAAGATCAGGAGATTGCAAAACGACATGCAGCGAAAAGAACTGCGCGGCGGCGCCGCGCTCACCGTGCTGCCGGCGGACCAGTTCAAGACCAGCCGCATCACGATCAATTTTATCCTGCCGTCCCGGCGCGAGACGGCCACGGCCTTTGCCCTGCTGCCGATCGTGCTGGAGCGGGGCTATGCGGGCTGCCCGGACATGACACGGCTCTCGCGGCGTCTGGCTTCGCTTTATGGCGCGGGGCTGTCGGCCGACACTTCGGTGCAGGGCGGGAACCGGGTGGTGAGTATCAGCATCTGCGGCCTGCGCGACCGATATGCCCTGCACGGCGAGGCGCTGTCGGCGGCCTATGCGGACATCCTCTTCGGCACGGCGTTCGACCCCTATCTGGTGGACGGCGCCTTTGAGCCGCAGGCGGTGGAGATCGAAAAGCAAAAGCTGCGCGAGCTGTTGGAGGGTGAGATCAACAATAAGCGCGCCTACTGCGTGCAGCAGGCGCGGCGCCGGTTTTTCGGCGATTCCCCCGCGGGCATCGAGCGCAACGGTTATCTGGACGACCTGGACGGCGTCACCCCGCAGGCGCTTGCCGAAGCTTATGCCGAGATGGTGCGCACGGCGCGGGTAGAGGTGCTGGTACTGGGCGCGGACGCGGGCGAGGTGGAAACGCGGCTGCTGCAAAAGCTGGACGCGCAGCGCCGGGCCCCGGCCCTGCTTTTGCCCGCCGTGGCCATGCCGGCGGCCGAGGCGCGCAGCTATACCGAGCCGGTGGATGCGGTGCAGGGCAAGCTCTGCCTGCTGTTTACCGCCGGCCGCCCCCTCACGGGGCGGGAGCTCACCCATATGCGGCTGGCGGCGGCCCTGTTCGGCGGGCTGCCGTCCTCCAGGCTGTTCCGCAACGTGCGGGAGCGGCAGAGCCTGTGCTATTACTGTTCGTGCGCGTTTTCCTATCTCACCTCGTCCCTCAGCGTGGACAGCGGGGTACAGCCCGAAAACGCCGCCAGGGCGCAGCAGGCCATCCTGCACGAGCTGCAGGCGCTGGCCGCCGGCCCCATTGGGGAACAGGAGCTGCAGGAGACGAAGCTCTCTTATCTGGGAGCGCTGCGCGCGGTGGGGGACAGCCTGAGCTCCATCGAGATGTGGGCGTTCCGGGAGATCCTGCGCGGGACCTTTGAGGATCCGCAGCAGGTAGAGCATGCGGTGCAGCTTGCCACCGCCGACGATCTTTGCAGCGTGCTGTCCCTTTTTACGCTGTCGGTATCTTATCTGCTCACAAAGGAGGGCGCGGCGGATGGGCAATAAGGTCTTGCGGTCGGAGACGCTGCGCTCCGGCCGGGTGGATTTCAGCTATGAAAAGCTCACGCTGGAAAACGGGCTCACCGTTTTTGTGGCCCCCATGGAGGGGTACCGCGCGGTGCAGGCCTGCCTGGCCGTGGGCTTTGGCTCAGTGGACCGGCGCTTTTTGCGGCAGGGCCAGGAGACGGCGCTGCCAGCGGGCGTGGCGCATTTTCTGGAGCACAAGATGTTCGAGAGCGAGGACGGGGACGCGTTTGACCTTTACGCCCGCATCGGGGCCAGCGCCAACGCCTACACCAGTTTTGAAAAGACCTGCTATGTTTTCGGCGCCACAGACCAGGTGGACGAATCGCTGGACGTCCTGCTGGGCTCGGTGTCCCACCCCTGGTTCACAGAGGCCACGGTGGCAAAAGAGCAGGGCATCATCGGGCAGGAGATCCGCATGTATGAGGACTCCCCGGACTGGCGCATCCTGTTTGCGGTCTTTGATTGTCTGTATCACAACTGTCCCATCAAAGAGGATATCGCGGGCACGGTAGAGTCGATCGCGGACATCACCCCTGAGACGCTCTATGCCTGTACGGACGCATTTTATACGCCGGACAATATGGTGCTGGCAGTGGCGGGCAGCGTCACGCGGGCGCAGGTGCTGGCCGCTCTGGACCGGGCGGAACTGCCCCAGGGCGGCGAGACGGGCCAAAAGCTGCGCCGGCCCGAGCCGGAGGAGATCGTGCATGCGGGCGCTGAGCTGGAGATGGCGGTCTCGCAGCCGGTGCTGGGTATCGGCTTCAAAGAGCGGCCGCGCGGCGCGGACGAGCGTCTGCGCTGGGAGGTGCTGGCAGACCTGCTGGGCGAGCTGCTGATCGGAGACACCACCCCGCTTTATCGCAGGCTGTACGACGAGGGGCTGGTCAACAGCGGCTTTTCCAGCGATGTGTTCAGCGGCGAGGGATATTTCTGCATCCTCTTTTCCGGCGAGACGCGCGAGCCCGAGACGGTGCGCGCCGCCCTGCTGCAGGAGATCGCCCGCCTGCGCGCGCAGGGGATCGCGGACGAGGATTTTCAGCTCTGCCGCAATGTGCTGTACGGCGAGGCGGTGAGCGGTTTTGAGAGCCCGGAGGGCGTTGCCGCCGATCTCGCCGCCTGCGGCCTGCGGGACGAGCCGCTCTTTGCCGAGCTGGAGATCCTGGCGGCCCTGACCGCCGAGGATGTGCGCGCCGCGCTGGAAGAACTGCTGCGGGAAGAGCGCAGCGCCGCGGTGGTGCTGCGGCCGCTGGCCGGGCGCGGGCAGACGGCGCGGACGGCGGAGGAATAGACACCCCTGGGCACAGGGATAGAAAAAGTGAGGCGTTCAGCTTTTATGGTTAATCTGGTTCAGTTTCCCGGTCTTGGCCTCTCGTTCGAGGTGGACAGGGTCGCCTTTTCCATCGGCGGGTTCAATATTTACTGGTACGGCATCCTGATCGGCGGCGGTATGCTGCTGGCCATGATCTACGCGTTCCGCTATGCGCCGCGTTTGGGAATCAATGTGGACCGCATGATCGACGTCATTTTTGTGGGGACGATCATGGCGGTGATCTGCGCGCGGGTGTATTATGTGGCGATGGCGCCCTTTGAGTACGCCTCGTTCTGGCAGATGCTGGATATCCGGGACGGCGGTATCGCCATCTACGGCGCGGTGATCGGCGCGTTCGTGTTTGGCGGGCTGGCCTGCAAATGGCGCAAAGTGCCCATTTTGCCGATGTTTGACCTGACTTCCATCGGCTTTTTGATCGGTCAGGCCGTGGGCCGCTGGGGCAATTTTGTCAACCAGGAGGCCTTTGGCACCAACACCACGGCCCCCTGGGGCATGATCAGCCCGCGCACGGTGTCCTATCTTGCCTCGGTGCAGGAAAAACTGGCGGCCGAAGGCGTGATGGTGGACCCCGCCATGCCGGTCCATCCCACATTTCTGTATGAATCGATCTGGTGTCTGGTGGGTTTTATCGCGCTGGCGGTCTACCTGAAGCACCGCAGGTTCCACGGCGAGGTCGCGCTGCTGTACGTCATGTGGTACGGGCTTGGCCGCGCCTGGATCGAGGGCCTGCGCACCGACAGCCTCTATGTGGTGGGCAGCCTGCGGGCCAGCCAGCTGCTGGCGATCCTGTCCTGCCTGGCCGCGTTTGCCGCCTGGCTGGTATTGCGCAGGAAATACCGCGGCCGGCCGGCGCTGGGCTGGGCGGAGCCCGCCCCCGCCGGTGCGGCGGACGGGACAGGAGCGGCGGACGCCCGGCCGGAGGACGGGGACGGCTGCGGCGCAGAGCAGGAGAGCACCGACAGCGCGGCGGAACCCCGGGACGGGCACTGCGCACCGCCGGCCGCAGATGAGCCGGAACAACAGGAACAGGAGGGGCATCATGGAGAGAATTGACGGAAAAGCGCTGGCCGCAAAGGTCAAGGCGCAGGTGGCGGCAGAGGTGGAAGCGCTGCGCGGACAGGGCGTGGTGCCCAAGCTGACGGTGATCCTGGTGGGAGAGGACCCCGCCAGCCAGGTGTATGTGGGGGGCAAGGCCAAAGACTGCGCGCAGTGCGGCATCGACAGCGAGGTGCTGCGCCTGCCGGATTCCACCACCGAAGCGCAGCTGCTTGCCGAGATCGCGGTGCGCAACAGCGACCCCACCGTCAGCGGCCTGCTGGTGCAGCTGCCGCTGCCCCGGCACATCAACGAGAAAAAGGTCATCGAGGCCATCAGCCCGGAAAAGGATGTGGACGGCTTTACACCGGTGAACGTGGGCCGTTTGGTGATCGGGGAGGACTGCTTTTTGCCCTGCACCCCGGCGGGCTGCATCGAGCTGCTGAAAGCCACCGGCGAGCCGCTGGAGGGCAAGCGGGCGGTGGTGCTGGGCCGCAGCAATATCGTGGGCAAGCCCATGGCATTGCTGCTGCTGCGGGAAAACGCCACTGTGACGGTCTGCCATTCCCGCACCCGCGACCTGCCCTCTGTGGTCCGGGAGGCGGATATTTTGGTGGCGGCGATCGGCAAAAAGCGGTTCGTCACGCCGGATATGGTCAAGGAGGGGGCGCTGGTGGTGGACGTGGGCATCAACCGCGGCGAGGATGGAAAGCTGTATGGCGATGTGGATGAGCCGGGCCTTGCGGACAAGGCGGGCCGCATCACCCCGGTGCCGGGCGGCGTGGGCCTGATGACCCGCGCGATGCTGATGGTGAACACCCTCAAGGCGGCAAAGCGGCAGCACGGTTTGGATTGAAACCCGGTCTCCTTTTACCTTTTGTCTCGCAAAAGCAGGTCGCCGTCCGTAAGGACGGCGAGGATTGAAACACCCTTCGCCGGGCCATAAACGCACATTGCCCGCAGTCGCCGCTCGCAAGAGCGGCGAGAACGGAACGCGCCGCGCCCGATGTGCAGCCGCCGCCACGGGCAGAGGCGTGCCCTTGGGCACGGCCGACCGCTGCTTCCGGGGCGCTCGCCGCGCCGGGGGCAAAAGGAGACGCAGGGCGGGGGAGATCGTCTGCACAGGCACGCCGCGGGCCATTTTTGCTTGACATCCCCGGCAAGGATATGGTATAGTATTAAAGCCGCATGTGCAGGGCTTTTCAAGTGGTGTCGTCACCCGCCCGGGGCAGCGAGACTTAAAAAAAGAGGTTATCCAAAATGTACGCAGTTATCGTTACCGGCGGTAAACAGTACCGCGTCCAGAAGGGCGATGTCGTCTACGTGGAAAAGCTTCCGGCGGAGGCCGGCGCAGAGGTCGTCTTTGACCAGGTCCTCGCCGTGGGAGAGGAGGGCGCAGTCAAGTTTGGCGCTCCGGTCGTCGAGGGCGCCAGCGTCAAGGGCACCGTCGAAAAACAGGGCAAGGGCAAAAAGATCCATGTCCTGCGTTATCGTCCCAAAAAGGGCAGCATGCGCAAGATCGGTCATCGCCAGCCCTTCACCAAAGTCACTATCACCGAGATCGTCGGTTAAGCGGGAGGTGTAAACAGCATGGCACATAAAAAAGGCGTAGGTTCTACTAAAAACGGCCGCGATTCCGAGTCCAAGCGTCTGGGCGTCAAGCGCGCCGACGGCCAGTTCGTTCTCGCCGGCAATATCCTCGTCCGCCAGCGCGGCACTCATATCCATCCGGGTGAGAATGTCGGGCAGGGCAGCGACGACACCCTGTTTGCCCTCGCCGACGGCGTGGTTCGTTTTGAGCGTCTCGGTCGGGACCGCAAAAAGGTCAGCGTCAAGCAGTGATCAGCATCTAAAATGCAGAGGGGGCAAAACGCGGCAGCGTTTTACCCCCTTTTTCTGTTTGCGGGGCGGTCTGCGTATGCGGCGCAGCCCTCAGGGCAAGCTATTTTTGCAGGCCGCGCCATACGGGCGCGGCGATCAAAGCGGAGGTGAAGGCCAGTGTTTGTGGATGTGGCAAGGATCACGGTAAAGGCCGGCAGAGGCGGAGACGGGGCGGTCTCGTTCCGTCGGGAAAAGTATGTGGCAGCCGGCGGGCCGGACGGCGGCGACGGCGGGCGCGGTGGGGACGTGATCTTTGTCGCGGACCCCAACCTGTCCACCCTGATGGATTTTCGCTACCAGCGGAAGTATGCCGCCCAAAGCGGGGAGAACGGCAAGTCCAGCAACAGCTACGGAAAATCGGGAGAGGATTTGGTGATCCGGGTACCCCGCGGCACGCTGGTAAAGGACGCTGAGACCGGCGGCCTGATCGCCGACATCTCCGGGGAAGAGCCTGTGATAGTGGCCAGGGGCGGACGCGGGGGGCTGGGTAACCGCCATTTTGCCACCCCGACCCGCCAGATCCCGCGCTTTGCCAAACCGGGGCTGCCGGGCGAAGAATTTACCCTGCAGCTGGAACTGAAGCTGATCGCGGACGTGGGGCTGATCGGCTTCCCCAATGTGGGAAAAAGCACCCTCATCTCGCGCATCAGCGCCGCAAAGCCGAAGATCGCAAATTATCATTTTACCACCCTCTCGCCCGTGCTGGGCGTCGTGCGGGTGGGGGACGAGGCCAGCTTTGTGGCCGCGGACATCCCCGGTCTGATCGAGGGCGCGGCGGAGGGCGTGGGCCTGGGACACGACTTTTTGCGCCATGTGGAGCGCTGCCGCCTGCTGCTGCACGTGGTGGACGTCTCGGGCTGCGAGGGGCGTGACCCGGAAGAGGATTTTGAAAAGATCAACGCAGAACTGGCGCGCTTTTCCCCTGCGCTGGCGCAGCGCCCGCAGATCGTGCTGGGCAACAAATGCGATATTGCGGAACCGGAGCAGGTGGACGCTTTCCGGGCCTTTGTGGAACAGAAAGGGCTGGTGTTCCTGCCGGTGAGCGCAGCCACCGGCAAGGGGCTGGAGACGCTGCCGGGGCTGGTGTTCAGCCGCCTGCGGGAGCTGCCCCCCGTGGCGGTGTTCACCCCGGACTATGTCAAGCCCGCGGCCCGCGGCGCGCGGGATTTTACCGCCCGCAAAGAGGAGGACGGCAGCTTTTATGTGGACGCGCCCTGGCTGGAGCGCATTCTGGAGGGCAGCGACGTGGAGGACTACGAGAGCCTGCAGTATTTCCAGACCCAGCTGGCGGATTTCGGCGTGCTGGATAAGCTGACCGAGCTTGGGGTCAAAGAGGGCGATACCGTGCGCATCGGCGAGTATGAATTCGACTATCTGTTCTGACCGGCCCGTCATGGGGGAAAGGAGGACGGCAATTGCTGTTCACATCAGAAAATGAGATCGATCTTCGTGAGCGCAGCCCGCTGGCCCTCGCTTTTGTGGGGGACGGGGTCTACGAACTGCTGGTGCGCGCGCGCGAGGTCGAGCGCACCCGGCTGAAGCCCAACCGCCTGCACAGCGGCGCGGTGCGCTTTGTCAGCGCCAGGGGCCAGTTTGAGGCGCTGCAATACCTGGAACCCATGCTCACCGAGGCGGAAAAAGATCTGGTGCGCCGCGGCCACAACGCCAGCAAGGCCACTGTGGCCAAAAACGCTTCGCCGGAGGAATATCGCGCCTCTACCGGCTTTGAATGCCTGCTGGGATATCTCTATCTGGAGGGCAGAAACGACCGCATCGAGGAGCTGTTCAACGCGGTGTGGGAGCACTTTTCCCCCCAATGGGCCGTGGGCTGAACAAAAAGGCAAACAGCCGCTTTGAACCCGGTGTTCCGGTTTCAAAACGGCTGTTTGAAAAAACAGTCCGACGCGCCGGCTTAGCGGCAGTTTTTCGCGTTGCGGCTGTTCTGCGAAGCATTCTGCGCGCGGTTGTTGGAGCTGTTGCGCGAGCTGGTGCTGTTGCTGGAGCGATTGCTTGAACTGTTGCTGGAGCTGTTGTTCGAACGGTTGCTGGAACTGTTGTTGGAGCTGTTGTTCGAGCGGTTGCTGGAGCTGTTGCGCGAGCTGGTGCTGTTGTTGCTGGAACGGCTGCTCGAACTATTGCTGGAACGGTTCGAGGCGTTCTGCGCCTTTGAATTGCAGCTCGTGGCCTTGTTCTGGCTTTTGTTTTCCATGATCAAAGGGCCTCCTTTCCGTAGGATGATAGTCGCCTGACCGTCGGGCCGGGCGCAAAGAGCCCGGCTGGCCGTACGCTGTAAAGGTGCGCGCCGTTCTCTTTGATTTTATTATCTGCCCGGACTGCGGCTTTATTCCGGCAGGAAAGAATTTGTAGAAAGGGGGCGGCGGCCCTTATGGACGCACTTTTCATCGAGCGCTGCGACCGGCTGCTGCCGGGCGGCTACCGCGCGTTTTTTCCCCCCGCGGGGGCGCCGTTCCGCGGGGTCACCGTCAACACCCTGCGCCTGCCGACAGAGGCGTTTGGGGCGCACGCGCCTTTCCGGGTGGAAAAAAGCCCTTTTTGTCCCGCCGGCTTTTACCTTTTGGAAGAGGGCGGGGCGGGGCTGCATCCCTACCATCACGCAGGCGTATACTATGTGCAGGAACCGTCCGCCAGCGCACCGGCGGCGCTGCTGGGGGTCCGGCCCGGCGAACGGGTGCTGGACCTGTGCGCCGCGCCCGGGGGTAAAACGGCCCAATTGGGGGCGGCGCTGCAGGGCAAAGGCCTGCTGGTGGCCAACGAGTTCGTCTCCAAACGCGCTGCGGTGCTGCTGTCCAACATCGAGCGCATGGGCATCGCCAACGCGGTGGTCACAAACGAGAGCGCCGAGCGGCTGGCAGAGGCTTTCCCCGGCTACTTTGACCGCATCCTGGTGGATGCGCCCTGCAGCGGGGAGGGGATGTTCCGCAAGGAGCCGGAGGCGCTGCGCCAGCACAGCCAGCGCCTGATCGACAGCTGCGCCGCCCTGCAGCGGGAGCTGCTGGCCTCGGCCGCGGCGGCCCTGCGGCCCGGCGGCGTGCTGGTCTATTCCACCTGCACCTTTTCCCCGGAGGAAAACGAGGGCACGGTGGGTGCGTTTCTGCGCGAACATCTGGATTTTGTGCTGGAGGATACGAGCGCGCAGTTCGGCTGCCCGGGGCATGCGTCCTGCTGCGGCGAGGGGCTGATCGAGGTGGAAAAGGTGCGGCGCATCTATCCCGTACACGGCGGCGAAGGGCAGTTTATGGCCCGCCTGCGCAAAGTGGGGGAGGGGGCTGCGCTTGTGCCGGGCAGGGGCAGGCTCGCGCCGGAAAAACTGCCCCGGGAGGCGCAGCGCTTTTTGGAGTCCAGCTTCCCGGAACTGTGCGGGGCGCCCGCCGCGCGGCACGGCGCAAGGGCGCTTTTGCTGCCCTGGGAGCCGGTATTTCTGCCCAAAAACCTGCGGGTGCTGCGGGCAGGGGTGCTGGCGGGCGAGCTGGTGCCGGGCCGCGGCAGGGACGCCAGGTTTGAGCCGCACCACAGCCTTTATATGGCGTTTGGGGGAAAATGCGCCAACCGGCTGGAACTCCCCGTCCTGGACGCCCGCGTCGCCGCCTGGCTGAGGGGAGAGCAGATCGCAGCCCCCGGTCAGGCGGCGGGCTATGCGGCGGTCACGGTGGACGGGTTCCCGTTGGGATTCGGCAAAGCCGGCGGCGGAAGCTTGAAAAACCACTACCCCAAGGGCCTGCGAAATTTGAAATAATCTGCAGTTTGTGATAGACTAATAAAGTTAAGATGCTATCGGCCGGGTGGCGCGAAAACCGCGTCCCGCGGCCGGTGTTCGGCAGTCTTTTTGTCTTGTGCGCCGCCCGGGGCGGCGGTTTAAATCTGTCCGCCGCGACTGCGGCCGGAGTTCATACGGAGGAAGATTATGTCAGGTCATTCGAAATGGAACAACATCAAGCGCAAAAAAGAAAAAACAGACGGCGCCAAGGCAGCCATCTTTACCAAGATGGCCCGTGAGATTGCGGTGGCGGTCAAAGAGGGCGGCGGCCCGGACCCGGCCAATAACGGCAAGCTGCGCGACGTGATCGCCAAGGCCAAGGCCAACAACGTGCCCAACGACAATATCGCCCGCGCCGTCAAAAAAGCCAGCGACGACGATAAGACCAACTATGAGAGCATCCTGTATGAGGGCTACGGCCCCTCGGGCGTTGCGGTGATGGTGGAGACCCTGACCGATAACCGCAACCGCACGGCCTCTAATGTGCGCCATGCGTTTGACAAATACGGCGCCAGTCTGGGCACCACGGGCTGCGTCTCTTTTCTGTTCACCAAAAAAGGCGTGCTGGTGATCGAGGCCGAGGGCAGGGACGAGGACGCGGTCATGGAGGATTGTTTTGACGTGGGCGCGGAGGACTTTGAGGTGAGCGAGGAGTTCATGCAGATCACCACTGACCCGGCCAATCTGCACGACGTCCGCGAGGCGCTGGAGGCCAAGGGATATAATTTTATCTCGGCAGATGTCCAATATCTGCCATCCACCACCGTCGCCCTGTCCGCAGAGGACGATCTGAAGCGGATGGGACAGCTGCTGGACTTTTTGGAAGAGGACGAGGATGTGCAGAATTTCTGGCACAATCTGGAGAACGAAGAGGACCTGGACCGCTGAACCGGCAGATAAAACCGGCCGGGCGGACCGCTTTCCCAGGCGGGTGTGACGAGGAAAAGAGAAACCCCGTGCAAAGAAAGGGCTGAAGAGTTATGAGCTACGAAAAATACTGCGCCGGCTGCCACGGCACCTTCCCGGCGGGGGAGACCGTCTGCCCCGCCTGCGGGACCGAGCGCCCCAACGACAACCCCGGCGGCACCCTGCCCGCAGGCCTGTTTCTGGCGGAACGCTATGTGATCGGCCGGGTGCTGGAGGTCGACGGAGAGGGCGTCACCTATGAAGCCATTGACCGGGAATCCGGCCTGCCGGTGGTCATCAAGGAATATCTGCCGGTCACGCTCTGTTCCAAACGGGATGAAAACGGGGCGGTGGTGGTAAAATCGGGCAGCGAGGTGCCCTATAAGACCACGCTGGTCGATTTTGTCGATCTGTACAAAAAACTGATGCAGATGGCCGGCAGCCAGGGCCTTACGCGGGTGCAGGCACTTTTTAAGGCGAACAACACCGTTTATGCGGTCTCAGAATATCAAAAGAGCATCTCCCTCACAGACTGGCTCAACCGGCAGACGGAGCTGCTGTCTTTTGAGCGCTGTTACACCCTGCTGACCCCGGTCTTTGCGGGCCTGTCGGCGCTGCACAGCGCGGGGGTCATACACCGCGGCGTCTGCCCGGACAATATCCGCATCACGCCGGACGGGCGCTCGTTTTTAACCGGCTATGCCACCCTGGCCCTGCGTACCCTCAACTCAGAGCTGAAGCCCTGCCTCTATGAGGGCTATTCCGCCCCGGAGCAGTACTCCACCACCGAGTTCCAGGGGCCCTACACGGACGTTTACTCTCTGGCCGCAGTGTTGTATAAGATGCTGGCGGGCACCGCGCCGGTGGCCACTGCCGGACGGGTGGACGGCTGCCCCACCCTTAAGCAGATCGGGGCCGAGGTGTCGTCCCAGGTCTCCCGCGCCATAGATCACGCCATGTGGGGCGATGTGAACCAGCGCACACAGTCGGTCGCGGAACTCCGGCAGGAGCTGGACGGGGACGCCAGATCCGCCGGTTTGGGGGCCACGCGGGTGATGAAGCCCGCGTCCGCGCCGCGTTCCGGGCGCGGGGGCAGCTGGACCGATAACAAGGGCCTGATCGTCGGCGGCTGTATCGCGCTGGGCCTGGTGGTGGTACTGCTCATCTGGATGCTGATCCGCGGCATGGTCCCGCAGGCGAATTCTTCCTCCAGCCTCTCGGGCTCCTCTTCGGCGGCCTCATCTTCCGCTTCGGCCACGCCGCAGCCCTCGCAGGCGCCGGCCCAGACAGTGCCGAACTTTGTGGGACAGCTTTACAGCGACCTGCAGGACAACGCGGAGTACCAGCAAAAATATATCTTCAATGTGACGGAAAAATATTCCGACAATGTGGAAAAAGGCAAAGTCATCAGCCAGACGCCGATCTCCGGCGACGACCTGCCCGCCGACCACAGGATCGATCTGGTGGTCAGCAAGGGCAGGCAGGCGGTGACCATCCCCGAATACCGCAATTACACCCGGGGAGACGTGGTCAACGTGCTCACCGGCGCGGGGATCAAGGCGGAGAATATCAAGTTTGCCGAGGTCGCAAACGACGGCTCCATGGTGCCCGGCGAGTCGGTGAAAGGCGACCGCGAGGTGGGGTCCACGATGAACCCGGAGACCGATACCATCACCGTCTATATGGCGGGGCCGCTGCCGACCCCGACCCCGGCGCCCACGCCGGAGCCGACGCCGGAAAAGATCCCCGACGCCACGCCGGAGCCCCCGCAGGGCTGACGGCTGACTCAAGGGCGGCAGAGGCTGCGGGGAAAGGGCAGGCCTATGTGGGGCCTCCAGGCCCGCAGCAAAAATACCGCAGCAGCAAAAAACAAAGAAAAGAAGCGTTTTTTCGGTTGGCTCAGCCGGAAAAACGCTTCTTTCTGTATAAGGAAAACCACACGCCGGGCAAGGCATTCAAAAGAAGCCTCAGGGCGCTGATGCGGGCAGGAAAGAATTCCTTTGCAAAATAGAAAAGAGTTTGCCAACCGCACAAAAAGCAAAGGGCGGTCCGACAATGAATGGCGCAGACGGTTTATCTCATAGGGAATCAAGCATCCTGGTGCAGAGGGGACAGATTGACCGATACGGGCGGCGGGGCCAGCCCTCCGTCCAGCCAGCCGCGCAGCAGCCTGCAGACGGATTCGAAAACGAACGCATCCAGCCGCAGCACAAAGCCGTTGCGCTCAAACAGCGGGATAAAATCGGCGGGCGGGATCATGCCGCCGTCGGGCCCGCGCCAGCGCATCAGGGCCTCGGCCCCGACCAGGCGCTCTCCGCAGGCGCTGTACTTGGGCTGCAGGCAGGCGATTTCTCTCGACAGACAGGTTCTACCAACGCGGGGCGGCGTGCGTGCCGGTATTCCCGGATTTTACCCGCCTGTGAAAAAGACCTGGCGCTGTCGGAAAATATTTTTTGTGCCGCCCGGGGCCGCCCGCGCGCACCGTGCGGCGGTATCGCGATTGTGCGGCGCGCGTTTTTATTTCGGGAAAACGGCAAAAAAAACCGCCGCGCACACAGCGCGGCGGTTTTTGAAAACTTTTTTAGTCGCTCACAAAGGGGAGCAGGGCCAGATGGCGGGCCCGCTTGATGGCAACGGTCAACTCACGCTGATGCTCGGCACAGGTGCCGGTCACACGGCGGGGGATGATCTTGGAGCGCTCAGAAATATATTTGCGCAGCTTGACGACATCTTTGTAATCGATGTGATCGACGCGGTCGACACAGAAGCTGCAAACCTTTTTGCGGCCCCTTCTCTGGGGACGGCCGCTTCTCTCAGGCCTTTCGGTTCTTTCCAAAGTTCTTACCTCCTTATAAAAGTGGGATCAAAACGGCAGATCCTCGTTGTCATCCACCACGGCAAAATCGTCGGCCGAGCCCTGCGAGAAAGAGGGGGCGGCCGGAGCCGGGGCAGAGGAGTAATCGGGCGCACCGTAGGAGTTGTTGTGCTGTCCGCCCTGAGAAGAACCCTTGGAGTCCGCAAAATAGACGTTATCAGCCGAAATCTCGACAGCCTTGCGCTTATTGCCCTGCTTGTCCTCATAGGAACGGGTCTGGATGCTGCCCTGCACGGCGATCATCTGGCCCTTCCTGAAATATTTGGTGATAAACTCAGCGGTGCTGCGCCAGGCGACCACGTCGATAAAGTCGGTCTGACGCTCTCCGCCCTGCTTCACATAGCTGCGGTTGACCGCAACTGTGAAAGTGGTGACGGAAACGCCGTTGGGGGTCTTGCGGAGCTCGGGGTCCGCCGTCAGGCGGCCGAGCAGTGCCACAACGTTCAGCATAAAACTTCCTCCTTACTCGTCCTTGGCAACGATCAGGGACCGCAGAACGCCGTCGGTGATCTTGTACACGCGGTCGAGCTCAGCCGGGAAATCGGGCTCGCAGCTGAAGTTGACCAGCACATAGTAGCCGTCGTTCTCATCGTTGATGGGGTAGGCCAGACGGCGCTTGCCCCAATCGTCAACAGATTCGACAGTACCGTTTTTCGCGATGAGGTTCTTGAACTTTTCGACCAGAGCCTGCGTCTCCTCCTCAGCGATCGCGGTGGAGAACACCATCACAGTTTCGTACTTCTTCATTCTGTACACCTCCTTTTGGACATATGGCCCCCTTGCGGGGGCAAGGATCGCTGTGCGGGCAAAAGGACGCCTTTGCACAGCACTTTATTATACCCCGGATGGGCAAACAAAGTCAAGAGAAAAAACAAAAGCGGACGAAGAGAAAGAGGGCGGCGGACACGGCGCCGCGTGTTACAGTGTGCGGGAAAGCTCTTTCAGGTAGGCGTGAAACTCTGCCCCGATGTCCGGGTGGGACAGCGCGGTCTCCACCTGGGCCTGCATGACCCCCAGTTTGGAGCCCATGTCATAGCGCTTGCCGGTAAAATCCACCCCCACCATGCCGGAGGTGCGGGCCAGTACGGCCATGGCGTCGGTCAGCTGTATCTCGCCGCCGGCGCCGGGGGCGGTATGGTCGAGGATCTCGTAGATCTCCGGGGTCAGCAGGCAGCGGCCCAGGATGGAGAACAGGCTGAACTCTCTGCCGGGCGCCGGTTTTTCGATCATGTCGGTGATGTTGTAGAGGTTGTCCTGCAGAGGGTCCACTTTCATGGAAGAGTATTTGACGATCGCCTCGGGGGAGACCTCTTTGATGCCGACGCAGGCTTTGCCGTAGGTCTCGTAAGCGCGGATGAGCTGCGCCGCCACGGGGTCCTCTCCCATGATGACGTCGTCGCCGTAAAGCACCACAAAGGGCTCGCCGCCGGTAAAGCTGCGCGCCTTGCTGATGGCGTGGCCCAGGCCCTTGGTCTCCCGCTGGCGGATATAACTGATATTGGCCAGATTGGCGATATCGATGCAGTCGGCCAGCATCTTGTCTTTGCCCCCGTGGGCCAGATTGGCCTCCAGCTCCGGGTTGCGGTCGAAATGGTCCTCAATGATCTCCTTGTTGCGGCCGGTGATGATGAGGATGTCCTCGATGCCGGCGGCCACCGCTTCTTCCACAATATACTGGATGGCGGGCTTGTCCACAATGGGAAGCATCTCCTTGGGCATCGCCTTGGTGGCGGGCAGCACACGGGTGCCAAGGCCCGCGGCAGGGATAACGGCTTTCCTTACTTTCATGAGCAGCTCCTTTTAATGATCGAAATATTGCGCTCCCGCACAGGCAGAAAAGGCGGGGCGGGAAAAGGGCGTCACAGGGCGCCCGCGGCGACAAAGGTGAGAATGGTGGTCAGCGCGTAAAAAACCACCAGGCCGATGAGCACGGCTTTGCTGGGGCCGCCGCGCCTGTGCAGGCGCTCGCGGTAAACGGTCTCGCCCGCGTCCCCGGTCTCCTGACGGATGCGGCGGATGCGGCGGGCGCAGTGCCGCCGGTAAAACCAGGAGGCGAACATGCCCCAGCCCACGATCTGCAGGGCGCCCAGCAGGGCGGAGCAGACCGAGGCGATCACGCCCAGGGTCGCATAGCTGACGGGCAGTGTGAACAGGATGCCGAACTCCGCCAGCATGATCAGGGCCGCGGGCAGGTTGAGCAGCAGATTAAGGGCCGCGGCCAGGATGCCAAGGCCCCACATTTTGCGGTAGAGAAAGTAGATGGGCGCGATAAAGGCCGCGCTGAACACAAAGCCCACCTTGTGCCCGGTGGCGTCCATCCGCTTGAACTGATAAAGATAATAAGGCGCGCTGGGACCGATGAACGCGGCCCAGTCGGCGACGGGGATGCCGTCGATCTCGCCGCTCATCTCTTCGGGGGAAGAGAGCGGGACAGCCCCCTGAACGCCGGGGGAGGGGCGCGGCTCCTCCGTGTGCAGCGGCACGCCGCACTGCTCGCAGAAGATCAGATCGCCGGTGTAAGACGCGCCGCAGTTTGGGCATTTGCCCGGTTTGGGCGCGCTGGCCGGGCGTTTCCACTCAAACCCCGGGCCGTGCATCTCCTCAAAGACGCAGGCTCCCTTGAGCTGGTAACAGGCGCGGTGGTAGGGCGCGCCGCACTCCGGACAGACGACGATATCGTCGGACGGCAAGAATGGTTTCTTGCAGACCGGACAGCTGCAGCCCTCATAAGTGTGCATAGATAGCCTCCCCAACGGTGAAGATAGTTCCGATGCTTGTAAAAGGTATTGTACCGCAAAATGGAAGAAAATGCAAAGGCGACGCGGCGGACAGAGAGAACGTGTACAAACCCGCCGGACAAAAGGACCCGGCCGGCGCGCCGCACGCAGAGGGCAGGGGGAGAGCCGGGCAGAGAAGCCGCAGCTTTTGCCCCGCGCAGGCCGCGCGCCTCTTTACAACCGCCCGCAGGGCCTTTATAATAGTATAGTTAGATATAGCCAGGATAAAACGCAAGCCGGGGCCAGGGCCGCGGCAAAAATACGCACGGCCCCGGGCCGGCATCGGAGTGAACAGCATGATCATTTTGGACGAAGTAAAACACGATCTCTCGGTCTTGGGGCCGGAGGTAACGGATATGGGCGACGCGCTGGCCATCCCCGCCAACAGCCAGCGCTATGAAGAACTGACCCAGAAAAGCTCTGAGCCGGGCTTTTTTGACGACGCCGAAAACAGCCGCAAAGTATTTGCGGAGATGAGCGGCATCAAGGAAAAGCTGGACAAATACGCCGAGCTGCAGCAGCTTTATTCAGACGCCGAGACCTTTGCCGAGCTGGCGCAGGAGATGGGCGACGAGGAGCTGCTGCCCGAGGCGGAAGAGCATGTGGAAAAGGTGCGCGAGAAACTGGAAGAGCTGCGCCTGATCGCGCTGCTTTCGGGCGAGTACGACGACCACAACGCCATCCTCACTTTTCATGCCGGCGCGGGCGGCACCGAGGCGCAGGACTGGGTGGGCATGCTCTACCGCATGTACACCCGTTTTGCGGCCCGGCACGGCTTTGAGGTGGAGGTGCTGGACTATCTGGACGGGGACGAGGCCGGGATCAAAAGCGCCTCCGTCATGGTCAAGGGGACCAACGCCTATGGCTTTTTGAAAAGCGAAAACGGCGTGCACCGGCTGGTGCGCATCTCGCCGTTTGACTCGTCCGGGCGGCGGCATACCAGCTTTGCCTCGCTGGAAGTGAT
Organism: Anaerofilum hominis; assembly: GCF_014287275.1. GTDB lineage: Bacteria > Bacillota > Clostridia > Oscillospirales > Ruminococcaceae > Pygmaiobacter > Pygmaiobacter hominis. The sequence goes on from NZ_JACONZ010000004.1 coordinate 153,094, forward strand.
GCCGGAGATCGACGACACCATCGAGATCGATATCCGGCCTGAGGATATCAAGATGGAGGTTTACCGCTCCTCGGGCGCAGGCGGCCAGCACATCAACAAGACCTCCTCGGCCGTCCGTCTGATCCACATCCCCACCGGCATCGTGGTCGCCTGTCAGAACGAGCGCAGCCAGTTCCAGAACAGGGATATGGCGATGAAGATGCTCAAAAGCAAGCTGTTCCAGGTCAAAGAGCGGGAGCATCTGGCCCATATCGAGGACATCAAGGGCGAGCAGCTCCAGATCGCCTGGGGCAGCCAGATCCGCAGTTATGTCTTTATGCCCTATACGCTGGTCAAAGATCATCGCACCGGCTTTGAAAACGGCAACGTCAATGCCGTGATGGACGGCGAGCTGGACGGTTTCATCAACGCCTACCTGAAAGCTGCCAGCCGGGGCGAGCTGGAGGGCAGATGACCCGCTGACCGGCACAACGACACCGCATCCGCGCCTGAAGGCCGGGATGCGGTGTTTTTATAAAGATGAAACGATGATGGCAGGCAGCTTTGGCGGCGGCTCCCGCGAGATCATCACCCCGGCGGACGCCTGTGGCGCGGGCGGGGACTGGTACAGCGTTTGCGTGCTGACCTTTTCCCGGGCCGCGCTGGAAAAACGCTGAAAAGGCTGCCGATGGAAGAGATCACGCGCGTCGTGGACACGAATGGGGCCTCCCCGGTTTATCTGCTGCAAAGAGAGGGCAAAAAATCGTCCTTGCCATGGCGTCGGCCGGGGCGCCCGCAGCAGCGGCTCCTGGGTGAAGAGCCGGAACACGGCCTGCAGTTTGACTGTCTTTGTCCGGCGCTGGAGCTGGCAGCCGCGCTTTGAGTGCGGGGGCAAAAAGGAGGGTGCAGGATGGACCCACGGCTGATCTTTGACGAGGATGCGGACAATTACGACCGGGCGCGGCCCGGCTATCCCGCGGAGCTGTATGCCGCGATTTTTGCTTATTCCGGCGCGGGGGCCGGTGAGCGGGCGCTGGAGATCGGCGTCGGCACGGGGCAGGCGACCCCGCCTTTTCTGGAAAAGGGCTGCAGCGTGACGGCAGTGGAGCTGGGCGCGCGGCTCAGCCACCGCGTGAAACAGAAATTTAGGGACCGCCCGGGCTTTCAGGTGCTGCAGGGAGATTTTCTTGACTGCGAACTGCCCGCCGCCTCTTTTGATCTGGCCTACTGCGCCACCGCCTTTCACTGGCTGCCGGGAAAACGCGCTTACCCCAGGCTGCGGGAGCTTCTGCGCGAGGGGGGAACGCTGGCTCTGTTCTGGAACCATCCGTTCCCCAACCGCGAAGAGGATGAGACCAACCGGGCGAACCGCCGCGTCTACCGCAAATACCGCCCGGACGCAGAAGAACAGCGGGAGTTCTGTGAGGCGGACTGCGCCAAAAGGGCAGAAGAGCTGCGCGCTTATGGCTTCTGCGACGTGCGCGCGTCTCTTTTTCACCGGGTGAGACGGCTCACGGCGGCGGAGTATATCGACCTGCTGAACACCTATTCCGACCACCGGGCGCTGCCTCCCCGGACGCGGGCGGCGTTTGAACAGGATATGAAAACAGCGCTGGGAGCCGCAGGCGGCTTTGTCAATATTTACGACACCGTCGACCTGTATCTGGCGCGGAAATAGCGGAACAGGCCTGCGGCCGGGAGAGATTTTTACAAAGAGAGAGGGCGCGAAACGGTAAACGCTTCGCGCCCTCTCTCTTTTCCGTGCCGCGGGCAGGAGGGGAACGGGCCCCGGACGGCTCCCCAAAATGATTCAGGCCTTTTCACAGCCAATGGAGGCCATGAAGCGGTCGAAAGCCGCAAAGCCGGCCTCGTCCTGCTTGAAGACGCCGGCATGTTCCAGACAGGTCTCAAACTTTGCGCCGATCTCAGCGCGCACCGCCTGTTCTGCGGCTGCGTCCTCCAGGCTGGTACCATACTTTGCGGTGAGAAGATCGATCCATTCCGCATGTTCCGGCGCTTCTTTTTTGACCTCTTCCGCCGCGCGCGCGCCGGTGAGCACCTGGCGGATGGCCTCGCCCTGGGGCTTGAGGCGGCTGGGCAGAATGGCCAGCCCCATGACCTCGATCAGGCCGATGTTTTCCTTTTTGATGTGGTGGATCTCCCGGTGGGGATGGAAGATCCCCTCGGGATGCTCTGGGCTGACGGCATTGTTGCGGGGCACAAGGTCCAGCACATAGTCCTCTTCTGCGGTGTGATGCAGAATGGGGGTGACCGTGTTGTGCGGCACCTGCTGGCCGTTTTCCGTGGTGTAGGCGCGGATCTCAACGCTTTCATCGCTGTAGTCCCGCCAGGCGTCCAGCAGCCGGTCGGCAAAGGCCATCAGCTGGGCGGGGGCGTCGCCCGTGCAGCGCACGGTGGAGACGGGCCAGCAGATGCGGCCGATGCGGATGTCGGGAAAGTCCGCGCAGCGATAGGCCTGCTGCAGCCGGGCGCGCTGCATGGGAAAGGCGTAGTTGCCGCCCTGGAAGTGGTTGTGGGACAGGATGCTGCCGCCCACGATGGGCAGGTCGGCGTTGCTGCCGCAGGTGTAGTGGGGAAATTGGCCCACAAAGTCAAAAATGCGGCGGAAAGTCTCGTGGGTGATGGCCATGGCCTCGTGCTTTTCTCCAAAGACGATGCAGTGCTCGTTATAATAGACATAGGGGGAGTACTGCAGGTACCACTGTTCGCCCATCAGTATGACCGGCACGACCCGGTGTACCTGCCGGGCGGGAAAATTCACGCGCCCGGCATAGCCGATATTTTCAAGGCAGAGCATGCACTTGGGATAGCTGGACGCGGGCTGCAGCCGCTCCAGAGCGATGGTCTTGGGGTCTTTTTCCGGCTTGGTGAGGTTGATGGTCACCTCCAGCGTGCCGTATTTGCAGGGATGCTCCCACTGGATGTTCCGGGCGATCTGAGCGGTGCGGATATAATTGCTGACGATGCACAGATGATAAAAATAATCCGTGGCCGCTTTGGCCCCCTGCGTGCGGCGCAGCTCTTCAAAACGGGCGCAGACCTCGCTCTCACGCGGCATCAGCGCGCCCATAATCCGCGCTTCAAAATTTACCCGCAGCGCGTTTACCTCCCGGTCGTACAGGCCCTGCTCACCGGCAAGGTCCAGCAGCGGCTCCAAGATCGCGGACGGCGTGTCCAGCGCCTCGTCGGGCAGTTCCCCCACATACGGCTCAGCCAGACCGAACAGGTCCAGCAGCGTGTTGCGGGCAACCACGGCGTCCAGCTTGCCCACCAGGCCCTGCTGCAGGCCAAAGCGGATCAGGCGCTCGATGTCGCAGGCGGCGCGTTGATTCATTTATGATTCCTCCCCCTGTAGCGCTAAAGCTTTTCCGCCTTTTATTATAGTGCTTTGCGGGAATGGGAGACATGCAAAATTGTTGCAGCCGCATGAAAGAAACGGGAAATAAAAAGGCCTCCCGACAGATGCCGGGAGGCCTTTGCACAGATTGCACAAAATTTGTTTCGTCTCTTTGATGGTCAGGACAGCACCTGGCCGTCGTAGTTCTGTTCAATGGTGCGGATGAGCAGGTACATCGTCTCATTGTAGGGGACCGGGATCCCCAGCGCCCGCGCTTTCTGCACCACGCCGCCGTTGATGGAGCCGATCTCGGTGGGCCGCTTTGCCAGAACATCCTGCTCGGTGCTGGTCAGGTGGGTGCGCATCTCCGCCATCAGGGAGAAAATACCGCTTTTCAGCTGTTCGCCGTCCAGCGCGGTGCCCTCCGCACCGGCCACGGCGACGATCTCATCCACGATATGGCAGGCCAGTTCTCCGGCCTCGGGGGTGTCCACAAGCACGCCACAGCGCAGCCGGCAGACCGCCGTGATGCTGTTGGCGGTGGCGTTCACCGCCACCTTGCTCCAGATGGTCTTCATGATATCGGGCGTGATGGTGCAGCCCAGCCCCGCGCCGTCAAAAAGGCTGCAGACCTGCTGCAAAAAGGGCGTTTCGCCCCCCTCGGCGGTCATGATGGAGGTGTGGCCGTCTCCCAGTGAGCGGATGTGCCCGATCGAGATGAGATCGCTGGGAAAATCCGTGGTGCCCAGAATGATGCGCTTTCTGGGCACGAATTCACTGACCCGCTCCAGGTTGCCCAGCCCGTTCTGCAGGCTCATCACGACCGTGCGGCTGTCCATAAAGCGCCGTGCGCTCTCCAGCGCCGCGCGGGAGTAGAGCGACTTGGTGAACAGGATCACCAGATCGGCGATAAAGGGCACGTCCTGCGCCAGATACGCTTCCACCGGGGCCCGGTGTACGCCGTCCTGCAATTCCAGCACCAGTCCGTCCCGGCGCATGGACTCCACCGCTTCCGGCACCACGTCCACCATGGTCACTTCCGCGCCCGCAAGGGCCAGTTTGCCGCCGAAGAGCGTACCCATCGCCCCGGCGCCGATCACTACGATTTTCAATGAGATCCCCTCCTGGATGGGCGGGGCGGCGTTTGCAATGCGCCCTGCGCCCCGCTCTGTTTGCCGCCGCGCGGCCGCGGCGGGCAGAAAAAAGGGTACAGGGGTTTTTCTCCTGTACCACATTGTACCCTGTATATTATAGCACACGGCCGCAAAAATACTACCCGTCTCAAAAAAATCGCGGCCGCCGCAGGCCCGCGCTTCAAAAGCGCCCCTGAGGCGCTTCGGCGCGGACAGCGGCAGCCGCTGTCATTTTTTTGGGCTGTGTTTTATTCCGCAAAAGCGCTGAAAGCCAGATAGCACATATAGATATCTGCCTTGGCGGCCACCTCATAGGGCGCGTGCATCGACAGCAGGGGGACGCCGATATCCACCACGTCGATATTGTGGTTTGCCACATATTTTGCCACCGTGCCGCCGCCGCCCAGGTCCACCTTGCCCAGCTCGCCGGTCTGCCACAAGACGCCGTGGCTGTCCAGGATATCGGCAAAAAGCGCCATCGTCTCCGCCGAGGCGTCTGAGGTGCCGCTTTTGCCCCGCGCGCCGGTGTACTTGGTCACCACCACGCCCTTGTTCAGCCGGGCGACGTTGTTTTCCTCAAACACATCGGAGAAAGAGGGATCATAGGCCGCATTGACGTCCGCGGACAGGCATTTCGAGTTGGCCAGCACCGCTTTGGAGTCCACGCCCTGGGCCTCGGCCAGATATTCGAGATAATGCAGCAGATAGGCGGAGGCCAGGCCGGTATTGCCGTCCGAGCCGGTCTCCTCTTTGTCAGTCAGGCAGGTCACGGTGGTGTGACGCGGCGCCTTGGCGTCGATCTCGGCGCGCAGCGCCGTATAAGCGCAGACCCGGTCGTCGTGGCCGTAAGCTGCGATCATGCTGCGGTCAAAGCCCAGGTCCCGCGCCGGAAATGCCGGCACGATCTCCAGCTCAGCGCAGGTGAAATCCCGTTCCGTGACGCCGTATTTTTCATGGAGCAGCTGCATGGTGGCCAGCTTGACCCGGTTTTTTACCTCTTCATCCGGGTAGGGAAGCGAGCCGATGAGGATATTCAGCTCTTCTCCCCGCACCCCGTCCGCCAACGGACGGCGGTCCTGTTCTTTGGAGAGGTGGGGCAGTAGATCGCTGATGGTAAAGACGGGGTCGCCCTCCTCCTCACCGATGCAGACCGGGACCGTCTCGCCGCTGCGGCGCACAAAGACCCCGTGCAGGGAAAGGGGGATCGCCGTCCACTGATACTTGCGCAGGCCGCCGTAATAGTGGGTCTTGAAGTAAGAGAGGCCACCTTTTTCGTAAAGCGGGTTCTGCTTCAGGTCCAGGCGCGGAGAATCGATGTGGGCGGCATTGATGCGCACGCCCTCGCTCACCGGCAGGGTCCCAAAGGTCGAGGCCAGCAGGGCCTTGCCGCGGTTGACGCAGTAGACCTTGTCCCCGGGCTGGTAGCTGCGGCCCGGTTCGTACAGGGTATAGCCCGCCTCCTGCAGCAGGGCCGTCGCCCCGGCCACAAATTCGCGCTCTGTTTTTGCCCGGTTGAGAAAGCGGCGGTACTCCTCACAAAAAGCCCAGGCGGGTCCTTTCAGCTCCGGCCTCGCCTCAAACACGTCCGGCGCCTGATAGAGCAGTTCGTCTGCGAGCTGCTGCGCCTGACTTTTTTCCTTTTTCATCCTTTGCTCACTCCTGTTTCTGGCGGTAAAGCCGCTCATATTTTTCAAATGCGCGCCCGACCTTCTGCACATAGCGGGACATCTGCGGGTAGGGGAACTCTTTCAGCGTGTTTTCCCCGTCCGCATAGGTGGGGTCGGCCAGCAGGCTGTCCACGGTCCCCCAGCCGCTGTGATAAGCGGCGCTGGCCGTTGCGAGATTCCCGCCGTAGCGTTCCAGGCAGCGGGACAGGTAGTAGCTGCCGAAGCGGATGTTGACCGACGGGTCCCACAGGTCCTCAAAGGTCAGCGGCTCGTCGTTTGCGATCTTCAGCTTGATCCAGGCAAAGGTCTCCTCGGTGATCTGCATCAGGCCGCGCGCCCCCACGGCGGATTCCGCCGTCTGGTCAAAGCCGCTTTCGGTGCGGATGATGGCGTAGATCATCAGCGGGTCCATCTCAAACTCAGCGGCATAGTGTTCCACCGTGTCTTTGTAGCGGAGAGGGAAGCTGTGCTCTTCAATAACGCGGATCGCCTTGGGCGCCGTCAGCAGGCCCAACAGGCCCACGGCCAGCAGCACCGCCAGCACGATCAGATTTTTTCCTGTTTTTCTCATTGGTCATCCCTTTAGCTGTTGAAGAAGTCGCCCGGCCTTTTGCAGCAGTTCGTCCCTTGTGCCGGTGTTTTCCAGCACAAAGTCCGCCCGGGCGCGCAGCGTCTCAGGCGCGGCCTGCCGGTCCAGACGGTCCAGCGCCGCTTGCTGCGACACGCCGTCCCGCAGGGCGATGCGCCGGGCCTGGGTCTCCCTGTCGCTGAGCACCGCCACAATACTATCACACAACGGCTCGAAAGGCGTGTCGATTATCAGAGCCCCGTCCAGGAACAGCAGCGCGGCCCCCGCCGCCCGGGCGGCGGCGATCCGCCCTTTGATCTCCCGCAGGATCAGCGGCATGGTGACGGCAGTCAGCCGTTTTTGCCCGTCCGGCGTCGCAAAAGCCCGCTCGCCGAGGCTTCGGCGCAGCAGGTTTCCCTGTTCGTCGCAGACCGAGGCGCCAAACTCTTTTACCAGCGCTTTCACATAAGCGCTGCCGGGCGTCGCCAGCTCCCGCGTGACGGCGTCCCCGTCGATGACCGGATATCCCTGGGCGGCCAGCCAGGCGCTCACCGTGCTTTTGCCGCTGCCGGAGGTCCCGGTGATGCCGACCACCCTCACAGCTCGATCACCTGAAAAGCGGCGGCGCGCACCAGCCGGTTATAGACCGCCATGGAGACCCCGTCCTGGGCCGGGCTGTGGGCATACACCACCTGCGCGCCGCGCTCGTCCGCCTCCCGCAGGGCGGCGAACAGCGCGTGCGCCTGGCTGTCGGGGTCGCCTGCCCGGCCGCAGGGGATGCAGGGCACCCCCAGCAGGGGCTGCTCCTCCTCGTAGCACATCGCAAAAACGCCGGCGCCGGCATGCGCCTGCACATATTCTTTATAAGCGGAAAACGGCCCCGACAGCAAGATCACGTCCGCGCGGGGAGAATAATGCTTGTACTTCATGCCCGGCGAGGCCGCCACCTCGCCCTCTGCCAGCTTGTTGAGAATGGCGGAGGAAAGCGCCACCTCGCACCCCAGCGCGGCTTCCAGCTGCTCGCGGGTGATATAGCCGGGGCGCAGCAGGGTAGGGACCTCGCCCGCCACGGTGATCACGGTGGACTCCAGCCCCACCTCGCAGGGGCCGCCGTCCACGATCAGCGGGATGCGGCCGTTCATGTCCTGAAAGGTGTGCCGGGCCGTGGTGGTGCTGGGCAGGCCGGACAGGTTTGCGGAGGGCGCGGCCAGCGGCAGGCCCGCGGCCCGGATGATCTGCCGGGCCACCGGGTGAGAGGGCATGCGCACCGCGACGGTGTCCAGCCCGGCGCTGGTGGCCATGGGGATGGCGTCGCTTTTTTTCATGATGATGGTCAGCGGCCCGGGCCAAAAGGCCTGCGCCAGCTTTTGGGCAGCCGCCGGGATCTCCCGCACCACGGCGGGCAGTTCTTCCATGCCGGCGATGTGCACGATGAGCGGGTTGTCCTGCGGGCGGCCCTTGGCCTCAAAGATCTTTTTCACCGCCGCGGCGTTGGTGGCGTCTGCGGCCAAACCGTAGACGGTCTCGGTGGGGATGCCCACGGCCTCTCCCGCGCGCAGCAGGCGGGCGGCCTCGGCCACAGCCTCGGGCCCCGCGGCAAGCAGTTTTGTATCCATGGTATTCGTCTCCTATTCCTCTGCGGAGGACTTGAGTTTTTCCGCCTGGTCTGCAGTCACAAGCGCGTCGATCACCTCGTCCAGATCGCCGTCCAGCACGGCGTCCAGCTTGTACAGCGTCAGGCCGATGCGGTGATCCGTCACCCGCCCCTGGGGGTAGTTGTAGGTGCGGATGCGGCCGCTGCGGTCGCCCGTGCCCACCTGGCTTCTGCGCTCGGCAGAGATCTCGGCGTGCTGTGCCTCCTGTTTTTGCTGCAGCAGGCGGCTGCGCAGCACCCGCAGGGCCTTGTCCTTGTTTTTGTACTGGCTGCGCTCGTCCTGGCACTCCACCACCATGCCGGTGGGCAGATGAGTCACCCGGATGGCGGAAGAGGTCTTGTTGATGTGCTGGCCGCCCGCGCCCGAGGAGCGGAAAGTGTCGATTTTCAGGTCTTTGGGGTCCAGCTCCAGCTCCACCTCTTCCGCCTCCGGCATCACCGCTACGGTGGCGGCCGAGGTGTGCACCCTGCCCTGGGTCTCGGTCTCCGGCACCCGCTGCACCCGGTGGGTGCCGCCCTCAAACTTCAGCCGGCTGTACGCGCCCTCACCGTTTACGGTGAAGCTGATCTCTTTGATGCCGCCAAGTTCGGTCTCGCTGACGCTGTTGACCTCGATGTTCCAGCGGCGGGCCTCGGCGTACATGGTGTACATGCGGTAGAGGCTGTGGGCAAACAGGGCCGCTTCCTCGCCGCCGGTGCCGCCGCGGATCTCCATGATGATGTTTTTGTCGTCGTTTTCATCCCGCGGCAGCATCAGCACCTTCAGCTCCTGCGCCGCCTGCTCGCAGTGTGCGCGGTTCTCATCGTACTCCGCCTGCACCATCTCTTTGAAATCCGGCTCCAGACCGCCCTCTTCCAGCAGGGCTTTGGCCTCATCAAACGCCTGTTTGGCCCGGCGGTACTCGTCGTATTTTTCTATGAGCGGGGTCAGGTTTTTGTGCTCTTTCATCAGGCTGCGGTAAAGGTTGTTGTCCCGGATCACCCCGGGATCCGTGAGCTGGTTGCCGATCTCTTCATAATGGCGTTTGACCTCGTCCAGTTTGTCCAGCATATCTTTGCGCTCCTTTTTGTTCTGTTCTCAAAACGATACGAAAAGGGCCGCGCTACCGCTCTGCCTCCCGGATGATCTTTTTGATATTGCGCTCGATCTTTGCGCGGGGCGCCATGACCTCCCGCCCGCACTTGACGCAGCGCACGCGGAAATCCATCCCCACCCGCAGCACGGCAAACGAACTGCCGCCGCAGGGATGCGGCTTTTTCATCTGCAAAACGTCTCCTACCTGCACGTCCACGCGCTTCACCCCGACTGTGATTTTCCGCGCCGGACGCGCCCTCAGGCCGCCCGGCAGTCTTATATATTATAGTACATTCGCCCCGCTTGTGCAAATATTCACCGCCGGTGCGGCATATAGTTTAGACGACGGGCAGGGACGGGGATGCCCTCACACGGGCGCGGGCGCTTTCGTGTGAGGGTTTCCGGCTTCCGCCCTTATCACCGGCGCCGCGCCCGGGCATGAGGCCTTTTTCGCCCCGCAGACCGCGCGCTTTTAAGGAGGAAACAAAAATGATCTACGCTGCGGAGGACCGGCTGCCCTGCTGTACCGACTTTACCCTGCGCGAACTGATGGAGGCTGCGGAAAAGCACACGGTCCTGCAGAGCACGGCCCTGCTGTACGACACCGATAAAAGCCTGCACTTCTGTCTGGGCGGCTATCCCGCACTGATGCCCCATGAGGAGTGCGCCGAGGGGATACGCACCGGGCAGGTGCGGGATATTGCAGTGATCACACGGGTGGGGCGCGCCGCCTGTTTTGTCATCACCGAGGCCGTTGGGGGACCGCGGCCCCGGTTCGTCCTCTCCCGCGCAGAGGCCCAGCGCCGCTGCCGGGAGGAGTATCTGGACCGGTTGGAGCCGGGCGACGTCATCCCCTGCACCGCCACCCACATCGAGCCTTTCGGCGTGTTCTGCGACGTGGGATGCGGCATCAGCGCGCTGCTGCCCATCGACTGCCTTTCGGTGTCCCGCATCGCTTCGCCCGCCGACCGGGTGCGGACCGGCCAGCCGCTCACCTGCGTGGTGCGCCAGAGGGACGAGCGCGGGCGCCTGGTGCTGAGCATGAAAGAGCTGCTGGGCAGCTGGCAGGACAATGCCGACCTGTTCCGGGTGGGCATGAGCGTGATGGGCATCGTGCGCAGCGTGGAGGACTACGGCGTTTTTATTGAGCTGACCCCCAATCTGGCCGGCCTTGCGGAGTATACCGACGCCCTGTCCCCGGGGGACGCCGTCAGCGTGTACATCAAAAACATCCTGCCCCAGAAGATGAAGATCAAGCTGGTGGTGCTCAGCCGCCTGCCCGCCCCGGCGGCCCCGGCCCCGCTGCATCTTTTTATCAGCGAGGGGCATCTGGACGAATGGGTCTATTCCTGCCCCGGCGCACGCCGCCTGGTACGCACCGTTTTTTCAGAAGAGATGCCGGCGCGCGGCGGCAGTTGAGTAACCCGCGGGACTGTGCTATACTTAACTCATCCCCCTGATCGCCCCGCGCCGCGTGTGATGTGCGGCGCCGCGTCTCCCGGAAAAGGCGGGGACGGCGGGCGAAAAAAGCAGCTTTATCAAAGGAAGGAGGCCGAACCGATGTCGAACCGGGCATTTACCGGCGGCGTGCGTCCGGGCGGGCTGACGACCTCGACCGAGATCCGCATCCTGTTGTGCTACCTGCTCAAAAGCATCGGCACGCCCCTTACCCGGCAGGAGATCGAAAATGCACTGCTGGGAGAGGAGCTGGTCAATTATTTTGAACTGTCCGATGCGCTTGACAAGCTGTGCGCGCTGGGGCATCTGAAGCTGGAGGACGGCGCGTACCAGGTGACGGCCAGCGGCTCGGACCTGGCGGATACCCTTGAGGGCGAGGTGCCCCGCTCGGTGCGCGAGAGCGCCGTGAACGCGGTGCTCACAGCCCAGCAGTACAAGCGCAAACAGGCGCAGCACAAGGCAGAGGTGACCAGGACCACAGACGGCTGGCAGGTGCGCTGTACCATCGAGGATCTGGGAGAGCAGGTCTTTTCCTTTGAACTTTATCTGCCCGACGAGCTGACCGCAAATGCGGTAAAAGAAAAATTCATCGCGGACGGCGACACGGTGTTCCGCTGCATGCTGGGCCTGCTGACCGATAACCGGCAGCTGCTGTCCGACCTGTTGAAATGAAACCGGCTCTGCCGCAGGGCAGAGATGTAAAAAAGCGCCGCGGCAGGGGAGAGTCTCCCCGCCGCGGCGCTTTTTGTTGCTTTATACTATTTTAAACAGACTTGTTTTCATTCGCCGCGGCCTGAGGACGGGCTGCATAACTATAAAAAGCGAGTTATTTTGCTGGCCTCGCCCTTACCGCTTTGCGGCGGGGGGCGTATGGTTACTAAAAAATATCTTATCTTAATGGCCCCGCCATCGCCGCAAAGCGCGCATGTCACGGACAATGACACTTTATATAGCGCTCCGCTTCCGCCCTGCTGTGCAGGGTGACGGTCTTATCCGGATAGGCCGCCAGCATCTCCTGGATCTCGGGAAGATTGTTCTTTTCAAACGCCGCCGTCCACCGCAGCAGGTCTATCAGCGAACCGAGGGTCTCCCGCTTGCCGCCCTCAAGCCCCAGCTTCCTCTTGAAAAAGCGGCGGATGATCCTGCTCTGGCACACCCTTGCCGGCATTTCCAGCACAAGGATGACGTCCGCCTGCCGGAAACTTTCGGCCAGCCAGGAACAGTAGGCGCCCTCCACGATCCAATCATCCGTGCAGAGGATGTCCCTCAGCAGCCGGTCCCGCTTTTCCGCCGGCATCTTTACGCCGTACCGGCCGGCTGCGTTGTCCCAGAACAGATCGTCCAGCTCATAAACCGGGAGCAGGTATCTGTCCGCCAGCCGCTTTGCCAGATAAGTCTTTCCGGAGCCGCTCCCGCCTATGATGTGGATCTTCACCTTTGCGCCCCCTCCCGGCCCAGGCCGCCGCGCGCGCACCGCAGGCCGAAAAGCGGCCCCTCTGTGCCGCGGCCGCCCCTGCGCCGGGGCAGTCTCAAAAACGGGGGCCGCTCAGTGCTTGCCCTCGACGATCCCTCTCCCGAAAAGCACGTTGGAGATGGTCCTGAAAAAGATCTTCACATCCAGCCAAAAGCTGATGTGGACCGCATAATAGCCGTCCAGCTCCGCTTTGACCGGGATGGGCAGCTCGTCGCGGCCATTGACCTGCGCCCAGCCGGTCAGGCCGGGCGTGAGGGCGTTGACGCCGTATCTGTCCCGCTCGGCGATCAGGTCGTCCTGGTTCCAAAGCGCGGGGCGCGGCCCCACGATGCTCATCTGCCCGGCCAGGATGTTGAACAGCTGGGGCAGTTCGTCCAGGCTGGTCTTGCGCAGAAAGCGGCCCACCGGGGTGATGGCGCTCTCTGCGTTCTGCAGCAGGTGGGTGGGCACGTCCTTTGGGGTGTCCGCCCGCATACTGCGGAATTTCAGGATCTCAAAGTAAGTCTTGTTTTTGCCCACCCGCTTTTGACGGAACAGCACCGGCCCGGGGCTGCCGCACTTGACCAGCAGCGCCAGCACCAGCAGCAGCGGGGAGAGCAGGATGACGCCGAGCAGCGAACAGACAAAATCAAGGATTCGTTTGACGACCGGATACATATGGGCACCGCTCCTAAATCTCGTGATCAAAAGTGGGCACCATCTCGCTGATAAAGGCGAGCAGGCGCTTGCTGTCGTTGGAATAGGCGATCTCTTTGAGGCGGGCCAGATGGGTGAAGAAATTGGGTTTGTCCATCTTGAGCGGCGCGCCGACAAAAATCTTTTTGTTCGCGGTCTTGTGCACGCTCTCCTCGTCCATGGTCAGCTCTTCAAACAGCTTTTCGCCGGGCCGCAGGCCGGTAAAGACGATATCCACATCCCGGTAGGGGATGAAACCCGCCAGCTTGATCAGGTTTTCAGCCAGATCCAGGATGCGCACCGGTTCGCCCATATCCAGCACGAAGATGTTGCCCTTGCCGCTCATGCTGGCGGCCTGCAGCACCAGGCTGACCGCCTCGGGGATGGTCATAAAATAGCGCACGATGTCCGGGTCGGTGACGGTCAGCGGGCCGCCCTCCGCGATCTGTTCCTTAAAAAGCGGCAGCACCGAGCCGTTGGAACCCAGCACGTTGCCGAACCGCACAGCCACAAAATCCGTTTTGCTGGTCTCGGCAATGGTCTGTACGATCATCTCGCAGATGCGCTTGGTGGCCCCCATCACGTTGGTGGGGTTGACCGCTTTGTCGGTGGAGATCAGCACAAACCGCTCAGCGCCGTATTTTTCCGCCGAAAGGGCCACGTTATAGGTGCCGAAGACGTTGTTTTTGACCGCTTCCTCCGGGCTGGTCTCCATCAGGGGCACATGCTTGTGCGCCGCGGCGTGAAACACCAGCGCGGGGCGGTACTCGGCAAACAGGCGGTCCACCTTTTTGCTGTCCCGCACAGAGGCGATCTGGACCTCCAGGTCCAGCCGGTCTGCGTATTTGCGGATCAATTCCTGCTGGATGGAATAGGCGTTGTTCTCATAGATATCCACAATGACCAGCTTGCTGGGCCCGGCCGCGGCGATCTGGCGGCACAGCTCGCTGCCGATGGAACCGCCGCCGCCCGTGACCATGACCACCTTGCCGCTGATCAGGGTGTTGGTGGCCGGGTCCATCTCGATGACCTCGCGGCCCAGCAGATCTTCCACCTTGACGTCGCGGATGCGGGAGGAAAGATCGCGCCCGTCCGCGATCAGCTTGACAAGGTCCGGCATGATGCGCAGGTTGCAGTTGGTCTTGGAGCAGATCGACAGGATGCGGCGCTTGTCGTTTTCTTCAATGGTGGGGATGCACAGCAGGATGGTCTCGATCTCGCAGCGCTCTACCAGGTCCGGGATATCCGCCGTGGTGCCCATGATCTGCACGCCGAGAATGGTGCGGCCGACCTTTTGCGGGGAGTCGTCCACCGCGCAGATGATGTTCATCTCGTCGCTGGGGTTGCGGTTGATCTCGTGCAGCAGCATGCTGGCCGCGTCGCCGGCCCCGATCAGCAGCACCCGGCGGCGCTGCTTGCGGCTGCTTTTGATCTTGGTGTTGCGGTACATGCGGTAGGTCAGGCGCGCCATCAGGGTGAGGATGGTGGCGAACATCGCGCTCATCAGATACACGGCCATGGGGATGCGCCGCTCGGTAAAGATCAGCTGGGAAAGGGTGACAAAGGCCGCCACCGCCAGAAAAGAGGCCACGCAGACGCGGAAGAACTCGATGATCTCCGCGTAGCGCCAAAGGCTGTCGTACATCCCCATAAAGGCATAGATGATAATGTAGCAGCTGACAAACAGAAAGCAGCTGGAAGCCATAAGGCTGAAATACTTTTTGTAAGGGCTGGTCATGACCGCCATGCCCACCATGCTGTCTCCCAGCAGGTCGCTGCCCTGCAGCGTGAGCATCCAGGTGCCGATATAGGAAGCCGCGACCGCCGCCATGTCGAACAGGACGAGAAACAGCCTGCGGTAACGGCGCAGGATCTCGCCAATAGCTCTTGACATCGTATCACCAATCTCTAAATGATGGAAGCGGGATCGCCCGTGAGGCCCGCTTCCATCACTTGAATTTCGACTTTTGAGGCGCGGACGGCGGCCGCTGCCGCTTTCCGCGCTTTTTATTTCTCACCCATTTTACAACATCTTGCGACAATAAGCAAATCCTGATTGCGCGCGCGGGCGCTTTGCGTGCGGTTTGTTTCAGTATGGACCCGCCCCTGCCGCTCTATGCAGCGCCGCGGCTGTGGGGGACGAGCCTCCCTTGCCCGGCCGCCGCAGAGCGAAAAAAAGCGCGGAAAAGCGTTTTCTGCCGCGGCGGGTCGCGGTATCGGAGGCGGGTCCAGTCCGGGCAGAAGCAATGCCTTTGCCCGCAGAACGGCGTGCCGGTGCGCGCAAAAACAGCCGTCTTCTCTGCCGCTGCTTTGGGATGGGCTGCGGCGGCCGTCTGCCGCGGGGATATCCCAGCAGGCACAAACACCCCCGGCAAAGCCGGGGGTGTTTGTGCCTGCTGGCCGGGACGACTGGATAAAAGTCCGGCCGCGGCGGCAGCGGGGGAGAAAGCCTTGCCGCTGTATGGGGCTTATTCGCCGATGCGTCTTTCGGTCAGACGCAGATCTTCCCCCCGAAAATACAGTATCTCGCAGTCGCCGAACAGACGGCTGCCGACTTTTTCCGTGTAGCGGGCGTTCAGGGTCTGCTGGGTCTGGATGTTGCTGGTATAGATGGTGGGCCGGTGGGCGGTCAGGCGGGTGTCCACCAGCCGGTAGATGCAGCTGGAGATATAGGGGGTGAGGTATTCGGTGCCGAGATCGTCCAAAATCAGCAGTTCAGCCTCCAGCATGGCCTGCAGCGTCTCGCCCCCGTCGTCAAAGCGGTCTTTCTCAATGACGCCGAAAGCACTCTGGCTGCTGACGTACAGCACATTGAAGCCCCGCGCCAGCACCACGCCGGCGATGGAGAGCGCCAGATGGGTCTTTCCCAGCCCGGTGTTGCCGGTCATGAAAACACTGGGGCAGTCGGCGCCGAAGTTGTCCGCGTATTGACGGCAGTAATCCAGATTACTGCGCATGACCTCGCGGGGGCTGGTGCGCCGGGGCGGCGTGATGATATCCGGGTAGCGCAGCAGGTCAAAGTTGTCAAAGCGACATTCGGACAGGGGGGCCACCCCCAGCAGCTCCTGCCGGCGCAGGGCGCGGATGCGCTCTTCCACACAGCCGCAAAGGCCGTTTGCGGTGGAGCCGGTGTCCTGGCAGAAACGGCAGTGGAAATGCGGCTGCAGAAAATCGGCCGCAAAGCCGTTTTCGGCCAGCAGCGCGGCCCGCTCGGTCTCGATGGCCTCCAGCGCGGCCCGCTTCTCGGCCAGCAGGTTTTCCGGCGCGCGCGCCGCTGAAAGACGGGCCAGGGCAAGGCCGGTCTCAATGGTCAGGTTGTCCAGCACCAGCAGCCGCGGCACCTTGTCATAGGCGCGCTGTTTGTCGCGCTCGGCCAGTGTGATGGCTCTCTGCCGGCAGGCGCGCACGTCCTCCATGGCTTTGGCGAGCAGTTCTGCGCGGCGCATCAGCGTTCACCTCTTTTTTTGAATTTGGGCATGTGGTCCGGCTCACGCAGCAAAAGGTCGTCTTCCCGGGTGACGATCCTGCCCTGCTCATGGGTGTTGGAGGGGCCTTCCGCGATCAGCTCACCCGGCGAACGGTATCCTTTGGCATTCCACTTTTTCAGCATGGCGTTCAGATAGCGCACCGTGTTTTTGTCCCCGGCGCGCTGACTGGCGGCGCGGATCATCTCGCCGCCATAGCCGTACTCCTCATACCAGCGGGCGATCAGAGTGCGCTCGCTGGAGGTAAAACCCGCGGCGTCCACGCCCAGGATATGCGCGGTCTCCTGCTCATATTTTTCGCGCTGGGCCAGCGTCGACAGATAGCGCTCCATATCCGCGCCGGTGCGGATGCCTTCTTCCCGCCAGGAGAGCAGCACCCGGGCGATATACCGCACGCTGCGGTTGCCCTTGGTCACAAAATGCGCGATCCCGGTGAGGATCAGGTCCACCGGCAGTTTGTCCTGCAGATACAAAGAGGCGAGGACGTTGCCGTCGCTCTCGTTGAGGACGGTACCGAACAGGTTCTGGCTCTCGGTGATGAGAACAGCAACCTGAGGGTCGTTTTCGGCTGCGGCCGTCACCTCCCGCGTCGAGAGGCGGGGCGGACGTTTTTGCAGCGGGCGCTTGGGCGCGGCGGCGGCAGGGCCGGTGGTGGACAGCAGGCCCGCGCCCGCCCAGTAGATCAGATGCTTTTCCAGCGTATCGGCATTGCCCAGGGCGGGAAACTCGGCCAAAAGCGCCTCGGGGCACACCTTGCCGTCCCGCAGGATGGCGAGCGCCACCCGCAGCTGATCCCCGCTGGCCGCCGCGAGACGGCGCAGCACAAGAGAGGGCACCGGGACGGCGTCGCCATTGTTTTTGAGCAGCTGATACTCCATGAAAAGTTCCCCCGGAAATCAAGATAAAAGACACGCCAGGGCGGGCCTGGGCGAAAGGAAAAGATCGGATGCGGTGTTGGTACAGATTTGGTGCAGGCGAGGCCGCTCCGGGCCCGTGCCGGCCCGCGCGGGAGCGGGACAAAAGGATAAGCAAAACGCCCACAAAAGGCCTGTGAAGCCACTTTGTGGGCGTTTTTCTGTGGAGCGGGTTACGAGGCTCGAACTCGCCACCTTCTGCTTGGGAAGCAGACGCTCTACCAGATGAGCTAAACCCGCATCTCCGACATTCAGAGTGCCTTATTATTTTAGCTCGTCCAAACGAAAAAGTCAACGGTTTATTTTGCAGAAAAATGCCGCGCCCGCTTTGGCCAGACCCGGCTTTGGCGGGCAGGACGGTGGAGGCGGGGGAGAAAAGCCCCTGCTTTTGTGCCGGACTGCGGGCGGCGGCCGCTCCAGGCATCTCAGGCCGCCCGCAGAGTCGACGCGAATTGAAACCCACTGCCCATATTTTATAACAGCGGGACGCCGGGACAAAGGGCTGACGCTCCGGCCGGGAAAAAACAGCCGGCGCGGAGGCGCGCGGCCCGCGACCCGTGGGAAAGCGGCAGGCCGCGGGAAAGCGTGCTGCGGGGCCCGTGTCTATTCTGTTTACGCCCATAAATTAAGTCCATAAGTTTTTGCGGCGGGGCCGCCCCGAAAGGAAAAAAACAGCGGGGAGGTCGGCGGAAGAGGGACGATCAAAAAAACAGAGCACGGAAAATGACTCTCCGCACCCTGTCCCCGATCGTTTTTTTTGCGTCCTTTTGCGTCCCCCGCGTTCAGGACAAGGTCGCCACATGGCGGCCGTACACGTCATAAGCGACTTTTTGACCGTTTTTCATGACCTCTTTTACATCCACGGTCTGCAGCGCGCGGTCGCGCACGGTAAATTTGCCCGCGACCATCACGTCGCTGACGTCGCGGCGGCAGGCATTGTAAACGAGGGTCACCACCGGGTCGTGGAACATGGGGGTCAGGTTCGGCCCGGTGATATCCATCAGGATCACGTCCGCCTGCTTGCCTGCTTCCAGGCTGCCCACCTTGTCGCCCAGGCCCAGGGCGCGGGCCGGTTCGATGGTAGAGCGGCGCAGCATGCCGCGGGCGCTGGCCGTCTCATAGTCCACCCCGTGGTGGCGGTTGAGGGCCACGCCGAAGCGCATATTGGTCCACGGGTCCATAGTCAGCCAGTCGGTGCCCAGCACGACGTGGACCCCGGCGGCAAACATCTCTTTCATCGGCGGGAAGTCCCCGTTGCGGCCCAGCCCCTCGGTGCAGTGCAGCAGGTGGGTGCCGCTCTTTGCCAGCAGCTCCACATCCCCGGGCGTGGTATAAATGCAGTGCGCCGCCATCAAATGGTCGCCCAACAGACCGGTCTCCCGCAGAAATTCCACCGGCGTGAGCCCGTAAGCCTCTTTGAGCAGCGCGACCTCACGCTGGCTCTGGGCCACATGGGTGTGAAAACCCACCCCATGCTTTTTGCCCAGTTCCGCGCACTTCTTTGCCAGTTCCATCGAGACGGTATCGGTGGCGTGCGGGCCGAAGCGGCAGGTGATCCGGCCGTTGTCTTTGCCGTGATACTCTTCGATCAGCCGGATATTGTCCTCGACAAAGGCCTCCCCTTTGGCGGGATAACGGGTGTAGTCGTTATAGCGCAGCGCGCCGATATCCACATCCACGATGTTCTGGCTGATGACGGCGCGCAGCCCCACCTCGTCCACTGCCTTTGCCACCGAGAGCACATAGTGATAGATCTCGTTGATGGTGGTAACGCCGGCCTGCATGCACTCCCAGGCGCCCAGGCGGGAAAGATGATAGACGTCTTCCGGCGTCAGCTGGCCCTCCATCGGCAGGGCAAAGCCATAAAAGCCGTTGGGATCGTCCTCCAGCAGGCCCTTGAACAGGCTGCCCGCGACATGGGTGTGAGCGTCCACGATGCCGGGAAGCACCGCCTTGCCGTCCGCATCCACCACGGCGATGCCTGTGCGGTCGCCGGTGTAATCGCCCTCGCCTACGGCGGCGATCCGGTCGTCCTCGACCAGAAGATAGCCTCTGCGGTAAACGCTGTCCCTGTCGTCCACCGTGATGATCAGCCCGTTTTCAAACAATGTTTTATTCAAAAAAGCACCTCCTGAAAAAAGCGCGCCTCCCGCGCCGGACAAAAGGCGCGGAAAGCTGTCGTCTGCACTACCAGTATGTCATAAAAGCGCGCCCGGCGCAAGGGCAAGACCGATTTTCTGCAGCAGGGAATTCAGGAAAAACGCGGGATGCAGGGGCGAGCCATAGAAACAAGGTGTTTTTAGCAGCCATGTGGCCTGTCCTCAAGCCGCGGCAAATGGAAAAAATAGGCGGAGGCTGTTTTTTTCAGCCATCCGCCCAGCTGCCGCACAGCGGCGAGGACAAGGGCATTGAGATAAGTCGTTTTTGATTGCAAAGAAATAAAAATTTGCAGGGGCCTTGCAAATTTGAGTCAATGTATTATGATGGGACCATCGGCCGACCGAATCGGTCAATCGGAGAGAGGGGAGAGCGGCGGTGAACGAAAAGTTTTTTGCCCTGCCGGAGGAAAAGCAGCGGCGCATCGTGAACGCGGCCATGGAGGTCTTTGCCAAAAATGAGTACAAGCGGGCCTCCACCGACGATATTGCGGCGCGGGCGGGCATCTCAAAAGGGCTGCTGTTCCACTATTTCGGCAGCAAAAAGGAACTCTATTTTTATCTGTACCGGTATGTGGAGCAGATGGTCGCGGAGCAGGTGACAGACAAGAAGTTTGCAGAGATCACCGACTTTTTTGAGATGATGGCGCACGGTGCGGAAAAAAAGCTGAAGCTGGTGGCGGAAAGCCCCTATCTGATGGAGTTCACAGTGAGGCTCTGTTCCTCCCGGGATGAGGGGCTGGCCCCCGAACTGGATGCGCGGCTGCAGCAGACGCTGGACAGCGCGGCGAATTATTTTAAAAACATTGATTTTTCCAGGTTCCGGCCGGGGGTCGACCCCATGGAGCTGCTGCGGATGCTCACCTGGATGACGCTGGGGTATCTGGAAGAACTGCGGCGGCGGGGCCTGCCGGTGGAGGTGGACCAGGTGATGCGGGATTACCAGCGCTGGTCGGAGATGTTCCGCAGCATGGCCTATAAGGAGGAGTATTTGTGAGCAGGATGATCGAGGCAGAAAAACTGACCAAAGATTATGGCGGCGGGCGCGGGGTGTTTGACCTCAGCTTTGCGGTGGAAAAGGGGGAAGTGATGGGCTTTTTGGGCCCAAACGGCGCGGGCAAGACCACCACCATCCGGCAGATGATGGGCTTTATCCGACCCGATCAGGGATCGGTGCGGATCGGCGGGCGGGACTGCTTTGCACACGCGGCTCAGATCCAGCGGGAGCTGGGCTATCTGCCGGGCGAGCCCGCCTTTATGGAAGACATGACCGGCGAGGCATTTTTGCATTTTCTGGCGAAGATGAAAGGGATTTCAGATTTTGGCCGCGCGCGGGAATTGATGGAACGCTTTGAACTCGACGGCTCGGCGCGCATCAAGCGCATGTCCAAGGGCACAAAGCAAAAAGTGGCCATCGTGGCTGCTTTTATGGGCGGCCCGGAGCTGCTGATCCTGGACGAGCCGACCAGCGGCCTGGACCCCTTGATGCAGAACCGATTTATCGACCTGGTGCTCGGTGAAAAGCAGCGCGGCGCGACGATCCTGATGTCCTCGCATATCTTTGAGGAGGTGGAGCGCACCTGTGACCGCACCGTCATCATCCGTGAGGGGCGCATCGCCGCCGTCGAGCGGCTGGAAAAGCTGAAAAAAACCAAGCGCAAACTGTTTTCCGTACAGTTCGAGCGCCCGCAGGACGCGGCGGCGTTCGCCGCGTCCTGGCAGAAAGGGGCGCGGCAGCAGGGAGACACGGTACAGGCGGCGGTGACCGGCAGCCCGGACGCTTTCCTCAAGGCTGTGAGCGCCTATTCAGTGAGGGATATCGACCTGCACCGCGAGACGCTGGAAGAGCTTTTTCTGCATTTTTACGGGGGTGAAGCAAATGATCAATAAAACGCTTTTTGCAAGGGAAGTGCGGTCGTCCTACAAACTGCTGCTTATTTTTCTGGCTGTGCTGGCCCTGTACGGCTCTATGATCGTGGTCATGTTCGACCCCAAACTGGGGGACAGCTTGAACCTGATGGCGGAGAGCATGCCCCAGCTTTTTGCCGCCTTTGGGATGCTGGATGTGGGCGCGACGCTGACCCAGTTCATCGTCAATTATCTTTATGGATTTTTGCTCATCGCTTTCCCGCTGGTGTTCATCGTGCTGCTGTCGAACCGGCTGGTGGCGCGGTATGTGGACCGGGGTTCGATGGCTTATCTGCTGGCCACCCCAAACCGGCGCGGCCGGCTGGCCCGCACCCAGGCGCTGGTGCTGCTGCTGGCCTGCCTGTGCATGGTGCTCTGGATGACGGGCCTCTGCTGGGCGCTGTCGTCGGCGCTGTTTCCCGGCGAGCTGGATACCGGGCGGTTTTTGGCCGTCAACGCCGCCCTTTATGCGCTGCTGATCTTTTTGTCGGGTGTGTGTTTTTGCGCTTCCTGCTGCTGCAATGATACCCGCTGGTCCTGCGGCATCGGCGCCGGCGCGGGCATCGCCTTTTTGCTGATCCAGATGATCTCCCAGGCGGGAGAAAAATTTGAGGGGCTCAAGTATATCGACCCGTTGACTTTATTTGCGCCAAAAGAGCTGGTGGCCGGGGAGAGCTGGCCCATATGGGGAGCGCTGGCCCTGGCGGTTTCCGGCCTGGCGCTGATGGGCGCAGGAATCGTGGCATTTTCGCGGCGCGACCTGCCGGTATAAACAAGACGGGGACAGCGCGTTCCATAGATGGGGCATCCACCCCGCGCGCAGGGGCACCCCGCCTGCCCGCCGGCACGGATAAAAACGTGAAAGGGCCGCGCAGAAAGGCCGGAGCAGCCCGGGCGCTGCCTGCCGGGGCAGAGGAAAAGGAGTCAGGGGCAGGAGTTCCGTCCGCAGAGAGGGGGACGCAGGGAGGAGGGCGACAGGGCAGGGGGGCCAAGCTGAAAAGACGAGGTCTTTGCAAAAGCGCGGTTTTGACCTGTGCAGCTCATGCGGGCGACAGCCCGTCATTTCAGCAGATATGTACAGGATGCTTTGTATTTTGATTCATCCATCCCTGCGGACAGCGGCCCAGATCGGGGTGCTCACCGAGCTGGCGCGCTCGTTTTGATCCACGCCGCTCTTGCGAGCGGCGACCAGGCACAACTTGACAAGGAGGTGCAAGCACTTGTTTCAATCCTCGCCGTCCTTGCGGACAGTGACGGGAGAAATATCATTCTGCCGGGTGTCAGTACCTGTTTCAACCCGGTACAGAGCTTTTAAGGGGACTTTTTCACCTCCGCACGGCCGGAAAACGGCGGCCGGGAGCGGCCTGCTGAAAAAGAATATAAAAAGGGCAGGGGAGACTTTTTGAAAAAGCGTCCCCTGCCCTGTATTTTATTAGATGTGGGACGGCGGTTGTTCGTCCAGCCGTTCGCCAAACCAGGCAAACAGCTCGCTGCGCGGCATGGGCATGCCGTGGCCGATAAAGCAATGGGTGAAATCCATCTGCTCCAGTTCCCGCAAAAAAAGTTCCAGCCGGTCCCGGTGGTCCACCCAGTCGTTGCCCACCAGTTCCTGATAAGCTGCGTCCCCCACAAAGAGCGTGCGCTCCTCAGGTAGATGGACCACGACGCCGTCTGGCGCGTGCGGGTTTACCAGCTGCCGCAGCACGGCGCAGCAGCCCCCCAGATCCAGCTGCAGAGTGCCCTCAAACGTGATCTCGGGCAGCGCGACGGTGATCTCCTCCAGCTGTGGATATTCCACCCGCATATGCTCTTCACAGAACTGGGGCACAATGCCCTCGGCCCCATAACGGCGCAGGTCGTCGCTGCTCCAGGAGAGGGCGGCGTCCCGTTCCAGATCGCGCAGGGTGGCTGTGCAGGAGATGGACACGGCGTCCAGCGCGTGCAGCCCATAGCAGTGATCCCAGTGAGAATGGGTCAGCGCCACAAGGCCCGGGCGGGGCAGCCGGGACCGCTCAAGCTGGGTAAGAAACTCCTCGGCGTGCCTGCGCGAGTTGCCCGCGTCGATCATCAAACAGCGGCGGTCGCCGCGCACATAGCCCAGCACAGGCCGGTCGCTGGCCTCATCATGATCCATATACCAGACGCGGCGGGAAAATTGATGGAACATAACGCCTCCTTTGCAAAATAGAGGGTCGGAAATAGAGAGAAATAAGGCTTCCTCCGTCCGAAATATCTATCTTTTGAAGACAAGAAAGTGAATAACGGATTTTCACTCCCACTCGATCGTCGCAGGCGGTTTCGTTGTGACATCGTATACCACGCGGTTGACACCCGGTACTTCGTTCACGATACGGCTGCTGATCTTTTCCAGTACCTCGTAGGGGATGCGCGCCCAATCGCTGGTCATGCCGTCCACGCTGGTAACGGCACGGATCGCCACCGCGTGGCTGTAGGTGCGGCTGTCGCCCATTACACCCACGCTGCGAATATTGGGCAGGACGGTAAAATACTGCCAGATCGCACGGTCCAGCTTTGCGCGGGCGATCTCTTCCCGCAGAATGGCATCCGACTCGCGCACAATAGCAAGCTTTTCCTCCGTCACCTCGCCCAGACAGCGGATCGCCAGGCCCGGCCCCGGGAAAGGCTGCCGGTTGACGATGTGTTCGGGCAGCCCCAGCTCACGGCCCGCGCTGCGCACCTCATCCTTGAACAGCAGACGCAGCGGTTCCAACAGCTTGAACTGCACATCCTCGGGCAGGCCGCCCACGTTGTGGTGGCTTTTGATCACCGCAGCGTCGCCCGCCCCGCTCTCGATCACGTCGGGATAAATGGTCCCCTGCAGCAGATAATCCATCTTGCCCAGCTTGGCCGCTTCGGCATCAAAGACGCGGATGAACTCTTCGCCGATGACCTTGCGTTTGGCCTCCGGCTCGGTGACCCCGGCCAGCTTGCCGAGAAACAGTTCGCGCGCGTTTACCCGGATGACGTTCAAATCAAACTCCCGGGTCAGGGTATCCATCACCTGATCGCCCTCGTCCTTGCGCAGCAGGCCGTGATCCACAAATATGCAGGTCAGACGATCGCCGATGGCCCGGTGTACCAGCACCGCTGCCACGGTGGAATCCACACCGCCCGACAGCGCGCAGAGGACCCGGCGCTCCTCGCCGACCTCAGCGCGCACCGCGGCCACCGCCCGCTCCACAAAACCAGCGCTGGTCCAGTCCCCGGTGCAGCCGCAGACATCGTACAAAAATGCGTGCAGCAGCTCGCGGCCAAAGGCAGTGTGCTGGACCTCGGGATGGAACTGCACCGCATACAGGCCCGCCGCAGCGTTTTCCATCGCCGCCACCGGACAGGTGTTGCTGGTGGCCGTCACAGAAAAGCCCTCGGGGATGGCCTCGATCTGGTCCCCGTGGCTCATCCAGCTGGTGCCCTCGCGCACGACTTTGGCCATCAGGCCGCCGTTGGACTGGATGCGCACCCGGCCATACTCCCTTGCCACCGGGGGCACGACCCGGCCGCCCAGCAGATGGGCCATCAGCTGGGCCCCATAGCAGATGCCCAGCACCGGGATGCCGAGCCCGAAAACTTCCCGGTCCACTGTGGGGGCACCCTCTTCATAAACACTGGCCGGCCCGCCGGTGAAGATGATGCCCTTGGGCCGTTTTGCCTTGATCTCTTCCAGGGCTCTGCCGTAGGGCACGACCTCGCTGTAAACATTGTTTTCCCGCACCCGGCGGGCGATGAGCTGGTTGTACTGGCCGCCGAAATCGACGATGATGACTGTCTCCGACATGGCATTGACTCCGTTTCGTTGATTCAGTGTAAAAGCTACCTCGTTAGTATACCATATTCGCGGCAAAAGCGCACAAAAAATTTTACATTTTTTTGGTCTTTTTGCGAAAATTCGGCTCCCTGCAAAACAGAGGTTTCTTTGTCGCTTGTCGGGCTAAAAACGCTGTGCTATACTGAAAAACAGAAAAAATGATTCGCGCCTTTGCGAAAAAAACGGAAAAGCGCAGGCAGAAAGCAGGAGTAGTATGAAACAGGATATGATCGCGATCCTTGATCTGGGCAGCACCCGCAACACCGACGCGGCGCGCGCGGTGCGGGCGCTCGGCGTTTACAGCGAAATCATCAATTACGACATCACGGCCCAGGAATTGGCAGCGCTGCCCAATCTGCGCGGCATCGTGGCCTGCGGCGGGCCGAACGACATGGTCGACGGCGTGAAGATCCGCTTGGGGGAGCCCGTCCGGAAATCCGGCCTGCCGGTGTTCTTTTTTGACTGCGAGGATGAGGGCGCCAGCATGCCGATGCCCGCAGAAAGCGTCAACATCGAAAACGCGCTGCGCGCTTTCGTGTTCGACCTCTGCCATGCGGAGGCCAACTGGAACATGGAAAATTTCATTGCCGACCAGGTGGAACTGGTGCGCCGCCAGGTGGGGAAGAAAAAAGTGCTGCTTGCCCTTTCGGGCGGTGTGGACAGTTCAGTGGTGGCGGCTCTGCTGCTGCGCGCGATCGGGGAACAACTGACCTGCGTGCACGTCAACCACGGCCTGCTGCGCAAAGGGGAGCCGGAGCAGGTGGTGCAGGTCTTCCGGCACGAGCTGGGGGCCAACCTGGTCTATGTGGATGCCAGCGACCGTTTCCTGGATAAGCTGGCCGGTGTGGCTGATCCGGAGGACAAACGCAAGATCATCGGCGCAGAGTTCATCCGCGTTTTTGAGGAAGAAGCCCGCAAGCTGGACGGCATCGAGTTTTTGGCGCAGGGCACGATCTATCCGGATATCGTGGAAAGCGGGACCAAAACCGCAAAGATGGTCAAGAGCCACCACAACGTGGGCGGCTTGCCCGAGGATCTGCAGTTCTCGCTGGTAGAACCGCTCAAACAACTGTTCAAGGACGAGGTGCGCGCCTGCGGCGTGGCGCTGGGCCTGCCGGATTCCATGGTTTATCGCCAGCCGTTCCCGGGTCCCGGGCTGGGCGTGCGCTGCCTGGGCGCGATCACCCGCGACCGGCTGGAGCTGGTGCGCGCCTCCGACGCTATCCTGCGGGAGGAATTCAGCCGTGCAGGTTTGGACAAGACCGTGTGGCAGTACTTCACGGTGGTACCTGACTTCAAGTCTGTGGGGGTGCGGGACAACGCGCGCTGTTTTGAATATCCCGTTATTCTGCGCGCAGTGAACACTGTGGACGCCATGACCGCCGAGGTGCCCGAATTGGAATGGAAAGTGCTGCGCCGCATCACCCGCCGCATTATGGAAGAAGTCCCGGGCATCAACCGGGTCTGTTTTGATCTGTCGCCGAAGCCCAACGCGACGATCGAGTGGGAATGACGCTCGAAACGGCGAAAACCCGCATGAATACAGGCTTTTTTGCCCGTCCATACTGCTCTTGATACTGGATTGATACTATTTGTGTCCGCCCGGTATTCTCAAGAGAAAAATCCCAAAAGGACAAGCAAAACCGCCCTGCTGAACGACAAATTCAGCAGGGCGGTTTTTTTGCTTGTCTTATTTATTTTTCCGCCAAGGGATATAATATTCGCTTTCCAGGCCATCGTCGCAGGTATGGGGCCAGTTGAGTTTCCATTCAAAATACTCTTCCCTGGTGATCTCCCCGGCGTGTAACTCCTGCTGACGAAAAAGCCATTCCCGCATGAACTCGTCCACAAGGCCATACTGGAAGTACATACCCACGGGAGGGTGTGCGGGCCAGTCATCGCTATCATTGTACCGTACAGCGGTATCATCAGCGGCCCCTGCTCTGCCCGGATTGCGGACAAGTTGGAACAGGCGGATAGCGCCAGGGCTGTCCTCGTCCAGCCAGAAGAATGTCCGCATGAAGTCCTCGGCAGAGCCGGGGGCGATGGTGTAGAAGTTCTGGCGGTCTACCCGCAGCGCCTCGGCCATCTTGTCCAGCAGTTCCCGTTTCGGAACACGGTAATTCGTCTCATACTGGGCGATCCGGTTGTCCGCTCCCTTTTCCTCAAAGCCGATAGCAAGCCCCAATTCCTTTTGTGTCATGCCTCGAAAGGTGCGGATTTTCTTTATCTTGTCTCCGACTGTCATAATATCCCACCGCCTTTGCCAATAGTATAGCGCAAAAAAGCGAAAGATGCAAGATAATCTTTAACAAAAATGCGAAATAAATTCTTGACATTAACACTTATGTTAATGTATAATGAAGATGGTGACATTAACATATTTGCGAAACTAAAATAAGGAGGTGCTGACCATGGAAAAGGAGCTGTTTGTGAGAGCAGAGGAGGTCGCCAGGGAGCTGGGCATTTCCAAGCCCTACGCCTACAAGCTGGTGCGGGAGATGAACGAGGAGCTGAAGAAAAAAGGCTTTCTCACCATTCCCGGACGGGTAAGCAGGCGCTACTTCGAGGAAAAATTCTATGGGCTGCGGGACAGACAATAAGGAGGGAACCACAATGCCGGCATACAAAGACAAGGCAAAGGGCACATGGTATGCGTCCTTTTACTACGAGGACTGGACGGGCAAGAAAGTAAAGAAAATGAAACGGGGCTTTCCCACCAAGCGGGAGGCTCTGGAGTGGGAGCGGACATTCCTGCAACAACAGACCGCCGACCTGGAAATGACCTTTGAAAACTTCGTGGCTGTCTATGTGGCGGACATGAAAGGCCGTATCAAGGAAAACACCTGGGGGACGAAAGAGCATATCCTCTACAAGAAGTTGGTGCCGTACTTCGGCAAGCGGAAGATGTGCGACATTCACTCCAAGGAGGTCATCGCCTGGCAGAATGAAATGCTGGGTTACCGGGACAAGAACGGCAAGCCCTACTCTCCGGTGTACTTAAAAACGCTGCACAATCAGTTGAGCGCCGTGTTCAACCATGCGGTACGGCACTACAATCTAAAGGTCAATCCCGCTGCCCAGGCGGGCAATATGGGAAAGCCAAAGGGACGGGAAATGCTGTTCTGGACAAAGGCGGAGTATCTGAAATTCGCCGAGGCCATGATGGACAAGCCCCTTTCCTATTACGCCTTTGAAATGCTCTACTGGTGCGGCGTCCGGGAGGGGGAGCTGCTGGCCCTCACTCCTGGCGACTTCGACTTTGAGAAACAGACCGTCACCATCTCCAAGTCCTACCAGCGGATTAAGGGCAAGGATGTGATTACCGACCCCAAGACCCCTAAGAGCAACCGGGTCATTCAAATGCCCGCTTTCCTCTGTGAAGAAATGCGAGACTATATCAAGAGCCTGTATGGGGTGAAGCCCACCGACCGCATTTTCACGGTGACAAAATCCTACCTCCACCGGGAGATGGACAGGGGTGCGAAAGAGGCCGGGGTAAAGCGGATCAGAATACACGACCTGAGGCACTCCCACATTTCGCTGCTCATTGACATGGGCTTTACGGCCCTGGCAATCGCTGACCGGGTGGGACATGAAAGCATTGATATTACCTACCGCTACGCCCACCTGTTCCCCACCCGGCAGGCGGAGATGGCGGACAAACTGGACATGGAGCGAAAGGGGGCCTAAATCATGTCAGTGAAAAATCTTGACCGACACAACCGCTGGAGAAACAAAACTGTGGCTTTCCGGGTGTCCCCGGATGAGGACAGGGAAATTGAAACCGCTGTGCGGCTCTCCGGCCTTACCAAACAGGACTACATCACCCGACGGCTGCTGTGCCGGGATGTGGTGGTACAGGGCAACCCCAGGGTGTATAAGGCCCTGCGGAACGAGCTGGCCGCCGTTCTGGAAGAACTGGAGCGTATCGAGGCCGGGAATGGCGTGGATGGGGAGTTGCTGGACACCATCCGGCTGATCGCCGCCATCATGGACGGCATGAGGGAGGATTGATAGATGGATAGATTGCAAGAGAAAACGACTGCCCCATATCCGCCTGTTGGCGCAGACGGGGGACAGTCGCTCTCACAAAAACCTAACCAAAGTATAGCAGAGGGCGTGACAGAACACAAGCCCCCGGAAAGAGATTTGGAGGAAATCCTGCGGCAGATAAGCCGGGTCAATGACCCGGCCTATCTGCCTACCGTGTCTATGAATGACCTCTACGAACAGGTGTACCCCGGCAGACCTCCTGTGGTAGACGGTCTGCTCTATGCGGGGACATATCTCTTTGTGGGCGCTCCCAAGGTGGGCAAGTCCTTTCTCATGGCCCAGCTTGCCTATCATGTGAGTATGGGCCTTTCCCTGTGGGGGTATGAGGTGCGCCAGGGGACAGTCCTCTATCTGGCCCTGGAGGACAACCACCGTCGCTTACAGGAGCGGTTGTACCGGATGTTTGGAGTAGAGAGTACCGGAAACCTGTTCTTTGCCATCGGAGCTAAGCAGCTCGGCGGTGGCCTGGAGGAGCAGCTAAAGGGCTTTGTCCGGGAACACACGGACACCCGGCTTATTATCATCGACACCCTGCAAAAAATCCGGGAGGCCGGGGCAGAGAAGTACAGCTATGCCAACGACTATGAGGTAATCACCAAACTGAAACGGTTTGCCGATATAAGCGGGGTTTGCCTCCTGGTTGTACATCACACCCGCAAGCAGCAGGCCGATGATAAGTTTGATATGATCTCCGGCACCAACGGCTTATTGGGTGCGGCAGACGGGGCCTTTCTGCTCCAAAAGGAGCGGCGGGCAGACAACGCCGCCACCCTGGACATTTCTGGGCGGGATCAGCAAGACCAGCGCCTCTACCTCAAGCGGGACGAGGAACGGCTTGTGTGGGAGCTGGAGCGGCGGGAAACGGAGCTGCGGCAGGAGCCGCCTGACCCGGTGTTGGAGGCTGTTGCCGCCCTGGTAACGGCGGAACGGCCAGAGTGGAGAGGGACGGCCACGGAACTTGTCGCCGCCCTGGGGCTGGATATGAAACCCAATGCCCTGGCTATGCGGCTGAATGTCCGGGCGTGGCGGCTGTCCTATGAGTACCACATCCACTATGAAAGCGCCCGAACCCATGCCGGGCGGAGTATCAAGCTCACGTTGGAGGAACCCCAGGCGTGACGACCGTGACAGCTGTGACAGCTTTTCGGAGTGCGGAGGCGGTGTGTAAAACATCGTCACGGTCGTCACGGCTGTCACGGGGAGCGGGGGCGAAAGTCAAGGGGGGCATACCTGCGGGTGGAGATTGCCGCAAGTCAATACAACCCGTACCCCTTGACTTTCGGCCCACGGAAAACACTTGCCGGGCGGTGGAAAGGCCCCTGGCCTTTCCACCCTGCCCAACGGCGAGTGACAAAGTTTAGGCGGGGTGCAGGGTGCCCTTTTCAAAGGGCGGCCCTGCTGGGGGAGGCAACCGCAGTTGCCGGGGGCAAAGCCCCCACACCACCCCGTAGGGCGCAAATGCGCTTTTGATGGCCGTCAGGCTGTCAAAAGTGCTTTTGCGTTACTTTCGCAGAAAGTAACAAAGGCTCGCCGCTTGCGCGGCGGAAAAGGGAGGAGGGATTGATTTGAAAAGGACAATCAGCGCCATGGTGGGCCAAGGATCGGTGAACCATAACAGTAGAAAATTCCACGCCAAGAACACTGACCCGGAACGCTCCCACTTGAATATAACCTACTGCCAGGAGAATATCAAGGCGGTGTACCATGAACTCTTTGACGAGGCTCTGGAACGGTACAACGCTAAACAAACCAGGGCCGACAGAAGGATAGAGGATTACTATGAGAAGATCCGCTCCGGCAAGCAGGAAAAGCCGTTCCATGAAATCATCCTGCAAGTGGGCAATCGAGATGATATGAGCGCCGACAGCGAGGAGGGACAGCTTGCGGCAGCGGTTTTGGACGAGTACATGAAGGGCTTTCAAGAGCGCAACCCCCAACTCCGGGTGTTCTCTGCCCACCTCCACATGGACGAGGCTACGCCCCATCTGCACATTGACTTTGTACCATTCACCACCGGGAGCAAGCGAGGGCTGGACACGAGGGTATCTTTGAAACAGGCGTTAGCGGCCCAGGGTTTCCAGGGCGGCACCAGAGGGGACACAGAGTGGAGCCAGTGGGTGCGCTCGGAAAAGGAGCAGCTTTCCCTGGTCATGGAGCGCCACGGGATTGAGTGGGAGGACAAAGGCACCCACGACAAGCACTTGTCTGTGCTGGACTACAAGAAAGAGCAGCGGGCAAAGGAGATCGCCGTTCTGGAGACGGTCAAGGCGGAGAAAGAAAACCAGGTGGAGAGCCAGGAACGGCGGCTCAAAGAACTTGCCCCGGCGGTGAAAAATATGGAGCGGTTGGCAGCGGATTTCTCCGCCAATCCGGAGGAGATTTTGCCGGAGCCGGGAACGCTGGAAACAGGCCGGGCCTACCGAGAGAAAAAGGCAAAGCCCCTGCTGGCCCAAATCGTCAAGGTGCTGCGCTCCCTGTATCTGGCCTATGTGGAGCTGCGGGGGAAATTTGAGCGTCTGCAAGGGGACTATGGCCGGGTGAGGGAGAGCAACATCCGCCTGTCTGATCGATTGCAGGAGGTCAAGTTGGAAAACAAGGCCATGCGGCAAGTCTCCGCTGACTATGAGCGGGTCAAAAGGGCCTTTGGCCCAGAACAAGTGGACAGAATATTAGAGGCAGCTTACCAGCAGGAACATGCCGAAAAGGAACGGAAACGGGCCGCAAAGTCAAAAATTCGGATAGACGCACGATAATCACCAAAACCGGAGGGTATTCCAGTGAATACCCTCCGATTTTATTTGTGGAATCGGTAAAATGATTTCTTGTTTTTTAGAGCGTACTATGATATACTGCTATTATCCTGATTTGAGGAGTCTATCAAATATGCGGCAAGGTATTCTTAAATAAAATTTGATAATGGGCGCAAAAATGATTGCCCCTTGCAGGGGCTTGGTTTTTGTACCCAATTTTAAGAATACTTTTGCCTTTTTAGTAAATATCGTGACGGACCGCGGCTTATGTAAGTCGTGTATGTTTCTGTGTGTCCGAAGTCATGATCCCCAGCGGTAAAAGTATTAGCCGCTGGGGATTTTTGCGCCCATTCGGGCCTTGTATGGAGGATAGACATGAACATTATCAATATCGGGATTCTTGCCCATGTAGACGCTGGAAAGACGACCTTGACGGAGAGTCTGCTATATGCCAGTGGAGCCATTTCAGAACCAGGGAGCGTCGAAAAAGGGACAACGAGGACGGACACCTTGTTTTTGGAGCGGCAGCGTGGGATTACCATTCAAGCGGCAGTCACTTCCTTCCAGTGGCACAGATGTAAAGTTAACATTGTGGATACGCCCGGCCACATGGATTTTTTGGCGGAGGTGTA
Organism: Anaerofilum hominis; assembly: GCF_014287275.1. Taxonomy (GTDB): domain Bacteria; phylum Bacillota; class Clostridia; order Oscillospirales; family Ruminococcaceae; genus Pygmaiobacter; species Pygmaiobacter hominis. The sequence continues at coordinate 185,862 of NZ_JACONZ010000004.1, forward strand.
CCGCTCTTTGGCTGTTTTAGATGGGGCCATCTTGGTGATCTCCGCGAAAGATGGCGTGCAGGCCCAGACCCGTATTCTGTTCCATGCCCTGCGGAAAATGAACATTCCCACCGTTATCTTTATCAACAAGATCGACCAGGCTGGCGTTGATTTGCAGAGCGTGGTTCAGTCTGTTCGGGATAAGCTCTCCGCCGATATTATCATCAAGCAGACGGTGTCGCTGTCCCCGGAAATAGTCCTGGAGGAAAATACCGACATAGAAGCATGGGATGCGGTCATCGAAAATAACGATGCATTATTGGAAAAGTATATCGCAGGAGAACCAATCAGCCAGGAAAAACTTGCGCGGGAGGAACAGCGGCGGGTTCAAGAAGCCTCCCTGTTTCCGGTCTATCATGGCAGCGCCAAAAAGGGCCTTGGCATTCAACCGTTGATGGATGCGGTGACAGGACTGTTCCAACCGATTGGGGAACAGGGGAGCGCCACCCTATGCGGCAGCGTTTTCAAGGTTGAGTACACCGATTGCGGCCAGCGGCGTGTCTATCTGCGGCTATACAGCGGAACGCTGCGCCTGCGGGATACGGTGGCCCTGGCCGGGAGAGAAAAGCTGAAAATCACAGAGATGCGTATTCCATCCAAAGGGGAAATTGTTCGGACAGACACCGCTTATCCGGGCGAAATTGTTATCCTTCCCAGCGACAGCGTGAGGTTAAACGATGTATTAGGGGATCAAACCCGGCTCCCTCGTAAAAGGTGGCGCGAGGCCCCCCTCCCCATGCTGCGGACGACGATTGCGCCGAAAACGGCAGCGCAAAGAGAACGGCTGCTGGACGCTCTTACGCAACTTGCGGATACTGACCCGCTTTTGCGCTGCGAAGTGGATTCCATCACCCATGAGATCATTCTTTCTTTTTTGGGCCGGGTGCAGTTGGAGGTCGTTTCCGCTTTGCTGTCGGAAAAATACAAGATTGAAACAGTGGTAAAGGAACCCACCGTCATTTATATGGAGCGGCCGCTCAAAGCAGCCAGCCACACCATCCATATCGAGGTGCCGCCCAACCCGTTTTGGGCATCTATCGGACTGTCTGTTACACCACTCCCGCTTGGCTCCGGCGTACAATACGAGAGCCGGGTTTCGCTGGGATACTTGAACCAGAGTTTTCAAAACGCTGTCAGGGATGGTATCCGTTACGGGCTGGAGCAGGGCTTGTTCGGCTGGAACGTAACGGACTGTAAGATTTGCTTTGAATACGGGCTTTATTACAGTCCAGTCAGCACGCCGGCGGACTTCCGCTCATTGGCCCCGATTGTATTGGAACAGGCATTGAAGGAATCGGGGACGCAGCTGCTGGAACCTTATCTCTCCTTCACCCTCTATGCGCCCCAGGAATACCTTTCCAGGGCTTATCATGATGCACCGAAATACTGTGCCACCATCGAAACGGCCCAGGTAAAAAAGGATGAAGTTGTCTTTACTGGCGAGATTCCCGCCCGCTGTATACAGGCATACCGTACTGATCTGGCCTTTTACACCAACGGGCAGAGCGTATGCCTTACAGAGCTAAAAGGGTATCAGGCCGCTGTCGGCCAGCCGGTCATCCAGCCCCGCCGTCCAAACAACCGCCTGGACAAGGTGCGCCATATGTTTCAGAAGGTAATGTAAAGATACATAATCGTCAAGACGGCAACAATCAGAAGTTATGGAGGGTAACAATGGAATATCGTAAGGAAGATTTAATGGAAGCAAAAAAGCAAATTTTGGGAGTGGGAGAGAACATGGGAACAGAGGAAAGTAAAAAAATCTGGGAGGAGAACGCACAATTTTGGGATAATGCAATGGGTGACGAATCTAATGAATTTCACAGAGAGGTAGTGCGTCCCAAAGTAACGGAACTTCTATCTCCTAATCCTGCGGATTATATTTTGGATATTGCGTGTGGCAATGGAAATTATTCTTCGTATCTTGCACAAAGAGGCGCTTCGGTTGTCGCTTTTGATTACAGCAAAAAAATGATAGAATTGGCTAAAAGACGGCAATCACAATATGCAAAACAAATTGAATTTTGTGTGGCGGATGCGACCAATAGAAAAAGTATATTAGAATTAAAAAGAAATCGAGCCTTTACGAAAGCAGTTTCTAATATGGCAATTATGGATATTACGGATATTGAACCACTTCTTATGGCTGTTTATGAACTGTTGCAGGAAAGCGGAATTTTTGTCTTTGCAACGCAACACCCTTGTTTTGTCACGTTGACTGAAAAATATATGACACCGCACAGTTACTATGATATAGCGATTGAAGGGCAACCGAAAGAGCAGATTTATTATCATCGTTCCATACAAGATATTTTTAACCTTTGTTTTAGAGCTGGATTTGTCATTGATGGATTTTATGAAGAATGTTTCAAAACCAACAAAGAAATTCCTATGGTAATGATAGTAAGGCTTAAGAAGGTAAAACGTGATACCTTACAATAAATTCAAGTTTGTCGGGTAAATAGCAAAGCCAGCCGAGCCAGCGGGCGGTCAAGATGAACGGGCTTCGCCCACCGTTGACAGCCCCGCCCGGTTTCGCAGTTAGGCAGTCAAGGAGCGACAGCAAGGAGTGCTGCCGCCCCGCACTATTATTCAGAGAGAGGGAATTTCCATGACAGACCAGAAAGCCTATCAAGAATATATCCAGCGCAGGTACAACGCCTCTTGCAAGGCTGTTATCCGCTGTGCCTGACAGCGTCCGTCCGTGCCGGAATTATGTAGAGCTCCACATAATTCTGTTGTATTTCCCAGCCTTTTGTGATACTATTTTGATACTAATAAACTTTACAGCCGAAAATAGCAGGTGGAATATTAACATATTTGCGAAAGTTTTTCCTGCGAAATCACCTCAAATACACCCTACTATATCTGAATTTGCCGAGTGGGAGTGATCTCCCTCTCTTAGGCCACTTTACAGAGGGCCGATAGTTCTATTTTGCAAAGCTTCTAAAGCAGAAAACCACTCGCCCGGCGAGTGGTTTTCTGCTTTAGAAGAGTCTTTATATCAGGCTGCTGATGTGGTCAACGCAGGCAAAAAGAGAACGCCGGCACGGTCCCTCGGGTGAATATACCGCTTTGCGCTGCCAGCAAGTTTGACTGTGCAGGGCATACGGCGTTTCCGGCGCTTTTCTCCGGGAGAGAAGTAAACTCAGTCTGTGCCGTTCTTTTGCGGGACGCCCAATGTCCGGCCTCATCCCTGCAGAGGAGAAGCGCCTTGCCGCGTCGGGAGCGGGGCTGGTCAAAAGTTCAAACTGGCGGCAAACGCCGAGACTGCTTTTTCATAGGCATCCGGGTCGGTGAGGTAACTGTTCGCGTGGATCGCCCCGCGCGCGATCATCAGCCGCTTGGGGGCGCAGCATGCCTCGTACAGCCGATACCCCATCTCAGTGGGCACATAGGTATCCGCGTCCCCGTGGATGAACAGCACCGGCACCCGTATTTTTTTCACCTGAGCCAGCGTATCAGCCTCTTTAAAGCCATAGCCTGCCCGCCAGCGGCAGAGCAGATCTGCGCCATAGAGGAAAGGGAACGGCGGCAGATGGAAATTGCGCCCCATCTGATAGACGAACTCGTCCCAGGCCGAGGTATAGCCGCAGTCCGCCACGATGCCTTTCACCTGTGGGCACAGCGCGCTCTCCCCGCCCGCCATCAGCACGGTGGCGGACCCCATCGAGATGCCGTGCAGCAGGATCTCACATTCCGGCCCAAAACGCCCGCAAAGATATTCGGTCCAGCGCAGCACGTCAAGCCGGTCCAGCCAGCCAAAGCCGATGTATTTGCCCTCGCTCTCCCCGTGGGCGCGGTTGTCAGGCATCAGCAGGTGGTAGCCGCGCCGGTGGTAGTGATCCGCGTAAAGACCCCACTCTTTCAGTCCATCGCACTTATAACCGTGCACGGCGAGAACGACCTTGCCTGTGGGGACTTGAGCCGGCAGCAGATATCCGTGCAGACGAAGACCGTCCCCGCTGCGGATCTCTACATCCTCCAGCGCGGTCTGGGCCCGCAGCCAGGCTTTGGCACGCAGCTGCGCCTGCTGCTTTTCCTGAAAAGAGCCGCGCGCCGGCGGTGCGTCCCCGTGTTCGGCCGCGGCCGCATGAGGTTTTTGCTTCCGCTTTCGGCGCGGGCGCAGGATCACGAAACAATACATGAAAATGCTGCCTGCTGCCAATACCAGCGCCAAAAGGACGATCACGCCCCATAAAATGACTGTCACTATGCGCCTCCCGCCCGGGGCTTGTGGGGGACCCTGTGGTCCACACTGCGGACCCGGCAGCGCTGCGCTCCGGCACGGTGCCAGGACCCGGGACGCAGTTGTCTGTCCCGCATTCTTTGCTCCTGCCCATTCCCCAAAGCGCTCCTATTTACTGCAGCGCCGGTGCGCGACCGCCTGTCTGCGGCACAAAACCCTTGTTTTTTTCATCATACCATATCCCGGGCTTCTTTTCCACAGGCCAAAACGGCGGCGGGTACAGTCAGGCTGTCCATGCGCCGCGGCGTCCAACGCCCGTTTTCACAGTCGGGTGAAACACACGGGTGCGGAAGAAATTTGTTTTTCCGCTGTTCCTGTGGTAAAATAGCGCCGTCGCGCCCCGGCGGGGCGGACGGTCTTGTGAAAGGGTGGTATCTCATGGCGGCGGTGGACTGGTCCTGCAACTCGCAGCAGGATATGGAACGTTTTCTTTGCTGGTATCTCAAGGGGTTCAACCGGGAATCAGGGGATATTTATTCCCTGCTGCATCCGCATTTTCTGCGCTGCGACTATGCGCAGAAAAGCCTTACCGTGTTTTTTAACGTCAAAGACTGGGCCCTCAACCCGGAGGGCACCATGCACGGCGGCCTGATCTCCACCGTCTTTGACGGCACTTTCGGCGCGCTGTGTCACTATTGGGGCAAACAGCGGTTCATCACGACGGTCAGCCTCTCCACCACCTTTTTAAAGCCGGTGCTGCCCGGTGATACCCTGGTGGTCACCGCAAAGGCCACCTCCATCGGGCGCACCCTGATGAGTATGACCGCAGAGGGCACCACCCGCGGCGGCGAACGCCTGGCGGCAACCTCCTTTACCACTTTTATGTTTTTGGATAAGGAATTCCCCCAAAACGCGTGGGCTACCATCCCGGACGAAAATAGAGATGATCTTTTGCAGCCGCGTGGATGAAGAACCGATTTTTGGTTCCGGGAGGTCTTGCCGTCCGCTTTCAGCCTTTTTTGGCGCGTGTCGGAGGGTCGCCCGCAATGTTTTGCTTTAAGGGGAGGGGAGGACTGTTTTGGCGCCGCATACGATATTGCTGATCGAGGACGATGAAAAGGAATGCAGCCTGTTCGCAGATTACATTGGCAGTATGGAGGATTTTGTGCTGGTGGGTGTTGCGGACGGGCAAGCCAGCGGGCTGACTTTGCTGGTGGAACAGCACCCTGAGATCGTGCTGCTTGATTTAAGGCTTCGGCAGGGAGACGGCACCGGCTTTCTCGCTGCTCTGAAACAGCTGCGTCTGCCTTTCAAACCGCTGGTGATCGTGGCTTCCGGCCTGCTCACCTCGCGCACAGAACAGGCTGTTCTGCGCCTGGGGGCGGACTACTGTATCGGCAAGGACAACAGGGACTGGTCGCCGCGCGGGGTGATCGGCATCCTGCGTAATTTTTTGCCTCTTGTACCCAGCGGCGCGCAGCTGCGTGCCAATGAAGGGGCGATCTCTCCCGACCTGCAGGAGGCCGAGCTGCGGCGGCTGATCTCGCTCACCCTGGCCCGTGTGGGGATCTCCACCGGCGACAAGGCCAACAGGGTCCTGGTGGAGATGATCCTTCCCGTTCGCGAGGCGCTGAAAAAAGGGGCGCCTCCGCCCGACCTCAAAAATACGGTCTATCCTCTGGCGGCCAAACAGCTCGGCAAAAGCCCGGCCACCATGGAGCGCAGTATCCGCGCCGCCCTGAAAAGCGCGTGGAAGACCATCCCTCCCGACGATCTGCGGCAGTATTATGATTTTCCGCTCGGCACATTAGAGGACTATCCCTCCCCGCGGGACTTTATCTTCAATTTTACCAGCGCAAATTTTTGCGGCTGCGCTGTTGCTTCTCGTGCTCCGCAAGACAAAAAAGATTAAGCGGCCGCTGTCTGCGGCTGTCTGTGCCTGTTCACTGCGGTGGACAGGCATTTTTTTATTTAGGTTTTAGTCACGAACACCAATTTTCGATCGCTTTTTACAAATTTTTCTTTACTTTTGTGGGCTGTACGCCAAATTCATTTCGAGTTTTTTCTGGTTATCGTGCATTTTTGCACTTATCCGCGCAAAAACGACAGAAGCCGTTATTTTTGATCCACTTTTATCTTTCATGCATTTTTTGATAGGGTTGGGATGTCTCCCGGAACCAGATGCGTCAACCTTTGTCCCGCTGGTTTTTATATGCGCAAGAAGAGCCAAAAAAGATCAAGAAAAAAGGGGAATGCCGATGTTTGAGTTGGTGTGGGAAATTTTTGAGGATGAAGATGGGCGGCGCACCGCCTGTTACAGCGTGATCAACGCGGCCCTGGGGATACGTGTTCAGGCGCTGTGTACCGACCGTCCCACGGCGGAGAGACTGACAGACCTGCTTAATTCCGGGCAGGTCGCCCGCTGCCATGTCAGGGATGTGATTGAGGATTTTATACAAAAGCTGTATATGATATGACCGGCAGGCCATAAGAGAACGACGCTTTACGGGAGACTGCCGGACTCCTGCGCGGCTGCCGGCGCCGCGCAGCGGGTTCGACTTTTTTGGCGCGAAAAGAGCGGAAAGGCAGCCCTGTACCGTATCGAGGCGGCAGCGGGAACCGCAAAGCCGCCTGAGACGCAGATCGCTTGTTTTGCGCCTTGATCGGGGAAAGCAGTTGTTTCAAGTTTTTACATTTTGCCGTTTTGTACGATGGAAAAATGCTGTGTCGGAAAATGAGAACCCGGATGAGCGGAAAATTCAAAAAGGGTTCTTTTTGATACGGTTTTCATAAAAAGTATTCTTTTTAGACAATATCTTTCCCGTTTTGTACCAGAATGCAGCAAGAATATGGTAAAATATCTGCGTCCGTCTTCCTCCATTTCTGTGTTTTGTGACGGATAAAAAACGGAGAAGGATGTAGGTGCAAGTGAAAGTTTTGCTGTTAGAGGACGACCTTGAAGAAGCAAAGGCGATGGAAGAGTATTTTGAGCAGCTGGAGGATATGGAGCTGCTTGCAACTACCGGCAGCGCGATGCAGGGGTTTACCCTCGCGCTCAAAAACCGGCCGGAAGCCATCATTGTAGATATCCAGCTGGGAGAAGCCATGGACGGCCTTTCTTTTCTGGAAGCACTGGAAGAGGTAAAAAAGGAGTATCGCCCCTTTATCGTCGTTACCTCTTGTGTAAACTCTTTGACAGTGGAACAGAGATGCTATAAACGTGGGGTCCAGTTTTATTGCCGCAAAAGCATGAAAGGATACGGCCCCGCCTATGTGGTGGGAAAAATACGGGAACTGATGCCTTTTATGGACTGCTGCGACGCGCCCCCCTACCTGCTGTACGACCCGCTCCAGGATGAGCGCCGCTTTCGCGCAGAGGCGGAGTTTGTCCTTGCGGAGATGACCATGGACACCGGGAAAGAGGGACCTCGCGCTATCCTGTGCATGCTGCTGATGCTGCTGCGCGCGGAACTGGAAAGCCCGGACATAGCGCCGCCCGATCTGAATGCGATGGATCTTGCTCTGGCGCGCAGGCAGGAAAAAAGCGTCGGGGCCTCCATAAAAGCCGTGCAGTATGCCCTTTCGCAGGCCTGGGCACACTGTTCTGACAGTGTGCTGAAGATGTATTATCCTTTCCCGCTCGCTCCCGACCAGAATTGTCCCTCTGCCAAAGAATTTATCCATAAATTCTACACCGTTATCAAAAAGCGGTTGCTCGATAAAGTGCATTCCTGATGCAGCGTCCTGTCTCCATGCGGCTCCCTTTTTAAATAGGGGGCCTTTCTCTTTGTCTTATTCTGACAAAAAAGGAGAAAAAACCCTGCGGAGATACGCCTATCAACTCCCAACCCGTTCCTGATATCTTGTAGCTATCAAGAAACGGGAAGGGGGCAAGGGACATGAGCTTCTGGGATCGCATTGCTGAGCTCTGGGTCATTCTCTGGAGCTGAGATGACTCCTGCTGTAAGCGTCCCCCCAAATAAGGGGAGGATGCTTACAGCAGGAATCATCTCAGGGAAAAAGGTAATGGTGTGGAATGAAAATATTTAAGGGAGGTTCCCACCATGACAATGTTATTTCCTGTTCTTCGCGCTTTTATGACCCGTTTTGCTTTTTCTATTTTCTTATTTCGAGCAATATCTCTATCGAAACTATCCGCTTTAAAGGTAGTCAAACTTTTTCTTTTGAACGCTGTATTTTCAATTGTAATCGCGGCTTCGCCGGTACATATTCCGAATAATATTAGCTTTCTATTTTTATTCCCCATTTTGGCATTTATACTTTCCAGAGAATTGTCAAAGACTTTTCACTTCATTCTTGCAGAAACGGGGATTTTGTTTATACTTTTTCTTCCACTCTGTATTTGTGAAGTGTTTCTTGCTTTAGCTGTAGAAGTGCTTTTTAGCTCCTATATAACAAATCCAGAACTCCACCATATTATCGCTCTGATTATATTTTGTCCTATTGCTTATTTTGTCGGCTTTCTATTTCCAAAGACTAAACTGGATATGCTCCTTTTTAGAAAGTCGGGAAAAGTTTCCGTATTTTGTGCGGCCATTATAGACGTACTTCTTTTGATACTATCTATTTCCGTGGCGAAAGAAAAACTAATTCGGGATATGTTAACAACTTTTGTTCTCATACTCCTTTCTGCATTTTATGCAATAATTGTCTGGAAACAAACCGTCGAAGATATTGAAGAAATTGCGAAACGCGATGAGGAGATCGACAAGAGCGCCGCTGAGATCCACGACATGAAAAATGCCATGATGGCGCGTGCCCGTGAGGCGGAACGCCTTGCGGGCGATCTGGACGTGTCTCCCGCCGAGGAGATGGCGGCCATCCAAAATCCCGACGACCCGGAGGAAGAGCGAAAGATCATTTTTAATTCTACCGGGTTATTGTTTTTCAACAGCCTGCTTTACAACCACGCCCGCAAGGCGCGCGAGCGCGGCGTCACGCTGGACATCAAAGTCCTGGCCCGGGCAACAACGCTGTTTCTGCGTTACCTGCCGATATGGAAATTCATCCATTATGCCATTGGTAACCTGCTGGAGAATGCCGTCAGCTCGGCGGCTGAAACGGAGCATCCAAACCCGGAGGTCCTGTTTCTTTTTGGATGTTCGCCCAGCGGCGTTTATCAGGTGCTGGTCTCGGACAACGGCCCGGATTTTGAAAAAGAGGTTCTTGAACATTTGGGCGAGCGGGGCAACACCACCAAGGGAAGCGGCCACGGCAACGGCTTTTACAGCATCTTGAAAGTGGTGCGCCTGGCGCGCGCTTCTTTTGTGCTGAGGGAAGGACCGGAAAAGCTTTATCCCTATACCAAACAGATCGGTCTCATCTTCGACGGCGCGGGCCGTATAGAGATCCAAAGCCGGCGGGCGGGAAACCTGCGCCCAAAGGACCCACAGATCATTCTCACGCAGACAGGAGAGGAAGCGTACGTTTAAGGTCACAGAAAGTTTTTTTGAAAGCGGCGAGGGCCGGCGTGTCCGCTGCTACGGTGTGCAGAGCGCCGCATACGGTATCGCTGTACCGCAGATCAGCACCGATCCCCACACCGCTGTCTGCCTGGCTGAACTGCTGAACACCCGCGACGTCTCTCCGTGTCACTTTCGTGATATCATCCAGGATTATATCACGGCCCTCTATCTTGCCTGAATTTTAAACGAATAAGGCCCCCATGCCGGCTGCGGTATGGGAGCCTTGTTTTTTGTATTGGCGATATGGCGGGGCGTTTCGCGGCAGCTTGGCTGCGGAAAAGCGCGCTCGCGTGCGGAAAGGGGCATACCCCCCAAAAACGGGTGTTCCAAAATATTGTTTGGATGATCCTGCTTTTTTGCCGCCGCAGCTGGGACAGGGAAAAGAAGTGATCTTATAGGAGCATCTCTTTCGGCGTCGTGAAAACCATAAAAAAGGGAGGTTCCCGCGGAAACTCAGCACAGCCGCACCAGCAGCGCATAGGTCGGCCCCAGGGCCAGGTAACCGGCCAGCCAGCTGGCAAGGTTGGCCGTGATGCCGTAGGCGGTGCGCCGGGCAGCGGTGCCGCCGTGCAGAAAATGCCGGTAAAGCGCGGTCTCCGCAAGCAGGATGACCAGCTCCATGGGAAAACGCACAAGGTGGGCGGAAAGCGGGCCGCTTGCGAGCAGGACAAAGTGGACGGCCAGCGTGAGGACGGTCTGGGTGGAAAGGTTCACCCACAAAAAAGGCCGCCAGTTTTTTTGCAGGGAAAAGCGGAACAGCAAAAGCAGCACGCCCTCGATCACCAAAGTGGGCAGCAGCGTGAGAAGAAAAGACATCCCCAGCGCGGCGGCGGCAGAGGGCTGCGTCAGAACGCCGGAGGCACAGTCAAAGGTAATGCTTCCCTGCAGCACTTTGCGCTCAAAGGGCTCGGAGATCAGCGTTTTGCCGCTCCCGGTCACCAGGATAAGGCGGCAGACCCGCGGCAGGCCCACATAGCTGAACACATGCACCCGTCCGCTCCCGTCCGCACGGCCCTCCAGATCGCCCCAGAGCGGGGCGCGGGTGCCGCCGCTCAGCGCGGGCGACCAGCCCTCCGGCGCTTCGGCAAAGAGGCGGTCCAGCAGCGCACTGCTGAGCTCCTCCCGCTCCGTTTCACTCAGATTGTCATACAGCTGCTGTCCGTCCGAAAGCTCCGGCTGCCAGAGCAGGTCCAGATAATAGGGTTCTTCGGGCGGGTTTACCAGCCGCACGGTGAGCTGATCTTTGGGCCCCATGTCGGCGCCGACGACCAGCAGGCAGGACAAAAGCAAAAAGATGGAAAAAAGAGCAAGACATTTTTTTCGGCCAAAACCCCAGCCGTCCCGCAGGGCCGCGAGGCAGGCTGCAGAAACAAATTGTTTTTTATGGAAGAGCAATGAAAACACCTCTGATCAGCGGGACGTAAGAAAGGGCGGACCGTGTGAGAGCGATCGATCGTTCCGGGAGCGCGCGGCCCCTGCGCCGGAAGAGCGCTGCAGCGGGGCCGTTTTTGACGGCAGCAGGACAGCCCGAGGCGGCAAAACCGCGCAGACAACGGGAACAGGGGAAGATGAAAGGGCAAAAACTGTCCCGCTGCAGCCGGCCCAAAAGGGAACAGGACGGCATTTACATTTATAAAGGGATAAACAGGGGGAACACAAAATGGACGGCAGGGGTGCCTCAGCAGGAGATCGAGAACAGGCGCATCGCGTTTTCACGCGCGATGTCGGCGACCTGCTGCGGGGTGACGTCGCCCCGCGCCTGCGCCACGGCCTGCACTACATCCTCCAGCATGTCCGAGGTCGCCGTCTCGCCCTCCAGCCGGCAGGGCGGCAAAAAGGGGCAATCAGTCTCCAGCAGCAGCAGCGAGAGCGGCATCTCCCGCACCAGCTGGATGAGTTCGCCCGCGTCCGGGTAAGTGATGGCGGGGCCGATCCCCAGGAAAACGCCCTTTTCCAGAAAGCGCCGGCCATACTCCAGGCCGCTGAAAAAGCGGTGGATCATGGCCCTGGCCGGATATTGCTCCAGCGCGGCGAGCACATCCTCGTCTGCGAGGCAGTCGTGGATGACCACCGGCATGTCCAGCCGCTGGGCAAGCTCCAGCTGGGGCAGGAAAACCGCCTTTTGGGCAGCCTTGTCGGTCTCCGGCAGGCGGTAGTCCAGCCCGATCTCGCCGATGGCAACGGCCCGCGGGTGCGCGGCCATCGCCTCGATCTCCGCCAGCCAGCCCTGCGGCGCCGCGGCGGCACAGAGCGGGAACACGCCGACAGAGGCCCAGATAAAGTCATACTCCTCCGCCAGTGTCAGTGAGCGGCGGGAAGAGGGCAGGTCAGACCCGGAGTTGATGATGGCGCACAGGCCTTTTTCCCTCATGCGCAGCAGGGTCTCGCGGCGGCAGCCGTCGAAGACGGCCTCGTCATAGTGGGTGTGTACGTCGGTCAGATGTGGGATCGTCATGCCTGTCTCCTTTTTTTCAGCAGGCGGCGGCGCGGCACAGGCCGCCCCGGCACGATACCTGCCGAAACCTGTTTTTTTTCAGTATAGCAAGCGCGCGGCCGCGCTGCAAGGGCACCAGGCAAAAAACGCTGCGCCCGCCCCCACGGAAAGGGAGACGGGCACAGGCGTCTGTTGAAAAAAGTGTCAGCAGTACCGCTCGATGATCGCGGCGGTCACTTCGTCGATGCGGGGAAAATCGGCGGCGGCCTTGTAGTACTCCTCAAGCTGGTCATGGTTCTGCTTGGCCTCGGCCTGCAGTTTGGACGCCTGCTGGAACAGATCCATCGCCGCCTTGTGGTTGAACCGCAGGCGGCTGCGGTGCGCGCGCAGCAGCTCGTTGTCGCAGAAACGGGTGCAGTGGATGACCCGCGCGTGTTCGAACGCCATGGGGTGGAAGCGGTTGGAGGTGACAAAGGCCAGCTTGGCCGAGGGGATCAGCAGATGGTCGATCTTGTCGTGCGGGGCCATGGGGCAGTAGCAGGTAATGACGTCATAGCCCTTTTCCACAGCGGCGTCCCGCAACACCTTCATCATCGCGCGGCTGACCGCGCCCCAGTCGTCCTGCAGCACCACAATGGTGTCGGCCACCTTTGCGACGGTGTCCCGGTAGCAGACCGGCCCCTTGAGGGTGTTGGCGGAAAGGATGCGCAGCTCCTCGCTGCCCTCGCCGGAAGCGCCTGTGCGCGGCAGGTATTTCAGCGCCAGATGCGCCGCAAAAGAGCGGGCCGCGGGCAGGTTCGCGGCGGCGAAAGCCACCCGGGCGCTGTCGCTGATCAGGCTGCCTGCGGCAGTGATATAGCGGGCGGCGCGCTCCTGCAAAACGCCGCAGCGGCCGAACAGGTCAAAGACTTCATTCTGATGTTCGCGCATGGCCTCCTCGTCGATGCAGTCGTAGAGGGAAACGACGGTCTCCACCGCCACAGGGCATTTCGGCTCCAGCGAATGGGGGGCCGTGGCGTCCACGATGCTGAATTTGCGGGCGCTGCAGACGACCCCGTCCAGCGAGTCCGGGTCGGAGGAGCAGTGGATCAGTTCCACGGTCTCGCCCTGGCCGGTCAAATGGCCGGCGATCTTGCCCATCATGGTGGATTTTCCGCACCCGGGCCCCGCCTTGATGAGCAGGCTGTGCCAGCCGCTGCGCAGCTTCAGCATCTGGTCAAAATACCCGGCGAACCCTGTGGGAGAAACGGCCCCCAACAGAAAATCCAACTTTTGCCGTTCATCCAAACAAATCACTCCCTTTTAGAAAAACAGGCAAAAGCCCGAAAACGCGCCTTTTTCATTTGCCTGGTTGAACCATGGTATTCTGCAAAGGGGCGGCTTGTTACCGGCGCCCGCCCGCAGCGAACGCCTCAAAAACAAAAAAGCCCGGCCTTTCCGCTTTTTTGCCTGCAGGGCGGAAAGGGCGGACTTTTGACCGGACGGCACAGGACGGGGGACGCCTATCTAAAACGGTTGTGCGCGGGATCGTAGACATAGCCGATCTCCGCAAGACGGCGCACCAGCGCGGCCTTGTCCAGGCCAAGGGTGAGACACAGCTCGTCCAGATCGCTGTGAAAGTCGCGCAGCTGGGTGTTGATATAGCTGAGCAGGATGGCAGGGTCGCGGGGCAGAGACATGACAAACCTCTTTTCCGGGGCGTTTTTTCGCGGGGGAAACGCCCTTTCAGTTCATTCTGCGCCGGCCGGCTCCCGCACAAAGGCCCACCGCGCACAGGTGGAGAGGGCAGGCGCAAAGCGATAGCCGTTCCAGTAGAATTCTTTCAGCTCTTCGGGGTCGCCGGCCCGGCGCCGGGCGATAAAGCGGGCCATCCGCCCGCGGGCCATCTTTGCCGCAGTGGCCCGCATCGCCAGCTTGCCGCCGGGCTTCGGCTCCAAAAAATCCACCGTGATAAAACGGTCCTCTGCGCGCAGATAAGGGGTGAACGCCTTTGTGTATTCCCCTGAACTCAGGTTGATCACGGTCTCACCCGGCGCAAACAGCGCCCGGTAAAGCGCGTCGCCCCAATAGCCGTAAAGATTTTGGCCGAAAAACCGCAGCTTGCCCCCCAATTCCAGCCGGTAGGGCCAGATGCCGTCCAGCGGCCGCAGCAGGCCGTAAAAGCCGCTTACAATGCGCAGATGTTCCTGCAAAAACAGCAGTTCCTCCGCCGAGAGCGTCTCCGGCGCCAGATTCAGATATTGCAGCCCGTGATAGGACAGCAGGGCAGGGGTGCCCGGCTGTGAGAGATCCATATCCGCAAAGTCGGCAAAGGCCCGCTGGGCCAGGGCGTCGTTGATGCGCATCTCGTGCGCCAGCTGCCAGGGGCTGTAACCGCGCAGTTCGGCCAGCAGCTGCCGCGTCTGGGGCAAAAACTGGGGCTCGGTGGGCGGCAGCACGCCGGAGGCCCGGCGCATATTCTTTGCGGGGGAGATGACGGCGATCACGCCTGCCCCTCCAGATAGGCCAGGATCTCAGCGGCGTTGGTGTCGGGCTTGGCGCGCGGGAACACCTTTTCGATCACGCCCTCTTCATTGATGATAAAGGTGGAGCGCACCACCCCCATCGACACTTTGCCGTAGAGCTTTTTTTCCTGCCAGACCCCAAAGGCCTCGATGGCCGCGCGCTCCGGGTCGCTCACCAGCAGAAACGGCAGCGCAAACTTTTCGGCAAATTTCTGATGGCTGCTCTCACTGTCTTTGCTGATGCCGATCACGACGACATCCGAGGAGCGAAAGCCCTCGTAAGCGTTCCGGAAAGCGCAGGCCTGGCGGGTACAGCCGGGCGTGTTATCTTTGGGGTAAAAATAGACGACTACTTTTTTGCCCCGGAAAGCGGCAAGGCTGACCGGGTTGCCGTCCTTGTCCGGCAGGGTGAAATCGGGTGCTTTTTCTCCGGCTTTAAGCATGCTTATGACCTCCATTGTCCGCAAATTTTTGTAATGTTTTGTTACAGGATAGCACAGATAAGACGAAAAGTCTACTAAAAAAGTATTGTTTTAGAGCGGCACAGCAGAGATGCTCCCTCCCCGCCGGTCTGAGCCTGTCGGGCGGCCGCGGGGACGGCTTTGGTTGAGGCGGCGCCTATGCGCCGGTTTGAGAGGCGGCCGTTTCCTGCGGCGCCCCTGCCCTCTGCGATACCCCTCAGCCGCAGCATGATCTGGCCCGGACAAAGGCGGCGCGGGGAACGCCCCTGCCCTCTGCCGCGCCCGCCGGTCCACACGGTTGAAATGGCCGCCGCAGCGCTTTTCAGGAACGCCCTGCGGCGGCCCCATAAAAAGCTTGAAATTTTTGTCCCCGTCCCCCTTGACAGGGAACGAAGATCTGGTATAATGAATACATGAACAGTTGTTCATATGTTGAAAAGGAGGCGCCGCAATGCTGGACAAAAACGGGATCGAACGCTGCGATTATATCCACGCCCACCCGGGCATCATCGAGGCCGCGCAGGCAGCCATGCCGGATGAGGAGCTGCTCTATGACCTTGCAGAGCTGTACAAGGTGTTTGGCGACTCCACCCGGATCAAGATCCTCTATGTGCTGTTCGAGGCGGAGATGTGCGTGTGCGACATCGCCCAGCTGCTGGGGATGACACAGTCCGCCATTTCGCATCAGCTGCGGGTGCTCAAGGGCTCCAAGCTGGTCAAAAACCGGCGGGACGGCAAGACTGTGTTCTACTCGCTGGCCGACGACCACGTGCGCACCATCCTGGGACAGGGCATGGGACATATCACCGAAGAAGATTGAAGGAGTGTTGTCGTATGAAAAAGACCTTTAAGCTGCAGGACCTGGACTGCGCCAACTGCGCGGCAAAGATGGAGAACGCCATCAAAAAGCTGGACGGCGTGACCGACGCCAGCGTCAGCTTTATGACCCAGAAACTGATGCTGGAAGCGGACGATGCGCGTTTTGACGCCATCCTGAAAGAGGTCGTCAAGACCTGCAAAAAGGTAGAGCCGGACTGCACGATCCTGCTGTAAAAGGTTTCTTGCACCGTTTGTGCTGAGAAAATGCAGAAAAAAGCGCGGCCGGCGGAGGGGCCGCCGCGCGGAGAACGCCGGTGCGGGCAGGCGGACGCTGCGCCCGCAGCGGAGAAAAGGGGAATGATCCGATGACCAGAAAGCAGAAAAAGGCATTGCTGCGCATCCTGATCAGCGGGGCGCTTTTTCTGGCGGGGGAACTGCTGCCGCTGGGGGGATGGTGGAAGCTGCTCTTCTTCCTGCCCGCATACCTGATCGTGGGCGGGGATGTCTTGCTGAAAGCCGCGAAAAATATTGCCCACGGCCAGATATTTGATGAGAACTTTCTCATGTGCATCGCCACGGTGGGGGCGTTTGGGCTGGCGCTGTACGACCAGATCACGGGCGCCGAGTCGATGGTGGGCTACGACGAGGCGGTCGCCGTCATGCTGTTCTATCAGGTGGGCGAGCTGTTCCAGAGCTATGCGGTGGGCAAATCCCGCGCTTCTATCGCCAGCCTTATGGATATCCGGCCGGATTACGCCAACATCCGCCGGGACGGCGCGCTGGTGCAGGTGGACCCCGAGTCGGTGGCCATCGGCGACGTGATCGTGGTCAAGGCGGGGGAGAAGATACCGCTGGACGGCACCGTGCTGTCGGGCGAGACCACGGTGGACACCGCGGCCCTCACCGGCGAGTCGGTGCCGCGGGACCTGGGCCCGGGCGGCGAGGCGGTCAGCGGCTGCATCAATCTCACCGGCCTGATCGAGGTGCGGGTCGCCAAGCCCTTTGGCGAGTCGACGGTGGCAAAGATCCTCGATCTGGTCGAAAATGCCAGCAGCAAAAAGGCGAAAGCGGAAAACTTTATCACAAAGTTTGCCCGCTATTACACCCCGGCGGTGGTCCTTGCGGCCGTGCTGCTGGCGGTGGCGCCGCCTCTGTTTTTGGGCGGCTGGGGCGAGTGGATCCACCGGGCGCTGATCTTTTTGGTGGTGTCCTGCCCCTGCGCGCTGGTCATCTCGATCCCGCTGAGCTTTTTTGGGGGCATCGGCGGCGCGTCCAAGCGGGGCATCCTGGTCAAGGGAAGCAACTATCTTGAGGCCCTGGCCGGGGCAGAGACCGTCGTTTTTGACAAGACGGGGACCCTTACCCGGGGCACCTTCAACGTCACCCGCATTGTACCGGAGGCGGGGGTGGAGCCCGCGGACCTGCTGGAAGCGGCGGCCCTGGCGGAGAGCTATTCCGACCATCCCATCTCGCTGTCGCTCAGGCGCGCCTATGGACGGGAGGCCGACGCCGCGCGGGTGGGCAAAGCCGAGGAGATCTCGGGCCACGGGGTGCGCACGCTGGTGGACGGCGCCGAGGTGCTGGCGGGCAACGCCAAGCTGATGAGAGCGGAGGGGATCGACTTTTCCGCCCTGCAAGAGCCGGGCACCGTGGTCTATGTGGCGCGGCAGGGAAGATACCTGGGCGCGATCCTGATCTCGGACGAGGTCAAGGAAGACGCGGCCGCGGCGGTGCGCGCCCTCCGGGAGGCAGGCATCCGCAAAACAGTGATGCTGACCGGGGACGCGAGAGCGGTGGGCGAGGCTGTGGCCCAAAGCTTGGGGCTGGACGAGGTACACGCCGAGCTGCTGCCCGCCGGAAAGGTGGAGGCGGTGGAAGTGCTGCTGGCGGAGAAAAGCGAAAACGGGCGGCTGGTCTTTGTGGGCGACGGCATCAACGACGCGCCGGTGCTCAGCCGCGCGGATATCGGGGTGGCCATGGGCGGCCTGGGCAGCGACGCGGCCATCGAGGCGGCGGATATCGTGCTGATGGACGACAAGCCCTCCGAGCTGGCGGTGGCGATCCGCATTGCGAAAAAAACGCTGGGCATCGTGCGGCAGAACATCGTTTTTGCCCTGGCCGTCAAGCTGGCGGTGCTGCTCCTGTCGGCGCTGGGCATGGCGGGCATGTGGCAGGCCGTTTTTGCGGACGTGGGGGTGTCGGTCATCGCCATCCTGAATGCCTCCCGCGCCCTGAACACAAAAAATCTCTGAAGCACATCCCAAAAACGGCGGACCAAGGCCCGTGGCGGGGCGCGAAAGACCGGGGCCAAAGCCGCCTGGGACCAGAGGGATAAAACGCGGGCCGACGCGCCGGAAGAGCTGAAAAAACAGCCCGGCGCAGCGGCCCGCGTTTTGGCGGACGACAAAAAAGCGAAAGTAGAGGAAAACGGCTTTGGACAGACTGCTCAACTGGATGGGACTGACGGCCTGGGCGCTGTTTTATCTCATTTATTTTGTCAAAAACCTGCTTTTGCGCCGGCACGGCATCCGCGCAAACCGCATCGGCAAGGGGCAAAAAGGCCGCACGGCAGCCCGGGTGGAGCGCCTGCTCGGCCCTGTGACCCTGATGCTGGGCGTCCTGCAGCCCCTCAGCTTTCAGCCGGGCCTGCTGAAGCCGCTGGCGCTGCCGGAAGCGGTGCGCGGGGCGGGGCTTCTGCTGGCCTTTGCGGGGGACGCGGTTTTTCTGCTTTCGGTGATCTGCATGGGGGCAAACTGGCGCGCCGGCGTGGATGCGACCCAGCGCACCGCGCTGGTGACCGGCGGCGTCTATGCCCGCAGCCGCAACCCGGCGTTTCTCGGCTTTGATCTGCTCTATCTGGGGCTTGCCCTGGCCGCGCCGGCCCCGCTGCATCTGGCGCTGGCGGCGCTGGGCGTTTTGGTCCTGCATCTGCAGATCCTGCAGGAGGAGGCTTATCTCACGGCGGTTTTCGGGGACGCATACGAACAGTACCGGCGCAGGGTGCGGCGGTATCTGTAGCAGTCCCGGAAAGCGTTTTGTTTCAGCGATCCGCATGGGGACAGCAGATGTGCCGGCACAGCTGCGCCCTATGCGCCGCAGAGGCACAAAGCAAGGCTACGGCAGAAAAGAGGCGGACGAAAACAGCGTGCCGGGGCGCGCGTCGGCCCTGTGCGCGGGCTGGGCGATGCGGCCCCTCATTTGTGCGGGAAACAGACGGCTGCCTCCAGGCCCTGGAGGCGCTTTGTTTCCGATATCGGAACGCGTTGCAGCCCAAGTCCCCGCCGCTGCCGCGCGGACAGGGCCGGCGGGGCAGCTAAGACCCGCGGTCGGCAAAACGCCCCTGGATGCAGGAGAACATGAAGCCTGCATCCGGGGGCGTTTTGGTTTGTCTGCACAAAATGCAGCGGCATGGGCCCGCTGCCGGTCTGGGAAGGAGGCGCTGGCCCATCTAAGCGGGCTGAGAAGCGTTTCCCCTCTGCGCGCGCAGGCGGACCGCACCCGAAGCATCGTCGGATTTTGGGCGGGAGATGACGGTCTCCCTTGGCGCACGCAGGCGGACCGCATCGCCCGGCACCGCGCACTTTGCGGGACGCGTGCCCCGGACGGCCCGCAAAGCGGGCCCGGCAAACGGAGACGGGCATCTGCGGTTTATTTTGTCCCGCCTGCAGCGCGGGCGATGGCGCGGTCCATCATCGCGCCCATCCGCAGGGGAAACAGATAATTTACCCTCATCAGCAGCTGCTGGCCGGCGCTGTGGCAGAGCAGAAAACTCTTTTTGCCGATGCGCCGCGCCAGACCGGCGCCCACCGTCTCCGGCGGGGTCATAAACTCCGCGGGCACGGGCAGGGGGGCGGCGGAAGCCGTGCGGGTCAGGGGAGGGTGGATCAGATGTACGCTGACGCCGTCCGGCGCGTATTCCAGGCGGAGGCATTTGGCCAGCGCTTCGATCGCGCCCTTGCTGGAGGCGTAGGGGGCGATGCCGGGAAAGCCGGTCACCCCGACGCCGGAACTGGTGAACACCAGCCTGCCGCGGCTTTTGCGCAGATGGGGCAGCGCGGCGCGCGCCAGGTGCAGGGCGCCGAAATAGTTGGTGTCCAGCACCTGGCGAAATGCGGTTTCCCCTGTGGCGCTGAAAGGGCCGAACGTGCACAGGCAGGCGTTGTGTACCGCGCAGTCAAGGCCGCCGAATTCCGCTGCGGCCCGCTCCACGCAGCTGGCCGTCTGCTCCGGGTCCCGCACGTCGCACTGCAGCGCCAGCAGGCCGGGGAACGCTTCTCCCTGACGCTGCAGGGGGGAGAGGTCGAGATCCAGCACCGCCACCCGGCATCCGCTTTGCAGCAGCCCGCGGGCGAGATAAAAGCCGATGCCCTGCGCACCGCCGGTGATCACAAAATTTTTCAGCGTTTTCATGGATGATGCTCCTTTAAAAAATCTTCCAGGTGGCGGCGCACCGCCTCCAGCAGCCGGGCCCGGGCCTCGGCGCTGTCCAGCGGAAACTCCCGCTCATAGAGAAAAAGGATGGGGGCCAGATACAGCAGGGCCAGCCGCTGCTCCTGCCCGGCGGGGAAGCGGCCCGTCTGCGACAGGCGGGCGAACATGCGGGTCTGGAACTGAAGCGGACGGTCAAAATACCATTCCCGGTACAGCGCGGCCAGCGCCGGGTCGTGCTCCCTTTCAATGCGCAGCATCCCAAAAAAAGCGAGGATCTCCGGGTCCAGCAGATAGCCCTGCACATAGCCGGTCCCCACGCGCAGGAACACTTCGTCCTCCAGTTCCGTCAGCTGCGCCATGCCCTCGTCCAGCAGGCTGGTAAAGCGGCCCGCTTTTTCCGCAAAGCGGCCCAGCAGCGCGTCCAGCAGCGCGCGCTTGTTTTTGAAGTGATAATAAAGCGAGCTTTCCCGGATGCCCACCTCGCCGCAGATGTCCCGGATCGACACGGCGTGGTACCCGCGGCGCGAAAACTGCCCCAGCGCCGCCTGCAAGATCTGTTCCCCGGTGTCCATTCTCTGCTGCCCTCATTCTTTTGACCTAACGATCGTTAGGTTCATTGTACCTAACGGTCGTTAGATTGTCAAGCACACATCTTTTATTCTTTTTCTGCGTAAAGATAAAGGGCGGAAAGATCACGGGGGAGGGGTCACTGTGCTGGAGTTTACCAAGATGCAGGGGGCGGGCAACGACTTCATCGTCTTTGACGGGATGGCGCGCACTCTGCCGGAATACGGGCTGTTGGCGCGGGCGGTGTGCAGCCGGCGTTTTGGGATCGGGGCGGACGGGATCCTCGTGGCCCGGGCCAGCGACGATGCGGACCTGGCTATGGTCTATTACAATGCCGACGGCAGCCGGGCCGCCATGTGCGGCAACGGCATGCGCTGCTTTGCCAAATTTGCACGGGAAAACGGCTTGACGGCAAAAAACGTCTTTACGGTCGAGACGCCGGACGGCGTCAAAAAGGTGCGGACCGCGGTGAGCGGCGAGGGAGTCGTGACCCGTGTGACCGTCGACATGGGCAGGCCGGTCTTTTTGCCCTACGAGCTGCCGGTGCTGCTGCCCGGCGAGCGGATCGCCGACCGTCCCCTGGAAGCGGCGGGACGGCGGCTGCGCGTCACCTGTGTGCGGGTGGGGGTGCCCCACACCGTGATCTTCGTGCCCGCGCTCTCGCGGGCGGAGGTGGAGACGGTGGGGCCGGCCGTGGAGCGGCACCCGGCTTTTCCCAGCGGGACCAATGTGGATTTTGTGGAGGTGACGGGCAGAGACCGGCTGAAGATCGCCACCTGGGAGCGCGGCGCCGGCCACACGCTGGCCTGCGGCACCGGCTGCTGCGCCGCGGCTGTGGCGGCGCGCACCGGCGGCAGGGTCATCGGGGACCGGGTGCGGCTGGACACGGAGGGCGGGCCCCTGCAGGTCGGTTTTTTGCCGGACGGCTCGGTGCGGCTGACCGGCGGGGCCGAGACGATATGCACCGGCGTGCTGTCGCCGGGCCTGCTCTGCCGCCGTCCGCGCCCCTGACGCCGCGGCCGCCCGCGGGCTTTTCCGCGCGGTATTCCCGCCGCCCTGCGCCCGGCGCGGCGGACGGGGACGGGCGGCGGGCTGCCCTGTTTGCGGGGCAGGAAATGACAGCTTGATGAAAAAGCGTGCCCGGACCGACTAAAAATTTTTTTTTGTCCCATCCTAACATCGAATCCAAGCGCCGGGCCGGCGAAGACCGCAGACCCGGCAGCGAATGAAATGGGAGGATGGCTATGAACAAGGCAAAAAGGCTCGCGGCCCTGGCTCTGGCGCTGACCCTGGCGGCCGGCGCATTTTCCGGCTGCTGGAACAAGGACGACTCCTCGTCTTCCAGCGGCTCCGGCTCGGCATCGGGCGGGTCGGGCAAAGTTTATTTTTTGAACTTCAAACCGGAGGTGGACGGCGTCTGGCAGACCATCGCCAAGGAGTACACGCAGAAGACCGGCGTGCAGGTCAAGGTGACCACCGCGGCTTCGGGCACCTATGAAGAACAGCTCAAATCGGAGATGGCAAAAAAAGAGGCGCCGACCATCTTTCAGGTCAACGGCCCGGTGGGATACGCCTCCTGGGCGGACTGGTGCGCGGATATCTCGGGCAGCGAACTGGCCGGGCACCTGCGCGAGGGCGTCGGGGTGCTGGGCGACGGGGAAAAGATCTACGGCATCCCCTACACGGTGGAGGGGTACGGCATCATCGTGAACACCGCCATCATGGACCGCTATTTTGCGCTGGAGGGCGCAAAGGCAAAATCGCTGGAGGAGATCAACGGTTTTGAAAAGCTGAAAGAGGTCGTCGAGGACATGCAGGCGAAAAAAGCCGAGCTGGGCATCGACGGCGTGTTCGCCTCCACCTCGCTGCTCTCCGGCGAGGACTGGCGCTGGCAGACCCACCTGGCCAACGTGGCCCTTGCGCCGGAATTCGATGAGCTGGGCGCCGATATGACCGACGCCAAGACCGCGCCCGAGATCTCGTTCAAGTACAGCGAAAATTTTAAAAACCTGTTCGACCTCTATCTGGACAACTCCACCATCGACGCAAAGCTGTCCGGCAGCAAAACGGTGAACGATTCGATGGCGGAGTTCGCCCTGGGCAAGTGCGCCATGGTGCAGAACGGCAACTGGGGCTACAGCCAGATCGCCGGCGTGGACGGCAACGTGGTGAAAGAGAGCGACGTGACCTTTCTGCCCCTGTATATGGGCCTGCCGGGAGAAGAGGACCAGGGCCTTGCCATCGGCACCGAAAACTTTTTGTGCGTCAATGCCCAGGCCTCCGCAGAGGACCAGAAAGCCTCCCTTGATTTTCTCAACTGGCTGTTCACCTCGGACGAGGGCCGCGCCTATGTGAAGGGCGAGCTGGGCTTTATCGCCCCCTTTGACACCTTTACCGCAGAGGACGCCCCGGCCGACCCGCTGGGCCGCGCGGTGGTGGAGTGGCAGAACCGGGACGGCGTCAAAAACACCCCGTGGGACTTCACGATCTTTCCCAGCCAGACCTTCAAGGACAATTTCGGCTCGGCCCTGCTGCGGTATGCTCAGGGCAGCCTCACCTGGGACGACCTGATCGGGTCGGTCGTCGCGGACTGGAAAACGGAAAAAGCCAATATCGCCTGACGGGAGTTTGCCAAAGCGGCCCCGCGCGCTTTGTATTTTTGCGCGGGAACTGTCAAAGATAAACAGCGGGTGCGATGAGGGCGTCGGCGCCCGCGCGCCCGCTGTTTTTTCGCGGCGCCCCTCATGGCCGGCCCGGTCAAAGCCGGGGTCCGGCCGCAAGCTGCGGCCGGCGGCGCGGCGGCAAAAGCCGCCTGCAGCCGGCCATGAAAAATCCGTCTCCGGAGGTCCCCTATGCAAAAAACGCTCAAAAAAGCGCGCTGGTTCACCATTTTCGTCGTCCCCACGCTGCTGGCTTTTCTGGCGTCGTTTCTGGCGCCGTTCCTCATGGGCATCTATCTCTCTTTCTGCAAATTTACCACCGTCACCAATGCCCGCTGGGTGGGGGTGGACAATTACCTGAGGGTGTTTACCGACCCGGGTGGAGACTTTGTGCGCGCGCTGAGCTTTACGGCGCTGTTCACAGTGGTGTCGGTGGTCACGGTCAATCTGTTCGCCTTTGCGCTGGCGCTGCTGCTGACGCGCGGGCTGCGGGGCACCAACCTGTTCCGCACCGTGTTTTTCATGCCAAACCTCATCGGCGGCATCGTGCTGGGTTATATCTGGCAGATCATCATCAACGGGGTGCTGCTGGGCTTTGGGGTGGACATCACCTTTGACGCGAAATACGGCTTTTGGGGCCTGGTGGTGCTGATGAACTGGCAGCTCATCGGCTATATGATGATCATCTATGTCGCCGGGCTGCAGAACGTGCCGCCCGAGCTGATCGAGGCGGCCGAGATCGACGGCGCGTCCGGCTGGCAGACGCTGATCCACGTCACGCTGCCCAACGTGATGCCCTCGGTGACCATCTGCACTTTTCTCACCCTGACCAACAGTTTCAAGCTGTTCGACCAGAACCTGGCCCTCACCGGCGGCGCGCCGGGCAAGCAGACGGCCATGCTGGCGCTGGACATCTATAACACCTTTTATAAGCGCACGGGCTGGGAGGGCGTGGGCCAGGCCAAGGCGGTGCTTTTCTTTTTAATGGTGGGCGCCATCGCTTTTATCCAGCTGCGCCTTACCCGCTCAAAGGAGGTGGAGAACTGATGGAAAGGGATACAAAGGGCCTGCGGGTCCTGCTGACAGTGCTGCTGCTGGCCATCGCGGCGCTGTTTATCGCGCCGGTGGTCATTGTGGTGATGAACTCTTTCAAGGGCAACCTGCATATCTCCAGCGCTCCCTTTGCGTGGCCCACGGCGGAGTCCTCGGTGGGGCTGACAAATTATCTCACCGGCTTTGTGAAGATCGGATTTTTGCGCGCTTTCGGCTGGTCGCTGTTCATCACCGTGTGCAGCGTGGCGCTGATCCTGCTCTTTTCGGGCATGGCCGCCTGGTATCTGGCGCGGGTCAAAACATGGTACGCCTCGCTGCTCTATTATCTGTTCGTATTCAGTATGATCGTGCCGTTCCAGATGGTCATGTTCCCCATGAGCAAGCTGGCAAACCTGCTCTCGCTGAGCAACCCGCTGGGCATCCTGTTCATTTATCTGGGTTTTGGGGCGGGGCTGTCCATCTTTCTTTTCACCGGCTTTGTCAAAAGCATTCCGCTGGAGATCGAAGAGGCGGCCACCATCGACGGCTGCGGGCCCTGGCAGACCTATTTTCTTATCGTGCTGCCGATCTTGAAGCCCACCTCCATCACTGTGGCCATCCTCAACGCCATGTGGGTCTGGAACGACTACCTGCTGCCCACGCTGGTGCTGGGGGGAGGGTATATGACCCTGCCCCGGGCCATCCAGGGCGTGCTCACCGGCAGCTACGGCGGCCGGGACATGGGCGCGCTGATGGCCATGCTGGTGCTGTCCATCCTGCCCATCATCGCTTTTTATCTGGTCTGTCAGAAATATATCATCCGCGGCGTGGTGGCAGGGGCGGTGAAAGGTTGACAAAGCGGCGGCTTTGGGTCAAAATGAGTTTATGAGCAGCCGCGGCGCAGGACGGCGCGGCGCGCGCCTTTGCAGCGGCGGAGCTAAAAAAGCCGGCCCCGGACGGGAGCGGCCGGCGCTTTTTGACGGGCGCGCGGGACCACGCGCCCGCTGGCCCCGCGCGGGGTCGGACCAGGAGGCGCAGGTGAATGGCAGCTCTCCCCACAGCGGACAGACCGGCCCCGGCCAGCCTGCCTGGCGGGAGCGGGCGGCCGGGGCTGCACGCCCCGGAAAGGCGCGCCCTTTGGCGGCCTCGGACCGGCGGGGGCGGACTGCCGGAAAAGATAAAATCGGCGCGGCCGTGCAGGGAAACAGGGCGTTTTCCGCACGGCCGCGGTCAGGAGGTACCTTTATGCGCAGCAGCGGTATTCTGCTGCCGGTGAGCAGCCTGCCCTCGCCCCACGGCATCGGCAGCCTGGGGCGGGAGGCCTATGGCTTTGTGGACTTTCTGCGGGAGGCTGGCCAGCGGTACTGGCAGATCCTGCCCATCGGCCCCACCGGCTATGGGGACAGCCCCTATCAGAGCTTTTCCGCCTTTGCGGCAAACCCCTATTTGATCGATCTGGACCTGCTGGCGCAGGAGGGGCTGCTGACAGAGGCGGAGATCGCGGCGGAGGACTTTGGCAGCGACCCGGAGCGGGTGGATTACGGCAAGCTGTTCCAGCGCCGGTTCGCGCTGCTGGAAAAGGCGGTAAGGCGGCTGGACCCGCAGGATGCGGCGCTTCTCGCCTTTTGTGAGGAGAACGCGGTCTGGCTGGAGGACTACGCCCTCTTTATGGCCCTGAAAGGGGAGCGGGGCATGGTCAGTTTTCACCACTGGCCGCGCGCGCTGCGGCTGCGGGAGGAAAAGGCGCTCGCCGCCGCCCGCCGCAGGCTGCAGGACGACGTGTTTTTCTGGCGCGCCGTGCAGTATCTGTTCTATCGCCAGTGGGACGCGCTCAAAGCCTATGCCAACCGCAGCGGCGTGGCCATCGTCGGGGACCTGCCCATCTATGTGTCGCCCGATTCCTCCGACCTGTGGGCGGACAGCGCCCTGTTTCAGGTGGACGCGCAGCGCCGCCCCACCGAGGTGGCGGGCGTGCCGCCAGATGCCTTTTCTGCCGACGGGCAGCTCTGGGGCAACCCGCTGTACAACTGGAAAAAGCACAGGGCGGACGGATACGCCTGGTGGCTGAGGAGGCTGCGCCATGCGGCGCGGGTCTACGACGTGGTGCGCATCGACCACTTCCGCGGTTTCGAGAGCTACTACGCCATCCCCGCGGCGGCAAAGACCGCGGCCCATGGCCGCTGGCGAAAGGGGCCGGGCATGGACCTGATCGGCACGATCCGGCGCGAGCTGCCTCAGCTCGGGGTCATCGCGGAGGACCTGGGCTATCTGACCCCGGCGGTGCGCAGGCTGCTGGCAGAGAGCGGCTACCCCGGCATGAAGGTGCTGCAGTTCGCGTTTGACTCCCGCGAGGAGAGCGACTATCTGCCCCACAACTACCCGCGCAACACGGTGGTCTACACCGGCACCCACGACAACACCACCACAGAGGACTGGCGGCACAGCGCCGCGCCGGAGGACGTGGCGTTTGCGTGCCGGTATCTGGACGTCACCCCGATGAGCAACTTTACCTACAGCTTTATCCGTGCCGCGCTGGGCAGTGTGGCCGATACCTGCATCATCCCGCTGCAGGACTATCTCTGCCTGGGGGCGCAGGCGCGCATCAACACCCCCAGCACGCTGGGAGAAAACTGGGTCTGGCGGGTGCGCGGGGAGGCGCTCACCCCACAGCTGGCTGCCGGGATCCGTGAGCTGACCCGCATGTACGGCAGGCTGCCGTCACGCGGCGGCAGAAAGCGCAAAGACGGCTGAGAACGAGACGGCCGCATGCGGCTCTCTTTTCTTCTGCCCGTCCGGCGGCGCAGGGGCTCGCGGCGCGGCAAAATGCGGCGGCCCGCAAGCTTGGGGACCGCTGCCGCCGAGAACCCGCGGACCGCATTTCCGCTTTCAGGGGCAGCGAAAAGATTTTTTTGGGACATCGGCAGAAAGTAGCGGCGCAGCCACAGTTTTAGCGCATCCCCCGCCGCGCCGGGTCTCTCACGGACAGCCCCCACGGCGCGGACTGCGCCCCGGGCGCGGCCCGCGGGCGGCCGTTTTTCGGGGGTCCGTCAAGCAAAGTTATCAAAAAAAGCAGCTGCGGCGCAGCTGCTTTTTTTGATGCGGGAAAGGGGTTGACTTTTGGGTCTAATGGGATTAGACTTAAAGCGGAAAGTCTATTGCTGTTAGACCGGATCCGGCGGGCAGAGTTTTGCCGGCGCAGGACACAGCGGGAGGATAAAATGGAAGATTACCGGCTGGGAGAGATGGAACAAAAATTTGCAGACCTGATCTGGGAGCGGGCGCCGGTGGCCTCCGGCGAGCTGGTGCGGCTGTGCGCGGCGGCTTTCGGCTGGAAAAAATCCACAACCTACACCATGCTCAAGCGTCTGTGCCAGCGGGGATTGTTTGAAAACCGCGGGGGCAGGGTGCAGGCGCTGACCTCAAAAGAAGAGTTCTGCGCGCGGCGGGGGGAACAGTTTCTGGAAGAGAGCTTCGGCGGCTCGCTGCCGCGCTTTTTTGCAGCTTTCACCCGGCATAACCGGCTCAGCGGCGCCGAGGTGGAGGAGCTGAGGCAGATGATCGAGGCTTATGGTGAAATAGACGGGGCCAAAACCCGGGAGGAGGGATGACCATGTTCGGACAGATGGCGGACAGATGGTTTTTAGAGCTGCTCAACGCCGGCTTTGCGGCCAGCGCGGCGGTGTTGGTGGTCCTGCTCCTGCGCCTGCCGCTGCGGCGGGCGCCGAAGCTGTACTCTTATCTGCTCTGGGCCCCGGTGCTTTTCCGGCTATTGTGCCCGTTTCCCATTGAGAGCGTGTTCAGCCTGCTGCCGGCAAGGGCGCAGCCCATCCCGCAGGATATCCTGACCGCCCCGACGCCGCGGATAGAGACCGGGGTAGCGGTGCTGGACCGCACGGTGAACGCTGCGCTGCCCGCCGGAGAGGCGGCGGCCAGCGTCAACCCGCTGCAGGTCTGGCTGTGGGCCGCGCAGATCGTCTGGCTTGTCGGGGCGGCCGGGCTGCTGCTGTACAGCGTCATCGCCGCCCAGAGGCTGCGCCGCAGGCTGAGGGGCGCTGTGCGGGAAGAAAAGAATATCTACAGCGCGGCGGGCCTGGAAACGCCTTTTGTGATGGGGCTTTTCCGCCCCCGCATCTACCTGCCCGCAGGCCTTGCGGATGCGGAGCGGCGATATATTTTGCTGCATGAACAGACCCACATCCGGCGCGGCGACCATCTGTGGCGGCTGCTGGGCTTTTTGGCGCTCTGCCTGCACTGGTACAACCCACTGGTCTGGCTCGCTTTTTCCATGAGCGGCAGGGACATGGAGATGTCCTGCGACGAAGCGGTGCTTCGGGTGCTGGGAGAGGACGTGAAAAAGCCCTATTCGGCGTCTCTGCTGGCCCTGGCGTCGGGCAGACGCTGGGTGGGGGGCACCCCGCTGGCTTTCGGCGAGGGGGATACCGGGGCGCGCATCAAAAATGTGCTGCGCTATCGGCGGCCCGCTTTCTGGGTCTCGCTGGCGCTGCTGGCCGCGGTGGCTGCGGCGGCCGTCGGGCTGGCGCTGAGCCCGCGCTCCGGCCGGGAGGGGGAGGACGCTTCGTCCTCACCGCCTGCCCAGGTCTCTTCCTCCGGGGCACAGGCGCAGCCGGAACCGTCCGCCAGCGCCTCCACAACTGCAGAATCTAAGTCTGTTCTTCTCACCGAAGAAACAGCAAATGGATTCATCCGCCAAACGCTGAGTACCCTTACTCTTGGCTCAGACGATACGGTGTCCTTTCGTCTGCCACCATCCATCCCCGCCGATGAAAACAAAAAAACAGAGCTTTTTATTTCACTTAGCGCGACCTTTTCGGATGAGGTTGCCACGTATAGTATACAAAATATATTTGATACAAAAAGTGGATGGCAGGGCGGCGAACAGCGTATAGAAAAGCTTGATGTCGGGCGGGGAAAACTCACACGGGTATTTATGCGTGTTGCATTTATGACAAAGGTCAGTGAAACAGCCCATGAAATCTATGCTGCAGATTATGTAGAGCTTTCAGAGCCGTTTCAGTTTGACACCCCTGTGAACATTGTTGAACGGAGCGTAGAAATAAGTGGTGCGGGAGCGACCTCAACTTTGCATTACACGATGCAAAATGGGGATAGCTTTAAGGTGTCGCTGTCTCTGCCTGAAGGCGTTGCTCTTTCCACAAGCGAAAATTACCCGGAATATGCCGCGACCCCGGATTATGAAATGCCTGCAGTTGTGGCAGTGAAAGCCGGAGTTCCCATTGGGATATTAACATTGGGCGAATTTGGGACGGATGATAAAGATACCCTTGCACAAATTGACACCACTAAAAATGAACTTCCTATGCCGATTTTTTCAGGGATAGCACTTCCAAACCATGTTGCCTATGAAAATTATAAGGTTTGCAGATCTTCTTTTTCAGGTGCAAATGCCACGGCAAAATATCTATGGCAAGATTTAACGGGTTATGGCGGCAATGCACCTGACGCACCTTGGTTAAAATCTGATTCTATTTTAGCGTACGATTATGAAAAAATTCCGTTTTTTATCAGTTTGAATTTAACGGACGGCAGTCTTAGTGCTGCAGAACTTGAAAACTTGGCTGAAAGCATAGTGATCATGAGTTGAGTTTACAAATAGGAAACAGCAATTCTATTTGCCTTAGTGCTCTGCATACAGGGATAAATGGAGCGCACCTTGATGGCTGGATGCTGTGCCTTTTCACATCATAAACCAAGGATCGTCCGCGGGATGCAGGGCTCTGTTGTGAGCAGGGACAACGACTACACCGAGGTGAAGCGGGAGGGCTGCCGTCGCCGCCACCTGCCGCGTGTCCTATCAGGACGGGGCGCGGGCGGCGGCACCAGCTATAAACTGGGGGTGCTGGCCCGGGACGAGGCGCTGGGCCGTTATATCGCGCTGCAGCTGGAGCCGGATGCGGTGACGGGGGAAGAGCTGGAAGCGATCGCCCGCAGCGTGAGATTCAACCCCTGAAGAGCGCCCGCAGCCGCGGCGGCGCACAAAGACCCCCATTCCAAGGAATGGGGGCCTTTGACGATTTTACCGCAGAATGGACCGGTCTTTGTTTAGAAGATACTCCGCTTTTTCGAAATCGTCTTTATGCACGTAGATAAGGTATTCATAATTGTAGTCCATGTTCATCCCAAACGTGCCGGTGTTTGCATGGCGCGAAGAAAACAGGGCTGGGCCGCTCATGCTTCTGGTCTTGATCTTGTACGCGATGCCGTTCGCATTCAGCGCCTCCCGGATCTGCGCCTGTATTTTCAGCGAAAAAGTTTGAAAAAGAAGTTTCCGATTAAATATCGTCATTTGTATTTTCTCCGATGGATGAGTTTACCGGCAAGCGTTTTCACGGCCTGGGACGGCCCCAGTCCCGCCCCCCGATGACGAAATGAGGAACGATCTTTCCCTGCCGGAGACCGCTTCCAGGCGGCGGTTCGTCCGCCTGAGCGGACGGCTCTGCAACGCTGTTCCGGCCGCTGCCGCCGTCATCATCGCCGTCCCGGCCGACCGTCTGACCGCGCGCAAGCTGCGCGGTGCACAGGGGCTTGGGGAAAGGAGGAGCCTGCGCGCTGTTCTCTGACCGCGCGTCTTTTTCTCATTAAACACCTTTGAGAGGCGTTTTTCTATGCGCAGAAAAAACAAGAAGCCGCTTGCTGTTTTGGCATGATTTTTCCTCGTGAAGATCAGGAATTTTTATACATGATTCAGGAACTTGACGCCTCCGTTGCCCCTTTGGAAAAATATCTTATGCCGCCAGCTGCCGCCGGGCTGTCCCCAGTGCTTGGCGGCGGCTTTTTTTTCGTCTTTTTTCGCCGTTTCCGCAGGCCGACCCAGGCGGGGCCCCGCGCTTTACAGCCGCAGGGGAAAACGGTACAATGGAAAAAAAGAAAGGCTCTGCGTCCGCTTTCTGTCCCCGCGGCGGGGAGGCGGGCGAGGGGAGGAGAGAAAAGATGAAAAAGATCATTCTCGACTGCGACCCCGGGCATGACGACGCTTTTGCCATTATGCTGGCGGCAAAGCATCTGGATGTGCTGGGGGTCACCACCGTGGGCGGCAACGGTTACCTGCCCAATGTGACCCGCAACGCGCTGCAGGTGCTGGACCAGATCGGCCGCGCGGATATCCCGGTCTATGCCGGCCACGCGGGGCCCTCCACGCTGCCGCTGGTCATCGCCCCAAACGTCCATGGGGAGAGCGGCATGGACGGCCCTAGCCTGCCGCCGCCCAGCCGCCCGGCCGAGGGGCGGCACGCGGTGGATTTCATCGTGGAGACGGTGATGTCCGATGCGGAGGTCACGCTGGTCGCCACCGGCCCTTTGACCAATATTGCGGCGGCATTGAACCGTGAACCACGCATCGCCCAGAAGGTGCAGGCGCTGTATCTGATGGGGGGCGGCGCTTATTGCGGAAACTGGACCCCGGCGGCGGAGTTCAATATCTGGGTGGATGCCGAGGCGTCCTATAAGGTGTTCCACAGCGGCATGCCCCTTTATATGGCGGGCGTCAACCTGACCCGGCAGTGCCCGGTGCTGGCGGAGGATATCGAGGCCATGCGCGGCTTTGGCAACAGGGCGGGCGTTTTTGCCGCCGAGCTGCTGGACTTTTTTGCCCATGGCGGGGACGCCCATCTTCACGACCCCTGCGCCGTGGCCTGGCTGATCGACCCGTCTTTGGTGCGCTCGGCGTTTTTGCATGTGGATATCGAGCTGACCGGCACCCTGACCCGGGGGATGACGGTGACCGACCTGCGCCCGCTGCAGACGCACCATCCCGAGAGGGATCTCGATCTGGATTCCCCTCATCGCTGGGACGACGCGCCGGAGGGGGCGCCGTTCCGCGGCAGCGCGCCCAACACCCATGTGGGGCTGCGGCTGGACTTTGCGGGGTTCCGCCGGCTGCTGCTGGACACGGTCCGCAGCTATGACTGAGAGGTCTTGAAAAGGCGGCGCACAGTGCCCGCGTGCGTGCTAAAGAAGCAGAGGGCGGGCTCAAGGCCCTGGTCGGGCACCCGGCGCACAGTGCGCACATAATAAAATAAAAGAAGAGTGGGAGAACGCGGACAGCCGCGTCCTCCCACTCTTCTTTATATGCCGATCCGCTTGCGGGCCCGCAGGGAGCGCAGGTGCCGCGCGTCCCGGCCAGGGCTATCCGTCGTTTTCCTGTCCCGGCGCAGGCGGGGCCGCGCGCTCGACCCGCAGCTGGGCAATGCGCTGGTCCTCCATTTTTTCCACCGTGACTTTCAGGTCTTTGTAGGTGAAAGATTCCCCCTCGGCGGGGATATGCTCCAGCACCTCCAGCGCCCAGCCCGCCACGGTGGAATAGCTGCATTCGAAGTCACGGTCCTCAAAGCCGATCTCTTCAAAAAAGTCCTCTACGTTCTGCTCGCCCGCGACCTCCCAACAGTGGTCGGAAAGGCGGCGTACCGGCGGTTCTTCCCGGTCGGTCTCGTCCCAGATCTCGCCCACCAGCTCTTCCAGGATATCCTCCATGGTCACCAGGCCCATCACGCCGCCGTAGTCGTCTGTGACCACGGCCATATGCTGCTTTTCACGCCGAAATTCTGCCAGCAGGGCGTTGATGTGCTTGGTCCGGTACACGTACAGCACCGGGCGCATCAGCGCGCGCACTGCGACCGGCCGCCGCTTGACCATGCATTCCAGCACATCCTTGGCATACAGGATGCCGATCACGTTGTCGATGCTGCCCTCATAGACGGGGATGCGGCTGAAGCCCTCGTCCACACAGGAGGCCAGCACCTCTTCCAGCGGGGCGTCCACGTCCACGGCCAGCATGTCCACGCGGGGCACCAGGATCTCCTGCACCGTCGTGTCGTCAAAGTCGATGGCGGATTGGATGATGCCGGTCTCCTGCGGGCTCAGCACCCCCTCGTCCTCTACGGTGTCCACGATGGTTTTCAGCTCGTCCTCTGTTACCGACGGCTGCACGTTCAGCTCGCTGCTGCGCCTGCCGGTGAACACGCGCTTGATCTGCACGAACAGCCAGACCAGCGGCGTGAAAATAAATTTGATCCAGGACAGCGGGCGGGCGGTGGCAAAGGCCACCCGTTCGGCGTTGTCCTTGGCGTAGCTTTTGGGCAGGATCTCGCCGAAGATCAGCACCAGCACGGTGGTCACAACGGTGGCGACCGCCGCCCCAGCGTCCCCCAGCAGCGCGGTGGCCACCAGGGTGGCGATGGAGGAAAGGGTCAGGTTGACCACGTTGTTGCCGATCAGGATGGCGGAGAGGGTCTTGTCGTAATCCTCAGCGTTTTTCAGCGCCACGGCGGCTTTTTTGTCGCCCTCCTCCGCCCGGTTTTTGACCCGGATCTTGTTGATGGAGGAGATGGCCGTCTCACTGGCAGAGAAAAAAGCGGAAAATGCCAGCAGCAGCACCAGGGCGACGAGCATACTGGGACCAGGGGTATCCAAATGAAATCAACTCAACTTTCTTAAAATTTATATCCTTATTTTGCTTGAAAAAACAGGGCGCGGGAAGCGAGGGGGGAGAAAGGCGTCCCGTTCAGGGGCGGGGCGCGGTGGGGGCGGCGGCCTCGCAGCAGCAGCGGCTGCCGTCGAACGCGCCCACCTGCACCTCCACGATCTCTCCCTGCACGGCGCCGGGGGCGGCCACGGCCACCGGGATATAACGGGAGGTGTAGCCGGTATACAGGTTTTTGCTCACCGGCTGTTCCAGCAGCACGGTCTCTTGCCGGCCGGCCCAGCCGGCGATGACCTGCGCGCGCACGGCGTCGGCGGCAGCGATCATGCGGCGGCTGCGTTCCGCCTTTACGGCCTCCGGCACCTGCCCCTCCATCTTCGCAGCGGCGGTGCCGGCCCTGCGGGAATAGCTGAACACATGGACCTTCAAAAAGCCGAGACTTTCCACAAAGCGCAGGCTTTCACAGAAGTCCTCTTCGCTCTCGCCGGGAAAGCCCACGATCACGTCGGTGGTGAACAGGGGGCGGTCAAACAGGGCGCGCATCCGCTCCACCACGGCGCGGTAGTCCTGCGGCGTGTAGTGCCGGTTCATGGCCGCCAGTGTTTTGGCGCACCCGCTCTGCAGGGAGAGGTGAAACTGGCAGCAGAGCTTTTTGACCCGGGACAGGCGCAGCAACGTCTCTTCCGGCAGCAGGTCCGGCTCCACCGAGCCCAGACGGATGCGGTCGATGCCGTCGATCTCTGCGGCGCGCTCCACCGCCTCGGCCAGCGAGGAGCCGGTGTCCTGGCCGTAACAGCACAGGTTGATGCCGGACAGCACCACCTCGCGGTAGCCCTGCGCCGCCAGGGAGCGCAGCTCCGCCAGTACGCTGTCCAGCGGGCGGCTGCGCACCCGGCCGCGGGCATAGGGGATGATGCAGTAGGCGCAAAAGCGGTTGCAGCCGTCCTCAATTTTCAAAAAAGCGCGGGTGTGGCCCAGCGGCTGTTCCGCGGGCAGCTCTTCAAAAGCCGCGCCGGCGGCGTGGGGCCGGATATCCACCACCCGCTCGCCGGTGGCCAGAAAGCGCTGTACGTCTGCGACGATGCTGCCGCGGGCGTTGGTGCCGGTCACCACGTCCGCCTCGGCGGCGGCCTGCGCCTCCTGGGGGAACGCCTGCGGATAACAGCCGGTCAGCACCGTGACGGCGCCGGGGTTTTCCCGCTTGCAGCGGCGCAGCCACTGGCGGCTTTTTTTGTCGCCGCCGGCGGTGACGGTGCAGCTGTTGACCACATAGACGTCGGCGGCGTCGCCGGGGCCGACGATCTCAAAACCGTTTTCAAAAAAAAGCTGCTGCAGCGCCCCGGTCTCGTTCTGGTTCACCTTGCAGCCCAGGGTATAAAAACTCGCTCTCAAAAAACTACCTCTTTCTGCCTGAAACATGGTGGTGCTCTGGCCTTTTATTATACAAAATTTAGCGCCGCAGCACAAGGAGAGGTCAAAATCGCCGCCGGGGGACATATAGATTGGGATAGGAACACAAAAATGGGAGGTTTCGGACCATGACCCGATTCAAAAGGATGACCGCGATTTTTCTGCTGCTCTGCCTGCTGCTGGCGGGCGCGGGCAGGGCCTTTGCCGCAGGCGGGGGAGAGGAAGCCCGCCCCACGGCGGCCGAGCCGCAGCAGACGGCGGAGGGGCGGTTTGCCATGCCGTCCTTCGACGTGCCGGCCAAGGAGGCGATCCTCATCGCCCAGGACACCGGCGACGTGCTGTACCAGAAAAACCCGGACGCGCGGGTGCCCATCGCCAGCATCACCAAGGTCATGACGCTGCTTCTCACCTTTGAGGCGATCGACGCGGGCAAGATCAGCCTGTCGGACATCGTGCCGGTCTCCGAGCACGCCTATTCCATGGGCGGCAGCCAGATCTGGCTGGAGCCGGGTGAACAGTTCACGCTGGACGAGATGATCAAGGCCATCTGCGTATCCTCGGCCAACGACGCGGCGGTGGCGGTCGCCGAGTTTGTGGGCGGCTCTGAGCCGGTGTTCGCCGAAATGATGACAAAGCGCGCGCAGGAGCTGGGGATGGAGAATACCAGCTTCAAAAACGCCTGCGGCCTGGATACCGAGGGGCATTTTTCCAGCGCACGGGACGTGGCCATCATGTCGCGCGAACTGCTGAGCAGGCACCCCGGCATCACCGCTTACACCACCATCTGGATGGACAGCCTGCGCGGGGGCGCCACCCAGCTGATCAACACGAATAAGCTGCTGCGGAACTATCAGGGCATCACCGGCCTCAAGACCGGCACCACCGGCGGCGCAGGCATCTGCATCTCGGCCAGCGCCACCCGGGACGGCCTGTCGCTGATCGCGGTGGTGCTGGGCAGCTCCACCAGCGAAGAGCGCTTTGCGGCCGCCACGGCCCTGCTGGACTACGGCTTTGCGAACTACGAGGTGGCCGGCATGCCGGACCTGTCCGCCCAGCCCGACAGCCTGCCGGTCACCGGGGGCGCAGAGCAGGAGGTGGAGCTCGTCTACACGCTGCCCGAGCACCTGCTGCTGAAAAAGGGCGAGGGCGCGGCGCTGGAAGCCGCCGTCACCCTGCCCGAGAGCGTCGGGGCGCCGGTGCAGGCCGGGGCCGAGCTGGGCAGCGTGCGGCTGGCCGTGGGCGGCGAGGAACTGGGCGTTTATCCCATCACGGCAAAAAACACGGTGGAGGCCATGACGTTCGGCATTGCTTTCGACCGGCTCTGGCAGGCCCTGACCAGCCTGTGACAGGGCTGTGAAGACCGGGTTAATTTTTCGTGGCCCGGGGGTTTTTAACTTGACAGCCGCAGGGGAGTAATATATCATTAATACAAGGAAAGCGCGGGGAAAATCTCCCCGCCGCGCCGCGCTGAAATACGGCGCCGACACTTCCCCAATGTATACGGTTGGAGGCAATTGCTATGTCCGTGACCTTGAGTACGAAACATCTTTCCGGCTTTGTCCGCGACGAAGAATTCGACTATATCTGGCCCCAGGTCGAGCTGGCGCACAAGCAGCTGACCGAACGCAGCGGGGCGGGCAGCGACTTTCTGGGCTGGGTCGATCTGCCTGTCGATTACGACAAAGAGGAGTTCGCCCGCATCAAAAAGGCGGCGGAAAAGATCCGCAGCGACAGCGACGTGCTGATCGTCATCGGCATCGGCGGCAGTTATCTGGGCGCCCGCGCCGCCATCGAGGGCATGACCAGCCAGATGTACAACGAGTCCGCGTCCACCAAGATCTATTTCTGCGGCAACAGCATCTCCTCCAGCTACCTCAAAACGGTGCTGGCCCTGTGCGAGGGCAAGCGGGTGTCGGTGAACGTGATCTCCAAGTCCGGCACCACCACCGAGCCCGCCGTGGCGTTCCGCGTATTCAAGGAGTACCTGGAAAAGACCGTCGGCCCCGAAGAGGCGCGCCGCCGGATCTATGCGACCACCGACGCGCGCAAGGGCACCCTGAAAGAGCTGTCCGACCGCGAGGGCTACGAGACCTTTGTCGTGCCCGACGACGTGGGCGGCCGGTATTCGGTGCTCACCGCCGTGGGCCTGCTGCCCATCGCCGTGGCGGGGCTGGACATCGACCAGCTGATGGCCGGCGCTGCCGCTGCCCGCGAGAAGCTGTCGGTCTGCGACCCCTCGAACGACTGCTACCGCTATGCGGCGGCCCGCAATATCCTGTACCGCAAGGGCAAGTCGGTGGAGCTGATGGTCAGCTACGAGCCCGCTTTCACCATGATGAACGAGTGGTACAAACAGCTGTTCGGCGAATCCGAGGGCAAGGACAATAAGGGCCTGTTCCCGGCGTCGGTGGTCTTTTCCACCGACCTGCACTCCATGGGCCAGTTCATCCAGGACGGCGCGCGGGTGATGTTTGAGACCGTGGTGGACGTCAGGCACCCGAAAGAGGAACTGTACATTGAAAAAGCGGCTGAAAACTTTGACGGGCTGAATTTTCTGGCCGGGCAGGACATGTCCAATGTGAACCGCAAGGCCATGGAAGGCACCCTGCTGGCGCACACCGACGGCGGCGTGCCCAACCTGATACTGGAAACAGACAGCCTGGGCGAGTTCGATTTCGGCTATCTGATCTATTTCTTTGAGCGCGCCTGCGCCATCAGCGGCTATCTGATGGGGGTCAACCCGTTTGACCAGCCGGGCGTTGAAAGCTATAAAAAGAATATGTTCGCGCTGCTGGGCAAGCCCGGCTACGAGGACGCAAAGGCGGCCCTGGAGGCAAAGCTGAAATAAAGCCGCGGCCGCCTGATTAACAGGGCGGACGTCCAGCCAGAATCAAGGTAGACAACATCAGGCACCGCCCTGCTGATGTTCAAAATAAAGGAGGAATTCCAATGATAAAGCTTATTGTTGGTGGCAAAGGCTCCGGCAAGACCAAAAAGATGATCGAGATGATCAACGAAAGCGCTACCACCACGCCGGGCAATATCGTGTGCATTGAAAAATCCATGAAGCTGACCTACGACGTCTCCCACGCCGTGCGTCTGATCGACGTGGATGAATATAAGATCTCCGGCTACGAGACGCTGTACGGGTTTATCGCGGGCGTGCTTGCGGGAAACTACGATATCGTCGAGGTCTACCTTGACGGCGTGCTGAAGATCGGCAACCATGACCTGGCCGGCCTGGGCGGCCTGCTGGCAAAGCTGGACGCCATCGCGGGCGACAATATCAAGATGGTGGTCACCGTCTCCTCCGACGAGGCGGACCTGCCCGAAGACGTCAAAAAGTATATCTGACTGCAGACGGACAAAAGCGGGGCGCAGAGCCCCGCTTTTTTATTCTCCACAGGCGCGGCGGCGTGAAAGCGCACCCGCGGACACAGGCGGGCGAATGGCTGAAAATTTGCCTTTTTATGTTGACAAACCGCGCGCCAACCCTTATAATAATCAAGCGGCCTTTTGTCAAAGGGGGATTTTTGTCCCAGCCGCAGCGAGGTCTTTTATGGTCATAGACATCAAAAAGCTCATCACCGGCAGGGAAGAACGGGCTGCAGGCACGTTCGAGGCGGACTTTTCCGGCGAGGGGTTTCCGGCGGGCTTTTCCCTGAAAGGCCCGGTGCAGATCGCTTATGACGCGCAGCGTCAGGGCGACGGCGCACGGCTCCGGCTGGACATCCTCTGCGAAGCGGTCATCCAGTGCGACCGCTGCCTGGAACAGGTCGACCGCACTTACCGTTATACGCCGGATTACCTGCTCTTTGAGGGGGATTGGACCGGCGAGGATCCCGAGCTGCCCTTTACTTCATCCGGTAAACTGGATCTGAAAGAGCTCAGCTATGACGAGATCCTGCTGAATCTGCCCAGCAGCCTGCTGTGCAGACCCGATTGTCAGGGATTGTGCCCGGTATGCGGCAAGCCGGCTTCTGCCGGATGCGGCTGCCGTCAAAATGTCGGCGACGACAGGCTATCCATATTAAAACAACTGCTGTCTTAAGTTTTACACATTTAGAGGAGGTGCTTTAAAGTGGCAGTACCCAAGAGAAAAGTTTCCAAGGCCAGACGGGACAAGAGACGCTCCTCTGTGTGGAAGCTGGAAGCCCCTGTCCTGGTAAAATGCGACCAGTGCGGCGAGCTGAAACTCCCCCATAAAGTATGCGGCAATTGCGGCTACTACAAGGGTAGGATGATCGTCAAAAAGGAAGCGTAAGCGCTTCGAAGCGCGGGGGAGGAAATGTTTCCTCCCCCGTTTTTCATGTCACAGAGGCGGGCCCTGCCTGAACGGGTCAAAAATGCGGCATACTGAATCCGGGCCGCAGAACTGCAGGGGAGGGAAAAGCGCGCATGGCGGTAAGGGTCACGCAGGTGGAACCGGGCAGCCCGGCGGCGCGGGCGGGCATCCGGCCGGGGGACACCCTGGCGCAGATCGACGGCGGCGAGATCAACGATATGCTGGACTATGAGTTTTACACCGCAAAGGGGGAATTCCCCGTGCTGGTGGACCGGGACGGCGCGCGGATCGAACTGCAGGTCAAAAAAGAGGAATATGAGCCCCTGGGATGCGATTTTGAGACCTATCTGATCGACAAGCATCACTCCTGCAAAAACAAATGCATTTTCTGTTTTGTCGATCAGCTGCCGCGGGGGATGCGGCAGAGCCTGTATTTCAAAGACGACGACGAGCGGCTCTCTTTTCTGTTCGGCAATTATATCACCCTGACCAACCTCTCCCGCAGAGAGCTGGACCGCATCAAGCTGATGCACATCTCTCCCATCAACATCTCGGTGCATGCGGTGGACCCCGCGCTGCGGGTGCGCATGATGCACAACCGCTTTGCCGGCGAGCTGATGCCCCGCATGCGGGAGCTGGCCGGTGCGGGCATCGAGATGAACTGCCAGCTGGTGCTCTGCCGGGGGATCAACGACGGCCCGGCTCTGCAGCGCAGCATGGAAGAGCTTGCCGCCCTTTGGCCCCAGGTGCGCAGCGTGGCGGCGGTGCCCATTGGGGTGACCCGCTACCGGGATGGGCTGGAGCCGCTGGAGGTCTACGACCAGGAGACGGCGGCCCAAACGCTGGATCAGCTGGTGGCCTTTGGCGACAGGATGGAGCAGCAGCACGGCGAAAGGCTGGTCTATCCGGCGGACGAATGGTATTTTCTGGCGGGCCGGCCCCTGCCGCCGGCGCACTTTTACGGCGATTATTTTCAGCTGGACAACGGCGTGGGCATGTGCCGCAAGTTTTATGATGAGTTTGCCGCAGAGCTGTCCCGCCCTCACCGCGTCCATCTGCCCTGCCGGGCCGACACCGTCTGCGGGGAGTCGGTCTATCCGCTGATCGTTTCGATGGCCGATGCGCTGATGAAAAAGTACCGCTTTGTGCAGCTGCGGGTACACTGCATCAAAAACGATTTTTTTGGCGGAAACGTCACGGTGACAGGTCTGCTGACCGGGCAGGACATCGCGGCCCAGGCGGCGGGCCGCATGCTGTCCCACCGCCTGCTGCTGCCGGGCACGACGCTGCGCAGCGAACAGGACGTGCTGCTGGACGATATGACGGCGGAGGAGCTGGGCGCGCGGCTGGGGGCAGAGGTGACCGTTATCCCGCAGGACGGCGCGGCGTTCGCGCGCGCGGCGCTGGGGCTGCCTTTGGAGTAAGGCCCGGCGGGGCACGGCTTTCCGTCAGGGCGTTTTTTTCGGCTGCCGCAGGGCGGCGAAAGGAGTTGTAAGCTATGGCAAAACCGATCGTGGCCATTGTGGGCCGCCCCAATGTGGGCAAATCGACCCTGTTCAACAAGCTGGTCGGTCAGCGGCTCTCCATCGTGGAGGACACCCCGGGGGTCACCCGGGACCGCATTTACGCGACCTGCGAGTGGCAGGACCGGCAGTTCCTGCTGGTGGATACCGGCGGCATCGAGCCCGACAGCGACGCCGGTCTGCTGGGGCATATCCGCAGGCAGGCGGAGCTTGCCATCGAGACGGCCCAGTGCATCATCTTTGTCACCGATATCCGCGGCGGCGTGACGGCCAGCGACGAGGATATCGCGCGGCTGCTGATGCGCAGCGGGAAACCGGTGGTGCTGGCGGTAAACAAGTGCGACTCGCTGGGCGAGCCGCCCATGGAGCTGTATGATTTTTATGCGCTGGGCATCGGCGAACCGCACCCCGTCTCTTCCGTGCACGGGCACGGCACCGGCGATCTGCTGGAAGAGGTGTGCAGCCATCTGGTTTTTGAGGAGCAGGATGCGCAGGACCCCGACCGCATCCCGGTGGCGGTCATTGGGCGCCCCAATGTGGGCAAGTCGAGCCTTGTCAACCATATCCTGGGGGAAAAGCGCATGATCGTGGCGGACGAGGCGGGCACCACCCGCGACGCCATCGACGCCGAGGTGGACAACCAGTACGGCAGCTTCACCTTCATCGATACGGCGGGCCTGCGCAAAAAGGGCCGCGTGGAGGACGGGGTCGAGCGCTATGCGGTCATCCGCAGCCTGGCGGCGGTGGAGCGGGCCCGGGTCTGCGTCATCCTGATCGACGCCACGGTGGGCTTTACAGAGCAGGACTCCAAGGTGGCGGGCTTTGCCCATGAGCAGGGCAAGGCGTGCATCATTGCGGTCAACAAGTGGGACGCGGTGGAAAAGGACGACAAAACCATGGACGCGATGCGCAAAAAGCTGATGGATGACTTCAGCTTTATGTCGTATGCCCCCATCATCTTTATCAGCGCCCGGACCGGCCAGCGGGTGGACCGGCTGTTTGAGCTCATCAAATATGTGGACGGGCAGAACGCCCTGCGCATCACCACCGGGATGCTCAACGACCTGCTGGCGCGGGCGACCGCGCGGGTGCAGCCCCCCTCGGACAAGGGCAAGCGGCTGAAGATCTTCTATATGACCCAGGCCTCCACCCGGCCGCCCACGTTTGTGGCTTTTGTCAACTCGCGCCAGCTGTTCCACTTTTCCTATCAGCGGTATCTGGAAAATCAGATCCGGGAGACCTTTGGCCTGGAGGGGACGCCGATACGGCTGCTGATCCGGGAGCGGGGCGAGGGCCGGTAGACTTTTGCGGCCGGATATGGTAAAGTAGAGCCGGTAAAATTTTCTCATACGCGCGGGACGCTGAGTCCTTGCGCAGGGGGAGGGAAAGCTCATGCTGTTTTTAGCGGCGGTCCTGTCGGCGCTCTGCGCCTATCTGCTCGGTTCGCTCAATTTTGCGATCATTGTCTCCCGGCTGTTTTTTCACAAGGATATCCGCCAGTTCGGCAGCGGCAATGCCGGCATGACCAATATCCTGCGCACATTCGGCAAAGGGGCCGCGGCGGGGGTGCTCTGCGGGGACGTGCTCAAGGGCACCTGCGCCGTGCTGCTGGGCAAGCTGTTCTTCTCTTTGCTGGCCCCGGGGGCGGGCGTCATCTACGGCGCCTATCTCGCGGCCATCGCGGCGGTGCTGGGGCACCTTTTTCCGCTCTATTTCGGCTTTAAGGGCGGCAAGGGCATTTCGGTGGCCACCGGCGCGGTCCTTGCCATCGAGCCCCCCATCATCCTGGCGCTGGTCGTGGTCTTTTTGGCCATGGTGATCTGCACCCGCATCGTCTCGCTGTCCTCCATCACCGTGGCGGCGCTTTATCCGGTGTTCACTTTTGTGTATTTTACCTTTTGGGGGGACGGCTCCAGCCTGCCCTGGGTCAACACCCTGTTCGCCGCCGTGATCGGCGCGCTCATCATCTATATGCATCGGGCAAATATCCAGCGCCTGCGCAATGGCACCGAATATAAGTTCGGGCAGAAAAAAGAAAACGAGAAATAGCGGCTGCAGAGGCGGCCGGGCTTTTGCGGGCCCGGGCGCTGCTGCAGGGCGATGAACGGCAGAGAGGATAAAGACCTCACTTTTCCAACAGGAAAAGTGAGGTCTTTTTTGTTGGGAGACAGGAGCCTGACGTTTTGCGGAAAAAAGGAAGATGGCCCCGGCGGGGAGCGCGGCAGCCCCAATGAACACGGCGGTCAGGCGGGCGGCTTTTCCGTGGTGGGAAAGCGCTGCCACGGGGCGGAAAGCCGGCGGAGAGGCGCCTTTCTGTGTTTTTGCGCCGCTGCGGGGCCGCAGTGCGGCCGGGCATTGCCGAAGGCTGTGGGGAAATAGAAGGGAAAGGGCGCGCGCTGGACCTCGCCGGGCAGTTTTGCCGGGATGTATTTTGGGGAGAGGACGGCCGCCCGCCTTACAGCACCCTTACAATACCTTTACCGTTGGGCGGAAGTCGGGCGCCAGAAACTTTGATAAGATAAAACACGCAGGCTTCTGCGGCGTCCCGCCGCGCGCGCAAAACCGTTTTGGAGATGGATCTGGCGGGGCGTTTTTGAGGGTATGAAAAGACAAAGAAAATGCAATGGAGAGAAGAGACGACATGAAAAAAAGATTCAAATTGCTTGCCGGTTTGCTTGCCCTGACGCTTGCTTTGTCCGGCTGCGGGCAGCCGGACCCGGGCGCAGCTTCAGGGCAGACCCCGGTATCTGCCGGCAGCCAGAGCGCTTCTGCCGGTGAGCTGGATGTGCTGCGGGTCGGCCTTGCGGCGCTGCCCACCCAGCTCGACCCTGACCGCTCGATCGGCATCGCCAGCATCAAGCTGTTTTACAATATTTTCGACACTCTGCTCTTCACGGACAAAGAGGGCAGCATCTGCGGCCAGCTGGCGGACAGCTGGGAGTGGCTGGACGATACCACTTTGAACGTCACCATCCGCGAGGGCGTGACCTTTCAAAACGGCGAGCCCTGCACCGCAGACGACGTGAAGTTCACCTTTGACCGCATCCTCAGCGGCTATGGCGACGGGACGATCGCCGTGCTGTATGAGACGCTGGACACCGTGGAAAAGGTCGACGAACTCACCGTGCAGTTCAAGCTGAAAAAAGCGGACGCGGCGTTTGAGCAGCGTCTGGGCTCCATCTGGGGGGCCAGTATCGTGCCGCAGGACTATGTTACGGAGAT
The DNA here is from genome assembly GCF_014287275.1 of Anaerofilum hominis. GTDB lineage: Bacteria > Bacillota > Clostridia > Oscillospirales > Ruminococcaceae > Pygmaiobacter > Pygmaiobacter hominis. The sequence continues at coordinate 230,381 of NZ_JACONZ010000004.1, forward strand.
TGGCGACGAGGCGTTCCAGACCGCGCCCATCGGCACCGGGCCCTATCAGCTTGTCCAGTATTCCCCGGAAAAATATGTTCTCGAGCGCTATGACGGCTTTTGGGGCGAGGCGCCCGCGGCCCGGCAGATCGAGTTTATCGCCTATCCCGAAGCCTCGGCGCGCATGACCGCCCTGGTGACCGGCGAGGTGGATATCATCAACGACGTGCCCGCCGACGCCAGGGACACCATTGCGGCCACCCAGGGGCTGAGCGTGGTGGGATCCTCCATCAAAAATATCCATATCTACACCTTTAACACGCGGGACGAGAGCAGCATCATGTCCAACCAGGCTTTCCGCCAGGCGGTGACGATGGCCATCGACCGGCAGACTCTGGTGGACACGCTTTGGACCGATTACGCGAAAGTGCCCAACGGCCACCAGTTTGAAAGCTATGGCGAGCTGTATATCGAGGATTATCCCGGCGTGCAGTACGACCCTGAAAAAGCGCGCGAGCTGGTGAAAGAATCCGGGTACGACGGTCAGGAAGTTATCACCATAGAGATGAACGACGGGTACTACACCAACGGCAACCAGGCCGGCGAGGCCATTGTCGGCATGCTGGCCGAGGTGGGCATAAAAGCACAGGTCGCTTACACCGACACTTTCTCGCTCAGCGCCGATATCCGCGCCTGGTCCTCCGCTTCCCGCTTCGACAACCCGCTGGGGGCCCTGTGGCTGCTGTTTGGCCCCGGCTCCAGCCCGGCCAACGCGGAAAAAGGCAGCTGGACCCCCACCGAGGAGTTTGTGGCCGCGGGCAACACCCTGATCGACAGCACTGATCTGGAAGAACAGCGCGCGGCTGCCCGCACCCTGCTGGAGGTGTTTGACACCTACTGCCCGGGCACCTATCTCTACCAGGCGGAGGATCTGTACGGCATCCGCGACGGCCTGGATTGGGATATGACCTACTGTGAAAACCAGATTATGCCGTTCCGCGCAGGGGACCTGAAGGTCAGCGGCTGAGCGGCGGCACGCAGCGCCAGAAAGCAGACGCGGGCTGTTTTTTGCCCCCTCTGTTGTGACTGCCGCACGGCGGCAGAAAATGGGACTGTGAAAGCGGAAACACCTGCAGGCCGTTTTCTGTGGCCATGCGCCCGTCCCCGGGCCGCGGCAGGCCGGATCCAAATAAAGAGACGCCGGTTTTTATTCCGGAGCAATAAAAAGCACCTGTCCCCGGCTTGCCGGGGACAGGTGCTTGTGAAAGTGCGGTGTAGATCGTATTGAAAAAACAGAACACGGTCCAGCCGGAGGCGCCCGCAAAGGACGGGAAACTGCTGACGGTGACGGGGCTGAAGACCTATTATTATTCCGGCGGCAGGGCGCTGCCGGCAGTGGATGGGGTGGATCTTGAACTGCGCCCCGGGGAGATCGTCGGCATCGTAGGGGAGTCGGGCTGCGGCAAAAGCACGGTGGTGCGCACGCTGATGGGCCTGTTGGACCCCGTCGCCGCCCGCAGAGAGGCGGGACAGGCCTTTTTTCACGGCAGGGACCTGTTTTCCCTGAAAGAGAAAGAACTGTGCAGGGTAAGGGGCAGACAGATCTCCATGATCTTTCAAAACCCACTGTCCGCGCTGGACCCGGTGTATACGGTGGGAGACCAGATCATGGAGATGATCCTGCTGCATGAAAAGCTGCCCCGCCGGCAGGCGCGCCAGCGTGCCGTCGAACTGCTGCGGGAGGTCAACATCCCATCGCCCGAGCTGCGGGTGGACCAATACCCGCACGAGCTGTCCGGCGGCATGCAGCAGCGGGTGATGATCGCCATCGCGCTGGCCTGCCGCCCCGAGATCCTGATCGCGGACGAACCCACCACCGCCCTGGACGTGACGATCCAGGCGCAGATTCTGGAGCTGCTGCGGCAGCTGCGGGACCGGCTGGGCATCGCGGTCATTCTCATCACCCACAATATGGGGGTGGTGGCGGCGCTCTGTGACCGCATGATGGTGATGTACGGGGGCGTGGTGGTGGAAGAGGGCAGCTGCCGCCGGGTGTTCGCGGCCCCGCGGCACCCCTATACCCGGGGGCTGCTGGCGGCGATCCCCAGTGCGGCGGAGGACAAAGAGGTCCTGTACACCATCCCCGGCCAGGTCCCCGCACTGGAAGCGCCGGTACAGCGCTGCCGCTTTTTTGGCCGGTGCGGATGCCGGATAGACCGCTGTGGGGAAAAAGAGCCCCCGCTGGTCCAGCTGGAAGAGGGGCAGCGCTGCCGCTGCTGGCTGGCCGCAGGCGAAGAGGACCAGACGGCGGAAAGGGAGGAGGCGGGCACCGTTGCAGACGCGTGAAGCGGTACTGGAGGTGGAAAACCTTCAAAAATATTACCCGGTAAAAAAGGGGCTGCTCCTGCAGAGGGAGATTGGCCGGGTGCGGGCTGTGGATCAGGTGTCTTTTTGTCTGTACCGGGGCGAGACGCTGGGCGTGATCGGCGAATCGGGCTGCGGCAAGACGACCCTTTCCCGCCTGATCATCGGCCTGGAACAGCCCACCGGCGGCGAGATCCGCTTTTTGGGGCAGCCGGCGGGCCGCCGGATGTCCGCCGGGCTGCGGCAGAGGATGCAGATGGTCTTTCAGGACCCCTACTCCTCGCTGGACCCCCGCATGTCGGTGCGGCGCATCCTGGAAGAGCCCCTGCGCATCCACACCCGGATGACGGCAAAAGAAAAACGGCAGAAGATATTGCCTCTGCTGGAGCAGGTGGGACTGCCTGAAGAGGCGCTGAAAAAATACCCGCACGAATTTTCGGGCGGCCAGCGCCAGCGCATCGGCATTGCCCGGGCGCTGGTGACAGGGCCGGACCTGCTGCTCTGCGACGAACCCGTTTCAGCGCTCGACGTGTCGATCCAGGCGCAGGTGCTCAATCTTTTCCGCCAGCTGCAGCGGCGCTATGCGCTGACCTGTCTGTTCGTGTCGCACGATATGAGCGTGATCCGGCACGTCAGCGACCGGGTGCTGGTGATGTATCTGGGCCAGGTCATGGAGACGGCGGATAAAAAAACGCTGTTTGAGGCTCCGGCCCACCCCTATACCAAAGCCCTGATGCAGGCCGTGCCGGTGCCCGACCCCACGCGGCCGGCCGTCGGCGCGGTGCTGGAGGGGGAGATCCCCAGCCCCATCCACGCGCCGGAGGGCTGTCCTTTCAGCACCCGGTGCCCCCATGCGCAGGAGCGCTGCCGCGCGCAGCGGCCCCCGCTGTACGATCTGGGCGGCGGGCACGCGGCGGCGTGCCATCTTTATGCAGAGGAGGCGGTCAGATGAAGCGCTATGTCCTGATGCGGGTGCTCAAGGCGCTGCTCACGATCTGGGCGGTATACACGCTGGTCTTTTTTCTCACGCGGGTGACCGGAGACCCGGTGGAGTGGCTTACCATTGCGGGGGCCAGCGACAGCGCCAAGGAGACGCTGCGGCAGAATTTGGGGCTGGACCTTCCTTTGGTGCAGCAATATTTCAAATCTCTTTTTGGCCTTTTTACAGGGGACACGGGCACCAGCTATTATTATGCCCGCTCGGTCTCCGACCTGTTTGCCGAGCGCATCGGGCCGACCCTTTCCCTGGGCGCGATCGTGATGGCGCTGACCATCCTGATCGGGGTGCCGCTGGGGATGCTGGCGGCGGTGCGGCACAACACGCTGCTGGACCGGGGCCTTATGAGCCTGGCGATCGTCGGCAATACCATGCCGAACTTTATCCTGGGCATTCTGCTGATCTTTATTTTTTCGCTCAAGCTGCGCGCGCTGCCCAGCGGAGGCATGGGCACCCCGCTGCACTATATCCTGCCGGTCATCGCCATGGCCGTGGGGCCCACCGCCAGCGTGGCCCGGCTCACCCGCAGCTCGCTGCTGGACGTGATCGGGCAGGACCACCTGGACTGCGCCCGCGCCAAGGGGATGCGGGAGTGGAACGTGGTGCTCAAACACGGGATGCGCAACGCGCTGATCCCGGTCATCACCATTTTGGGCGGCCAGCTCAGCGCCATGATCGGCGGCTCAGTGGTGGTGGAGACGGTGTTTGCCTGGCCGGGCATCGGCACCCTGATCGTCACCAGCGCCCAGCAGAGGGATTTCCCGGTGGTGGTGTTCGGGGTGCTGGTCATCGCGGCGTCGGTCACCTTTGTCAATCTGCTGGTGGACCTGTCCTATGGCCTGCTGGACCCGCGCATCCGCGACAGTCATTAGGAGGGGAGAACCGATGCGAAAAAACAAACTGACACGAAAAAGATGGCCGGTGCCGCCGACCATCCTGTTTCTGATGATCACCTTTGCCGCCATCGTGGGTGCGGCGCTGCTGGCACCGGTACTGGCGCCGATCGACCTAGCCGCCAACGATCTCACCACCCGCCTGCTGCTGCCCACTTTCCGGGACCCGGCCTCCCCCCATTTGCTGGGCACCGACAATCTGGGCCGCGACGTGGTGGTGCGGCTGCTCTACGCCACCCGCACCACCATCTCCATCTCTTTCACCGGTATGCTCATCGCCACCGCGATCGGCACGGCGCTGGGGGTTCTGGCGGGGCTGTGCGGAGGCGCGGTGGATGTGATCATCTCGTTTTTGACCGATGTGCGGCTCTCGGTCCCGACCACTTTCATCGGCATCATCTTTGCCTGTGTGATGGGGGCAACCCCCACCACCACGATCGTGGTCATCGCCATCACCGGCTGGTCCTCTTTCTGCCGCCTGGTGCGCAGCCAGATCTTTCAGCTGCGGGGCGCAAAATTTATCGAGGCCAGCCGCGCGATGGGGGCAAGCGGCCTGCGGATCGTTTTCGAGCACATCCTTGTGAATATCGCTTCGCCCCTGATCGTCCAGGCGACCATGGAACTGAGCGGGTTTATTCTGCTGGAAAGCACGCTGTCGTTCCTTGGGCTCGGCATCCAGCCGCCCGGCACCTCGCTGGGCGTCATGGTCAGCACCGGGCGCGATTACATGCTCACCCACTGGTGGCTGGCCATCGCGCCCAGTGCCGTCATCATCGTGCTCATCCTGCAGATCTCGCTGGTGGGCGACTGGCTGCGGGACAAGCTGGACCCCAAACTGAAGAATGCATCCTGAGAAAGGGAGTTGAACACAATGCAAGATCTGCCCCATCGTCTGTGCGCGCACCGCGGCTTCAACACCGTCGCGCCGGAAAACACCCTGCCCGCTTTTGCCTGCGCTGTTTCGCTGGGGGCGCCGGAGATCGAATTCGACCTCTGGCCCTCTGCAGACGGGCAGCTGATCGTCTGTCACGACCCCACGGTGGACCGAACCACCGACGGGTGCGGCCGCATCGCCGGCCTGACGGGCGCGCAGCTGCGCGGCTGTGACGCGGGAGGCAAATTTGCCCCCGCCTTTGCCGGTACCCGGCTGCCCTGCTTTGAAGAGATACTGCAGCAGTTTGCAGGTAAAACGGTGATGAACATCCACATCAAGTCGCCCATGCGCCCGCCGGTGGAAAGCCCCGGCATGGAACAGCGGGGCCGCGAGCTCTATCGGGTGTATATCGAAAATCAGCCCCTGCCCATGCCGCTGCAGGAACCCGTGCCCCAGGTGCTGCCCGAGATGGAACAGGTGCAGGCAGAGCCCTACCCGCAGGAGGTGTTCGGGAAGATCCTGCAGCTCATCGACCGCTATCACTGCCGGGATTCGGTCTATATCACCGGGGAAAAGGACGTGCTGGAGACCGCCCGTAGCATGGCGCCGGATCTGCAGCGCTGCTGTCTGGAGGGGCACATGAATTTCAGCATCGTGGAGAACGCGCTGAAATACGGCTGCAGCCGGGTGCAGTTCTGCAAGCTCTTTCTGACGCGGGAGATGATACGAAAGGCGCACAAGAACGGCATCCTCTGCAATCTTTTCTGGTGCGACGACCCGCAGGAGGCCCGGGCTTTTTTTGACATGGGCATCGACGTGATCCTGACCAACGATTATCTGCGCACCGCCGCGGCCCTGCAGGGCTGACAGGCCGCGGGCCCGCGCAGAAAAACAGAACGGCAAAGGTAAAAGGAAGATCCATCACAAGCCGTCTGAGGTTTAAAAAAGGCGCTTCCCGGAGAGGTGATCCTTGCCGGAAAGCGCTTTTTTTGCGCCGTTTGGGGGCGTTTTGCTGTGCGGACGAGAGCGCTTTGTGCTATACTTAAAAAAACGCCCGCGGGCGGCAAAGCGGGCCCGCGCAGGGGGGAGCACGGCCTTTTGCGGTACTGCGGCGGCGGAGCGCGGCTCTGCCGCGCAGTACCCCGAGGTGCGGCAGAGGTCTCCTGTGCGGGCCCGGCCTTGCCGCCGGGGCGGGGGAGGGCGCTTTATATGAAAGTATTACTGCTCAATGGAAGCCCGCATCAGCAGGGCTGCACCGCCGTGGCGCTGGCCGAGATCGCAAAAACGCTGGACGCGTGCGGCGTGGAAAGCGAGACGCTCTGGATCGGGAAAGAACCGCTGCGGGGCTGCATCGCCTGCGGCGGCTGCCGGGGAAAAGGCCGTTGCGTCTTTGACGGCGACCCGGCAAACCTGTTCATCGAAAAAATGAGCGGGGCCGACGGCCTGGTGGTCGGCTCGCCCGTCTATTATGCGTCTGCCAACGGCAGCCTGATCAATCTGCTGGACCGGGCGTTCTACGCCTCGGGCGGCTTTGCGGGCAAGCCCGCGGCGGCGGTGGCCTCCGCGCGCCGCGCGGGCACCACCGCGACGCTGGACGAACTGAACAAGTATTTTACGATCTGCGGCATGCCGGTGGTGTCCTCCACCTACTGGAATATGATCCACGGCAACACCGCCGAGGAGGCGCGCCGGGATCAGGAGGGGCTGCAGACCATGCGCAATCTGGCACGGAACATGGCCTGGCTGCTGCGCTGCATCAAAGCCGGCGCGCAGGCGGGGGCGGCCTTTCCGCAGCAGGAGGGCGGCATCCGCACCAATTTTATCCGCTGACGCCGCCCGGGCGGGCGGCGTCCGGCCAGGGGAAAAAACACAGCTTTTGGGCCGAAAGGCGGTATCTGTCGTGATTTTGTGCGCTTTTTGATGCGCGCCTTTTTGCGCGCGGAGAAGCCCCCTGCGCAGGAGGCTTTTCCGCAGCGCTGCCGGTCAGAGGGCACAGAGCGCCCGGTGAAGACCTGCTGTGCGGGCGGAGGGCCAGCCCTTTGAGGGGGGGGCCAGCCCTTTACAGTTTTGCCCTGCGTCTTGCAGTTTTGCCTCACGTCCTGCAGGTCTTTGCTGTACGCCTCCCGGCCGGGCGACCGCGTCGGTGGCAGCCGCCGGGGAGCATCCCCCCCACCGCGCCCCGGACAGAGCTTGCCCGCAGGCAAGGGGCGTCTGCGGACGCTGTTCTCTTGCGGCAAAAGGGCGCGCTTTTCTGAGAGACTGGACGAGTTAAAGATAAAAAACGGCCGCGCCGCGGCCGTTTTTTTGTTCCGCCCCCCCGATTTGCCGCAACAACGCATGCGGGCATCGCAGAATGTCCGGGAAAAAGAAAGCCCAAAACATAAATATTACAACATAGTTACAGAATTTGAGACGTTTTTCTTTTCAATTGTGCATTTTTCATAAAACGAATAACCTGCTGCTGGTGTTATTGAAAAAGTTTGGAAAAAACGGATATGGGAAAACCGCGGCAAAAAAGCTATAATGGCAAAAATCAAACATTTGCATCAGCGGGTTTGAAAAAATGTTAAAGTGGGAGGAAGGTTCATGAGCACAAAGTTTTTTACAAATTGCAACGTTGTGGACGTGGTGAATGAGAAAGTCTTTGCCGGGTCTGTCGTGGTGGAGGACAGCCAGATCACGGAGGTGGGCGCGAACCTGTCCTGCCCGCAGGGGGCCGAAGTGGTGGATCTGGGCGGCAAATGGCTGATGCCGGGCATCTTCAACTGCCATACCCATATGTGCCTGGCGCCGGATGCCGACCCCAAATACGACAAAAACGACTGCCAGGTCACCATGATGGCGCTGGAAAATCTGAAGAAGTTTGTGGACAGCGGCTGTACCTTTATCCGCGATGTGGGCGGTATGAACTACATCGATATCGACATCCGCAACGAGGCCAAAAAGGGCAAGCTGATCGCGCCGGATATGCAGGTCTCGGGCAAATGCATCTGCATGACCGGCGGCCATGGCTGGATGATGGGCCGCGAGGCGGACGGCGTGGACGACTGCCGTAAAGCAGCCCGCGAGCAGCTGCGTGCGGGCGCGGACTGGATCAAGGTGATGGGCACCGGCGGCGTGATGACCAAGGGAGTCGAGCCGGGCTCCCCGCAGCTGAACGAGAACGAGCTGCGCGCCGCCATCGAGGAGGGACACAAGGCGGGCGTGAAATCCTGCACCCATTCTCAGGGCATGACCGGCATCAAAAATGCGCTGCGTGCAGGCGTGGACTCGATCGAGCACGGCTTTTTCATGGACGACTGGTGCTTTGACTGGATGAAAGAGCACAATGTGTTCTATGTGCCCACCCTGGCCGCCATGTACTGGATCTATGTGAACGGGGCGGAGGCGGGCATCGCCGACTATGTGATCCGCAAGGTGAACAGCACCTTTGACGCCCATCGGGACACTTTCCTGCGCGCCTACAAGGCCGGGGTCAAGATCGCGCTGGGCACCGACGCGGGCACTCCTTTCAACGGACACGAGAAAACCTGCTACGAGATGGTGCTGATGGCCCAGGCGGGCATGTCCAACTGGGACGCGCTGAAGACCGGCACCGTCAATGCCGCAGAGCTCTGCTCGGTACAGGATTCGCTGGGCTCCATCGAGCCGGGCAAGCGGGCGAACTTTGCGGTCTTTGCGGACGACCCGTCGCAGAACATCGAGGCGGTTATGGACTGCCGCATGACCGTGGTGGGCGGCGAGGTAAAGTTCCGGGCCTGAGCAGGCCGGGCAGCCGCTCCGGCCGAAAGCGTGGGCTGGGAGGCGTCCGCCCAAAACAGGGGCGTACTTAAAAAAAGGAAACCGCAGGCTGTGGGGCAGAGCGCCCGCAGCCTGCGGTTTTTTGCGAAAAAAGGCCCGCCGCAGGTACCCGGCACGGGCAGGGGCCCCGGAGAGAGGACTGCCGTCTGTTTTTTGCAGACGCCGGGCGAGAACAGAAAAAGCGGAGGGACGCGCCCGCCGTATTTAAAAAAGACAGAAAAAAGCCGCTCACCAAAGTGAGCGGCTTTTGAATGTCATTCTCAGACAGCCCGGGTAACCTTGCCGGAACGCAGGCAACGGGTGCAGGCGTAGATATATTTCGGGGAGCCATCTACAATCGCCTTTACTCTCTTCACGTTCGGCTTCCAGGTACGGTTGGAACGCCGATGGGAATGGGAAACCTGGATGCCGAAGGTCATCCCTTTTCCGCAGCAATCACACTTTGCCATCTTCTGCACCTCCTCTTTTCAAGTCGCTATAATATAATAGCAAACCGAAGTGTAAAATGCAAGGGGTTTGCTCAAAAAACGCAAAAAAGAAGCACAGAAAGGAAAAAGACGGCAGCAAGACGGGTCAGGCGCCTTTTTGGCCTGCCGCCGCACCGCCGCAAGGCCGCGGCCCTGCAGCACTGCCCCGGACGGCGGCAGAAAGGCGTCTGCGCGCTTTTGTTTTTTCCGCTTTTGCGCATTTTCAGGGAATGCCCGTTACCGGCCGGCCCTTTTACTTGTCAAGCCGAAGCAAAACCGATATAATATAAAGGTTCTATAGTTTACAGGCCCCGCCCATGCCCTGCGGCGCACAGACCGGCGCGCTGCGGGGCATGGGCGGGACGGAAGGGCCTTACAATGCGGGACGAACTTTTTGATATCCTGGTGCGCGCGATCGTGCTGGTGACGGCGATCCCGGTCCACGAGGCGGCGCACGCCTTTGTCGCGGACCGGCTGGGCGACCCCACCGCGCGGGCGATGGGGCGCATGTCTCTGAACCCGGTGCGCCACTTTGACCTTTTGGGCAGCGTCAGCCTGCTGCTGATCGGCATCGGCTGGGCCAAGCCCGTGCCCATCAATGCCCGCAACTTTGACCACCCGCGCGCGGGCATGGCGATCTCTGCGGCCGCGGGCCCTGCGGCAAACCTGCTGATGGCGCTGCTCACGATGATCCTGGCCAAGGCGGCGCTGTTTGCGGGCGCGGGCAGCCGCGCGGCGGCCGTGCTCTATATCGTGCTGCTCAACATGTGCCTGATCAACATTTCGCTGGCGATTTTTAACCTGATGCCCTTTCCACCGTTTGACGGCAGCCGCATCTACAGCGCCTTTTTGCCCCAGAAGCTGTATTTTGGGGTCATGAAATACGAAAAATATATCCTTATCGCGGTTCTGGCGCTGCTGTGGCTGGGGGTGCTGGACGGCCCGCTGGGCTTTTTGAACAATGCGCTGTTCCGGGGACTCGACGTCCTCACCGGCTGGGTCGACCTGCTCTTCGGGCTGGGGCGCTGATGTTTCGGGGGAATTGAATGGAAAATCTCACCTTTCGTCTGACGGAGTTTGAGGGGCCGCTGGATCTGCTGCTCTATCTCATCTCCAAAAATAAGATGAAGATCGCCGATATCGAGATCGTCAGCCTTATCGACCAATATCTCGCCATCGTCAACGGCCCGCAGGGGGCGACGCTGGACGAGGCCAGCGAGTTTATCGAGATGGCCGCGCGGCTGATCTATATGAAATCCGTCTTTCTGCTGCCGCGCAGCGACGAGCAGGACCAGCTGCGGCAGGAGCTCACCGGCATGCTGGTGGAGTATTCCGCCTGCAAGCAGGTGGCGGCAAAGCTGGGACAGATGGCGGCCGGGATCTACCTGGCGGTGCGCCGGCCCATGGAGGTGGAGCTGGACGCCACCTATCGCATCCGGCATGACCCGGCCCAGCTGGAACAGGCCTATTGCGGCCTTTTGGGCGGCGCGCGGCGGCGGGAGCGGCCCACGCCGGAGCGGTTTGAACCGCTGGTGACCGCGCCTTTCGTCTCGGTGGCCAGCAAGGTCGTCTATGTGCTGCGCAGCCTGGTCAGAGGCCGGGTGAACTATCTTTCGTCCCTGTTCCGCCGCTCGGCCAGCCGCAGCGAGAACGTGGCCACCTTTCTGGCCGTGCTGGAGCTGCTCAAGGCGGGCAGGGTCACGCTGGACGAGGACGCGCGGCTCACGCTGCGCAAAAAGCGGGAGAGCAGGGGGTAACCAATGGATCTGAAACAGTACCGGGCCGCCCTGGAAGCGGTGCTCTTTGCGGTGGCCGAGCCGGTCGCCACCGAAAAGCTGGCCGAGATTTTGGGCATCGAGCATCAGGTGGTGGAGCGGCTTTGCGGCCATCTGCGCGACGAGTACGCGGAGGAGGAGCACGGCATCCAGCTGCTCTGCCTGGAGGGGCGCTGGCAATTTTCCACCAAAGGGCAGTTCGGCGAGTATGTGAAAGCGGCGCTGGACAACCGGCGCAACGTGCCGCTGTCTGCAGCGGCGCTGGAGGTGCTGGCGGTCATCGCCTACAACCAGCCGGTGACCCGCAGCTTTATCGAGCAGGTGCGCGGGGTGGACTCCAGCGGGGTCGTGCAGTCGCTGGCGCAGAAAGGCCTCATTGAGGAGGCGGGCAGGCTCGATCTGCCCGGCAGGCCCATCGCCTTTCGCACGACCGATGTGTTTTTGCGCAGCTTCGGCCTTTCCTCCATCGCCGACCTGCCGCCGCTGCACGGGGACGAGATGTCCGCTGAAGAGGTGGCCGCCCGCATGGACGAGGCCGCGCTGGAGGCGGAGGAGGCCGGGCAGGCCGGTGCTGCGGGGGAGGAACTGTGATGAGGCTCCTCGGCCTGGCGCTGCTTTGCCTGCTGGCGGTGCTGGCGGCACTGCTGCTGGCGCTGCTCTTTTTACCGGTCTGGGCAGTCATAGAGCTGAAATACGATAAGCTGACCGTCCGTGTGAAAGTGCTGTTTTTGACTTTCACCGTTTTCCCGATGAAAGAAAAAGAGCCCAAAACGCCGCCGCCGCAGCAGCCTGCACGGGAGGAAGAAAAACGCAGCCCGGGCAAAAAGTTCGAACTGACTTTTTCCAAAGCGGTGCGCATGGCTGCGGACGCGGCGGGCATCCTGAAAATGGCGCTGGCGGCCCTGCGCTTTCGCGGGATCCGCCTGATCCTGCCGGTCCGGGGTGAGGACGCGGCGGACACCGCGCTGTTCTACGGCAGGTTCAGCGCCTGGTTTTATGCGGGCGTGGCCACGCTGCAGAATTTTCTTGACCTGCGCTTTGAGCAGATCGAATTGATCCCCGACTTTGCGGGCGAAAATAAATACCGCAGAAGTTTCTATTGTAAAATAGGCGCGACACCGTTTATAATGTTGATAGTAGCCTTTAAGGCGTTTGGCCTGCTGCGGCGCGACGGCCTGCTGCCGGGCCCTTCCCAGGGAGGAAAGGGCGCGCCGGTCAAAAAAGAGGGACAGGCCGCCGCGCCGCGCGCCGGCGGCGCAGATATTGGAGGTAGTGAAAAATGAGTGAGCATCCCCTTCAGGGTCTGATGGACGTTGCCCTGCAGAGAATCAAAGAGATGGTGGACAGCAACACCATCATCGGCGAGCCGATCACCATGGCGGACGGGACGCTGATCCTGCCGGTGTCCAAGGTGAGTTTCGGCTTTGCCTCGGGCGGGTCGGATTTTCCCTCCAAGACGCCGCGGGAACTGTTTGGCGGCGGCTCCGGCGCGGGCGTGTCGATCTCGCCCATCGCTTTTCTGGTGGTAAAAGACGGCAGCGTCAAGATGCTGCAGCTCGCCTCGCAGGAGGCCAATACCACCGACCGCATCATCAACGCGCTGCCGGACGTGCTGGACAAGCTGCAGGACATGTTTAAAAAAGACAGACCGGGCGCGGACGGCCAGGGCTGAGGCCCGGGCTTCCCGCCGGCAACGAGCCGTCTGCCGGTGGCAGGCGGCTCGTTATGTCCGGGAGGGCATCCGTCGCAGGTTTTCAGGATAGATAAAGGAGGAACTTTGTGAGAGATACCAGGATCCAAAAAGTGCTGTCCGAGATGGGCGTCTGCTCCCGCCGCGCGGCGGAGGAGATGATCCGCCAGGGCAGGGTAAAGCTGAATGGCCGGCCCGTTCAGGTGGGGGACAAGATGGACCCCGCAAAAGACCTGCTCTCGGTGGACGGCAAAAGCATCCGTGTGCCCAAAAAGCAGGAATTTGTCTATGAGATGCTTTATAAGCCGCGGGGCTATATCACCACCATGTCGGACGAGCGGGGGCGCAAGACCGTGATGGAGCTGGTGCGGGACGTGCCGGCGCGCATCTTTCCCATTGGGCGGCTGGACAAGGACTCGGAGGGGCTGCTGCTCTTCACCAACGACGGGGACTTTGCAAATCTGCTGATGCACCCCTCCCATGGGGTGTCCAAACTCTACCGCGTCACGGTGCGCCCGCGCGCCAGCGAGACGCAGCTTGCCGATCTGGCCGCGGGGGTGACCCTGGACGACGGCGAGAAGACCCAGCCCGCAGGGGTGCGGGTGGTGGTGGACGAGCCGGAGCGCACGGTGATGGAGATGTCCATCCAGGAGGGCAAAAACCGCCAGATACGCCGTATGTGCGAGGCTGTGGGCCTCACTGTGATCCGGCTCAAGCGCAGCGCGGAGGGGCCGGTCAAGCTGGGCATGCTGCAGCCGGGCAAGCACCGCCCGCTGACACGGCAGGAGGTGGCGGGCCTGAGGGCCTCTGCGTCCAAAGCGGTGCGCAAAGAGACCACTGAGGCCGCGCAGCGGCGCGCGGCTCTGGCAAAAAGCAGAGAGCGCGGCCCCGTCCGCGCGCAGAGGAGGGGACAGGATTGATCACAATGAAGCCCATCGGGGAACCCGATGTCGTCGCCCTGCTGGCAAAGGGGCGCTTTGACGGCGCGCTGGAGGGGTATGTCATGACCGACGGCGCCGAATATCTGGGATACTGTCTTTTCCGCCTTGCGGAAAACGTCACCGAGGTGCTGGACGCGGAGGCGCCCGACAATATGATGCTGGACGGGCTGGTGCGCGCCGCGGTCGCTAAGGGCGAAAACGAGGGGGCGGATTCTTTCCGCGTCAGCCGGGAAGTTCCTGCCCTGTGCAAATGGGCCGAGGCCTTTCTGCCCGGCGAGCAGGGACCGGTGAAAAATACAAAGATTTTCGGAAACTGCGGCTGATTTTATCAAAATGATGCTTGTGATTTTTTTGTCAAAATAGTATAATGGTTCTAATTTCGGTTCTTGATCATGTCCGCAGCTTTTCTGCGGGGGCAGAGGGACGCGGACAGCCGAATATATTTTGAGCAGGAGGGCTGTACATGGCTGCAACAAAGAAAAATGAGCAGAAGCTGGACGCGCTTGCCGCCTTTTTCGACGAGGGCGCGTATACCGAGCTGTATGCCGACAAGGACGGCGCGGTAGCCGCGGGCTACGGCACCGCAGAGGGCTGCCCGGCCTATGCGCTGGCGCAGAACGGCGGCGCGCTGACCGGCGCCGACGTGGAGAAGATGGTCAAGGTGATGGACCTGGCCGCCAAGACCGGCAATCCCGTCGTGACTTTCTATGATTCCAAGGGTTCGGTGCTGACCGAGGGCTTTGGGGCGCTCACTGACGCCGCCAGGCTGGTGGAGGCCGGCGCGCGCATTTCGGGCGTCGTGCCCCAGATCGCCGTGGTGCTGGGCACCTGCGGCGCCACGCAGGCCGTTGCCGCCGCTGCCGCCGACGTCACCATCATGGCCAAGGACGCCGAGCTGTTTTTGACCGCGCCGTTCACCGCCGCTGCACAGGGCGACAAGACCCCGGGCGCGGGCGGCGCCGAGCTGGCCGCCAGGGACGGCATTGTCGAGCTGGTCTACGAGAGCGCGCAGGCCGCTGTTGCCGCCGCCGCGAATCTGGTGGGCATCCTGCCCGGCAACAACCTGTCCAGCCCCGCCCTGTTCGATTTTGAGGCCCCCGAGGCCGCGCTGGACATGGCGAAATACACCGGCGAAAAAGCCGCCCGGGCCATTGTCGACGCGGGCAATATGGTCGAGTTTTACAAGGATTACGCCACCCATATGTTCACCGCCCTCGCCACCGTGGCGGGCAACGTGGTGGGCGTCGTCGCCACAGAGGGCCCGAACAACACCATGTGTGCGGGCTGCGCCTCCAAGGCAGCGCGCTTTGTGCGCCTGTGCGACGCTTTCAGCATCCCGGTAGTCACCATCGTCAACACCGACGGCTTTGTCAAGAGCACCGCGAACGACGTCCACGGCGGTGTGCGCGCCGCCGCCCGTCTGGCCGCTACTTACGCCGACGCCACCACCGCCAAGGTGGCGGTCATCACCGGCAAAGCGGTGGGCGCAGCCTATACGGCCCTGTGCAGCGCCGATCTGACCATCGCGCTGGACACCGCCGTCATCGCGCCGGTCGAGCCCAAGGCCGCCGTCACCATCCTCTGGCAGGATAAGCTGGAAAAATCCAGTGATCTGGAGCGCGACACCGCTGCCCTCGCGGCGGAGTATACCGCCCAGTACGCTTCCGCCGCAGCCGCCGTCAAAGCCGGCGCAGCGGATTTTGCCGCCGACGCCTCCAGCCTGCGCAGCACGGTCGTGGCCGCGCTGGACATCCTCGGGACCAAACGGGTACAGCGTCTGCCGAAAAAGCACGGCAACCTCAGCCTGTAAAAAGGGCGTTTGCCCATCCGCTCCAAACAAAACTTCTAATCGTGGAGGAATGTAAAGATGAAACATTACAATATCACCGTCAATGGTTCCGCTTATGACGTCGTCGTCGAGGAGATCGGCGCCGGCGCTGCCCCCGCCGCTGCTGCCCCCAAGGCCGCTCCCGCCCCGGCAGCTGCTCCCGCCGCCCCGGCCGCTGCCCCCAAGGCCGCGCCTGCCGCCGGCGCGGTCAATGTGGAAGCCCCGATGCCCGGCAATATCCTGGACGTCAGGGTCAAGGCCGGCGACTCGGTCAAGTCCGGCGACGTGCTGGTCATCCTCGAAGCCATGAAGATGGAGAATGAGATCGTCGCCCCGCAGGACGGCACCGTCGCCTCGGTCAGCGTTGCCAAGGGCGATACGGTCAACGTCAACGACGTGCTGGTCTCCCTGAACTGAAACCAACCGAAATAACCGGAGGTGAATGGATTTGGCTAAAAAACCCGTGAAAGTTACAGAGCTTGTGCTGCGCGACGCGCACCAGTCTCTGCTTGCCACCCGCATGACGATGGACGAGATGCGGCCCATCCTGCCCGAGATGGACAAGATCAACTATTTCTCCGTCGAGTGCTGGGGCGGCGCGACCTTTGACTCCTGCATCCGCTTTTTGGATGAGGACCCCTGGGACAGGCTGCGCATCCTGCGCAAAGAGCTGCCCCACCAGAAACTGCAGATGCTCTTCCGCGGCCAGAACATGCTTGGGTACCGCCCCTATGCGGACGACGCCGTCGAGTATTTTGTGCAGAAATCGGTGTCCAACGGCATCGACATCATCCGCATTTTTGATGCGCTGAACGACCCGCGCAACCTGGAAACCGCCATCAAAGCGGCCAACAAAGAGGGCGCGCATGTGCAGGGCTGCATCAGCTACACGCTGAGCCCGGTGCACAACAACGAGTACTTTGCCGCCTATGCCAAGACCCTGCAGGAGATGGGGGCGGACTCCATCTGCATCAAGGATATGGCCGGTCTGCTGACCCCCTATACCTGCTATGAGCTGGTCAAAGAGCTGAAAGAGAACGTCAGCATCCCCGTGGATATCCACAGCCACTACACGGCGGGCCTCGCTTCCATGTCCATCCTGAAGGGCATCGAGGCCGGCGCGGACATTGTGGACACCGCCATGAGCCCGTTGGCGCTGGGCACCTCCCATATGCCCACCGAGAGCCTGGTGGCCGCGCTGCAGGGCACCGACTACGACACCGGCCTGGACCTGAATCAGCTGAACGTGGTCCGCACCTATTTTGCCGGGCTGCGTGAGAAGTACCTCGCCAACGGTCTGATCAACCCGAAGTCTCTGGGCGTGGACGCCAACACCCTGCTGTATCAGGTGCCGGGCGGCATGTTCTCCAACATGCTCAAGCAGCTCAAGGACGCGGGCAAAGAGGATAAACTGGACGAGGTCCTGCATGAGATCCCCCGTGTGCGCGAGGACTCCGGCTATCCGCCGCTCGTGACCCCCACCAGCCAGATCGTGGGCACCCAGGCGGTGTTCAACGTCATTATGGGCGAGCGCTATAAGATGGTCACCAAGGAGTTCAAGGGCCTGGTACACGGCGATTACGGCAAGACCCCGGCGCCCATCAAGCCGGAGTTTGTCAAGCAGATCCTGGGCGACGACGAGCCCATCACCTGCCGCTTCGCGGATACGCTGGAGCCCGAGGTGGAAAAGCTGAAAGCCGAGGCCTCCAAGTGGGCGATCCAGGAAGAGGATGTGCTGACCTACGCCATGTTCCCGCAGGTGGCGCCGAAGTTCTTCGAGACCCGGAATCAGAAGCGGGTCGGTATCGACGGCGCTCATGTCGATATGGCCAACAAGTCCCATCCGGTCTGAAAACAAGCGTTTCAAAACGGCCTGAGCCGTTATAAAAAGGCCGGTTAAATTAAAAAAAGAGCCACCCTGAGCGCGGACTGAAAAGTCTGTGCCCGGGGTGGTTCTTTTTAGGAGTGACAAAAAAGCGAAACACAGTCTTGTGGAACTCGGGTACGACCTGGGGGGGCCCGGGTTGCGATACATGGGTAGAGCTGAACAAAGAGCAAAGAAAAGAGCTGCGGGATCTTCTGCAAACAGAGACAGGGGTGATTGCGGACGATTTGTCCGACGGGATAGATTTTTTGACTGTTGCACTCTGCGCCTGCGATGAAAGCCGGACCGCCGGTGTCACAGTCATCACAAAAAATCAGGTCCATACACTGACAAGGGTGCATGATGGAGAAAATAGTTCAACGACATTCTATTATGCCGATGTTGATTTGTATGCGCTCTCGAAAGCTTTTTCAGGTCCTCCCAAACCGGCATAAAACGAAAAAATGCGGAACACGGTGACGGCCGGTACCGTTGAGATAAGGCGGCGTTTCGAAGGACCAAAGACGGCGCTGCCTCTCCATAAAAAAAGCCTGCCCAGGGATGAGGAAATTGCCGGGCGCAAAACGTCTTATAGGTAAAAAGCCGTTGGGCTGTAACAAAGGGGGAGGCACTGTCTTGAAAAAGTTTTTTTCGTTTTTTGCCGTGTTGCTGCTTGCCGTTTCGCTGGCTGCCTGTGGAGAACCGGATTTTGACGGCAGCAGGCTGGGCAATGACAGCCAGCTTGTCATGAAATACAAAGTGTTCAATGGGACGGATTCGCAGCAGCTGAAGCTGGAAAAAGGAGATCTGCTGGAGATACAGCTCGTTAACAGCGGAGAAGGCGTGCTGAGGGCGACTGTTCAAAAAGATGAGGAAACCCCGATTTTTGAACAGGATGACGTCTCCATCGACAGGACGACGCTGGAGATCGGGGAGAGCGGCGTCTATACGGTGACGGTGACGGGGGAAAGAGCAAGGGGAAGCGTCAGCTTTATAAAAAAAGAAAAAGCAGAGTAAAAGAGATAGAAATCTCCACGGGGCGGCCAACTGCCGCCCCGTGGAGATTTTTTGCCGGGGAACAGGAGCAAGGAGGAAAAATGCCCTCCCGAGAGGAACCGGCCTGCGGTGCGGGGGCATAGTATGAGAGGCGGAGAGAAAATGCGCCCTTTTAGACGCGCTGCGCCTGCAGCCCTCCCGCTTCGCCTGCGGCTCGCGTTCGGGCTGCGGCTTTGTTCGAATCCCTTGCCTGGATTTGCTGCTGCAAATAGAAAAAACCACCGCTTCTGTGCGGTGGTTTCCGTTGGCGGAGAGAAAGGGATTTTCTCGCGCTCCACTCCGTTCCGCTTGGACGCCGCGCGCGGCAGTCCACCGGACTGCCGCTGTAGCTCTCCCGCTTCGCCTGCGGCTCGCGTTCGGGCTGCGGCTTTGTTCGAATCCCTTACCTGGATTTGCTGCTGCAAATAGAAAAAACCACCGCTTTTGTGCGGTGGTTTCCGTTGGCGGAGAGAAAGGGATTCGAACCCTTGATACTATTTCTAGTATACACGATTTCCAATCGTGCGCCTTAGACCAGCTCAGCCATCTCTCCATGGGATGCAGTGGGCGTGTCCATCTTTTTGGGACCCATTCACTTTTTTGGACCTTGTCTGCGCTCAAAGATCGCTTATATATAATAATCAATTTGGGGCCTGTTGTCAAGAGAAA
The DNA here is from genome assembly GCF_014287275.1 of Anaerofilum hominis. Classification (GTDB taxonomy): domain Bacteria; phylum Bacillota; class Clostridia; order Oscillospirales; family Ruminococcaceae; genus Pygmaiobacter; species Pygmaiobacter hominis. The sequence goes on from NZ_JACONZ010000004.1 coordinate 249,558, forward strand.
ATCTTTGCCGTAAGGCTGAAAAAATGCCCGGGCGCGGCAGAACCCGAAATAGGAGTCCCGCACCCCTTTGAAAAAACGCAAAAAAGAGAAATACTGCGTTTTTATTGCAGAACAGGCCCAAAAAGGCTATAATGAATGCTGTACGCGGCTTTGCGTTGCACGGGAATTGAGAGGGAGCTCCCTTTCAAGCGACGCGTTGCCGCAGCAATATTTTATCACTTTTATAGGGGGAAATGAAATGGCGGATTATCTCGCGATGGGAAAGGCGGAGCTGGAAAAAGAACGGGAAGCTCTGCAAAGGTGCTATGAAGCGTATCAGGCAAAAGGGCTCAAGCTGGATATGTCCCGCGGCAAGCCCTGCGCGGAGCAGCTGGACCTCTCCAACGGGCTGCTGAGCATCACCGATACCCACACCGAGGACGGCATGGACGCGCGCAATTACGGCTGCCTGGAGGGCATCCCCGAGGCGCGGCGCCTGTTTGCCGAGCTGCTGGGCGCCGATGCGGCGCAGGTACTGGTGGGGGGCAATTCCAGTCTTAACCTGATGTTCGACGTGATCGGCGCAGGCTGCCGGGACGGCCTGGGCGGCACGCCCTGGGATGACTGCGCACACAAAAAGTTTCTCTGCCCCGCGCCCGGCTACGACCGCCATTTCCGGGTCACCGAATATTATGGCTTTGAGCTGATCGCCGTGCCGATGCTGGAGAGCGGCCCCGATATGGACTGTGTGGAAGAGCTGGTAAAGGACCCGCAGGTCAAGGGCATCTGGTGCGTGCCCACCTATTCCAACCCGGACGGCTATTGCTATTCCGACCAGACGGTGCGGCGTCTGGCGGCCCTCAGCCCCGCCGCCGAAAACTTCAAGATCCTGTGGGATAACGCTTATATGGTCCACTATCTGGGCGACGGCCCGCAGCAGACGCTGAACATTTTGCAGGAGTGCGCCCGCTGCGGCAGGGAAGAGATGCCGGTGATGTTCTGCTCCACCAGCAAGATCACTTTCCCCGGCGCGGGGGTGGCGGCGCTGGCCGCAGGGCCCAAAACCTTTGCCGCCCTCACCCGGGCGCTGTTTCCCATGACCATCGGGTTTGACAAGGTCAATCAGCTGCGCCATGTGAAATTTTTGAAAGACAAGGCGCATATCCTCGCCCATATGGAAAAGCATAAGGCCATCATCAAACCAAAGTTTGACGCCATGCAGCGGCTGCTGGGCGAGGGGCTGCGCGGCTGCGGACAGATCGCGCGCTGGACCGACCCCGAGGGGGGCTATTTCATCAGCCTCTACACGCTGGAGGGCTGCGCAAAGCGCACGGTCGCCCTTTGCCGGGAGGCGGGCGTAGTGCTCACCGGCGCGGGCGCGGCCTATCCCTACGGCGTCGACCCGCGCGATTCCAACATCCGCCTTGCGCCCACCTATCCGGCGCAGGCAGAGGTGGAAGAGGCGACCCGGCTGCTGTGCGTGGCGCTGCGGCTGGCTACCGTAGAGCATCTGCTGGCGCGGTGACGCGCGGCCGGATGCGGGACAAAAACCGAAAATCAAGGTGAAAAGAGAGGTGCGGCGGATGCGCGTCGGCGTTTCCAGCTCCTGCTTTTATCCCGCCTGCACCGAGGAAGCCGTGCAGCGGCTGCAGGAGGCGGGGCTCGGGGAGATCGAACTGTTCTTGAACACTTTCAGCGAGCTGGAACCCGGCTATACGGCCGCCCTGCAGCGGCAGCTGGCGGGGCAGGGCACCCGCGTGCTCTCTTTCCACCCCTTTACCTCCGGCATGGAACCTTTCTTTTTTGCCACCGACTATGAGCGGCGCGCGGCCGACGGGAGGGAGCTCTATAAACGGCTGTTTGATTGCGCGGCCCGGTACGGGGCCCGCATCTTTACCTTTCACGGCGACTACAAGACCACGCCCTATCCCTTTGAGCGGTATTGCGAAAATTTTGCCGGGCTGTCGGCCCTGGCGCGGGAATACGGTCTGCTGCTCTGCCAGGAAAATGTAGTGCGCTGCAAGTGCGGCAGCGTGGACAGCGTGCGCCGCATGCGGGAGCTGCTGGGGCAGGAGGCGCATTTTACGCTCGATCTCAAACAGGCGCTGCGCAGCGGCGCGGATATCTATGAGATGCTGGAGGCGATGGGGGAGGGTCTTGCGCATATCCATATCAGCGACCATGCCCCCGGCAGGGACTGCCTTGCGCCCGGCTGCGGAAATTTTGATTTTCGCGCCTTTTTCCGTCGGCTGCGCCGCATTTCTTATGAGGGCGACGTGGTGATAGAGCTGTACCGGAACAACTTTCGCGATGCGGAAGAGCTGGCGGGCAGCGCGGCCTTTTTGACCAAGCTGTCTGCGGAGCGGGCAGCGGAGGAATAGGATAGGAGGAACGTTTATGAAATGTCCGTATTGCGGCGAGGTGGAATCCAAGGTGATCGATTCGCGGCCCGCAGACGACGGGGAGCGCATCCGCCGCCGCCGGGAATGCCTGTCCTGCCAAAAGCGGTTCACCACTTATGAGATCGTGGAGACCGTGCCCCTGATGGTGGTCAAAAAGGACAGGTCGCGGGAGGCGTTCGACCGCCAAAAACTGCTCAACGGCCTGATGCGCGCCTGTGAAAAGCGGCCGGTCGCCGTCGGCACGCTGGAGCGGGCGGTGGACGAGATCGAACAGTCTCTTCTCAACACGCTGGACCGGGAGGTCACCTCGCTGGAGATCGGCGAGCTGGCGATGGCGCAGCTCAAAAACATCGACGAGGTCGCCTATGTGCGGTTTGCATCGGTCTATCGCCAGTTCAGCGACATCAATACCTTTATGGACGAACTGAAAGAGCTGCTCAGCTCCAATCAGAAAAAACTCAAAAACAAATGACGCGTCACCGCGATCTGGGTGCGGGCGCGCTCCAGTTCAGCGTCAAAATCGGTCTTGTATTCCGCGCTGTCAAAGCTTTTCAGGGTGGAAAATCCCAGCAGGGCGCTGGTGGCGTAATCCCGGCGCAGAAACAGGGCCAGCACCCATTCCCGGGAGGCATAATAATCGTCAAGTTCTCTGAGCGTATCGGCCAGGGCGGGGTAATCCCCGTCCTGGTTTTGTTTTTCTGCAATGTCCAGATAGCCGGACATGCGGGCGGTGATGCGGTCCACCGAGAGGCAGCCGGCCAGCGAGACCAGCAGGATGGCCGCGAGCAGTGCGGACGCGATCTTGACCCGGCGCATGGGCGCGCCTCCTTTCCCGAGCGGATCTCAGCGGCGGCAGGGGCCGCCGCTCACTGTTTTTTGACGATGGTGTACTCCCGCGCGTCATTGCAGAGCATCAGCAGTACGTCGGCGGGCCCCAGCCGTTCGGCGCGCAGGGTCTTTTCCAGCCAGGTGCGGTCCACGCCGCAGTACTCGGCGGCGTCGTCGTTGAGCGCCCCGTCCACCACCAGCGGCATCGAGGGTTTGAGCGGCTTTGCGGACGGCAGGTGCAGGTCGCCCCGGGTCACCTCGGTGGCGTCCAGCGATTTGTATACGCTGACGCTGCCGTTGGTCTCGACCAGCGCCAGGGAGACCTCGTCCAGTTCAAAAATATCCTTTGCCCGCAGGGCCGCCAGCAGATCATCCACCGTGAAGCGCAGTTCTTTGAGGGTGGTCTGGTCGATGACGCCGTCCCGCACCACCACCTTTGGCCTGCCCGAGACCAGGTTCGCCAGCCTGCGGGAACGGGTGCAAAGCGCCGAGACCAATATCTCCAGGCAGACGATCAGCAGCACCGGCAGGATGCTGGAGAGCACCGGGATCTCGGGCGATTCGATGGGGATGGAGGCCAGATTGGAGATGAGGATGGTGGAGACCAGCTCAGAGGGCTGCAGCTCGCCCAGCTGCTTTTTGCCCATCAGCCGCATGGCGATGATGATGGTGAAATAAATGATCAGGGTGCGCAGCACGGCTACCAGCAAGGGCGGGCCACCTTCTTTCTCAGTCGGTCGGAATCATGGCTTATTGTTGCCGCTTTGTTTAAATTCATGCAGGGCCCGCCATACTACCCACAAAAGAAAAACCAGGGAGTGGGCGCATGGCACAGCAATGGGGCAGCCTTTCAGAAAACTTGGAGTGGCTGCAGGAACAGTTCGGCGGTTCGGTGGACTTTTATGTAAAGGAGGCGCAGCTGTGCGGGACGAGCTGCGCGGTGTGCCTGTGCGACGACCTGGCGGGCATCGAGATCGCCTGGAATATGCTGCTGCGGCCGCTGCAGTATGAAAAACAGCGCTTTGAGGGCGGCGAGGCGCTGCTGCAATATCTGTCCGGCGCCAGCGGGGTGGCGTTTTCCCCCACGCCCGTAAAGACGATGGAGGATGTGTTTGCCAACCTGTCCGCGGGCAACGGCGTCTTTTTGGCCGACGGCGCGGGGCAGGCCTTTTCCTTTGCAGCGCAGAGCTTTGCGCAGCGCTCTCCCGGAGAGCCGGACAGCGAGGTCAACGTCTATGGCTCCAAAGAGGCTTTTTGCGACGTGCTGCGCCGCAATATGGGCCTGATCCGCCGCCGCGTGCGCAGCGAGGGGCTGGTCATCGAAACACTCAAGGCTGGGCGGTATACGCAGACCGAGATCGCGCTGATCTACCATCGCGACCTGGTGGACCGCCGTCTGCTGCGCGGGGTGAAAAAGCGGCTGGAAAAGGTCCGCCTGCAGATGGTGTTTGACTCCGGCTACCTGGCGCCGTTTCTGGAGAACAATCCCTATTCTCTGTTCAGCTGCGTGGGGCTGACCGAGCGCCCGGACACCCTGTGCGCAAAGGTGTGCGAGGGCAAGGTGGCGGTGATGGCGGACGGCACCCCCTACGCCGTGCTGGTGCCTTTCTTTTTTACGGAAAATTTCCAGTGCATGGACGATTATTCCTCCCGTCCCTACTATGCCTCTTTCATCCGCATCATGAAATATATCGCGTTTTTTACCGCGGTATTGCTGCCGGGCATCTTTGTGGCGGTGGCGAATTTCACGCCGGAACTGCTGCCCGGCCAGCTGCTTTACAAGGTCGCAGCCAGCGAGGCGGCGACGCCGCTGCCCCTTTTTCTGGAGGCCATCTTCGTCAACATCCTGCTGGAGATCGTCAAGGAGGCGGGCCTGCGCCTGCCCAAGGCCATCGGGCATTCGGTGAGCCTGGTGGCGGCCCTCATTGTGGGAGACGCCGCCATCAAATTCGGCATTCTGGGGTCGCCGGTGGTCATCATGGCGGCCATCAGCTCCATCTGCGGCTTTGTGGTGCCCTCGCTGTATCAGCCCATCACCATTTTGCGCATGCTGTTTATTCTGGCCGGCGGGCTGTTGGGGCCGCTGGGCATCGTGCTGCTGCTCATGATGACCTTTTTCAACATCTGTTCCATCAACAGCTTCGGCATGCCCTATACCGCACCCCTCACCCCCTATGGGGCCGAGTCGCTGCGGGACGGGGTGCTGCGCATGAGCTGGCAGAGGATGCAGGGGCACGTATTTACCGTGGAGGATCTGCCCGGCGTGAAAGGAGGGCGGCGGCGTGGGAAACGGTGATCTCATCAGCCGCCGCCAGCTGTTTTGCTGCGTTTATCTGTCCATGGTGGTGGAGATGCTCATCAAGCCTTTCAGCAGGCCGGTCGACCTGCCGGCCCAGGTGCTCATCCCGGCGGCCGCGGTGAACCTGCTGCTGCTCTGGCTGGTATTGACGCCTTTGGGCGCGGCGCGCAGCGGCGCCGTCGCCCGTGCGGGCGGCACCTTGCCCGGACGGATGGTGCTGGTGCTGATGGCGGCGACACTTCTGCTCTCCGGCGGCGGCACTCTCAACGAGGCCAACGGCTTTTTGAGCTTTACCGGCGACTGGCAGCTCTCGTTTTTCTGGTTTTTGCCGCTGGTGCTGGCGCTGGTCTATTATGCCGTGCGGCTGGGGATAGAGGGCGTGGCGCGGGTGAGCGGCGTGGTGTTTGTCCTTTTTCTGCTCTCCATCGGGGTGGTGGTGATCTCCAATCTGCGGGAGATGCGCCTGCAGAATCTGGCGGTGGAGGCGCAGCCCTTTATGGACACGGCGAAAGCCGTGGGGCAGGGGTTCAGCTTTTCGCCGGCCCTGCTGGCGGGCATCGTGCTGTCGGAAAAGACGCAGCGGGGGCGCGGCCCGCGGCTGGCCCATCTGCTGGCCGCCCTCTTTGCCACCTATTTTGTTTTTACCATGGTCAGCGAACTGGTTTTGGGGGGCTTTGCCACCGCGCAGCGCCAGCCGGTATACACGCTGGCCCGCATCGGCGGGCTGTCGGTGTTCCGGCGGCTGGACAGCCTGCATTCCTCTATCTGGCTGATGGCTCTGGTGCTCAAGCTGGTGGTGGAGGGGGCCGCGGTGGAGCTGCTGCTGCGCCGGTTGCTGCCCGCCAGATGGCAAAAATACGGGGTGGCGCTGACCGCGGGGCTCACCGGGGCGGCCGGGCTGCTGTTCCATTTTTCTTTTCCCACCGGGCTGCGCCGCTGGCTGACCGCGGCGGGCGTGCTGGCGGTGCTGCTGCTGGCACTGGTGAGCAGAAAGGAGAAAAAAAGGGTATGAGACGACATGCGGCGCTTTTGGCGGCGCTTTCCCTCTGCCTGGCCCTCACCGGGTGCTGGCAGCCGGTGAGTCTGGCCGAGCGGGCGGTGGTCAAGATGATCTGCGTCTCGCTGCACGGGGAGCAGTATGAAGTGAAGCTGGCGGCCTATGTGGCGGCGGACGGGGACGCGGAATCACAGGGGGAGAGCAAAACGGTTTTTGCGGAGGGCAGAGGGGACGCGGTGCGCACGGCGCTGCTGGACGCCCAGGAGGGCATTCAGCAGCAGGCCTTTTACGCGCAGAACGAACTGCTGCTGGTGGAGGAGCAGGCCGCCCGCAGCCGCCTGCAGGAGATCCTGACCTATTTTTCAGAGGAGCGTTCCTCCCGGCCCAACATGGCGGTCTTTGCTTACCGTGCAGAGGAGGAAGAGCAGCTTCTGGATAAAGAAAACATCGAGAAAACGGTGGAGAATCTGGAAAAGATGAAAAACGGCGACAGCGTGCGCGGCGGGCTGACCCAGATGATCTACCGGTTTGATTTAAAAGGGGAGCGGCAGGACTTTTTTCTGCTGCCGCGGCTGCAGGCGGGAGAAGAGGGGGCGGTGGAGACCGACCGGCTTCTTTTCCTGCGCGGGGGGCGCGAGGTCCTGTCTCTGAAAGGGGAAGAAAAAACTTTGGCGGAACTTCTTCTGGGCGGCGCGGAGAGCTATCAATACCAGAACGGGGAGGATAGCTGCACGGTGAGCGACCTGCGCACCGCGTTTTCGGTCTCCGCGCAGGGCACGCCGCAGCTCTCGGTGCGGCTGAGCGGGGAAGTGCGCGACGCGCCGGCCGGCTGCGCTCCCGAGGCGCTGGAGAGCAGCGTCGAACGCCGGCTGGAAGAGACGTTTTCCTCTCTTTATCAAAAATGTTATCTTGAGCAGGAGTTGGACCCTTTTCAGTTTGGCTGGTGGTTTGAGACCCGGGATGCCCGGCGCTATGGAGCGCTGCTGCGGGAGAAGAAACTGTTCGGCGAGGACACGCTGTCCTTTGACGCGGTGATCACAGTCGACCCCTGAGAGGAAGATGGTTTTTTGCCGGGGCGGAAAAGCGCAGAAAATGGAAATGCCCCGCCTGCGCCCAGAGCGGTAAAACAGCAAAAGGGCGTTTTGCCCCATTGTCCGCAGGACCGCTGTGAAAGACAGCGGCGGACGGGCCGCTTGTCGTTTTGCTTTGCCTGCCCCGCAGGAGAGGGGCGGGGGAGTTTTGGGGGAGGTCGGCCCCTTTCGCGGACTGATCCAGGAAGCCGCAGCTCTGCGGCCAGTCCCGCCGCGCGCTGCCCCTCGCTGCGGCGGATGGAAACGGGACCGTTTGGGATGAACTGTTTTTCAGATGACCCTGAAAAGGAGCTGCGGCGGGGGACTGGGGATCCCGGCCCAGGCAAAAGTCCGGCCGGTTCTCCCCGCCGCCCCGCCTGTGATGCGTGGGCGGTCATGCCTGCACGATCCCCATGACCGGGCGCGCGGAAAAGGGCGCGGGTGCCGCTTTTTGCCGGGCAGCGCTGCGCCGCCGCACCGGGCCTGTCCGCCCTTGCGGCGCGGCTTTGTTGGCCCGAGGCTGTCTGCCTGTGCTGCAAAAAAAGAAAAAGGCGTGTCTCTGCCGGGGGTCGGCCCGGTCGGAGACACGCCTTTTTGAGCATTTCCGCAGGGGAAGCTCTATTTTTGATCCTTGCCGCGCAGTCCTGGCAGGGTGCCGCTCCCGGCACCCTGCGCCTGCGGGGCGGTGCGGGGTCAGAGGCGGTCCTGTCCCCACCAGTGAGGGGCAAGTTCGCGCAGCCTTATGCTCTGATCGCTCTGCGGGCCAAGAAGCACTTCGGTCTCGCTGTTTTCAGGGTCCATCTGCAGCAAAAAGTCGCAGCAGGCGCCGCAGGGCACGCCCGTCCGGCCGTCCGGCATCAGCACGACCAGCTTCAATACGCGCCCCTGCCCGCAGGTGATCATCTGCGCGGCTGCGGCCCGCTCCGCGCACATGCCAAGCCCGCAGGCCATATCGATGCACACGCCGGTATAAACAGTTTCGTCGGCGGCCAGCAGCGCAGCGGCCACGCCTCCCGCCTCCGCGAAAGGGGAAAGCGCACGCGGGCGCTGTACCTCACGCGCACGGCTGTACAGTTCTTCCCACCCTGCGCGCGCCCCGGCGCCCCGGCCGGCGCTCACAGCTGAAACTCCTCAGGCGAAAATTCAGGCAGCCGCGGCTGGCGCTTCGGCACCCGTTTCAGGGGGGAATAGAGGAATTTGCGGCAGGAATAATAGGGGGACACCATCCCCTTTTTGATGCAGAGGATCATTACATTATCCGATGCCCGGCGGCCATACTCGCAGTATTCGCAGGCAGGGGAGATGTCCCCGGAGAAAAGCCCGTTTTTCATTTAAAGACCCAACGCCCCTTTCCGGCAGGTGTGTTTTGAAGATCTGTGGAGGCCGTGCGGCCGCGGCCCCCATCATGAAAGCGCAGGCCGTGCGGAACAGGCATCAAAGACGGGCAAAATGCCTGCCGCGCCATGCCCTTTCCCGCCCGGCAAAATCGGTTTTGCCCCAAAGCGCGCGCCCCCGCCCCCTTGAGGGCAGCTGCCCTGCACTACTGCCAAAACAGCCTGCGGCCATCCTGTATTGCCTGGCGGTAAAAAGCAGCGTATTTCGATGCGCTGCAGTTTGGGGTGAGGCGGCAGGGCCAGTAAAAAACTTATCTCTATTCGCCGTGGCCTGTGGACAGGTCGCATGACTGCTAAAAAACAGCCTGCGTTTTGCTCCGGCTATTTTTTATTGCTGCGCAATAAAAAGACTTATCTTGATTGGCCCCACCCTCGCCGCTTACGCGGCAACCGGGCGAATGGCCGAAAAAATAACTTTACAGCTATTTTATTGCTGCTCAATAAAAAACAACTTATTTCGATTCGCCGTGGCCTGAGGACAGGCCACATGGCTACTAAAAAAATAGCCTCCGGCTATTTTTTTATTATACGTCTTTTTTCTTTCGGCGTAAAGGCGTCCTGGTCACGAGTTCGCTGCAGAAAACCGCCAGCAGCAAAAAGAGAAAAAAGGAGGCCTCCCGCGGCAGCCGGAAAGGCAGGATCAGCCGTTCCACTGCGGCTGCCGCTGCTGCCGTGGTCTCTTCTCCGGGCAGAAAACGCAAAAAGAGCTGCAGCAGCAGACAGGTGAGCGGAAAATGCAGCAGCCGGGAGCAGGCCAGCGGCAGCACGCGGATCTCGGGCGAGAGCAGGGCGCGCAGCTGCGCAAAGGCGGAGAGCCCGAGGGCGCTGAGGGAGAGCGCGCAGAAGAGAAGCGACGGCAGGCCCTCCAACAGGCTGGCCGCGCGGCAGCCTGCGCTGACCTCCAGCAGGGCGCCTGCCAGCGCCGCAGCCCAGCCCGGCGCGCCCTGTGGGATCAAAAGGCTGCAGAGCAGCCCGAACAGCAGCACAAAACCGCAGATGCGCAGCATCGTCTCCACCGCCGCGCTCACCGCAGACACCAGCAAGCCGGCGGCATCGGGCTGCCGGGCCGCTTCTGCGGGCGCTGCCGTACTGGGCGGCAGCGCCCCTGTGCGCCCGGTCAGCAGCCGGGCTGCCAGCGGCGCGCTGATGAGGGAGGCCAGCATCAGGCTGCACAGCAGCGCCGTGCCCTGGCGCAGGCTGCCCAGCATGGCATACCCCACGGCGGAGATGACAAAAGCCGGGCCCTCCCCTGCGGCGGCGCACAGCAGCACCTCCGCCTGGCGGGCGGTGATCTCCCCGCGCCGGTAAAGCGCGTCGATGCTGCACCCGGCGGCGGCAAACCCGCCCAGCAGCCCCATGGCCAGCGCCGCCCCGGCTTCGCGGCTGCGGATGCCCAACAGGCGGCAGTAAGGGGCAAACGGCGCCCCCAGCAGCCGGGCGGCCCCGCTGTCCAGGATGAGACGTGTGAGGACAAGAAACGGGAAAAGCGCTGGGATCAGGCTGTTGTAGCAGCGCGTCAGCCCCTCTTTTACGCCTGCTGCGGCGGCATCCGGCCGCAGCAGGATCAGCACCGCACACCCCAGCAGGGCGGCGGCGCAGACGGGAGATCTCCACGAGGCTTTTTGAACGGTCGGATTCATAACAAGCACCCCCAAAGGATATATATGTGTGAACGGGTCGTTTTATCGCACCGCGGCGCGGCGGGGCAAAACGGCCGATGCAGGCGGGCGAAAGGGTGTGGCGGTTTGGCAAGAGGGCGTAAAAAGAGAGACGGCCCCAAAAAAATTCTCTCCTCAATTTTCCAGATGCCGCCGCCGGAGCTTTATACAGGCGCGATGCTGCACATCAACTGCAACGGTTCGGTACAGGTGGACAACAGCAGAGGCATCGTGCTATATAATGAAAACGCCGTGGAACTGGACATGGGCAAAACGCGGGTGCGGCTGTCCGGGGACGATCTGGCGCTGGAAACGGTGGAGAAAGGGATCGTGCTGGTGCGCGGGAGGATCTTCAACCTGGAATTCTTCTACAGCGCCGGGGAGGATCAAAAAAGGCGCGGGTAAACGCGCAGAACGACTGTCGCGGAAAAAGGGGGCAGGGAGATGCTGTTCGAGCGGGCCGCGGGCTGGCTGCTGGGAAAGGTCAAGTTTTCGGCGGAGGGCGGGTCCTATGAAAAGATGCTGAACCGCTGTACCGATATGGGACTCACGCTGGCGGGGCTGCGCCCCACCCCCACGGGGGTGACCGGCTGGATGCCGGCGCGGGACTATAAAAAGGTTCATCGCGCGGCTCTTCACTGCCACTGCCGCCTGCGGGTGGTCAAAAAACGCGGCCTGCCCTTTCTGCTGCGCCGCTATTGGGGGCGCTGGGGGCTGCTGCTGGGGCCGGTGGTGTTCGTCTCGCTCTGTCTGTATCTGCCCGGGACCCTCTGGTGCGTGCGGTACTACGATGTGCCGCAGCGCTATCAGCAGGAGATCGGCGCGGTGCTGGCAGCCAACGGCGTCTATGCGGGCATCCGGCCCACCGACGACCAGCTGCGCCGGGTGCGGCAGGTCGTCCTGCTGCAGTCGGAGGATCTGGCAGACGTCTCGCTGAACTTTGTGAAAGGCAGGCTCGTCGTGGAGGTCAGCGAGCGCACGGCCCGCCCGGAGCTGGAAAAACACGCCCCGGGGGATATCATTGCCTCAAAAGCCGGGATCATCGACCACCTCGACGTGGCCCACGGGTTTGCGGCGGTGCTGCAGGGACAGCGGGTGAGCGAGGGGGAACTGCTGGTCTCGGGCACCTATGTGGACGACAAGACGGGCAGCGTGGTCATCACCCCGGCCGAGGCCCGGGTGATCGCCCGCACGGAAAAGATCTACACGGTCAACCAGCCGCTGCACTTTGTCGCACATGTGCCCACGGGAGAGGTGCTGGAATACCGCACCATCCTGCTGGGGGACCGGCGCATCGAGCTGGGCAGCATGGCGCAGCTGCCGCAGTTTTACTCTGAAGAGGTCCGCTACGAGCAGGCGACGGTGTTCGGATTCGTCCTGCCCGCAGTCCTGGAGATCCGTTCCGTCTACCCGGAAGAGGAGAGCGAGATCCTGCTCACGGAGGAAGCGGCAAAAAACCGCGCGAAATTCCGGCTGGACCGGGCGCTGGCGGAGGACGGCCAGACCGAGCAGGTGATCTCCGCCGCCTATGCGGGGGAGATGCAGGGGGAGGAATACGTCGCCACCCTGACCGTGGAGCGGCTGGAGGATATCGCGTTTGCCATCCCAAAATAAAAGCTCCCACGCGCGGGACGGGGAGGGACGCGGCGCGGGGAGACCTCTCTGTTCCGGGGTACGGCGGGACAAAAAAACGCTCTCCGGCACGCCTGTAAAAGGTCTGCGGCGCAAAATCAAAAAATAACAAAAAAGCAACAATTTTACACGAAAATTACCTGTTAGAAGCCTGAGGAATGTGTTATAATAAATCAAACGGCAAAATTTTGGCTATTTTGCCAAAATGAACCGCGGGTTTTATAGTCAAAAAGCGAGGAGGGCCTGCATGGCGGAACGGCTGCTGAATCTGGATTCCATCGACGACGCGCTGGCGGTACTGGGCAGCGGGGATGAAAATATAAAAAAGATCGAGCGCGAGTTCGGCGTGTGCGCCGTCTGCCGGGGCACAGAGATCAAGGTGACGGGCGAAGAGGCTGCGGTGGACGGCGCCGGGCGGGCCATCGACGCCATGCTGCAGCTGTGGCGCTCCAAGACGCCGCTGGACGAGCAGGCGCTGCACTACTGCATCTCGCTGGCGGCCTCCGGCGACGAGGGCAGGGTAAAAGAGCTGACAGGGGATTTTATCGCCCTGACCGCCAAGGGCAAGCCGGTGCGCCCCAAGACCCTGGGGCAGAAAGCCTATATCGACGCCATCCGCGCAAATACCATCACGTTCGGGGTGGGGCCCGCCGGTACCGGCAAGACCTATTTGGCGGTGGCAATGGCCGTGCGGGCGTTCAAATCGCACGAGATCGCCCGCATCATCCTCACCCGCCCCGCGGTGGAAGCGGGGGAAAAGCTGGGCTTTTTGCCCGGCGATCTGCAGAACAAGGTCGACCCGTATCTGCGCCCGCTCTACGACGGCCTGTTTGAAATGCTGGGGCCGGACACGTATCAGAAGCTGCTGGAAAAAGGGGTCATCGAGGTGGCGCCCCTTGCCTATATGCGGGGCCGCACGCTGGACGATTCCTTTATTATCCTGGATGAGGCGCAGAACACCACGCCGGAACAGATGAAGATGTTCCTCACCCGCATGGGCATGAACAGCAAGGTGGTGGTCAACGGCGACGTCACCCAGATCGACCTGCCGGAAAAATCGCGCAGCGGCCTGATCGAGGCGACGGCGATCCTGAAAAACATCGAGGGCATCGCCTGCGTCCGGCTGTCGGACAAGGACGTGGTGCGCCACCGCCTGGTGCAGGAGATCGTGCGCGCGTATGAGAAAGCGGGCGCAAAAAGGCAGGCCGCGGGGCGCACCCGCGCCCACCGCAGCTAGGCGCCGGACAACATTTTCCCGGCTCCGAGCCGGGTGGAAAAATATTTTGGGGGAAGGAAAGGACAGGCCTTATGCACAACAAAGTTTATATCACCAACCAGCAGAATGCCGTCAAGATCCCGACCGGCATCCGCATCCTCATCCGCCGCAGCTGCAACGCAGTGCTGGAGATGGAGGGCTTTGAGGGCCCTGCGGAGATCAGCGTGACTTTTGTGGATAACGCGCACATTGCGCAGCTGAACGGCCAATACCGCGACAAGCCGGTGGAGACGGATGTTCTCAGCTTCCCGCTGGGCAGCGACGGAAAATACGATATCAACGCAGAGACCGGCGCGGCCATGCTGGGCGACGTGGTGATCTCGATGGAAAAGGCCTGCGAGCAGGCCAATATCTACGGCCATTCGCTGCAGCGGGAGGTCGCCTTTTTGACCGTGCATTCCATGCTGCACCTGTTGGGCTACGACCATGTGGACGGCGGCCTGGCCGAGGTGCGCATGCGGGAAAAAGAAGAAAAGGTGCTGGTAAAGCTGGGGCTGCCCCGCACCATCGCCTACACGCCGGAATAAAAAAGGGGGCCGTCCCTTGCGGAAAAGCGGCTTTTTTCGTGGTTTTGCCTACGCCTGGTCCGGCTTTCTCACCGCCGTGCGGGAAGAGCGCAACCTGCGCTTTCACTTGGTAGCGGGCGCGTTTGTGCTGTATTTTTCCCGCTTTTATGATTTTACACGGGGGGAAAGGCTGCTGCTGGTGGCGCTGATCTGCGGCGTCGTGGCGCTGGAACTCGTCAACTCGTCCATCGAGCGGGCGGTCGCCCGGCCCGGGCCGGACAAGTTTTTCATCGCCGGGGCGGTCAAGGACATGGCGGCCGCAGCGGTGCTGGTTTTCAGCATCGGGGCGGCGGTGTGCGGCGTGGTGCTTTTTTTCGATCCGGCGGCGCTGCGCGCGGCGGCGGTTTATTTCTTCTCCGCCTGGTACCGGCTGCCGCTGCTGCTGGCGGCCGCCGGGGCGGGGTATTTCTTTATATTTCACTACAGAAAAGGAGCGCACAGTTTTGACCTCTTCGACCGGGACTAAGTCTCTTTTTGCAGCGATCGTGGGCCGGCCCAATGTGGGGAAATCCAGTTTGCTCAACGCCCTGATCGGGGAAAAGCTGGCCATCGTCACCTCCAAGCCCCAAACCACCCGCACCCGCATTACCGGCGTACTCACCCGCGGGCAGACCCAGTTTGTGTTTTTGGATACGCCGGGCATCCACCAGCCCCGCACCAAGCTGGGCAAACGGATGGTGAAAACAGTGGAGGAGACCGTGGACGACGGCGACGTCACGCTGATGGTTTTTGAGCCCTATGGGGAGCTGACCGAGGCCGAGGCGGATCTGGTGCGCGAGATCCGCGCCTCCCGCACCCCGGCGTTTGCGGTCATCAACAAGACCGATTGTCTGAAAAAAGACGCCGATCTGCAGACGCGGGTCCAGTTTTTGGAAGCGCTGGGCGCGTTTCAGAAGATATTGGGGGTCTCTGCGGCTAAAAGGGAGGGGCTCGACGCGCTTTTGGATCTTCTGGAGGGCTGCGCCGCCCCGGGGCCGCACTACTTCCCGGACGACGCCTATACCGACCTGCCGGAAAAGGCCATCGTGGCCGAGCTGGTGCGGGAAAAGCTGTTGCTGTACCTGCGGGACGAGCTGCCCCACGGCACGGCGGTCTCGGTAGAGAGATTTCACGAGAGAGAGGACGGCGGCCTCATTGATATCGAGGTCACCATTTTCTGCGAAAAAAAGAGCCACAAGGGCATGGTCATCGGCAAGGGCGGGGCAATGCTCAAAAAGATCGCCAGCGCGGCGCGGGCCGACTGCGAGGACTTTCTTGGCCAGCGGGTGAATCTGCAGTGCTGGGTCAAGGTCAAGGACGACTGGCGCGACAACGACTTTTATCTCAACAATTTTGGCTTTCGCCAATAGCCCGCGCCGCATTGACGCGGGCGTCCCGCGTGTGATAGGATAAAGTGCGCGGGAAAAGGCTGCGGCAGATGTTCGGCGCCCCGGGCCGCGGAAAAGCAGGCCCCCGTGCGCGTCAGCGCGCGGTGCTGACGGCGCGGGCGGCAAAGAGGAAACAACGGCAAAGCATGGCGGAAAAGCGCGGCGGCAGGCGAGCCACCGCCGCTTTTTGCTGCTTTTTTGCCGGCATTTGCCGGCAAATGAAAAAAACACGCGCAGAGGGCCGACACGCCCTGCCGCCGGTCTGTGCGGCGCGCCGCGCGGCTGAGCGCCGTGCGGGCCTGCCACACTTTTCCGCGTATGGAACTCTTTTGTCCCGGTAACAGTAACAATAGAAACTGGTACCGGGAGGCGCGGAACATGACGGAACAGGAGTATTGGCAGAGGTTTGCGGCGAGCGGCGATATTGCGGATTATATCCTCTACCGCGGCAGTGCGATCGCGGCCGAGATGCGGGCAAAGGAGAGTGCCGGTTATGGCACAGCAGGTGAAAACGACGGGGATCGTCCTGCGGGAAGTCAGGACGGGTGAATCCGACCGGATACTTACCATTTTGACCCCCGGGCACGGAGTGATCTCGGCGTCGGCAAAAAGCTCTCAGCGGCTCAAGAACAAGCTCTTTGCCGCTACGGGGCTTTTCTGCTATTCCGAGTTCGTGCTGTTTGAGGGCAAGACGATGTATATCGTGGACGAAGCGACTGCGCTGGAAGTATTCTTTGATCTGCGCGGCAGCGTGGAGGGGATGAGTCTGGCCATGTATCTGGCTGAACTCATGGGCACGCTTGCCCCCGAGGGGGAAGAGGCGGACGTCCAGCTGCGGCTGCTGCTCAACAGTCTGGCCCTCATCTGCCGCCGCAGAAACCTGTATCAGGTCAAGGCGGTCTGTGAGCTGCGCGCGCTCTCCCACGCGGGCTATATGCCCGATCTGGTGGCATGTGCGGGCTGCGGCTGCTATGAGGGGGACGCCTTTTTTTTCGACGTGGCGGAGGGCCGTCTGCTCTGTTCCTCCTGTGCGGCGAGAGCCGGCAGGGCCGTGAACCTGCCGGGGGCGGAGCTTTCGGCGATGCGCCACATCCTTTACAGCGGGGATGACAGGATCTTCAGCTTTATCTTGCCGGAAGAGGCGCTGCGGCACCTTTCCGGCCTTTGCACCGACTATGTGACCCGCCAGCTCGATCATCGCTTCAAGAGCCTGGACTTTTTGCAGACGGTGCTGCCGTAAGGAGCAAGCATGAAAGAAAAATACTTAAAAAATCTTGAGTTTTATAAGATCGTGGAACAGGCGGCGCAGAACTGCGTCTGCCCGGAGGCGGCCGACAGGCTGCGCGCCGTGCAGCCCTGCGCGGACCCGGAGGAGATGCGCCACGCGCTGGCGATGACCGACGCCATGACGGTGCGGTATCTGCGGCTGGGCGGGCCGCGCCTGTCCGGGGTGGAGGACGTCATGGCGGCGGTGCAGCGCGCGGAAAAGGGCGGCGTTCTCTCGATGGCGGAACTGCTGCTGGTCGGGCGCACGCTGCGCAATTTCGAGGCGCTGAACAGCTGGTATCACGCCGAAGAGGCAAAGGTGCAGACGGACGGCGGGGTGCTGGACGATCTCTTCTATTCCATTACGGAAAATGCGGGGCTGTCCCGCAGCATCTTTGACAGCATCCTCTCGGAGACAGAGATGGCGGACGCTGCCAGCGACGCGCTGTACGACATCCGCCGCAAGATCCGCTCGGCAGAAAGCGGCATCCGCGACCGGCTGGAACATATGATCCGCTCGCCCGGCACCCAGAAGTACTTACAGGACGCTGTGGTCAGCATGCGCAGCGGCCGTTTCGTGGTGCCGGTCAAAGCGGAGTTCCGCGGCGAGGTGGGCGGCGTGATCCACGACGTCTCCTCCTCCGGGGCCACGCTGTTTGTGGAGCCCAGCGCCGTGGTGGAGCTGAACGCCCGCATCCTGCAGCTGCGCAGTCAGGAGCAGGAGGAGATCCAGCGCATCCTCTCGGTGTTTTCAGGGGCGGTGGCCGCCATGCAGCCCCTGTTCGGGGTCAGCTACGACGCCATGCTGCGGGTGGACCTGCTGCTGGCCAAAGCCCGGCTGGCCGCGGACCAGGCCGCCGCGATGCCCCGGGTGACCGATGGCTACGGGTTTTCACTGCTGCACGCCCGGCATCCGCTGCTGGACAAGAAAAAAGCCGTGCCCGTGGATATTTCCCTTGGCAGGGACTATGACACCATGATCATTACCGGCCCCAACACCGGCGGCAAAACGGTCAGCCTGAAAACAGCGGGCCTGCTGCTGGCCATGGCCTCCTGCGGCTTTTTGATCCCGGCCTCCGAGCGCAGCGAGGTCTGCCGGTTCCGGGATATCCTGGTGGATATCGGCGACGAACAGAGCATTGAGCAGAGCCTGTCCACCTTTTCCGGGCATATCACCAATATTGTGGAGATCCTGAAAGAGGCCGGCCCGGATACGCTGGTGCTGCTGGACGAGCTGGGGGCGGGCACCGACCCGGCAGAGGGCGCTTCTCTGGCGGTGTCGGTCATCGAGACACTGCGGGAGCGGGGCAGCCGCATCATGGCCACCACGCATTATGGGGAACTGAAAGTCTTTGCGCTGGAGACCGAGGGGGTCCAGAACGCCGGCTGCGAGTTCGATCTGGAGACCCTGCGCCCCACCTACCGGCTCAGCGTCGGGGTGCCGGGGCGCTCCAACGCGTTTGTGATCGGTGAAAAACTGGGCCTGCCGGACCAGGTGATCGATCGGGCAAAGCGGCACCTCTCCGCCGAGGATAAGCGCTTTGAGACGGTGCTGGGCCAGCTGGAGGACCTCAAGCTGGAGATCAAGGAGGACAAGGCGGAGATCGAGCGGCTGAGATATGCGGCGGAGAACCAGCTCGACTCCGCCAAAGAGGAGCGGGATAAGCTCATCCGGCAGGGGGAGGAAGAACTGGCCGCCGCGCGGCGCAGGGCAAAGGAACTGGAACAAAAGGTGCAGGACACCGCCTACGGCCTGATGGATGAGATGAAAGCGCTGCAGAAAAAGGAAAACCTTTCCGCAGCGCAGAAGCTGCAGCGGGCGCGCCAGATTGCGCGGCGGGACGCGTTGGGCGTCACCGCCGGCCTGGGCAGCGAGCCGGAGGTGAAAAACTACGTGCCGCTTACCAGCGTCAAGGTGGGGCAGGTGGTGGTGATGGCCGATATCGGCCGCAGCGCCACGGTGAAGAACCTGCCGGACAAAAACGGCATGGTGGAAGTGCTCTGCGGCGCGATCAAGACCAAAGTGCCGCTGTCCTCGCTGATGGCCGCAGCGGAGCCGAAAAACAAAAAAGCGCCGTCCCCAAAATATCGCAGCAGCGGCGCGAATGCCAACGTCACCCGCACCCC
This sequence comes from Anaerofilum hominis, assembly GCF_014287275.1. Taxonomy (GTDB): domain Bacteria; phylum Bacillota; class Clostridia; order Oscillospirales; family Ruminococcaceae; genus Pygmaiobacter; species Pygmaiobacter hominis. Next base: position 268,419 of record NZ_JACONZ010000004.1, read on the forward strand.
GGCCATGGAGATCAACCTGATCGGCCTGACCGCCGAGGAAGCGGTGATGGAAGCCGAGCGCTTTATCGACAGCGCGGTGCTCAGCGGCATGACCCAGGTCTATCTCATCCACGGCAAAGGCGCGGGCATTCTGCGCAAGGCGCTGCACGCCATGCTGAAGACCAACAAGTCGGTCGAAAGTTACCGGCTGGGCAATTATGGAGAGGGAGAGGACGGCGTGTCGATAGTGTGTTTGCGCTGAACGGTACGCGGCTCCCGGCCTTTGTAAAAGGGCAAATTAAATTTTCCAAAAAGGCAATCAAATTTCCAAATCAAAAAGCCCCAGGCATCGCGAGATGCCGGGGCTCTTTTTTTATCCCCTCGTCCCATCTCAAACACCCAAAGAGGGAGAGAATTGAGATTAAACGAGAATCAGAAAAACTTCGTATCCCTATCCATTCCACACCCGCTCCTATGCCCATCAAAACGGCTCTGCAGCTCGATTTGAGGGGCTGGGTCGGCTCTTTTGCTTAGGAGGAACGGGAAGGGCTTAGAGGCCTATTTTCGAGGAAATGAGAAGGGCTCCGAAGGAGCGAGCGGAACGGAGTGGAGCGAGCCCTTATCCGGCGGCCAAAGCGGATTTTGGGGGCTTTTAGAAATGGAAAATTGGCTTGCCCTTTTGGAAAATCCAATTTGCCCCTTCACATAGTACCCAAAATCGGTTTTTGGAAAAAGAAGAAAAATTAGTGTCCCTGGTTTTTGTGTGGCTACTCAAAAAAGTAAAGAAAATGTTGGTATACAGCCATTTATCGGGCTTATTAAGTACAAGAAAAAAAGGCACTTATTTTTCCACATTTTTTGAAATTTGGTTTGCCCCTAATTTTGCTGTTTCCATTTTGGAGAAAAGAGGAAAATTTAATGCCCCAAAAGTACGCCTTTCACCCAGCCCCGTCTCAATCATCCAGCAGGGAAGAAATTGGGGTGAACCGGGAACCACAACAGTTTCCTATTTGATCTGCTCTGATCCCATGCATCCTGCCGCCGCACTCGTCGAACCAGCCCTGCAGCCCGCATTGCGGGCTCGGGCGGCGATCTGCAGAGAGGGGAGAGAAAAGACCCGGGAAGACCCGGCAGCCTGTTTTAGAGGCTCTGGAAACAGACCCGGCAAAGGGGCAGAATGGGGAACGCCCCGGCGGCGCGGGATGCAGCGCAGTGGGGTCTGCGCTGTGTCCGCACCCTGAGCAGGCGCAAACGTGTGCGCCTGTGACGCTTTTCCATCTCCACCGCGTTGGTCGACGGCGATAAGACAGGGATAAACGCGTGCGGCCGCGGCGCTCTGCGGCACGGTGAAAAAAGAGGGCCCCGCTGTGGAGATGAGTGGACGGAAAAGCGCGGTTTCACAGCCCCTCGCTTCGACAGCCTTTGCGGGGCCCGGGGCGTAGACTGAAAGACAGGAGAGGGGATGGGAGACGATGCGCGGCGTGGTATATGTGGATATGCTGGTGGCGGTCAACTTCATCCTGGATTTTTTTCTGCTGCTGGGGGCAAAGCTGCTCTCCGGCAGCCTCACCAGCCGCTGGCGCTGCCTGCTGGGGGCGGGGATCGCCAGCCTTTTTTCGCTGGTGCTGCTGCTGCCGCCCCTGCCGCTTGCAGCCCAGCTTTTCATCAAAACGGCGGGCAGCGTGCTGCCGGTGCTGGTCGCTTTTCGCTATACCGGCCCGCGTCAGATGATCAAGGCCGCCGCCTGGTTTCTGCTGCTCAACTTTTTCCTTGCCGGGGCGGTGTTCTTTGTGATGTACACCTTTTCTGCGCCCGGCATTGAACAGAACAATCTGGCGCTTTACTTTAATATTTCCCCGGTGATCCTCATCATGTCGGTGCTGGCGGTGTATCTGGTGCTGCAGCTGATCTCGCTGCTGCTGGGCAAACCGCGGGCGGAACAGCCCGTGCAGCTGGAGCTGCGGCTGGATGGGGAGAATATCTCCGCCGCAGTCCTTTTGGACACGGGCTTTTCCCTGAGGGATGTGATGTCCGGCTGCCCCTGCGTGCTGCTCAGCTATCCCGACGTAAAATCCCAGCTCTCGCCGCGCCTGCGCAGAGCGCTGGACGGCTATTATGACGGCGGGGTGTCGGAGGTGAAAGACGGCCCGCCGGTGCGGATGATCCCCTGCCGCACCGTGGCGGGGGAAAGCCTGCTGCCCGCGTTCTGCTGCGAAAGGTGCGTGCTGCGCTACCGCGGGCAGACGGCAGAGCTGCCGGGCGTGCCGGCAGCGTTCACCCGGCACCCGCTGGCGGACGGGCGCTGCGCGGGCCTTGTCGGGCCCGAACTGCTGCAGCCGGTCCTGTGAGAGGGAAAAACAAGCTGCGGAAAGGCCGCCTTTGTACCCCGCAAAACGCCGTGCGGCGCGTCTGCGCCGCTGCCTCCTGCGCGGGGCCGTCTCGCCGTCAATCTGCTTCGCACGGCGGGATGCGTGCGCTCCACCCTATTTTGTGCCGACGCGAAGCGGCGGAATGGATGATGAATATGAATTGCCTGTCGCCCGGCGCGCTCCGCCGCTTTTTTACCCAGCTGCTTCTTCGCCTGCGTTTCCCGGATTACGCCTATTACATAAACGGCCCGGAAACTTTGCCGCCTCCCCTCACCCCGGCGGAGGAAAAGGAGGTTTTCGCAGCCCTGTCCCGGGGCGAACAGGCGGCGCGGGATACCCTCATCACCCACAATCTGCGGCTGGTGGTCTATATCGCCAAAAAATTTGAGAACACCGGCATCTCCATCGAGGACATCATCTCGATCGGCACCATCGGCCTGATCAAATCGGTCAACACCTTTGCGCCGGAAAAAAACATCAAGCTGGCCACCTACGCTTCCCGCTGCATCGAAAACGAGATCCTCATGTACCTGCGCAAGTCCAGCAACCGGCGGGTGGAGACCAGCATCGACGAGCCCCTGAACACAGACGGGGAAGGCAACGAGCTGCTGCTGGGCGACGTACTGGGCACTGATCCGGATATCGTGGGTGCCGAGATCGAACAGGACGATGAAAAAACGATGCTTTACCGGGCGGTGGAGCGTCTGTCGGACCGCGAGCGCCTGATCATGCAGATGCGGTTTGGGCTTCTGGACGGAAACGAGCGGACCCAAAAGGAGGTCGCGGACATGATCGGCATCTCGCAAAGCTATATTTCCCGGCTGGAAAAACGGATCATCAAGCGTTTGAGGCAGGACCTGGAACGGGCGATGTAAAGGCCTGGGCAAAAACAGGTTTATAAGTGTAAAGCAAAACTGCTTTTCACGGTTGGAATGCATCTTTTTCCAGCCCGGCAAAACAGATTAAAGGCACCTCCCGCACCCATACTAACCATCGTAACCTCGATGGAATGGAGTGCGGGAGCTTTTGTATTACAACAAGGTCGAGATCTGTGGCGTGAATACGGCAAAGCTGCCGGTTTTGAAAGAGCAGGAAAAGATCGAGCTCATCAAAAAGGCACAGCAGGGGGACGCGGAAGCCCGGCAGAAGATGATCGCCGGCAACCTGCGTCTGGTGCTCAGCGTGGTACAGAAATTCACCGGGCGCAAAGAGAACATGGACGACCTGTTTCAGGTCGGGTGCATCGGCCTGATCAAGGCGGTGGACGGTTTTGACACCTCGCTGGGGGTGCGTTTTTCCACCTATGGGGTGCCGATGATCGTGGGCGAGATCAGGCGTTTTTTGCGGGACAATAATTCGGTGCGGGTCAGCCGCTCGGTGCGGGATCTTGCCTATAAGGCCATGCAGGCGCGGGAAGAACTGCAGAAAAGATACGGGCGCGAGCCGACCATGGAGGAGATCGCCGGCCAGGTCGGCCAGCCGGTCGCCTCCATCACCGTGGCGCTGGAATCGGTGGTGGACCCCATCTCGCTCTACGAGCCGGTCTACAACGACGGCGGCGACACGATCTTTGTGATGGACCAGATCGGGGACAGCGGCGGCGAGGACAGCTGGATCAGCTCGCTGGTCTTCCGGGAGACGATGCAGAATTTGTCCGAGCGCGAAAAGAAGATCATGGCGCTGCGCTTTTTGCAGGGCAAAACGCAGGTGGAGGTGGCCGGGGAGATCGGTATTTCCCAGGCACAGGTGAGCCGCCTTGAGAAGAGCGCTCTGGAGCGTATCAAAAGACAGATCTGAGATCGTTCAAAAAAACAGACAGAAACGGCCGGCGGCGGAGATGTGCGGCATCTCCGCCGCCGGCCGTTTTTTCTGCGCTTTGCCCCATGGCGGTTCGGCAAAGCGGGGAAAAGAGAAAAAACGGGAAAAGCAGATCTTTCCACCGGCCGCATTCTCCTGGTCCGGCGCGCGTATGCTTTAAAGCCCCAGCCGCGTTCCTCTTTAAAAAGAGAGGGAAAAGTGATATAATGAAAACGCTCTGCCGTGTTCTGAAGCGGCGGAATCATCCTGCGCCGGAAAGAACCGGCGGGAGGCGGAGGAAGAGCCAGTGATCAAAAATATTGTCTTCGATCTCGGCGGCGTGGTCGTGGATTACGACCCCAAAGACTATCTGTACCGGCAGTTCAACGACCCACAGCTGGAAGAACTGCTTTATGACGCGATTTTCGGCAGCGAAGAGTGGAAAAAGCTGGACGCGGGCCTCATCACCCGCGCCCTTGCCGAACAGAAGATGCTGGCGGCCGCCGGCCCCCGCCGCTATGAGGCGCAGCTGGTGCTGGACGACTGGCGCGAGATGATGACCACCAAACTGGACACGGTCGAACTCATCACGGGCCTGAAAGCCGCGGGATACCACATTTATTTTCTGTCGAACCTGCCGGAGGACGTCTACCGGCTGTTCACCGAAAGGCGCAGGTTCATGCAGCTGTTTGAGGGGGGCATCCCCAGCTTTTCCGTCAAGCTGACAAAGCCGGACCGGCGGATCTTTGACCTGCTGCTCAAGACCTATGGTCTGCGGCCGGAAGAAACGGCGTTTGTGGACGACGGCAAAGAGAACATTGCGATGGCCCAAAAGCTGGGCATGACCGCGATCCCCTTTAAAAACGCCATGGATCTGCACAAGACCCTGGCTTTTCTCGGCGTGGCGGTGCCGGCAAAGCTGCGTCATGCCCCCCGGCCGAAAGCGCCGAAAAAGACAGGCCGCTGGCTGCGCAGAAAAAAGCGCCCGATCGCCCCGGCGGGGCAGGAAGCACCGCAGCAAACAGCCCCGCCGGCCGTCGATCTGCCTCTGGATGACGATGATGACGACATCTGACCCCGCGGGCCGCTGCTGCGCACGGATGAAAAGAGAGGGTGAAACAAATGGAGAATGCTACACCCCGTTCCGGTGGGCAGGAGAAAGAAAATCCACAGAATATCGTGTTTATGAATACAGAGCTGATCCAGCGCGCGATCGAAGAGGTCCAAAGGTCCAAGGAGGACTTTGCCGATATGCTGGAGCAGGCAGAACTGGGGGACTCGTCTGTCCAGTACGACGTTGCCGTGCGCTACAACGAGGGGGACGGCGTCGGCAAAGACCCGGAGCGGGCGTTTTACTGGTTCAGCGAGGCGGCGCTGCTGGGAGACGTGCGGGCCATCGCCGCGCTGGGCCGCTGTTATCAGTTCGGGGCCGGGGTAAAGCAGGACCTGGAAAAGGCGCGGGAGCAGTACGAGCTTGCCGCGGATCAGGATTACGCCCCGGCGCTCTGCGATCTGGGCCTGTGCTATGAAAACGGCACGGGCGTGGCAAAGGATGAGGCCATGGCGGCGGAGCTTTACGCCCGCGCGGCGGAGCAGGAATATGCGCCCGGCCTTTGCTGCCTGGGCCTGTGCTATGAGATGGGCACCGGCGTGGAGATGGATAAACTGCACGCCACTGAGCTGTATGCGCAGTCAGCGGAACTGGGCTATGCGCCGGCCCAGTGCAACCTGGGATTTTGCCACCTGACCGGCATCGGCGTCCCGGTGGACGCCGGCAAGGCCGTACCGCTGTTCCGCAAAGCGGCGGAACAAAATTTTCCGCGGGCCATCGACCTGCTGGGAAACTGCTACTATGAGGGCGACGGGGTGGAACAGGACCGGCAGAAAGCCGCCGAGTGCTATGCCCGCGCGGCAGGGCTGGACTATGCGCCGGCCCAGTGCAACCTTGGCCTTTGCTATGAGCTTGGGCAGGGGGTGGAGCGCGACCCGGCCAGGGCTGCGGCTTGTTACATACAGTCGGCAAAGACCGGGCATGCCCCGGCCCAGTGCAACCTTGCAGTCTGCTACCTCAACGGCATCGGGGTGGAACGGAACGAGGCGGAGACCGTAAAATGGCTGGAAGCCGCGGCCGCGCAGGGGTTTCCCCGCGCGCTGGATCTGCTGGGCTTTTGCCTGCAGAACGCCGTGGGGACCCAGCGGGACGACGAGCGCGCCGTCCAGCTGTACACCCTCGCTGCGCGCCAGGGCTATGCCCCGGCCCAGTGCAGCCTGGGCCTGTGCTATGAAAACGGCACGGCGGTGCAGGAAGACGCCGGGCGCGCCGCCGCGCTGTACCAGCAGGCGGCGGATCAGGGCCATGCGCCCTCGCAGTGCAATCTGGCGGTTTGTTACCTCAATGGCAACGGTGTAGAGCGCAGCAGGGAAAAATGCGTGGAATTGCTGCGGCAGGCCGCCGCGCAGGACTATCCGAGGGCCATCGATCTGCTGGGCTATTGTCATCAGTATGGCATCGGGGTGGAAAAGGACGATGCCAAAGCGGTGGAGCTGTACACGGCTGCAGCGGAGCGGGGGTTTGCCGCGGCCCAGTGCAATCTGGGGCTGTGTTATGAAAACGGCACCGGCGTGGAGATGGATAAGGCCAGGGCGGCGGAGCTGTACCGCCGCGCGGCGGACCAGGGCCATGCCCCGTCCCAGTGCAACCTGGGCTTCTGCTATCTTGTGGGGATCGGGCTGGAGCCCGACGCGGAGAAAGCCATCCCCTGGTTTGAAAAAGCGGCGGAACAGGGTTTCCCGCGCGCGCTGGACCTGCTGGGGGACTGCTGCAGCGAGGGCAGGGGGATACCGCAGGACAAAGAGCGCGCCTTTCAGCTTTACGAGCGCGCCGCCCAGCAGGACTATGCGCCCTCGCTGTGCAGTCTGGGCCTGTGCTATGAAAATGGAGAGGGCACGGCGATGGACAAGGCGCGCGCGGTAGAGATGTACCGGAGCGCCTCCTACTTGGGACATGCGGCTTCGATGTGCAACCTGGGCTTTTGTTATCTCACCGGCATCGGGATGGAGGCCGACCCGGGAAAAGCCCTGACCTGGCTGAAAAAAGCGGCGAAAAAAGGCTTTCCGCGCGCGCTGGACCTGTTGGGGGACTGTTACAGTGAGGGGCGCGGCGTGACGCGCGATCGGGTCGCGGGTTTCCGCTATTATCTGGAAAGCGCGGAACAGGGATATGTGCCCGCCCAGTGCGACGCTGGGTACTGCCTGCTGGAGGGGGAGGGCGTGGAAAAAGACCCCGCCGGCGCGGTAGTATGGCTGGAAAAAGCCGCCCAAAAGGACTATCCCCGCGCCCAAAGCCTGCTGGCGCGCTGCTATAAGACCGGGGACGGGGTAGAGCGGGATTTTGAAAAGGCTCTGGAGTGGTACCGCAGGGCTGCGGATCAGGGCTATGCCCCGGCCCAGTGCAATCTGGGGCGCTGCTATGAACGGGGCGAATGCGGCCTCGCCCGTGACTATGAAGAGGCGGCCCGTCTGTACCGGCTGGCCGCAGAGCAGGGCGACGCGGCGGCGCAGAACAATTTGGGGCATTTTTATTACAACGGTTACGGAGTCGAAAAGAACTATGCCCTTGCCGTCCAGTGGTTTGAAAAGGCGGCGCGCCACGGCCTGACCTCGGCGCTTTATAATCTGGGGCTCTGCTATGAAAAGGGGACCGGGGTGTCCCAGGACAAGGCGACGGCCGCGGAGTTTTACGCCAAGGCGGCGGACCAGGGCGACCAAGACGCCATGTTCAAGCTGGGCTGCTGGCACCGGGACGGCGAGGCGGGATTTGTGCCGGATATAAAAAAGGCGCGCGAATACCTGCAGCGCGCCCGGGAAGCGGGACATAATCTGGCGGCGGCGGAACTGGAAAAACTGGAGGGCGGCGAAGCAGCGGAGCAGGAAAAGACCGTCCGCCAGCAGGCGCCGCAGCCTGCCCAAAAGAAAAGATCCCTGCTGCACCGCCTTTTTGGCAGGGGTGAAAAATAGCCGCTGTGCGGCTATTTTTTTATTGCTATGCAATAAAAAACAACTTGTCTTGATGGACCCGTCCCCGCCGCTGCGTGGGGGTATCATCTGAAAAAAACAGGAGCCGCAGGCCGGGAAACGGACCGCGGGGTTGATAAAAAGTTGATTTTCAGGGAGTAAAATAGCCGCGGTGCGGAAAGACGGGGCTTCCCCCGGCACCCGCCCTGCCGGGACGCCGTGCGGCGGGAGGTGGTGAAGCGCTGCCGGGGCCGGCCCTGAGAAAGCTGCGCAGCGAAAGGAGAAAGAGCAAAATGCCGTACAAATTGCTGGTGGCGGATGACGAGGCGCCGCTGCGCGCCCTGCTGCAGGACGCGTTTTCCATGCTGGGCTACACGGTGTTCTGCGCGGCCAGCGGCCGCGAGGCCGTCGCCCTGGCAGGGCAGAGGCCGGACCTGATCCTGCTGGACGTCAATATGCCGGATATGGACGGGTTTGAAGTGTGCCGGCGCATCCGCGAACATGTGGCCTGCCCGATCCTGTTTCTCACCGCCCGGGTGGAGGATGCGGATAAGATCGAAGGGTTTTCGGCAGGCGGCGACGACTATGTCCTGAAGCCCTTTTCTCTGGACGAGCTGGAAGCCCGGGTGGCGGCACATCTGCGCCGCCAGCAGCGAGCGGCCGCACACCCCCTGGCACAGGTGCGCTTTGAGGACGACCTTGCCGTCGACTACGCCGCCCACGCCGTCACCTGCGGCGGCAGGCCGGTCCCACTGGCCAAAAAAGAATATGAGATATTGGAACTGCTCTCCCGCCACGCGGGCCAGATCTTTGACCGGGAACGCATCTATGAGGCCCTGTGGGGCTGCGAGGCGGAGGGCTCGTCGGCGGTGGTGGCGGAACACATCAAACGGCTGCGGGCAAAACTGGCGGCCGCGGGCGCAAGGGAACATATCGAGACGAAATGGGGGATGGGCTACCGTTGGATAAGATAAAGCGCGCCTCCTCCCTCAAGTGGAGTTTTGCACAGTACCTGATCGTTTGCCTGATCGCGGCGGGGCTGCTGTGTATCCTGACTGCAGTTCCCTGTGAGATGACGCGCAATGCGCTGGGAGAAAAATATCGCGATTATTATGAGAGCGACGCCTTTCTCTGGTCTTATGTCGTGGATGAAAACGGCGATATGGTCGGCAGGACCCGCATCGGGATTACTGCGCCGGACGGGTCGGCATTGACGCTGGAGGACTATATGGAACCCCGGGACCGGGTGGTCTACACGCTGCTCCGGTACTATCCGCTGCTGATGCCCCTGTATTTTACAGCCAGCGTCGCGGTGACCAGCATCCTGTTCTACCGGCGCAGGCTGAAGCGGCCGCTGGAAGTGCTGGACGCGGCTGCGGGACGCATTGCGGCGGGGGAATTGGAGTTTGCGGTGGAGGTGCCGGGGCAGGACGAGCTGCACCGGCTGGGGGAATCTTTTGAGACGATGCGCGCGGCGCTTGCGGAAAACAGCCGCGAGCTGTGGCGCACGCTGGAGGACAGCCGAAAAATGCAGGCGGCGTTTGCCCATGACCTGCGCACGCCGCTGACCGTGCTGCGGGGGTATGACGAGTTTTTGATGAGATACCAGGGACGCCTGCCGGCGGAGAAGGTCCGCCAGACACTGGAGACCATGCACGCCAGCATCGACCGGCTGGAGAACTATGCCCAGCGGATGGGCGCGGCGCAAAAGCTGGAACGGCTGCCCCTGCACAGAGCGGAGACCGGCCTTGCAGCGCTGGCCGCAGAGCTGGCGCGGGACGGGGCGGTCCTCTGCGGCCGGCGCTGCGGCTTTGAAATGAAAGCGGAGCGGCTTTTTGGCACGGCGGCGCTGGACGCGGCGCTTGTGCGCGAAGTGTTTGAAAACCTGGTCTCCAACGCGGCCCGCTGCGCCGCGGGGCGGGTGGAAGCGGCGTGCGCGTATGATGGAAGCTGTCTGAGCATCCGGGTGCGGGACGACGGGCCGGGGTTTTCCGCCTCTGCGCTGGCCCATGCGCAGGAGGCGTTCTGGCGCGGGGAGGAGGCGGGAGACGGCCACTTTGGCCTGGGGCTGCATCTGTGCGCGGTGCTTTGTCAAAAGCATGGCGGCGCGCTGGTCCTGGGGGCCGCGCCCGGCGGGGGCGCCGAGGTCCGGGCCACGTTTGCCGCAGAGCCGGGAGAGGCTGCGCCCGGCCTGCCGGACACGGTGCGGCAAGAAAAAAGATCCCGGGAAAAAGAGAATAGATAAAAAGTTTAAGATCACCTGTTACACTCTTCTCAGTTCAAATGAGGAGAGTGTTATTTTATGCCGGAAACCATGATCGAGATCGAAGATCTGTGCCAGAGCTATGGGCGCAAGGTGGCGGTGGACCATCTGACGCTGCACATCCCCAGGGGCATGTTCGGCCTGCTGGGGCCCAACGGCGCGGGCAAGACAACGCTCATGCGCACCATCGCCGCGCTGATGCGCTGCCAGCAGGGCGCAGTGACCGTCTGCGGCGCATCGGTGCAAAAGCCCGCCGCCGTACGCCCCCACATCGGCTATCTGCCGCAGGATTTCGCCCTTTACCCCAATATGACCGCCGAGGGAGCGCTGCAGTATCTGGGGCTGCTGTCCGGCCTGAGCGCCGCCTGCCGCCGCGCCCGCATCCCGGCCCTGCTGGAGCAGATGAATCTGGCGGAGCAGGCGCACAAACGGGTGCGGGCGCTGTCGGGCGGCATGCTGCGCCGGCTGGGCATTGCACAGGCGCTGCTGCACGACCCCGAGGTGCTGATCCTCGACGAGCCCACCGCCGGGCTGGACCCGGAGGAGCGCGTGCGGCTGCGGGCGCTGCTGGGCGAACTGGCGGAGCAAAAGACAGTGCTGCTCTCCACCCATGTGGTGGGGGACATCGAGGCCTCGTGCGGAGAGGTCGCCGTGATGGACGGCGGCAGGCTGGTCTATTGCGGCGCTGTGGAGGCTCTGCGCCGGCGCGCGCAGGGAAAGGTATATGAAACGGAGCTGTCCCACGGGAGCCTGGCGGCTTTCCGGGCGCACCACCCGGTCACCGCGGTGAGCGGGACCGGCAAAAGCTGCACGGTGCGGTTCCTTGCGCCGGAGGAGGACCCCTGCATCGGCCGGCCCTGTGAGCCGAGCGTGGAGGACGCGTATCTGCTCTGCGTACACGCGGCGGGAGGTGAGAGACAATGAAACTGTTCCTGACAGAGTGCAGACGACTGCTGCACAGTGCCGTCTACTGGCTGACCCTGCTGTGCCTGGTGTTTTTTCTGGCGAGTCAGGGGGTCCTGCCCGACGACAAAACGATCGAGGAACCGCAGCCGGGGGCGGAGCAGTCGGTCCTGGTGCCATCCAATGACCCGGCGCTGATCATGCCGGAGGCGGTGTCGGCGCTTTATGAGGGCTTTGTGTCCAATAACTTTTCCACCTATCCCCACGGCCTCATCAAACATGTAAAGCTGACTGCGGCAAAGCAGGGCCAGCTGGCGCAGCTTCTGGCCCAGCTGACGGGGCTCAGCGCAGAGGAACTGCTGGCGGCCGCAAACGCGGAGGGGGGCCAAAGCGGGGCGTTTGCCGTGGGCGGGGACGACCTGCAGCTGAACCCGGACGGAAGCGTCACCATCACCGGCGGCGCAGCATCGGCCGCCGCGCCGGACGGCCCCGGCAGCGCCGGCGTGCCGCTGCGGGCGGGGCTGGCGTGGGAGGAGTTCACCGGCCTGATGGAACAGGCGGACCGGCTGCTGGGCGGGGGTTCCGACTGGGCGGTGGACGGGCTTTCCGGTTACGGACGGGTGCCTGCCACCTATGACGCCCTGCTGGAAGAGTATCAGGCAAGCCTTGCCCACGACCGCTATACCGGCGCCCATGCCCGCCTGTTCTGCGATTATGCGGTGTGCATGCTCTCTCTTCTCCCGGCCTTTACCGCCGCCGCATTTTTCTGGCAGGACCGCCGGAGGATCGCGCCGGTGTTGTACACCCGCAGGGTGTCGGGGGCGGCGCTCATCTGCGCGCGTTTTTTGGCCCTGGTGGCGTTGCAGTTCCTGCCCGTGCTGCTGCTGGGCGGCTGGCTGACCGTTCACTATGCCGCGGTCTACGGGGCCGCCGCCATAAGCTGGACAGCTTTCTTTACCACCTCCGTTTTCTGGCTGCTGCCCACGCTGCTGCTGGTCACCGCTCTGTCCCTGCTGGTCACAGTGGCCACGGGCACCCCTGCCGCGGTGGCTCTGCAGGCGCTGTGGTGGTTCAGCGAGCTGATGGGCGGCACGGGCGGTCTGTCGGACGGCAGCACCTATGGCTCGCTGCTGGCGCCGCGCCACAACTCGCTGGGGCAGTATCTTGTGTTCCAGCAGCAGCTGCCCCGGCTTGCAGGGGGGCGGCTTCTGGCCGCCGTGCTGGCGGTGCTGCTGACGGCGGCGGCCGTCGCCGTGTTCGAGAGGAAAAGAAAGGGGGGCTTTTCATGGCACGGGCGCTTTGCATCTGCCGCACGCAGCTGACCCGCCTCTGCCTGCTGCCCCTGCTGGGGGCGGTGGGGTTTTGGCTGCTGATCCCCGCGCTGTTCGGCACCGCCATGCTGGACGAAAGGGCGGCGGCGCTGGTGCTGGAGGGCGTCTTTCCGCTTGCCGGAGCGCTGCTGCTGACCCCGCTGTTCGCGCCGGAGCGCCGCCCCGGCCTGCTGGACTGCGTGGCCGCCCGGCGGGCGTCCCACCTGTGGGTCTGCGGGCTGAGGGCCGCCGCGATGCTGGGCGCGCTGGCGGTGCTGGACGTGGGGCTGTGGCTGTTCATGGCCGCCCAGGGGTGCGCCGTCTCGGCGGGGCATCTGGCGGCGGGGTTTGCAAACGGGCTGGCGCTGGGCGCGCTGGGGGCGCTGGCCTCGGCCCTGTCCTCCAGCGAGATCGCGGGGGCGCTGGCGGCGCTTGGCTGGTATACGATGGACTTTTTTTCAAACAGCTGCGGGAATGCCTCTCTCTTCCTGCTGTCGCGCGGCCGGGGCGCGCCGAAGCTTTTGGTGCTGGCGGCTGGGCTGCTGCTGCTCGGGTCGGCTCTCGCGGTGTTTCACCGGCGTATGCGCCGGTGAAATATTGCGGGAAAGGCGTCCGGCCTTTTCAACGTCTGGCGCGGGGCCCGCGGGACGCGTCCTCTTCCAGGAGGGGGCGCAGCCCGCGGGCCCCTTTTCCGCGCTTGGCGCAAAGTTTGAAAAAAGCTTTTGTTTTCTCCGCTTCTCTGCTGTTTTCTCCGGCTTTTAACCGCTTTTGAATTGACAAACCCCCGGCTTTCAGTGTATTATTATTACCTGTATAGCCCAAAACAATAAATGCCCGGCAGGGGGCAAAAAGAGGGTGCGACATGGTTTTCAGCATGACCGGCTACGGCCGGGCAGAGCAGACGGTGCACGGGCGGGATATCGCGGTGGAGATCAAAAGCGTCAACGCGCGGTATTTTGAGTACAGCTCCCGGATGCCCCGCGCCTACGCCTGGGTGGATGACCGGCTCAAAAAAAGGCTCTCCGCTGCCATCTCCAGGGGCAAGACCGAGCTCTCGCTCATCGTGACCGACGTGGGGGCGGCCGGCACGGTCATCAGCGTGAACGAGGAGCTGGCCCGCGGCTATCTCGACGCCCTGCGCGGCCTCTCCGCTTCACTGGGGGTGGAGGACGACGTCACCACTGGCACGCTGACCCGGTTTTCCGACATCTTCACAGTGGCCCGGGCCGGCATGGATGAGGAGCAGGTCTTTGCGGACATAGCCGCTGTGGCCGACGGGGCGATCGCAGCCTTTGTGAAAATGCGCGGTGCCGAGGGAGAAAAGCTGGCCGAGGACGTGCTGGCCCGGCTGGATGCGGTGGAGCGCATGGTGGGCGAGGTGGAGCGCCTGTCGGAGGGACGGGTGCAGGCCTATACCGAGCGGCTGTACGAAAAACTCAAGACGCTGCTGCAGGACCGCTCCGTCGACGACGCGCGGGTGCTTACCGAGGCCGCCGTCTTTGCCGACAAGACCGCTGTGGACGAGGAGACCGTGCGTCTGCGCAGCCATCTCAAGCAGTACCGGGAGATCCTGGCCGGCGGCGGGCCGGTGGGCCGCAAGCTGGACTTTTTGACCCAGGAGCTCAACCGGGAGACCAACACCATCGGCTCCAAAACGCAGGACCTGGCCGTCACCCGCCTGGTGGTGGAGATGAAGGCCGAGATCGAAAAGATCCGCGAGCAGATCCAGAACATCGAATAGAAAAGGGGTAACCGCCATGAAACTGATCAACATCGGCTTTGGCAACATGGTCTCGGCCAACCGCCTGATCGCCATCGTCAGCCCGGAATCCGCCCCCATCAAGCGGATCATCCAGGAGGCGCGCGACCGCGGCAGCCTGATCGACGCCACCTATGGCCGCCGCACCCGCGCGGTCATCATCACCGACTCCGACCATGTGGTGCTCAGCGCCGTGCAGCCGGAGACGGTGGCCAACCGTCTGAACGACGCCGACGACATCGAGGATACGGAGCTGGAAGATGAGTAACGGACAACATTTGATCGTGCTTTCAGGCCCCGCGGGCAGCGGCAAGGACACCGTCGTGCGGGAGCTGATCGAAAAACACCCCGAGATCGAGGTGTCGGTATCGGTGACCACCCGCGACAAGCGCCCCGGCGAGCGGGAGGGGGTCAACTACTATTATATCAGCACTGAGGAATTCGAGCGCCGCATCGCGGCCGGCGAGGTGCTGGAATACACTCACTACTGCGGAAACTATTACGGCACCCCAAAGTCCGAGGTGGACCGCCGCATCGCGTCGGGCATCGACGTGGTGCTGATCATCGAGGTGGAGGGCGCGGCCAATATCAAGCGCCTTTATCCGGATGCAAAGCTGGTCTTTGTGCGCCCGCCGTCTTTTGAAGAGCTGGAAAAACGCCTGCGGGGCCGCAGGACCGAAAGCGAAGAGAAGATCCGCGAGCGGCTGGCCCGCGCGCTGGAAGAGATGGAGTACGCCTGCGATTACGACTATGTCATCATCAACGACAAGGTGGAGCAATGCGCGGAAGAGCTCTATCAGATCGTCAGGGGCGCCGCGCAGTTCTGAGCGCGGCGCAGTCTGCAAAATAGGTTGCCGAAAGGGGTGGCGGCTTGACTGTAGCTGCAAAGGTGGCGGTCGAAGGCGCCACCTTTTCATTTGACAAATGCTATGACTACGCGGTGCCGGACCGCCTGAGGGCGGCAGTCTGCCCGGGCAGCATGGTGCTGGTGCCCTTTGGCCGCGGCAATGCGCGGGCCCGCATGGGGGTGGTGCTGGCAGTGGTGGAGCTGCAGCCCAAAAAGCCGCTCAAGGAGCTTTACGACACCGCGCCTGAAAATGCCGTGCTCACCCGCGAGCTGCTGGGCCTGGTGCAGTATCTGAAAGAGCACACGTTCTGCACCTACTACGAGGCGGTGCGCGCGATCATCCCCTACGGGGCGCAGTACCGGGCGCAGCAGGGGCCGGACGGGCCGCGCCTGCAAAAACAGCTGACCGTGCGCACGGTCAGCTGTTACCGGCGCTCGGGACGCGAGGTCCGGCTGACGGCCAAACAGCAGAAAGTGGCGGCGCTGCTGACAGACGGGCGCACCCTCTCGGGCCCGGTGCTGTGCGAGGGGGCCGGCGTGGGGCGCGGCGTGCTGGACACGATGGTCAAAAATGGGGCGCTGGAGGTGGAAAAGCGGGAGCAGCAGCTGGAGGTCTACCAGAATTACGTCCCGGCGCTGCCGGAAGAGCAGCCGCGCCTTTCGCCCGAGCAGACCGCCTGCTGCGCCCGGCTGACGGCGCTGCTGCGGGAGGATGCGCCCCGCGCGGCGCTGCTGTATGGGGTCACCGGCAGCGGCAAGACGCTGGTGTTTGTGCAGCTGATCCGCGAGGCGGTGGCCCTGGGCAGGACCTGCCTGGTGCTGGTGCCGGAGATCGGCCTCACCCCGCAGATGATCTACCGGCTCAAGGCGGTGTTCGGCCGCCGGGTGGCGGTGCAGCATTCGGCCCTTTCCAACTCGGAGCGGCTGCAGCAGTGGCAGCAGATCCAGCGCGGGGAGGCCGACATCGTGGTGGGCACCCGCAGCGCGGTGTTCGCCCCGCTGGACCGTCTGGGGCTCATCATCATTGATGAGGAGCAGGAGCACACCTATGTGTCGGAAAACAGCCCGCGCTATTCCGCCATTGAAGTGGCAAAGCAGCGCGCCTCGTACCATAAGGGGCTGCTGGTGCTGGCCTCCGCCACGCCCGCGGTGGAGGATTACTACGCCGCAGGGCAGGGGCGCTGCCAGCTGCTGCGGCTGACCAGGCGCTACAACGAACAGCCGCTGCCGGCCGTGGAGATGGTGGATATGCGCGGCGAGCTGGCGGCGGGCAACACCGGCGCCATCAGCGGCCGGCTGGCGGAGGAGATCGCAAAAAACCTGGACGCCGGCGAGCAGACCATCCTGCTGCTGAACCGGCGCGGCTACAACACGGTGGCCGTGTGCAGGGACTGCGGAGAAGCGCTGAAATGCAATCTGTGCAGCGTGCCCATGGTCTACCACAAAAAGGAGGACCGCCTGCTTTGCCATTACTGCGGCGGGGCGATCTCACCGGCGCCCCGCGTCTGCCCGGCCTGCGGCGGTGAACTGCGCTATGCGGGCACCGGCACCCAGCGGGTGGAAGAGGAGCTGGAGGCGCGCTTTCCAAAGGCGCGGGTCCTGCGCATGGACATGGACACCACCCAGGGCAAAAACAGCCATGAGCGGCTGCTCTCCGCCTTTGCGCAGGGCCGGTATGACATCCTGATCGGCACCCAGATGGTGGCCAAAGGGCTGGACTTTGCCCGCGTCTCGCTGGTGGGGGTGCTGGGCATCGACCAGCTGCTTTTTGCCCAGAGCTACCGCGCCTTTGAGCGGGTGTTTTCCCTGGTGACCCAGGTGGTCGGCCGGGGGGGCAGGGGCGGCCTGCCGGGCCGGGCGCTGATCCAGACCGTGGACCCGCAGAACCGGGTGCTCAGCCTGGCTGCGGCGCAGGACTACGAGGCCTTTTACGCCGAGGAGATCGCGTTTCGGCGGCTGCACTTGTACCCGCCTTTCTGCAGCCTGTGCATGGTGCAATTTTCCGGTGCGCAGGAGCGGGAGACCGCGGACGCAGCCCGCGCCTTTGGGACATACTTGAAAGAGGGGGCGGCGGGGCGCGGCGATCTGCCGCTGCGGGTGCTGGGCCCCGCGCCTGCCGGGGTGGCCATGCTCCACGGCCGCTACCGCTACAAACTGACCATCAAGTGCCGCAACGACGGCGCTTTCCGCGAGCTGCTGCGTCAGGTGCAGCGGCGCTACAGCGGCAGCCCCTATGTGGGCCGGATATCCGTGAGCATTGATTTTAACAGCGACAGCGACTGAAACCGCCGCGCTGTGGTTTTGACGGAAGGAGACGAGAGAAGATGGCTTTGAGAACGATCGTGCAGGACGGGGACCCCATCCTGAAAAAGGTGTGCCGCCCGGTGACGGACTTTAACGCCCGGCTGGGGCAGCTGATCGACGACATGAAAGAAACTTTGGTGGAGGCCTGCGGGCTGGGCCTGGCCGCGCCCCAGGTGGGGGTGATGCGCCGGGTGTGCATCGTGGTGGACCTGCCCCCCGAAGACGACGGCGCCGCGCCGGAGGAGGGGGAAGAGCCCGAGTACAAATTTATCGAGCTGGTCAACCCTGAGATCATCGACCGTCAGGGTTCGGTGGGGCTGTACGAGGGCTGCCTGTCTTTTCCCGGGCACAACGGCTATATCGAGCGGCCTGAGCAGGTCACGGTGCGGGCGTTTGACCGCGACGGAAACGAGTTTACCCTCACCCGCACAGGCATGACGGCGCGGGCCATCTGCCATGAGCGCGATCATCTGGACGGCGTCACGATCATGGATCTGGCAGAGTATTTTTACGAGGATCAGGAGCACGGCGCAGAGGACGAGGGCGACGCGGAGGAATGATCTTGAGAGAGGGGCAGGGAACGGCATGAAACTGGTTTTTATGGGCACCCCTGAGATCGCGGCCGCCGCTCTGGAGGCGCTGATCGGGGCGGGGCACGAGATCGCGGGCGTTTTTACCCGCGAGGACAAGCCGGTGGGGCGCAGGCAGACGCTGACGCCGCCGCCGGTAAAGGTGGTGGCGCAGAGCCGGGGCATCCCGGTTTTTCAGCCGAAAACGCTGCGGGACGGCGAGGCGGAGCGCATTTTGAAAGAACTGGCCCCCGAGCTGATCGCCGTGGTGGCCTATGGGCGCATCCTGCCCGCGGAGCTGTTGGCCCTGCCCCGCTTCGGCTGTGTCAACCTGCATGTGTCGCTGCTGCCGAAATACCGGGGCGCAGCCCCCATCCAGTGGGCGGTGCTGAACGGCGATGCCGAGACCGGCGTCACCATCATGCAGATGGACGAGGGCATGGACACCGGGGATATTCTTGCGGTGGCCCCGGTCGAGATCGGGCCGGAGGAGACCAGCGCCGACGTGTTTGAAAAGGTGACGGCCCTGGGCGCCCGGACGCTGGCGCAGACCGTGGCGGCCATCGGCGCGGGTCAGGCGCGGCCCGTCCCGCAGGACGGCGCGAAAGCCACCGCCGCCCCGCCGCTGAAAAAGGAGATGGCGGCCTTTGATTTTTCGCAGGACGCACAAAAGCTGCACAACCTGATCCGCGGCCTTTATCCCTGGCCGGTGGCTCAGTTTACGGCCGGGGGCGTCAAGGTCAAGGTGAACCGGGCGCGGGCGGCGGCAGGCGCCGGCGCGCCCGGCGAGGTGCTGGCCCTTAAACCCCTCACCGTCGCCTGCGGCGCGGGCGCGCTGGAACTGCTGGAGGTCGTGCCGCAGGGCAAGCGCCCCATGACCGGGCAGGAGTGGGCTGCAGGCCGGCGCCTGAAAAAGGGCGACCTGCTGCGGCCGGAAGCATGACAACATCCCTGCCGCCGCGGCCCTTGCAGCCCTGCGGGGAAGATCGTCCGGCTTTTAAATAGGAGGCAAACTGTATGTATTTCTACGGCATCGACGTTTATTATATTGTGCTGGTGGTCCCGGCGCTGATCTTTGCCATGTGGGCACAGATTCGGGT
Source organism: Anaerofilum hominis (assembly GCF_014287275.1). Taxonomy (GTDB): domain Bacteria; phylum Bacillota; class Clostridia; order Oscillospirales; family Ruminococcaceae; genus Pygmaiobacter; species Pygmaiobacter hominis. The sequence continues at coordinate 287,633 of NZ_JACONZ010000004.1, forward strand.
CAGTTCCGCGTTCAGCCGCTATTCTCAGATGCGCACGGAGGGCGGCCTCACCGGCGCGGACGCGGCGCGGCTCATTTTGGACCGCAACGGCCTGACCAATGTGGCGGTAGAGCTCACCGAGGGCCGCCTCAGCGACCATTATGACCCGCGCGCAGAGGTCATCCGGCTCTCCCGCGAGGTCTACTACAACGCCACGGTGGCGGCGGTGGGCGTGGCCGCCCACGAGTGCGGGCACGCGGTGCAGCATGCCGAGGAGTATTTCCCGCTCAGGGTGCGCAGCGCGATCATCCCGGTGACCCAGATCGGCTCAAAACTCGCTTTTCCGCTTTTTCTTTTGGGGCTGCTTTTTTCTTATCCCCCGCTCATGGACGCCGGCATCCTGCTGTTCGCGCTGGTGGCGGTGTTCCAGCTGGTGACTTTGCCGGTGGAGTACAATGCCAGCAGCAGGGCCGTGGCGACGCTGTCCGGCAGCGGCATGGTCTCGGCGGAGGAGGAGCGCGGCGTGCGCAAAGTGCTCTCTGCGGCGGCGCTGACTTATGTGGCGGCGCTGGCCACCGCTTTGGCAAACCTGCTGCGTCTGATCTTGATCGCAGGCCGCCGCAACAATCGGAATTAGGGGGATGCAGATGCAATATCCACGCCGCCTGGCGGCAGAAGCGCTGATCCGCATCGAGCGCGGCGGCTATTCCAATCTGGTGCTGGCAGGCCTGCTGCGGGACAGCGGCCTGTCCCCGCGCGACCGGGCCTTTTGCTCCCGGCTGGTGTACGGCGTGCTGGAACGGCGGCGTCTGCTGGACGCGCGGCTTTCGCCCTTTCTCAAAAAACCGGTGGACAAGCTGGACGCCCAGGTGCGCGCTGCGCTGCGGCTGGGGCTCTACCAGCAGCTTTATATGGATGGAGTGCCAAACGCGGCTGCGGTCAATGAATCGGTAAAACTGGTGCGCGCCCTGGGCAAAAGCTCGGCCGCGGGGCTGGTGAACGCGGTGCTGCGCCGGGCCGCCGGGCCCTGGCAGCCCGTCTTTCACAGCGAGGCGGAGCGCCTGGGCGTCACCTGTTCGGTCTCAGACGAGATCGCGGCCCTCTTTATGGATGCCTTCGGCCCGCAGGCCGGGCCGCTGCTGGAGGCCTGTTTTGAGCCTCCGGCGCTGACGGTGCGGGTCAATGCGCTGCGCACCGACCCGGCCGCCCTGGCCGCGCGGCTGAAAGAAGAGGGCGTGCAGGCGGAGCCCGCCTGGGTGCCCGGCAGCCTGCAGCTGTACGGGGCGGGGGAGATCGCCGCGCTGCCCGCATTTCAGCAGGGGCTGTTCCACGTGCAGGGGCTGGCCTCCCAGCTGGCGGCGGCGGCGCTGGACGCGCGGCCGGGCCAGCGGGTGCTGGACCTCTGCGCCGCGCCGGGCGGCAAATCGGCGACCATTGCCCAGGCGATGCAGAATACGGGACAGCTGTTTTGCTGCGACGCGGCCGCTTCCCGGCTGCCGCTGATCGAAAAGCTGCTCGCCCGGCTGGGCGTGACCAACGCCCAGGTGCTGCGCAGCGACGCGGCACAGCCGGTGCCGGAGCTGCAGTCGATGGACCGGGTGCTCTGCGATGTGCCCTGTTCCGGCCTGGGGGTGCTGGCGAAAAAGCCGGACATCCGGTATAAGGACCTGTCGGACCTGCCAAGACTGATAGAGACCCAGCGGGCGATCCTGGCCTGCGGCGCCGAGGCGCTGCGGCCCGGCGGCCGGCTGGTTTACTCCACCTGCACCGTAAACCCGGCCGAAAACCAGGCGGTGGTGCGCGGCTTTCTTGCGCACAGGCGGGATTACAAGCTGCTGCCGCCGCCGTTTGCCCTGCCGGAGGGGGCGCTGGACGATGACGGAATGATTACATTTTTGCCCGGCACGGCCCGGATGGACGGGTTTTTTGTGGCATGTTTGGAAAGATTGTGGTAAAATGAGTGAGTTCAAGGTCAAGATCACCTCGCTGTCCGAAGAGGAGCTGACGCAGTACATACGCGGGCTCGGTCAGCCCGCGTTCCGGGCGGGCCAGATCTTCCGGTGGCTGCACCAGCGCGGCGCCGTCCGGTTTTCCGCGATGACCGATATCCCCAAAGCCCTGATCGCGCAGCTGGACGGGCAGTGCGAGATCGAAAGCCTTGCGGTGGAGCGAAAGCAGGTGTCCAAAGACGGCACGGTAAAGTATCTGTTCCGTCTGCCGGACGGCAACTGCATCGAAAGCGTCGTGATGCGCTACCATTACGGCAACACGATCTGCGTTTCCAGCGAGGTCGGCTGCCGGATGGGCTGCCGTTTTTGCGCCTCTACCCAAAACGGGCTGGCGCGGGTGCTGACGGCGGGGGAGATCGCGGCGCAGGTCTATGCCGCCGCGGCGGATCTGGACGAGCGCATCTCCCATATCGTGCTCATGGGCATTGGGGAGCCGCTGGACAACTATGACAATGTGCTCAAGTTCCTGCGCCTGATCTCTTCGCCGAACGGCGCGGGCATCGGCATGCGGAACATCAGCCTGTCCACCTGCGGCCTGGTGCCGCAGATCGGACGCCTTGCACAGGAAAAGCTGGGCCTGACCCTGTCGATCTCCCTGCACGCGCCCACCGACGCCCTGCGCTCTTCCATGATGCCGGTGAACGACGCCTATCCGCTGGCGCAGCTGATCCCGGCCTGCAGAGCTTATCAAAAAACCACCGGGCGGCGCATCAGCTTTGAGTATTCGATGGTCAAGGGCGTCAACGACAGCCCCGAGTGCGCGCGTCAGCTGGCGCAGCTGCTGCGGGGCATGGGGGCGCATGTCAACCTGATCCCCATCAACCCGGTGGACAGCTCGCCCTATACGGCCAGCGACGCCGCCAATGTGGAGCGCTTTAAAGAGCTGCTGGGCCGTCTGGGCCTCAACGCCACTGTCCGCAGGCGCCTTGGCACGGATATCAGCGCGGCCTGCGGCCAGTTGCGACAGGAGGAAGCCGGCCGCAGGGGCTGATCTTTTTTATTGCTGTCAGACGCCTGTTCCCGCAGGCGTGGGAAAAGCCCTAAGGAGGGAGTGACCACCATGAAGATCGTCGGCAAAACCGATATCGGCAAGCGCCGCACGGAAAACCAGGACAACTACCGCGCCGGCCGCCAGAGCGACGATACCATCTGGGCCGTCGTCTGCGACGGCATGGGGGGCGCGCGCGGCGGTGCGGTGGCCAGCAGCGTTGCTGTGAGCGTGCTGGAGGAGGAGTTCGTCCGCGGCCTGCTGCCGGGGCTGCATTCGGCAGCGATCCGGGAGCTGATGGAACAGGCGGCGCAGCATGCCAACCGCGAGATCTACGATCTGGCCTGTGCCGATCCCTCCAAGCGGGGCATGGGGACCACCCTGGTGGCGCTGGTGCTCAAAAACGGGCTGGCGCACATCGTGCACGCGGGCGATTCCCGCGCGTACCTCTACCGCAGCGGCCGCCTGGAGCGGCTTACGCGCGACCACTCGATGGTGCAGGAGATGGTGGAAAACGGCTCGCTGACCCCGGAGGAAGCGGAAGTGCACCCCAACAAGAACCTGATCACCCGCGCGGTGGGGGTGAACCCCGAGCTTTTGGTGGAGTACGGCGAGCGCCAGGCGCTGCCGGGCGATATCCTGCTGCTGTGCAGCGACGGGCTGACCAACTTCACCAGCGAAGAAGAGCTTTGCGATATTCTGGGCGGCAGTGAATTTTTCGGCGCGGCGGACGCGATGATCGACGCGGCGCTCGCAGCCGGCGGGCAGGACAACATCACCGCGGTGCTGATAAAGGTCGAGGCGACGGAGGATTGAGCATGGATATGTATATCGGCAAGCGGCTGGACGGCCGCTATGAGATCGAAACGCTGATCGGCGTCGGCGGTATGGCCAATGTTTACAAGGCCAAAGACCTGCTGGAAGATCGCGCCGTGGCGGTGAAGATCCTGCGGGACGAGTTCCTCTCCAACGAGGACCTGGTCCGGCGGTTCAAAAACGAGTCCAAGGCGATCTCGCTGCTCTCCCATCCCCATATCGTGCGGGTGTTCGACGTCAGCGTGTCCGATAAGGTGCAGTACATCGCCATGGAATACATCGACGGGGTGACCCTGAAAGATTATATCGAGCAGCGCAGGGTGCTGACCTGGAAAGAGACCCTCCACTTTATCACCCAGACGCTGGAAGCCCTGCAGCACGCCCACAACAGGGGGATCGTGCACCGGGACATCAAGCCGCAGAATATCATGGTGCTGGCGGACGGGTCGATCAAGGTCATGGATTTTGGCATCGCGCGCTTTTCCCGGGGCGAGTCCCGCACCACCACGGACAAGGCGATCGGCTCGGTCCATTACATCAGCCCCGAGCAGGCAAAGGGCGAGGCCATCGACCTGCGCGCCGATCTCTACTCCACCGGCGTGATGATGTACGAGATGCTCACCGGCAAGCTGCCGTTTGAGAGCGACAGCGCCGTCTCGGTGGCCATCAAGCAGATCTCGGACGAGGCCGTGCCGCCGTGCAAGGTCAACCCGGAGATCCCGGAGGCGCTGGAGGCCATCACGATGAAAGCCATGGCCAAGGATGTGCGGCGCCGCTATCAGACGGCGGGCGAGATGCTGGCCGCTATCGAAGAGTTCAAAAGGAATCCCAGCGTCCGTTTTGAGTACGAGTATTTAAAAGAGGATTCTCCGACGAGGTATATTGACAAAGTGGTTAACAAGTCGAAACGATCGCAGCCCGCCCCCCGCGGCGGAAAAAAGTCCGGCCAGCCGTCCGGCCCCAAAAAATCCAAACTCCGCTTCACCGTGCCCATTCTGGCGGGCATGGCGGTGGCGTTTGCGGTGGGGGCGGGCATCCTGTGTTTTTTGATCTTCAGGACCAGCGGCCTGTTCAGCACCAAGCCGGACGTGGAGGTGAGCACCTTCACCGGCATGACGTTGAACGAGGCGAAAAAGAACGGCGATTTCAAGTTTGAGACCGTGGAGGTCTACAACGCCAACGTGGAGGCGGGGGTCATCTTCGACCAGAGCCCCAAACCGCCCAAGATCGTCAAGCAGGGCTCCCGGATCACCGTCAAGGTGAGTTTGGGAAAACAGGAGGTCAAGGTGCCGGAGCTTTCCGGCCTGACCCGCGGCCAGGCGGAAAAGGCGCTGACTGAACTCGGGCTGATGGTCAGCATCGTGCCCGAGCAGAACGACAACGTCCAGGAGGGCAAGGTCATCCGCACCAATCCGGAAAAGGGGACCAAGCTGGAGAGCGGGCAGACCGTGGTCCTGTATGTCAGCCGCGCGGCCCGCAGCGAAAAGGTCAAGGTGCCTGACCTGACCGGCCTCACCAGTGAAGCGGACGCCTCCAAGGTGCTGGAGCCGTTGCGCCTGCGGCTGGGCACCCGGACGACGGTGGAGAACACCGCCCCCGCGGGCACGATCGTCGGCCAGGACCCGGTGGGCGGCACCGAGGTCGCGGTGGGCAGCAAGATCAATATCCAGGTCAGCTCGGGCGTGGTGGAACCCACCGAGCGGACGATCGCCGTCACCATCACCTTTGACCCCTATGTGCCGGACGGGCACTGGGCGGCGGATTTCCCGGGCGGACACAGCGAGTTCGACGTGACCCAGACCAGCCGCGTGTGGACCTTTACGGCGGTGGGCACCAGAGGGCCGTCCACAATCACGCTGTCCAACGGGATGCAGATCGGCATCGACTTTGACACCGAGACGGTGAAGAACATCGAGGTGAACGGCACACCCCCGACGCCGACACCGGTGCCTACGCCGGTGCCCACGCCGACGCTGGAGCCGACGCCGGTGCCGACGACAGAGCCCACACCGGTGCCTACCACAGAGCCGGCGCCCACAGAGACGCCGGTCCCCAACCCCTGACCGCAGGCCGGCCGTGCCGGATGCTGCGGACCTACTTAAAAGAGAAACGGGAAACCGTATGCAGCAGCTTCAAAAAGAAAATCGGATCATGAAAGGCATCGGCGGCTTCTACTATGTGCAGACGCCGTCCGGGCCTGTCGAGTGCCGCGCAAAGGGGATATTCCGCAAGAGGGGGATATCCCCTTTGGCGGGCGACCTGGTGCGGCTGGAAAGCGAGGGCGGCGGCACGGTCATCGCGGATATCCTGCCGCGCAAGAATTTTTTTGTGCGCCCGCCGGTGGCCAACCTGGACCTGCTGTTTGTGGTGGCGGCCACTGTGGAGCCCGCCCCCAATTTTCTGGTGCTGGACAAAATGTGCGCCATCGCGCTGGACAAGGGCGTCACCCCGGTGCTTGTGGCCACCAAGACCGACCTGGCGTCTGCGGACAGCTTCTCGCAGGTGTACGCCCGCAGCGGCATCGAGGTGCTGCTGGCCGGACAGGATGAGGACGCGGCGCTGGCGCGGATGCGCGAGCTGATCGCGGGCCGTCTGTGCGCGTTTACCGGCAATTCCGGCGTGGGCAAATCCACGCTGCTGAACCGGCTTTTGCCCGGCCTGCGGCAGGAGACGGCCGGCATCAGCAAAAAGCTGGGCCGCGGCCGCCACACCACCCGCGAAGTGGAGCTTTTCGAGGCGTTCGGCGGGCTGGTGGCGGATACGCCGGGCTTTTCCTCCCTGGATATGGAGCGGGCCAATGTGATCCTGAAAGAAAATCTTCAGTTCTGTTTTCCCGAGTTTGAACCGCTTTTGAACCAGTGCCGCTTCACCGGCTGTTCTCACCGCAGGGAAAAGGACTGCGCAGTGCGCCGTGCCGTGGAGCAGGGCCTGATCCATCCGCGGCGCTACGAAAACTATCTGACGATGTACGAAAACGCCAGCGCCATCAAGGAGTGGGAACAAAATGGCTGACAAAAAAGGACGCTGCGTCGTGCTGGCGGGCGGCCCCATCCGCGCGGAAGAGCTGCGGCTGCTGCGGCCGGGAGACACCGTGTGGGCGGCAGACGCGGGCCTGAAAGCGGCGCGGAGAGCCGGCCTTGTGCCGGAACTCTGCCTGGGGGACTGGGATTCCTGCGAGCGGCCACGGGACGCAAAGGAGCTGATCGCCCTGCCCGCTGAAAAGGACGATACCGACACCCATCACGCGGCGCGGCTCATCGCGGAGCGCGGGTTTGCGGAGGCGCTGCTGCTGGGCTGTCTCGGCGGCAGGCTGGACCACACGCTGGCAAACCTCAGCACCCTGCTGTATCTGACCGGGCAGGGGGTCCGCTGCTGGCTGGTGGGCGCCGACGCCGCGGTGACGGCGCTGCACAGCGGCAGCCTGCGGCTGCCCCGGCGGCCGGAGTGCTATTTTTCTGTTTTCGCGGCCGGCGGCGAGGCCCGCGGCGTGACCCTGCGGGGCATGAAATACCCGTTGGACAGGGCCCTGGTGACCGAACAGTTCCCCATCGGGGTCAGCAATGAGATCTTGCAGGAAACAGGCGAAGTCACGGTGGAAAACGGCACTTTACTGCTGGTTTACAGCAAAAGGGAGTAACGCGGCGCGCCCCCGCCGTATATAATGGTGCAAAGGCGGCCCGGCGATCTTGCTGCCGGGCCCCGAGCAAAGCAGGGCCGCCCCGGGCGTCGCTGCTGAACCATAGAAAGAAGGGGTCTTGTGCAGGTCGTCGTATGGAAAAGCCCGAAAGCGCTCAGCGGGATCTTGAAAGCGATTTTCAAGATCAGAAACGAAAAGTAAAAACAAGCGCCCCCGGCAGGCTGCGGACAGCCGCGCCGGGGGCGCTTGTTTTTTGTCCATTTTCCGTCATAGCCCCGCCGCGGACTGAATATAGTTTAATCAGAACGCGAAAGGGGCGAGGATGATATGGATTTGAAGGTGTTCCGGGACACTGTCAGCGTGTCCCAGCAGCTTTGCGACTTGACGCTGGAGCACCCGGTGGAGACCGAAATTCTGATCCCGGACTATCAGCCCGAGATCTTCAAGATCGTTAAAAGCTTTGTGACCCCCGTGATCCTGCAAAAGCAAGTGCTCGGCGGCAAACTGACCCTGGAGGGCTATCTGCGGGTGAGCGTGCTCTATCAGGGAGAAGAGGACCAGAGCCTGTGCCAGGTGGAACAAAAACTGCCCTTTTCCAAATCGGTCGAGCTGAAAAACGGCGGCTACAGCAGTTACCGGGTCAGCGTGCACGGCGAAAATGAATATCTGAACACCCGGGCCATCAACTCCCGGCGCATCGACGTAAAGGGCGCCTATGCCTTTGCCGTCGTCGCCTGCGGGCAGATGGAGCAGGAGATGGTGACGGCCCTGTCCGGCGCAGGGGCGCAGCAACAGCTGGTGCCGGTCAATTTTACCCGGGTAGTGGCGGATATCGAGAAGCCTTTTTCGGTGGAGGACAGCTTCAGCTTCCCCACCCAGCCGGCGGCGGTGCTGTATACCGGCTGTACGGGCAGCATCTCAGAGATCAAGCTCATCTCGGGCAAAGCGGTGGTCAAGGGGACGGTGCATGCGGCGGTGACCTACCGCAGCGCGCCGGGCTATGCGCTGGAACAGGCCGAAAAAGAGCTTCCCTTCAACCAGATCGTGGATATTGAAAATCTCACCGAGGACTGTGAGTGCCACGTGGAGATCGTGCCCCAGGGCTGCACGCTGGTGGAGGGCGGCGAGGAGGCCGGGGGCACCACGATCAGCGTTTCCAGCAGCCTTTCGGTGCTGGTGCTGCGGCAGAACCTGGCCTATGCCGTGGGCGACGCCTTTTCGACCCAGTACGAGGCGGAAGTGACCACCAAACCGCTGATCGCCGAGCGGCTGGTGGACAATTTCCACAACACCGTCACGGCCAGCAGCGCCGGGGCCCTGCCGGACGAGGGCTGCACGATCATCGACTGCCTGGCCACCCCGCTGCCGCTGGAAACGGTCACCGAGGAGGGGGAAGTCAGCATCCGCGGACGGGTCATCGCCCATCTTCTCTGCTGCAACAGCCTGGGCGAGCTGGAGTGCTATGACAAGCCCTGCGAATATGTGCTGCCGAAAAGATACGCGGCCGGCAGCGGCGGCGTATCCGTGGAGGTGAACGCCCTTTTTGAAGGGGCTCGGGCCCAGAAAAACGGCGGCGAGGCCAGCTGCGAGGTCACGCTTTCCGTGAGCGGCACAGTCATGGAACGGCAGAAGCTGGAGGTGCTCGACGAGATCACCTGCAAAGAGCCGCTGCCGCCGGATGAAGACGAGATCGCGCTGCGCATCTACTACGGGCGAGCGGGCGAACAGATGTTTGAGATCGCAAAGCGCTATCACGCGGACCCGGAACAGATCGCACAGCAGAGCGGTGTTGAGGGCGACGTGCTGCAGGAAAACACCCGGCTGCTGATCCCGGCGGCGGAGTGAGGGGAGGTGAGCATCAGATGGATTACAGCATTTATAAAGAACTGATCGAGCGCACGGGCGGGGACATCTATATCGGGGTGGTCGGCCCGGTGCGCACCGGCAAGAGCACTTTCATCAAAAAATTCATGGAGACGCTGGTGTTGCCCGCGATCCAGAACCAGAACGTCAAGCTGCGGGCGGTGGACGAACTGCCGCAGAGCGCGGCCGGGCGGACCATCATGACCACCGAGCCCAAATTTATCCCCGAACAGGCGGTAAATGTGGAACTGGAAGAGGGGATCAGCTTCCGCACCCGGCTCATCGACTGCGTGGGCTATATGGTCAGCGGCGCCATGGGCAGCGTTGAGGGCGAAAAGCCGCGCATGGTGAAAAGCCCCTGGTTCGATCACGCCGTTCCCTTTGACGTGGCGGCGGAGACCGGCACCAAGAAAGTCATCTGCGAGCACTCCACCATAGGGCTGGTGGTCACCACCGACGGCAGCATCAGCGATATTCCCCGCGAGGCCTATGAGGCCAGCGAGCAGCGGGTCATCGATGAGATGAAAGCCACCGGCAAGCCCTTTACCGTGCTGCTCAACTGCGTGTCCCCGGCCTCTACCGCAAGCGTTGCCCTTGCAAAACAGCTGGAGGAGAGATACGGCGTCGGCGTGCTGCCGGTGAGCTGTGTTGATCTGGACGAGGCGGCGATCTGCGAGATCCTCAAGAGCGTACTTTACGAGTTCCCTGTCCGCGAGATCGGCTTTTCGATGCCCAAGTGGGTGACCATGCTGGGGCCGGAGCACTGGCTGCAGCAGGACGTCTACGCGGCGGTGCAGCAGTTTGCGGCCGGGGTGGAGCGGGTGCGGGACCTGCGGCGCGAGCAGAAGATCGAGAGCGAATTTGTGGCGCGGTCGGGCGTGACCAGGGTGGACCTTGGCACCGGCGTGGCGCGGGTAGAGGTCACGCTGCAGCCCGACATCTTTTACCGGGTACTGGGGGAGACCACGGGCCTGGAGATCTGCGACGAGGCTAGCCTGATGCCCTGCATCATCAACCTGGCACGGATCCGGAAAGAGTATGAAAAGATCAAGGACGCGATGGACCAGGTGGAGGCCACCGGTTACGGCATCGTGATGCCCACCATCGACGAGCTGCATCTGGAGGAGCCGGAGATCGTCAAGCAGTCGGGACGCTACGGGGTAAAGCTGCGGGCCAGCGCCCCCTCTATCCAGATGCTCAAAGTCAACATCACCACCGAGATCAACCCCATCGTCGGCTCTGAAAAACAGAGCGAGGAGCTGGTCCACAGCCTGCTGGATGAATTTGAGGAGGACCCTATCCGCATCTGGGAGTCCAACATTTTCGGCAAATCCCTGCACGAGCTGGTCAACGACGGGCTGCAGGGCAAATTGCTGCACATGCCCAGCGAGGCGCGCATGAAGCTGCAGGAGACCATGGAACGGGTCATCAACGAGGGCTGTCAGGGCCTGATCTGCATCATCCTCTGACGGGCCGCATCAACAAAACAAAAGGGCAGGAGCGCCGGAGACCGCAGCCGGCGCCCCTGCCCTTTTCTGCAGCCCTGAAACAAAGCGGCCCCCTGCGCGCCGCGGGGACAGGCAAACCATGCGAAATCAAAAATAAAGAGAAACGGGAAAAGCGGAGGCTGGAAACCGCGCTTTTATAAGGACCGGCCGCTCTGCGGGCGGCGCGCATTGTGATAGCAGAGCGCGGCAGGAGGCGCAGGGGCCGTCCTTATGGACTGCCTGCGCCGCCGTTTTTTGCGGTTTTTCGATGCAAAGCCGCAGAAAACATGGTATAATAACCAAAAAGCGGTCACGGCGCCGCCCATGCACATCATCCGCCCTGCGCGCAGCTGCACAGCGGGCGGCCGGCTTTTGAGGCTGCCGCACAGGCCCTCCGCGTCTGTGCGGCTAACGATAAAAGTACTGTCCTGCCCGGTCTTGGATCCGGCAGCCCGTTTCCTGCGGCGGGGCTGCTTTGCGCCTGGCGTTCCGGGCATAATAAAAACAAAGGGGAACGGTTTGCCCCGGTACGGAGGGAACACGACGCATGGCCTTGTTTAAGGGAACGGTAAAAACAGCGCTCAAGCTGCTGCTTCTTTTGCCGCTGGTGCTGCTGGTGCTCTGGGTCAACTATTTCGTGGATCAGACGGGGCTGTTCCGGGGCGGAAAATATGAGTTGGAGCTGGCGCAGATCCTGCTGGGAGGCGACGCGGTCTCCAATTTCACCAAAATGGACGAGCGGGAAGTGCTGAAGCTTTACATCAAAAACATGCCCCAGCCCTATGACACCCTGGTGGTGGGGTCCAGCCGCGGGCTGCAGATCACGGCCGCCATTGCGGGGGAAACCGGCACCTTTTACAACGCCGGCATGTCGGGGGAGGATTTTTACGACATTGTGGGCACCATCGCGCTGCTGGACAAGTATGACCGGCTGCCGAAAAACATGATTTTGGTGCTGGACCCCTGGATATTGAACGACAATGTGGACAGTTACAGCAAGCGGTCGGACGCAGACCTGGCCAATGAGTTCCTTAGCGAGACGCTGGGGTTCCATGAGAGCTATGAGGCGCAGGATCGCAGCCGGTACACAGAGGCGCTGCTGGACCTCGACTATTTTCAGAAAAATGTAGCCTACCACTTTGCGGATCACTCAGATGAGGACCAGCCCTCCCGCGTGAGCGGCAACGTTTACGAGCAGGCCACCGAGACCAAAATGCCGGACGGCACCCTGCTGTACACCCGGGAATATCGCGAAAACTCGCAGGAGTGGGTGGACCAGGAAGCCCTTTCACGGGCAAGCAGCATACTGCCTTTTGGTTGCTATGATTTTACCGTGCTCAATGAAAAGCGCTGTGCCCAGTTTGAAGCGGTGATCGACTTTTTGCGGGAAAAAGGAGTGGAGCTGACTTTTGTGCTGAGTCCATTTCATCCGATTTTTTATGACAAATTGGCCGGAACGGAAAATGCACGGGGAGTCTTGCTGACTGAAATTTATTTTAACCGCATGGCACGTCGGCTGCAGATCCCTTTTTATGGCTCTTATGATCCCGCGCAGGCCGGCTGCAGCAATGAAGATTTTTATGACGGTTTACATGTGCGCAGAGAATCCATCAAGAAATTTTTCTTTGGTATCCATGCTTCTCTCGTATGATCCGGGGAGATTTTCAGGCCGGAGGATGGCAGATCAGACCGCATAGTGGGAAAGAAGAATAAAGAGGACCGACATGCTGAAGCGTGTCGGTCCTTTTGTGATTATCTTCCAGCGGAACAGGACGGTTTCCCACCAAAGGACCAAACATATTGCGGCGAGATGTTTTAAACAGAGCTGAAAGCGGGAAGAGATTTTAGAATCTTTTCAGATGGAAGAAAGTTGTATTCACCGCTGAAGATGCATGGCATGCCCTCTCCGCAGGACGACAGAGGGATACGGCGGCGGGCATGCCTCTCGGACAATGTGTTGATTCTTTACTTTATGTCAGGAGATTCGGGACGATTCTTGCGATGAAAAAAAGCGGACACAAAATTTTTTGCTTCTACTGCAGAAATTGATGTAAGATTGTGATATTTTCCGGCGTTATCCACATATAAGAATATTAAATAAAGCAAAATGCACTGGTGAAAGGAGGACACGCAGTGAAAAAAGTATTTTATCTCTCCTGTTCAGCGCTGTGGATGCTGCTGCTCATGGTACAGCATTACCGGGGGCAGAGCTTTTTGCTGGAAGATCTTGTCCTCGTGGTCAGCATCATGGTGTTTTTGGGGCTGTTTGCAGTGGAATACGCCAAAGGCAAAGAGCGGAAAGCGCCGCCGTGTGAACCCCGCATCATGATCCCCAAAAAGCCTTAGAAAAAACAGATAAAAGGGGCGGCTGCAAAGCGAACAGCCCCCGATTATGCAGACAGCACAAAAAAGCGGGGTCCTAAGTAGGAAAACGAGGTTCTAAGTGGAGAGGCGGCGTGCAAGCGGCGCCTCTCCGGTCTTTAGCTGGTTGCGCTCATAATTGTAGAAATGGAGAAAATGATCAATCATATCGTTGGCTTCAGCGAATGTATTTGGTTTACGGCGGTAGATACGCTCTACCTTGAGGATAGAAAAGAAGTTCTCCGCCATAGTATTGTCGTAGCAGTTTCCACGCCTTGACATAGAGGGCGTTATGCCGTATTCTTGAGTCAGGTTAAAGTATGCTTGCGAGGTGTACTGAAATCTCTGGTCGCTGTGGAGCTGTAACTCTGCAGTGGCCCTTTTTTGCTTCATAGCAAGGTGAATTGTATCTAAGACAAGGTTTACCGTCTGCCGGGTTGCGGTCTTGTATACCACAACACTGTTGTCATAGAGATCGCGGATCATGGACAGATAGAGTACCCCTTGTTTCGTAAAAATATAGGAGATATCCGTCGCCCATTTCTGCTTAGGATGCGCTGCGCGAAACTCCCGATTGAGCAGATTTTCATATTTGTGAACCTGCTGTCCCATCTGGACGCACTTTCTGCGCCGGCGAATTTCAGACAGCAGATCATACTTCTTCATGATTCTCAGGACCGTCTTGGGATTACGATGGATGTTATGGCTTTTCAGCCATAACCACATCCTGCGGTAGCCATAGGTTTGGAAACATTGCTCACGCTGCTTGGCGATCATCTCGGCAAGCTCAGCGTCCTTTTCTGTTCTCCCAAGGCGGTGAACAAAGTCATAGTAACCACTCCTGGACACAGCAAAAAATCGGCACATGACTGTGATCGGATATTCCATCCTATGGCGATAAATCACATGATACTTTACCCTCGCTCTCACTTCCTTCCTGTCAATTCCAGAAAATCCCGCAGCAGCTTATTCTCCATCCTCAGACGATTGATTTCATAGGCCTGCTCTGCCACTACGTTTCTTGGTGTGCCATCGCTCCTTGGCCTTCCCTTGGGACGAGGTATGATTCCCGCCGCCAGCTTTGCCTGTTTTCGGTTATATCGTGTGATTCATGTTTCAACCTGTTTGAGTGTTAACCCTAACCGCTCGCCTATCTCACGTCGTGTCTTTCCCCCCGCCCGCATCTCCATAATTTCCGCTTCCATTTTTGTGTACTTCCGTTTTTCCATAAAATGGCCCCCTGATGTAGTCTTATTTTCCTACATCAGGGGGCCATTTGTCTATTGTCTGTTTTTACTGGGGCTGTTCAAAAGCGGTCGCCCTTTTTATCTGTTTTTTGGACCCTGGCGCACGAGACCGCCAGCGCGCGCGGGGACGGGAACAAATGCGCCTGCGCGCCGAGCACGGAAATGGAAAAGCGCGCTGCGGACCGGAGATTTCCCCATGGGGAAAGTCCTGTTTACCGGTAAAAGTTTCTTTAGGGGGCGGATGACTATCAGCCTCCTGTACGCCGAGAAATCAGGCCTAAAAATAGCCGCGGCAAAGCGAAGCCTATTTTTTCGGCCCTTCGCCCCGGTCGTCCCGCAGGGACGAGGGGCAGGCCATCAGGATAAGTCTTTTTTATTGTGGAGCAATAAAAAACGCTCACAGATCCCGCCGAAAAAACGGAACCTGTGGGCGCCGGTGTGATAAAGCCCTGAAATACTATTCTGCAGACGGGGGAGAGCCCATCTGTTCCCCGGCCGCCGTGCCTTTTTCTTCATACAGATGCCAGCGGTTTTTGCCCAGCGCTTTTGCCTGATAGAGCGCCGCGTCAGAGTGCTGGTACAGCGTCTTGAAGTCGGCGCCGTCCTCCGGGGCAAAAGCAATGCCCACCGAACAGGACAGCTCGCAGCGGACGCCGCGAATGGGGTAGACCCCGTGCAGCGTCCGGCAGATCTGGTCGGCTTTTTTGAAAGCGAGTTCCCGGTGAGGGATGCCATAGAGAAAGACGAAAAATTCATCTCCGCCCAGCCTGGCGAGAATGTCTCCTTTCCGCAGCATGGAGGAAAGGCGGGAAGCAAAGTTGACCAGCACTTCATCGCCGAACTGGTGGCCGAAAGTGTCGTTGATATTTTTAAAGTTGTCGATATCCATCATAAAGGCGGCGCACAGGGTGGCCGTGCCGCGCAGGGCCTGTTCCACCAGCCTGCGGGCGGTAGAGCGGTTGTACAGCCCGGTCAATGGGTCGCGTTCTGCCTTGCTGCGCAGGGCGAGCTCCTGCCGCATCTGGCGGTCGATGTCCTGCATATGGATAAAACAGCACACGTCGTTGCCCGGCGGCGCCTGAATGAGGGTGGCGGTACAGTGGACCCAGATCATCTTCTCTTCCGGGCCCAGCCGCAGATAGTCCAGCCGCACCTCGCGCTGGCCGTCGGCAAACGCGTCGAGCAGGGCCTTTCGGTTGAACTTTCCAAACATTTCTTCGCGATGGTCGGGATGTACCAGCAGATTGACCGCCGTGCCCACCAGCTGGGAGTAGCTGCACCCGGGCAAAAGCCCCAGCTGATCCGCCCAGGAGGAAGAGATCTGCATCACCTTATCCTGGGTGAGGTTTGCCTCGTAAGTGCAGACCGCGTTGGAAAACATGGCGGCGCGGTACTGCTGTTCCTGCGCCGAGCGCTGTTCCAACAGCTTTTCCCGGGTGATGTCGCGGGTGGTGCCCACAATACGCATCGGTTCGCCCTCGGCATCCTGCACCCGGTTCGCGTGGATGGAGACCCAGTGCCAGTCGCCGTCCAGCCCGCGTATCTGCAGCGCGGTATCCACGGCGGACAGATCGCCTCCCTGCCGCATCAGACGCTGAAAAGCGGAGATGCTGTCGGGGTGGATGACGCCTTCACGCAGCAGCGTCGCCTCCACGTCGTCGATGACGGCGCGGCGGTCAAAGGGGCTGTTTTCCAGCGCCTGGCCCTCGCTGAACTGGCGCAGCCTGCGGCTGGACAGATCATATTCCCACATCATCGTCCCGGTCTGCTGCAGGGCCAGCTGGTAGCGCTCTTCGCTGGCCGCCAGCCTTTCCTGCGTCCGGGCGAGCTCGGTGACTTCGGTGGACAGGCTCAAAAAGGCGATGCGGTCGCCGCCCGGGCCCAGCAGGTCCGAGATGGAGACCCGGAACGCGCGCCCATCGGGCCGGTGCTGTACAGCCGGGGCCTCCCCGCGCAGATAGCGCCGGATGCAGCAGTCGTCGGTGCCGCACAGCGGGGTGCTGCAGATCGAGCACGGACGCCCCACGCATTCCTCCAGCGTCAATCCGAGCAGCTGCTCCGACGCCCGGTTGAGGAACAACAGCCGAAAATCCGTGTCGATGATAAAAAACGGATTTTCCATGGAGTAGAGCACGTGTTTGTAAAATTCATTGTCCATATCCGCCCAAAAAGCGACGGGCTTGTCCCGGTCCATCTGCTGCGGCACCTCCTTTCAATGCGGTTTCAGGGCAGAAGCGTTTTGCCGGCGGCTCCGACCGGCATTCTGGACCGCTGCGGGCCCTGATTTTTGTCTTGAGTTCAGAATACCCTATTTTGTGAAAAAAGACAACAAAAAATTGCTGTGTGCATTCAAAAAAGCGTCTCGAACGGGAAACTTCGCGGGAAAAAGGTTTACAAAGCCGGGCGCACAGTTTTATAATAAGTAGCTGTCAGCGATATTTTAAGGCCGCGCACCAGGCGCGGCGGGGGATGGGGACGTTATGAGGATCCATGAGTTGTTTGCAGGCGAAAAGCCTGTTTTTTCGCTTGAGGTGTTTCCGCCGAAAAAAAACGGTTCCATAGAGGGCATGTATCGGACCCTGGCTGAACTGGCGGACCTGAGACCCGATTACATCAGCGTCACCTATGGCGCGGGCGGCACGGCAGCGGGGCTTTCCTGCGAGCTGTCGTCCCATGTCAAGCATCGTCTGGGCATCGAGCCGCTGGCCCACCTTACCTGCATCAACTCGAGCCGCAGCCAGGTGGAACAGGTGCTGGACCGGCTGCGGGACGAGCAGATCGAAAACGTGCTGGCCCTGCGGGGAGACCGGGTGCCGGGGCTGGAACCGAAGAGCGATTTTTCTCACGCTGACGAGCTGATGCGCTTTGTCAGCGGGCGGTACGATCTCTCGCTGGCGGGGGCCTGTTATCCCGAGGGCCACCCGGACAGCGAGAGCCTGCAGGCGGACGTGGAGAGCCTGCGCCGCAAACAGGAGGCGGGCGCA
This sequence comes from Anaerofilum hominis, assembly GCF_014287275.1. GTDB lineage: Bacteria > Bacillota > Clostridia > Oscillospirales > Ruminococcaceae > Pygmaiobacter > Pygmaiobacter hominis. The sequence continues at coordinate 305,004 of NZ_JACONZ010000004.1, forward strand.
AAGCATCTGGTCACCCAGCTGTTTTTTGACACCGACCCCTATTTCCGCTTTCTTGACCGGGCGGCGGCCGCAGGCGTGACGCTGCCGGTGCAGCCGGGCGTTATGCCCATCGTCAAGCTGGGGCAGATCCAGCGAACCGTGGCGCTGAGTTCCGCCAGCCTGCCCGCGTCTTTTTCAAAAATGATCACCCGCTATGAGTACGACGCCGACGGGCTATATAAAGCGGGGATCCAGTATGCGGTCAGCCAGTGCCTGGCGCTGCTGGCGGGCGGCGCGCCGGGCGTGCACATTTATACCATGAACAATGCGGATGTGGCCCGGCAGGTGTATCAGGGCATTCGCGGCGCGCTGGACCGGGAAGAGGGCAGAACATGAAGCTTGCACTGGACGCCCCGCTGGACCGAGCGGAGATCTGCCGTTATCTGGGCTGTACGCCCGCCGACCTGGACGGGGCGGCGCGGGCGCTGATAGAGGAGTGCGAGCGGGAAATTTTACATGCGGCCGCGCCCCGCTGTGTGTTTCGGCGGTTTGGGCTGCAGTGGCAGGCGGAAACGCCCCGCCTGGCGGGGGCGTCTCAGGCGCTGGAGGGGCGGGATATCGCCCGTCACCTTGGCGGGTGCCATGCGGTACTGCTGATGGCCTCCACGCTGGGGGCGGGGGTGGACGCCCTGCTGCGCGCGGCCGCGGCGGGGGACGTGGCCCGCTCGGTGGTGCTGGACGCCGCGGCCTCTGTGGCGGCGGAGACGGCGGCCGCAACGGCGGAAGAGGCTGCGGCCGCGGCCCTGTGCAGGGCAGGAGAATACCGCACGGGCCGTTTCAGCCCAGGGTACGGGGATCTCCCCATCACAGGGCAGAGGGCCTGGGTGGCGCTGCTGGACGCGCCGCGGGCGATCGGCCTGGCGGCGACGCGGGAGGCGATCCTCACCCCGCGCAAATCCGTGACGGCCCTGGTCGGCGTTGCGGACCACCCGGTGCGGGGGCGGCTTGCCGGCTGCGACTGCTGCGCCCTGAAAGAAAAATGTGAATTGAGAAAGCGAGGGACGCCCTGTGGAAAAGCGGACGGGCAATGACGGATATTTGATCCTGGACGGCGGGATGGGCACCATGCTGCAAAGCGCCGGGCTTGCCGGGGGCCAGCGGCCGGAGACGCTGTCGGTCACCGAGGCGGAAAAGATCACCGCCATCCACCGGGCCTATCTGGATGCGGGCGCACAGGTGGTCTATACCAACACCTTTGGGGCGAACGGCCTTAAGGCGGAGGGATGCGGCTATTCGGTGCAGGAGCTGGTGACGGCGTCGGTGCGGGCCGCGCGCGCAGCCGCACCGACGGGCAGCGCGCGGGTTGCGCTGGACATCGGCCCGCTGGGGGAACTGCTGGAGCCGGTCGGCACCCTCTCGTTTGAAGAGGCATACGAGCTGTTTGCGGAGATGGTGCGCCCGGGCGCGGCGGCAGGGGCGGATCTGGTGGTCATCGAGACCATGACGGACCTGTATGAGGTGAAAGCCGCGGTGCTGGCCGCAAAGGAAAACTGCGCGCTGCCGGTATGGGTGTCGATGACATTTGAAGAGTCGGGCCGCACCTTTACGGGCTGCAGCGTGGAGGCCATGGCCGCGACGCTGGAGGGCCTGGGCGCTGACGCGGTCGGCATCAACTGTTCGCTGGGGCCGGTGGAGATCCTCCCCATCGCAAAGCGGCTGTGCGCGGCCACCAACCTGCCGGTGTTCATCAAGCCGAACGCAGGCCTGCCTGACCCGGAGAGCGGCAGCTACGATATCACGCCCGAGCAGTTCTGCGCCCAGATGGAGCCCTATCTGGAGCTGGGCGTTTTCGCGCTGGGGGGCTGCTGCGGCACCACGCCGGAGTATATCCGCCGTCTTGCCGCGCTGTGCGGCGGCAGGGTCCCGGCGGCACGGCAGCCGGTGGAGGCCTCCGTCGTCTGTACCCCCACCCTGGTGCAGCAGGTGGAGGGGCTGACCGTGGTGGGGGAGCGCATCAACCCCACCGGCAAAAAACTGTTCAAACAGGCGCTGCTGGACGGCAATATGGACTATATTTTGACCCAGGCCCTGAGCCAGAAAGAAGCGGGGGCCCAGATCCTGGACGTCAACGTGGGCCTGCCCGGCATCGATGAGCCCGCGATGATGGAGCAGGTGGTGAAAAGCCTGCAGACGGTGAGCGATCTGCCCCTGCAGTTGGATTCCTCAGACCCCGAGGCGCTGCGCCGGGGCCTGCGCGTTTACAACGGCAAGCCGATCGTCAACTCGGTGAATGGCGAGCAAAAGGTGCTGGATGCCGTGCTGCCGCTGTGCAAAAAGTACGGGGCCGCGGTGGTGGGCCTGACGCTGGACGGGAACGGCATCCCGATGAAAGCGGAGCAGCGGTTTGCGGTGGCGGAAAAGATCGTCTCAGCCTGCGAGGCGGCAGGCATCCCCCGCAGGGATATCTATATCGACTGCCTGACCCTTACCGCCTCGGCCCAGCAGAAAGAGGTGGCCGAGACGCTGGCGGCCATCCGCATGGTCAAAGAGCGTCTGGGTGTGCGCACAGTGCTGGGGGTGTCGAACATCTCCTTTGGCCTGCCCAACCGGGAACTGCTCAACCACAGCTTTTTGACGATGGCGGCCGCCGCCGGGCTGGACCTGGCGATCATCAACCCCAACGTGACTTCCATGATGGACGCGGTGCGCGCCGCGGATGTGCTGCTGGCCCGGGACAAAAAAGCGGGCCGCTATCTGGTCGCCTATGCAAACGCTGCGCCGGCGCCCCTGGCGGCCGCAAAGCGGGAAATGACGATCGAGGACGCCATCTACCGGGGCTTTAAAGCGGAAGCGCGCCAGTGCACGCAGGAACTGCTGCTGAAAATGGGCGAACTGCGGCTGGTGAACGAGCGGCTGATCCCGGCGCTGGATGCGGTGGGGGCGGAGTTCGAGGCCGGAAAACTGTTTTTGCCGCAGCTGCTGCAGGCAGCTTCGGCGGCCCAGGCCGCCTTTGAGGTGGTCAAGCTCTCCATCGCCTCCAAGGGCCGTCCGCCGGTGAGCAAGGGGAAGATCCTTGTGGCCACGGTCAAGGGTGACATCCACGATATTGGCAAAAATATCGTCAAGGTGATCCTTGAAAATTACGGCTACGACGTGATCGATCTGGGCCGGGACGTGGCTGCAGAGCGGGTGGTAAAGACGGCGCAGGAGCAGGGGATCCGGCTGGTGGGGCTTTCGGCGCTGATGACCACGACCCTTGCCAGCATGGAGCAGACCATCCGCCTGCTGCGGGAAGCCGCGGTGGACTGCCGGGTGTTTGTGGGCGGGGCAGTGCTCACGCCCGGCTACGCAAAGCGTATCGGGGCCGATTATTACGCCAAAGACGCAAAGCAGGCGGTGGATATCGCCAAAGAGGTGCTGGGATAGGCTTTGGCAGCGCGGCTGCCCGGCGCGCCTTGTGTGCGGGGGACCGTTTCCCGGAATATTTTTTCTTTATGGCTGTGGCCCGGCGGGGTCCACAGCTTTTTTGTTTTTGCACCGCGGCGGAGGAACGGCAAAAAGGCCGGCTGCCGCAGGCTTTGACAGCAGCCGGATGACGGTGATGCTTCAGCCCCTGCAGCGCCCCCACAGAAAAGCAGCCCCTACCGCGCAGGAGTTTCTGCGGCAGGGGGCTGGAATTCAAGGTAAGCTTGCAGGAGATGTACTGAATCGCCCCATCGAACCCGGGAAATTGCCCCTTTAAAACAGGGAGGGAATCCGGACGGCCGGAAAACAGGCCCGGCAGATCTGTTTCCAGCCTGTTGGACTGAGCGGAGAGGAACGCTGTGTTTTTGCAAAAAAATGCGAAAGATCCAAACGCCTTGTCCGGCACGGACGGTAAATAAGAGCGGACGGGGAAACAAGAATTCAAAGCGCTGGATGGGATGAGGCTTTCAAGCGCCTGCTGGGAGCCCAGGTGATGTATCTCCTTGATCCCGAAAAGGGCAGCCGCCATTTTATAGAATGACGAAAAAAGAGAGGGAAAATGCCCCTCTCTTTTTTCGTTTTTATGCGCGGCAGAGGCGCTGATCTTGATGCCGAATGCGCAGGACGGTCAGGATGCAAATGCAGCTGCCCGGAAAAAGCGCATGCGGGAAGGGATGCGGACTTTTTAGCAGGAGCGAACTTTTTATTGCTCCGCAACAAAAAACTTATCTTAATAGCTCCCCCTCGCCGCTTGTGCGGCAACCGGGCGGATGGCCCCCAAATAGCTGCTGCGCGGCATTTCCAGCCGATGGTTTCCCGCAGGGGACTGTGTCTTTTGCAGCCGGTAAAGGCTCTCTTTTAATTGCTCCAAACGTGCGCAGCCGCGCAGCGCGCTCATGTCCAGGGCATAATAGGGGGCAGGATGCAAAACGGATGTCCCGAGGGGTCGAGCATCACACGCCAGCGGTCATCAAATTGAAGTTCAGAGACCGTTGCGCCGCACGAGACGGCGTGCTTCACACCTTCTTCCACGTCCTGCACATGAAAATCCAGATGTGCCATCTGCTGCTGTTCACCCGGTACAGGGGGCCAAATGGGCGGCACATAGTCGTCTGCCTGTTGAATGGTGATCCAGGTCGGCACGCCTTTTTGCTCTAAGTTGGTCAAAACTGTATACTCTTCGCCTTTGAAACGTGTCCAGCCAAGAAGCTTTTCATAAAACACAGACAACTCATCTGCGCGATCAGAGTCCAGGACGGTATTCCATCCCACAAGATCGAGAGCCATAGCAACGCACCTCCGCTTTTCATTGTTTTCCGTTCCTGGCCGTCAGCAGGTCATAGCCGCTCAAGGGGGCCAGGCAGGGCTTGATTTCTCAATTCTAATCTCAGCATGAAGAAATGTCAAACAACTCCGTGGACGCTCAGCGAATGATCCCGCGAAAGTTCTGCGGCGGCAGGGCGGGGAAGCTCGCCGGAGATCCCATCTCTGAAAATAACGGCCCGGCCGGCGGAAGTCTGCTTTCCGCCGGCCGGGCCGTTCTGATGTTTGCCCCCCGGCGTCCGATCAGGCCGCGGAGGGGGAAAGAGAGGACGAAAGGCCGCAGAGGGCGCCTGTGCCAAGGGGCTGCACTTTTTTGCGGGGGCCGCCGCCGCACCATGCGCACACATCTGTCCCCAACCCAGCCGCCGGTTTTTCAAACAGCAGCCTGCGGTTAGTCGCACCATCTGCGCAGGGGTGCGCGCATCTGTCCCCAAGGCGCGCCGGCCCTGCTATTGCGGCTGCTTTTGCCGCTCCTGATAGCTGCGGATCGCGGCCAGGAACTCGCCGGCATACCGTTCGCATTTTGTTCTGCCCACGCCCGGCACTTTCAAAAACTCCGCCTCATCGCAGGGCATCAGCTGGCACATTTTCTGCAGCGTGGCGTCGGTGAAGATGACGAAAGCGGGCACCCCGGCCCGGCGGGCGGCGGTGAGGCGCAGCGCCTTGAGCTCGGCGTAAAGGCTCTCGTCCACCTCGCGCAGCGGGGCCGAACGGGGAGCCGCAGCCCTGGGCCGCACGCATTTCATGATCAGGCTCGACGGCTCAGCCAAAAAGGCCGCGCCTTCCGGCGTCAGGGCCAGCACCGCATATTCCTCTTCCGTTTGATACAGCAGCCCGTCCGAGAGCAGCAGCGAAAACAGCTCCCGCACCCGGGTCTCGCTCCACTCGGCCAGCGCGCCGTATTCTGTGGTCTCGGTCAGCCCAAAACGGCGTGTCTTTTCGTTTTTGCTCCCCCGCAGCGCGTCCACCCAGGTCTTGACCCCATAGCGGCGCCGGCTGGCCTGCACTGCGCCCAGGGCCAGCACGGCCGCCGCGGTGGCGTCCACCTCTTCAAAATTCGACAGACAGCCCGAGCAGTTGCCGCAGTAGGAAGCGGGGCGCTCGCCGAAATATTTGAGGATAAACTCCCGCAGGCAGCCCCGGGTGGTGGCGTAGAAGGTCATCTGCCGCAGCCGCGCTTTGTCTTTTTCCCGCAGCTGCAGCTGCTGCTCTTCGGTGAGTTCCGCTTTGCCCTCGCCGTGGTCGATCAGAAACTGATTGGTGATCACATCCCGGCCGCTGTAAAGCAGGATGCAGTCCGCGGCTTCCCCGTCCCGTCCCGCACGCCCGGCCTCCTGATAATAGCTTTCGATATTTTTCGGCATATTGTAGTGGATGACAAAAGAAACGTTTGATTTGTCGATCCCCATACCAAAGGCATTGGTGGCCACCATGATGCGGGCGCGGTCGTAGAGAAAATCATCCTGGTTGTCCCTGCGCTCGGCCGGGTCCAGCCCCGCATGGTAGCGGGCGGCGGCAAAGCCGTCGGCGCACAGCCGGGCGGTCACCTCCTCCACCGTCTTGCGGGTCAGGCAATAGACGATGCCGCTGCGGTCCGGGTGTGAGAACAGATATTCTTTCAGCGCGGCGTATTTGTCGCCCGGGGCCTGCACTTCAAAATAAAGATTGGGTCGGTCGAAGCCGGTGACCAGGATCTCGGGCTCCCGCAGGCCGAGCAGCTCCACAATGTCGCCCCGCACTTCTTCGGTGGCGGTGGCGGTAAATGCGCCCACCACCGGCCGGGCGGGCAGGGTGTCCAGATATTTCGGGATATCCAGATAGCTGGGACGGAAGTCCTGTCCCCACTGGGAGACGCAGTGCGCCTCGTCCACGCAGACCATGTTGATGGCCTGAAACTGTCCCAGGGCCAAAAAGCCCGGGGTGAGCAGCCGCTCGGGGGCGACGTAGATGATCTTATACATGCCGCCGCGGGCGTTTTCCATGGCTTTGCGGCACTGGCTTTCGGTGAGGGAAGAGTTGATGTACGCCGCGCGCACGCCCGCCTGCACCAGTGCGCTGACCTGGTCTTTCATCAGCGAGATGAGGGGGGAGACCACCACCGTGATGCCGGGCAGCAGCAGGGCGGGCAGCTGATAGCAGATCGATTTGCCCGCGCCGGTAGGCATGATGCCGACCGCGTCCCGTCCCGAGAGCAGGCTGTCAATCAGCGGCTCCTGCCCGGGCCGGAACTGGGGATAGCCGAATATTTCCTGTAAGAGCTGTTGTCTTTGATCCATAAAGCTTCCTTTTCAAAACAGCGCCGCCGTGACGCTGCGCGCCACGGCGGCTGAATAAAGCGCTTTTCTGTCAGCGCAGCACGGCCCCTGTGCCGCTGGGGGGCAAAGCCGTCTGCCGTTAAGCCTGGTAGGCAAGGTCGTCGGGCGTCCAGAATTCCAGCACACGGCACATCTCCCGCGCCGCCTCTTTTGCCCCGGGCAGGTCGTGCTCGCGGCAGTTGCCGCACTCGGCCTCTTCCGAACCGGGGATCCTGCCCTCAAAATCCGCGATGAAAGCGAAACTCTCGCGCACCAGATCGATGGACTGCTGCGGCGAAAGACCGCGCACCAGCAGATAAAAGCCGGTGCGGCAGCCCATGGGGCCGACGTAAAGCACCCCGTCCTGATAGCGGGAATTGCGGGCATAGGTGGCAAACAGATGCTCAAAAGTGTGCAGGGCCCCGCAGGAGAGATAATCCCCCTGGTTGGGGCGTTTCATGCGGATATCGTAGGTCACCACGTCGCCGTCGACGCGGGAGGTATACATGCCTTTCTGCAGCCGGGTGTGGTCCACAGAAAAACTGGCGATGCGCTGCATTTCCATAACAGATGACTCCTTTTCTGCGGTCCCTACTGCGGCATGACCCGCACAATGCCGCGTTCAGCGTCCACGGCCACCTTGACGCCGTCTTTCAGTTTGTGGGTGGCGCCGGTGGCGCCCACGATGACCGGCTTTTCCAGCGTCAGCCCCACAATGGCCGCATGGCTGTTGAGGCCGGGCTCCTCGCAGATGATGGCGGAGGCCTTTTTCATCTGGTCCAGGATGTCGTTGCTGGTGGAGGGAAGCACCAGCACGTCGCCGGGATGGAATTTTGAGCGGATCTCGGCTTCGGTCTTGCAGATGCAGATGCGGCCCACGCCCACCAGCTTGCCCACGCCCACGCCGGACAGCAGGGAAGCGCCCACCAGATGGGCCTTGATCATATTGGTGGAGCCCGAGACCCCCACCGGCACGCCGGCGGTAATGACCGCCATGTCGCCCTCTTTGAGATAACCGGCTTTTTGCGCCAGCTCGGCGGAGGTGTCGATCAGATCGTCGGTGGTTTTTACCAGCGGCATCACCATGGGGACGATGCCCCAGGAAAGGCTGAGATGCCGGTAGACCTGCTCGGAGGTGACGCAGGCGATGATGGGCGGCGTGGGGCGGTATTTGCACAGCAGCCGCGCCGTCTCGCCGCTTTTGGACACCGTGACGATGGCCTTTGCCCTGATATCCATGGCGGTGGTGCAGGCCGCGTGGGCCATGGCGTCTGCGATGCCCATGTGATCTTCCAGGCCGCGGTTGCGCAGCCGCTTGTCGTAATTGATGTCGGCCTCGGTGCGCTCGGCGATGGCGGCCATGGTCTTGACGGCTTCCACCGGGAATTTGCCCGCAGCCGTCTCGCCCGAAAGCATGATGGCCGAGGTGCCGTCATAGATGGCGTTGGCCACGTCGGTGATCTCGGCACGGGTGGGGCGCGGGTTGTTCATCATCGATTCCAGCATCTGGGTGGCGGTGATGGCGGGCTTGCCGCTGTTATAGCAGTGCCAGATGATGTTTTTCTGGATGATGGGGATCTCGGTAAAGTCGATTTCCACCCCCATATCTCCGCGGGCGACCATCACGCCGTCGGACACTGCCAGGATCTCCTCGATGTTTTGCACGCCGTCGCTGTTTTCGATCTTGGCAATGATGCGGATGTGGTCGCACTTGTGCCTGTCCAGCACTTCCCGGATATCCAGCACATCCCGCGCGCAGCGCACAAAAGACGCGGCGATAAAATCAAAGCCGTTTTCAATGCCGAAAAGGATGTCTTTTTCATCCTGCTTGCTCAGATAGGGCATCGAGAGGCGCACGCCGGGCACATTTACGCTTTTGTGGTTGGAGACATAACCGCTGTTTTGGACCGAACAGGTGATCTCGCTGCCCTCGATCTTTGACACCACCATTGAGATCAGGCCGTCGTCCAGCAGCAGCCGGGTGCCGACCTTTACGTCCTGGGGCAGGTCGCGGTAGGTGATGGAGCAGATCTCCTCGGTGCCCTCGACCTCGCGCGTCGTCAGCACAAAGGTGGACCCCGCCTTTAAAAAGACCTTTCCGCCTTTGAAATCCCGCAGGCGGATCTCCGGCCCTTTGGTATCCAGCAGGGCGGCGATGGGCTGTTCCAGCTCATTGCGGACCTTGCGCAGCAGGTTGAGACGGGCCAGATGTTCTTCATAACTGCCGTGGGAAAAATTGAAACGGGCGACATTCATGCCCGCGGCCGCCATTTGACGCAGTATTTCCTCCGAATCGGTGGAGGGGCCGAGGGTGCAGATGATCTTGGTCTTACGCAAAGCGCAAACCTCCTTGTCAAACGGTAGGGGAAAAAGCCCCTTGCTTTTTACGAAATCAGAAACATTATACACCATCCCATCCTGTTTGCCTACAGGGTTTTATGTCGATTTTACATTTCAGGAACATTTTGGAGCAAAAAACAGACAACACGAAGGCTCGGCGCACAGAAAATGCGGACAAAACGATGAAAAACAGACTGTCTTTGTGTGAAAAACAGAGGAAAGGAGGCAAACCGCATTGTCCGCGCGGCGCTTTTATGATACAATAAAGCTATCCAGTCCGAGACCGGAAAACGATCATATTTAATGATACAGGAGCGTAGCAAAATGGCAAAAAGAGCATTTCTTATTGTACTGGACAGCTTCGGCATCGGTGCGGAGCCGGATGCTGCCGCGTTCGGCGACGAAGGCGCCGATACCCTGGGGGCCATTGCCTCTCACCCCAATTTCAAGTGTCCCAATCTGCAAAAACTGGGCATGTTCAACATCGACGGCGTGACAGCCGGCGAAAAATGCGCCGCCCCGGCGGGGGCGTTTGCCCGCCTGCAGGAGCAGAGCATGGGCAAGGATACCACGATCGGCCACTGGGAGATCGCGGGCGTCGTCAGCCCCGAGCCGCTGCCCACTTTCCCGGACGGGTTCCCCGCTGAGCTCATCGCGGAATATGAGGCAAAGACCGGTCACAAGGTGCTGTGCAACAAGCCCTATTCCGGCACGAAAGTCCTCCAGGACTACGGCGAGCAGGCCATAGCCGAGGACGCTCTCATCGTCTACACCAGTGCAGACAGCGTGTTCCAGGTGGCGGCCAGCGAAGAGATGGTGCCGGTGCCCGAGCTGTACCGCTACTGCGAAATTGCCCGCGAGATGCTCAAGGGCAAATATGGTGTGGGGCGCGTCATCGCCCGCCCGTTCCTGGGCCGGACGGCGGACACGTTCTACCGCACCACCAACCGCCACGACCTGAGCCTGAAGCCGCCCCGCGCCACGATGCTGGACGTGCTGAAAGCAGCGGGCAAAGACGTGATCGCCGTGGGCAAGATCTACGATATTTTTGACGGCGAGGGCGTGACCGAAAAGATCAAGACCACCGGCAACACCAACGGCATCGCTTTCACCAAGGCGCTGCAGACCCGTGATTTTGAGGGCCTGGCCTTTGTCAATCTGGTGGATTTCGACATGCTGTACGGCCACCGCCGGGACGTGGCGGGCTATGCCGCTGCGGCCAGCGAGTTTGACGCGTTTCTGTCCGAGTTCATCCCGGGCATGCGGGAGGACGACCTGCTGATGATCACCGCCGACCACGGCTGCGACCCCTCCTATACCAAGACCACCGACCACACCCGCGAGTATGTGCCCCTGCTGGTCTGCGGCAAGCAGGTCAAAGAGGGCGCAGATCTGGGCACCCGCATGGGCTTTGGCGCCATTGCGCGCACCGTCTGCGACTATCTGGGCGTGGAGAACCAGCTGGACGGCGAGAGCCTGCTGTCCGAGATCCTGAAATAAGCCGCCGCACACAGGCGGGGCAGAAAGGCCGTCCTTCGGGACGGCTTTTCTTTTTGGGCAGGCCCTTGCCGGCCAGACGAGGGGGCAGCTCCAAAAAGGCTTTCGCTGTGGGAAGCGGATGGGGCGGTTTTGACAGCAGGGCTGCCGCGCGGACGGAAAGCAGAGCCGGGCGGGCAGAGACTGGCTGCGGACGGCAGGGCAGGGGGACAGGTGCGGGCAGGCAGAAGCCCGGCTGTGCCCCGCAGCCTGTTTCCCCGAAAATCAGCGGCGGCCGCGGCAGCGCCCGCCGGTGTCCGGCCCTTATAAAACGCGGCTTCGATCTGCCGCCCTGCCGGAAAAAGCTGTCTTTGCCGGGGCGCCAAAAGCGGGGCTGCCCGCACGGTGGACCGCACCGCGGCAAAAGCACCCTGTCTTTTCGGGTCGGTGTGGCCCGGCCTGCCGCGGCGCGTGGGGCCGCGAAGCGCTGTTTCTTAAGAAATTATGAAATTTTGAAAACCCTGTAATAAACGCGCAGCGGTTCTCGTTTCCATTAATAGAAAGACGAAAAACAAGACGTCGAGAATCGGAGAAGGAGGGTTTTTACAATGTTTGTGGAGACTTTGATTTTTGCAGTGATCGCGGTGGGATGCGTGCTGTTCAGCGTGGGCGTGCTCGCGGCCGGCGGCAGTGAAGACCCTCAGGAGGCCGCACAGAACTGAGACTGTGAGATCAGCGAAAGCAAAAGGCTGCCCGAAAAATTTCGGGCAGCCTTTTTTGCGCGCAGACGGCGGCGCGCCTTATTTTTTTGCGATCTCGGCGCGGATGCGGTCGATGACCATATCCAGCGCCACGGCGTTGAAGCCGCCCTCCGGGACAATGACGTCCGCATACCGCTTGCTGGGTTCCACGAATTCTTCATGCATCGGCTTGACGGTGGAGAGGTATTGATCCATCACGCTCTGCAGGCTGCGGCCGCGCTCTTTCACGTCCCGTGTCAAGCGGCGGATCAGGCGCACGTCGCTGTCGGTGTCCACATAGACCTTGATATCGAAAAGCTCGCGCAGCTGCCGGTTTTCAAAAATCAAAATACCGTCCACGATGATGACCGGGGCGGCCGCCACCCGCACGGTCTGGGGCAGACGGGTGAATTCCGTGTAGGAGTAGATCGGCCGGTCGATATCCTCGCCGTGTTTGAGCCGGAGGAGATCTGCGATCAGCAGATCGGTGTCAAAGGCGTTGGGGTGATCAAAATTCTGCTTTTTTCGCTCTTCCAGCGGCAGCTCGGCGAAAGGCTTGTAATAAAAGTCGTGGTTGAGGGTGGCCACATCGCCGCCGAAGTACTGGATGATCTTGTTGGCAAAGGTGGTCTTGCCGGAGCCGGAACCACCTGCGATGCCGATGACGAGCGCGTCTCTTCTTTCCATACGAAAACCTCCCGTGAGGGGGCCCCGGGCAGGGCGGTCCCAAATCTGCGCCCCGCCTGCCGGCGGCCCGGTGATCTGTCTTTAATTCATGGAGAATTGCGTGTTATAAAGGGCGGCGTAAAGGCCGTTCTCTTTCAGCAGCTGTGCGTGCGGGCCCGACTCGGCGATCCCGTCCTCGGTGAGCACCAGGATGCGGTCGGCATTGCGCACGGTGGAGAGGCGATGGGCCACCACCAGGGTGGTGCGCCCGCGGGAGAGCTGGTCAAAGCTTTTCTGGATGGCCTGCTCGGTGACGGTATCCAGCGCGCTGGTCGCCTCGTCCAGGATCAGGATGGGCGGGTTTTTCAAAAAGACCCGCGCAATGGCGATGCGCTGCTTTTGCCCGCCGGAGAGTTTGACGCCCCTCTCCCCGATATCGGTGTCGTAGCCGTCCGGCATGGCCATGATGGTGTCGTGCAGTTCCGCCTCTTTGGCCGCGGCCACGATCTCCTCCTCGGTGGCGTCCAGCTTCCCGTAGGCGATGTTCTCCCGGATGGTGCCGGTAAACAGAAAGACGTCCTGCTGCACGATGCCGATGCTGCGCCGCAGGCTGCTTGCGGGGATATCGCGCACGTCGATGCCGCCAATGCGCACCGCACCGCGGGTGGGCGTGTAAAAGCGGGGAATAAGGTGACAGAATGTGGTCTTGCCGCCGCCCGACGGCCCCACCAGGGCCACCGTCTCGCCGCGGGGGATGACGGTGTCGATGTTCTCCAGCACCGTCTTGTTCTCATCATAGCGGAAACTGACGCCCTCAAAGGTGATGTCGGAGGAAAAACTCTCCGGGGTGCGGGGATGCGCGGGCTCCTGCTCGGAAGGGGTATCCATCACCTGGCAGAAACGCTCAAAGCCGGACATCCCGTCCTGGAACATCTCCACGAACTGGTTGAGCCGCCGGATGGGGTTGGTAAACATGGAGATATAGAGCAGAAAAGCGGCAAAGTCGCCGATATCGATGCGCCCCCAAAAGACAAAGAGGCCGCTGGCGACAAGGGCCAGCAGCGGCAGCAGGTCGATACCCAGCTGCATGCCGGAGTTGAAGATCGCCATCACCCGGTAAACGCCCTGACGCGCGCTGACATAGGCGCGGTTGCGGCCCTCGAACTTTTCCCCCTCATAGCCGGCGTTGTCGAAAGCCTTGGCCACCCGGATGCCGGAGAGGCTGTTCTCGATCTCGGCGTTGATATGGCCGGTCTCCTCGCGGCTGCGCGCAAAAGCTTTCAGCATCAGGCGCCGCAGCCGCACGGCGAACAGTACCAGCAGCGGCACGAAGAAAAAGATGATCAAAGTCAGCGCCAGGTCGATGCGGGCCAGCAGGATGAACGAGAGGAAAAAGGTCACCAGCGAGATGAACAGGTCCTCCGGCCCGTGATGCGCCAGCTCGGCGATCTCAAAGGTATCGTTCACCACCCGGCTCATCAGGGCGCCGGTCTTGTTCTCATCAAAAAAGGAAAAGGGCAGCGTTTCCATATGCCGGAACAGGTCGCGGCGCATGTCCGCCTGGATCTTCACCCCCACCATATGGCCCCAGTAGATGGTGAAGTAGGTCAGCAGCGTCTTGATGAGGTAGATGACCAGCATGGCGGCGGCCCAGCCCACAAAGAGCTGCAGCTTGCGGCCGGGGACGTAGTCGTTGATGACGGTGCGGGTGAGCATGGGGTAAAACAGGTCGCAGGCAGCCATAAAAAAGGCGGCCAGAAGATCCAGCGTGAACAGGACCCGATGCGGCTTATAATAGCGGGCAAAGCGTCTGAGCATTTTCACAGTTTAAAATCCCTCCAGGATCATCTGCGTATAGGGCAGCACCTGAAAGCCCTCCCGCTCGTAAAGCTGGCGCGCGCGCGGGTTTTCGGGAGCCACTTCAAGGCGCAGGCGGGCAGCCCGGCCCTCGTATTCTTTCTTGATAAAATCCAGCAGCTGCCTGCCCAGGCCCCGGCCGCGGCAGTCGGGGCGGAGATAGAGCTCCTCCAGCAGGACGACGGGGCCGCCGGCTTCGGTGGAATAGGTGAAAGCCAGCTGGCAGTAGCCGCACAGCTGGTCTTGGTCCAGCAGGGCAAGGCCGCGCAGCAGCCCGCGATCCGCCGCCATTTCATCAAAGGCGTCTGCAAAATTCTGCACCGGGATGGCGTGCAGGCAGGCGGGGGAGTTGTAAAAGTCGGACACCAGGGCCAGGACGGCCTCCCGGTCCTGGGGCAAAAAGGTTCGGATCTGCATGGTTATCTCCTTTGGTTCTCCAGTTTTATCTCGCTGTTTTCAGTCTCAAGCCCGCGGCGGCCCAAAACCCGCGGCGGGTTCAGATCTTCGCCCAATAGGCGCAGATGGCCAGCGCTTCCCGCATGACGGCCGCCGGCCAGACAAAGACGCTGGTGCCGGTGGGCAGGGCGGCTGCGCGTGAAAAACCGGCGCGGCGCGCATAGCCCGCCGCCCGGTAGCAGTGAAAACGGTTGGTCACAAAGAGCATCGGCGTGTCGCCCCCCAGCCCGCGGCGGCGCAGCAGGCGCAGGGAAAAGGCGAAATTTTCCTCTGTGGAGGAGGACGCATCCTCCAGCAGCAGGTCCTGTTCCGGCACGCCTGCCGCCCGCAGATACCGGGCCATCGCCTCGGCTTCGGGCAGCGTTTCGTCCGGGCCCTGGCCGCCGCTGAGCACCAGCAGGCAGCCGGGATGCTCCTGATAATAGTCCAGAGCGGCGTCCAGGCGGCGGCGCAGCGTGTCGGAGGGCTGTTCACCGCGCAGCCCCGCGCCCAACACCACGATCACCCGCTCTTCCCCGGTGGGGGCGGCGCGCAGGGCGCTGAGTTCCATCAGCCCCACCAGACACAGAAAAAAGGCAAAGCCGCAAAAGAACACGATCCGGAGCAGCGCGCCCGGGCCATGGCTGCAGAACCCGTCGATCTGGCGGTGAAAAAAGAAATAGACAAAGAGGGCGGCAGTGAGCCCGTACATTAAAAAAAGGCCCAGCGTTACGCTGGCACGAACGGTGAGCACGGCGCTGTCCAACAGGCAGAGCAGCGCCAGGATGAGAAGTATGATCTCTTTTAGTTTCATAAAATATATTTTAACAGCATTTGTAAGTTTTATCAACCGCGATACGTTTCAGTACTGTATTATGGCGCCGGAAAACGTCGCTTTTAGGAAAGTGTTTGTAATATAAGGACGACCTATGGTAGAATGAAAAATAACAAGGCAGGTGAAGCAAGTGCAGTCCATGATCAAAGTAGAACATCTGCGCAAAGTCTACCGCACCGGAAAAGAAAAGGTGCTGGCGCTGGCGGATATCAACCTGGAGCTGGCAAAAGGGGAATTCTGCTGCATCGTCGGCGCGTCCGGCAGCGGCAAGTCGACCCTGCTCAACCAGCTGGCGGGCCTGGAAAAGCCCACCCGGGGCACGGTGGTGATCGACGGGGAAAACATCTCGGCCATGAGCGAAAACCAGCTGGCGGCGTTCCGCCAGCAGAAGCTGGGGTTCGTGTTCCAGTCTTACAATCTGCTGCCCACCATGACGGCGGTCGAAAATGTGGCGCTGCCGCTGATGTTCAAGGGGATCCCAAAACGCAAACGGGAGAAAATGGCAAAAGAACAGCTCAAAAAGATGGGGCTGGGCAAAAGGGCACACCACAAACCCACCGAGATGTCGGGCGGCCAGCAGCAGCGCGTGGGCATCGCCCGCGCGTTCGTCAGCAAACCGGCGGTCATCTTTGCCGACGAGCCCACCGGCAACCTGGATTCTCACACCACGGTGCAGGTGATGAACGCCATCCTAAAGCTGATCCGCGAAAACAACATCACCTTTGTCATGGTCACACACGAGCGTGATCTGGCCGCCTGTGCGGACCGCATCATCACGCTGCGGGACGGCCTGGTGCTGCGGGACGAGCGGATGGACCACCCGCAGGAGGCGTATACCGTCCCCGAGGGGCAGGAGGATGCCGACCTGGACGACAAAAGCTGGGACGACAGCACCGGCAAGGCGGCGGCCCAGCCGGCAGAGGGAGAGACGGGAGAAGGACAGGGGACAGAGATACCGCCCCCGCTGGCCGGGCAGGCGCAGCAGGACGAGACTTTGGCCCAGATCAGCGAGACCATCCGCAGGGCAAAGGAAAAAGCCCCGGCGGCCCCGGTACAGACGAACCAAAAGATAAAGGAGAACAGCACCCATGAGTAGAAAGAAAACTGCATTTCAAAAAGTTTTGTGCAGCGCTTTGTCGCTGCTCCTGATGGCCGGCGTTCTGGCGTCCGCCCCCGCAGGGGCGACGGATGGTGGGAACCAGCCCACCCCCACCCCTGCGCCGACTGAAACGCCGAAGCCGGATATCGACCAGGGCGGCTCGCCGGTGATCACCGCCTATACGGTGCAGGACGCATCCGGCAAAGAACTGCAGCGCATCGAAGAAGGGCAGAAGTGCCAGATCGTCGTGGCCATTGCCGATTCCCGCTTCACCACGCTTGCGGGCCTGCAGACCGATGGGCAGATGACGGCTGATTTTGCCAACGCAAAGATCACGTCCACCGGCTCTTTCTCCACCCCCAGCCTGGGAGATATCCGCTTTACCACTCCCAAGGACGACGGCGGTGTCGTGCGGTATGCGGTCGTTTTTAACGACATTACATATCTGGGCGGAGAGAACAAGCTGAGCTTTGACCTCAGCTATAAAAACCAGAGGGTCTCCCTGGTCAACCTGACTCAGGCCATCAGCCAGTGCGCGGGTTCTTCTTCCACCGAGGGCGGCAAATCCAGCGCCCTGGTGGTCAAATCCGCTTCCTATGGTGCCAGCGAGGTACAGGCGGGCAAGGAGTTCGACCTCACCGCTGAGATCCTGGCCACCGCGGGCACCAATGCCATCGACATGGTGCAGGTCTCGCTGGAGCTGCCCGAAAAGATCACGGTCGTCTCCGGCAACAACAACTACTATGTGGGCAAACTGACTGCCGAAGCGTCCGCTTCGGTCACTTTCCGGCTGCTGGCCAGCGCAGTCACCGAGCCGGGCAGCTATAACATCTCGGTCAACGTCTCGGGCATCGGCAACGATGGCGCCCCGGTGAGCAACAGCCTGAAAGTCACGGTGCCGGTGGTGCAGCCCGAGCGGTTTGAGATCACCAACCTTGAAGCTTACAGCCCGCTGTTTACCGGTGAAGAGGGCAGCGTTTCGGTCACCTATGTGAACAAGGGCAAGGGGATCATCTATAACCTCTCGGCCAAGATCGAGGGCGAGGGCATGGACAACGAGGGCCAGAACCAGTATCTGGGCAATATCGCAGCCGGCACCGAGGGCAGCGCAGACTTCACCGTCTCGTCCCAAAACCCCGGCACCATCAACGGCAAAGTCATCTTGACCTATGAGGATGAAAAGGGCCAGGAGAAAACGCTGGAAAAAGAATTTTCAGTTGAGGTCCAGCAGAACGATATGGGCGGCATGGACCCGGGCATCATGGACCCCGGTATGATGGACCCGACCATGGGCCAGCCCAGCGGCGGCATGCCCTGGTGGGGCTGGGTGCTGATCGTTGTCGGCGCGGCGGCGGTCGTGATCGTGATTGTTGTGGTCGTGAAAAAACAGAAAGCGAAAAAGCAGCGTCTGGAGGACGAAGATGAGGATATCTGATCTTCTCTCGCTCAGCTTTGAGAACCTGCGCCGCCGCAAGGGCCGCACGACGCTGACCATCATCGGCGTCATTGTGGGCACCTGCTCCATCGTGGTCATGGTCTCGCTGGGTATCGCCATGAACGTGGGCTTCGACGAGATGATCTCCCAGTGGGGCGATCTGACCCAGATACAGGTTTATAACTGGGGCGGCAGCAACAGCGACGTCCCAAAGCTGGACGATAAAATGGTGGCGGAGCTCGACGCGCTGGAGCATGTCAAGGTGGCCACGCCTATCTATAATGCCCGCTATCTGAACGCGCAGATCTTCGCCGGCAAGGGCGACCGCTATGTGATGGATGCCTATAATATCGTGGGCATCTACCCCGAGGCCATCAAAGAGCTGGAATATGAGCTGATCAGCGGCAAATATCTGGACGAGGCGGCGGTCTCCGGCAAAAAACTGCCGGTGCTGGTGGGACAATATGCGGGCTACGGCTTTACCGACAGCAAAAAGCGGGGAGAAAAGGCCTATCGCTGGCAGGGGCAGACAGATGCCCAGGGCAATCCGCTGGACCCGTTTGTGGACGTCAACAAGGATAAGCTGACCCTGAAAACAGTGAAACAGGAAGACAACTCCAAGCAGATCACCTACGAACTGCAGGTCACCGGCGTGATGCTGGAGGACTACAAAAAGGGGTATGTCACTTCACAGGGCATCGTCATGGACCTGAATACCCTCAAACGGCTGGAAAAAGAGTACATGAAAGCCAACGGCATCAAGGACGCCAATTACGACAAGCAGGGGTATGACAATATCTATGTAAAAGTTGACGATGTGGACAATGTGGAGGCGGTGGAAAAAGCCATTCAGGACTATGGCTACGACACCTATTCCATGAGCAGCGAGCGCGACCGCATGCGCGAGCAGTCCCAGATGATCCAGATGATCTTGGGAGGGCTCGGCGCGGTGTCCCTGTTCGTGGCGGCGCTCTCGATCGCCAACACCATGACCATGGCCATCTATGAGCGCACCCGCGAGATCGGCGTCATGAAGGTGCTGGGCTGCAAGCTGGGCAAAATTCGCCAGATGTTCCTGCTGGAAGCGGCGATGATCGGCTTTGTGGGCGGCGTGCTGGGCGTGGGCATCAGCTATACGCTCTCTTTCCTTATGAACCATTTCGGGCCCATGCTGCAGAATGTGCTGGGTAGCATCCTGCCCATGTACGGCTCCAAAATGTCGGTCATCCCGCCGTGGCTGGCCTTGGTGGGCATCCTGTTCTCCACCGGCATCGGTATCCTGTCCGGCATCATGCCGGCCAACCGCGCAGTGAAGATCTCCGCGCTGGAGGCGATCCGGCACGAATAGGCCGCCGTACGGCACAGGGAGCGCGGCTTCCTGCTGAAACAGTATAAAAAAGAACGCCTTTCCCTCTGCCTGCGGCGGGGAAAGGCGTTCTGCGTTGGGGGCATTTTGGGGGCCCGGATGCCGTTATCTGCCGGAAAAGACACCGGCGCCGGACTGCGTACCGCCGGTCTTGCAGCTTATCCCCAGCGCGCGAAAAGCGCTTCGGGGCAGAGGGACGTTCCCGCCGGCCAGTGCCCGGCGCTCTGACCCCCAATACCTGCCCGCCCCGTTGGAACGGATCGTTTTGACATTTTTGAAAGGTGGATATTTCTATGGATCGGCTGCTGATCATCGACGGCTCAAACCTGCTGTTTCAGATGTTTTACGGGATGCCCGCGCGCATTGTGAACAGGGAGGGAAAGGCGATACAGGGCACGCTGGGATTTGTCGGCGCAGCGATCAAAATGATCGGGATGACGCAGCCGACACATCTTGTGGTGCTCTTTGACGGCGAGCACCCCAACAGCCGCACAGAACTGCTGGCAGAATATAAGGCAAACCGCCCGGATTATTCACAGGCGGCGGAAAGCGAAAATCCATTTTCCCAGCTTGCAGACGTCCGCCGCGCCCTGACCTTTATGGGCATCCGGCACACCGAGGTACAGGAGTTTGAGACCGACGACGTTGCCGCAAGCTACGCTTATGCCTGCGGCGCGCAGATGTCCGTTGTGATATCGTCTTTTGACAGCGATTTTTTCCAGCTGATCAGCGAGAATGTGAACGTCCTGCGCTATCGCGGCAAAAAGTCAGTCCTCTGCGATGTCGCTTATCTGAAAGAAAAGCTGGGGGTCGCCCCTTGCCGGTATGCGGATTTTAAATCCCTCACCGGGGACAGCTCGGACAATATCAAAGGCGCGGACAAAATAGGGCCAAAGACGGCGGCGCAGCTGCTTTGCGAATTTGATAATCTGGAAAATCTGATCGCCAATGCGGAAAAGATCCCAAAACCCTCCGTCAGGGCGTCGATCATCCAAAACGTCGGCCTGCTGCGCAGAAATTATCAGCTCATCAAGCTGGATACCAGAGCGGCGCTGCCCTTTTCTTTGAAAGAACTGGAATATCGGCACAGCGGGTTGACGACAAACGAGGTTCTTGCGGGGATCGGGCTGAAGTAAACTTCAAACCAGCTGGAGCCTGCCGTCCGCCGCAGCGGGCGCAGGCGGACACGCTGCCGCACGGCCGCCACCCGCGCAAAAGAAGCGGTATTCAAATACGCCCCCGGCCTTTCAAAGGCCGGGGGCGTGTGCGCAGAGCAGTTGAAGTTATTTGATGACGACCCCCAGCAGCCGGGCCAGTTCGCAGGCCTGAAGGGCGCTGACAATAGCGCCGCGCAGCTCGGGCCCGGAGGCCAGCATGCCCTCGATATCATCGCTGGTCAGATCGATCCCTTTGAGAGGAGTGCCGCTGAAGTCCGCCCGCCGCAGCGCGCAGCCGGTGAGCGTGAGGCGCACCGGCTTGCAGCTGTCAAAACTGGCCTCAGGCAGGCGGCATTCCTCAAAGTCTGTCTGGCGCAGGGAACAGCCGCTGAAGTTGACAAAGTCCCCGGAACAGCGCAAAAAAGCGCAGTCCCGCAGCGAGCTGGAGGCAAACTGGGCGCCGGAAAATTTGCAGTCTTTCCACAAAACGCCCCAATAGGTCGCGTCGGTCATACGGCAGCCGGACAGGTCGCATTGTTCCAGCGCGCACTCGCGCAGGTAGAGCTTGGGCAGGCGGCAGGCGATAAAACGGCAGCCCTCAAACCTGCAGCGGCGGAATTCGATCCCCGTCAGCAGCAGGTTGTCAAAGGTCAGCCGGTGAAAGACAAGGTCCTCCACCGGCGTTTCCTCCTCCGCGGCCCGGGCGAGAAAATCAGCCAGATAGCCCTGCTCGTCAAACACCACCGCGCCGGAAAAATCCAGAGGCCCCCGTGTCATGCTTCCTCCTGAAAATACAGCAGCCGCACCGTGTTTTTGGGGTGACGCTCAAACAGCAGGGAGGCGGGGCGGACCTCGCGCTCACCGCAGTTGCTCAAGATCACCTGCTTGCCGTCCGCCCCCTCCAGGTAGCCGCTCACCGTCACCCAGTGCCAGTTGTCGTCTTCCAGCTCCGGCGCGCGATGGCGCAGGATCAAAAGGGCAAGGGGATTGTCGGAGTCGATGCCGCGGCGCACAAAATCAAACATCTCGTCTTCGCTGTGGGCGGCGCCGCAGCCTTTGCTGGACAGGCGCACCCCGCGGTAGAGGGCGTAGGCCCGGTACTTGAGCGCATACTTCCCCGCATAGGGAAACCCCATGTAACTGGGGGTGATAAAACGGAAGATGTCCTCAATGGTGTCGATATACTCCTGCCGGGAAAAGGGGGAGAGGGAGCCCCGGTAAAGGCCGCGCATCGAGGGACGGGTCATGGCGTAGTAGGCGGACAGATTGGCGCCCGTCGTGGGGCCGCAGCCGCAGCCGCGGTGCCAGGCCGAGGGGCACCACTCCTGGTCGCCGCCGTAAGCCCAGCGCGCGCCGTCCTCGATCAGGGGCATTTTGAGTTCTTTTTTGGACAAAGCGGGCCACCTCCTGAAAAATGCGTTTTGCGACGTGCCGCGGCGCGTCGAAAAAAGAGAGCAGCGCCCCCGGCCGCAGAACACGGCAACGGAGGACACTGCCTTTTATTATAGCACATTTGTCCGCGGATAACATCCCGCAGCTGGTCAGATCTCGATCTTGGTCCATTTTCCGCTGCCAAAACGGTAGCGGGAGAGCGCAAAACGCACGATCTGGTCAATGGCAAGGCCGATCCAGGCGCCGTAAAGGCCCCAGCCTACCGGATAGCAAAGCAGCCAGCTGGCAAAAGGACGAACAAAGGTGACGCTGATCAGGCTGATCACGGCGACAAAACGCGTGTCGCCGGCCCCGCGCAGGCAGCCGTTGAAGATGACCTGTGAGATCTGCAACAGCACGATAAGGGACATCATGTCCAGAATGACCGAGCTGTTGTCCAGAATCGTTGGGTCCGCTGTGAACAGGCTCACGATCCCGCGCCCGCAGGTGAAAAAGACGATCCCCAGCAGGATAGAGATCATAAAACCGATGCGCTGGCAGATACTGCCGTAGACCTGGGCCAGATCCACACGTCGCTGGCCCATGCTTTGCCCGACCAGTGAGACGGCGGCTACCGAGAGGCCGTCCCCAAAGCAAAAGGCCAGGCTGAGGATGTTCATACAGATCTGGTGCGTGGCAAAGGGTTCGGTGCCAAGGCGCGCCACGATGATGGCGGAGATAAAAAAGCCGATGCGCAGAAAGATCTGTTCCGCCAACGTGGACGAGCCGATGTTGGCGAGGCCCCCCAGCGTGCGCCTGTCAAAGCGCAGCTTCAGCGGGCGGCTGAGCCGCAAAAATCCATTGGTGTGCAGGATGCTGATGAGGCTCATCACGCAGGCGGCCACCGTGCCGATCACGGTGGCGATGGCGGCGCCCGCGACCCCCAGCTTGGGGAAGCCGAAATTGCCGCCGATCAGCAGATAGTTGAAGACGATGTTCACCACATTGCTGGTCACATTGGTGCGCAGGGCGATCTTTGTGTTGCCGCAGCCGCGCTGCGCCGCGTTGATGACCATGGATATCGTGTTGAAGCCCATGCCCCCCATAATGATGCGGAAATAGGTGACCGCTTCTTCATGGGTATCCGGGGCGGACCCGGACAACCGCAGGATAGGGTCGGCAAAGACGACGCAGAGGGTGCTGATCACGGCGGTCATCAAAAGGGTGATGGCGAGCGACTGCAGCAGCACCTGTTTTGCACTTTCCGCATCTTTTTCACCGCGCCGCCGGGCGACCAGGGCCGAGACGGCGATGTTGAGGGACAGAAAAAAAGAGAGCCCGATGAATTTGGGCTGGGTTGTGAGGCCGACCGCCGCGATGGCGTAGGTGCCCAGGGTGCTCACCATCATGGTGTCGATCATGCCCACAAGGCCGATCAAAACGGATTCGGTCAGCGAGGGCCACGCGATCTTGAGCGCCTTGGTCAGCATGGCGGAAGCTTCGGGCATAGGGCCTGCGATGGGAACTTTTTTCACAAGCTTCTGCGGGTTGAAAAATCGGTCCAAAAATCCATTCATTCGACTGCACACCTGGCTTTCTGATATCATACACCATCATTCTACACTAAAACGTCATACTTTTCAAAGCCTTTGCTGCTTTTTGTAAAATTCTCGTAAAAAAACAGGACCCCCAAAAAGGAGGTCCCAGCAAAAACCAGAAAGTCCGGCCAGGCAAAAAGCAGTACTCCGCGCAGAACATTGAGGAAGCAGCCCGCACGCTGGCACAGGGTATAAAGGCGCCCTGCTGCCGTTTGATCTGCGTCTGTGCCGGCAGAGGCCGCGGGCGCCGGTCACGCCGGGGGCAGGCCCGCTTTCTGCCGCAGATGCCGCCGCACTACGCTGTAAAAGCGGACGATGCTGGAGACGACCAGGACCCCCAGCGCCAGGGAACCGGCAATACCGAAAGTGTGCAGCCCGGTCTCAAGGAACATGGCGGTGTCCCCGCTGATACAGTACTCCATGGTGTAATAGATGCCGCCCCCGGGCACCAGGGGCAGCAGCCCCACCAGCAGAAAGCCGGTGGCCGGGGCGCGGTGGAGCCGTGCCATGATCTCGGCGTAAATGGAGACCGCCAGCGTGGCAAAAAAATAGCAGAGCAGCTCGGAAGCCGCGGGGGCTGCGGCGATATAGACCAGCCACCCCAGGCTGGCCCCGAGAGGGGCAAACAGCAGCATCCGGCCGCGGATGTTGACCACAAAACAGAAAGCAAAACAGGCGACAAAAGCATAAACGCAGGGCAGAAACAACTCGCTCATGCGATCACCCCCATCAGCGCGCGGCCAAGGCTGAGCGCCACGCCGGTGCCAAGGGCGATGCCCGTGGCCACCAGCAGGGCCTCCACCAGCTTTGTCAGGCCTGCGATCAGGTCGCCCGCGATCACATCCCGCATCACATTGGTCAGCGCCACCCCAGGCACCAGGTTCATGAGTACCCCGATGATGATCTTATCGAGATTCTGCCCCAGCCCCAGCTGGACGCCCATAAAGGCCAGCGCCGCCGCGGTAAAGCTGGCCATGATCGTGGTGAAAAAAGAATTTGCCTCAAAGCGCTGAAACTGATACAGCACTACCCGCACCGCCGCGCCGCAGAGCAGGGAACAGACGGCGTCGGCAAGCCCGCCCCCGAACAGAAGCGTAAAGCCGAAAGCGACCATCGCGAAAGCCGCGGTCTGCTGAAGCACAGAATAGCGCGGCCCGCGCGCGATGCGCGCCAGCTCGCGGCGGATCTTTTCAAAGGAAGGGCGCTCCTGACAGATCTGCCGGCACAGGTTGTTGTAGGCGTCCACCCTGGCAAGGTCGCTTCCGTGGCCGCCCAGCCGCCGGATCTCGGTCAGCGGGTGCCCCTTGTCGTCCTGCACGGAAAGAATGAGCAGCGTGGGGATGGCAAAGACCGCGCCGTGCTCGACCCCATAAGCGCGGAAAATGCGCTGGATCGCTTCTTCCACCCGGTAAATTTCCGCGCCGCTCTCCAGCAGGGCAAACGCGATGTCGGTGCTGGTGTTCAGCAGCTCATCATAGTTCAAAGGCAACGCACCTTTCCTTTCCATGGTCACTCCGCGTCCGCCGGCGGCGCAAAGTCAAAAAGCTGATCCAGGCGTTCTTTTTTGTCGAACAGATAATTGTACTGCAGCGTGCGGTAGTCCTCCAGCAGACCGGTGTAGGGGGAGTCGTCCTCATAGCCGTATTCCACACCATCCTCTCCCCGATAGCCGTTCAGGTTGACGGCGGGGAGCTTGGCAGAGAGGGCGGCGAGATAATCCATGTAAGGGGTGGTCCTGAGGCCCGCCGTGCGCATGAGGAGGGTGGAGAGGTAATTGGCGCTCAGCAGGCCTGCGTCGCCGCCCATCGTGTCGATCTCGTAGTTGGCCCACAGCACAAAGGGCACGGTAAAGCGCTTTTGCATCTCTTCCAGCGTGAGGCCGTCCAAGCTTTTGCCCAGCAGCGCCTCGTAGACGCCGTCCGGCAGGTTGGGCGCATGGTCGCCGAACATCAGGATAATGGTGGGTTCTTCCACCTTGCTGAAATAGTCGATCAGCTGTTCAAAAGCGGTGTCGGTGGCCTTGATAAGCGAGAGGTAGTTATCCGCATATTTGCTGGTGTAGCCGCCGCGGGTCATATGGACG
This sequence comes from Anaerofilum hominis, assembly GCF_014287275.1. GTDB lineage: Bacteria > Bacillota > Clostridia > Oscillospirales > Ruminococcaceae > Pygmaiobacter > Pygmaiobacter hominis. The sequence goes on from NZ_JACONZ010000004.1 coordinate 330,523, forward strand.
AGCTCGTCGGGGGCGTTGATGAGCTGCGCATAGCCGCCGTGGTTCTGCATCGTCACGTTGAAGAGGAACATCGGCTGGCCTGGGGCCTTGGCTTCAAACAGTTCGATCAGCTTTGCAAAGTCCGACTCGTCGCTCACGCAGTTGCCCGCATAGCTGCCGATCATGCGGGCGCCGGGAAAATCAGAGAGGTCATAAAAGTGCTCAAAGCCCAGCAAAGGGTAGACCTTGTCCCGGCTCCAGCAATAGTCGTAGAACGGATGCACCGCGTCCGCCGTGTAGCCCTGCCCCTTGAGAACCGTGGCAAGCGACGGCGTTTCCCGGTGGATATATTGCTGATAGACCACGCTGCCCGATGGGAAAAAGCCCAGCGTGTTGCCGGTCAGAAATTCAAATTCCGTGTTGCAGGTGCCGCCGCCGAACGTGCTGACCCGCAGCTGGCCGGTAATGGTGTTGGGCTGGCCGGACATACTGCGGATAAAGGGCATGTAGTCCACGTCGGTCTCGAATTCTCCCACCACTGACAGATCGGCAAAGCTCTCATTCATGATGGCGATGATATTGGGTTTCTGGTCCGCTGGTTTTACGGGCTGCGGGCGCTCCGCCTCGTCGATCACCTGCTGCGCCGTCTGCGCGCTGTAGTTTTCAGGCACCTCGATATTCAGATATTTGGTGCTGTAGGCGAGGCTCAAAAGCAGACCGTTGTCATAGAAAGCGAGATTCTGGTTCCAGAGATAGTCCTTGATGCCGATGCTGTTGAGAAACGCCGTGTTGGAAAAGACGGCGCCGAAAACCAGCACCGATACAAGACATGCGCCGCGGGCGATCCAGCGGGGGAGACGGCGCTCGCTGCGCCAGACGGCTTTTCCGGCCAGGAACCAGATGAACAGCATCAGCAGCGTGGCGGTAAAAAAGTAAAACTCAAACGGATAGCGATACCGGCCGGACACCGCCGCCGCCGTTTTGATGTTGTACAGATCCAGCGCGGAGATGGGCGTTCCCCGGAAAGTGCGCACCGCGCTGTTGGCCAGCCCCATGACGTAAAACAGCACGTCCGCAATGCGCAGCGCCACTGTAAAGCGCCCGAACAGCGAGTAGAGCACCCAACAGACAAGCCAGATCAGGAAGATATTGAAAAGCCGCGCGTGAGGAAGCACCTTGAAGATCGTATTGACGTCGAAAGCCTCCATCATGGCGAACATGGGCAGGGCGCTGACCACCGCCAGAAAGACGGACAGGACGCCCTGCGCCGGCCGGGAAAGGTGCAGATCAAACGCGATCAGCAGCCCCGTGGCCGGGACAAGGGCCAGCGACCAAAGGTAATAGGACAGCTGAAATCCCTTTCCGTTGTAAAAAAAGAGATCCCGCGCCAGAATCAAAAAAAGCAGAGCGCCGGCACTGAAGATCAGTGCGAGCGCCCGTTTGAACCGAGATGGGGTGAGGGAGAGGATCCCCCGTTCCTTTACCTGCAATCCGGACAGCTCCTTTATAAAGGAAAAAGGCTTTACAGCCTGCGTTTTCCTTTGATTACGTTACACATTCGTGTAATATACACAAAAAATGCGACATTTTATGTACACAGTTGACAGTATCAGGATACCACATCAGCGCTAAAAAGTAAAGCGGCACCCACAGGAAAAACCAGGGGCGCGGGGCGGTCCTGTCCTGCCGCAAAAAGCGGGGCGCTTGCCGTTTTTGTGATTTTGTGGCAAAATAAAAGAAAAGCACCGGACGCTGCAGACGCGGCGCTCCGCCTTGCGCTTACACCACAAAACAGGAGGGAACCCCTTTGAGAGAATTTCCCAAGATCGACCTTCATCTGCATATCGACGGCTCGGTCCAGCCGGAGACCGCGCTGGAACTGGCGCGGCAGCAGGGGCTGGCGGAGGGCGCGCTTTCCCCCGAGGAGGCTGTGCGAAAAATGGTGATCCAGCCGGGGGGAAACGGCTCGGATTTCAAGGAGTTCGATCTGCCCATCGCCGTGATGCAGACAGCGCCGGCCCTGCGCCGGGTGACCGCCGAGCTGGTCCGCCGCCTGGCGGCGGAGGGGGTGTGGTATGCCGAGCTGCGCTTCGCGCCGCAGTTCCACCTTTGCGGCGGACTTTCCCAGCGCGAGGTCATCCAGGCGGTGCTGGACGGGCAGGCGGAAGGCGAAGCTGATTGTCCCGGCATAGAGACGGGCATTCTGCTCTGCGCCATGGGGACGCTGGACCCGGCGGAGCAAAATCGGGAACAGAATCTGGAGACCGTGCGCCTGGCAAAGGAGTTCATCGACGCGGGGACCGGGGTGGCGGGGATCGACCTGGCCGGTTATGAAGAGCGCCTGGCGGAGTATGCCGACGTGTTTGCGCTGGCAAAGAAGCTTGGGGTGCCGGCCACTTGCCACTCGGAATTTGAAGTGCCCCAGTGCCTGCCGTTCGGCACGCCCCGCATCGGGCACGGGTATCAGGTGGCCCAGCAGGCGGAGCTGCAGCAGGCGGTCAAGGCGCGCGGCGTCACACTGGAGATGTGCCCCATGAGCAGCATCATCTCCTACGACCTGCCGGACGACGGCCGCCATCCGCTCAAGGTCCTCTACGATCAGGGCGTCCGGGTGACCGTGAACACCGACAACCTTGTGGTGCTGGGCACCAGCCTGGAACGGGAATATGAATGCTGCCGGCGCATGGGCTTCAGCGACGCCGATCTCGTGCGGATGAACCTCTACAGCGCCGAGGCCGCTTTTCTGCCGCCGGAGCGGAAAAAGCGCCTCATTGCCCGGGTGAGAGCCTGCCTGGATGAAGTTTGACTGCTTCTGGCTGCACACGCCCCAACGGATGCCCGGCTGAAAAGAGAAAAAAGCGCCGCACAGCCCCGGAGATCTTCCGCAAGGCTGTGCGGCGCTTTTATAGTTTTCTTTTGTTGCCCTGTGAAAAGGGGACAGGCATTCAGCGGCAGGGCAGGGCAGGGCAGGGAGAACCGCAGGCCGCATCTCCGGCCGGGCGCCGCGGCTCAGCGCCTGCGGTAAGTGGAGGGCACAAAAAGCATCAGGATGGGGAAGATCTCCAGCCTGCCGGCAAGCATGTCAAAACTGAGGACGATCTTGGACAGGTCGCTGAACGGGGCATAACTGCCCATCGGGCCGCAGATGCCCAGTGCGGGGCCGATGTTGTTGATACAGGCGGCGACGGCGGTGAGATTCGACACATGGTCGTGCTGATCGCCCGCCAGCAGCAGCACGCTGAGGGCGAAGAGCAGGATATAGGCGGTAAAAAAGCAGTTGATGCTGCCCAGCGTCTGTTTTTCCAGCGGTTTGCCCTCAAATTTGAGGGCACGCACGCTGCGGGGGGACAGCATGGAGCGCAGGCCACGCACCGCGTTTTTGAAAAGGATGGCCACGCGCGAGACCTTGATACCGCCCCCGGTGGAACCCGCCATGGCGCCGACAAACATGATCAGCACCAAAATCGTCTGGGAAAAGACCGGCCATGCGCTGTAGTCCGCCGTGGTGTAGCCGGTGGTGGTGATGATGCTGGAGACCTGGAAAAATGCATAGCGGAAGCTGTGGAGGGGGTCTCCGCCGTACAGGGGCAGGATATTGATCGTGATCAGGCCCACCGAGGCCGCGATGATGCCCAGATACCAGCGCAGCTCCTCGCTTTTGAATACGCTGGCAAAATCGCCCAGCAGCAGGAAATAGTACAGGTTGAAGTTGACGCCGAACAGGATCATGAACACGCCGATGACGCCGTCGATATACGCCGAGCCGTAATGGCCGATACTGGTGGCCTTGATGCCGAAGCCGCCGGTGCCGGCGGTGCCGAACGAGTGCAGGACGCTGTCAAACAGGGGCATGCCGCCAAGCATCAGCAGCACGATCAACAGCACGGTCATGGCAAGGTAGATGCCGTAAAGGATCAGCGCGGTGTGGCGCACCTTGGCCACCAGCTTGCCGCAGGTGGGGCCGGGCACTTCGGCTTTCATGACATAAAGGGTCTGCGCGTCGGACTGCGGCAGGATGGCCAGCACAAAGACCAGCACGCCCATGCCGCCGACCCAGTGGGTAAAGCTGCGCCAGAACAAAATGCCGCGGCTCAGTGACTCCACATCGGTGAGGATGCTCGCGCCGGTGGTGGTAAAGCCCGACACGGTCTCAAAAAAAGCGTCCACGAAGCGGGGGATCTCACCCGACAGGGTAAACGGCAGGGCGCCGAACAGCGACAGCAGCACCCAGGAGATGCCCACGATCAGAAACCCCTCGCGCGCATACATGGCGCGATCTTTGGGTTTGTGAAAAGAGAGCAAAAGCCCGATGATGAGCAGCAGCAGGATGGTGATGGCAAAAGACAGCACGGTATCTTCGCCGTAAAAGACGGCGACCAGCAGCGGCAGCAGCATCAAGCCCGCCTCCGCCTTTAAAAGGTTGCCGGTCAGGTAGAAAACCATGGGATAATTCATATGTCCTTCACGCCTCCGCCAAAGTGTCTTTCAGATCCCGCAGGCCGGGGGCGGTCGTCACGACGATGACAAGGTCGCCGGGCAGCATCACGTCGCTGCCCTGGGGATGGATGAGCTTGCCCGCGCGGATGATGCCGGCGATAAGCGTCCCCTTTTTGAACTGAAGTTCCTGCAGCGTTTTCCCGATAAAGGGCGCACTTTCCCCGACGATGAACTCAAGGGCCTCCATGCGGCCGTCAAGCAGCTTATACAGCGTCTGCACGCTGTTGCCTTTGGAGTTGCGCATGGCGCGCACATACCGCAGGATCAGCTCGCCGGTGACGGCGCGGGGGGAGACGACGCTTTCAATGCCGACGCTGCGCATGATGGAGAACAGATTCGAGCGGTTGACTTTTGTGATCACCTTTTTGACCTTTTTCATGGCGGCGAACATGGAAACGATGATATTTTCTTCGTCAATGCCGGTCAGAGAGACGCAGGCGTCGATAGAGCCGAGCCCCTCCTCAAGCAAAAGCTCCTGATCGGTGCCGTCGCCGTGCAGGATGGTCGCTTTGGGCAGAGCCTCGCTGAGCAGTTCGCAGGTGGCCTCGTCCTGCTCCACGATCTTGACCCGCATCCCCAGATGCAGAAGCTGCGCGGCCAGGTAAAAGGCGATCTTGCCGCCTCCCACGATCAGCACGGACCTTACGCTGTCGCGATAGATGCCGAGGCTTTTGAAAAAAGTGCTGATGTCCGCGTGGGAGGCCGTGACGTTGATATGGTCGCCCGCGTGCAGGACAAATTCGCCCGAGGGGATAAAGACGTCGTCGCCGCGCTGTACGGCGCAGATCAGCACCTGGGCGCCAAATTTTTGCTGCAGCTCATGCAGGGCGACGCCTTCCAGCAGGGTGCCGGGGAAAAGCGTGACCTCGGCCATCTCCAGCCGGCCCTTGGCAAACAGCTCCAGCTTGGTCGCACTGGGGAAGCGCAGCATGCGGCTGATGGCATTGGCGGCCTCCAGTTCGGGGTTGACGGCCATGGAAAGGCCGAGCTCCTTGCGCATAAAATTCAGCTGTTTGAAATAATCCGGGTTGCGCACCCGGGCGATGGCGTGGCGCGCGCCGCTCTTTTTTGCCAGGATGCAGCACAGGATGTTAAATTCGTCAGAGGACGTCAGCGCAATGATCAGGTCAGCTTTGGGGACCCCTGCCTCTTTTTGGATCTCGATGGAAGCGCCGTTTCCGCAGATGCCCAACACGTCGTAGTTGCTCGCCATGTGGTCCACCACGTCAGGGTTGCGGTCCACCACGACCACCTCATGCCCCTCGCGGGAAAGGTATTCCGCCACGGTGCTGCCCACCTTGCCGATGCCGACGATCACGATATTCATATTGCCCTCCAGTTGCAGCCGGCTTTTTGCCTGAGTCATATTTAATGCCGCATTAATCAAATCGACAATTTTCTTAATGCAATTTTAATGCGATTTCATGATACAACTTTGTCATGGGCAATGCAACAGAAAAATAAAAAAGAGAGCTTGTGGCAGCAGGCAGGACTCTGCGGCGAGAAAGGGAAAAGGGAAGAAGAATACCGCAGAGCCGGTCTGCCGCTTTCCCTGGCGGCAGGTATCCCCCGCCAGCAAAGGGGCTTGCCGTGAGAGATGAAATAAACTGAAAACGCATAGCGCCGCGCGCTTTCAGATGGAGCGACCTGCATCAGAACGAGATAAAGCCCTGCACCTCGCAAAATGGTTTTTGTTTGCGGTGCGAAAAGTAAAATAGCTTTACAATGCAAAAACCGCGGGAGACCATTTCCCGCGGTTTTTGATATGCGTATCTGCGGTCTCAGGGCCGGGACGCCGCAAACAGGCGTTTTTAAAGGGCCGGAAAGGCCCGGCTCCGGGCCCGGCGAGGCCCCGCCGATGAGCTTAAACCTCCGAACGCTTGAAAAAATTGCTCGGATGAGAGGCAGCCGGCCCCTCGCCAAAAATGCGCGGGGACGCTCTGCCCGCGCTTTTCTTTGAAAAGCGCCTGCATCCACAGGGGTTCTGGTGATTTGCCGTTTCAGGATGCGTGTGGTCACCGATGCCAGGACATCACGAATTCGCGCTGGTCGGTGGCCTCATCGATCCGTTCTTCCTGCAAAGAAAAACCGTTCTTTTCATAAAAACCGACTGCCCTGGTGTTTTCTGCATAGACACTCAGCTTCAGGTGGGCAAAGCGCTCTTTTGCTGCGTTCAGCAGGGCGGTGCCGTGCCCCTTGCCCTGACAGCTGGGGCCGGCAAAAAGCGCTCCGATCTCACCGGGAGCGGTAAAGCTGAGAAAGCCCTCGATCTCCCCGTCCACATCGGCGAGCAGGGTCACAGCCCCGGGCAGCCAGCGGTGATACACCTCCCGGTAGGCGCGAAGCCAGTATTCCTCAGGAATAAAGGGGTGCGCTTTGATGGTACTGGTCAGCCAAAGCGCCGCGGTCTTTTCCAGGTCCTGCGGCTGGTATTCACGAATCTGCATCGGTAAACTCCTTTACAAAAGCTTTGATCTGTCCGGTATAAGCGCGGAAAGCGCTGGGCAGGCACAGCTCGTCAAAAATACGGTCGGGCGTGGCAAAAGTCAGCCCGGGCGCCTCGCTCTGGACCGGGGCGGCCCAACCGCGCATCCTCCACTCCACATGGGTGAAGATGTGCTTCGCTTTGCCCGCGTCCCGCAGCGGACCAGTGGGGAAGAGCCCCTGCCCGGCCAGATACGACCGCGCCTCATCCTGCGAGAGAAAACCGTCTGTGCCGGGCAGCTCCCATAAGCCGCGAAGCAGGCCGGAAGCAGGCCGCTTTTGCACGGCGACAAGGCCGTCCCTCACCAGCAGAAAAACGGTGCGTTCCTGCATGCGGCGGGCCTTTTTCGGCGCTTTGCGCGGATAACTGCCGGTGGTGCCGCTGCGGTACGCCAGACATTGGTCCTGCAAAGGGCAGGCGCCGCAGCGGGGGGCGCCGTTGGGCAGGCAGACCATGGCGCCCAATTCCATAAGGGCCTGATTGAAATCGCCGGGCCGGGTCCGGGGCAGGACCTGTTCCAGGGCTGCGCCCATGGCCTTTTTCGTCTCCTCCCTGCCGATGTCCTCCGGGCTTTCCAGCACCCGGCTGAGCACCCGCAGCACATTGCCGTCCACCGCCGGCACTGGCAGGCCGAAAGCGATACTGGCGATGGCGCCGGCAGAATACCGGCCGATGCCGGGCAGGGCCAGCAGGGCTTCAAAATCGGCGGGCAGCTGACCGCCGTAGCGGTCGGTTACCACCTGAGCGGCTTTCTGCAGGTTGCGCACCCGGTTATAATATCCCAGCCCCTCCCACAGCTTGAGCAGCTGTTCTTCCGGGGCTGCGGCCAGATCGGCAATGGACGGCAGTTCTGCGATGAAGCGCTCGAAATAGGGTGTCGCCGCCTCCACCCGCGTCTGCTGCAGCATGATCTCGGACAGCCAGACATAATAAGGCTGCGGGTCCGATCGCCAGGGCAAGACCCGGGCTCCCGCATCGTACCAGCGCAGCAGCGGCGCGGGGATGCGGTTCAATGCTTCCAGGTCTTTTTGAAAGTCAGGCATGGGGTCTCCCTTGTCCGCACGGCAAACAGCGGACGTTTTACATTTTTTGCAGAACAAAAACCGTGCCGGGACGGATGCCATTTAAAAGGGGCAGCGCTACGCGCGCCACACCGAGACGCCGTCCTTGAAGGTTTCCAGCACCCGGATGCGCCGCAGCTCTTCTGCCGGCACGGCGCGGGGATCTTCTGAGAGCAGGATCAGGTCGGCCCGTTTGCCGGGGGCGATACTGCCTTTTTCTCCCTCTTCAAAGTACTGGGCCGCCGCGTTGATCGTCACGCCGCGCAGCGCGTCCAGAACGCTGACACGCTCGTTCTGATCCAGGTGGACGCCGCTGCGGGTCAGCCGGTTAACGGCGCAGAACAGCGTATCGATCATATCAGGCGGCAGCACCGGGGTGTCCTGATGAAACGTGTAGGGTACCCCTGCCCGCAGCGCGCTGCCCGCCGGGCTGATGCGGGAGGCGCGCTGCATGCCGAAATTTTCAATGTGGACGTCTCCCCACTGCCAGGTGTGAGCGACGAAAAAAGAAGCGAATATGCCCAGCTCTGCCAGCTGCGGCAGCTGGTCCTCACGCAGCAGCTGGGCGTGGATCATCACGGGCCGGATGCCGCCGCGCCCGGTCTTTTTAACAGCGGCGGCATAAGCGTCCAGCATCTGCTGGGCAGCGGCGTCGCCGTTGCAGTGGACAAGGATCTGGGTGTCGTCCTCCAGCGCAGCGGTCATAAAGGCCTCCACCGCCGCATCGGAGTGGACCGGGTAACCGCGATAGCCATCGTCTGCGCCCAGATAGGGACGGCTCATCCAGGCAGTGCGCCCCTGGGGCGAGCCATCGAGAAAGATCTTATAGCCGCCCAGCTTGAGGCGGCCGCGGTACTGTTTGAGACGGGGCTCATCTGTGGCAAGGTCCCGGCAATGCTGTAGGTCGATATAGCTGACAATGTCCGCCCTGAGGCTGCCCTGTTCCGAGGCGGCCTGCAGCAGCGCCCAGTCGGCGTCCCGGGTCAGACCGTCCTGTATGGTAGTGATGCCGTGGGAGAGATAGACCTCCTCTGCGCGGCAGAGCTGAGAAATGCGCTGCTGCATCGTGGGGCGGGGAGCCAGTGAGCCCAGGGCGGTAAAGGCGGTCTCCTCCAGATAGCCGTTGGGCTCGCGCCCGCCGGGTTCGCGGCCGATCATCCCGCCCTCGGGGTCGGGCGTACCTGCGGTGATCCCCATCGCCCGCAGGGCGGCGCTGTTGGCCACCCCCATGTGCCCGCTTGTGTTGGAGATAAGGATGGGGATATCAGCGCTGACCTGATCCAGCAGCCGGCGTGTGGGATGCTGTTTTTCGCGCAGAAAGTTGTGATCGTAGCCAAAACCGCAGACCCAGCCCCCTGGGGCGGGGAGATCGGCGTCCAGAAACGCGCGCAGCGCGGCGGCGATCTCGTCAAAACTTTGGGCGGCGCTCAGGTCACAGAGGCCCAGGGTGCCGGCCAGGGAGGTGATATGGCTGTGAGGGTCGAGAAAAGCGGGCAGCAAAGCGCGCCCTTCAAGGTCCAGCCGCTGTGCATGCGGGGCAAGGGCACTGCATTTTTCCAGGGAGCCCAGGGCTTCGATACGGCCCTCCCGCACCAGCACGGCCTCCGGGTCGGGGCCTGGCTCCATGGTGAGGATCGGGCCGCCAAAGCAGATGATATCTTCCAAATTCAAAACTTCCTTTCCTGTTTTGCCGGGACGGGATTTTCAGAGCCTTCGCTGCATTTGGTATTTGGCCGCACGGACAAAGCCGTACCGGCGATGCCTTGGCCCGGCTGGGCGATAGGGACAAAACACGCAAAACGGCATTGTATTGACGCAAAGGGACGCCGGGGAAAAGCGGGCTGCCTGACCGCGACCGCGGCGCTCTGCACACAGCCGGCGCGGCCTGTGCCTTGTGCAGAGTTCCAGGCCCCTGAAAATCAAAAGAGGACAGAGGACAAAAGAGGCGGCAGCTCGCACAGCGAGGCGATCACCGGGCTGCCGGTGGCCGCCAGGACCGCAGGGGGCTGATGGCCGCCGCTGAACAGCACACAGGGAGAACCGCAGCCCTGCGCCACCTCAAAATCATGTACGCTGTCGCCGACAAAAAGAACTGACTGAGGGTCCAGGCCGCTCTCCCGCAGAAAAGAGAGCGCCAGCTCCTGTTTGCTGGCGGCGTAGATATCGCCGATGCCCAGCAGCCGGTCAAAACAGGGGCCGATGGGGGTGCGGGCGACCTGCATTTCCAGATGGGCCTGGAGGGAAGCGGAGAGCAATATCTGCCGCAGCCCTGCCTCCTGCAGGGCGTTCAGGACGGCCTGCGCCCCCTCCTGCAAAGAACAGTGTTCCGCCGCCGGGTGATACAGGTCCATATATTGCCGGGCCGCCTCCTCAAAAGGGGTGCGCGCAAAATCAAAGCCCGCGTTGCGATAATATTGGATGATGGGAAAGCAGAACTTTTCCCGGTAGGAGGCAAGATCGGGGATGGGCGGGTAACCGTTTTGTGAGAGCACCCGGTTGATGGTGCGGTAAGAGACGTCCACGTCGTCCAGCAGGGTGCCGTTCCAATCCCAGACCACAGCGGTGAGTTTTGTCAAGCCGAGCTCCTTTCATGCAGGTCAGAACCAGCGGTGTTTTTTGAAGTAATAAATGCACAGGGCCACCACGGACACGCTCAGCAGGAGGACGGCGGGATAGCCCAGGGCCCAGCGGTATTCCGGCATGGAAAAATTCATGCCGTACCAGCCGGCGATCAGGGTCAGGGGAGAGATCACGGCGGTGATGACGGTGAACAGCTTCATGATCTTGTTGAGTTCAATGTCCACCTGGGCCTGATAGGACTCCCGCACCTGGGTGATATAGTCGCGCAGGTTGCCGGTGTGGCGGCCCAGGCGGTCCAGCTTGCCTGAAAAGATCTTAAAATAGCGCAGGGCCTCCCGCCCAAACAGGCCGTTTTCATTTTCCATGATGCCGTCGAGAAGATTGTAGAACTGTTCATAATAGCTTTTGAGGGTGAAAAGCTTGCGGCGCAGGGCCGCGATCTGCCGCGCGCATTCCGGCGTGTGTTCGCCCTCCAGCAGCCGGTCCTCCAGCTGCAGGATCTCCGACTCGATGTCGTCCAGCCGGACGCTGTCCTCCTCCGTGAGGCGCTTGAAGAGAAAATAAAGCACCCGGTCGAAAGCGACTTCATCCGCTTTTTCCGCGTAGGAGGCAAGCGCCCGGCGCATCCTCTCGCTGTCGGAAAAAGCCAGAAGCATCCCCTGCGACAGGTACAACACCACCGGATGGCTGGAAAGAGCGATCTTTTGGCCGTTGAGCACCGAGAGCCGGATCAGGTCAAAACCGTCATGGCTCTCAAATTTTGCCGCCCTGCCGGAAAGCAGCTCGGGCAGAAAAGGCGCGCCGATGCCAAGGCTGTCAAAGACCTGCTGCGCCTGCGCAAGGGGGAACAATCCGAAGCACGGCCCTGTCGGCCGCCCTGTTCCGTCCGGCAGGGGGACAAAGTGCCCCTCTTCAATGCGGTAGATCATTCCGCGGCGTCCCCCCGCTCCTGTGAAAATTCTTCTCTTTCCCGGCAGAGCTCCGCCAGCAGCGCGGCCAGGGTCCAGCCGCGGTTGTGCGCGGTGACCACCGCCTTGAGCGCGCCTGCCGCAAGACCCCGGGCGCGCAATCCATCCAGCAGCCGGTCCAGCGCCGCGTCGGAAAAAGCGTAAAAGATCAATGCCTTTTCCTCAGGCGTCTGTTCTGGCGGCGCGCCGGTGGGCGGGTGACCGGGCAGGCCGAGCAGGGCGCCCAGCGTTTCGCCGGATGCAGCCCGCCCAGCCAAGCGGACAGTGGCGCGCTCACTGCGGAACAGCTGTTCCAGTTCCGCGCGCTCCGGGGCGTTTTCATAGCCGTAAAGCAGGACAGTGCCTGACTGGATGCGTGCTTTCAATCCTCTCACGATCCTTTCGATGCTTTTTGAGAACAGGGCGGATAAAAAAGCGAAAATTTAGGGTACATGGCGGCCTTATCCTCAAGAGGAAGCCTGCAGACCACGGTGCCGCCGGGACAAGGCCCTGCAGGGGGAGACAGGGCGGCCCGAAAGGGACGACCCGCGGGACAGCGCCGCGGGTCCGGCGTTTTCTCCTGTGGCTTTCCCTGACCTTTTGCGGCTGTGCGCCCTCTGAAGATCGCGGCGCCAAAGCTGCCGGCGGACTCGTTTTATTCTTCCGACGGCTGTAAAGATCATACCTTTTGTTTAACAGGCGGCGGGCGAAAGCCTTTTTGACTTTGTTTTAAAGACCCTTTTTGCTCTTCACCAGCAGGCACACCGTCTCCACATGACGCGTGTGGGGAAACATGTCGACGGGCTGGATACGGCGCGCTGCATAGCCTTGATGGGCAAGATATTCAAGATCGCGCGCCTGCGTTTCGGGGTTGCAGGAGATATAGACGGCTTTTGGAGGGGCCAGGCGCGTCAGCGCCTCCAGAAAGGTCCGGCTGGCCCCCTCCCGCGGGGGATCGAAAAAGACGAGGTCCGCTTTTTCTCCGTCCTCGGCCATCCGCGTCATCAATTCTCCGGCGTCCCCGCAGAGGAAGTCAGCGTTTTTGATCTCGTTTCTGCGGGCGTTGCGCTGGGCGCTGCGGACGGCTTCGCTGTTGAGCTCTACCCCCAGCACGGCCTTTGCCCGGCCCGCCGCAGCCAGGGCGATGGTGCCGATGCCGCAATAGGCGTCGATGACGCGCTCCGCCCCGGTGAGACCGGCAAAATCAAGGGCGGCGGCATACAGCTTTTCTGTCTGCAGCGGGTTGACCTGATAAAAGGCGCGCGCCGCAATGGAAAAGCGCAGGCCGCAGAGTTCGTCCTCGATAAATCCCTTGCCGTACAGCACCTTTTCGGCGCTGCCGAGCACGGCGCTGGTGCGGCGCGGGTTGATGTTCTGCACGATCGTTGTGACATCCGGACAGGCTGCGCGCAGAGAACGGACAAAATCCCGGCTGCCGGGAAAAAAGGGGGAGGGCGTGACGACAGTCACCGAGACTTCGCCCGTGTGCACCCCGCGGCGCACCACAAAATGGCGCAGCACGCCGGTGCCGCGGTCCTCATCAAACGCGCTGAGCCGGCATCGGACCGCCGCCGCGCGCGCGGCTTCCACCACCTCGTTGATGCGGCTGTCCTGCAAAAGACAGTCCCGCACGGGCACGACCCGGTGAGTGCGGGACTCATAGATCCCACAGACCGGCTTGCCCCCCGGGCCGGGCGCAACGGTGGCGATGGCCTTGTTGCGGTAGTGGAACGGGGTTTCCATGCCCAGGATGGGAGCAGGTTTGCAGAAAGGAGCGAGAAAACGGTCTGACAGTTCCTGTTTTTGCCGCAGCTGTTCCTCATAGGGAAGCGCCAGAAGCGGACATCCGCCGCAGCGCTGTTTTTTTGCGGGGCAATCGGGCGTTTTTGTCATTTGTCAGTCCCCCGCAGAGCATTTGGCCGCGTCGATGGCCAGCGCGATCATCAGCACCAGCAGCGCGTTTTGCGGGTCGGGAAACTCCAATACATAGGTGTCGGTGAGATGAAGCAGCTCTTTGGAAAGATGCGCGACAGCTTCGCCCGCGGCGTCTGTGATCTGGTATTCCCACGAAAAAATATCGCCCTCCACCCGCCAGCCGTTACAGTCCAGCTGAAAGGCGGGCTTGAAGAATGTGAATTCCTTGCGGATCTCACCGAGACACTGTCCGCCGGCATAGATGCGAAAACGGGGCAAAAAGGTGAGGATCTCCTCTTTGACCGTGCCCACATACTGCCCGGAGGCGTCCAGAATATCCAGACAATGCCCAAAGGAGAGCTTGCCCTCCACCGTATACACGACATTTCCGCTTTCATCGTAGATGTCATAGCTGTCCAGCCAGGAAAAGAAACGCTGCTTAAAAAGAAGTCTCATAAAAAATCCTTTCTGATGTCTGAGAACGGCGCTCAAAAACGGGCCCTGCCGTCCGCAGACGGCGCGCCGCACTCTCTTAGAGATAATCCCGGATATCGACGCAGGCCTTGATCTCCCGGCGCGTCACATACCCGTGCATGCGGTCGAACTCCTTGAGCGTCATGCGGTAAAGGCCCGCAAGGGTGGCGATATTGAGATGGGGGTCTCCAAAGTGATAAGAGGTCCTGGCGAGCTGCTGCTGCAGGATGCCCTCCAGCTCTTTCTGGTCCTGCTCGGTAACCCCGCGCGCTTTCAGTTCGTCGGAGAAAGAGACGGAATAGATCTTTTTATACTCTTCCATGCCCTGTATGGTCCAGAAAGTATCATAAAAGGGGACTGCATACGCGTGCAGCCAGTCCCACATGATCTCGGGGTCTGCAGTATTGGGATTGTCCAGATGACACCGTTTGCACAGCAGAACGAGATTAGAGGCAGTGTCAGCCCCGCCCAGAGAGTCCGGCACGATGTGGCAGCGCTCCAGACTGCGCTGACAGCCGCAGCGCCAGCAGCGCTCCTGCGCCTCGCTGAAATCGATGCTCAGCCCTGCCTCCGACACGTGATCCGCCCAGTAGGCGACGATCTGTTCTCTTGTGGTTTTGATCTTCTTTCTGTTCGGCATAGAGACGATCCTCCCAACCTGATCTAAAAGCTTCCTGCCGTTTTGGGATGCAAAGACGGCGTCCGGGCGTCCGCAGCTTCTCCGCGCGGCGGCCGGCGGGAGCTTGTGCCGCACACCGCCGTGCCCGCTGCGGTGTTTTCAGCCGCGGGATGGGTCACTTTTCCAGCAGGGCTACGCATTCCACATGTTTGGTGCGGGGGAACATGTCCACAGGGCGCAGCGCCCGCAGGCAATATCCGCCCGCGGCCAAAATCTTTGCATCCCGCGCGGCGGTCGCGGCGTTGCAGCTCACCATGACGATGCGGCCCGGCGCCATTGCGAGCACGGCTTCCAGCGTTTTGGCGTCGCAGCCCCTGCGCGGCGGGTCCAATACCACCAGCGTGGGGCGCAGCCCCTCCGCCGCCAGCCGCGCGGCGGCCTCGCCGGCGTCTGCGCAGAAAAAGCGCGCGTTGTCCGCCCCCATTTTCTGTGCAGCCAGCTTTGCGCTCTCCACCGCGGCGGGCACGACCTCCACGCCCACCAGCTGTCCCACTTCCCGCACCATGGACAGGCCGATGGTGCCGGTGCCGCAATACAGATCGAGCAGCAGGTCGCCGGGGCCCGGCGCAGCCAGCTGTTTTGCCTCCTCGTAGAGCTGTTCGGCGCCCAGCGTATTCACCTGATAGAAAGAAGCGGGGGAGAGCGTTACCGGCACGCCGCAGAGCACGTCTTCCAGCACGCCGCTGCCGAACAGGACGCGGGTCTGCGGCCCCAGGATGACATTGGTGTTTTTGGTATTCACGTTCAGGGCCACGGTCCTGATCTCCGGCAGGCGCCGGGTCAGCCGCTGCACCAGTTCTTTTTCATGGGGCAGACGGCGGCCGTTCGCCACGATGCACACCAGAATACCGCCGTCCCGGGCGCGGCGCAGATAAAGATGACGCAGCAGGCCGGTGCGCTGCAGCTCGTCATATACGGGAATGGCATACTCCGTAAACAGGGCACAGAGAAAAGCAGCGGTCTCGCCCAGGGCCTGCGGCTGCAGGCGGCAATCCGCGCAGGGGATCACCCGGTGGCTGCGCGGCGCAAAAAAGCCGGCAAAGATCCGCCCCTGCGCGTCGGCCCCCAGCGGGTACTGCGCCTTGTTGCGATAGCGCTCCTCCTGCGGGGATGGCAGACAGGGCGCGGCGGAAAAAGAAAAGCCGCCGATACGGCGAAACGCATCCTCCACAAACGCGGTCTTTGCCGCAAGCTCCGCCGGATAGCTGATATGGCGGAGAGCGCAGCCGCCGCAGCGGCCAAACACAGGGCAGTCCGGCTCGGCCCGGCCCGGCCCCGGTGAGAGCAGCTGATGCAGGATGCCGAAAGCAAAACTTTTTTGTACCTTGACGATCTTCACAAGAGCGCGGTCTCCCGGCGCGGTAAAAGGCACAAAAACCGCCATGCCGTCGGCCCGGCCCACCCCGTTGCCGTCGCTGGAAAGGGCGGTGATCTCCAGCTCTATGATCTCATTCTTGGTCATCCGGCCCCTCCTGTAAAGCGGCCTGTGCCGCAGAAGATGCCCCGCTCTGCGGGAGCGGGGCTGAGTTGACAAAAAAGCCGACCAGCGCCGCGTGCGCGTCGTCCAGCCGCGCTCCGGTGCCGTCGGTCGGGTCCCGGCCCTCTGCGGCGTTCAGCGCAAAAGAGACGGCAAGCCCGGCCGCCGCTTTCTGGTCAAAGGCGACGGAGGCCAGTACGGCACCGGAATCGAGAAGCGGGTCCAAATCTTCATCGCTGCCAAAACAGGCGACCGGCACGCCGGGAGCAGCTTGGGCAGCAGCCCGGGCCAGCGCCGGGTTTGCCGCAAGGATCAGCTCTGTCTGCGGCAGCTGAGAAAGCTGCGCCAGGATCTGATTTGCCGCGTTTTTCTCCAGTTCGGACGAAATGGCCAGCGCGGGTAAAAATTCACTGTATATGCCCCGGTTTTCAAAGATGCGCAGAGCGGCTCCGGCGCGTGCGTCCTGTGCGGCGCCAGTGGTCACCGTCAGCACCTGTACCTGTTTATCGCCGTTTTTGTCGGGGATCCGGCCTTGAAGATAGGCTTCAAACAGCGTTTCTCCCAGCAGCTCGCCCTGTTTGGCCGGGCTGCCGCCCACATACCAGCATTTATCGTAACTGCGCATCTCCTCATCCGGGGGACGCTCCCCGCAAAAGATGACGGGCAGGCCCATGGAGCGGGCGCTTTCAAGATAAGCTGCGGCGTCCGTCGGCCGGGCAAGGCACACGATGAATACAGTGACCTGCTGCTCCTGTGCAAGGGAAGCAAGGCTGTCCGCGCCGTTGCCGCCCGAGACTGCTTCCAGACCGGCGTCCGAGGCGGCCTGCAAAACCGCGTTTTGGGGCAGGTCGGGGGCTTCGCCCTGCGGCGGCGCGCCCAGCACGGCCAGTTTGGGGGCGCCCAGGATGCGCAGGTCTTGGGGCAGCGTACAGCCGGTCAAAGTGCCAAACAGGGTAAAAGCGGCAAGCAGCGCCGCAAATTTCTTTTTCATAGGCGATCAAGAGCCGCGGCCGCAGCGGGCTTACGGCTGGCTGCCCTCCTTGCTGGAGAGGTATTTGCTGGGCGGCACGCCCTTGCTTTTTTTAAAGACGCGAGAAAAATAGAACTGGTCGAAAAAGCCCACGGAGGTGGCGATCTCCGCAATGGAAAGATTGCCGCATTTGAGCAGATAACACGCCTCGTTGATGCGGTAATTGGTCAGATAATCAATGGGGGATTCGCCGATGTTGCTCATAAAAACGCGGTAGAGGTGGCTGCGCGAGACGCCCACCGCCTTGGCGATGTCGTCGATGGTGATCTCGTGGGAATAGTTGAACTGGATGAATTTGACCGCGCTGGTCACGTAGACGCTGCTGGTGGACTGCGCCCTGCTCTCGGGTCGATCGTTTTCTTTCATCAGTTCCGCAAGAAAAATATAGAGATAGCCCACCATCAGGGCCTCGCTGTAATTTTCCGGCCCGCGGGAAAGGAAGATGTTGAACAGCGCTTTTTTGATTTTTTCCGGGTTTTTGCAGGTGTGCACCGGGGCGTCGGCCCCAAAGGGGAGCTGCAGCACAAGCCGGTTGGCGTTGGAGCCGTTGAACCCGACCCAGTAGTATTCCCACGGGTCTTCCTGGTCCGCCGTGTAGGTGATCAGCTGCGAGGGCTTGGCCAAAAAAACGTCTCCGCTTTTCACCTCATGGGTGACGCCGCTCACGACGTAGGTGCCCCTGCCGCTTGCCACATAGTGGATCAGGTAATGGTCGCGCACGCCGGGCCCCCACGAATACCCCTTTTCACAGCTCTGCAGGCCGCAGTTGTAGATGGAAAGTTCGATGTTGTTGGTCTGGGTCTGCTTGAAGCTCTGCTTGTACACGTTCGGCAAGACAGCCTCCTCCTCCCGCAAGATTCATACAAAATTTATTGTAGCAGAAGAATCAACAAAAGTCCATGTGCTATCACAAAAAAGTCGGTTTACGGCTTTGGGGCGGTTTGCTATAATGAAAGAATAAACAGGGCCGCGCGCGCCGCTTCGCCGCACGCGGCGGGGCAAACGACTGTCGGCGGAGCAGAGCAAAACGAGGTGAGCCTGAAATGATGAAGACGCAAGAGCTGATCGGCAGTATTGAGAACGGCGCTTATGACGCCGCGTTCCGTGCCCTTTACTGTGCGGACGAAGCGGGGGTGGCCCGCCAGAGGGCGCGCTATGCGGCTGCCGTGCGGCGTTTTGAAACGCTTTACGGCGCAGACCGGGAGGTGGAGCTTTACTCGGCGCCGGGACGCACCGAGATCGGCGGCAACCACACCGACCACAACAACGGCGTGGTCATGGCTGCGGCAGTGAACCTGGACATCATCGCGGTGGTCTCCCGCAACGATTCCACCATTGTCCGGGTCAAATCCCACGGCTTTCGCGACGCGGACGTGGTGGACGTCAGCGACGACAAAGTGAACGAGCGCGAGTTTGGGCGCAGCAGTGCGCTGATCCGCGGCGTGGCGGCGCGCATCCGCCAGCTGGGGGGCCAGGTGGCGGGTTTTGACGCATACACCACCAGCGATGTGCTGCGGGGCAGCGGCCTGTCGTCTTCGGCTGCGTTCGAGGTGGTCATCGGGACAGTTTTTAACGGGGAGTTCAATCAGTTCCGTTTTACGCCGGTAGAGGTGGCGCAGATCAGCCAGTATGCGGAAAACGTGTATTTCGGCAAGCCGAGCGGGCTGATGGACCAGACTGCCAGCAGCGTGGGCAGCGCCATCACCATCGACTTTAAAGACCCCGGGCACCCCGTGGTGGAAGAAGTCGCTTTTGACCTTGCAAAATATGGCCTGTCCCTGTGCATCACCGACACCAAGGGCAGCCATGCCAATCTCACCGACGATTATGCCGCGATCCGCGCCGAGATGGAACAGGTCGCAGCCCTCTTCGGCAAAAAGGTGCTGCGGGAGGTGGACGAAGAGGACTTCTACGCCTCCATCCCGATGGTGCGGGAGCAGGCGGGCGACCGCGCAGTGCTGCGCGCCATCCACTTCTTCGCCGACACCCGCCGCGCCGGGCAGCTGCGGGACGCGGTCCGCGCCGGGGATATCGAGCGGTTCAAAGCGCTGATCATCGACGGCGGGAACTCCTCTTTTGAATACAACCAGAACGCTTACAGCATCCGCCACCCGCGCGAGCAGGGGGTGGCCGTAGGCGTGGCCCTCAGCCAGCATATCCTGGCGGGGCAGGGCGCCTGGCGGCTGCAGGGCGGCGGCTTTGCGGGCACCATCCAGGCATTTGTGCCGGCTGCAAAGCTGGAGCAGTACATCGCCGCGATGGAATCGGCGTTCGGCAAGGGCAGCTGCTATGTCCTCAGCGTGCGCAACTACGGTGCGGTGCGGGTGGATAAAAGTCTGTAAAGTGAAACACATTTACAGACTTTGCGCGGGCTTTGGAACAGTGGATCACCGGGCCATCGGCTGTTCGTTGCGGGTCCCCGCACCGGCCCTGCAGCACGGACGGCCGGCTTTATCGGCGCCGGAACAAAAATTACCAAACTGTAAAAATTGAGAACAGCCGCGTTTTTGTCGAAAAAACGCGGCTGTTTATGTTATACTAGACCACAGTATATTCCTGAACCATGCACTTTCCGGCGCCGCGGGCAGCGGCGCTGCCGGGGTCTTTGCATGGGCGCAAAGACGTATATATTTTTAAATCAAGGGAAGCTTTGCCTGTAGGGAAAAGACGGCGCCTGCCGTTTCAACAGAGAAAGGGGGAGGGAAGCATGAAAAAACGTGTTTTGGCTGTGATCGCTGCGGTCTGTCTGCTTTTTACCGGCTGCAGCGGGCTGACGGAGTCCCTGCAGCGCTTTCGCAATGACCGGCTTCCAGACGCCCCCCTCGCGGATCTGCCCTATGTGGACCCCGGTATCAAGACCGTTTTTGAGCCGCAGGTAATGCAGTTTTACTTTGATCAGCTGACTTCCCCGCAGGAACGGCAGCTCTACCGCGCCTACCTGCAGTTCCTCATCGACGGAGAGGAGGAGTCGGTCTACGTCAAGGGAGCATTCACCCAGGAACAGGTGGCCCGGGCGCTTTATGCGATGCAGTGCGACTATCCCCAGTTTTTGACCCGCAGCTGGGGCTACAACTGCACCTATTATTCCACCAGCACCGGCAGCGGCCTGGGGGTAGAGCTCTCGCCGGTAGAGGAACAGGGCGCTTCCGACGGCTGCCAGGAGGAACTGTATCAAAAACTGTCGGATCTTCTCGCCCGGGCCGCAGACTGCGCGGACGCGTGGGAGCGCCAGCTGCTGCTGTATGAGCTGCTGATCAGCGGCACGGACTACGACACCGCCGCATCGGATACGGCGCCGCTGGCCCCGGGGGAGGAACTGCCCCTGCGCGCGCGGCTGGCCCACACCGCCTACGGTGCGCTGGTGCAGCGGCAGGCGGTCTGCGACGGCTATGCATATGCCTTTCAGCTGCTGTGCAGCTATGCGGGCATCCCGGCGGCCACGGTGACAGGGATGTCGCAGCGGGACGAGGGCCTGGAGCAGGACAGTTATGTCGAAAATCACGCCTGGAACCTGATCGCGTATGGGG
>NZ_JACONZ010000005.1 GCF_014287275.1 Anaerofilum hominis
CGCTTGCGTCCTTTTGTGAATTACTTTAAAGGAATTTTTTATTTTTACGAGCAGGTTTCTTCCTGCTCTAAGGGTTCCTTCAAGCTTCTTCCTATATTGTTTAATTTTCAAGGTCCTGTACTCCAAAACTTTGGAGGTTTTGCTGTGCTCACTTCCGTGGGACAGCTTATTTATTATAGCGTACTTGGTTTCGCTTGTCAAGCACTTTTTGGAATTTTTTTGAATTCTTTTTTGTGCCCGGCCTGCCGGCCTTTCCGCTATGGTTGCGGCCCCGCTTGGGGCAGCTCGATTATGATACCACACTCCGCCCACGAAAGTCAACACCTTTTTTCAAAAAATCTGCGCGCCCGCCCCGTCTCTTTCGGCGGCCCTCTTTTTTGCCCCGCCGCTTGGTCCGCTCTTTCTCCCTATATAATGTAATATATAGGGACATCGGGCGGCATCCCCGCTTCAGCCCCCGGATCTCCGGTTGGCAAACGCCTGAAAGACGAGCGAGGCCAACAGCAAGATCGAGATCGCGGCACCTGTCACGGTCCCATACGCCACGCCCAAAAGCACAACGGGGGCGGCCGAGCACAAAAGGGCGGCGGCCGTGCAGAGGAACGCCGCATTTTGCAGTTTTGCCGTTCTCAGCCTTTTTGCCAGCAGAAAGATCGAGAGCCCCCCGGCTGAAACGGTCAGCACCGCTGTCAAAAGCGGAAAAAAGTTTGCATAGCCAAACGGCGTCAGGCTAAAGTAGGAAAACGTTTCTCTGACCGTTTCCCCCGGACCAGGCGCAAAGATCAGAACCGCTCCCCAGGGCGTGGCCTCCAGGACAAGCGCCGCCGTCAACGCGGCACAGGCAAGAACACCTGCCAGACGGGTGGAGAGCCGGAAAGGCCTCCCGGGCGCTCTTCCAAAAAAGAGCAAGGCCCCCACAGCCGTGACGGCGATCCCCAGCAGGCAGATCTCCGGCAGCAGCGGGCCTCTGACCGCGAGCACCAGCGGGGACGCCGCTATGCAGGCGCCGATGAGCGCCGTCAGGGCCCCAAACGTTTTTCTGCCCATCCGCCCGGCATAGCCGAGCGCTTCCACGACCGCGCTGTCCGCCTGTTCCCCGGCGTTTTCGGGCTCGATCTTCTCCCCCTTTACAATTTCCGCGACCGACACGTCCAGCGCCTGCGCGAGCGGCTGCAAAACGGAAACATCGGGAAATCCCCTTCCCGTCTCCCACCGTGAGACAGCCTTGTCGGTGACTCCTATTTCCTCCGCCAGTTCCTTTTGCGTCATCTTCTGTTTTTTGCGTGAAGCCGCCAGAAAAGCTCCTGTTTTTTTCAGGTCCATGCCGCCGCCTCCCTGTGTTTTCCTGTCTTAACTATAGCGTCTTGACCGAAAAAAGTCACTCTATGCTTCCTAGAGCCGGCTTTTTGGCGGTCAACTACGGCGCCGGGCGGCCGGCCGCCCGGGGCGCGGGGCGCATTTTGACCGCGGCGGCGCGGGAACAGTTTTTCTTCCCATTTCGCTTGCCTTTTGCCGCTCTTTGCTGTAGGATAAGGGGCGGAAAGGGGGAAGCGCTGTGTTTCTCGCCATCAATATCGGCAACGCCAACATCCTTGCGGCCGCTTATGAGGGCCGGGAGAAGCTTTTTTGCTCCCAGCTGCGCACCGACCCGCTCAAGACCGCGGACGAATACGCCATCGGGCTGAAAAACCTGCTGCAGCTTTACGGCTTTTCCCCCGACCAGCTGGAGGGGGCGATCCTCAGCTGCGTGGCCCCCGCCCTGGCCGGCACCCTGCGCCAGGCGGTGCGCCTGCTGCGGGAGGTGCGGGTCCTCACCGTGGGCCCGGGCCTGAAAACCGGCCTCAACATCCGCATCGACAACCCCGCCGAGCTGGGCGCCGATATCGTGGCCACCGCCGTCGCGGCGCTGGAGCGCTATCCCGTGCCCAGCCTGTTGGTGAACTTTGACACCGCGATCACGGTCATGGGGCTGGACGAGCGGCGCAGCCTGATCGGGGGCTGTATCTCGCCCGGCGTGCGCCTCTCTCTGGAGGCGCTCTACACCCACGCGGCCCAGCTGCCCCAGATCGACCTGACCCGCCGCCCCGGCAGCGTGGCCGGCACCAGCACGGTGGCCAGCATGGAGGCGGGCCTGATCCTGGGCACCGCGTCGATGGTGGACGGGCTGATCGACCGCTTTGCCGCCCTGTTCGGCTGCGCGCCCGCCGTGATCGCCACCGGCGAGCTCTGCCGCTCCATCACCGCGCACTGCGCCCACAGCATCCAGGTGGATGAAGATCTGCTCACCGACGGCCTGGCGCTGATCTATCTGCGCAACGCGCGGGGCCCCGCATAACAGCGGCGGCCGCGCGGCGATGTTCTTCCCGCGCGGCAGGGCCTCTGCAGGCCGGCCGTCTGCCTTTTCCCGATGCATCCGCGCCCCGGGGGAGCGGTCCCCCGCCCGGCGTGTCTGCATAAATTTGATTGCGCTGTATCCGCCGGCAGGGCGGAACGGCAGCAAGGAGGAATTCTTTTATGAAAAACCGCACCAATACCCTGCGCATGACGCAGCTGGCGCTGCTCATCGCCATCGAGGTGGTGATGGCGCTGACCCCGCTGGGCTTCCTGATGATCCCGCCCATCGCAGCCACCCTGATGCACATCCCGGTCATCGTGGGGGGCATTCTGCTGGGGCCGGGCTGCGGAGCGATCCTGGGGGGCGTTTTTGGCCTCACCGCGCTCTGGAAAGCCTCCACTGCGGCCACCAGCCCGGTCGATATGGCTTTCAGCCCTTTTCTCAGCGGCAAGCCGCTGGCCAGCCTGGTGATGTGCCTCGTGCCCCGCATCCTGCTGGGGATCATCGCCGCCCTGCTTTTCAGGGCGTTTCTCAAGCTCTTTAAGGGCAGAGAGGGCCTTTCCATCGGCGCGGCGGCCGTGCTGTCCACCATCTGCCACACCGTGATGGTGCTGGGCTGTCTGGCCCTGTTCTTCCGCGAGTTCGGCATGGGCGTAATGAGCGTGGTCCTCTCGCTGGTCACCGTCTCCAGCGCTGCCGAGATGCTCATCGCCGCAGTGGTCGCCATCGCTCTCTGCGTGCCGCTGCGGGCTTACCTCAAGCGCAGTTCCCGCAGCTGAAGCCCTATTAAAAGGCCCTCTCACAGCGGGGGCCTTTTTCTTTTTCGCCATTTTTCGTCTTTCGCTTTACCCCGCGCCTATTTTATATTATACTGGTTTTTAAATAAACCGCTGCGCCGGGCCCCTGCCGTCAGGAGGGGCCCGCGCGCAGAGCGCTGGTGTGCAGTGAAAGGATGGAACTGGATATGGAGACGATGGTGATCGGCATCGCGGGCGGTACCGGCAGCGGCAAAACGACCCTGACCGACCGGCTGAAGCGGCATTTTGGAGACGACGTGAGCGTGGTTTACCACGACAACTACTATAAAAGTCACGACGATCTGACCTACGAGCAGCGCTGTGATCTGAACTACGACCATCCGGACGCTTTCGACACCGACCTGCTCATCGAACACCTGGCCGCGCTGCGCGCCGGCGAGGAGATCGACTGCCCGGTCTATGACTTTACGGTGCACAACCGTTCGGACAAGACCCTGCGCATCAAACCCTCCCGGGTGCTTCTCATCGAGGGGATCCTGATCTTTCAAAACCGGGCGCTGCGCGACCTGATGGACATCAAGATCTTTGTGGACACCGACGCCGACGTGCGGCTGCTGCGCCGCCTCTCCCGCGATGTAAAAGAGCGCGGGCGCAGCCTGGACTCGGTGGTGACCCAGTACCTCTCCACCGTCAAGCCCATGCACGAACAGTTCGTGGAGCCGTCCAAGCGCGCGGCGGATATCATCGTGCTGGAGGGCGGCCACAACAACGTGGCGCTGGACATGATCATCCAGCGGGTAGAGCGGCATCTCGCGGGCAATGAAAAGTAGGCCCGCAGAACGCGCCGTCCGCCCTTGACGGCTGCCGGGGGACGAGCCGTCAAAGCCGGTCCCTTTGCATCAGTTTTTGCGGACCGGCCGCTGTATCCGCCAACCAAAAACGGTCAAAAGAAGGTGAGGCGCCCACAGGCGCCCCACCTTCTTTGTTTTATTGTCCCTCGCTGGCGCATCTCATCTCCCGCCGTGCGGGCAAAAGCAAAGCCCCTTGCCCGATGCCGGGCAGCGCCCAGCCCGGGCCGGGACCTGCCGCGGCCGTCAAATTTTGTACACCGCCGATCCGTCCGCCTGCAGGCAGGGGGACGACCGGCTGGAAAAGAGACCCCGCCCTTTCTGAAAAGGCTGCCGGCAGAACTTCTTTCCCCCTCCTGCCCGCGCGCCGGACCTTACCGGGTTCCGCCCTTTTCCCTCTTTTCTGCAAGGCGGCGCTCGATCTCACTGAGATCAGCCCCCTGCAGCCCCGGAAGACAGAGGTCCGCTTCCGGCAGGTCTTTTTTGTCGCCGATCCCCACTGCGGGCATGCCGCCTGCATGCGCCGCCTCTATCCCCGCACGCGCATCCTCAAAGACGATGCACTCCCCCGGGGCCAGCCCCAGCGCTTTCGCTCCCTGCAGAAACACCTCCGGGTCGGGTTTTGCGCTGTGGACCGCCGTGCCGTCCACGATCGCGTCAAACAGCTCCAGCAGTTCCAGCCGCTCGAGGATCAGGCGGCTGTTCCTGCTTGCGCTGCCCAGCGCGATCCTGTAGTCCTTTTTCCGCGCCTGCTGCAAAAAATCGCACACACCGGGCAGGATCTCCCGGCGGGTCATCTGCCGGATGCAGGAGAGATAATACTCATTTTTGCGGGCACAGTATTCCGCCCTTTTTCCCGCCTCCATCTTCCTGCCGCCCAGTTCCAGCAGGATCTCAAAGCTGCGCTCCCGGCTGACCCCTTTCAGCCTTTCGTTGTCCTGCAGCGTAAACGGGAGCCCCAGTTCCTGTGCAATTTTGCTCCAGGCCAAATAGTGATATTTTGCCGTGTCCACCAGCACGCCATCCAGATCGAAAAGCAATCCCCGATGCATCGTTTTCTCCCTTCTCTTCAAAGCCCGTCTTCGGCGCTCCTGTCCGCCGTCCCAGGGCGCCTGCTGAAATCGCTCTAAGGATAGCACATGCTCTTTACTTTTTCAACTATTTTTATAAAAGTATATTCGTTTCATTTTCTGCCCTCTGTTTTACATTCGTTAAAATAAACTATTTTTTCCATCGAACTTTTGCAAAAACTTTTATTTTATTGTTTTTTCTGCCAACGTCCGTAAAAGCATTTGAGTTATTTTTCCGAAAATGACAACTCCCCCTTGACTTTCCGACGGGCTTCGCCTATTCTTTATGCAATGTCATTTGCAAAAGTTGTTTGGCGTTTTGCCAGACCCCTTGCAGACAAGAAAACACTTTCACCTGAAATTGGAGGAAAACAGAATGAAAAAGATCCTTTCCCTGCTTCTCTGTGCAGCTCTGGTGTTCTCCCTAGCCGCCTGCGGCGGCTCGGGTTCGTCGTCGGTCAGCTCTTCGGCCGGCGCTGCGGCGGGCGGTTCTTCCGCTTCCCAGGGCGGTGAGGCGCCCCTGATCGGCTACTCTCTCAACTCGATGGACAGCACGATGAAGCAGATGGCCGACTTTTTTGAAGAGACTGCAAAGGCCGCCGGCTGGGAACCGGTTCTGCTGAACGCCAACGGCGACGTCTCCGCCGAACTGTCCAATGTGGAATCCCTGATCAATATGGGCTGCAAGGCCGTTGTGATCATGGGCTGCGACAACGAGGGCAGCGCCCCCGCCGTCAAGGCCTGCGGCGACGCAGGCGTGCCCTGTATCGTTGCCGGCCGCGCCATCAATGCGGACGAGGCCTCTTATTATACCTTTGTATCCGGCGACCATCACCTGGCCGGCGAGGTACAGGCCAAGTTCGTCAACGACTATCTTGCCGCCAACCCCGACACCGTGCTGAACGTGGGCTTCATCTACGGCCAGTCCGGCAGTTCCAGCGTTGCGGCCCGCTATCAGGGCTTTGAGGACGATTGCCTGAGCCTGCCTGAAAATGAGGGCCGGGTAAACCTGGTCGCGGAACAATACGCCGAGTTTGACGCTGAAAAGGCCTACAACATCACCACCGACATGCTGTCGACCCACCCTGAGATCAACTGCTTCGTCACCCAGACTGACGACCAGGCCGGCGGCATCATCAACGCCATCAAAGCCCAGGGCTTACCTGTGGAAGATTTCCTCATCGTGTCCATCGATTGCTCCAGCACCGGCATCGACTATCTCAAGAGCGGTGAGCTGGACGCCACCGTCTTGATGGCGATGCGCCAGCTGGCGGTCACCGCTGCCGACTATGTGCAGAAAGCGCTGGACGGCGAGACGGTGGAAAAGGCCAACCCTATCCCCGAGTACTACCAGCTTGCCACCGCTGAAAACGTCGACGAGCTTTTGAAAGCCAACGGGATGGCCTGAGCCGCAAAGATCCAAGCGATACCGGGGGACAGCGATGTTCCCCGGTACCTTTATCCAGCGGGCATCGCCACAGGGCGCGGCGTGGGCGTCCCCTGTGCGGCTGGCCCGTGAAAGGTGGAAAATGATGAAACTACTGGAAGCAAAGGGAATCAACAAACGGTTCTATTCGACCTGCGCTCTCTCAGATGTGGACTTTGACCTGGAAGAAGGCGAAGTGCTGGCACTGGCGGGGGAAAACGGCGCCGGCAAATCCACGATGATGAACGTGCTGCTGGGCATCCACCGGCCGGACGAGGGCGCCATGACCCTTGCAGGCAGGCCCTATGCCCCCAAAGGGCCTCACGACGCTCTTCAGCAGGGCATCTCGATGATCCATCAGGAGCTGCGCCTGGTGCCCAGCATGACTGTTGCCGACAACGTCTGGATCGGGCGGGTCAAAAACTTTTCCAGCGGAGGGATCTATTTCCCCGAGCGCTGTGTGGAGGCAAGCCGAAAGCTGTTTGAAGAATACGGGATCGAGCTGAATCCCAAAGAGCGGGTCGCCAATCTGAGCGTGGCCCAGATGCAGATGGTAGAGATCGCGCGCGCAGTCTCTTACGATTCCAAGATCGTCATCATGGACGAGCCCACCAGCGCTCTGTCGGATAAAGAGGTGGAGGTGCTCTACAAGATCATTCGCCGCCTCTCTGCGGCGGGCAAATCGATCATCTTCATCTCCCACAAACTGGAAGAGGTTTTTGAGATCGCCGACCGGGTGACGATCTTCCGCGACGGCCGCAAGATCAGCACGCAGCGGGTGGCGGACATCACGATGACCGACCTGATCAACGGTATCGCCGGGCGGGAGGTCAAAGACCTCTATCCCAAGCTGGACGTCCCCCGCGGAGAAAAGGTATTGGAGGTGCGCGGCATCTCCAAGGCGGGGACGTTCAGCGACATCAGCTTTGACGTGCATGCCGGCGAGATCGTGGGATTCTGCGGTCTGGTGGGCGCCGGACGCACCGAGATCATGAACGGCATCTACGGCATCGACCCCATTGACAGCGGAGAGGTCCTGCTAGAGGGCCGGCCCGCTCTCAGCCGTACCCCCCGTCAGGCGCTTGACCACGGCATTGCCATGGTCACCGAGGACCGGCTGCGCCGCGGCGTTATCGTCAAGATGAACGTCAAGCTGAATATGACCCTCGCTTACTTCTATAAGATCTGCAGAGGCACCTTTATCGATCGCCGCCGGGAGACCCGGGACGCCTCCGATATGATCAAGACCCTGCGGGTCAAGACCGCGGGGCCCGAGATGCCCATCTGGTCTCTTTCCGGCGGCAACCAGCAAAAGGTGATGGTGGGCCGCGCCCTGCTGACCCGGCCAAAGGTGCTCATCCTGGACGAGCCCACCCGGGGCGTGGACGTGGGGGCAAAAAGCGAGATCTATCAATACTGCAACCAGCTGGCGAAAGAGGGGATGGCCATTATTCTCATCTCCAGCGACCTGCCGGAGGTCATGGGCATGAGCGACCGCCTGCTGGTGGTGCGCGAGGGCCGCATCGTGGGGCGCCACAGCCGCGGTGAGGCCACGGCAGAACAGTTGATGGCCGAGATGTTCGGCCTCTCATCTACTACGCAGAATACGGAGGGCTCATCCAAATGAATACCGCGACAAAGAAAAAGTTTTCCAAAGACGACATCCTGGTCTTTTTTCTCAAAAACCGTTCGCTGCTGCTGGTGCTCATCTTCAGCATCCTCCTTTCACTCAGCACCAGTACCTTTCTCACCGGCAACAACCTGATGAGCCTGGCGCGCCAGATCAGCGCCAACTGCATCATCGGTGTGGGCTACACACTGCTGCTGGCGTCCGACAGCGTAGACCTCTCAGCCGGCTATATGATGTGCATGATCGGCATTATTTCCGGCCTGCTGTCGCAGATCGAGGGGATGCCGTTCCTCGCCATCCTGCTCATCTGCATCGTGGTGGGCGCGGCCTGCGGTTCCTGGAACGCCTTTATCGCCAATAAATTCAAGCTGCCGCCTTTTCTGGTAACTCTTGCCATGCAGCAGATCTTCAAGGGCACCCTGATGCTGCTGAGCAACGGCTCCCCCATCGGCAACCTGAACCCCGGCATCATCTTTATGGGCCAGGGCTATATCGGCCCCATCCCCTTTCCGGTCATTTTGATGGTCTGCTTTATCGCGGTGGGCGCTGTGATCTTCAGCCGCACCCAGTTTGGCCGCGACGTCATCGCCATCGGCGGGAACCCGGAGGCGGCCCGTGTCTCCGGCATCGGCGTGGCCAAGACCCGCATCCTCGTCTCGGCTCTGCTGGGCGTCACCATCGCCGTCACGGCACTGGTCTCCTGCGGCCGGGTGGCATCCGCGCAGACCACGCTCGGCGGCGACACGGTCATGGACATCATCGCCGCCGTGGTCATCGGCGGCACCCCCATGGGCGGCGGCAGCGGCACCGTTGTGGGCACCCTGTTCGGCTGCCTTGTCATCGGCCTGATCAGCAATGGCCTCAATCTGCTGCGGGTCTCCAGCTTCTGGCAGATGGTCTCCAAAGGCGTCATCATCCTGGTGGCCGTCATTCTGGACGTCTACAGTGAAAAGATCTACGAGCGGATGCGCAATAAGGACTGAGCCGGTCCACCGGCGCAAAACAACCCCAAACGGAAAGGTGTGAACCGGCATGGTGGATTTAAAAGCCAAGCCCTTTTATCTGGATGACGAGGCCTGCGCCTGGGTGCGCGGGACCCTCGCCGGCATGACTGATCTGGAAAAGATCGGACAATTGTTCTGCGAGATTTTGTGGGACCGCCCGGACAGCGACCCGGAGGACCTGTTTGCCAACATCACTCCCGGCGGCGTGATGTACCGGCCTTTCAGCGGCGCGCGGATGAATGAGGTCTCGCGCCTGCTGCAGTCAAAGGCAAAGATCCCCCTGCTCATCGCCTGCAACCTGGAGCGGGGCGGCAGCGGGGGAAACGGCGGCCTGACCGACGGCACCTATGTGGCCAGCCCCATGGGGGCGGCAGCCACCGGAGATCCGCAGCAGGAGTACCGCCTCGGCCTGGTGGCCGCCCGCGAGGGGGCGGCGGCGGGCATCAACTGGACCTTTGAGCCCATTGTGGACCTGGACCGCAACCCGGAAAACCCCATTACCAACGTGCGCACTTTCGGCAGCGACCCCGACCGGGTGATCGCCATGGCCGAAGCCTATATGGACGCCTGCCGGGAAAACGGCGTGGCCACCACCATCAAGCATTTCCCGGGCGATGGCGTGGACTACCGGGATCAGCACCTGATGGCCAGCGTCAACAGCCTGTCGGCGGAAGATTGGTACGCCAGCTACGGCAGGGTCTATCAGACCCTCATCGACTACGGGGCCCCCACCCTGATGTCCGCACACATCCTGCAGCCCGCGCTGACGCGGGAGGTGGATCCGGACATCGCAGACGGCGATATCCTGCCCGGCTCCCTCTCGCGGGAGCTCAATCAGGGCATCCTGCGGGAAAAGTTCGGCTTTAACGGGCTGATCGTCACCGACGCCACCCAGATGGTGGGCTTCACCTGTTCCATGCCCCGCAGCCGGGCCGTGCCCACCGCGATCGAACACGGTGCGGACATGTTCCTGTTCACCGTCAACCAAAAAGAAGATGTGGAGTATATGAAGCAGGGGCTGCGGGAGGGCATCCTTTCCCGCGCCCGCCTCGACGAGGCGGTCACCCGCATCCTGGCCCTCAAGGCCTCTCTGGGCCTGCACTGCAAACAGCCCCTGGTGCCGCCGCTCTCCGCGCTGGAGGTCCTGGGCTGCGAGGAGCACCGGGCCTGGGCGGCGGAACTGGCAGACAAATGTGTTACGCTGGTAAAAGATCGGGAAAAACTGCTGCCCCTGTCCCCCGCCAAAACGCCCAAAGTCAAGCTGATCGCGGTCACCAACGAAAAGGTCTCCCCCGGAGAACAGCTGCCGGAGGTAGAGCTGTTCCGGCAGCTGCTGGAGCGCGAAGGGTTCCAGGTGGACTATTTTAAGGACAGCGCCTACCCCGGCGCCGCGCTCTCTCTGGCGGACTATCGCCGGGAGACCGACCTGCTGATCTATTATGCCAACATGAAGGTGAGCAGCAACCAGACCACGATCCGCATCACCTGGGACGATTTTCTGGGAGAGGATTCGCCGAAATATGTCTGCGATATCCCGACGCTTTTCCTCTCGTTCTCCAATCCCTATCATCTGACCGACGTGCCCATGGTGCGCACTTATATCAACGCCTATACCTCCAACGAGGTCACGGTACGCGCAGTGGTGGAAAAACTGATGGGGCGGTCCGCTTTCCAGGGCCAAAGCCCGGTGGACCCGTTCTGCGGTCTTTGGGATGCGGCGCGGTAAGGCCGGTTTTCAGGGCCTTTTCCCGGTCCTGTTCCCGCCGCAGGCGGTCCCGGCCTGCGCCGCCGGAAAGCGCGCGTCCGGCGTCCGGGCGTCCCTTTCCGGGCTCTTTCGGGGACTGCGCCGCCGCGCGCCCCAATCTGGTTTTTGGAGGAATCGCCATGTCTGTTTTTGAGGTCTTGATGATCGTCTGTTTTGGCTTTGCCTGGCCCGTCAACGTGTACAACAGCCTGCGCACGCATTCGACAAAAGGCAAAAATCTGCTTTTTCTTTTTATGATCGTTCTGGCATATGTTTTCGGGATCCTGCACAAGCTGACCTTTTCCCGTGACCCTGCACTCTGGTTTTATCTGTTCAACGCCGCCATGGTGCTTGCAGACGTGGCGCTCTATTTCCACAACCGCAGACGGGAGATCCGTGCAGGCAAAGCCCACAGCTATGTCCAGGTCCTCTCCTGAATGCGCGGCCCGCACGGTTGCAAACAGCGGGGCGGTTTGTTACAATAAAACAAATTACATTTTTAACCAGTTTTCTAAAAATCATTTTATTTTTTGTGAAAGAAGGGTGGGTCATGTCTGTGCGCCGGGAGCTGGTCTCCAGCAAAAAGGTCAGTAATATTTCGGTGCGCCTGATCAATGAGCAGCGCATCCTGCAGCAGCTCTATTGGCATGGAGGGCAGACACAGCTGACGCTGCGCAACGAGCTGCGTTTGAGCTCGCCCACCATCACCCAGGCCCTGCAGGCATTTAAAGAGACCGGGCTGGTCCTGGAAGGGCCTGAAGTTGCCTCTTCCGGCGGCCGAAAGCCCCGTCTGATCACGTTTAACTACGACGCTTTTCACTCGGTGGGGGTCGAGATCCGCAGACACCACATCGCCGTCGTGGTCACCGACCTGCGGGGCCAAGTGGTCTGCGAGCGCACCGAATCGCTTCCATTCGAAAACGTCCCCGCCTACTGGAGGTCGATCAACCGCAGTATCCACCAGCTGGTGGACGCCGCTGGGGTGCGGCGGGTGCTGGGGGTGGGACTGGCCTTTCCGGGCGAGCTCACCCTGGACGGCAGCGCCATTGAACGCGCCGTGGTCTTAGGCCTGCGCAACGAGCCGCTGGACAACATCCGGCAGCATTTCGACTTTGACGTCACCATCGAAAACGCCGCCAATACGGCGGGCTTTGGCGCGGTATGGCGCGCCCATGGCCTGGAGGACGCCGTCTATCTCATTGTCACAGACAACGGCATCGCCGGCTCTCTGATCGTGGGCAGCCAGATCTTTCAGGGCACCAACGCGCGGCGCAAGGTAGGCGCGTTTGGCCACATGGTGCTGGTGCCGGACGGCAAGCCCTGTTTTTGCGGGGGCCGCGGCTGCTGGTCCGCCTACTGCGCGCTGTCCAACCTTTTTGCGCGCTCCGACGGGGATCTCGATCAATTTTTCCGGCGGGTGCGGGAGGGGGATCCGCTCTATCAGCAGCAGTGGGATTCTTATCTGACCTATTTCGCCCAAGCGGTGGGCAATATCCGTCTGGCGCTGGATATGGATATCATCATCGGGGGCAAGATCGCCCGTTATCTCAAGGAATATCTGCCTCTGCTGGAGGAAAAGGTCGTCTCCCACCCCTCCCTGCAGGGGGACAGCAATTTTTTAAAGGTGGACGACATCGAGGGAAATTCTCTTGCCATCGGCGCAGCGCTGATCTTTGTGGATCGCCTGCTCTCAGGCAAACTTCCGCGCTTTCCGCTCCCCTGAGTCCGGCGCCGGGAGGCGGAGAAACGCAAAAGAACAAAAGAGAAGAGGGGCTGGACGCTTTGAAGCGGCGTCTTTCCCCTCTTCTCTTTTATTTTTATGCGCCTGTGTCACAGCCCGCGCTCTGTCCAGCCCCCCGCCGTCAGCTCCAGCACGCTGTGAAAGCCGGTCTGCCGCAGCAGGTCCAGCGTCTCGTCAAAATAAAAGGTCAGGCCGTCTGCGGCGTGGGCGTCCGCCGTGACGGTCACCCGGCCGCCGGAGGCCAGGATCTGCCGCAACAGAAAATCCGCCGGGTAGGGGGCCCGCCGCCAGCCGCGGCTGATGGCGCCGGTATTCACCTCCAGCACCAGGCCGGCGTCCAGCAGCCGGGCCAGCGCCGCCGAGGCCAGGGCGCGGTAGTCCGCGGCCTGCTCGTCAAAAAAACGGTTTTGGGCATTGAACTTGCAGATCAGGTCAAAGTGGCCCACCACGGTGGGGCGCAGCGCCAGGACATAGGCGCAGAGCTGATCGTAATAGGCCTGCACCAGGGCCAGCGCGTCGCCGCCAAAGCCGTCCTCCACGGCCCGGGCAAACAGTTCCGGGGTGTTGTCCACCGTCCACCAGCGGCCGCTGCCGTCCCGCACCGCATGGGCGGAGCCGATCAGGTAATCAAAGCCGCTTTGCCCCGCCTGCGGGGCCTCGGCGTCCACCTCCAGCCCGCAGAGGATCTCTAGCCGGCCCGCCCAGGCTTTTTTCAGCCTTTCGATCTCGGCGCGGTAGGCGGGCAGGCGGTCCGGGGAGATGCCGAACCCCTCCCGGGGCACCAGGCTGTGGCCGGAAAATCCCAGCACCTCCAGCCCCTGCCGGGCGGCAGCCGCCGCCATCGCCGCCGGGGTGTCCCGGCCGTCGCAAAAGGTGGTGTGGTTGTGTATGCCCGCTTTCAGCCGCATCCCGCCGGCCTCCCCTCTTTTCTGCGGCGCGCCGCGGCTACCGCATGCGCTCCTGCTTCACCTTGTGGTCGACGACATGCCGTTTTTCCAGCTCCGCGGTCACATCCCTCAGCGCGATCCCGCTCTCGACCATCAGTACCAGTAAATGATACACCAGATCGGCGATCTCGTAAACCGTCTCCCCGCGGTCGCCCTTTGCCCCGGCGATGATCACCTCGGTGCACTCCTCCCCCACCTTTTTGAGGATCTTATCCATCCCTTTTTCGAACAGATAGGTGGTGTAACTGCCCTCTTTCGGGTCTGTCTTGCGGCCCCGGATCAGCTGATACAGCCCCTCATAGCAAAAGGGCTTCAGCTCGTCGCTGACAAAGACCGGTTCAAAGAAACAGCTCTCGGCCCCCGTGTGACAGGCCGGACCCGCCTTGACCACTTCTATCACCAGCGCATCGCGGTCGCAGTCCGCGGTGATGGAGACGATGCGCTGCACATTGCCGCTGGTCTCCCCCTTGCGCCACAAGCACCTGCGGCTGCGGCTGTAAAAACAGGTGCGCCCCTCGGCGGCGCTGATGGCCAGGCTCTCCGCGTTCATATAAGCCAGGGTCAGCACCTCTTTGGTGTAGTGATCCTGGACGATGGCCGGGATCAGGCCCTGCTCGTCAAAGTTCAGTTCAACAGACATTTTTTCCACTCCCTCTGCGGTATTGCGGCGCGCGCTTTCCGGCGCGCCTCACAGCCGGACCTCCACACCACTGGCGCGCAGAAAGCGCTTGAGCGCCCCGATCTCCACCTCTCTGCGGTGGAAAATGCTGGCCGCCAGGCCTGCGTCCACCCCGGGATGGCCCAAAAACAGGTCGGCAAAATCCTGCATGCAGCCCGCGCCCCCCGACGCGACGATCGGCACGTCCACCCGCGCGGCCAGCGCGTCCAGCAGCTCCAGATCAAAGCCGCCCTGCACCCCGTCGGTATCGATGCTGTTGGCCACGATCTCCCCCGCGCCGCTGCGCACGCCGCGGACAGCCCATTCCAGCGCGTCGATGCCGGTATTTTCTCTGCCGCCGCGTGCGAACAGCATAAACCTGCCGTCCACCCGCTTTATGTCCATGCTCAGCACCACGCACTGGTCGCCGTAGCGCTGGGCCGCGCGCCCGATCAGCGACGGGTCGGCGATGGCGCCGCTGTTGACGCTCACCTTGTCCGCCCCGCACTTGAGCACCCGGTCAAAATCCTCCAGCGAGCGGATGCCCCCGCCCACCGTGAGGGGGATAAAGATCTCCCCCGCCACCCGGCGCAGCACATCGGTAAAGATGCCGCGCCCCTCGGCGCTGGCCGTGATATCGTAAAAGACCAGCTCGTCCGCGCCCGCCCGATCGTAAAAGCGGGCCATCTCCACGGGGTCCGCCACGTCCCGGACGCCCTCAAAATTGACCCCTTTGACCACCCGGCCGTCCCGCACGTCCAGACATGGGATGATGCGCTTTGTGATCATGCCTTACCCCTCCCTGATGGATTCTGGACCAGTTTCACCGCCTCGTCCAGCCGCAGCCGCCCGGTGTAGAGCGCTTTGCCCAAAATCGCTCCCGCCACCCCCATGGCCGCAAGTTCCTTTAACTCTTCCAGCGCCGTGATGCCGCCGCTTGCCACTACCGCCAGCCCCTCCAGGCCGGCCAGCCGCCGGTAAGCGGGCAGGTTCGTGCCCGCCAGACCGCCGTCCCGGGCGATATCGGTGTAGATGACGGTGCGCACCCCCAGCTCCCGCAGGTGGGCGCAGAAATCAAAGCTGTCCAGCCCGGTGGTCTGCAGCCATCCGTGGGTGGCCACTTTGCCCTCCCGCGCATCCACCCCCACGGCGATGCGCGGACCGTACCGCGCCACCATCCGCTGCAGAAAATCGGGGTCCGCCACTGCGGCGGTGCCCAGGATCACCCGGTCCACGCCGGCCTCCAGATAGCGCGCGACCCGCCGCTCGGTGCGGATGCCGCCACCCACCTCCACAAACAGCCCGCCCTGGGCCGCGATCTCTTTTACCGTGTCAAAATTGACCGGGGCGCCCTCCTTTGCCCCGTCCAGGTCCACCAGATGCAGGTTGCGCGCGCCCTGCCGCCGAAAGCGCTCGGCCACCTGCGCGGGCTGGTCGCTGTACACCGTCATGCGGCTGTAGTCCCCCTGCACCAGGCGCACCGCTCTGCCCTGCCGCAGGTCGATCGCCGGGAAAAGTTCCATCCTCATCCGCCCCCTTACAGTTCGCTGAATGCCCGCAGCAGCCGCAGCCCTGCGTCCCCGCTTTTTTCCGGGTGGAACTGGACCCCCACCACGCTGCCCGCCCGCACCGCGCCGGTGACCGGCAGGCCATACTCGCTCACCGCCAGGGTGTTGGCCTCGCAGCGGGCGGCATAATAGCTGTGGACGTAATAGACGTAATCCTCATCGCCGGAATAGCGGAACAGCGGGTCTTCTTTTTTCAGGATCTGCAGCCGGTTCCAGCCGATGTGGGGCACTTTCAGCCCTGCGGGCAGCGCCTCCGCCAGCGGGACCACTTCGCCCGGCACCAGCCCCAGGCCCGGGTGTTCGCCGTACTCGTAGCTTTTTTCAAACAGCAGCTGCATGCCCAGACAGATGCCCAGCAGCGGCTTGCCCGCAGACGCCTGCCGGCGGATGGTGTCCACCAGGCCGGTGTCCCGCAGCTTTGCCGCCGCGTCCGCAAACGCGCCCACGCCCGGCAGGATGATGCGGTCGGCGTCGATCAGGTCCTGCGCCGCGCGGGTGACCTTTGTCTCCAGCCCCAGGCTGCGCAGGCTGGAACAGAGGCTGAACAGGTTGCCCACTCCATAATCGATGATGGCGATCATATGTGTCCTCCTCGCTCCGCCCTCTGGTCCCCCGACCGCAGGGCGGCGTACCATACGTCTTTTTTGCTGCGCACCGGCAGAGACTGCCGCAGGCCGTTTTTTTGCCCCGGCCCGGGGCCGCTCTCCGCGGGCGGGCGCAGTTTTGGGGCCCTGCCCGCGCCTGCGCGGGGCCGCTCCGCTGCGGCGCGGGCCTCATCAGCCCTTTTGGGCCGCCCGCGCTTTTTCCCCGGCTGCCGCGCATCGCGCGCCGCGGCGGCAGCTCCGTCACAGGACGCCCTTGGTGCTGGGCAGCTCGTCCGGGTGCCGCGGGTCGGGCGCCGCAGCGGCGGCCAGCGCGCGGCCAAAGCCCTTGAACGCCGCCTCCAGAATGTGATGGGTATTGCTGCCCGCCAGCTGCTTCAGATGCAGCGTGACCTGCGCGCCGCGGCAAAACCCGAGAAAAAACTCCTCCGCCAGCTCGGTGTCGAAATCCCCCACCCTGGGCGAGGGCAGTTCCAGCCCGCAGCAGCACATGGTGCGCCCCGACAGGTCGATCGCGGTCAGCACCAGCGCCTCGTCCATGGGCAGCAGAAAGCTGCCGTACCGGGCGATCCCCCGCTTGTCCCCCAGCGCCTGCCGCAGCGCCTCGCCCAGCACGATGCCGATATCCTCCACCGTGTGGTGATAGTCCACCCGGGTGTCGCCCCGGCATTTCACCCGCAGGCCAAAACCGCCGTGCTTGGCAAACAGG
This sequence comes from Anaerofilum hominis, assembly GCF_014287275.1. Lineage (GTDB taxonomy): Bacteria > Bacillota > Clostridia > Oscillospirales > Ruminococcaceae > Pygmaiobacter > Pygmaiobacter hominis. The sequence continues at coordinate 17,041 of NZ_JACONZ010000005.1, forward strand.
TCCAGCATATGGTCCAAAAAGCCGCAGCCGGTGTCGTTCTCGTAGGCGCTGTCCCCCTCCAGCGCCAGCTCCAGCCGGATGTCGGTCTCCGCCGTTTTTCTCTCGATACGCGCCCGCCTCATGCGCCCGCCTCCCTCAAAATTTCCGCCGTTTTTTGCAAAAACGCATCCATCTCCTCATCGCTGCCGATCGAGATGCGCAGGTAGTCCCGGATCAGCGGCTCGTCCCAGCGGCGGGTCAGGACGCCGCGCGCCCGCAGGGCGGTGAAGAGCGCCTCGCCACTGATGCCCGCGGGCTTTGCAAAGACAAAATTCGCTTTGCTCTCCAGCACGGTGAAACCCAGCGCGCGCAGCGCGCCGGTCACCCTCCGGCGGGTGGCGCAGACCTTTTCCGTGCAGGCGCAAAAATAGGCCTCGTCCTCCATCGCCGCCGTCCCCGCCAGGATCGCCAGCCGGTCCAGATTGTAGGGGTTGAAGCTGAATTTCATCTGCTGCAGATCCCCGATCAGCCCGGGGCTGCCCAGCGCGAAGCCCACCCGCATGCCCGCCAGGCTGCGGGATTTGGAAAAGGTCTGCACGATCAGCAGGTTGTCATGCTCCCCCAGCAGCGGCACCGCGCTCTCGCCGCCGAAATCCACATAGGCCTCGTCGACCAGCACCACGCTGTCCGGGTTGGAGCGGGCGATCTCCCCGATCGTCCGCCGCCCCAGCGCCAGGCCGGTGGGCGCGTTGGGGTTGGCGATCACCACGTTTTTGCCGCAGCCGATGTAATCCGCGGGGTCGATGGTAAAGTCCTCCCGCAGCGGCACGGCCTCGAACTCCACCCCAAACAGCCGCGCAAAGACCGGGTAAAACCCATAGCTCAGCGCCGGGAAGCGAAAGGCTTTTCCCCCGCTGCCGAAAGCCAGAAAGGCAAAGGCCAGCACCTCGTCGCTGCCGTTGCCCACAAAGACCTGCCGCCCGTCCACGCCGTACCGCCGCGCGATGGCCGCCGTCAGCGGCCGGGCGTCCGGGTCGGAGTAGAGGCGCAGTTTTTCCACCTCTTCTGCCGTGATGGCCGCCGTCACCCGCGGCGACGGCGGAAACGGGCTCTCGTTGGTGTTCAGCTTGATGTAACGCTGTCCCCCCTGCGGCTGCTCGCCCGGCACATAGGGCCGGGCGGACCTGAATCTCTCGCTCAAAAAACGGCTCAATCCCCATTCCTCCCGCTGCGCCCGGCGCATACCGCCGGGCGGCTCTTTTCCGGCCCGCAGGCCCTGATCTTCCACAAAAAAGCTTCGCCCGGGCCGCGGCCAAAATCCCTTTCCGCAGCCGCCGCAGCCCGTGCCGGCGCGCTTCCCTTTCCGGCGCGCGGTGGCCTTTGGGGCCGCTCAGACCTGTTTTTCCTCAAATCGGATCGCCACGCTGCGCCCGTGGGCGGCCAGTCCCTCTCTCTGCGCAAACTCGATCACGCGGTCCGCCACCTGCCCCAGCGCCTCGCGGCTGTAGTAGAGAAAACTGCTGCGCTTGACAAAGTCGTCCACCCCCAGGGGGCTGGAAAAACGGGCCGTGCCGCCGGTGGGCAGGGTGTGGTTCGGGCCGGCAAAATAATCGCCCAGCGCCTCCGGCACACAGCGCCCCAAAAAGATGCTCCCCGCGTTTTTCACGCTGGGCAGCAGGGCAAAGGGGTCCTCGACCGCCAGTTCCAGATGCTCGGGCGCAATGGCGTTGGCGATCTCCACCGCCTCGGCGATGGAATCCGTGAGGATGATCCTGCCGCCCGCGGCAAGGCTGGCCCGGGCGATCTCCTGCCGCGGCAGAAGCGCCGCCTGCCGCTTCAGCTCCACCGCCACCGCCTCCGCCAGCGGCCTGCTGTCGGTGACCAGCACGGCGCTGGCCAGCCTGTCGTGCTCCGCCTGGCTGAGCAGGTCGGCGGCCACCCATGCCGGATCGCAGCCGCCGTCCGCCACCACCAGGATCTCGCTGGGCCCGGCGACCATGTCGATATCCACCAGACCAAAGACCCTGCGCTTGGCCGTGGCGACAAAGATGTTGCCCGGGCCCACGATCTTGTCCACCCGGGGCACGCTTTCGGTGCCGTAGGCCAGCGCGGCCACCGCGCCCGCGCCCCCGATCTTGAAGATGCGGTCCACCCCCGCGATCTTTGCCGCCGCCAAAATGGCCGGGTCCACGCTGCCGTCCGCCCCGGGCGGGGTGGCCATCACGATCTCTTTCACCCCGGCCAGCTTTGCCGGCACCACATCCATCAGCACCGTGCTGGGGTAACTGGCGGTGCCGCCGGGCACATATACCCCCACCCGCTCGATGGGGGTGTACCGCTGCCCCAGCACCACGCCCGGCTGCTCGGCCATCACAAAGTTCTGCCGGACCTGCTTTTCATGAAAAGCCGCGATGTTCTGCCGCGCCAGGGCCAGCGTCTCCCGGAACCGGGCGTCCACCGCCTCCCAGCCGGCCTGTAGCTCTTCCGCCGTCACCTCCAGCTCCTCCAGCCGCGCCCCGTCAAACTGCAGCGCGTATTCCCGCAGGGCCTTATCGCCGAAAAGGCGCACGTTTTCCAGTATTTTGTCCACTGTCTGCGAGACGTCCTCCGCCTTTTCCGCATCCCGGCTGAGGATGTCTTTCAGCTCCATATCCTTTGCCGCCACGATCTCGATCATCCGCCGATCACCCCGTTCAATTTTTTTGTCATCTCCGTGATGACGCCGTTTTTAAATTTAAAGGCCGATTTGTTGGCGATAAACCGCGCGCTGATCTCCATGAACTCGGTCAGCACGGCCAGGTCGTTCTCGCGGATGGTGCTGCCGCTCTCCACGATATCCACGATCACGTCGGACAGCCCCAGCAGCGGGGCCAGCTCGATGCTGCCCCCCAGCCGGATCACCTCGATATCCCGGTTCAGCCCCGCATAATAGCGCTTTGCGATGTTTTCAAATTTGGTCGCCACCCGCAGCGTGCGGCCGGTGTCCTCCACATAGCCGCGCTTTGCCGCCACCGCCATGCGGCATCTGCCGAGGCCCAGGTCCAGCAGCTCGTAGACGTCGGGGCGCGCATCCTCCAGAATGTCTTTGCCCACAATGCCCACATCCGCAGCGCCGTGCTCCACGTAGATGGTCACGTCCCCCGGCTTGACCAGCAGGTACCGCACCCCCGCCGCCGGGTTTTCAAACACCAGCCTGCGGTTGTCCTCATAGATGCTGCGGCAGTCATATCCCACGCGTTCCAGCAGCCGGTAGACCTGGTCGCCCAGCCGCCCCTTGGGCAGCGCGATATTCAGCAGCTCTCCCATGCCGCGCAGCCCCCTTTCCCGCTCTCTTCCAGCGCGCCGTCGGCGTCCAGACGGGCCTGACGCGCCCAGCGCAGCCGGCCCGCATCCTCGTCCTGCGGCAGCGCCCGCACCCGCAGCCCCTGCCGCACTGCCGCATCCACCGCTTTTGCCAGCTGGGCGGCGCCGGTCTGGGGCCCGTAGCGGATCAGCAGGTCGATCTCCGCCGCCGGCCGTCCGCCGGGCAGCCGCGCGATCTCGGACAGATCCAGCGCAAACCCGATGCCGCCGCCCGCCTTGCCGAATTTTTTCAGGATGTTGTCGTATCTGCCGCCGGTCAGCACCGCCCGGGGCAGCCCTTTCAGATAGCCGCGCAGCAGCAGCCCGTTGTAGTACCCGGTCCCGTTCACCAGAGAAAGATCAAGCTGCTGCTTTTCCCCGCAGCCCACCGCGGAAACGGCGGCGCAGACGTCCTCCAGCTCGGCCAGCGCCCCCGCCATCTCCGGCCCGCGGCAGAGCGCCCGCGCGCGGTCCAGCGCCTCGGGGGCCGGGCCGTAAAGCCCCGCCAGCCCGGCCAGCGCCGCGCCGTCCCGTCCGTTCAGCCCCGCTTCGGCTGCTGCGGCCTGCAGGGCGGGGCCGTTTTTCTGCCCCAGCGCCGCCAGCGCGCGGCTGCGCGGCCCATCCCGCAGCCCCAGCGCGTCCAGCAGCGCGGCGGTAAAGCGCATATGCCCGATCTCCAGCAGATAGTCGCCCCCCACCTCCGCCAGGCTCCTGGCCGCCAGCACCGCCACCTCGGCCATGGCGCAGCGGTCCATCCTGCCGATATACTCCACCCCCATCTGGCTGATCTCCTTGAAAGTGTGGCTCTCGGCGCTGGGCCGGTAGACGTTTTCCACATAATAAAGCTTTTCCGCCGTTGCGGGCCGCGCCGCCGCGTGGCGCACGATGCTCAGCGTCACGTCCGGCTTGAGGGCCAGCAGCCGGCCGTCCAGATCGGTAAACGCAATGACGTTTTCGCTGGGCAAAAAGCTCTTGTTGTCCATATAAAGGCTGTATTCCTCAAACTGACCCATCCGGTATTTGCGGTACCCGTACTGCTCAAACAGGCCCCGCAGCGCCAGGCTGGCCCGCTCTGCGGGGGCGAGCACGCCGGTATCACAGGACATGGGATCCCTCCTCGCCGTTTTTGCTTTTGCTTTATTATAGTAGTGTGATAGTGTGATAAATTAATAAAGCAATTGTAACACACACGGCGCCGGATTTCCACCGTTTTTTTGCCGGTTTGCAGCCCCTGTGAAAAGTTTTTTTCGTGCGGAACCACAAAAGCGAGGCCCAAATGAGAAAACAGGACGGCAAAAGGACAGCGGGAGGCGCATTGCAGGGCCATCCTCCGCGCAGCCCGCACCCGGGAGGCGAGCGGCCGGGCAAGCCGGGCAGGAGGCCTGCGGGCGAAAGCGGCGCGCTTCCAAAACCAGCCGGCAGGCCCGGCGGGAAACGGCCCGCGCCCGGGCGGCAGGCGCAAAAAAGGGGACGGGCCGGAGGTTCTCTCCGGCCCGTCCCCGGGCAAAGCCGAAACCGGATGGACCCGGGTCCGGACAGGGAACTCTATCCGCAAAAAAACACTGTGCGGCCGCTTTTCCCCTCTGTCTGAAAAACGGCGGGCGCGGCAAACGGCTCCCATTTTATTTCTCTTTCCGCTCTTCCCCGGCATAGCGGTCGGCCGGCACCTCGCGCCGCAGCAGCCGGCGCTCGGTGTTCTCCCGCGCCAGCGCGTAGATCACCGAGGCGGCGGGCACCATGATCAGCATGCCCAGCACGCCCATGGTGCTGCCGCCCAGCGTGACCGCCACCATCACCCACATGGCGGGCAGCCCGATGGAACTGCCCACCACCCGCGGGTAGATGAGGTTGCCCTCGATCTGCTGCAGCACCAGGAACAGCAGCACAAACCACAGCGCCTGGATGGGGCTGACCACCAGAATCAGGAAAGCCCCCACAAAGCAGCCGATGAACGCGCCGAACATGGGGATCAGGGCCGTAACCGCCACCAGTACCGCCACCAGCATCGCGTAGGGGAAGCGCAGCAGCGTCATGCTGACAAAGAACATCAGCCCCAGGATCATAGCTTCCAGACACTGCCCGGTCAAAAATTTGGAAAAGGTGCGTTCGGTCATCGAGGCCACATAGATCACCCGGTCAGCCCGGGGCACCGGCAGCCAGGCGTACAGCATCCGCCGGGCCTGCACGGCCAGATGCTCTTTGCGGAACAGGATGTAGACAGCAAAGATAAAGCCCATGAAAAAATTGAACACACCGTTGAAAACAGACGTCGCAATACTAAAAGTTGACCCCAGAATAGAGGTCGCCCCGCTCTGCAAAAAGCCCATCGCCGACTCGGCGATGCTTTTCCAATCCAGCTCCAGCGACTGCACCAGATCCTGCAGCTGGGGCAGCCAGGCCTCCAGCAGTTTTGCCTGCTCCTGCACCCGCTGTAAAAAGGCGGGCATCTGTTTGCCCAGCATCGCAAAGGTCTTGCCCATCTCGGGGATGACGATGAACGAGATCAGCGCCGCGCCGCCCAGCAGCAGTGCCAGCGTCAGCGCAAAGCTGGACATGCGCGCCGCGCCCGCAGCCCGGCCGCCCCGGGCCCGCGCTTTGCGGAACAGCCCGCGCTCCAGCGCGCGCATGGGCACGTTCAGGATAAACGCGATCACCAGCCCGATCAAAAACGGGGCCAGCATGCCCACCAGCGTCCCCAGCAGCCGGAACACGATCTTGTTGTTGTTGAGGCACCAGGCAAACAGGATCAGCCCCGCTAACCCAAGGCCGGCGCGCTGTAATGTCTTTTTGTCCAATTTCATTTTTCCCTCCAAGAGAGCCTGCTGGCGGTTTTGCCGCGCTGCCGCAGGCTTGTCCCCTATTTTACCGCATTTCTCCTCTATGTACAATCAGTGTCCCAGATCACAAAAAAATTTTACCCGCCCTTTCCCGGACAGCTCCTGAGGGAGGGATAAAACGCACAGCGGCTTTCGGCGCGGCAAAAAACGGCGCAGTTCCCGCACCCGGGGCAAAACGCGCCGCAGCGGAGCGGAAAACGCTTGCGGCGGAGACCGCACCGGCTGAAGATTCCTTGCTGCGCCTATCGCCCAGCGGAGAGGAATCTTTCAAAGCTTGCCTGTGGCAAACTTGCGGCATCGGCCGCTGAGTTTAAGGTTCCTTGCTGCACTTATCGCCCAGCGGGAGAGAAATCTTTCAAAGTTTGCCTGTGGCAAACTTGCGGCATCGGCCGCCGGGTTTCAGGTTCCTTGCTGCGCCTATCGCCCAGCGGGAGAGAAATCTTTCAAAGTTTGCCTGTGGCAAACTTGCGGCATCGGCCGCTGAGTTTCAGGTTCCTTGCTGCGCTTATCGCCCAGCGGGAGAAAAATCTTTCAAAGTTTGCCATCGGCAAACTTGCGGCATCGGCCGCTGGACTTAAGGTTCCTTGCTGTGTTTCTCGCCGATGCGGGCCCGCAGCCGACGCGCTTCGTGAAAGAGAGCCGGGTCAAGAAACTGCCACCGCTCTTCCCGTACCAGCTCCCGCGCCAATCGGTACAGGGCGGCTGGGTCATGCGGTTCTTCGGGCAGCTTTTTCCAGAGCGGCCCCGGCACCGTAGCGGCATACCAATCCCATACCTGCGGCCCGGCCCCGCAGCAGCGCAAAACAGCAAAGCTGTTTTCCCCCTCCCTCAGCAGCGAAGCGAACAGTTCCGGGTCAAAGGGGCCGTCCCGCTGCATGCCGCTGCCCCACTCGCCATTGGCGCAATAAAAATGGGCGCTGCAATGGACACAGCTCTTGAGGTCGGCCTTTCGCGCCGCGGGGTTTTCCACACTGCGCAGGGCTGCCCAATCATTGAGGGCCAGACTGGGCCGGCGCAGCAGACCGCGCACATAAAGGCCAAGGTGAGCGGGATACTCGAATTTGCGGCGCAGCCAATCCAGCGCAGCGCCCATCTCCGGAAAGATCTGTTTTGCGCACACCTCATCACTGACGTCATAAAGCAGGGCCTGAATGGGGACTCTGATCCTCATCAAAACATCGCCTCTGTAAAAATTTTTGTTTTATGATTTCATTTAGATATCATAACGAAATAATAATATCATTTTGACTCTATATTTTCCAGCTGTATTTTTATAGGATAATGTCAGAAAGATATAAAAATATTAAAAAGCTATCATTATGATATTAAATGGGGTCATCCTATGGGGAACATCAAAAACGACAAAATTCAAACCACACTGCGGCTCAATGCGGCGGTCTATGCCAAAATGGTCTATATTTCCAAGGTTTCCCGCCGGTCTTTTACCGGGCAGGTAGAGCTGCTGTGCGCTGCCTGCATCAAAAAATTTGAGGCGGAAAACGGGCCGATCCCCGAAAGTGAAACGCAATCGGAACCATAAAGTTTTAAAAACCTCTTTAAGATTCTCCAGGCTTCCCCACAAAATGGGGAAGCTTTTTTCGTCATGAAGAGACCGGGTCTGGGGCGCAGGAGGCGCAGCGGCCATGCACGGGAGCAAAAAAGTATTTTCTTCTGGAAACAGCGTCCCCGGCAGCCGTCTTTGCAGAGCACTTTCTAAGATTCCACAGAAATCTTTCCCCGCCCCTTTCGCCCGCGCTGCGGCGAGGACCCTTCGCTGCACCGGCGGCAAAACGTGCCGCGCCGCACCGCAGATCTTTTTTGCAAAACCGCTTGACCTTGACGCTGCGTCATCCCTTATGCTAAGGTCATGGAGGGAGGGACCGCCATGAAAAACGACAGGGAATACACGGTGAAAGCGCTGGCGCAGCTCGCCGGCGTGAGCAGCCGCACGCTGCGGTATTATGACCGCATCGGCCTGCTGCATCCGGCCCGGACCAGCGCGTCCGGCTACCGGCTTTACGGCGCCGCAGAGGTGGACCGGCTGCAGCAGATCCTGTTTTATCGCGAGCTGGAGCTGCCGCTCGCGCAGATCAGGGCGATCCTCTCCTCTCCGGATTTTGACCGCCGCGCGGCGCTGGACAGGCATCTGACGGCGCTCGAGAGCCGCAGGGCCCGCCTGGACCGGCTGATCGAAACGGCCCGCGCCACGCTGGCGGCAGACAAGGAAGGTGTACCGATGACAGACAAAGAAAAATTCGAGGGCTTCAAGCAGGAGCAGCTTGCCCGCAACGAGGCTGCCTACGGCGAAGAGGTCCGGCAGCGCTGGGGGGACGAGGCCATGGACGCTTCCAACCGCAGGTTTGCGGGTCTTTCACAGAAGCAATACGACGCGATGCAGGCCCTGGCGGAAGAGATCCTCTCCCGGCTGGACGCTGCGGTCGCGGCCGGGGCCGACCCCGCCGGGGAGGAGGGGCGCGCCATCGCCCGGCTGCACCGGGAATGGCTGGGCTATACCTGGCCCTCCTACTCGGCCCCCGCCCATTTGGGGCTTGTGCAGATGTACGTGGCAGACGAGCGCTTTACGGCCTATTACGACGCCCGCCGCCCCGGCTGCGCAGCCTTTTTGCGGGATGCGGTCACGGCACTGCTGCAGGGCTGAGCCCGGCCGCAGGACCGCCCGCCCCGCGCCGGCCGCCGGCTGAACGGACGGCCTGCGCGTGCTCCGCGGGAGCTTTTTCCCGGTCCATGTACTGCACAGTACCGGGCCGTTTGGGCGGCCGCATATCCGGCAGAGGGCTTTCGGCGGCGGGCCTCCCCAGGCACGGCGCCGGGTCTCCCCTCTGCGCCGCACAGCGGGGGGCACAGGTCTCCTGCCCGCGCGGCCGGCGTTTCCGTGCCCGCGGCAGCCTCTGCCGGAAAACCGCTCGGCCCGCTTTTTGCCGCTGAAGTTTGGGAGCTCCCCCGCCGGGGGTCTCCTGCAAAAAATACGAAAAGGGCGATCCCGGCGGGATCGCCCTTTCCGCATCCATCCCCTCTGCAAAAATGTTTCCCCGTGCTCCGGCGGGACCGGGCGGCTGCCTCCCCTCCTGCCGCGCGGCCCGATTTCCGGGCAGCGTTTTCTCTTTGCCGGAAAGCATTGGAAAACCGCCGCCGCTCTATTATAATAGATAACATACAAAGGCGGTCTGCCAAACGGAGGTGCCCGGATGGAAGAAAAAGTGGTGGGGCGGTTTGCCCCCAGCCCCAGCGGACGGCTGCATCTGGGCAATCTTTTCTGCTCCCTGCTGGCCTGGCTCTCGGTCAAAAGCCGGGGCGGCAGAGTGGTGCTGCGCATCGAAGACCTGGACCGCGCGCGCACGACCCGCGCTTTTGCCGATCAGCTGGAGCGGGATCTCGAATTCCTCGGCCTCTTCTGGGACGAGGGCGGCAGCGGCGGCGGCCCCCACGCGTCCTATTATCAGAGCGACCGCTCGCCGCTGTATGAACAGTGCCTTGCCGCCCTGGAGGCGCAGGGTCTGGTCTACCCCTGTTTCTGCAGCCGCGCCCAGCTCCACGCCGCTCAGGCCCCTCATGCCGCCGACGGCGAACCCATCTACACAGGGCGCTGCCGCGGCCTCTCCGCCGCTGAGGTGCGCCGGCGGGCCCTCGCCCGTTCTCCCGCGCTGCGGCTGAAAGTGCCGGACGAGACCGTCGGCCTCATCGACGGCCACTACGGCCCTTTCTCTCAAAATCTGGCGCGCGATTGCGGCGACTTTATCCTCCGCCGGTCGGACGGCGTCTTTGCCTATCAGCTGGCGGTCGTGGCCGACGACGCCGCCATGGGGGTGACCGAGGTGGTGCGCGGCAGGGACCTGCTGGCCTCTGCGCCGCGCCAGATCTATCTGTACCGGCTGCTGGGCGCCCGGCCCCCGGCTTTCTGCCACGCCCCGCTGCTGCTTGCGCCGGACGGCCGCCGCCTGTCAAAAAGAGACGCCGATCTGGGTCTGGACGCCCTGCGGGCGCAGGGCCTGTCCGCCGCCGACATCACCGGCCGCCTCGCGTTTGCCGCGGGCCTGCTGGACAGGCCGCAGCCCGCTTCTCCCGAGCAGCTTCTTCCGCTTTTTTCCTGGGACAAGGTCCCGACGCGGGATATCCCGCTGCCCGCACAGCTGTTCAGATAAATTGTTTACTCTTTGTATTTTTTGGAGAATTTATTTTTGTATTCTCCCGCGGGGCGGTCTGTCCGGCGGCCCGCCCGCGCCAAAACCGGCAGAAAAAGCCGCCCGCCGAAGCGGCGCTCCCGACCCACGGCGGGAGCCAGGCGCGGCGCCCTGTGGAAGAAAGCGGACGGCGCGTCCGCCTTTTCTCGGCTCCCCCCGGCGGCGTCTATCCCGGGGACGCGGCGCTTTTCCGCGTTCCGCCCGCTTTCCAGCGCGCGGCCGCGGGCCCGGTGAGACCCGCTCTTACAGCAAAAAAGACCGGCGGGGCGCTTGCCCGCCGGTCTTTCCATTCCAGGACAAAAGACTTTCCGCCGCCCGGCGGGCCGCTTTTTTTCACTGCGTTTCCCCGCCGCCCGCTTCTTTCACGCCCCCTGATTTTCGAATGCAGCGTTTCAGCCAGCCCCCGCGCAGGTAATAGGCGACAAACAGCACGCTGGTGGCCGCCCAGCTCAGAGGATAGCTGATGAGCACGGTGGAGAGTTCCCGCCGGAAAGGCAGGACCGAGAAGATCCACACCAGCCGCAGCAGGCAGACGCCGCCCGCCACCAGCAGCATGGGCGGCAGCGCCTCCCCGCAGCCGCGGATGGCCCCGGCCAAGATCTCGATGCACACATAGGTGATGTTGAACGGCACCACGGTATAGACGATCTGCCGCCCGACCTGCAGCACCGCCGCATCGCCGCTGAAGATGCGCAGCAGCGGCAGCGCAAACAGGCAGTAGGCGGCGCTGATGACCACGGCCGTGCCCGCGGACATTCCCAGGCAGATCCTCACGCTTTTTTTGACCCGGTCGTATCGCCGCGCGCCGAAATTCTGGCCCGCAAAGGTCGTGATGGCAATGCCGTAAGCGCCCATGATCATCCAGAAAAAGCCGTCCACCTTGCCGTGCGCGGTCCAGGCCGCCATGGTGTCGGTCCCAAAGGAGTTGATGCAGGTCTGGATGATGATGTTGGAGATGGAGTACATGTTGGACTGCAGCCCTGCGGGCACCCCCACCCGCAGCACCCCGGCCAGCATGCTCTTGGTAAACCGCAGCCGGGCCGGTTCAAACCGATAGCAGGCCGCGGTTTTGGAGAGGGAGAGCAGCGTCAGCACGGCGCTGAGAGCCTGTGACAGGATCGTCGCCAGCGCCGCCCCAAACACCCCCAGCCCCATGCCCGCCACCAGGATCAGGTCCAGCAGGATATTGGTCAGACAGGCGGCGATCAAAAAGTAAAGCGGCCGTTTGGTGTCCCCCACCGCCCGCAGCACGCCGGAACCCATATTGTAGAGAAACGAGGGCACGACCCCCAGCAGGATGGTGCGCAGATAGGTCATGGCATAGGGCAGCACGTCCGCCGGGGTCCCCATGGCCAGCAGCGCGGGCCGCGCCGCCAGCAGGGACAGCACCGTCAGGCCCAGCCCCGCCGACAGCGCCAGCGCCAGCGAGGTGTGCACCGCCTGCCCCACCTCTTTATGCCGCCCCGCCCCGTAGAGCTGGGCCACAAGCACCGTCGTGCCGGAGGAAAGCCCCACAAACAGGTTGACGATAAAATTGATCAGGGTCCCGGTGGCCCCGCCCACAGCCGCCAGGGCCTGCTTTCCCACAAACTGCCCCACGATCATGGCGTCCGCCGTATTGTACAGCTGCTGAAAAAAGGTCCCGAACAGGATGGGAAAGAAAAAGGCGAGCAGCTGCCGCCAGATGACCCCCTCCGTGATATTGACGCCCGCCGCGCCGGTCCTTTGTCCGCCCATATCGATGCCTCCGCTTCTCCCTCGCCGGCGGCCCAAAGGCGGGCGCGCCCGGCGCTTTCGCCCGGCCGGGATAAAAGGGCCCTCCCCGGCGCAGCGCTGTTTTCGCCTTTGATCCGATCCGTTAGGAGTATAGCACAACGGCGCGGACAAGTCATTCCCTCCCGGGAAAAATTTTCCGCGCCAGCCGTCCCGCCCGCTTTTCTGCCGCCCCCTCCCTCCGGCGTCTGCGCGCTGCGCGCTGCACCCGCCGCGGCAGCGCAGAAAAGCGGCCTCTCTCTTTTTTCGCTCCGCTTTTGCGAGGCGCCCGCCGCCGGAAAGTGATAGAATGAGATCAGACAAAAACGGACAGGCCCCGGGCGCGCGCCGGGACCCCCCGCTTTGTTCAAAAAGGAGTTGATGCGCAATGGAATGGCTCGACCAATGGAATCGCGCCCTGGATCTTCTCGAAGAGCATCTCGACCGAAAGCCGGACCTCGAAGCCGCAGCCCGCGCCGCGGGCTGCTCCTCTTACCACTTTCAGAGGATGTTTTCCTATCTGGCCGGCATCCCGCTCTCAGAATATCTGCGCCGCAGGCGGATGACCCTGGCCGCAGCGGACTTGCTGGCGGGGCGCAGCGTGACGGATACCGCGCTGCGCTACGGGTATGAGTCCCCCACCGCCTTTAACCGCGCGTTCCAGAGCGTGCACGGGGTCTCCCCCTCCGCCGCCGGGCGCGGGGACGCGGCGCTGCGCGCCTTTCCGCGGATCAGCTTTCAGATCACCATCAAAGGAGAGGTCGCTATGGAATACCGTATCGTGCGCCGGGAGGCGTTCCGCATCGTGGGGCTCAAAGAGCCGCTGGAGAAAGAACTGGAGAAAAATTTTGAGGCAGTGCCCCACCTGTGGGAGCGGGTCGCCGCCACCGGGGCGCTGGAAAAGCTGGCCGCCCGCATGGACACCGAGCCAAAGGGCATCCTGGGCGTGAGCGCCTGCAGCGGCGGCGACGACTGGGCCTATTACATCTCGGTGGCCAGCACCCTGCCCCTGCCGCAGGACCTGCCCGGCGTCTGCGAGTACACGGTGCCCGCCTGCACCTGGGCAGTCTTTTTCGGCACCGGCCCCATGCCGGGCGCCATCACCGACCTGGAAAAGCGCGCGGTCACCGAGTGGCTGCCCTCGTCGGGTTACGAATACGCGGACGCCCCGGACGTCGAGGTCTATCTCTCGCCCGACCCGGCGAACGCGGTCTTTGAGGTCTGGCTCCCGGTGCGCAAAAAAGAAAACGCGTCCCTTTGACCGGGCCCGGCGCTGACGGTCTGCGCGGGGAGGCCCGTTCCCCCTCCGGGCCGGCTCCCGGAGAGGTCAAAAAACTTCTCCCAGCGCGCGCCCGCTGCGCCGCGGCCCTCCGCCGGCGGGCGGGGGCGAGCAACGATAAAACCGGCGGCCCCTGGGGGCCGCCGGTTTTATCGTTGTCCCGCAGCAGCGGCGTTTGCAGTAAAGGGCGGCAGAGCGGTGGTCTCAAGGGCCGGGAAAGCGGCTCTTGGTCTATCCGTCCCCGCGTCAGCCCCGCATCTCCTGTAAGATCTTCACCACTTCCTCCGTTTTCAGCACTTTTCCGCAGGACGCCACTTTTCCGTCTACCACCAGCGCCGGGGTGGTCATCACGCCATAAGCGGCGATCTGCGCGAAATCCGTCACATGGTCAACGGCCTCTTCCATGCCGAGCTGGGCAAGGGCCCGGCGGGCGGCGGCTTCCAGCTGATCACATTTTGCACAGCCCGAGCCGAGTATTTTTACACGCGCACCCCCTGCCCCGGCGGTTTCCGCCCTCTCCGCCGATGCGGGGGTGCTGCTTCCTCCACAGCGGCAGGGGGCCGTTTTTTCCTGTTTTTTCTTTCCAAACAAAGCCATTGTAAAACGCTCCTTTCCCGATCATAGAATAAACGCCTGGATCCCATTAAAGAAATATCCCACCAAAATGATGCCCACGGCGCAGATGCCGATGAACAGGCCCAGCAGCTTCGGCTTGACAGCCTTTTTCAGCATGATCAAAGAGGGCAGGCTCAGCGTGGTCACCGCCATCATAAAAGACAGGATGGTGCCCAGCTGCGCCCCCTTAAAAAGCAGGGCCTCCGCGACGGGAATGGCGCCGAAAATATCGGCGTACATGGGGATGCCCACCAGCGTGGCGAGAACGACGCCAAAGGGATTGCCGCTGCCCAAAGCGCTCTCGACCCAGTGCTCGGGGATCCAGTTGTGGATCAGCGCGCCGATGCCGACCCCCACAAGGATATAGGGAAACACCTTTTTGAATGTAGAGAGCATCTGCTCCTTGGCATAGATCAGCCGGTCCTTTTTCGTCAGATCAGGCGCTTCCATGTCCACACGGGCCGCTGTGAGAACAAAATTTTCCACATACTGTTCCATCTGCAGCTTCTCGATGACGGTGCCGCCCGCCACCGCGATGACCAGCCCCATCGCCACATAGATCATTGCGACCTTTGACCCGAAAATGCTCATCAGCAGCACCAGACTCCCCAGATCCACCATGGGGGAGGAGATCAAAAACGAAAACGTCACCCCCAGCGGCAGCCCCGCGCTGGTAAAGCCGATGAAAAGCGGGATAGATGAGCAGGAGCAAAACGGCGTTACGGTGCCCAGCAAAGCCGCGATACAGTTGGCCCAAAACCCGTGGAACCGCCCCAGGATCTTTTTGCTCCGCTCCGGCGGGAAGTAGCTCTGGAGATAGCTGATAAAAAAGATCAGGCCGCAGAGCAGCAGCGTGATCTTCACCGTGTCATAAAGAAAAAACTGGATGCTGCCGCCCATGCGGCTGCCCGTGTCCAGCCCCAGCGCGGAAAGTCCTCTGCCGATCAGCTCACTCAGCCATTTCATCCCGAGGACCTGGTCTTGAACAAAATCCCAGATCATCGGCAGCACCCCCCGCCCCCGGGCGCGCAGGCAAGCCCGTCGATAAACTGCTTGAATGCCGCCAGCGTTTCACCACTCAAGGAGTAATGGCTCCACTTGCCCTCTTTCCGCATCCTTACCAAACCGCACTCACAGAGAATTTTCATGTGATGGGAAAGGGTCGGCTGCGTGATCTCAAAGTGTTCCAGCAGCCTGCAGGCGCACTTCTCGCCGTCCGCCAGCATCTGCACGATCTGCAGGCGGTTGGCATCCCCCAGCGCCCTGCAGAGCAGCGCCACGTCGATCGTGTTCATATCCTCACCTCGCATTGATGATCATCTATGTATTATGATACAAAACATATCGATAAATGTCAATATGAAATCAAACTTTCCGCAGAGGATGTCCTCTTCACGGTCTCATCCAGCGGGGCGGTCGCGCGCCGGACGCAAAAAGCACCCCGCCGGCCAAGAAGCCTCGCCGTCAGGCGGGGTTCCGCGCCAAATGGGGCGTTCTGCGCTGCCGCTGCCGCGCGAAATCGCTATTTGCCTCTGAACCATCCGTCCGCTCCCTTTTTTATCCCCGATCTCGGAACAGGCCTGGACCGGCAAAAAGATGTATGGGGATGCACGTCAGTACCAATCGTGTTTTTCATTGCGATCAAGGGCATTGATCCGCGCCATCTCCGCTTCGGTCAGTTCAAAATCATAGAGCTCCGTATTCTCCTGAATATGGTCGGGGTTGCTGGAGCCCGGGATCACCACCACCCCTTTTTGGAGATTCCAGCGGAGGATGACCTGAGCGGAGGATTTGCCGTGGGCCGCAGCGATGCCGGAGATGACCTCGTCCCCCAGCAGCTCGGCGGTGTGGCCTCTGCCGCCGAGGGGATACCAGCCCTGCACCACGATGCCCAGGCTTTGGATATAGGGGATCACGTCGTTTTCCTGGTAGTAGGGGTGTATCTCATTCTGCACCAGGGCCGGGGTGATATCCACCCGGGGCAGAAATGCCTCCAGCTCCTCCACATACCAGTTGGACAGGCCGATAGAGCGGAGCTTTCCCTCAGCCACCGCCCGCTCCATGGCCTGATAAGCGGCCACATCGCCCTCGCCCGGATGGTGCAGCAGCATCATGTCGATGTAATCCAGTCCCATGCTCTCCAGCGCCTGGTCGATAGCCGCTTCCGCATTGGCAAATTGGCTTGGGTAGAGTTTAGTGATGACGAAAATGTCCTCTCTGGGGATGCCGGACTCCCGCACTGCGCGCCCAACCTCCGCCTCGTTGTGGTACATATAGGCGGTATCGATAAGCCGGACGCCCCGCTCCAGCGCCGCGGACACGGAGTGAAAACAGGTTTCGCCGGTCAGAGAGTAAGTCCCCAGGCCGTTGATGGGCATGGCATAGCCGCTGTTGAGCATGACGGTCCTCGTCTCGAAGTCGAATGTCCCGATGCCCGTTGCGGCGGTCGTCCGGGGCAGCTCCAGTCCGTCGATCCAGTCCGTGATCGTCTCCCGGCTGGTTCCGCCGGGGAACCGCCTGCCGGAGCGCCAGTCTGCTCCGGGCGCCAGGGCGTGGAGGTTGGTATCGCTGGAGCCGATGCCGCTGCTGTGGGAGGTACAGAACGGCACGATGGTCTTGCCGGAAAAATCATAGCTCTCTAAAAATGTACAGATGATTTTGGGCGCCTGGCCGTGCCAGATAGGGTAGCCCAGAAGAACCACATTGTAATCCCCCATGTTCTCCACACTCCCTGAAATCGTGGGGCGGGCGGAAGGATCGGACTGTTCCCGGTTGGCCCGGCTGGAACCGTTGGTATAGTTTAAATCATCGGCGGTATAGAGAACCTCCGGCACGATCTCATAGAGGTCGGCGTCCAGGGAATTGGCCGCGTATTCGGCAAGGGGCCGGGTGGTGCCGGTAGCCGAGAAATAGGCCACCAGCATTTTATTTTCCCCATTGGAATCGGGGATGTTTTCTGATGTCTGCATTCGGAAGGTCACCTCCGCAGTTCCGTTTCCCACAGCCTCGGCCAATCCGGCCGGGTCGGCGATCCGCCCCAGCCGGGTATAGGCGTAAGCGCTGTCAAAGCTCTCATAAAACAGTACCAGGCAGTTTGAGCCGTACAGCATCAGGTCTCCGGCCTGAATGGTTCCCGGCTGTTCCGGGTCGGTGGGGAGGTCCTGCGGGAGATCGTAATATTTTTCGTTGCCGTTCAGCTCCTCCATGGTCACAGTGAGAGGCAGCCGCGCCGCCAGCGCGCGGACGGCGGCGTTCTCCTCCAATACGGCAGTAAAGTCCTTACCACCCACCGAGATTTGGAGCGCATTCCCGTGCGGAGTTTCATTGGCGGCGTCTGCAGATGCCTCTGCAATGCTGGAAGAATAGCCGTCCTCCAAAGCGGTGGAGGATTCGAATCGATTTTCCGCCGTGCAGGCCGACAGTGTCAGCAGAGTCAGCGTGCAGAGTGCCAGCGCCAGGGACAAAAATCGTCTTCTCATGAGCCGCCTCCCGTTCCTAAGCTCCGTCCCATCTGGGCTGCCTGCTCCAAAAGATCGGGACGGGCTTGGATCGCGCCGGGCGCGTCCGCGCCCGTGCCCCGTACCACACCGGAGAGGTGGGCCCGCTCAAAGCAGGAGATCCAGCCCTCCAACCCCTTTACCGCACCGTCCATAGCGCCCTCATCCTCATCCGCCGCCGTCGCCAGCAGGTAAATATTCCGGAAGGCGTACTCCGCCGGGAACAAGGGATTGGTGCGGTCGAGCAGGGTCTTCATCTGGCCGCTCATTTCATAGAAGTAGATGGGGGTGGCGAAGACCAGCACGTCGGCACGGCGTATCTTCTCCAGAATGTCCCCCATATTGTCATGGATGACGCAGCGTTTTGTTGTTTGGCAGGCCAGGCATCCCCGGCAAAACTCGATGTTCTTATCATACAAGCAGATTTTTTCCGTCTCATGCCCCGCCTTTGCC
The DNA here is from genome assembly GCF_014287275.1 of Anaerofilum hominis. Lineage (GTDB taxonomy): Bacteria > Bacillota > Clostridia > Oscillospirales > Ruminococcaceae > Pygmaiobacter > Pygmaiobacter hominis. Next base: position 34,994 of record NZ_JACONZ010000005.1, read on the forward strand.
GCTCCTGCCAGGAAAGCATCGGCCAGAAGCTCTGAGTTTCCGCCCCGCCGGGGGCTGGTGGACAGGGCCAGAATTCTCTTTTTCATTCTGCTGCCTCCGTTTCGATTCGTTTGAGGACCCGGGCGGGTACGCCGCCCACCACCACGTTCGGCGGCACGTCCTTCGTTACTACCGCCCCTGCGGCCACGATGGCTCCGTCCCCGATGGTGACCCCGGGGACCACGGCGGCATTGGCCCCGATCCAGACATTTTTACCCAGAACGATGGGACCCGGGTGGAGGATGTGGCGCTTGGCCGGGTCCTCATCGTGGTTGAGGGTGGCCAGCACCACGTTGTGGCCGATGAGAGCGCCGTCCCCCAGGACGATGCCGCCCTGGTCCTGGAATCGGCAGCCGGTGTTGATGAAGACGTTTTTGCCCACCGTGATGTTCTGGCCGTAGTCGGTGTAGAAGGGCGGGAATAGGCAAAAGGTCTCATCCACCGGCTGGTCGATGAGCTGAAAGAACAGCTCCCGCACCCGCTCTGGGGTGTGGTAAGCTCCGTTCAGTTCCATGGTCAGGCGGAGCGCCCGCTGGCTGGCGGCGCGCATGACTCCCGGGTCTTTGAGTCCGGTCGTGATCTGGTCATCAGGCTTCATTGCAGGATCTCCTCATCAGCGGTAGGACTTGCGGAAAATCTCCGCGCAGTCCTTGTCGGTCATCTCGCAGGGGTTGGCGGCGAACAGGCCGCCCTGCATGGAGCGGGCCCCCTTGGCCAAGGTCATGGCTTCCTCCGGCACAAAGCCGTAGTCACTCATCTTCAGATCGGCCACGCCACAATCCTGCTGCAGTTTCGTCAGGGCGGTGATGAAGTCCTCCGGCCTGTCGGCGGTGGGAATACCCATAACCCGCGCCATTTTGACAAATTGTCCGTCGCAGGCGCGGCGCTCGATGAAGAACTGGGCAAACGCCCTGGAGATCATGATAAGGCCCGCGCCGTGCGGCAGCTCGTGGTGATAGGCGCTCATGGCGTGTTCCATGGAGTGCTAGGCGGTGGTGCTGGTGAGCTGCATGGTCATCCCCGCCAGGGTGCTGCCGTAGGCCACATGCTCCCGGGCCTCCAGATCGTTTCCGTCCTTGACCGCCCGGGGCAGATATTGGGCGATGTGCCCGATGGCGGAGAGGGCCAGCGTCTCGCTCAGGAGATTGACGCCCTTGCTCATCATGACCTCTGTATTGTGGAACAGGGCGTCGAAGCCCTGATAAGCGGTATACTTAGGCGGCACAGTGCGCATCAGCTCCGGGTCCACCACCGCCAGCACCGGGGTCAGAGAGGGGTGCCCGCCGAAGCCGATCTTCTCGCGGGTGTCCGGGTTAGAGATAACGCCCCAGAAGTTGATCTCTGAGCCAGTTCCGGCGGTGAGGGTGACGGTGACGATGGGCAGGCCAGGATTTGCCAGGGGCAGCCCCTTGCCGGTGCCGCCCTGCACATAGTCCCACAGGTCGCCGGGGTTGGCGGCCATGGCGGAGATGGCGACGGAGGCGTCCAGCACTGCGCCGCCGCCCACGGCCAGGATGAAGTCGCAGCCGTTGTCCCTGGCAAAGGCCGCCCCCTCCATAACGATGCTCTTGAGGGGGTTCTCCATGATTTTTGCGAACTCGGCCCACGCCACGCCCGCCTCCCTGAGTTGGGCGGTCACCTTGCCATAGGCGCCGCTGACCTGGGCGGACTTGCCGCCGGACAGCAGCAGCAGCGCCTTTTTACCCGGCAGCGTTTGCTGGCTCAGCGCGGCGATGCTGCCGCTGCCGAAGATCAGATGAGTGGGGTTGTGAAAATCAAATTGGATCATTGAGATTCCTCCTGACGCTGTTCTTTTTCTGTTTGATAGACAAGGTAGTCCAGGCAGTCTATCTGTTTTTGATTTCGGTGGACCGCATCCAGCAGGGCTTTCCGATGACCGGCGAGCAGCCGGAGCAGTTCGGACGTTTTCCCGTTTTGGGATAGAGCAATACACTGCTGGACTGTCTCCCGGCCGCAGCCCGCGTCCATCAGATTCTGATAGAGGATGCCTTGGATGTCTAACGCTTCCGCCATGGTACCACCTCCCGCTGTCCTGAGTATAAGGCCACCATCCAGAAATATCAAATATTTGTTTTCTATATCTAATTATTCTTGAAAAGAATAACTGTCTCTGTTATTATAGTCAAAGGAGGTATCTATATGGAACTTCGTGTCCTGCGCTATTTTCTGGAGATTGCCCGGGAGGGAAGCATCACCCGGGCGGCGGAACGCCTCCATGTGTCACAGCCCACCCTATCCAAGCAGCTCAAGGACCTGGAAGCGGAGCTGGGCAAAAAGCTGTTTGTGCGCAGCAATTACAGCGTCAAGCTGACCGACGAGGGGATGCTTCTGCGCAAACGGGCGGAGGACATCCTGGAGATGGCGGACAAGACCGCTGATGAATTCAAGGCCCTGGGGGAGATCGCCGGCGGGGATATCCGCATCGGCTGCGCCGAGTCCGACGGGGTCAAGTACCTGGCCCGGTGTGTCAAATCCCTGCAGGAGCAGTACCCGCGCATCCGGCTTCACCTGTACAGCGGCAACACCGAGGATGTGTCGGAGCGGCTGGACAAGGGGCTGCTGGACTTCGCGGTCCTCGCCCAGGAAGTGGACCTGTCCAAATACAATTATCTGGAGGTCCCCTACAGCGACCGCTGGGGCCTTGTGATGCGAAAGGACAGCCCCCTTGCCAAAAAAGAGGCTGTCCAAATGGAGGATCTATTGAACCTGCCGCTGATCTGCTCCCGGCAGGGCATCACAGAGGATTTCCCAAAGTGGTTTGGGGAAAAAGTGGACCGGCTCAACATCGTCGGAACCTTTAATCTTGCCTATAACGCCGGGGTCCTGGTGCGGGAAGGCATGGGCTATGCCCTGTCGTTTGACAAGCTGATCAACACCGGTCCTGACAGCGAGCTGTGCTTTCGGCCGCTCATGCCTGCGCTGGAAACGAAACTGTATCTTGTCTGGAAAAAGTATCAAGTGTTTACAGGGATTGCCGAAGTGTTTTTGAAACGCTTGCGGCGGGATCTAACTTAACCTTTGACGTTAGCGGCACCCGGATAAAGCACAAGGGCGGTCCATTCAGGCACCGCCCTTGTGCTTTACTTTCAGTTTTTCTTTTTTCACCCCTGCCGTGCTCTCCGGCGGCTGGGGGCTCAATCTCTGCCGGAGGGAAAGCAGGGAGACGGAGCTCCAAAATTTAAAGGCCCCCAACTTTTTCTAAGTTGAGGGCCTTATAAGGCTTAAAAACGCCGGCTTTTTGAGCCGGATATTTTTTTGCCTTGTACTTTTGGTGCGCCCGACAGGATTCGAACCTGCGGCCTTCCGGGTCGGAGCCGAACGCTCTATCCAACTGAGCTACGGACGCATAATAAAAGCCTGCACCTGCAGTGCATTTATTATCATACCATAAATTTTGATTTTTGCAAGCGCTGCGGCGGCTTTTGTGCCAAAACGGGCGGCTGCCTTTGCGCCGCGCGCCGCCCCAGGCGGCTGTTTCCGCCCGGCGGGCAGCCCGCGCCGGGCCGATATTAAGATGGTATTAAAATGCGCCGGTTTTTGCAGCCCCTCATTGCCATTTGGGGCGGGGTGGGCTATAATGGGGGTGCTCTGCCGACAGCGGTCCTGCGGGGCCCGCGGGACCGCCGTCTTTCGGCGCTGCGATTATATCACATTCTGAGGTGAAATTGTTTTGAATATCCTGATTGTGGGCTGCGGTAAGGTGGGTTCTTACCTGGCGCGGGTCCTGGAAAATCTTGGACACGATATCTCCATCGTGGACAAAAGCGCTTCCGCCCTGGACGCGTCGGACAACGTGCGCCTTGCCGGCTTCGGCGGCCTGTGCGTCTGCGGCGAGCCCATCGACGTGGACGTGCTGCGCTCGGCCGGGATCGAGAGCTGCGACGCGGTGGTGGCGGTCACCCCCAACGACAACACCAACATCATGGTCGCGGAGGTCGCCACCAAGATCTTCGGCGTGCGCAACGTCACCGCCCGCATCTACGACCCCGCCCGGCAGGAGGTCTTTTCCGACCGGATGGATATCCAGACCATCTGTCCCACCACCCTCACGGTGGATTCCCTGCTGAATTCCATGCTGAAAGAGGAGGAGTGAGCATGCGCGTTTGCGTTGTGGGCGGCGGCAAGGTCGGCTTTTATCTGTCCAAGACCCTCATGGAGCACGGCCATGAGCCCATCATCATCGAGATCGACGAGCACACCTGCGCCCGGCTGGCTGACAGCCTGGACTTCCCGGTCGTCCACGGGGACGGCACCCTGGTGGAGATCCTGGAGCTGGCCAAGATCGGCAGCTGTCAGGCCCTGATCGGCGTCACCGGCAGGGACGAGAGCAACCTGATCGCCTGCCAGTTGGCCAAAAAAGTGTTCGGCGTCAAAAAGACGGTGGCCCGGGTCAACAACCCCAAAAACGCGCGGGTGCTCAAAGCCCTGGGCGTGGACATCGCGGTCAGCAGCACCGACAACATCGCCCACCTGATCGAGCGCGAGGTGGAGACCGACGCCATCCATCACCTGCTCAGCATCGCCGGGGGCGACGCCGCCCTCACCGAGGTGCTGCTGCCGGAGGATTTCAAATACGCCGGCCGCACGCTGGCCGAGCTGGACATCCCCCACGAGGTGGTCATCGTCTTTCTCACCCGCGGACAGGAGCTCATCATCCCGCGCGGCAATACCACGCTGCAGGGCGGGGACAAGGTCGTCTGCGTGGCACGGAACACCGCATTTCACGATCTGGCAAAAAAGTGGGACCTGCAGGAGCATCAGTAAAGCCTGCGGGCCCGCCCAGGATCTTTCCGCCGGCCCGGACCGCGGAGCAGCTGCTCCGCGGCCCTTTTTTGCCCCTTTGCCCGGCCGCAGGGTCGATTTTTCCCGTTTCGTGACCTTTTCTTCCGGCGGCATATTCTGTATAATAAAAGGTACGATAAGTGATGCGGGGCGATCCCGTTTTCTGCGGAGGCTCTCATGAAAATCAACAAGCAGTTCCTTACGGCCCTGCTGGTCTTTCTGGTACTGGGAATAGGCACCCTGTTGCTGTTCTTCTTTCTTCCCCCCGCCGCGCACGGCGCCGCCGCCGAGCCGGTGACCCTTTCCGACCGGGCGCAGAACGCCTTTGTGTCGGCGGAGATCACCAATGCCGGCGGCCGCTATGTGGTCACGGCGGAGGACGGCATTTTTTCCTGCGATCTGCTTACCGGCCTGCCGGTGTCGCAGGCGGCGTTCGAGCGGCTGGCGCAGGAGTGTACCAGCCTGACCGCCGACCGGCCGGCGCCCGCCCCGGATGAGGACGCGGCGCCCGATTACGGTTTCGAGCACCCACTGGCGCAGGCAAGGGCCGTCTACTCCGACGGCAGCGGCATTTTTATCGAGGTGGGCGCCCAGATCGCGGGCACCGATCAGTACTACATCCGCGTGGACCACTCCGCTTCCGTCTATCTGATCGGCAGGGAGGCGATCCGCTGTCTGCTGGCGGATATCAGCGCCTATCTAGACCTCTCCCTTACCCCGGACGGGGTGGACGAGGACACCCTGCCCAGCAGCATTTCCGTCTTCAGCGGCGCGCGCTCCCTGCAGCTGGAAAAGCTGGCTCTTCCCGAGACCGACGGCGCGGGGTTTTCTTACCGCTACCGCCTTTCCGGCAGCCGGCCCGCCTATGTCGACCCCGACGCCTATGAGACCTATTTCGGCGGCCTGGGAGGCCTGGAAGCCGACGGCGTGGTCACCATGCGCCCCACCGCGGTGGACCTGAAAGAATACGGCCTTGCCGACGAGGACGCCTGCGACGGCATCTCCTTTACGATGCTGGGGCAAACGGTGCGGCTGCGGCTGGGCCGCCTCAGCGGCGATTTCTATTATGTGCTGCGCGAGGGGGTCCCCGCGATCTACCGTCTTTCACGGCTGGCGGTCACCTGGGACGACGCGGACGAGTACGCGCTCATGAGCCGCTATCTGATGGCCCCCGACCCCGACAAGGTGCAGGAGATCCTGATCGAGGGGGGCGGCGCCAGCTATCACTTCACGCTGGATAACGGCTTTGTCTCTCTGGACGGCGCCCCGCTGACCGCCGATACTTTCGACAGCTTTTACGCCCTGCTCTGCTCGCTGCGGGCGGAATACAAGCTGGGCGACCCGGCGCAAAATATCCCGCCCGATCTCACCGTCACCTTTGTCTATACCGACCCGGCGGGGCCCGCCTCCTCCCCCGCGCCCGACGGCGCGCAGGACTCTTTCTACCGCACCGACGTCATCCGCTTTATCCCCTACGGCCCCAAGCGGCACGCCATCGAGATCAACGGCGCCGCCCTTTACGCGGTGCGCAGCACCTATGTCACCAAGGTGCTGGGGGTACTGGCCACGCTGCAGGACGGCCAGATCGTCTCCGCCGTCTGGTGAATGGAGTTTTACAAAAAGGAGTATTTTGAATGAATTATACAGTCACACGAAAGGGCGCACTGCTTCCGGCCCTCTGGCTGACGGCGCTGTCCGCTGCGGTCGGTCTTTTCGTGTGGCTGTTTTTCTCTTTTGCGGCGGGCGCCATCGCTTTCCTTTTGCTGGCCGCGCTCTCTTTTGCGCTGCCGTTTCTGCACCGGCTGCACTATCAGGTGCGGGTCATCCCCGGCGAGCTGACGGCGGACCGCGGCTTTTTTGTCCGGGTGCTGCGCCGGCTGCCGCTGCGCTGCGTCACCGGGGTGGTCTGCCTTTCCACCCCGCTGGGGCGTTTGCTGGACGCCTCGGTAGTCGTGGTTTATACCTCGGGCACGGCCCTGCTGCTGATCGGGCTTTCGCTTGCGGACGCCGAGCGGCTGCGGCTGGCCCTGACGGTGGGAGGCGATCCCTCATGAACCCGGTGCGCCTGCATCCGTTCCACTTTTTAAAGTATATTAAGTACGGATTAATACTTTGCGTAATCCCCATCCTGCGGGCGGTCCTCGCGTTCGACATCGCAGCCGCCTGGCTTGCCTTTACGCAGGACCTGCTGATCCTGCTGGCCTGCGCGGGCATTCTGGTCACCCTTTGGCAGGCCTCCTCCGCCGGGCTGGCGGACGGCGTGCTGACCGTGCGCCAGGGCGTTTTGGCGCGGCGGCCCGCCCTTTACCGCGCCTGCATGGTCAGCGCCGTGGAGGTCTGCCGGCCGCTGTGGTACCGCCTCTTCGGCGCCGCGCGGGTCAGGGTCCACTTCAAGGCGGGCGGCGGCCTGCGCCGGGTCGAGCTGGTGCTGCCCGTCCGCCAGGCCCGGCAGCTGGCCCGGGCGCTGGTGCCCGCCACCGCCGCCGCCAACTTTTTTGAGCCGGTGGGCATGGACCGGCTGATCTTCGTCCTGCTTTCGGCCAACATCCTGGCCACCAGCGCCTTTTCGGTGCTGGCGGTGCGGCGGATCGCCAAGCTGGTGGGACAGGACGTGGGCGCTCTGGCGCTGGGAGGCATCACCCAGATGGAACACCTGCTGGCCGCCTTTCTGCCCGCGGGCCTCTCGCTGCTGGCCGCAGTGCTGCTGTTCTTTCTGGCCCTCTCGCTGCTGGCCAGCCTGCTGCGCACCTACCGCTTCACCGCCACCCGCTCGGGCGGGGTGCTGCTCTGCCGCGGCGGCCTGCTGACCCACACCGAGCGCCGGGTGCTGGTGAGCGCCATCACCGCCAGCGCCCTGCGCATCACCCCCACCGCCCGCCTGCTGCGGCGCTGCCCGGTCTACGTCAGCGCCGGGGCGTTCCGCGGGGACGATCTTCCCATCTTGGCGCTGGGGGCCGACAACGCCCCCGTGCTGCAGCGCCTGCTGCCCGAATTCTGCCTGCCTCAGGAGCCGCTGTGCGACCCGCGCCGCAAAAGCCCACCTCAATATCTGTGGAAGCCGGGTTCCCTCTCGCTGCTGCTTGCGGCGCTGCTGGTCGTTTCTCTGCGCACCGTCCCGGCCGTGGCCCCGCTGCTGGGGCTGCTGCTCTGCCTGGCGCTGGCCAGCACCCTGTGCAATCTGGAGGGCATTTTTAAAGAGGGGTTCTGCAAAAACGCGAACCGCACCTTTACCCTCTGCTACTGCCGCGGCCTCACCCGTCACGTGGTGTCGCTGTACACCAACGATCTCTCCCTCACCATCACCCGCATGCCCCAGGCCGCCTCTGCCGGGCGCTGCGACCTGCGCTTTCACACGCCGTCCCGGCACACCTATCGTCTGCGCGGGGTCGAGTTCTACCGCGCCCGCGCGCTGAAGTTCAATCTCTGACCCGGCGGCCCCGCCGCCGCGGATCCCACATAGAAAGAAGTCGATCCCCATGATCAAAGCTGTTGTTTTCGACCTGGACGGCACCCTGCTCAACACCATTCAGGACCTGGCGGCCGCCGGCAACCATGCCCTGCACACCCTGGGCCTGCCCGAACATACCACCGATGCGTTTTTGCATTTTGTCGGCGACGGCCGCCGCAATATGGTGCTGCGGATGCTGCCGGAGGCCCAGCGCGGCGACGAGGCGGTCGTGGCGCGGGCCACCGCCCTTTTTGACGAGCATTACGATGCCCATCTGCGGGACTGTACCGCCCCTTATGCCGGCATCCCCGAGCTGCTCGCCTCCCTGAAAGCCAGGGGCCTGCGGCTGGGGGTGGTGTCCAATAAGCCCCACGAGTTCGTCACCCGCATCATCGAGGACTATTTCCCCGGCCAGTTCGACAGCGTCGCCGGCCAGCAGGGCGGCCTGGTCAAGCCCGACCCCTCCGGGGTCAACCAGGTGATCGGCGCGTTCGGCCTGCACCCCGACCAGGTGCTTTACGTAGGGGACAGCGCCGTGGACGTCCAGACGGCCCAAAACGCCGGCGCCGTCAGCTGCGGCGTGCTGTGGGGCTTCCGGGACGAGGCGGAGCTGACCGACGCGGGCGCACAGTACATCGCCTCCCACCCGCAGGACATCGACACCCTGATCGCCTCCCGCAACCGGGCCGAGGCCTTCAACCGCGGCCTGGCGCTTTTCACCGTCGCGGTGATGGTGATCTGTCTGGTGGGCGTATTTTACTTTTTGTTCACCGGCAACGGGGCGGGCATCGGCGCCTGCGTGGTCTTGCCGCTGCTGATGGGCTTTGCCGCAACAGGGATGCTGAAAAAGAAAAAGGAGTGAGCGATATGGCGGACAAGCGCTTTAAAAAAATCTATACCCAGGGTATCATGGGAGTACAGGAGATCTGGCAGGATGTGGAGACCGGGGTGCAGTATCTGTATGTCGGGATCGGTTACGGCGGCGGCCTGACCCCGCTGCTGGGCACGGACGGCAAGCCCGTCATCACGCCGGTGGAGCCGGATTGACGGCGGGCCGGGCCGGTAAGACAGTCCGCCAAAAATGGGGGCCGCGGGATGCGGCCCCCTTGCTTTTTCCCTGCGCTGCTGGTCCCGCCGGCAGGTCCGCCTGTTCCCGCCGCGGCGTCCCCTGAGGGGGGCGCCGCCGTTTTCTGCGCGCTTTGCGCCTTACGTTTCCTCCAGGCTGCGCAGCTCTTCCGCCTCCCGCAGCCCCGCCGCGCAGAGAAGCGACCGCACCCAGCAAAAAGAGGCGTCGTAGCTGCCTGCCGCCGCCTGCGCAAAGCCCTCCCGGTCCCCGCTGCGGAGCCGCTCCAGCGCCTGGGCGCATCTGCGCTTCAGCTCCGGCAGCCGCACGGCCATGCTGGGCCGGAAAAGAAAATGCTGCCCCCAGAGCAGCAGCCCGCCCACCTCCTGAAAGACCCCCTGCAGCGGCCGGTAGGGCAGCGCCTCCACCACGGTCTCCAAAAGGGCTTTCTGGGCCGCCGCCCCATTGCGCGCCAGCTCCTGTTCCATCCGCAGCGCGCTCTCCGGCCCCATGTTGTCGAAAGCGGCTCTTGCGGCCGGGCGCAGCAGCATGGCCGTGAGCTGCAGGGCCTGCAGGTAGATCAGCGCGTCCCGCTTCTGCGCGGGGTCGGCAAAATAGTCCCGGTCGTTCCCGCCCACCCGGGACAGGGTGACCTGCGCGCCCCTGCCGTTGCGCACCTGGATAAATCCCAGCGCCTCCATCCGCTGCAGGGCCTGCCGCACGGTGTACAGCGACACCCCGTATCGCTTTGCCAGGGCTTGTCCGGAGGACAGGTAGCCTCCGTCCGGCCATCTTCCCCGGCCGATCTCATCGATCAGTTCCCGCGCGATCTCCGCATAGAGATGGGTGCGGCCCTTGGCGGCGTTCCAGCGGTAGGCGGCCTGCGGATCTTCCCCTACTGCCGGAAACGCTGCGGACAGGTCCTCCAGATAGACGGCCACCTCCCGGCCGGTGCCGCGGTACATCCGCCCGATCCGCAGCTCCGCCTGCGCCCGGTCCCCCTGCCGCAAAGGCTCGATCACCCAGGCAAACGGGGCCTTTTCAGCGATCACCCGCGCAAACGGATCGGCGCGTCCCGCCAGCACCGGCACCTGACAATAAATTTCCAGGCTGGAATACAGGTCGCTGATCAGCGGGTTGCGGGCCTGCGCCAGGATGCCGTGCAGCACGGCGGAGGACAGCCTCCAGCTGTCTTTCACCCCCGCGTGGGCAGACCTTTTCGCCACCCTCTCCAGCGCGCGGAACTCCTCTTCCCCGCAGCGGCGCGCGCCCGCCCAGAACAGGTCGGGCATCACGGTCCCAAGGGTCTCATAGACCTGCAGGATGGACTCCCGGCGGGAGAGCAGCGCGCAGACGGCCTGCTGTTCATTTTCGGCCTGCGCCTTTTCCTGGTAAATAACTGCCGGCGCACGGCGCTCCCGGGTCTGGATATACCCCTCCCGCCGCATGCGCGCCATCACGTCCCGCACGGTGCGGATCCCCACCTGATACCGCCCGCACAGCCTGCGGGCAGTGGGCAGGCTCTGCCCGTATTTCAGCCGCCCGGCGCGGATCTGCGCGGTCAGCTCCTGGTAGAGATAATCCGACAGCGTCATCTTTTCGATCATTTCTCTTCCCCGTTTCTCTGCTCCCTGCCGCCCCCGGCCAAACTGCTGCAGTCCTCCCGTTTCCGGCCCCGGCAGGGGCGGCGGCCACCGGGGCGCAGCGATGCCGCCGCCGCGCCCCGCCGCATGGTCTGTCCAGGCGCCCCCGGCGCATCCAAAGCCGTTTGCCTCGGAATAGGAGCGGCGGCTTTTCTGGTATCCGGGCGGGTCCTGTAACAGCGCCGGTCCTTTGCCGCCGCGCGGATGCCCGCCTCCCCAGAGGGCCCGTTGGCGGAAGTTTCTCTTTTATCCTTAGTTTACCATGAAAAATCGGTCTTAGCTATATGGAAACGTATACAGATAGCATCTTGTGAGCTTTTTTTCTTTCCTCTATAATCAAACTATAGTGTCCCCTTTTTTATTCATACGTGCATCGGCGCGGAGAAAAAGCAGAACTTCCCGGTTCCCAAATTTTCCGGCGGACCGCTCTCCGCGGCGCTGCGGCCTGTTTTTTCAACCCACTCACGCCGCGCGGGGGGGACAGGCCGGCGGCCCGTTCTCTCTCCCCGCCCCGCGCCCTCCCCGCCGTCCTGGCTGAGACGGCTGCGTTCGGTGCCCCGGCGCGTCAAAGTCATTCAAGCGGCCTTGGAGCGCTGCGGTCCCGGGGCCGGCCGGGTTCCGGGGAGGGATCGCCCGCTGCGGGCAACGCGCAAAACAGTCTGTACTCTTGCGGGCCCCGGACGGGGACACATCGCCCCGCGTCCGGCGGCGCCGCTGCACCGGGACGCTTTCCGCCCTGTTTAAAAAAGGCCCGTCTTTTGACCGCTGTCCGCAGAGAGGGCGCCTGCGGCGCGGTCCGCGCCATAAGGAAACGGATCCCCGCACTTTTGGATTTGATAAAAGCGGCCGCTGCGCGGCCGTCTGTTGCATTTTTCTCTGATCTTCCACCTTTTGGAAAGGAGTCCTTTTTATGTCTCAGCCTTCTCCCCGGCGTCCCAAGCGAGTCACAGCGCTGCTGCCGGGGGCTGCTTTTCTTTTTCTCGTTCTTCTCGCCTCTGTGATCCTGTGGAACGGCACCGGCCTGCTCCGGGCCGCCGAGCGAAGCACCCAAAGCTATCTGAGGGACGTGACCAACAGCTCGGCCCAGACGGTCAACACGCGCCTGGAAAGCGTCATGCAGGCAATGGATCTTGTCGCGGACAGCGTCCGCCGCATCGACCCGGAAGACCGGCAGGAATTTTTGCTGCGCAAAGCCCAGATCGGCGATTTTTCTGAACTGGCGCTGGTGGACGCGGACGGCTTCGCCCACTTTTTGTACAGCGGCACACAGGATTTCCGCGATTACGCCCCGCTGGCCGACGCCCTGGAGGGAAAGTCCACCGTCGGCTCCTGGGAGGACCAGATCCTCTATATGGTGCCCATCCCCGAGGGGGGCGAAAGCGCCCGCGTGCTGCTGGGGGCCAAATCCATGGAAAAAATGCAGCAGCTCATCACCAACGACGCTTTCAACGGCGCGGGCAGCTCCTGTCTTGTGGACAACACCGGGACCATCGTGGTGACCCCTGTGCGCAAGCCGTTTTCCGCCCTGATCGCAGACACCTCGTATTCCCCCACGGATGACTGGGCCATGACCATGCAGGAGGACCTCGCCGCAGGGCGCGGCGGCAGCGTATCCATGCCCACGGCCAGCGGAGAGGTCATTCTGCTGGATTACTTCCCCCTCTCCACCGGCGATTGGTTCCTTTTGACGATGATCCCCGACAACATCCTCTCCGCGGAACTGAACGCCCTGGTCTCCCGCACCCTTTTTCTCATCCTGGGCCTTGCGGCTGCATTCACCGCCGCCCTCATCGTCATCATCTGGATCCAAAGCCGCTACCGCACCCGCCTGGAAAAAACGGCCTTTTTGGACCCCATCACCGGCGGCGAGAGCAATATCCGCTTTTTGATGGAGGTGGAGGCGCTTCTGGCCCGCACCGCGCAGCCGGCGTTTTTTCTGGTCTCCCTCAACCTGCGCAACTTCAGCCTGCTCAACGAACAGGGCGGCCGCGCCTACGGGAACAGCGTCCTCAAAGAGGTCTACCGCCTGCTGCGTCAGGAGCTCACCCTGCCCGGCGAGCGGGTGGCCCGCGGGGAAGCGGATACTTTTTACCTGCTGCTTCTGGGGGCCGACCGCCCGCTGGCCCTGCACCGTCTGGAACAGATGACCGCGCTGCTCGCTCCGCTGGGCGGCGCCGGCGGCGCGCTGCGGTCCAGGGTCGGCATCTATGCCCTGCCTGCAGGACAGGTGGATGTGGCCCTGGCGGAAAACCGGGCCGATCTGGCCCGCAAGATGGGCGGGGACGACGAGCGCGGCTGCGCGTTTTACACCGATGAGATGGGCGTCCGCCTGCGGGAGGAGCACGAGCTTCTGGCAGAGCTGGAGCCCGCGCTTTCCCGCGGCGAGTTCGTGGTCTATTTTCAGCCCAAATTTTCTCCCCAAAGCGAGGAGATCGGCGGCGCCGAAGCCCTCGTGCGCTGGCAGCATCCCGCGCGCGGCTTCATCAGCCCGGGGCTTTTCATCCCCCTGTGCGAGAGCAGCGACCTGATCTGCCGCGTGGACCTTTTTGTCTTTGAAGAGGTCTGCCGCAGCCTGTCCCAGTGGATCTCGCAGGGATTTTCACCTGTCCCCATCTCGGTGAATCTCTCCCGCCGGCACCTGAAAAACCCTGACTTTCTCTCTGAATACAAGGCCATTGCCGACCGCTATCATGTGCCTGCCGGCCTGATCGAACTGGAACTGACCGAGTCGGTGATGTTTTCGCTGGCGGAGTTCCGGCAGATGCACGATCTGCTGGGCGAGATCCACCGCGCGGGCTTCTCCTGCTCTTTGGACGATTTCGGCTTTGGATTTTCTTCTCTGGGCGCGCTGAAAGAGCTGGAGATCGACTGCCTCAAGCTGGACCGCAGCTTTTTCGTCAACGGTTTTGAGGAGCCGCGCGCCCGGGCCGTGATCGAATCCATGGTGCTCATGGCCCAAAAGCTGGGGGTCACCACTGTGGCCGAGGGGGTGGAGCAGCGCAGCCAGGTCGAGTTTTTGCGCGAGATCGGCTGCGACTACATCCAGGGCTTTTATTACTCTCCCCCGCTTGCAGCAGAAAAATTTGAGGCCCTTGCTTTCGGCGTCACCGCCGTACAGCAGAAAAGCTGAGCCGCTTTTGCGCGGTTTCGAAAACAGGTCCTGCGACTTCCTGCCGCGGGCCCCGGGATATTGCCGCAGGCCCGCTGCACACAGGAGGTCAGGCGCGCGCTTTTCTTTAAAAAGCGCGCGCCTTTCTTCCCGCCGGCTCCTGTCAGCGGATGACAGCGCTGCGTCGGTCTATCCGCGCTCCGGCTCTTTCCTCTGTGGGCTTTTCAAGGCGATCAAAAGCGGGCGGCTGCCGGAAAACGCGGGCGGGATATGTGTTTTCCAGGCCGCCGCTCTCACAGTTGCTTTTTTGTACAACCAGAACAGCCTCTTCGGGACAGCGCTTCAAGGCGCTGCCCTGAGGAGGCTGTTTGCTCTGCAGGCCGTCTTAAAAACAGCAAGCTTTCCAGGGCAGGACAGATCCAGCTGTGACGTCGCCGGGGATGAGCGCAAACTTTCTGCAAGGGCGCGCTGCGGCAGACGTCGCTCAAAGCGGACTTACACATCTCCCTTTCTGCCCTATTGGCTGCCCCGCAGCCCGCACGCAGGCGCTTTTGACGCAAAGTAAAACCGCCCTGCTGCAGTAAGGCCAGCAACTGTTTTCCGCTTTGCCTGATACCCGGGGTGTCTGAAAGCCCTTTCTATCCCAGTGTCGCCGAGGAAGAGCTCAAACGTTCTGCAAGGGCATGCCACAGCAGACGATTCTCAAAGTGGCCCTACTCATCTTCTTTCTGCCTCATTACCTGTCCCTCAACTTGCAGACGGGTGCTTCCAACCCAAAGCAAAGCTTTCTGCTGAGAGGGTAAGGTCAACAGTTGTTTTCTGCTTTGCCTGAGGCCTGGGATGTCTGAAATCCCTTTTCCTGTCCCAGTGTTACCAGACAGAGTACAAACTTTCTGCAAGGGCACGCCTCGGGAGGCGGCGCTCAAGGCGGCCTTATATATCCTTTCTGCCCTATTGGCTGCTCTGCAGCCCGCAGGCAGGCGTTTTCGGCGCAAAGTAAAACCGCCCTGCTGCGATAAGGCCAGCAGCCGCTCTCTGCTTTGCCTGATGCCCGGGGAGTCTGAAAGCCCTTTCTCCGCTCGGCAGGGCCGGGAGATCCTCTTTTCACCCAGGCGTCCAAAACTGAAAGCGCACAGAAAAATACAATTTGTATTTTTCTGTGCGCTTTTTACATTTTTCGCGGCGACGGCCGAAGCTCATCGCGTTTGGGCATTATTTTTTCTCTACATGTACATTGCCGCTGTTCAGGCCCGCAGCGGACGTCTCCAGCGGCAGCCAGCTGAGTACCTGCGGCAGCTGGGCATCCCAGAAGTTCCAGTCATGGATGCCCGGCGCCTCCCGGTAGGTCAGCGGTGCGCCCGCCGCCAGCAGCTTGTCGCGGAACGAGCGGTTCGCCTGCAGCAGTCCGTCCTCCGTGCCACAGGCCATATAGATGCGCGGAAATTCGGCTTTCTTTGCCTTTACCCGCAGCGTCAGTTCTTCCAGTGCCACAGCCGGGTTTTTGTCCGAAGCTGCGGCCTGCTGCCAATCGCCCAGGCAGGCGTCTTCGCGCATCAGCATCTCCCGCCGGGGGTCTCCGGGCGCAAATTCAAACAGATGCAGCGCGCTGGACAGCGCCGCGATGCCGCCAAAGGTCTCGGCATATTTCAGCCCGTTGCGCAGCGCACCGAAGCCGCCCATGGACAGGCCCCCGATAAACGTCTGCTCGCGTCTGCGGGAGAGCGGGAACATCCTGCGGGTCAGCTCTACCAGTTCTTCGCCGATAAAGGCCCCGTAGTCATTGTTGGGCCCCAGCTGATCCACATAAAAGGAATTGTCCCCGCTGGGCATGACCACCGCCAGATTCTTTTCTTCCGCCCACATCTGGACGCGGGTATTGCTGACCCAATCGGTATAATTGCCGAACAGGCCGTGCAGCAGATAAAGGGTGGGGTATCTCTGCTCCGGGCCGTTGACAAAACCGCTGCCGTCCCCCTTGTCCACAGGCAGGATCACCTGCAGCGGCACGGTCCGCTTTAATGCGTTGGAGACAAAGTTCACCTGGATGAGCGCCATTGATTGTAACCTCCCTGGTCTTGCACTGTTTTTTATTTTTATCTTATCCCCTCCGCCGTGTCGGGCGCGGCTCTGCGGGCAAAAAGGTGCGCTGGTTGCTGCGCTGTCTTTTTCTGTCCGTTTGAAACTGCCGGGCGCGGCGGGGATCTCTTTCTTCATTGTAGCCGGAAATCCGCATTTGTCCAATACCC
This sequence comes from Anaerofilum hominis, assembly GCF_014287275.1. Lineage (GTDB taxonomy): Bacteria > Bacillota > Clostridia > Oscillospirales > Ruminococcaceae > Pygmaiobacter > Pygmaiobacter hominis. The sequence goes on from NZ_JACONZ010000005.1 coordinate 51,345, forward strand.
GCTTTTTATGTCTCTTCATAGAACAAAGGCATTGCCGCGGCCCAAGCGAACGGCTGCGCCGTTCTCCCCTGCCTGCTCTTTCACTTTTCCCGGCTTCTCATCCCGGTGGGCACAAAAAAACACCCGCCAAAAGGTGGGGTGTTTTTGGTGACCCGACCGGGAATCCGGGGCCGGCTGCAGATCTTCTCTTGCGCTTCCGCCTTCCCGGCCGGCCCGCTGAGAACGGCTGCGCCGTTCTCCCTCGCCTGCTCTTCCGCTTTTCCCGGCTTCTCATCCCGGTGGGCACAAAAAAGCACCCCGCCAAAAGGCGGGGTGTTTTTGGTGACCCGACCGGGAATCGAACCCGGGATACCACCGTGAAAGGGTGGTGTCTTGACCGCTTGACCATCGGGCCGTGCAAAGCTTAGGTAAAATCGTAAAGCCTCACACCACCCGCTGCTGCAAGCGGTACCCTACTGGTTTACCTAAACTTTGTGCTGGTAGCGGTAGTGGGACTCGAACCTACGACACTTCGGGTATGAACCGAATGCTCTAGCCAACTGAGCTATACCGCCATTTTTGGGCAAGCCATCCTTGAATGGTGCATTTGATATTATATCGGATTCTGGGCGGCTTGTCAACCTTTTTTGGCGGTGCATCGCGGTTTTTTGTCCCTTTTAGTTTGCCCCTTTTTGCTGAAAAAACCGGACGGGAATTTTCCGTCCGGTTTTCCATGTTTTACCATTTATTTCTTCGGTTCCAGAACAGTTTTGCCTCCCATATACGGCTGCAGCACCGCGGGGATCTTCACGCTGCCGTCCGCCTGCAGATTGTTTTCCAGCAGGGCGATCAGCATGCGCGGCGGCGCCACGCAGGTATTGTTGAGGGTGTGGGCCAGATAGTTCTTGCCGTCCGCCCCCTTGACGCGGATGCGCAGCCTGCGCGCCTGGGCGTCCCCCAGGTTGGAGCAGCTGCAGACCTCGAAATATTTCTTCTGCCGGGGGCTCCAGGCCTCGATGTCGCAGCTTTTGACCTTCAGGTCCGCCAGGTCGCCGCTGCAGCACTCCAGCTGGCGCACCGGGATATCCAGGCTGCGGAACAGTTCCACGCTGTTTTTCCACAGTTTTTCATACCAGTCCATGCTCTCTTCGGGCTTGCAGACCACGATCATCTCCTGCTTTTCAAACTGATGGATGCGGTAGACGCCCCTTTCCTCGATGCCGTGGCTGCCCTTTTCCTTGCGGAAGCAGGGGCTGTAGCTGGTCAGCGTCTGGGGCAGCTGATCCTCCGGGATGATCTGGTCGACAAAACGGCCGATCATGGTGTGCTCGGAAGTACCGATGAGATACAGGTCCTCCCCCTCGATCTTGTACATCATGGCGTCCATCTCAGGAAAGCTCATTACCCCCTGTACCACCGAGCCGTGCATCATAAAGGGCGGGATCACATAGGTAAATCCCTTTTTGTCGATCATAAAATCGCGGGCATAGGCCAGTACCGCTTCGTGCAGGCGCGCGATATCCCCCATCAGATAATAAAAGCCGTTGCCCGCCACGCGGCGCGCGCTGTCCAGGTCAATGCCGTCAAAGCGCTCCATGATCTCGGTGTGGTAAGGGACCTCAAAATCCGGCACCGCGGGCTCGCCGAACCGCTGTACCTCCACATTATGGCTGTCGTCCGGGCCGATGGGCACGCTGGGGTCGATGATGTTGGGGATGTTCATCATGATGCCGCGCACTTTCTCGTCCAGCTCCGCCTCGCGGGCTTCCAGCTCTTTCAGCCGGTCCGCCTGCTGTGCCACCTGGGCTTTCACCTGCTCGGCTTCTTCGCGTTTGCCCTGGGCCATCAGGCCGCCGATGGTCTTGGACAGCCGGTTGCGCTCCGCGCGCAGCGCCTCCGCCTCGGTGATGGTCCTGCGGTTCTCCACATCCAGCGCGATGACCTCGTCCACCAACGGCAGCTTTTGGTCCTGAAATTTCTTTTTGATGTTTTCTTTGACGGCTTCGGGGTTCTCCCGCACAAATTTGATGTCCAGCATTATTTTCCGTTCTCCTTCTCATATTTTCCCAGCAGATTGGCAAACGCCTTCAGCTGCTCATCACTGTAAAAATGCACCTGCAGGGTGCCTTTTCCCTCTTTGTAGGTCACCCCTACCTCAGTGCCCAGCACCTCCTGCAGTGAGAGCTCCACCTCGCAGGGCAGGGCGGGACGCGGGCGGGCGCGGCGCTCCTTTTTTGGCCGGGCCATTTTTTTGCACAGCGCTTCGGCCTGGCGCACGTTCAAATTCTGGCTCACGATCAGTCTGGCCGCATCGGTGCGCGCTTCATCCCCTTCTACCGTCAGCACCGCCCGCGCGTGTCCGGCGCTGAGCGCGCCCTGCCGCAGCAGATGCAGCACTCCCTCCGGCAAGGCCAGCAGGCGCAGGGCATTGGCCACCGCGGGACGGCTTTTGGATACCTTTGCGGCCGCCTGCTCCTGTGTCAGGCTGCAGGTCTCGATCAGCTGCTGATAGCCGAAAGCCTCCTCCACCGGGTTCAGGTTTTCCCGCTGCAGGTTTTCGATCAGCGCCAGTTCCATCGCGTCCTCATCGCTGACCTCTTTGATGACCGCGGGTATCTCGGTGAGGCCCGCTTCCCTCGCCGCCCGCCAGCGGCGCTCCCCTGCAATGATCTGATATCCGCCCGCAGGGTTTGGCCGCACCGCGATCGGCTGCAGCACCCCGTGAAGCCGGATCGACTCCGCCAGTTCGGACAGGCTTTCAGGCTCAAAATGCTTGCGCGGTTGGTTTTTGTCCGGTTCTATCTCCGCAAGCGGCAGGCTGGTGGGTTTGCTCCCCTGCCCTGCCGCCGACTCGGCAAAAAGGGAATCCAGTCCCCTGCCGAGCCCTCCTTTTTTTGCCGCCATGGGCATCCTCCTTGTGTGGGCCGCGGACCGGCGGCCCGCGCGTCTTTTTTTGTATGGTGCGATCTTGTTTGCCTTTTTCTCAAAAGCCGCCGCCTGCTTTTTCGCCGGCCGTCTGCTGCGGCCGTCCGCGTCTTTTGGGACAGGATCACGTTTCTTTTGCAGCGCTGCCGCTGCAGCCGGGCCCTGCAGGCCCGCGCGCGGCGTCTGGTCCCGTTCTCACGGCTGCTCAGCCCGGGCTGTAAAAGGCCTTTTTCCGTTTATGCGTCGGCACCGCGGTTATTTGCCAATAATTCCATCGCCAGATCGCGATAGGCCGCCGCCCCCTTTGACGCGGGGTCGTAATAATTCACCGGCGCCCCGAAACTCGGCGCTTCCGACAGGCGCACATTGCGCGGCACCACCGTTTTATAGACCTTGTTGGGGAAATATTTTTTGACCTCCGCCACCACCTGCAGGGTCAGGTTCAGCCGCCCGTCATACATGGTGAGCAGCACGCCTTCGATCTCCAGATAGCGGTTGTACATGTTTTTGACCGTGCGCACCGTGCTCATCAGCTCGGACAATCCCTCCAGTGCAAAAAACTCGCACTGGATGGGCACCAAAACGGTGTCACAGGCGCAAAGCCCGTTCAGCGTGAGCAGATCCAGCGACGGGGGACAATCGATAAAGATAAAGTCATACTGTTTGGCCAGCGGCGCGATGCCCTCGCGCAGCCGTGATTCCCTGCGGTCCAGCGCCACCAGCTCGATCCCCGCGCCGGACAGCTGGATGTTGGAGGGGATCAGGTCCACTTTATATTTGGTATGAAGCACGCATTCCTGCGGCTCCCCCTCCCCGATCAGCAGCTGATAAACGCTGTTTTTTACACTGCGCTTGGCGACGCCATACCCGCTGGTGCTGTTGCCCTGCGGGTCCAGGTCTACCAGCAGCACCCGTTTGCCTGCCGCAGCCACCGCCGAGGCGAGATTGACCGCCGTCGTGGTCTTGCCGACCCCGCCTTTTTGGTTTGCAATGGCAATGACTTTACTCACTCATATCAACTCCTGTGCTGTTTATTATAGCACAGGAGTTGATGCAGGAAAACCCATTTCAGCCAATGTTTCCGTTTTCTTCTCTTCAACAACGTGTTTCACGTGAAACAGGCTGCTTTTAGAATGTCCTGTTTTTGGATATCGCAATCTTTTTTTATTTGGAGACCGCAAAATTTTTTTGAGGTCATCGCGGCCGGCCGTTTGCAGAGAGAAGCGGCACTCCTAAACAATAAAACAGAGAATAGATACTATGACTGCCGCGCGCTGAAAAGGGTCTGTCTCCCAGGGTGTCTCTCCTTTTTCTGCCATGTTCCTACCCTGTTGCTGCAGTGTCTCTCACCCCGTCTTGCCCTTACGCTGCCTTATCTCCACCCTATCCCTGTTCTTCCCCTCTCCGGCCCTATCCTTGTCTCGCCCTATCTTGTCCCGCCCTGTCCTTGCCCTGCCCTGTTGTTGCTTTATTCCTGCTTTGCTCTGCGTTTTCCAGCGTTGACGGCCCTGAGACTGATAAACAGCATCTTGTACTGGCTCACTTCACAATAAAGCCGCAGTCCTTTGCGTGGGGGCTGCCGTCAAACTCCCCTCTGCGGTCCGCTCCGGACACAAGATGCAGAGCCTTTTCTCTCCTGCCCGGAAAAACTTTTACGCGAAATTCCCTCTAGGCTTCCCATCTGGTCTTTCGCTTTTGCCTGTCCGCTCTCCCCTCTTGTTCTCATGGCGTTGATCTCTCTCCCGCCGCCTTTTCCTCTGCTTCCACCCAAAAGTTTCACGTGAAACTTTTTCCAGAAGGCCCCCCTCTATAGAAAAAGCGGCAGAGAAAAATTTCTCTGCCGCCTTTTCTGCAAACAATATATTTTAGTGAAGAGTTGCCTTATTTGTTGGGATCCGCACCACGTACTGGATATAGTCCCCTGTTTCGCTGCGCTCCATGCTGGCCGGTATCCCGGAGCTTTTCATCATATCCACCGCCCGGTTGACCGTGTTGACAAAAATGCGCACATCCCGCACCATGCCGCGGCGCTTGGGTTTGGAGCGTTTTTCTTTTCCTATCCGCTCCACCAGGCGCTCGGTCTCGCTCACAGTCAGTTTTTCGGCGCGGATCTTTTCCACGGCTTCCAACTGCTGGGCGCAGGTCTCCAGCCGCAGCAGCGCCCGCACATGGCGTTCTGTGAGTTCCGCTTCTTCCGCAGCCCGGCGCACCTCCGGCGCCACCGCCAGCAGCCGCAGCTTATTTGCCAGCGCGCTTTGTGAAAGGCCCAGGCGCTTGGCCCCGTCGGTCTGGGTACAGTTCCAAAGAGTAAGCAGCTGGCGCAGCGCCTCCGCCTCTTCAAAGGGGCCCAGCTGCTGGCGCTGGAGGTTTTCTTCCAGCGAGAGCACCGCTGCTTGTCCATCCTCATAGTCCGTCAGGATGGCGGGCACCTTCTCCATGCCGAGCATCCGCGCAGCCCGCACCCGCCGCTCGCCTGCCACCAGGGCATATCGGTTTTTGCCCAACTGCTGCAGGGTCACCGGCTGCAGCATGCCATTTTCCCGGATACTGGCCGCCAACGCCTGCATCTCCCGCGGGTCAAACCGGCGGCGCGCCTGCCAGGGGGACGGCTCGATCTGCTCCAGCGGCACCAGCACCACCTGCCCCGTCACCTGCAATCTGGATAAAAACATGGCTTGTCCCGCCCTTTCTCCCCGGCCGTCGGTTTTGCCTTTCACCCTCCCGGCCCGGGCCAAAAAAATCCTGTAACCGCCCCGAAGCTTTCGCTTTCCGGGAACAGTTACAGGATAACACAAAAGAATCTTAATTTCCATATATTTCCATTTACATGCTTCGACACCCCGCCGTCATTTCAGCGGGGATTTTGCGATTTTACCGCCGTTTCTGGGATATACCGTCGGGGTTTGCGATATTTTTTTAATGACGATGATGCCCCTTTCGTCACCAGCGGGCAGAGAGAAACGCCGCAGCTCCACCACCTGGCCGCCCAGTTTCTGGATCGCGGGCCGCGCCTCCTCCAGCTCTTCGGCGGCGGACTCCGCCTTCATGGCCAGAAAATATCCTCCCACCTTTACCAGCGGCAGACAATATTCCGACAGCTTGTCAAGGCGCGCCACCGCGCGGGCGGTGGCGGTGTCAAAGGTCTCCCGCCACTGCTTCCGAGCCGCCTCTTCGGCGCGCTCTTTCAAAAACTCCGCCTCCACGCCCAGCTGCCCACAGGCCCAGCGCAAAAAATCCAGCCGCTTGCCGGTGGGCTCCAGCAGCGTCAGCTGCAGCCCAGGGCAATAGATCTTTGCCACCACCCCGGGAAAGCCCGCCCCGGTGCCCACGTCCACCAGACGGCCCTGCACCTCCGGCTGGGCCGCCAGCAGCAGGGAATCGATAAAATGCTTTTCCTCGATCCCCTCCGCGTCGGTGATCGCGGTCAGGTTGACCTTTTCATTGTATTCCACCAGCAATGCGGCGTACCGATCCAGCAGGGCGGCCTGCGCTTCCGTCACAGGCACTTTGCAGCCGGCGGCCTTTGCGGCAAAACGTTTTGTGTCGATCATGATCTTTTCCCCTTTCCGTCCCGGGCGCGGCGGGCTGCCAGTTCCACCGAAAGCACCGCGATATCCGAGGGGCTGACCCCCGGGATGCGGGCCGCCTGACCCAGATTTTTCGGACGCACCTTTGACAGCTTCTCCCGCGCTTCCAGACGGATGCCCTCTATGGGCCCGTAGTCCAGCTCCGGCGGGATCTTCACCTTTTCCTGCCGGGCCAGCGCTTCGATCTTCTGCTGCTGGCGGCGGATATAGCCCTCATACTTGACTTCCGTCTCGATCTGGGCAGCCACGCGGCCGCCTACCCCCTCGCCCGGGCCGATGACCTGGACAAGCGCCGCATAGCTCACCGCCGGACGGCGCAGCAGTTCCAGCGCCGTTGCCCCGGTGACCAGTGCCGGCTCTCCCAACTGTTCCAGCATGGGGGCCGCCTCTGACGGGCGCAGAACCCTGCCGGCCAGCCGCTTGAGCTCCTGCTGTTTGACGGCCTGATCCCTCTGAAAGCTGGTCCAGCGCGCGTCGTCCACCAGGCCCAGCTCCCGTCCCAGCGGGGTGAGCCGCTCGTCCGCATTGTCCTGGCGCAGCGTGAGCCGGTACTCGCTGCGGCTGGTCATCATGCGGTAGGGGTCCAGCACCCCCTTGGTCACCAGATCGTCGATCAGCGTGCCGATATAGCTGGACTGCCGCTCCAGGATCACCGGCTCCTTTCCCTGCACGGTGCGGGCCGCGTTGATCCCCGCCACCAGCCCCTGGGCGGCGGCTTCCTCATACCCTGAGGTACCGTTGAACTGCCCGGCGCCGAACAGGCCGGGGATCCGTTTGAAAGCCAGCGAGGCATCCAGTTCCAGCGGGTCGCAGCAGTCGTACTCGATCGCATAGGCGGGCCGCATGATCTCCAGCTGCTCCAGCCCGCGGATGGTATGGTAAAAGGCGTTCTGCACCTCTTCGGGCAGAGAACTGCTCATGCCCTGCAGGTACATCTCGTCGGTGTCCTCGCCGCAGGGCTCGATAAAGATCTGGTGGCGGGGCTTGTCCCGGAAACGCATCACCTTGTCCTCAATGCTGGGGCAGTAGCGGGGCCCCACGCCCTCGATCTTGCCGCCGTAAAGGGGAGAGCGGCCGATATTGTCCAAAATGATGCGGTGGGTCTGCTCGTTGGTATAGGTGATATGGCAGACCACCTTATTGCGCAGATCGCCCCGGGTCATAAAGCTGAACGGCTCTACCGGCTCGTCTCCCGGCTGCACCTCCAGCGCGGAAAAATCAATGCTGCGGCGGTTGGCCCGGGCCGGGGTGCCGGTTTTGAACCGGCGCAGGCTCACCCCCAGCGCCCGCAGGCTGTCCGACAGTCCCAGCGCCGCGTGCTGGCCGTCCGGCCCGCTCTCGTAGCTGGCCTCCCCCACATAGATCTTTCCCGCCAGATAGGTGCCGGTGGCAAGGATCACTGCGCCGGCGCGATAGCCCGCGCACAGGCGGGTCTCCACGCCGGTGACCCTGCCGTCCTCGCTGAGCAGCCGCACCACCTCCCCCTGCTTGAGCTCCAGGTTCTGGGTGCGCTCCAACAGGCGTTTCATATACTCGTGATAGCGCTGGCGGTCGCTCTGCACCCGCAGCGAGTGCACGGCCGGCCCCTTGCCCCGGTTGAGCATGCGGCTCTGCAGAAAAGTGGCGTCGGCCGCCAGCCCCATCACCCCCCCCAGCGCGTCGATCTCCCGCACCAGATGCCCCTTTGCCGTGCCGCCGATCGAGGGGTTGCAGGGCATATTGCCGACGCCGTCCAAACTCATGGTGAACAGGGCCGTGCGGCAGCCCAGTCTGGCGGCCGCCACCGCGGCCTCAATGCCCGCGTGCCCGGCGCCCACCACGATCACGTCATAGCTTCCCAGCAGATCCATTCTCTTTCTCTCCCTTTTCCCCTGTCTTTCAGGCCCTCATCGCCGCGGACCGCCGCAGCCGCAGGGCGGCGCTTGTTTGCCCGGGCCGCAGCCGCGCACAGCCGCCAGAAGCGGGCTGTCCGACCAGATCTTTCAACCTCTCGGGTCTACTTGCCCACGCAGAATTTTGAGAACACCTCGTCGATCACCGCATCCGACGCATTTTCCCCGGTCAGCTCGTAAAGGGCGTCCAGCGCGTCGTCCACACAGACCGACACCGCGTCCAGCGCAAACCCCGCCTCGGCCGCGTCCAGCGCGTCGTCCAGCGCCTGCTTTGCCCGGGCCGCGGCCGCGCGCTGGCGCTCGTTTGCAAGCAGGGCCGCGTCCGGGTCCGGCTTTTCCGCTGCGATCAGGTCCAAAATGGCCCCGCGCAGCGCGTCGGAAAAGCCCTCTTCCCGGGCGCTGATCCGCACCAGGCGCTTGAAACAGTCCTCCACCCCGGCCGCATCGGCCCGCGGGGGGAGATCCGCCTTATTGAACACCGCGATCGCCAGCCGTCCCCGGCAGCGGGCGGCGAGAGCCAGATCATCCGGCGAGAGCGGCTGAGAAGCGTCAAAGACCGCCAGGATGAGATTGGCTTCCTCCATCTTCCGGTTGCTGCGGCGGATGCCCTCCGCCTCCACCGGGTCGTCCGTCTCCCGCAGGCCGGCCGTATCGGCCAGCAGCAGGGTGGTGCCCCCCAGCGAGACATCCTCTTCCACCACGTCGCGGGTGGTGCCCGCAATGGGGGTGACGATGGCCTTTTCATAGCCGCTCATCAGGTTGAGCAGCGTGCTTTTGCCCACGTTGGGGCTGCCCACGATGGCCGTGCGCACCCCGCGCCGCAGGATGCTGCCTCCCTCGTATCCATCCAACAGCTCTTTCAGATCTTTGCGGGCGGTCTCCAGCGCCTGCCGCAGCCGTTCGGCTGAAAGCTCCTCCACGTCCTCTTCGGGATAGTCGGTATAAGCGGCGATATGTCCCGCCAGAGCGGTAAGGATACCTGTCACCTGCTGGATGCGCCGGTACAGCGCCCCCTCCATGGCCGCTGCGGCAGCCCTGGCCCCATCCGCCCCGGTGGCCTCGATCATCTCCATCACCGCTTCGGCCTGGGTCAGAGAGATCCGCCCGTTGAGAAAAGCCCTGCGGGTAAACTCCCCGGCGGCCGCGGGGGCCGCTCCCGCCTCATAACAGGCGGCCAGAAGTTCCCGCACCACCGCCTCTCCGCCATGTACCGAAAGCTCCACCACGTCCTCGCCGGTGTAGCTTTTCGGCGCGCGGAAACAGAGCGCCACCGCCTCGTCCATGCGGCGTCCCCGCCGCTCAAAAAAGCCGTAAAGCGCGGTATAGCCCTTTGCATCCTCCAGCCTGCGGCCGGCCCGCGCCGGCCGAAAGACCTCCTGCGCCACCCGGTAGGCCGACGGCCCGGAAATGCGCACGCAGGAAATGCCCGCCTGCCCCGGCGCGGTGGCGATAGCGGCGATGGTCGACTGCTGCATGATCCTGTCTCTCCTCTCTCTGTTTTCAACCGCACGGTGCGGCGGATGTGGAAAACTTTTCTGCCGCGCAAACGGGTACCAGCGGCGGCCAGCGGGGTGACCGGGCGTTTCCCGTCCCGGACCCCGTGTCTCCGGGACAGGGCTGCAAAAGCAGTTCCTCCGGGGCGGACGCGGGCAGAACCCGGAAATTCTCTCACGCTGGCTGCGCACCGAGGTCTCTCTGTCTTGTTCCGCGCCGCACTTTCGGCGCACAGGGCCGCTTACCGGCGCGCACAGGCCCGGGGGCGGCGGCAGCTCCCAAACAGGGCCTGCTAAAATCCGCGTCCCTGCAGAGAGCGCAAAACAAAACGCGCTGCATGTGCCGCTTCTCACCGCCCCCGCCGGCAAGGGATGCTGCCGGGCCAGCCAAAAACCAGCGGGGTGACCGGGCGTTTCCCGCCCCCGAGTCCTCTTTCCTCCGCGGTAAGGCTGCAAAAGCAGCTCCTCCGGGGCGGACGCGGGCAGAACTCTGAGCATTCTCCCACGCTTATTCCGCACTGGGGCCCCCCCGCGCTTTTTTCCCGCCCTGTGCTCTGCAGCCCCGGGCGGGCAAGCCCCTGCGCTTTGGAACACGATACTATGGAACCCCTCCGGGCAGTCCTCAGCGGAGCGCCCCGGCCCCAATGCCGCTGCCCGCGGAGATCCCTTTGCGCCTTTGCCGGGGCGGGTCCCTCTGCGGCCGGGACAGTCTCAAAACAAAACGGGCGCCGGTACGCCCCGCGCCCGCGGGGACGATCCCGGACCGCCCGTTTTTGCTCTTCAGTTTACAGCTCGATCTTGCCGTACAGCGGCAGATCGAATCCCTCGTCCAGCGAGGAGGGCGCGCGCTCCGGCACCACGGGCGCATCCCCGGTGGGCTGGGGACGCGGGGGACGCTCGCGCGGTTCGCGGCGCGGGCCGCGGTCACGATCCCGGCCGCCCTTGCGGGGGCCGCCTTTTCCGCCGCCGCCGCGGCCGTAACGGTCCCCGCGCGGCGCGCGGGGCTTGTCCGGCAGGGCGTTGGGGCCGGTGGAGCGCACCACCACGCGGCGGTCGGCCCCCTCCCCTGTGGATTCGCTGGACAGCTCTTCCATCTCGCTGATGGCGGAATGGATGATCCTGCGCTCATAGGGGTTCATCGGCTCAAACATATGGCTGCGCCCGGTCTTCTGCACCTTGGCGCCCACGCGGCGGGCCAGCGCGTCCAGATCTTTTTCCCGCTTGCCGCGGTACCCGGCCACGTCCAGGCCAAACTTTTCATAGTCCCCGCCCGCGCGGTTGCCGGCAAGGCCCATCAGATAGCTCAGCGCTTCCATGGTCTCTCCGCGGCGGCCGATCAGGGCCCCTACGTTGGGACCATCCACCCGCAGGATGACCGCGCCATTCACCCGCACCGGCTCCACAGTGAAGTCCTCCACGCCCATCTGGGCGGCGACCGCTTTGAAATAAGCGACGGTGGCGTCTACCTTTTCACCGGCCGCTGGCTCTTCAGCGGGCTTTTCCTCCGCCTTTTCCGCCGCAGGGGCGGCGGGTGAGGTCTTTGCGGAGGCATCGGGCTGCGCTTTTTTCTCCTCCTGCGGGGCGGGCTTTTCCGCTGCGGGCTCCGGCTGCTGCTCCGCGGCGGCCGGGGCCTCTTCCTCGCTGCCATAGGTGACCTTTACTTTGGCAGGGGTGGACGAAAACAGGCGCCGGGTGGGCATCTCCAATACCTCGACGCTCACCTCGTCCCGGCTCAGCCCCAGCTGTGCGCAGGCTTTGTCGATCGCCTGATCCACGGTTTTTGCAGTTACGATCAATTCACTCATTGCCGTTTGCTCCTCTCCCGCGTTTATTCCTCGTCTTTGTGCAGTTTTTCGCTCTCTGCTTTCTCTTCCGCCAGCAGGCGCTCGGTCTGCTCCTCAGAATTCGCAGAGACCTTCTCCGGCTCCTGCTTCCCGCTCTTCTTTTTCTTCTTCTGTCCCTGCTCTGCCTCCAGGGCCGCCCGCTCTTCCTCTGTCAGCGGCTCGGTGCGCTCATCGGCATACCGCTCGGCGTCGATCTCCCGCGCGCGCTGCAGGCGGATGCTGGCCAGTTCGGACTCGGTGACCTCTTTTTTGATCTCCGCGCCGTCGTCGGTCTTGACGGTGACCTTCTTTTTGGCTTTCTTCGCCTTTCTCTTCTCTTCGATCTCGGCGGCAAGCTGCGCTTTCATCTTTTCGGGGTCATAGATCTTTTTGGCGATCAGGCTTTCGACGACCATCAGGATGTTGGAGACGGTATAGTAAAGGCTGAAGCCCACGGGCACGGTAAAGCCGACAAAGATGAACATGGCGCTCATGAGCCAGGGCATCCATTTCATGCTGCCCTGCATCTCCTGGCCGCTGGTCTTCTGGATGATGATCTGGCTGGCGACCATCGTCACCACCGACAGGACCGGGAAGATCAGGGTCATCCAGCCCGCAAGGCTGATGGTGGGCATGGCGGCCAGGTTCAGGTTGCCCCAGAACACATTGAAGCCCTGCACCGCGGACAGCGAGTCGCCCAGCGCGCTCATGACCGCGGAATTGCCCGTGACGACGGCGCTGATGATGCCGCTCTGCTGGGCATAGCCCGCGGCGATGGACCCCGCGTCGGCGGCGGCGGTGATGACCTCAGCGGGGATGTGCAGGATATAGGTCAGCGGGCGGTAAACGACCTCGATGATGCCGAAGATGACCACAAAGTTCAGCAGCATCGGCAGACAGCCGGCCGTGGGGGAATAGCCATATTCCTCCTGCAGCTTCATCAGCTCTTCCTGCTGCTTGTTTTTGTCCTTGGCATACTTTTTCTGGATCTCAAGGATCATCGGCTGATAGGCCGACATCCTGGCGGTCGATTTCTGCTGTTTGATGCGCAGGGGGAACATCAGCACCCGCAGCACGATGGTGAACAGCACCAGCGACAGGCCGTAGTCGCTGACAAGGAACTTGTAGATGAACTCCATGACGTACCCGAGCGGTCCGCCCAAAAATCCTAAAAACGACATAGTGACATCCTAACTGCCGCCTGCGGCGGCCTGATATTTTTGCCTCCTGGAGGGTCGCCCCTCTCAGCGGGGTTTTTTGAGATCGCGTTCGTCGCTGCGCCAGCGTCCCCTGGGGGGCACCGGGTCGTAGCCATAGCGGCCCAGCGGGTTGCAGCGCAAAATGCGCCACAGGCTGAGCAGCCCGCCTTTCAGCACGCCGTGGGTCTGGATGGCCTGCATGGCGTATTCGCTGCAGGTGGGCAAAAACCGGCAATTGTTGCCCAGTGCCGGGGAGATATACTTTTTGTAGCCGCGCAGCAGCGCCAGCAATGCCCGGCGGATCATCGGGACAGCAGGCCCGCCGCCGTCAGATGGGCGCGCATGGCCTTTTCCACCTTCTGCATCTTGACGCGGGTGGTGGCGGTGCGGGCCACAAAGACCAGGTCCACGCTCTGCTCCTCGTTCAGCCCCATGGCGTAATAGGCCTCGCGGATCACACGCCGCGCGCGCACCCTCTGCACCGCGCCGCCGATCTTTTTGCTGGTGGTGATGCCAAGACGCACCCCGCCGCGCTTGCGGCGCAGCACATAAGTGACGAGAAACGGGCTCACATAAGACTTTCCCCTGCGGTAGGCGCGGGAAAATTCCGTATTGCGGACGATGGATTCATAGCGCACGGTCTCTCCCCCCTCTGCCGCGTGTTCCGGCTGCGGCGCGCCCCGCGCATTCCCCCATGTAAGAGGAAAAGGCCACCTGCTGCGGCGGCCCTTTGAAAAAGCGGGATGAGGCGGGCGGCCGCCGATCCCCTATGCGGTCAAACGGCGAGCTTGGCGCGGCCCTTGCTGCGGCGCGCGGCGATGACCTTGCGTCCGCTTTTGGACTTCATGCGGCTGAGAAAGCCGTGCTCACGGGTGCGCTGACGCTTTTTGGGCTGAAAGGTTCTCTTCATTTTTATTTCCTCCATTTTAAGGTCTGCCCTGGCGGGCGTTATTTGTACGCCGAACAAAGGGCGTTACATCGCTTTGAGGCCGCGTATTCGAACTGCCGCTGAAAACGCACAGCCTTGCAACTTAAAAGTATAGCGTAAAGTTCTCGGCCATGTCAATAGTTTTTTCCAAGGTTCTGCGCCGCTGAAAGGCGCCTTTTTGCCTTTTGAGGCTTAGACCGTCCATTTTTTGGCAATGAATAAAGGACCCTCCTGCCAAACGCCTCTCTATAATGAATTTTCTTATATATTACTATATATAAATAGCCCGCTGGGTGTTGTACGGGCGTGTTTTTTATGGTATAATTGCTGCAAACATAACGGCCGCTATGGTGAAAAATCACCGAATACCGGCGGCCGCGGGCCTTGCCCGCCGCTCGGCGGCGGAAAACGGCCGAAAACCGGTTTTTAAGTTTTTGCAGGGGTGCGCCGCTGCTGTTTCCTCTCCCGGCGCGGGATTACTTAAAGACCTGTTTTTTTTTGTTTCATCCGGCCTGTTTCCCGGCGCCGCCGCGGACCGGGCCGGCCGCATCGCCCCCTTTCCCCGGGAAACAATCTGATTTATTGGGAGTGTGTCGTACAGTTATGGATTCTTTTGACGAGGTCTTTGCAGCCGTCAAAGACTACTGCAGGGAGCGGGTGGTGGAAGCCACCTACAATCTCTTTATCGACGGGCTGGAGCCGGTCTCCTTTGAAAACGGGACGGTCACCATCCTGGTGCGCAGCGATTTTATCAAGGGCATGATACAGGAGCGGTACGCCGATCTGCTGGGCGAGGCTTTCACCTCCATCCTCGGGTTTGGGGTAGAGCTGAAATTTCAGGTGCCGGAATCCGTCAAGCTGGAAGTGCAGGCCCCGGTCTCCACGGGCAGCTATGCGTTCACGTTTGAGAATTTTATCGTGGGCAGCACCAACAAGTTCGCCCACGCCGCCGCACAGGCGGTCGCGGCAAACCCCTCCGGCGCCTATAACCCGCTGGTGATCTACGGGGACTCCGGTCTGGGCAAGACCCACCTGCTCAACGCCATCCGGCTGGAGATCGCCAAAAACCACCCGGAGTTCAACATCGTCATGGTGGACGGCGAAGCGTTCACCAACGAGATCATCAGCGCCATCCAGACCAACTCCACCTCGGACTTCCACCAGAAATACCGGGCGGCCGACGTGCTGCTGGTGGACGACATCCAGTTCATCGCCGGCAAAGAGTCCACACAGGAGGAATTTTTCCACACCTTCAACACGCTGTACAACGCCGGCAAGCAGATCGTGCTGGCCACCGACCGGCCGCCCAAGGAGATCAAGAGCCTTGAGGACCGCATCCGCACCCGGATGGAGTGGGGCCTGATCGCGGATATCCAACCGCCGGATTTTGAGACGCGGGTCGCCATCATCCGCCGCAAGGCGGACCTTTTGGGCCTGGATATCTCGGACGATGTGGCCGAGTTCATCGCCAACCACCTGAAAAACAACATCCGCCAGCTGGAGGGCGCGGTAAAAAAGCTGAACGCCTACCGTCTGCTGGAGGGCATCCAGCCGGTGATCGGCGTGGCGCAGAACGCCATCAAAGACATTCTCAACGAAAACCAGCCCGTGCCGGTCACCATCGAAAAGATCGTCAGCGAGGTCGCGCGCACCTATAACATCACCCCGGTGGACATCCGCAGCCGCAAGCGCAGCAGCAATATCTCCTCGGCCCGCAAAACGGCCATGTATGTGGTGCACGAGATCACCGGCATGACGATGCAGGAGATCGGCAAAGAGTTCGGCGGCCGCGACCACTCCACCGTGGTCTATTCCATCTCGGAGGTGGAAAAAAAGATCGACGCCGACCCCCGGTTCCGCGAGATCGTGGAGGACATCGTCAAAAACGCGAGGGTCTGAAAAAAACGGGCCAGCCCGGCGCACTTTTTTCTGAACTTTTCCCCCGCTGCCCGCCCAAAAAGCGCCTCTCTTTTTTCCACATCTCTTTCCACATTCCACATCGTTTTTTCAACATCCCCTTTTGGAAACCGCCCAAATGTGGAAAACCACAAGTTGTCCACATTTTGCCCAACAAGATCCAAAGCCCGTTTTTTTCGGGCGCTTCAATGCATCGCGCATTTTTTTCCACAAATTCACAGCCCCTATTACTGCTACTATTTTTAAAGCTCAATAAGAGAGCTTTTTTGAAAAAAACACGATCACAGCAGCCGGACGGCTGCAAAGACAGATTGGGAGGACCCGTATGAAATTTGAATGCGAAAAAAGCAGTCTTGCCGAGGCCATTGCCGGCGTCTCCCGCGCGGTCACGATGCGCAGCAGCGTGCCGGCGCTGGAAGGGATCCTGTTCAAGGCGGAGGGCAACACCCTCACCCTGACCGGCTACGACCTGGAAATGGGCATCACCACCAAGATCGACGCCCGCATCCGGGACGAGGGGGCCGTGGTGCTCAGCGCCAAACTGGTGGGCGACATGGTGCGCCGCCTGCCCGCCGAGCTGGTGGAGATCGAGTGCAGCGAAAATCTGGTCACCACGGTAAAGGGCGGCATCACCGAATACAACATCACCGGCATCTCGGCCGCCGACTACCCCGAGCTTCCCGCCGTGGCGTTCCAGCAGGGCGGCGAAGAGAACAAAAACGGCGTGACGCCGGCCATCGCCATGGACGGTCCCATCCTGAAAGAAATGATCGAGACCACCATCTACGCGGTCTCTCAGGACGACAAAAAACCGGCCAACAACGGCGAAAAGTTCGTGCTGGAAAGCGATAAGCTGACCCTGGTGGCCCTGGACGGCTTCCGCCTTGCCATCTGCGAGCGCCCGGTCACCGCGGGGCGCGAGGTCTCTATCGTCATTCCCGCAAAAACGCTCAATGAGGTCGCCCGGCTGATCGGGGATTCAGACGAAGCCGTGGCCATCAGCGCCAGCAAGCGGTATGTGGTCTTTACGCTGGGCGGCTACACCGTCATCAGCCGCCTGCTGGACGACGCTTTCCTGGATTATAAAAAGACCATCAACCCGAGCCATCTCACCCGCGTGGTGGTCGGCGTCAAAGAATTTTCCGACGCCATCGAGCGCGCCAGCCTCATCATCACCGAGCGGCTGAAAAACCCGCTGCGGATCACCTTTGACGAAAACCTCACCGTCCGCTGCCAGACCGAACTGGGCAAGGTGATGGATTCCATCCCCTGCGAATTCGAGGGCGAAAAGATGGAAGTCGGCTTCAATAACCGCTATCTGCTGGACGCGCTGCGCAATTCCGGCAGCGACAAGGTGGCGTTCGAGCTCAACGGCCCTCTTTCCCCGGTCAAGGTCCTGCCGGTGGAGGGCGACGATTTTATCTTTCTGGTCATGCCGGTAAGGTTCAAAAACGATTGAGGTGACGGGAATGACGCAGGAAACGGTCCCCATCAAAACAGAGTTCATCAAACTCGATTCCCTTTTGAAATTTGCAAATATCCTGTCCACCGGCGGCGAGGCGAAGATGGCCATCCAGCAGGGCGCCGTGCAGGTCAACGGGGAGGTCTGCACCCAGCGGGGCAAAAAACTGCGCCCCGGCGACCGGGTGCGCATCGAGGATTTTGAACTGCAGGTCGTGCAGGCGTGATCTTAAAAGAGCACGCGGTGCGCGATTACCGCAACATCGAAGCCGCCTCGTTCCGGCCCGGCCCGCAGCTCACCGTCATCTGCGGCAAAAACGGACAGGGAAAGACCAATCTGCTGGAGAGCATCTGGCTGCTGTCCGGGGCCAAAAGCTTTCGCGGGGGCAAGGACGCGCAGCTGGTGCGGCGCGGACTTCCCTTTGCGGTGGTCGAGTCGAGGGCGCTGAGCGACGGCGGCGAAGAAAAGGCCTACCGCCTGGTGATCGGCGGCGAGGGCTGCGCCGAGGCCGGGGTGCGGCCCGGGCGCAGTGCGCAGCTGGACGGGGTGGATCTTGGGCGGGCCACCAATCTGGCGGGCAATTTTTATGCGGTGGTCTTTGCGCCCACCCACCTCAGCCTGGTCAAGGGCAGCCCCGAGGGGCGGCGCCGGTTTGTGGACGCAGCCCTCTGCCAGCTCTATCCCGGCTATATCGCGGTTTACCGGCGCTATATCCGGGCGCTGGCCCAGAAAAACGCCCTGCTGCGGGACGCGCGGCGCTTTGAGGGGCTGGAAGAACTGCTGGACACCTTCGACGCGGCGCTGGCGGAGGCCGGCGGGGAGATGATCCGCCGCCGCCGGGATTATCTTGAAAGCCTGTTTGCCATCGCGTCCGAGACCTACGACAGCCTGTCGGCCGGCAGCGAGAACTGCTCGTTTTTCTACGAGCCCAGCGCTGCGGATGGGGGCGACCTGCTGCAGCGCATCCGCGCCGCCCGCCCGGCGGACCTGCGGGCGGGGTGCTGTACGGTGGGCCCCCACCGGGAGGATGTGGGCATCCGCATCGGCGGCGAGGACGCGCGCGCGTTCGGCAGCCAGGGGCAGCAGCGCAGCGCGGCCCTTTCGCTGAAGCTCGCCGAGGCGCGGCAGATCGCCCTGGTCACCGGCAGCGAGCCGGTGATGCTGCTGGACGACGTCTTGTCCGAGCTGGACGGCGCGCGGCGGGAATTTCTGCTGGGCCGCATCGAGGGGCGGCAGGTGCTGCTCACCAGCTGCGACGCGGCGGCTTTTCACGACACGCCGGGCGCCATCTGGGAGATGGAGGGCGGCAGGCTGCGGCAGGTGCAGTGAGAGCGGGATAAAATACCCGGCAGGGGCAAAAAAACGGCTTTTTTTGGCAACACTAGCTGCAGAGGGCGGCCGCGGCCGGCCCTGAAAAAGGAGCGAGCGATGTATCTTCATCTGGGCACCGACACCATCATCCGCACCAAGGATATCCTGGGCATCTTCGATCTGGACACCTCCACGATCTCCAAGCGCACGCGGGACACCCTGCGCCGCGCCGAGCTGGAAGGACGGGTGATCAATGTGTCCAGCGAGCTGCCGAAAAGCTTTATCGTCATGGCCGGCAGGCGGCCCACCATCTACATCTCTCAGATCTCGGCCTCGACCCTGAAAAAAAGGTCCGGCTATATCGACGACATCAAAAATATCTGAGCGCGCCGCGGCGGGGAGAGCCTTTCCCCGCGGCGGCCCTCGCCCGGATTCTCATATAGGCTTACATGACGCGCGGCTGTCCCGCCGGGAGATCTCCCGGCAGGCCGCCCGCCGAAACGGGAGGAAAGCAGAAAGTTATGGCAGAGAACGAAAACAGGATCGAGCACGAGTACGGCGGTTCGCAGATCGAGGTGCTGGAGGGGCTTGACCCGGTGCGCAAGCGCCCGGGCATGTATATCGGCTCCACCGGGCCCCGCGGCCTGCACCATCTGGTCTACGAGATCGTGGACAACGCCATCGACGAGGCGCTGGCAGGGTACTGCAACCACATCGAGGTCACCATCAAAAAAGAAAATATCATCGAGGTGGTGGACAACGGCCGCGGCATCCCCGTGGATATCCAGCCCAAGCTGGGCATCCCGGCGGTGACCGTCGTCTACACGGTGCTGCACGCGGGCGGAAAATTCGGCGGGGACAATTCGGGCTATAAAGTGGCGGGCGGCCTGCACGGCGTCGGCGGCAGCGTGGTCAACGCCCTGTCCGAGTGGCTCACCGTGCGGGTGCGCCGGGATGGGAAAGAGTACGAGCAGACGTTCCATCGCGGCGTGGCGCAGGCCCCCCTCAAGGTGATCGGCGAGACCGGCACCACCGGCACCACCGTCATCTTCAAGCCGGACCCCGAAATGTTTGAGGAACTGGTCTTTAACTACGACACCCTGCTCACCCGCCTGCGGGAGGAGGCTTTCCTCAACGCGGGGGTGCGCATCACCATCACTGACGAGCGCGGCGACGAGCCGGTGCGGGAGAGCATGTGCTATGAAGGCGGCATCCGCAGTTTCGTCGAACACATCCACCGCCGCCGCCAGCTGGAGGTGCTGCATCCCGAGGTCATCTATCTCAGGGGCCAGCAGGACGACATCATCGCCGAGGTGGCGCTGCAGTACAACAGCAGCTATAACGAGCTGATCCTGTCCTTTGCCAACAACGTCAACACGCCGGACGGCGGCACCCACGAAGAGGGGTTCAAAAGCGCGATCACCCGCGTGTTCAACGATTTCGGCCGCGAAAAGGGATATCTGAAAGACAAGGATGAAAACCTTTCCGGCAGCGACGTGCGCGAGGGCCTGACCGCGGTCATCAGCGTCAAGCTCACCGAGGCGCAGTTTGAGGGCCAGACCAAGGCAAAGCTGGGCAACACCGAGGTGCGCGGCCTGCTGTCCAGTATCGTGTACGACAAGCTGAAAGAATTTTTTGAGGAAAATCCCGGCGTCGCCAAGGCGGTCTTTGAAAAGGCCACCCAGGCTGCCCGCGCCCGCGAGGCGGCAAAGCGCGCCCGTGAGCTGGTGCGCCGCAAATCTGCCCTGGAGACCAGCCGCATGCCCGGCAAGCTGGCCGACTGCCGTGAAAAAGACCCCTCCAAAACAGAGATCTATATCGTGGAGGGCGATTCCGCCGGCGGCAGCGCCAAGATGGGGCGCGACTCCAATATCCAGGCCATCCTGCCGCTGTGGGGCAAGATGCTCAACGTGGAAAAGGCCCGTCTGGACAAGGTCTACGGCAATGAAAAGATGATGCCGGTGGTCACGGCGCTGGGCTGCGGCATCGGGGAGGATTTCGATTTGTCCCGGCTGCGCTACCACAAAGTATTCATCATGGCCGATGCCGACGTGGACGGCTCGCATATCTGCACGCTGATGCTCACCTTCTTTTTCCGCTTCATGCGCCCGCTGATCGAGGGCGGCCACGTGTATATCGCCCAGCCGCCGCTGTTCAAGCTGGCCAAGGGGCAGCAGGTGAGATACGCCTATAACGAGGCGGAGATGTCTCAGCTGTCGGCGCAGATGGGACAGGGCGTCAAGGTCAGCCGCTACAAGGGCCTGGGCGAGATGAACCCCGAACAGCTGTGGGAGACCACCATGAACCCGGAGAACCGGGTAATCGTGCAGATCTCCATCGAGGACGCCGAGCGCGCCGACGAGACCTTTACCATCCTGATGGGAGACAAGGTGGGCCCGCGCCGCGAGTTCATCGAGAAAAACGCCCAATATGCGACGCTGGACGTTTAAGAGCAATGAAAAATAGAGCGTGAAGAACCACGGCGTGCCGCCGCGCGTCCCGCGGAAAACGGCTTTTTGCAGAGAGCGCAGAACCGGCCGCCTGCCCTGCGGGCGGGACAGCCGAAAGGTGACGCCCGGCATACCAGTCTTTTGTTTCTGATTTTTCATTCTTATTTTTCACTGAAAAAAGGAAGGCAGCTATGATAGAGAACTCGATTACCGAAGGGACCAAGCTGATCGTGCGCGACATCAAGGAGGAGATGGAGTCCGCTTTCATCGACTACTCGATGTCGGTCATCACGGCCCGCGCCCTGCCCGACGTGCGGGACGGCCTCAAGCCGGTGCACCGGCGCATCCTGTATGTGATGCACGAGCGCGGCAACGACCCCTCTCACCCCTATCGCAAATCCGCCGATACGGTCGGCGCGGTGCTGGGCGCTTATCACCCCCACGGCGACGCCTCGGTCTATGACGCCATGGTGCGCCTGGCGCAGGATTTTTCTCTGCGCTATCCGCTGGTGGACGGCCAGGGCAACTTTGGTTCGGTGGACGGAGACCCCCCTGCGGCCTATCGTTATACCGAGGCCCGCATGAGCAGGATGGCGGTCGACCTGATGACCGACATCGAAAAAGAGACCGTGGACTTTGTCCCCAACTTTGACGAGTCCAAAATGGAGCCCTCGGTGCTGCCCAGCCGCATCCCCAACCTGCTGGTCAACGGCTCCACCGGCATCGCGGTGGGCATGGCCACCAACATCCCGCCCCACAATCTGCGGGAGGTCATCGACGGCGTCATCTGCCTGATCGACGACCCGGAGGCCGAACTTCCCCAGCTGATGGAGCATATCAAGGGCCCCGACTTCCCCACCGGCGGCATCATCATGGGGCGCAGCGGCATCCGCGCGGCCTATGCCACCGGCCGCGGCAAGATCACGCTGCGGGGCCGCGCCGAGATCGAAGAAAAAAAGAACGGCCGTTTTCAGATCATCATCACCGAGATCCCCTACATGGTCAACAAGGCCCGCATGATCGAGCACATCGCCGATCTTGTCAAGGACAAGCGCATCGAGGGGATCAGCGACCTGAACGACGAGTCCAACCGCGAGGGGATGCGGGTGGTGGTGGAGCTGAAAAAGGACGCCAACCCGCAGGTGGTGCTCAACCAGCTCTACAGCTTCACCCAGCTGCAGGACACCGTGGGCGTCATCATGCTGGCGCTGGACAGCGGCGTGCCCAAGGTGATGAACCTGAAGACCATGCTGCAGCGCTATATCGAGTTTCAGGACGAGGTCATCCGCCGCAGGACCCAGTTTGACCTGCGCAAGGCCGAGGACCGCGCCCATATCCTGGAGGGCCTCAAGCGGGCCACCGACATCGTGGACGAGATCATCGCCGCGATCCGCGCCTGCAAGGGCGGCAAGGCGGAAGCGAAAGCCGCCATCATGGAAAAATTTGAATTTGACGACCCGCAGGCCACCGCCATCGTCAACTTCCAGCTGGGGCAGCTGGCCGGTCTGGAGATATTGAAGATCGAAAACGAATTGAGCGAGCTGCAGGCCAGGATCAACAACTGGAAAGAGATCCTCGCCGACGACGCCAAGGTGCTGGCCATCGTCAAGGAAGAACTGCTGGCCATGCGCCAGAAATACGGCGACGACCGCCGCACCGAGATCGCCGCCGTCTCCGGCGAAGTGGATATCGAAGATCTGATCCCTGTCGAGGACTGCGTCTATCTGCTCACCCATTACGGCTATGTCAAGCGCCAGCCCACCGGCGTCTACCACAGCCAGCGGCGCGGCGGGCGCGGCATCACCGGCCTCACCCGGCGGGACGAGGATTTTGTGGAGGAACTGTTCATCGGTTCCACCCACGACTATATCCTGTTTGTCACCGACCAGGGCCGGGTCTACCGCATCAAGGGATATGAGATCCCGGAGGGCAGCCGCACCGCCAAGGGTGTCAACATCGTCAATCTGCTGCCCCTGGCGCCGGAGGAAAAGGTGCAGACCATGCTGAAAGTCTCCGCCGAGAGCGACGAGGGCTATCTTGTCATGGTCACCAAAAACGGCGTCATCAAGCGCACCCCGCTGGCAAGCTACCGCAACATCCGCAAAAGCGGGCTGATCGCCATTTCAATGGACGAGGGCGACAGCCTTGCCTGGACCCGCATCACCAGCGGCAGCGATGAGCTGATCGTGGCCACCCACAATGGGATGGCGATCCGTTTCACCGAAGAGGATGTGCGGGTCGTGGGCCGCGTGGCGCGCGGCGTCAAGGCCATCACGCTGGACCAGGGAGACTATGTCGTGGGCATGGCCACCATCCGCGAGGGCGGCGAGCTGCTCACCGTCACCGAGCAGGGCCTGGGCCGCCGCACCCCCATCGGCGAATACCGCCTGCAGTACCGCGGCGGCAAGGGCATCCGGAACTACGGCGGCAAGGGCGGCGCGGTCGCCGGCGTCAAGGTCGTCGACCCGCAGGACGACATCATCCTCATCTCTCTCGAGGGCATCATCATCCGCATGCATGTGGA
Source organism: Anaerofilum hominis (assembly GCF_014287275.1). Lineage (GTDB taxonomy): Bacteria > Bacillota > Clostridia > Oscillospirales > Ruminococcaceae > Pygmaiobacter > Pygmaiobacter hominis. Next base: position 74,835 of record NZ_JACONZ010000005.1, read on the forward strand.
GGATATCAACGTGCAGAGCCGGTATGCCGGCGGTGTGCGCGTGATGCGGCTGGGCGAAAACGACCGGGTGGTCACCGTGGCCCGCACCCCGCGGGAGGACGAGGACCCGGACGACGGCGAAGAACTGCCGGAGGCGCTTTCGGCGGAAGGATCGTCCGATGGGGACGCCGCTGAGCAGAGCAGCGGCGATTGAGCCCGCCTTTTCACACATTCTTAACATGCACGGCTTATAATGAACTCTGTGATCCATCGCCGGGAAGCCCGGACAAAAAAATAAGGGAGCAACAATTTCATGAAAGTTAAAACCAACCGTTTGATCGCCTCCGGGCTGTTCAGCATTCTTTTCATCGGCGAGCTGTACCTCATCCTCTCGGTCATCAACCAGTTCGGCACCACCAATGTGGCGATCGGCCATCTGCTGGTGATCGGCGGCGTGCTGTTGCTGCCGGTGTTTGCGGTGCTCATCGCAAACCCCTGTTTCGAGCATCGGGCGGTCAAAAGCGCGGTGCTGTACAGCGGTGTGCTGTACGCCTGCGCCTGCGCGCTGCTGTTCAGCTCCGGCTCCATGCTGTACGCCACCGGCCTGCAGTCTGAGACGCAGACTGTCGGTTATTATGTCGTCGCCGCCAAGGTGGTGCTGGTCGTCGTGGCGCTGGTGATCGCCGCCTTTGAGCCCAAGGGAGTGGAGATGCTGAACGACTGCGCCGAGGAGACCGCCGCTGAGATCAGCGACGATGAAGCGGGAAAAATGGGCCTGTAAAAAACCGGGATATCGATAAAAAACCTCCGGCAGCGCTGAAAGCTGCCGGAGGTTTTTGCATGCAGAAAACGGCCCGCTGCACATTGCTCCCCGCGGGGCAATTGCCGGTTTTCGGCGAGGAGAGGTATGCACCGCCGGGTGCGGGCACAAAAGCCGCGTTTTCCCGCCCGGGCACAAAAAAGGGGTGAAAGGCGGGGCCAGGGCGCGCGGGGCAAAAAGATGTGGGCTGCGGCGCGGAGAACCGCGCCCCCCGCACCGCCTTTCCCGCCAAAACAGCCGCCTGCTGTCCCCGGGGAAGCATTGTTTTTTGCACTTCCCCCCGCGCACTCGGGATCCCCGCGCCGGGTCCCCAAAAAATTGCCGCGCCGTCGGTTTTGCGGGTTTTGCCGGTTTGGATACCCTGACCCGGGCCGCAATGCAGGAAGATCAGACAAAAGACCGGCCCCGGGCTGTCGCTTTCGCCCCGGGGCCGGTCTTTTGTCTGAAATGCTCAGTACTCGTTTTTGGCGCGGAAAGAAGCGCACTCGGTGCACTGCTTGTCGGTGGCCTTATCGGTGTTGCAGCAGCAGACCTCGATGGAATCCAGCGCGCAGCAGGGCTCGCAGTCGCAGTGGTTGGCGCACTCGTTGATGGTGCAGCGGATGCAGTGATTGGCATGATTTTTGTCCATGTTCAGTTCCTCCTGAAAGTGAGATCCGTTTTTGATGGGTTTCAGCAAAAATTTATTTTAAGAGCCCTGTTCCCCGCTGCGGTGCGGCGGCCGGAACAGATGGCCGAAAAGATCAGCCATGCGGCCCTCTCCGGACCGCGGCCTTAAAACCAAAAAGCGCGCCGAGACGTCTCTCTGCCGGCCGGACAACTTTTGCCCCGGGCCGGTCAGATCCCGCGTTTGATCTTAGTATGTCCCCGCACCCCCGGCGCTATTCCCGCAGGGAAGAATATCTGAAAAAATGCCGCCTGGCGCGGCGGGTAAGGTGCGGGGCCTAAAATCCCAGTCTACCTGCTATGGAAAATCACCGCAGGTGGGAAAAAGTGCCGTGGCTAGAGAAGCCCAAGATTTAAAACTGCGATTTGCCTGTTGTAGGGAGACACCGCAGATGGAAAAATGCTTCCACGGAAAAGGTTTTGGGTCTAAAAGCCGCGGTCCGCCCGCCAGGAGGAGGTGTCGCAGAGGAAAAAAGCGCCGTAGCGGGCGAAATGCAACATCTAAAACTGTGATCCGTCTGCCAAGGGAGACGCCGCAGGGGAAAAAATACTGTGCCGGAAGGGCGCTGCAGCGGAAGAGATGCGCGGTCTAAAAACCGCGGTCTGCCAGCCAGGAGAGCGCCGCAGAGGGAAAAAAGCTCCAGCGCAGAAGAGGCCGGCACCCTCCAAAAATACAGCAAAAGCCCGGCCAGGCGGAACTTTTTAACCCCTTTTCCCTCTTTGGGCCCTTGCGGCGCGGTGGTGCAGCGCCTCCCCACAGGCAAAATGAAAGTACGCACCCACCCCTTTTTGCCCCACACGCCGCTTTTTCCCGCGCGCGCCCGCAGCGGCGCAGTTTTTGACGATCGTCTCTGCAACATCTCTCCTGGAGTTTCCACTCGGGGAAATTTTATTTTATTTCCAATTTTTCTCTTTCCGCCTGAAACGTGCGGATAATTTTTCTAGGGCAAGGCAAAATGACCCCTTGTGCAGCCGCCGCAACCGAAGCAAAGAGTGCGACTTTTCAAACTAAAAATTTGAATAATAATAAAAAAATATCGAAAAACAATAAAAAATACTTGCTTTTCAATATCACATATGATATACTCAGCCACAGAAAGGGAAGGAGGCGTCCGGGATGCAGAGATGGGCGGCAGTTTTGTGTCTGTGCCTGTTGATGCCGGTCATGGTCTGTTTGCGGGCCGGCGGGCAAGAGGACGCGCCGCCCCAGCGGACCGAATGGCGTCGCGGGGTGCAGCGGGACGCGTGCAACACGGTCTGCTGCACCGCCGCGGTCCCCGATGGGGCGCTGGTGTCCGTTCTTCTGGTGGAGGGACGTCCCGCGGTGATCCGCGTTTCCGTCCCCAGGCAGGACGGTCCCTGAGGCCACCGTTCCCGCTCTTTTGCCGGCCGGGGCCGGAGATCTCATCCAAGGAGGAAATAGTACTATGTGGAACAAAAACCGCTCTCTGCTGCTCTCCCGCATCGCGGTGGGGATCTTTCTGGGGCTGCTGATCCTTGCGGCGGCGGCCGCGCCCACCCTCACCAAGCTGTTTCTCGATTTCAGCCGCGCCCCGATGGAGGGCATGAGCCGCCAGCAGGCGCTGCTCTGCTTTCTCATCACGGAATACGCCTCCGTGTTCCCCGCCGGGGCGCTGCTCTGGAACCTGCACCGTCTGCTGCAGCGCATCGGCAAAGCGCAGGTCTTTGTGCCCGCCAACGAGTCCGCGCTGCGTCTCATCAGCTGGTGCTGCATCGCCGAGGCAGCCATCTGCCTGGTAAGCGCCGCGTATTATATCCCTTTCCTGCTTGTGTCGGTGGCGGCGGGGTTCATGGCGCTGATCGTGCGGGTGATCAAAAATGTTTTCGCCGAGGCGATCGCGCTCAAGGCTGAAAACGACTATACCATTTAAGGGGGCCGGGAGCTATGCCGATCATTGTCAACCTGGACGTCATGATGGCCCGCCGCAAGATCTCGGCCGGGGAACTGGCCGAGCGGGTGGGCATCACGCCGGCCAACCTTTCCATCCTCAAGAACAACAAGGCGCGGGCGGTGCGGTTTTCCACATTGGAGGCTCTCTGCCGCGAGCTGGACTGTCAGCCCGCCGATCTGCTGGAATATCGAGAAGAAGATCTCTGAAGCGGCGCGGCCCCTGCAGCGGCGGGGCAGCTGTCCTGCAGTCCGCAGTCATTCTGTAACCTGTGGGAGTTTTATTGGCTGCAAGCATCCCATAGTCTGCGGCTCTTCTGATGCTCACGGACACTCTGCTGATCGCAGGCATCTTACTGCCCACGAAACATCATTGTCCAAAAGAATCCCGTGGTCTGCAGTTGTCCCATTACCCGCGGCTGTCCCGCTGTCCGCAGGTGCACTTATTGTTCATCAGCATCCTGCAGTTTCACCCCGTTTATCCGCGGCTCTCCGCTGCCGCAGCTATCCTGTTGTCTGCAGTCATTCCGTAACCTGTGGGAGCTTCATTGATGCAGGCGTCCCGTGGCCTGCGGTCATCCGCTGCCCACAGGTGCTCCGTTCCCCGCAGTTATCCTGCAGCCCACAGGCATCCTTGCTGCCCGCGGCCATGCCAGTGTCCGTCAGCACCCTGCAGTTTGCAGCTGCCCCATTACCCGCAGTTATCCCGCTGCTGTGCAGCAGCCCCCTGCCCCGCCCTTGTCCACAGGCAGGTGCAAAAGTTTTTCTCCCTGTTCTGCCGAGAGAAAAAACACAGATACCCCATGAAATGATATCCTTGAGAGGAGGAGAGCACGATGTGCCCTTCGCACCATTCAAACGACAGAGCGGCCGGAAGTGAAAAAAGGCCCCGCCCGGCCGCAAAAGAGGACAGGCGGAGCAGCTGTGCAGAGACCCGCCGGAGGGCGGCTGTTCTCCTGGCTGCCCTTGCCGCCGCTTTATGCTTTCTGTCTCTGGTCCTGCCCGGGTCCCTGCCGATGCAGTTCCATTTGCCGGCAGGCAGGCCTTTGCTTTTGGACACGGGGACCGCGCTGGCCTTTTCCACAGTCCTTGCAGGGGCCTTTCTCGCTGGGAGCGGTCTGTTTTATCCGGGACAAAAAACAGCGGCCGCAATATTTTGCGCCGCAGGCCCGCAGCCCGCTTCTCCCTCTCCGCGCCCGCGCCCGGAAAAAGGCTCGTCCGCCTCTGAACCGGTGAAACAGGGTACCGGGACGCCCGCGGGCGGAGCGGCTTCCCCCGTCCCTGACCCGCCCGCAGGCCCGCAGACCGCCTCTGACTCCCTGCCTGCGGCTGCCGCGGAACAACAGCCGCCCGCTTCCCCCATTCCTCACCCGAGCCCCAAAAAAAGCTCGTCCGCCTCTGAACCGGTGAAACAAGCTGCCGGGACGCCCGCGGGCGGAGCGGCTTCTCCCATCCCCAATCCGCCCGCAGGCCCGCAGACCGCCTCCGGCCCCCTGTCCGCGGCTGCCGCGGGCCCGCAGCCTGTCCGGCCGCCGCGGGTGTACGACCGGGTGGACGCTGTCTTTGCCCTGTGCGCATTTGCGCTGGGATATCTGTTCCTGCGTCTGGTCACGGTTTTTTATGCGGGTGCGGGGGTGACGATTTTTGCAGCTCTCTATGCCGTGCTGGTGCTGGCTTACGCTCATTGCTCCGGCGTGAGATGCTCCCGGGCAGGCTGGGGCTGGCTGGCATTTTTTCTCGCCGACAGCCTGCTTTTTCTGCGGGGGATCGCCGCGCCGCTGCAGCCCGCCGCCCTCCTTTTTCTGGCCGGTCTGGCCGTTTACTGGACGCTGGTGCTTTTCGGCGCGCGGCTTTCCGGCCGCGTGGACGGCTGCCTTGGCGGCGATCTGCGCAACGCTTTCTGGTGGGGCCCTTTCGGCAATTTTTCCGCCCTGCCCGGCGCGCTGGCCCACGGCCTGAAACGGCGCGGACCGGGGCAAAAACAGCGGGGGGCCGCGGCGCCCGCCGTGCTGCTGGGCATCCTACTGACACTGCTGCTGATGCCTCTGGTGCTCTTTCTTCTCGCCGGGGCCGATCCCTCGTTTGAACGGGCGCTCAGCGTCCTGTTCGGCTGGATCGATTTCGACTTTCCCTCCGTGTTCCTGCGTTTGGTGCTGGCAGTGCCGGTCTCATTTTATCTGTTCGGCCTTTTTTGGGGCGCGCGCCGGGGGGCCGGGCTGCGGAGCAGCGCCGAAAAACTGTGTCAGGCCGCCGAAAAGCGCCGCTCGCTGGGGTTTGCCGCCGCAGGCATCCCCATCGCCGCCCTGCTGGCGGTTTATCTGATCTTTTTCGCCGCCCAGCTGCCCTATTTCGTCTCGGCCTTTTCCGACCTGCTGCCCGCAGGCTTCACCTATGCCGGATATGCCCGCCGCGGATTTTTTGAACTGCTCTGGGTGACGGCGGTCAACTTGGCGCTGCTCTTTTTCCTCAAGCGCCGCGTCCGGCCCGGGGGCCGTGCCCGGCGGGTGCTGTCCGCCCTGCTCTGCGGGGCCACGCTGCTGCTGCTGGGCACGGCGGCGCGCAAACTGGGGCTGTATATCGGCATTTTCGGCCTCACCCGCAAGCGGGTCTGGGCCGCCTGGGCCATGGCTCTGGTGGGGGTGGTGGTGCTGCTGGCGCTGGCGGATGAGTTTCGGCAGCTGCCCCTGGCCCGCGCGCTGGCGCTGCTGTGCTGCGGCTGGTTCTTCCTGCTGTGCGCGGTGAACGCCGACAGCCTCGTGCTGCGGTACAACTGCGCCGCCTGGCAGGCGGGACGTATCGAGGAGATGGACGTCTCTGCCGTAGACCCGGTCTTTGCCGCCGGGGCGCTGTACGAGATCCGCTGGTCCGCGTCGGATGCGGGGCTGCGGCAGCGCTGCGAAGAGGCTTTGGGGCGCGCTGCAAACAGAGAGCGACTGCGCGCCGAGAGCGGGGACCGGGCGGCCGGGTTCACGCTGGCAGGGCTGCGGGCCTCCCGGCTGGCCGAAAAAACATGATCTCCCATTTCCATCACAGGCGCATCAGGCCAGCGGTTTCCACAAGGAAACCGCTGGTTTTTTGTGAGGAAAAGAGAGACTCTGCGCTGTTCGCGGGCTGTGGAAACTGCTATACTTAAAAACGGGAGCGGGAGGTGCAGGGAGACATGAGGACAAAAGAAAAATTTGCGGCGGCGCTGGCGGTCTTGCTGCTGTTGCTGCTGTTCACTGCGACCCTCCCGGCGCCCGGCGGGGTGCCCGAGGCGGTGCTGCGCGCCCGGAACGGCGTGGTGCGGATCTTCATCGGCCCGGACGAGCCCTCTGGCTCCGGGTTTGCCCTCTCCAGCGACAGCTCGGGGGTGTTGATCCTCACCAGTTACCATGTGGTAAAAGACCAGCCGAAATTGTATTGCTACTTTGACGGCGCGGGGCCGGTGCAGCTGGAGATCAAGGCGGTGTCGGAGGAGCAGGACCTGTGTGTGCTGCAGACCGGGTACGAGATCGAGGGGCTGGAACCGCTGCCTCTGGCGGACACGATCTCCGTCGGCAAAACGGTCTATGCGCTGGGATATCCAGGCGTAGTGGACGATTTTTCCGGGCAGACGGCGCTGAGGATACAGGAGATGACGGTGAGCGACGGCATCGTCAGCGCCCTCCAGTCCGCCCTCACGGTGGGAAACCGCATGCGTGCCGTCAAGATCATCCAGACCAACGCGAACATGCATAACGGAAATTCCGGCGGGCCGCTCGTCAATGAAAAAGGGCAGGTCGTCGGCGTCAGTACGATGGGGATAAAAGCGGGTCTCGCTTTCGGCTTCAACGGCGCGGTGCATCTGGACGAAGTGCGCCGTTTTCTTGAGGGGAACGGCATTGAGTATCGGAAAAGCGGCCCCAGCCAGCCGCTGATGCTGTCTGCGGCTGCGGTGATCGTGGCTGCGGCTGCGGCGGTGCTCCTGGCGGCCGCGCTGCGGCGCAGAAACTGCCGTGGCCCGGCCGGTGCGGGCCAGGATGCGCGCAGGCAGCCCCCCGCGCTGGCCGCGCAGACGCCGCCGGCCGTCTGGGCCGCTGCCTCGGCAGCAGCGCCGGTCTCGGGGTACGGCGTGTCGCAGCTGCCGCAGCATCCGTCTGCCCCGGGGGCGGTGCAGGGCGGCGCGCAGCCCGCCGCCTCCCCTGTCCCGGCCGGTGTGCAGCAGCGCCGCAAAAGCCGCTGGGGATGGTTTGCGGCGGCGGTTTTGCTGGTGGCCGGGGTCTTTTCGTGGTATACCCGGGAGACCTATCTCGAACTGCGGGACGCGTGGGAACAGGCGAATTATGCCCAGGTGGCGCTCTGCTACCAGCATGCGCCCTGGGTCCAGGTCTGGACGGGCCCCGAGAAGAAGCTGTACAGCGAAGCGAGGGTAAATGTGGAAAACTACGAGCTGCAAAAAGCGATCCGGCTTTTTCAACAGCTGGACGGCTACCGCGATTCCCGCAGACAGATCCGGATGGCGGAAACATATTTGAAAGTGATCAACGGTTTTCAGGAGGATCCCCTCTCAGAATATCTGGCGCTGCAGGAGATCAGGGGATATCTGGACAGCGAAACAAGGATGGAAGCCCTGTGGCCGCAGCTGTACCAAAAAGGGGTGGAAAAGCTGCGGGCCGGACAGTTTTCCGCCGCGGCGGAGTATTTTGAGCACCTGCCCGAGGGGTATGACGGGACAGAACTTTATTCTTCCCTGCTGAGCAGTTATGCGGAGGTGGAGCGCGGCGGCGGCCCAAAGAGCTGTTATGCGCTTGCAGTGAGCTGCGGGAACGCGGGCATCAAGCTCCCCCTTTTTTTGATCGACACCTATCTGAGCGAGTTTGTGCAGGGGATATGGGTCTCCCCGGACGGCTGGTGGTTTGAAAAGACCGAAGAGGGCTATGCCTCCAACCTCGGCATACAGGGCGATTATCGCTTTGAAAGAAGCGGGATGTACGGCGCAGATGTGGTGAAATTTGACTTTCAGGACGCCGACCACATGAGGCTGATCTACAACGGCCGCCAGTATGACCTGACCCGCCGCTGAAAAAATTCCGCCGCCGCATCCAGGCACCTGCCCGCGCCGGGCGGCATACCATAACTCAGGCGCGCGCCTTGGAATATGGGCGTCCCGCCGGTGCCCTGGCAGCGGCAGGGCCGTCACCAGAACGGGGCCGGAGGTTTTCCTCCGGCCCCGTTCTGCATGCGCTGCGGCAAAAAAATCGAACCGTGAAATTGAACAGGAAAAACAGAAAAAATTGTATCCGTTTGAAGGATCCCGGCCCTGTCGCAAATTTTGCAGAAATGCTATACTGAAGACAGCGACAAAAAAGGGGGAGGAACGGCGCGGATGAAAAGAAAAAAGAGATGGACAGCAGGCGTTTGCGCCCTGGTGTTTCTGCTGCTGTGCGCCACGGCCGCGGCGGCGGCGGGCGGTACGCCGGGCGCAGTGCTGCGCGCCAAAGACGGCGTGGTGCGCATTTTTACCTATGGGGCGGACGGCGATTTTTCCGGCACCGGCTTTGCGATCTCCAACGGCCGTTCCGGCGCGCTGATCGTCACCAACCAGCATGTGGTGGAGGGCTGCTCTGAATATGAGCTTTATTACGACGGCAACGGCCCGGTAAAACTGAAGATCGCGGCGGTCTCGGAAATACAGGATATCTGCGTGCTGAAAACGGATCACAAGCTGAAAGGCCTGACGCCCCTGCCTCTGGCAGACAAGGTGCAGTCGGGCGAGGCGGTCTACACGCTGGGATATCCCGGCAGCGCGGATTACCTCATCCATCAGACGGCGCTGAGCAAAGAGGAGATGACGGTGACCAACGGCATCGTCAGCGCCGTCCAGTCCGCCAACACGGTGGGCAGCCGCGCCCGTTCGGTCAAGATCCTGCAGACCAACGCGGACATCAATGAGGGCAACTCCGGCGGGCCGATGCTCAATGAAAAGGGACAGGTCGTCGGGGTCAACACCATGGGGATCGACAAGAGCGTCGCCTCCGGCATCAACGGCGCGGTGCATGTGGACGAGCTGCGCAGCTTTCTTGATCTTCAGGGCATCCGCTACAAAACCGGCTTTTCGCCGCTTTGGGCCGCGGCGGCGGTCCTCGCGGCGCTGGCGGCGGTGGGGGCCGCGCTCTTCTTTCTGCGGCGCAGAAAAAGGCGCGCACCGGTCCCCGCGCTGAGATGGGCGGAACAGGACGCAAGCGCCGCTCTCCCCTGCCCTCCCCAGCCGGATGAGGAACAGCTGGAGGGCCAGATCTCCCTGGCCGCGGCGGCGGAAGCGGGTGCGGCTCCCCCTGCGGCCCGCGCGTTTGCCCCTCTGCCCGAGGGGGAAGTGGAGGGCCAGATCTCCCTGTTTGGGCAAAGCGCCCCCGCCCCCATGCCCGCCCCCGCGCCCGCCGCAGCGTTCGCCGCGGACGCAGGGCCCGGCCCCCAGGGCGCGGAGAAAACCGCGCCGAAAAAGCGCCGCCGCTGGGTCATCCCGGCCGCGGCAGCGCTGGCGGTGCTGCTGGCCGCCGGAGGCTTTGCCTGGTATACCTGGGACGTCTATACCGATTTGGAAGACGCCTGGAATTACAAGAATTACGGCCAGGTGACGCTCTGCTACCGGCGCGCGCCCTGGGTGGAAGTCTGGGCGGGCAGCGAGATGAAGCTGTACAGCCAGGCGATGGCAAAGGTGGAAAACTACGAACTGGAGGAGGCGATCGAGCTTTTCACACAGCTGGACGGCTACGGGGATGCCGACACGCAGATCGCGCTGGCAGAAACGTATATAAAAATAGACACGTTCTCAGAGGAGACGCGGCTCATCGCAAAATATAACAAGTTCCAGGAGCTGGGAAATTATCTGGACAGTGAAAAAAAGACCGAGACTCTGCGGCGCAAGGTCTATGAAAGAGGAATAAAAGAGTTAGAGGGGGAACACTTTTCCAGTGCGGCAAGATATTTTAAGGCTTTGCCGCAGGATTATGAGGAGACAGAATTTTACTCTCTTTTGCTGAAAAAATATACTACTATGATGCATAGTGGCAGATCGAAGGACTGTTACGCATTTGCGGTGGGCTGCGATGTGGCCGGCATGGAAGTGCCCAGCATTCTGACAGATATTTATTTGCGTGAATTTATGGAAGGCTTTTGGACATCCTCCCGCGGCTGGTGGTTTGAAAAGACCGAAGGGTATTATGATTCCAACCTTGGCATACACGGCTCTTATAATTTCAGAGACGGCGGGATGTACAACGAGCAGAGAGAGAAAGTGGTGAGCTTCACCTTTTGGGACCCTGATCACATGAGACTGACCTATAACGGCCATTATTATGAAATGACCCGTATGAGCTGACCTGTCACTGCATTTGTTCCGCCGCGCCCGGGCGATCGCCGGAGCGCGCCCCGGCACCGGCCCTGGCCGGTACAAAACTGCACAACAAAGCCGCCGTCCAGAGAAAACCGGACGGCGGCTTTGTTGTGGAATACATTTGATGCCCGGTCTTTTGGCCGCGCTCAGTTTTTGGGCGCGAACTGCTTGACCACTTTGTTGATCTGCTTTTGCTCGGCGGTCTCGGTGGGGTACCATCCCTTGTCGGCCATTTTGGTGTAGAGTTCGTTCTGGATCATCAGGGTGTCGTCCAGCACATCGCCGAACGCCTTGTGCACCGACTTGGTGGCGGATTCAATGGTGCCGTCCAGATACAGGCCGCAGTTGCCCTTGACCACCAGCAGCAGGTCTTCCATCAGCGCTTTGTCATCCATCTTCATTGTCCTCCTCAACCTTTGTCCACGGTGTCGTAAAACACCTCAAAGTGTTCGCAGAAACGGTTTTCCAGTTTTTTGACGTAGTTTTGCAGGCTCTTGTCGGTCAGCTGCGAAGCCGTCTCCTGGCATTTCTGCTGCATGTGCTGCTCGTGGTCGAGCGCATCCTTGACGTAAAGCAATTCTTTCGGGGTCATCGTATCAATTCACCTCTTCCTGCTGAATGCGGGACGCAGGGCGCGCGGCCGTTCTGCCGCGCGCCTTTCCCGTTCCCTGCTAGTGTGCGCAGTTCCCGGGCCGGTATGCGGGGATCAAAAAAGAAGAATTTGCCGCGCGGCCAGGGCCGCCAAAAGCTGTTTTCTGCCGCGGGGCCGGGCGCCGCGCTTTTTGCCGGAGGGCACAAAAAAAGAAAGCCCCCCGGGGGCTTTCTTTTTTTCAGGAGAAAACGGGGACCTGCGCGCTGAAAAGCGCAGCGCCGGTCAGCTGTTGGAGGTCATCTCATGCAGTTTGGCATGGATGGTCACCGTCTCGCCCGTCCCCTTTTGGACGGTCAGCTCAATGGTGTCCCCCGGCTTGTAATTTTCCAGTTCTTTCAGCAGATCGCTGTTTTTTGACAGCGTCACGCCGCCCGCGGTCAAAAGCACGTCCCCGCGGTTGATGCCCTGGGCGTAAAGGTCGCTGTCCGCGCTGATCTGGGTGATGTAAAGGCCCTGGCTGGGCAGGCCCATCATGGCGCCGTTGGTGCCGTTGAGGGCGACCACGGTCACGCCCAGCGCCACCCGGTCTTTGACATAGCCGTAGTTGATCAGGCTGTCGATGATGGGTTTGGCGTCGTTGATGGGGATGGCAAAGCCCATCGAGTCGATCTCAGAGCCCGCCAGCTTGGAGGAGTTGATGCCCACGACCTGGCCGTACCGATTCAGCAGCGCGCCGCCCGAGTTGCCCGGGTTGATGGCCGCGTCGGTCTGGATGAGCTTGATGGAAATATTGGTGGACACCTCGCGGTTGAGGCCGGAAACGACGCCCTTGGACAGGCTGTTGTAATAGCCGTTGGCGTTGCCGATGGCCACCACGTCGTCGCCCAGCTGCAGGCTGTCAGAGTCGCCGAACTCCGCCGGGACCAGCTCCAGCCCGCTGGGGTCGATCTTGACGACCGCCAGATCGGTGCGGGTGTCATAGCCCACCACCGTGGCGGGCGCCTCGGTGCCGTCCGACAGCACGACGGTGGGGGAATACCCGTCCGCCACGACATGGGCGTTGGTGATGATATACCCGTTTTGATCGAGGATGATGCCGCTGGCCTCGCCCACCTTTTCCACCTGCTGGGGGGAATAAAGGTTGATGCCCACCACGCTGCTCATGGCCTTTGCCGCGATCTGGGTGGTGGTGAGCCCGGCGCCGGTGACCTCGGCCGAGCTGCCGTCGTCCGCCGCGGGGGTACCGTTGATGATCAGATGCTCGAGCTGCGGCTGGGAGACGGAGGAGGACGAGGGGCCGGACAGGGCAAAATGCTTGACCAGCATGCCGCCCGCCACCATGGAAAGGGCGATGGTGCAGATCATGCCCAGAGAGACCAGCGTGGCCACGAGGGCTATTTTTTTGCCTTTTTTTCTGGGAGGCTTGGGGGGCACGGCGCTGTAGCGCACCTCGGGGATGGGGCCGCCCGCAGATTCCGCCTGATAGCTGCCGGCAGCGCTGTAGGGGCCTGCGCCCGGCTGCGCGCCGCTGCCGTAGCTGCCCTGCGCGCCGGTGTAATGGTAGCTGGAACCCGCCTGAGAACCGCCGGTTTCGGGGGCGCCCGCGGCCGGTTCGCTGCGATCGCTGTTGGGATCGTTATAATGATCGGTCATAAACTGACACCTCTTTTTTGATTTTTGTAGTAGGAGCCTGCGGCCCGTTTTTGAGAGGGCTTTTTTCTCTTTACGGTTTTTAGTTTATCCGTCAATTGTGAAAAATGTTTGTCCAAAGGGAGAGAAGAAGATGAAGAAGCGCAAAATACGGCGCGCCGGGGCGGAAAGCCGCCGGGATCCCCCGCGGTGAGCGGCGGCGCGGGGGCCGCGGGGCACGGCCCGGGAGAAAGCCAGGCCGCGGCAGCCCGCAGGCGGCGCGCCCGGCATAGCCCTTTTTTGCGGGGGAGGGGCCCGTTTCGCGGCGGCGCAAAAAACGGGACGCCCGCAGGCGTCCCGCCGACCTGAAAAAAGAGAGCTGCATCCCACAGCCCCGGGCCTTTTGGGCCGGCCGCGCGGCGTGCCCGTCGGCCCTGCTGCGGTTTGCGCCGTCCCATCGGGCTCTACTTGGCACCCTGGCCCCCGCGGGCGTATTTTGAGCGCTCGGGCGGTTTGGGGTTGCCGCAGGGCAGCGTGAACAAAAAAGTGGCGTCCTGGCCGGGCGTGCTCTCGGCCCAGATGCGGCCGTCCGAGCGGTTGATCAGCTGCTTGCAGATGTGCAGGCCCAGCCCGCTGCCCTCCGCGTGCAGGCCCCGGCTCTTGTCCGCCTTGTAAAAGCGCTCGAAAACATAGGGCAGCGCGTCGGCCGGGATGCCCTCGCCCGTGTTGCGGATGGCCACGGTCACAAAGCCCTGCTTCAGGTTTTCGGTCACCGAGATGTCGATGGTGCCCCCGTCGGGGGTGAATTTCAGGGCGTTGTCGACAATGTTGTACAGCACCTGGTGGACAAGGTCCGGGTCGGCGTGTACCAGCATCTTTACCGGGTTGAAGCCGGTCAGGCGGATGGCGTGCTCGATGAACTGCTGCTCGCGGGCGAACAGGATGCTGCTCACCGTCTCCCACACGTCGTAATCCACCGCGCTGACCACATATTCGCCGGTCTCCAGCTTGGTGATGTCCAGCATGCTGTGGGTCAGGCGGGTCAGGCGGCCCACCTCCTGCGAGACGATCTGCAGATAGTGGTCGCGGCGGTCGTCGGGGATGGTGCCGTCCAGCATGCCGTCCACAAACCCCTTGATGGTGGTCATGGGGGTGCGCAGCTCGTGGGCGATGTTGCCCATAAAGCTCTGGCGCGAGGCGTCTACAGCCTCCAGCTTGTCCGCCATATCGTTAAAGGTGACGGCCAGCTGCGCCACCTCGTCGTCGCCCCCCACCGGGGCGCGGGCGGACAGGTCCCCGTTGCCGAAAGCCTGGGCGGCGGCGGTGATGCGGCGCAGCGGGTTGGCCAGCCGGTTGGTCAGCACGATGGAGAGGATGCTGGAGACCAGCAGCATCACGCCTGCCGAGATGATAAAGGCGGAGAAGATGCTCTCAAGAAAACTGGTCAGGGAGGCCGCGTCCCGCGAGGCGAACACATAGCCGATGATCCGGCTGCTGTCGTTGATCAGCGGGCAGCCCGCGGTGTAATAGCTGTGGCTGTAGATGCCGGACAGCTCGCCCAGCTCGGCGTATTCCCCGTCGGAAAAGGCGCGGTTGAGGATCTTGGAGCTCACCGCGCGGGAGGTGTCCACCGCGCCGCTGCTGTCGGAGCAGTAGAGGATCTTGCCGTAATTGTCGGTCACGAAAAAAATGCTGCCGGTGGCGTTGGCCACCACCCGCACCGCCTGCTCCACATAGGGGTGCTCTTTCATCTGCTCGGCGTCCTCCATCGAGACGGTGGAAAAATTGTCCCGCAGGCTGCGCACGTTGGTCAGCAGGGTGTTCTCGCTCTCGGTGCGGAAATAGCCCACGCAGAAGTACATCAGGATCAGCCCCAGCAGCGTGATGCCGGACACCAGCAGCAGCGCCGTGGTGCGGAAGTACCGGCCGCTGATGCTTTTATTCATCGTTACCATCGTCCTTTCGCCGGGCGCCGCGCGGCCGGGCGCCCCCGGCGGGCAGACCGGCCGCGGCTTTAAGCCTCGTCCTTGACCTCAAATTTATAGCCCACGCCCCACACGGTCTTCAGGCTCCACTGGCCGGATACGCCCTCCAGTTTTTCCCGCAGGCGCTTGACATGGACGTCGATGGTGCGCGAATCCCCATAATATTCAAACCCCCACACCTCGTCCAGCAGCTGGTCGCGGTTGAAGACCCGGTTGGGGTGGCTGGCCAGATAATACAGCAGTTCCAGCTCCTTGGGGGGCGCGTCCACGGTCTTGCCGTCCACTTTCAGCTCATAGCGGGTCAGGTCCACGCTGAGCTTGTCGTAGGCGATGACCTTCTGGACGTCCTCCTCTTTCTCGCCGCCCGCCGCGTACCGGCGAAGCACGGCCTTGATGCGGGCGACCACCTCTTTGGTGTCAAAGGGCTTGACGATGTAGTCGTCCGCGCCCAGCTCCAGGCCCAGCACCTTGTCAAAGGTCTCGCCCTTGGCCGTGAGCATGATCACCGGCACCTGCGAGGAGGCGCGGATGCGACGGCAGACCTCCCAGCCATCGATCCGCGGCATCATCACGTCCAGCAGGATCAGCCCCGGCTTGTCGGCTGCAAAGCGCTCGAGCGCCTGTTCGCCGTCGTAGGCGAGCTGGGTCTCATAGCCCTCTTTTTCCAGATACAGCCGCAGCAGCTCGCAGATGTTGCGGTCGTCATCCACGATCAGGATCTTTGTCTTGTCCATCCCTGTTCCCCCTCAAAATCGTCTCCGGGCGCTCCCGGCGGAAAATGCGTTACAGATATCCCTATTATACCGCAGGATTGTGAACAAAAAAAGCAGAAAGCGCCCCTGCGCTTGAAAGAGGCCCGCTTTTCTTCTATAATAGAAAAGCGCCCCGGGCGGCAGGCTGCGGGGGCGCTGAAAAAAGCACAGAAAAGACCGGCGCGTCCCCGGGAAGCTGCGTCTGCCCTCTGCGCCGGGCCGGGACGGCTGTTTCCCGGTGTGAAAGGATGAATAGAATTATGAAGCTTGGCATCGTCGGCCTGCCCAATGTGGGCAAGAGCACCCTTTTCAACGCCATCACCAACGCGGGCGCGCAGTCCGCGAACTATCCGTTCTGCACCATTGAGCCCAACGTGGGGGTGGTGGCGGTGCCGGACGCCCGGCTGGACCGGCTGGCCGAGATGTACCACCCCAAAAAGTATACCCCCGCCACCATTGAGTTTGTGGATATCGCGGGCCTGGTAAAGGGCGCGTCCCGGGGCGAGGGGCTGGGCAACAAATTCCTCAGCCACATCCGCGAGGTGGACGCTGTGATCCATGTGGTGCGCAGCTTTGATTCCACCGATGTCATCCACGTGGAGGGCAGCGTGGACCCGGCGCGGGATATCGAGACCATCGACACCGAGCTGATCCTGTCCGATATGGAGATCACCGAGCGCCGTCTGGAAAAGACCAAAAAGGCCATGAAAGGCGGGGACAAGGCGCTGGCGGCGGATGCGGCGTTCCTGGAACGGTTGCTGGCCCACCTGTCCGAGGGCAAAAACGCCCGCACCCTGGAGGTGGATGAGGACGGCGAGAAAGCGCTGTTCGACGATCTGCACCTGCTCAGCGCCAAGCCCGTCATCTATGCGGCCAACCTGTCGGAGGACGACCTGCTGTCCGGCATCGGCGAAAACCCGTATTACCCGGTGATCCGCGGGATCGCCGAGGCGGAGGGCGCGGGCTGCATGCCTATCTGCGCCAAAACGGAGGAGGATATCGCCGGCCTCTCCCCCGCTGAAAAAAAGGAGTTTCTGGCCGAACTGGGGCTGGAGGCCAGCGGCCTGGACAACCTGATCCGGGAGAGCTACGCGCTGCTGGGGCTGATCTCTTTCCTCACCGCGGGCGAGCCGGAGGTGCGGGCCTGGACCATCAAAAAGGGGACCCGGGCCCCCCAGGCCGCGGGCAAGATCCACTCGGACTTTGAGCGCGGCTTCATCCGGGCCGAGATCGTGGCCTACGAGGACCTGATGGCCTGCGGCAGCATGGCCGCGGCCAGGGAAAAGGGCCTGGTGCGCAGCGAGGGCAAGGACTATGTCATGCAGGACGGCGACGTGACCCTGTTCCGCTTTAACGTGTAAGAGAGAAAAAAGCGCGCTTTTGGCCGGCGGGGCCGGCGCAGCGGCAATAAAAAAGGACTGCGGCGGGCAGGGACGGCGGCGATGTCCACCGCAGTCTGTTTTCACCGCCCCTGCGGGAGGTTAAAGACAGCGCCGCCGCGCGGGACGCCTGCCGCCGTTTCCCCGAAGGGTTTTGCCGGCGCCGCCGCGCCGCGGGGCCGGGTCTTCAGCGAACCTCTGTTTTGGGCGGCCGCGGGACCCGGCGGGGGAAACGCGCGCTTTTCTGCCGGGGCTGGAACGAGCGTCCGCCCCCGTGTTTGCGCCTCCCCTCCAAACTGCTCTGCCTGCGGGCCGGAAAGCGGTGGGAATAAAGAGGGACCGGCGGCGCTTTTCGTTTTTTGTTTTTCCCTTTCCGCCGTTGCCGGCCCCGGGTCTTGCTTTTGGTTTTTTTGCCGGCGTGAGCGAAGATCTTTCAAAGGCCGGGGCCCGTCCCTTTTCGCGGAGGGCCCGTCTTTCTCCCCCAAAGCGGCGACATAGAAAAAAGGAGCGTTTTTATGATCGAGAACATCGGTGTGCTGGGCGCGATGCCCGAAGAGGTCGCCCTGCTGACAGAGCGGCTGGAGAATGCAGAGACAAAAACACTGGCAGGGGTGACGTTTCACTCGGGCTGCATGGCAGGCAGGCGGGTCACCGTCTGCTGCGCGGGGATGGGCAAGGTGAACGCGGCCGTTGCCGCGCAGCTGCTCGTCACTGTTTTTGGGGCCGGGGCTCTGCTTTTTTCCGGCATTGCGGGCAATATGACCACCCGGGTAGGAGTGGGAGACATGGTGATCAGCGACACGGCCTGCTACCACGACGCCGAGCTGCCGATGATCGCCCAGAGCTATCCTTTCCTCACCGAATACCGGGCCGACCCCGGCCTGGTGGCGGCGGCTCAGGCCGCCTGCCGCGAGCAGGGGGTGCGCTGCACCGTGGGCAGGGTCGCCACCGGCGACCTGTTCATCGGCGACAGTGAGACCAAACGACGCATCGAGGCGGCCTGTCATCCCGCCTGTGTGGAGATGGAGGGGGCGGCGGTCGCCCAGGTGGCGGCGAAAAACGACCTGCCTTTCGTCATCCTGCGCACCATGAGCGACAACTGCGACGAGGCGGCGCGGGAGAAGCTGGTGGAACAGCAGTTTGACATCAGCGGCTACTGCCGCACCGCCAGCGCCGTGACGGCGGCGGTGATCGAAAGAACCTGAAAGGCCCCGTCCCGCCGGGGTCTGTGCGGGAGAACGGCGGCAGCCTCAGCGCCGTGCCAGCGCCTGGCTTTGCGCCACATCGCATGGGCGGGCCCGTAAGCACAGCGGGCCGGGGCGCGGAAGAGGGCGCTTTTCCGGGTTGGAAAGCGCGTGCCTGCCGTGCCGGCCGCAAAAAAGGGAGTCGCATGGGGCCGAAAAACCGATGCCCCGCATCTGCTGACGCCTGTTTTTGCAAGACGGGTCCTGTGCGCCCCGCGCGCCTGCCGGAGCGAGAGATTTTTTTATTTTTTGACAGAGGAAAGACGGCCGCAGGGCCGTCTTTTTTGCGTTCCGGCCGCCCGCGCCCGGCCGGATGGAGCGGCCGCGGCGGAACTGCGGAGAAGAGCGGGGCAAAAGGGCAGAGCGCCTTTTTCCCGGGAAAAAGTCCCGGCCGGGCAGCCGGCTCCCCGCCCCGCCGGCAAAAGGCGCAGGGAGGAAGCAGCAGACGGCGGGGGTCGGGGCTCCCCTCTCCCCCGCCCCGACGGCAGAGGGAGGACCGCGCCGGCCGACGGAGCGGGACAAACACGCCCGCGTCTGCGCCCTTGGGAAAAAACGCGGAGAGGCATGGGAGCGGACGGAGCGGATTTAGCAAATAAAGATAATTTCAGTGCAAAAATTTGAAATCGACTGCGGGGGCGGCGCTGTGCTAGGATGAGAACGGAAACAAACCGCGGCCCTGCGCCGCGAAAGGAGAAAGGAAGCGTGGAAAAGTGAAATACCGCAGCGCCAATATCGACGAAAAGGGGATGCTGTTCGGCAAATGGTGCAGCATGCCCGGGGTCTGGACCCTGACCAACCGCTGGCAGAACTTTATGTTCCTGATCGTGGGCGAGGAGAAAGCGATGCTCATCGACACCGGCTACGGGGAGGGCGACCTGCGCGAGATCGTGGAGAGCATCACCGACAAGCCGGTGATGGTGGTGAATACCCACGGGCACTTTGATCACACCGGCGGAAACGCCTGGTGGACCGACGTCTGGATGGCGGAGGGCGCGGCGGCGGCCGCCCGCACCGCCTTTTCGCCGGAGCAGCAGGCATGGTATGACGCCAAACCCCATAGGGATTACCGCATCCACACCCTGAAAGAGGGGGACCTCATCGACCTGGGAGGCAAGCAGATCGAAGTGCTGTCCATCCCCGCCCATCAGGAGGGGAGCATCGCCCTGCTCGACCGCACCGACCGCCTGCTGTTCACCGGCGACGAGATGGAGTCGGGCCAGGTGCTGCTTTTTGTGCGGGACCGC
The DNA here is from genome assembly GCF_014287275.1 of Anaerofilum hominis. Classification (GTDB taxonomy): domain Bacteria; phylum Bacillota; class Clostridia; order Oscillospirales; family Ruminococcaceae; genus Pygmaiobacter; species Pygmaiobacter hominis. The sequence continues at coordinate 94,388 of NZ_JACONZ010000005.1, forward strand.
AACCTGCCCCTGCGGGAGGTGGTCGCCGCGCACCGGGCCAATCTGCAGAAGCTGGCGGCCCGCCGCGCCGAGTACGATTTTATCTGCCCCGCCCACAACGGAACGCTGCTGCAGCCCGACCTCTACCTGAACGATTTTCTCGCCCTGGATCAGGAGATCTTGGACGGCAGGGCCCGCATCCAGCCGGATACCGCGGGCTTTGGCTACGCCCCCTATCAGGACGGGGAGGACGTGTTCTCCAAAATGGGCCGGCAGGAGCGGGCGGAGCACGGGCAGGCCTCCGTTGTGTATTTGAAGCAGGAGGCCTAAAAAATAGCCAGAGGCTATTTTTTCGGCCATTCGCCCGGTTGCCGCGCAGCGGCGAGGGCGAGGCCATTTAAGATAAATTATTTTTTATTGCGGAGCAATAAAAAATAGCCGTAAGACTATTTTTTAGCAGCCATGTGGCCTGTCCTCAGGCCGCGGCGAATAGAGAAAAGATCCGCGGCGGCTGGGGACCTCTTTCAAAAAGGGAACCGGCAGCGCGCACCGGGCCATCGCCGCGCAGCGGAGAACTGCTTCCAAACGCGCCGCGCGCCGCGTGACAACACGTTTGGGACGGTCGTCCCACACAGAAAAGGAGCTGTTTCGATGAAGAGCAGAACAGAGTATGACGGGCTGCTGAAAAGCCTGTCCGAAAACGCAAAGACCCTTGAACTGGACGGCCTGACGGTGGAGGTGCGGGACTGCGCCGACCGCCAGCCGGGCAGGGCGGACCCGCGCAGCGCGGCGGCGGCCCGGCTCACCCGGGCGGAGTTCACCGCCCGCCGCGCGGAGCTGGACCCGGAGCTGTGGGCCAACGAGGATCACCTGTTCGGGCCCGCAGACCCGCAGGGGTATTCCCCGCTGGAGCTGCTGCGGTTCCAGTTCGGCTGGACCAGCAGCGATCTGTCCACCGGCGTGCGCACGCTGCACCGGCAGGTCCCGGGCCCGCGCGGCCCCGTGAGCGTCTACCAGTACGAGGTGCTTTCGGCCCGCGCCGACCGCCCCTGCATGGTGTTTTTCCACGGCGGCGGGTTTTTCGGGGGAGTCATCCCCACTGTCGAGAACCAGTGCAAACTGCTGGCCCAGCTCTCGGGCGGTGTGGTGCTGTCGGTGGAGTATCCCCTCTGCCCCGAGCACAAGTTCCCCGAGGGCTTTGACGCCTGTTACGCCGCGGTGGAATGGGCGTGGGCCCGCGCGCAGGAGCTCGGCGTCAGCCGGGAAAAACTCGGCGTGTGCGGCGACTCGGCGGGCGGCAATCTCTCGCTGGCCTGTTCGCTGCGGGACCGGGACGAGGGAAAGGGCATGATCTCCTATCAGGCCCTGATCTATCCCACCGTCTCCCGGCTGGAAAAGGTGGGCGCCGCCCATTACTGGAAGCCGGAGCTCTATGAAAACCCGGACAGGGACCCGCTCATCGACGAGCAGATCAGGGTCATCGGCTCGATGGGCAGCGAGTGCAACGGCTGGTATACGGCGCCGGGCGAAGACCTGCAAAACCCCTATCTCAGCCCTCTTTTCGGAGACCCGGCGGGCCTGCCCAAAACGCTGATGATGACTGCCGAGTATGACTTTTTAAGGGCGGAGTGCGAGGAATATTCCCGCAGGCTCTGCGCCGCGGGGGTGGAAAACCGCCATATCCGCTATGGAGGCATCTTCCATGGCACCTTTGACCGCCTGGGCTATGCGCCGCAGGTGGAGGACATGCTGCGGGAGATCGCGGCGGACATGAAAGCGCTGTAGGCGCACCCCTAAAAAGGCCCGCCGCAGGGCGGCGCGGAAGAAAAGAGATCTCAAAAAGACGCTTGCCGACGGGACGACCGGTCGGGAAAGAGTCTTTTTTGTGCGGCCGCGGCGCGTCCGGCGGCCATTTTGCGGGAGGTCGGTCAAAACTGGTTTGGGTCCTTTCTATCTGCCCTGCTGCAGGTGGCAGAGGGGACGAATTCCCCGCCGGATCTCTCTGCTGCACCGGACTGTTTTTTCTCCCCGGGCCGCTCTCCCGCGTTGGAGATCTCTCCCGCTGAGGTGCTCCCTCTCCTGATAGGTGCCTCCGCCTCCCCCCTCGGGGCTTCCTCCCGTGCACACTCTCCCCTCACAGGGCTGCATTCTCCCCGGTGAGTGCCATCCCGGCGCGTGCTATCCCCGCGGCTCCGCCCCACCGGGCGGCCCTTTTCCGCCGGGCCGCTTTCTCTCCTGATCTGTGCTTCCCCATCGGGCCTCACTCCCGTGCGCGCCTCTCCACGGGGCTACTCCCTCCCCGCGGCCCTCCCCACCGCGCGCCTCCCCGCACAGAGCCGCTCTCTCCCTATGAGCGCCATCCCGGCGCGTGCCCTCCGCGGGGGTCCGCCCTCACCGGGGCCGCCCTCTCTTTCGCCCCATCCCCCTCCTGTGCGGTTACTCCTTCATTCCGCTGTCTGCGCGGGTCCGCCCTCTCCCCGGACGTCCTCCCCGCAAGACCTCTCTTCTGCGCTTCCCCGCCGGGAATACGGGCAAAAGCGCCCCTGTTTTCACCTCTCTTTTTTTGCGGACAGTTTGCAGATAGCAAGAAAAGTAAATAAAGTGCAAAAAAAGTATCGCCCACCACAAAAAATGTATCCTGTTAACAAAATGTTTGAATTTCCGGCCCGGCGCGCCGTGCCCTATAATAAGTCCTGCAAGCAGGGGGCGCACCGCTCCCCCGGGAAGAAAAGAAGAACGATCATTCATGGAGGAAAGCAAAATGAAAAAAGCATTGTCTCTTGTCCTGGCCTTTGCCATGGCGCTCAGCCTGGTGGCCTGCGGCGGCTCTGACAGCTCTTCGGCTGCTGCCGGCGGCTCCAGCGCGGCGGCGTCCGGCTCCGGCGCGGCGGCGTCCGGTGAGCAGCCTGTGGCCGGCGTGTGCTGGTACAACTTTGGCGACACCTTCATTGCCAACGCCCGCAATACGCTGAACGAGGCGGCAGCCGCCGACGGCACCATCAAGGTGATCGATGCGGACAGCCAGAACGATGTGGCCACCCAGACCAGCAACATGAACAATTTCTACACGCAGGGCGTCGACTACCTGGTGCTCAACAACATCAACAACAATGCCATCGCCGAGATCATCGAGCGGGGCAAAGAAGAGGACGTTACCCTGATCTTCGCCAACACCAACAGCCCCACGGATGAAGAGTTCGCCATGTATGACAAGGTCTATCACGTCTCCTCTGTGGCGACCCAGTCCGGCACCATCATGGGCGAGGCGCTGGTCAAATATTGGAATGAGCATCCCGAGATGGACCGCAACGGCAACGGCAAGCTGGATTACATCATGCTGCTGGGCATCCAGGGCCACTATGACACCGAAGTGCGCAGCTCTTACTCCCTGCAGGCCCTGGCCGACGCCGGCATTGAGACCGAGTGCGTTCAGGAGACCATCTGCAACTATCAGCGCGCCGACGCGCAGAACCAGGTCGCTTCTATTCTGCAGGCCCGCAAGGACGACGTGGATGCAGTCATCGCCTGCAACGACGATATGGCGCTGGGCGCCATCGAGGCTCTGAAAGCCGCCGGCTTCTTTGCCGATGAAGATTCCTACATCCCCGTGGTCGGCGTTGACGCCACCGCCAACGGCGTCGAGGCCATCAAGGACGGCACCCTGCTCTGCACCGCGCTGAACAACCCGGTCATCCTCGGCAACTCCGTCTACAAGCTGATGACCCTGCTGAATGAGGGCAAAGAACTCACTCAGGAGAACCTGGGTATGGACGGTGTCACCGTAGAGGGGCATCACATCAACATCAACTACATCGGCATCACTGCGGACAATGTTGAGGACGCAGCGTACTAAAACGCAAAAGCCTGACAGCCGGGCGCCGCTTCGGCGGGCCCGGCTGTTTTTTTGGAGCGGGCGCCCGCCGGGCGCCGGATATCAGAGATTGGAGGATCAGGATGGACAATTCTAGCATCGTCCTGGAAATGACCGACATCAGCAAGAGCTTTCCGGGCGTCAAAGCGCTGGACAAAGTGTCCCTCACAGTGCGCAGGGGCACAGTGCACGCGCTGATGGGCGAGAATGGCGCGGGCAAATCGACCCTCATGAAATGCGCGTTCGGTCTTTACCATCCCGATGAGGGAGAGATCCGCATCGAGGGAGAGACGGTCCGATTCCAGGACGCCAGGGACGCCATGGATAAGGGCGTCTCGATGATCCATCAGGAACTGCACCCCATCCGCACCCGCAACGTCATGGAAAACATCTGGGTGGGACGGGTACCCTATAAAAAGATAGGGCCGGTGCATTGGGTGGATGAAAAAAAGATGTATGAGGATACTCGGGCACTGTTTGAGGACCTGGAGATCCACATCGATCCGAGACAGTCGATGGGAGAACTGGCCGCGGCGCACTGCCAGCTGGTGGAGATCGCCCGTGCGGTCAGTTACGGAGCTAAGGTCATCATTATGGATGAGCCCACTTCATCGCTGACCGAGGGTGAGGTGGAGCTGCTCTTCCGCATCATCCGCAAGCTCACGGCGCAGGGCGTGGCTATCATCTATATCAGCCACAAGATGGACGAGATCCTCCAGATCTCCAACGAGGTCACCATCATGAGGGACGGGCAGCTGGTGGGCTGCTGGCCTGCAGAGGAGCTGACCCAGGACCTGATCGTGGCCCGCATGGTGGGACGCAAAATGGATAACCGTTTCCCGCCGCGTGAAAGCCATGTGGGGGAGCCCTGGCTGGAGGTAGAGCACCTCACCAGTGCCAACCCCCATTCTTTCCAGGACATCAGCTTCACGCTGCACAAGGGTGAGATCCTGGGCCTGGGGGGTCTGGTGGGCGCTCAGCGCACCGAGCTGATGGAGTCGATCTTTGGTCTGCGGCCGGTGGCCTCCGGCACGGTCAGGATCGGCGGCAAGCCGGTAAAGATCAAATGCCCGCAGGACGCCATCCAGCTGGGTATGGCGCTGCTCACGGAAGAACGCCGCGCCTCGGGCATCATCCCGATGTTGTCCGTGCAGGACAATGTGGTGCTGGCAAACCAGACTGCGCATACCCGCCAGTATACGGGAGGCAGGCTGTTTCTCAGCGAAAAAAAGCGTCGTGACGACGCGCAGCAGTACATCGATTCCCTTTCGATCAAAACGCCGACCCAGAAGACCCAGATCCAGAATCTGTCCGGCGGCAACCAGCAGAAGGTTTTGCTGGGGCGTTGGATGCTGACGGAACCAGAGATCCTGATCCTCGACGAGCCGACCCGCGGCATTGACGTGGGCGCAAAGTACGAGATCTATACCCTGATGACCCAGATGGCTGCCGAGGGCAAATGTGTCATCATGATCAGCTCTGAAATGCCGGAGCTGATGGGGATGTCCGACCGCATCATGGTCATGTGCGAGGGGCATCTGTCCGGTATCCTGGACGGCAAGACTGCCACAGACGAACAGATCATGATGCTTGCCAGCACCTATCAGGGCGCGGCTGAAGGAGGAGTTGTACAATGACCACCAAAAAAAAATTTAACGGTAAACAGTTTCTCGTCGACTATGCCATCTACCTGATCCTGCTGGCGCTGGTCGTGATCATCACTGTGATCTCCCCGAAGTTCTTGTCTTTCAGCGTGTTTAAGGACATCCTGATGCAGAGCTCGGTGCGCATCGTGGTGGCGATGGGATGTATGTTCATCATCATCTCCGGCTCTGCAGATCTGTCCGGCGGCCGCATGGTGGGCTTGTCCTCCCTGATCGCAGCCTCCCTGGCCCAGCAGGCCACGGCAAGCCTCAAATTCTGGCCCGGCCTGCCTGAGCTGCCTGCCATCGTGCCGGTCCTTGTCTCGATGGCCGTGGGCGTGTGCTTCGGCGTTTTCAACGGTCTGGTGGTTTCCAAGCTGAAAGTCCCCGCTTTTCTGGCCACTCTGGGCAGCCAGATGATGATCTTCGGCTTTTCCAGCCTCTACTTCAACAAAGCCCCCAACAATTCACAGCCTCTGGGCGGATTGGCAAAGGGCTTCCGCGATCTGGGCGGCGGCAGCATTGCCGGGATCCCCATCATCGTTATTATCGCGCTGACGGTGATGCTGCTGGTCTGGGTCATGCTCACCAAGACCTGCCTGGGCAAGGAGATCTTTGCTGTGGGCGGCAACCTGGAAGCCGCCCGTGTCTCCGGCATCAACGTGTTCAAGATCCAGATGATCACCTATTCCATCGCCGGCGCTTGCTACGGCCTTGCCGGCGCCCTGGAGTCGGCCCGCACCAGCAGCGCTACCAGCGCCTACGGGCAGGGGTATGAGCTGGATGCTATCGCAAGCTGCATCGTTGGCGGCTGCTCAGTGGCCGGCGGCGTGGGAACTGTGGGCGGTGTCTTTGCGGGCGTCATCATCTTCAACGTCATCAGCTACGGCCTGACCTTTATCGGCATCAGCCCGTACTGGCAGAACGTAGTCAAGGGCCTGATCATCATTGGCGCGGTGGCGCTGGATGTGCGTAAATACGCCTCCAAAAAATAAATCTCTTCCACTTGGCGAGAGCCGAATGGGGAAACAGGACCACAACGGGCAAGTGCGGTGGAAGCTCGCGGCTTTAGCGGCACAGCAAGCGGGCATCAGGGGCGGGATCCTGTGCGGATTGCCCCGCGGGATGCGGCCCATTGTGCGGTAGGACCGTTACGCCGCCCCTGTTCCCCCCTGCCCGGATCCGACATTTGCTGACCTCATCCTTTTTCATTGGGCGGGGCCCGGTCTCAGGCCGGGTCCCGCCTTTTTTAGCGGTTTGCAAAGAACCGGATTTTTCCGTACAATGATAGTGACAACGGCCCTGGCCGACCGCGGGAAGCCGGTTTTTTTCCGGCCTGGCCCTGCTGGGAAAAGGAGAGGAGATCCCAATGATGAGACGTTTTTTTGCGCTGGCCGGCGCTCTGCTGCTGGCACTTTCGCTGGGCGGCTGTGCCGGCGGCGGCGGTGCAGGGAGCGAAGACACGGGTACGATGCGCATTTCAGCCGTTTTGCCTCACAATGACTATGGCTATTGGACCACGGTGGCCGAGGGGGTCATGGAGGCAGGTGCGCGGCTGCCGGTGGACACCAAGGTGTATCTGCCCCAGTTGAACTACAATGTGTCTCAGATGACCGAGCTCATCCGCCAGCAGACGGCGGCACAGGTGGACGCGATCATCGTGCAGGGCATCGAAGATGAGACTTATCTGGCGGCCCTGGAGGAAGCGCGCGGCCAGGGTATCCGTATCGTCTTTGTCGATACCGACGTCCCCGACTTTCCGGATCATCTGTATGTGGGCACGGACAATTATCAGGCCGGGCGGCGTATGGGGGAGCAGCTTATTCAGGTCACCGCAGGCAAAGCCAGGGTAGCGGTGCTCTCCGGTGCGCCGGGATATCCCAATCTGGAGCTGCGGCTGGACGGGCTGCGGGACGCCGTGCAGGACGAGGAGGGCATCGTGATCGTGCGGGTGGAATACGACCAATATGACGCCCTGACCGTCATGGAAAAATATCATCTGATCCAGCAGGAGGCGCCCGATGTGGACACGTTGGTCTGTATTGAGGGTACCGGCGCACAGACGCTGGGACAGCTGGCGGGCGGCACCAGTTCTTTTCAGCATATTCTGGGGTTCGACGATTCTGATGACGGACTGGCGGGCGTGCAGTCGGGCCTCATTGACGGGCTGTTGATCCAGCAGAACCGGCTGATGGGGGCGCGCTGCGTGGAGGAACTGAGCCGCTGGAACGAGACCGGCGCTTATTCGGAGGAACAGATCCACACCGATGTGCGCTGGATCACGGCCCAGGATCTGGACGAGGAGGGCAACTATGAGGGCCGCTGAGAAAAATGCCGCCGCAGGCAACCGTTTTTTGGAGCGTTTCGGCCGAGGTTCGATCAGCGGCAAATACAGCCTGGGCTACCTGCTCATGCTCATCATTGTAGTGGTCATTTTTGCGGTCTCCTTTTTTACCGGGGAAGCCCTGTCGGCCCAATACCGGCAGGCTATGGGCGATCTGCTGGATCTCAACGGCCTGTTCATCGACGTGGAGAACACCAATCGCGCGGTCTACGACTATTACCTCTATCTGCGGCCGGTAAGCGGGGAGAACTACCGGCAGGAGAGCGCGACCACGCGCCGTGCGCTGGAGGAGATGTTCAGCCGGCTGGACGAGGACTATTCCCGCGAGGTCATGGACCTGTGCTGCATGATCGACACTTACCTGGGCCAGAGCGAAGCACTGGTAAACGCGCTCTCGGATTTCCGCAGCGAGGGCAGTGCCGGCGACAATGCGGCGCTGGCCGATGCATATCACGATACGCAGGATACGGTATCTTTCATCAACCAGAGCTTTCAGGAAGCCTATACCCTTAAACTTGCTACGACCCGGCAGATGCAGGGCCGCATCCACCGCATGCAGATGACGCTCAACATCTTTCAGATCGCGATGCTGGGGCTGGCGCTGCTGGTCTGTCTCGCTTTTTATCGAAAGGTGGTGCAGGGCATGACCCGCGCCGTGCGCCGCCTCACGGAGTTTGCGGCCCGCGTCACCCATCAGCCCACCCTGCAGGAGCACGTGCAGATCGACACCGGCGACGAGCTGGCCGTGTTTGCCGACGCTTTTAACGAGATGATCGACACCATCCAGCATCAGATGGGGCAGATCGAGGAGGATTCCCGGGTGCGCGGCCAGCTGCAGCAGGCAGAGATGGAAAACCTGCGCATCAGCGCGGCGCTGCAGGCCAGCCAGCTCAAGCTGCTGCAGTCCCGCATCAACCCGCACTTCCTTTTCAACACGCTGAACATGATCTCTCAGACCGCCCATATGGAAGATGCGGAGGAAACGGCGCGCTTGATGGAAGCCACTGCGGATTTCCTGCGGTATAACCTGGGCAAGGTGACCAAGGCCGTGACCCTGGCCGACGAGATCGAGAATACGCGCAACTATGTCTATATCCAGAGATGCCGCTTCGGCGAGCGGATCGGTTTCATCTTTGAGGTGGACGAGAGCCGCGCGGGCCAGGAGGTGCCCTGTATGATCCTGCAGCCGCTGGTGGAAAACTCCGTCACCCATGGGGTCGGCTCCATGATCCGCGGGGGCCGGGTGACGGTGCGCCTGTTTCCTGCCGGCGGCCGCAGCCTGCTGGAGGTGGAGGACAACGGCGCGGGGATCCCGGAAAGGAAGCTGGAGAAGCTGCGCGCTTCTTTTGATGAGGATGGAGACGACGGCGGCCACATTGGGCTGAGAAACGTTTATCAGAGGCTGAAGCTGTTTTTTGGCGAGGAGCTTCTCTTTGAGATCGAGAGCGCCCCCGGCCGCACGGTGGTGCGTATCGGGCTGCCGCGTGCCCTGGACTGCGGAGAGACACGGAAAGGAGAGCCGCTATGAAATATACGCTTGTCATCGCCGACGACGAGGAGATCGAGCGCAAGGCGCTGCGGCTGCTGGTGCAAAAGGAATTCCCGGAGATCGAGATCACCGCCATGGTGGACAACGGCACCGCGCTGGTGGCGCAGGTGCAGCAGCATCCGCCGGACATCGCCATCGTGGATGTGAACATGCCGGGCATCAACGGCATCGACGCCATCGATCTGCTCTGCGCCCGGGGCAGCCGCACGCATTTCATCATCAATACGGCCTACGACGAGTTCGACTATGTGCAGCGGGCGCTGGCCCTCAAGATCGACGCCTATATCCTCAAACCGGAGCGCCGCGACACCACCATCGGCACCATCCGCAAACTCTGCGCCCAGATCGACGAGGCGCGGGCCAATATCCAGAGCCAGCGCCAGATCCAGGAGCTGTTCACCCGCATCCAGCCGGTCATGGAAAGCGAGATCATGTATTCCCTGTTTATCGGCGAGCCCGCGGCCGCGAACTTCGAGGCCTACTGCGAGATGCACGCCGCGGAGTTCCAGTCCGGCGCGGTGGCCTCCCTCATCCCGGTGGAGGCGGGGCGCGACGGCCTGCGCGGCCAGGATAAGGCCGCGCTGCGCACGGCGCTGGACGCGGCTTTCGGCAACAGCTGCACCTATCTTGCCACGGTCACCGAGACCAATATCTGTCTGCTGATCTTCACGCCCGGGGGCGGCGCCGAGCAGCGCCGCTGGCTGTCGGACGTGCTGCGGGTGGCGGTGGACCAGCTCAACCACCGTCTGCGGCTGCCGCTGCGGGCCGGGGTGGGCGGCGTGTACGGCGAATTTGAAAAGATGTCCGCCTCTTATCAGCAGAGCCTGCTTGCCCTGACGGGGCCGGCGGGCGGCGGCGTCGCCTTTTACGAGCCCCAGGGCGAAAGCGCCGCCCGGCAGGAGGGCGCGGCGCAGGCCGAAGCGCTGGCCTGCCTTGTGCGCGAGGGCAACCTGCAGCGCATCGGGGCCGAAACGGCGCGGCTGCAGCCCCTGCTGCAGGGCGACCGGGCGGCGGCGCGGCTGCTGTGGGCCGGCGTGAGGCGGGAGCTGGACCGCGAGGCCGAGGAGAACGCGCCCCTGCGGGCCCAGCTGGAAAAAACAGCCGCCGAACTGGAGCGCAGAGACGCGGGCGCGGACTTTTCCGCCCCGCTGCGCGAGGGGCTGTACCAGGCGGTGATGCTGCTGGGCGCCCAGCCGGAGGACGGCGCCGGCGCCTATGTCCGCCAGGCGCTGCAGTATATCGGGGACAACTACGCGCAGGACATCTCCCTGGACACGGTGGCGGAACAGATCGGCATCAGCCCGTTTTACCTCAGCCGCCTGTTCAAGGCGGAGCGGGGAGAGACTTTTGTGGAGTACCTCACCGGGGTGCGGATGAAAGCGGCCACCCGGCTGGCAAAAGAGACGCGGCTGTCCATCCGCGAGATCGCCGAGCGCACCGGCTACGGCAACCCCACCTATTTCTGCCGTGTTTTCAAAAAATATACCGGCAGCACCATCGGCGACCTGCGGGAGCAGGGGCGCAAAAAGAGATTTTGATCCCGGGCCCCCCGCGCGCGGCGGGCCCGCATTTTGGAAAGAAGGCTTTGAAATGGCAAAAAAATTTGTTTGTACCCCGGACGAGCCGGTCGTGCAGACCGCGCAGGGAAAGCTGCGGGGCTTTGTGTTGGACGGCACCTACACCTTTTACGGCATCCCCTATGCCCAGGCGGACCGCTTCCAGGCGCCCCGGCCGGTCACGCCCTGGCAGGGCGTGCGGGACGCGCTCAGCTACGGCTATGTCTGCCCGCTGATGGAGCAGGATGTGCCCGACAAAGAGGTGCTGGTGCCCCACCGCTACTGGCCCATGGACGAGCATTGCCAGAACCTGAACCTGTGGACCCGCAGCCTGGACCCGGCCGCCAAACGGCCCGTCATGGTCTGGCTGCACGGGGGCGGCTTTTCCGCGGGCAGCGCCATCGAGCACGTCGCCTATGAGGGGGACCGCCTGTGCGAGTTCGGCGACGTGGTGGTGGTGTCGGTGAACCACCGGCTGAATCTGCTGGGGTATTTGGACCTGTCGGCGTTTGGGGAAAAGTACGCCAATTCCGGCAATGCGGGCAATGCCGACCTGGTGGCCGCGCTGGAATGGATCCGCCAGAACATCGCCGCTTTTGGCGGCGATCCGGACAACGTGACCCTGTTCGGGCAGTCCGGCGGGGGCGAAAAGGTGCTGACGCTGATGAACACCCCCGCGGCGGACGGCCTTTTCCACAAGGGGATCATCGAGAGCGGCGTCACCGACCTGAGCGCGGGTCCGGCGGCCGACGGCGCGCCGCTGGTGCGGGCCATGCTGGCGTGGCTGGGCCTGGACGAAAAAGAGGCGGACCGGCTGGAGACCCTGCCCTACCCGCGCCTGGTGGAGGCTTATAAAGCGGTGGTGGCGGATGTGGCCGCCGCCGGCGGCTATATCGGCTGCTGGCCGCTGGCAAACGGCTGGTATGCCGGCAACCCGCGCCAGGTGGGCTTTACCGAGCACGCCAAAACCATCCCGGTGCTCATCGGCACCGTGATGGGAGAGTTCTGCTTTGAGCCTGGGGTGCAGAACAAATACGGGATGGACGAGGCGCAGGTGCTGGGGCTGCTGCGGGAAAAATACGGCGCGCACACGGACCGCCTGAAAGAGCTGTTCCGCGCCGCCTATCCAAAAAAGCATCTGTCCGACCTGCTGTATCTGGACGCCTTTTTCCGCGCGCCCACCCGGCAGTTCATCGCCCTGCGCAGCGAGACCTGCACGGCGCCCACCTACTCCTATCTCTTCTCCTATGACTTCCCCATCGACGGGGGCAAGGTGGCCTGGCACTGCAGCGAGATCCCGTTTGTGTTCCACAACACGGCGCGCACCCCGCTTTTCAATGTGCCCGGGGAGACCGACCTGCTGGAACAGAGGGTGTGCGGCGCGTTCGTGAACTTTGCCTGTTACGGCGAACCTCAGGTCTGCTCTCTGCCGGCCTGGCCCGCCTGCGTGCCCGGGGACGAGCGCACCATGATCCTGGATGTGGTCTGCGAACTGCGGCACAATTTTGACGCGGCGCTGATCGAGGCCTTGAAAGAGAGCGGCGCGGCGCCGGACATGACCCTGCTGGAGGTGGTGGCCCCCGGCGCGGACACCGTCACCGTGCGCCATTGAGGCGCGGCCGCAGCGGTGAGAAAACAAAAAACAGCCGGTTTCCCGGCTGTTTTTTGTTGCATAAAGGAAACCACCCGCAGGGCAAGCGGTATAAAAGAAGCCTCATGGCGATCCTGCAGGCAGGAGCGCCCTCTGCAAAAATAGAAATGCAGCCTGCCAGCTGCACGAAAAGCGAAGATACGTCATCCGATAAACAACGTAAGCAGGCATCGCATAAGGGATCGGGAATTCCGGTGTCGGGGATATTGTGCGGATACCGCGGGGAAAATGCAGACAAAATAGAAGGGTCCATACGACGCCAGCGGGAACAAGAGCAAGCGGGCGAACAGCGGGCGACAGGAAATTTCCCATAAGCCCCTTTCCGGGCGGCAGGCAGACGCTCCCCCGCGGCGGACAGGCGGTGCCAACGCGGCGCGGCGCGTGCGCCGGCAGTCCAGCGCTTTACCAGTCTGTAAAGATCCCCCGGTTTTACCGGGGGATCTTTATGAGAAGCGCAGCCGATAAACGCAACGCGCGGTTTGTCTGCGCCGCGTGTTTTTGTGGCGGGAGACCGCCGTTTCAGCAGCGCTTTTCCGGGGAGGGTGGAAGTTCAGGACACGCCCTCGCCCGCGGCGTCGGCAATAGTGCGGCGGGCGGCCTCCAGCCCCGCGCAGACCGCATCGCAGAACCGATCGAACTTTTCGTCCCGCTGCTGCAGCTCGGGATGTGCCAGGAGATAGGCGGCAGCTTCCCGCGCCCCCTGGTCGAAGCGGGTGCGGGCGGCAAAGCCGGGCACCAACCGTTTGAGCTTTGTGTTATCGAACAGCACGCTCGCCGCTTTGTCCCCCAGCAGGCCGCCCTCAAAATCATAGCCCCAGGCCGTGCCGGCGCTGGCCAGCAGGCTGCTGGGCGCGTGGACCGCCCGCAGAGGAACCCCCAGAGCGTCCGCGATCACGCCGTAGATCTGGTTCCAGGTAAGGCTCTCGTCCGAGGTGATCTGCACCGCCTGGCCCAGGGCGTGGGCGTTGCCCACCAGGCCGCAGAACCCGAGGGCAAAGTCGCGGCTGTGGGTCAGGGTCCACAGCGAACTGCCGTCGCCGTGGATGACCACCGGCTTGCCCGCCAGCATGCGGGCAAGCACCTGCCAGCTGCCCTTTTCACCGTGCAGGGCCACCGGCATTTTGCGCTCGCAGTAGGTATGGCTGGGGCGCACGATGGTCACGGGGAACCCGTCCTCGCGGAAATGGCGCAGCAGCAGTTCTTCACAGGCCGCTTTCTGGCGGGAATAGTCCCAATAGGGATTGACCAGCGGCGTGCTCTCGGTGAGGGGCAGCAGCACCGAGGGCTTCTGATAAGCCGAGGCGGAGCTGATGAAGATGTACTGGCGCGTTTTGCCGGCAAAAAGACGAAAGTCCCGCTCCGCCTCTTCGGGGCGGAACGCGATAAAGTCGGCCACGGCGTCAAAGGTCTGCCCCTCCAGCAGCTTTGCCGCCCCCGCTTCGTCGCGGATATCGCAGGTCAGTTCCCGCACGCCGGGCAAAAGGCCCTTGCGGGTGCCGCGCGTGAGCAGCCACAGCTCGTGCCCCTGTGCCAGCAGCCGCTCGCTGATGGCGGTGCTGATGATGCCGGTGCCGCCGATAAAAAGAATTTTCATGTTATCACCTGTCTGCCTTTCCCATCTTGCTGTTTCGGCGCGGGGGGCCGCGCTCAAACGGTGGTCAGGTTGCTGCCCGGCCCGTGGATCTCCTCAAAATCGGCGGTAAAATCCTCAACGGCCTTGCGGATGGCGGGCTCGCAGAGGCCCTGTTCGATCACGCCCGGGGCCACGGTGGCGCTGTGCGCGCCGGCGGCATAGGCCCGGGCGACCTCCTGCGGCTCGTGGAAGCTGGCCGCCAGCACCTTTGCGTCGAAGTTGTTGTTGTCGATAAAGGCCACCAGCTCGCGAAGCACCCGCTCCGGGTCGCCGCCCATCTTTTCGATGCGGCTGAAATACACGGCGATGTACTTTGCCCCGGCCATAACGGCCAGCATGCCCTGCAGGCTGGTGTACACTGCCGTGGCGGTGACGTTGGCCCCGGTCTCTGAAAGGGATTTGATGGCCGGCAGGCCGGCCGGAGAGACGGGGATCTTGATATAGGTCTCCTCTCCCAGCTCGGTCAGGATGCGGCGGGCCTCCTGCAGGATCAGCGGGGTGCTGTCCGCGACCACCTGTACATGCAGGCTGCGCTCGTCCCCGCAAAGCGCTTTCACCTTGCGCAGGTGGTCCCAGAGATCGGTCCTGCCCTCTTTTTTCAGGATGGAGGGGTTGCTGGTGACCCCTGCGGCGGGGTAATCGGCGAGATACCGGTCCAGCTCTTGTAAATTTGCGGTGTCGAGCATCAGTTCCATCTGTCATTTCCCCTTTCTCGCGGTGCCCGTCCCACCCGGGGGAAAACGCCCCTCCCCCGGCCCGGAAAAGGGGACGCGCTGCAGGCGCCGCCAACTGCATTTTACCCAAAAGGGACGAGGATGTCAAAAGGCCCCTTTGCCGCTGCGCGTCCCCCTTGCGGCGGGGCTGGAAAACGGGGACGATCTGGGGCGGAATTTGTTTACAAAAAAGTCCAAAAAACGGCATGGCACCGTCACAAATTGGTACTATAGTACATATCAGGGCCTAAAAATCCATTTAAAATGCCAATGGAAAAGCGGCCTCTGATGGGCTATAATAAAGACACGGAAAGGAACTAAGGCAAGCGGGAAAGAGACGGCCGCAGGGTCTTAATAAAGATCTTGCCGGCAATGAAAGTCAAGGTCCCGACGCCGCGACTGAAAGGAAAGAGGTGAGACCGGTGCACAAAGTAGAACGCAGTGACCACGGAGAGCCCGGCCATTTCATCTGCAGGGCGGCAGCATAATTTAAGCAGGCGTTATTTTATAGTTTATAAAAACGACAGGCGCCTCTTGTATGCTGCAAGATCAGCGGCAAGAGTGTTGGCCAGATATACCGCAACGGCATAAATGAGTCCTCGCCGCCTTGCAGAGGCCGGATCCCAAATTTTCAGATAGATGAAGTTCGACGGAAGTTTGTGAGTTCTTTCACCAAGACGAAAAGGCATTTGTTCCAACGGTTTTAAGATCAGTCCATTTTAAAGCAATTGGTTCTGCTACCTGTAAGTTTTCAAGTGATCCCTTAACGAACGACCACGAAGTTTATCTCATGAAATCAGGAAAGGCTTAAACTCCAATGATGACTTAAGCAATCAGCCGCCCCGCGAAAGCCGGGCGGCTGATTTTTTGTGAAAAAAAGCGGCGTCCCCTCTCCGCCCGGAGACCGACGGGCGGCCCGAACTTTTGAGGACGCTGCGGGAGCGCCGCCGGACCCGCACAGGGCGGCAAAAGCGGCGCCGCATATTTTTGGCGCGGGACGGGCGGCCGCCGGCATGCAGCTGCGCTTTTTTCAAAAAACAGCGGCGTCCGTCCGCCGGGCCCGCGGCGCGGGAACTGCGTTCTCCCGGTGCGGTCCTGCGCCCGGCAGGAGGAAAACAAAAGATGGCCCCCTTGAGCGGACATCTAGCAAAGCTCGCAGTGCCAGACCTCGTGATACATGTCGCGGCTTTCGTCCCACAGGTTGTAAAACTCGCTTTCCACTTTGTGAAAACCGAATTTTGCATAGAGGTGCCGCGCCGGTTTCAGGATGTCCAGCGTGCCCAGCATAAGACGGAGATACCCGTTTTCTCGGCAAAAGCGGATCGCCGTCTCCAGCAGGCGGCTGCCCAGCCCCTGTCCCTGCAGGTCCGTGTCCACGCCGAACCAGCGCAGCTGCGCGCTGTCCGGTCCCCGTTTGATGACGGCGATATCGCCGACGATCCGGCCGTCGAGCTCGGCGACCCACATCTGGCTGCCCTCCGGGTCGTCGTAGAGTTCCGCCATTCCGCCCAGCATCTCTTTTTCGTACAGCCCGTTGAAGTGGTATTGCTTTTCATAGAGCTTATATTGAAAATAGCATACCCTGCTGGGATCCCCCGGCCGGTAGGTGCGGAGGACGATCTTTTCCTTCATGTTCAGTCACCTTTCCTTGTCATGGCAGCGCAGCGTTTTTTCAATAAAAGCCATTGCCTCGCAAAGCCGGCCGCAGGTCTCGTCGTCCAAAGGGGCCAGCTTGTCCCTGAGCTGCTGGTTCCCGCGCTGGTCGATCTGCTCCGCTTCCCTGCGGCCCGCCTGCGTCAGACGTATTTTTTTCAGCCCTTTACCGCCCGGCACGGGTTCCCTGGTCAAAAGCCCCTGTTTTTCGAATTTCCCCAAGATCCTGCTGACATAGCTTTTGTCCATATTCAGATGGCGGCACAGATCGGTGGCGCTGATCCCTGCGCAGAGATAAAGTTCAAACAGGACCCGCGATTCCGGCCACGCCCGCCCGGTCTCCAGGTAGCCCTTGTTCATCACATCCAGCCAAACAGTATAATAGCGGTTGAATTCCCGCATTTTTTTAATGGCGCTGTCGTTCAATCTCCCGCCTCCCTTGTTTCCCATGAGTTGACTTTATCAACACTATAACGATAATGCAAAGAGTTGATTTTGTCAACTGAAAAGACAAAAAAGAGATCGGCGCAAGCGCGCTGGCGGCGGAAAGGGCCGGAAACAGGAGACCGCGGCGCGCTTTTGCACCTGACCCCGAAGAAGCCGAAACGACGCGGGGAAAAGGGCTGCCGGTACGGAGGAAGAGGGAGTAAACACACAGACAAGGTGCGGCTGTTTGTGCCGGCCCTCTCTTTCGGTGGCCGCGCAGCGGCGGGAAATGGGAGCATGGAGATAAGATAGATATCTTTCTACTGCGCGGCAATGGACCCACAGCCGCAGTGTGGCTGTGGGTGGAAACCATCCGTTTCAAGAGGCGTGCAGCGGCGGGAAACAGGAGCATAGAAATAAAAAGTTTTTCTATTGCAAAACAAGGAAAAAACGGCCGCGGTGCGGCTATGTGCTTGGCCCTCCGTTCCGGCTGCCGCACAGCGGCGGGAAGCGCGGTCATGAAGATGCGCGTTTTTGTGCGCAGCAGCCTGCCTGTGTGGGCGGCTGCAACTGGTTTACCCGGCCAAAAGCACAAAAAAGGCCCCGGCGGCCGTTTTTGCCGCAGAGCCATAAAATAGGGAGGACGGCAAAAAACGCCGCCGCCTGCCTGCCGCGCGCGCCGCAGGCCCGGCGATTTCCCGGGACATATCCTGCCTATTCCTCCGCCGCAAGGCACAGCAGCTCGTCCCAGAGCTCCGGCCCGGCGGCGATCAGATCGCAATTTTTTGAAAAATCCGGTGCGCAGCCGCCAAAATCGCCGACGCGGCCCCCTGCTTCCCGCACCAGCAGCGCGCCGGCGGCAAAATCCCAGGGTTTCAGGTTGCGCTCCAGATAGCCCTCCACCCGGCCCGCGGCCACATAGGCCAGATCCAATGCCGCCGAGCCGGTGCGCCGCAGGTCGCCGCAGCGCTCAAAAAGCCGGCGGAACAGCGCAAAATTCGCGTCCGCCAGCTGGCGGTCATAGGGGGAGGTGCCCACGGCGATCACGCTGTCCGCCGCCGGCACCCCCGCGCTGACCTGGATCGGCCGCCCGTTCAAACGGGCTCCCCGCCCCCGTCGCGCGGTGAAAGTTTCGGCGAGAAAGGGCTGATAGACGACGCCGAACACGGGCTCTCCCGCCTCTACCAGCGCCAGCGAGACGGCGCTGTGCTGGAAATGATGCATCAGGTTGGCGGTGCCGTCCACCGGGTCCAGCACCCACACCGAGCCGGAGAAATCCGGCTCAGAGGCGGCTTCTTCGCCCAAAAACTGGACCTGCGGCCAGCGGGCGCGCAGCTCGCGCTGCAAAAAGTTCTGCACCGCAGTGTCGCAGCGGGTGACAAAATTGGCCCGCCCTTTGGCGGAGACCTCTGCCAGCAGGGTCTCGTCGGTGATGATGGCCCGCGTGCTTTCCACCAGGCGCACGACCTCGTCAAAATCGATCTCCAGAAAAATTCCCCCTTTTACTGTTTTTGATCGGATCAGGAGACAGAACTCCGTTTGCGGTCTTTCCTCAGCGCCTGCAGAGATGTAGCGAGACCCGTGCAGCGCGGGACTTTCGCCGTCTTTGCCTGCGGCCGGTCCCGTTTTTGTAAGCGCGTGCGCCTGAGAAACATCCGCTGGAAAGGCGCGGCGCGCATCAGAGACATTTTTTTGAAATTTGGCTGTCAGGCCTGTCCCCTCCTGTGCTGTTTGCTTTATAATGGAGAAGAGATCATCTTTCAGCACAGACGGGGAGAGATAGTTTATGAAGAAAAAGTTTTTGTGCTTTCTGGCTTTTCTGGTGATGGCTCTTTTTTGTGCGGCGTGCAGCGGGGGACGCGGAACCGCCTCCCTGCCTGTGACGGCGTCCGGTAGCGGGCAAAGCGCCGCTTCTGCGCCGCAGGAGGATAAAGCGCTTATCGGGAAAGAGCTTCAGCCCTCTTCTTCCGGCGATGGACTGTATGATAAAATTTGCCGCTGCCTTTATCCCTATCTCATCACACAGTCGGGCCACGGCTATGACCTGTTCTGCGAGGGCTCTTTTTCACAGGAAAACTATCTGTCTCTTTTAAATTATATCATTTTGCAGGAGCATAGGGATCAGGTAAAAAAAGAGGGGGCAACAGAGTTCGGGCAGCCGGTTTTTTATTTCGAAAAAGCCCAGTATGAAAAATGGTATGAGGATTATTTTATACACGCCGGGGCAGGGCCCCTCGATCTTGACTGCGAGATCGTGGGGGATGTGGAATGTGTGCCGGTAGCAGAAATGGGCTGGGGGTCCGTTCAGTCCTATACGATCAAAAGCATCGACAGCGAACCTCAAAATATTTATAGCATCAAGATCTGGGTCTCTGGCACGGAAACCGAAGATAAGCTGGACCTATTTTTTTCTGTGAGGATGGATGAGGAGTCCTTTCAATATCTTTCCGTGCAGACCGATGGTGCGGAGTAGAGCGGGGCAGGCCCGCCGCGGCTTCGGCAGGGGACCGCACGGCAGAGACTTTTTCGAGTTCCCGTCCAACCGGGCAGGGAGCCATGCGGCAAAGTGGGATAGGGAAAAAGCGCCGCCCTGTCCCTTTTGCAGAGGATAAAGACCTGAGCCGTCAAAGCGGGCGCAGGGGGCGCTGTGCCCGCGGCCGTGCAGCCGGCCTGGCACAGTTCCCGGAAAAACGGCCTGCAGACAAAATCTGTTGGCCCGCAGACCGGCCGAAAACTTCTGCCGTGATCTCCCTGTGGAGCTGCCGCACTTGTTCCCGCAGATGCCGGCCGGATGCCGGTGCTGTGGGCTTTTTGCTGCTTTGCAGCAAAAGCGGCCGGTCCCGAGGACCCGCCCCCGCCGCTGTGCGGCAGCAGGGCGAAGGACCGAACAACAGCCTGCGCTCTTGCGCAGGCTGTTTTCCCTGCCCCCGCACAGCCCCCAAAACGGCCGCTGCGCTTTTGCACCGGGGGCCGGATTTTCAGGCAAAACAAACGCACCCGCCCACAAGAGGAGCGGATGCGCGCAGAAAACTTAAAACTTTCCCGCTTCCCGCAGGGCTTTCAGCCGGAAGATCGCGGCGATGGTCTTGCCGTCGTTGATCTCCCCGTCCAGGGCCATCCGTTCGGCCTCGGCAAAGGGGATCGTGAGCACGGTGACGAACTCGTCCGGGTCCAGGTGCTGGGCGGTGCGGTGCAGGCCCTTGGCGGCATAAAGGTGGATCACCTCGTTGCAGTAGCCGCAGGTGGGCAGGAAAACCCCCAGGTCCGCGTACTCGTCCGCCGTCACCCCCACCTCTTCCGACAGCTCGCGCTGCGCGGCGGGGAACGGGTCCTCCCCCGCCTCCAGCTTGCCGGCGGGCAGTTCCAGCAGCTCCCGTTCGTAGGCATAGCGGAACTGCCGCACAAAATACAGCTGGCCGTCGTCGGTCAGCGCCGCCACGCAGGCGCCGCCGTGGTGACGCACCACCTCGCGGGCAGAGGTCGCCCCGTTCTCCAGCCGCACCTCGTCCCGGGTCACCGTGATCACCCGGCCCTCAAAAATGGTCTCCCGGCGCAGCATCGTCTCCCGGTGTGTCAGCCCCTCGCTCATACCTTGCTCCCCTCCAGTTCTGTGGTCTCCTGCTGCGGCACAAGGCGGCAGAACACCCGTTCCACCCGGCGCTCGCCTACCTGCAGCACCCGGAACAGGAGGCCGCCGTACTCCAGCGAGA
Organism: Anaerofilum hominis; assembly: GCF_014287275.1. Taxonomy (GTDB): domain Bacteria; phylum Bacillota; class Clostridia; order Oscillospirales; family Ruminococcaceae; genus Pygmaiobacter; species Pygmaiobacter hominis. The sequence goes on from NZ_JACONZ010000005.1 coordinate 115,116, forward strand.
CCTCCTCGCCCTCCCGCGGGATGCGCCCCAGGCGGCTGGTGATCAGCCCGCTCACCGAGCCGAAATCCTCGTCGCCCTCCTGCTTGGGAGCCTCCAGGCCGAACCAGGTGAAAATATCCTCAAGGTCCGCCGCACCGTCGGCCACGCAGCCGCCTTCAGCGGGGCGGATCTCCTCTTCCTCGTTGTCGAACTCGTCCTCGATGTTGCCCACGATCTCTTCCAGGATGTCCTCCATGGTCACGATGCCGGCGGTGCCGCCGTACTCATCCACCACGATGGCGATCTGGGTGTGTTTGGCCCGGAACTCCAGCAGCAGCTCCCGGGCGCGGCAGCTCTCCGGCACGAACATGGCCGGGCGCAAATATTGATGGATGGGCACGTCGCCCCCGGCCGGGTCCTCCACCAGCCGCAGCAGGTCTTTCACGTACAGGATGCCCACGATGTCGTCCAGATTTTTGTGGTAGACAGGCAGCCGCGAAAAGCCCTTTTCCAGCGCCATGGGGATCACCTCGCGGGCGGCGCCCACGTCCTCCACAGCCTCCACCTCGGTGCGGTGGGTCATGATCTCGCCGGCGGCGATGTCGTCCAGTTCAAAAACGCCGGAGATCATCTCTTTCTGGCTCTCGTCGATAAAGTCCCCCTCTTCCACGTCGTCCACCAGAGAGAGCAGGTCCTCTTCCGTCACCCTGCTTTTGGCGGAAAGCCCCGCGGCGCGGAAGACCGCCCGCGGCAGCAGCAGGAACGGCTTGCCCAGCAGGGCCGAAAAAATGCGGGCCGCGCGGCTTTGGGGCGCCTGGTCGGGGTGACGGGCCGCGCCCAGCGAAAAGGCCAGCACAAAAAGCACCGGCCCCAGCAGCGCGGCGGCCAGCGCCGCCCAGGGCATGGCGCGCAGCCAGCCGGCGGCGCAGAACACCGCCCCCGCCAGCAGCAGCACCGCCGCCACGGCGGCGGCGCCGGTGAGCGGGGTCAGCCCCAGCAGCGCGGCGTCGTCGTCCTCTTCCCCGTCGATCTCGGAGAAGGCGCCCAGCGCCCGGGCCGCCAGCAGCGACAGCAGCAGCAGAAACACAGCGAGAAACAGACTTTGACCATCAGGGTCCATGCGGACAAAACTCCCTTTTCCCGGCGGCGGGCCGCCGTTGATGAGCGGTGGGGCGGGCGGAACGGGGGCTCCCCCCGTTTTGGGGCCGCGCATCGGCACGGCCGCCGAAAGGGGCCGGCGCGCCCACGGATACTCACGTCGATTTTATAGTATTTGCGCGTCCGTGTCAAACCCCGCCGCACTGCGGCGCAGCGGGGCCTGTGGGGCGGGCGGGGGGATAAAAACCGATGTTTGGAAAAATTGCCATAAATTTAAGGATAATAACACTATTTTAATGACAAATTCGTGAGAAAAGCCGGTTTTGTTATTTACTTATCAAGCCGGATTTGATAAAATAAGGAATGCGAGAGCGCAATCCATCGTTACGCTATCAATTTTTTAGGGAGGAACTAAAAAAATGGCAAGAGCTAAAAAGAGTATGGATGGCAACACCGCCGCCGCGCACGTAAGCTACGCGTTCACGGAAGTTGCCAGCATCTATCCCATCACTCCGTCCAGCCCCATGGCCGACCAGGTGGACCAGTGGTCCGCCGCGCACCAGAAGAACATTTTTGGTACTGAAGTCAAGGTCATGGAGATGCAGTCGGAGGCGGGCGCCGCCGGCACCGTGCACGGCAGCCTGAACGCGGGTGCGCTGACCACCACCTACACCGCGTCCCAGGGCCTGCTGCTGATGATCCCCAACATGTACAAGATCGCGGGCGAGCTGCTGCCGGCCGTGTTCCATGTATCGGCCCGCACCCTGGCCACCCATGCGCTGAACATCTTCGGCGACCACAGCGACGTCTATGCCTGCCGTCAGACCGGCTTTGCGATGCTGGCCGAGTCGAACCCGCAGGAGGTCATGGATCTGGGCGCCGTGGCGCATCTGGCCGCCATCGAGGGCCGCGTGCCGTTCCTGAACTTCTTCGACGGCTTCCGCACCAGCCACGAGATCCAGAAGATCGAGGTCTGGGACTATGACGATCTCAAAGAGATGGTGGACATGGACGCCGTGGCCGCGTTCCGCGCCCGCTCGCTGAACCCCGAGCACCCCACCATGCGCGGTTCGCACGAGAACGGCGACATTTTCTTCCAGCACCGCGAGGCGTCCAACAAGTACTATGACGCCCTGCCCGCCATTGTGGAAGAGTACATGAACAAGGTCAACGCCAAGATCGGCACCGACTACAGCCTGTTCAACTACTATGGCGCCCCCGACGCCGAGCGCGTCATCATCGCCATGGGCTCCATCTGCGACGTGGCCGAGGAGGTCATCGATTACATGATGGCCGCCGGCGAGAAAGTCGGCCTGGTCAAGGTCCGCCTGTACCGCCCGTTTGTGGCCGAAAAGCTGATCGAGGCTCTGCCCAAGACCACCAAGAAGATCGCCGTCCTCGACCGCACCAAAGAGCCCGGCGCTCTGGGCGAGCCCCTCTATCTGGACGTCGTCACCGCTCTTGCCCGCTGCGGCGTCTCGATCCCCGTGGTCGGCGGCCGCTACGGCCTGGGCTCCAAGGACACCCCGCCCGCAAGCGTCTTTGCCGTGTATGAGAACCTGAACCAGGATAAGCCGCAGGACAACTTCACCATCGGCATCGTGGACGACGTCACCGGCCACTCGCTGGAAGAGAAAGCCGCCCCCGACACCACCCCGGCAGGCACCATCAGCTGCAAGTTCTGGGGCCTGGGCGGCGACGGCACCGTCGGCGCGAACAAGAACTCCATCAAGATCATCGGCGACCACACCGACAAATACATCCAGGCATACTTCCAGTATGACTCCAAAAAGACCGGCGGCGTCACCATCAGCCACCTGCGCTTTGGCGACAAGCCCATCAAATCCACCTATTACATCAACAAGGCGGACTTTGTGGCCTGCCACAACCCGTCCTATGTGGTCAAGGGCTTCAAGATGGTCAACGACGTCAAGCCGGGCGGCACCTTCCTGATCAACTGCCAGTGGACCCCGGAGGAGCTGGAGCATCATCTGCCCGCCGAGGCCAAGCGCTATATCGCCAAAAATAACATCCAGCTGTATACCGTGAACGCCATCGATAAGGCGATCGAGATCGGCATGGGCAAGCGCACCAACACCATCCTGCAGTCCGCGTTCTTCTCGCTGGCCAAGATCATGCCGGAAGAGGACGCCGTCAAGTTCATGAAAGAGGCTGCCCACAAGTCTTACGCCAAAAAGGGCGAGGCCGTAGTCAACATGAACTACAACGCCATTGACGCCGGCACCACCGCCTATGTCAAGATCGACGTGCCCGCCTCCTGGGCCGACGCGAAAGACGAGAGCGACGCCAAGGCGCTATCCGGCCGCGAGGCGCTGGTCAAGCAGGTCAAGGAGATCCTGGACCCGGTCGATATGATGAACGGCGACAGCCTGCCCGTCTCCGCGTTTGTGGACCATGTGGACGGCACCTATGAGCAGGGCGCTTCCGCCTATGAGAAGCGCGGCGTCGCGGTCACCGTGCCCGAGTGGGATCCCGAAAAGTGCATCCAGTGCAACCAGTGCTCGTTCGTCTGCCCGCACGCCACCATCCGCCCGTTCCTGCTGGACGAGGCCGAGGTGAAAGCCGCGCCCGCTTCCATGAAGCTGGCCGCCGCCAAGGGCAAGGGCCTGGAGGCTTACAAGTTCGCGATGACCGTTTCCCCGCTGGACTGCATGGGCTGCGGCTCCTGCGTCAATATCTGCCCGGCCCCCGGCAAGGCGCTGAAGATGGTCCCGCAGGAGAGCCAGCTCCCCGAGCAGGACGCGTTCGACTACGCCGTCGACAAGGTCACCAAAAAAGAGACCATGTTCAAAAAGGACTCGGTCAAGGGCAGCCAGTTCGAGCAGCCGCTGCTTGAGTTCTCGGGCGCCTGCGCGGGCTGCGCGGAGACCAGCTATGCCAAGCTGATCACCCAGCTGTTCGGCGAGCGCATGTATGTGGCCAACGCCACCGGTTGCTCCTCCATCTGGGGCGGCACCGGCGCCACCAGCCCCTACACCGTCAACCGTGAGAGCGGCTTTGGCCCGACCTGGGCGAACAGCCTGTTCGAGGACAACGCCGAGTACGGCCTTGGCTTCCAGCTGGGCCAGAAGTATGTCCGCGAGACCCTGGTGGAAAAGACCCGCGCCCTGCTTGCCGTCGAGTATACCGACGCTGATCTGAAAGCCGCCGCGCAGGCCTGGCTGGACACCCTGGACGAGGGCGACGCCAACCTGGAGGCTGCCAAGAAGTATGTGGCCGAGCTGAAAGAGTCGGTCATCGAGGGCTGTGACTGCGAGGCCTGCACGCTGGGCCGCGAGATCCTCTCCAAGAAAGAGTACCTGTCCAAGAAGTCCGTCTGGATCTTCGGCGGCGACGGCTGGGCCTATGACATCGGCTTCGGCGGTCTGGACCACGTGCTGGCTTCCGGCGAGGACGTCAACGTGATGGTGTTTGACACCGAGGTGTACTCCAACACCGGCGGCCAGGCCTCCAAGGCCAGCCAGATCGGCCAGGTGGCGCAGTTCGCCGCGGCCGGCAAGGCCATCGGCAAAAAGGATCTGGCGCAGATCGCCATGTCCTACGGCTACGTCTATGTGGCGCACATCGCCATGGGCGCCGACTACAACCAGACGGTCAAGGCCCTGAAAGAGGCTGAGAGCTATCACGGCCCGTCCCTGATCATCGGCTACGCCCCCTGCGAGATGCACGGCATCAAGGGCGGCATGGGCAACTGCCAGCTGGAGATCAAGCGCGCTGTGGCGTCCGGCTACTGGCACATGTATCGCTTCGATCCGCGCGCGAAAGCCGAGGGCAAGCCCGCTTTCACCATCGACTCCAAGGCGCCGACCGAGAGCTATCTCGACTTCATCAAGTCCGAGAACCGTTACGCCCGCCTGCAGATGGCTTTCCCCGAGCGCGCCGAGGCGCTGTTCGACAAGGCGGTCAGCAAGTCCGAGGACCGTTACGAGTATCTCAAAAAGCTGGAGACTCTGTACAAATAAGAGCCCTGCCAGCCTGAACAACGCTCCCTAAAAACAGAACGCCCCGCCGGTCTTTTTTCGGCGGGGCGTTCTGTTTCTGCGTCCGCGGGACGAGGAGCCGCTGTTTTTTTGATGAGCGCTCCTTCCCTTTCGCGCTTTCTGTTTCTGCGCCTGGAGGGGCGAGAAGCCGCGGCCACCATAAACGGCAGCGCGGCGCGGAGAAAGAGCGGACGGACAGGATGCGCCCCGGCGGCGCATAGGGCCTGCGGCAGCGCATAGGGCCTGCGGCAGCGCGCTCCACCCCAGCGCCCCCAGCGCCCCTGGAGGGCGGCGGTACAAAAAACACTTGCCAATCAGACAGGATGCGGTAAACTAATAGGTGTGAAGCCCCTTTCCCCGCGGCGACAGAAAGGGAACTCTTCTGCCAGGCGCGGAGCGTCTGTCCTGGAGCGGCCCGTCGTCGAGCCGCATGTCATTGATTTTTTCTGTCAGGCATGGGGTGGAAGCGCGCCCTGCGGCAAAGGGAAAAACGGCGCTGCCCGGCGCAGGGCTGCGGCCGGGACGATGGGTCGCTGGGAGAAATGCCGGGTTCGCGGCGTCCGATTCCCCGCTAAGGGAAAAATTGTGCCGGGGCGGGCGCTTTGCCGCTTTCAGCGGGCTTCGGCGTTTTCAACAGGCTCTGACGCTTTCAGCAGACGCGGTGTTTTCTCTGACACCTGCGCGCCGCAGCGGGATTTTTGAAAGGGTCTCCCGCCGCGGGGAGCCGCCCTGCGGCAAAGGGAAAAACGGCGCTGCCCGGCGCAGGGCGGCGGCCGGGGCGGCAGGTCGCGGGGAGAAATGCCGGGTTCGCGGCGTCCGATTCTCCTGCTCGGGGAAAATTGTGCCGGGACGGGCGCTTCGGCGTTTTCAACAGGCTCTGACGCTTTCAGCAGACGCGGTGTTTTCCCTGACACCCGTGCGCCGCAGTGGGATTTTTGAAAGGGTCTCCCGCCGCGGGGGGCCTGCCAAGGGACACCCCGAAAACCGGCCGCCGCTGTCCTGTTCTGCGGCGGCCGCCGCGGGGAAGTCAAAACTATGCGGGGTCCGCCGGAGGACACTGTGCCGTTGCCCTGCAACCTCCCGGCGGCTGTGGGAAAACCTGCAGCCTCCCGGCGGCTGCAGGGGGACAGGCGGCCGTTCCATTCCATCAGACCCCGTGTCCGAAACGTCAAACGATCGCCGCCGGCAGCCCCGGCGGCGCAGAAAAAGGAGAGAGAGAAATGCTGGATGCAAAAAACGTGAGGATCGGCTTTATCGGCTTTGGCAATATGGCGCAGGCCATGGCGCAGGGCCTGCTGGCCGTTGGCGCTGTGCGGGCGGATCAGATCTGCGCCTGCGCAAAAAATTGGGAGAAGCTCTGCGCCAACACCCGGCCGCAGGGCCTGCGCCCCTGCCGGGACGCGGCGGAGACGGCCGCGTCCGCGGACCTGGTGGTGGTGGCGGTCAAACCCTATCTGGTGGAGCAGGTGCTCGCCCCCATCAAAGAGCTGCTGAAAGAGAAGATCGTGGTCTCAGTGGCGGCGGGTATGCCTTTTGAAAAATACGAACAGATCCTGGCCCCCGGCACCCATCACCTGAGCACCGTGCCCAATACCCCCATCTCGGTGGGCGAGGGCATCATCGCCTGCGAGAGCCGGCACTCGCTGACCCAGGAGGAGTGGGCGCTGTTTGAAGAGGTGTTCGGCAAAGCCGCCCTGGTGCAGCTGGTGGACACCGCCCAGCTGAGCGTTGCGGGCACGCTGGCGGGCTGCGGGCCCGCCTTTGCGGCCATGTTTATCGAGGCCCTGGCGGACGGCGCGGTGCAGCAGGGCCTGCCCCGGGCCCTTGCCTACCGGCTGGCCAGCCAGATGATGGTGGGCACCGGCAGGCTGCAGCTTGCCTCCGGCGCGCATCCCGGAGCCATGAAAGACGCGGTCTGCTCCCCCGGCGGCACCACCATCGTGGGCGTGGCCGAGCTGGAGCGGCACGGCTTCCGCAGCGCACTCATCGACGCGCTGGACGCCATCGAGAACAGGTAAGACCAAACAGGGCGGCGCCCGTGTGATCGTTTGGATCGCACGGGCGCCGCTGCGTCCTGGCATCCTGCCGGCAGGAAAAGCGCGGGCGCCCCACACATCGCCGCTCCTGCGGGCGGCGGCTGGATGCGCCCCGACATTGATGCAAAAAGGGTTTCCGTCCTTGCCGCTCTTGCGGGCGGCGGCGTACAAACTCCGAAAATGAGGATATACTCATTCCAGTTCACTCCCGGGGCGGGCGGCAGATGACAGGCCCGTCACGCAAAAAGCGACCGGGTCTGTTACAATAAGAAAAAACAGCCCTTCCCCCTCTCCCCGTTTGCGGGGCGGCGGGATGCGGGGGCAAAAGCCGGCCGCGGCCGGCGCAGGAGGACAGAAGGTGGAGATCTTATTGGTGGAGGATGAAGCGGCCATCGCCGCGCCGCTGGCAAGTTTGCTGCGGGCCGAGGGGTGGCGGGTGGCCGTCTGCGGGACCGTGAGGGCGGCGCTGGCCCAGCTGGAGGACGGCCGCCCCGACGCCGTGCTGGTGGATCTGGGCCTGCCGGACGGAGACGGGGCCGAGGTCTGCCGCGCCGCGCGGCGCGCAGGGGATGCGTCGGTGGTCATCCTCACCGCAAGGGGCGACGAGGCCAGCGTGGTGCGGGGGCTGGAACAGGGGGCGGACGACTACGTCACCAAGCCGTTCCGCAGCCGCGAGCTCATCAGCCGCCTGCGTGCGGTGCAGCGCCGCCGCAGTCCGGCGGCGGACCGGCTGGGCAGCCTGCAGATCGACCGGCAGGCCGCCCAGGTGCGCAGGGAGGGCCGGCTCCTGCCGCTGACGGCGCAGGAATACCGTCTGCTGATGGTCTTTGCCGCGCATCCGGGCCAGCTGCTGGAGCGCGGCCGTCTGCTGCAGGCGCTGTGGGACCAGGGCGGCAGCTTTGTCAACGACAATACCCTCACCGTCACCGTCAAACGCCTGCGGGAAAAGATCGACGGGCCCGGCGCGCCGCGCATCGCCACGGTGCGGGGCATGGGTTACCGGCTGGAGGTGGAGGAGGATGCATAGCCGGGAGGTCTGGGGGCTGGCAGCCGGGATGCTTTGCCTCACCGCCGCCGCAGGGCTGGCGGGCCTGTGGCTTTGGGGCGCTGGGGCGGCGGCCCTGCTCTGGCTGCTGGGCGCACTGCTCACCGCGCTGGCGGCTGCGTTCACCCTTTGGCGCTACCGTCAGATCCGGGCGCTCTCCCGCTACCTGGCAGGGGTCTATGCGGGCGGAGAGGCCGCCGATATCCGGGACCAGAGCCCGGGCGAACTGGGGGCGCTCAAGGACGACCTGTACAAGATCACTACCGTGCTGCGCCGGCAGGCCGCTGATCTGGAGCGGCAAAAGACCTTTCTCAGCGAGACGCTGGAAAATATCGCCCACCAGCTCAAGACCCCGCTGGCTGCGATCCAGCTGCAGACCGAGCTCTGGGAAAGCCCCGGTACGGCGCAGGCGGAGCGGGCGCGCTGCGCGGCGGAGGCAGCCCGGCAGGTGGAGCGGATGGACTGGCTGGTGAAAAGCCTGCTCAAGCTGAGCCGGCTTGAGGCCGATGCCGTCCCCTTTGAGGCAAAAGAGCTGCCTGCGGCAGAGGTGATCCGGCTGGCGGCGCGGGGGCTGCTGCCGCTGTTGGGGCGGCGGCAGGCGGCGCTGTCGGTCTGCTGCCCGGAACAGGCGCTCTGCCGCTGCGACCCGGCCTGGACCGCCGAGGCCCTGACCAACCTGATCAAAAACTGTGCCGAACACACGCCGCCGGGCGGCAGGGTGACCGTGACGTTTCGGGCCACCGTCCTCTTTGACGAGTTCCGGGTGGAGGATACCGGGGGCGGCATCCCGGCCGCGGCGCTGCCCCATATCTTTGAGCGGTTTTGGCGGGGTCCCGGGTCGCCGCCCGGCTCCGCGGGCATTGGCCTGCCGCTGGCCCGCGCCATCGCCCAGGGGCAGAACGGCGCGCTCACCGCCGCCAATACCGCCCAGGGGGCCTGTTTTACCCTGCGGCTCTTCCGGTGACGGGACCGTCATCCTGCGGTCACCGGCCTGTCAGAAAGGGCGGTTAAAATAGAGACAGGCGCGGGGCGGCACGGCAAGGCCCCGCACCCGGCGAGAGCCGTTGAAGCGGAGGCCGTATCCCGACTCCGCGAGGGAGGAAAAAAGAATGTCCTATTTAAAGGTAAAGGGTCTCGCGCGCACCTATGGCCAGGGGGAGGGCCGGGTCGAAGCGCTGCGCGGGGTCTCCTTTGAGGTACAGCGGGGGGAGTTTGTGGCGGTGATGGGCCCCTCGGGCAGCGGAAAGTCCACCCTGATGCACCTGCTGGGCGGGGTGGAACGCCCCACCGCCGGGGCCATCGAACTGGAGGGGGTGGATCTGCTGGCCCTGCCGGAGGAAAAGCTCACCCTGTTCCGCCGCCGGCAGATCGGCCTGGTCTATCAGTTCTACAACCTGGTGCCGCTTCTCACCGTGGCGGAAAACATTGCCCTGCCGCTGCTGCTGGACGGCCGCGCGCCCGCGCCCGGGCAATTGGAGGGGCTGGCGGCGCGGCTGGAGCTCAGCGAAAAACTGGGCGCTTACCCGCATCAGCTCTCCGGCGGCCAGCAGCAGCGGGCGGGCATCGGCCGGGCCCTGATCACCTGTCCCGCGCTGCTGCTGGCGGACGAGCCCACCGGCAATCTGGACTCCGAAAATACCCGTCAGGTGATGGCCCTGCTGCGGGGGTTCCATCAGTCCATGGGGCAGACCATCCTCATGATCACCCACGACCGGGAGCTTGCCCTGCAGGCGCAGCGCATCCTCACGCTGGAGGATGGGCGCATTGTGAGAGACGAGGTGAACCGATGAAAGCGATCTGGTTTCTCACCGCCCGGCAGCTGCGCCGGGGCGGCTGGCGCAGCGGTCTGGCCCTCTGTGCCGCCCTGCTCTCGGTGATCCTGCTCTCCGGCACGCTGCTGGGCGGCCAGGCGCTCTCCGACCTGCTGGTCCGCGGCGAGACGCTGGGGGCGCTGGTGCCCCTGATCCGGGCAGCCGCCGCAGTGCTGATCGTTTTTCTGCTGCTGGCCACCGGCGTGTTGATCCGCAGCAGCTTTGCCGCCTCGCTGGCCCAGCGGGTGAGGATGCTGGGACAGCTGGCCAGCGTGGGGGCCACCCGCCGTCAGCTGCGGGCCAGCGTTTATCTGGAAGCCCTGCTCTTGGGAGCCGTCGCCATCCCGGCCGGCCTGCTGGCGGCGCTGGCGGGGCTGGGGACGGCCTTTGCCCTGCTCAACCGCAGCGGGGCGTTTGCAGCGCTGTTCGGGCGGCTGCGCCTGCCCCTTTCCCCGCCGCTCCTGGCGGGCTGCGCGCTGCTCTCGCTGCTGGAGCTGCTGCTGGCCGCCCACGGCCCGGCCCGGCGGGCTTTCTGCATCGCGCCGCTGGACGCGGTGCGCCGCCCTGCAGAGGCTGGGGCCCCCCGCCGGGCCCGTCGCTGGAAAAAGGGCGCCGGAGCGCCGGCCCAGCTGGCCCGGCGCAGCCTGGACCGGGCGGGAGCCCGCTTCCGCCCGCTGGCCGCCAGCATTGCGGCCTGTGTGGCGGCGGTGCTGGTCTCGGCCGGGTTTATCGAGGGGGTCGGCCGGGCCTACGGCGGCAGCGTCCCCACCTACCACTACCGGGCCTGCGTCTGGGGCAACGCGGGCAGCCGGCCGGCTGCGGCGCTGGCGGAGATCGGCGGCTGGGACGGTGTTCTGGTCGCCGAGGAGTTCTATTACTGGCAGACCCCCGACTGCTTGACCTTTACCGTGATCCTGGAGGACGATGACTTCGCCCGCTGGTACGGGGCGCCCATGAGGCCCCAGGCGGGAGAGGTCCCCTGTGTGGAGGCCTCTGCCGGAAGCAGTGCGCCCGCTGCGGCGCGTGCGCCGCTTTATGAGGATTTTACCAGCGTTTTGGCCGGCAGCTGTGATGACCCGCTGCCCTATGGCTGCGGGCCGAGCCCTTATTCGGGCGATGTGTCTTCGGTTCGGGTGACCAGCCGCAGCGCGATGGAGGCGGTCACCGGCGGCGACGGCTTTACCCGGCAGGACCGCAGCTTTGCAGTCTACGCCGACCCAAAGGACGCCCCCGCCCTCACCCAAAGGCTGACAAGCTTCTTCCGCAGGGCGCAGATCACCCAATATGCGATCCAGGACTACACGCCGGGGTCCGAGTGGGCCGTCCGGCGCGCCGCGGTCCCCCTGCTGCTGCGGGTCTTTTTCGGGGGATTTCTGGCTCTGGTGCTGGCGTTCTGTGCCGCGGGGGTGCTCGGCACCGTGGGCGCGGGGCTGCAGCTGCGCCGCAGGGAGCTGGCGCTGCTGCGCGCAGCGGGCGCGTCTGTCGGCCAGCTGCGGCGGATGCTGGCGCTGGAGGCGGTCTCCTACGGGGCCGCGGGCGTCCTTTTCGGCCTGCCGCTGGGGATGGCGTTTCTCGCTCTGATCGGCCGGCTGCTCTGGATGGGGCTGTTCGACCTCTTTTCCCCGCTGCCGGCGCTGGCCGCCTGTTTGGGGGCGGCAGGGGTCAGCGGACTGGCCCTGGCAGTCAGCCTGCGCGCGCTGGAGCGGCTGCCGCTGGCGGAGGCCCTCTCGTCCGGCGAGTGAACGGCCTCCCACTTGGCCTCTTTTCCAGCCTGCGGCCCGTTGTCCCCGCCTGTCCCCCGCCGTTTCCGGCGGGGGATTTTCTGTCCGCAGGGGTATTCTGTCCGGAATGGATATGATACAATGGGAAAGAAAACGGGCGGCGCGCTGTTCCGGCTTCGGGACGCTGCCGGGGGCCTTTGCAGCAGTTTCCGCAAAACCTGCCGGGCGGCGGCTCTGCCGCGAAAGGCGCGGGAGCGCCGCCGGTCTCCCGCCGCCCGAACGGGGCTTTGACCGGGGACGCCTCCCCGGCGCGGCCCGGGGAAGCGCGCGGGGGCTGTGAGCGAAAACCAGGGGGGAAAGTTGTATGAAAGCAAAACGCATCAGAGAGCTGTTGATCGACCTGCTGTACGACGTTGTGGGCAGCGTGGTATACGGGGTGGGCATTTACCTGTTTGCCAGCCAGGGCGGCTTTGCCACGGGCGGTTTTTCCGGCCTGGGGCTGATGGTGAACCACCTCACCGGCCTGCCCATCGGCACCTTGACGCTGGTGTTCAACATCCCGGTGATCATCCTCAGCTATAAAACGCTGGGCAAGGTGTTTTTGGCCAAAAGTCTCAAGACCATGGTCATCCAGACCCTGATCCTGGACCTGGTGATGCCGCTGTTCCCGGTTTACCGGGGCAACCAGCTGCTTGCCGCCCTGTTCACCGGGGTGCTGATGGGCGCCGGGCTGGTGCTGGTGTACATGCGCGGCTCGTCCACCGGCGGCAGTGATTTTCTCACCCTGTCGCTGCACAAGGTGCTGCCCCACATCTCGGTGGGCCAGTTCTCGCTGATGATCGACAGCCTCATCCTGCTGGCGGGGGCGTTTGCCTACGGCAATATCGACGCGGCGCTCTACGGGCTGATCTCCACCTTTGCCTGCAGCCAGGTCATGGACCGGGTGCTCTACGGCGCGGGCAGCGGCAAGATGGCCCTCATCATCACCGACAAGGGCATGGAGGCCGCCCGGGCCATCAGCGACGAGACCGACCGCGGCTCCACGCTGGTGCGGTCCATTGGCACCTTTTCCGGCACCGAGCGGGACCTGCTGATCTGCGCCTGCAGCAAGAGCCAGATCTTCAAGGTGCGCTCGGCGGCCCACGCGGTGGACGATGACGCGCTGGTGATGATCACCGAGGTGGACGAGGTGTACGGCGAGGGCTTTAAACCGCCCGAGGTAAAAAAATAGCTCGCTGAAACGGTGCGGCCGCCCGGCTGCGCCGTTTTTTTGCCCGCGCGCGGGGGCCTCCGCCTGCCCCGGCCCGCCCTTGGCATCCCGCGCCCGGGTCCTGCCGGGGCCGCGGCGGCCTTTGGGCGGACGGCCGGGGCGGCAGGTACGGCTTTTTGCGGCGCAGCCTCCTTGCGAGAGGCGCCGGGGCGGATTTCCCCAAATTCCACAGAGTTTTCAACATTGCCGTGGAAAACAAAGCCCGGTTTTCCCCAATACAACATTTCTACGCGGGCTCATTGCATATAAATTTCTCGGTTTCTGCATATTTTGGTTTTAATTGGTAAAACAAAGGAAAAAGTTGGGACCGGGGATTACGATTTGTATAGAGCCGAAAAAACTGAAATGTTGAAAACTCTGTTGAAAATGTTAATAACAGCGGTTTTGCATCCTGTTTTTTCCACATCGCCGGGACGGGAAGTGACAACCTTCCAAAACTTTACGTTGAATTGACAGAGAATGGGGCGAGCTGATATACATTCTCAAAAAGGGAAAAAGCGCTGCCCGCGGCACGACAAAAATCCATAAAGGCCCGGCGTGTGCGGGCGGTTTTCACGTCTTTTCCAGAAGTTTTCCACCAAAAAATGCCCGCGAAAGCCCCCGCCGCGCGCAAAATGGTGGAAATCCGCGCCGCCGCGTGGTAAAATGAGACTATCCCAGGATGGGGGCAAAATGTTCCCACAGGCGCAAGGAGGCCAACACTATGAAAATGATCACTGCGATCGTCAACAAAGAGGATTCCAATGCGGTTTCGTCCGCCCTCACCAAGGCCGGGTTTTCCGTCACCAAACTCTCGACCACCGGCGGCTTCCTGATGGCGGGCAACGTCACCATGCTCATCGGCGTGGAGGATGAAAAGGTGGACGAGGTCATCTCGCTCATCTCGGAACACTCCAAGCAGCGCAAGGAGATCGTCCCCTCCACCGCGTCTTACGGCATCGGGGTCACCACGGCTTTCCCGCTGGAGGTCACGGTGGGCGGCGCGACGGTGTTCGTCACCAATGTCGAGCGGTTCGAGAAGCTCTGATGCTGGAAAAGCTCTGCGGCAACGAAGAGCTGAAGGCGGGCCTCTCGGCGGCGCTGGCCGCCGGGCGGCTGCCCCACAGCGTACTGCTCTGCGGCGCCGGGGGGCTGGGTAAAAACTTTGCCGCGCGGCTGATCGCGGCGGACTATCTCTACCCCGCGGGGGGGCCGGGCGCCGAGGCGGTGCTGGCGGGACGTTCGCCCGAGTGTCTGGTGGTGCGCGCAGAGGGCGCGGCGGACATCATCCCGGTGGCGCGGGTGCGCGAGCTGCGCGCGGCCGTGCGGGCCACCGGTCTGTCGGCTGAGGGCCGTGTGGCCCTGATCGAGGACGCGCAGAAGATGCAGGCCGCCGCCGCGAACGCTTTGCTCAAGGCGCTGGAGGAGCCGCCCACCGGCGTGCTCTTTTTGCTCACTGCCCACAGCGAGGCGGCGATCCTGCCCACCATCCGCTCGCGCTGCGCGGCCTATACGCTTGCCCCGCTGGAGCGGGAGGAATGTGTGCGCCTGCTGTGCGGCCGCGGCTGCCCCAAGGGGGACGCGGCCTTTCTCAGCGCCGTGTACGGGGGCGCGCTGGGCCGCTGCCTGCAGGCGGCCGGGGACCCGCAGCGGTTTGCGCTACTGCGGGCGGCCGCGGACTTTGTCTCCCTTTCCGCAAAGGGGGACCGGTTTGGCCTGCTTGCGGCGGCAAAAGAGTTTGAGACAAAATCAAAGCGTGAGGAGGCGGGGATCTTCCTCTCCGATCTGGCGGAGCTGTATGCGGCGGCGCTGGATGGGCGGGAGATCCCCGGCCTGCCCGCTGTTTCACGGCCGGCCGCAGCGCGCGCGCTGCCGGCCGTTTTTGAGGCGGCGCGCCGTCTGCGCGCCGCCGGCAACGCAAAGCTGGTCTGTACCCTGCTGGCCCTGCGGCTGGCGGATGCAAACGCGGCGCGCCCCTAGGCGGCGCAAGCCTGCCCCGGGCGTTTTGCGCGCTGCCGGACAGCCCCGTGCGGTCCCTTTCAGGCGGGGCCTGGGCGCGGCTGTCCGGCCCCTCTATCCTCTTGAAGCGCTGCCCAAAATTCCGCCGCAGGGCAGCGGCACTGAAACGATCCGCAGCGGCAGCGGCAGAGAGGGACGCCCCCTGCGGTCCCTGCTGGAAAGCTTTTTCTCCTTTTCGGGGATGGGCCGCAGGGCCGCGGTCCCCGGCGGGGGAAACGCCTTTTCCTCCTCTGCCGTGAAAGGATGGTTGAAAAGATGACAAAAGTGATCGGCGTCCGGTTCAAGGCCGGAGGCAAGGTCTATTATTTCGATCCGGGCGGGCTCGAGATCGAAAAGGACGACTATGTGATCGTGGAGACCTCGCGCGGCACCGAGTGCGGCGAGGTCTCCCAGGGCATCCACGAGGTGCCGGCGGGCAGCCTGGTCAAGCCGCTCAAGGTGGTGGCGCGGCTGGCGGACGACGCGGATATCCGGCGCATGCGCCAGAACCGCGAGGATGAAAGCCGCGCTTTCAGCGTCTGCGAAGAGCGCATCGCCAAGCACAAGCTGGAGATGAAGCTCATCGATGTGGAGTACACCTTTGACCGCAGCAAGATCCTGTTCTATTTTACGGCGGACGGGCGCATCGATTTCCGCGAGCTGGTCAAGGATCTGGCGGGAGTGTTCCGCACCCGGATCGAGCTGCGTCAGATCGGCGTGCGGGACGAGAGCAAAATGCTGGGGGGCCTGGGCATCTGCGGCCAGCCTTTCTGCTGCAGCCGCTTTTTGACTGATTTCCAGCCCGTGTCCATCAAGATGGCCAAAGAGCAGGGCCTTTCGCTGAACCCCACCAAGATCAGCGGGACCTGCGGCCGCCTGATGTGCTGCCTGGCCTACGAGCAGCCCGCCTACGAATACCTGTCCGGCATCACGCCCGGCGTGACCAGCTATGTCAAGACGCCGGACGGCGAGGGCACGGTGTGCGAGGTGAACCTGATCTCGGGCAGCATCAAGGTGCGGCTGGACCAGTCGCCTGAGCTGCCCAAGACCTATCACCGGGACGAGATCGTCATCCTGCGGGCGGCGACCCGCAAAAACGCCAAGCGCAAGCCGCAGCAGGGGGCCGGGCGGCCCCAGCAGGAGCGTCAGCCCGGCGCGGGCGCGGCCCGGCGCGAGCCGCCGCGCGAGCAGGCCCCGGTGTCCGCTGAGCGGCAGCGCCCGGCCGATGCGGCGGCCCCCGCGGCCCGGCCCCCGCGGCCGGAGGCCGATGCGGCCGCGCAGCAGGCAAAGCCCGCCGCTGCGCCCCGCAAGCGCCGCCGCGGCAAGCGGGGCGGCGGCAAAAAGGCAGACGGGCCGCAGCAGACGCAAAAGCCCGGCGGCGGAGACTAAATTCCCGGCGGCGGGACAAATTTGCCGCTTGATTATTCCGTGTTTTATGATAAAATAAAGGAAAATGGAGGTGTTAAAACATGGCCTATAAAATCAGTGATGCCTGCATCGCCTGCGGCACCTGCGCTGGCGAGTGCCCTGTCGGCGCGATCGCCGAGGGCGACGGCAAGTACGAGATCGACGCTTCGGCCTGCATCAGCTGCGGTACCTGCGCTGGCGCCTGCCCGGTCGGCGCGATCGCCGAGGAGTAATCGGAAAAACCAAAAAATCAGGGCGGGCGATATGCCCGCCCTGATTTTTACGCTGAAAAAACACCGCGCCTTTTAGGCGCGTTTTTGGGGAGGGCGTTGCTTTGGCGGTCACGGCGGAACTGCTGCGCGGCGGCACCCGCGTCTATGTGGACGGCCGGCACCGGTTTGGCACGGACGCCATGCTGCTGTCTGACTTCTGCGGCGTCCACAGGGACTGGGCGGCCTGCGACCTGGGCAGCGGCTGCGGCATCATCCCGCTGCGCTGGCATGACGCGGGCCATCGCGGACCCTGCTGGGGCATTGAGCTGGACCCGCAGGGGACCGCGCTGCTGCAGCGCGCCGCCCGCGAGAGCGGCGCTGCGCATATCACGCCCCTCTCGGCGGATCTGCGGGCCCTGCCCCCTGCCCTGCCCCGGGCGGGGCTTGACCTGGTGAGCTGCAACCCGCCCTACTTCACCGGCGGTTTCGTGTCCTCAAAGCCTGGCAGGGGCGCGGCCAGGCATGAGCTGAGCTGTACGATAGAGGACGTCTGCGCCGCCGCGGCGCTGCTGCTGAAAGACGGCGGCCGCCTGTGCCTGTGCAACCGCCCGGCGCGGCTGGCGGACTGCATGGTCGCCATGCGCCTGCAGGGCATCGAGCCCAAACGGCTGCGCTTTGTGCGCCAGCGGCCGGAAAAGACGCCCTGGCTTTTTTTGCTGGACGGCAGGCGGCACGGCCGCCCGGGGCTGGCCCTGATGCCGGATCTGGTGATCGAGGCGGCGGAGGGCGGTTTTTCCGCCGAACTGCTGCGCATCTACGGCGGGCCGGGGCGGCAGGCCCGCCCGGACCTGCCGGAAAAGAAAGGGGAGAGCGGCTTTTGAGCGAGAACGCGAACAGCTGCGGCACGTTATATGTGGTGGCGACGCCCATCGGCAATCTGGGAGATCTGACGCCGCGGGCCGCCGAGACCTTTGCCCGGGCGGATTTCATCGCCGCCGAGGACACCCGGGTCACCCTCCGGCTGCTCAACCATCTGGGGCTCAAAAAGCCGATGGTCAGCTATTATGAGCACAACCTGCGCGAGCGGGGCGAGATGATCCTGCGGCGGCTGCAGCAGGGCGAGAGCTGCGCGCTGTGCAGCGACGCGGGCATGCCCGCGGTCAGCGACCCGGGCGAAGTGCTGGTCACCGACGCGCTGGCAAGGGGCATCCCGGTGGTGCCGGTGCCGGCGGCCAGCGCCGCCGTGACGGCGCTGGCCGTGTCGGGGCAGCCCACCGGGCGGTTCTGCTTTGAGGGCTTTCTGCCGATGAACCGCCGCCAGCGCCGCGAGCGCCTGGCGGAGACCCGGGACGAGCGCCGCACCCTGATCTTTTATGAGGCCCCTCACAAGCTGGTCTCCACCCTGGCCGACCTGCTGGAGGCCTACGGCGACCGCAGCATTACCGTCTGCCGCGAACTGACCAAGCTCCACGAGCAGATATGGAAGACCACTCTCGCCCAGGCGCTGCTCTTTTACCGGGAAAACGCCCCCCGGGGCGAGTTCGTGCTGGTGGTAGCGGGCGCGCAGCCGCCGCAGCCCGAGGCCTGGACGCTGGAAGAGGCCGCCGCACTGGCCCGCAGCCTCGCCGCGGGCGGGGCCTCCGCCGCGGCGGCCTGCAAGGAGGCAGCCGCCCAAAGCGGCTTTGCAAAAAGTGAGATCTACCGCCTGCTGACCGCAGAGGCGGAAAAGGAGGGATAAGGGGTGGCCAAGCCTGCCAAATTGATCGTCGTGTCCGACTCTCACGGCAACCGGGACGGGCTGCGGGCCGTGCTGGACGCCCACCGGGACGCCGACGCGCTGATCTTTCTCGGCGACGGCCTGAACGACCTGACGGCCGTGCAGCGCAGCGGCCCCTGCCCCATGGTCTACGAGGTGCGGGGCAACTGTGATTATGACAAAACGATCCCCTCCGAGCGGCTGGTGAGCCTGGGCGGGCTGCTGATCTTCATGACCCATGGCAACGGCTATGAGGTCAAGGTGACCACCACCCCGCTGCGCAAGGCCGCGGCCCAGCGCGGGGCGGATATCGTGCTGTTCGGGCATACCCACAGCCCGTATTATGCCTATATCGACGGCGTCAACCTGTTCAATCCCGGCTCGATCAGCGTGCCGCGGGTGGGGCGCCCTACCTACGGCCTGCTCCTGATCGAGGACGGCGAGCCGGAGTTTCTGCATCGGGAGGTGCCGCGATGAGCCTTCGGTATCTGGACGAAGTGGACTCCACCAACAGCTGGCTGCGGCGGGAGCTGCAGGAGCTGAAGGATGGGGACGCCGTCTACACGGCCAGCCAGACCGCCGGCCGGGGCCGCCGGGGCCGCAGCTGGCAGAACCGCCCCGGCGAGGCGCTCTACTACAGCCGCCTGGTCAGGCGGCCCCTGGCGGACCCCTCTACCCTGCCCCTGATGGTCTCGCTGGCCGGGGCCGACGCGGTGCAGGCGCTCTGCGGCCGCAGGCCGGAGGTGAAATGGCCCAACGATCTGCTGTTTGACGGCAAAAAGATCTGCGGTATCCTGTGTGAGAGCGTGCTGGAGGGCGCCGGGGCAAGCTATATCCTGGGCGTGGGGTTCAACCTGCTGCAGACGGCTGCTTTTTTTGAGGAACAGGGGCTGGACCATGCCGCCTCTCTGTTCTCTGCCACCGGGCGGCGCTGCCTGCCGGGCGACGCCGCGCTGGCGCTGGACGGCGCGCTTGCCCGCAGGCTGGACGCTTTCGCGGCCGGGGGGTTCGCGGCCCTGGCAGAGGAATACCGGGCTTGCTGCGTCAACCTGGGCCGGCAGGTCTATACCGATACGGTGCGCGGCGTGGCCGCTGCGATCGACGATGCGGGGCGGCTGGTGGTGCGCACGCCGGAGGGAGAGGAAGCCGTCTTTACCGGCGAAGTCACGGTACACGGCATTTATTGAGGCTGCCGCTGCGCCCCGGAACCGAAAGAGAAAGCGATCAAAAGCAGCCGCAAGGCTGCTTTTTTGATCGCTTCCCGCGGTAAAAGGGGCTTTGAAGCGCCCGCTGTGTTTTAGAGTCCCCGGCTCCCGTGAGATGGCGGCTTTTTTGCCGGGAGACCGGCAGCCCGCACTTTTTTAGCAACTCTCTTTTCTGCAGATCGTCCGGCAGGCCGTGCGCCGTCCAGGACGCAGAAATAATTCGTTCCGGCCGGGGCGCGCGGGATGGGCCGCGCCTGGGCCGCCGGCCCTGCCGCTTGCCTTTTTCTGTGGGTCTGTTATAATGGGGGCAGAAAAGCGGGCGGCCCGCGCCTGCGGCCTTCCGCTTTTTGAAGCTGAACTCAGGCTCGTTTTAGACGTACTGCTGGGGGCTTGGACATCCGGCACCTGATAGGCTTCAAGGGAGATGGCTGCGCTGCGGCCATCTCCTTTTTTATTTCAGGGCTTTGGCCAACTTGTGCCGGCTGCGCGCAAGGCCCCGGCAGATCGTGGGCCCTGATGCTGGTTCCTGGCGCAGTGCGATCCTCGGACAGGGGTGCGCCTGCGGGGGCTGTTTAGGACAGCTGCTGTCGGCGTCTGCGCGTTTTGAGGGCTTTAGTTGGGCAAAAAAGCAAAACGGCGTCCAGATTTTTATTCACAATGTGAATTGTGCAATGCTGAATAATATTGTACAATAACTGCAGTTTGATTGTGCAGAGAATAAGAGAGGCATAACACAACGGCCGGTGTGTTATGCCTTTTTTATATGAAAAAGCAGAATTTTTTACAAAAGAAGAGAGGAGGACGGCTCGGTACAGGGACAAATATAGTTGGCGATGAAAGGAGAAGGAAACATGGAAAAGAACAGATGGTTTTCGCTGAAAACAAAAGCCGGTGCGGGCAGGGTCATGGCGCTGTGTATGGCGGCTGTTTTGCTTTTTGGCTTTTGTGCCCACTGGATCGCTTCCGGGGGAGGAGCGGTCAAAATCACGCGGCTCACACTTGACGTGCGCGGTTCTTCGGTGGATGCGGATCTCTATTATCCCGCAGGCACTGACAGCAGCGACCGGCTCCCCGCAGTGGTGATCGCGCACGGCGGCGGCGTCTCAAAAGGGGTGACGCAGGGCCTGGCGGAAGAGTTTGCCCGCCGCGGATATGTGGTCCTGAACCCCTCTGCCTTTGGGGCGGGCATTTCCGAGCAGCCGGTGATAGACGACTATGGCCTGGACCCCGAGCAGTTCAGCATTGCCAGTACGACCGGAGTCATGGATGCCGTGGAGTATCTGAGAACGCTTGCGTTTGTGGATCAGACCAGAATTGGCGTTGTGGGACACTCTCTGGGCGCACTGAGGACAATGCTTGCTGCGGTAAAGGACTGCGGCAATCACACGTTCAACGACTTGATGATCAATGTGTTATATGACACGTTCGGGCAGAGATTTACAGAACAGGAGATCTACCGGGACGCTGCACAGCTGGCCGGGGAACGGCTCAATGCCGACCAGCTGGCGCATTATCAGGAGATCGAAGCGGAGATCAGGGCGCAGTACGACACCCGCATCAAGTCCATCTGCCTGTTGGGAAGCGATGGGACCATGGTGATCTCCCTGACGCCGGCAGAGGTGGCCGGCTACACCGTCGACCGCAGCGTGCAGACGAATTTTGGCATCATTCTCGGCGTGTGGGACCACAACATCCCCGCCTTTGAGGGCCGCGACCGCTCGCAGGAGTATTGGCACACCACAGAAGAGGTCGAAAATAACCAGTGGTATATCCTGGACACGAGCGAGCAGACCGGCTTTATGCCCGGCGCGATCTTTGATATCTCGGTGACAGACAATGAGCAGCTGAAAGCTGGAATCGAGGCCAGGAGCGCGCGGGTGTTCAATTTTATTGAGGAGACCCACTCCAAAAACTTTTACTCCGCCCAGGCCGCGGCCTATACGGTAAAGTACATGGAACAGACCCTGGGCTACAATTGCGGAGAACTGGAAGCTGCGGACACCCAGCCGCTGCCCGCGGACAACATCATCTACTTATGGCGTGAACTGTTCAACCTTGGGGCAATGCTGGCAATGGTCGCGCTTGTCATGGCGACCATCGCATTTCTCGCAAAAACGGAGTTTTTCCGCTCCTGCATCCCGGAAAAGAAAGCGGCGGTCGGGCAGATCAGCCGAAAAAAATACTGGCTCTTTAGCGGCGTCACAGTCATCATCACCTTTGCGGCCATGTATGCGACCAACAATCTGTCTCCGCCGGAGCTTCCCTCTTTTAAGGCGCTGCCCCTGTTTGCCAGCTGGTGGCTCACCGTCCTGTTTCTTGTCATTCTGGCCGTGTGTTCTGCGATCTTCCTGATCGTATATTCCGTCAGCGACAAAAAGGCCCACGGCCAGACAAACCTTGGCCTTTTAAACATCAAACAAAAGCCCCGCAGCCTTTTAAAGATCTTACTTGCCGGCGTCATCGTCATCGCAGTTGCCTATGGTTCGCTGACGGTGCTGCAGTATCTGTTTAACGAAGATTACCGGTGGTGGATGGCCTCTTTCTCTGAGATGAGGGCGGAGTATTGGAGATGGCTGTGGCGGTATGCGCTGCTGATGCTTCCCAGCTTTCTGGTCATCGGCGCAGCCACCAACTATACGGTGCGCACCGATATCCCCCAGTGGCGGGATACGGCGGTCACAGTCGTCGTCAACTCGCTCGGCGTATGGCTGCTGTGTCTGGTAAATTACCTGTCGCTTCGCAGCAGCGGGGTGATGCTCAGCGACTTTATTTCCTCCTACGGCTTCCTGGTGATCGTACCGATCACGGTATATATCACCAGAAAAGCCTATCTGCTCACAAACAGCATCTGGTTTGGGGCGGTCACCAATGCTTTCCTGCTGAGCTGGTCGCTGATCTCCTCTTGCGGGCTTCATTGCAATTTCTACTACGGACAAAATTGGATCACCAATTTCTTCGGTATGTAGCGCGCTGCGCAGGCTTTCCCCTGTCAGCTGCTTTTGCTCAAGAACAGACGGGGACCTCAACAGAGGTCCCCGTCTGTTCTATTTCGCCCTGCCCCTCAGCGTGGGACACACGGATGCGGGCCATTTTGATATGGAGTCAAAAAAAGCGCAGACTGCTTGTCTGCGCTTTTTGGAAAGGCTTTCTTATTTCACGGTTTTGGAAAATTTGTGCTGGCTGCGCACGAAACCGTGACGCTCCAAAAACTCCTGGCTTTTGAGGTTGACGCGCTGACAGCTGGCCTCCAGCTCCCCGCAGCCGATGGATTTTGCCTGGCCGGAAAGGGAGATCAGCATGCCGGTGCCGATGCCCCGCCCGCGCATGGACTCCCGCACATAAAATTCTTTAAAGACCGCCGCCAGCGCGCAGCGGGACAGCAGCAGCTCCAGCTGCATATCGGCGTAGCCGACGATCTCTTCGTCCTCCAGGGCGACCACCAGCCGCCGGTGAGCGTCCTTTGCCGCCGCGCGGAACACGGCCGCAAAAACATCCTGGGGCAGGCTGCGCGCGGCCTGTTCACAGCAGAGCGCATACAGGCCCGGCAGATCTTCTTCCCTGGCGCTGCGCACAAACATAACGCGTTCCTCCTCCTTTGCGGGCGGGCGCCGGCAGACCGGCGTTCCGGCCCCGTCCTGCCCGCAGAGATCTAGGGCAGGACGAAAAAGCTGGTAAAGCCCGCGTCCTGGGCAGCCGTATTCGCAGCGGCAAGCGCGGCGGTGTCGATGATGCCGGCAGCGCGCAGGCCGAATGCGCCCGTGCCCCCGGCCCGGAGCGGTTCCAACAGGGCCGCAAGGGCCTGCGCGTCCGCGGCGGGCGGCACCGAGATGTTCTCGCCCGCCTCGTTGGTGGCCGCGGCAGCTTCCAGCCGCACAAAGACGCGCTGCAGGCCGAAAGACGCGGGAGAAGCGCCGTAGGGCGCGATCTCTTCACCGCTGACTGCGCCGGACGGGAACTCGAACCAGACCTCCACGCCCTCGATGGCCTCGTACCGCTTGCCCACCTCGGCCAGCAGCTGTTCTTTGCTGCCGTCCATGGCGCCGTAGCTGGCCGCTTCCAGGCTGTAGCCCTGGGGGAACTGGAGGTTTTGGAGCAGCACCGTTTCAAAGCCGAGGTCCCGC
This sequence comes from Anaerofilum hominis, assembly GCF_014287275.1. GTDB lineage: Bacteria > Bacillota > Clostridia > Oscillospirales > Ruminococcaceae > Pygmaiobacter > Pygmaiobacter hominis. The sequence continues at coordinate 138,755 of NZ_JACONZ010000005.1, forward strand.
ACCTCCGCGATCAGGTCCGCGATATACTGCTGCGCGGCTGCCGAGTTGGGGTTCAGCCAGGGCTTGCCCCCCAGCTCCGCGGAGGAATCCAGCCAGGTGATATCCCCCTCGCTGCCGTATTTTACCGCCATCGAGCGGTCGGCATAGGGCGCGATGCTGTCCTTGAACGCGCACAGCCCGGCCACGGGGGTGATCCCCGCGTCGCGGAATGCCTTTGCGACCGCTGCCGCGTCGATGGTGGTGGAGGCCACCGCCGTCTGGGCCAGGGGGACCTGCGAGGGATAATAGAGATAACCGCGGTCGTCTTTCAGGGTCAGCACCACATGCTCCACCCCCTGCGCTTTCAGCTGCAGGGCCAGGGCGGCCGCTTTTTCCGGCGTGTCGGCGGCAGAAAGCGCCGCCGCGGCCCAGCCGCCGCCTGCGGTCTGCGGTACGGGCGTGGGGGTGGGCTGCGCCTGTGCGGGCTGCGAAGAGGACGCGCCGCCCGTCTCGGGCGCAGCGGAGCTGCCCGGCTCGCGGTTTTTATAGCTGTACCAGAGAGAGGATGCAAAGTCCAGCCCCGGTTTTGCGATCAGCCAGCCAAGCCCAAAGACCACGGCCAGGATCACGACCCACAGCAGAATGCGCCGCAGCAGGTTGTTGCGGTCCCCGGAGCCGGAAAAGCTGCGCCGGTAGCGTTTGATTTTGACAGGCTTGTTCTTCTTCAAGCGAAAGCCTCCTCTTGCAGAGTGCCGGGCGCGGACGCCGGGCGGTCAGATGGCGGGCGTATGGCCGGTGAACCCGTAAATGGCCAGCGCCAGGATGCCGATGTAGACCAGGGTCACCGGCAGCCCGCGGAAGGTGGCGGGCAGATTGCGGTTCTGGATCTTGCGCTGCCCCTCGTTGACCAGCAGCACGGCCAGCACATAGCCCACGGAGGAGCCCAGCGAAAAAGCCAGCGTCTGGGCCAGCGTATAGCCGCCCAGCGTGGTCAGCAGCAGGGTGCCCAGCACGCAGCAGTTGAAGGTGGCCATGGGCAGCAGCTCCACATAATCCTTGGCGGCGATCTTGCCGCCCAGCAGCGCCACGATCAGCAGCACCACAAAAAAGGCGACTACGCTGCACAGCACCAGTACCAGCGGCTGAAAAGCCGCCTTGTACGAAAAGCTGAAACCGGCCAGCAGCCGGTTGGCAAAGTACCCCAGCAGGCTGCTGAGGAACTGCACAGAGGTCAGCAGCACCCCAAATTTGAGCAGTTCCACCGAGCCGTCGTCCACGATCTTTACCAGCCGGGACACGCCCAAAGCGCGGGTGAAGATGGCGTTTTGGGCGGCGATCGCCGCGACAGCATAGACAAAAAAGGCGAGCACAGGTCTCAAAATAGTCATTTTGCGTTCGCCTCCATACTCACGACCCGTTTAAAGAGGTTGCGGATCCAGCGCCAGAAGGCGGCGAGGATGCCGATGAGGACAAAGCCGCCGCAGGTGAGCTGCGCCATGGGCAGGGCGGGCCGGACCGTCACCGGGTGGCCGAACAGGCTGCCCGCGCCCAGCAGTTCGCGCAGCGCCGCCACCAGGAAAAGGGCCAGCAGAAAGCCGCAGGTCGTGATCAGGCCTTTGCGCAGCGCAGTGGGCACGCGTTCTTTCTGGGGCCGCTCATACCGCTTGATGATGATCGGCTCCACCACCAGCAGCGGCAGATACAGGCCCACCGCCTGGATGCCCACGCCGAACAGGGCGTTTGCGGCAAACCAGACCCCGATGTAGAGCACGGCGGCCGTGAGCGCATAGGTCACCCCGCGAAAGCGCAGATAGTTTCCGCGGGAGAGCAGGGCCGCCAGCACACGGGTGGGGGTCAGCAGCAGCAGTACCGCAAAGCCCAGCACCAGCGCGTTGTTCAGGTTGGTGGCGGCGACCACGATGGGGGCCAGCCCCAGCCCCTGCATAAAGACGGGGTTATTGAAAAAGAAACGGTCCCGGTGCATCAGGCGGTCCATATTTTCGGCATAATAAAGGCTGCGTTCCTGTTTCATACGGGTTTCGCCCTCCTTCCAAAGGTGATCTTGCTGCAGACCCGGTCAAGATAACCGCTGAAAGCGTTCGAGAGCAGCAGCGCAAAGCAGACCCCCAGTTCATAGGAGCCGTAATAGCGGAACATCATGGTCAAAAAGCCGGTGAGCACGCCGTAGACCACCCGGGCAAGCCGGTTTTTGGGCGCGGTGGCGGACTCACACAGCAGAAAGACCGCGGTGTAGATCAGCGCGCCGCTGAGCAGCTCGTATTTGAGCAGGTCGGCGCGCGCGGCGGTGGACACGCGCGGAAAACAAAAGCTGATCACGCCGCAGGTGAGCAGAAACGCCGCGGGCAGCTCAAAGGTGATCCGCCGCTTGAGCAGCAGATAGACCGCCACCGCGGCGATAACGATGCAGAAAGTGGCGCCCATGGGCCCGGCATAATTGCCCAGGATCAGGTCCAGTGAAGGGATGTTGGGCACGCCGCCCGCGCGCAGGATATGCGCGGAGGACTCCGAGAGGGTGGCGCCGGAAGTGTCGAAGATCCCCACGTTGGAAAACGGGGTGGGATAGCGGAAGATCTGGTTGGGCCAGCTCACCGTGACGGCGGCATAGGCCAGGGCGGCGGGGTGGAACGGGTAACTGCCCGCGCCGCCGAAAACGTGCTTGCCGATCAGCACCGCCACCGCCACGCCGGCGACCACGATATAAAGCCCCGCCGTGGCGGGCAGCATCAGGGTGAACGCCGCCGCAAAGACCAGCGAGGAATTTTCGCTGGAATCATAGGCGCGGCCGCGCATCTTGGCGACCAGAAAGTCGCAGATCACGGCGGTCAGCAGGCTGACCGCCAGCATCAGCGCCGGGCGCAGCCCGTAGAGATAAACGGCCATGAACGCCAGCGGGAACAGCCCAAACAGCATATCGCAGTTCGCGGCAAACTCGGGGTGGCGCACAGGGCGCTTTTTGTTGTCCTGTTTCATGCGGTAGACCTTTCCGGCGCAGGGGAGCGCCCGGGCCGCGGGGGGCAGCGGCCCGTGAGAACGTCTGGATTTTTTGGCGGCAGGCCGCCGGCTGGTCAGAGCCCCTTATAAAATGCGATCTCCGCCGCCGGGTCGGCGGTGCCGAAAACGGCGGAGCCCGCCACCAGGACGTTGGCCCCGGCCGCGGCGCAGAGGGGCGCGGTGTCCCGCGCCACACCGCCGTCGACCTGCAGCAGCAGATCGGGGCGGCCGATGCGCACCGCCTCGGCGCGCAGGGCAGACAGCTTTTCCAGCGCGGCGGGCTGGAATTTCTGGCCGCCAAAGCCGGGCTCCACGCTCATGACCAGGACCATCTCCACCTTGGGCATCCATTCAAAGGCCGCGGCGGCGGGGGTGGCGGGCTTGATCACCACGCCGGCCTTGGCGCCGCCCGCGTGGATGGCGTCGATGGTCTCCTGCACCGGGCTGTCCGCCTCCAGGTGAAAGGTGATCATCGACGCGCCCGCCTTGAGGAACATGGGCACATAGGCCAGCGGGTCGGTGAGCATCAGATGCACGTCGTAAAAGGCGGAGACCTTTTTGGAAAGGCTGGCCAGCACCGGCGCGCCGAAGCTGATGTTGGGCACAAAGTGGCCGTCCATAACGTCAAAATGTAAAAAATCCGCTCCCGCGTCGAGGCAGGTGCGGCAATCCTGCTCCAGGCACGCGAAATCTGCAGAGAGCAGGGAGGGGGCGATCATAGCCATAGGAAAGCTCCTTTCAACGGGGCCGGGGGGAAAGCGCGCAGCGCCGTCCCCCTCAAAAAGCAGCAGTCGTCCGCTGCGGCCCGATAGATAACAATATAGTACACTAAAAAGGGCGAAAAATCAACCGGGACCGCGGTTTGGCGCGATCTGCCGCGGCCGCGGGACCCTGCCGGGCCTCAGGCGGCCGCAAGGGGGGAAAATGCCGCAAAACAGCGCAAATAAAAGCATCCAGCCGCCAAAAGCGGCGGCACACCGCCCCGCGGGCCGGGCGCGGGCGTGCCACAAGTTGGCAGGCCTGTCACATAAATTTCACACTGTGCCCCGCCGCGGCGGCGGCAGAGGGGGGACATTGCCGCCTTTTTGCGCAGGGACGGGCGGCCAAGGCGCGCCGCGGCACGCATAACCGGCCGCCCGCCGGTCAACGCTAGGAGGGAGCGAAAAAGCGCGGGGCGGAGCGTTTGGCTCTTTCACCTGCGGGGCGCAGGTCACTCCAGCAGGCGGACCGCGCGGCCGTGCAGTTCCAGCAGGCCCTCCTGCTGCATGCGGCCCAGCTCCCGCGTCATGGCGCTGCGGTCCGCACAGATATAGTCGGCCAGCTGGCTGCGCGAAAACGGCAGCGTGAAGCGCGGCGACCCGGCGCGGGCCCGCTCCGCCTGCAGGCAGCAGAGCAGTTTTTCGCGGATCGTGCGCTGGCTGAGCACCTCGATCTTTTCTTCCAGCGACAGGCTACCCCGCCCCAGGAGCCGCAGCAGGTTCTGCACCAGCCGGGAATGGAATGCGCAGGCGCGGCTGCAGCGCCGGGTCACCTGGTCCAATTCGATCAGCAGCACTTCGGCGGCCTGCGCGCAGCGCACCGATACGCCGCTGCCGCTGCCCGCTGCGCAGGCGGCGGGGTCCCCAAACAGCTCGCCCGGCCCGGCCTGGGCCACCAGGTTCAGGTTGCCGGCCCGGTCGGTCTTCTCCAGCGCCAGCAGCCCTGTCAGCACGATCCCCAGTTCAAAGGCGCGCTCGCTCTCCCGCAGCAGCACCGCCCCGCGCGGGCAGCTGCGCCGCCGCGCGTGGAGGCAGGGCAGCAGCTGGTCCAGTTCTGCGTCACAGATCCCCTCAAACAGGGGGCAGGCCCGCAGGGCCTGTAAACTTTTCTCCATGATTTCCCCTCTGATGTTGCAGATGCAACAGATTTTTCCTGTCCAGTATAGTATCATATTTTAAAAGGCGCAAGCGGCGCTTTTCACAAAATGGCGAGGGCCGGCTTTCCCACAGGGGGAGACCGGGCTTTGATCCATAGATCAGATTCTGTATTGCAAAAGGAGGTATTCCCTTATGAAAAAGTGGAAATGTACGGTCTGCGGTGAGATCTTCGAGGCAGAGACCAAGCCGGCCGAGTGCCCTGTCTGCGGCGTGGGCCCTGAGATGATCGAGGAAGTCGCCGAGTAAGAGAGCATGGCGGCAGCGAGGCGGGCCGGAAAGCGGCCGGGCTTTGAGCGCCCGGCTGCTTTCCGGCCCGTTTTCTGCCCCGGCAAGTGCGGAAGGAGGCTGCAGATGAAGCAGAAGAGATGGCGCTGCACGGTGTGCGGCGAGATTTTTGAGGGCGACGCACCGCCGGCGCCCTGCCCGGTGTGCGGGGCGGGCGCGGATGCGTTTGTGGCGGAGGCGGCCCCCGCGGCGCAGCGGTGGAAGTGCACGGTGTGCGGCGAGATTTTTGAGGGCGACGCACCGCCGGCGCCCTGCCCGGTGTGCGGGGCGGGCGCGGATGCGTTTGTGGCGGAGGCGGCCCCCGCGGCGCAGCGGTGGAAGTGCACGGTGTGCGGCGAGATTTTTGAGGGCGACGCGCCGCCGGCGCCCTGCCCGGTATGCGGGGCGGGCGCGGACGCGTTTGTGGCGGAGAAAGAGGCGCCGGGAGGCGTCCTGGGCGGCAGCGACAGCCGCTTTGTGATCGTGGGCGGGGGCGGCGCGGGCCTGGCGGCGGCAAAAGCGATCCGCGAAGTGGACCGCACCGCAAAGGTGACGCTGGTCTGCGGCGAGGGCGTGATCCCCTATAACCGCCCGGGGCTCTCGCGGCTGGTGGCCGAGGGAGCGGGGTTCGAGTCGGTGGCGCTGGAGCCGTACGACTGGTATGGCGGCCAGCAGATAGAGCTGGTCTGCGACGCCCGGGTAGAACGCATCGACCCGCAGCGCCGCGAGGCCCTGCTCTCCGACGGGAGGGCCCTGCCCTATACCGCGCTGCTGCTTGCGGCCGGCGCCAATGCGTTCTGCCCGGTCAAGGCCGGGCCGGGTGCGCCCCCCGTGCGGGTGCTGCGCAGCTTTGCCGACGCGGCCGCCCTGCTGGAAGATGTGCGCCCGGGCGTCTCGGCCGTCGTGGTGGGCGGTGGCATCCTGGGGCTGGAGGCGGCGATGGCCCTGCACCGGCGCGGCGCCAAGGTGCGGGTGGTGGAGCTGGCACAGCGCATCCTCAGTATTCAGGCGGATGCGTTTGTCAGCGGCCGCATCGAACAGGCGCTGCGCGCGCTGGGGATGGAGGTCGACACCGGCGTTTCGGTGAGCGCGGTCGAAGCGGACGGCGCGCATCTGTCGGACGGCAGGGTGCTGCCCGCAGAGGTGGTGCTGGTGAGCGCGGGCATTCGCAGCGAGCTGGGCCTGGCACAGGCGCTGGGGCTGGCGCTGGGGCGGGGCATCTGTGTGGACGCCTCGATGAGGACCAGCCTGCCCGGCATCTATGCGGCGGGCGACTGTGCCGAATTTGAGGGCCGGGTGGCCGGCCTGTGGGGCGCGGCGCTGGAGATGGGCCGCACCGCCGGCAGGGCGATGTGCGGACATGAGGCGGCTTACCGGCCGCCGGTGCCTGCGACGGCTTTTGAGGCGCCGGGCATCAGCCTGTTCGCCGTGGGCAGCGTCAACGGCGAGGGCCTGCAGACCGTAGAGCGGCGGGACGACGAGGCGGGCGTTTACCGCAAGCTCGCGCTGCGGAACGGCCGTCTGGTGGGCGTGCTGATGCTGGGCAGGCCCGCGGGCGGGGCGGCGGCGATCGCCGCGGTCGAGCGGGGAGCCTCGCTGCAGGACGCGCTCGGGCTGTTGGCACAACAGGCCGAAAAAGCGTGAAAAATGGCGGCGCGCCGGGCTTTTTGCCGCCTGTCACAAACTTTTCTCCAAATTCATTTTTTATTCACAGGCGTTTCATAAAAACGCCTCAACTGGCCCCTATAATGAGAATCACAGAAAGACGGAAGCCGCAACCGGATTTCTGTACATGATTCCTCCTCACACCAAAACACACCCCTTGAAGAAAACCCGCAGCGCAAGCTGCGGGTTTTCTCGTTGTCGCCGCCCCCGGCGCGGGCTTTGCCGCGGGCGATGAATGGGCGGCGGCATCCGGCGCACAATAGAAAGAAAGCGCGCGGCCCTCCCGGCACAGCAAACGCCCGCTCCCCGGCGCAGCGGGTGCAGGCGTTTGTCTTTTTCGGGATTTTGGTATATATTATGAAAGGCACGCGCAGCCCTGCGGTGCGCTCACCCCTGCAGGGCGTCGCTCAGCAGCGTGGCGATGGTCTCCTGGTCCAGCCCCTTGTCCTCCAGATACTTTTCTTTTTCCAGCGTGCTCATCAGGTCTTTCTGGCGGAAGATGCGGCTGCTTTTGGGCACCGCCAGCTGCACCGATTTGTCGGTAAAGACCGGCAGACACTCCACCGGCACGTTGCGCAGCTTGGGGTTCTGCATCAGCACGTCGCGGATCACCCGGGCGTCAGCGGCGCACTGGGCCACCGGGTCGGGGATGCGGGTGCGGCTCTCCTGGGTGACCCAAAGCCAGTCCGGCTCGCCGGAGTTGGCGAAGATCTCGCCGTTGTAACCCAGGCAGCGCACCCCCACGATGCCGGAAAAGGTGACGATGATCGCGTCCAGCTCGGCGCTTTTTTCCCCCCAGTGCAGATGGGCGGGCTGCAGGATGCGGAAGTTGTGAAGAGAGGCATAGCGGTTCAGCGCCTTGACGGCGGCGTCCACGCCGCGGTCTTTCTGGGCGCGCTTGGCCGTGTTGGTGGGGCCCTCTTCGCTTTTGCTTTTGCTGATAAAGTAAATGATGAGAAAGACGACGGCCAGAACGGCGACAAGGCCGAGGATGTTGAGCAGGGCGTTGGTGGTCATGGGAAGACTCCTTTAACAATTTGGTTGACGCTTTGTATTATAGCAAATCGCGGCTGGAAACACAAATCAGGAAACGACGAAAAGAGGGAGAACGACATGAGACGGGAAAAAAGCTGCGGCGCGCTTTGTTTTTTGCAGCAGGACGGCGTCTGGAAAGTATTGATGGTCAAGCACCGCGCGGGCGGGCACTGGGCTTTTCCAAAGGGACATGTGGAAAAGGGGGAGACGGAGACCGAGACGGCGGTGCGCGAGGTGCTGGAGGAGACCGGGGTGCCGATCGAGATCGAGCCGGGCTATCGCGAGACGAACAGCTATTCCCCCTATCGCGGTGCCGTAAAGGACGTGGTTTATTTCTGGGCGCGGGCAAAACAGGCGGATACCCGTCCCCAGCCCGAAGAGGTGGAGATCGCCCGGTTTGTGCCGGTCGAGGAGGCCGCAAAGCTGCTGACCTACGAGGCGGACCGCCGCCTGCTGAAAAAGGCGGAGGAACAGGCAAAAAAAGGTTGACAAACGGGCCGGCGAGTGTTATTATAATATTCGCATCCGCGCCAGTAGCTCAGCTGGATAGAGTGTCTGGCTACGAACCAGAAGGTCGGGGGTTCGAGTCCCTCCTGGCGCACCAGCTCGTCGCAGGCGATCATCGTCTGCGACGAGTTTTTTATTTGCTGTTTTGAAGTGCGCAGGCGCTTCCTATCCATAGGCTTATCCATGGGCCGGCATATGACCGACCGGCAGTTTGCCCGCCCCTTTCCGGGGCTTATTTTTTTGCCCGGCCCCCTGGAGCGTCTTTGGGAGTGCGGAATTTACAAAAAGTATAAAAATAAATAAAATTCACAGATCGGATGGGACGGGGGCCCGTCCCGCGACGCGGGAAAACGGCGCCGCCCGATCAGCGGAGAAGCCGGAAAAGAGCTGACACAGGGGACGGGAGAAACCGCCGCAGACAAAGCGCGGCGCGGGACCGCCGCAGGCCCAGACGGCGGGCAGGGGCTGCGTGTCCTGCGATTTTGACCCCTGCTGCCCTGCCGGGCCGGAAAGCCGGCGGGGACAGAAAAAGGCAAAACGGCACGCCGCTCCCCCGGGGCAGACGGGGAAAGCCAAGGCAGCGCGGGACTCTGTGCCCGGCGGGCGCGGAGGCGGGCACTTGTGCGCGGGCGCAGGTTGGTGGTAAACTGGGACCATGGTATTGCAGGGGCCGGGAGGAGGACCGAAAGTGGAAAAAGAGATCTGGATCGAAAGCTTTGACTATTTTAAGGCGGGCAACCGTTTTGCGGGCAGCAGCGGGCTGTTCTGTTTTAAGATCTTTCCGGAAAAGGCGGAGGAACGCCTGCGGGTCGCCGTCTGGCAGGGCCCCAACTGCTGTGAAAAGACAGAGCAGAAAGAGGAGCGCGATTTTGAATTCTCTGAGGGCGGGCTGCAGCAGGCGGTGGAGTGGATCCAGGAGCAGAACAGGCGCTTCCAGGCGCAGCGCAGCGGATGAGAGCAGGCCTGGGCCGGGCAGAGAGCAAAAAGAGCCGTCCTCGCAGGAGGGCGGCTTTTTGTATGTATTTGTACAAAGAAAACCGCGCGCAGGGCGGGCAGTTCCAAAGAAGCCCTATGGCGACAAGGCCGACAGGAAAAATTTTTGCTAAAAATAGAACTGCAGACTGCAGACCGCAGTCTGCAGTCTGCCGACAGACAACTGCGAACTGCAAAAAGCAAAGAGAGAGTCTCCAACGAAGGGCCTAAACCGCTGATGGCGCAGGGCGCCAGGGATCCTGGCATCGGGGATGCTGTGCAGATACGGCGGGAAAAAACAGAAAAAAATAGAAGATCCCCACGGCACCAGCTTGAAAAGAGATAAAACAGGCGAACGGCTGGCGGAGGAAGCAGGCGAACAGCAGACAACGGGAAATTTTGGATCCACCCGTTTGCGGGGGCAGGCTGCGGGCCTGTGGGCTGCGGGCCGTATCAACGCCGGGCGGCACAGACCGGTGTCAGCGGACCACCCCGGCAGCAGAGGGAACAACCGACAGCAGGGGGAGCAAAGCGGCAGCCACGCGGGGCAGCGCACGCCGGTATTCGGACGCTTCGCCCGCCGGTGAAAAACCCCCCGGCAAAGCCGGGGGTTTCCATTTGACGAGTTTCAGACCCAAAGAAAAAAGCGCGAAGATGGAGCTGCCGGCAGAGGCCGACGTCCGAACACACGCGCGTTTTTTCAGCGAGTGAATTTCAAAACACGGGCGGGCCGGTGCGGCCTGCCCGATGTTTTTTTTCCTGCCCCGGGAAAACGCGGCGCTTCCATTCCAGTATGGCGCTCCCGGTGCGGCGCTCCCGGGCGCCCCGGGGACCGGCGAAAAAAGGCTTAGCCGCGGCGCTTGAGGGCGATGGCGTCGGCGCAGGCCGCGGCGATGTGTTCCGCGGTCAGGCCGTAAGCCTCGTACAGCTCGGGGCCGTGGCCGGACATGCCGAATTTGTCCTCCACCCCGACCCGCAGCACCGGCACCGGCAGACGCTGTGCCAGCGCCTCGCAGACGGCGGAGCCCAGTCCGCCCACGATGTTGTGGTCCTCGGCCGTGACGATGGCGCCGGTCTCGGCCGCCGCCAGGGCCAGCATCTCCTCGTCGATGGGTTTGATGGTGTGGAAGTCCAGCACCCGGGCCGAGATCCCGCGCCCCTCCAGCAGGGCGGCGGCGTCCAGCGCGATGGCCACCAGCGGGCCGGTGGCGGCGATGGTCACGTCGCGGCCGGGCCGCAGCAACAGGGCGCGGCCCAGTTCAAAGTGGGGCAGCACATCGTGCAGCACCGGCACCGGGTCGCGGCCAAAGCGCAGATACACCGGGCCGTCCAGGGCTGCGGCCGCCCGCACGGCGGCCTGGGCCTCGGCGTCGTCTGCCGGGCAGACCACCGTCATGCCCGGGATGGCCCGCATCAGCGCGAAGTCCTCGATACACTGGTGGGTGGCGCCGTCCTCCCCCACCGCCAGACCGCCGTGGGTGGCGCCGATCTTGACGTTGAGATGGGGGTAGCCGATGGAGTTGCGCACCTGCTCGTAGGCGCGGCCCGCCGCGAACATGGCAAAGGTGCTGGCAAAGGGGATCAGCCCGCAGGAGGCCATGCCCGCCGCGCAGCCCATCAGGTCGGCTTCGGCGATGCCGCAGTCCACAAAGCGGTCGGGGAATCTCTGCGCGAAAAGCGCGGTCTTGGTGGGGCCGGACAGGTCGGCGTCCAGCACCACGACGCGGCTGTTCTCCGCGCCCAGGGCGGCCAGGGCCTCGCCGTAGCTGTCCCGGGTAGCTTTCATGCTGCGCTGCGCCATGTCACATCTCCTCCTTTTCCGCGCCGGCGGTCAGCTCGGCCAGCGCCGCGGCGTATTGTTCATCGCTGGGCGGCGTGCCGTGCCAGGAGGCCTGATCTTCCATAAAAGAGACCCCTTTGCCCTTGACGCTTTTCTGGACGATGACGCAGGGCTTGCCCTTTACTGCTGCCGCGTGGCGGAAAGCCGCCTCCAGCGAGTCGAAGTCGTGGGCGTCCGCCGTGGTCACGTCCCATCCGAAAGCCGCGAATTTGTCGGTGATGGGATAGGGCGAGTTCACCTTGTCCACCGGGCCGTCGATCTGCAGGCCGTTGTTGTCCACGATGACGGTCAGGTTGTCCAGGCCGCGGTGCGCGGCCAGCATCGCGGCCTCCCACACCTGGCCCTCCTGCAGTTCGCCGTCGCCCAGGATGGCAAAGACGCGGTAGTCCGTAGCGGTGATCTTGCCCGCCACCGCCATGCCCACCGCAGCCGACACCCCCTGGCCCAGCGAGCCCGAGGTCATGTCCACGCCCGGCACTTTTTTCATGTCCGGGTGCCCCTGCAGCATGCAGCCGATGCGCCGGAAGTTTTTCAGCTCCTCCCGCGGGAAAAAGCCCATCTCGGCCAGCACGGCGTAAAGGGCCGGGCTGGCATGGCCTTTCGACAGCACAAGGCGGTCCCGCCCCGGGTCGCGGGGACGGGCGGGATCGACCCGCAGCACTTTTTGATAGAGATAGGCGAGCGTATCGCAGATCGAGAGCGACCCGCCGATGTGCCCCGAGCGCGCGTCGTGTACCTCGTTCAGGGCGTCGATGCGCAGCCTGCGCGCAAAGCGCTGCAGCGCGCGTTTTTCCGTCAGCTCCATAATACCTCCTTATTTTGTGCGGATGAGACGGCAAAGGGCAGAGAAAGCGGTGAAAAAGAGCCTCCCGTGTCCCCTGCCCCCGCCCGCGCGTCAGCGGCCGTTCTTTTCTTCCAGATAAGCGCGGGCGATCTCGACATACTCGTCCGGGTAAAACCCGATCTCGCCCGAAAAGCGGGTCAGCGCGATCAGCCCGCCCGCGATCTCGGGGATGGTGGCCAGCATACCGGCGTTGTCCAGCTTGAGCCCGCCGCCGTAGACGACCGGCAGCGGCGCCACGCTGCGCACAAAGCGCGCGGTCTCCTGGATGCGCTCGCGGCCCGGAGGGGTCTTGCCCGGCCCGATGGCCCAGATGGGCTCGTAGGCGATCACCACCCGGGACAGATCCGCCCCCTGCAGCCCGCGGGTCAGCTGGGCGCGCAGCACCTCCTGCCAGCGGTCCAGCTCCTCCTGCTTTTCACCGATGCAGAAAAGCACCCGCAGGCCGGCCTCCTGGGCGCGCAGCACCTCGGCGTTCAGCAGCATATCCACCGCCGCGGCATCGCCGCCGCCGGCGGCAAGAATGCCCGCCTTGGCGGCGCGCTCCTCACAGTGGCCGAGCAGCGCCCACTCGCAGCCCAGGCCCGCCGCGCTGTTGGCGGTGAGCTGGGCCGTAAAAGCGCCGAAATTGCCGCCCACGGCGGTGTCGGCCCCGGCGCAGCCCTGGCAGCCCACCGCCATCCGGCTGCCGGTCTCCCGCTTGGCCGCCGCGGCCGCCAGCAGGTGCGCCTCGGGGAAGAAAGAGACAAAATCATCCTCCGCCCAATCGTTGACCGCCAGCGTGCGCCTGACGATCGCCTCCGCCCACCCGGCGGGGGGCGCGATGCGGTTGACGCCGCCGCGGTCAGGGGTGATGTCGAACCGTTTCAGGTTGAGAAAAATATATGACATGGTCGTTTGCCGCTCCTTATCCTGTCTTGTTTGATGTGCGCGTGGGGCCGCGGGACGTTCAGCCGCCGCAGGGGTGCGCGGGCGCGCCGTCGCGGGTGCGGCTGTTCTGGCTGGGGTCTTTCATGCACAGATGCACGGCGGCGGTGGTAAAGGTCTGGGGCAGGGCCAGGATGTTGGGGCTGTCCCCCACAAATTTCTTTTTCGCGTCCTCCAGCGCCTCCTCAAAGGTGGCGCGGGTCTTGAGGCCCATGCCGCGGGCGATGCCCGGCTCGCGCGCGCCCACGATGTAAATGGCGCTGGTGTGCTCCTCTGCCAGATGGCCGCAGCTCATCATCGAGAAGCCGTGGAACGGGTGGAACGCGTTGGCGAAGCGGTATTTGCGGATGTACTCCTCGTTGGTGGCAAAGTACTCGCCGTAGCGGTTCATGTCCGGCAGGATGTTCATGGAATCGTGCTGGAACATCTCATACAGCTCTTTCAGGTAGGGCCAGCGCTCCTCATGGAACCAGCCGTCGCAGATGGAGGAGACGATAAAGACGCAGTGATCGGCCAGCACCCGCTTGTGGCGGATGACCTGGGCGGAGAGCGCCTGCATCATCTGGATGGGGTTGGTGCCCATGCCGTTGCCGTAGTGGAAATTGGTGGGCATGCCGAACACCACAACGTCATATTTTTTCTCGGCCCAGTGCACGTAAGTGCGCTTGTCGGCCATCTTCCAGCTGATGGGCTGCATCTCCTTGGCCCAGCCGGAGTTGATCTCGATCTGACGGGAATCCGTGTCCAGCACCGCGTCGCAGCAGAAGAACTTTTTGCCCATCTTTTCTTCCATGAACATGCCCTGCTGGTCAAATTTGTTGCGCATTTCGCTGTGGGTGGACACGGGCACAAAGTCCGGCCGGTGCATCACCTGGGGCACGTGGTGGGCGCTGATGCTGCGCCAATGGCTGATGCCGGTGGCGCAGTGCTTATAGCCGCCCGAGTATCCCCCATAGGGGTTGCCCTGGGTGTGGCCGATGAGGATGGCCACGTCGGCGTCATAGACGTATTTATTCAGGATCACGTGGTCGCCGTGGCTGGTAAAGCCCAGATCCACCAGGTGGTCGTAGTCCTCCGAGTCGTGGCTGGTGATCTGGCCGGAGGGGTAAAACTCGCTGAACAGTTCTTCGCCCAGAATGGTCTTCATCTCGGGCACGGTGGCGCGGGGGTGCAGCCCGTTGGAGAAAAGCAGCAGGATGTCCTTTTTCTCCACCCCGACGCTGTACAGCTCATCCAGGCAGGCGCGGATGGCCACCTTGCGGTGGCTGGTGGGCTGGTTGCCGCCCTTGACGATGTCGGGGATGACGAACACCACGGTGCTGCCCTTGTGGGCCAGCTGGGTCAGGGTGGGCATGCCGATGGGGCTGCGGATGCTGTCCAGCGTGGCGCGGTACAGGCTGTCCCAGTCCTGCGGCAGGCAGGGCGGGTCCGGCACCGTCTCGCCGGGGATAAAGACGTCGGTGCTGTCCGGCAGCTGGGCGCTCATAAAGCCCTGTCCGTATTCAAAATCCAGTTTCATGTCGGTTCCTCACTTTCCAAGTCAAAGCACAAAATTGAAAAAGGGGGCGCGCCAGCGCTTTCCCCCGCGGCGCATCTCAAAGCGGCAAACGGCCGGCGAACGCCGGAAAGCGCGCGGGAAAAGCCGGGGGGTCCGGCGCTGCCGCGCCCTGCCGGCGGCCCCGCGGCGCGCCGGGTCAGGACAGGTCCGCATAAGAGCGGATGGCGTCCATCATCAGTTTGACAAAGCCCTCGCGGTCGGCGGTCTCGACGTAATAGAGGTTCTTTTCCTCCTCCGCCTTTTTCAGGGTGCCGTCAAAATCGATATAGGTCAGCCCGCGCCGCCAGCTGTCGCCGCAGTCCACCTCGCAGAAATATTTCTGATAGGTGAACAGCCCGGGTTCGACGGCAAAAGCGACGGTGGCCTCGTCAAACATGGCGATCACCTTTTTGCCGTCCACAAGCCGGTAGTCGGTGTAGGCGGAGAGGATCTGATAGATGAAATCCCCCACACGGTTGCCGATGCGGCCGATCTCTTCCAGCTCGTCCTGCGTGATGTAGGCGTGCTGCAGCGCCAGCAGGCGGCCGACGCCGTATACCGGCAGCCCGCTTTCCAAACAGATGCGGAACGCCTCCGGGTCCACACGGATATTAAAGGTGCGGAACAGGCTGCGCTGGTCGGAGGTGCCCATGAAAACGATCTTTTCGATCTTGGCGTGCAGGTCGGGCCGCTGCAGCAGCAGGGCCGCGACATTGGTGGCCGGGCCCAGCGCGATCAGGGTGACGGGCTCGCAGGAGGCCTCCAGCGTGCGGGCGATCAGCTCCGGCGCGGGCAGCGGGGACAGCGCCGCAGTGGCGTCCTGTTCAAAGCGGTAGCCTCCCAGGCCGTCTTCGCCGTGGGTGGAGGCCGCGGCCCGCAGCGGCCCGAAGATCGGCCCCGCGGCGCCCCGGCCCACCGGGATGTCGTCCCGGCCCAGCAGGTGCAGCACGTTTAAGGTGTTGCGGGTGGAGTTTTCGATCACGGTATTGCCCGCCACCGTGGTGACGGCGCGGATATCCAGCCGCGCGCTGGCGCAGGCGATCACCAGCGCGTTGGCGTCGTCGATGCCGGTATCGCAGTCAATGATCACGGGAATGGTCTTTGGGGACATCAAAAACACCTCGTTTCTCTAAGCTCGATCTCAGGCTCGCTTCCATTCTACCGCATTTTTCAGACGGGTGGGAAACTGTTAAGACAATCGTTTTCACAACAGTTTTGACGGGCCCGGAAAACGGGGAAAAGCACCCCGTGACAGGGTCTGCGGAAAGCGCTGTGAAAAGGTTTGCTTAAAATAGGCCTCTTTTTTGTGCCGGAATCGTTATAGTGGAATAAGGAAGAGGCGTCCAAACAGCGTTCCCCGGTAAAAGGGACGCCGCCTGGTCCGCCGTCAATGCATCAGGACAAAAAGGAGGAGGGTTTATGGACAAGGCAGAAAGCCGGAACCGGTACCGCCCGTTTGCAGAGGAGGTGCCCGCCTTTTGCCGCGGGCTGCTGGACAGGCTGTGGATGACCGGCGCGCTGCAGGAGGCGCTGAGCGTGGGCAGCTGTTTTGACGCCCGCAAGGTCATCCTGACCGGCAGCGGCGTGGGGTACGCCGCCGTGCTGGCGGGCGCGCCGGTCTTTTCAGAACAGTGCGATATCTTTTTCGGCACCGAGGTGATGGCGCAGGCGGACTTCAACTATTTTAACAATGTCGCGGCCATGGGCATCGGCGAGCCGAACACGCCGCTGGTGATCGTGGCGACCGAACAGGCCGACGACCCCGACGCGGCGCGCACGCTGGAGGTGGCTGCGCAGGCGGGCGCCAACAGCCTGCTGCTCTGCGCCGCGGACCAGAGCGCCCAGGCCGGCCTGGCGCGCAGCGCCCTCTGCCTGGGCCTGGACGGGACGGCGCCGGATTTTCTGCCGCGCGCCTATCTGGCCCTCACGCTGGCGCTTGTCTGCGCGGGCTACCGCATCGCCCGGGTGCGGGGCACGGTCTCGGAGCTGGGGCTGCAGCGCGTGCGCGAAGCGCTGCAGGCGTATACGGCCTCTGTGCCGGGCTGTCTGGACGCCGCGCAGGCGGCGGCGCAGGATTTTGCGCGCCGCTGCGGGGACCGGGACCGGTTTGATTACATCGCCGACGGCGAGGCGCGCGCGAGCGCGCATCTGCTGGGCACGGTGGGCGCCCGCCTGCTGGGGTACCAGTATGCGGTGAACGACAGCGAGGAGTGGTGCCATGTCAACTACTGGATGGAGCAGCGCTTTGACCTGTGCACCGTGATGTGGGGCCTGCGCGCCCAGCCCTCTTTCTCCCGCACGATAGAGACGATGGGCTGCGTGCACAAACTCGAGCGCCCTTACCTGTTCGTCACCGACGCGGATGAGAGCGCATTTTTGCCGGGCACCCGCTGCTGCCCCGTGCCCGCGCCGCCGCCGGGCTGCCGCTGGATGGCGCAGCTGATCTGTTTTTTGCCCGCGCTGCTGGCGCTGGGCGAGCTGGAACAAAATAAGCGGGGAGGCGGGGAAAAGTGACGCGGACATTTGAGCTGGAAACGGCGAAAGACGGCTGGTATGTCATCGACGAGCAGGTGCGCCGGACGGTGGAAGAGAGCGGCGTGAAAGACGGCATCTGCCTGCTGTATCTGCCCCACACCACCGCGGGCTTTGCGATCACCTCCTCCTGGGACCCCAAGGGCATCGAGGATTCGATCCGGGACGTCAAGGCAAAGTTCCCGGTCCGCACCTCTTACGCGCACCCCTATTCCCCGTTTGCCTCCGCCGCACGGGCGCGGGCGGCCCTGACGGGCGGCAGCCGCACCCTGATCGTGCGGGACGGCGCGCTGCTGCTGGGGCACTCGCAGACGCTGCTGCTTTACGAGTTTGACGGGCCGCAGCTGCGCAGCTTTACCGTCACGGTGCTGCCGCGCGCGCTCTGGTTCGGGACGGCGGCTTTTGAGTCGCGCTTCGGTGAGATGCGGGACGTCACCGGCGAGGTGGCAGAGATCGTGCGGCAGAGCGGCGTGCGGGAAGGCTTTTGCCATGTGACGGTGGTCGCGGCCACCGCCGGCTTGATGCTTTGCGCTGCGGGGGAGGAGGTACAGGCCGACGTCTGGGAGGACGTGGAGCGCCTGATCCCCACCAGGGCGGACTTCCATCACCGGGAGACCGCCTCCGACGCGGCGGGCCACAGCAAGACCTTTGTGGCGGGCACCCAGCTGGATCTGCCGGTGGCGGACGGCGCGCCGGTGCTGGGCAGGGATCAGCGGATCGTCTATGCGGAATTCGACGGACCGCGCCCCCGGGATATCAGGGTCGCCGTCTATGCCGACGGAGAAGAAGGGAGGACGGAAGATGTCAAAACAGGAGTTTGATTCCAAGCTGCGCCGCCAGGCGCTGAGCTATCCGCAGATCGCGCGGGCACAGGTGGCGGGGTTCCGGCAGGGGCTGCGGGAGGCCTCTTTCCCGCCCGACGAGGTATTGCGGGGGATCCGGCACATCTACATCACCGGCAGCGGGGACTGCAATGCGGCTTCCGCTGTCTGCAAGCCCATCGTGGAAAAGCTGCTGGGCGGATTTTCCGCCAAAGTATATGTGGACACGCCGCTGCAGGTGGCGCGCTATCTGTCGCTGACGGCGTCGAACGATGACCCGGCGGTGGCGGGCCAGACGCTGCTGATCGGTCTGAGTGTCTGGGGCTTTCCCGCCCGGGTGGTGGAGTGCCTGCAGCGCGCTGAAAAACTGGGCATCCACACGCTGGACATCACCAACTGCCCCGACACGCCGGTGGGGCGCGCGGCCGAGTATGTCCTCAACGTGCACGACCCCGAGACGCCGGACACCCATCCGGGCTGCCGCGATTACTTCGGCACCCTGGTGGGCACGGTGCTGACGGCGGCCTACATCAGCGAGGTGAAAGGGCTGCAGCCCAAAGGGGCCATGGACGCGCTGGCGGACGAGATCATCCGCCTGGCGGATGAATACGCCGCCCGCATGGACGCCCTGGACAACGCCATGTTCCAGCTGGCGGAGGAGGTCCGGGACAGGGTGGACCGCTTTGAGGGCGTGGGAGACGGCTACGAATACGCCTCCGCTTTCTTCTTCCCGGCAAAGATCATCGAGACCGTGGGGCGTTACGCCACCTGGACCGACAGCATCCATTTCAGGAAAAACAGCGTTTACTGCAAAGAGCCCGGCCGCATCTTCACCGCCTTTTACGGCGAGGTGGACGCCGCGAACCGGGAGAGCATCGCACAGGCGGCCCGGCTGGCCCATGCGGCGGGCCGGGAGGTGCTGTTCCTGGGCGATGCGCCCAAAGCGGAGTTTGGCCTGCCGGCGGAGGTCCGCGCGCTGCAGCTGCCCAAAGCACCCGCGGCTTGGCCCGCGCTGACCGCGTTCTTTAACCACCTGCCCACCGACCTGCTCAGCGCCTATCTGTGCGAGATGTGGGACGGCCACTATTTCCGGGACGGGTCCAGCGGCTCTTTCACCGCCGGGCAGGTCACCACGATCTGGAGCCAGCCGGGCATGAGCACCCTCAAGGGCAGCAGGATCGTCATCGTGGAGGAAGAAAAATGCTGATCAGAAAAAAAGTTTCCGTGCGCCCGGGCGCGCTCACCGACGTCACCGCGCTGGTGGCAGAATGTGCAGAAGCCGTGCCCGGCGAGGGCATCTGCGCGGTCAACGCGCTGGATGCGCGCGCCGGGGTGCTGGTCACCGACGGCAGCGATCCGCGCATCGCGGCCGATCTTCTCGCGGACATGGAGCGGGCGTTTCCCGCCCGGGGCAGTTATCGCGCGGCGGACGGGCCGGAGCGGACGGCGGCCGCGGTCCGAAGCGCGGTGTTCGGCGCCGCCCGGGATCTGCCGGTCGAGCGCGGCGCCCTGCAGCTGGGACGGGACCAGCGTGTCCTGCTGGCCTCCTATGCGGACGCTGAAGAGATCGAACTGGCGGTCACACTGATTTTCTGAGCCCGCCCGCCGCGCCCCGGCAGGGGCGCGGAAAAGAGCGCGGCAGGGCACAGGACCGGACCACGGCGGCAAAACGCGCCCTCGGCGTTTCAAAAGGGCACGGTGATAAAAAGGCGCTTTCCCCGGCTGTTTCAGCCGCGGGAAAGCGCCTTTTTGCGCAGAGAAGGCTACGCGCCGCACGAGCAGTTCCAGAGAAGTTTCGCGGCGACCATGCAGAGAAAGAAGCTCCCTTTGCAAAAATAGAGAAGCGGCCTGTCAACTGAATAAAAAGCAAAAAGAGGTTCTCCAATGGATGACGTAAACAGTTGATCGCATACAGGGGAATTGCAAATACGCTATGTAGCTGCACTCAAATTATAGAAAGTGTTATGCGGAGAGAAACGGAAAGAAGCAGGAGAAATTTTGTGAACGCCGTAAAATTGAGAGAAGCTGGGAACCAGGGAAACGGAGAGATACCAGGATGTACATAGACTGGCAGAGATTCCACTCACGCAGGCAGTTTTCAGCTTTATCGGAGTTCTAAAGGGAAACGCAGGCGAACCGCTACATCCGCGACAATGGAAAATTGCTAATAAGCCAGTTTACAGGAGTCAGGCAGACAACCCCTCGCGGCGTGACGCGCGTGTCAATGTTCTAAAGTCTCGTCCGTCTGTAAAAAAAGCCGACTTTGTGGGGATTTATTACCCGTTTTGCGCGCTGGGCACCGCCCTGGGGAGGTAGAACGGCGTGCTCACCGGGAGATGGGAGAGGACAAATGGGGGCGGTTTCCGCCAGTTTCACCCATGGAAAGCCCGGTTTGAAAAATAAAGCCCGCAGACCGGCCGCCAAAGCGGGTGCGCGCCCTGCAGGGGACGGCCGGTTTGTGGGCGGCAGGTCCGGAACACAGGCAAAAGCGTTCCCCACGCGCCCTGCGCCGGGAAAAGGCCCTTGCGGACCCGGCCCCCCGCCCGGCAGGATAGA
This sequence comes from Anaerofilum hominis, assembly GCF_014287275.1. GTDB lineage: Bacteria > Bacillota > Clostridia > Oscillospirales > Ruminococcaceae > Pygmaiobacter > Pygmaiobacter hominis. Next base: position 159,159 of record NZ_JACONZ010000005.1, read on the forward strand.
CGGCAGGGACGGGCCGGGCTCCGGCGCACCAGGAGCCGTCCGCGCCGCCGTGCAGCGCCGCTGCTTTTTGCACTGTCCCGCTCCGGGCGGCCTTTCCGCCCGTTTTGCGGCAGGGCCGGCTGCGGCTTCCTTTTGGCCGGCCGCCCCGGGCCCTCAGCGTTTTTTGCAGCTGTTGCGCACCACCAGATGGCAGGGCAGGCTGATGGTCAGCCTGCCGGCGACCACGCCCTCCATCTTGTCCAGCAGCAGTTTGACGGCAAAATGGCTGATCTCCTTGCGGGGGATCTGGATCGTGGTCAGCATCGGGGTGGTGAACTGCGCCAGCTCCACATTGTCCACCGAGATGATCGAGACCTCGTCGGGGACCCGGCACCCCAGCGAGTGCAGGGCGTTGATGACGCCAAAGGCCGTCAGGTCGTTGGCGCAGAAGATGGCGGTGGGCTTTTCGGTGTGGGACATCAGCTCCAGCGCCGCCTGGTAGCCGCCGTCATAGCCGTGGCAGAGGCAGTCCACCACAAATTTCCGGTCATAGCCCAGCCCCCTGGCCCTCAGAAAGTCCAGATATCCGTGGTAGCGCAGCTCCCGCACCGTCTCGCCGATATAGCCGATCTGGCGGTGGCCCAGCGAAAAGAGATAGTTCAGGGCGGTCATGGCGGCGTCCCTGCCGTCGGCGACCACCTGGCTCACCGGGTCGTCGAACCGCTGCAGCCCGGTAAAGACGATATGGGGAAAGCGCTCCTGCAGCTCCGGGATGATGCGCGGGTCCTCGGGGCGGCCCAGGACGACCAGCCCCACCTCGTCGCCGCCCGGCTCCAGCGAGAGCAGCTCTTTGGTCTGGGATGCATTGTAGGAAAAACCCAGCGCGCAGCCCTGCATCACCGCCTCCTGCTCCACCGCGCGGGCCAGGGAGGAGAAGAACTGGTCGCCGTTGGGGGCGCTGGTGAGGGTGCGGGCCAAAAAGCAGCAGATCTTTTTTTGCGGAGCCGAAAAGCTGCCGCCGCGGCGCAGGCGCCGGGCGTCCTCATTGGGCTGGTAATTGTTGGCCCGCGCGATCTCAAGCACCCGGGCGCGCCGCTCTTCGGAGGAACAGCGGTAAGACGGGTCGTTCAGGATGCGCGAGACCGTCGCCGGGGACACGCCGGCCAGCCGGGCGATCTCGCGGATGCCAAAGGCCATTCAGATCACCTCCCTTGCCGCCGCGCAGCTGCCATTGTCGTCCATCTCGCACCCGGGTTCGTAGGTGACCGCCAGCAGATGCCGCCGGTGGATGCGGTCGATCAGCAGATCCACCGCCAGCCGGCTGATCTCCGCCTTGTTGTAGGAGAACACCGTCACGCTGACCGGCAGCGCCGCGCGGGACAGGTCCAGCCCGCCGCCCAGGCTGACCACCGACACGTCTGCGGGCACAGCCAGCCGGTGCTCCCGCAGCGCCTGGATGGCCCCGCAGGCGATGGAATTGTTCTCGCACACCAGGGCCGAGGGCACCATCAGGCAGTCGCACAGCTCCCCCGCCAGCAGCATGCCGTCGCTCATCGACAGGCCGCAGGGGATGAACTGCGCCCGCGCGTCGGCGGGGATGACGTCGGTATAGGTGCGGAAAAAGTCGCCTTTTTCCGCGCCGGCAAAAAAGATGCGGCGGTGGCCCAGCTCGCGCAGGTACTCCCAGGCGCGCAGCAGGGATTTGCTCATGTCCAGCAGCACCAGGTCGCAGGGCTGGGCGGTGCGGTGCTCGGAGATGCAGACCACATTTTTGTACTTTTCTATGTATTGGGCGATGCGCCGCTCCGGCTCCGTGCCCACCAGGACCAGGCCCAGGTCGCGCACCTTTTCCTCCGCTGCGGGCAGGTCGGCCCGCGGCGCGCTCACCGAGTAGTGGCTGGACAGGATCTCCTTTTCGATCAGCGAGAGCATCTCCCAGTCGTGGTGGCTGCCCTGCAGAAACTGCCCGGAACAGGCATAGGCGATGGAGCTGTGAAAGGAACGGGAGGATTTTTCCAGGTCGTTCCGCTTCAGGCTCTGGGCGTGGGGGTTGGGGGTGTACCCCAGGCTGCGCACCGCGGCCCAGATCTTGTTCTGCACCTCCTGCGAGGCGCATTTGGTGTTCTGGTTGTTGATGACCCGGGACACCGTCGAGACGGAGACCCCCGCCAGCGCCGCGATCTCTTTGAGCGTCATACCCTGTCCCCTCTCTTCCCCGCCCCTATCATGGGGCGGCGCTATGAGCTTGAAATCGATTGACTAAATTGTATCATTAAAAAAAGACAAAATCAAATTTTTCATAAAAATCAACGATAGAACAAAAATTTTATGGCAATAATTCACAGTGACACGGCAAATTATACAGGAAAATGACTTTTGAATTGTACAAAAAATACAAAAAATTGGTTTGAAAACGATTGCTAAAAATGCCTGTGACTTTGGGGAAAGGTGTTATATAATTTAAATAGACCGACCGGAGGGCATACCTGGAACAGCCTCCCCCCGCCCCCGGCAGGACAGGGGTGGAGAGACGTTTAAAAGGAGGAAATGCGATGGAAAAGAAAATTCCCGTCATCATCGACTGCGACACCGGCGTGGACGACGCCGGGGCGCTGATGATGGCCTGCGCCAGCGACCGGCTGGACGTTCTCGCGGTGACCACCGTCTCGGGCAACGTGGGGCTGGAGCATACCCACCCCAATACCATGAATGTGCTGCGGCTGTTCGGGCGCGGCGGTATCCCGGTGGCAAAGGGCGCCGACCGCCCGCTGGTGCGCCCGCCGTTTAAGGCCAGCGCCGTACACGGATTCAACGGTTTGCGCGGCTATGGATTTGCCGAGAATACCACAGAGGCCGAGGTGGCCCTGCCGGCCGCCGCCTATATGGCAAAGCTGCTGGAAGAGCACCCGGAAAAGATCACGATCGTCGCCCTGGGCCCCCTGACCAACGTGGCCATCCTGCTGCTCTCCCGGCCAGACCTGGCGGAAAAGATCGACAAGATCATCTTTATGGGGGCGTCCTATCAGGACGGCAACCCCTCCCCGCTGGGCACCTTCAACGTGCTGGTGGACCCGGAGGCGTTCCGCATCTGCATCAGCCGCGGCGTCGACTTTTACGCCTGCCCGCTGGACACCCTGCGCGGCGCCTGCGTCACCCAGGCGGACGCGGACCGGGTGCGCGGCATGAAGAGCGCGGTGGCGGACTTCATCTATAAGACCGAGTTTGCGCCCCGCGTGTACACCGACGAGGAGATCGACCGCATCAACGCCAGCGGCAACGAAGAGCTGGTCACCCGCGAGAGGCTGGAGCAGATGAACCGCAAGGAGAAATTTGCGCTGCTGGACCAGGGGACCATGGCGTTTGCGATCGCCCCGGAGCTCTTTACCTTTAAGAAGTATTACTGTCAGGTAGAGTGCGCGGGCACCTTTATGAACGGCTTTACCTACGTGGACAAGCGGGATTACTACAAAAAGAGCGACGAGGAGAAAAACCTCTTCTTTGTGGAGACGGTGGACGGCGAAAAGTTTGCCTCCCTGTTCATGTCCCTGCTCGAGAGCTACGAGAACAAGTGACCCGGTCCGCAGAGCGGACTAAAATAAAGTAAAAGAGAAATCCCAAGGAGGAAAAAATGAAAAAATTAGTTGCACTTTTTCTGGCAGCGGCCCTCACCCTCTCCCTGGTCGCCTGCGGCGGCGGCGGTTCCAGCAGCGCGGCCCCGGCGGGCAGCGGCAGCACGGCCGGCTCTTCGGCGGCGGCCAGCACCCCCAAGGAGCCGCTGAACGTGGCCCTGCTCTACGGCGGTACCCTGGGCGCACAGGCCTTTATCGATGTTGTGGACAAGGGCTTTAAGCAGGCCGCTGCGGACTTTGGCATCAATTACTCGGTACTGGAAAACGTGGAGCTTTCCGCTGCGGCGGATACTTTCCGCACCGTCATCGCCAACGGCGCCGACGTCCTGGTCGTCGCAGACGTCAAGTGGAACGAGGCGCTGGCAGAGGTGGCGGACGAGAATCCCGATTTCCCGTTCGTGCATCTGGATGCGGACGGCACCGGCGGGCTGTCCTCTGCGCACCCCAATATCTATGAGGTCTCTTACAAAGAGCATGAGTCAGCTTTCCTCAACGGCGTGTTCTGCGCGCTGATGTCCAAGACCGGCAAGGTCGCCCAGATCCAGGGCTCCGACAGCGGCACCATGATCCGCTTCAACAGCGGCTTCCGCGCCGGCGTGCAGTACGTTCTCGACACCGATCCCCCCACCACAGTGGTCGGCTTCTCGGATGTCAACAAGGGCTATGAGACCGCGATGCTCTATTATGACCAGGGCTACGACTGGCTGGCCGCCTGCGCCGCGGGCTCGAACCTGGGCGTGTTCCAGGCCTCCCAGGAAAAGGGCGGCGACAACTGGTGCTGCGGCGCTGCCGACGGCCAGTTCCACCTGATGCCGGAGCGCATCGTCTGCTCGCAGGTCAAGACCATCGACAAGGTGGGCTATAACTATATCAAACACATCGTCGAGACCGGCGATTTCAAGGGCGGCCAGTGGGACGTGCTGGGCATTGCCGAGGGCGGCGTCGACCTGATCTTCAACGACCAGAACGAAGAACTGCTCAAGATCATTCCCGAGGAGACGATGGCAAAGTACGAGGCCATCCGCGACGAGGTCGTCTCCGGCGCCATCCAGGTCCCCGCCACCTATGAGGAACTGGACGCTTTCACCGCCCGCTATGAGGGCTGAGGCGGCGTAAAAATAAACTGAACCGGCGGCACAGCAGAGGCGGACCCTTTGCTGTGCCGCTTGTGAAACCGGGCTGCGCGCGCTGCGGGCGGGCGCACGGGGACCCGGACCTCCCGCAGACGAACCGTTACAAGGGGGCTTTTAGTCAGTGAATACGGATAAGATCATCGAGTTAAAACATATCACCAAGGTATTCCCCGCAATCGTGGCCAACGACGACATCAGCTTTGATGTGCGCCGCGGCGAGATCCACGCCATCGTGGGGGAGAACGGCGCGGGCAAATCCACCCTGATGAACATCATCTACGGCCTGCTGCAGCCCACTTCGGGCGAGATCGTCCTGAACGGAGAGCCGGTGAAGATCGACACCTCCACCAAGGCGCTCTCGCTGGGCCTTGGGATGGTGCACCAGCACTTTATGCTGGTGCAGGACTTTACGGTGCTGCAGAACATCATCCTGGGCTCTGAGGTCAAAAAGGGCGCGGTCGTCGATTATGACGAGGCCCGCAGGCGGGTCATGGAACTCTCGGAGACCTATGACCTGCGCATCGACCCGGACAAAAAGGTGAAAGAGATCTCGGTGCCCATGCAGCAGCGGGTCGAGATCCTGAAGGTGCTCTGGCGCAAGGCGGAGATCATCATCTTCGATGAGCCCACCGCCGTGCTGACCCCGCAGGAGATCGACGAGTTCTGCGAGATCGCGCTCAAGCTGAAAGCCCAGGGCAAAACGCTGCTCTTCATCAGCCACAAGCTGGGCGAGGTCATGCGCATCTCCGACCGGGTCACCATCATGCGCCTGGGCAAGGTGGTGTGCACCAAGGACATCGCCGACACCGACGAGAAAGACCTTGCGCACCTGATGGTGGGCCGCGACATCGAGCTGGGCGGCGGCGACCGCAAGCCGGTGGAGACCGAAAAGCAGGTGCTGGCAGTACATAACGTCAGCATGACGGTGGGCGGCGTCCAAAAGCTGGACAGCATCGATCTGGAGGTCCACCCCGGCGAGATCCTGGGCGTGATCGGCATCGACGGCAACGGCCAGGAAGAGCTGGTGGACGCCATCTGCGGCAAGGCGAAGATCGACGGGGGCGAGATCCTGCTGGAAGGTCAGAACATCGTCGGCAAGTCGATCAAGCAGATCAAGGACATGGGCCTTTCCACCGTTTATGAGGACCGCCACAAGGACGGCCTGGTGCTGAAGTACTCGGTGCGCGACAACCTGATCCTGGGCTATCAGGACCGGCCGCAGTATCTGGCAAAGTGGAAAGCGTTCCTCAACCAGAAAGCGATCCAGAAAAACGCCGAGGACCTGCAGAAGGCGTTCGACATCCGCTGCGGCTCGCTGGAGGTCTTTGCGGGCACCCTTTCGGGCGGCAACCAGCAGAAGATCATCCTGGCCCGCGAGGTCAGCGCGCGGCCAAAGCTGCTGATGGTGGTGCAGCCCACCCGCGGCCTTGACATGGGCGCCATCGAGTTCGTGCAGGACAAGGTGGTGGAACAGCGCAACGCCGGCTGCGGCGTGCTGCTGTTCACGCTGGAGCTGGACGAGGTGCTGCAGCTCAGCGACCGCATCGCCGTCATCCACAACGGCAGGATCATCAAGACGGTGGTCAATAAAAACGTCACCAAACAGCAGATCGGCCGCTATATGCTGGGCGTGCTGGACGACGGAACGGAGGAAGCTGCGGAATGAAAAAGAAACTGGACGTCGTAAAGCTGAGGCAGGGCCTCAGCGACACCTTTTCGTCGGTCCTGGCGCTGCTGCTCGCCTTTGTGGTCAGCGGCCTGATCGTCATGATCACCGGCGCCAACCCCTTTGCGGTCTTCGGCTCGCTGTTCAAGGGCGGCCTGGGCTCCCCCATGGCCCTGGCCGGCACCCTCAACCGCATGGCGCCCATCCTGCTGGCAGGCCTCGCCATCACGGCGGGCAACAGCTGCGGTGTGTTCAATATGGGCTTTACCAGCCAGTTTCTGATGGGGTTCCTCTGCGCGGGTTTTGTCGGCTACATGGTGCCGCTTCCCCCGGCGCTCCTCATCCCGCTGACCATGCTGGCGGCAGTGTTTGGGGCCATGCTCTGGGCGTTTTTTCCCATCATGCTCAACATCAAGCGCAACGTCAATATCATCTTTTCCTGCATCATGCTCAACTATATCGCCAAGTACCTGCTGAACTATCTGGTGCAGAAATTTCCGGGGTATGTGCCCTCCACGGGCGGTTCTCCCAGCATCCAGGAAGCTGCCGAGCTGCCCTATCTGATCACCAAACCCTATAAGATCAGCCTCGGCGTGCTCTTTTCGCTGCTCTGTCTGGTCGCCCTGTATGTTATCCTGTTCAAGATGCGCACCGGCTACGAGATGCGCGCGGCGGGCCTGAGCCGCACGGCGGCCTGGTCCTCCGGCATCGCGGTGCAGAAAAAGGCGGTCGCGGGCATGCTGCTCAGCGGCGTGTTCACCGGCATCTGCGCGGCGCTGGAGGTCATGGGCACCACCGGCCGCGTGCTGGAGGATTACGACCCGGGTTATATGGGCCTGGGCATCGCCATCGCCATGCTGGGCAAGCAGAACCCCGTCATGATCCTCATCGCAGGTTTCCTGTTCGCAGCCATGAAGAACGGCACCACCCTGATGCAGATGAACACCGGCATCTCGGCCCAGTTCGTGCTGGTCATCGAGGGCCTGCTGATCATCTTCATCGGCATCGGTCCCCTGTTCCGCTACGTCATGAACAAGCTGAACGAGAGGAGAGTGAAGAGCCATGCTTAGTTTTCTCAAATATATGTTCATCGCCACCCTCCGCCTCGGCACCCCCATCGCCGTCACCTCTATGGGAGGCTGCTTTTCCCAGCGCTGCGGCATCAACAACATCGGCCTTGACGCGCAGATGACCATGGGCGCGCTGATGGGCGTGTGCGGCTCGTTCTGGTTCAAAAACGCCTGGATGGGCGTGCTGGTGGGCATGCTGGCCGGCGTCGTCATGGGCGTCATCCACGGGTTTGTCGTCAACACCTGCGGCGCGCCGATGGCGGTCAGCAGCCAGGCCATGATCATGTTCTCCCAGGGCCTCACCATCATCGTGCTGTTTGCGGTCTTTGGCAACATCGGCTATTCCGATCAGGTCGCCTCGATCAGCAGCACCCCCATCCTGGCGAACATCCCGCTGGTGGGCGACATGCTCTCGCAGCTCTCGCCGCTGGTCTATCTCGGCCTGATCCTGCTGGCTGCGTTCAACTTTTTGCTGTACAAGACCCCGGCAGGCCTGCACATGCAGTCCTGCGGCGAGCATCCGCGCGCGGCGGACACCGCGGGCATCAACGTCACCCTGTACCGCTATCTGGGCGTCATCACCAGCGGCGCGCTGGGCGGCCTGGGCGGCGCGATGCTCTCCATCGGCTATATGAACCTGTTCCAGGACGGCATGATCGCGGGCCGCGGCTTTTTGGCCCTGGGGGCCATCTCGCTGGGCGGCCACACCCTCAAGGGCGCCTATACGGCGGGCCTGCTGTTCGGCTTTTTCGACGCGCTGCAGCTCTATGTGCAGACCACCAATATGCCCATCCCCTCCCAGTTTGTGCAGATGATCCCGTATCTTGCCAGCCTGCTGGTCATCATCTTCGCCTCGGGCGAGCGCAAGAACAGTCGCCGCGGCATCCCGCCCGCAGCGCTGGGGCAGCCGTATTCCAAAATTTCCGGCACCAGATGACTGGGCGCGGAAGGAGGCGCATACAATGATCTCACCGACACTGGCCTGCGCGGACTGGCTGAATCTCCAGCAGGAGATCGCGGTCATGGACCAGGCAGGGGTGGATTCCTACCACATCGATATCATGGACGGCCATTACGTGCCCAACCTCTGCTTCAACCTGGATATCCTGGCGGCGATCCGCAGGGTGTCCAGAACGCCGGTGGACGTGCACCTGATGGTGACCGACCCGCTGGACTATGTGGACCGGCTGGCGGCCTGCGGGGCCGAGCTGGCCTGCACCCACATCGACAGCTGCCCGGACGTGGGCGCTTTTCTCAGTGCGCTGGAGGCAAAGGGCATCAAAAAGGGGCTGGTGCTCTCGCCCGGGGACGGGCCGGAGCTGCTGGACCCGTGGCTGGACCGGCTGGACTATGTGCTGCTGATGTTTGTGCAGCCCGGGTTTTCGGGGCAGAAGTTCCGCCCCGAGGTGCTGGCAAAGCTGGCGGCGCTGGACGCGCTGCGCTGCCAGCGGGGGCTGGACCTGATGCTGGAGGCGGACGGCGGCATCGGCTGGGACAATGCGGCGGCGCTGGTGGAGAACGGGGCCGACCTGCTGGTCTCGGGCGTGTTCGCCTCGCTGGACCGGCGCGGCGAGCTGGGCGAGCGCACGGCCGTTTTCCGCGCCGTGAGCGCCCAGCGCCACGGGGCCCGGTTTACCCGACATCTGTTTAAGGAGGCGTCCGTATGAAAAAGATCGCAATGGGCTGCGACCACGGCGGTTTTGAGCTGAAAGAGATCCTGCGCCAGCGGCTGCAGGACGAGGGGTACGAGGTGCAGGACTTCGGCTGCTATACGCCGGACCCGGTGGAGTATCCCGAGATCGCGTTCCGGGTGGCCGGAGAGGTGGCGGCAAAGCCGGAGGAGTATGAGTTCGGCATCCTCTGCTGCGGCACCGGCATCGGCGTCTCGATCGCCGCCAACAAGGTCAAAGGCGTGCGCGCGGCGCTCTGCGCCGACTGCTTCTCGGCCCGCATGGCAAAAGAGCACAACAACGCCAATATCATCACCCTGGGCGGCCGCACCACCGGGCGCGAGCTGGCCTGGGAGATGGTGAAAGCGTTTATGGGCGCCAGCTTTCTGCACGGCATCCACGAGCCGCGGGTCGAGGCGCTGACAAACGCCTGACGCCGCCGCTGCGCCGGAAAAAAATCGGGACCCGCCGCATCTGGCCGGCGGGTTCCCTTTTTGGGCAAAAAAGGGTACAATGGAAGAGCATTTTACAGCAGCAGCTGAGAAGAGGAGGAGAGGCTTTGAAAAAAGCGGCGATCTTGAGAAAGATTTTTATTTCCACGCTTTATCTGAGCACTTTTACGTTTGGCGGCGGGTACGTGATCGTGACGCTGCTGAAAAACAAGTTTGTCAACGAGCTGCACTGGATCGATGAGGAGGAAATGCTGGACCTGGTGGCCATCGCCCAGTCCTCGCCGGGGGCGATCGCGGTCAACGGCGCCATCGTGGTGGGCTACAAGCTGGCGGGGCTGGCCGGCGTGGTCTGCGCGGTGCTGGGCGCGGTGATCCCGCCCTTTGTCATCCTGACGCTGGTCTCTTTCTTCTATGCGGCTTTCCGGGAAAACCGGGTCATCCAGTCCCTGCTCTACGGCATGAAATCCGGCGTGGGCGCGGTGATCATCTCGGTGGTCTACGATATGGGCAGCAGCGTCGTCAAATCCAAAGACTTCGTGCTGATCCTGATCATGGCGCTGTCCTTTGTGGCCAACTATTTCTTTGGCGTCAACGTCATCTACATCATCCTTGCCGTCATTGTCATCGGCCTGGCGCGCACCCTCATCCGGGAGCGCAGAAAGGGGGCGAAGGGATGATCTATCTGCAGCTGTTCCTTGCCTTTTTACAGATCGGCGCTTTCAGCTTCGGCGGCGGCTACGCCGCCATGCCGCTCATCCAGGCCCAGGTCATCGACCGGTACGGCTGGCTGACGGTGGCGGATTTTACCGACCTGATCACCATCTCCCAGATGACGCCCGGCCCCATCGCCATCAACTCGGCCACCTTTGTGGGCAACCAGATCGCGGGCATCCCCGGCGCGCTGGTGGCGACGCTGGGCTGCATCCTGCCCTCCTGCCTGTTTGTGACGGCGCTGGCCTGGATCTATGTGAAATACCGCAACCTGACGGTGCTGCAGGGCACGCTGGAGGCCCTGCGCCCCGCCGTGGTCGCCATGATCGCCACCGCAGGCATCACCATCCTGCTGCCCGCCTTTTTTGCCAGCGGCGCCATCTCGTTCGCCGCGGGCAACTTCCAGCTGCGGCCGGTGCTCTATTTTATCGGCGCGCTGGTGCTTTTGCGGAAATGGAAGCTGGACCCGGTGCTGGTCATGGTGCTCTGCGGCGTCTGTGAGGTGGGCTACCAGTTCATCTTCCGATAAAAAGGCGCGCTTTTACAGGCGCACGGGCCGCACAAAAAGAGACCAGCCGCGAGGCCAGTGTCATTAAGTTGAGCCAAAACACAGCTGTTAAGGAGTAAGTAGTAACCATTTTACTCCTTAACAGCTGTGTTGCCTTTTTGGAGGTTTTATTTAGTTAACTGCGATTCTCTTGACTTTTTGTAAATTTTTATATTATTCTAAAAGAAAATTATTTACTATTTATTGGCCCAAAGGTTGGAATTTATTGCAGTCAATCTCCCAAGCATTTTAATCTCTCATCGCCTTTCCAGCCGAAAAAGCGCTTTAGAGGTGCAACGATAATTCGCGATATTTACATACTCTCTTGCGAGACGGGGTAGATCCCTAAATTAAGGAGGATAGGCACATGGGGAAGAGAGAAAAATTTAATGATTTTGTTGCAGACGCAGGAAAAAACGCAAAAAACTTGCTGAACAAAGTTGTTCAAGTTGCCGACCAGACGGATGACGGGAAATTTGATTTGGCTGACGTTGCGGTCATTGCAGAGGGGGTGGGAAACGCTGTAAAAAAGGGAGCGCAGGAAATCAAAGCGCGTACCGATGAAAAATCGTGGCAGTTAGAGTTGAAATCCTTGCAACCGATTTTTCCGACCCAAGTGGAGGGCGCTGTTTCATTGGATGATGCCGATTTCTTGATGCCGAAATTCATACGAATCGTGGAGCGCGACAAAAAACGGATGGAAAGTCCTGTTTGTCAAGGCTCTATTGGCTATGTCTCAGATTCCAAAGGACTGCATATTGTGAATATTTTTCGTGATTCAGTGGAACCATTCGGCCTGACTTTCTATCCGGATTGCGACAGCGAATTTTACTACATGGATCCCAGTGACCGGGACAGTTATATCTCTTTGGATGAATATTTCAGTTACCTAAAAATTGCGCGCGTGAATGAGTTGAAGAAAATCGCACAAAACCTCGGTGCAAAACATTTCAAAGTAACTTATAAGGAGAAATGTATTTCTTTTACAGAGAAAAAAGTGAAAGCAAAGGGAAAAGCAGCGATTGCAACACTTGAAAGGGAGCATAAGTCTCGCCAGGAGCAATATACGGCGATCGATGTTGTTGCAGAAATGACCTTTCCCGGACACGCACCAGTAAAACCACAGCTAAAATATCTGCAAAGAGACAAGAACATTCAAACGCTCATAGCGATGAGAATGGATGAAAAATCGCCTCTTCTCAAGGAGCATTTTGAACTGGAGATGTGCAATTCTTCCGGCATGAAGCTGGACGATGCTGTGAAAATTGATGCTGTCTTAAAAGGACTGAAGTATAGCGGAAACGCAGATGTCGCAAGTGAAGTAAAAAACGAAGCAAGACGATATTTAGAGTATGACATAGAATTTTGATCCAAAATAAGCACCTATCAACGAGCAACAAAAAGTACCCACCTTATTTAAGAGGTGGGTACTTTTTTGTGTTTGGTCAAGTCCTTAACTTAATGACATTGGCCGCAAGGCCGGTCTCTTTTTATGCTGTCCGCGCCCCGCGGGCCGAAAGCACTGCGCCCCGCGGGCAGGCGCCGGGACGGGGGCTGCGGCGCCCGCGCCCCTGCTGTTCCGTCAGGGCTGGACGCCCATCTCGCGCAGCTTTTCGTGCATCAGCCGGGTCCAGACGGCGTGGCCCTGCGCGTTCAGGTGGATGCCGTCCCGCACAAAATACTCCGGCCGGAACGCCCCCTCGGGGGTGGTCATCGCCGCGGTGGCGTCGATGAACTCCATCCGCTCGGTCCGGGCGCAGTAATCGGCCAGAAACTTGTTCAGGGTCTGGATATCCTGCCAGTATTGGGGGCGGCCCGGCAGCGGCAGGCCGGACATGACGACAAAGCGGGCCTGGGGCAGGCGGCTGCGGTACTCTGCGAACAGCCGCTCCTTATTGCGCTGGATCTGCTCCAGCGTCAGCCCCCGGGCGTTGTCGTTGGAGCCGGTCTGGAGGAACACCACCGAGGGCTCGTAGGGATAGAGCATCCGCTCCGCCTGCTGCTCCATCAGCGCGTCGGTGGAGCCGCCGAACCCGTGGTTTTGGGCGGCATAGGGCTTCATATCGTCTTCCAGCGTTTTCCAGAACGTGAAGTTGGAAGCGCCGTAAAAGACGATCTCCCCTTTCGGCCGGCTGCCGTACCGCAGCTCAAACTTTTTGGCGCACAGCGCAAGGCCGGGCCGCAGCAGCGGGCCGGTGCAGCCCACCATCCCCAGCCGCAGCAAAAAGGCAAAGGCCGCCGCAAGCGCCGCCAGAAGCAGCGCCGCAAAGAGCCACAGGTTTACAACGGCCGCCAGGACCAGCGCGGCGAGCAGCAGCGCGCCGGGGAGCGCCGCCTTTTTCACGGCGGGCGGGAGGGCTGCGCCCGCTGCCGTTTTTCTGTCTTTTTTCAGCAAAAACACCTCCTCAAACGCATCCGGGCAAAAACAGGGGGATACGCCGCGGCGGGGGCGGTGGAGACGCTGCCCCCGCCGCGGGCCCCCGCCCTGCCCGGGTCGTAAAAAACCGGCCGCAGGGCCTGTACGGCACGCCGCACAGGAGGCCGGCCGCGGCGCGGGAACAGCCCGGTCCCCCAGGCGCTGTGCGGGAACAGCGGGGACAGAGGCGGCGATGTGCCGCGGGCCCGTCTGAGGCGGCGATGTGCCACGGGCCCCCTGCCCTTGCCGCGCCGCTGCCGCGCGCAGAAAGCCGCTTCATCTCCGGCGCAGGCACACTGCGGGCGGGGTCCCCGTGCGGAAACGCCGGTTTTGTGCCGGCAGGCGCGCCGCAGGCGCAGACCCCCCCGCGGCATCCGGCTCTTTCACCGCCGGCGGCGCGCTGCGTCCGCCGGGGTCAGAACACGTTCTTTTCTTTCAGGGCGGCCAGTTCCGCCGGCGACAGGCCCAGCGCGGAAAAGACGGCCTCATTGTCCTGCCCCAGCGCGGGGGCGGGGGCGCGCACCGCGGCGGGGGTGCCCATCAGCTTGACGGCGCAGCCGTTCACCGTGACCTCCCCCAGCGTGGGATGTTCGGTGCGAACAAACATCTCCCGCTCTTTTACGTGCGGGTCGTCCAAAATCTGGCTCACGTCCAGGATCGGCCCGGCAGGGATGCCGTGCGCCAGCAGGATCTCCGCGGCCTGCGCCATCGTCTTGTCCGCCAGCCACGCCTCGATCAGCTCTTTCAGGTCGTCCTGATGCTCCAGCCGTCCGGTCATGTCGGCAAACCGGGGGTCGGCGGCCAGCTGGGGCTGTTCCAGGATCTCGGTGCAGAGCTTGCCGAACAGCTTCTGGTTGCCGCAGGCCACGATGACCACGCCGTCCCTGCAGCGGAACCCGTCGTAGGGAGAGACCGCCGCGTAGCGGTTGCCCATGCGGGGCGGCACCTGGCCGGATTCCAGATATTTGAGGGCCGTGTTCTCGGTGGCCGCGATCACCGAATCCATCAGCGAGACGTCCACCCGCTGCCCTTGGCCGGTGATGGCGCGGGCGTTCACGGCCGCCAGGATGCCGATGGTCACATGCAGCCCGCCCAGGATATCCCCCAGGGCGCTGCCCGCGCGGGTGGGGCCGCCGCCCGCAGGGCCGGTGATGGCCATCATGCCGCCCATGGCCTGGGCCAGGATGTCGTAGCCCGGCCGCAGGTGATAGGGCCCGTAGCTGCCAAAGCCGCTCACCGCCGCATAGATGATGCGCGGGTTCACCTGCCGCAACTCCTCATAGCCCAGGCCCAGCCGGTCCATCACGCCGGGGCGGTAGTTCTCGATGACCACGTCCGCGCTTTTTACCATCCGCAGGAAAAGCTCTTTCCCCTCCGGCGTTTTCAGGTTCAGGGTGACGCCCCGCTTGTTGCGGTTGATATTTGCAAAATAAAGGCTCTCCCGCACGCCGTTTTTATTCTCGCGGAACGGCGGGTAGCTGCGCGTGTCGTCGCCGGTGCCCGGCATCTCGATCTTGATGACGTCGGCGCCCATGTCCGCCAGCATCATGGTGCAGAAAGGCCCCGCCAGCACCCGTGTCAGGTCCAGCACGGTCAGATTTTCCAGCGCCCGGTGGTCAGACATCCAGCTCGCCCTCCTCCACCTGCACCTTCATGCGCAGAAAAGCGGAGCCCATGGATTTGCCCAGGCTGTCCAGCCGCAGCGAGAGGGTGGCCCCGCCGCCCAGGGCGTGCTTCATCACAAAGTTGAAGCCGTCCAGGGTGGGCACATCATAGCGGATGATCTCCCCTTTGACCATGTCCCCGAAGTGGGCGCGCACCTTTTCCACCGAGAGCTCCCGCTGCAGGATGGGGTAATATTCCGGCCTGCGGGCAAAAATACAGACATTGCTGGTGTCGCCCTTGTCGCCGCTGCGGCCGTGGGCGATCTGGTTCAGATAAATTTCCGCCATCTCATTCTACCTCCAGGATATGGGTGGTCAGCTTCAGCGCGTCGCGGGGGATCAGGGTCGGCCAGAGGCCGATGACCTCCTGCACGTGGGGACGCCCGCCGAAAAAGCTGGCGCCCGGGGGGCCGTTCAGCTGCAGCGGCGCGATCTCGGGGATCAGCTTTGCGGCCTGGGCCTTCTCCCGGGTGCGCACGGCGATGCGCAGCACCACCTCGTTGAGGCCCTCGATCTGCGCGGGGCTCATGTCCGCGACCCCCAGATGCAGGCTGTTGAGGCCGATATAGCTGATGTGGACGTCCTCGGCCTGCAGGCCCTTGCGGCGCATCTTTTTCATCAGGATCTCCGCCGCGTACTGCGCCTTTTCATAGGCGTCGGGCCAGGCAAAGCTGAGCATGCCCACGACCTTGTAGCCCGCATGGTAGCCGATGGAGAGCTTGAGGGTGTCGGGACGGGGCTTGCCGCGGACGCCGCCCACCCGCACCCGGTTTTCCCCCGTCTGGGTCAGGGTGGCGCGGCTGATGTCCACATTCACGTCCGGGGTCAGATAATTGGCCGGGTCGTGCACCTCGTACAAAAACTGCTCCTTGCAGCTCTGCTCGCAGATCAGGCCGCCGCAGTTCTCCGCCTTGGTGATCTCAAAGGTGTCCGGGCCGATCTCGGCGATGGGAAAGCCCAGGTCGTCCATGTCCGGCACCTGCCTCCAGCCGTACTGGAAGTTGCCGCCTGAGCCCTGGCCGCCGCACTCCAGCAGATGGCCGGCCATGATGCCGCGGGCCAGATCGTCCCAGTCGTCCGCGGCCCAGCCGAACTCGTGCACGAACGGGGCCAGAAACATGGCGCTGTCCGCCGCGCGGCCGCAGAGCACGGTGTCCGCGCCCTGCGCCAGGCAGTCGGCTATGGCCTCGTGCCCATAGTAGACGTTGGCGTTGAAGACCTGGTCCCGGATCTCGCTGAAATCGCCCACGTCGTCGATATTCCGGAACTCCACCCCCTGGGCCAGCAGGTCGGGGATGCGGTCTTTCAAATCGTCGCCCAGCACATAGCCGATCCGGTAACCGCGCAGGCCCTGGGCCGCCATCTCGGCCCGCAGCGCCTCCACCGCGCCCGCAATGTTCATGCCGCCGGCGTTGGTGATCACCCGGATGCCCCGGCGGTAGGCGTCCGCCCCGGCCTCCCGCATCAGGCCGATAAAGTCGCGGGCATACCCCGCGTCGGGATTTTTCAGCTTTTGCCTGGCCATGATGGAGAGGGTCAGCTCCGCCAGGTAGTCGCAGCCCAGGTACTGGATGTCCCCGTGGCGCAGCAGGTGGACCGCCGCGTCGTTGGAGTCGCCCCAAAAACCCTGGCCGCCCCCGATGGCAATTTTTTTCATGTAAAGCCTCCTGAAAGGATGTTTAAGTATTACGTTGTACTTACCGCGCTTCCAGCATACTCCGCCGCCGCCGCGCTGTCAACTGCCGCTTGCAATTTTTGTGAAGTATTCTATAATTTAAGTAGAGCGTTTGAGCTGTTTTTACAAACCCGGCCCCAGAGAAGGGAGCGCATATGGCAACCATCAAAGAACTGGCCGCCTATACCGGCCTTTCCCCCAGCACCGTTTCCATTGTATTGGGGGGCAAGGCGCAGCAGCGGAAGATCCCCGAGAACACCCAGCGGCGGGTGCAGGAGGCGGCGCAGGCCCTGGGCTACCGGCCCAACATCTCCGCCCGCCGCCTGCGCGACCCCGAGGCCAAGGAGAGCATGGTGGTGGCGGTTTTCTGGGCGGAGGACTTCCGCGCGCCCATGATGGTGCGCTTTCTGCGCGGGCTGCGCCGGGCCATCCAGGCGCAGGGCGGGGGCTGCGAGGTGCTGATCCACCCCTATACCTGCGGCAGACTGCGGGAAGAGCGCTCCCTCATCTCTCTTTCGATGTTCAACGCCGCCGTCATCTGCAACGCCTCGGCGGAGGATCTCGCCTGGCTGGAGCAGGCCAAGCCCCTGCTGCCCATTGTGCTGTACAACCGCCGCAGCGACAGCTACTGCACCGTCAATGTGGACGACGCGCGCATCGGTGCGCTGCCGGCGGAGGTCTTTTCGGCCCACCGCCGCCGCCGCGCGGCCGTGCTGACGGCGGACGAGGTGTTTTACGGCATGCGGGTGCGCACCGATCGCTTTTTGGCCCGCTGCGGCGAACTGGGGCTGGCTGTGGGGCCGGTGCTGCGGCAGGAAAATTCGATGCGGGGCGGCTGCGAGGGGGCGCTGGCCCTCTGCGCGCTGCCGGGGGACGAGCGGCCCGACTGCCTGTTCTGCGCCTCCGACGCGCTGGCCCTGGGGGCGCTGCGCGGGTTCCATCAGCGGGGGCTTTGCCTGCCGCAGGCGCTGGAACTCATCGCCGTGGGCAACGGGGAGCGGGAGGCGGAGGAATACGCCTGGCCCAGCTTGGCGGTGGTGAGCGTACCGATCGAAGAAATGGCGGTGGAGTGCTTTTACCTGCTGCGGCGTCTGGTGCGCGGCGAGGTGCGGCCGCCGTTTTCCCGCCCCATGGAGGTGCGGTATCTGCCGGGCGAGAGCTGCCCCGAAAGTCCCTGAACGGCGAAAAAGGGACGGAAAGACCACCGCGCCGGAGGGCGGAAAGACCGCCGCCGCGGGGGACGGCCCACGGCCTGCCGCAGCGGCTGAAAGCCCGCCCGCACCGCCGCGGGCACAGGCCGCCGCGGACGCCGGGAGGGCCGGCGGCCCGAAATCGTTTGCCGCACCGGGGCGGCGGGGCGCGGCTGCGCGCCGGAAAGGAAAGAGCC
Source organism: Anaerofilum hominis (assembly GCF_014287275.1). Lineage (GTDB taxonomy): Bacteria > Bacillota > Clostridia > Oscillospirales > Ruminococcaceae > Pygmaiobacter > Pygmaiobacter hominis. Next base: position 177,158 of record NZ_JACONZ010000005.1, read on the forward strand.
ATGAAAATAGAAGGACTGCAGAAACTGACCCTGCTCGACTATCCCGGCCGCCTGGCCTGTACTGTTTTTCTGGGCGGCTGCAATCTGCGCTGCCCGTTCTGTCACAACGCCGACCTGGTGCTGCCGGGCCGCCCGTCGGCCGACATCGGCCGCGGGGAGCTGATCGATTTTTTAAAAAAGCGGCGCGGCGTTCTGCAGGGGGTGTGCGTCACCGGCGGCGAGCCGCTGGTGTCGGACGGCGTGGAGGAACTGCTGCGCGAGATCAAAGATCTGGGCTATGCGGTAAAGCTGGACACCAACGGCACCTTTCCCGACCGCCTGCAGGCGCTGGCGGCGCAGGGGCTGGTGGACTATGTGGCCATGGACGTCAAAAATGCGCCGGAGAGCTACGGCCCCACGGTGGGCCTGCCCGGCTTTGACCCGGCGCCGGTGCTGCGCAGCGCCGCATTTTTGCTCTCGGGCGCGGTGGAGTACGAGTTTCGCACCACCGTGGTGGACGAGCTGCACACCGAGGCGGATTTCGAGTCCATCGGCCGCTGGCTGGCGGGCGCAAAGCGCTATTTTTTGCAGGGCTTTGTGGACTCCGGCAACCTGGTGGGCCAGGGGCTGCACGCGGCGCCCAAAGAGCGGATGGAGCGGTTCCGCCAGATTTTGCTGCCGTTGATTCCGGCCGCAGAAATACGCGGCGTATAACTATATCTAGTATAAATAAAAATATGCCACACAAAATATTGACTTGCAGGGACCCCTGTGTTATCCTTTTAGGGAGGCACTCTCCACGCGCGCCCCAAGGCGCCGCAGGCCCCGGCAGGTCTTTCTTTTTGTGCCCGGCCGGGCGGCGCCCGCCGCGGCAGGACAGCGGGCCGGCGGAGAGCAGAATTCAAAGAATCGAGGCAGGCAGGAACATGTATAAGGTAGTGAAGAGGGACGGCACCCTCGCGGAGTTCGACATCAGCAAGATCGGCGCGGCCATCACCAAGGCGTTCGAGGCGCTGGAAAAGCAGTACCACCCCAGCGTGATCGATCTGCTGGCGCTCAAGGTCACCTCTGACTTTGAGCCCAAGATCCGGGACGGCTGCATCCAGGTGGAGGACATTCAGGACAGCGTGGAGGAAGTGCTCAGCCTGGCGGGCTACGCGGACGTGGCCAAGGCCTATATCCTCTACCGCAAGCAGCGCGAAAAGGTGCGCAACGTCAAATCCTCCCTGCTGGACTATAAAAAGCTGGTGGGGGATTACCTGAACGTCAGCGACTGGCGCGTCAAGGAAAACTCCACCGTCACCTATTCGGTGGGCGGCCTGATCCTGAGCAACAGCGGCGCCATCACCGCAAACTACTGGCTCAGCGAGATCTACGACGAGGAGATCGCAGAGGCGCACCGCAGCGCCGCCATCCACCTGCACGACCTGTCGATGCTGACCGGCTACTGCGCCGGCTGGTCGCTGCGCCAGCTGATCGAAGAGGGCCTGGGCGGCGTGCCCGGCAAGATCACCTCTTCGCCTGCCAAGCACCTGGCCAGCCTGTGCAACCAGATGGTCAACTTTTTGGGCATCATGCAGAACGAGTGGGCCGGCGCCCAGGCGTTCTCCTCTTTCGACACTTATCTCGCCCCCTTTGTCAAGGTGGACAATCTGACCTATTACGAGGTCAAAAAGTGCATCGAGTCCTTTATCTACGGCGTCAACACCCCCAGCCGCTGGGGCACCCAGGCCCCCTTCTCCAACATCACGCTGGACTGGACCGTGCCGCCCGATCTGGCCGAGCAGCCCGCCATTGTGGGCGGCAAGCCGATGGACTTCAAGTACAAGGACTGCAAGGCCGAGATGGACATGGTCAACAAGGCTTTCATTGAGATCATGATCGAGGGCGACGCAGAGGGGCGCGGCTTCCAATACCCCATCCCCACCTATTCCATCACCAAGGATTTCGACTGGTCGGACACGGAGAACAACCGGCTGCTGTTCGAGATGACCGCCAAGTACGGCACCCCCTATTTCTCCAACTATATCAACAGCGACATGGAGCCCAGCGACGTGCGCAGCATGTGCTGCCGCCTGCGGCTGGACCTGCGTGAGCTGCGCAAAAAGTCCGGCGGCTTCTTCGGCAGCGGCGAGAGCACCGGTTCGGTGGGCGTGGTCACCATCAACCTGCCCCGCATCGCCTATCTGGCCAAGGACGAGGCGGATTTTTACAAGCGGCTGGATAAGCTGATGGACGTCTCCGCCCGCTCGCTGCACATCAAGCGCACCGTCATCACCAAACTGCTGAACGAGGGCCTGTACCCCTACACCAAGCGGTATCTGGGCTCGTTCGACAACCACTTTTCCACCATCGGCCTGCTGGGCATGAACGAGGCGGGCCTCAACGCCAAATGGCTGGGAGAGGACCTCACCCACGCCGACACCCAGCGCTTTGCCCGCGACGTGCTGAACCACATGCGCGAGCGCCTGAGCGATTATCAGGAGGAGTACGGCGAGCTGTACAACCTGGAGGCCACCCCTGCCGAGTCCACCAGCTACCGGCTGGCCAAGCACGACAAGGCGCGCTATCCGGACATCGTCACGGCGGGCGACAGCGACGGCGCACCCTACTACACCAACAGCTCTCATCTGCCGGTGGGCTATACGGCGGACATCTTTGAGGCGCTGGACGTGCAGGACGAGCTGCAGACCCTTTACACCTCGGGCACGGTGTTCCACGCATTTCTGGGTGAAAAGCTGCCGGACTGGAAAGCGGCCGCGACCCTGGTGCGCACCATTGCCGAGAACTATACCCTGCCCTATTACACCCTGTCGCCCACCTATTCCATCTGCAAGCATCACGGCTATCTGGCGGGCGAGCAGTACACCTGCCCGGAGTGCGGCGGCCGCACCGAGGTCTACAGCCGCATTACCGGCTATTACCGCCCGGTGCAGAACTGGAACGACGGCAAGACCCAGGAGTTCAAGGAGCGCAAGGTCTACGACATCGGCAACTCTCACCTGAAAGAGGGGCACAAACCCGCCTCCAATACCGTCACTGTGCCGCAGAAGCCGGCGGCGGGCAACAGCGCCCGGGTACTGCTGTTCACCACCTCTACCTGCCCCAAGTGCAAGGTGGCGGGCGCGATGCTGGACTCGGCGGACCTGTCGTTTGAAAAGGTCGTGGCCGACGAGGCGGGCAATGAAGAGCTGGCGCGCGCCTATGGGATCAGCCAGGCGCCCACCCTGGTGGTCCAGAATGGGGACGCGGTAGAAAAGTACAGCGACGTGGCCGCGATCAAGCGGTATATCGACGCGGCCCGGAACGGGCAGTAAGCGCACGGAAAAAAGACGCGGCGGCTTTGCCGCAGGCGCCGATCTGAAAAATTTTGCAGGGCGGGCCGGTGCTTTTGTACCGGCCCGCCTTTTCTGATCGCTCGAGGCCGCCGGGGAAGCGCGTCTGCGGCCGCCGTGGGGACCGCCCCCTGCCCGCCCGGCGACGGCCGCGGCCCCCCAGCGGAAAGAGCGCGTCCGCGCCGCGCCGGCCGGCAGCCGCGGACCGGGGCCGGAAAAGCGGCGGCGCATGGGCGGCGTCCTCAGGCGAAGCACGGCGGCCGGTTCTCAGCACCGCCGCGCGCACAGATGATCGGCTCATCAGCCCGCTTCCCGATCGGGATGAAGCGGTGTTCTCAGCACCGCTGCGCGCGCATACGATCGGGTTGGCGGCTCTTTGAAGCGGGGACCGGCGTCAGGTCCGCGGCGGCGTGCGGGGAGGAAACCTCGCCCGGCCTTTCCCTGCCCGCACCTGCCTGCGCCTGCGCTCGGCGTATTCGTGTTTTAAATCCGGTGTGCCCATTGCCCATATCCAGTGTGTCCGCATCAGCATCCGGCGTGCCCATGCTTGGGGCGGCAGACCCGTGTCTGGACTAGAGTACCTGTGTCCGCGCCCAGCGTGCCCGCGTCCGCGCCTTACGTCCGGCACGCGCGTGTCAAGGCCGGTGTCCCATGCCCGCGCCCCAGCGCCGCCCATATCTGTGCCCGGTGCGTGCCTGTGCCGGCACCCAGCGCATTCGTGTCTGTACCTGTGGCGGGATGTGGGTGTACGGCGCGTCTGTGTCGCCGTGTCCGCACCTGATGTGTCTGTACTCGGTATGCCAGTGCATCCGCATCCGCGTCGGGCGTGCCAATGTTTGGGGCGGTGGCCCGTATCTGAACTAGGGTGCCTGTGTCAGCGCTCAGCCCGCCCGCGTCTGTGCTTTATGCCCGGCACGCTCGTGTCAAGGCCGGTGTGCATGCCTGCGCCCCAGCGCGCCTGAATCCTGTACCCGGTACGTGCCTGTGCCTATGCAGAGTGTCCATGTCTGCGCCCGGCATGTTCGTGTCTGCACCAGGCCGTCCCTGTCCCCCGGCGCGCCTGTACCTGTGGCCATTGTGCCCGTGCCGCCAGTGCATCCATGTCCATACCCGTGTCTGTGCCCGGTGTGCCCCTATCCAGTGCGTTCGTGCTTGCGCTGATGCGTCCGCGGCTGTACTAAGGGACCCGAGTCAATGTCCAGTGTGCCCACGTCTGCGCCGATGCGTCTCTTCCTATTCCCCACTGCCCATGCCTGACCCCGGTGCGTCGGTGTGAGCGCCCCGTGTGCCTGCACCTGCGCTTCAGCGCGCCCGTGTCCCTCCTCTCCCGTTCCGGGAAAGCGCGGAGCGGCCGCTTTTTTCGGCGGCCGCTCCCCCGGGCTATCACCGCGCCAGCGAAAAGAAAATTCATAAAAAGATAATTGACATATGTCAAAAACGATGCTAGGATAAAGCTACAGGCCACAGCGAGGGGAGGCGTCCGGGATGCCGAGGCCTAAAAAATGCCGCCGGGTCTGCGCCCTGCCGCGGGAAGCGGGATTTTCCCCGCTGGGCCAGGGCGACGGCGGGCCGCCGGTGGAGATGGCGGTGGACGAATACGAGGCGGTGCGGCTGATCGACCTGCTGGGATGCACCCAGGAGGAGTGCGCGGCCCAGATGGGGGTGGCGCGCACCACGGTGCAGGCGGTGTACGACAGGGCGCGGCGCAAGCTGGCCGAGGCGCTGGTGCGCGGGCGCGGGCTCGAGGTGCGGGGCGGGGAGTTTGTCCTCTGCTCCCGCGCGGAAGGGTGCTGCGGCAGCGGCTGTGCCGGGGGCGGGTGCGCGCGGCGGCGCTGCGCTGCAGCGGTGCAGGAAGCCGGCCCCGCCGCAGGGGACGGCTGCAAAAAACAGAAGAGAGGTTGTTGTCATCATGAAGATCGCGGTCACACATGAAAACGGGAACGTCTTTGGCCATTTTGGCCACACGGCGGAATTCAAGCTTTACGAGGCGCAGGACGGCAGGATCGTCTCCGCGCGGGTGGTGCCCACGGCGGGCAGCGGCCACGGCGCGCTGGCCGGCTTTTTGCAGGCGCAGGGGGTAGAGGCGCTGATCTGCGGCGGCATCGGCGGCGGCGCGCGGGACGCGCTGGCAGCGGCGGGCATCGCCCTGTATCCCGGGGTCACCGGCAGCGCGGACGCCGCGGCAGCGGCGCTGGCTGCGGGCAGCCTGTCCTATGACCCGGCCGCAAAGTGCGCCGGGCATGAACACGGGCATGAGGGCGGCTGTCACGGACAGGAAAGCGGCTGCCATGGCCATGAGGGCGGCTGCGGCCAGGATCGGCACGGCTGCGCAGGCCGGGGCTGAAAAAAGGAGGAAAAGCGGATGAAAGTACTCATCATCGGCGGCGTCGCGGGCGGCGCCACCGCAGCTGCGCGGCTGCGCAGGCTGGACGAAGAGGCGCAGATCGTGATGCTGGAGCGCAGCGGCTATGTCTCTTACGCCAACTGCGGCCTGCCCTATTATGTGGGCGGGGAGATCACCGACCGCAAAAAGCTGACCCTGCAGACGCCGGAAAGCTTTGCCGGCCGGTTCCGCGTCGAGGCGCGGGTGCGTCAGGAGGCGCTTTCCATCGACCGGGCGGCAAAGCAGGTGCGGGTGCGCCGGCTGGACGACGGCTCGGAATATACAGAGAGCTATGACAAGCTGATCCTTGCCCCCGGCGCACGGCCGGTGAGGCCGCCGCTGCCCGGCATCGACGGCGGGCGCATCTTTACGCTGCGCACGGTGGAGGACACCTTTGCCCTGCGCGGCTTTATCGAGGAGCAGCGGCCCGCCCGCGCCGTGGTGGTGGGCGGCGGTTTTATCGGCCTGGAGATGGCGGAGAACCTGACCCGCGCGGGGCTGTCGGTCACGCTGGTGGAGCGGTTGGACCAGGTGCTCGCGCCGCTGGACCGGGACATGGCCGCTCTGCTGCACGCCCACCTGCGGGATAAAGGGGTGACGCTGCGCCTGGAGACCGCGGTGGCGGACTTTGAGGACTGCGGCGGCGGCGTGCGTACCCTGCTGGAGGGGGGCGAGGCGCTGGAGGCAGACCTGGTGCTGCTGGCCATCGGCGTGTCGCCCGACACCCGTCTGGCGGAAGAGGCGGGGCTGGCGCTGGGCGCCCGCAAGTCCATCGCGGTGGATGAGCAGATGCGCACCTCCGACCCGGACATCTACGCGGTGGGGGACGCGGTACAGGTGAAAAACCTCATTACCGGCGCACCCGCGCTGCTGCCCCTGGCGGGGCCCGCCAACAAGCAGGCCCGCATCGCGGCTGACAACATCTGCGGCAGGCCGAGCCGCTTTTCCGGCGTGCAGGGCACCAGTGTGCTCAAGCTGTTTGATCTGACCGCGGCCTCCACCGGCCTCAACGAGGCGGCGGCAAAAGCGGCGGGCATCGCTTTTGACAAGGTGGTCACCTTCTCGGCCAACCATGCCTCCTATTATCCGGGCGCGGTCAATATGACGGTCAAGGTGCTGTTCGCATCCGACACCGGGCGGCTGCTGGGCGCGCAGATCGTGGGCGCAGAGGGGGTCGACAAGCGCATCGACGTGCTTGCCGCGGCCATCCGCGGCGGTCTGACCGGGCCCGACCTCACCGAGCTGGAGCTGGCGTATGCGCCGCCCTACTCCTCGGCCAAGGACCCGGTGAATATGGCGGGCTATGTCATCGAAAACCTGCTCACCGGCACGGTGCGCCAGTTCCATTGGGACCAGGTGGACGCCCTGCCCCGGGACGGCAGCGTCACCCTGCTGGACACCCGCACCGACGCGGAGTACGGGGCCGGGCACATCGAGGGCACGGTGCACATCCCGCTGGACAGCCTGCGGCAGCGCCTGTCTGAGCTGGATCCCGCAAAGCCGGTCTATGTCAACTGCCAAAGCGGCCTGCGCAGCTATATCGCCTGCCGCATCCTCAGCCAGAATGGGTTTACCTGTTACAATCTTTCGGGCGGCTACCGTTTTTATGAGATCGTGAAGCGGCAGAGCGCTCTGGACACCGCGCCCGCGCATCCCTGCGGGCTGCCGGTGGACCAGAAAAAAGCCTGAATACAAAGCCGCGGGGCTTGTCCCCGCGGCTTTTTGCCGCCCGGCGCGCTGTGGGACGGCCGGGGGTTGGTCCCTCCCTGTTGTAGATAAGTGTTGCTTTTAGGCATGGCAAACCCGTCTTTATCGCAATAGCCAAAAAACTCCCTGCACTTCTTCGGTGCAGGGAGTTTCCAATTTTTGCCGCTTTATACCAATAAGGCGTAGCAAAGATTATGCTCATTTTCCTTACTGCTTGCTTTCCAACAAATCAATGATGCGATATAATCCTAAAAACAAGCTACTTAAAGCTATTGAACTAAAGAGCATCGGTAGATTAATGGTATTAATGAAAGGGCATTTGATTAGCATTATCATGGCTATGATAAAAAACAGAATCGCTGTGGCCAACATCAATTTTTTAATTAGCTTTTTCATGCTCTTTCTCTCCTGCGTGCAATATAAATGATCTCTGGTACATCTTCTCCGCCTAATACGACCTGCTCTTTTTTGCATTCTATCATAGGAAACGGTTCCTCTCAAGGCTGTTTGGTGAAACTGACGCAGTTTTTATTAGCAACACTTATCTACAACAGGGACGTTGGTCCTTTCTTGTGGACTTTTGCGCGCTGTGAGGTTATAATGAAAAGCGATATGGCCCCGGGGCCGGGCCCGGCAGCCCAGCGGCGGTTTTGCAGGCGCGGGCGGCCGAAAGGCGGGTCCTGCCCGGCAGGGGAGCAAAAGAGGAGGAAATGAAACATGTCCGAAATTCTCGAAGCGGCAATGGTCATCTGTTTCGGCCTTTCCTGGCCGATCTCGATCCGCAAGGCGTATCTCGCCCGCACCACCCGGGGCAAAAGCCTCGCCTTTCTGATCCTGATCACAGTGGGATATGTCTGCGGCATCAGCGCGAAACTGCTGGCGGGCAACATCACCTATGTGTTTTTCTTCTATGTGCTCAATCTGTGCATGCTGCTCACCGAGCTGGTGCTTTACGCGCGCAACCTGCGTCTGGACCGGCAGCGGGCGGAGGAGCCTGCGGCCTGAGCGGACAAAAAAGAAGAGACGACCATGACGCGCGGGCGCGGAAAAACTTTTTTGCGGCGGCGCTTTTTGGGGCGGACGGGCAAAAGCCCGTCTGCTTTTTTGCATGGGGGACGTGACTTTACGCAGCATGCAGGCGGTACTGACGGTTACTTTTGTCAGCGGGACCGGCGTGATACAAAGGTTTTGTGGGAACAAAAGGAGGAGCTTATGTTTGAAAAACTGAAAAGGCAGAGTTTAAAAAAGTCGATCGTCTTTACGGTCCTGCTGCTGGCGGCGGCGGTGGGGCTGCTGGCGGCGACCGGTTTTGGCGCTTTCAAGGCGATCGGGGGCCCGAAAGATCTGTACAGCCTGTCGCAGGAACAACTCAGCGGCGCTTATGTGGAGGCGGACATTTACGGGATGTACGACACCTATGCCGAGACGACGCGGTCGTCTTCCGGCGGGCCGGGCCGCACGGTCAGCAGGGAGTATATCATCGACGCCAACCAGACCTCTTATATGGGTCTGGTGCTCACCAGCAAGGATCTGTCCGCGGCGCAGGATCTGCTGCAGGAGAGCTGGGACTATCTGAACGGAGATACTCAGGGCACCAGCACGGTGATCCATGTGCGCGGCACCGTTCTGCCCATGGATGAGGAATCGCTGCGGTTTTACCGCGAGACCGTGGGCTGGGACCAGATGAGCGCGGAGCAGCAGGCGCTGTTTCTGCCCTACTACTTGAAAGCGGATTTTCTGGGCAAGAGCCATGCGGACGCCACCTGGGGCTTTACAGCGCTGGCTGCGGCCGCGCTGATCTGGGCGATCTACCGCATCGTGCGCGCGGCCACCGGCGGGTATCAGAGCGATTTGCGCAAGCTGTGCGCAGCTGCGCCGGAGGGCGCAGAGGTCGCCGCTGAGCGCATGGAGCAGTTTTATGAAAACATCGAGCCGGTCGGGCCGCTGCACATCGGCGGGGACTGGGTGATCTGGCAGGACGGGGCCCGGACCTGCGGCCTGGCCACCCGGGATATCGTCTGGGCCTACTGCCGGCACACCACCCGCCGCCGCAACGGCTTCAAGACAGGCGAGTTCGACGACCTGATGCTCTGGACCGCAGATAAAAAGAGCCGCGCCGTGCGCGTGGCGGATGGGGAGCAGGCCGGCCGCGCGATGCAGGTGCTGAACGAGGCCAACCCGGACGTGCTGCTGGGCTACAGCAAGGAGATCGAAAAGCTCTACCGCAAGGACCCCGCCAGTCTGCGGGGCCTGCGCGACGACGCGTCGGCGCAGCAGTAGGGCCGGCTGCCGCGGGCAGAACGCTTTCCCGGAGGGGAAAGGCGGCACGCCCCCGCAGCGTCCGCGGCAGAAAAAACGGCGGAAAGCGGTTTGGCGCTGCGCCCCGGCCGCCCTGCCGGGGACCGGAACACGCCCGCCGGGACAAATTTTCAGCGCTGTGTGCGGCAAAGCGCTGAAAGCGGCTCTCCGGCCGCTGCGCGCCGCGGCCCGATGGGGAGACCGGCGCCTGCCATAGTGTGGGCGCCATGCGGCAGCCGGACGAGCAGCCCAAAAAACAGCCTCTGGAAAACAGAGGCTGTTTTTTTATTTAAGATAAATCAAAAAGGACTATTTGTATTCGCCGCGGCCGGAGGACAGGCTGCAGGACGAGGAAGCAATCCGCCTGCGGCTGTGGGGGGCCCTGCGCCGCAAATAAACAAGTGATCTCAAGGACCGCGCCCTCGCCGCTGTGCAGCGGCCGGGAGAACAGCCCCAAAACAGCCGCCCCCCTCGCTGTGGCCATTTATCCCTGCTTTGCAGAAAAAGTGCTGTCAAAAGCAGGGCCTTGTTTTCAGGCCCCGTTTCCCGCACCCCCTTTGGCGGGGGCCGAAAGACGTGCCCGCCCGCCGCTCGCTGCACGAAAAACAGTTCCCTGCGCCGCGCCGCACGCGGCGTTCAAAACCCGTAAAGCAGCTTGGCGAGATGGAATTCATCGAACAGCAGAAACCGGCCCAGGAACATCGCGCCCACATAAAACAGCGGCTCCCCGGCTGCGCGCCGCCCGGGGACGCACAGGCGGGGACATACCAGTGCGGCCAGCCGCCAGGCGGCATAGCCCAGCAGCGCGCCGAGCAGGTTGGCGGTCAGATCGTCCAGGTCGGTCACCCGGTCGTTCAGCAGCTGGCTGCCCTCGATCAGCAGGGAGAACGCCAGCCCGGCAAGGCCCGCCGCCCACCAGCGCCGCAGGCGGGGCCAGATCACAGGCAGCAGCAGGCCCAGAGGAAGAAAGAGCAGGACGTTCAGCCGGTAGCCCAGCGAGGACGGGGGCGAGGCAAAAAAGGTCAGGTTGAGCTGGCTGGGGCGCAGCTCGAGGCCGAAGCGCAGCAGGTCGGACAGGGTGCCCGCCCCGGTGACGTGAAAGACCGCAGCGATATAGAAAGTGAACAGGGCGATGAGCAGCGGGTAGGCGGCCCCCCGGGACGCAGAGGGGACGCGCCGCCGCAGCAGGCAATAGACGGCTGCGGCGGGCGCAGCCACGGTAAAAAGACCGTAGACTTTTAGGATCAGATCTCTCATTTTCAGGCCATTTCCTTTCCTGAAAGGGCGTGTGGAGCGGCAGCGGGGGGATGTGGGGAACTGCCGCGGTCCGCGCGGGGAAGATCTTTTCCGCCCCGCCGCCTCTGAAGTTTTTTCTACAATACTCCACAGGTCTTAAGAAAGCGGGACAGAAATACCTAAAAGTTTCTTAAAAATGCGCGGGTGGACAGCTCTGCAGGCGCGCCGCGGCCCCGGCCCCGGCGCAGGGAGAGCCAAGGGGCGCGTGGGGAGGAAAACGGCGCGTTTTGGCGCAAAAAAGCGGGGAGATCTGCGAAAGCCCTTTCCTGCCGCACACAGGGTTCTGTGCTGCCGCAGAGAGGGCCGCGGGCAGGCCCTAAAAGCGTTTGTCTCTCCAAAGCGTTTGCTTCCTGTGCCCGGGGCGGGCTTCGGCGGGCAGGACACCCCCGGGCGTCTTTTGAGCGGCGGGACAAAAGACCGATTTCGCGGCAGGCGGCGCTTGCTGCAGCCGCAGCGGAAAGCGGCGGATATAAGGGCCACAGGTCTGGAAAGAATGCTGCAGAGGAGATCACGGAGGCGGCACGGGCGCGCCGGAGGGACGGGGGCGCGCAAAAGCAGCCGGCCGGAATAAAGACAGCCGCCCGGGCAAGACCGTGTCGCCCTCCGCGTCATTCTCCGCGTCATTCTCCGCGCCATTCTCCGCGCCATTCTCCGCGCCTCTCTCCGCGCCTCTCTCCGCGCCGCTCCCCACGCCGCTCTCCCCTGTCTCTTCTCTCACCTCTTCCCGCGCCGTGCCTGGATATCCGGGCGGCTGATTTTTTATGCGCAGGTTTTGTGTTTCTGAAAGCATTTTTCGGTTTTTGACCGGGGCGGCGGGCCCCGTGTTGGCTGCGGCGTGTTTTGGGGCAGCGGAGGTTTTCAAGATGCTGGAAAATTTTTTCGGCCCTGCTGCTGCGGACGCACTCGCCGCTGGCCCAGGTGCCCTCCCGCGGGCGCGGCCGCCCCGGCCCTGTGCCGGGGGGCAAAGCGGTTTGTGTTGGGACGGTTTTTCAGACGGAGCGGCGTTGGACCGGCCGGGCACGGCGATCCCTTTTCCCTTTTCGCCCCGCGGCGGCCCCTGCGTGAAATAAAAAATAGCCGCAGGCTATTTTTTTGGCCATGCGCCCGGTTGCCGCGCAAGCAGCGAGGGCGCGGCCATCAAGATAAGTTGTTTTTTATTGCAAAGCAATAAAAAATAGCCGAAGGCTATTTTTTCGGCCATGCGCCCGGTTGCCGCGCAAGCGGCGAGGGCGCGGCCATCAAAATAAATTGTTTTTTATTGCAAAGCAATAAAAAATAGCCGCAAGGCTATTTTTTAGTAGCCATGCGGCCTGTCCACAGGCTGCGGCGAATCGAAATAAAAAAGCAGAGGCCCCAGGGGGCCTCTGCCGCAGAAAAAACTCAGTCATCGAGGGGCAGGTTCTCGCCGATCTCCCCGATCTTTTTGTGAAAATCCTCGTCCTCACTGACCACCAGGATAGGGCGGTCAAAGTCGAGGGCGTACATGCCGATATAGCTTTTGGCGTCGATGATGGTCTCGCCGTCCTCAGAGTGCAGACCCACCTCGGACGGGCACTGGGTAGCGAGGAACTGCACTTTCTGCAGCTCGCTGATGGTGTTGAACTTCTTTTTGCTGACCATGAAAACACTCCTTTGTTTTTTGTGGGATGCGCCGGGGCGGCCCCCCCGTGCCCACCCGGGGGTCAAGGGGCCTTTGCGCGCCGCCGCAGCTTTTATTTTACCGCGGCGCAGAGCAAAAGCAAAGCGCTTTTTGCTGCAGAAATAAGGAGGATCGTTGAAAAGCCGGATCCGGACAAGGAAACAAGAGTCGAGCCATACGATTTTGGCGCAGGGCAGGTTCAAACCCGCGGGGCAATCCATACAGGATCGCGCCCTTGGTTTTCGCCCACGCTGCATCCAAAATCGTGGGGCTCGACCGCGCAGCGCCGCAAAGGCACCAATTGGAGATGCAGTGCAAGGCAAACCACTGCAGGCATCCTGTATGGCTGGCAAGGTGGTTTCAAAAGCGTTTTGCCATGTTTTTGCAAAGCCCGGCTTTGCCGGGCTTGCCGGGCCGGTCGCTTTCCATCAGCGTCGGCTGCGTTAAGGGCCGACCCCGCAATGCGCCCCAATTGCCCCCTTTGCGGTCATGTTTCCTTATTCGGATCCGGCCAAGCTCCGGCGGCCCTGTGCGGCCTGCGGTCAGCGGCGCTTCCCGCTCATGGTCTGCTGCACGATGTCGTCCATGATCTGGCGGGTCAGGCTGCCCTGCGCATAGCCGAAAAGATTGCCCTCGGCGTCGATCATAAAGGTGGTCGGGTAGGCGGAGATACCGTAGGCGGCGAAGAGGTCGCCGGTGAGGTCCATCACCACCGGGTAGCTGTAGCCGTGGTCGGAGAGAAAGGCCTGCACCTTGTCCTGCGTCACATCCACCGCGGCCGGGTGATCGTCCGATTTGGGGTTTGCCACCCCCAGGACGACCAAGTCGCCCGCGTTTTCGCCGGATTCCTCATACAGCGCCTGGATGTCCGGCATCTCCTGCTGGCAGGGGCCGCACCAGGTGGCCCAAAAGTTGAGGAACACCACCTTGCCCTTGTAGTCGGACAGGGTGTGGCTCTCGCCGAACTGGTCCACCAGGGTAAAGTCCGGCGCGGCGATCGCCTCTGACTGCGGGGAGGAGGACGCCCCGGAGGAGTCCTGCCCCGCATCCGATGTGGGGTCCGGGGTGCGCTGCGGCGCAGAGGATGCCGTGGAAGAGGGCGCAGCGCCTGCGCCTCCCAGCCCGGACAGATAGCCGGTGACGCCGTTCATCCAGCCTGTGAACATCATCACGCCCATCAGCACCAAAAGCACGCCCCCTGCCTTGACGGTGTAGCGCACCACTTTCTGGTGCTTCCTGAAAAAGTCCAGCAGAGAGCCGGTGAACAGCCCCACGGCGAGAAACGGCAGAACAAACCCCAGCGTGTACACGCCGATGAGCACAAACCCCAGCGAGGCGCTCTGCGCCGACGAGGCCATCAGCAGCACGCTGGCCAGCGCGGGCCCCACACAGGGGGTCCAGGCAAAGCTGAAAGTAAAGCCCAGCACCAGCGCGACCAGCGGGTTCATGGCAAAGCGGTCCAGCCGGAAAGGCAGCCGGTGCTCGCGGGACAGGGCGCCCGAGCCGCCGAACACCCCCAGCTGATAGAGGCCGAACAGCACCACCAGGATGCCGCCCACCCTGGCGAAAAGGGTGCGGTTGCCGCTGAAGAACCGCCCGGCGGCGGTAAAGCCGAGCCCCAGCGCAAAAAAGGCAAAGCTCACCCCCAGCACAAAAAACAGGGTGTTGAGCAGCACCTTTTTGCGCCCGTAGCGGATGGTGCCGTCCGGGGCGACGGTTTTTGCGCCGCCCGCCAGATAGCCGATATACAGCGGCACCAGCGGCAGCACGCAGGGGGAGAAAAAGCTCAGGATGCCCTGAAGAAAAACGGTGGCGGCCGGGATGCCGGCCTCAACGGTAAAGCCCATGGAAAACCTCCTGAAAGATGTGTTGCCGCCGATAAAAGCGGCTCGGGCCGCCGGGCGTAAAAGCGGGCAGGCCGCCGCCCGTCGGCCGGTCTGAGCGCGCATTTTTTTGACCGGGGGCCGGGGCTGGGCCCCGCTTCCGGCGACGAGATCCGGGCGCGGGACAGGGCGTCCTGCAGGCGAAGCGCAGCGGCGTGCGGGACGCTGCTGCGGCCCGTTTGCGTCTGGCCATCGGCCCCGGTCCTGTGTGCGGGAGCAAACCGCTGTGCGCAGGATGGCTGCGTCCTCCCCCACTGGGTGCGCGGGCCCCGTCTGGAAAACGCCGCTCTCCGCCGCCGCAGCCGGGGAAGAAAAAATCTGAAAAACGCGGGGCCGGATCCGGCGGCCGGTCTGCCGCCGCGGGTCTCAGTGCACCGAAGCGAACAGATCGTTCAGCGCCTCGGACATGGTGGGGTGGGTGTACACCGCGTCCCGCAGCGCCGTGTAGGGAATCTTTTGATCCACAGCCAGCTTGAGCAGGTTGATCAGCTCATGGGACTCGGCGCAGAACAGATGGGCGCCCAGCACACAGCTGCTGTCGGCGTCGATCACCGCCTTCAAAAGGCCCGCCGGCTGCCGCAGGATCTGGGCTTTGGGGATGGCGGCGGCCTGCAGCCGCGCGACCTTTACCTCATGACCCGCGTCCCGGGCCTCCTGTTCGGTCAGGCCCACGCGGGAGAAAGGCGGGTCCAGAAAGACGCTGTAGGGCACCGCGCCCCGGTTTTCCGTGGTGCGGCTGCCGTCCCCCAGCAGAGCGGAGCGCACGATGCGCGCGTCGTCCAGCGAGATATAGGTGAACTGCAGCCCGCCGGCCACATCCCCCAGGGCGAAGATATGGGGCGCCGTGGTGCGCAGGTGGGCGTCCACCTTTACCGCGCCGCGGGCGGTGAGTTCCACCCCGGCCGCCTCCGGGTGCAGCCCCTCCAGCTCGGGCCGCCGCCCGGTGGCCACGAGCACGGCCTCGGCCTCCAGCGTCCGGGCCTCGCCGCTCGCCGTCAGGTCGATCAGGGCGGTGTCCCCGCCCCCGCGCACGGCGTGGATCTCCGCGCCGCGCAGCACGGTCACCCCCCGTGCGCGCAGGCTTTCCAGCACGGCGGCGGCGATCTCCGCGTCCTCCCGCGGCAAAAAGGCTTCGCCGTCCTGCACAATGGTCACCTGTGAGCCGAAGTTGGCCCAGATGGAGGCGAACTCCATGCCGATATACCCGCCTCCGATGATGACCAGGCGCCGGGGCAGCTGTTCCAGCTCCATCAGGGTCTCGCTGAGATAGACGCGGGGGTTGCCTGCAAGGCCGGGGATGGGCGGCACGAACGGGCGCGCGCCGGTATTGATGAAGATGGTGTCGCCCCACAGCTCCACCACGCCCTGCGGGCCGGAGACCGACACGGTGTGAGGGCCGGTGAACTGCGCCGTCCCCTGCAGCACCGTAATTTGCGGCTGGGACGCCAGTTTGTCGTAATTCTTTTGCCGCAGCTTGGCGGTGAGGGCCCGCTTCTCTTCGATCGCCGCCCGGTAACGGGCCGCCTTTTCACCGAAGCTGCCGCCCATGGCCGCCGATAAGGCCGCGCTGTGATCGAGCGCCTTGGTGGGGATGCAGGCGACGTTGATGCAGGTGCCGCCGTACATTTTGTCCGAGCGCTCGGCCAGCGCCACCGTTTTGCCGCCTTTGCCGAAGCCGATGATGACCGCGTCGAATTTTTTCATGTGATGGCCTCTTTTCCAGGTTGGTCCGCCGCAGGGGCGAAGATTTTTTTGTCGATCCCATCCAGGGTGATCGCGGCCAGCTGCGCACGGCAGGCCTGGTTCAGCTCGTCGTAGATGCCGTCCAGGATCGCCCCCATGCCCGAGCAGATCAGGCAGTTCCTGTCCACGTCGCCGCTGCGCCAATTGCTGCAGACATAGCGGGCGTCCAGCGCGTCGCCGATCTGCAGCAGCGTTGTCCGTGCCGGGTCTCCGGTAAAGCGGTAGCCACCCTCCGCGCCCTCGCGGGTCTCCACCAGCCCGGCTTTTTTCAGCTGGGCCATGATCTTGCGCACCCGCGCCGGGTTGGTGCAGATGTTGTCGGCCAGCAGTTCGCTGGGCAGATAGCCGCCCTTGTGGTTGAGAAAGACGAGCGCGTGGACGGCCACGCTGAATTCACTGGTCATGAAAGGGTCCCTCCAAAACTGTAACTGAAATAAGCTCACTTCTAACTGTAATTATATCAATTACATTTTGAATGTCAAGGGGCTACCTCCGCTTTGGCAAAATTTTTTGCGCTGCGCGGCAGCGGCCGGACAAAATTTGCCCGGTGCACTCCCCCTGCGGGGGCAAGTGTGGTAAAATTGTCCTGTATGTGCAGCGCCCCCCCTGCCGCGGGGACGCGTCCGCAGCGTTCGGGCGGACGGCCGGAGGATCAAAGGACAAAGGAGCAGTGAGCATGAAGATAGAACCTTTTAAAGTGGAAGAGTGGATGAACGCCTACGAGACCCAGGCGGTCTACAACATCGCCGAGACCTGTGTGGAGTCGATATCCCTGGACGAACTGCTGGAGCTGTGCGGCGAGGAGCGGGGCGCGTTTTTGGACGCGCTGGCGGGCCGCCGGCTGACCTACGGCGATATCGTGGGCGCGCCGGCCTACCTGCAGGGCATCTGCGGGCTCTACCGCACCATCGGCCCGCAGCAGGTGATCTCCACCCACGGCGCGGCGGGGGCAAATCACCTGCTGCTCTACTCGCTGGTGGAGCCGGGCGACAGGGTGATCTCGGTGCTGCCCACCTACCAGCAGCTTTACTCGATCCCGGCGTCTTTCGGCGCAGAGGTCCGGCTGCTGCGGCTGCGCCGTGAAAACGGCTATCTGCCCGACCCCGACGAGCTGCGCCGCCTGGCGGCGGACGGCGCCAAGGTGATCTGCATCAACAACCCCAACAACCCCACCGGGGCGCTGATGCCCAAAGCACTTTTGGAAGAGGTGGTCGAGATCGCCCGCGGGGCCGGCGCTTATCTGCTCTGCGACGAGGTCTACCGGGGCCTCAACCAGCAGGAGCCCTATACCGAGTCGGTGGCCGACCTGTATGAAAAGGGCATCAGCGTCAGCAGCATGTCCAAGGTGTTCTCGATGGCCGGGGTGCGGCTGGGCTGGCTCGCCACCCGCGACGAAGCGGCCCTGCGGGCCTGCCTGTCCCACCGGGACTACAACATGATCAGCTGCGGCATGCTGGACGAGCAGATCGCGGCCCTGGCCCTGGCCCACCGGGACAAGGTGCTGGCGCGCAACATCGCGCTGGTGCGCCGCAACCTGGACCTGCTCACCCGCTGGATCGGGCAGAACCCGCACTTTTCCTTTGTGCGGCCCCAGGCGGGCACCACCGCGCTGGTGGAGTACGATTTTGACCTGCCCTCGGTGGAGTTCTGCAAGGGGCTGTTCCGGCAGACGGGGGCCTTTGTCACCCCGGGCGCCTGTTTTGAGATGGAACATTGCTTCCGCATGGGCTATGCCTGCGGCACCACGGTGCTGGAGCAGGGGCTGGAAAAGCTGGCCGCTTATGCCGGGGGGCTTTGAGCCGCGCCGCAAAAGGACAAAGGCGGGGCGGCCCGGCGCGCCGATCTTTTGAAAAAGGCGCGCGCTTGACACCGGGGCGCGGCGGGGCTATAATTGCCCTAAGACCTGTCCTGGCCCCGCTGTGTCTGCGGGCGGCCCGCTGAAAACGCGCGGGCCGGGCCCGTCCGGGCCGCAAACGCCGGCCGGGCGGGGTCAAGGGAAGAAACGCCTGTTTTAATGGAAACAGGCGTTCCCAGAACAAGATACCAGGCAAACCGTTGAGTGAGGGGAGTAAGCACGCACAGCCGCCGCCAAAGAGAGCTGCCGCAGGTGAGAGCGCAGCGCGGGGGCGCGGGCTGAATGGGCTCACGAGGGCGGCCCGAACCGGCTGCGGCCGCAGTAGGCGCCGACGGCATCCCGGCCGTTATCCCGGGGCGCATATTTCAAGGTATGCAGAAAAGCCGCACGGGTGGCATCCAGAGCAAAAGCGCAGCGCGCCCTCTGTCCCAGGCAGGGACAGAGGGCGCTTTTTTGCCCGGCAGCCGTCAACACACAAAAGGAGAGAAAAAAACATGGAACAGAAAAAGCGCATTTTGACCGGCGACCGCACCACCGGCAAGCTGCATCTCGGCCATTACGTGGGCAGCCTGCAGAACCGCGTCAAGCTGCAGGACCAGTACGACACCTTTATCTTGCTGGCGGACATCCAGGCCCTGACCACGCATTTTGAAAACCCGGCCCTCATCCGCAGCAGCATCTACGACGTGGCCATCGACAACCTGTCGGTGGGCCTGGACCCGGAAAAAGCCACCATCGTGCAGCAGAGCCAGATCACCTCCATCGCCGAGCTCACCGAGATCTATTCCCTGCTGGTGACGGTCAACACGCTGCGCCACAACCCCACCATCAAGACCGAAGCCGCGGCTTACGGCTACGACGACCTGACCATCGGCTTTTTGGGTTATCCGGTGAGCCAGACGGCGGACATCACGTTCTGCGGGGCAAATCTGGTGCCGGTGGGAGAAGATCAGCGCCCCCATCTGGAGCTGGCCCGCAAGATCGTGCGCCGCTTCAACGACCTGTACGGGGAGACGCTGACCGAGCCCGAGATCCTGCTCAGCGACTGCCCGCGCCTGGCGGGGCTGGACGGCAACGCCAAGATGGGCAAAAGCCTGGGCAACGCCATCTATTTGTCCGATGATGCGGCCACCGTGGAGCAAAAGGTGCGCGGCGCGCTGACCGACAAAAACCGCATCACCGCCCATGACCCCGGCGACCCGGATGTGTGTGTGGTGAGCAGATATCACCAGACCTTTGACCGGGACGAGTACGACGAGATCTGCGCCAGCTGCCGCGCGGGCAGCATCGGCTGCGTGGCCTGTAAAAAAAAGCTGGCCGCGGCGCTGAACACGCTGCTGGACCCGTTCCGCGAGAAGCGCGCCTACTACGAAGCGCATATGGACGAGGTCAGGCAGATCATCCAGGCGGGCAGCGACAAGGCCAACCGGGTGGGCAACGAGACGATGCGCCGCGTCAAGGACGCCATGCAGATCAGCCTGTGAGCCCCGCGGGCCCCGGCCCCGCTTTTTTGCCCGCAGAGGGGCCCCAGAGGGCGCGCTGCCGGCGCGTCGGTCCCCTGAAAGTGATACAGAACGCCCCTGAAGCAGGCCTTTTCGGTCTGCCCCAGGGGCGTTTTTTCTGCGGCCAAGCGTTTTTTGCGGGGGCAGGGCGGGACGGGCCGCCCTGCCCCCGCGCGGAGACTAAAGCCAGACCGCTTTGACGATCAGCCAGGCGAGCGCCAGCCAGATAAGGACGACCGGGACCCCAAAATACCATTTTGTGCGCTTCCCGTTCTGGCCGCCCTCCGCGGCAAGGGCGCGGCTCTGGTCCCAGATCTCTTTGGGGATGGCCCGGACGGTCAGCGCGATCAGGGCGGGCAGCAGGATCACATCGTCCAGATAGCCCAGCACAGGGATAAAGTCCGGGATAAGGTCGATGGGAGAGAGCGCATAGCCCACCGTGACGCCGGCAAGGATCTTTGCCCGGATGGGGGTCTTTGGGTCTTTCAGCGCCAAAAAGAGCGCCGGGATATCCCGCTTCAGTTTTTTGGCGCGGTCTTTGAGGGCGGCAGAGCGAGCCCTGACGGGATGGGCGTCCGGCTGCCGGCGGCGCAGCCGCCATGCGGCGAACAGCGAGGCGGCGGACAGCAGCACCGTCACCGCCGCCGAGATCAAAAACTGCGGCGAGGAGGGGTCCTGGATGCTGGCGCCCATCAGGGTGACGGTGAAAAGACCGGGCAGCATCCCCAAAAGCCCGCCGGCCAGATAAGAGCCAAAGGGCAGCCCCGAAGAGCCGAGATAAAGGCTGACCACGTCGCAGGGCAAAAAACCGATCACCCGCACGAAAAAGGAGAAGAAAAAGTCGTTTTTTCGCTGCAGTTCCAGCAGCGCGCGCACCTTTGGATAGCGCCGCGCCAGCGCTGAGGAAAAACTTCCCGCGGACCAGCGCCCCACCCAATAGGGCAGGCTGAGGCAAACGGCGATGCCCGCAGCGCCCACGGCCAGAGCTGCAGGCAAAGGGAACAGCATCCCGCCGGCCAGATAGAGCGCCGGGATGGGGAACACCACGGACAGGCTTTTCAGGGCGTAGAGTAGCAGCAGAAAACCGGCTGCCAGCCAGGGATTTTGAGGGGAAGCGCGGAGCAGATCTTCCACACTGAGGCCGCGGACGAAAAAAGCGGCCGCAGCGATGAGCCCCAGCATCACCGCCAGCGGAACCAGCCGCAGCAGCGCCAGGGCCCTGTCTCTCCTGTTCACGGCCGTTTCCTCCCTTCTCCGGGGGCGCGCCTCCCGGTCAGGGCTTCATTGTACCACCGCGCAGCGCGGCCGGCAAGTAGAAAATGGACAGCCGGCGCGGGGCCCGGACAGAAGAGACGGCGGCGCAGGGCCAAGGCGCGCTTCACGGCAGGGGAGCTGCGGGGCTTGGCCTCTCCCCGCGCGGGGAAAGCCTGCGGCTCCGCCGCCCGGCGGAGCCGCAAAAAGACCGCGCACCTTTGACAGTGCGCGGCCTTTTTGATGCGGTATCTTCAAAAGCAGGGGCGGAGCGGCGGGCACTGCGGCTTTTGCCGCAATGCGCCGTCTTCCCGGGCGTCTCTGACCGGCAGCCGCTCCAGCCCGGCCGCCCCGGACCGGCCGGGGGACGGCGGTCCCCCTGCCCCGGCACGGAAAGAAAAGGAGACCTCAGCGGTTTGCCAGGCGGTAGGCGGCCAGGATCTCCTCCCTGCCCATCACCCGGAAGCTGCCGATGGTGCGCGCGCCGTGATAGGTGACGCAGTCCGCCATCTCGCAGAGCGTGGCCTCGTCCTGTACCCCGACGCCCAGCTCGGAAAAGCAGGTGGGCATGCCCAGCTCGCGGAAATAGTCCACGGTGGCCCGGATGGCGGCCCGCGCCGCGGCCAGGTCGTCCTCTTCCCGCAGGCCCCAGACCTCCCGTCCCAGACGGGCAAAGCGGGCGGGACCGGCCTGCAGGCAGGTCTCGGCCCAGGCGCCCCACACTGTGGACAGCGACGCGCCGTGGGCCACGTCAAAACGGGAGGACAGCTCGTGCCCCAGCTGATGCGGGGCAAAATCCTGTTTGCCGCCCAGGCCGGTCAGCCCGTTGTGGGACACGCTGCCGCACCACATCAGCTCGCTCATGGCGTGATAATCGGTCTTGTCGGCCGCCGCGCGCCGTCCGTTTTGGATCACAGTGCGCAGCAGGGCCTCGGCGATGCCGTCGGTCAGGTCGTTGTCCCAGACCGGGTTGAAATAGCGATCCAGCGTGTGCATCATGATATCCACCACGCCGCAGGCGACCTGATATGCAGGTAAAGTCATGGTCAGCTCCGGATCCATAATGGCGAAAGCGGGCCGGTTCAGGTCGTGGCCAAGGCCCCGCTTCTGGCCGTTCTCCTCGTTGGTCAGCACCGCGGAGTTGCTGGTCTCGCTGCCCGCCGCCGAGATGGTGAGCACCACCCCCACCGGCATGCTGCGCGTCAGCGGCGCGTTTCCGCACCAGAAATCCCAGATGTCGGTGTCGGGGTTGGCCGCGCCGTGGGCAATGCCCTTGGCGGTGTCGATGGCGCTGCCGCCGCCCACCGCCAGGATGAGATCCGCCCTCATCTCCAGCGCGCGCCGCACGCCCTCCCTGGCGTGGGAAAGACGGGGGTTGGGCTTTGCGCCGCGAAAGACCTCATAGGCAAGGCCCGCCTCTTTCAGCCCCTGCTCTATGCGGGCCAGCAGGCCGCTGCGCTCCACGCTGCCGCCGCCGGTGACCACCAGCACCCGGCTGCCGCCGAATTTGCGGATCTCCTTTGCGGTATCCGCCTCCGCCCCCCGGCCGAAAAGGATCTCGGTGGGCACATAGTAAGTAAAGTCACGCATACAGTTTCCCTCCTGTGGTCGGTGATGGAGCGGCGCCGGGGCCGCCGGGAGAGGCCCGGACCGCCCAGCCGTTCCGCGGTGTTCGCGGGGTCAAAAAGACAGGGTCTTGAGCAGCCTCTGGCGCTCGTCCCAAAGGCGCTGGGAGAGGTCCACATAGTAGCGGTGCGGATATTCGAACCGCTTGACCTCGTCCCAGAGGGTGGCCACCTGGCCCGCGCAGAAGGTGCGGATCTCCTCCAAGGAAGGGGAGGTGTAGACCTTTTTGCCCTGCTCATAGATGGGGATGAGGATGTTTTTTGCCGTGCAGTTGGTGATGGTCTTTACCTTCCAGGTCTCCAGCGGGTCGAAGATGGTGATGCCGTCCGCGGTGTCCACCGGCTCGTCGAAGATGGTGATGTAGTCGGCCATGGCGTTGCCCGTCTCGTTGTCGTAGATGCGCCAGACCGCTTTGCGGTGGGGCGTGGTGAGCTTTTCGACGGATTCGCTCACCTTGATCTTGGGCATGTAAACGCCCCCCTCTTTGACCGCCGCCAGCTTGTACACGCCGCCGAAGACCGGGTCGCTTTTGCTGGTGATGAGGTTTTCGCCGATGCCGAAGCTGCTCACCTTTGCGTCCTGCAGGATCAGGTCCCGCACGATGTACTCGTCCAGGGAATTGCTGGCCACGATGCCCGCGTCCGGGTAGCCGGCCTCGTCCAGCAGGCGGCGGGTGCGCTTGGACAGATAGGCGATATCTCCCGAGTCGATGCGCACGCCCGCGGGCCGGATGCCCAGGGGCCCCAGCACTTCGTCAAAGACCCGGATGGCGTTGGGCACGCCGCTTTTGATGACATTGTAGGTGTCGACCAGCAGCGTGCACCCGTGGGGATAAAGCTGGGCATATTTTTTGAAAGCCTCGTATTCCGAGGGGAACATCTGCACCCAGGAGTGGGCCATGGTGCCCGAGGCGGGGATGCCGAAGTCCCGCGCCGCCATCACGCAGCTGGTGCTGGCCACGCCGCCGATGTAGGCCGCCCGCGCGCCCAGAACGGCCGCGTCATAGCTCTGGGCCCGCCGCGCGCCGAACTCTGCCACCGGCCGCCCTGCCGCGGCCCGCACGATGCGGTTGGCCTTGGTGGCGATCAGGCTTTGGTGGTTCATGTTGACCAGCAGCATGGTCTCCAGCAGCTGGGCCTGGATGGCGGGGCCCTCCACAGTGACGATGGGTTCGCCGGGAAAAATGGGCGTGCCCTCCGGGATGGCCCAGACGCTGCAGGCAAAGCGAAAGCTGCGCAGATAGTCCAGGAACGGCTCGCCGAAGCAGCCGCAGCTGCGCAGATAGCTGATATCCTCTTCGGTAAAGCTGAGGTTGTCCAGCGACTCGATCAGCTGGGCCAGCCCGGCGCAGATGGCAAAGCCCCCGCCGTCCGGCACCCGGCGGAAAAACATGTCGAAGACGCAGGTCTTGTCCTCATAGCCCTCCTCAAAATAGCCGGCGGCCATGGTGATCTCGTAAAAATCAGTGAGCATCGTGAGGTTGCGCGGGTGTTTGACGTCCATCTTTAAAACTCCCTTTCTCCCGGTCGCCGGGCAGGCTGTCAGAAAATAAAAATCCGTTTGCATCGGCGGACCTGTGCCGGCGATGGAAGCGTCATGGAAAGGCCGCGGCAGAACATACGCGGCGTGCGCGGGATCAGAGCTTTCTCGACCGGCGGCGGTCCACTTTTCCCATTTTTTTGTTCTTGTGGGTCACCCAGAGGATATAGCCCACATAGACGGCCACGGTGATCAGGATCAGCACCAGCAGGACCTTGAAATACAGGGAGGAGAAGAACTCGCCGATTTTGGCGATCACATACAGGGCGGTGTTGCGCTCCAGGCTCTGGCTGGCGATCAGATCCACGGTGCCGATCTCCTCCCCGGCCAAAGACAGAGTGACGCTGCCCACCACGTCCCCCGCCTCGATGGGGGCGGTCACCGTCTCGGGCAGATGGAACTCTTTGTTGATGGTGGTCTCGTCGCTCTCAATGGGCAGCAGGGTCATCAGGTCGCTGGCAGGGCGCAGCTTGAGGGTGTCCTGCTCAGAGCAGTATTTTACCTTGATCTCGGTGATGTCCTGCATGGTGTCCAGGGCCGGGCGCACCGACAGGCTGTCAAAGACCCAGTCGTAGATCTGGGCCGTCACCGAAAAGGCCAGCCCGTAACCATATTGGTCCCTTTCATAGGGGGTGCCCATCACCACCAGCATATAGGTCTGGCCGTCCTTTTTGGCGGTGGTGATCAGGTTGTAGCCCGCCTCGGGGGTGGAGCCGGTCTTGATGCCCTGGATATAGCTGCGGTAGACCTCGGTGCCCTGGCGCATCATGAAGTTGGTGTTAAAGATCTTATAGGAGCCGTTGTGTTTGTTGCTTGCCGGCATGGCATAGGTCAGGGTGGTGGCCACGTCCATGAACAGCGCGCCCTTGTCGTAGCAGGCCTTGGCGATCAGGTACATGTCCCGCGCCGAAGAGTAGTGGTTCTGGTCCATGCCGTACAGGCCGTGGGCGCAGGTGAAATTGGTGTTGGTGCAGCCCAGCTCCCGGGCACGGTTGTTCATCAGATAAAAAAAGTTGGACAGGTTGCCGCCGCCCAGATAGTCGGCCACCGTGCTGGCGGCCTCGTTGGCGCTGGGCAGCATCATGGCGTAGAGCAGGTCCCTGGCGGACACCTCCTCATAGGGGCGGATGTCGGCGGTGGAACTGGGCACCCCGAACAGCTCGTCGAAAATGTAGCCCGGCGCGGTGATGCGGGTGCCGTCCAGGTCAGGGACGTTTTCCAGCAGCAGCAGGGTGGTCATCAGCTTGGTGAGGCTGGCGGGGGGGCGCTTTTTGTCGGCGTTTTTCTCGTATACCACGATGCCGGTGTCCAGATTTACCAGATACACGGCGTCGGCGTTGGGCTCAAAGGGCGGGGCAAAGGTGACAGCCCCGGCAGGGGCCGCCAGCAGGGTGACCGAGAAGAGCAGCACAGCCAAAAGGCTGCAGCAAAATTTTTTCATGAACGGATACCTCGCAGGAGATGGAGTGATGGAAAGGGACGGGCGGTTTGTGTTATAATGATCGCACGGCGTAGACCGGGCAGAGGCCCGGACGCCTGAGCGATCATTGAAACCGTCAAAACCGCAGAGGGGCCGCGGTTTTGTGGTGGCCGCCTGCGGCGGGATGGTTATAACGATCGCACGGCGCAGGCCGGGCCAGGATCGGACGCAGAGGCCCGGACGCCGGGACGGTCGTCAACGTCTGCGGCACATACGGCCGTGACGGCCGCACAGGGGCGGTTTGCCGGGGCGCGGAACAGGGCCGCGTCCGATGCCCCGGCGCGGACATGCTTCCCCCCACAGGGGGATCATAATATAATAGTATAGCATTATTTTGTGGAAATAAAAAGTATCTGCCGGCAGCGCAGAGGGGGGACCGGCTGTCTGGATGCGGCGGAGATGAAAAAAGGAGGGAAATGGGATTGATCTATGTGACGGCGGACCTGCACGGGGACGCGGACCGGCTGAAAGAGGCGGCGGTCAAACGGCTCAAGCGGCAGGATACCCTGATCGTGCTGGGCGATTTCGGTTTTCTGTGGCGGGGAGACAAAGAGGAGCAAAAGCTGCTCAAATGGCTGGGCAAAAGGCCTTATACCCTGCTTTTCCTCGACGGCGCGCATGAAAATTACGATCTGCTGCGGGATTACCCCGCAGAGCCCTACGCGGGCGGGCGCGCCCGCCATATCAGCGGCAGGCTGTACCACCTGCTGCGGGGCGAGGTGTACACGATCGAAAACAAAAAGCTGCTCTGCTTTGGCGGCGGGGAGAGCGAGGACCGGCTGGACCGGGAGGAGGGCGAGACCTGGTGGCGCAGCGAGCTTCCCGCCGCCGACGAGCTGGACAACTGCCGGGAAAAGCTCGGGGAGAACGGCGGCAGGGTGGACTATATCCTCACCCACACCCCGCCCTACCGCCTGCGGCGCTTTTTGCTGGGCGAGGCGGCCGAGACCAACCGTCTCGAGACCTTCCTTGACGAGGTGGCGGACCAGATGGAATATCGGTGCTGGTATTTCGGCCGCTATCATCTGGACCGGGCCGTCAGCTCCAGGGCGGTGGCGGTCTACCGCAAGGTGCTGCCGCTTTGGGCCGAGCCCCAAAAGAAGCTCTTCCGCAGGGACGGCCGGCAGCCATAGCCCGCGCCGGGCCGCCCGCTCCCGGCGGGCGGGCTCTTCCGGGCAGGCTGCCGCTCCTGCGCCCGCGCTGGCCCGGCAGCGGCCCTTTCGGCCGGGCCAAGGCGGGAGGAAAACGCTTCGCCTGCGGCCCCGGCTCCGGCGTCCGCAGACGGGCAGGCTGCCTGACCGCGCTGGCCCTGTGCTTTTTGGGGCCTTGATATCATGACAAAAAGGGGAGAGAAGAACGGCGCGCCGTTCTTCTCTCCCCCCTGTATTTCACTCGCCCAGATAGGCCCTGCGCACCTGGTCGTCCTCCAGCAGGGCGCGCGCTTCGCCCTGCATGACGATGCGGCCGGTCTCCAGCACATAGGCCCGGTCCGCGGCCGACAGCGCCATCTGGGCGTTCTGCTCCACCAGCAGAATGGTGGTGCCCGCCCGGTGCAGCTCCCGGATGATGTCGAAGATCTGCTCCACCAGCAGCGGGGCCAGCCCCATGCTGGGTTCGTCCAGCATCATCAGCGCGGGCTTTGCCATCAGCGCCCGCCCCATGGCCAGCATCTGCTGTTCGCCGCCGGACAGGGTGCCCGCCACCTGCCGCCGCCGCTCCGCTAGGCGGGGAAAGCGGCGGTAGACGTCCTCCAGCGAGTCGGCGATCTCCCCCGCCGGGCGGGTGTAACCGCCCATTTCCAGGTTCTCCTCCACCGTCATCTTCAAAAACACCCTGCGACCCTCCGGCACCTGGGCCAGGCCCAGCGCCAGGACCTTGTGCGGGGGCAGGCTGCCGATGGGGCGGCCCTCAAAGGTGACCGACCCGGTTTTGGAGCGCAGCAGGCCCGAGATGGTGTTCAAGATCGTGCTTTTGCCCGCGCCGTTGGCGCCGATCAGGGTGACGATCTCCCCCTTTTCCACGTTGAAGGTGATGTCCTTCACGGCGTGGATGCTGCCATAATACACATTGATGTTTTCCACGTTCAGCATCCGGCGGCGCCCCCTTTCTTGCCCAGATACGCCTCGATGACCACGGGGTCGGTGCGGATCTCCTGCGGCGTGCCCTTGGCGATGATCTGGCCGTAGTTCAGCACCGCGATTCCCTCGCAGATGCCCATGACCAGGTTCATGTCGTGCTCGATCAGGATGACCGCGATCTGGAAAGTGTCCCTGATCTTGCGGATATTCTCCATCAGTTCCGCGGTCTCGGAGGGGTTCATGCCGGCCGCGGGCTCATCCAGCAGCAGCACCTTGGGGCCGGAGGCCAGCGCCCGCACGATCTCCAGCCGCCGCTGGGCACCGTAGGGCAGGCCGCCCGCCGGCACGTCGGCCAGGTCCTGCATGCCGAAGATGGACAGCAGCTCCAGCGCCCTGCTGCGGGCGGCGCGCTCCTGCTTCCAGAAAGAGGGCAGCCGCAGCACCGACGCGCCCAGGCGGTAGGTCATGGCGTTGTGCATGCCGATGAGCACGTTGTCCAGCACCGGCAGGGCCTTGAACAGCCGGATATTCTGAAAGGTGCGGGCGATCCCCATCCGGTTGACCTCATAGGTCTTTTTGCCCCGGGTGTCCACCCCGTTGACCAAAATGTGCCCGCGGGTGGGCTGGTAAACGTTGGTCAGCAGGTTGAAGATGGTGGTCTTGCCCGCCCCGTTGGGGCCGATCAGGCCGCCGATCTCGGTGCGGCCGATGATGAAGTTGAAATCGTCCACGGCGGTCAGGCCGCCGAAATCAATGCCCAGATGCCGCACCTCCAAAACCGGCGGCGCGCCGGCGTCCCGCTCGGGGATGACGCCGCCGGGCACCTCAACAAGCTTCGTGCTCTCTTTACTCATCTGCGCCGCCCTCCTTTTTCCGCCGTTTTTCTTTGGGGTTCATCAGCTTTTCCAGGATGCGGGACAGCGAAAAGTCATACTGCCCCAGCAGGCCGGTGGGCTTGAAGATCATCACCAGCACCAGCACCAGCGAATAGACCACCATGCGGTAGTCGGAAAAGGCGCGCAGCGCCTCGGGCAGGGCGGTGAGCACGGTGGCCGAAAGGACCGAGCCCAGCATCGAGCCCATGCCGCCCAGCACCACCATGACCAGGATCTCGATGGACTTCATGAACCCGAACGTGGTGGGCTGCAGGCTGCCCAGATAGCCCGCGTACAGGCAGCCGGCCACCCCCGCGAAAAAGGCCGACAGGGTGAAAGCCATCACCTTATAATAGGTGGTGCGGATGCCGCAGCTCTCGGCCGCGATCTCGTTTTCGCGGATGGAGAGGACCGCCCGGCCGTGGCGGGACTTCATGATCATATGGATGACCAGACAGGTGAGCACCGCCATCAGCGCCACATTGAAAAAGCTGGTGATCTTGGGGATGCGCTTGAGGCCCGAAGCGCCGTAGGTGAACTTGAAGCCCAGCACCTCGTCGATGTTGGTCAGCACCACCCGGATGATCTCGCCGAAGCCCAGCGTGATGATGGCCAGATAGTCGCCCCGCAGCCGCAGGGCGGGGATGCCGATGAGCACCCCGAAGATGCCGGCGACGATCCCGGACAGCAGCAGCGCCGCCCCCACGCAGAGCGCGTACTGGACGCCGGAGGCCTGGTCCGCCCTCACGGCCTTGAGAAAGATGCCTCCGGTGTAGGCGCCCACGGCCATAAAGCCGGCGTGCCCCAGCGGCAGCTGCCCCAGATAACCGGTGGCCACGTTCAGGGACACTGCCAGAATGACGTTGATGCCGATCAGCATCAGCACCTTGATAAAATAGCCGGACACCGCGCCGCTGCCCACAAAAGCGCTGCCGCCGAACAGGAACAAAGCGATCAGGGCGGCGTTGATCAGGTAGCGGGCGGGCATGGAGATGGTCCTGCGGTTCAATTTTGTCTGCATTCCGCGCGCCTCCTTATACTTTTTCTTTTATGGGCTTGCCCAGCAGGCCGCTGGGGCGCACCAGCAATACCACGATCAGGATGGCAAAGACGACGCCATCTTTCCACACCGAGAGGCCCACGGCCGAGACCAGGGCCTCTGCCAGGCCGATGACAAGGCCGCCCAGCATTGCGCCCGGCAGCGAGCCGATGCCCCCCAGCACCGCCGCCACAAAGGCTTTCAGCCCCAGCATGCTGCCCATGGTGGGCGAGGCCTGCGCATATGAGGACAGGTACAGCACCGAGGCCACGGCCGCCAGGGCCGAGCCCAGCGCAAAGGTGAAAGAGATGGTGGTGTTCAGGTTGATGCCCATCAGCTGGGCCGCGCCCATGTCCTCGCTCACCGCCCGCATCGCCTTGCCCAGGCGGGTCTTTTGCACCAGCAGGGTCAGGCCGATCATGATGGCCACCGTCACCGCCAGGGTGACCATGGCCGAAAAGCTGACCGTGGCGCCGCCCAGCCGGAGCGAGGGGCCGGACAAAAACTCGGGCACCACCTTTGCCCCCGCGCCGAAGATCAGCTGAAAGCCGTTTTCCAGCAAAAACGAGATGCCGATGGCGGTGATCAGCAGCGACAGCCGCGGCGAAGAGCGCAGCGGGGCATAGGCGACCTTTTCGATCGTCACGCCCAGCAGGGTGCTGACCGCGACGGCCAGCAGGATGGAGACGACGGGGTGAAGGCCGAAGTTGGCGGTCGCCATCCATACGACGTAAGCGCCCACCATAATGATATCGCCGTGAGCAAAGTTGAGCAGCATGATGATGCCGTAGACCATGCTGTACCCCAATGCGACCAGTGCGTAGATCGAGCCGGACTGCAGGCCATTGATGGCCTGGCTGAACAATGTGGACAGGAACGCCATATTCTGCGCCTCTCTTTCTGCGCCGCGCACCCGGGCGGCGCTGATGGGTAAAACGGGCCGTGCGGGCGGCCCGCTGCCGGAGATAACAAGAAACTATGCGGTGAGAGAGGCCTCCCTCCCCGCATAGTTCTTGCAAGGTCGTGATTCCGCTGACGAGGTCCGCCTCAGAACATCTCGGTAAAGACCTCTTCGCCGTTTTGCAGCTGCATCATGGCGGCGGACTTGATGGGGTTGTTGAACTCGTCGAACTTGTAGCTGCCGGTGACGCCCTCAACGCCGTCGGTGGCTTTCAGCGCGTCGATGACGGCGGCTTTGTACTCGTCGCTGCCGGCCTCCAGGCCCTGGTCCTCCGCCGCACCCAGCGCGGCGAGCATCAGCTTGGCCGCGTCGTAGCCCAGCGGGGCGAACATGTTGGGGACCTTTTCGCCGTAGGCGGCCTCATACGCCGACTCAAACGTTTCGTCGCCGGCATAGGCGGAACAGTAGACCGTGCCCTCCAGATCCTCGGCGGAGGCGTAGGGGCCGACGCCGCTCCAGCCGTCGCCGCCCAGGAAGGTCCCCTCGTACCCGGCCTGACGCGCCTGGGTGACGATCTTGCCGTCGTCCTCATAGTAGTTCGGTGAAAAGACCACGTCGGGAGCGGATTTGGCGATGTTGGTCATCTGGGCCTTGAAGTCCACGTCGCCGGTGGAGTAGGCCTCCTCGTTGGTGACCGTGACGCCCAGCTCCTGGCACTTTTCCACAAAGGCGTTTTTCAGACCCTCCGAGTAGTCGTTGCCGGTCTCAAAAATGACCGCCGCGGTCTTGACGCCCATCTTTTCAAAGGCGTATTCGGCCATCTTCTCGCCCTGGAACGGGTCGATGAAGCAGGCGCGGAAGACGTTCTCGCGGATGCCGGAGCTCTCGTCCTCCGGGTCCAGCAGGGTGACGCCGGGCGCGGTGGCGGAAGCGGTGATCTGCGGCATACCGACCGCGTAGCTCTCGTCGGCCACGGCGATGGTGGTGCCGGTCAGCACCGAGCCGATCACAGCCGTGACGCCGTCGTCCAGCAGGCGGTTGAAAGCGGTGACCGCCTCGGTGGCCTCGCCCTTGTCGTCGTAGGCGACGACTTCGATCTGTTTGCCGTTCACGCCGCCCGCGGCGTTGACCTCGTTGATATAGAGCATGGCGCCGTTTTTGACGGCATTGCCGTAGTTGGCGTTCGCGTCGGAGGTGTTGGCCAGCAGACCGACTTTAATGGAACCGCCTTCCCCCGTAGATGCCGCCGCGGACGAACCGGTCGCGGCGCTGCTGCCGCCGGCGGCCGAACTGCCCGAGCCGGAACCGCCGCAGGCTGCCAGCGAAAGGGCCATGCATACCGCCAGTGCAGTGCAGACAAACTTTTTCATACCTCATACCTCCTGTTTTGTTTCTCCCTCCGCCTGGCCGCCCTCCTCTTCTCCTCTGGTCCCGACGGCCCGCTGCGGAAGTGATTGCTGCCCATTATAGCCCAGGTCACAAAGGGGCGCAATACGGGGATCCTACAACATTTTGCTGAAAACGGCGGCTTTGGTTTGGCGTTTTTGATCAAAACGAAAGCAAATTTTAAAAAAATACACGTTATTCTGACACACTTTTGTAACAAATCAGAAGAAAAAGAGAACACGCGCCGCGGCGGGGCGTGCCCCAAAGAGAGAGGGGCCGGTGAGGCCGAAGCGGCGGGGGCACGGCGCAAAAGGCGGGAGCACCGCCGCGCTGCGCCGCTTTGGCCGCGGTATAAGGACGGCACTGCCGGCAGATCCCCCGGCCTTTGCGGATGCGGCTGGTTTGGGGACCGCCAGCCCGCGGTCGGGGCGCCGCGCAAGCCCCGGAGGGCGCAAAAAGGACCGGCGGCCCCACCGCATGGGGGCCGCCGGTCCTTTTTGCAGTTTTTTGTGGTTTAAATAAAAAACTGAAAAACTTCAGGTAAAAAGCCGGCTCAAAAAACTCCACACTGCCGGCACCAGCAGGGCGGGCAGCAGATTGGCGGTTTTGATCTTCGCCTCCCGGCTGATGAAATTGATGCCGATGCAGGCGACCATCGCATAGCCCACCATGCAGATCTGGTCCAGCAGCGCGCCCTGCAGATAGGGCTCCAGCAGGCCCGCCAGCAGCGTGAGACCGCCCTCGTAGAGCAAGATGGGGATGGCACAGAAGCAGACCCCCACCCCCAGCGTGGCCCCAAAGACCACGGCACCGATGGCGTCCAGCATGCTTTTGACATAGAGGATGCTGGGGTCGTGGTAAAGCCCGTCGTTGAGCGCGCCCACAATGGTCATCGCCCCCACGCAGAAGATCAGGGTGCCGTTGACGAAAGACGCGGCGAAGCCGGCGGCGCCCACCTTCTGCTCGATCCGACGGCCGAAGCTGTTCAGGCGGTCGTCGATGCGCAGCAGCTCTCCCGCCAGCATCCCCACCACCAGGCTGACGATGAGCAGCAGCTCGCCCGAGGAGGAGAGCCGCCCCTCCGCCGAGACGGTGAACATGGAGGAGACGATGCCGTTGAACCCCAGCACCAGCACTGCCACCCCCAGCGCCTTGTGGATGGATTCTTCCAGAGCGGGCTTCATCCCCTTTTTGAAAAGCAGACCCAGCAGGCCGCCCGCCACCACGGCGGCGGCGTTGACGATGGTACCGAGCAACATGATCATTTCCCCTTGCTTTGATTAAAATAGGAACTGAGAAAAAAGAGCGAAGAGCGCTGTTTGGCGCGGCGGACAGCGGCTTTGAGGACCGCGGGCGGATAGAAGAAGAAAAACGCGGCGCACGGCAAAGCCGGATCCGAATAAGGAAACATGACCGCAAAGGGGGCAATTGGGGCGCATTGCGGGGCCGGCCATCAGCGCAGCCCACGCTGATGGAAAGCGGCCGGCCCGGCAAGCCCGGCTTTGCCCGGCTTTGCAAGACAGGACAAAGCGCTTTTGAAACCACCTTGCCAGCCATACAGGATGCCTGCGGTGGTTTGCCTTGCACTGCGCCAAAACCGTATGGCTCGACTCTTGTTTCCTTGTCCGGGTCCGGCTAAAGCATGAGGGCCCGCCCGGGGCGCAAGCCGCGCGCAGACGGGTCCGCGGCGGGCGTGTTTCCCGCGTCACCTGCGTTTTCCCGCGCCGTTCGGGTTTCCTGCGCCGGGCGTGTTTCCCACGCGGGCTGCGTTTCTCGTGCGGGGCGCGTTTCTCGCGTCACCTGTGTTTTCCCATGCCAGCCGGGTTTTCCATGTCGACCGATTTTTTCGCGCGCCTGTATTTCCCCTGCCGGCGGCGTTTCCCGCACTGGACATGTTTTCCGCGCCGTCTGCGTTTCCCAGGTCGGCCGGTTTCCCGCGCCCCCGCGTTTCCCGCGCCTGCCGCCGGTCCCGGCCCGCTCAGTTGACCGCCGTGCCCCCCGCCTCGCGGAACAGGCTGTCCACCTCGCGGCGCAGGGCGGCATGGCCGGGGGCGTTCAGCGCCGGGTCTGCCGCCAGTAGCGCTTCCGCCTCTGCGGCTGCCGTCTCGATCATGCGCGCGTCGGACGCCGCGTCCGCCACCCGCAGGGTGGGCAGGCCGTGCTGGCGGCGGCCGAAAAAGTCGCCCGGGCCCCGGTGCTCCAGATCATACTGGGCCACCGCAAAGCCGTCCGAGGTGCGGCAGAGAAAGGCGAGCCGCTCTTTCACCTGCGGGCTGTCGTGATCGCTGACCAGGATGCAGAAGCTCTCAGCGGCCCCCCGGCCCACCCGGCCGCGCAGCTGGTGCAGGGCCGACAGGCCGTACCGCTCGGCGTTTTCGATCACCATGACGCTGGCGTTGGGCACGTCCACCCCCACCTCCACCACCGTGGTGGAGCAGAGCGCATCCAGCTCGCCCTGTGCGAACTGCCGCATGACCTCGGCCTTTTCCGCAGCTTTCAGCCGCCCGTGCAGCAGCCCGATGCGCCGCCCGGGCAGCAGCTTTGCTGCCACCTCTTCCCGGTAGGCGGTCACGGCCTGCATCTCGGCAGCGGCCGGGCTGGCGTCGTCGCCCTGCTCGATGAGCGGGCAGACGATAAAGACCTGACGCCCCGCGGCGATCTGTTTTTCCAGGAAGCCGTACATCCGCGCCCGCAGCGCGGTGCCCACGGCAAGGGTGCGCACCGGCGTGCGGCCGGGCGGGAGCTCGTCAAGAATGGACACGTCCAGCTCACCGAAGAGCAGCAGGCTCAGCGTGCGGGGGATGGGGGTGGCGCTCATGACCAGCAGATGCGGGTCCTCGGCTTTTTCCGCCAGCAGGCCGCGCTGGCGCACCCCGAAGCGGTGCTGTTCGTCCACCACCGCAAACCCCAGCCGGGCAAAGGATACGTCCTTGCCCAGCACCGCGTGGGTGCCCACCACCACCTCCGCCTCGCCGGCGGCCACGGCAGCCAGCAGCGCCCTGCGCGCTTTGCCTTTCACCGAGCCGGTGAGCAGCGCCACCCTCAGCCCCAGGGGGCGCAGCATCTGCTCCAGGGTGGAGGCGTGCTGGGCGGCAAGGATCTCGGTGGGGGCCATCAGCACGCTCTGATAACCGTTTGCGGCCGCCATCGCCATGCCCGCCGCGGCCACCAGCGTCTTGCCGCTGCCCACGTCGCCCTGCAAAAGGCGGTTCATGGGCGCCTGGCCGCCAAAATCGCGGCAGAGCTCTGCCACCGCCCGCCGCTGGGCGCCGGTGGGGGCAAAGGGCAGCGAGGCGTAAAAGTCCTCCGGGTCGCAGCGGGACATCGGCGCGCCGCTGGCGCGCCGGTTGCGGCTGCGCAGCAGCTTCATGCCCAGTTCCAGGCAGAACAGCTCCTCAAAGGCAAAGCGGCGCCGGGCCCCGTCCGCCTCGGCCCGGCTGGCCGGAAAGTGGATGCCCTGCAGCGCGTCTGCCAGTTCCGGCAGCCGGTAGCGGGCGCGCAGCGCCTCCGGCAGCGGGTCAGCCAGCGCCCCGGGCGTACCGGCCAGGCCGGACAGGGCGGTTTTGACCAGTTTGGAGAGATAGGCCGAGGTGACGCCCCCGGTCAGATGATAGACCGCGGTGAGCGGCGTGCCGCTGTCGGCGGGGATGAAAACCGGGCTCACCATCTCGCGGCGCCCCAGGCCGCCGCCGACCCTGCCGTAGAACAGGTAATCCTTTTCCGGCTCCAGCTTGTCCGCCGCATAGGGGCTGTTAAAAAAGGTGATCAGCAGCC
Organism: Anaerofilum hominis; assembly: GCF_014287275.1. GTDB lineage: Bacteria > Bacillota > Clostridia > Oscillospirales > Ruminococcaceae > Pygmaiobacter > Pygmaiobacter hominis. The sequence continues at coordinate 212,727 of NZ_JACONZ010000005.1, forward strand.
CCGCGGTATCGTCGCCCGCGTTTACCCGGTAAAGGGTGCGCCCGCCGCGCACCCGCACCGGGGCCTGCTTGCCCCAGACGGTGGCCCGCACCACGCAGGGGAGCTCGTAGGGGGCGCTGGCCAACGGGTAGGGCAGCGAATAATCGATGTAGTCGCGGGGATAAAACCGCAGCAGGTCTCCCACGGTAAAAAGGCCCAGCCGGGCCAGCTGTCCGGCCCGCTTTTCACCGACCCCTTTCAGGTATTGGATGCTGTCTGAAAGCAGCGTCACGGGTCAGCCCCCTTTCAAAGCAGAGTAAAAACGGCGCAGAGTAAAAGCAGCGGAAAGGAACACGCGGGCAGGCCGCGGGCCCGCGCATCGGCCCCCACCGGGCGGCCGCTGTCCGCGCAGTCAGCCGCGGTCCCTTTTTTTCTCCTCGCCGCGCAGCTCTCTCTGGTAATTGTACAGCGTGGCCTGCGAGATATGCAGCAGTTCGCAGACCTGGGGCACCGCGTCCCGCATATCAAAGACCCCTTTTTCTTCCAGCCGCGCCAGCACGGCGAGGCGCCCCTCCCGGGTGCTGATGGAGAACGGCTTTGCCCGCTCTATCTCCTGAAGAAGGATCGAGCGCGCCAGCTGGCGCAGGGTGGCCCCCTCCCCGTCCGGCGCCGGGGCGGCCGGGGCAGCCGTGCCGGACAGCTCGTCCAGCAGCAGGCGCGCCTGCTGAAAGGGGGCGACGTCCTGATTGACGCAGACGGCATAGCGCAGCCTGCCCGCCCCATCCCGCAGGAAAAGATTGGACGAGCGCAGCGGCCGGGAGGCCTTCCCGGAGGAGCGGTACCCGATCAGGCAGCCGTTTTCGTCTGCGTCTTCCGCCAGAAGCCGGATGCTGTCCCCGTCGTCGGTGGGGCCGGGCGCCCGCCCGGTGAGCTCCCCGTTTTCAATGAAAAGGATCTCCGACCGCGCAAGGTCGTGGACCACCACCTCGGCGTGGGGGCCCAGTACCCCGGCAAGCAGCGCCGCCACGCCGCGCAGCGCCTCCGGCAAGCCGCATTCTTCCCCGTGCATCGTCCCCTCCCCTTTCGTTTCTCTTCCGCGTGTCGGCCGCGGAGCGCAGAGAGATTTATAAAAAAATTATAAGAAAATATAAAAATATTATAACACGACGGAACAAAATGTAAAGGCTGACGACAAAACTTCTTCTGATTCGTCCTATAAAAAGAGGAGGTGAGGGGAGAATGGAGAGCCGCGGATTTGCCCGGGGGCTGTGCTGGCAGAAGCTGTTCTGGGTGCTGGTGGCGGGCAGTGTGTTCGGCGTGGCGTGGGAGCACTGCGTCAACCTGCTGATGCACGGCCGCTTTTACGGCGGGCGCGGTCTGGTCTGGGGGCCGTTCAACCTGGTGTACGGCTGCGGCGCGGTGCTGCTCACCCTGCTGCTCTGGCCGCTGCGGGACGGGCAGGCCCACAAGCTGCTGCTGGCCGGGATGCTGGCGGGCAGCGCTTACGAGGTGGGCTGCAGCCTGCTGCAGGAGACGGTTTTCGGCGCGGTGAGCTGGAATTATGACCGCGAGCTGCTGCCGCTGCTGGGCGGGCGCACCACCCTGCCGGTGGCGTTCGCCTGGGGGCTGCTGGCCGTGTTTTACATGAAAGCGGTCTACCCGCGCCTCTCCCGGCTGATCGAGCGCATCCCCCCGCGCCTGGGCAGGGCCCTCACGCTGGCGCTGCTGGTCTTTCTGGCGGTGGACGCTCTGGTCTCTCTGCTGGCGGTGGGGCGGATGGCGGCGCGCCGGGCAGCCCTGCCCGCCCAGGGCGGGCTGGACCTGCTGATGGATCTCTGCTTTCCCGACCACGCGCTGAAAGAGATCTTCCCCGGCATGAAATTTATCTGACGGCCGCAGGCGGCCCGGGGGCAAAGCGCGGGAAAACGGCAATGCGGGCCCCGGCTTTGCGGGCGGCGCAGGGACTGCACAAACGAGCGCCGCGCCTGCAGGCCCCGCCGAAAATGCGGAAAACGCCGCCCTCTGCGCCGCCCGCGCGCCGCGCGGGCTTCTGCACACGATCCGGATATAAAAAAGGACCGGCCGCGGCGGCCGGTCCCCTGGGACGAAAAGCGGAGTTTATTCCACGCTGATGATATAGTAATAGACCGGCTGGCCGCCCACCAGATGGGTGACCTCCACGCTGCCGGGCACCTTGTCGCGCAGCTGGGCGGTCAGGCGCTGGGCGTCCTCCTCGGCCACGTCGCAGCCGGAGATGACGGTGACGAAGCTGGAGTCCTTTTTCAGCAGGCTGCGGGTCAGCTTGGAGGCCGCGTGGGCCACGTCCTTGTCGGTGAAAGACAGCTTGCCGTTTTCCAGCGCCAGGATCTCGCCCTGCTTGATCTTGTGCCCCTCGTAGTCGCTGTTGCGGGCCGCAAAGGTGACCAGGCCGGTGGCCACGCGGTCGGCGGCCTGCATCATGGCGATGGCGTTGTCCTCGCCGGAGAGGGACTCGTCAAAATTGAGCATGGCGGTGATGCCCTGGGGGATGGTGCGGGTGGGCAGCACGATGATCTGCCGGTCAGCCAGCCGCACCGCCTGCTCGGCGGCCATGATGATGTTTTTGTTGTTGGGCAGCACAAAGACGGTTTTGGCGGGCACGCTCTGCACGGCCTCCAGGATGTCCTCGGTGCTGGGGTTCATGGTCTGACCGCCCGAGACCACCGCGTTCACGCCGATGTCGGTGAAGATGTCCCGCAGGCCGTCGCCTGCGGCCACGGCCACAAAGCCGAAGCGTACCTCGGGGTCCACCGCCGAGTACTGGAATTTCTGTTTGACGGGGTTTTTCTCCGCCTCCGCCTGTTTTTCCAGCCCCTTGCCCTGGGCCTGCCGCGCCAGGAACTGTTCGTGCATGTTCTCGATCTTGAAGTTGGTCAGATAGCCGAAGTTCAGCGCGTAGCTGACGATCCGGCCGGGGTCGGTGGTGTGCACGTGGCAGTTGATGACCTCGTCGTCCTCGATGACGACCACGCTGTCGCCGTTGCTCTCCAAAAAAGCACGCAGCTTTTCGCAGCTGGCGCCCTGCTTTTTGTTGACCAGAAACTGGGTGCAGTAGCCGTTGGTGATGTCCTCCACCCGCATCAGGTCGTCGGCGAACACGCCGCGTCCCGCCGCGCTGGTGGAGGGCTTCTGCACCTGCCCGGCCTCCTGCGCGTCCACGATGATGCCGTCTTTCAGCACGCTGAGCATCCCCTCAAGAATGGTGACGAAGCCCGCGCCGCCCGCGTCGACGACGCCGGCCTTTTTCAGCACCGGCAGCTGCTCGGGCGTATGCGCCAGCGCGTCCCGGGCGGCGGCGAGGATGATCTCGAACATCTCCACCGGGTCTTCAGTCGCGGCGGCGGCGGCGGCCTCGGCGCCCATGCGGGCCACGGTCAGCATGGTGCCCTCGGTGGGCTTCATCACCGCCTTGTAGGCGGCGGCCACGCCGGTCTCAAACGCCTTGGCGATGTCCGCGGCACCGGCCTCTTTTTTGCCCACCAAAGCCTTTGAAAAGCCGCGGAAGAGCAGGGACGAGATGACGCCGCTGTTGCCGCGCGCGCCGCGCAGCATGCTGGCTGCGGCGACCTTGCTGGCCTCCTCCACCGTGCAGCCGTCGGCAAGCCCCTGCAGGTCGCGTTTTGCCGCGCCGATGGTCATGCTCATGTTGGTGCCGGTGTCGCCGTCCGGCACCGGGAAGACGTTGAGCTCGTCGATCTGGCTGCGCTGGTTGGCGATGCTGTTGGCGCCGCTGATCATGCTGTCCCTTAAAACAGAACCTTTAATCATCTTGCGTATACTCCCCTAATCTGTCTAATTTCCGTCAGGAGACGATATCGTCTACCGAGACATTGATCTTTTTTACCTGCAGGCCGGTGGCGTCCTCCACCACGTATTTGACCTTGTGGGTGATGCTCTTGACGATGGCCGAGATGTTGAGGCCGTAGGTCACCTTGATGTGCAGCTCAATGACGAGCTTGCCCCCGTCCTCGGTCACCCGCACCCCCTTGTCGGGGTGGTCGGAGCCGAAGATCATGCCTTTGACCGTGTCCGAAGCGCCGCTGGTGGCCATGTCGGCCACGCCGTAGCAGCTGCTCGCCGCGGCGGAGACCAGGCCCGCGAAGTAGTCGCCGGTCATGCTGACCTTGCCGAAGGTGTTGTAAAAGTTGATCATGCTGTTCACTCCTTTTGGGTGGGGCTGTCGATGGTGAGACGCTCAAATTGGTAAAAGATATCGCTGACTGTGGGCGAAAGGCCCGAAAAGTCCTTGCTGTAGGTGGCGACGCCGTTTTTATACACCAGCGGCACAAAGGGCATCTCCGCCGCAAAGGCGGCCTCAAAAGCCGCCAGGCCCGCGGCGTCGGCTTTCATCGCGTCATAAGCCGCCAGCAGCGCCTCGGACGCAGAAACGCCGGTATGGGCGTCCCCGCCGTCGGCAAAAAAGACGTCCATATCCATGTTATTATACAACTTTACCTCCCCGATGTACAGAGGCGCCTGTCCCGAGGCGATCTTGTCGTGATAACTGGCAAAGTCGCCGTCCTCCTGCACTGTGACCTGGATGCCGCATTCCTCCAGCTGCTCGGCCACCAGCGTGGCGGCATACCGCTTGAACGAGCTGCCCGAATAGCACAGCAGCGTAAAGGCGAGCCGCTGGCCCCCGGCGTCCTGATAATAGCCGCTGGCGGCGTCCATGGTATAGCCCAGAGACTCGATCAGCGCCCTGGCGGCGTCCAGATCGGCCTCTTCGGCCAGCGTGGCGGCCCCGGCTTCACCGGGGAAACGCGGGTTGATCACACCCGTCGCCACATAGGCGCGGGAATAATAGGCCTTGTCGGCGATCTGGCGGCGGGAGACGGCCAGATCGATGGCCTGCCGCAGCGCGGGCTGGGCCAGCGGGGAGGCCTCCCCCATGGCCTGGATCCCGAGAAAGACCAGATTGTTCAGGTTGAAGTAAGCGGTGTTGCAGATGATGCTGCCCGCCAGATCGGACTCCTGCTCGGACGAAAAAAGGCTGATCGCGCCGATGTTGAGGCCGGAGACCAGCGCGTCGTAGCCGCTCAGCTCCACCAGGCGGATGGTGGGCACGGCGGTCTGGCCGGCAAAATCCGGGTTGGCGGTGAGGATCGCCCCCCGGTCGTCCTGCCCCACCGAGTAGCGCCCGCTGGAGGTGGGAGACGAGGCCCCGGTCTCCCCGGCCTTGAGCACCGGGATATCCAGCAGGTAGGCGAACAGGCTGTCCGGCCGAGCCAGGGTCACGGTCACCGTGTCGCCGCTGTAGCGCACTGCGCCCATATTGGCAAAGCGCGCCCCAAAAACGGGGCTCTGGCGCGCCGCCTCCAGGCTGGCCGCGGCGTCGGCCCCGGTGATCGCCGCGCCGTCGGCAAAGCTGCCGCCCACCGTGATGGTCACCTCGGTCCCGCTGGAGATCACCGAGCGGGCGACGCGGTAGTCCAGCGCGAAGTCGTTGGTGATGTCCACAAAACTGTCGAACAGCAGCCTTGAGTTCTGCACCGTGATATTGCTTTTGGACAGATAGGGGTTGAACCCGTCGGCGCTGGAATAGGGCAGGATAAACTCGCCGGCATCCTCCCCCGCGACCTGCGCCGCCGGCACGCCGCCGCCGGCGGCGGAGCTGTCCGGCGCATCGCCGCAGCCGGAGAACAGCGCGGCGGCAACGGCGAAGCTGAGCAGGGCGGCAATGGTCCGCCGCGGAACAAAGTGAAACATAAAAGACCTCCCTGCCCGGCGCGGAAAAAAGGCCGGGCGGATGATGGCAGGGTGCAAAGGGCCCGCCCGCAGGCGGGCAGGCGCCGGTTTGACCTGAACATTATACCGCTTTTGCGGGTCAAAGAAAAGGGAAAGTTCAGGCCGGCGCCCTTTAGCCGGATCCGAATAAGGAAACATGACCGCAAAGACGGCGATCGGGGCATTGCGGGGCCGGCCCTCAGCGCCGCCCAGGCTGATGGAAAGCGGCCAGCCCGGCAAAGCCGGGCTTTGCAAGACAGGACAAAGCGCTTTTGAAACCACCTTGCCAGCCATACCGGGACGCCTGCGCTGCGCCAAGATCAGATGGCTCGACTCTTGTTTCCTTAGCCGGGTCCGGCTTTTGTGCGGGCCGCGCTTGCCCGCGGGAAAGCGGCGCTCAGCCGGCCGGCGTCTGCAGCGCGTTCAGCGCGGCGCGCAGATCTTTTTCCACCAGGGGACGGGTGCTGTCCGGGTAGGCGGAGGTGTCGGCGCAGAGCAGCGCCTGCCGGATGCGCGGGGCCAGGTCCGGCCTGGCCTGCGCCACCTGCGGCAGGGCGGCGAGAAACTGCCGGGCCACCGTGGGCTTTTTGTCGGTCAGGTGGGCCAGCAGGCGCTCAAGATCTCGGTCCAGCCTGTTTTCGGTGTCCCAGCGGGCGTTCGCCGCCAGAAGCAGCAGGCCGCGGGCGCGCAGATAGGCGCTTTCTTCCTCCGTCAGGGCGATCAGCGCGTCCCAGTGCGGATAGACTGCCGCGGTGCGGCCGCTCTCGGCGAGAAGCTGTTTCAGGCAGGCATAGCCCTCTGCGGCGTTCCGGTCCCGCAGGCCCTCCAGCAGCCGGGCAAGCTCCGGCTGCGTCACCGGGGTCATCGCGCGTCCTCGCATTCCCGCACGGCCTCCGCCGACAGGCAGCGGCCGCTGGTGTCGTCGCAGGTGAACAGCACCGCGTCCAGGCGGCAGGGGCCGTCGGCCACCTCAAAGCGCACCGGCCGGTGGGTGCGCTGCTTTTGGACCGCCAGCTCCGGCCGCACCCCGATGACCGAGCGCACCGGCCCGGTCATGCCCACGTCGGTGATAAAGCCGGTGCCGCCGGGCAGCACGCCGGCGTCCGCGGTGGGCACATGGGTGTGGGTGCCGAACACCGCGCTCACCCGCCCGTCCAGATACCAGGCCAGGGCCTGCTTTTCGGCCGTGGACTCCGCGTGGATGTCCACCACTTTGAACCGGGCCGTGTCCCCCTCCAGCAGGCGGTCGGCCGTGTCGAAAGGGTTGTCCACCGGCTCGAGAAAGGCCACCCCCGCAAGGTCGATCACCGTCAGCGCGCAGCGGCCCAGGTCCAGCGTCACGCTGCCTGCCCGGGGGGACAGATGCGGCAGGTTTGCCGGGCAGAGCAGCGCCTCGGTCTCCTCATACAGGGATTCTTCCGCCCGCCGCAGCGCATGGTTGCCGGCGGTGATCACGTCCGCCCCATGGGCGAAGATGTCCTCGGCGATGCTGCGGGTGAGGCCCACCCCGCCGGGATGGGCATTTTCGCCGTTGACGATGCAGATATCGGCCCCCAGCCGCCGTTTGAGACCCGGCAGCCGGCGGCAGAGGAAGTCCAGCCCGGGCGTCCCCACCACGTCGCCCACACAAAGGATTTTCATACGCGCCTCCGTTTGCCGCCCCAGGGAAAAAGAGTTCTGAAAGGCGGCCATGATTTTAGGTTTCAGCGATCAAAAAGCTTTCCGGCACCGTGCGCGGGACCGTGCGGCGCACAGAACTGTGCGCGGCGGGGCCGGCGTTTTTTTGCTGCCCGCCGCCTGCAGCGGGCGGCTTTTCAGCCGGGAAGCTCTTCCTGCGGCCCGCGGCGGCCGAAAAAGACCTGCCGCGGCGGCGCCCGGAGGTTTTCCGCTGTGCCGCAAACAAAAAGGCGGAGGCTCACCGGGGGCCGGGGACAGGCCCCGGCCGCCTGCCGCCGCGCCGCGGGCGGAGAGAAACGTGGGGCAGCCGCAGCAGAACAGCGCCCGCTGTTTGTTTTCACCCCAATCATAACAGAAGCGGGGCAAAAAATGAAGCCCGGCGGCAGGACCTTTTGCCGCCGATGTGATTTGGAACAAAGGGCGGCCCCTGCAAAGCAGCGGGCGGCGCGATCCCGGCGGACGCCTTTGGAGGATCGTTTGCAGGCGCTGTCCCCGGAGCCCCGCGCCGCGGCGCAGCCCCCGCTTGCCGCTGCGTCGCTGCAGAGCGCCGGCCCGGTGAAAGATCAAATACGGAAAAACGTCAAAGCCAAAATCAAAGCGTCGAGGCGGCGCGCGCAGAGCGCTGGTCCGATGAGAAATCGGACGCAGGAGAATGACAAAGCAAAAGTGCGCCCTGACGCTGCGGAGCGCCGGCCCCGGGCCCGCGGGGAGGAACGCTCCTTTTCCCCCGGAAAAGCTTCCGGCGTGCCGCCCAACAAAAAAGCAGCCGCAGCGGCTGCTTTTTTGTTGGTTTCAAGGCCTGGACCCCCAAAGGCGCCAGGGCTGTTTTTGACGGTCCTGCGGCGGGCGCGGCGGCTGTTGACCGGCACCGCCCGCCCCGCGTGCGCACAAAACGGTCCTGCGGCCGTTTTTCAGCCTGCCTCCCCTTTTTTGCGCCCCAGGGTGATGTTGTCCTTTTTGCGGCTGCGCAGCGCCGGGATGGGGTTGGGGCTCTCTTCAAAGCGGTAGTCCTGCCCCAGCTCGGCGATGGCGTCGCGGATGACCCGGTGGCTGGGCACCTCGCGGGAATTGGGGTTCACCGTGTCCTGATAGCGGAAGAACGGCGCGTCGTCCGGCAGGGTGTCGAGCTCGACGAAATCCTCGCGCCGCGCGGTCTGGGTCACCGTCTGTGCCAGCACCCTGCGCACATACTCCTTTTGTTCGCTGAAGTTCAGCAGCTCGGGGAAAGCGCCGTCCGGGATGACCTGCTGCCAGCTCTTTTTTTCGTATTTTTGCAGCAGCTTTGCAGCCGCGTGCAGCTGGGCGACCTCTTTTTCGAAGTTCATCTCCCACAGTTTTTTGACGCGCCGGTCGGTCTCGTCCTCAAAGCAGGAGTAGTAGAGATAGCACTCGATATATTCGTGCATCAGCAGGCTTTCCAGCCAGGTGCAGCTGGGGTCGATCAGCGCGCCGTACTGGGTGACGTGCTGTTCCTCGATCATGCCGATCTCCTGATACAGCTTGCGGCCGCGGTCGCTGCCGTAAAACGCGCCCAGGTTCATATAATAGTTCATGGTCTGCTGCTCGGCGGCGGTGATAATGCTCACGTCCAGCTTGGTGATGGGGGCCGCCGTCTTGAAATCGCAGTACCGGCGCACGCTGTCATAGGGATGGCGGTGCTCTGAAATGGTCGGGCGGCCGGGCATGATCTCGGTATAGCGGCCCACCAGCCGCTCGGCGTGCACGCCCTGCTCCATCTCCAGCAGATCGGCATAGCGGTAAAGGTGGTCAAAGTCCTCCAGCAGGGCCAGGTCCATCGTTTTGACCACATAGGGATCCGGGTCGCGCTGGGCGAGGATGGCGGTCAGGTCCACCGCCAGCTGTTCATAGGCGATGGTGGTCTCCAGCTGGGTCTCGTCGATGGGCTTCAGGCAGGCCAGCTGCTTTTGCTGCTGCTGTTCCACCCGGCGGCTCAGGGCCAGCTCGCGCCGCAGGTCGTTGTCGGTGCAGTGGCGGTGGAACTGGTGGCTGAACCAGTTCGCCTCAAATTCGGTGCCGGTCATCAGGATGATGCGCACCTTGGTATAAGGGTCGGCCTCGTTTTTGTCATAGGGCTGGGGATAAAGGGTCTTCCAGTCCATCAGACCGTCTTCCACCGTCGTCGGTTTCAGTTCAAATGGATCCATCTGTCTGTTCCTCCTTTTTTAAAGGTCGTCCGCGTCCTGCACCGGCGTCTCGTCCGGGTCCTGCGGGCGGCCGGTGTAGCTGCCGCTGGGGTCGGTGCGGCTGGGCGGCATGCTGAGGATGCTCTCCAGCGTGTCCTGCCCGGGGGCCGGGTCCGGGAAGCGCCGTTCTCCTTTGCCCTCCATCCTTTCACCTCCCCTGCGCTGCTCTGATGTATATATTTTTCTCTGGGCGGTGAGAATATATACTGAAGAGGTGAACCCATTGACAAGAAAAAAAGCGTTTTGGCTCAGTTTTGCCTGCACGCTGGGTGTGCTGATCCCCATCTATGCGGCGGCGCTGTTCTTCGGCACCGCGCACCTGGGCTCTCCCGATGCCGCGGCGGCGGGCGAGGGGGTGGGCATCGCCGTGCGCCGGCCCGACGCGGGCGACTCCAAAAACCTGCTGCTGGTGGTGAGAGACGGGGAGGATGCGTCTTTCTCGCTGGTGCGGTTTGACGCGCTGCAGGGCAAGGCCTGCGTGATGCCGGTGCCGTCGGCTCTGCAGGTGGAGACAGAGGCGGGCAAGCCCTCCACCGTGGCGGAGCAGTACGCCTATGCCGGGCCGGGGCTGGCGGCCCAGCGGCTGGCGGAACTGCTGGGCCTGCGGGTGGACCATTACTTTTCCATCACGCGGGACGGCCTGGTCGCACTGGGGGAAAAGATGGGCAATATCTCGCTGGACCTCACCCAGCCGGAGCTGAGGGAGATCGGCGGCCTGCCCATGGGCAGCGGCAGCGGGGGCAAAACCGTGCTCTCCGCGACCAGCGCGGCGGAGCTGATCCGCGGCTCCGGCGCGGGGGAAGAGGCGCTGGCCCCGCTGCGGGCAGAGGCATACAGCGCCTTTCTGCTGGCCGGCATGGACCGGCTGAACCAGATCCTGCCGGATTTTCTGCGCGGCAACGACAGGTCCTTTTCCACCAGCATCCTGGCCACCGATATCTACGACTATCAGCGCATTCTGGACTATCTGGCCCTGCAGCAGCCGGAGATGCGCTGGGCGGTGCTGGAGACCCAGCCCGGCCAAGACGGCGCGCTGCTGGTCACCGAGGCGGGCCGGGAGCAGGCCGCGGAGATGTTCAGCTGAAAAAAGAGAAAAACCGGCCCGGCCGCGCGGCGGCCTTTGCCCCGCCCGGCGGCGCAGGGGCTGCAGGTGGGGAACCGCCCCCATGGGCGGGGCGGCCTGCGCGCAGTGCGGGACCTTTGCGCCTGCCGGTTTTTGATGTCGTCCACCCGGCGATCGGGCGGCCTCTGCGCGCGGCTGGGGGCCTTTGCTGTGTTGGAAGCAAGTTTGCAGAAAAGCGGAGCGGCCTCCCCGCAGGGGTGGAACACGCACATTTGAACGCGATTTTCCCCGCGAGGGTTTTGCCCTGCCTTTCCTGCAGATCGCGATGGCCCCCGTGCGTTCAGACGTGCTCTTCCTTTTCATCGGTCTCGGCAGATAGATTCCGGCTGGGAGGGGCCGCGCGCATGCAGGCGGGCAAAAGCGGCGTGTTTCAGCACGGCTGAAAGAAGAAGCGCCTGGTGTTGGCGGGCAGAAAGGCGGCGCAGCTGCGCCGCTTTTTGATTTTTTGAGAGAAAAGGCCGCTGCGTCCAGGCGGCACAGAGGGCAAGAAAAGCGCCTGCACGCAGGGGGGCCGACCGGGTTTTCGGGAAAGGATTCCCGCCAGGGGCGCAGGCCCCGGCTGCACAGCGGCAAACAGAGGACGCGGGCCCCGGCCGCATGCGTGGAACGCCCGGCCGTGGGGGGAGGTGGTCTTTACCGCCGGAGAGGCCTGTTCCGGCCGCCCCGCTGCAGGCCCGGCTCAAACCGCCTGCCGCTCCCGCGGCCGCCGGCTTTCCAAAGCGGAAAAGGTTTTCCCCGCAGGCGCGTCCCCGGGCCCCTTTCCGGGACGGGGGCGCCCGCGCGGCACTTTCGGCGTTGCCGGCCGTGCCGGCGCCACAGCGCGCGCAGCACCCCTTTTCACGCTTGCCAGCGCAGGACACGCGGCGGGGGAAACGGGTGCGCGGCCGCGGCGCCGGGGCCGCGCCGTTTGTCGCCACACAAAAAGGGGGACGCGCCGCAAGGCGCGTCCCCCTTTTTGTGTGGCGACCACTCACTCCTCCATCTGCCGGCCGAGGAACGCGGCTGCCACCGTCACAAGCTTGATCTCCGTCTCTCCGGGCTGCTGCGCCGCCTGCCCGTCTCCCAGCAGCGACACCGAGCCGATCACGTCGCCCTGCGCCAGGATGGGCGCGAGCACCGTGGCGGCCATGGGCGCCCCCGCAAAGGGCAGGATGGGCTCTGCGTCCACAGACGAGAGCACCCGGCGGTTTTCCATCGCCTGCTCATAGGCCGGTGAGATGCGCTGGTCGACAAACTCTTTTTTGGACGCGCCGCTCACCGTGATGACGTGGTCGCGGTCGCTCACCAGCACAGCCGCGCCGGTGGCGCGGGCAAGCACTTCCGCATACTGCACCGCAAAGTTGGAGAGTTCCCCCAGCGGGCTGTACTTGCGGAAGATGACCTCCCCGTCGCCGCTCACATAGATCTCCAGCGGTTCCCCGACCCGGATGTGGAGCGTGCGCCTGATTTCCTTGGGAATAACCACCCGTCCCAGATCATCGATCCTGCGTACAATGCCCGTGGCTTTCATAGATTGCTTCCCTCCGTTGCTTTGTTCCGCGAAACGGAAGGCGGACCGGCTTCCTGTTTCAGCTACTCCTAGTATCTGCCGTGTAAGGGAATATTATACAAAGCGGGAAAGAAAAACTGCCGGCTTTCCAACCGGCGCTCCCGGCGGCCGGAGTTGTGGGATGTGTAAAAAAACAGCGTGATATTTTGTGCGCAATGCGGATAGACAAATGAGAAAAAAGAGATAAAATATAAGCAGAAGCTTACATGATAAGCAAAATTTAAGAAATTTTTTCAAGGGAGGAACACGCCATGACCGACCGGGAACAGCAGATCATGGAGCTGCTGCGGCAGGACCCCATGCTGCCGCAGGGCGAGATCGCAAAACGTCTGGGCATCACCCGCTCGTCGGTAGGGGTGCACCTGGCAAACCTGTCCAAAAAGGGGTATATCCTGGGCAAGGGCTATGTGCTGGCCGAACAGACAGAGCGGTATGTGGTGGGCATCGGCGCGGCCAATGTGGACCTGATGGGCCGCAGCAGGGAGCCGCTGGTCATGGAGGATTCCAACCCCGGCTTCATCAGCATGTCGGTGGGCGGGGTCACCCACAATATCTGCGAGAACGCGGCGCGCATGGGCGCTGCCGTCCGGCTGATCACCGCCATAGGGGACGACGTCTACGGGGAAAAGATCCGGCAGGAATGCGGGGCGGCGGGCATCGACACCTCCAATTTCATGGTGGCGGAGGGGGACAGCTCGTCTACCTATCTCTCCCTGCACGACGTGAACGGCGAGATGTCGCTGGCCATGTCCGACATGCGGGTGCTGCAGAAGCTGAGCGTGGCATTTCTCCAGGGCCGGCACAAGCTGCTGCGGGGGGCAAGCGCCATCGTGATGGACGCGGGACTGCCGCAGGAGATCCTGGACTATGTGGCCGCCACCTACGGCGGCGATATCCCGGTGTTTGCCGACCCGGTAAGCACCACCTATGCCCGCAAGCTGGCGGGCAATCTGCACGGTTACCACACCCTCAAGCCCAACCGGCTGGAGACCGAGATCATCGCGGGCCGCAGCATCCGCTCGGCGGAAGAGCTGCGCTGCGCCTGCCGCGCGCTGATCGGCGGCGGCCTGTCGCGGGTGGTGGTCAGCCTGGGGCGCGAGGGATGCTTTTACCTGGACGCCGAGGGGCGGGCCCTGCGGGCCAAAGGCAGGCCGATGGACCAGGTGGTCAACGCCACCGGGGCGGGAGACGCCTTTATGGGCGGCCTGGTCTATGCAAGCCTTACCGGCCTGTCGCCGGAAAAGACCCTCATCTTCGCTACCGCGGCCTCCCGCATGGCGATCTCCCATCAAAACACCATCAACCCCAACATCAGCGCCGAGAACGTCTGGGCCGCCGCCGAGCGGGACGGCCTGACGGTCGAAGAGGTGTGAGCCCGGCGCAGGCAACTGTTGTTTTCCCAGTAAACCGTTTACATAAATACTGTTTTTAGAAAGGAAACGTGAAGATGATGAACAAGTATCTGTCTGTTTCGCCCGAAATTGAAAAGGCCCTTGCCGAGGGCAGGCCCGTGGTGGCGCTTGAGTCCACCATCCTCTCCCACGGCATGCCCTATCCCGAAAATGTGGAATTTTCCCACAAGGTGGAAGAGATCGTGCGCGGCGAGGGCGCCGTCCCCGCCACCACCGCCATCATCGGCGGCAAGCTGAAAGTGGGCCTCACCGCGGAAGAGCTGGAGATCATGTGCCGGGCAGACGGGGTGGGCAAGGTCAGCCGCCGCGACGTGGCGGTCTATCTGGCCACCGGCCGGACGGGGGCCACCACCGTGGCCACCACCATGATGCTGGCCGAAATGGCGGGCATCCAGGTGTTTGCCACCGGCGGCATCGGCGGTGTGCACCGCGGCGCAGAGACCACCATGGACATCTCCGCCGACCTGCAGGAGCTGGCCAACACCCGGGTGGCCGTGGTCTGTGCGGGCGCCAAGAGCCTGCTGGATATCCCCAAAACGCTGGAGTATCTGGAGACCATGGGCGTGCCGGTGCTGGGCATGGGCACTGAGGACTTCCCCGCTTTTTACTGCCGCCGCAGCGGCTGCAAGGCGGACGCCCGCATCGACACCCCGGCCGAGATGGCGGCCATCCTGCGGACAAAGTGGGATCTGGGGCTGAAAGGCGGCGTGGTCATCGGCAACCCCATCCCCGAAGAGTACGAGCTGGACTATGACGAGATGGAGGCGGTCATCAACCGCGCCCTGGACGCCGCCAAGGCCGAGGGCATCCACGGCAAGGACACCACGCCGTTTTTGCTGGCCCATATCAAGGACTACACCGACGGCGTCTCCTTTGCCTCCAACCTGCAGCTGGCTTACAACAACGCCCGCGTGGCCTCCCGCATCGCCATCGAGCTGGCAAAGCTGGGCTGAAGCGGTCTGCCGCCGGCACGGCTTCCTGAAAAGTGAACACATCCCCGCCCTTCCCGCGGCCGGCCCCTGTGCCGGGCGGCGAAAGGACGGGGGAGAAGATAAAAAGCGCCCTGCATAGCAGGGCGCTTTTTTTGCGCGCAAAGGGCCGGTGCACGGTGTTCAGACCGGCGGATGCGCGCAGCGGGACGCGCGCCTGCGGGACGGCGCAGAGCCCCAAAAGAAAAGCCTGCGGGCCCCTGTTGCGAGGGCTCCGCGGGCTTTTTCAGACGGTTTTGGCGGGCAGAAAAGAAAAGACCAGGGCGCGCAGGACTGATCGCCCCGCGCGGAAAAAACCGCTCCTGCGGGGCAGGGCCTGCCGGGCCGCAGAGCGGCGGTTTGGGGCAGAACGCCCTGCGGCGCAAAGCATTTCCCGGCTGCACCCGGGGACGCGCTTTATGGCCCGCCTTTCCTGCAAAAGCAGCCTCTAAAGCGCGCTCCGGCCGCGCGGGCCGCGCGGCTCAGTCGCGGATCACGCCCTTGATGACCGAGGTCTGAAGCGGGCTGTTGCGGCTCACGATCACCGGCGGGCGGCGCTCGATCGCGGCGCGCGCGATCTCGATATCCTCCGCTGCTTCCCCCTCGTTGAAGCAGCCGATGCAGACCATGTCCTGCTCCCGGATGGTGTTGTAGGAGAAATTCAGCCCCACAAAGGGGGTGGTGCGCCCGGCGGCGCAGGGCTTGATGGTGATGACCGGTTTTTTCGCGTTGTGGATCACCTTGTTCACGCTCTCGATCTCCACCTGCATCAAAAAGCCCATGCAGTTGTAGATCTGGATATAAGTTTCGACGTCGTAGCCGTTTTTGTCCGCATACTGCACCACCTCGGGCATGTGGGCCGAGAGGCCGGGGATCATGCCGGCTTCACGGATCATGTAGAGGTAGTCGGGCAGGCGGTCGATGGTCTCGGTGTTTTTATTGAGCAGCTGCTCGATGCAGGAGTGCAGCGGCAGGCAGAAGACCGCCCCGCGTTTGGCGCAGCGCTCAATCGCCGCCTTGGCCTCGGCGCGCGCCATGGGGGTGTCGTCCATGTTCAGGACGGGTTCGTCCATCAGGATCATCTTTTTGCCGGTGCGCTCCTGGGCAAGGGCGATCGCCTTTTCCAGGTTGGGGTCCGCGTCGCCCAGGCCCAGCACAGCGTCGATGCCCTGGGCGAGAAAGGTCTCAAAGATCCTGCTGACCGATTCGGGCTGGTGATGGGTGCGGCGGATCAGGGTGTCGCCTGCGGCGCTGCGGTGGCTGAACCCGGAGATCCAATTGCAGCCGATGATCATCCGGGGCAGGGAAACGCCGCCCACCATGGTGCGCGGGAATAGTTGCTGCATCTGTGTTCAACTCCTTAGAAATCACTGGAAATCAGCTCTGCTTGGAGAACGTAAACGAGTATAGCACAGGGCCCCCAAAAGTGCAAAGCGGCAGAAAAAACGTTTTTTGTGAGATAGGTAGGAAAATATCGTTTACCTTGCCCTTATATTACATTTAATAGGGGCCAAAACTGTTGTGATATTTCACAAAAATGGCTTGAAATAAGGAAAATCAGTCGTTTGACATCCCTAAAAAACTCGGATACAATTAGCCTCACTCACGGGACCGGGCCCGGCCCGACACACAACACGACACATAAACGGAGGTAACTAGAACCATGAAAGCAGATGCTCTTTGGGTAGTGGAACCCTTCAAGATCGAGGTCCGGCCGTTCGAGGTGGAAGAGCCGAAATACGATGAAGTCATGTTCAAGACCATGGCCTGCGGCCTGTGCTGCTGGGACTCCAGCCTGTACCAGTGCATCACCGCCCCCGGCCCCGCGCCCTATGTGATCGGGCACGAGGGCGTGGGCATTGTTGAAAAAGTGGGCGAGGGCGTCACCAACGTCAAGCCCGGCGACAAGGTCTTCTGCGCCAGCGGCTCCAACGTGATGATGAGCGAATACACCACCGTCAAGTCCGACTGCGTGGTCAAGCTGCCGGACGACACCAGCGACTGGGCCTCCGCTGTCATCGAGCCCAACTGCTGCGTCGTCAACCTGCTCAACACCACCAACGTCCAGGCGGGCGACCATGTCGTTCTGGTGGGCGCGGGCTATATGGGCACCATGACCCTGCAGGGCCTGACCCGCGGCTCGCAGGCGGGCCGCATCACCGTGTTTGAACTGCGGGAGGACCGCCGCGAGATGGCCAAAGCCTATCCCGGCTGCGAGGTGTACGACCCCGAGAGCGAAGAGGGCAAAAAGGTCATCGACGAGATCGTCGCAAAGGGCGGCGCGGACGTGGTCATCGACTTCGGCGCCTCCAAGTCCGGCTTTGAGCTGGCCAATAAGCTCTTCCGCCAGGGCGGCAAGCTCACGCTGGGCAGCTGGCACCGCGGCATGATGGAGTTCGACGGCAGCCGCTGGCACCTGGGCGGCGTGACGGTCTACAACCTCTCGCCGATGAGCAACGACCACTACACCGATATGCTGCCCCGCACCTATGAGCTGATCAAGCGCGGCGTGTATGAGCCGGGCAAGCTGGTCACCCACACCGTGCATTTCCGCGACAGTGAAAAGCTGGCCGAGGTCTTTATGCACTCGATCAAAAAGACCGACGGGTATATGAAAGCCGTCGTTATGTTCGACTGATCCCCGCCCTTTTTGGTTCCTCTATTGTGTTTTCCGGATGGCCTGGACGTGCGCCGGCGACAGCCGGCCCGTCGGTGGCCGGATGGGAACCAAGCTGAGGTAAACGTTTACCTCAAAACACATTGGGAGGGATCGGATTTGACCATCAAGGAGGTTGCGCGCATCGCCGGCGTTTCGATCGCCACGGTTTCAAAGGTCATCAACGGGTGTGACGAGCACATCAGCGAGGCCACCCGTGAAAGGGTGCGGGCTGTAGTCGCCAAATACAATTACATCCCAAACTCCGTCGCGCGGGGGCTCAAAACGCGCAAGAGCAAGATCATCGGCATTTTGCTGCCGGACATCACCAACCCCTATTTCCCGCAGATCGTGCGCGGCATCGAGGACGCCGCCAACCTGAGAGGGTACGGCGTGGTCTTCTGCAACACGGGGGACAACCCGGACCGGGAGGTGGAGTGCTACAACTTTCTGCGCTCCAAAATGGTGGACGGCATCATTTTCACCCGCTCGCTCAAGCGCTCCGCCAGGAACAGGGTGCTCACCGAGGACCTGCCCGCCGTGGTGCTGGACCGGGTAGAGCGGGACGACCGGGCCGACAAGGCCTGCGGCAAGGTCTATGTGGATGTGCGCAGGACCATGTACGACGCGACCATGAAGCTGTTCCAGGCCGGCTGCGGCGAGATCGCCTGCCTGTCGGCCGCCTCGGACAGCAAAAGCGACCGCTTTCTGGGCTATTTGCGGGCGCTGGAGACGCTGGACCTGCCCTATGACAAAAGCTATGTCTTTCTGGACAAATTCACCGAGGATACCGGCTACCGCGGGGCGAAAGCGGTGCTGGAGCACCATCCCGAGACGGACGGCCTGGTCTGCGGCAACGACCTGATCGCCATCGGCGCCCTGCAGGCGCTTTCCGAGCTGGAGCGCCAGGTGCCGCGGCAGGTAAAGGTGATCGGCATCGACAACATTTATTTTTCCAACTTCACCACGCCGCCCCTGTCCACCATGGGCCAGCCCACCTACACCATGGGGGAAGCGGCGGCCAGCATGCTCATCGACCATCTCGAATACGGGAAACCGCTTTTTGAATGTGTCTTTGACCACGAATATATCCAGCGGCAGACCGTGTGAGCGCCGCAGATCAAATTTTGAGGATGGAACACACTTTATGAAAAAAGACAGAATTCTCAACCCGGAGATCACCGCCGCCGTGGCGGCGCTGGGACATACCGAGTACTTATGCATCGGCGACTGCGGCCTGCCGGTGCCCGAAGGGGTCCGGACCATCGACGTGTCGGTCACGGCCGGGCTGCCCCGCTTTTTGCAGGTGCTGGAGGCGGTGGCCGGCGAGCTGGTGGTAGAGTCGTATATCTGCGCCGGCGAGATCGACGAAAAGAACCCCGAGACCCTGCGCCGCATGGAGGAGATCCTGGCGGGCAAACCGGTGCGCAAGGTGCCCCATGAGGAGTTCAAGCGCCTGATGGAAAAGGCGAAATGCGTCATCCGCACGGGCGAGACCTCGCCCTATGCCAATGTCATCCTGATCGGCGGCGTGAACTTTTGAGACCGGCCCGGAATTTTGAGATCGGGGCGGCGGCCGCGGCTGCGGCAGCCGTCCACAAAAAGAAACCAAAAGAATCTGGAGGAAAATTATGAAAAAGTTAGTCAGCATCATCCTGGCGGCGGCCCTGGCGTTCAGCCTGGCGGCCTGCGGCGGCACCGACAGCTCTTCCGCGTCCCAGTCCGCGTCCCAGGCGGCCGATTCGGTCGCCTCCAAGGCGGAGGACGGCAAGGCCCTGAAGATCGGCTTTGCGCTGCCCACCCTGCAGTTCCCATTTTATGTCCGCATGCACGACGCCTTTGTGGAAGAGTGTGAAAGCCGCGGCTGGGAGGTCGTCTTTGTCGACGGCAACCTGGACTCTCTCACCGAGGTCAACGGCTGCCTTGACCTGATCAGCAAAAACGTGGACGCGCTGGTGTTCGCCACCTGGTGGATGGACGCGATGGTGGACGTGTTCGACCTGGCCGCGAAGAGCGATATCCCCGTGTATATGATGGACGGCACCACCACCCCGGACGGCGTGGAGTACGTCTCGATCACCGGCACCGACAACTATGACGCCGGCAAGGTCGGCGGCACCTGGATGGCCGGCCAGCTCAAAGCCGAGGGCAAAACCAGCGTCAACCTGATCAACGTCACCATGGCCAGCGAGTCCGCCGTGGACCGCTGCAGCGGCTTTATGGACGGCATGAAAGAGAACGGCATCGAGGTCAACCTGGTCAACGAGTACATCGGCGACACCCGCGCCAAATCCATGCAGGCGGCCGAGGACGCCCTGGTGACCTATGGCGAGGGCAAGGTGGACCTGATCTTCGGCTACAGCGCGCAGTCCAGCCTGGGCGCCTACGACGCGGTCGTGGCGGCCAACCGCAGCGAGATCAAGGTGATGGGCTTTGACGGCGAGCAGGACGAGCTGGATCTGATCGACGCGGGCACCCAGTACGTGGGCACCATCATCCAGTATCCCGACAAGATGGGCGTGCTCACCGCCGAACTCATCGAAAAGACCCTGATCGGCGGCGAGACCGTGGAGCAGAAGCAGCCGATGTCCGCCGGCGTGTACTGCGCGGACGGCTCCCTTTCCGGCGAGGAGATCATGGGCGAGTAAGGACCGGTCTTTGCAACGCAGCACGGCAGCAGAAGTCCGGGGGCGCCGGGCGGGCAGCAGCCCGCCGGCGCCCCGCAGGGCTTCTTTTGAGAATCCCAACGTGCTGCGACGGAATGGAGGAAAGACATGCAGCCGACCGAAGACATTTTGGTTCTGAAAAAAATAAACAAGGCTTTTCCGGGCGTCAAGGCGCTGACCGACATGGACTTTTCCCTGCGCAGGGGCGAGGTCCACGCCCTGGTGGGTGAAAACGGCGCGGGCAAATCGACCATGATGAAGATCTTGTCCGGCGCTTATAAAAAAGACAGCGGCACCATCTTTTTTGAGGGCAAAGAGGTGGACATCACCGGCCCCAAGTTTTCGGAAGAGCTGGGCATCGCCATCATTTATCAGGAGCTCAACCTCATCCACCGGGTCAGTGTGGCGGAAAACGTTTTCCTGGGCCGCCCGCCGCGCAGGGCCGGCGTGATCCAGTGGGGCAGGATGTACCGGGACGCCAAGGCGCTGTTCGACAGCTTTGACATCAAGATGGACGTCTACGAGGACGTGCGCAGGCTGAGCATCGCCCAGCAGCAGATCGTCGAGATCATCAAGGCGGTCAGCATCAACGCCAAGGTGGTCATCATGGACGAGCCGACCTCTTCGCTGACCGAAAACGAGACCCAGATCCTGTTCCGCATCATCCGCAGCCTGAAAGAAAAGGGCATCTCGGTGATCTTCATTACCCACCGGCTGGACGAGATCTTCGCCATCTGCGACCGCATGACGGTGCTGCGCGACGGCTGCTACATCGGCACCCGGGACGTGAAAGACGTCACCAAGAGCGAGATGATCGCCATGATGATCGGCCGCGAGCTCAAGCAGCAGTTCCCCGAGCGCAGCGCCGAGATCGGCGATGAGTGCCTGCGGGTCGAGCACATGTCCGACGGCGGCCGGCACGTCAAGGACGTCTCTTTCAGCGTGCGCAGGGGCGAGGTGCTGGGCTTTGCGGGCCTGGTGGGCGCCGGGCGCACCGAGACGATGCGGCTGATCTTCGGCGCCGACCACAAGGCGCAGGGCAAGATCTTTATCGACGGCAGGGAGGTGTCCATCGCCAGCCCGCGGCAGGCGGTGGCGCACCGCATCGGCTTTGTCACCGAAAACCGCAAGGAGGAGGGCCTTTTCCTCAGCCTGCCGGTGCGCAACAATATCGTGGCGGTGGCCATCGACAAGATCAAATCCTTTCACATCCTGAATTTCGGCAAAGAGAAAGAGATCAGCGACAAGTATGTGCGCGACCTGCAGATCGCCACGCCGTCCATCAACCAGCGCGTGGTCTTTCTGAGCGGCGGCAACCAGCAGAAGGTCGTTTTGGCAAAGTGGCTGCTGTCCGACTCCCAGGTGATGATCCTGGACGAACCCACCCGCGGTATCGACGTCGGCGCCAAGCGCGAGATCTATGAGATCATCAACCAGCTGGCGGCCCAGGGCAAGGCCATCATCGTCGTCTCCTCCGAGATGGAAGAGATCATGGGCATCAGCGACCGGATCCTCGTCATGCACGAGGGCGAAATTTCGGGCGAGGTCAAAAAAGAGGACTTCTCCCAGAGCACCATTACTGAATACGCGGTTGGAGGAGCATAAAATGGGAGATAAAAACGCAATCAAGGAAAAAACCTCATTCGGCCAGAAGCTGAATAAATTTACCGACGCCATGGGCGTGTGGCTGGTGGTGCTGCTGTTCTTCATCATCCTCTCGGTGGCGACGGACAACTTCCTCACCTATGCCAACCTCACCAACGTGGTGCGCCAGATCTGCGTCAACGCGCTGGTGGCGCTGGGCGCGTCCTATGTCATCCTGGGCGGCGAGATCGACCTGTCCACCAGCAATATGTGCGCGTTTGCGGGCTGCGGCGCCGCGCTGCTCATGCGGGCCGGGGTCAACATGTGGCTGGCCATGCTGATCATGCTTGTCGTCGGCGCCCTCATCGGCTGCCTGACCGGCGTCATCGTGAACTATCTCAAGATCCCCTCTTTTATCGCCAGCCTCGGCATGCAGTACGTCATCCTGGGCACCACGCTGCTGCTGACCAACAGCGAGCCCATCTCCGGCCTGCCCGAGGGCTTCATGACCTTTGGCCGCGGCTATATCTTCGACGTCATCCCGGTGCCGGTCATCATCCTGGCGGTCATGTTCGCCATCGGCGGCTTTGTGTTCAAGTACACCTCGTTTGGCCGCAGCGTCATCTCGGTGGGTGAAAACATCACCGCGGCAAAGCTGTCCGGCATCAACGTCTCCCGCACCAAGGTGGCCATCTTCTCCATCGGCGGCTTCAGCGCGGCCCTGGCGGGCATTGTGCTGGCCAGCCGCCTGTCCTCCGGCCAGCCCATGGCCGGCACCGACATCGGCCTGCAGGCCATCGCGGCGGTCTATGTGGGCGGCACCAGCAAGGGCAGCGCGCTCAACGTGCTGGCCGGCTCGCTGGCGCTGGGCCTGGTCAACAACGGCCTGAACCTGCTGGAGGTCAACGCCTACTGGCAGAAGGTGGCCCTGGGCGTCATCATCATCTTTGCGGTGCTGATGGACCAGGTGCGCGCCAGCAAGACGGCAAAGAAATAGCAAGACCACAAAGGAGGAGCACCATGAAGATCGCCTACACCGCCTGGACCTGGCTGCAGGACGAGTACAACGGCTGGGCCCCGATGAGCGACAAGCCCAAGCGCGATTTCGAGGCCTCTCTGCGGGACCTGCACGCCTGCGGGTACCGCTGCCTGGAGGATTTCAACATCGTCGCCGATATCTTTGACGGCTGCCCGGAAGAGTTTGCCGCCCTGACCCGCAAATACGACATCGAGTTTGTCAACCTGTACCATTACCTGACCGCCGATTTCGAGTACGACCGCAAAAAGACTGAGCAGTGCATCGCTTTCATGAAAGCGCAGGGCACCACTCAGATGAACCTGGAGCCGCCGCGCAAGGCGCCGGACCAGGTGATCGGGGAGAAAGAGCTGGATGAAGTGGCGCGCCACTGCGATATCCTGGGTGAGATGTGCCGCGACGCGGGCATCAGCCTGGCGCTGCATCCCCACTGGGGCACCTATGTGGAGCGGGAGGACCAGATCGACTATTTTCTCGCCCACACCCGGCGGGACTGCGTGGGCCTCTGCCTGGACACCGCCCACACCGTGCTCTGCGGCATGGACCCGGAAAAGCTGTTCGCCAAATATCTGGCCCAGGGCGTGCTGCGATACGTCCATTTCAAGGATATCGACCCGGACCCGGCCGCCCATCCCGAATATCCGCCCCGCCGCTTCCGGGCGCTGGGACAGGGCACGGTAAACTTTCCCGGCGTGCTGCGGGTGCTGCGCGCCGGCGGCTATGACAACGTCATCTGTGTGGAGCTGGACTTCAACCGGGTGAACAACTACGAGTCCGCCTACACCTCCCGCAAATACATCTACGACGTGCTGGGCATGTGAGGCGGCGGACCGTCAAAAACAAAAACGACGGAAATACAGAAAAAAAGGAGTGCAGTACTATGTCGAGAAAAGCAATGATCTTCCGGGGCGGCTGGGACGGCCACGAGCCGAAAAAGGTGAGCGAGCGCTTTAAAAAGCTGCTGGAAAAAGAGGACTTCGAGGTGGACGTGTTCGACACCCAGGAGTGCCTGGCGGAGACCGAGCCCCTGCTCAAATACGACCTGATCATCCCGATGTGGACCCAGGGGCAGATGGACGACCGCTACGCGTTCCATCTGGCCGAGGCGGTGGAGAGCGGCGTGGGCCTGGGCGGCGCCCACGGCGGCATGTGCGATTCGTTCCGCTGGAACATCGAGTATCAGTTCATGACCGGCAGCCAGTGGGTGGCCCACCCGGGCGACACCTGGTACCACCACATCTCCGACCTGTCGCCGGACAATCTGGCCTTTGTGCAGCAGTTCTACCCCTCGCCCGACGACGGCTTCGAGACCACCTACACCGTCAACATCAAGCGCGGCGCAGCCTCCCCGATCGTCGAGGGCATCCCCGATTTCCAGGTGCGCACCGAGCAGTACTATCTGCACCTCGACCCCTGCGTGAACGTGCTGGCCACCACCCTGGTCACCACCACCGGGCCGCACAGTTCCAACGGGCCGGTGGCCATGCCGGTCGTCTACACCAAGCTCTGGGGCAAGGGCCGCGTGTTCTACAGCTCGCTGGGCCATGTGGACCGCATCTATGACGAGGCGCCCGAGGCGCAGGAGATCGTGCGCCGCGGCCTGCTGTGGGCGGCCCGCAAGTAAGAGGCCCCGGCACGGGCCGGTAAAGGCACGCCCCGCCGGGACGTGGCCCGCAAAAAAACGGCGCAGTCCTCGCATGAGCGGCTGCGCCGTTTTTGATGGGCCCCTTATTATTACATTATATATGTAAAGAAACCGTAAAAAGTCACGGCGGAGAAACAGGCCGCCGCAGACAGACCCGGGCGGCCGGGACAGGCGGCGGACAGGCCGCCGCAAAAGATGAAACCAGATGGGGGTTGGATATGAAGATTTTGTGCTATGGCTCGTTGAATGTGGATCATGTCTACGGGGTGGACCACTTTGTCCGGGGCGGGGAGACGATCCCCTCCCTGAGCAGGGAGCTGTTCTGCGGCGGAAAAGGGCTGAACCAGTCGGTGGCGCTGGCGCGCGCCGGCGGCGAGGTGTACCATGCGGGCAAGGTGGGCGCGGACGGCGGCATGCTGCTGGACCGCCTGAGACAAAACGGCGTCAATGTGGACCACGTCAGCGTCAGCGCCGATCTGCCCACCGGCCACGCGGTCATCCAGGTGGACGCAAAAGGGCAGAACTGCATCATCGTCTGCGCCGGGGCGAACGGCTCGATCACAGAGCAGGAGATGGACGAGGTCCTCTCCCACTTTGGCCAGGGGGACATCCTGCTGCTGCAAAATGAGATCAACGGCATCGGCACGCTCATGCGCAAGGCCTACGGGCGCGGCATGCAGATCGCCCTCAACCCTTCGCCCATCGACCGGAAGCTGGCCTCGCTGGAAGAGCTGCGCTATGTGACCTGGTTCATCCTCAACGAGGTGGAGGGCTGCGAGCTCACCGGGCAGCGGGAGGGCGCGGAGATCTGCAGCGCCCTGCTCCAAAAATATCCGCGCGCCCGGGTGGTGCTCACGCTGGGCAAAAAGGGCTGCCTGTACCGGGACGGCGAAAAGACCGCCGCCCACGGCATCTACGACGTGCCGGTGGTGGACACCACCGCGGCGGGGGACACCTTTACCGGCTATTTTCTGGCGGGGGTCACCGACGGCCTGCCGGTGGAGCGGATCCTGGAGCTGGCCAGCAAGGCCTCCTCGCTGGCGGTCAGCCGCCGGGGCGCGGCGGATTCCATCCCGGCGCGGGCCGAGGTGGAGGCCTGCGCGCTTGCCCTTTTGGGGTGAGAGCGGCGATGAAAAAGAAAAAAGGCATCAAAAAGGGGTTTCAGCAGGCCGGTTTTCCGCTGAAAGTCCTCGGCACGCTGGCCGGCATGCTGATGATCGGCTTTGCTATGGCGGGTATGTATCTGGGCGATCTCGGGGCTGACCCGATCTCGATCCTGATGGAGGGGGCCGCGCGCGCGGCGGGGCTCAGCAAGGGGATGGGCGCCAACCTGGTGAACCTGGCGTTTTTCCTCTTTGCCCTGCTGTTCAACCGGCGCAGCATCCGCTGGGCCACCCTGATCTCGGTGCTCGCCATGGGCCCCAGCGTCGACCTGGGCCTGTGGGTGCTGGGCGCCCTGCTGCCCGCGCAGATGAGCTTCCCCGTGCGGCTGCTGCTGGGGGCGGCGTCCTGCGCGCTGCTGGGCTTTGCCATTGGCTTTTACCTGTCTTTTGATTTCGGCGCGACCCCCTCCGACAGCGTGGCGCTCTGGCTCCGGGACACCTTTCACCTGCGCTACCGGGTCTGTTCCTGGCTGCTCTACTGCTTTGCCTTTGCGGTGGGCTGGGCCCTGGGCGGCACGGTGGGGGTGGTGACGGTGCTGGGGCTGGCGCTGCCGGGACTGATCGCGGATCTCGTTCTCGCCCGGCTGCAGGCGGGCCCCGCCCCGCGGCCGGAAGAAAAAAAGGAGGCCTGAAATGAAAGTGATGATCGGCGCCCTCGCGCATGAATCCAACGACTTCTGCCCTCATCTCACCACCCGGGAGATGTTCGAGTTTTACAGCGGGGATGAGGTGGCGCGCCACCTGCCGGTGGCGGACATCTTTGAGGAGGCGGGCGTGGAGGTGATCCCCTCCATCTACGCCGCGGCGGAGTCCTACGGGCCGGTGGAAGAGCAGACGTTCCTCTATTTTGAAAAGATGATCCTGGACACCGTGCGGGCGAACCCGGACCTGGACGGCATCTGGATGTTCTGCCACGGCGCCATGAATGTGCAGAACATCGGCAGCGGCGAGTACCGGCTGGCCTGTGACCTGCGGGCCCTGGTGGGAGAAAACTGTGTGATCTCTTTCGGCATGGACCTGCACGGCAACCTGGAAGAGGACCTTGCAAACCAGGTCAATATCTTCCGCTGCTACCACACCGCGCCCCACACCGACCAGCGCGACACCTACCGGCGCACGGCCCGCGCGCTGGTGGAATACCTGCGGTACGGTCACCGCCTGCACCCGCAGCTGCGCAAGCTGCCCATGATCTTTCCCGGAGAGATGGCAGCCACCACGGTGGAGCCGTTCAAAAGCATCATCGCCTACATGGACGAGCTGGAGCGCAGGCCGGAGGTGCTGTGCGCCAGCTGCTATATCGGTTTTGCCTGGACCGACGCGGCGCGCACCTCTTCCGCCGTGGCGGTGGTGCCGGCCGCGCCGGAGCATGAACAGCTCTGCGCACAGCTGGCGGACGACCTGGCGCAGAGGGTCTTTGCCCGCCGGCGGGAGTTCGGCTTTGAGATGACGGCGCTGCCTCCCCGCGAGACGGCCCTCGCCTCTCTGTACGAGCTGCCGCCCCCCTGCTGCGTGACCGATATGGGCGACAACCCCACCGCCGGCACCACCGGCGGCGGCACCGTGCTGCTGCGGGAGTATCTGGCCGCCGCGGACGGGAAAAAGCGGGTGCTCATCGCCGGCATCTGCGACCCGCAGGCTTTCGCCGTCTGCCGGGCCCATCGGGAGGGGGATGTGTTCGACCTCTCCATCGGCATGGAGATCGACGAGGTGACCCGCCCGGTGCAGGTGCGCGCGGTCTGCCGGGGCTGCCGCAGCGTGCTGGGCTACCGGATCGCCTCCGTGCCCCCCATCAAGCGCTGCGAGGCGGCGATCGTCTCGGTGGGCGGGGTGGACGTGGTGATCACCGACCGGGCCTACGCGTTCACGCAGAAGGTGAATTTTTCCTCCTGCGGGCTGGATCCCAGCAGCTATGACGTCTTTGTCACCAAGTTCGGCTACATCTTCCCGGAACTCAAAGAGATGGGCAAAAGCTTCATCATGTCCAACACCCCGGGCGAGAGCTATCAGATGATCACCGAATTCAACTACAAAAAGATCCGCCGCCCCATCTACCCCCTGGACGATATCTGAGCCAGAGGCGGACCGATGGAGGGGCCTTTTAAAAGCCGATCCATTTGTTAAGAACAGAAAAAACCGCAGGAAAAACCGGTAAGGAAAAAGACGGAGAGACGCAGCGACGGCGCTCTTCGTCTTTTTTTGTCAGCGGGGCCGGAAAAGGAGGAGCAGCAGCGCAGATCCGCGGGAAAACAGCTGTTTTAAATCGCCAAAAATGAAAGGGCAAGATTAGGCAGAATAGCAATAGAAAACCGAAAAAAAAGATGATATACTAAGGGCACAGATTTAAGGTTAACGTTTACCTTATCGAGTAAGTCATCGCGCAGGAGTAATATGGGTGTAACGCTGAGGGATGTCGCAAAAAAAGCGGGAGTCTCCGCGGTCACTGTGTCAAAGGTCGTCAACGGTACGGACCAGCATATCAGTGAAGAGACGCGGCTGCGGATCCAGAAAATCGTAAAAGAACTGGGATATGTTCCCAACGCGGTGGCAAAAGGCCTGAAAGAAAAACGGACCAATATGCTGGGTTTTCTTTTACCGGATATTTCGAACTCTTTTTTTCCAGAGGTCGCCCGGGGCATCGAGGATATGGCAAAGGTCCATGGCTTCGGCGTAGTGATGTGCAATACGGACGACAGCGCCGAGCAGGAGACCGAGCGCATCCGCTTTTTATCTTCGCGGATGGTGGACGGGATTGTTTTTGCCCGGGCGCTGAAAAACAGCAATATGAGACAGCTGCTCAGTTCTGGACTGCCAGTGGTCGTGGTCGACCGGGACATAGAAACGGAACATACGGGGATGGGGCAGATCTTTGTAGACACCCAGCGCGGGATCTATGAGAGCACCAGCCTGCTGATCGGAGCGGGCTGCAAAAAAATTGCTTTTATCTCCGCGGAGTACGCCGCCAGATTCGACCGTTACCAGGGGTATTGCGACGCGCTGCAGCAGGCCGGGCTTCCAGTGGAGCCGAAACGGGTCTATAAAGATCACTATGATGTCAAGACCGGCTATGAGGGTCTTTACCGCATTTTGGCGAATACCGAGATCGACGGCGTAGTGTGCGGCAACGATATGATCGCGGTGGGCGTGCTCAACGCCCTGAAAGAAAAGGGGATCAGCGTACCGGGGCAGGTCAAGGTGATCGGTTTTGACGATGTTTACTTTTCACGATATCTTAGCCCGCCACTGACGACCGTTTATCAGCCCGCATACCAGATGGGGTCGGCGGCTGCGGAGATGCTGATCGACCATATCCTCTATCAAAAGCCGCTCTATAAAAAAAATTTGGACTTTGAACTGCGGATACGCAATACGGTATAAAAGCGGAGAAAACCGCAGTTCTGCTTTTGCAGAAAAAATGAAAAGGTGAGGCACGGCGCCTGCCGCTCTCGCGGGGGAGCGGCGCCTGCGGCCCGCAAAGGGGCAAGCCGGACGACCGCATCCGCAGACACTGCAGAATGTCGGATTTTTCTCTTTTCAAAAACAAGCCGGGATGGAAAGAGTTTATATTTTTATAAGGTAAACGTTAACCTAAAATTTGTGGGGTTTTCACGGACACGAGGACAGAGAAGCTAAGCCTCTAAAGAAGTTGTCCAACAAAAGGTAAACGTTAACCTTATCAATTCAATCAAAGAAAGGGAGAAAAAAACATGAAAAAGTATGAGCCGATCTTGCAGTGCGAGTACGGCCCGCTGGCCGACAAGGTCTGTCTGGAGCCGGACTATTTCAAAGGCTTTGAACCGGCCCGCAGGCAGGAGATCGTGGCAAAAGAGGCCCGGTTCTACCGCAGCATTACAGACGCCTTTTCGGTGGACAGCCAGCTGGAAAAAGCCTATGTGACCTATCCGTCCTATGACGGGGCTGAAATCAAAATGAAATACTATAAGCCCCTGAAAAAAGGCGACAGGCGCCCGGCCTGGATCTTTATCCACGGCGGCGGCTACATGACCTGCAGCGTAGAGACCCATGATTTCGTCCCCTCCTATGTGGCGGCAAATGCGGACGTTGTGGCCTTTTCGGTCGAGTACCGTCTGGCCCCCGAGTACAAGTTCCCGGTGGGGCTGGAGGACTGCTATGAGGCGGTCCGCTGGGTGTGGGCGCACGCGGAGGAGTTCGGCGTGGATCCCGACAGGATCAGCCTGGGTGGCGACAGCGGCGGCGGCAACTTCACCGCGGTGCTCACCCTGATGGCCCGGGAGCGCGGGGAGTTCACGCTGGACAAACAGGTGCTGATCTATCCGGGCACGGATATGTCGGGCACGGTGGAGAAAAAGTCGCCCAAGGTTTATCCTCCCATTGGGGACGAGCGCAGCAAAGACAGCGGCCCTGTCGCTTTTTATGCCGGCAAGGACGTAGACCTGACCGACCCCCATCTCTCTCCGCTGCTGGCGGACAGTCATGCGGAGCTGCCCAGCGCTCTCTTTATTCTGGCCGAGTGTGATCCGCTGGTAGACGACGGGCTGATGTACGCAAAGGCGCTGCAGGACGACGGTGTGGCGGTGGAGTGCCATGTGTACAAAGGCATGCCGCACGCGTTTATCCTGCGCACCTACACAGAGACCTTTGCGGCGCTGGACAAGATCTGCGCATTTATGAAAGCCTGAAAGGGGCTAAAGCAAGTCTGCTT
Organism: Anaerofilum hominis; assembly: GCF_014287275.1. Classification (GTDB taxonomy): domain Bacteria; phylum Bacillota; class Clostridia; order Oscillospirales; family Ruminococcaceae; genus Pygmaiobacter; species Pygmaiobacter hominis. Next base: position 242,836 of record NZ_JACONZ010000005.1, read on the forward strand.
TTCACGCGGCTGCGTGAATGGATAAAGAAACAAAAAAGAAAAAAGGAGACTATCATGAAAAAAGCAATGGCATTGATCCTTACTCTGGCAATGGCGATTTCACTGGCTGCCTGCGGCGGCTCCGGCAGCTCCAGCACACCGCCCGCCTCGGGCGCGGCTTCCGGCGGCGTGGCTTCCGCTGCGGGCAAGGAGAAGATTTTGATGGGCCTGGCGATGCACAACCAGTCGGCGGACTGGGCGGTGCGCTTTCAGGAGGCGTTTTTGGAAGCTGCGGCGGAAAAGGACGTGGAGGTCACCTTTACGGATGCCAACAGCGTGGCGGCCACACAGGTGAGCAACATTGAAGACCTGGTCTCGCAAAATATTGACGTGCTGGTGGTGCTGCCCGCCGATTATTCGGCACTGGGACAGGCGCTGAAATATGCCGATGACAACGGGGTGCCCATCGTCAATGCGGATTCCCGCGTGGTGAAAGAGGATCAGCCCCTGGTGTCCAGCTTTATCTCTGCGGACAACTACAAAGCAGGCTATACCCTGGGCGAATATCTGGCCGACACACTGCCCGAGGGCGCCACGGTGGGCACCTTGAACAAGCCCGAGATCGCTGCCATCGGCGACCGGTTTGTGGGCATGGAGGATGCTTTTAAAGACAAGGGCAGAGACGATCTCATCATCGCGGAAAAAATCGTCACCGACACCAACCAGGCGGCGACCTATACCGAGGACATGCTGATGTCCACCCCGGAGATCACCACCTTTGTCGCGCTCAACGACGGTACCGCCCTCACCTGCTATGCTACCTGCAAGCAGCTGAACCGGGAGGATGTGCGCGTCTACGGTTTTGACGGCTCCCCCGCCGGCAAGCAGTCCATTGCGGACGGAGAGATGGCCGGCACGCTGGTGTACTCCCCGGTAGATCTGGCCCGAGCTTCTTTTGAAGCTGCGTACGCCATCTGCACCGGTGCGGACTATGAACAGGACTTCCAGATCCCCATGTGGATGATCAGCCCGGAGAACATCGCAGAGCGCGATCTGAAAAATTGGGAGTGACCCCTTTCCCCGCGCAAAGGCGATAGCCAGGTAACATCATCGGGAAAAGGGCGGCGCTGCCTGGGCAAGCGGTTTAAGGGGCTTCTTAGACCACGCGCTCTCGCACCGCGCCGCCCTTTTCTCTGTCAAGGAGGGAAAGGCTTTGGAAAACTATTTGCTTGAAATGACCAATATCCACAAAAGATTTCCCGGCGTCTACGCCCTGAAAGGGGCAAAGCTGCGGCTGAAAGCGGGCGAGGTACATGCCCTGGTGGGCGAGAACGGCTCCGGCAAGTCCACCCTACTGAATGTTCTGGGCGGTATTCTGTCCCGGGACGAGGGCGAGATCCGGATGAATGGGGAAGCGGTCGAGATCCAGGGCGTGCTGGATGCCCAACGGGCGGGGATCAGCATCATCCACCAGGAGCTGGTCCTGGTGCCCTATCTCTCGATCGCCGAAAACATCTATATCAACCGCGAACCCATGAAAAACGGGATGGTGGATTACGGCACTCTATATGAAAATGCCCAGAAGTTTATCGACGAGTTGGGGCTGGACCTGGACGCAAGGGAAAAGGTCGTGCGCCTGACCATTGCCCAGCAGCAGATGGTGGAGATCGTCAAGGCGGTGTCTTTCAACGCCAAGATCGTAGCGATGGACGAACCCACCTCCTCGCTTTCGGATAAGGAGATCGACGCGCTGTTTGCCAACATCCGCAGCCTGAAAGCCCGGGGGATCGGCGTCATCTATATCTCACATCGTCTGTCAGAATTGACGGCCATCGCGGATACGGTCACCGTTCTGCGGGATGGGGAGATGGTGGCGACCAAAGCGGTGAGCGAGACGAACAACGACGAGATCGTGCGGCTGATGGTGGGCCGCGAGGTGACCAACTATTACACCCGCACCTATAATCCGCCGGGAGAGACCATGCTGAAGGTGGAGGGCCTGAGCTCCAACAAAGTCAAAGACGTGAGCTTTGAGGTGCACCGGGGCGAGATCCTGGGCTTTGCCGGCCTGGTGGGCGCGGGCCGCACCGAAACGATGAAAGCGATCCTCGGCCTGGATGAGAGGACAAAGGGCCGGGTGACCCTGTTGGGCAAGCCCCTGGACGCCAGGGAGCCAATGGCCGCCTATCGCCGGGGCATCGCCTATATCCCTGAAAACCGCCGGGAGGAGGGGATCATCCCCCTGCAGACCATCCGGTTCAATATGACGCTGAAAGTCCTCGGAGATTTTATCAAGGGGATCCGTGTGGACCGCAGCAGAGAGCGGGAGATCACCGACCGGTATATCCGGGAGCTGTCGGTCAAAACGCCCTCACAGCTGGCGCGGCTGCAAAACCTTTCCGGCGGCAACCAGCAAAAGGTGATCATTGCCAGCTGGCTGGCGGCCCGTCCCGAACTGATCATCATGGATGAGCCCACCCGCGGCATTGACGTGGGGGCAAAAGCGGAGATCTACGCGCTGATGAACGACCTTGCGCGCCAGGGGATCGCGATCATCATGATCTCCTCCGAGCTGCCGGAGATCATCAACATGAGCGACCGGGTCGTGGTGATGCGGGAGGGGACGGTGTCCCGGGTGCTGGAGCGCCCCCAGCTCTCGCAGGAAGAGATCATGAAATACGCGGTCAATATTTAAGTTTGAAAACAGAGGGATAAACCATGGAAAAAACCAAATCCAGACCCAAAACGGGGAACGGCCGCTCCGGCGGCGCAAAGGCGTTTTTCTCCCAGTATGTGGGGCAGATCGCCTTTTTGGGGCTGCTCTTTGTCGTCCTGTCCTTTGGCACCGGAAATTTTCTCACCAGCCAGAACCTGATCAACGTCATGCGGCAGATCTCCACCAACATGTATGTGAGCTGTGCCCTGACAATGATCCTGATCACCGGCGGCATCGATCTTTCCACCGGTTCGGTAATGGCGCTGTCCGGCATGGTCGCCGGCTATATGTCGCTGGCGGGGCTGCCTTTCTGGCTCTGCGCTCTCTGCGGCGTCCTCTCGGGCACACTGAGCGGCTTTATCAGCGGTTTCATCATTTCCAGCACCAGCCTGCCCCCTTTCATCGTCACCTATTCGATGCAGAGCGTTCTGCGGGGCATGGTATTCGTCATCACCTCGGCCAACGTCCTGCGTTTGACTGACGACGCCTTTATCGCTTTTGGCGGTGGTTCGCTGGGCATTGTCCCCTACCCGGTCATTTATATGATCGTGGTCATCGTCATTACTTATCTGATCGTCAACCGCACCCAGCTGGGCCGCCATATGTACGCCACCGGCGGCAATGTGAAAGCTGCCCAGTATGCCGGCATCCGGGTCAAGTGGGTCCGCCGTTTCATTTATATGGCCTCCGGCACCATGGCGGCCCTGGCGGGGCTGGTCTACACCAGCCGCAGCACCTCCATGCAGCCCGCGCTGGGCACCGGCATGGAGATGGATGCCATTGCGGCGGTGGTGCTGGGCGGGACCTCGATGGGCGGCGGCCAGGGCGGTATCTTCGGCACCATCCTGGGCGTCCTGATCATCGGCTTTATCAACAATGGCCTGAACCTGCTGCGGATGAACAGCTATTGGCAGTATATCTGCAAAGGTATCGTCATTTTGATCGCAGTATACCTGGACGATGTGAAGAACAAGCGGATGCTGCGCGCCGTTGGGAAATAAAACCGGAGGCCAATGCAATGAAAAAAACAGTTTTACTCAATGCGGGCGTTACTTCAATGATCGCGGAGATGGGGCATACCGATACGCTGACGATCGGTGATTGCGGCCTGCCCATCCGCGGGCAGGCAAAACGTCTGGATCTGGCACTTAAATTTGGGGTGCCGGGCTTTATCGAGACGCTGCAGACCGTACTGACCGAACTGCAGGTCGAAAAGGCCATCCTGGCCGAAGAGATCAAAGCGGCGTCTCCCGACATGGAACGGCAGATCCTGAACTGCCTGGGAGAAAAGGTGGAGGTGGAATATGTTCCGCATGAGTGTTTGAAAAAAATGAGCGAGAGTTCGCGGGCTGTGGTCCGCACGGGAGAGAACACCTCTTATGCCAATGTCATTCTGGTGGCAGGGGTGCCTTTCTAAGGGATAAAACGTTACCTGTTCTCTGTGTTCGGATTTTTATGAAAAGGGTCAAAGGCACGGGCCGGCGGCAAAGCTGTCCCCGCACCTTTGGCCCTTTTGCTCCGATGCTGCGCCTCTCTGCGGAGGCCATCCGGCGGGGCATGCGGTGGCGCCGCTGCGCCGGCTCTTGCCGGAGAACGGCCGGCGTGAAGAAAAGTATAAATAAATTGCGCTTTTGCAGCGCGGCGACACAGAAGATGACGGCGCGGGCCTGACTGCCGAGATGGCGTCCGTTTCCCCTGCCCGGCAGCCGAAAACAGAGCCGCACGAGGTGGGAGCAAGGCGGACGCGAAAGAGGAGGGCGTCTCGGTCCGGCCCGCGGCCGGCGCAGGAGGCGGCGCTTCCCCTTTCCCGCGACAGCTGCGACAGAGGAAAAAATCTTTCTGAGCGGTCCCGTGAAAAAGGCGGAATCCTGAAAAATATGAAACCGTTTCCTTTAAATGAGAAAGAGTTTTTTTGTGTCCAATACACATACAGACTTCTCAAAACTTGTGCAGGATTACAGAAAATGATGACAACAATGGAAAAGTTGTTGACATTTCGCGGAGGCGAAAATATAATTCAGGGTGTGGTAACGGTTACACCTTGTAAAAGGGAGGGGGAGCAATGGGAAAGGCCATCACGATCCGTGATATTGCAAAAGAAGCAAAGGTCTCTCCCACCACGGTCTCCCGCTATCTGAACGGCACCGGTTATGTGGACGAGCAGACCGCCAGCCGCATCTGCGAGGTGGTGGAGCGGTTCCACTACCGGCCCAACCGCATCGCCCAGAGCCTCAAGAACAAGGAAACTAAAAATCTGGTGCTGGTGGTACCAGATATCCAGAACCCCTTTTATTCCAAAATGGCGAACGAGATGCAGCGCCTCCTTTTTGAGGAGGGCTACACCGTCACCCTGTTCGATTCGGGCGGGGAGTTCTCCATGGAGATGAAATATCTCGGCGTCGCGGACGCAATCGCGGCCGACGGCATCCTGTTCGCCTCTTTCTCCTCCCATCAGACCATCCTGCGGGAGCTGCAGAGGTCCGGCGTGCCGGTGGTGATGATCAACTCCTATGACGCCTGCCCCTTTGATTCGGTCCACGGCGTGCGCGGGCAGAGCACCTATCTGTCCACCAAGCACCTGATCGCGCTGGGGCACACCGATATCGGGTTTGCCGGCGGCAATACCGGCACCTCGATCGAGGTCAGCCGCCGGGCGGGCTACCTGCGGGCCATGCAGGAGGCGGGCCTGCCCGTCACGGGCGAATATGTGTTCGAGATGGGGTTTGACAGCGACTCAGGCCGCAAGTGCGGCACCTATTTTTCCGCGCTGCCCAAGATGCCCACCGCCATCTGCTGCGCCAACGACATGATCGCGCTGGGGGTGATCCAGATCCTGCTGGAGCGCCGCTACAAACTGCCGCGGGACGTGTCGGTCACCGGGGTGGACAACATCATGTACGGCGATCTGTGCAGCCCGCCGCTGACCTCGGTGACCAACGACAGCAGCGAGTTTGCGCATCTGGCGGTAAAGACGCTGCTGGAGCGGATCCGCGGCACCTACACCGGGGACCCGAGAGAGTTTTTGATCCAGCGCCGGCTGGTCGTGCGCGGCAGCACCGCCGCCCCAAAAAGCAAGGAGTGTGAGTTGAGATGAAAATTTTGAATCTGGGCTCGCTGAACATTGACAAGGTGTACAGCGTGGAGCATTTTGTAAGCGCCGGCGAGACGATCTCGTCCAGCAAAATGGAGACTTTCAGCGGCGGCAAGGGCCTGAACCAGTCCATCGCGCTGGCGCGCGCCGGCGCCGAGGTGTACCACGCGGGCGCGATCGGCCCGGACGGGGAGGACCTGCGGGCCCTGCTCGAGGATTCGGGCGTGCATGCGGGGTACCTGCAGACGCTGGATACGGTGACCGGCCATGCGGTCATCCAGCTGACGCCCAAGGGACAAAACTGCATCATCATTTCGGCGGGCGCCAACGGCGAACTGACCGAGAGTTACATAGACAGCGTGCTGGCCCATTTCGCGCCCGGCGACCTGCTGCTGGTACAGAACGAGACCAACAACGTGGCCTACGCCATGCGCAGGGCAAAGGAAAAAGGGCTGAAGATCGCGTTCAACGCCTCCCCCATCAGCGAGGCGCTGCTGGGCTATCCGCTGGAACTGGTGGATTACTACCTGATCAACGAGGTAGAGGGCAAGGCCCTGTCCGGCGGCGCGGAGGGGGACAACGAGGCGATCCTCGCCGGGCTGAAAGCCCGTTTCCCAAAGGCGGCTATCGTGCTGACGGTGGGCAAGGACGGGGTGCTGTACCAGTACATGGACGAGCGGGCCTGCCACGGCATCTACGACGTGCCGGTGGCGGATACCACCGCGGCCGGGGACACCTTCTGCGGCTATTTCCTGGCCTGTGTGGCCAAAGGGCTGCCCGCGGCCGAGGGGCTGCGGATGGCAAGCCTGGCCAGCAGCCTGGCGGTGAGCAAGAAAGGCGCGGCCAACAGCATCCCCACCTGGGACGAGGTCGAGGCTTTCGGCCGGACCGCCAAAAGCCTGTAAGGCTGTAAAAGCATCGCGATTGCAGCGGCGGTACGCCGCTTCAAAATACCCAACTGCAGAAAGGAATATGGATTATGGCTAAACACACGACTGCCCCCACCCCGCACATTCAGGCTCAGGTCGGCGAGATCGCCGAGACCATCCTGCTGCCCGGCGACCCGCTGCGGGCAAAATTCATCGCAGATACTTACCTTGAAAATGTGAAGCAGTTCAACGCCACCCGCAACATGTTCGGGTTCACCGGCACCTACAAGGGCCGCCCGGTCTCGGTCATGGGCACCGGCATGGGCTGCCCGTCCATGGGCATCTACAGCTATGAGCTGATCCACATCTACGGCTGCAAGAATCTGATCCGCATCGGCACCGCCGGCACCATGCAGCCCGAAGTGCATGTGAAAGAGATGGTGTTCGGCATGGGCGCCTGCACCACCAGCAACTATGTGCGGCTGATGGGCCTGCCCGGGACGTTCGCCCCCATCTGCAGCTTTGAGCTGCTGGAAAAGGCGGTCGCCAGCGCCAAGGAGCTGGGCTACAACTACCATGTGGGCAACATCCTTTCCTCCGACGTGTTTTACGGCGTGGACCTGCCCCACGGCAAGACCTGGCCCGAGATGGGCGTGCTGGCGGTGGAGATGGAGTCCGCCGCCCTGTACACCAACGCGGCCGCCGCGGGCGTCAACGCCCTGTGCATCCTGACCATTTCGGACGGCCCGGACGAGGTCACCACCGCCGAAGAGCGGCAGACCGCTTTCACCCAGATGATGGAGGTCGCCCTCTCGCTGGCCTGAGCCCCGAGAGAGAAAGGAACAGAGTTATGGCTAAACACACGACCGCCCCCACCCCGCACATCCAGGCCCAGGTCGGCGAGATCGCCGAGACCATCCTGCTGCCCGGCGACCCGCTGCGGGCAAAATTCATCGCAGATACTTACCTTGAGAATGTGAAGCAGTTCAACGCCACCCGCAACATGTTCGGGTTCACCGGCACCTACAAGGGCCGCCCGGTCTCAGTGATGGGCACCGGCATGGGCTGCCCGTCCATGGGCATCTACAGCTATGAGCTGATCCACGTCTACGGCTGCAAGAATCTGATCCGCATCGGCACTGCCGGGGCGACGCAGCCCTTTGTCCACGCCCGTGAGATGGTGTTCGGCATGGGCAGCTGCACCAACAGCAACTATGTGGCGCAGCAGGGCCTGCCCGGCGATTTCTGCCCCATCTGCAGCTTCGAGCTGCTGGAAAAGGCGGTCGCCAGCGCCAAGGCCCTGGGCTACAAGTACCATGTGGGCAACATCTCTTCCGGCGACACCTTTTACGGCGTGGATCTGCCCCACGGCAAGACCTGGGCCGAGATGGGCGTGCTGGCGGGCGAGATGGAATCCGCCGCCCTGTACACCAATGCAGCCGCCGCGGGCGTCAACGCCCTGTGCATCGTCACCATTTCGGACGGCCCGGAGGAGATCACCACTGCCGAAGAGCGGCAGACCGCTTTCACCCAGATGATGGAGGTCGCCCTCTCGCTGGCCTGAGCCGGACGGTCCGGATAATTTTGAGCAGAGAATGGAGCGTTATCCCAAATGCAGAAAAGACCTTTTATTATAGACTGTGACACTGGCACCGACGACGCCATCGCCATCATCGCCGCGCTTTACAGCGACGAGGTGGAGGTCAGGGCCATCACTTCGGTGAACGGCAACGTAGAGCACAAATACGTCTGCCAGAACAACCTGGACCTGATGGAGTATCTGGGCCAGGACGTGCCGGTGGCCAAGGGCGCCGTCAAGGCGATCCGCGACATGAACCTGCACTCCAACGACGGTACCCACGGCCCCACCGGCCTGGGCACCCTGACGCTGCCCGCCGCGCAGCATAAGCAGTTCGACCCGCGCATCGCCGCCCAGGTCATCTATGAGACCGCGGTGGAAGAAAAGGGCGAGCTGGAGCTGCTGGTGATCGGCCCCATGACCAATATCGCCATCGCCCTGCTGCAATACCCGGATCTGCCGGGGCTCATCAAGCATATCTGGTTTATGGGCGGCGCGGCGGTCGGCGGCAACGTCAACACCACTGCGGAGTTCAACATCTGGGTCGACCCCGAAGCCGCCCATGTGGTGCTGGAGAGCGGCATCCCCATGACCATGGCGGGGCTGGACGTCACCCTGAAAGCCGCCATGATCGAAGAGGACGCGGCTGAGCTGCGCGCCTGCGGCACCCGGGGCGCCGATTTTGTGGCCGACCTGCTGGAATTCATGTTCCGCCGCCGGGACAACGGCCATGAGGACGCCCTGATGCACGACGCGCTGGCCCTGGGCGCGGCGCTCTGCCCCGAATGCCTCGTCTGCAAAGACTGCTTTGTGGATGTGGAATGCTTTGGCCAGTACACCCGCGGACACACCGCCGTGGATCTCAAGGGCCGCAGCGGCAAGCCCGCCAATGTATCGGTGGCGCTGGAGATCGATGTGCCCCGCTTCCGCCGCTGGCTGGTGGACACGGTGAAAAACAGTGCAAAGCTGGGTGACAAATGAGCAACGCCCTGATCCGGGATAAGAACTTTTATCTCAACATTTTCACCTTGACCTTTCCCATCATGCTGCAGCAGCTGCTGCGCATCAGCGTAAACACGGTCAACAGCATCATGCTGGGCGGCATCGACCAGCTGCAGATGTCAGCGGTCAGCCAGGCGGACCAGGTATTCTTTATCTTTTACACGGTCTGCAACGGCTTTGCGGTGGGCTGCTGCGTGCTGGTGGCCCAGTACTGGGGCCGCCAGGACGTGAACGCCATCAAGACCATCCTGGCCATCGCCCTGCGGGCCATCGCCATATTCGGCCTCATCGTCACCGCGCTGGTGATGCTGTTCCCCACCTTTTTCATGCGCATCTACAGCAGCGACCCGGCCCTGATCGAGCTGGGCGCAGGCTATCTGCGGCTGGTGGCCCTGATGTATACCCCCTGTGCGATCAGCGTTATGCTCTTTGCGGGCTGCCGCGGGGTCGAGCAGGTGCGAATTATCCTGGCAACGAATGTTATTTCCTATTCTGTGAATATTTTCCTCGATTACTGCTTATTGTTTGGCAAGTTCGGTTTTCCGAAGCTCGGAATTACAGGAATTGCCATTGGAACCATCATTGCACGCCTTGTAGAGCTTGTCTTTTGCGGTGCATTCGTGTTAAAATTTGAGCAGAGGATCGGTTTTCGTCTGCCGGACCTTCTGCGCAGGGACAAGCAGCTGAGCAAAGATTTTGTCAAGGTGGCTTCGCCCATTGTGGCGCACGAGATCATCTGGTCTTTCGGCACCAGCGCCGCCAACATGATCACCGGCCAGCTGGGCACCAGCGTGGTGGCGGGCTACAACGTCACCGTGGTGCTGTACGATCTGTGCGCCAGCGTGGGCAACGGCTTCCTCAACGCCTGCAGCGTGGTGATCGGCAAGACCATCGGCAGCGGCGACCGGGACAAGGTCAAGCAGCAGGCGCGGACCATCCTGCTCATGGGGCTGGGCATCGGCCTGGTGCTGGGCGCGGTCACCATACCGCTGCGCGGGCCGTTCCTCTCGCTGTATAACCTGGAGCCCGACGCGGTGGGCTATGCCCGCCAGTTCATGATGGTCATCGCCCTGATCTGGCCGTTCTCGATGCTGGAGATGGTGGGGATGATCGCCATCCTGCGGGCCGGCGGCGACGGCAAGACCGGTTTTTACACCGATATCGTCGCCATGTGGCTCACCACGATCCCGCTGGCCTGGCTGGCAGCCTTTGTGCTGAAGTGGCCTGCGGCGGCGGTGGTGGCCATCATCAAGACCACCATCATCATCGAGGCGGTCGTCGGCATCATCCGCGTGATGTCGATGCGGTGGATCAAAGATCTGACCCGCCATTGAAATCGGAACCCGCTCTCCATCCCGGAGAGCTTAATAGAGTTCAAAAAAGCAAAAGGAGAGAAAACATGAAAAAGTTTGCATCCATCCTTCTGGTAGCTGCGATGGCTCTGTCGCTGGTCGCCTGCGGCGGCGGTGACTCGTCTTCCGCTTCCACCCCCGCAGCCGGCGGTTCCAGCGCCGCTGCCTCCACCCCCGCTGACAAGGGCGGCAAGGGCAAGATCGCCTACATCGTGGGCAACCTGGGCGACAAATCCTTCTCTGACTCCGGCGAGGCCGGCATGAACATCCTGCGCGGCGAGGGCTGGGACGTCAAGACCTTCGAGCTGGGCGACGCCACCAAGGCCGACAAGTACGAGGACGGCATCCTGGACGCTCTGGATCAGGGCTACGAGTACATCGTCGGCTCCTCCACCTACCTGGAGATCATGATCGGTCTGGCCGACGAGTATCCCGACGTGAAGTTCGTGGGCTTTGACGAGAAGAAAGACGACGCTGATCTGCCCGAGAACGTCACCTGCATCTTCTACGCCCAGAACGAGGGCTCCTATCTGGTTGGCATGATGGCCGCCGCGATGAGCGAGACCGGCACCGTCGCCGTTGACGTGGGCGTCGAGAACCCCGTCATCAACGACTTCGTCACCGGCTACATCCAGGGCGTCATGGACTGGAACGAGGCCAACGGCACCGACGTCAAAGTGGTCAAGGCCGCTGTTGACAGCTGGACCGACCCCGCCAAGATGAAACAGCTCTGCCTGGATCAGGCCCGCAACAACAAGGCCGACGTCTTCTATCAGGTGGCCGGCGGCTCCGGCGACGGCCTGTTCGAGGCCTGCGTCGAGAGCAACACCTGGGCCATCGGCGTTGACTCCGACCAGTATCAGATGTACAAAGACGGCGAGAACCCCGAGAAGGCCGACGTCATCCTGACCTCCATGCTGAAAGAGGTCGGCAACTCCTTTGTCTCCCTGTTCCATCAGATCGAGGAAGGCGACACCGACTCCATCTGGGGCCACACCATCACCCTGGGCCTGGCGCAGGATTCCGTGGGCTATGTGGACAACGCTTTCTTCCAGGAGAACGTGCCTGAGGAAGTCCGCACCGCCATGGCCGACGCCGCCGCCAAGGTCAAAGCCGGCGAGCTGACGGTCAAGAGCTACTACGACTTCGCCGACGAGGCCGAGTTCAACGCCTTTGTCGAGGCCGCGAAATAAGCTTCCCTGAAGTTTAAACTGTAACGCTGGGATGACCCGGATGCTTTCTCAGCCTCCGGGTCATCTTTGCAAGAGGGGCCTGGGACGGGCAATCAAAGCGGCGCGCGCGCCGTTTTGGCCCGCCGGGCCCCGGGAGCCGCCCGCTTTGCGGGGGCGGCCGCCGGGGTCCGGTGGACAAAAAAGGAATCAACAGCGGGGCAGCTTCCCGCCCTGCTGAAAAAGATGAAAAAGGGGGTACATTGCGTGGCAGACGAAGTACTGCGTATGCAAAACATCACCAAGATCTACCCGAATGGTTTTGTTGCCAACAAGGACATCACTTTCGGGGTCGGCGCCAACGAGATCCACGCGCTCGTGGGCGAAAATGGTGCAGGCAAGACCACTCTGATGAAGATCCTGTTCGGCATGGAAGCGCCGCAGGAGGGCAAGATCTTCATCAACGGCAAAGAGGAGAAGATCACCAATCCCCTCGACGCGATCGACAAGGGCGTCGGCATGGTGCATCAGCACTTCATGCTCGTCCCCTCGCTGTCGGTGGCGGAGAACGTGACCCTGGGCGTAGAACCCATGAAGAAAGGCCTGTTCGATTTTGAGGGCGCTGTCAAAGCCACCCAGGAGATCGCGGACAAGTACAACTTCAAGGTGGACGCCCGCAGCAAAGTGCGGGACCTGAGCGTCGGACAGATGCAGAAGGTGGAGATCCTGAAAGCCCTCATCAAGGGCGCAAAGATCCTGATCCTGGACGAGCCGACGGCCGTGCTGACCCCGCAGGAGACCGAGGAACTGTTCGAGCAGCTGTTCACCCTGCGCGACAGCGGCGTGTCCATCATCTTCATCTCCCACAAACTGGAAGAGGTCATGCGCATCTGCAGCAAGGTCACCGTGCTGCGCCATGGCCAGTGCATGGGCACACATGACACCGAGGGCCTCAACGAGGCGTCCATCTCCAAGCTGATGGTCGGCCGCGATGTTGTGCTCAAGATCGAAAAAGAAGACCCCAAGACCGGCAAGCCGGTCATCTCCATCAAAAATCTGGTCAAGATCAATTCCATCGGCAAACACGTCATCGACGACATCAGCTTCGACATCCATGAGGGCGAGGTCGTCGGCATTGCCGGTGTCGAGGGCAACGGCCAGACCGAGCTCTCAGAGGTGCTCTCGGGCATGGGCGGTTTTGCCTCCGGCGACGTGCTGCTCAACGATACCTCCATCAAGGGCAAATCGGTGCGCGAGATCCGCGACCTGGGACTGGCCTATATCGCCGAGGACCGCATGGTCGAGGGCGTGGCCGGCGATATGTCCATCAAGATGAACATCATGGCCGACCGCTTCACCAAAAAAGAGTTCAAGAGCGGCCTCTTCATGAACGGCAAAAAGATCGATGAGATCGCCCGCCAGTACATCCAGGACTTCGAGATCCTCTGCGACGGCCCGGACCAGCCGGTGCGCATGCTCTCCGGCGGCAATATCCAGAAAGTGGTCGTCGCCCGCGAGTTCACCAGCGGCGCAAATTTCATCCTTGCCAACCAGCCCACCCGCGGCATCGACGTGGGCACCGCCGAGATGATCCGCAAGACCATCGTGCGCAAGTCCCGCGAAGAGGGTACCGCCACGCTGCTGATCTCCGCCGACCTGAACGAGGTGCTGGAGTGCTCCGACCGGCTGCTCGTCATGCATAAGGGCAAGATCGTCGCGGCTTTCCCCAAGGCCAACGAGGTCTCGGAGGAGACCCTGGGCGAGTACATGCTGGGCATCAAGGAAATGACTCTGGAAGAGATGGAGGCCCTGTTATGAATAAAACACAAAAGATCGAATCCGTAATGGAGGTCGTCCGCATCCTGGCGGGCCTCTTCATTGCCTACGCGGTGGCGCTGGTCATCCTGTTCGCCATCAGCGACGAGCCGGTGTTCATCGTGCAGCAGTTCATCGCCGGCCCCTTCTCCTCGGCCCGCCGCATCGGCAGCATCATCAACCTGGCCGTCCCCTTCACCATCTGCGGCCTGTCCATGTGCTTCATGTACGCGGTCAATAAGTTCAACCTGATCGGCGAGGGCATTTTCATGCTTTCCGCCTGCATGGTCACCTGGGTCTCCCTGAGCCTGCAGAACCTGAACCTGCCCGCCGTGGTCATGGTCCCCCTCATGTACGTCGTGGCGATCCTCACCGGTGTTGTGATGGCCTTTATCCCCGCCATCATGGACCGCAAGTTCAACGCCAACGTGGTCGTGGTATCCCTGATGCTCAACAGCGTCATCGCTTATCTGGCCACCTGGATCCTGCGCTATAAGGTGCGCGACTCCAGCATCGCCTACATGGGCTCCAAAGAGATCCCGAAAAGCGTGCAGCTGCCCGGCATCTTCGGCAAGTTCCGCGTCCAGTCCGGCCTGATCGTGGCGATCATCTGCGTCATCATCATCGCCGTGCTGTTCTACAAGACTTCCTTTGGCTGGAAGATGCGCCTGGTGGGCGCAAACCCCCGTTTTGCCAAGGCGGTGGGCCTGTCGGCCCTCGGCATCTCGTTTGCGGCCCAGCTGGCCGGCGGCGCTGTGGCCGGTATCGCCGGCGCCACCGAGATGATGAGCAACTACACCCGTTTCCAGTGGACCACCACCACCCAGCACGGCTTTGACGGCCTGCTGGTGGCCGTGCTCGCCAAGAAGAACCCGGTGCTGGTGCCCATCGGCGCGCTGTTCCTGGCCTACATCCGCATCGGCGCGGACGTGGTCAACACCAGCGGCGATATCCCCATCGAGTTCGTCACGGTCATCCAGGGCATCATCATCCTCCTGGTCGCGGCCGAGTCCTTCCTGTCCGGCGCCAAGAACAAGCTGATCTTCAAGGCGGCCGAAAAGGACGAAAAAGAGAAACAGGCGAAGGCAGCAGCCTGAAACGAAAGGAGAAGACAGCTTTATGAATATTGATTGGGTCGCATTTATTGCAGACGCCCTCAAAATGGCAACTCCCCTGGTCTTCGCCGCCCTCGCCGCCCTGATCACCCGCCAGGCGGGCATGTTCAACATGGGCGTTGAAGGTATGATCCTCTGTTCCGCCCTGGGCTCGGTCGTCTTCGCCCATTTTGGCGGCAGCGTTTGGGTCGGCCTGCTGGGCGGTATCCTGATCGGCCTTGTCACCGGCATGATCATCGCGTTCTCCAGCCTGACCGGCAAGACCGACCTGTACCTGACCTGTATCGCGTTCAACCTGATGGCCGCAGGCGGCACCGTGTTCGTCATGTACCTGCTCACCGGCGACAAGTCTTCCACTGCCGGCTCGCTGCGCAGCTATCAGATCCCCAACATCGATATCCCTCTCATCAAGGATATCCCTGTGCTGGGCCGTATCGTCTCGGGCCAGAGCCTGCTCACCTATCTGGCGGTGCTCTCGGTGTTCCTGGTGTGGTTCCTGCTCAAAAAGACCCGCATCGGCCTGCGCATCCGCGCGGTGGGCGAGAATCCCAGCGCCGCTGAGTCGGTGGGCATCTCGGTGCCGAAGATCGGCTACATCTCCTTTGCGTTCTGCGGCATCTTCGCCGGCCTGTCCGGCGCGTTCCTCTCCATGAGCTGGGTCACCTTCTTCATGAAGAACATGGTCAACGGCCGCGGCTACATCGGCCTTTCCGCCCAGAACATGGCGGGCGGCGCCCCGGTGGGTTCCGCGCTGGCCTCGCTGCTCTTCGGTTTTGCGGACTCCCTGTCCATCACGCTGAAGAACCAGACCACTTTCCCCACCGAGTTCCTGAACATGATCCCGTATCTTGCCACCATCCTAGCGATCATCATCACCAGCGTCATCGCCATCAACAAGCGGCGCCGCATCGAAAAAGGCACCGCCAAGGCGGCGGCGGAGGAGTAAACTCTGCAAAAGACGGATCAAAGCAAAAAAGGACCGCGCAGGCCAGCCCTGCGCGGTCCTTTTTTGCCGCGGCGGCGCCGCAGCTTTCTCCCCGCGGCGCAGCAGGAGGCGCCCGTTTCCCCTGCTGCGCGCCCTGCCGTTTCCCTGTCCCGTCGTCATTGCCTGATATCCTGTGCTGCCCGTGGTCTTCTCTGCTGCCGGCGTTGTTCCTCTGCTGCCCCGCCGTCTTCCCCTGTCCAGTCGTCACTGTCCGGTGTCCCCGCTGCCTCTCCTCGCCCTTTTCCCCCGCCATCCGCTGCTCGGTGTCCTCCGCTGCAGGCCGTTGTCCCGCTGCCGCAGGCCGTTGTCCCGCTGCTGCAGGCCGCTTAGCCCGCTCTGCTCGCCTCCCTGCGGTCTCTCCGCCTCTCTGCAGTTTCCCCTCCGCCGTCTGCTGTCGTCGCTGTCCTTTCCCCGTCTCCCGGTCTGCACTCGCTCTTTTTCCCCTCTGCCCTCTCATCCCTGCGCTGTTGCTCAGTGCCCTCCGCTGCCCGTGGTCTCTCTGCCGCAGGCCGGCTGCCCCGCTCTGCCCGTTTCCCCGTGGTCTCTCCGCCGCTGTGCGGTGTCCTCCGCTGTTGTCCGTTGTTTCTCTGCCACAAACTGCCTGCCTTGCTCTGTCCGTCTCCCTGCCCTTTTCCCTCCGCGTCCCCGTCTTCTGCCGCCGTTGCCCAGTAGTCCCCCCGCCGTCGCCTGCTGTCTCCTGCTGCCGTTGCCAGTGGGTCCTCGCTGACTCTTTGCGTCTTGCGGTCCGCACTCGCTCCTTTTCTCCGCTGTCCTCCCATCCCTGCGTTGTTGCTCAGTGACCTCCGCTGCCGGTGGTCTCTCCGCCGCAGGCCGCCGGCCCCGCTTTGCCAGCCTCTCTGCGGTCTCCCGCCGTTTTCCGCCGTTCGACGTCTCCTGCCGCCATTGCACGTAGTCCGCCCTGCCGCCCCGCCGTCTCCCCCTGTTCCCCGTCGCTGCAGGGGGCCTCCCGCTGCACCTGCGCCTCCCCGCTGCCGCTTCTCCTGCTGTGCCGCTGTCATTTTCCATCCGCTGCCCGCTGTCCCGCCATCGGCGCCAGCGTCCCTGCCATCGCCTCCCTCCTGCATCTGTGCCCGCATCCCGGGCACAGACGCAGTTGACATGCGGACGGGCAGGGCTTATACTGGTAACAATTATTTTTTCGTTCGGCTATGCGGAGCGGAAAAAACGGCCGTGTCCCCTGCGGACATGGCTGGCCGTAAGGGGGGCGTGCCCGCGTGAAGAAAAGGCGGACGCGCAAAACCGTGGTAAGGCAGTTGAGAAAGGGGAAGAGAAATGGAAAAGAGAGTTTGCTGTGAGGCTGTGGACCGGCATGCGGAGGAGCTGACGAAGCTGGCCACCAAAATATGGGAAGAGCCGGAGATGGGCTGGAGTGAAGTCAAGGCCAGCGCCTGGACGGCCGAATATCTGAAAGAGCAGGGGTTTGAGGTGGAACTGGGGGCCTACGGCGTCCCCACGGCCATCCGCGCGGCCTGGGGCAGCGGCCACCCGGTAATCGGTTTTTGCGGCGAGTACGACTGCCTGCCCGGCCTGAGCCAGAAAGTCTGCGCGCATCAGGACCCGGTGGTGCCGGGCGGCAATGGACAGGGCTGCGGGCACAACCTGCTGGGTGTTGGCTGCGTGGGCGCCTGCCTGGGCCTGAAAGCGGAGCTGGAGGCCAGCGGCAAGGAGGGCACTGTCGTCTTTTACGGCTGTCCTGCGGAAGAGCAGCTCACCGGCAAGGGCTTTATGGCCCGGGGCGGCGCGTTCAGCGAGTGTGATTTCACCATTGCCTGGCACCCGTCCTCAGTCAACCAGAACACGCTGGGCAACATGACCGGGGTAGAGGGCGCGTTTTTCCGCTTCAAGGGCCGCACTTCTCACGCGGCCATGAACCCTCAGGACGGCCGCAGCGCGCTGGACGCCGTACAGCTGATGAATATGGGGGTGGAATTTCTGCGGGAGCACGTCACTGACGACGTGCGCATCCACTATAACATTGTGGACGGCGGTCTGGCCCCCAACATCGTGCCGGACACTGCCGGCAGCAAGTATTTTGTGCGGGCGCTCTCCCGCGAGGCGGTAATGGACACCTTCGAGCGGGTGATCAAGTGCGCCGAGGGCGCGGCCCACATGACCGATACCACGCTGGAGATCGAGCGGCTGGGCGGCATCTACCCCACCCTGCAGAACCGGGTGCTGGCTGAGGTGATGCAGAAGGTGCGCGAGGAGCTGCCCCTGCCGGAGTATACTGCCGAGGAACTTGCCTTTGCCGAGGAGATGAACAGCCATTCGCCGCTGTATGAAAAAGGGGTCACCCCGGCGATCGACGCCCAGATCAAGCCGCTGGGCAACTTCAACGGGTTCGCCTCCACCGACTACGGCGATGTGATGCACATCTGCCCGGGCGTGCAGAACATCGACTGCACTGCGGCCACCCTTTCGGGCGGCCACAGCTGGATGGTCACCGCCTGTTCCGGCTCGTCCATCGGCATGAAAGGCATGCTGCGGGCAGCCAAGGTCATGGCGGCGGGCGCCTTTGAAATGGTGGAGCACCCCGAGCTGCTGAAAGCGGCCCGGGAGGAATTCGAAGCGGCCATGGGCAACAAGAAATACGTCTGCCCCATCACCGACGAAGTGGCCAGGCCTTTCGGCAAATAGATCCGCACCGCACACAGCACAAGAAAAAAGAGAGACGCAAACGCGTCTCTCTTTTTTTGTGCCCCACTGGGGGCATCCCAGGCGGCGTGCCAGGCAGGAAAGAACGCCCCAGCCTGCAGCACGGGCTGTCTCTTTCGGCTGCGATCTAAAATGCCCTGCTTACAGAGGGAAAGCGAGAAAAGGAAAACAAAAATTTAGTTGATTTTTTAAATTTTCAAAAAGGAAAATCAAAAAAATTGTCAAACCAAGAGGAAAATAATGGGAAAAACTTGCATTTAATAAATTTTACATCAAAATATACAAAAATAACCCACATTATTGTAAAAAATAAAGTTAATTTAGTATTGATTTTAGTGAATTCATGCATTACACTAAAACCAGATAAAGCACAGCGCAGAAGGAGGTCGAGGTTGATGGACTTTATCATTTCCAATGAGCAGTTGGAACAGTGGTGCAGCTATTCCCCGGAAGAACTGAAGAAAAGGAAAGACCTGAATGCAGATCTTCGCGTCCGGAGCGAAAGCCGGCAATTTTACAGGGAAGTTGCCGATCTCATGGCGGAAGAATTGCTGGCCAACAATGCGAAAGGGGCTGCGACCAGATGGATCGTGCCGGCGGGCCCGATCGATCAGTGGGACTATTTTATCGAGCGGGTCCATCGGGAACAGATCAGTTTAAAAAATCTGTGGATCTTTATGATGGATGAGTACCTGGATTGGGAAAGCCGCTTGATCCCTGAGGACGCACCTTACGGCAGTCTCCATGCAGTGATGAAAAAGAACGTCTTCAGCAAAATCGACCCCGCACTGATGTGTCCTGCGGAACAGATCATTTTTCCCGATCCCCGCGATCTTGATTATTATGACAATAAGATCGAAGAGCTGGGCGGCATCGACACTATCTGGGCGGGCATCGGCTGCAAGGGGCTGATCGCATTTTGTGAAGCGCCTCATTCCCGCTATTACCGCATCAGCCAGGAACAGTATCGGAATTCCAAGACCAGGATCGTAGAGCTCAACGAGGATACTCTGGTGGCTCTGTCACAGCGGCGCTTTGGGGGCTATTACGATAAGATCCCGCCCAAGGCGGTCACAGTGGGGATGAAGTCGATCCTGAGCGCGAAAAGGATCGTCTGTATGCTGCGCTGCGGATCGTGGAAACAAACGGTGCTGCGGGTCATGCTTTTGTGCACAGAGACCACGCTGGAGTACCCTGTCACCTTTGCGATGAAGTATATTCCCGAAAAGATCGTATTCTGCGACGAAGAGACACTGGAGCATCCGCTCTGTAAAGAATAGTTGTGGGAAATTTGCAATGGATACAGTAAGAGCGCTTGTTTTCAACAAACATGGAATAGGGCATATGACGCGCGTGGCGCGCTTTCCCCGGCCGGGCGAAACGATACGCGCCCTGGAATGGCGATTTGGAGAGGACGCGGGAAAAGGGACCAATGTCGCGGTCGCGCTGGGGCGGCTGGGGATAAAAAGCGCGTTCGTGTGTAAGGTGGGGGCAGACGATGGGGGCGCGCTCGGCGCAAAGTGGCTGAAAGGCGCCGGGGTCGACCTGAAGCATTACAAAATGTCTCAGCAGCTGACGACGGATATCGGCCTGGTGATCACGCAGAGCGACGGCGAGAATATGATCATCGGAAGCGCCCAGCATCCCTGTTATACAAGCCGGGAAGAGCTGTTTGCCGCGATCGATGACTACCCGGAGGCGGAATTTTTTCTGACCGGCCTTGAGATCGACCAACGGCTGCCGATCGAGGGATGCCGCTACGCAAGATCGCGGGGAATGACGACGCTGCTCAATGCGAGCCCCCTGACAGACGAGATCCGGCAGCCGCTGGATTGTGTGGACTATCTTTTTGTCAACGCGCTGGAAGGCGTACAGCTCAGCGGCGCGGAAAAAAAAGACCGCAGCTGGTATCAGATCGCGGAACTTGTGCGCAGGCGCCATCATCCCAAAACCGTGGTGATGACTCTGGGCGCTAAGGGGTGCATCGTTTGCAGAGGAGACGGCGGAAGATTTTTTGCCTCCTATGAAGCGACCTGTGTCGACTCCATTGCCGCCGGCGACGGATTTATGGCCGCTTTCGCAGCGGGCCTTGCCTGGGGCATGACCGACGCCGAGGCGGCGGACTGGGCCAACCGGTACAGTGCGGTGGTCGTCAGCAGGAAAGGCGCGATCCTGTCCTACCCTACCCTGAACGAAGCGAAAGAGATTTCTGGCAGTTTCAAAAAACGCCAGGCAAATGAAGGAGCCTGAAAAGATGTATTACGAAACACTGATACTCGGACTGGTCATGGGATGCATCTACAGCGTAACTGCACTGGGCGTCAACATTATCTACGGGATCATGCAGATCGTCAACTGGGCGCACGGGTCGATCCTGATGATCTCAATGTTTATCGTATATGGGGCCGTAGTGCTGTTGGGGATGAATCCTTATCTGACCCTGATACTTGCCGTCCCGATCATGTTTGGCTTTGGATACGCGTTTCAGCATATCGTGATCCGCCCGCTGTTCCTGCGCGAAAAAGCGGATTCCAACCCGGTGGGGCTGCTGCTGTGCACGGCGGGCCTGGGCATCGCGCTGGAGAACATCATGCTGATGATCTTTAAATCCACGCCGCGTTCCATCTCTATGGATATTTCACTTACCTATGTTCCCATCGGGTTTGGCAGAAAGCTCAGTCTGGTAAAGATCATCGGTGCGGGCATTGCGGTCGCAGTCGTCGCTATTGTCTGGATCTATATGAACAAAACCTATCCAGGCAAAGCGCTTCGGGCCACTTCTCAGGACCGGGAAGCTGCCCAGATGATGGGCATCAATGTTCTCCAATGCTACAACGTCGCGTTTGGGATCGGCTGCGCGATCTGCGCGGTAGCGGGCGTCATCTTTTCCACCTTTTACACGATCACCCCCTCGGTGGGCACGACGATCGGCAGCAAAGCGTTCATTATCCTGGTCCTGGGCGGAAAAGGGTCGGTAGGCGGCTGCCTGATCGCCGGGCTGATCATCGGCCTGGTAGAAGCCTTTGGCGGATTGTTCTTTGACTCCTATACGGGGCAGATGCTCTGCTTTGTGATCTTTGTTTTGATGCTTTACTTCAAGCCGAACGGTCTGTTCGGAAAGAAAGTGTAGGGGGTGACATAAATGAAACGATTTTCAAAGCCTACGCTTATCAGAGCAGCCATATCTGCAGCCGTGGTCCTGGGATTTCTTGTGGCGGTGCAGTTTTTAAACAGTTATTATCAGCAGATCTTTATCTACATCCTGATGTTTGCCTATTTTGCTTCTGCCTGGAATATCCTGAGCGGCTTTGCCGGGCAATTCTCGCTGGGGCACGCTATTTTTATCGGGATCGGGGCCTATACCTCCACCATCCTTTATACCCAGTTCGGCATCTCTCCCTGGGTCGGGATGCTGGCCGGCGGGGTGCTGGCTGCGGGCGTAGGCGTGCTGATCGGTCTGCCCTGCTTTAAGCTCAAAAGCACCTATTTTACCCTCACCACGATCGCACTGGCAAACATTCTTCTGCTGCTGGTGCAGAACACCCGCAGCATTGGCCCGCTCGCGATCAACGGAGCACGGGGCATCCAAATTCCCGCAGTCACCGGAAACGACTTTGGGGCGATGCAGTTTTTGGACAAGAAATACTATCTCTATATCATCCTTGCCATGTTGGGGGTCGTATTGGTGGTGTGCCAATGGATCAAGAGCACCAAGATGGGATACCAGCTGGCGGCAGTGGCAAATAATCAGGACGCCGCGGAATCCCTGTGCGTCAACTCGCGCGCCCTGAAGCTCAAGGCAATGGCGATCAGCGCTTTCCTCTGCGCCATGGGAGGAACTTTCTACGCCCAGGTCATCCTTTTCTGCAATCCCGCCAGATTGTTTTCGGAAGCGCTGTCGGACAAGCTGGCCATCGTCGCCATGCTGGGCGGAAAAGGGACTGTGTTCGGCCCGACGGCCGGCGCCCTGATCGTGGAGACCATCTCTCAATTTGCCTCCGCAAAATTTGCCAACATCCAGGGACTCAATCTTGCGATCTACGGCATCATGCTGATTGTCTGTATCCGCTTTTTCCCCGACGGCATCCTGCCCATCATCCAGAAATTTGTCAGGAGGGTCTTCAGAAAAAAGGGGGAAGTAAAAAAATGAACGATATCCTGCAGGTGGAGCACCTGTCCAAACAGTTCGGCGGCCTGAAAGCGGTAAACGACTTTTCCATGACAGTGCAGGAGGGGGAGATCCACGCGCTGATCGGGCCCAATGGAGCGGGCAAGACGACGCTGTTCAACCTGATATCCGGCTTTATCCCCCCTTCGGCGGGAAAGGTGATATTTGCGGGACAGGATGTCACCAACGCCAAGCCTTACCGGCTGTGCAGCAAAGGCCTGGTGCGCACCTATCAGATCGTACAGCCTTTCCGGGGCATGTCCACCCTGGACAATGTGATGGTGGGCGGCTTCACGCACACGGACAAAACGTCTGTGGCGCGGGAAAAGGCGAGAAAAGCCCTGGAGATCACCAAACTGGACCGCAAGGCGGACGTGCAGGCAAGAAGCCTGAACTTGTGTGAACAGAAGCGGCTTGAAGTCGCCCGTGCCCTGGCGACGGAACCCAAACTGATCATGCTGGATGAAGTGATGGCGGGCCTCAACCCCACGGAGGTAGCGGAAGTCATGGAGATCGTAATGGATATCAAAAGGCTGGGCATCACCATCGTCATCATCGAACATATCATGCAGGCGGTCATGAGTATTTCCGACAATATCACGGTGCTCTCTTTTGGGGAAAAGATCGCAGAGGGAAAGCCGGATGAGATCGCGGCGGACCCGAACGTCATTTCGGTGTATCTGGGCTCGGACTACGCACAGGAATAACTCCTGACAGTCAGGCAGGAGAGATAAAATAAAAAGGAGAAATGAAAATGAAAAAGCTATTGGCGGTACTTCTGACATGTGCGATGGTGTTTTCACTGGCGGCATGCGGTGCAGACGCTTCCGGCGGCGGCGGGGCGGCGTCTCCCGGCTCCGGCGGCAGCGGGGCGTCCGGCGGGGATGTGATCAAGCTGGGGGTGCTGTTCCCCTATACCGGCTCGGCCGCCGCTGTCGCGGAAGACGCGCAGAAAGGCATGGAATTCGCAGTCTCGGAAATTAACGATCGCGGGGGGATCGCTTCCCTCGGAGGAAAAAAGATCGAGCTCTATTACGGGGACACCCAATCCAATGAGGAAGCCGCGGCCACCGAGGCGGAGCGGCTGATCGCCGAGGTGGGCGTGTCCGCCCTGATGGGCTGCTACCAGTCCGCCGTCACGGCGAGCGTGCAGACCGTCTGTGAAAAGTATAAGGTCCCCCTCGCCATCACCTGCTCTACAGGGGATATCCTCACCGAAGGGGAAAAGCCCTATTCTGTCACGATCCATGAGCAAAATCAGGACACCACCAAGACCCACGCCCAGTTCATTGAGGATATGAACGAAAAAGAGCCCGGCTGCATCAAAACAGCGGCCATCCTTTATCAGAACGACGACTGGGGCCAGTCCCTGAGCGATCAGTGGAAAGAGCGTCTGGCAGATATCGGCGTCGAGATCGTGGTGGACGAGGTCTTTGCACAGGACGTCACTGATCTGACCACGGTGGTCACGAAACTGGTGGAAAAGAAACCGGACGTGGTGCTGAACGCCTGCTATTTCCAGTCCATGGTGCTTTTGACCCAGACGTTTGTGGGCATGGGATATGAGCCCAAAGCGATGCTTTGCTCCTCTTCCGGAGAGACGGACAATGACTTTATCCCCACGGTGGGCAACAACGCAGACGGCTTCTTTACCGTTTCCGGCTGGGGCGAGGATGTTCTGCTCTCGATGCCGGACAAGCAGTGGATCGGAGAAGAGTATAAGGAGCGGTATGACGGCGAGCACTATACCGCGGAATCCGCAGCGGGCTGGGCGGCCGCCATGGTGATCTGCGAGGGCCTTGAGGCCGCGGGCACCGAAGATCCCGAGGCGCTGAACGCCGCCATCCGGGGCCTGGTCATCCCCACCGACGCATGGTGGAATATCTACCCCTATGAGATCTCCTTTGACCCGGTCACCGGAAAAAATATGAACGCGATCCCGGTCATGGGTCAGTTCCAGGACACCAAAATTAAACTCATCTACCCCGAGACGATCCAGGCGGAGGGCACAGAGCTCGTGTTTCCGGGTTCCGAGCTTTCCCCTGTGAACCAATAGAGAAGCGCCGTGTCTTTCTGCGGGCCGCCTTTGATGGCGGCCCGCAGAGGGAAAGGCACGGGCCGGCAGGAAGAGAGGAAACACATATGCATCTGTTAGAGTTGAATCAGGTCTCCGTTTCATACGATGCAGTCTCGGCACTGCAGGAATGCTCTATCTACATCGATGAGGGGGAAATGATCAGTATCGTGGGATCCAACGGCGCGGGCAAGACGACGGTGTGCAAGGCGATCTCAGGTGTTTTGGACATCAGGGGAGGCGAGGTCTCCTTTGATGGCAAGGATATCACAAAAGTGCCCGGGTATGACCGCGTTGAACTGGGGATCATCCAATGCCCGGAGGGCCGTCATCTTTTTCCGGATATGACCGTGATGGAAAACCTGGAGATGGGGGCCTACTGCAAACGGGGGCGCAGGGACGCGGGGGAGAACCTCAAATACGTGCTGGGGCTGTTCCCGCTGCTGGAAGAGCGCAGCGGGCAGGCGGCAAGGACGCTTTCCGGCGGCGAACAGCAGATGCTTGCCATTGGCCGGTCCCTGATGTCCGACCCCCGGCTGCTGATCCTTGACGAGCCCAGTCTCGGGCTTTCTCCCGTCAATGTACAGCTGATCTTTTCAAAGCTTGGGGAGATCCGTGCCCGCGGCACGACGATCCTGCTGGTAGAGCAAAACGTGGAAAAATCCCTGCGCAACTCCGATCGCGGCTATGCGCTTGAAAACGGCAGGATCGTGCTCACCGGCACAGGAAAAGAACTGCTGGAAAACGAAGACCTGAAACGTGTTTATCTCGGAATGTAAGGGTGCAGAAAGGGTGGAGAAAATTTAATAAATTTTAGCTTTTTAAAATTGACACCTCATTTTTTTCGTGATACTCTATCCATAATATAAATTATAAATTATGGCGGTATTCAGGATGAATTTAAAAGAGATCGCGCAGGCAGCGGGGGTATCACAATCTACAGTGACCATGGTTCTGCATGACCGCAAAGGGGTCGGCGCGGCGACAAAAGAGCGCGTCGGCGCCATGCTGGAGGCCAACGGATATACGATAAAACGGCAGGCCCCTGCGATATCGTCGCCAGAGCCGAAAAAGGTCATCTTTATCAAGTACAAGCGCCACTCCCTGATGGTTGACGGCAACCCGGAATACATTTCGAGGCTGATGGACGAAGTGGAGCAGTGCTGCAACAAAGCGGGCTATGAGCTTGTGTTTAAGGTCGCCAATGCCGAAACGCTGCCTGACGTTTTTGAAAAAGTAAATAATGAGCCTTTTGAAGGAAGTATCCTTTTGGGCACGGAGTTTAGTAATGAGGACAGGCCTTTACTAAAAGACGTCAGAAAACCGATCGTCATCATCGACAATGATCTGGTAAAGCTTTCTGTGACCAGCGTTTCCACACACACCTGGAATTCCATGCGCGGAAAGGTGGAATATCTGCTGCGCAGAGGGCACAAGCGGATCGGCTACATCCGAAATGCGCGCCCCACCAGCATCTGTACCGAGTGTTTCCGCGGCTATCTCAACGCCATGGAATCGTATGGGCTGCAGGCGCACGACGAGTATGTCTATGATGTTGAACCGACGTTTGACGGCGCTTATAAGAGCATGAAGAAACTGCTGGCGCAGGGGATCGATCTGCCCTCAGCGCTGGTATCGAATTCGGACTGCCTTGCCCTTGGGGCAATGAAGGCCCTGCAGGAGTATGGGATCCGTGTCCCGAAAAACGTTTCTATCATCGGCGGCGACAATATCGCCAGCTGTACCATGCATTCCCCGCAGCTGACCACCTGCGACGCGCATCCCTGCGAGATCGGGAAATGGGCGGTCAAGCTGCTGCAGGAGCAGATCGAAAACCCGGCGGGGCCGGTCATCCGCCTGCGGGTGGAAACAACGATCATCGAGCGGGAAAGCGTGTGCGACTATTCTGACTGTATCCCTTTTCAAAAATGAAAGGGGCGCCGCCCGGATAAGTCTTTTAAAAGGCAGTGTGCAAATTGCACGCTGCCTTTT
This sequence comes from Anaerofilum hominis, assembly GCF_014287275.1. GTDB lineage: Bacteria > Bacillota > Clostridia > Oscillospirales > Ruminococcaceae > Pygmaiobacter > Pygmaiobacter hominis. Next base: position 269,418 of record NZ_JACONZ010000005.1, read on the forward strand.
TTCTTACAACGGAGGTTGCAAATTGAAGATCGACTCCCATCGGGCAAAGGGGATATTGTTCACATCCCTCTCCGCGCTGTTATATGGCACACTTCCGGTTTTTGCCGGTTTTGCGTATGCCGCGGGCAGCAATGCAGAGACGTTCAATTTTTATAAAAGCGTGTGGGCGCTCCCTGTCCTGGCCGTCCTGCTGATCGCCGGCAAAAGATCGCTTCGCCTGCCCTGGCGCCTGGCACTGTGGGCTGCGACAGCCGGGGTGCTGGGTAAAGGCATCACCTCGCTGCTGCTTTATTCAAGCTACAACTATGTGAGCAGCGGCGTCGCGACAACGCTGCACTTTATGTATCCGCTTTTTGCCGCAGTGCTGGGACGCGTTTTTTTCCATACGCGTCTGCCGGCCTATAAGTGGATCACCCTCCTGATCGCGACGGGAGCGGTCGCTTTGTTCATCGACCGGGACGGCGGCGGGCAGGGCGCGGTCGGGGTCTTGTGTGCAGTTGCCTCGGGTGCAGTGTACGCCGGGTATATCCTGCTGGTGGACAAAAGCGGTGTTTCCGCCGTGGACCCCCTGGTGTTTGCGTTTTATCTCGCTGTCAGCGGCGCTGCCTTTTCTTTCCTCTACGGCATCTGCACCGGGACGCTCCGCTTTTTTCCATCGGTTCAGGCGCAGCTTTACACAGCTGCCGCCGCAGTGGGGACCTCGGTTTTCGGCGCCGCATTTTTTCAGCAGGGGATCCGCCTGCTGGGAGGGGCCACGGCCGCATTTTTCAGCCTGTTAGAGCCGGCGGGAAGCTGCGTGCTCGGTGCCCTTTTCCTCTCTGAAAAAATCGGGGGCCGGACGGCCGCCGGTATCCTGCTCATCCTGGCCGCCGTTGCCGCGATGATCTGGATGGACTTTCGCAGGGCGCAAGACGATGCAGGCGCAGGGTGAGGGGAGAGATGATGAGAGAGGTATGCTCGGAAAAGAGAGAGAAAACCGGCAGAAGCCAGGATGTGCTGGACGCTTTTCTCTTCGACTTCGACGGCGTGCTCGTGGATACCGAAACGGTTTGGTCGAACTGTTTGTACCAGTTTTGTAAAAGCCGGGCGCTGCCGGTCAAAAAAGAAGAACTGTTGGCCTATGTGGGCGACGGGGACCGGCAGGTCATTTCCCACATTGCCCGCATAGGGGGGATGAGGGAAGAACAGATCCTCTCCGAAGTAAGACCTCCGTTTCAGGAGGCGTCGAAGGAGCTTACTCTGCGTCCCGGCGTCCGCTCTTATTTTGCCTATGCAAAAAATGAGGGGATAAAATTGGCGCTCGTATCGAATTCCGGGCGGGATTATCTGAAAAGATGGCTGGAACAGCTTTCCCTGGAGAGCTGCTTTGACTGCGTCGTCTCCCGTGAGAGCGCTCTGCGCCCCAAACCGGCGCCGGATCTTTACTGGAAAGCGATAGAGCTGCTTCATCTGGAGAGATCGGCAAAAATGATTGCAGTGGAGGATTCTGCCCTGGGGATGCGGGCTGCAGCCGCAGCGGGCATCTGGGCGGCGGCGTTTCCCAACGAAGCGACCGGTTCGGCGGTGGCCGCGCTCTCCCCCCTCTGTGTCGATCTTGCGAAGATAGCGCCCCAGGAGCTGATCCGGCGCGCTTATGAAGTTTACGACGGCGGCAGGCTGCAGGCCTGACGCCGGCCGCACGGTTTCCCTTTCAGCTCTGAGATAAAACGGGCTGCCGGGGACAAAGGAAAGGAAGGATAAAAATGAAGATCGCACTGCTGTCGCTGTTATTCCGCCACTATCACCTGGAAAAAGTTTTTCAGGTCGCATCGGAACAGGGATATGACGGCGTCGAGATCTGGGGGGGACGCCCCCAGGCTTACCCCTACGACATGGACGAAGCCCGCTGCGAAGAGGTGCTGCGCATGAAAGAGCAGTATCATCTGGAAGTCCCCATGTATACGCCCGAGGTGCTCGGGTATCCGTTCAATATCGCGACGACAGATGAAAAAGAGCGGAGCGAGACCATCGATTATCTCAAAAGAGCCATCGATGTCTCACGGGCGATCGGGGCGCCCCGCGTTCAGCTGGCTGCGGGACACGCCGGCCACGGCACCAACCGCAGAAAGAACAGAGAAAACGTCGTTTATGTGCTGAAAACGCTTGCCGACCACGCGGAGAAAATGGGGATCGACCTTGTCCTGGAGGCCGTCACGCTCATGGAGAGCAATGTCGTCATCTTTCTGGATGATCTTGTCGAATTGATCGAAGAGGTCGGCAGCCCCCGCCTCAAGGGCATGTTGGATACGGTCACGCCGACGGTGCACTGGGAGACCTTTGCAGACTACTTTGAAAAGCTGGGCGACAATATGGCCTATATCCATTTTATTGACAGCGACGGCCGCGATCAGCATCACTTCCCCCTGGGCGAGGGGAAGATCCCCCTGCAGGGCCTGATGGCGATCCTGCGCAAGTACGGCTATGACGGCTGGCTCAGTTCAGAGCTGGTCTCGCCCTATGGCCGCGACCCCGAGCTGTTTGCCGCGCAGGAGATCCGCAGCATACGCCGGGTGCTGGAGTACAGGTAAAGACAGATCGAAAAGGCGGGAGAGCAGACATGAGAAAATTAAACTGGAACCAGTTCGGCATCATGAATATGAACTATCTGTTTTACACCCTGGACTATTTTTTGGACGCGGCCCGGGATATGGGGATGAAGAACATCAATCTCTGGACGGCAAATCCGCACGTCCATCTGGAGGACTCCACGGACGGGGAGTTTCGGCAGCTGGGGGAAAAGATCCGTTCCCGGGGGCTGCGCTGTTTCTGTGTCTGCCCTGAGCAGGTGGTATATCCTTTCAATATCGCAGCAGAAGACCAGCTCATCCGCAGCAGATCCATCGCTTCTATGAAGCGTGCGGCCGAGTTGTGCCGGATCCTGGAGTCTCCATTGCTGCATCTTTGCCCGGGCTGGGGGTTTTATGACAAGCCGGATGGGCTTGAAACGGCCTGGGAACTGGCGCGTGAGGCGATCATCGAAATTGCGGCATTCGCCGCAGAGCAGGGGGTCACCCTGGCGCTGGAGCCGCTGCAGATCGTCGAGTCCAACCTGGTGGGGGATATTCCCAGCGCAAAACGCATGCTGGAAGAGGTCGGGCTGCCGAATGTGAAGCTTCTGGTGGACACCTGCCATATGGCGGTAAAGGGGGAGCGGCTGGACGACTATTTTGACGCATTTGGCAAAGATATCGTCCACATCCATCTCAACGAGTCGGGACAGGTGCCCTGGGGATACGGAGATCTGCCGCTGAGGGAGTACATAGCGCAGCTGGAAAAGCATGACTTTGACGGCACCATCACGCTGGAAGTCTGCTCAAGAAAGCACTATATCGACCCCAACCACTCCGTCGGACGGGGGATCGAGACTGTAAAAGCCGCCCTCCAATGAGGAAGAAAGGAAAATTATCATGCAGACGATCAAAGAACTTTTCGGAACGGCAAAACCCATTATTGCCCTTCTCCATTTCAGAGAGCTTCCCGGAGACCCCGGATATCGCGCCGGGCAAAAGCTGGAAGAGCTGGTAGCCTGTGCCCGTGAGGAGCTTCATGCCCTGCAGGACGGCGGAGTGGACGGCATCCTGTTTTCCAACGAGTTCAGCTTTCCTTATCTGGATCATTTGGAGCATGTGACGACGGCAGCGATGGCCTATATCATCGGAAGACTGAAAGAGGAGATCCGCGTGCCCTTTGGCGTCCACGCCATCAGTGACCCGATGGCCACGATCGAACTGGCTGCGGCGGTGGAAGCACAATTCGTGCGCAGCGTGTTTGCGGGCGGCTATGTGGGGGAAAGCGGGATCCGCTCGAAGAATGCGGGCGAGTATGTCCGCAAGAAGAAAGAGCTCAGGATGGACGACCTCTTGATGTTTTATATGATCAACGCCGAGTCGGACGGAGACCTCAGCGGGCGTTCCCTGGAGGTCGTCGCCCAGGCCACGGTGTTCAAATGCCAGCCCGCGGGGCTTTGCATCTCAGGCATCCATGCCGGAGAAGATGCGGATACCGACCTTCTGCAAAAGATCCGCGCGGCGGCGCCGGGCACAGCGGTGTTCAGCAATACGGGGACAAGAAAAGAGAATGTTGCCGAAAAGCTCAAACACTGCGACGGGGCTTTTGTGGGCACGTCGTTTAAAAAGGAAGGAAAGTTTGAAAATTTTGCCGACCGTGAAAGGGTAGAGGAATTCATGGCTGCCGTACGCGCCTGCCGCGGCAGCCTGTAGCCGGAAAGGGGCGCGGGATGGCAAAATTTTTTTTGGGGATCGACATCGGCACCTATGAGAGCAAAGGGGTGCTGATAGACGGGGAATGCCGGGTCATGGCGATCCACGCCGAACGCCACGGGCTTGAAAACCCGCGGGAGAATTATTTTGAGCACGATGCCGAGAAAGTGTGGTGGGGTGACTTCTGCAAGATCACCCATGCGCTTTTGCAGAAAACGGGGATCAAAAATTCTGAGATCGCCGCGGTGGGAGCCAGCACGCTGGGGGCAGATCTGGTCGCCGTGGACGAGGACTGCCGGCCGCTGCGCAAGGCGATTTTGTATGGGATCGATGCGCGGGCGGAAAAGGAGATCGCGCAGCTGAACAGAAAATACGGCCTGGAAAAGGTGCTGGAGTTCAACGGCCGTCCGCTGTGTTCCAATGACGTGCCGCCCAAGATCCTCTGGCTGAAAAACAACGAGCCGGAAGTTTATGATAAGGCCTACAAGTTTTTGACCGGCTCCTCCTTTATCACCGCAAAGCTGACCGGATGCTATGTGATCGACCGCTTTCTTGCCTATGGGGCGTTCACTCCGCTCTATGACCCCCGTGATGGCTCGGTGGATATGGAATACTGCGAAACATTTTGCCGCCCCGACCAGTTGGCCCGGGTGTGTGACACCACCGATGTAGTGGGGACGGTTACCCGGCGGGCCGCTGCGGACACGGGGCTCAAAGAGGGGACCCCGGTGATCGCCGGCGCAGACGATTCCGCCGCGGAGGCGATCAGTACGGGGGTGCTGGAAAAAGGGGACATGATGGTCCAGATCGGCTCTTCCCTGTATTTGATCGGGCTGTGCGACAAATTGATAAAAGACTCCCGCGTCTGGAGCGGCGGGTTCTTGATCCCGGGTACATTCAGCGTTCAGGGCGGCACCAACAACGCCGGCACCCTGACCCGATGGTACCGAGACAACATCTTTTTTGACAAAGCGGAGAAGGAAGAGGCCGGCGGGCCCAACGCCTATCAGGCGATGCTGGAGGGGATCGAAGAGATCCCGCCCGGATCGGAAGGCCTGATCACCTTGCCCTACTTTGCCGGGGAGCGGACCCCCATCAATGACCCGCGGGCGCGGGGGCTTTTGTTTGGCCTCACACTGCGGCATACCCGCAAGCATATGTACCGTTCCGCATTGGAGGCAGTGGGGTACTCGCTGGCACAGCACTTTCGCATTTTTCAAGAAAATCAGGTGGACATCCGCACTATTTATGCGGTCGGCGGCGGGACCAAGTCCCCCGTTTGGATGCAGATCATCTCGGATATCCTGGGCATTGAGATCGTCACGGCGGACGTCACCGTCGGGGCCTCTTTCGGAGATGCGGTAATGGCCGCTATTGGCGTGGGACACTTTGGCGGTTTTGGCGAGATCCGCAGTCATATCCGCCCGGGCCAACGTTACTATCCGAATAAAAAGGATCATGAACTCTATCAGCCGTATGTAAAAATATTTGGTGAACTTTATCACCGCAACCGGGATTTGATGCATTCCCTCTGATAAGAGAAAAAAAGGCGGGGACCCCTCTCCTTTCCCGCCCGGTGGCGCTCCCGCGGGGGAGCGAAAAAACGCGGCCTGCCGGTACTTTTCGTACCGGCAGGCTGCGTTTCACCTGAGAACGTTCTGAAAATCAGGGGAATACTGGGAGAGAGAAAAGAACGAGGGGTCAATAGGGATAAAAGGGCAGATTGCGCAGCACGCCGAAAACCAGAAGCACTGCCGCGCAGGCCCACAGCAGAAAGGTCTGGACAGGGGATGGACGCAGGGTGCCGGTGCGCGCCCAGCCTGCGGCGAGCCGCACGGCCAGCAGGGCCAGCAGGGGGCAGAGCAGCAGCAGGGCCGGATTGCTGCGCCATGCCGCTGCAAGGTCGCCTGCTGCCAGCGCGCTCAGCATCCGCGTCGCGCCGCAGCCCGGGCAGTCCAGCCCGGTGGCGGCGTGGAAAAGGCAGGGCACCCCCACTCCGGCGCGGGAGAGCGCCACCCCTGCCGCCACCCCCAGCAGCACCAGGCCGGTGAGCAGCACCAGCCGCTGCAGACGGCTCTTCACAGCCCGGCGCCCCCCGCGCCGCTGCGCCGGGCCCGCAGAGGGGGCCGGGCAAACGGGAAAAAGCGGGCGCAGGCCGCGTTTTTTCTGTTGAAGATCATAGGCTCCCTCCTTTGATGCGGCGCCGGGCAGGCGCGCAGAAAACATCTTTTTCCGGCTTTGGGGTGCAAAGCCGTCAAAGGCCGCCGGGCGCGCCGGGCCCGGGGCCCGCCGTCCCGATTGCGCCCGACTGCGGCGTGGGCGGGCAGGCGCAGAAAACAGCGGCGCAGTTCCTGTTTTTTTAAGGATATCAAAGAGGACCCTCCGCGTCAACCGGCGGGCGCGCCCGGAGGGGCAGTGCGGCTGCGCAGCTTTGTCACCTCCCCCTCCCTCGCGTCAACCGGGCGGACGCGCCCAGGGGGATACGCCAGGGAAAAGAGAAGCGCCCGCGGAGAGGTACAGAGAATGCGCCGGGCCGGGCGGCACTTTTGGGAACCGTTGTAAAAATGGATAAAGCGGGGCGGCAAAAATCGCCGTTTCCCTGTCTGTTTCCCCGAAAAAATAAAAAGTCGCCCCCAGCCATTGCTTTTGCCGGACAAACCCTCTAATATTATATTGTACTTTGTCTCCGGCAAAGAGAGGGTCCGCCCTCTCTTTGCCGGGCTCTGTTCACGGCGATTTTGCGGTGCGAGAAGAGGAGGAGCGGCATGAGGCAGTGCGATTGGAACCAGTCCGGCGGGTCCGGCGGTCCGGGCGCAGGGGCAAGTGCCCGCTTTTTGAACGGCTTCCCCGGGAGGGGAGCAACCTTTTTTCCCCGTGAGAACAAGACCAGTGTAACCTGCGGTAAACGCGGCGAAGTGTAAGGCTATGGCATACGTGTGCCATGGCCTTTTTTACTGCCGGAGATGCGGCCGCAGGCCTGCGCAGGCGGGGTCAGGCCGCGCCCTGGCGCGGCGGATGAAGTCTTTTATTATTTTATTACATTAAAAGATACAGGGAGGAACAGACGATGAAAAAAGTTGGTATCCTGATGGGCAGCGACACGGACCTGCCGGTGGTGCAGAAAGCCATCGACGTGCTGCGGGAGCTGGAGGTCCCGTTTGAGGCGCATGTGATGAGCGCGCACCGCACCCCCAAGGCGGCGGCCGAGTTCAGCGAAAAGGCGCTGGAGAACGGTTTTGGGGTGCTGATCGGCGCGGCGGGCATGGCCGCCCATCTGGCGGGCGCGCTGGCCGCAAATACCGTGCTGCCGGTGATCGGCCTGCCCATCCGCGGCGGCGCTGCCGACGGCATGGACGCCCTGCTCGCGACGGTGGAGATGCCCTGGGGCATCCCGGTGGCTACGGTGGCCATCGACGGCGGCAAAAACGCCGGTCTGCTGGCGGCCGAGATCCTGGCAGTGGAGGACGAGGCGCTGCGCGGCCGCCTGCGCGCCCGCCGCGATGCGGAGGCGGAGCGCCTGCGCGCCAAGGACGCCAAGCTGCAGCAGACCCTGGCGGATCAGCTGAAATAAGCGCGCTCTCCGTCCGGGGACAATGGACGGGGGGACGGCGGGCACCATAACGCGCACGATTTGGACCTGTTGACAGGAATAAGCAATGAAAATGCGGAGGGAATTAGGATGGAAAAACGGGAACAGCTGTATGAAGGCAAAGCCAAAAAGGTCTATGCGACCGACGACCCCGAACTGGTGATCGTGGATTATAAGGACGACGCCACCGCGGGCAACGGCGCCAAGAAAGGCACCATCCGCGGCAAGGGCGTGGTGAACAACAAGGTCACCAACTCGCTGATGAAGATGCTGGAAGAAAACGGCGTGCCCACCCATTTTGTGGAGCAGCTCTCCGACCGGGAGACGGTGGTCAAAAAGGTGAGCATCGTGCCGCTGGAGGTCATCGTGCGCAATGTGGCGGCGGGCAGCTTTACCGCCCGCCTGGGCGTGGCGGAGGGCACCCGCTTTGCCAGCCCCACGCTGGAGTACAGCTACAAGGACGACGCGCTGGGAGACCCGCTGATCAACAGCTATCACGCCATCGCCCTGGGCGCGGCCACCCGGGAGGAGCTGGACACCATCAACGCCTATGCGTTCAAGGTGAATGAGGTGCTGAAAGCCTATCTGGCAAAATTCAACATCGATCTCATTGATTTCAAGCTGGAATTCGGCCGCCTGCCCGGCGGGCAGATCGTCCTGGCGGATGAGATCAGCCCCGACACCTGCCGCTTCTGGGATGCGTCCACCGGCGCCCATCTGGATAAGGATCTGTTCCGCCGTGATCTCGGCGGCGAGGAGGACGCCTATCGCGAGGTCCTCAAGCGCCTGCTGGGGGAGTGAGCATGAGAGAGAGCGGGAGCGAAAAACTGCACGAGGAGTGCGGCGTCTTTGGCGTTTACGACCGGGGCGAGGCGGGGGACGTGGCCGCGCTGACCTATTACGGCCTCTACGCGCTGCAGCACCGGGGCCAGGAGAGCTGCGGCATGGCGATCAACGACGACGGCGTTTTTACGCTGCACAAGGACGTGGGCCTGGTGAACGAGGTGTTCACCCCGGAAAAGCTCACAGCCCTGGGCGGCGGCCGCATGGCGGTGGGGCATTGCCGCTACGCCACCACCGGCACCCGCAGCCGCAGCAATGCGCAGCCGCTGGTGGTGCGGCATATCAAGGGCAGCATGGCCCTGGCGCACAACGGCAACCTGACCAATGCGGCCGAGCTGCGGGAAAAGTTTGAGCTGGAGGGGGGCATCTTCCACACCACCAGCGACACCGAGGTCATCGCCTATGCCATCACCAAAGAGCGCATCCACGCGCCCAGCATCGAGGCGGCGGTGGGATCGGCCATGGGGCAGCTGGCGGGGGCTTACAGCCTGGTCATCTCTTCACCCAGCAAACTGATCGCCGCGCGCGACCCGGTGGGCTTCCGCCCGCTGTGCATGGGGCGGATGGGGGAGAGCGTCCTGTTTGCCAGCGAATCCTGCGCGTTCGACGCCGTGGGAGCGGAATTCGTGCGGGATATCGAGCCGGGCGAGATCGTTGTGGTGGACGCGCAGGGGGTGCGCAGCATCCGAGACCACTGCGGCGGCCCCACGGCGATGTGCGTCTTTGAGTTCATCTATTTTGCCCGGCCCGACTCGGTGATCGATGGTTCCAGCGTGCACATCGCGCGGCAGAGGGCGGGCGCGTTTCTGGCGCTGCAGCACCCGGTGCAGGCCGACGTGGTCATCGGCGTGCCGGATTCGGGGCTGGACGCGGCGCTGGGCTATGCCAAGCAGAGCGGCATCCCCTACGATATCGGCTTTTTGAAAAACAAATACATCGGCCGCACCTTTATCGCCCCCACCCAGAAGCAGCGGGAGAACGACGTGCGCATCAAGCTCAACCCCATCGCCTCGGTGGTGCGGGGCAAACGGGTGGTGCTGGTGGATGACTCCATTGTGCGCGGCACCACCAGCCTGAAGATCGTCAAGCTGCTGCGGGAGGCCGGGGCCAAAGAGGTGCACATGCGGCTTTCGGCGCCGCCGTTCCTGTATCCCTGCTACTTCGGCACCGACATCGATTCCAGCGAGCACCTGATCGCCTACCGGCATACGGTGGAGGAGATCCGCAGCATCATCGAGGTGGACAGCCTGGGGTATCTGGATGTGAACTGTCTGGACAAGCTGGCGGACAACTCCAAATGCGGCTTCTGCAGCGGCTGTTTTACCGGGAAATATCCGGTGGAGCCGCCGAAAAAGAGCCAGAAGAGCAAGTTTGAAAAAAAGATCTCTGGGCAGAAATAAACGGGCCGCCGGCAGGGCGGGGGGATAGGAGACGTTATGGAAAAGAGCTTTAGCGAGAGCTACCGCGCCGCGGGGGTGGACATCACGGCCGGCTATACGGCGGTAGAGCTGATGAAAAAACATGTGGCGCGCACCCAGCAGGGAAACGCCGGCGTGCTGGGGGGGCTGGGCGGCTTCGGCGGCCTGTTCGCGCCGGACCTCACCGGCATGTCGCAGCCGGTGCTGGTGTCCGGCACCGACGGCGTGGGCACCAAGCTGAAACTGGCCTTTCTGCTGGACCGGCACGACACCGTGGGCATCGACTGCGTGGCCATGTGTGTCAACGACGTGATCTGCTGCGGCGCGCAGCCGCTGTTTTTTCTGGACTATATCGCCTGCGGCAAAAACAGGCCGGAGAAGATCGCGGCCATCGTGTCGGGCGTGGCCGAGGGCTGTGTGCAGGCGGGCGCGGCGCTGATTGGCGGCGAGACCGCCGAGATGCCCGGCTTTTATCCCGAGGACGAGTACGACCTGGCGGGCTTCACGGTGGGCCTGGTGGATCGGGCCCGGCTGTTCGACAACAGCCGCATGCGCCAGGGCGACGCGATCATCGCGCTGCCCTCCAGCGGGGTGCACTCCAACGGCTTTTCGCTGGTGCGCCGGGTTTTTGACCTGGAGCACGGCGCGGCGGAACGCCATGTCCCCGAACTGGGCCGCACGCTGGGCGAGGCGCTGCTGGAGCCGACCCGCATCTATGTGAAGCCGGTGCTGGCGCTGGCGCGGCAGATAGAGGTGCTGGGCGCGAGCCACATCACCGGCGGCGGTTTTTATGAAAACATCCCCCGCTGCCTGCCGCAGGGGCTCACCGCCCGCATCGAGAAGGCGGCGGTCAAAACGCCGCCGCTGTTCGGCCTCATCGCCCGCGAGGGCGGCATCCCGGAGCGGGATATGTTCAACACCTACAACATGGGCGTGGGCATGTGCCTGGTGGTGGCGGCCGCCGATGCGGACCGCGCGCTCGCGATCCTGCGCGAAAACGGCGAGGACGCCTATCTGCTGGGCGAGCTGGCGGCCGGGGAAGGCGGGGTCGAGCTGTGGTAAGGGTGGCGGTACTGGTTTCCGGCGGCGGCACCAACCTGCAGGCGATCCTAAACGCCGCCGCCGCGGGCGGCCTGCCCCACGCGCAGATCGCCCTGGTGGTCTCCAGCCGCCCGGGCGTGGCCGCGCTGGAGCGGGCGGCCAAAGCGGGCGTGCCCGCCCAGGTGGTCTGCCGCAGGGAGTACCCGGACGGCGCGGCCTTTGACGCCGCATTGCTGCAGGTGCTGGCGGCGCACGAGATCCGGGTCGTGGTGCTGGCCGGGTTCCTCTCCATTTTGGGACCGGCGGTGATCGCGGCCTATCCGGGCCGGATATTGAACGTCCACCCCAGCCTGATCCCCAGCTTCTGCGGGGCGGGCATGTACGGGCTGCGGGTCCACCGGGCCGCGCTGGACAAAGGGGTGAGGGTGACGGGCGCCACCGTGCACTTTGTCAACGAGGTGCCGGACGGCGGCGAGATCCTGCTGCAGAAAGCGGTGGAGGTGCTGCCCGGCGACACGCCGGAGACCCTGCAGCGCCGCGTGATGGAGCAGGCCGAATGGCAGCTGCTGCCCCGCGCCGTAGAGCTGGTCTGCGCCCGCGAGGCGGGCGAAGAGGCGGCTGCCCCGCCCACCTGCCCCTGCCGCGGCGCGGCGGGGGCGCACAGCCGGACATCAACTGAAACAGAAAAGGAGCCGAAAGTTATGGCCACACAGGACATCGCAGCGCTGCTGCGCGAGAACAGCTACCCCGGCCGGGGCATCATCCTTGGCCGCAGCGAGGACGGCAGAAACGCCGTCGCCGCCTATTTCATCATGGGCCGCAGCGCCAACAGCCGCAACCGCGTCTTTACCGAGCGGGACGGCGGCGTCATCACCGAGGCGGCTAACGAGAGCAAGATGGTGGACCCGACCCTGATCATCTACGCGCCGGTGCGGGTGCTGGGCGACCAGATCACCATCGTCACCAACGGCGACCAGACCGATACCATCTATGACTGCATGGAAAACGGCGAGAGCTTTTCCAAAGCGCTGCGCAAGCGCTCGTTTGAGCCCGACGCCCCAAACTATACCCCGCGGGTGAGCAGCTACCTGAAAGTCACCGGCGGCCGCATGCGCTACCGGATGGGCATCATCAAAAGCGACGGCGGCGATCCCGAGTCGGTGGAGCGGTTCTTTTACGAATACCCCAAGCCCCTGCCCGGCGAGGGACGCTTTCTGCACACCTACGACGGCGACGGCGACCCCATCCCCAGCTTTACCGGCGAGCCGCGGCGCATCGCCATCCGGGGGGATATCGACTCGTTCACCCGGACGCTGTGGGAAAATCTCAACGAGGCCAACAAGGTCAGCCTCTTTGTGCGCTATATCCCGCTGGGCGACGGGCGCCCCGAGACCCGCATCGTCAACAAGTACAAAAAAGTGGACGCGGCCCCGGCCGCCAAAGAGCCGTTCCATCCCGGCATGATCAAATAAAACTTTTTCCCGCGCGCCGCTGCGGCGCGGCGAAAGCGCGCGTCCCGGCACGGGGCGCAAAAAACAGGAACAAACCGAAAGGACGCGTTTTGCAATGAAAGAGCTGGAACTCAAATACGGCTGCAACCCCAACCAGAAACCCGCAAAGCTGCTGGTGCGCGAGGGGGAGCTGCCGCTGGAAGTGCTGAACGGCAAGCCCGGATACATCAACTTTATGGACGCGCTCAACTCCTGGCAGCTGGTGCGGGAGCTGAAAAAGGCCGCCGGCCTGCCGGCCGCGGCCAGCTTCAAGCATGTCAGCCCGGCGGGCGCCGCCCTGGGGCTTCCGCTGTCCGACACCCTGAAAAAGATCTATTTCGTCGAGGGAATGGAGCTTTCGCCCCTGTCCTGCGCGTATGCCCGGGCCCGCGGCGCGGACCGCATGTCCAGTTTCGGCGACTGGATCGCCCTGTCGGATGAATGCGACGCGGCCACGGCCCGCATCATCAAGCGGGAGGTGTCGGACGGCGTCATCGCGCCGGGCTACTCCGCCGAGGCGCTGGAGATCCTGAAGAGCAAGAAAAAAGGCAATTACAACGTCGTGCGCATCGACCCGGACTATCAGCCGGCAGCCCTGGAGCACAAGGACGTGTTCGGCATCACGTTTGAGCAGGGGCGCAACGGCCTGGAGGTCACCGAGGCCCTGCTGGAAAACGTGGTCACGGCGAACAAGACCCTCACCGCGGCGCAGAAGCGGGATCTGATGCTGGCGCTCATCACCCTGAAATACACCCAGTCCAACTCGGTCTGCTATGCAAAGGACGGGCAGGCCATCGGGGTGGGGGCCGGCCAGCAGAGCCGCATCCACTGCACCCGGCTGGCGGGCAACAAGGCGGATATCTGGCATCTGCGCCAGCACCCCAAGGTGCTTGGCCTGCAGTTCAAAGAGGGCATCGGCCGCGCCGACCGGGACAACGCCATCGACGTGTATATCAGCGAGGACTGGGAGGATGTGCTGGGAGACGGCGTCTGGCAGAACACCTTTGCCGTGCGCCCCGAGCCGCTGACGGCGGCGGAAAAAAAGAGTTATCTGGCCGGCGTAAAGGGCGTGGTGCTGGGCAGCGACGCGTTTTTCCCGTTTGGGGACAACATCGAGCGCGCCCACCGCAGCGGCGTGGAGGCCATCGTCGAGCCGGGCGGCTCGATCCGGGACGACCAGGTCATTGAGACCTGCGACAAGTACGGCATCGCCATGGCGTTCTGCGGCATCCGGCTGTTCCACCACTGATCCGAAGCGGAACGGGAGAAAAGCTCACGACCGGCCCGGGCGGCCGCGCTTTGGGCTTTTCTTGTTGTTATGAGAGGGAGGAAGCGGCAATGAAAGTAGCAGTGATCGGCGGCGGCGGGCGGGAGCACGCCATCATCCGCAAACTGAAAGAGAACCCCGGCATCAGCGCGCTTTACGCGCTGCCCGGCAACGGGGGCATCGGGTACGACGCCGTCTGCGTCGACATCCGGGCCACCGACCTGGACGGCATCGTCGCCTTTGCCGTGCGGGAAAAGCTGGATTTTGTGGTGGTGGCGCCGGACGACCCGCTGGCCCTGGGTCTGGTGGACCGTCTGGAGGCCGCCGGTATCCCGGCCTTTGGCCCCACGGCCCGGGCGGCCCAGATCGAGAGCAGCAAGGTGTTCAGCAAGGAGCTGATGAAAAAGTACGGCATCCCCACCGCGCGCTATGAGGTCTTTGCCGACCCCGCCGCCGCGCGGGCGTATCTCGAGGGCAACGACCGCTGGCCCATCGTGCTGAAAGCGGACGGCCTGGCGCTGGGCAAGGGCGTGCTCATCTGCAAAGACCGGGCCGCCGCGCTGGACGGGGTGCGCGCCATCATGGAGGACCGGGCCTTTGGGGCCGCGGGCAGCCGCATGGTGGTGGAGGAGTTCCTCACCGGGCCGGAGGTCAGCGTGCTGGCTTTCACCGACGGCAAGGCCATGGTGCCCATGGTCAGCAGCATGGATCACAAGCGGGCGCTGGACGGCGACGAGGGGCTGAACACCGGCGGCATGGGCACGGTGGCGCCGAACCCCTATTACACCCCGGCGGTGGCCGCGCAGTGCATGGAAAAGATCTTTCTGCCCACCATGGCTGCCATGAACGCAGAGGGCCGCACGTTCAAAGGCTGCCTTTATTTCGGGCTCATGATCACACCCGAGGGGCCCAAGGTGATCGAGTACAACTGCCGTTTCGGCGACCCGGAGACCCAGGTGGTGCTGCCGCTGCTGGAGAGCGACCTGTTCACTGTCCTGCGGGCCGTGAGCGAGGGGCGGCTGTCTGAAACGCCGGTGCGGTTCCGGGACGGGGCGGCGGCCTGCGTGGTGCTGGCATCGGGCGGCTATCCGCAGAAATATGCCTCCGGGCTGCCCATCGAGGGCCTGACCGGGGGCCAGCTGCCCGGCGCGGAGGAGGTCACGGTCTACCATGCGGGCACCCGCAGCGGGGACGGCGGCCTGGTCACGGCCGGGGGCCGGGTGCTGGGGGTCACCGCGACGGCGGCCGACCTGCCGGCGGCTTTGGAACGGGCTTATACCGCGGCGGAGAAGATCCGCTTTGAGGGCATGCATTACCGCAGGGATATCGGCAGACGGGCGCTGGAAGCGCGCGGATAACGAGTAAAGGGATAAAGGAGCACAGCGCATGGTTTATCGCATTTATGTGGAAAAACGACCCGGCTTTGACGTGGAAGCGCAGGGCCTGCTGGAGGAGCTGCGCAGCCTGCTGGGCATCCGCGGGCTCGAGGGATTGCGGCTGCTGAACCGCTACGACGTGGAGGGCATCTCCGACGAGCTGTTCCGCCAGTGCGTGGGAACGGTATTCAGCGAGCCCCAGCTGGACCTGACCTATGACGAACTGCCCGCGCCGCAGGGGGAGGGCGCGGTCTTTGCGGTGGAATATCTGCCCGGTCAATTTGACCAGCGCGCGGATTCAGCCTCCGAATGCATCCAGCTGATCAGCTGTTCCGAGCGGCCTCTGGTCCGCTCCGCAAAGGTGTATCTGCTCTCGGGCCGGCTCTCGGCGCAGGAGCTGGCCGCCGTCAAAAAATACGTCGTCAACCCGGTGGAGGCGCGCGAGGCGTCGCTGGAGGCCCGGCAGACGCTGGCCGCCGCTTATCCCCAGCCGGGGCGGGTGGAGACGCTGAACGGCTTCAACGGGCTGGACAAAGCGGGGCTGGCCGCCTTTGTGCAGCGGTACGGGCTGGCCATGGACGAGGACGACGCCGCTTTCTGCCAGCAGTACTTCCGCTCTGAGCAGCGCGAGCCCACCATCACCGAGATCCGCATGATCGACACCTACTGGAGCGACCACTGCCGCCACACCACCTTCGGCACCGTGCTGGACGGGGTGGAGATCGGGGACGAGCGGACGCAGGCGGCCTGGCAGCGGTATCTGGCCCTGCGCAAAAAGCTAGGCCGGGAAGATAAACCCATCACCCTGATGGACCTTGCCACCGTCTGCGCCAGGGCCCTCAAAGCGGAGGGAAAGCTGCCGGATCTGGACGAGAGCGAGGAGATCAACGCCTGCACCGTCAAGGTGCGCATCCGCGCGGACGGAGAAGAACAGGACTGGCTGCTGCTGTTCAAAAACGAGACCCACAACCACCCCACCGAGATCGAGCCGTTCGGCGGCGCGGCCACCTGCATCGGCGGCGCCATCCGCGACCCGCTGTCCGGCCGCAGCTACGTCTATCAGGCCATGCGGGTCACCGGTGCGGCCGACCCGCTGGCGCCGGTGAGCGCGACGCTGGAGGGCAAGCTGCCTCAGCGCAAGCTGGTCACCACCGCGGCGGCGGGCTATTCCAGCTACGGCAACCAGATCGGGCTGGCCACCGGGCAGGTGGACGAGCTGTACGACCCGGGCTATGCCGCCAAGCGGATGGAGATCGGCGCCGTGGTGGGTGCGGCCCCGGCGGAAAACGTGCGCAGGGAGACCCCTGTCCCGGGCGACGTGGTGGTGCTGCTGGGCGGGCGCACCGGCCGCGACGGCTGCGGCGGGGCGACCGGCTCCTCCAAGGCCCACAAGCTGGAGAGCCTGGAGACCTGCGGCGCCGAGGTGCAGAAAGGCAACGCGCCCATCGAGCGCAAGCTGCAGCGGCTGTTCCGCGACGGCGGGGTCACCCGCCTGATCAAGCGCTGCAACGACTTTGGCGCCGGCGGCGTGTCGGTGGCCATCGGCGAGCTGGCCGACGGGCTGGACATTGACCTGGACAAGGTGCCCAAGAAATACGACGGGCTGGACGGCACCGAGCTGGCCATCAGCGAAAGCCAGGAGCGGATGGCCGTGGTGCTGGCTCCCGCGGATGTGAAAGCCTTTATCCGCGCCGCCAATGAGGAGAATCTGGAGGCCACGGCCGTGGCCACCGTCACCGAGAGCCCGCGGCTGGTGATGCGCTGGCAGGGCGAGACCATCGTGGACGTGAGCCGCGCATTTTTGAATTCCAACGGCGCGGAAAAGCATGCCAGCGCGAAGGTGGGCCCCCAGCAGCTGCGCCAGCCGCTGCCGCAGGGCGGCAGCTTCGGCGAAAAGCTGGAAGCTCTGGTGGGGGATCTGAACGTCTGCAGCAAAAAGGGCCTCTCGGAGCGGTTTGACTCCACCATCGGCGCGGCCACGGTGCTGATGCCTTTCGGCGGCCGTTACCAGCTGACCCCCGCCCAGGCGATGGCGGCCAAACTGCCGGTGCTGTCGGGCGACACCGACGCCTGCAGCGGCATGGCCTGGGGCTTCAACCCGGCGGTAAGCAAGCAGAGCCAGTATCACGGGGCTTATCTGGCGGTGGTGGAGAGCGTCTCTAAGCTGGTGGCCTCCGGCTTTAGCCATGAAAAGGCGTATCTCACCTTTCAGGAATATTTTGAGCGGTTGAGCGCCGACCCCGCCCGCTGGGGCAAGCCTCTGGCCAGCCTGCTGGGCGCACTGGACGCCCAGATGGACCTGGGCATCGCCTCCATCGGCGGCAAGGACAGCATGTCCGGCAGCTTTGAAGACCTGGACGTGCCCCCCACCCTGGTCTCCTTTGCGGTGGCGATGGGGCAGGCCCACGGCGTGACCTCGCCGGAGTTCAAGCTGCCCGGCAGCAAAGTGGTATATCTTGCCCCAAAGACGATAGACGGGTTTCTGCCGGACCCGGACAGCCTGAAAGCGGTCTGGGCCGCGGTGGAGGAGCTGATCGCCGCCGAGGAGGTGCTGTCGGCATGGACGCCGGGCTGCGGCGGCATCGCGGAGGGCCTGTTCAAGATGTGCCTTGGCAACCGCGTGGGCTTTAAGCTGGACGGGTCGGTGGACCCGCAGGCCCTGTTTGGCTGGGGTTACGGCGGCTTTATTCTGGAACTGGCGGAGGAGCTGGACGTCGGCCTGCCGCTGGGCGAGACCACCGGCAGCTATCTCTTTGAGGCGGCGGGCGAAAAACTTCCGATGGAGCGGCTGCAGGCAGTGTGGGAAAACAAGCTGGAGCCGGTGCTGCCCTACCACACCCCCGCGCAGGAGGCGGCCGTGGAAAAGGTCGTTTTCAAAGCTGAGCCGGGACAGCGGCAGGCCCCCAAATTCGGCTGCGTGCGGCCCAAGGTGCTGATCCCGGTCTTTCCGGGGACCAACTGCGAATACGACACGGCGCGGGCGGTGAAAAACGCCGGCGGCGAGCCGCAGATCCTGGTGGTCAACAACCTCTCGCCGGCGCGGGTGGCCGAGAGCGCGGATGCGCTGCGCCGCGCCATCGACGGCAGCCAGATCATCGTGCTGCCGGGCGGCTTCTCCGGCGGCGACGAGCCGGACGGCAGCGGCAAGTTCATCACGGCGTTCTTCCGCAACCCGGCCATCACCGACGCGGTGCACCGGCTGCTGGAGCAGCGGGACGGCCTGATGCTGGGCATCTGCAACGGTTTCCAGGCGCTGATCAAGCTGGGGCTGGTCCCCTTTGGCAGGATCCTGGACACCGACGCCTCCTGCCCCACCCTCACCTACAACACCATCGGCCGCCACCAGAGCATGCTGGTGCGCACCCGCATCGCCTCCAACAAGTCCCCCTGGCTGCTGCACTGCCAGCCGGACGAGGTCTACACCGTGGCGGTCAGCCACGGCGAGGGCCGCTTTGTGGCGGATGAGGCAACGCTGGCGCGGCTGGCGGAAAACGGCCAGATCGCCACCCAGTATGTAGATCTGGCGGGCATGCCCACCATGGACCTGCGCTGCAACCCCAATGGCAGCGCGCTGGCGGTGGAGGGCATCACCAGCCCGGACGGCCGGGTCTTCGGCAAGATGGGGCACTCGGAGCGCAGCGGCGAAAACCTGTACCGCAACGTACCGGGCAACAAATTCCAGCCCATTTTTCAGGGCGGGATGGACTATTACAAACTGTAAAAGTACGGGGGGAGGACCGAAACGGCGCGCGCCGGAACAGCGGCGTGCCGGGCGGCGCGGAAAAGAGGCGTTCTGCCGGACCGATGTCCCGCTTTTGCCGCCCGGACCCTCTCTGCCCGCCGCGCAGGCCGCCGGCAGGGCCGCAGCGCCCCTTTCGCCGCGGCGGTGAGCGCGCGGCAGCCGGTGCGGCAAAGGCCCGCAAAGCGGGCGGCGCGGTCCGCCGGCCGCAGGGCAGGCGCCGAAATTTTTGGCTTTTCCCCTTTCAACGTTACTCAAAAACCGGAGGTTTTTTATGCGTTCACATGACCGCTATATCAGCCCGTTCCAGACCCGCTACGCCAGCGAGGAGATGCAGTACATCTTCTCTGAGGACAACAAGTTCAAGACCTGGCGGCGGCTTTGGATCGCTTTGGCCCGCGCCGAGCAGCGGCAGGGCCTGCCCATCACCGACCAGCAGATCGCCGAGCTGGAGGCCCACAGGGACGAGATCAACTACGAGGTGGCAGAGGCGCGCGAAAAAGAGGTGCGCCACGACGTGATGAGCCATGTTTACGCCTACGGCGTGCAGTGCCCGGCGGCCAAAGGCATCATCCATCTGGGGGCCACCAGCTGCTATGTGGGCGACAATACCGATATCATCGTCATACGCCAGGCCCTCACCGCGGTGCGGCGCAAGCTGCTCAACGTGATCGCGCTGCTGGCGGACTTTGCGGAAAAGTACAGGGAGATGCCCGCCCTGGCTTACACCCACCTGCAGCCGGCGCAGCTCACCACCGTGGGCAAACGGGCCACTCTGTGGCTCAATGAGCTGATGATGGACCTGGAAGAGGTGGATCACCGCATCGGCTCGCTGGCGCTGCTGGGCAGCAAGGGCACCACCGGCACCCAGGCCAGCTTTGTGGAACTGCTGGACGGGGACGACGCCAGGATCAAGGCGATCGAGGACGATATCGCCGCGGAGATGGGGTTTGAAAAGGTGGTGCCGGTATCCGGCCAGACCTACAGCCGCAAGGTGGACGCCATGGTGCTCAACGCGCTGGCGGGCATCGCGCAGAGCGCGATGAAGTTTGCCAACGACCTGCGCATCCTGCAGAACTTCAAGGAGATGGAAGAACCCTTTGAGGCCCATCAGATCGGTTCGTCCGCGATGCCCTATAAGCGCAATCCCATGCGCTCCGAACGCATCTGCGCGCTGGCGCGCTATCTGATGGTGGACGTGCTGAACCCCGCCTTTACCGCGGGCACCCAGTGGTTCGAGCGCACGCTGGACGATTCGGCCAACAAGCGCATCGCCGTGGCGGAGGGCTTTCTGGCTGCTGACGCCATTTTGAATATCATGCTCAACGTCTGCGACGGGCTGGTGGTCTACCCCAAGGTCGTGCGGGCGCGGGTGCTGAATGAGCTGCCCTTTATGGCCACGGAAAATATCATGATGCAGGCGGTGAAAAAAGGCGGCGACCGGCAGGAGCTGCACGAGCGGCTGCGCCGCCACTCTATCGCCGCCGGCAAGGTGGTCAAGGAGGAGGGCGGCCGCAACGACCTGATCGAGCGGGTGCTGGCCGACCCGGCCTTTCAGCTCAGCGAGGCCGAGGTGACGGAACTGCTGAAGCCGGAAGATTTCATCGGCCGGGCGCCGAGACAGGTGGAGGAATTTTTGGACGGCGTGGTGCGCCCGGTGCTGGCGGCCAACAGAGAGCTGCTCGGCGAGCGGGCCGAACTGAGCGTCTGAGCACCGCTCTGCCCCGGCGGCAGAGAGGGAGAAAAGACGGAAAAGAGGATCGTCCTGCCGGTGCGGGCCGATCGTTTTTGGGACAAAGCGCGGGAGCGGCCCCCAAGGCCCGCTCCCGCGCTTTTTTGCTTTTGCACCGCGCAGAGGGGACCGGGCCTGCGCCGCCGGGCGGCCCGGCAGCGCGGGAAAGAGAATGGGAATAGAAAAGAGCGGCGGAAAAGGAATGGCGCAGGGGCGCTTTGCAGGAGGGGGATGACTCTAAAAATGTTTTCCTGGAAAATACAAATATATGAGAAATCTCATATACAGCGATTTTTGGGGGGAGGTATAATAAAAAATAGACGCAGGCTATTTTTTCGGCCATTCGCCCGGTTGCCGCGTAAGCGGCGAGGGCGGGGCCATAGAAATAAGATGTTTTTTATTGCGGAGCAATAAAAAATAGCCGCAGGCTATTTTTTTCGGCCATCCGCCCGGTTGTCCCGCAGGGATGGGGGCAGGCCATGGAACTGACGCTGGAAGCAGAACTTGGCAAAATCTATTTTTTAAGGGAAACAGAGTATGAACATTCGAACAGTTACCAAAAACGGTATCGCCTGTGCGGTCGTCGAGAGCGACAGCGTGGTGATCACCGACGCGGCATCGGCGCTGGACGTCTTGATGACCGCAAAGTATGAGGCAAACACCGAAAACGTTGTGATCGATAAAAAACTCGTTGCAGAGGACTTCTTTGTTCTCAGCCGCGGTCTTGCGGGGGAGATCCTGCAAAAGTATATAAACTACGGCGGACGGATCGCAATTTACGGCGATTATTCTCACTATACCAGCAAACCCCTGAAAGACTTTATCTATGAGAGCAACCGGGGCAGGGATGTCTTCTTTGCCGCCACGCAAGAGGAAGCCCTTGAGATGCTGACAAAATAGAGTTTTGCCTGCCCCTGTTTGATGAGGACCGTGGGCCGCACCCCGACCCGCAGAGGGAAAGGGGGGGTGCCGCAAAAAGAGTCCCCCCTCTTCTCCACATCTTTCCGCGCCGCCGCGCGCTTTTTTTCGCGCCGGGCAGCGCGCGGCGGGTACAAAGGTGGATGCCCGGCAGGACAGATGGGCGCACGCCCGCAGAACAAAAGGAGGAACGCTGTTTGAAAGCAAATTCCGTGAGCCAGAAAAAGAAATTGGCGATCGCCACTGTTTTCACCTTTGTCTTTATGGCAGGCTACGCCCTTTCGGCGGGGATGCTGGGCACTTTGATGCCCCGCATTATCGAGTATTACGGGCTGACCCTGAGCGCGGCCTCTTCCATCAACATTGCCAAAGAGGTGGGCAACACCACGTCGATGATCTTTGCGCTGCTGGTGGTGGACCGGCTGGACAAAAACCGGTTGCTGGCCGTGATGGGCCTGTGTTTTGGCGGCGCGCTGCTGTTGTTCGGCGCCGCGCCCGCCTTTGCGCTGCTGCTGGCAGTCCAGCTGGTCATCGGCTTTTCCGGCGGCTTGCTGGACAATCTCTGCGCGACATATGTCTCTGACCTGTATGGCGAGCGGCGGGCGCGCTTTGTCTCCATCCTGCACACCCTGTTTGCCGTGGGCAATATGGCCGGGCCGAAATTTGCCGCATGGTGCTATTCTGTCGGCGGCTGGACCCTCAGCTTTTTGACCAGCGGCGTGGCGCTTGCCGCGGCGGCGGTGCTCTTTTTCGCGCTGACCCGCCTGGTCGGTCCCCCGGCCGCGGCCGTGGAAAAAACCTCCGGCAAAACGCGGCAGAATATCCCCTACGGCAAGATCCTGCGGGGCAAAAATCTCTGGTATCTCTCCATTGCCAGTATGTTTTTCTCCGGCCTGACCTATCTCACCGTCTGGCTGCCCACCTATCTGGACTGGCGCGATGCGTCTGTGTACACCACTGATTTTTGCGCCACCGTGATGACCGCTTATTCCCTGGGCATGCTGATCAGCCGTACCGGCCTTGCGGCCCTGTCGGAAAAGATCAGCACAGCTGTCTATGTGAAGTGGTCCTCACTGCTCGCAGCGCTGCTCTTTGCGGTGCTTTTGGTGGTGCAGCAGCCCCTTGTCTGGATGGGCGGCATCTTTCTCTTTGGGGTCATCAGCGGCGCCAACTACACGGCCCGCTTCGTGCTCTCCTGTCAGGAATATCCAGAATACAGTTCCACTGCCTCGGCTTTCACCGGCGCGTTTGCCGCGCTGGGCAATATCCTGTACAGCGCGGGCATCGGCGCGCTGGCGGACGCGGGCTATTACACCCAGGCCCTTTTTATGATCGTGGGCGCGCTGGGTCTGGGCTTTGTGATCTTTACGTTTCTTTACCGGCCGCCCGAGCGCCGCGGCCCGGCGCCGGAAAAAGCGTGAGCGGGGGCGTCCGGGCTTCAGCGCGCTTTTGAAAAAGAAAAATTGTGCGCCGCGCCAGAGCCAGCCTCGAAAACTGGAAAAGCCCGGCCGCCGCGCGGAAAAACAGAAGAGCATCCCAGCCGCCCTGCAGCGGCTGGGATGCTCTTTTTGCATGGGCGCGGCCCCTGGATAACGATGCAGCCGCGGGGGCCAGGGGGCCGGCAGCGCGGCCGCACAGGCATGGCGCTGGGACCGGGACGGCCTGCGCCTCTGCATCAGGGCCTCACTTTCGCAGGATACGGTCCATCGCTTTCCCCTTTGCGAGTTCGTCGATCAGTTTGTCGAGATAACGGATCTCTCTGACCAGAGGGTCCTCGATCTCCTCCACCCTCACGCCGCAGACCGTTCCCCAGATCAGGGTCCGGTTGGCGTTCGGCTGCGGGGCATTTTTGAAAAAGTCCCCGTAACTCACCGGTTCCGTCAGGCTTTTTTCCAGCGCCTCCGCACTGTACCCGGTAAGCCAGCAGATGATCTCGTTTACTTCCGCCGTTGTCCGGCCCTTTTTCAGGGCTTTGGCGGCAAGCAGCGCGTAAACATCTGAAAAGTTCATACGAAAGATCTTGTCATAGCTCATTTTGAGTCCTCCGCAATAAAAAATAGCCGCAGGCTATTTTTTATTAGCCATGCGGCCTGTCCTCAGGCCGCGGCGAATCGAAATCAGTTGTTTTTATTGCGCAGCAATAAAAAATAGCCGCGAGGCTATTTTTTGGGCCATGCGCCCGGTTGCCGCGCAGGCGGCGAGGGGGCAGGCTGCGGCGCGCGCGGGGCGGGAAAGACCGTCCCCCTAAGGCAACGCCTGCGGCGGGCCGCGCCCGCCAGACAGCGGCTCTGCGCCGCCTGCGCGGACCGGGCTACATCAGCGGCGCAAAAACGCGCAGCACCGCCCGGGCCAGACGGGTGCGCAGAGGCAGGCCGCGGCATTCCTCCAGCGTGACGGGGCGGCTTTTCTCCAGCGTCTCGAGGTAATCCCGTTCCATGTCCGCGATACAGGGGGCGCGGTACATCCACACGCCGCATTCAAAGTGGAGGTAAAGGCTGCGGTAATCCAGATTGATGGTGCCGATCACGGCTGTTTTTCCGTCGACCACAAAGCTCTTCGCGTGGATAAAGCCGGGGGTGTACTCATAGATCTTCACCCCGGCCTCGATCAGCTCAAGATAATAAGAGCGGGTCATGGCGTGGACGAATTTTTTGTCCGCAATATGGGGGGTGACGATGCGCACGTCCACCCCGCGCTTGGCCGCGCAGGACAGGGCCGATACCATCTCGTTGCCGATGATGAGATAGGGCGTGTTGATCCAGACCCGGTCGGTCGCCGCGCCCAGCAGGTTGAGATAGACGTTTTCCCCCGCGGGCTCGCCGTCGAAAGGGGAGTTGCCGAAAGGCTGCACCCAGCAGTCCCGCACATCGGGGAGCGGGGCGTAGACCTGCGGGCGATAGGCGTCGTAATCCTCCGCCGTGCCCTCACAGTAGTCCCACAGCGAAAGAAACATCATGGTCAGGCTGTAGACCGCCTCCCCCTGCAGGCGCACGACGGTATCTTTCCAGTGTCCGTGCTTGACGACGCGGTTGATGTATTCGTCCGCCAGATTGATGCCGCCGGTGAACCCGGTATGCCCGTCCACCACGCAGATCTTGCGGTGATCCCGGTTGTTAAAGCGGGAGCTGACCACCGGGATAAAGGGGTTGAACCTGCGGGCCCGGATGCCCATCTGCCGCAGGGTGCGGTCGTAACCCGCGGGCGCGGTCATGATGCTGCCCAGATCGTCGTAAAGAAAACGCACCTCCACCCCCGCGGCGGCCTTTTCCCGCAGCACGGCGAGGATGGCGTCCCACATCTCGCCGGGCTCGACGATAAAATACTCCATAAAGATATAGTGCTGCGCGCAGCGCAGCGCTTTCAGCATGGCGGGAAAAGCGTCGTCCCCCAAAGGGTAATAGTCCACCAGGGTATTCTGAAAAGCCGGGCAGCCGGCGTAGCTGCGGATATAGCGCGATTGCCCGGCCGCCGCCGGGTCAGCCGCTTCCAGCCCGGCGCAGTCCGGCCCGCTGCCGGAGAGGGCCTCCGTCATCTGCTCCTCGATGGGCTGCATCCGCCGGCGGGTGCGGGCGGACAGGCGATGCCCGCCGAACACCACGTAAAACAGCCCGCCGAACACCGGCGCCAGCAGGATGACGATGATCCAGGCGATCTTATAGGCCGGGTGGCTGCGGTTGCTGACGATCTCCAGCACCATGATCAGGGCAAAGATGGTGCAGACCAGATAAAAGTAGGAAAAATACTTTTCAAACCGCACCATCATGCCGATGAGCAGACCCAGCTGAAGCAGGATCAGCAGCGCCACGATGACCACGCGGTGAAAGACAAAGCTCAAAATCTTTTTCACGTCGACCAATCCTTTCCCGCCCGCGGGCGGCAGGCTCTGTGTGTATCCTACCACGAACACGGCGGCAGGGCAAGTTTGACAAGGCCGGGCGCGGGGGTTACAATGAAAACGACAGAAAGCAGAAAGGGGGCGGCGCGTGTGGAAGAGGATCTGCTGCGCGCGGTCTCACTGAAAAGCACCCGCAAACGGCGGCTGATTTTGACCCTGCTGGGCGAGGCGCCCCTGCCGCTGACCGCGGAGGAATTATACGAACAGGCCCGGCAGACCACCCCCATCAGCCTGTCCACCGTTTACCGCATCCTGGCGGCCTGTACCGAACATGGGCTGCTGCTGCGCAGCGTCAGCGGGGACGGACGGACCTACTATCAGCCGAACCGCCACCAGCACAAGCACGAGCTGCGCTGCACGGTCTGCCATGAGGTGGTGCCCATCGACGAGTGCCCGCTGGAAAAGATCGAGGCCGAACTGGCCCAAAAGACCGGCTATGAGATCACCGGCCACACGTTCGAGCTGTCCGGCATCTGTCCGCGCTGCGCGGGGAAGCGGAAACAGGAAAAGCGCGGATAAGGCCGGGGAGGGCGGCTGCAAAGCGGGGCCCTGCCCGTGTTCTGCGGCGCAGAGGAGCTGCGGGCGCTTTTTGCACAAAGCGGATAAGACAACAAAAGACCGGCCGGTATCTTCTGGATACCGGCCGGTCTTTGTATCGGTCCGGGCCGGCCCGCGCAGCCTGTGTGGCCCGGCGGCCTGCCGGGCGCGGCGCGCAAAGCAAAAGTTTGCGAAAAAACGGGCGGCCGCATTTTTACGGCTCCTGAACGGCCCCTCCCCCCGCATCCCCGTTTTCGGGGACCGCGGTCGGCGTGGGCGTGGGGGTGACCTCCACGACGGGCTCAGGGGTCGCGGTGGCCACCGGCGCCTGGGTCGGCTCCACCACGGGGGCGGACGGCTGCGGCGTGGGGGTGGGAGTCGTCACGGGCGGCGGTTCCGGGGTCGCGGTGGGCGCTGTCGTCGGGGAGGGCGACGGCGTCGCCTTGGCTTTAAAGGTGGCGGTCACCACGATCTTTTCGGTGGCGTTGCCGGGCACCTGAAAGGTCAGCTCCGGGTTGGAGGTGTCCTCGATGCGGCCCACCGTGCAGCCCCAGCCGGCAAACTCATAGCCCTCTTTGGGCACGGCCTTTACCTTGGTGCAGGCCGCGCCGGGGGCCACCGTCTGCTCCAGCTTGCCCTCCAGCGTGCCGCCCGCGGCCGTGTCCGAAACGGTGAACACCACCGGCAGCCCCTCCGGGGTGGCGGTCGCCTTGGGCTTGTCGGTGTGCACGGCCAGCGGATCGCTGGAGATGATGTCGGGCGGCGTCTCCTTGCGCTCCGGGATGGACTTCAGCGGCTTGGGCCGGGTGTCCTCGGTGATGTAGCTGTGGGTGCGGAAATAGGCGAACATGGCCTCCATGGCGTCCTTGTTCAGGTGGATGCCGTCGCTGATGGTGTAATCCCATTTGGCAAAGCCGGTCTTTTCGTCCTTGAGCGCTTCGGCGCTGTTGAGGAATTTGTACCCCAGCTCCTGCGCCATGTCCGCCAAAGCCAGATTGAACTTGTCGATGGTCTGCATCGTGATGTTCGGGTTGTCCCGATACTGGTGCACGGGCGGGATGGAGTTGACGATGATATCCGCGTAGGGGTAAGCGTCGTGGATCTTTTCCAGCGCCGTCTTGTACTGCTGCACCAGGGTCTCGGCCGTCCAGCCGATGGTGTTGTTGGTGCCGAAAGTGATGATGATGCGCCGGGGCTGCATGATCTTGACCGCCTCGGGGATGGTGACGGGGTTGGAGTAGCCCTTAAAATAGACGCAGGCCTTGGTGGGCACCATCTGGATGCCCATCGAGATGATGCCGATGTCGTTTTTCAGGGAGGTGAGCCCATAACTCATCATACGGGCGGTGTTGGAATCGCCGATGAACAGCGTCTCGTCGATGTACTCCTGCCCGGCGTCCTCGCTCTCGGCAAGGATGGTCTCGGCATATTTGGATTCGTCGATCTTGTCCGCATCCTTGTCATAGGCCAGGTCGGTGGAATTTTCGACCCACGAGATGCTGGAGGGGATGCCGCTCTCAGAGGGCGCTTTGCCCCCGCAGGAGGACAGCAGCAGCACCACCAGCACGATCACGGCAACAAGGGCCAGCACCCCGCCGCCCAGCAGCAGCGCCGCGCGCTTTTTCTGAGTGGGCGGCAGCTGGGAAAAAGAGGCCGCAAAACCCGCTTTCCGCCTTTTTTTTGGCTCTTTGCGGGGCGGCCGGTTTTGCCCGGAGGGACCGCCGTCCCGCTCCGGCCGGGGGCCGGGCTTGGAGGATCTGTGGGCGCCGCGGGTGCGGCGGCGTTCAAATTCGTTCAAGATATTACGCCCCTTTGTGAGGGAAGCCTCAAAAAATTTCAGCGCGCGCACGGCGGGCTGATGTCTGTTTTATTCTACCATAACCGGCCTGTCAGTACAAGGGCGCAGCATTTTCCAGCGGGAAAGCGGCGGCCCGCCGTTTTTCAAAAAAGCGGTCTGCGGCCCCGGACGGGCGCGCCGGGAAAAGAGCGCCTGGGCGGCGGACGGCGGCCTGCGGCGCGTATACACCCCGCCCGCCCGGCCCGGTGCGGCGGTAAACCTTTTTCGAGCCGGTAAAGAGCGGGTACGAGCCGGCTCCGCCGCCCGGACTGGCCCGACGGCAAAACGGAGGCACTGCGGCGGGCCGCGGAGGTCCCGGCGCACGGCATTCCAAAACTGCCCCGCGCCCCCTGGGGCGCAACGCGGCCCCCGTCGAAGCCCTCAGCTGATGCCGACGCCGCCGGGACAGCGGCGTGGGCGCACGCTTTGCGGGCGGGCGGCTCTGCCGGCGCGCCGGAGCGCCCTTTTCCCGCGGCCCGGAAAAGCGCGCCGCAGTGCGGATACGCCAAGGGCCCGGGGTCTTTAAGACCCCGGGCCCCCTGACCTCCCGCTTTTGGATGCCGGGCTTACTTCGCGTCTTTCAGCGCGTCTTTCACAGCTTCAATGATGCCGTTGGAGGTGTTGGTCGCGCCGGCGACCGCGTCCACCTCCGCCTTTTGGCCGCGGATGATCTCGTTGCCCACGCCCTTTTCGGCGTTCTGCCAGATGCCGTCGGTTTCCGCGTGGTCGGCCAGCTTCACCGAGACGATGTTGCCGCCCTCCACAGTGACCGTGACGGTGAGCGCGCCTCCGTTGCCGCTGCCGCTGCCGGTGTAGACGCCGTCCTTGTAGCCGCCCTCCACCTCGGGCACGGCCGTTTCCTCTTTCTCCACCTGGATGGTCAGCGCGGTGTTGCCGCCGTTTGCCAGCAGATAACGCTCAGCGGAGGAACCGGCGATGCGGCCGAAAACCACGATATCCGTGACCGCGTTGCCGCCCAGCCGGTTGGCGCCGTGTACGCCGCCCGTGACCTCGCCGGCCGCAAACAGGCCGGGCAGGACGCTGCCGGCAGCGCCGATCACCTCGCAGGAGGCGTTGATCCTGACGCCGCCCATGGTGTGATGCACCGCCGGGGCGCACAGACAGGCGTAAAAGCCGGGGGTGGTCAGATCGGAACCCATCGAGGTGTCGATACGGCCGAATTCGCCGTCCACGCCCGCCTGCGCATAGCCCGCATAAACGTCCATGGTCTCCCGCAGGGCGGCCGGGTCCACGCCGATCTGTTCGGCAAGGCCCTCGACGGTGTCGCTCTCAAAGACGATACCGGCGGAAATGTAGCTTTCGATCGCTTTCAGGCTGTCGCGCACCGCTTGGTCAAAGACCATATAGCACACGCCGTCGGTCTGCTCCAGGATGGCGGCCGACACCACGTCGCGGGTCTCCATCTCGCTCACAAAGCGCTTGCCCTCTTTGTTCACCAGGATGGCGCCGTTGCCGCGCACGCCCTCGGTGTACATGGTCTGGGTGTCCGGGTTGACGGTGGGATGGGTTTGGATCTGGTCCATATCCACAAAGTCGGCGCCCGCGGCCTTTGCCATGGCGATGCCGTCGCCGGTGGCCCCGGCCTGGTTGGTGGTGCCAAAGCCCGCCAGCTCCGGCTTGTACTCGGCCACCATTTCGTTGTTGGCGCCAAAGCCGCCGGTGGCCAGCACCACGGCCCTGCAGCCGATGGTGTACGCGCCGGAGGGGCCGGTGACCTTCACGCCGGAGACGGCGCCCTTTTCATCCACCAGGATCTCGTCGGCCCGGGTGTTCAGCAGCACGGGGATCCCCAGCGCTTCCACCTTGGCGTTCAGGGCCTTGACCAGCATCGGCCCCACGGCGGAGGTGTCGCTGGGCCGGTGGATGCGCATCACCGACGCGCCGGCGAATTGGCCGACCACCGACAGGTCCCCGCCGATCTCGTTGACCCAGTCCACCGCGCCGGCGGAGTTCTCGGCCATGACGGTGACCAGCTGCCGGTCGTTCAGCTCCTTGCCGCCTTTCATCGTGTCCTCGACAAACAGCCCGACGCTGTCCTCAATGCCCTCAGCTGCCTGGTAAGAGGTCTCGCAGGCGTTGAGGCCGCCGGTGGAACGGGTGGTGTTGCCGCCGGTCTGCGGCATCTTTTCGACGATCACCACGTTGGTGGCGCCGTCCTGTACCGCCTGGATGGCGGCGGTCATGCCGGCGCCGCCCGCGCCGATCACGACGATATCGGCGCTCTGGTCCTCTGCGGGCGCGGCGGTGGGCGCGGGCGCGGAGGACGAAGCGCCGGAGGCCGCGCTGCCGTCCGCGCTGGCAAAGCAGCTTGCCAGGCTGACGGCCAGCAGCAGGACGACGAGAACGATCGCAATGAGTTTCTGGTTCTTCATGCTTTTCTCCTCTTGTGTAAAAAATGTGAAAGAATGCGGTTTCCATTGTAAGGGAAACGGAGGCCTAATTCAACTACAAAACGTTGACGATCTTTTAACAGCCTGCGTTTTCGGAAAAAGACACAAAAAACGGCCCCCCGGCTCTCTTTTGCCCGTCAAAAAAGGGAGGGGCCCAGCGCTGCGGCAGAGAGAAAGCGGGCGGCGGGCGCAGGGCCCCCGCTCAAAAGACGAAAGATCCTGCGCGGAAAAGGAGGCGGCAACGGGCCGCCCGCTGATGGAGACCCCCCATTTTTAAGCGGCGGGGAGGAAAAAAACAGAAAGGCGCGCCCGGCGCCCCTCTGCGCCGGTCCCGCGGCCGGTTCAGGGCGTGATGCGGCGGCACTCGAGATAGTAGCGCTTTTCCTCCGCGTGGCCCATGCTGAAAGTCTTTTTCGGCAGCACGCCGCCGAGGTAGACGCCGCGGAAGAGGTCTTCCTTTTCAAACGGCGGCAGCAGCAGCCCCAGCGCCCCGCGGCCCGCCAGCCCGCGCACGGCCGCTTCGCCGTGGATATAATCCACCCGCGCCGCGGGATGGGCGGGGAGATAGTCGGACAAAAACGCTTCCAGGCTGCCCACGCAAAGAGGCCAGGCGGGGTTTTGGACGGCATAGTGCCGGTCGCCGTCCGCCGTCACCAGCGTAAAGCGCTGGCACGCGTCCCCGGCGCTGCCGGGGCGGGTGAGCGCCGCGCCGCGGGCCGCAAAAAAGCGCTGCATCGCGTCAGTGAACGCATCCTCCGGCACCCCGAACACCACCCGGTGGATGGGCTCCACCAGGATGGCGGGGTCGTGGATGTTTTCCAGCTCTACCAGACAGTAGCGGGCGGGATGCCCCTCCGCCTGGGCGGGGGAGAGGCCGGCCTTGACCTCTTCCCACCAGGCCTTGGCGGTCGCCAGCGAATGGTTGCCGTCGCCCACCGCAATGGCGATGGGGCTGCGTCCGCCCGGGCCGGGCCGGACGGCAAAGGCCTCGGCGGCGGCGACGACGCTTTCGACCAGGACGGGGTCGGTGACCGCGCGGCCCTCGATGCGTCCCCCGCCCAGCATCAGCGGGGTGTCATAGAGCAGCGGCAGCTTCTCCCGCGCCGCGGCCAGCGGGCCGAGCAGCGTGTTTTGGGGGTCGTCCACCAGCATCAGGATGTGGGGCGTTTCCAGCGCCGCCCCCCGGCGCACGGCCAGGCGGGGCGGGATGCGGCTTTCCACCGTGTTCTCGGTGGGGCGGATCAGGGGCTGCGCGCCCTTTGTATAGCTGTATTGTTCCAGATCGACGGCGGCGACCAGGCCCTCCCGCACGCCGCTGCCGGTGGTGCGGCGCACGTAAACGAACCCCTGCACCCGCCGGGTGAGGGTGTGGGCCAGCGCGTCCCGCATGGCGCGGTGGATGTTTTCGATGCGGGCTTCGACCCCCGGCTGGTCGAGATAGACCTCCGGCAGGACCAGGTCCAGGCAGCTGGGACTGTCTCCGGCCAGGGCCTCCGCCTGCTGCCAGTATTCCGGCTGGGAGGTGAACTGATCGCAGGCGAGACAGGCCCACTTTTCCAGGTCTGTGTCCGCGCGGGGCAGCAGGATCTCTGCGGGCTCGACGATGCGGTGCTTTTTCATGATGTTCCTCTCTTTTTTACGGTTTGCGGCGGCTGCTCTTCCGCAGGGGCGGGGCCGGAAGTCCCCCTGCCCGGCGGGCGGGACGCGGCAAAAGCGGGGGCGTCCTTTTGCCGGGAAAAGGGCTTCTCTTCTAGTTTTTGCAGCGGCCTAATATCCTTAAATTATAAGGCCGAAAGCGCGGTTTTGCAAGAAAACGCGGCAAACGGCGGCGAAAGGGGCAGGCGGTATGAGGCGGGAAGCGGCGCAGGCGGAGGACGGCAGAAAAAAAGTGCTGGCGGCGGCACTGATGTTCAGCATCAGCGGGGTGTGCGTCAAGCTCATCCCCTGGTCCCCCCTGGCCATCAACGGCGCCCGCGGGGCGGTGGGCGCGCTGGTGATGGGTCTCTGGTTTGCGGGCACGGGGCACCGCTTCCGGCTCAACGGGGCGGTGCTCACCGGCGCGCTGGCGCTCTGCCTGACCAATATCCTCTATGTCTTTTCCACCAAGCTCACCACCGCGGCAAACGCCATCCTGCTGCAGTACACCTCCCCCATCTTTGTGGTGCTGCTGCTCTGGCTGGGCTTTGGCAAGCGGCCGCGCAGGCTGGATCTGACCGCCTGTTTTTTTGTGTTCTGCGGTATTTTGTTTTTCTTTTTCGACTCGCTCACCGCCGACAGCCTGCTGGGCAATTTTCTCGGGCTTGCCAGCGGGCTGACCTATGCCGGGGTCTTTCTGGTCAATCTGCTGCCCGGGGCGGACAGCATGTCCTCTTTTTTGCTGGCCCAGCTGATGGGGGCGGCCCTGGGCGCACCGTTTCTGCTGGGGGAGCGCAGTTTTCCGCCCGCCGCCCTGGCCGCGGCGGCCCTGATGGGGGTGTTCCAGATCGGGCTGGGCTTCCTGCTGCTGTCCCAGGGGCTCGCCGTCACCCCCGCGGTCACCGCCAACCTGATCTGCGCGGTCGAGCCCATCCTCAACCCCACGCTGGTGGCGCTGCTGTGCGGCGAGCGCCCGGGACGGTTTGCACTGGTGGGGGCGGTGATCGTGCTGGCGGGGGTGATCGGGTACAACGTCATGAACGGCCGGCCGGGCGCGCGCGGGCAGGGCGGCGCGGGATAGAAAAACACAGCGCTGGCTTTGCCGCACCGGCAGCGGCCTTTTGCCGCGCCCCGGCCCTGTGCTACAATAGAGGAAAAGCGCCGGGAGGTGGAGACCGTGGACTGGGAAGAGGAACGGCAAAAGAGCTTTTACGAGGTGGACCGCAGGGACAACGAGCGGCTGGAAGACAGCTTTGCCCCCGCGCTGGTCTATCGCGCTCTGGGGTTCACGCGGGAGATGCTGCGCTATTATGAAAAGCTGGGGCTGATCCGCCCGCGGCAGAGCGAGGAGAACGGCTACCGGGCGTTCTCCCTCTCGGAGGTGGAAAAACTGCTGGCCATCGACCTCTACCGCAGGCGGGGGTTTTCGGCCTCTGAGCTGCAGGGCCTGCTCAATGCCGATCCGGCCGCCGCCGGGCGGCAATACGCGGAAAAAGCCGACGACCTGCGGCGGCAGATCGCCGAGCAGGAGCGCCTGCTGGCCCTGGTGGAAAAGGACCGCGCCCTGCTCGAAGCGCTGCCACGGGAGCTGGGACAGTTCCGGGTGCGGGAGGATCTCCCGCTTTACCGGGTGGTGGACAGGCTGCCCGCCTTTACCAGCTTTGAGGAGTATGGCGAACATCTGACTGCGCGGCTGCGGCCGGGAGAAGAGGCGCTGCTCTCGCGGATGTTCCGGGTGGTGGAGGTGGACGAGCACAGAGGGTATCTCAACTCCTGCATCTGCGTGGTAGAGCGCGCCGAAAAGCGGGAACCGGACGGGGAATACCTGCACAGCGGCCGCTGCCTTTACACGGTGGTGGAGACGTCGGAGGGGGATCTCGGCATCATGGAACGGATGTTCCGCCGCACCCAAGCGTGGCGGGAGCGCCACGGGCAGGGCCTGAAAATGAAAGGGGTCGTGTATATCCAGCCGCGGCTGCTGATGCCCTCAGGGCCGCAGGGGCGGGGGTATTGCGAGACCTTTATCCCACTGGAGTGAGAGGGCGGGGGAGCAGTGCGGCAAAGAGGGCGCCGGGGCGCTGTTTTTATGGCCCGGGTCTTAAAGACGGGCCGTTTTTGCAGACCCGCTTTCCGCCGCCGCGCGCGGCAGCGGAAATGGGGGATAAAAAAGCTTGACCTGGTTGCCGCAACCACCTGTATACTGACGGGGAAGGGAGGCGGTGAAGATGAAAACGATCTGGATCACCGAGCTGGACTGCCCGCTGCCCGCAGGGGACGCGGTGCTGGACCTGAAAAGGCGAAAGATCCGTCCCTGTACCGGCTGCTGGGCGTGCTGGGTGCGCACGCCGGGCCGCTGCGCCCAGCGGGACTTGGACGATTTTTATCGGTCCTTTGTGAACGCAGAGCGGGCGGTGTTCCTGCCGCGGCCCCGCTGCGGGTTTGTCAGCGGCGATCTGAAAAACCTGTTCGACCGCATGATCCCGCTGGCGCTGCCCTATATCTCCTACCAAACGGGAGAATCCATGCATGCGCCCCGCTATGCGCGGCTGCCCGGGGTGGAGGTCCGATATGAGGACGCGTTTGAGCGGCAGGAGGACCGGCAGCTGTTCTGCGAGTATCTGGAGCGGGTGTTTTATCAGTTCGGCGCGCCGCTGCTGCGGCTGGAGCCGATAGGCAAAGGGGGGCCGCAGGGATGAAAGAGGTGATCGTGAACGGTTCGCCCAGGGGACGGGCGGGGAATACCGAGATCTTCATTCGCCGTTTTCTGAAAGGCCTGGGCCGCGAGCTGCCGGTGCGCTATGCAGCGCAGGAGGATGCGGAACAGCTGGCGCAGGAGCTGCAGACCTGCAGCCTGGTGCTGCTTTTTACGCCCCTTTATGTCCACGCGGTGCCGGGGCCGGTGCAGGAGCTGTTGGGGCGGATGCGCCCCTTTGCGCAGCCGGGCGCACGGATGGGGTTTGTGGTGCAGTCCGGCTTTGTGGAGGCGGCCCAGTCCCGCTATGCAGTGCGGCTGCTGGAGGCGCAGGGGCGCCGCCTGGGGGCGGAAAATCTCGGCTGCGCAGTGCGGGGCAACGCGGCGGGCACGGCGATGATGGGGGAAAAGGGCAATGCGGCTCTTTTTCAGCTGCTGGAGCGGCTGGGCGCGGCCTTTGCAGAGACCGGCGGCTTTGACCCGCAGACCGTAAAAGCCCTGGGCACCCCTTACCGGCTTACAAAAAGGCAGGCGATGGGGATGGAACTGCTCTACCGGCTGCGGATCGGCCGCGTGATGTGGTATTGGATGTTGCTGCAAAACCGCGCTTTCCGCCGGCGCCGCGCCCGCCCCTGGCTGGGGGACGCGCCGCCGGACAGCGGCGGGCAGGCGAAAAAGTGAGGGAGGTGGGCGCCGCGCGCCCACCTCCTTTTTCAACGTCCGTTTTTCTCCGCGGCCCGGGGCGGCGCGTGTCCGGCTGCGGCAAAAAATTCCTCCACCGGCAGCGTCGTCAGCGCATAGCGCCCGGTCACCGGGTCGCGGCGGGTATAATCGGCCACGGCAAGCGCCCGGCCGCCGCTGCAGCAGCCCGCCCCGCTGTAAAGGATGCAGAAGCCCAGCTGCCCGGCGTGGAATTTTTCTCCCGGCCGGTCCACCGGCAGCGCCCCGTGATCCGCCGCGCCGGAGCGCAGCAGCGGCGCGATGCGGCCGTGATCGGGGTCCTCGGCCCGCAGAAAGCCGGGTAGGCGGCCGCCGCGGCGGCCGGAGAGCAGGTCCAGGCAGAGCAGGTCCCGCAGGCGCTGGGGGGCCATGCCCGCAAGGCCGCCCCCAAACTGGAACAGCAGCTCCGCCACCGCGTCCTGCGCCGGGTGCTCCCCCGCGCCCCGGGCTGCGGCAAAGCCGCCGAAAGCGGCGAAAAAGGCAAAGGCGCCGCCCTGCCAGAGGCCCAGCAGCTCGGCCAGGGCGCGGGGGTACCGGCCGCTGTTGTAAAGCCAGCCCAGCGCCCGCTCGGCCGTTTTGATGCGGTGGAACGACGCGGGCTGCAGCCAGCGGGTGGCGCGCACCTCGTAGGGTGGCGCCGGGTCGTACTGTAGCCCCAGCTGTGTGGCCCGCGCCCGCAGCGCGCTGCCGCGCAGCAGCTTCAAAAAGCCCAGCTGCAGCTGATGGGGCCGCAGCGCAAAGGCGCGGTCAAAGCTGGCGGCAAAGGAAGCGGCGTCCTCATAGGGCAGCCCGGCGATCAGGTCCACGTGCAGGTGGATGTTGCCGCCCGCCCGGATCGAGAGCAGGTTGGCGCACAGGCGCGAGAGATCGGTCCTGCGCTGCACGGCTCCCAGCGTTTCGGGGTTAAAGCTCTGCAGGCCGGCTTCAAACTGGAACAAACCCGGCGGCGCGGTTTTTAAAAAGGCAAGGCAGGCGTCGCTGAACAGGTCGGCCCCCACCTCAAAGTGGAAACACACCCCGGCGGGGATGGCCCCGTCCAGCCGCTGCCGGACGAGAAACCGCCAGATCTCCATCGCGCGCTTCTCATCGGCATTAAAAGTCCGGTCCACAAATTTGATCGTTTTGCTGCCTGAGGCGGACAGCTTGAGCAGGCGGCGCTCCATCTCCGGCAGCGGGAACTGCCGCAGCCGGTCCTCCCGTCCAGAAAGGCAGAACGCGCAGGTAAAAGGGCAGCCACGGCTGGTCTCCACATAGGCGATGCGCCCGGCCAGCGCGGCGAAGTACGCGGGGGTATAGGGGTCGGGAAGCTGCACCGCGGGCGGGGGCGGCGGGCTGCTTGTGATCTGCCCCCCTCTGCGGCAGACCAGCCCAGGCACCCCGGCCCAGGAAGCGCCGGAGGCCAGCGCGTCGAGAAAGAGGGGAAAGGCAGTCTCCCCCTCGCCGGTCAGCACACAGTCGACGGCGGGGTTGGCCTCGAGAAAGGCCGCGGTGTCAAAGCTGGCCTCCGGCCCGCCTACCGCGATCACGGCGTCGGGCAGCAGCGCGCGCAGCAGGGGGAAAAGCGCCTGCAGGTAAGCGGCGTTCCAGATATAGCAGCTCAGGGCCACCAGTCCGGGTCTCCCCTCCGCCAGGCGGGCGGCAGTCTGGCGGACGGGTTGATTGATGTTGGCGTCCACGACCTGCAGTTCGCCGGGGTCGGCGCACCGCTCCCACGCGGCGGCGGCAAGGCACCAGGGGGCCAGGGCGGAGTGGATGTACTGGCTGTTCACCTGACAGAGAATGGTTTTCATGACGGCCCTCCCGGGCGCCGCGCAGCGGCCGCACGGCGTTTTTCATTGCGCAGCAGCACCCAGATCAAAGCGCCGGCGCCGGCGGCCAGGGTCGCCAGCAGCAGCCCCAGCCCGGCCAGCGCTGCGCTGCGCATCAGGTCCGCCCGCGGCGGGAGGGCCGGTGCGCCGGGCGCGGAGAGGGCGGGTGGCGCCGCCGGGCCGTCCTGCGCGGCGGGCAATTCCAGCTCCCACCCCACGCCGCGGTAAGCGCCGTCCGCATAGAGGGCTTCCAGAATGGGGCGGCGCAGGCCGTAGAAATCGTCTTTGTCCGCATCCTGGGCCAAAAAGGCGTCGTACCCCATCAGATAATCGTCGGCAAAGGCCTGCCAGGAGGGAAACGCGGCCTGCAGCTGCCGGGCTGCCTCGAAAGCCATCGCGACCGCCTGCTGCGGGGCCAGATATCCCGCGCAGCAGCCCCACTGGCACAGCTGTACCGCCCGGGCAAGATCCCAGGCCAAAAAGCTGTTCTGGTCCAGCGCGCTCCCCCATTTCAAGAGAAACCAGCCGGGAACGCCGTCCTCCTGGGCCGCAGAGCGGAATTTGCCCCGATGCCCCTCCGACAGCAGCCATTCATAGTTGCTGTAAACTTCCTCAGGGCTCCGCACGTTCCAGCTCTGCTCCAGGATGGACTGCGCGTACAGGCTGTTGGCCGTGCCGCGGGCGAGCCCCGCCCAGCCGCTGAGCTGTTCCTCACAGAGCGCCGGCGCGTCGGCGGGGGAGAGCCCGGCCCCACGGGCGATCAGGTTCTGCAGGTTGATG
The DNA here is from genome assembly GCF_014287275.1 of Anaerofilum hominis. Classification (GTDB taxonomy): domain Bacteria; phylum Bacillota; class Clostridia; order Oscillospirales; family Ruminococcaceae; genus Pygmaiobacter; species Pygmaiobacter hominis. The sequence goes on from NZ_JACONZ010000005.1 coordinate 307,405, forward strand.
CCGGCCCCGATGCCCTCGAGAAAGAGCAGCTGCTGCTCCGTGGGGGGCTGCTGGCCGAGATAGGGGCGCAGCACATAGACCTCCCCGCCGCCCGGCCCGCCGTCTTTTGGGGCTTTTTCGCCCTCCGGGGTCTGCTGGTCGGCCAGTGCGAAAGCCAGATAGTCCGCGTCGTAAAGGGTCACATAGAGCAGGCCGCCTTCCAGGAAAGGCGGGGCCGAGAGTTCCATCTTCTCGCCGTTCAAAAGGAGCTCTTTTTCGCTCGCTTTGATCTCGTCGCCGCACAGCAGCCAGCAGACGGCGCGCGCGGCGGCGGGGACGCTGTAATTGGTCCGCTCTTCGCCGCCGAAAAAGCGCAGATACTGCTCCAGGGCCACATAGGGGGGCCCGTCGTCAAAGACGATCTCCCCGCTCTCCCGGGGGTTGCCGTCCACCCAGTACCGGCCCCGGTCCGGATGCCCTGCGGCCGAAGCGCCGGTGTCGGCCAGCAGCTCGTCGATCTCCGCGGCATGGGCCTCGTAAAAGTCCGTAAAGGGGCGCGCCTCCGCCTCCCACTCCCAGCCCAGCATCTCGTTGATCAGGCCGCGGCCGTTTCCGTCCACCTGGCCCGAATAGGCGCAATAGGCGAGCAGAAAGTCAAAGTCCAGTTCCACCTGCGGCACCAGCGCCAGGTTGGCCGACCCGTACTGTGTCACGCAGCCCTGATACAAAAAGCCCGCGCGGCCCATGTGGTCTTTATAGGCGCTGTTGTTCGCCGCCGCCCCGTCCAGCCGGGCCAGCTGCCAGAGGCTGCGCGCCAGCCAGAGGGCGGGACCGTCCAGATAGGTTGATACGTCGTAGCTGGCCTCGTAGCGGGCGCTGATGGCGTCCTCAGCCGAAAGGCAGAGCAGGTCCGCCCGGGCGGCCAGCGCGTCAAAGGCGGCTGCCTCCTGCGGGTGCTGCCCGCGCCAGCCGTCGCCGGATGCGAGCTGTGCCATGGAGAAAAGGCCGGACCAGAGCGCCTGAAAGTCCGCCGCAAGGGGATCGGCGCTGGCGGCAGCCTCCATCGACGAGAGCGCGTCCTCGGTCAGAGGGCCCTCCGCGGCGGCGGCAGGCAGGGCGCAGGTCAGGGCCGCAAACAGCAGCAGCGCGCAAAGCGCGCCGGAAAATAAGCGCCTGGTCATGGCGAAACCTCCTTTTTGGGCGGGTGCGGGCCCGCTGTTTTTTGCCGTGGGACGCCGCAGCGGATCGCCGCGCCTGCGCCGCACAGCCGCCGCGCTGCGAGAGCGCCGCGTCCGGCCCGCAAAGCGCCGGCAGGAAACGCGCCGGCTCCGGCCCGCAGCGCGCCTTTTTGCAGCGGGCGCTGCGGGACTGCACCGTGTTCCGCCCTTATGATAGCACAAAACGAAAAAAAGCGGTATGCCGCAGGGGCATACCACGCAGATCGTCCCGGCAGTGAGAAAAGGGGCGGAGCGCCCCGCCGCCACAGTACGGCTTGCCGCCGCGAAGCGTCCCCCGTCCGCCTTACAGGACAGCCGTCTCGCCCGGGCGCAGCACGGTCTTGCCGGGCGCGCAGAAGCGCGCCGCCATCGCCTCGTCGAACAGGGCACCGGGCTTCATGTGGATCGGCACCGTGCGCGCGGCGCCGATCAGCCGGGCCGCCTGCGAGGCCTCTTCCGGGTCCATGTTGTAGACCCCGTCGATGGGCAGCAGCGCCCAGTCCAGATGGCGGGCCGCAAGGTCCCTCATCTCCTCGGTGGTGGAGGTGTCCCCGGCGGCATAGACGGTCCGGCCGTCCACCGTGAGCAGAAAGCCCACGCAGCAGGCGGGGTCGTGGTTGGCGTTGGCGGCCCTGACCGCCTGCACCTGCACGCCGTGGCTGTCAAAGCTGTGATAGACGCCCCCGGCAAGCGCCTGCTGGAAAGTGATCACCTCGCAGCCCTGCCGCTGCGGCACCAGATCCACCCGGTTGTGGTCGTGGTGGTCGTGGGTGACCAGGATCAGGTCGGCGGGCCGGTCATAGCCGCCGCCCGCAAACGGATCGACGTAAATGGTGACGCCGTCCGCAGCCGTGATGCGAAAACTGCCGTGTCCCTGATAATAAAGTTCCGCCATGGTCGCGCTCCTCTCTGAAAAAACAAAATGTGGGCCGCACTTTTTTTCATTATAACGCCGCTGCGGAAAAAATGGCAACGGAAAAACAAAAGAAAGGCGAAAAGCGCTGAGCTACCTGCCCGCAGGGCCGGCCCGGAACAGTTCCCGGAGGCGGACCGGGCCCGGCGGCACGCTGAGAGAAGCGCCCGCAGGACCCGGCCGGGCGGGGCGGGGGAGTCCGCGGCCCGGCGCGGCGGAGCGGGAAGGGCGGCGGGGACCGGCCCACCCGGCCCCGCGCGGGTCCCGTCCGCAGAAAAGTGCTGTCCCGCGGAGGGCTTTGTCAGGCCCGGGCAGTTCTTTGCCGCGCCGCGGCGGGATATGTGCGGGTTTTCTGATCCTGCTTTTTTGTTTTTGGGTTCCTGCCAGGGCGATGCAATATTTTACTCCCAATTCCCTTTTGTGTTCCCTTACCCTCAGCGTATTGCCCCTTATACACTGAGGGTAAGGAATTGCTGCTTCCGATTTATCTGCTATGCTTCATTCGCCTTACAGCACGACCGATTGCGATTCCTGCGGCAGACATAACTGCACCACCTGCAAGCATTCCAAATCGAGGCATATTGAACTTATTGAACGCCGTCATGTTAGCCGCGTTGAAGGTTGCGTACTCTGCCAACATATACATGATACCAAAGACAATGGACGATACCCATTTTTGATTGCCCCAGTAGTTATTTCTTCCAATCATCAAAGAGAAAGTGAAAGTCGAAACCGGGAGCAATACCCATAAGAACATCAAGCTATATCCCATTGCGTCAGAACCGCTTGTGAAGAACCAAAATACAATGATTGCAAAAGCCCAGATTGCAAGGTAGACGGAAATGAATGTGATTTTTGCTTTACGGTCATTGCTCTTAACTGTGTTTGTGCTTTCTTCCAGATAGTCTAAGTAATTCAGCATAATCTTTTCCTCCTTTAGCAAGTGGTCAAGGCTGATGTGGTATAAGTCACTCATTTTCACCACGCTTATAATGTCCGGGTAGGTTTTTTCGTTTTCCCAGTTTGATATTGTCTGCCGGCTCACACCAAGGGCTTCTGCAACCTGCTCTTGTGTCAGGTTTGCATCAAGTCGTGCATTTTTAATTTTAGGACCAATATCCATTAACCGCACCACCTTTTCTATTGAAATCATACCGCCAAAGAAACCTTTGGTCTATCAGATATATTTTACATCTTCTATACTCCACAGTTAAAATCCTTTTACATCATACAATATTTCTCTGTTTTCACAAGGCAACGAGGATATCCACACTGTTATCCGCCGCTCATTGGTGGGAACACATAATCGAATTGGGGCATATTTCAAAACTGCATAAAAAATACTTATTTGTTGTGTGGAAAAGATGAAGCGCATCTTCGCGGGGCCAGCGACGGTTTTGACGCAGAGAAGATCGCCGGAAAGGTCGCGGAGGCCTTTCTCCCGCAGAAAGGCCAATAAAGCAAATAGAGACAAAAAGCACGGCAGAAAAAAAGAGACGACCCCGCACGCGGCGGGGCGTCTCTTTTTTTATTTCTGCATCTGTTTCCCTGCAGCGCCCGCCTGGGGACGCCGGTCCCCGGGGCGCGCCGGGCGCTTTTTATTCCCGGACCAGATTCTGGTCCCGTCCCGGCCCCACGCCGACCATGGTGATGCGGCAGCCGCACAGACGCTCCAGTTCGGCGATATAGCTCCTGCAGCTTGCGGGCAGCTCGTCAAAGTTCCTGCAGCCGGAGATGTCCTCGGTAAAGCCGGGGATGGTTTCGTAGACGGGCTCGCAGTCGGCCAGCACCTCCAGGCACTCGGGGTACTCGCGCAGCAGAGTGCCGTCGGGCAGGCGGTAGGCGGTGCAGACTTTCAGATCGCCCACCCCCGCCAGCGTATCCAGCTTGTTGACGGCCAGCTGGGTCAACCCGTTTACCCGCACCGCATAGCGCAGGATCACGGCGTCAAACCAGCCGGTGCGGCGCGGCCGGCCGGTGACGGTGCCGTACTCGTGGCCTTTGTCCCGGATCAGCTGGCCCACGTCGTCGAACAGCTCGGTGGGAAAGGGCCCCTCGCCCACGCGGGTGGTATAGGCCTTTGCCACGCCGATGACCTCGTCGATCATCCGCGGGCCCACGCCGGCGCCGATGGCAAAGCCGCCCGCCACCGGGTGGCTGCTGGTGACAAACGGATAGGTGCCCATGTCCAGGTCCAGCAGGGTGCCCTGCGCGCCCTCGAAAAGGATCTTTTTGCCCTCGTTATAGCTGTTGTAGACCAGCAGAGAGACGTCCTCCACATGGTCGGCCAGCCGTTTGCCGTAGGCGACGTACTCGTCGATGATCTTGTCCAGGTCCATCGGCTCGGCGCCGTACAGCCGGGTGATCAGGCGGTTTTTCTCCTCGCCTGCAAACCGCGCTTTTTTGCGGAAGACCTCTTCGTGTACCAGATCCCACATGCGGATGCCGCTGCGCTCGGCCTTGTCCATATAGCAGGGGCCGATGCCGTTGCGGGTGGTGCCGATGCGGTGCTCTGCGTCCCGCGCATCTTCAGCCAGGCCGTCGATCAGCGGGTGCCAGGGCATGATGACATGGGCGCGCGGGTCGATCTTCAGATTTTTGCAGCTCACGCCGCGCGCCTCCAGCCCATCCATTTCGGCCAGCAGGCTGCCCGGGTTGACCACCACGCCGCTGCCCACCAGGCACAGCGTGTCGGGATAAAGGATGCCCGAGGGCACGGTGCGCAGCTTGTAGACCTCGCTGCCCTGTTCGACGGTGTGGCCGGCGTTATTGCCGCCCTGCGCGCGGACGACGACCTGCGCCTCCTGTGCCAGGATATCGATGATCTTGCCTTTGCCCTCGTCGCCCCACTGGACGCCTACAACAACCTTTGACGGCATAATTCGTTTTCCCCCTATAGTTCTTGAAAGCGGCCGGACGCACCCGCCCGGCGGCCGGAATGAGCGCGGGCGCCCCGCGCCCGCACGAACACGTCCTATTATACCAGACCCCACCCTGATTGCAAACCGTCCGCGCCGTATTTTGAACAAAATTTCCCGGGAAAACCCGCCCGGGGACATAATTTTCCCACGCAGGGGAAATACTGGTTTTAAAGCGCGGCGCGGCGCGGCCCCGGCGCGCAAGTAAAACTTTACGGGGGGATCCGAAACTTTATGAAGCTCTCCAAACAGGAATACGATCAGATGAACAAGCAGGCCAGCCCAAAATCAAAGCTGCTGCCCGACTGCCTGTGGGCCTTTTTCGTGGGCGGGGCCATCTGCCTGCTGGGCGAGGTGCTGCGCACCCTGTACGGCAGATGGGGCTTTGCGCTGACCGACGCGGCGGCCCTGACCAGCGCCACGCTGGTGGCGCTGTCGGCGGTGCTGACGGCGCTGGGCTGGTACCACAAGCTGGCCACCAAGGCGGGGGCGGGCACGCTGGTGCCGATCACCGGCTTTGCCAACGCCGTCGTCTCGCCCGCCATCGAGTTCCGGGTCGAGGGCCTGGTCACCGGCGTGGGCGCAAAGATGTTCGTCATCGCCGGGCCGGTCATCGTCTGGGGCATGATGGCAAGCGTGATCTGGGGCGTGATCTATTACTTCATCCGCCCCCTTATGGGAGGTTGACGGGATGCAGATGCAGAACAAAAAAGGCGATACGCTGTTTTTTAGAACGCCCCCATCGGTGCTGGGATATGCGGCGGTGGGCGGCAAAAAGGAATCGGAGGGGCCTTTGGCCGACGGTTTTGACGTGCTGGACACCGACACCACCTTTGGGGAAAAGACCTGGGAGCAGTCGGAAAGCCGCATGCAGGCCATCTGCGCGGAGACAGCGCTGAAAAAGAGCGGCGTCACCCCCAAAGAGCTGGACTGCCTGTTTGCCGGAGACCTGGAAAACCAGTGCACGGCCAGCAACTATACGATGCGCGACCTGCCGGTGCCCTTTGTGGGCCTGTACAACGCCTGCGCCACCATGGCGGAGGGGCTGGGCCTGGCGGCGGCCTTTATCGCCGGCGGCCTTGCCCAGCGCACCATGGCCCTGGCCTCCAGCCACTTCTGTGCGGCCGAGCGGCAGTACCGTTTCCCGCTGGAGTACGGCGGCAAACGCACTCCCACCAGCCAGTGGACGGCGACCGCCTCCGGCGGGGTGGTGCTGGGCAGCGTGGGCGGGCCCCCCTATGTCAAGGCGGTCACCTTTGGCCGGGTGATCGATTACGGCATCAAGGACATCAACAACATGGGGGCCGCCATGGCCCCGGCCGCGGCCCACACCCTGCTCACCTTTTTAAAGGACAGCGGCCGCCAGCCGGAGGAGTTCGACCGCATCTTCACCGGCGACCTGGGCGCTGTGGGCAGCACCCTGCTGGAGGAGATCTGTGAAAAAGAGGGCGTCAAGCTCACCAACCACTCCGACTGCGGCCTGCTGCTCTACGACAGGGAACAGCAGCAGGTGGACGCGGGCGGCTCCGGGGTGGGCTGCAGCGCCTCGGTGCTCTGCAGCCATATCCTGCCCCAGCTCAAAAGCGGCAAGCTGCGCGAGGTGCTGTTTATCGCTACCGGCGCGCTGATGAGCCCCACCACCTTCATGCAGAAAGAGAGCATTCCCGGCATCGCCCATCTGGTGCTGCTGGGAAGCGGAAAATAAAACGACCGTGTTCACCGCGGGGGGATGCCGGATGGAGAGGGACGCTTTTCCGCCGGACGGAAAACATCCCCTGCCGGCCCGGCGGCCGGCAGAGGATGCTCCGGTAAGGGAAAACACCGCCCCGGCGCCGCCCGCAGGCTGTGAACGCAGGTTTTAAAGGAAAGGCGGAACCTGAATCATGCATTTTCTCTGGGCATTTCTGGTCGGCGGCGCGCTGTGCGTTATCGGCCAGCTGTTGATCGATCTCACCGCGATGACCCCGGCGCGCATTTTGGTGCTGTACGTGGTGGCGGGCGTCGTGCTGTCGGCCCTGGGCTGGTATATGCCGCTGGCCGAGTTTGCGGGCGCGGGCGCCACCGTGCCGCTGCTGGGCTTTGGGCATCTGCTGGCGCAGGGCGTGGTGGACGCCGTGGAACGCCACGGCCTGCTGGGCGCGCTCACCGGCGGTTTTTCAGCCGCAGCCGGGGGCATTGCGGCCAGCCTGGTCTGCGGCGTCATCGCCTCGCTGCTGTCCAAAAGCAAGGACCAGAGCTGAGGGCCGGCGCGGCGGGCGGCCGGATCGGCCCGCCGGGCAGAGGGGGATGGAGATGCGCCCGCCGCGCGGGCCGGCCCCGGCAGAGGATAAAAAAAGAAAGGCCGCCGCGGTCGCGGCAGCCTTTCTGCTGGGTTTGCTTACGCTTTCTTTGCGCGCATGACACGGGAAACGCGGCGGGCGGCAGTGTTCTTGTGCAGAACGCCCTTGCCCGCGGCCTTGTCGATGGCGGCAACGGCGGCGACGACAGCCTTGTCAGCGTCGGCGGCGCCAGAGGAGACGGCGGCCTCTGCCTTCTTGACAACTGTTTTCAGGTTGGTCTTGATGGCCTTGTTGTGGGAGGCCTCTTTGGCGGCCTGACGCACACGGTCTTTCTGGGATTTAATGTTTGGCATAATACCACCTCCTTTATTAACCATAACAGTGCTCTTTATATTATCATACTTTTCAGGTGCAATACAAGGGCTTTTTAAAAAAAATCAAAATAAAATGCGGAAAAGGGCCGCAGGGGCGCCGTTTTTTGCCCTTTTCCGGCCGGGGGCGGCGCTGCGGGCGGCTTTTCTGCGAGAGGAAGATGTGAATATGGCGATCTATACCGACATTGCGGCCGAGGTCTGGGCGGGGCGCAAAGGCACCGTGCCCCCCGGCGTGCGGTTTGAGACCAAATATGTGGCCGACGTGACCATCACCCGCGTCCACGTCACGCAGGACGGGCTGGCCCGCCGCAGAGGACGTTATTCCACCATCGACATGCCCAGCTTTGCCTATATCGACGACCGCAACGAGCACTACATCGGCGCCCTGGCCCATGAGATCAAAAATTACCTGCCGCCCACGGGGGATATCCTGGTGGTCGGTCTGGGCAACGATCACATCACCGCGGACGCGCTGGGGCCGGCGGTGTGCGGGCGCATCCTGGTCACGCGGCATATCCCCATCGAGCGGGACGAGCGGGACATCCTGCACCTGCGCGGCGTCTCCGCTTTCTGCCCGGGCATTGAGGGCAAGACCGGGCTCTCGGCCGGCGAAACGGTGAAGAGCGTGGTGAGCGCCGTCCGCCCGGCGGCGGTGCTCTGCATCGACAGCCTGTTCACCTCCTCGCCGGAACATCTGGGCTGCACCGTGCAGATCACCGACACAGGCCTGTGCCCGGGCGGGGAAGAGCGCAAACGCATCGATACGGCGCTGCTGGGCGTGCCCACCGTCTGCATGGGGGTGCCCACGGTAATGGACGCGGGCGACCTCTGCCACAGCCGCCACCGGCTGGTGGTCACCCCCAAGGAGATCGACTACATCATCTCCCGGGCGGCAGGCGTGCTGAGCCTTGCGATCAATAAGGCGCTGCAGCAGGACCTCAGCGTGGGAGAGCTGAATTTTTTGACCTCGTAAAGCGGCGGGCGCCCGGAACGCCGGCCTTTTGAAAGGCGGCGGGGAGATCCGCTTTCTCCCCGTCCGGATGCCCCGGGTATTGCGGGTTCTGCCCGGGCAGAGCGGCGTTTTTTAAATAGAGCGGCGCGGACGCGGCCTTGGAAAGCCGGCGTCCGCGCCGTTGTTTTGTTCTGTCCGCCCTGAAAAAATCGGCGGCTTTTTCGCGCTGTGCCCGGCGGCGCGGGGAAAAAACCGCCCCGCCTCGCGATGGGGCAGCTTTGCGCAGGGCGGAATCCGCCGGCCCGGGTGCCGGGCCTCGTCCCCTCGCACCCTCGCGGCCCCGCGCGTGCCGGACGGAGAGAGACCTGTCGGCCCGGCTGCGCCTGCGCAAGCGGCGCACGGCCGGCGGAAAAAAGATGGGGCTGCCGAACAGAGCCGCCCGCGCCCGCGCGCAAGGGGCGCCCGCGGGCAAAAAGCGGCCTGCCTTGACGGCCGCCCGCCCTTTACAGTTTCAGCCCTGCGATCACCTCGCCGAGCTGGGCGGCCGAAGCGTGCAGCGCGGCGGCCTCCTCATCGCTGAGGGGGATCTCCAGCACTTTCTGGGCCCCGTTTTTGCCCACGATGGTGGGTACGCTCAGGCAGAGGTCCCGCAGGCCGTATTCGCCTGCCAGCAGCACCGAGATGGGCATCACCGCGTGCTCGTCCCGCAGGATGCTCTCGGCGATGCGGGCCACCGCCATGGCAATGCCGTAGTAGGTCGCGCCCTTGCGCTGGATGATCTCATAGGCGCTGTCCCGCACGTCCTCGTAAATTTTCTGCATCGAGGCCTGGTGATCAAAATAGCCCCTCAGTTCACAGAAATGGGTGAGCGGGATGCCGGAAATGTTGGCCCCGCTCCAGACCGCCAGCTCGCTGTCCCCGTGCTCGCCGATGACAAAGGCGTGCACGCTGCGGCTGTCCACCTGCAGATGCTCGCCCAGCAGATATTTCAGGCGGGCGGTGTCCAGCACGGTGCCCGAGCCGATCACCCGGTGGGCAGGGAAGCCGGACAGCTTCCAGGCGGCGTAAGTGAGGATGTCCACGGGGTTGGAGACGATCATCAGGATGCCCTCGCAGCCGCGGCGGCTGAGCTCGGGCACGATGCTGCGCAGGATAGAGACGTTTTTGCCGATCAGGTCCAGCCGCGTCTCGCCCGGTTTCTGGTTGGCGCCGGCAGTGACGACGATCAGGGCGCAGTCGGCCACGTCGTCGTAGTCCCCGGCGTAGATGCTGATGGCCGCGGTGTAGGGCAGGCCGTGGCTCAGGTCCATGGCTTCCCCCTCCGCCTTGTCGCGGTCTACGTCCAGCAGCACGATCTCGGAGAACAGCCCCCGCTGCATGAGGCTGAACGCGATGGAAGCGCCGACGAAGCCGCAGCCGATGACGGCGGCTTTTCTGGTATTGATCATTTGACAGACCTCCTGAAAATGGTCCCTGCCCCTGCGCGGCCCCGGCAGGGGAGGGGGAGTTGAGCGGGCGGGGCGGCCCGCGACAGCCTTAGTCTGTCCGCAAATAAGGGCAGTATGTGAAACGGGGGCAACGGCCGGCGGCAGCGGCCGTTCTCCCACCCTGATTTTACCATGTATGCCCACGGATGGAAAGAAACAGAAAACGCAAAGCGGCAGTTTTTTACTCTGGCGCTCCCCGCACTGCCGAAAAGCCGGCGGGCGTCCCATTTCCTGCTGGTCGGAACGCCGCCTGCGGCCGGCAGTGCGGCCGAAAGCCCGCCGCGGACTGGTTTTTTGTTGAAAAGCAGAGCAAAACAACAAAAAATCCCCGCAAAAAGTGACAACGCGGGCAGGATTGTGTATAATCTTCTTGTGTCGTGAAACCGCGCAGGCCCACCCCGGGCGCCCTGCGCACAGATCAGATTTTCGGAGGTGTCCGTATGGTTACGCAAGACATTCGCTATATCGGCGTGGACGACAAAACGCTGGACCTGTTTGAGGGGCAGTATGCCATCCCCAACGGGGTCGCCTACAATTCTTATCTCATCCTGGACGAAAAGGTCGCGGTGATGGACACCGTGGACAAGCGCAGGACGGCGGAATATCTGGACAACCTGGAGCGTGAGCTGGCGGGCCGCAGCCCGGACTATCTGGTGATCACCCATGTGGAGCCGGACCACGCCTCCAGCATCCGGGCGCTGGTGGACAAGTACCCCGGCATCCGGCTGGTGGGCAACGCCAAGACCTTTCAGATGCTGCCCCAGTATTTTGACCTGGACCTGAGCGGGGCGGTCACCGTCAAGGAGGGGGACCTGCTGTCCCTGGGACGCCACGAGCTCAGCTTCCTCATGGCCCCCATGGTCCACTGGCCCGAGGTGATGGTCGCCTATGACAGCTGCGACAAGGTGCTGTTCAGCGCCGACGCGTTCGGCAAATTCGGTGCGCTGGACGCGGAGGAGGACTGGGCCTGCGAGGCCAGACGCTACTATTTCAACATCGTGGGCAAATACGGCCCGCAGGTGCAGGCGCTGCTGAAAAAAGCGGCCGCGCTGGATATCCGGGTCATCTGCCCGCTGCACGGCCCGGTGCTGAAAGAGGACCTGGGCTATTACCTGGGGAAATATGATGTCTGGAGCAGCTACGGCGTGGAACAGGAGGGCGTTTTTATTGCCTATGCCTCCCTCCACGGCAACACCGCCGGCGCCGCCGCCCGGCTGGCAGAACTGCTGCGGGACAAGGGCTGCCCCAGCGTGGCGGTGGCTGATCTGGCCCGTGACGACATGTCGGAGGCCTTGGAGGATGCGTTCAAGTACGGCAAGGTCGTGCTGGCGGCCTCTTCGTACAATGCAGGGGTCATGCCTTTCATGGAGGATTTTCTCCATCATCTGAAAGCAAAAAATTATCAAAAGCGCACGGTCGCCCTGATCGAAAACGGTTCGTGGGCGCCTTCCGCGGCAAGGACGATGCGGGAGATCCTCTCCCAGATGAAAGAGATCGAGATCGTCGAACCTGTTGTCACGATCCGCGGCGCGGTAAAGCAGGGCGATCTTGAGGCGCTGGAGACCCTGGCCGCCGCGCTGCTGGGCTGAAAGGACGGCGTCGGCGCGCGGGTCAGCCGGCGGTTTTACGGCCCTCCCGCGCAGCCCCGGCGGGTGAGAGAAGCCCGCATCTGCTCCCGCCCGGGCGTTCCCCGGTGTTTTCGCGCGGCGTGGGGCTGCTTCTTTGCACTTTGCAGGCGGGGACAGCGGCGGCTTTGCCGCTCGTTTCAGCGCCGCAAAAGCGCGCGTCTCCGCTTTTTCCCGATTTCAAAAAACGAAAGGCTCCGCCGGCGGCGGGGCCTTTTATTTTTGTTTCGATGCGGTCTTGCGTCTCTGCCGAAAGCAATCGTGCAGCTCTGCGGCAGATGGTAACATGTTCTGCAAAGGGAGGATCACCGGATGGGATTTACTTGTGAAACAGAATACAGCGCAAAAACAAATGGCCTTTATGGCAAGAGCATTGAGAAAAACGAGCCGAAAGTGGCGAATCGTTCCACAGGCCAACCCCGCAAACCCGCATGAAATGGGCGTTTTCTCAAAACCTACGAATAAAGCAGCATAACCTGTAACAGCATGGTTTTGTAAAGCGGGGCATCATGAAATACAAAATCAGCAAGCCCTTGTCCGGCCTGCTGATGTACATAGTATACCTTCCCAACGTGAGATGGGCGCCGTCACATATCTGGGCTATTTCCATGCGTGACTGGCGCACCAAATCAGCCCGATAAATTAAAATTTGAAAACCACAATTTTATAAGTGGTTATTAACCCTCACAGGGTTTTAATAAAATCCTCCAAAAGCCTTGAAAATAAAGAGTTTATCGCAAAATGCTCACCTTAACTTATTATACGATTTCACTTATGCTTATTCTTCCCTTGGAAGCTGATAAGGGCAAACACAAGGGAAAGAAAATCTGATAACAAGATATAACAGAATGTGGCAATCGGAGAACTGTGACGTATGTGCGAATATATTATACTGGAGGATTTATTATATGGACAAGTACATTTTTGATGAGAGTAATGGTTTATGGTATGAATTGCAGGGAGATTATTATATCCCTTGTCTGATACTTTCCGAAAAAGAAACACAGCCTATCGGTTTGTGGGGACAACGCCACAAGCAGTATCTAAAGGAGCATAAGCAGTTCCTCTATACCACAATGCTGATTGAGGGTACACTAAACTCCTACCTTGCAGATATTGACAGACAGGCACAGGAGCGTTTGCTCCTGCTGACAAAGCAAATTGCAGAGCAGGAAAATGTGACCGAGCAACTGAAAGCAGATAATGCTATGCTGTGGGTACAGAAAATGAATGAAATTCAGTCCAGAGTTAGAGAAATCATTTACAGCGAGATTATCTACGCATAACAGAATGAGTGATTGGGGCGGTAAGCCAGCTTTTGGCTTACTGCCCTTGTCTGCTCATAAGCAAAATAAAGAAATACCGTCAATGGCAGTGCTTGCACTGTTCATCGAGACCATTGACGGTATTGCGTATTTTGCTATCGCTGTCCGTGGCTTTTTTCAATTTTAAACGTTGCTTAAAACAACTTATTGTGTTAAAATATATGCTGATACAAATAAGAGTTTAGGAGGAACCGAAACTATGACAGCCTCAATGCGTTTAAGATAAGCTGGCAATAAAAAAAGCAGAATCTATCCCCGATGATAGGCTTTTTTGTTGTGCTTATTTATACGATATTGAGCATTCATTAGTTACGGTGAGATATAAGTTATTTAACTATACCTTTATTTAACTATGTCTTTAATATGAATGTTTCCAAATTGTATGTATGCAGACCAAAAGCCACATTGTGGATTTTGGCCTGCATTTTTTATTGCCTAGAATGCTGTTCAAAATAGAAATTCAAGCAAAATAATATGCAGGAGATAATATAAATGGAAAAATACAACAATTGGAAACTTAAGTTTTATACAATATGGGCAGGGCAGGCAGTATCATTAATCACTAGTGCCATCCTGCAAATGGCGATCATTTTTTACCTTACAGAGAAAACAGGATCTGCGATGGTCTTGTCTATGGCTTCACTAGTAGGTTTTTTACCCTATGCGGTCTTTGGACCAGCTATTGGTGTATTAGTGGATCGTCATGATAGGAAGAAGATAATGATTGGTGCTGATTTAATTATCGCAGCAGCTGGGGCAGTGCTTGCTATTGTTGCATTGTATATGGAGCTACCTATCTGGATGGTTATGGTAGTATTGTTTATCCGTAGCATTGGAACAGCTTTTCACACCCCGGCTCTCAATGCGGTTACGCCACTTTTAGTACCAGAAGAACAGCTTACGAAATGTGCAGGCTATAGTCAGTCTTTGCAGTCTATAAGCTATATTGTTAGTCCGGCGGTTGCAGCACTCTTATACTCCGTTTGGGAACTAAATGCTATTATTGCCATCGATGTATTGGGTGCTGTGATTGCATCTATTACGGTAGCAATTGTACGTATTCCTAAGCTGGGTGATCAAGTGCAAAGTTTGAAACCAAATTTCATACGAGAAATGAAAGAAGGAATGGCTGTACTACGGCAAAATAAAGGATTATTTGCTTTATTACTCGTTGGAACATTATATATGTTTGTTTATATGCCCATAAATGCATTATATCCTTTAATCACTATGGAATATTTTAATGGTACACCGATGCATATTTCTATTACGGAGATTGCTTATGCCTCTGGTATGTTGATAGGGGGTCTATTATTAGGGTTATTTGGGAATTACCAAAAGCGAATCTTATTAATAACGGCATCCATTTTTATGATGGGGATAAGCTTAACCATTTCAGGATTACTTCCCCAAAGTGGATTTTTCATATTTGTAGTCTGCTGTGCAATAATGGGGCTTTCGGTTCCGTTTTACAGCGGTGTGCAAACAGCTCTTTTTCAGGAGAAAATTAAGCCTGAATATTTAGGACGTGTATTTTCTTTAACTGGAAGTATCATGTCTCTTGCTATGCCAATTGGGTTAATTCTTTCTGGATTCTTTGCTGATAGAATCGGTGTAAATCATTGGTTTTTACTATCAGGTATTTTAATTATTTGCATTGCAATAGTTTGCCCAATGATAACTGAGATTAGAAAATTAGATTTAAAACAAAATTCATAGGAGGGCCATTTTTATGTATTTAATTTTCATGTAATTTTTCCTGCTAAAATCGCAGGGTTTTCCCTGCGTACAAGCAAATGAAAACATGCGATTATAGACAGGAGGAAAATGTTATGGAATTGATATTAAAAGCAAAAGACATTCGTGTGGAATTTAAAGGACGCACTTGTTTAGATATAGATGAATTAGTTTCGTTAACAAATTCCACCCAAAATAGAAAAGCGATGCGTAGAAAACTTTCAGGTTTCTGTTGAGTTTGGATTGCATAAGAAAACACCCTGCAAGACGAAAAAAATCTTGCAGGGTGTTTTCTTATGCTCTGATATATATGTAAGACCGCAAGGCAGGTTGCCCTGCGGTGTTGATTTCCTATGTCGTGATTATCTGTCCCTGCCTTGGGATTTCTTTCTCTGCTTCGACTGAGAACTCTGTTTACTCTCTTCCTGAAGCTGTCTGAGCCTGTTACGCACACTTTGTCTTTCGGGCGGTCTGTGCTGTTTCTCGGCAGGTTTCTGTCCGTTCTTAACTGTCTGCTCCCATTCTGCAAGGTCTTGGTTATACTGTGTGATAATAGCCTCTGCTTTGCGGTAAGTTTTCATAAATGCCTGTACATCAGGATAACCGTCATCTTTTAGAATATCGGGGAGTTTATCCAGTTTTTCTTTAAGCTCGGATTCGGTCTGCTGTATCTGTTTTTCCAGAGCCTTGCGTTCCTTGCCCTTGAAGATACCCGTTGTTTCAGCAAGCTGCTGTCGCAGATTCGGGAGTGTGATCTCCTGTATCTTCTTGATTGCTTTCGCCTGCTTCTGTACCTTTAGCATAAGGGTCTGCATTGTGCGGAACTCGTCCATATCCATATCAAGGACTGGCTTGGGTGGCATATCCTTTTCACGGATGATGGCTTGCAGAAATTCCTTTGCCTTGCCTACGATACTTCTGAATAGGTTTGGAAGCCAACCATTTTCACGGATGGACTGACCGGCTTTATCGTGGATTTCGGTCTGCTTGATTTCCAGTATCTTTGTTTTTTCAATGCCCGATACAAGAGCCAAATCTGCTGTTCTGTTCCATTCCTGCCTTGCCGTGTTGTCCGCTTCGATTTCGGCAGCCTTGGGGTTGTTCTTGCCTATCTTTTTTGTGGGGAGATACACGCTGTTCTTATCAAACACTTTCAGTCGTTGCTCGGGATCTGAAATGTGGGAATTGATAAGTTCCGTGTAAACTTCTTTTGCTTCTGCTATGAACGCTTCACTTTTGAAACGCTCATCTTTGGTTTTGAATAAATGGCTTTCGTAAACATCCCCCTTTTTGATAACGGTACAGCCTTTTCGGATTTGACCGTTTTCGTCTGTGATTTCTTTCTTGGTTCGTACCCTTTTTCCTGTTTCGTCATAAAATACGCTTCTGGTGGCAATCTTGATGTCAGGTTCTGGAAGCAGTTTCCTTTCGCTGAATATGAGATGAATGTGGTAATTGGTCTTGCGTTTGTTGTGGTGCAGAGCCGATACACATTCCACTCCGTACTGCTGTCGGAACTTATCCGTAAATTCTTCAAGCACCTGCTGAGGGTCAAAGGTGGTGTAAATCTCCGGCAGGGCAATGATTAACTCCCTTGCTTCGATACATTTCCCATTTGTTCCGCTTCGCTGGAACTCCTGCTGGCTTTCCCTGGCGAGATTCTTCCAAAAGGTATTGTCGGCGGTACGATAGGTGGCGTAAAGGTTTTCCTGTTTGGCGTGGCTCGTGATATATGAGATTCTTCCCTTGACATTGGGCAGTTTCGACATTCGGATAAAAGAATGTCTTGCCAACTTTTTGCTCCTTTCTCCGCTGAGAATACCGTACTCATTACGCAACCGACTTGTCGGGTGCGGCTGTCACAGCTATCGGTGATTGGTGGGACAGCAACGGAAATTGCGGTGCAATTTCCTCTGTATCATAACTGAGGTGATGGTGTCCGAAGTTGTGATACAGGCTCCCCGCAGGGGCGAAATACCCAGAGTACAAATCGCAGATTTGTGCGAGGGGTGTATTTCGCTCTCAAACGCCGAGGGCTTTGGAGAACGGTTATTCCACTTTTCGTACATCGCTTGGATTGAGGAGATTCCTGCCCTGATTGACCGTCATAAAACGCTCCAGCGTATCCCTGCGGATAATCGTCTTTCGCCCGACTTTCAGAACAGGCAGCTTGCCCCAGTCCACCAGTTTTCGCATTGTGTTCCTACCGATACCCGTACATTCCGCTGCTTCTTCGATAGTTAAACCCATTTTAATTGCTGTCATTACACATCTCTCCTTTCGAAATACTCATTTTGCAACTTTGCAATTATCATTATACTTATTTTGCCATCTCTTGTCAACTCATTTTACAACCCATTAAAGATATTTTTTAACTTTTATCGAGAAAATGGTTGCAAAACAGGTTTTGATATGCTATACTTGGTTTCGATAGGAGGTGTAAACCTTGAAAAAAGAAATTACATTCACCGCAAAACAGGTCGGTGAACGAGTGAAAGAACGTCGAACAGAATTGAATCTCACAATGCCGGAGCTTGGCAAGCGTATCGGAGTGAACAAATCAACGATACAGAGATACGAAGCAGACGGCGTAGACCCAAAGAGAACAATGATTATCAATGGACTTGCAGAAGCATTGCTTACCACTCCCGAATGGCTCACAGGTCTTTCAGAAGATAAGGAATATGACAGCAGAACGCTTTGCGAAAAAGACTTGGAAGAACATATCAAAAAGTACATTGATACTGTGTCTACGGTTGTGAATGGAGAACCACACCAGCAGCTCCTTACCACATTCCTCGGAAAGATGATTGATTTGTATTCCGTTCTCTGCCACCACTTCTCCGATGCTATGACAGAGGTTGACCGTGTTGCAGAAGACGAAGGATTGAAACAGTCTCTTATGAGATATGCGATTGAGTCGGGAGCGATTAAGGAACGAGTTTACCACAAAGAAATGGAAGCACCGATTGAGGATATGAAACGGTTCTTAGACGGAATTTTACATATCTACGATGAAGGTCGTACCGCTGTGAAGATGGGTGACCTTTTCGGGATAGTAGCGGAAGCCGAAGCAAGGCTTGCCGAAAAAGAATAATTCCGTGGCTCTTTGACAACAAAAAAGCCGATTAAACAATCGGCGGATGTGACACTATTTACTTTACGCACACCATACGTCACAGTTCCGATTGCCACGGATAGAAAGGAGACTATTTATCAATGGCAAAAGGATCTGTAAGAAAAAAGGGCAAGAAATGGTACTACCGCTTCTATGTAGAAGATGAAAGCGGAAAGATGGTACAGCGTGAGTTTGCAGGCACAGAAAGCAAATCCGAAACGGAAGCATTGCTCCGCAAGGCAATGGAGGACTACGAAGCGAAGAAGTTCGTGGCAAAGCCTGAAAACACTACTGTGGGTATGCTGCTTGATATGTGGGTGGAGGAAGAACTGAAACCCGGCAATCTGAGCAACGGTACAGTGATGGCTTATATGGGAACAGTGAACAGGATAAAACAATATCCTATCGGAGACAGAAAGCTGAAAACGGTCACTGCGGAACATTTACAGGCATTTATGGACTTCCTCACTTTCGGAGGACAAAACCCCGATGGAACGACAGCAAAGGCACTCAGTAAAGGGTATCTGAGGTTGTTCTCAGCAGTATTGCAGGGGGCGTTCCGATTTGCGGTATTCCCGAAGAAGCTGATTTCCTTTAACCCTATGCAGTATGTGGTATGGAGAGGAAAGAAAGAGGAATACGAACTGTTTGCAGACGAGGGCGGAGAAGTTGACAGCACGCCTACCATTGACCACCAGCAGTTTGTAATGTTGGAGGACTTTCTGAAAAAGAAAGACAATCCTGCATTGCTCCCGATGCAGATAGCCTATTACACAGGGCTTCGTATCGGAGAAGCGTGTGCATTGACTTGGCAGGACATCAACCTTGACGGACAGTACCTCACAGTACGACGCAGTATGCGATACAACGGGCAAAGGCACAAGACAGAGATAGGTGCAACCAAACGCAAGAAAGTCCGTACCGTGGATTTCTGCGACACTCTGGCGGACATTCTCAGAAAGGCAAAGACGGAACAGCATAAGAACCGCTTCAAGTATGGAGAACTCTATCACCTCAACTACTACAAAGAGGTCAAAGAAAAAGACCGTACTTACTATGAAGTCTACAGCCTGCCGAGAACGGATGAAGTGCCGGACGGATACAAGGAAATATCCTTTGTCTGCCTGAGACCTGACGGAGCATACGAGTCACCGAGTACAGTTGGTGTTATGACAAGGTCGGCAAAAAAGAAACTGGAAGGATTTGAAGATTTCCATTTTCATATGCTGAGACACACATTCACAAGCAATCTGCTCTCCAACGGTGCAGCACCAAAGGATGTGCAGGAACTGCTCGGACACTCTGATGTAAGTACCACAATGAACATCTACGCTCACTCTAAGAGAGAAGCGAAACGAACTTCCGCAAGACTGCTTGATAAGGTGGTCGGGGAAGCCTAAACAAAAAGTTTCCCTTGTTTCGGCTCATAAGGGCAAAAACAAGGGAAAATACATAAGGAACGAGTATTAAAATGCCGATTTTCCTTGAAAATACAAGGGTTTCGGAGGATTGATTAGATAAATCCAAATTTACATACAAGACAGGATCCACTCTTTAACTTTAGAAGCACTCTCGGAAAGTGAAATGTCGGAAGTGTCAATTTTACTCTCCGTAGATAAATGTTGGTACTTCATATTCATCCCTTTCATCGCATTTATAAAACCATTCGCCCTTTCGCCTGCATTCTTCCATTCGGGTCTTGAAAGCAATCTGGACTCCAGTTCTTCATTGGAACAATAGAGCGTTAAGAAATGAACATCAAAGGTATCTCGTGCAAATGAAGTCAAGTTTTCTGGCAAACCGAGACCTGCATGGAAGATTGCCACAGACAAACCGTTGTCGGTAATGTCGTTTGCCAGTTTGAACCACAGATCATAGAATTGCGCCGTGTTTTCCATATTGAATATTTGGGGATGCTATAAAGAATCGCCATCCAAGCAAATAACCTTGCCCATGGTTCCCGCTAGCATTTGGCAGATCGCAGTTTTGCCGCATCCGCTTGCACCGCCAATTAAAAACAGATGCTTTTTCATGGTGTATCTCCCATCAAAATTTCGATTTGTCGGTCGGTGCCTTATCCGCCAAAGGCGACCAATTTGTCACTTTAAAGTAAATTTATTCCATATGGAATCCAGTAACTATGCGCTTTTTAGCTTTTTAACTTATAGAGACGCCGCAACCATCCGGGAAAACAACTATTTTTTATTGCTGCGCAATAAAAACAATTGATTCCTATTTGCCGCAGCCTGAGGACAGGCCGCATGGCTGCTGAAAAATAACTTATCTTAAATTGGCCCCGCCCTCGTCGCTGCGCGGCAACCGGGCGGATGGCCCCAAAAATAGCCTTGCGGCTATTTTTTACCGCAGCAGATCGCAGACGGCGCAGGTGAAGAGCTTTACCCCGTTGACCAGACCCACCTCGTCAAAGTCGAACCGGCTGTTGTGGAAAGGCCCGGCGCAGCGGACCAGATTGGAGAAGTAACAGGACTGGCCGCCCTGTGCCTGGACCCGCTCGGAAAAGTAGGAGTAGTCCTCGCTGCCGGAGGCGCCGCCCTCCAGGGCCTGGCAGGACAGCCCCGCCTGCGCGGCGATCTGTTCCACCCTGCGGCAGAGCTCGGGCGAGTTGCGGGTACAGTCGGCAGCGCCCATGAGGCGGATCTCACAGCCGCAGTCGTGCATCTCTGCCGCGGCTTTCACCACCCGGAACGCGTACTCCTGCATATAGCGGTTGGCGTCGGCGGTGTTGCCCCGCACCTCCACCTCCAGCCTGGCGCAGTCGGGCACCACGTTGCGGCCGCTGCCCGCGGTCAGCTTGCCCACATTGATCTGGGTGGACGCGGCCCCGTGCCGGGGGATGCATAAAGGTTCAGCACAGCGGCAGCGGCCGCCAGCATGGCGTTTTTGCCCAGCTCGGGGCAAAAGCCGGCGTGGGCGGGCTTTCCCTGAAAGCAGACGTCGAACTTAGTGGTGGCCAGCGTATTGCCCGACCCCACGCCGATCGAGGGGGCCGGCGTGTCGGGCGCGCCGCCCATATGCCCGCCCAGCACATAATCCACACCGTCCAGGTGGCCCGCTTCCACAATGGACTTCGCCCCGCGGACGCCCTCCTCAGCGGGCTGAAAGATCAGTTTCACCGTGCCGTGCAGCCGGTCCCGCAGGCGCATCAGCAGCTCTGCGGTGCCCAGCCCGATGGCGGCGTGCCCGTCGTGGCCGCAGGCGTGCATGACGCCCGCGCTGCGGGAGGCAAAGCCCTCTCTGGTGGGCCGGTGCTCCCCGTCCGGGCACTCGGACACCGGCAGCGCATCGATATCAAAGCGCAGCGCCGCCGTTGGGCCCTCCCCGCAGCGCAGGATGCCGATCACACCCGTAAAGCCGCCCCGCGCGGCGGGTAAAAATTCAGGGTCCGCGCCCTGCTGTTCCGCCTGCCGGTATGCCTGCTCCAGCGTTTGCCGGTCGGGCAGGCCCATCCGCGCCTCGTCCCGGCAGACTGCGGGGCCGGTGAGCACTTCATACCCCAGTTCTGTCAGGCGGCGGGCGATCAGCGAAGAGGTGCGCATTTCGCACCAGCCCAGTTCCGGATAGGCGTGAAAGTCCCTGCGGCGGGCCGTCAGCTCCTCCTGCATCGCCTCGGCGGCCCGGATGATGGTTTGCTGCAAAGTTTCCATGTCATATCCTCCCGGGGACAAACGCCCCGCGGGCCCGGCGCGGGCCGGGCCGATCTCAAGTTGGCGCTGCCGCGGCTGTGATCCTCCCCCTATGGGAGGGCGGCAGCGGGCCGCACCCGCCGGAAAAGCGGTATGGAACACGCGCTTTTCAGGGAAAAAAGCGGGGAGAGGCCGTTTTCATTATAGCCCCTTTGCGGGAGGCAGACAAGCAAAAAGAGCGCTGAGGCGGTAGAGAAAAAAGGCGGGCAGCAGCAGGACGGCCGCAGGGTCGGAACAGGTCTGCAGCGCACGTCCCGCAGGTGCGGACAGGCGCAAAAAAGCGTTTTCCCGGCGGCAGAGCCAGCCGGGAAAACGCTTTTTGATTATTTTTCAGGACGCTTCTTTTTCGTGCGGCACACGCGCATCCCCGGTTTCTTCCCGGCAGCCGGCAGGCCCGTTTTGGCAAAGCCGCCGGCCTGGCCCGCGCTTTTGCGCATAAAGGAGGATGCGCCTGGGCCCGTCTGAGACCTGAAGCGGCGCTTACTCTTTCATTTTGTTGAAAGCCTGCTCAAAGTCGGCGATCAGGTCGTTCACATCTTCGCAGCCGACTGACAGCCGGATCAGGTTGTTGTAGGGCTTTTTGGGGAACATCAGGGTGACAACGTCGCCAAGGCTGGTCGCGATCGGGGGGATCGTGGTGCTGTCGGCGAATTTTGCCATCTCCTCGTAGCCGCCTTTCAGGTGCACGCAGAGCATGCCGCCGAAATGGCCGCCGTGGAAGAGCTGGGTTGCCAGCTCATGCTGTTTGTGGCTCTCAAGCCCCGGATAGATCACATAGTCCACTTCGGGGCGCGCCTCAAACCACTTGGCCAGGGCCAGTGCGTTTT
Organism: Anaerofilum hominis; assembly: GCF_014287275.1. Taxonomy (GTDB): domain Bacteria; phylum Bacillota; class Clostridia; order Oscillospirales; family Ruminococcaceae; genus Pygmaiobacter; species Pygmaiobacter hominis. Next base: position 329,860 of record NZ_JACONZ010000005.1, read on the forward strand.
CAGACTGCCGGGCCACCCGGAGCGCCAGCGTGCGGGTGCCGCGCAGGGCCAGCCACGCGTCAAACGTGCTGATATGGGTGCCCAGGTTGTCGTTGTAATAACGCACCCGGTCGATGTCCTCTTTGCGGCCCGCGACGATGCCGCACAGGGCGTCTCCGTGCCCCACATAGTACTTGGTGCCGGAGTGGACGACGATGTCCGCACCCAGCTCCAGCGGCCGCAGGACACAGGGGGACAGGAACGTGTTGTCAACGATGAGCTTGCAGCCGTGGGCATGCGCCAGCTCCGCGATGGCGGGGATGTTGGCCAGCTTCAGCTGCGGGTTGGACAGCACCTCGAGATAGACCGCTTTGGTGTTCGGCCGCATGGCCTTTTCGATGTTTTCCAGCTCCAGGATCTCCACGCGCGAGGTCTCGATCCCCTTGGAGGGAAGAATGTCCGCAAACATGCTCGAAGTGCACAGGAACGTGTCGTCGGAGCAGACGACATGGTCGCCCGCGTTCAGGGTCGAGAAAAGGGCGTTGCTCACCGCTGCCATGCCGCAGGCACAGATGCAGGCGTCCTCGGCGCTTTCCAGCGAGGCGACCTTTTTTTCCATCGCCACGGTGGTGGGGTTGGTGGTGCGGCTGTAGATGTAGACGCCGGGGGCCCAGTCGGCGCCTTCGGCGAGCATCCGGTCATATTCCTCTGTGGATTCATAACCGTAGGTGGTGGTCTCGTAGATGGGCGTGTTCAAAGCGCGGGTCACCGGGTCCGGCCCCTCGCCGCTCTTGATCGCGCGGGTGGCAAAGTCCATTTTGCTGAAGTCGGTATCGTATCTGCTCATATACATCCTCCCTGTCTGATGATAAAATGTTTGTCCGCTTTTGCTAGGGTCATTATACCCTATATTCCGCGGTTTCGCAAACATATTTCGCGCGGGCGCCGCCCCGGGGCGCAGAGGCCGCGCGCCCCCTGTGCATCCCGGACGCCGGGAGGCGGAAAACTTCCCATTTTTTTGCCTGCCAACGCGGCAGACGGCTGTTTTTCGGCCAATGGGCCCGGCTGCCGCGCAGCGGCGAAGCCGCGGCCCCGAAAACAAGCTTTTTATCGCGAAGCAATAAGAAAAAACCGTGCAAACGGCTTGTTTGCACGGTTTTATTGGCAGGTCTCAACAAAAAAGATATATCCATAAAAATAAAGTGCCTCCGATCCCTAAAAATTGAGAGGCACTTGGAAAGTAATCACTTGGCACTATTAAGTCGTATTTACTTATCTGCGCCGACCATTCTTTCCGCTTTTACTTGCACACTCCAAGATGACTAATATAGGAAGAATCAAAATAAAAAACCAGATCATGATATAATCTCCTTAATTGCAGCAGTCAGGTTTTAAGGCACATCTAATTTTCCATCTTCTCGCGGTTTCATTTTTTAACCTGATCGCTTACATAGTGCAAGAAGATCAGGCTTTACTGCTTCTCTAATTTTTATCTAAAATGTTCTGTCGGCCATTTCATGAGACCATACAGGCCGGCCTAGGTCGTTTAGCCGCTTATACTCAACCCTATCTAAATTCTTCCCGCTCAGCTTATCCGAAAATATGTTTTCGGTTGGAATATCGCGGTATGCTTTGATCGCCTCGATTTACTGCGCAAGGTGTTGTTCTCCGGTGGATACTCGAAGATTACGCATAAATCATTTTCGCTTCTCGAGCGTTACAACAAACTGTCCCTCGGACCGCCGACCCGGTCGTTTCTCCTGAATCACCATCTCATAACCAATGGCATCCAGCATCTCCAAAACCGTGTTCACACTAATATTGTCCATACGGAGCCGCTGCGCAATTACCGATTGTCCCTTAACCCCAATGCGCTCAGCCATTTGGCCTTGTGTGGTCTTTTGATTTTTCATCGCCAATTTAACGGCTTCACATATGTTCACGTTCCCCACCTCGCCTTTATTATATCATTTATGTTTCATTTGCCAAATCTTTTTTGTTTTTTCAACTGTAAAACCGCTCGCTATATACATACTCCACTTTATCCATCTCACCCTCATAGATATATCTCGTGTCACATCATTACTTATAAGAAAAATCATACTTATTGTTGCATACAGCCTACACGTAAAATAAATGGTATAAATCTGATTATTTTCTATTTATACATGAAATATATATGATATAGTGAAAATGACCTCAAAAGAGCCCAGCCCGAAAGGGCGCAAATCTACCGGACAGCAGGTAAACGGATGGGGACTGATAGCATGTCCCAGATCGAATTAAAGTCATACCTAAAGACATTGGCAAAGCCCGCGGCAGCCGCAGCGAAAGACTCGCAGGACGCGACCCAATGCAGAAAAGGGGGGGCGGCTCTGTGCAAGGAGATTGCCATCCTGAAAGCGACAGAACCTCCGAAAGACTTCACGGTGGATACGATCAAATCCTGGCTGGAAAGCATTAAAGCGGCGCCGGACCGGGAAGCTGTGCGGCTGCTGATAGAGCGCATTGACACCAAAGAGGGCGAAGAAAAAGAAAAGACCGCTTTCGAGATGCAAAGCACCTTAAAAGCGGTCTTAAGTAAACATGGTTGCGGAGGCCCGCAACATGTTTTGCCTAAAATACTGTTTGAATTTTCGGTGCAAAGCCGCCGAAGAACGGGTTAAAACAGGTAAAGATCACTCCAATTCCCGGTAAATTTTCATGGCCTCTTCGCGTGTAAATCCTGCCTCGACCAATGCGTCGATCTTTTTCCGCTTTGCGCTGCCGGGAATCGTCTTTCCGTTCGGGTACTTGTCGCCCCGGACGTCTCCCATGACCTGCTTTGCAAACAGCGCCGTTGCTATACTCTCATACTGGTCGCCCCCTTGATCTTCGGCCCAATCCAGCACCGTCTGAGTGCCTTTCGGCAATGGCACGTCCACCACCAGATTTTTGGCGATCTCGTTTGCGATGTCATACGCTTTGCTCGTCACTTTGACTGCCTGGTCCGCGGGGATGTCCTCATACATGGGCGTGAGGTATTCTAATATGCTATAGGCAGTCTGCCCCCTTGTCTGGCTCACCTGAGTGTATTCCTCCGGCGTATATCTGTGGCTCTCTCCATCCTGTGTCCAGGTCTTGTTGGCGTACCCCGGCAGCACAGATGTCTCTCCCGTCTCCTGGTAAAGCTGGTTCAGAATGCTGTCCACCTCGGTGGTCTTGTCCTCGCTGTAATATCCCGGTGACAGCATTCCCATCGCCAGCCTGCCGAGCAGGCTGCCCCCGGCGTTTTCCTGCGTTCTGCCCCACTGATCCACATAGGGTTCATTGGTTTGGGATAGGCCGGGCATCCTGTTCATCACCCCGCGCCATGTCTTGTCGAGCGTGCCGGCAAAGCCGGTCTTGTCTGTGTAGGTGGTGCGTCGGGTATCGTCCACGCTCCGTGCCACCTTGCCCAAAACAGTTGGTATTCCCTGGGTGGCATAATTTACCGCTGCATTGGTGAGGATGCTCTCGATGGGGCTCGCCCCGCCGTAGGCGGCTGCTTGTATGGTGGAGTTCAGTCCCTGCAGCATGGTCATGTCCAGCACCGGCTCTGTGATTTTCAGCATGGCATCTGCAAAATCTGAAAATGTAAACTCTCCCTTGTCGCTCTCCAAAATTGTATTCCAGAGTTCTGCTCCTACGAACAGTGGCAACGCAGCCGGCGCCATCCAGTCCAGCGTGTAACTCTTTCCCCCGATGTTTAAAGCATAGCTCTGTGCCCCGGTCAACTTTTCAAAATTTGCTTCCTTTTTGTTGCCACTGCCTGCGCCGGTCAGCAGCCCCTGAGAGGCCAGGTATCCACCTAACACCATGATTCCGCTGCCGGTCAATCCTTTCGCCAGCGCCTCGATAGCCTCGTCCGCTTTCACGCTGCCCTTTCTGACCGCTTTGCAGGCCTTTGCAATTCCGTCCACCAGCCCCGCCGGACTATATTCGATGCCGCGCTTCACGATATTAATCGGCGTCTTTTTGAACGGCAAAATACCCTCGGTGATGATATTTGTGGCCGCGTTGGTATGGCTGAAATTGTTGATCGCCGTCGCCACTTTGGATGCGTCCCGGAACGTTGCCTGTTGCGCCTGTTCGATGGCATACGCCCGTCCCTGATCCAGCAGGGTCGCTACATCTTCCGTTGGGGCTTTCAGCGCCTCTGCGCCCACATCGTTGGCTTTCAGCCAGCGGGCAAGGCTGTCTGCATAGGCCCCTTTCAGCGCCCAATCATCCTCCGCCTCCAGTGCGCCGGAAACCAGGGTCCTGGTCTTTTCCAGCACGGGGGTCTCAAAGATGGTTTTGGCCTCCATGATGCCGCGAGTGGGGTTCTTTTTTCCCGTCCCGGTGACCAGCGCATAAACGTTTGCAAAATCATCCTTTGCTGCCTGTTTCAGTGCGTTGTCCGCTTCTGAGAAAGGGTTCAACAGCGCTTTGGTCCGGTTAATCCCTTCTTTGCCCATCGCCTGTCTGATCCTGTCGATCGTCGCTTCCATCAGAGCTCCCACATCGTTTTTGATGCGGGTCACGGCGCCGAACACTGTGTTTCCGGCCACATTGCGAATGTGCGTTGTGGGGTTCCCCAGCATCGCCATGTACCGCCAGGCATTCCATTTCTCTGCAAAGGATGTATCGAATTTATCCGCAATGATCTTGTACGCCTGCTGTTCAATGACCTCCCGCTCTTTGGAATAAAGCGGCAGCTTTTGGGCATCGGTCATGATGTCCATGATTTGCTGGATGTCGTCCAGCGTCACCTCTGGCACTCCCGAAAACTCGTTGATCAGCTGCTCCAACTGACTTTTGCTCAGACGCTCCTCCTGAAAGAGTTTCATCAGTTCATCTGTGAAGTTGTCCCCGAGGTCAAGCTTCGAAGAATTGACGGCGGCATCCACAGCCTCTCTCAAGTTCCTGACAGCCTCATCCATGTCCTGCGGGATGCTCGCTGTTCGTTCGTTCAGGATCTGATTAAGCTTGTCAGTCAGGTCCTGCATAGCCTCAAACAGCTTCGGGTCGGACTTCTGCAGGTCCTCCACATACTGCTGGACCATCCGCTCGGCTTTGACCAGCGTGCCCTCTGGTGTGCGGGTATACTTTACAAATGCCTGAATGCGCTGGCCGGCCTCAGTTCCGCGCTCCTGAATGATTTTGGCCCACTGCTCCACCTCTGACCAGTCGCCTGTTTCTTTTGCCCGCTCTGTCGCGTCGTGCAGGATGATCATCGCCGTGTCGGTATCAGTTCCGTCAAAGCGCATCTTTGTCGGCAGATCGGCCTTTTCCGCCGTCAGCAGCTCGGGGGTGCCGGTGCGCTGCATAGCCTCACGCAGAGACTGCTTTTCAGTCATCACGTCATAGGTGAACTTTGAGGTCTCCGGGTCAATATTGTTGAGGTTTGCCGAATTTTTTGACACCTCGTCAAGAAAAGGGGTATCGGCATAAGTACGGGAACTGACTTTGGACACTTTCTGTTTCGGCACATACTCTGCCCGCTTTGCGCCGACAGAGGGCCCACCGGCCCCGTCCTCCAAAAGGTCCGTTTCCGTTGCGAAATGGTCAGGGGTGGCAGGCGGTTCTCCTCCGCTCAACTTGTCTATATCCCTGCTTTGTGGTATACTATTTTCAGAAATAACAGTATCTGAGGGAGGGGTAGAAGTGGACACACGATATGGCATTGTAGAGGGCACTTCGCGGCTTCTGGCGTATCCAGATTCCGAATTGCGTGTGAAAGAATTTATTGACGGCGCCTGGGTTCCTTTTAAAGGTGTATTCGGTACTTGGCTTGATTCCAGACCCATTACGGAAGAGGAAGCCATGCGCCGAACTTCTGGAGTGAAACTGTCGTAATATTCTTCCCACATCTCCATCGATTTCGTATAGTCCGCCGCACGTTCAGCAGCTTGCGCATCAGTGAGGGAAAACTCGTCAAAATTCCGCCATTTATCATAGATGGCATCGGTTTGTTTTTTTATTGCCCAGGCTTCCGGGGTGGAGATCTGAATTTCTCCTTTTATCCCGTCTCCCAGATCAGCCGTTAAATGAATACCTCGATATCCGCTGCTGTTAAGCGGTTCGTCGATAAACACTTCCCCGGTTAAGCCGGGGAATTTTTGTTTTAGGGCTGCAATTGCGTTCGGCACGTCCTCCAGACTGTTCAGCAGAACTGCTGTGCGGGTATGATCTTTCGGGGCAAAAATGTCATAGTCTGCCCGGCCCTCCTGGTTCACCTTGCGCATGATCTTTTTGGCCAGGCTGGAGATGGATTTTTCCCCGGGGTCGATCACCTCCACGCCATCCCCAAGTGCTTCACGGATCCCACCAATCAGCTCCTGCTGTTTTGCAGGCGTCAACCGATGGATTTGTTCCGCCTGTGTGATCGCTTCTTCAAATCTCAGTGAGGGTTTTCCTTCTGCCGCATTTTGCAGAGCCAGCTTGTCCAGCGCTGAAATCTCTTCCACTGCTTGTCTATCCAAATTTCCCAAGCTGCTTTGATGGTTCTGAATCACAGCTTTCAGATCCTCACTTGTCTGCCCTATGCTATCCACAAAATCGGGGTTCGGCATGCTGCGTTGATGGACGGGGGCGTCAGTTTGCGGGGCCGAAATCCTGACTATTTCATCCCCATACAGCTCCGGGGCCAAAGCCCGCAGCCGCGGGTCGATCTCCATCTCTGCTCCTCCGTTGCCTGTGGTCTCCAGCAACGCGTTCGCAGAGACCCCAGGCTCGGGACCAATCGGCACCTTGGGGTGCCTCAAATCCTCTCTGAACGCGGTAGTCCCCGGGTGCTCATTGATATAGTAGCTTTTTATCGCCGCGGCTTCCGCATCCGTGAGCGCCTGTCCTCCCTGCAGTTTTTTTACGATGGTCTTGATCGCCGCGGGTATCGCCTCGCTGCCCAGGTTGAACAGCGCGTTGACCCCAAAGTTCTGCGCCGCCTGTGCCGCCACATCCCAGCCGGTCATGCGCTCCTCTTCCGGGACGCCCTGTTCCTCCTGCCTCCGCATAAGATCCAGATTATCCAGCGCTTCCGGTATCGTATCAAAGGTCACGTCCAGCATCTGGTCCCCCAGCAGGCCCGCCACCCGGTCCGGGGTAAAGAATCCCGCTGCGGCCTGTCCCACAGGGCCCAGGCCAGACAAGCCACCGCTGATGGCGTTCCCCGCCCATTTCAGCGCGGATCCAACTCCCGGCACCCCCGCCACAAACTGTTTACCGCCAAAGTATTGGGCCATTTTCCCGCCCATCATCCCCGCGCCGTAAGCCATCGGCTGCTGGGTCTGTGCCGCACTCTGCACTGCCGTCCGGTCGTCCTTTGTCGCGCGCACTTTCTCCTGCCAATCCTCGTCCCCCGACAGGCTGGCCGCTGCGCCTCCGAGCTTAATCAGCAGATCGGTGAATCCAAGGCCTTTTCCGGCCCCTGCCACAGCAGAGCTGGCTGCGCTGATCTTTGTCTGTAACCGCGTGATCTCCGTGTAGTCCGGGTCCTGCATCATCGCCGCAAGTTGTTCACCCTGAGCTTCTTCATATCCTTTTGTGTTGTCAAAAGGATATTTATCCATGAATTGTGCGACCAGCCGCTTTGCCGTCTGCATCTGGGCGTCGTTCAGCTTGACCGACGGGTCGGCGTAAAAGTCCAGCAGCTCAGCGTCGGTCTTACCCTGTTCAAACTGCTGTACAGCCTCGGTTTCGGCCCCTCTGATCTGTGCCCCGTGCCGAATATCGGCGAACTGGGTGCCGGTAACGTCACCCGCAGCCCTAAAAGCGTCTTTCCAGCTATATTCCGGGGTCGCGGCCTCGATGACAGCCTTTTCCTCCGGGGTGTACCCATACAGCACGCCCTCTTCTTTTTTCTGCCTGCGCTGCTCCCGGGCCGCTTCTGCCTTTTGCCGCGCCTGTCCCACTATCTGGGGAAACAGCTCGTTCAGCATCGTCCCCTGAGTATCGTTCGCCGCCCGCAGGACGTCTGTAGTGCTGAACCGACTGGCCGCCGACAATTTTTCCTTTTCTCCCGCGGGCGGTTCGCGGCTTTCCACGGCCGCCGTGTTTCCGCCGGTCAGTTCGGCCACCGTTGCCATCAGCTCTTCATGGCTGCCGGCCGGGCTTTGCGCGGTGCTGCTCCCGCTCCCATATTTGGCCATAAACTCCTGACGGCTCATTCTGCCCCCGGTGCGTTCCCCTGTGTGGTTCCCCGTGTTTGCTGAGCCGGAGCCGTATTTCTTCAAAAATTCTTCGCGGGTCATCATCTGCTCACCCTCTCGCAATCTGTGCCGCAATGGCCTCCAATGTGGCGTCGTCCAGTCCGAGCTCCCAGGCGGAGGTGTACAGGTCGTCCAGCGCCTTATCCAAAGCCTGCGAGCTGTTGAAACCATTGCCTACAGCGGACCGATAGGCTTTTGCCGCACTGGCAAGGGCAGCCTGGGCTTGTTCTGTATTCAACTGCGCCCCCTCATTGCCCGCGCTGTAACTGCTTTGTGCCGCCTTTGCCGCAGCCTGGGCCTGTGCTTGCTGCAGCGCTGCCATCTGCTGCGTATAGGTGCTGTCCAGATTATTCAGCGCGTCATATTTATCGCTCAAGATCTGCGCTGTACCATTGGCCAGGTTCTGCTCCAGCTCCATCTGGTATGCCAGTTTCCTTGCGTCGTCGTCCGACAAAGCGCTGTTGTAGGCCTGCAATGCGCTGGACTTGTTCTGGTTCAGGGTGTTCAACAGGGACGCCAGATCGCTGTTGCGCCCGGTGTCCACCGCGTTACGGGCGTTGCCGTAACTGTTATACAGGCCGGCAAGCCGGCTTTCCGACGCGCCGCCGTTGATGCCCAGCGCCGCCAGCTGCTGGGGCAGGTCCCGCTTGGACAGCATGTAGTTGAGATACGCCTGCTGCTGGGCGCGGTCGGCGTTTTCGTTGACCCCCTGCGCGCCGTAATCGTACTGTCCCTGCAGCTGCGTCAGCGTGTCGTTGTAGTTGCCCTGCAGCAGTTCGCCGCGGCGCGCGTAGGCGTCAGTCAGGTAACCCATATTTTTATCGTAGGCCGCTTGGGCCGCCGCCTGTTTCTGCCGGGCAGCCTCTTCCGCTCGCGCCCGCTGCTGGTCCAGTAGGCTCTGGTAGGCCGTCATCTGCTGGGCATAGAGGGCGGAAAGGGTAGAGCCGCCGCCGGTAGTTTGTGTAGGCTGTGTAGTTTGTGTAGGCTGTGTTTCTGTGGGCAAAGTCGCGTATACGGTAGGCGGTTGCTGGGAATCCTGAAGAGCTTTTAAAAGATCTTTTATTGGTTTAGAATCTGATTGCGTTATATCAAACGGATCTCGGACCCAAGGCATAGTCGCCATTATTTTCTCTCCCTTCAAAAGCAGTCCGCCCTAAGCTTAGGACGGGCTGTTCTTCTTTTTATTTTTCCTTTTCGTTCCCGGCAAGTTTCTCTCCCGCCGCCTCAGTGCCGCTCTGCACACAGGCCAGGATCTTTTGCAAAAACGGCGGCAGCGGCGCGCCCAGAGCCGCCGCGTTTTCAGTGATGCTGCCCAGCTCGGTAATGATGTACCAGCACAGCACCAGCGGGCAAATCAGGGCGTTGTAATCAAACGGCAGCGCGATCCCCGGCAGGTTGTTGATAATAATTCCCAAAAGTCCGTCCGCCGCCGCGCCCACAAGTACGGCAACGATCATGCCCAGCTTGTGGTACAGCCCGTCCCTTGCCGCAGCGGAGGACCAATTTTCAGCCCTGGCCGCCGCAATGCTGCCGGTCACATAATCCAGCAGCATACAGGCCGCCCAGCCGATCACCAGCCACCCCAGCCAGCCGAACACCGCGGTGACTACCCCGCAGACGCCTGTCATCGCGGCCTTGATCTTCGTCAACATGGTTTCCATCATTCAACCCTCCAGTGCGGCAGATGCCGCTTTGATGCGGGCGAGATACCCGTCCGCCAGATCTTGCGCCTGTTCGGCTTTTGTCTCGGCCGTGGATGCCCGCGCCAGCAGCCCGGCGTTGGCGCTCTCCAGTGCTTTGACCTGCTGCGCCATCTCTTCCGCGTCCCCGCCCGCAGACTGCGCCTGCACCGCCCGCACCGCGTCGCCTGCCGACAGGCCCGTGATCCTGCACCGATCGTCCAGCACCGCCGCGTACCGTTCCGCCCCGCCGACCAGCACCCGCACCCAGCGGTACCCGTCCGCCCCCGTGCCGCAGTCGGCCATCAGAGGGTAATATGTACCGCTCGCCAACGTGCCGTTGTTGTAGGACTTGTCCACCGCATCCACGTCCGGCCCCGTGAAGCACTGGCAATTCTTCTCCCCGAATACCTCTAAAAACTGCATCATGCCGTCATCCTCCTTTTTGTCTGCCGTCCATCCGTGTCCGCCGATCAGGGCGGGATAGTCTTTGTAGGCGATGTTCAGGTCCACTCTGCCGGCGACCCCGTCTACCCGCCCGCTGCTGGAATACTGCCAGATGTCCGCGCCCTGGATGCCCATATACCCGCGATAGTCTGCGAGCCACAGATCATAGCCGGACAGCGCGTCCATGTCAAGATAACTGTTTGCAAAGCTGGTGTAGGTGTACAGCATGGGGTAATATCCCAGCGCCCGGACCTCGTCCAGAAATGCGGCCGCGATGATGCTGTTGTCGCCCTTTGAGATGGACTTGTAGGTCGCTGCGTCCTCCATGTCAAAGGCCACCGGCATGGTCAGCCGGTAGGGGGCCAGCAGCGCGGCGGCCTCCCGGGCGGCCCGGCGGGCGGCATTTGCCGTCTTGCAGTAGCTGTACACATACGCGCCCACAGCCAGTCCGGCGTCCAATGCACCGCGCATGTTTTGGGCAAAATACGGGTCCCGGCCCTCATCGATGCCGCCCTCATACCCGGCCCACCCCACCCGCACAAAGGCGAACTGCACCCCGGATGCCGCGACCCGTGGCCAGTTGATCTCTCCCTGGTATTTCGATACGTCGATGCCTTTTTGCTCCAAATCCGATCCCTCCCCACTTTTGCCGGTGCGGCACTTATACGCTGATCCCCAGCGCTGCCAATTGCTGCTCGATATAGGTAAGCTGTTCCAGCACCGCCACCAGATGGGTCTCTCCCGCAGGCTGGCCGCTGGTATAGTCCAGCTTGTCCACCCGCTGCTTACCCAGCGATGCAACCAGGGTATAGGCGCTGTAGAGGGTGTCGCGCACTGTGACCTCGGTGCCGTCCTCCCCGAGGCCGGTTTCGATCAGCCGCAGCGCCGACGTTTTTTGGGGGTCACTCACCAGTGCCTCAAACGCTTCCAGCGGCATTGCGTCCTCGGCCATATGTACCTCCATCCGGCTGCGGATAGCGCTGCTGCCGCTCGGGTAGACTGTGGTTGCGTCAAGAATTTCCTTTTCGCTGTTGTCTGCAAATTTCAGTTTTAACATATATTTTCCTCCCTGTTAATTGCATTTTAGGCTGTACACTCTGAACGGCCACAAATGATTTTCGAATAAATCTGCTGAATGAAAAAAGATGCTCACATAATAGGAGTTCTTATATCCCGAAACATCTATCCCTATATTCCTTGTCGCATTATTTCCATCATACCCATTAAACTGATATACCTGACCCGGAGCAGCAGTGTTGCGATCAGTCCACATATTATTTCCATCCGGCACAAAAGTTGTTAAACATACTCTTATGTGGGCATAGTCCCTATCCACGCTGGTCCAAAAATTGAGCGTTAATGTGTTAATCAAAGAAAAGTCTACCGCCTTAGCAGTCCTTACTCCACTTATCCCCATACCATAGGCATACGCATACAGAGCATTGCTTTCGGCAATCTGTACGCAGTCTCCATATTGTGTTTGTCTTTCAAAACCCGTCCATCCCCCGGTATACTCCGAATAGGAATTACCAGAGTTATAAAGAAAGGGAGGCGTTTTTTGCCAGACGAGAACATTGCCGCTTTTGACCTGCTGAAGCGCTACGTTATTGTAGACGACCGCCCCACCAGCGGGCACCGCGACATTGTTGTAAATCAGCGCCATCTATTGCACCCCCTTGTGGCTGTGGAAAGTGCAATAGGTGTTGAAAACGCTACACCCCTACGGGGGGGGGGGGGGGGGTAATGCTCTATTCATGGTTTTCTCCTTTATTTCGGTTACTCCAGCGTCACGCTGAACCATGTGATTTCCGACCGGCCCGGCCAGCCCGTGCGGGCGCAGACTCCCACAACGTGAGAACCTGAGATGCCGCTGATATCCCAAACGCCGGTGTAATTGGAAACACTGCTTTCGATGATATAGCGCTGACTTGCATTCCAGGCGTCGGAGGCATCCAGGAAAACCGCTATCCAGCCCGTCGGGGAAATATTACCCGTGCAAATGAAATAGAGCTTTTTGTAGGGAGTTAGGTCTATTGCTCTGTTGGTGCGAAACTGGGCGGAGGTGTTGTTTTCCGCTTTGGTGTATAGGTAGGTGCCTGCGGCTGATGCGGAGGCCAAACTCCCTGCATTTGTGCCCGTCACCGTGGGGGTCCATCCCCCCGTGATGCTGCTGCCGGTGTCGCCGTAATGATACAATGTGGTCTGTTTTTTCCAAACCTCCGTGCTCCCATATCTGATCGCAGATAGAGAAGTGTTGTTAAACTTTGCTGTCCCGCCATTATTAAAAGTTGCATTGTTCAGTTTGATCGGCATACCCGGCCCTCCTCAGCTGTATGTGATGGTCAGCGTGGTCCCGGACAGGCTCATGGAGATATTACTTGCCCGCCGCGCGTTGGACAAGCGGCTGTCGTTGCCCTGGCATACCGTATCTGAAGAACTGCCAAAATTTTTATTGAACGCGGTGTTTTTGGCAAAAGTCGGTTCCGCCCCCACATCTGCCAGTGTGACGTCCGCCGTGCCGTCAAAATCCGCGCTGCCGATCTTGCGCGGCGTGGACAGCTTTGCGGCAGCCGCTGCACTCTCCGCCTTTGCGGCCGTTTTGCTGCCGTCGATCAGTCCCTCCGCTATCTGTCCCTGTGCTGCCGTCGCCGCCCCGATATCCGCCGGCGTCAGGTTGATGTTATCACCGCTTTTCCCGTTCACCGTGGTGGGCGTTCCCTGTGGGCCACGCTCTCCCTGCGGCCCCGGCAGGCCGCGCTCTCCTTGTACTCCCTGAATACCCTGCTGCCCGCGGGGGCCCTGTTCCCCCTGTGCTCCCTGCGGCCCCTGTATTCCCTGAGGGCCCTCCGGCCCCATCGGTCCCTGGATCGGGCCCACGTTTTTCCATGCCGCGTCATTGATATCCCAGACATATACCACGTTATAACCGATACTGCCAATGCTCCAGGCGTCCCCCTCCTGCCCGGTGGGATAATCCGTCTGCAGGTCCAGCAGTGTCTCGTACCTGCCCTTGACCGTAAAACTGCGCCCGTCCATGCCCGCAGCCCCCGCCGGGCCCTGTGGCCCCTGTGGGCCCTGCGCACCGGCTGCACCCGCGGGTCCCGCAGGCCCCTGCTCCCCCTGCGGCCCCTGTGTGCCCTGCACGCCCTGGGGGCCGCGGATGTTGCGGGCCGTGGGTATCGTGCCGCTGTCCTCCACAATGTTCCAGGTGATGTTTCCCTCGTCGTCCATCACCGGCAGATAGACCCGGCCCGGCAATCCCTGTATTCCCTGCGGTCCGCGCGGTCCGATTTCCCCCTGCTCCCCCTTGTCCCCCTTTACGCCGGTGATCCGGGTCTCGTTTGTCTCCGGGCTGTCGCTCACCACGCTGTCGCCCGTAAACCGCAGCCGCCCGCGCTGGGGCATCTGCGCACCGTCTGGGCCCACGATCAGGTGCCCGCTGCTGCCGGTCGCCTCAAAATTCACACCGTCCGCCGAGACCTCCAGCTGGTTGTCCGCATTTACGCGGATCGCCATGATATCGCCGCTCTTCACCCGCTTTTCGATCTCCAATGTTTCCAGCGCCTCGACCAGGCCGTTGAATTTCGGGATGATGACCTCCCGCGGCAGCTCGTCCAATATCCGCTGCATCTCCGCGGAAGAGACCCCCGGCGTGTCCGGCCGGCCCACGTTCCC
>NZ_JACONZ010000006.1 GCF_014287275.1 Anaerofilum hominis
TATACCATCAGCCTGGATACCGGGCTGCAGCTGTGCGGGCTGTATATGAAATAAGCGTGCCCCGTCCGCTTTGTCGATTTTTCTTGACAAGCCGTCCCTGCCTGCTATAATTAGAACGGACATAAAAACAGGGGTGCCGAAAGGCTGAGATTTGCGCTGTGCGCGGCGCATGAACCCTTTAACCTGATCCGGGTAATGCCGGCGTAGGAAGTTTACAGATCATCTTCAAGGTTAAGCACCTGTTTTTATTGTAAAAACAGGTGCTTTTTGTTTTTATGTACTATTTTTTGTGAGGTTGGTAAGATGACTAAGACCTATTCCAAGACCCGTACCCTCGTCGAATGCGCGCTGATGATCGCCATCGGCACCGTGCTCGCCCAGATCAAGGTGTTCGAGATGCCCAACGGCGGCAGCGTCACCCTGCTCTCCATGCTGCCCTTTGTGCTGGTCTCGTTCCGCCACGGCGTCAAGTGGGGCCTGTTCACCGGTTTTGTGAACAGCCTTTTGCAGATGCTGCTGGGCTTTTACGCGCCTCCCTCCAATACCGTCTGGGCGCTGCTCGGCATGATCCTGCTGGACTATGTGCTGGCTTTTTCCTGCCTGGGGCTGGCCTGCGTGTTTGCAAAGCCTTTCAAAAACAAGCTGGCGGGCGTTGCCGTGGGCACCGTCGTGGTCTGTTTTCTGCGTTTTCTGTGCAGCTATCTGAGCACAGTCTTCGTGTGGTTCTCCACCGCGCCGGCGGATATGCCCGTCTGGCTGTTCGGCATCACTTATAACGGCGCATATATGCTGCCCGAACTGATCCTCACCACTGCCGGCGCGATACTGCTCTATCGGTTTGCGCCCATGCTTTTCTCGGCGGTAGACGCAAAAAAAGCCTGAGCGCCGCTATACAATCGCTTGTCTCTGTCGTATCTGGGACGTTTTTTCCACATTTTGTCTTGACAATGCCTCTTTGCGGCCTTAATATTAAAGCTGCAAAAGGGAGTAGTTTCAATCTCCGCTTCCAACAGCCGCCGGTGCTGCCGGCTGGGGCGGAGACCGCTTGAGGTAACGAGACTTTTGACACGGTGATCACTGAAAGCCGTGTCAAAAGTCTTTTTTGTTACCAAAGCGCAGCAAAACAGCAAGATCTGTCCGCTGCAAGCTTTCAGCGGCGGCCCGGCTGCCGCGCTGGCTGCGCACCGTTTTTCCGCTGCGCCATAAAAAAGCCTGTCCCAGCGGCCCGTCTCCCCTCCCCGCGGGACGACCGGGCCGATGCCCCCAAAACTGCCCCGGCTGTTTTGAGTGCGGGGCCGGAAAGACCGAGCCGCGCAAAGGGATGTTATCCGCTGCTTTTCAGCCCATACTGATGGGTGCTGCGGGCGCGCAGGTCAAGTGCGCCGGCTCTCCCTTTTGATTTTGGAACATTTTATTGGAGGTATCGCAATGTTCGAAACAAGACCTGCTCAGGAAGTCCTCTCAGAACTGGGCTCCGGCGTCACAGGCCTGTCGGAAAGCGAAGCTGCCCGGCGTCTTGCCGGCGACGGAGAAAACGCTTTAAAAGAAAAGGAGCCTCCCACCCGGCTGCAGCTCTTTCTGGCCCAGCTCAGGGACCCCATGATCTATGTGCTGCTGGCCGCCGCCGTGATCTCGGTGGCCCTGGGGGAGTTTTCAGACGCGGTCATCATCCTGGGCGTGGTCCTGCTCAACGCGGTGGTGGGTATGGTGCAGGAGGGCAAGGCCCAAAAAGCGCTGGACGCGCTGAAAAAAATGACCAGCCCCACCGCGACCGTGCGCCGCAGCGGCGTGGTCAAGGAGATCCCTGCCGCCAGCCTGGTGCGGGGCGACGTGGTACTGCTGGACGCCGGCCGGGTGGTGCCCGCGGACCTGCGTCTCATCTCCACCGCCAGCCTGAAGATCGATGAAAGTGCGCTCACCGGCGAAAGCGTGCCCGCAGAGAAAGACGCGGCCTTTCTTGCCGACAAAGACGCGCCGCTGGGAGACCGCCATAATATGGCCTACAGCAGCACCAGCGTGACCTACGGCCGCGGTGAGGGCGTGGTGGTGGGGACCGCCGCAAACACGGAGATCGGCAAGATCGCCGCGATGCTGCAGGATGAGGACGAGCTGACCCCCCTGCAGAAAAGCCTGGCCGTGTTGGGCAAACTGCTGGGCGTTATCGCAGTTCTGCTCTGCGCCGCCCTCTTCGTCATTGCCCTGGTACAGGGGCGGGACGTGGTGGAAATGCTGCTCACCGCCATCAGCCTCGCCGTGGCGGCGGTGCCGGAAGGGCTTCCCGCCGTGGTCACCATCGTGCTGGCCATGGGCGTGCAGCGGATGGTCAAGGTCAACAGCATCGTGCGCCGGCTGCCCGCCGTGGAAACGCTGGGCGCGGTGAGCGTGGTCTGCAGCGACAAGACCGGCACCCTGACCCAGAACAAAATGACTGTTACCAAGATCTATGTGGACGGCGCTTTGCGCGGCCCGGAAAGCCTCAATGCCGAGAGCGACCGGCTGTTTTTAAAGGGCTTTGTGCTCTGCAACGACGCCGTTGTGTCGGGGGAAAGCCGGGTGGGCGACCCCACCGAACTGGCCCTGCTGGATATGGGCGCTGCGGCAGGTGTCACCCGCGACGGGCTGGAAGAGTCCTGCCCGCGGGTCAATGAACAGGCGTTTGACTCCGGCCGCAAGATGATGACCACGGTCCACCGCAGCGGCGGGGAGACGGCAGCCTACACCAAAGGCGCCGTAGACCAGCTTTTAAAGCACTGTACCGGGATCGTGGAAAACGGTGCCGCACGCCCCATCACGGCGCAGGACAAGGAGGACATCCTGTCCGCTGCCTCCGCCATGTCCAAACAGGCGCTGCGTGTGCTGGCCATGGCCGTGAAATACGGGGATGAGTCCGCCGAGGAGGAAGACCTGCAATTTGTCGGCCTGGTGGGTATGATCGACCCGGCGCGGCCCGAGGCCAGGGACGCGGTGGAGAGTTTCAAGCAGGCCGGCATCACCACCATCATGATCACCGGCGACCACCGCGACACCGCGCTTGCCATTGCCCGGGAACTGGGCATCGCCGATGAGGAAAGCCAGTGTGTGACCGGCGAGGAGCTGGACGGCATGACGCAGCAGGAGCTGGACGAAAAGGTGCTGCGCCTGCGGGTCTTCGCCCGCGTCAGCCCCGAGCACAAGGTGCGGATCGTCAAGGCTTTCAAGGCAAACAATAAGATCGTCTCCATGACTGGCGACGGCGTCAACGACGCCCCCAGCCTGAAAGCGGCCGACATCGGGGTGGCCATGGGCATCACCGGCACAGACGTGGCCAAGGGCGCGGCCGACATGGTGCTCACAGACGACAATTTCGCCACCATTGAAAAGGCCATCGAAGAGGGCCGTGGCATCTACAACAACATTAAAAAGACGGTCATCTTCCTGCTGGGCTCCAATCTGGGCGAGGTCATCAGCATGTTCACCGCCATCGTGGCCGGCCTGGCAAGCCCGCTGAAAGCGGTGCATATCCTGTGGGTCAACCTGATCACCGACACGCTGCCCGCCCTGGCCCTTGGGGCGGACGACAAGCCCATGGGCATTATGAAGCGCAAGCCCCGCGACCCCAGAGACAGCCTGTTTGCCGGCGGCGGCCTGTTCCTGACCATCTTTTACGGCGTGCTCATTGCCGCCATGACGCTAGGCGCTTTTCTCTACCTGCCCGTCACCCGGCTGCTGGCCTCCGGCGCGCCGGTCACGTTGGCCGCCGTCGACGCCCTGCTCACCGGCGAGCTCCTTGTCCGCGCCCAGACCTTCGCGTTTACCGTGCTGGCGGTCAGCCAGCTGTGGCACAGCCTGGGCATGCGGGATGTGGACACCAGCACCTTCATCACCATCCGGCACGAGAACAAGTTGACGCTGCTCAGCTTTTTCGGCGGCCTTCTGCTGCAGGTCTGCGCCACCGAGATCCCGCTTTTTGCCGGGGTGTTCGGCACCGCGACCCTTGCTTTCAGCGAATGGCTGGGGCTGATCGTCTTTGCGATGACGCCTCTTTTGTTCCACGAGCTTTTCGTCCCCATCCGCCGCGCCCTGCATGTCGGGGAACGCGGCTGAAAAGCAGGCCTCCAAAAACAACTGCGGCAAAGCACGTCTTGCACGATCCGTCGTCTTTGTGCCGCCGGGGCAAAAAACAAAACCATTGTGACCGAACTTTAAAAGCATCCGGGTATTCTGTGCCCGGATGCTTTTAAAATTCCGCGTGGATCCCGACCGGGCTTTGCGTCCGCTTTTTGTGACTGTGTCCGGCGGCGGGCATACGGGAATAGACCCGCGCCCCCGCCCCCCTGCAAGGCCGGGCCGGCGAGGGCGGATCAAACTGTTTGCGGCGCGGCTCCATCGCCCCCTGCCTTGCCTCTTCCGCATCCGGTTTTCACAGCTGCACGATTGATTTTTTGTTGTTTGCGTGCTATTTTTATGATACGTCAGAAAAAATTTTACGGGGGCGATCTTATGGTGAGGTCATGGCGGCGCTGGGCGGCGGCCCTGCTCGTTATAATTTTTGCTGTCTGCGCCGCGGGGCCGATGCGCGCCGCCGACCGCAGCGGGGAGATCGCTGCGCTGCAAAAGCAGCTGGAACAGATCAGACAGCAGCTTTCCCAGCTGGACAGCACGGTGGAAAACGCCGAAGCAAAAAAGGCGGCGCTGGAGCAACAGAGCGCGGTGCTTTTTCAGCAGATCACCCTTATGCTGGGGAACATCGAGGACATCAAAACAGCGGTGGCGGCAAAGCAGCAGGAGGTGGATGCGAAAACGCGGGAGATCGAGGACACCGACGCGCTGTTTCAACAGCGGCTGCGCGCCATGCAGCTCACCCATGTCTCCGGCGCCCTGTCCACGCTGCTGTCGGTGAACAGCTTTGACGAGCTGCTGACCGCCTCCACCACCCTCTCCCGCATCTCGCAGGCGGACACCGAACTGCTTCAGCGGCTGGCGGAACAAAAAACCGCGCTGGAAACGCAAAAGCAGGAACTGGACGCGCAGCTGCAGGAACTGATCGCGCAACAGCAGGCGCTGGAGGCCAAGCAAAGCGAGCTGGCCGCCAGTATCCTTGCCCAGGACGCGGCGATCGACCAGGCGGAAGCGGACAAGCAGGCCAAGCAGAGCGAATATGACGCCACCTACGCCGCCTACCGGGCAGCGGTGGACGAGACCAATGCCTGGATGTCCACCCACTACAGCACCGACACCCCTTACACGGGCAGCGGCACCCTGCTTTGTCCCATCCAGGAGGGTTATTTTTATATCTCCAGCGGCTTTGGCACCCGCAGCGATCCCTTTGGCGGCGGCCAGATGGAATTTCACAACGGCTACGACTACGCGGGCGGCAGCGGCGCCCTGATGGGACGGCCCATCCATGCGGCGGAGGGCGGCATAGTCACCAAGGTGGAATACCGCACCACGGGCTACGGCCTGAAAGTGGTCATTGACCACGGTGGCGGCTTGACGACGCTTTATGGCCACTGCAGCAAGATCTATGTGTCGGAGGGACAGTCGGTCGCCCGGGGCGAGGTCATCGCCGCGGTGGGCGATTCCGGCAATTCCACGGCTGCGCACCTGCATTTTTCCGTTTTTCAAAACGGTGTGGCCCAGGACCCCGGCGCCTATCTCGGATGAGTTTTCCCGCCCCTGCCCTGTCCCTGTCAAACGTCGCCGCCGCCAGGCTGCGCCGGGGCTGTGCTCTGCACCGCCCGCGCAAAGGCTGCTTTTTGCGGGCCGCCGGGACGCGCGGAAACGCCTTTTGATCTGCAGCTTTTGCCCATCTCGTCCTGAAAACGGGCGTTGGCGCTCTTCCCCGTCTGCCGGTGCCGCGCGGCCTGCCGGTTTCTTTCCCGGGCTTCTTCACCCCTGCAGCCGAAACTTTTCGGTTGCCGCCACGAGGGGGCTGGAATAGTTAGAACAGCAGCAAAAAAGGACGCCGGTCATGCCGGCGTCCTTTTTTGCTGCTGTTTTAGCGCTCCCGACCGCTTTTCAAATTGGAATAGGAGCATCCCGCCCACGTCCGGCTGATTGGGCGGCGATGGAGACGGGCGGAGCGCGGTGCAGCGGCGCGAAACGGAGCGGCAGGGGCCGGGGGCGCGTCTTCGCCCGCGGACGCTGCAAGCGGCAGAAACTTTTCTGCTGCTGACGATCTCGCGGCCTACCTCCCGCCGCTTCTCAGCCGCTGCGTCGTATACCCCGTTCCCCCCACTGGTATTCCAGTCTTTGCGGGCGTTCTCAACTGCGCTTCGCCCGCAGCGGCACAGAAAAAAGCCGCCCGCACGCTGCGGTGCGGGCGGCATTCTTTTATTCCGGCCTGCGGCCTTAAAGACCGCAGGCTCTCTGCTTTACAGCGCTCAGCCCCTGTTCAGCTTTGCAAGAAAGCGGTCGGCCTGCACGGTGGCCCGAACGTGAGTGCCCTCGCCGATCCGCGTCTCGCCTTCAAACGCCTCCACCCGGAAAGTAAAACTTCTCTCCGCCTTTTCCAACAGCGTCGCCCGGGCCGTGATCTCGGCTCCCAGCCCGGAGGCGCGGTCATGGCTCACCTCCATGCGGACGCCCACCGTGGTGATCCCCTGCGGCAGCCCCTCCGCCGCGCAGCGCATCGCCGCGTTTTCCATCAGTGCGATCATCGCGGGGGTGGCCAGCACCGGCAGATCTCCGCTGCCCATGGCTTTCGCCGTCTTTTCCTCCGTCACGGTCATGACCGCCTCGCAAAACTGTTTCATACCCTGTTCTCCCCATCCCGTGTGAAAATAGAGGGCCGCGTCACACCGCGGCCTTTGCGGCAGGCTGCCGCTGCTCCAGCAGGATATCGTCTCCCTGCAGCACTGCGCACAGCTTTCTGCACCGCTTTATTTTACCACTCAGGATATATTCAGACAAGGGATTTTCCAGCTTTCGCTCCACGATACGCCGGATGCCACGCGCCCCCGCCGTGGGACTGCCGCCAAGACGGGCCAGATGCTCCACCACTTCGGGCCCCACTGCAAGATCGATCTTCTGTTTTGCCGCGCGGCGGCACAGACGCTCCACCTGCAGCCCCGCGATCTGCCGCATTTCCTCCGGCCCCAGAGGCTGAAACACCAGTATCTCGTCCAGCCGCCCCAGCAGCTCCTGGCGAAAATTGCGCTTTGCCTCTGCCAGCACAGCCTGACGCCGCTCTTCACACTCTTTTTCCCTGCTGCCGAACCCCAGCATGCCGCCGGAAAAGCAGGAAGCGCCCAGGTTGCCGGTGAGGATGACCACGGCGCTGGTAAAGCTCACCCGCCGGCCCCCGTTTTCCGTCAGACATCCCTCTTCCAGGATCTGCAGCAGGATGTTGTAGATGTCGGGATGCGCTTTTTCGATCTCGTCGAACACCACCACGCTGTAAGGGCGCTCGCGCACGGCGCGGGTGAGCTGGCCGCCCTCTTCATACCCCACATAGCCCGGAGGCGCCCCGATCAGCCGCGCCACCGACTGCTTTTCCATATACTCGCTCATATCGTACCGAAGCAGCGCTTTTTCATCCCCAAAGACCTCGGCCGCCAGGGCCCGGCAAAGCTCTGTTTTGCCCACGCCCGTGGGGCCCAAAAACAGAAAGGAGCCGGTGGGGCGGCCGTCCTCCGCCAGCCCTGCGCGGGAGCGGCGGATCGCCGCGGAAAGGGCGTTTACCGCAGCGCGCTGCCCCACCACCCGGCGCGCCAGCCGCTGCTCCAGCCCCGCCATCGCGGTCTGCTGCTCCCGGTTCAGTTCCCCTACCGGGATGCCCGTGGCGCGCGCCAGCACCGCCGCCACCTCCCGTCGGCCCATAGGACGGCTGGGGTTCTGCCCGCTCACCCGCATGCAGGCGGCCGCCTCGTCGACCAGGTCCAACGCCTTGTCGGGTAGGCGCTTTGCCGGCAGGTAGCGCACCGACAGCTCCACCGCGGCGGAGAGCGCGGCGTCCCCGATCTTCACATGGTGAAAATTTTCATATCGGTCCCGCAATCCGGTCAGGATCGCCAGTGCCGTCTCCCTGCTGGGTTCCTCCACCCGGATCATGCCGAAGCGCCGGTCCAGGGCGCCGTCTTTTTCGATGAATTTGTGGTATTCCTCCATCGTGGTGGCGCCGATGAGGCGCAGCTGCCCGCGCGCCAGCGAGGGTTTCAGGATGCTGGCGGCGTCGATGGCCCCCTCGGCCGCCCCCGCCCCGATGATCGAGTGCAGCTCGTCGATGAAAAGGATACAGTTGCCGTCCACCGCGACCTCTTCCAGCACCCCTTTAAAACGCTCTTCAAAGTCTCCGCGATATTTGGTACCCGCGATCAGGCCGGTCAGATCCAGGCTGATCAGACGCCTGCGGCGCAGCTCGGGCGGCACCTCCCCTGCGGCGATGCGCAGGGCAAGCCCCTCCACAATGGCGGTCTTGCCGACCCCCGCGTCGCCCACCAGACAGGGGTTGTTCTTCTGCCTGCGGCAAAGGATCTCCAGCAGCCGCTGGGTCTCCTGCTCCCGGCCAAAGCAGGGGTCGATGCGCCCCTCCGCTGCAAGGCGGGTGAGATCGCGCCCATACCGCTCAAGCCCTTTGCCGGAGGCCCGCACCGTGCCCCCGGACGGGGAGCGCGGCGAGAGGCCCGCCATGGGGCCGGGCAAAAACGACATCTCACAGCTTTGGCACACAGCCTGCAGGTTCACCCCCAGCTGCGCAGCAAAGGCGGCGGCCGTGCATTGATTGGTGGTGAACAGCGCCGTCAGGATGTGCTCCGCCCGGGTGTTCACCTCTCCTAGCCAGCGGGTTTTGAGCACGGCTTTTTCCAGCGCGCGCATGCTGCCCACGGTAAAATCATGGGGAGAAAGCCGGGTCGGGATGCCTTTGCCCACCCGGCGCGCCAAAAAGTCGCGGTACCCGCTGAGGGTCAGGCCCTGTTCCGCCAGCGCGCCCGCGGCCCGGCTGGTCCCCTCCCTCAGAATGCCGCCCAGCAGATGCTCGGTACCGATATATAAATGCCCCAGCTCCTGCGCCAGCGCGATCGCCTCATTGCAGCCGCGGTTGGCGATCTCGCCAAAGCCCTTGAAATAGATCATAGTTGCGTTTGCCCCTTTGTCTGAGATATTTTCCCTCAGTATGGGGCGCCCGCTTTGGGTTTATGCCCGGGGCGGAATTGGCAAATCCCGTCAGGTCCCGCCGCGGGGGCGGCGCGTTCTGTGCGGCGCAGCAAAAGCTCCCGTTTCCTCCGCCGCTGCTCCGCCCGGGTCTCCCGCCGCCGCGCGGCAGCCCGACTGAAAAAGAGGGACGCAAACGGCTGATCTCGCCTGTCAGGGCTGCGTTCCTGCCGCGCCGCAGCCGCCGGGCACAAAGCGCAGCCGCCCCCGCGTCGGCCTTGCCCTGATGCGCGGGGAGATGCAAAAAGGCGTCTTTTCCCGCGCGCAGGGCGAAAGGACGACAAAAAAGGCCGCCCGGTAAGGGGCGGCCGTCGGCTGTTCTTTTTATTTCTGGGCTGCAAGCGCCTCTTCCAGCGCAAAGGCGATCTGCTCCGGGCAGGAAGTCCCCTTGCTGCCGCACTTCACACCTTTCATGCGGGCGATGGCTTCCTCCGCTTTCATCCCCTTGAGCAGGTTGCGGATGCCTTTCAGGTTGCCGTCGCAGCCGCCCTCTATCACCACGTCCTCAATGGTGCCGTCCTGAGTAAGGGTGACCTCGGTGCTGCGGGAACAGGTGCCGACATTTTTATGCAGATAGCTCATGGATATATCCTCCTGTTTTTTGGCTTTTCCGGCCGTCACAGCCGGCTGCGGTGATGTCCTGCGTTCATTTTACCATAGCCTGTCCTAAAAATGTACCGCCCGGCCGCCGCTTTTGAAAAGTTTGGCGTCCCCGGCAAAAAGGGCCCTGTTTTCGGCAGCTTTTTCATAGCTTTGCACAGGGCTGCGGCGCGGGTCAGGGATGATAAACAAAAATATAGCAGCAGCCGCTGCCGTTGGGCGCGTATCCCACCACCGCCGTGCCGCGCACCCCGACCACGTACAGACGGTTGAAAATCTCTTCCGTTACGTTTTCCACGGGGTAGGACAGCCGCAGCTCGGCCCCCGCGTCCTCGCCGCCTTTTCCCACGAAAGCAGAGGCGAGCAGGCGTTCCAGCTCGCCCGGGGATTGGGCAGACAGTTCCCGCACGGTATAGTAGTCCCGCGCGGCCCCCGTGCGGGTGGGGTAGTTGAATTTTGGGCTGAACACATGATCTTTCGCCATTTCCTCGTGAGGAAGGTTAAAATAGCGGTGCAGCACCCGGGGCAAAAGCGGCCGCAGCCCCTGTGCGGACTGGGGCCCCGTCACCCGCACGCCGTCCGCATCCAGATATTCCCCGCCGTTGTCGTCCCAGGTGGGGTCGCAGTAATAATACTCCTCCCCATACGCGATCAGGTTCCAGGCGTGATTTTCGACATAACTGTCCTGCTCCAGGCCCTCGTCCCGCTGCGACATCCCTGTCACCGTGGCCGCCGGGATGCCCGCATAGCTGCACAGC
>NZ_JACONZ010000007.1 GCF_014287275.1 Anaerofilum hominis
TCGGATGCGGCCACCGGGCAGGTGGACCCCACCAGGGCCAGCGGCGAGGCCATCAAGGCGGCGCGGGACCAGAGCGCGATGAACCTGAACGAGCAGACGGCGGCTTACAAGCAGTTTGTAGAGGACCTGGCACTGATCTGGTACAAGCTGTGGGCGGCCTATTCGGCGGACGGGATGGCGGTGCAGCTGCCGGACGGCCAGGGCGGGCGGGAAGAGATCGTTATCCCGCAGCGGGCCCTGACCGGCATGGAAGTGGACATCCGCATCGACGTATCGCCGGCGGACCCCTACAGCGTGCTGAGCCGGGAGATGGCGCTGGAGAACGCGCTGGCCCGCGGACATATCACATTTGAAGAATATGTGGAGGCGCTGGACGAGAACAGCGGGGTGCCGAAGGACAAGTTCCGGGCGATACTGGAGCGGCGGCAGGCTGTTTTTCAGCAGCAGGCGGCCGGAGCAGAGGCCGGGATGACGCCGCCGGGCGCAGCGGGGCAGACACCGGGCAGAGCCGCGGGAATGCCCCCCGGCGCAGGACTTTTGACGGGCGCACCGGGCCAGCTTGCGGGAGAAGGGCTTTTCGGGGCGGGCGCCGGACTGGCGCAGGGCATGGCCGGGAGAGGGGGTGAGCGGAATGCTTTGCCCATTGTGTAGAACGGAAATGAGGATCACGGCCAGCCGGACGGTGGCACGGGGAGACGACAGCCCCGACACACCGACGGCGGTATACATTGAACAGGACCTGACCTGCCGCGACCCGCACTGTGAAAACTGCGGCAAGGTGGTGCGGCAGACCCGGGCTTATCTGATCGGGGGCCCGGACGGCGGACAGACATAAACGCCGCTTGCCGGAAAAGAGCGCAGAAGCGCAGAGAAGAGGAGCCGGCCAGGACAAAAAGCGGCAGGGAACGGCGCTGGGCCAAAGGGAGCCGGCGCAGAGCGGGGGACAGGCGGCGGCCAGCCCGCGCCGCAAAAAGCCCTCACCAGGGATAAAAGGAGAAAGAGATGGAAGAAGCACAGAGCAGCAGTATCACCGGCGTCCCGGCAGAGAACAGCCCCGGCATGGAAGCGGCGGCCGCACAGGGAGGACGCCTGCCGCAGGCAGACCCGGGGAAGCTGGGGAAAATGCCTGCGGGCGCAGCAGGGGCGGAAGCTGTCGGGCGGCAGCCCGCCGGCCGGAACGAACGCTTTGCCGGACAGCAGGGCAGAAGGCAGGAAGCTCGGGCCCAAAACGCCGCAGCGCAGGACGGTGCGGGGGCCGCCGTCCCCCGAAAGGACGAGGGACGCCCTGCGGCCCCCGCCCCGCAGGAGGGCCGGGGCCCCGGCGCATGGAGAGAGGAACGGGACGGCGGGAGGGCCGGGATGGAAGATCTGCAGCTGCGCGCCCAGGGCGAACAGCTGCGGCAGTACCAGCAGCAGGAGATGCGAACCGTTTTTGAAAACGATCTGAGCGCCATACGGAGGGCGTATCCAGACGAGCAGGCGAAGAGCGTGGACGAGCTGGGAACGCAGTTTATCGCCATGTGCGCAGCCGGCGTCTCCCCGCTGGCCGCCTATGAGGCCCTGCGGGCAGAGAAAAACCGCAGTTTCCGACAGCCGCCCAGCATGGGAGACGTGCGGCCCGTGGGAGGCAAAGGGTTTTACACCCGGGACGAGGTGGCGCGGATGTCGCGCAGTGAGATCGAGCGCAATTTTGAGCGCATACGCCGCTCGATGGACCGATGGTGAGCGGGAGGAAAGGGAGGCGAGACGCGACGGGGATGGGGCGGGCGGGAGGGCGCACGGCATGAGCGGCGGGCCCGGGCCCTGTCTGCGCCTGTAAAAGACGGCCGCAACAGCCCTCAAGAAGAAGGGAAGATCAGGGGTCTTGCCCCAAAGGCTGCAAAGGGCGGGGACAGGGCGGGAGGGAGCCCGCTGAAAACAGAAGCGGGGACGGCGCAGGCCGTCCCACAAAAAAGGAGGAGTTTGAACAGATGGCATATCAAAACTTTATCCCGGACGTGTGGTCCACTGCGATCAACCGGGAACTGGAGCGCTCGCTGGTTTACGCGGAGGGCTGCAACCGGCAGTATGAGGGCGACGTGAAAAAGATGGGCGATGCGGTGCGCATCCTGGGGGTGGGCAAGCCCACCATCACGACCACCGAGAACAAGGAGATCGTGCTGGACGACCCGGAAAAGGTGGATGACACCAGCGTGCTGCTGCCAATCCGGCAGATCAGCTATTTCAACTACCGGGTGGACGACATCGACAAGCGGCAGGCCACCGGCGGTGTGCTGGAGGCGTTGAGCAAAGAGGCCACCCAGGGGCTGGCCTTTGCGATGGACACCCATATCGCGGGCGTTGCTGCGGCGCGGGAAGCGCTCAAATACAGCGCCGCCGCGGTGCAGATCACCAAAGACAATGTGCTGGAAGAGATCGACAAGGCGCTGGAAAAGCTGTATGAGAACGATGTGCGGCCCAACGGCAAGATCATGATGGAGATCCCGCCCTGGATGTATATGCGGCTGAAGCAGGCCTACACCGTGCTGGACACCAACAACTCGAGGCTGCTGGAGAACGGCCGCGTGGGCCGCTACGGCAACGTGATCGTCAAGATGAGCAATAACGTGGCCCGGGACAGCGAGGGCAACAGCCTGGTGATGGTGCACACCGACAAGGCTATCGCGTTTGTCAACCCGATGACCCACACGGAGGCGTATCGCCCGGAAAAGGGTTTTTCAGACGCGGTGAAAGGCTTTGTGCTGTATCAGGCCAAGATCGTGCGGCCCAAAGAGCTGATGGTGATGAACGTGAAAGCCGGGGCCTAGAAAAACGGCTGAAAAAACGGGACCCGGCCAGAGATGGCGCGAGGGAAAGAAAAAACAGCTTGCGGGACAAAAACAAATTGCCGCAAATGGGAGGCCGGGGACAGCCCCCGGAGAAAGTGAGGAACAAGAGAGATGGCTGCAACGAAGATCGCATTGACCAGGGTGCCGCTGAACGGCGGCACGGCCCTGCCCGCTCTTGCGGCGCTGACCGCGGAGGGCGGAGAGATCGCCTTTGACGGGCAGGACACCAAGACCTTGATCTTGGTGGAAAACAGCGGTTCCACCGCTGGGGAGATCACCTTTAAAGCGGGCAACGGCATTCAGGGTGTGGCGGACCTGACTGTGAGCGTGGCGGCGGGCGCCACCCTGGCGTTTGTGCTGGAGAGCGGCGCGTTTAAGGCAAACGGCGCAGTAAAAGTGACCGGCCCGACAAATATGAAAGTTGGGGCACTGCTGCTGCCGTAAAGGGCAAAGTACGGCGGGGCAGTAAAGCCCTGGCCGGTCACGGAAGCGGGAGCGTGCGTGCGGGAGAACGGCGTGCCGTTCTCGTATGGACGGCCGCAAAGCGTAAGGTTTTGAGCGGGCCTGCAGCTGTCCTAATGACCGGCCCGACAAATATGAAAGTGGGGGCACTGCTGCTGCCGTAAAGAAACAGGCGTGGCAGGGCAGCAAAGCCCCAGCCGGTCACGGAAGCGGGAGCATGCGTGTGGGAGAACGGCGTGCCGTTCTCGCATGGACGGCCGCAAAGAGTGAGGTTTTGAGCGGGCCTGCAGCCGTCCTAATGACCGGCGCGACCACGATGAAAGTTGGGGCACTGCTGCTGCCGTAAAGAAACAGGCGTGGCAGGGCAGCAAAGCCCCAGCCGGTCACGGAAGCGGGAGCGTGCGCGTGGGAGAACCCTATTCGGTCCAAAGACGAGAGGATGTTTGATCGGCGGGGCCGCGCCGACGACCCGGACATCTGCCGAAAAAGGCGGAAAGCGTGTGAGAAAAACACAGCGGCGGGAGGCTGATCTGGCGCTGTGTTTTGTCAAAAGGGGGAGCGCGGGAGGACAGGTGAAGGTGCGGCGGTCCGCTGCCGTTCTCCCCTTTTCACCATGGGCAAAGACCAGGCCGGGGGCAGTACCCGGCCCCATGAAAAAACGACCGCCCCGCGGCTGCAGAGCAGGCGGGGACAAAGGGGGAAAACGACAAGTGGCACTGAAAAAGAGCACAGTTCTGTGGGCGGTACCGGGGGATCGGGAGGAGGAGACGGAGGTCCGCAAACGCGCCTACGGCAATTATCTGAAAAATCGCAGTTCAAGCGGTCCGACAAATCTGCAGGGTACAGCATCCACCGGCTTTTTGGGCGGCGGACAGAAAGCTGGACGGCCGAGCCTGACCAGCAGCGCAGACCCGCCGTGGGAACTGAAAGATCTTGGGAAAGAAATGCAGAAATTTCAAAACACACAGCAGACGCCTGCCGCAGAACAGACGACGTCGCTGCCGGCTGTCCCCCAGCTGTCCGCCGGCTGGGAACAGGAACAGTCACAGGGACTGTTGGAACTGGGCAGAGAAATCGGAGCGAATATTTCCAGGGCGGCGGATCATTATCAGAACGAGATGAAGCCCATCATGGACCAGGCCGGGGCTGCCATCTACAGCGAAAGCGGTATGACCCCTGGTGTGGAAGCGTTTCTCAGCCCCTATGAAGTGAGCGGGGAACGAAGTTATGAGACGCTGATGTACCCGATGCTGGCCCAGTTGGAGACACAGAGGGATGCGCTTTGGAACAGCGGCGTGGAGTTTCTTTTAGACCTCCCGGAAAAGTTGAGTACACCGTGGGGCATGCCGTCGGAAGATATGATCGACAATGGATTCTAGCTGGCCGGCAGATTTTGGGACTCCCCACTGCAGACGGTGGAAGCTTTCATCTATGCCACCCAGCTGAAAACTGCCTATGAAGATCTGGAAAAAGCGCGGGAAAAACTGGCGGCAGCCCCGGAGGACAAACAGTACGCGGCCGAAGAGGCTTACCACTATCTGCGGGTACAGAATCTGCTGGACAACCCGATCGAGCAACTGCGGCAGCACAATCAAGAGAGCAGGGAAGAGCGGCCAGGAATGGTGCAGGCCGCAGGATTGGCCCTGAATCTGCTGGGCAGCACAGCGGAAAGCCTGGCGATCCCGGCCGCCGCTACGGCAGCGGGAGCCGGCAGCGCCGGGCCATATATTGCCACTGGTATCAGCGCGGCGGAGACTTACCTGCAGGCCTATAAGAATGCAGTGAGCCGGGGACTGTCGACGGCGCAGGCGGAAGAAGAAGCGCGGATGGCGGCAGCCCAAGGGGTCATATTGGAACAGATGATAGGAATGCTGGGGAAAGAGCTTGGATTAGATAAGTACGAGGGCTTAGAAGAATTTCTGGGCGCAGTAGTTGAAAAAGTGGAAGAGTGGTGGGAGCGTTCAGAGGAAGAAAGGTAAAGAGCAGACCCGGGTATCCAGATGCGGAGCAGAGGGATCTGAGACCCTTTTAAGGATCGGACGGGAGCAGCAAATCTTTCCGCTGGCAGCGAAGCGGAAACCGGGGGATGGGGCAAAAGCAGCGCCTTTCAAGAGGCGTTCCGGCGCGGAGACCTTGGTTTTTAGGCAAGAGCGAAAGGAAAAGGCGGGGCTGCGGGACAAGGCATTCAGAAAAGAGAGCAGCCTGCACTTTTTACCGCGGTTTTAAGTCCTGGACAAAAGGCAGTAAAAAGGGAACGGAAAAGATATTCCGAGGGGCAATGAAAAAGCGGCGGGACAAGAAAAACGGCGCCGCAGACAGGAGGGAATGATGACTTTAGGGCAAGCGAAAGAACGCTTGAAACAGCTGCTGGACGAGAGCAGGCCGAAAGCGGATCTGACGGGCAAGTTCAATCTGTTTTTGGATATGGGACAGAAAGAGGTGGCGCTGTATTACCCGATCTACCGGGTAAAAGAGTATGCGGCGGACAGCCCGCGCGCGCTGCCGGAGGACTTTTACAGGGGCTGCCAGATCGTGGCGGAGGGGAACTGGTTCCCGTATGACGCCACGGCAGCGCTGCCCGCGGGGGCGTTCGCGCTGCGGTATGAGGCGCGGCCGGCTGATATCCCCGAGAACGCGGCGGACAGCATGGTTTTGGACCTGCCGGAAGAGGCGGCGCCCGCCGTGATCTTTTACGCGGCGGCCCAGTGCAACAGCATGGAATACGACCAGCGGTTTTTCCA
>NZ_JACONZ010000008.1 GCF_014287275.1 Anaerofilum hominis
ACAGGACCTTGAAAATTAAACAATATAGGAAGAAGCTTGAAGGAACCCTTAGAGCAGGAAGAAACCTGCTCGTAAAAATAAAAAATTCCTTTAAAGTAATTCACAAAAGGACGCAAGCGATTGCGTGCTGAGTGGAAAGCGATTAAATTCAGGTCAACTGATTTTAATATCATTGATTAAGAGTTTGATCCTGGCTCAGGACGAACGCTGGCGGCGCGCCTAACACATGCAAGTCGAACGGAGCTTTGTATTCTGAAGTTTTCGGATGGACGAAGATAAAGCTTAGTGGCGAACGGGTGAGTAACACGTGAGGAACCTGCCTTTCAGAGGGGGACAACAGTTGGAAACGACTGCTAATACCGCATAAGACCACAGCACCGCATGGTGCAGTGATCAAAGGAGCAATCCGCTGAAAGATGGACTCGCGTCCGATTAGCTAGATGGTGAGGTAACGGCCCACCATGGCGACGATCGGTAGCCGGACTGAGAGGTTGAACGGCCACATTGGGACTGAGACACGGCCCAGACTCCTACGGGAGGCAGCAGTGGGGGATATTGCACAATGGAGGAAACTCTGATGCAGCGACGCCGCGTGAGGGAAGAAGGTCTTCGGATTGTAAACCTCTGTCTTCGGGGACGAAATAAATGACGGTACTCGAGGAGGAAGCCACGGCTAACTACGTGCCAGCAGCCGCGGTAAAACGTAGGTGGCAAGCGTTGTCCGGAATTACTGGGTGTAAAGGGAGCGCAGGCGGAACTGCAAGTTGGATGTCAAATCTACGGGCTCAACCCGTATACGCATTCAAAACTGCGGTTCTTGAGTAGTGCAGAGGTAGGCGGAATTCCCGGTGTAGCGGTGGAATGCGTAGATATCGGGAGGAACACCAGTGGCGAAGGCGGCCTACTGGGCACCAACTGACGCTGAGGCTCGAAAGCATGGGTAGCAAACAGGATTAGATACCCTGGTAGTCCATGCCGTAAACGATGATTACTAGGTGTGGGGGGATTGACCCCCTCCGTGCCGCAGTTAACACAATAAGTAATCCACCTGGGGAGTACGACCGCAAGGTTGAAACTCAAAGGAATTGACGGGGGCCCGCACAAGCAGTGGAGTATGTGGTTTAATTCGAAGCAACGCGAAGAACCTTACCAGGTCTTGACATCCCGTGCATAGCATAGAGATATGTGAAGTCTTTCGGGACACGGAGACAGGTGGTGCATGGTTGTCGTCAGCTCGTGTCGTGAGATGTTGGGTTAAGTCCCGCAACGAGCGCAACCCTTATTGCTAGTTACTACGCAAGAGGACTCTAGCAAGACTGCCGTTGACAAAACGGAGGAAGGTGGGGATGACGTCAAATCATCATGCCCTTTATGACCTGGGCTACACACGTACTACAATGGCTATTAACAGAGAGAAGCGAAGTCGCGAGGCCGAGCAAACCTCAGAAAAATAGTCTCAGTTCGGATTGGAGGCTGCAACCCGCCTCCATGAAGCCGGAATTGCTAGTAATCGCGGATCAGCATGCCGCGGTGAATACGTTCCCGGGCCTTGTACACACCGCCCGTCACACCATGAGAGCCGGGGGGACCCGAAGTCGGTAGTCTAACCGCAAGGAGGACGCCGCCGAAGGTAAAACTGGTGATTGGGGTGAAGTCGTAACAAGGTAGCCGTATCGGAAGGTGCGGCTGGATCACCTCCTTTCTAAGGAGTCAGGCAGACGCAGCGGCGCAAGCGGCTGGCGTCTGGAACAAGGGAAAGACAAGTGAGAGCCTATATTGTTTAATTTTGAGGGCCCTGGCTGCCGAAAGGCAGACGGAGAACTCAGAGACCGCGAAAGACGGAGACCATCCCAGGTATGGGGGTGTAGCTCAGCTGGGAGAGCACCTGCCTTGCACGCAGGGGGTCAGGAGTTCGAACCTCCTCATCTCCACCAGATGTGGGCTCATAGCTCAGGTGGTTAGAGCGCACGCCTGATAAGCGTGAGGTCGGTGGTTCGAGTCCACTTGAGCCCACCACTCCCGAAAGGGAGAGCTTCCTGGAGAAACACCCAGGATACGGAGGGGACGGCTCTGACGGAAGCGGAATGCACCTTGAAAACTGAATATTGAAACTGCAAAAGACTACAAGAAACAAATTTAGGTTCGAAAGAATCTACAATTTCGTAATTCTGATAGTTGGCAAATGGAGAATCTTAGAGTTTGCGAAAGCGAGCTCAAAAAAACGGTCAAGCTAGAAAGGGCGCAGGGCGAATGCCTTGGCACTGGGAGCCGATGAAAGACGTGATAAGCTGCGATAAGCTGCGGGGAGTTGCAAATAAACATTGATCCGCAGATCTCTGAATGGGGAAACCCACACGGAGTCATGTCCGTGTAACATATGCTGAATCAAATAGGCATATGTGGGGAACCGCCTGAACTGAAACATCTAAGTAGGGCGAGGAAAAGAAATCAACCGAGATTCCGCAAGTAGTGGCGAGCGAACGCGGAGGAGGCTAAACCGGGGGTAGAAATACCTCTGGGGTTACGGACTGCATTTAAGATTCACAACGGTTAGCTGAAGTGTGTGGGAAAGCACGCCAAAGAATGTGAGAGCCATGTAGGCGACAACCGGAGTGACTGAGCAGGATCCAAAGTACCACGGGGCACGTGAAACCCCGTGGGAAGTCGGGGGGACCACCCTCCAAGCCTAAATACTACCCAGTGACCGATAGCGTATAGTACTGTGAAGGAAAGGTGAAAAGCACCCCGGGAGGGGAGTGAAAAAGAACCTGAAACCCTGTGCCTACAAGCACATAGAGCACGTCAAAGTGTGATATGGTACTTTTTGTAGAACGGTCCGGCGAGCGAATGTATGCAGCAAGGTTAAGCTGTTCAGCAGTGAAGCCGCAGCGAGAGCGAGTCTGAAATGGGCGCTTAAGTTGCATGCATTGGGCCCGAAACCGGGTGACCTACCCATGGTC
Source organism: Anaerofilum hominis (assembly GCF_014287275.1). GTDB lineage: Bacteria > Bacillota > Clostridia > Oscillospirales > Ruminococcaceae > Pygmaiobacter > Pygmaiobacter hominis. The sequence continues at coordinate 2,961 of NZ_JACONZ010000008.1, forward strand.
AGGATGAAGTGGAGGTAAAACTCCATGGAGGTCCGAACACACGCCCGTTGAAAAGGTCGGTGATGAACTGTGGGTAGCGGAGAAATTCCAATCGAACTCGGAGATAGCTGGTTCTCCCCGAAATAGCTTTAGGGCTAGCCTTGCATTAGATATCCGGAGGTAAAGCACTGAATGGCCTAGGGGTCGAGAGACTACCGAAGCCTATCAAACTCTGAATGCCGGAATATTGATGTGCAGGAGTCAGACAGTGTGAGATAAGTCTCATTGTCAAGAGGGAAACAGCCCAGATCTACAGCTAAGGTCCCAAAGCAGGTTTAAGTGGAAAAGGATGTGGAGTTGCGAAGACAACTAGGATGTTGGCTTAGAAGCAGCCACTCATTCAAAGAGTGCGTAATAGCTCACTAGTCGAGTGACTCTGCGCCGAAAATTCAACGGGGCTAAAACCTGCACCGAAGCTTAGGCAGACGCAAGTCTGGGTAGGGGAGCGTTGTATGTTGGGAGAAGTCGTAGCGAAAGCGGCGGTGGACGACATACAAGTGAGAATGCCGGAATAAGTAGCGCGAATGTAGTGAGAATCTACATGGCCGAAAGCCTCAGGTTTTTGGAGCAAGGTTCGTCCGCTCCAAGTCAGCCGGGAGCTAAGGTGAGGCCGAAAGGCGTAGCCGATGCACATACGGTAGAGATTCCGTAGCCGCCGAAGTTGTTAAGTGTGGGGACACATTGAAAGGGTATGACCCGGGCGTTGGTTGCCCCGGGCGAAAGGGACTGAAATTTAGTAGGGAAGCATACCTGGACGATGGCGAGAAAAGCCACATGTATTGACAAGGCGCCCGTACCGCAAACCGACACAGGTAGGTAGGAAGAAGATTCTAAGGCCAACGGGAGAAGGGTTGTTAAGGAACTCGGCAAGTTGACCCCGTAACTTAGGGATAAGGGGTGCTCTGGAAACAGAGCCGCAGAGAATAGGCCCAAGCAACTGTTTAGCAAAAACACAGGTCTGTGCTAAATCGAAAGATGACGTATACGGGCTGACACCTGCCCGGTGCTGGAAGGTTAAGAGGATGTGTGCAAGCACTGAATTGAAGCCCCAGTAAACGGCGGCCGTAACTATAACGGTCCTAAGGTAGCGAAATTCCTTGTCAGGTAAGTTCTGACCCGCACGAATGGTGTAATGATTTGGGCACTGTCTCAACAGCCCGCCCGGCGAAATTGTAGTACCGGTGAAGATGCCGGTTACCCGCGACAAGACGGAAAGACCCCATGGAGCTTTACTGTAGCCTGATATTGGGTTTCGGTATTACATGTACAGGATAGGTGGGAGACTAAGAAACAGAGGCGTCAGCTTCTGCGGAGTCAACCTTGGGATACCACTCTTGTGATACTGGAATTCTAACCTGCGGCCCTGAACCGGGTCGGGGGACATTGTCAGGTGGGCAGTTTGACTGGGGCGGTCGCCTCCTAAAATGTAGCGGAGGCGTTCAAAGGTTGGCTCAGCTTGGACGGAAACCAAGCCAAAGAGTGCAAACGCATAAGCCAGCCTAACTGCGAGACAGACACGTCGAGCAGTAACGAAAGTTGGAGTTAGTGATCCGGCGGTATGTGAGTGGAAATGCCGTCGCTCAACGGATAAAAGTTACCCTGGGGATAACAGGCTGATCTCCCCCAAGAGTCCACATCGACGGGGAGGTTTGGCACCTCGATGTCGGCTCATCGCATCCTGGGGCTGTATTCGGTCCCAAGGGTTTGGCTGTTCGCCAATTAAAGCGGTACGCGAGCTGGGTTCAGAACGTCGTGAGACAGTTCGGTCCCTATCTGTCGTGGGCGTAGGATATTTGACAGGATCTGTCCCTAGTACGAGAGGACCGGGATGGACGCACCTCTGGTGCACCAGTTGTTCTGCCAAGGGCATAGCTGGGCAGCTAAGTGCGGATCGGATAAACGCTGAAAGCATCTAAGCGTGAAGCCGGCCTGGAGATAAGATATCCCACTGAGTAATCAGGTAAGACCCCTTGAAGACTACAAGGTTGATAGGCGCAGAGTGGAAGCGTGGTGACACGTGCAGCTAGTGCGTACTAATAGGTCGAGGGCTTGACCACAACGGTTCTGCATTTGCCAGCGGTTTCAATATTCAGTTTTGAGGGTGCATGACTCTCAAGAAGAAAAGTGAATATGTTAGGCTTAGGCTATACGAAAAGCATAGCATGGCCGGTGCCGATGACGTCGAGGTTCCACCTGTTCCCATCCCGAACACAGAAGTTAAGCTCGATCGTGCCGAAGATACTTGGTTGGAGACGACCTGGGAAAATAGGTAGGTGCCGGCCCTTTTCTTATATGAGGGGAAAAGATCCTCAGCAAAAAAGCATGAGTGCAAAGAAGAAGCGGAAGATGGCGGTGATCGC
>NZ_JACONZ010000009.1 GCF_014287275.1 Anaerofilum hominis
TCGGATGCGGCCACCGGGCAGGTGGACCCCACCAGGGCCAGCGGCGAGGCCATCAAGGCGGCGCGGGACCAGAGCGCGATGAACCTGAACGAGCAGACGGCGGCTTACAAGCAGTTTGTGGAGGACCTGGCGCTGATCTGGTACAAGCTGTGGGCGGTCTACTCCGTGGGCGGCATGGCGGTGCAGCTGCCGGACGGGCAAGGCGGACAAATGAGTGTGGTCATTCCGCATGACGCCCTGAAAGAGCTGGACATCGACATCAAGATCGACATCTCACCGGTAGACCCCTACAGCGTGCTGAGCCGGGAGATGGCGCTGGAGAACGCGCTGGCAAACCAGCACATCACGTTTGAGGAATATGTGGAGGCGCTGGACGAGAACAGCGGGGTGCCAAAGGACAAGTTCCGGGCGATACTGGAGCGGCGGCAGGCTGTTTTTCAGCAGCAGGCGGCCGGAGCAGAGGCCGGGATGACGCCGCCGGGCGCAGGACTTTTGACGGGCGCGCCGGACCAGCTTGCGGGAGAAGTGCTTTTCGGGGCGGGCGCCGGACTGGCGCAGGGCATGGCCGGGAGAGGGGGTGAGCGGAATGCTTTGCCCATTGTGTAGAACGGAAATGAGGATCACGGCCAGCCGGACGGTGGCACAGGGAGACGACAGTCCCGACACACCGACGGCGGTATACATTGAACAGGACCTGACCTGCCGCGATCCGCACTGTGAAAACTGCGGCAAGGTGGTGCGGCAGACCCGGGCTTATCTGATCGGGGGCCCGGAGAATGTGGAGTAAAAGCCGAGAGGCTTTTGCGATAAATTCGCAGGAACAGCGGTAAAATCCAACGCTGCCAAGCGTAAAAAGGAGACAGAGACATGGAAAACGAGAACATCACCACCGCCGCCCCGGCCGAGGCCGAGACGGTAGACGCGGAAGCGGTTGCCACAGTACCCACTGAGGCACAGGAGCCCGCAGCCGCAGAATCAGAGGCAAAGTCTGCGGGAGAGCAGGAAGGCGGAAAAGACACGGAGCCCGCCAAACCGTGGAAGACTGAGCAGAACGCGCGATTTGCCGAGCAGCGACGGCGGAAAGAGGCGGAGGAGGCAGCGTTTCGGGCGCTGGTGGATGGGGTGAACAACCCGGACACGGGTAAGCCGTTTGCGGACCGCGGCGAGTGGGAGGCATGGAAGCGCAAAGCATCCATTGCCGCCAGGGCGCAGCGGGCGCAGATCGCCCCGGAGACATATGCAAAGATCGTGGAACAGGCGCGGGAGGAGCTCAAGCGCAGCGACCCGGAGCTGCAGGCGCAGGCGCAGCAGCTGGAGCAGTACAAACAGCGGGAGCGAGAGAACATCTTCAGCAATGATCTCAAGGCCATCCGCAAGGCGTACCCGGACGAAAAGGCAAAGAGCATTGAGGAGCTGGGCCCGCAATTTGTGGCGATGTGCGCGTCCGGCATCTCCCCTCTGGCGGCCTATGAGGCCCTGCGAGCCGAAAAAGCACGCAGTGTCAAGCAGCCCCCCAGCATGGGCGAGGTGCGGCCGAAAGGCAGCGCGGGCAAAGAGTTTTTCACGCGCGAAGAAGTGGCGGCGATGAACCCCACAGAAGTCAGTAAGAACTATGACAGGATCCGGAAATCAATGGAACAGTGGAAGTAAAGGAGGAAACGAAAACAATGGCATATCAGAACTTTATCCCTACTGTGTGGGCGGAGGCCATCAACAGGGATCTGGAAAAAGCGTTGGTCTACGCCGAGGGCTGCAACCGGCAGTATGAGGGCGAAGTAAAAAAGATGGGCGACACCGTGCGCATCCTGGGGGTGGGCAAGCCCACCATCACGACCACCGAGGACAAGGAGATCGTGCTGAAAGACCCCGAGGTGGTGGATGACACCAGCGTGACGCTGCCCATCAAGCAGATCAGCTATTTCAACTACAAGGTGGACGACATCGACCGGCGCCAGGCGGTGGGCGGCGTGCTGGAGGCGCTGAACAAGGAGGCCACTTATGGCCTTGCGGATGCGATGGACACCCATATTGCCTCAATGGCCGGTACGCGGGAGGCCATCAAGTACAGCTCTGCCGCCGTGGCGATCACCAAGGCCAACATCCTGGAGGAGATCGACAAGGTGTTGGAAAAGCTGTATGCGAACAACGTCAAGCCCAACGGCAAGATCATGATGGAGGTGCCGCCCTGGTTCTATATGAACCTCAAGCAGGCCTATACCGCGCTGGACACCGACAACAGCAAAATGTTGGAGAACGGCCGCGTGGGCCGCTATGGCAACGTGATCGTCAAGATGAGCAATAACGTGGCCCGGGACAGCTCCGGCAACAGCCTGGTCACGGTGCACACCGACAAGGCCATCGCGTTTGTCAACCCGATGACCCACACGGAGGCGTATCGCCCGGAAAAGGGATTTTCCGACGCGGTGAAAGGCTTTGTGCTGTACCAGGCCAAGATCGTGCGGCCCAAAGAGCTGATCGTGATGAATGTCAAGGCCGGCGCGTGACCGGCGGAAAGGGGAAGTGAGAAATGGCTGCAACCAGAATTGAGCTGACAAAAATCCCGCTGAACGGCGGAGCGGCCCTACCTGGGCTGACTGCCCTGTCTGCGGACGGGGCGGAGATCGATTTCAAGGGGCAGGACGTTAAAACGGTGATCCTTGTGGAGAACGGCGGTTCCGCCGCGGGGGATATCACATTCAAGGCAGGTAACGGCATCCAGGGAGTCGCGGACCTGATCGCGAGCGTGCCGGCGGGCAAGACGATGGCCTTTGTGCTGGAGAGCGGCGCGTTCAAGGCAAACGGCGCAGTAAAAGTGACCGGCGCGACCACGATGAAAGTTGGGGCGCTGTTGCTGCCGTAAAACAGGCGACACATGGACAGCCGCAAGGCAATAGGGGCACTTGTGGCTGTCCTGAGATCATGACACCGGGCGAGGCGGGTTCGACTCCCGCAGTCGTGACAAGAGGAGGCAGATATGACACTGGGAGAGGCAAAAAAACGGGTGCTGCAGCTGCTGGACGAGAGCAGGCCGAAAGCGGACCTGACGGGCAAGTTCAATCTGTTTTTGGATATGGGACAGAAAGAGGTGGCGCTGTATTACCCGATCTACCGGGTGAAAGAGTATGCGGCGGACAGCCCGCGCGCGCTGCCGGAGGACTTTTACAGGGGCTGCCAGGTTGTGGCGGAGGGAAACTGGTTCCCGTATGACGCCACGGCGGCGCTGCCCGCGGGGGCGTTCGCGTTGCGGTATGAGGCACGGCCGGCGGACATCCCCGAGAACGCGGCGGACAGCATGGTTTTGGACCTGCCGGAAGAGGCGGCGCCCGCCGTGATCTTTTACGCGGCGGCCCAGTGCAACAGCATGGAATACGACCAGCGGTTTTTCCA
>NZ_JACONZ010000010.1 GCF_014287275.1 Anaerofilum hominis
GCCACGGAGATCAGGATAGGGGCATCGGGAAAATACGCCCTGTGCGTGACCAACAAGGACAACGCGACAGGGATCGCGGACTGGCGCGGCGAGATCGAATGGGTCATGCTGAACCGCGGGACCAGAGCGGCCCCATATCTCCCCTACGGGGGACAGGCGTATGCCGCGAAGGTGGAGATCAACGGACAGCCCCGCCTGCTCCCCCTGACCGCGCCCCTGTGGGACGGCGACAGGGTGGAGAGCAGCGTTTTGGCGGAGGACGGCGGGCGGATCAGCCGGGAACGGCACGCGCAGAAAATGCTGGTGCTGGACGGGACAGAGAACTTTTATCTGGACGCTAAGGTGAATAACTGGTTTGTTGTGGCCGACAATCAGATCCCGTTTGCGAGATCGACGTATCAGTGCGGGGTCTGCAGCCACTATCCATGGGCGCAGACCAACTGGATGGGCGAAGATCATATCGTATTTGTGGGCAGAGATGAAACAACAGGTCATTATGTCGCGTTCAAGGACTCCTCCTACAGCACTGCGGCGGAGTTTAGAGCGTATCTCGCCGCCCAGTATGCCGCGGGCACGCCGGTGACGGTGGTCTACGAGCTTGCGGAGGAAGAGGTCTACACCCATGAGGCGGTGGAGCTCGATGACAGCGACGGCCGGTTTGTCCTGCGCGCAGAGGGGGAACTCTCCGCAGACTTGCAGATGGCGGAGGAACTGGCGGGCGGGCTTGCGGACGGCCGCAGCCGCAGCTGGCTGCTGGCGGACCAGCTGGTGATCGCGGACGGCGGCACGCTGTGGATCTACGACGGCGAGAGGGTAAAGCTGGCGTCGGAGGGGGCGTATGTGCCGACCCTGACCATCGGCAAGGGGCCGAAATCCGGCGGGCAGGAATACGAGGGCATCAACCTGATCCAGCCCAAATTTACCGAGCAGTTTCTCGGGACGGCCGCCGACAAGGCCTACCAGCTGAGCCTTGCCCCCCTGGACGCGGCGGCCGTCACGGTAGAGCTGCTGCAGAACGACGGCAGCTGGCGGGAACTGGCCGAGGGAAGAGATTTTTCGGTGGACCGGACAGCGGGACTGGTGACCTTTACTGCCGCGCCGGGGGTGTCGCCGGTCTCCGGGCAGGACAATGTGAAGATCACGGCGGCGCGCACGGTGGAGGGGTATGCGGACCGGATCAACCGCTGCGATATCGGCACCCTGTTCGGGGTGAGCGGGGCGGCGGACCGGCTGTTTTTGTCCGGGTATGCCGGGCTGCCCAATTACGACTGGTACTCGGGGTATAACGACCCCACCTATTGGGACGACGGCGCCTATGCGGTGCTGGGGCAATCGGACAGCGCCATTGTGGGGTATTCGATCGTGTCCGCGCGTCTGGCTGCGCACAAGGACGGGCGGGAGGCCGACCGCAGCGTGGTGGTGCGGGAAGGAAATCTGCAGAACAACAAACCCGCGTTCCCCATCGTGAACACGCTGCAGGGAGAGGGGGCGGCGGCCAAATGGGCGTTTGGATATCTGGCCAATGAGCCGCTGTTTCTGACGCGGCTGGGGGTGTATGCGGTGACGAGCCAGGATATCACGGGGGAGAAGATCAGCAATCTGCGCAGCTTTTACCTGAACGGGGCGCTGCTGAGCGAGCGGGG
>NZ_JACONZ010000011.1 GCF_014287275.1 Anaerofilum hominis
GCCACGGAGATCAGGATAGGGGCATCGGGAAAATACGCCCTGTGCGTGACCAACAAGGACAACGCGACAGGGATCGCGGACTGGCGCGGCGAGATCGAATGGGTCATGCTGAACCGCGGAACCAAAGCGGCCCCATATCTCCCCTACGGGGGACAGGAGTATGCCGCGAAGGTGGAGATCAACGGACAGCTCCGCCTGCTCCCCCTGACCGCGCCCCTGTGGGACGGCGACAGGGTGGAGAGCAGCGTTTTGGCGGAGGACGGCGGGCGGATCAGCCGGGAACGGCACGCGCAGAAAATGCTGGTACTGGACGGGACAGAGAACTTTTATCAGGACGCTGAGGTGAATAACTGGTTTGTTGTGGCCGACAATCAGATCCCGTTTGCGAGATCGACGTATCAGTGCGGGGTCTGCAGCCACTATCCATGGGCGCAGGCCAACTGGATGAGCGAAGATCACGTCGTGTTTGTGGGCATAAACGAAGCGTCCGGTCATTATGTCGCGTTCAAGGACTCCTCCTACAGCACCGCGGCGGAGTTTAAAGCGCATCTCGCCGCCCAGTATGCCGCGGGCACGCCGGTGACGGTGGTTTACGAGCTTGCGGAGGAAGAGACCTACACCCATGAGGCGGTGGAGCTCAATGGCCGGGACGGCCGGTTTGTCCTGCGCGCAGAGGGGGAACTCTCCGCAGACTTGCGGATGGCGGAGGAACGGGCGGGCGGCCTTGCGGACGGCCGCAGCCGCAGCTGGCTGCTGGCGGACCAGCTGGTGATCGCCGACGGCGGCACGCTGTGGATCTACGACGGCGAGAGGGTAAAGCCGGCGTCGGAGGGGGCATATGTGCCGACCCTGACCATCGGCAAGGGGCCGAAAGCCGGCGGGCAGGAATTCGAGGGCATCAACCTGATCCAGCCCAAATTTACCGAGCAGTTTCTCGGGACGGCCGCCGACAAGGCCTACCAGCTGAGCCTTGCCCCCCTGGATGCGGCGGCCGTCACGGTAGAGCTGCTGCAGAGCGACGGCAGCTGGCGGGAGCTGGCCGAGGGCAGCGATTTTTCGGTGGACCGGACGGCGGGACTGGTGACCTTTACCGCCGCGCCGGGGGTGTCGCCGGTCTCCGGGCAGGACAATGTGAAGATCACGGCGGCGGGCACGATGGAGGGGTATGCGGACCGGATCAACCGCTGCGATATCGGCGCCCTGTTCGGGGTGAGCGGGGCGGCGGACCGGCTGTTTTTGTCCGGGTATGCCGGGCTGCCCAATTACGACTGGTATTCAGGGTATAACGACCCCACCTATTGGGACGACGGCGCCTACGCGGTACTGGGGCAATCGGACAGCGCGATTGTGGGGTATTCGATCGTGTCCGCGCGTCTGGCTGCGCACAAGGACGGGCGGGAGGCTGACCGCAGCGTGGTGGTGCGGGAGGGGAATCTGCAGAACAACAAACCCGCGTTCCCCATCGTGAACACGCTGCAGGGAGAGGGGGCGGCGGCAAAATGGGCGTTTGGATATCTGGCCAACGAGCCGCTGTTTCTGACGCGGCTGGGGGTGTATGCGGTGACGAGCCAGGATATCACGGGGGAGAAGATCAGCAATCTGCGCAGCTTTTACCTGAACGGGGCGCTGCTGAGCGAGCGGGG
>NZ_JACONZ010000012.1 GCF_014287275.1 Anaerofilum hominis
AGGGTCCGGTTCACCTCGATCTGGTTGGGGATCAGCCCCTCCACCACGCCCACGCCCCGGGCGCTGCCCATCTTCTCGCTCCATCGCATCCCGCACACCGGGTAAACGTCCAGCCCCGGCACCATCTGCTCGGGCTGGTAGATCACCGTCTGGGCAGAGCGGCAGAATTTCATCCCCTCGGGCGTCTTTTCCATATACAGCAGGCTGGTGCACTTGCCAAGGTCTGTTTTCACCTCCTGCGCGCCGGTGTACCCGACCCCGGTCTCGTCCACTTCGTCCGCGGCGATGCGGGCGATCTCCGTCTCCGCCACGCCGTTTCTGCGCGCCTCCTCCCGCACCTGGGCCACCGGCCGCCGCTCGGCAATGATGATCCACTCCTGGCTGTTGATGTCCGGCTCCTGCTCATCTGCCAGGTAAAGGCTGGTCTTGCCCACCAGCCTCATCCGCAGCCGCGGCGTGCGGTCGTGGGCCACGCTCTCGGACGGCTCGCGCGCGTCATAGCAGTACAGATAGTGGTCTCCGGCAATGCAGGCGTTTTTGATGACCGCCCATTTTTTGGAGTCCATCTTTCCCTTTTCCCACTGCACGGCCGCAAACCGGGTCAGCAGTTCACAGACCGCGGCCGCCTGTGCATCCCCGTCCATGGCGGAGTAGATCACCGCCGTATCGTTCATCGCCACGGTGGCGACCTTGTAAGTGCAGATCGGCCGGATGAAATTCAGCACCGGCAGTTCCTCGCCGCCCGACTTGATCCCATGCCACTGATCTCCCTGGTAGAAGCGGTGACAGCGCTCCACACGGCGGTACATGCCCTCGCCGTTGTGATGATCGCGTCCCGCCTCGTACTTGCGCCAGATATCGGTCGCGCCGTCCTCGCCTGTCCGCTGTCCGCTCATCTGCCCATCCTCCCTTTCGCCCGCTGTGTCTCGGGGCCGCCGCGGGCTGTCCCTGCGCCCGCTGTCCGCCTCCCCGCCGCCTTTGCGCCGCTCCGCCATCCCTCGCCGCGCACACAGACATGCTCTCGTTGCTCCTGCCTGCCGCGCGCTTTTTCGTTTTTAAACATCTCTCTGTCCCTCCGCTGTGCCGTCATAGGCGTCAATATTCGCCAGGATCGCGTCGTATCTCTGCTGCTCCGGCGGCGTCGGCCCCGCCTCGGCCGCTCCCCCCGGCGTCAGCCGGGGCGCCTCGCCCCGCGCGGCACGCAGCCCGTCCCGCAGCCCCAGCCTGTAACAAAGCGCCAAGCCCGCGCCCCACGCCGTTGCCAGCCCCAGCAGCGCCATCTCAAACAGTGTCATAAATTCTCCCCCTTTTTTGCCGCGGCCCGGCATTGGCAGCCCCTGCTCCCGGCATCCCACAGCCGCTCCCCGGCTGCAGGCTGCCAGAAAACTGTTCTCTGCCCCGGTCCGTCAGATCACCTCATATGTCCCGCCGTCTCCCAGTGCGTTCCCGGCCTCCGCCGCCGCGATCTTGAAATCGTCCCTCAAAATATCGTGCCGCCGCCGCTGCGGCTCCCTGGCCGCGTCCACCCAGTAGGCGCAAAAGCCCCGCAGCGCGTCCGGCGCATGGGTCAGCTCATGCGGTTCGCCCGCCGCGTCCTCCGGCTTCAGCGGGTCGTGCT
>NZ_JACONZ010000013.1 GCF_014287275.1 Anaerofilum hominis
AGGGTCCGGTTCACCTCGATCTGGTTGGGGATCAGCCCCTCCACCACGCCCACGCCCCGGGCGCTGCCCATCTTCTCGCTCCATCGCATCCCGCACACCGGGTAAACGTCCAGCCCCGGAATCACCTGCTCGGGCTGGTAGATCACCGTCTCGGTGGAGCGGCCAAAAGCCACCCCCTCGTCCGTCTTTGCCATATACAGCAGGCTGGTGCACTTGCCAAGGTCCGTTTTCACCTCCTGCGCGCCGGTGTACCCGATCTCAGTCTCATCCACTTCGTCAGAGACGATACGCACGACCTCCGTCTCCGCCACGCCGTTTTTCCGCGCCTCCTCCCGCACCTGGGCCACCGGCCGCCGCTCGGCGATGATGATCCACTCCTGGCTGTTGATGTCCGGCTCCTGCTCATCTGCCAGGTAAAGGCTGGTCTTGCCCACCAACTGCATCTTTAATTGCGGCTTCAGATCCTGCACCACGCTTTCGGACGGCTCGCGCGCGTCATAGCAGTACAGATAGTGGTCCCCGGCAATGCAGGCGTTTTTGATGACCGCCCATTTTTTGAAGTCCATCTTTCCCTTTTCCCACTGGGCGCCCGCAAAACGGGTCAGCAGTTCACAGACCGCGGTGGCCTGTGCATCCCCGTCCATGGCGGAGTAGAGCACCGCCGTATCGTTCATCGCCACGGTGGCGATCTTGTAAGTGCAGATCGGCCGGATGAAATTCAGCACCGGCAGCTCCTCGCCGCCCGACTTGATCCCGTGCCACTGGTCCCCCTCGTAAAAATGATGACAGCGCTCCACCCGGCCATACATGCCGTCGTTGTTGTGATGCTCTCGGCCTGCCTCGTATTTGCGCCAGATCTCCGTGGTCTCCGTCTGCCCGACTGCGTCTTGCATCAAATCACCTCCCGTTGCCCTTTCTCCGTCCCGTCATAGGCGTCGATATTCGCCAGGATCGCGTCGTACCGCTTCTGCTCCTCTGTCGGCGGTCCCGCTTTTGCTCTCCCTCCGCCTGTCCACACCGGCACAGGCGTTTCGCCCCGCGCAGCCCGCAGGCCGTCCCGCAGCCCCAGCCGGTAGCACCATACCAGTCCCGCCCCCCAGACCAACGCCGCAGCCAAAGCTGCAATGTCAAACAATGTCATAACTGCCTCCCTCTCCCAGCGGCCCCGAGGTCTGCTTCTCGACGCCGAAATCGTCCCTCAAAATGTCGTGCCGCAACCGCTGCGGCTCCCTGGCCGCGTCCACCCAGTAGGCGCAAAAGCCCCGCAGCGCGTCCGGCGCATGGGTCAGCTCATGCGGTTCGCCCGCCGCGTCCTCCGGCTTCAGCGGGTCGTGCT
>NZ_JACONZ010000014.1 GCF_014287275.1 Anaerofilum hominis
GGCAAAAGCTATGGACAGCTGATCGACGCGCTGCTGTATGCGCTGCGGTATCCGGGCTCAAAGCAGCTCATCCTGCGCCGCACCTACCCGGACCTGGAGCGGTCGCTGATTTTGGAGCATCTCAAATTTTATCCGCGAAAGCTTTATCGGTATTCCGGCACGAGCCACCGCGGGAGTTTTGTGAATGGATCGGTCCTTGAGTTTGGATACTGCGACGCGGAAAAGGACGTTTACCGCTATCAGGGTGCGGAATACGACGTGATCCGCTTTGACGAGCTGACCCATTTCACCGAGAGCATGTACATTTACCTGATCTCACGCGTGCGCGGCGCCAACGACTATCCCAAGGCGGTGAAGAGCAGTACCAACCCCGGCGGGGTGGGACACGCCTGGGTGAAAGCCAGGTTCATCGACATCGGCGCGCCGGACACCGTACACACTTTTGCAGCGGGCACGCGGCTGTTTTTGCCGTCAAAGATCAGGGACAACAAATTTTTGATGGACCGGGACCCGGGTTACCTGCAGCGGCTGGAAAACCTGGACGAGACAAACCGGCGGGCGCTGCGGGACGGCGACTGGGACATTTTTGAGGGGCAGTACTTCACGGAGTTTTCGCGCGAGGCGCATGTGTGCCGCCCGTTTGAGGTGCCGGAGCACTGGCGGCGGTACGTGAGCCTGGATTACGGCATGGACATGCTGGCGGCGTACTGGTTCGCAGTGGACGGAGAGGGCCGGGCCGTGGTTTACCGGGAGATCTATGAGGGCAGGGACAACGGCAGGGGCGCGGATGGGCAGGGACACATCATCAGCGCGGCGGCGGCGCGGCTGCTGCAGGCAAACGGCGGCGAGAAAGTGACGGCCTGGCTGGCCCCGCCGGATCTGTGGAACCGGCGGCAGGAGACCGGGCGCAGCGCAGCGGATCTTTTTGCGGAACACGGGGTGCCGCTGGCCCGGACGGGCAACGACAGGGTCAGCGGCTGGCTGGCAGTGCGGGAATGGCTGGCGCTGCGGCCGGACGAGACGGGCGGCCAGTCGCCGCGGCTGCGCATCTTCGACACCTGCAGAAACCTGATCCGCACGTTGCCGGCCCTGCAGCACGACCCGCTGAAGCCGGAGGACGCGGCGGGCGAACCGCATGAGCTGACCCATGCGCCGGACGCGCTGCGGGGCTTTTGCGCCTACTGGGTGGACGCGGCCAGGGAGCCGCAGCGG
>NZ_JACONZ010000015.1 GCF_014287275.1 Anaerofilum hominis
ATCCCCGAGAACGCGGCGGACAGCATGGTTTTGGACCTGCCGGAAGAGGCGGCGCCCGCCGTGATCTTTTACGCGGCGGCCCAGTGCAACAGCATGGAATACGACCAGCGGTTTTTCCAAAGCTTTTACGCGCAGTATCAGGGCAAGCTGGCGAACCTGACGGCGAACCCGCAGGGGCCGCTTGCGGTGGTGGAGGTGGAGGAGCATGGCGGGATATAGGCCGGTCTCTTTTTCGTCCGCATCGGCCCCGGGCATGTCGAAGTTTGAGATCGACACCTTTTTGGGGGCGGACCTGACCAACAGCCCGGCGAATGTGGAGAACACGCGGTCGCCGGACTGCGAGAACATGATCCGGGACGTGCCGGGCAAAGTGCGCAAGCGGATGGGCTGGCGCACGGTACTGGAGCTGGAGGGGGCGGTGAACGGTTTCCACACCTGCCGGGACGGGGCCCCGCTGATCCACGCGGGCACAAAGCTGTACCGGCAGCTGATGACCGGGGAGCTGCCGAAAGGGGAAAAAGAGGGGCTGAAACTGCGCTGTCCCCGCGGGGAGAAGATCGAGGCCGAGGGGTATGCGGGCTGCATCGACACGGTGACCGTGTATGGAAAAACGCTGCAGGCCGGTTCCGGCGTCCCGGGCGCCGCGAACGTCCGCCCCATTTACGGCGTGGGGATGCAGACAAACTTGATACCCGCCCCGAAAGACTGGGCGGCGGGATTCCCGGTACAGGGGGAGAGCGTCCCCAACAACGGAGGCGGGAATCGGTACTACACGGCGGAGGTGGAGCTTGCCGCCGGAGAATACGTTTTGTCCAGCAATTACAGCTTTTATGCGGGGCGCGTCTCGCTTGCCCCGATCGTAAACGGCAGCTATGGCGCTTACAGGGAATATCCGGCCACGGAGATCAGGATAGGGGCATCGGGAAAATACGCCCTGTGCGTGACCAACAAGGACAACGCGACAGGGATCGCGGACTGGCGCGGCGAGATCGAATGGGTCATGCTGAACCGCGG
>NZ_JACONZ010000016.1 GCF_014287275.1 Anaerofilum hominis
TCCAGCGCCTCGACCAGGCCGTTGAATTTCGGGATGATGACCTCCCGCGGCAGCTCGTCCAATATCCGCTGCATCTCCGCGGAAGAGACCCCCGGCGTGTCCGGCCGGCCCACGTTCCCTTTTCCGTTGGTGTCGGCTTCGGTGATCTTCTCAAACGCCATATTAACCTCCTTTGTAATGCCCCGTCTCCACAAACTCCAGCGCAATGGAATCCAGCGCAAACGGCTCATTCAGCTCCCCGTTTTCCACCAGAAATCCCGCCTTGTCCACTTTCTTGATCCGGATCTTGTCCCCGATCGTGCGGGGGCTGTCGTCGTTCGAGTAGGTGAACTTCGAATAGGTCAGGTTCGCATAGCTGAAATACCGCGCCGTCGCAAAATCGCGCAGCAGCTCTTCCCACAGCCCCTGTACCCGTGCCAGCGCCCGGAAGCCCGTCGCGCTCGCGCTGGCAAGCCCAATGTAAAACCGGCTGAACGTCTTGTTCCTGTAAAAGTTCTTCCCGAACACGTCCGGCGTGCGCCAGCAGGCCCTCACCGGCGCGCCGTCGTCGCTGTAGCTGGTCAGCGCGCCGGGCTCGGTGCAGAACCGGCACACCTTCCCCTCCGCCGTGCCAAACCACAGCGCCCCGTCCTGCTCCCACAGCACCCGCGCCGGGATGTTGGTGCAGTAAAAGCCCGCGTATTGCCGCGTGGAGTAAGGGGCCGACCGGTCGGTCTGGGTCGCCTGCAGGCCGTCCAGGATGTAAGCGTGCCCATTCAGACACAGCCAGTACATGTCCTTGTAGACAAAGGCGAACGCGTCCTCCAGGCCCCGCTCGCTCAGCAGCGCCCCGTTCAGGTAAAAGCTGCGCAGATTGCTGATCTTCTCCCCCGTGATATCCTGGCTCGTCACCGCATACACCCCCAGCCGCGTCAGAAACAGCGGCTC